>CAWGPH010000001.1:0-75192 GCA_963824485.1 uncultured Actinomycetes bacterium
GAGGTTTCCAGGTGCCACCAGGGAGAAGCTGCTTGCGCAGGAGTGGCGGCGAGTGACGCCCCCGCGCCGAGGAGCGCCACCACGCTGACGGCGGCGCTGAGAGTGCGCCTGGCGCGGCGCATCCCGGTGTCCTCAGTCGGCCGCCTGCGGGTCACGCACGGATGTGCGCTCCCCTTGCCGGCCTCCCTGCGTCCTTGGGCTGCTTGGCCACGCGCACTCTCAGACCGAGAGAAATTTGGAGAGAGAGCAGAAGGCGCACCACTCCCTACGGAGGAGTCGGTCGAAGGCGCACTGGTCCCTTCACCGCCAAGAAAGGCGCGGAGCGTGGCGAAAACACCGGTCCGGGTAGAGGCCGCGCGGGCGGCGCTCTGGGACTGGGGCCTTGCGTCTTGCTCAGCTTTCACGTTGCTGCCTTTCTCGTTGGTGTCGTTCAACTGCGTGGAAGTTTTGGTGGATCGCCGCGGGGGGAGGTTCATCGGCCTGCCCCCCGCTTCGAGTTGCCGTGTCGCTTGTGCGCCTTCTTGTGCTTCTTGTGGTGCTTTTTCTTGTGGTGCGTCTTCACGCACTTGCCGTGCTTCTTGGCCTTGCCCTTGGGGCATTCGAAGACGTTGCTCGCGCCGAGGTTGGTCAGGGAGGCGGGGGTCTGGTCGTTGGGCGGCACCGCCGGGGACTGGCAGGCGTCGCCCTGGCAGGCGGGCGGCGGGGCGGGCGGTTCGGGCAGGCAGGGCGCGGCGGCCGAGCAGTCGTGGGCGTCGTAGACGTCGAGGGCGGCGTCGGTGTCGGCCTTGGCGAGGCGCGAGTAGGTGAGGATGAAGACGTCGTCGCCCGATTCGCTCGCGTCGAGGAAGGCCGATTCCTGCTTGGAGGTGCCCGAGGAGATCAGCGAGACGCAGCCGCCGGAGCGCTCGGAGTAGGTGGGAGAGGCGGTGCTGCAGTTGTTCGATGCAGGCTGGCCCGGCCCCTGGGGCGGCTCGTACTCATAGACGTCGAAGGTGCCGTTTGAGTCCTGCGGCACCAGGCCGTCGCCGGCGTTGAAGAAGAGGCGGCCGGAGTTATTCAGGTAGCGGGGCTGGTAGCGGGACTCGACCGGCCCGGCCGAGCGGATCTGGGTCCAGCCGGGGACGATTGCTGCGACGAGGCCGTGGAGGAGCCAGGTGCCGCGGCCGCCGCCGACCAGACCGCCGCTTCCGGGTTCGAGCTGCTGGTAGTCGAAGCCGATCGGCCGGGCGCCGGTCGGGTCGCAGGAGGCGCAGCGCAGCCGGCCGGCGGCGGCGTCGTAGAGGTAGACCTCGGCGACCGGGGCGCCGGTGGCGCGGTCGCGGTTGTCGTAGCCGGTGGGGCGGGCACGGGACATCAGCTTGAGGAAGCGCCCGTTTGCGGACACCCGCGTCGGCTGGCCTTGGAGCAGTTCGCTCCAGTCATGTCCATCGCCGCCGGAGAGGGCGGCGATGAAGGTGGTGGCGCCGTCTTCGAGCAGGTAGAGGTTGGGCCGGCCCACCTGCGCCGATTCGGGCCCGGCGCCGTTGTCGACGGTGTTCGAGGCGAGGATGCCGTCGGCGACGAGGTAGACGGAGGAGCCGTCCTGGCCGGCGCCGAGGATCGAGCCCTGGACTGCGGCCGGTTCTTCACCGGGAGTCTCGGTCTTCGGGGTGAGGTCGGCGAGGTCGCAGGCAAGGTGGCCGGGGGCCGGTTCGACGACCCGGCATTCGTAGAGGTCGGCCTTTTTGGGAAAGCTCGGAGAGGCGCCGGAGTCTTCGGTCAGCGGCTGGGTGTCGGTGAAGAAGACGCGGGAGCCGTCGGCGGACATGAACTGGAACTGGCCGCCGCCGGAGGTGCCGGTGCCGGTGGTGGGGGCGTCGAGCTGGATCGTGCAGGCCCTACCGGCTTCGTCGCAGGCACCGGAGGTGCTGGGGGGTTCAGTAGCGTTGAGGCGGAGGTAGAGGGCTTCGTTCGTCTTTTCCCAGGCGACGCGGGAGCCGTCGGCGGAGATCGCGCCGCGCGCGGCCTGATTGCCGAGGCCGAGACTCCCTTCGATTCCTTCGCCGTCGGGGAGGAGGCTGATCGGACTCAAAGCGCCCGCGGACCACCCGTAGAGGGCGCCGGCGGGCATCCCGGTAGCAAGGGGGACGGTCGAGCTGAGGACGACGTGGCTGAGGTCTTCGGTGGCGCCGCGGAATTCGGGGCCGCAGCGTGCGTTCGCAGCTTTTTCGCCGGACGGTTCACATTGGGCGTCTTCGCCGAATTCGGTGCCGGGAGGGACGTTTTCGAACCCTTCCCTGCCGCTGACCAGCGGCCGGAAGCAGTGGGCGCCGCAGGCGCCGGAGAGGTCGTGCAGGTAGGGGGTCTGTTCGGAGGCTTCGGGCGAAAGGCCGGGGTTGAACGGGCCGAAGGGATGGACGGCGGCGCCGGCGAGGTCGGGGGAGAAGAACTTGTATTCGGGACCCGGACCGACAGGCGCGCCGGTGGCCGCGGCGTGAGGGATGCCGATGTCGCGGGTCGACCAGCCCGCGGCGGTGCGAGTGGAGAGGATCTGTTCCCTGTTGGCATAGCCGGCGGGGTCGGGGGTGACGGGTGCGTTGGTGAGGTAGGTGATCGCGCCGCCCGAGGCGGCGGCCTGCAGGACGCCGGATTCGGAGATCGGTTCGATCGACGCCCCGAGCTTGTCGGGCGGGGAGACCATCTCCCACTGGCGCGAGTCGGGCAGAACGAGGGCGCCGAGGGGCTGGGTGGTGAAGGTCGATTCGGGGCCTTCGGTCGTGAAGATGGTTCCTTCGTGTTCGTTTTCGGCGACGAGAAGGTAGTGGTAGGTGGTGCCGGGCGAAAGGCCAGCGATCGCGGCGGAGACGGGGTGCGCGGCGAAGTCGGCAGCGAGCGTCGCGTCGAGGGTTCTAAAGGGGTAAGGAGCCGAGGCGCAGCTCGCGAGGCTCGGACACGGCCCGTAGGCAAAGCGGTAGGTGGTCGGTTCTTCGCCTTCTTCGGATTGAGGGCTGAGTGCGGAGTGCAGTTCGGCTTCGGAGGAGGTGACGCCGGAGACGAACTGGTCGGCGGCTTCGACCTTCGGCGGCCCCGGCTGAGTCGGTTCGAGGACCCTCAGCCGGCCGGCGGCGCGGTCGACCAGGTAGGCGAAGCCGGAGGCGTGGTCGATGCCGATCCCGGCGGCTTCGCCGAGGCCGCCGCCGAATTCGAAGCTTTCGAGCTCGGTCCCGGTCGGGCTGTAGGCGCGAAGGGCGGTGTCGGTATCGGCGAAGGCAGAGTCGACGCCCTGGTCGACGGCGACGGCGTTTGCTTCTTCGAGGCCACCGAGTTGTTGGTCTTCGATGGTGCCGGCGTGGCTCCATTTGGCGATCCGCTTGACGCCGGCGATACGTAGACGTCCGTAGAATGCACCTGCAGAATCGACGGCGAAACCGGGGGACCCGAAGGCATTGCTGGCGGGAGGTTGGGGGCGGAGTTCCGGTCCCACCGGTTCGGTCGGGGAGCCGTGCCTGAAGCCGAGGATGGCGGGGCGTTCGCGATAGACCCAGAGGGTCCCTTCGGGATCGACGGCCACCCCTTCGAGGCCTTCGCCTTCGAGCGGTTCCTTGATCTGGGTTCCGGTGTAGGTGCCGTCTGCCTGGAACTGGTCGACGACGAGGTGTTCGCTGTCGGCGACGTAGACGTCGCCGGCGGAGGGGTCGAGGGCTTCACAGGCGCTGCCGGTGAGCGGCGGTTCGTGCAGGGCGCAGGAGTTGTCGACGGCGATGGCGGCGTTCTGAGGGGCGGCGGGGTATTGGAAGGAGCCGGCGGGGGTGGCGGAGCCGTCGAATTCGCCGACCTGAGCACCGGTTTCGGCGTTGAAGATGAGGACGCGGTCGTCGCCCTGGTCGAGGACGTAGATCCGATTGGTCGCTTCGTTGACGGCGAGCGCCGAGGGTTCCTTCAGTTCTTCGGCGCCACAGACGAGTTCGGTGCAGGGCTTGCCGATCACCTGACTGGATTCGACGTGGCCGCGGGCGGCGAGGGCGGAGGAAGCAGTGAGCGCGAGGAAGGCGGTCGCGAGCACCACGGTCAGACCGATCAAACGGAGCGAGGCAGTGCTTCCACCACACCCACCTCTGCCGCCCCAACCCGACAAGCCAGACACCACCATCCGGGCGCTGCTTGAACCAGTGGTGCTCTGCGGCCGGCGGTGTCGGTTGCTCACCTGGGCGGTCGCCCGCTCCCGAACAGCAACAGGGGAAGGATTGGCGAGAGCCGAGGAGCGGCCCGACGGCCGGGCGGTCGTGGTGGCCGCTGCGCGAGTGCTCATTTGCCGGTCCTCCGGTTGACCTTGGCGTGTCGCTGCTTGGAGCGCTTGTGGTGGTGCTTGGACTTCTTGTGGTGCTTCTTGGCCTTGTGCTTCGCCACGCACTTGCCGTTCTTCCTGACCTTGCCCTTGGGGCATTCGAAGACGTTGCCGGCGCCGTTGAAGGTCAGCGAGCCGGGGGTCGAGTCGACCGGCGGCACCGCCGGCTGCTGGCAGGCGTCGCCCTGGCAGGCGGGCGGCGGGGCGGGCGGTTCGGGCAGGCAGGGCGAGCCGGCCGAGCAGACGTGGGCGTCGTAGACGTCGAGGGAGGTGTCGGTGTCCTGCGGCCTGAGGCGCGAGTAGGTGAGGAAGAAGACGTCGTCGCCCGATTCGGAGGCGTCGAGGAAGGCCGATTCCTGTTTGGAGGTGCCGGAGGAGATCAGCGAGACGCAGCCGCCGGAGCGGGCGCTGTAGGTGGCCGAGGCGGTGGTGCAGTTGTTCGAGGCGGGTTGGCCGGCGCCCTGGGGCGGCTCGTACTGATAGACGTCGAAGGTGCCGTTGGAGTCCTGGGGCACGAGGCCGTCGCCCGCATTGAAGAAGAGGCGGCCGGAGTTGTCGAGGTAGCGGGGCTGGTAGCGAGACCCGACCGGGCCGACCGGGCGGATCTGGGTCCAGCCGGGGACGATGCCGGCGACGAGGCCGTGAAGTAGCCAGGTTTCGCGGCCGCCGCCGACGAGACCTTCGCTGCCGGGTTCGAGCTGCTGGTAGTCGAAGCCGATCGGGCGGGCGCCGGTCGGGTCGCAGGAGGCGCAGCGCAGCTTGCCGGCGGCGGCGTCGTAGAGGTAGACCTCGGCCACGGGGGCGCCGCTGGCGCGGTCGCGGTTGTCGTAGCCGGTGGGCCGGGCCTGCGACATCAGCTCGAGCCAGTTGCCGTCGGGGGAGACGCGGGTGGGCTGCTCCTCCAACAGAGGGACCCAGTCATGTTCGTCGCCGGTGGAGAGGCCGGCGATGAAGGTGGTGGCGCCGTCTTGCAGCAGGTAGAGGTTGGGTTGGCCCGATTGCGCCGATTCGGGGCCGGCGCCGTTTTCGACCGTGTTGGCGGCGAGGACGCCGTCGGCGACGAGGTAGAGGTGGGAGCCGTCGACGGAGGCGCCGAGGATCGAGCCCTGGACTGCGGCCGGTTCTTCACCGGGAGTCTCGGTCTTCGGGGTGAGGTCGGTGAGGTCGCAGGCGTGGTGGCCGGGACCCGGTTCGACGACCCGGCATTCATAGAGGTCGGCGCCGGTGAGGCCGGAATCGGCGGTGAGGCGGTGGGTGTCGGTGAAGAAGACGCGGGAGCCGTCGGCGGACATGAACTGGAACTGGCCGCCGCCGGAGGTGCCGGGGCCGGTGGTGAGCGCGTCGAGCTGGATCGTGCAGGCCCTACCGGCTTCGTCGCAGGCGCCGGAGGCGCTGGGGGCTTCGGTGGCGTCGAGGCGAAGGTAGAGGGCTTTGTTCGTCTCTTCCCAGGCGACGCGGGAGCCGTCGGCGGAGATCGCACCACGGGCGGCCTGGTTGCCGAGGCCGAGATTCCCTACGACCGCTTCGCCGTCGGGGAGGAGGCTGAGGGGGGTGAGTGAGCCGGCCGACCACTCATAGAGGGCGCCTACCGGCATCCCGGCAGCGAGCGGGACGGTCGAGCTGAGGACGACGTGGCCGAGGTTTGCGGTGGCGCCGCGGAATTCGGGGCCGCAGCGTGCGCTCGCACTTTCCCCTTCGCCGGACGGTTCGCACCTGGCGGCTTCGCCGAATTCGGTGCCCGGGGGGACGTTTTCGAACCCTGCCTTGCCGCTGACCAGAGGCCGGTAGCAGTGCGAGCCGCAGGAGCCGGAGAGGTCGTGCAGGTAGGGGGTCTGTTCGGAGGCTTCGGGCGATAGCGCGGGGTTGAAGGGGCCGAAGGGCTGGACGGCGGCGCCGGCGAGGTCGGGGGAGAAGGACTTGTATTCGGGACCCTGACCGACAGGCGAGCCGGTGACCTGCGCGTGGGGGATGTCGATGTCGCGGGTCGACCAGCCGGACGGAGAGCGGCGCGAGAGGATCTGCGCTTGGTTGGCGAAGCCTTCGGGTTCGGCCGTGGCCGGGGTAGAGGCGATGTAGGTGATGGCGGCGCCGTCGGCGGCAGCCTGGACGATGCCCGATTCCTTGATCGGTTCGATCTGGGCGCCGAGCTTGTCGGGCGGGGAGACCATCTCCCACTGGCGGGAGTCGGGCAGGACGAGGGCGCCGAGGGGCTGGGTGGAGAAGGTCGCTTCGGGGCCTTCGGTCGTGAAGATGGTTCCTTCGTGTTCGTTTTCGGCGACGAGACGGAAGTGGTAGATCGTCCCGGGCTGCAGGCCGGTGAGGAAGGCGGCGACCGGATGGGCGGCGAAGTCGGGCGGCAGGCTGCCGACGGGGGTTTCGAGTGGGAAGGGCGCGGCGGTGCAGGCGGCAAGGCTCGCGCACGGTCCGTACTGGAAGCGGTAGGTGGTCGGTTCTTCGCCTGCTTCGGACTGCGGGCTCAGCACCGAGTGCAGTTCGGCTTCGGTGGAGGTGACGCCGGAGACGAACTGGTTGGCGGCTTCGACCTGGGGCGGGCCGGGGAGGGTCGGGGCGAGGGCGAGGAGGTCGCCGCCGGCGGAGTCGGCGATGTAGGCGAAGCCCGAGGCGGCATCGACGCCGATCCCGGCGCCTTGGGCGAGGTCGCCGCCGAAGCCGATCGTTTCGAGCGCTTCGCAGGCGGCGTTGCGGACGGTGAATACGGTGCCGTCGTCGGTGAAGACGGTGCCGGCGGCCTGATCGACGGCGAGGCCGCGGCTGTCGCCGGGGGCGCACCCGGCGGTCTTGACGTCGCCTTCGCTGTCCCAGCGGGAGACCGGGGTTTCCCCGGCATGGCGGAGGCCGCCGTAGAAGTCGCCGCTCGGGCCGACGGCGAAGCCGTTGGGGCCGGCAAAGCTACCGGTAGAGAACGGCTGGGCGAGGCTGACCTCGGGCGGGGCGAAGCCGCTCTGCAGGCCGAAGGCGAAGCCGTCGGCGACACGGAGTTCTTCGCGATAGACCCAGAGGGTGCCTTCGCGGTCGACGGCGACGCCGGTAACCGCGGCAAGGTTGAATTCCCTCGTCCCCGCCTTGGTGATCTGTCCGAGGTATTCGCCGGTGGGACTGAAGCGGTCGACGACGCGGTGCTTTTCGGGTTCGAGGCCGTTGTCGTCGACATAGACGGTGCCGGCCGAGGGATCTTCTTCCTTGCACTTCGGTTCGGCGAGTTCGTGCAGGGCACAGTAGTTGTCGACCGCGAGCGCTGAGGCCTGCGGCCCTTCGGCGAAGAGGAAGGCGCCGGTTTCGATTTCCCAGGGGTTGCCGCCGTGGCCGGCTTCGGTGGTCGGTTCGGTGACCCCGGGTTCCTTTTCGTAGGTCGGGCCGCCGTCGAAGCCGCCGAGGAAGGCGCCGGTCGAGCTGAAGCGCTGCACCCGCGAGTTGCCCTGGTCGAGGACGTAGATGTCGCCGGTGGTTTCGTTGACGGCGACGGCGGAGGGTTCTTTGAGTTCGCCCGGGGCGCAGGTCACGGTCGTGCAAGGGGTGCCGATCTTTTCGCCGAGGTATTCGTGGCCGCGGGCGGCGAGAGCCGAGGAGGCGGTGAGCGCGAGGAAGGCGGTCACTGCCAACACGGTCAGACCGATAAGGCGGAGCGAGGCAGTGCTTCCCCTCCCCCTCCCACCCCGGGCTGCGGTCCCTGCGACGGAGGCGGAGCGCGGGGCGGTTACTGCAACGGCGGCGGGTAGGTCGGCTGGGATGGCTGCGCCAACACCAGCCGACGAATGGCAATTGTGGGCCGCGGTCGCCGTCAAGCCCTGCGGACTCGCGGCCAAGGCCGCGCCCTGGCGGGTGACCGCGCCGCGGCTTCGGGTGGAGGCAGTTCCTTTCCCGACACCACCCTCAGAACCCACACCACTCCCTCCACCCAGCGAGGCGAACAGCCGAGCGACACCGCTGCTACGGACAGAGGTGACGGTGTCGCTGCGGGTGTGGTGTGGGTTCACCTTTGCTCCTTGGTCGTGGTGGAACTTCAAGAAACTCCCCCCTTACGCGGCCGAGCGATCTGAGCGCGCCGACATTTCGAGGCGGAGGAAACTTCCCCCTCACGGCCCCGAGGCCGCGGCGGGTGGGCAATCGAAAGTTCTGGGCCGAGGGGGGCGAGAATCGCCGGCTCGGCGGTTAGTGAGGCATGAGCCTGTTCGACAAACCCCAAACCGGCCGGCGCTACACTCGGCCGATGAGCGACCCGCTGCACCTGACGATCGTCTACGAGCCTGATCCCGAGAGCGAGTGGATCATGGTCTCGATCCCCGAGATCCCCGGGGTGCTCAGTCAGGGCAAGACGCGAGAGGAAGCGCGCGAGATGATCCTCGACGCCCTCGCCGGGATGCTCGACCTTCGCGCGGCCGAGTACGAGGCTGGCGCCGGCGTCGAGCGAGAGTCGCTCGACATCCTCATCGCGTGAAGCGTCGCGACCTGGAACGGCACCTGCGAGCCAACGGGGCGCGCTTTCTGCGCGAGGGTGGGCGCCACAGCTACTGGGGCTTTGACGAGGAGCGCTCGACCGCGCTGCCACGCCACCGCGAGATCGGCTGGCGATTGGCGCGTGCCAGATTGGGCAAGCAGCTGGGGATCCCACCGCCGCGGGGATCACGCTAGGCGCTTCGCGCTCGCCCTCACTCCGCTGAGCCTCCGGAGCTCGACCGCCAAGCCGCGTCGCAGTCACCCGAAGGGCGCGTAGCGACCCCGAACGAAGTGAGTGGGTTGACGGCGTCGCGGCCCACAATCCCCTCTCGTCCGCTGCATCGGGCGCAGCCCTATCAGCGGACATGACTGCAGGCTGTTTCGTTTCGACGCTCACGCCCATCCCCCGGCGCTCGCCGGAACCACGGCGCTCGATCGCTGCGACCCGGCGGTTCCTTGCCCGACCAAAACCAAAGAAGTCGAAATCGGGGGGGCGAGATTTTCGGGCTCGGGGCTTATGTGGGTGTGAGCGGATTTGGCGGAACGAGCAAAGGCGGAGCCGAGATCGGCGGAGCGCCTCTGTCCGAGCAAGGCGGTTCCTTCCCCAACCCCAACCCCATTAGAACCCCCACTGCCAACGCCAAAGATGCCGGTCCGAAGGGACGGGGTCCTGGCGACGGGAGTGGTGTGGTTCACCTGGGTGCCTTTCTGGTGGTGGAACATCAAGAAATTCCCCCCTTGTGGCGGCGAGCGATTTGAGCGCGCCGACGTTTCGAGGCGTGGGAAACCTCCCCCTTACGGCCCGGAGGCCGCGGCGGGTGGGCGGTCGAAAGTTCTGGGCCGAGGGGGGCGAGAATGGGCCGCCCGGCGGTTAGTGCTGCATGGACGATTTCCACCGAGACCTCGACCTCCGCCCCACCTTCGGACCGCGATGCGGTCACCGCCGGGGCGCGCAGCGGCGGCGCCGGAAAGTCAAGCGGAGCGCAGGGCTCGGGAAGGGCCAGGCGGCGCGCGACGGCCCCGGCCGGCGGGGCGCATGAGCCTCGGTCGACGCGAGGGCCGCCGACGCCGCCGTCCACGGACGCCTTGCAGGGAGCGGCGCCCGGTGACGGTTGTCTCCACGACCAGGCGCACCCGGATGGCGTGCGGGGCACACCGCGCGGCTCGGCGTCCTCGGGCTTGCCTTTGCCAACCGGCAAAGGCCGCACCCTGCGTCCTTGATCCGCTTGGCCCGGCGCACCCCCGGTCACACCTCGTCGTGGAGACAACCGTCTTGCGCCGCGAGCCAGGGAGAACCGCGACGCAGGCGGGGTGTGGGAAGAGGTCGAGGATCCACCCAATCGGTCCCGGGCGATCACGGCGACCTTGGCAGCGGGCGCGCTCATCCGATCCCTCCGAAGCCGTAGAAGGCGCTGGCGATCAGGAGGCCGAGGCCGCCGGAGATGAGCAGAACCAGACCGGCGAAGAGAAGGGCGACGAGGAAGCTCTTGAGGTTCTGGATCGCCGAGACGTCGGTCGCCGCGAACCGTCGCCGGGAGCGGGGGCTTGACGGCCTACCGACCTCCTCCTGAACCTGCGGCCGAGAGCCACCCCGAAGGATGCGCTCGCTGCCGATCTTCTCGGTTGCCTCCACCTGCATCTCCTATCTAGCGGACCCACCACGGCTTCCACGCCGCTGCCCTGCTCAGGCGGTCCTCTTCTCCAGTTCCCTGCCGTCCTCCCTGGACGACGCCTGGAACGCTACACGAAAATGAGCCGCATGTCTATGAAAACTACAACGCTGCACATACGAAGAAGTTGCGGGTGAGGAAGAGACGGAGCGAAGCTGTAAGCGCGGGTACCGCTCTCCTCGGAGCACGTCCGGGACTGGGCTGCCCGAAGTCGATGACGAGTCGCCCTGCGGTAGGTCGATGTGGCGGGGTGAGGCGGCCGAGGACCTGTCCGCCGACCCGCCTGTAGCTGGCACCGATAGGGCGTCGTGGTCGGTAGGTCCGTCGGCGCGCGCCTTGGCGCCGGTGGTCCCGCCAGCTTGGCTTGGAGCGGACTGTCGGTTCGGTGGTGTCGACCGCACCGTCGTCGAAGAGGGAGATCAGTTCCTTCCTGGGGCTTCCGATCGCCGGTCCGAGACCGGTCATGATCTGGCACGGGCCCCGGTTCGTCTCGCCCGAGCGAACCCCGACTCGGAAAAGAATCTTTCAGAGTCGGGTCCTGCACGACTATTCGGCCTGGGCGGTGAAGGAAAGGGTCCCGAGCGATTCGCCCGACTGGAAGACGTTCGCCTTCCCCTGTGGCTTGGCGAATGTTTCGTTGAGCGATTGCGCCGTGCCGTCGGTCAGCGGCAGTGACGCCCCGGTGAGGCTGATCGTTCGCGCCTTCGGTTCGCTCACGACCGTTTCGGCGCCGAGACCGAGCAACGGTCCGGTGACCGTCGGCCCAGGTGAGGTCGGCGAGGGGATGAACTGGTATTCGGCTGCCTTCTCGGTGTAGCCCAGGGAGACCAGCATCGCGGAGTCCAGCAGCTCTGCCATACCCTCGGCACTGGTCAGAGGCAGGATCCCTGCTCGGTGGCGATGAAGGGTCCGGTGGGCCCGTCGTAGTCGGTGAATTCGCGCTTCATGGTGCCTCGGATTGTAGGCCGACGTGCTCTGTGGGGCCGGCCGTTTCGCATCGCTGACTTTGCCATGGCCGCGATCCGGTTCCCAGCGATGAGCAGATCGGTTTCGTATTACAATTCTCAAGGTGGACATCCACCCCGCGGCGCTCAAGCGTGGAATCGCCGCGGAGGACATCCGACATGCGGTGGAGAACGCGATGAGCATCGACGACCGAGACGACGACACGCGGCTATACCTGGGGCCGGCGCGCAACGCCGAGTTGCTGGAGGTCGTGACGATCGTTCGCGAGGACGACCCGGAGCTGGCGATACACGCGATGAAGATGCGGCCGGGGTACCTGCCGCTGCTACCCGGAGAATGACGATGGCAAAGAAGACTCACGGCACGACTGTCAGCGGCAAGACGATCACGGGCGATCTGGTCGAGAAACTTGCCGAGGAGGCGGAGGCGGGCTACGACGTGGAGGAGACGCTGCGTCGACGAGGCGGCCGGCCGACGATCGGCTCGGGCCCCGCCGGGGTCGAGTCCGTCCGCCTGGACCCCGAGCTGCGCTCGGCACTGGCCAGCCGGGCCGAGCGCGACCACGAGGCGACCTCGTCGGTGATTCGAAAAGCCCTGAGGGAATACCTCAAGGTAGGCTGAGGGACAGGGCGGACCAGACCCGAAGGTTTTGAAACGGGGCCTTCAGCCCGACCGGACCAGCTTCGCCCGCGGAGCGGTCCTCGCGAGAGTCATCAGGCCCCGCATAAATGCTGCATCGCCCTCGCTGCGCAGAGGAGTCAGATTTCGATGCTTGCTCGGGCGATTTACAGCGCGTCGGGCTGAACGCGGGCTCTTAGGCATAAGGCGACGTCTCCTCCGCTTCGCGTCAGCGCATACCGTCCGGTTTTGGCAATCACCGGCGGCAGAACCACGCCGGGCCTGAATCGGTCATCACATCAGTAGGCGAGCGTTTCGGATCTGTGTCTGCGACGGCCACCTGACCCACGGCGCAGGCCCCGAACTTCGGGTCCGAGGAGATCCTCGACGGCGAGACGCAAGACGAAGAGCAGCCCGATCAAGAATCGTGGCCTACGCACAGACGGACGAGCCATCCGGGCGCGCATCGGACGCCTCGGGTCGACTGACTACGGGCTGCCACTGGCGCTTGCGTGGGTCGCCGCCGGGAAGATCGCGGATGATCAGCTTCGGCAGGTAGTGCCCTTCAATGAGGGCCTCAAGCCGGCCGCGCGCGCCCGGAGTGCAGAAGCAGACGGCGGCGTCGTAGGAGTGGTCGAGGAGGTCCTCGAGGTCATCACGGCCCCGAAAGGTCAGCTGGAGATGGATCGCGTGGCGCTCGCCGCCAACCTCCACCACTGCGATCCGCCTGCGGCAAGAGCCGCGAGCGGGAAGCTCGCGGCGCAGCCGGCGCCAGCCGGTCCAGCAAAGCCCTGCGTCGGGGGAGTCGAGGTGGAGGCGGATCTCGTTGATGGCACGAAGGCGTGCAAGCCCTCCCAAGGTCGGGACAAAGTGTCGCGGGCCGGCCGGTACCAGTCGGACGGCGGACCGCCTCAGCCAAACCCACTCCGGTTCGCCGGCCAGAAAGCGGCGACGGTGGATGAAGCCGGCCTGATCGAGCGCTTGTGCCGGCCGCTCAGGAACGTCCTCAATCGGCGTAAGGAAACGGTCGAGCTGGTCGACGGGGATCGCCCCCTGCTCGAGGAGAAGAGGAACGAGGAAGGATTGCCACGGCGCACTGATGGAGGGCTGAGGCTTGGGTCGGGGCCGATCGGGAGCCGGCGATGCTGACCGCAGCGATCGTCTTTTCTTCACGCGGGTGCTGTACATGGACTCGTGGCGCACGGCTTTGTGCAGGCCGGCCGCAGCCGCCGTCTTGCCACTCTTCTGCCGATCACGGTCGACCACGCCACCGCCGGCGAAGACGATGCAGTCTTCCAGGCAGTCGAACAGCTGGTAGAAGGTATGGCGCGAGAGACGAGCGCGGGCGCAGACCTTCTCGACCGAGGCCTCGGCATACCCCACCTCCACCAACACGTCGGCGGCCGCGGCGAGAATCCGGCTTCGCTGGTTGTCGACGACGAACTCGCGCGACCAGTCGCTGCGCCCCGGATGCAGGGCGGAAAACGCGACCGGGGGCGGACGGTGCTCGCCGCCCAGGAGGCGCTTCACCGCCGCGGCGACCTCCGGACGTGCGATAGGCGGAGCGGCACCGCAATGGGCGGCGCGGTAGCAGTCCTCCTTGTTCTTGAAGATGCGGTTGAACGTGGCATGGGAGACGCCCGCTCGTGAGCAGATGTCGCGAACGCGAGCCTCTTGATACCCGACCTCGGCGACTGCCGCCACCATCTCAGCGAGCAGGGCTCGGCGGCGGTCCTCGACCGCTTCGCGCCGCCGCGACGCGGCCGCTTCGACCGGCAACGGCGAGGTCGTCTTGGCCCGCGAGCGCGCTGCGGCCCGGCTCGGACCGAGGTCGCGGACGACCAGCTTGGGGAACTCCGCGGTCGCCGACAGCCAGGCAAGCAGAGGCCCCGTGCGTGGACTGCAGAAGTAGACGACGGCGTCGTAGCGACGAGAGTGCTGAGCAACGATCTGGCGCAGCTTCGAGCGTGGTTTGCGGTTCAACTCGACCTCGATCGCGTGGCGCTCCCCGTTAATCTCGAAGACGGCGTCGGGTATGAACTCGTCTTGACAGCGCTCGGCGCGGAGACGGCGTTCGGGGATCCAGCGGCCGCGTGGGGCACGGTCGCCGAGCTCCAGGCGAATCTCATTGATGGCCCGCCGGTGGGCGAGCGACTTGGTTGCCGGCGCTCGAGCGGAGGCGGCGACGGTTCCCAGCAATTTGGCGCCGCGGACACGAAGCCAGACCCAAGGGGACTCGTCGACGGCGAACTGACCGACCTCGACAAAGGCGCACGCACGGAGCTCCTCAACGTGGCCAAGCGTCTCGGACTCCGAGCGGTCAAGGAAACGGGCCAACTGGTCGACCTGGATCGCGAACTGTTCGGAGATGAGGCGCAGGATTCCGACCCCCGTGTCGCTCGGCGGCCGAAGGTGGCTGCCCTTGGCGGGAGGAAGATCGCGGCACATCGAGCTGCTCGGGCTCGGAGTCGTCTGCGTGGGCATGGGCGATCCAGCGCATGCTCTGCGTGCCATCAATGGGAGTCCTGCCCACCGAGACGACGAAGATCGCGGTAAGCCGGCGTGTCCCTCGACCCAGGGTCGTCGACGGATATCGGCGCAATGTGGAGTGTTACGAGAACGGCGCGGATATCCTCGCAACCCGGGGCCATAACCTCGCCGAGCCCAGCCTCTGATCAGTCTGCGCCCCAACCGGAGCGCCGAGACACCAGAGGCCGCCGGACCCATTGACCGCTCACCGGGCTCTCAGACCCGCGGCGGCTCGACCGCCCCCGGCGGCAGGGCGCGGAGCAGGACCGGCGAAGCCCGGCCAGTGACACCGCGGCGCCCCGGGGCGCTCAGCGCCAGCCAGGGACGATCGCCGACCAAGGGCTCGGCCCAACTGAGATAGCCATCGCTATGCGGCTGCCCGGCGAGCTCCCTTGCCTGCGATTCGTCGATCGCGAGAAAGCGGGCCGGCTGATCCAACGGGATCGCTCCCTGCTCGGCGACCAGCTCGATCGCTTCGCGGCCGTGAGGCTCCAGCGGCGAGCGCGTCTGGGGCCTCTCCGCGTCCCCGGCAGCGTGGGCCAGGTGTTCGACGCTCGCCGCTCCCCCCACCGGCAGCGGGCGGACGATCGGCCTGGGATTTCGCTCTGCGGCTTTCAGCCGCCTCGGTGGGCCGATCGTCTTCGGACCACAGAAATAGATGACGGCATCGTAGTTATGACGGTGAGCCGCGATCACCCGACGCAGCTCGGCGAAGGGCTTGCGCGAGAGCCGACCTCGATCGCGTGGCTCTCATTGCCGATCTCGAGCATGGCGTCGGGTATGTGTGCACCGGGAGCGACTCGGGCGAAGAGCTTCCGTTCACACACCCAATGACTCTCCGACGCACGCTGAACCATCAGCAGTCGCACCTCATTGATCGCCCGCGTGTGACAGAGCAGTGACACCCCCGGCTCGCCCGCAGGTAGCCCGGTACCCGAGAGTCGAGTGCCGCGCCAGGTGAGCCAGCCCCAGGTTTGATCTCCCCGAAGCAGTTGCCGTCGATGGACACAGCCGTCAGCCTGGGGCTGGCTCAGGGGTCTCGTTCTATCCGGTACGGAGTTCTACACGATGTATCTGACGATGGCAAGATTTGGGGACGAGCTCCCTGCCCGTCGGCCTCGGCATGAGGGGCGCTGCGGGCCTTCCATCGCGAGGCCGCGTGGAGCGCCCGCCGACCGGCATCGGGAGAAGTGAAACGGCGCCTTACCCTTCTTCCGCTGTCACCGGTGACGGGATCGGCACGGCTATCTTGGGCGACCAGATGACTCGCACGCCATGGGGCGAGGCGACGCGGCTGCGGGAGCGGATGCTCGTCTCGGGTCCTCGCGTCCCGCGTGAGGACGCAGACAGAAACCAACGAGAGCGCCTCTTCGGAGCGATGGTCGCGACCTGCGCGGAGAGGGGTTACGAGGCGACGACGATCGGCGACCTGGTCGCCCTCTCGGGCGTCTCGCGCCGCGATTTCTACCGGCACTTCGAAGACAAGGAGGCCTGTTTCCTCGGGGCGATGGATGCCATCCTGGCCGACGCCTTCCGGGCAGCCGCCGACGAGGAGGAGGCGGTCGCCTCGCTGCGGATCCTGGTCGAGCTGACGGGCCGCCAGCCGGCGGCGGCCCGGCTCTGCCTGCTCGAGTCCTACGTCGCGGGTCGGCGGGCGCGCGAATTGATGGAGGAGGCGATGGAACGCGCCACGGACCTCTATCGACGGGCCCTGACCGAGCGCGGCGCCGAGCGGGAGCTTCCCCGCGAGGCGCCCGGGGCGATCCTCGGCGGCGTCCGCGAGGTCGTCCAGAGACGTCTGCGCGCCGGGCGCGAGGACGAGCTGGCAGAACTGGCGCCGCCTCTCTGGGAGTGGGCGCTCGGCTACCGCGCACCGCCGGAGAAGCTGCCGCGACCGCGCCCCAAAGGGGGCGGCGGCGCCCGCTACATGCCCGAGGATCCGGCCGAGCGGATCATCGCCGCCACGGTCGAGGTCGTGGTCGAGCGCGGCTATCAGGCGATGACGATCACCGACATCGTCTCCCGCGCCGGCGTCTCCTTCTCGACCTTCTACGAGCACTTCGACGGCAAGGCCGCCGCGCTCCTTGCGGCGCTCGACTCAGGGCGCTCGCTGATGTTCGGGATGATGGCGCCCCTCTACCGGCGTGCCCGCGACTGGCCCGCGGCGGTCCGCGCCTCCTTCACCGCGATGTTCGCCTTCTACGCCGCCGAGCCCGCCTACACGCGGATGGCGATGATCGAGGTGGTCGGCGCCGGCGACGAGCTGCTCGCCAAGCATGAAGAGCTGCTCGCCGCCACCTACGCCGCCCTCGAGCCCGGCTTCGAGCTGCGCCCCGAGCTGCCCCGCTTCTACGCCGAGGCGATCGGCGGGATGGTCTTCGAGCTGGCCGCCAGCGAGATCCGCCGGCGCGGGACCGATCACATGAACGAGCTGGGGCCGCTGGCTACCTATCTGGTGCTGGCCCCGTTCCTCGGGGCCGAGGAGTCTGCAGGGGTGGGACGGGGTCGGCGCTGAGGAACGGTGCCGACCCCGCCGAGTTCCCGGGTCTCACCCCTACCCCCGCGCCTCCTTCACCGCCTTGGCCTGTCCCAGGTATGGCACCAAAACCAGCTCCGTGAGATCGGGCAGGAGGTCGGCCAGTTCCTTCCCCTCCCCCGCCCCGACCCGCTCGACGATCAGCGCTACCAGCCCGCCCATCAGTCCCAGCTCGGCCGCCTCGCTCGGCACCCGGGTGCTTTTCGGCCGGCCCTCGGTGAGCGCGGCGAGCAGCTCGCCGAGGAAGGCGCGGTAGCGCTCGGCGGGCTCTGCGCCGGCCGCCGGCGGGGCGATCAGGGTGAAGGCGGCGAGGTCCGGGTTCAACGCGTAGAAACCGAGCAGGGCGCCAAGCTTGGCCCTCACCCTCCCCGACCAGCCGCGCTCGGCCGCCGCCGCATCGCTCATCGTCGCGAAGAGCGCAACCGCGATCTCGTCGTAGAGATCCTCGAAGCACTCGCGCTTGGACGGATAGAAGCCGTAGAAGGTGCGGCGCGAGAGGCCCGCGGTCTCGGCGACCTCGGTCACCGTGGTCGCCAGGTAGCCGCGCTCGGCGACCTCGCGCAGCATCGAGGCGGCGATCCGCTGGCGCTGGTTCTCGATCACGAAGTCGGGGTCGAGCCCGTGGCGACCCGCGGGCAGCCGTGGAAGGCCGAGGTCGTCCGATCGATCGGGCTTTTCGGCGGCGCTCACCCGTGGCAGCTTATGCGTCGCCCGGCTGACCTTGTACACCGGTTCCTCCTTCATATAGGCGCGTGTCTCAGTCCGCGGCGGAGGGTGGCGGATCCGGGCGGGGCAGCGAGAGCTCCTCGCGGGCCGCCTCGTCGCCGAGGTAGGGCCGCACCGCCATGTACATGAACTGGGGCACAGCGTCCTCAGGCGCAATCGCGTCCTCGCCCGAGGCGGCGGCCCGCATCGCGAAGAAGATCGCGCCGACGGTCGCCTCGGCGGGGGCGCGACCGATCTCACCGGGATTGGGCATTTCCTGGCGACCGAGGTCGACCATGTCGATCATGGTGTGCATCGCCGCGTCGCGCTCTAGCGTCCCGTGCTCGCCGCCGTAGGTCATCGTCACCGTGGTCACCACGGCAAAGCGGAGGTCGGCGTCCATGAAGTCGGCCATCTCGTAGGCGACCGCCCTCAGCCCCTCGCGCCAGCCGCGGTGGGCGCTGTAGACCTCCCACATATGATCGGTGAAGGCCCGGAGCTCCGTCGTCGCCGCCCAGAGAAGACAGTCGTCGCGGTCGGCGAAGCGGGCGTCGAACCAGGACGGGCCGACGCCGCCGGCGGCGAGCAGCTCGGCGAGCCCGATCACCTCATAGTCGCGGCGATCGGCGATCAGATCGAGCGCCGCCTGGCGTAGCTGCTCGGCCTCGCCCACGGGCGGCCAGGCACTCACCGGCACTGCCTAGGGGGGTGGGGCGCTAGAGTGAGGCGAGGAAGCTCTTGGTGCGGGCTTCTCCGAGATAGGGGCCGGCGAGGATCTTGAAGAGCTCGGCGTGGAGTTCGGCCGAGGGCTCGAAGCCGGAGGCGACGAGACGCTCGTGCAGGACCCAGGTGACGCCGCCGAGTACCGAGGTCTCGAGCGTCTTCGGCAGCGCCCCGCCCTCCGGGCTCAACTCGCGGCCGCGGCACAGGAGCGGGATGAGCCCGCGGAGCGTCTCCTGGTACTGAGAGAGGGCGGCGGCCCCGGCACTCTGGGTCTCGACGATCACCAGCCGCGCGGCGAAGTTCCGCGCGGCGACCAGTTCGGTCAGCGCCGCGAGGGCGGCCGCGACCTGCTCGGGCCAGCCAGCGTCGGCCGGGATGCGGGCGCCGATCTCCTCCGTCCCTTCGGCGATCACCAGGTCGTAGGCGGCGAGGAAACAGGCCTCCTTAAAGAAAAGCACTACAAAAGATACCGCTCGAATACACGGAAGCGACGCAAACGTGCAGATATATGCGGGACAACTGACTGTTAGGAGGGCACCCCCACCCCGGCCCAGGAGCAGGATTAGACCTGCTCCTGTTTGCGGACATCGGCATGGGAGGTGAAGTCCCTCCTCATCGCATTCCTCGACCCGCGCGGCCAACCACCTCGGGCGACCAGCTCCCTTCGAGGCGATTGTGTCGACAGCGACCCGCCCGTCAAAGCGCTCGCGCCTTCGGGCTCGGCCTCGCGGCCGTCTTCGGAAATCGTCAGGTAGACGAGCCAGCCCGGCCTGTTCCCCATCTGTGCGTGGAGCTCGGGAGTGATCCGCGCCTCCGGAGGGATCCGCCGCTGCGGCGTCGGCGGGGCGCAACGCGAACCGGCCGGCAGCTCCTTGATGATGAGGCCACGGATCCGCTCGCACGCCTGTAGGCGGGCCAGACCACGCCCGACGGCCCGCGGACAGAAGCAGACGACGGCGTCGTATTCGAAACTCCTGCGGCGCAGACGGGTGGCCAGCGCCTGAGCGTCGGCTCTCCGCAGGATGATCTCGATCGCGTGGCGCTCCGCGCCGATCTCGAAGACGCCCCGGGGCAAGGCGGCCGCCGGGCGGTAGCCCGGCCGGACCTGGGCCAACCTGCGCCGCGCGACCCAGCGCCCGGCGGGCGCCCGTGCCGCCAGGCTCAGCCGCACCTCGTTGCTCGCCCGTGCCATCGCCAGGGCGCCGAGCCGCACCTCGGTGAGGCCAAGGCCCGTCCCGGAGGCACGTGCGCCCCGGTAGGTGAGGGCGAGCCAGGCCGGCTCGCCGACCAAGGGGTGCTTGAGGTCGACGTACCCGCGCTCGCGCAGGCGGGCGACGAGCACATCTGCCTCCTCTTCCTCGAGCGCCAGGTGGCGGGTCAGCTGATCGAAGGGAACGATCCCCTGCTCGGCGATCCAGGTGAGCGCCTGGCGCTCCCGCGGCGTCGGGGCGGAGCGCTCGTGGTAGCGGTCGCTGCGTCGGTCGATCCAGTCAGGGCGTCGATGGGGAGCCGTCGGCCAGGCGGAACCCGGCAGCGGGCGGACGATCACCCGCGGGTCGTCCCGGACCACGTCGAGGCGGCCGATGAAGGCGAGCGTCTCCGGTGAGCAGAAGTAGACGAGGGCGTCGTAGCGGCGGAGGTGCTCGGCGACGATCATCCGCACCTTTGCGGCTCGCTTGCGGGTCAGCTCGACCTCGACAGCGTGGCGCTCGTCGCCGATCTCGAGCACGGCATCGGGGATGTTCACCCCCGGCCCGAGGGAGGAGCGAAGACTGCGTTCGCAGATCCAGTGCGCCTGCGGCGCACGCTCTCCCAGCTCCAGCCTGACCTCATTGATCGCCCGCAGATGGCCGAGCCGGGAAAAGCCCGGCTCGGCGCCCGGGAACCGCAGGCCGGCGAGCCGGGCGCCGCGCGCGCGGGCCCAGATCCAAGCCTGCTCGCCCTCGAGCAGCCGCGCGCAGCGCACGACGTCGTCATCCTGGAGCTCCTCGATCACGGGGGCCAGTTCCGCCGGACCTACGCAACCGAAACGCAGGAGCTGGTCGTAGGGCACCGCCCCCTGTTCGGCGACGAGGCGGAGCAGCGAGAGCTTGCCTTTGCGCCGAGACCAGCTTTCGCCAGGACTTTTCGCCAGCGGGCGAAGACGCTTGTCACCAGGTTTTGCCTTGGCGGCCATCGGGCACCGACACGCACCCCGCGGGTGCGAAGATCGAGGTGCCTAGCCGCCGGGGAAATCCTTAGGAAGCCGCTTTCACTGCCGGCTTGGGGCCGGATAAAAGGTCAACATCGGCTCGGCGACTCTGGTCGACAGAGCCGCAACGCCCTCGTCTCTTTCACGCCTCGCCGATACCACCGATTGAGAATTCGGCATCCAGGTCGGCAGGACACGGTGGGCCGAGCACTGAGCGGGAGTCGGACGGGCAGAAGGCTCGCGTGGCTCGGTAGGTGCCTGCCCTACCGACCAGAGGCGATCGACCAGCAGCCTGCGGCTCCTCGGGGAGGTACGGGCTTCTGCGCGGAGCTTCATCCGGGTTCTCCTTGTCGCTGGGGTGGTTCGCACCCCAGCGACAAGGAGGCCAGATGAACAAAAGTGGTGAGGAACTACACCCAGAGCCCGAGCCCAACCCTCGCGACGGACCGGTCGGCCCGGGCCAGGGTCAGAGGGCCTTCGGGATCTCCCGCCGGCTCAGGACCGCTCCTCACCTTCCGCCCGAGGACCATCCACCGTCGAAGGTGCCTCGGGAAGCCCTCTGACGATCAGGTTCGGGGTCATGGAGGTGTCCACGAGGCGCTGCAGCTGCGGCAGCGGACCCGGATGGGAGAAGCAGACGACCGCGTCGTATTCAGCGCAGCGACGCCGCAATCGATCGGCCACCTGAGAGCCGCCGGCGCCGCGCGTCAGCACTTCGATGGCATGACGCTCGCCGTCGATCTCGAGGACCGCCCGCGGCAACGACTTCGGCCTCGATCCCGCCTGCATCCGCCGACGGGAGACCCAACGCGCATGCGGCGCGCGCGCGGCGAGGTAGAGCCGCACCTCGTTGGTCGCCCGGGCGAGCTCGAGGGCACCGAGCTTCACCTCCGAGGCAGGCAAGCCACCACCCAGGATCCGAGAACCACGATAGGTGAGGGCGACCCATGCCGGCCCACCCGGCCACGGCCACTCGCGAGAAACGTAGCCCCCGGCGTGCAGTCGGTCGGTCAGACCCGACGCCTGCGTCTCCGAGACATCCCGAAAACGCGCGAGCTGGTCGACCGGCACGATTCCCTGCTCGGCGATCAGCCCGAGCGCCGCCAGCTCTGCCCGACCAAGGGGAGCGCGCAGATGCCGATCGGCACGCCCATCGGAGCGCTCGGCCGGTCGGGATCGTCCGGGCACCCACGCGATCCCGACCGCCTCCTCGACGGAGCACTTCCTGCCCGCTGGAGCAGGCACGACCCCGCCTGCCTGCCTGGCCTCACCACCCGCCTCCTCGAGCAGAGCGTCGAGCGTCGATGAGGCGCATGAGCTGCCCTTCGGCAAGTCCCTGATCGCCAGCTTCGCGAACCGATGCCGGGCCTGAAGGCGACGAAGGGACCGCGACAGCGCCGGCTCCGAGAAGCAGACGACCGCGTCATATTCTGCGCTCCTTCGCTCGATGCGTGGAACCAGCAGGCCCGCGTCGATACCGCGCGTCAGGACTTCGATCGCATGGCGCTCGGCTCCGATCTCGAGCACCGCCCGGGGCGAGGACTTCCCCGGCGCCCCCGCGCGCATCCGCCGATGGGAGATCCAATGCGCCCGCGGCACCCGTTCGGCGAGGTGGAGCCGCACCTCGTTGGTCGCCCGGGCCAGCTCGAGGGCACCGAGCCTGACCTCCGAGGCCTGCAGACCGCCACCCAACGCACGCGAACCACGAAAGCTGAGGGCGAGCCACGCAGGCTCTCCCGCCAAGGGATACTCCAGATGAACGTGACCCTCGACATGCAGCCGCTCGGCCACACCGACCGCCTGCGCCTCCGACATATCCCGAAAACGCGCGAGCTGGTCGACCGGCACGGCCCCCTGTTCGGCGATCAGCTCGAGGATCGCCAACTCCGCCTGGCCCAGGGGGCGAGGCGGGTTGCGACAGCCGCGGCGCCTATCGACCCGACCCGCCCGACCAGGCGATCCCGGCACTCGAGCCGTGCCGGGCAGCCTGCGGACGAACACACCGGCGTCGGTCTCGGTCGCAAGAGCCTTATCGACATGGTCGAAGGTCCTGGGACCGCAAAAATAGACGACCACGTCGTAGCGACGGCGGTGCTCGGCGACGATCTGGCGCACGCGGAAGGCCATCTTGGAACTCAGCTCGACCTCGATCGCGTGGCGTTCGGACCCGATCTCAAAGACCGCGTCGGGGATGTTCTCCCCGACCTGGCGCCCGCCACGCAGCGCCCTTTCACAGATCCAGCGACCGGCCGGTTCGGCCCGGGCGAGCTCGAGCCTGACCTCGTTGATCGCCCGCAGGTGGCCCAGTCGCCCCAGACCCGGCGTGGTCACCTTGTAGCCGGTACCGGAGAGACGAACGCCCCGACAGGTCAGCCAGATCCACGGCTGATCACCCTCGATCAGACGTACCCGGCGCAGGGTATGGTCGCTCTCCAGTTCGTCGAGGACGGCAGACAGTCGATCCGCCCCGACACAACCGAAGCGCAGAAGCTGGTCGAGGGGGATCGCCTTCTGTTCGGAGAGCAGGACCAAGATCTCGAACTTGGCCCGGCGCAACCTGGTGGATTCGCCTGCCCTGGCGGCGAGCGGGCGCAGACGGCGGTCGTCGGATCTCACCTCGGCGGACATGGGCGACCCGACGCACCGTCAGGTGCGAAAATGGACGCCCTCCGCCGATGGGGAGATTCGACGCCCGTCGGCTGACCCGGACCTCACCCGGAAGAATCGTCACGACGCGGCGGGGGCAACCGAACCACCTACCGACAGCGCCGGCCGACCGATACGCACGAGCTCGCGACCCGGGCAAATCCTGGTCCGATCACGGCGACCATCTACGCGCCGCGTGCCGACGGTTTTCCTCTCAGCCGACCACCTCCAGTGTCGCCCCCGTCGAGCGCCTGTCAAGGGCGCTTCACGCCCTACCCCCCAGGTTGACAGGCGCTCGATCGGGGGCAAAAACGGCTCCCAGGTCGGCTCACCGAGACTCTGGTCCTCGGTTGCGCTCGACATCCGATCAGGCCGGTGATTCTCGAGCGCCACCGGGCCGAAAATCGTGCGACTCTCCCTGAAGAACATCCGAGGAGCCGATCCGAGGAGCGTAGGCCGGATCGCAGGCGATACCAGGCACCACGGCGGTTCCACGCTCCCAGGTCGTCGGGAACTTTCCATAGGCGAGTCCGAAAAAAGGAGCACCATCGCGATGGCTCACTCACCGTAGGAGTCGGCGAAGCTGAGCCATCGATGAAACGACGTGACTCATCTCGACAGACGCCTCAAGCTGCTTCGAACTCCGACCCAAAGTCGGGCGGGGCGGACCTACGTGCCTCACGGAACCTTCTCGAAACCAGGCCTCGGGCGCAACGGGACTTCACTCGCGGGCACCGGAAGAGCGCGCACCGCCAGCTCGCGCCAGCCATGCTCGACATGCAGGCGCCTGAGACTATGAAGCGCCGCGGGCGCGCAGAAGCAGACCAGGGCATCGTGGCGAGCCAGGCGATGCTCGATCTTGGCCGCCAGCTCATCGTCTTTCCCGGCCGAGAGCTCGACGTCGATCGCGTGGCGCTCGCCGCCGATTGCGAAGACCGCACCGGGCATCGATCCCGAGAGGGGATGTCCGTGGACAAGGAGGCGATGGCTTATCCAGCGGCCCTGTGGCGCTCGTTCGGCCAGATGGAGACGCACCTCGTTCAGCGCCCGGCGCCTGGTCAACAAGGCGACGCTCGCCCGAGAAGGACGGAGCCCCGTGCGCGAGACGTCGGCGCCTCGCCGGCTCAGCGCCAGCCAAGGCTGGTCGTCGACCAAGGGTTCCTCCCAGCCGAGATAGCCCTCGCGATGTAACCGCCCCGCAAGGTCCCTCGCAACGGGCTCGCGCAGCGCGAGGAAACGAGCGAACTGATCGAGCGGGACCGCCCCCTGCTCGGCGACCAGCTCGACCGCTTCGCGGCCAAGGCGTCCCAGCGGCGCGCGCGTCCGACGTCCGTCCTCGCGCCCCCCCGGGCCTGCGGTAGGCACCCTCGCCTCGATCGGCACCGGGCGCACGATCAACTTCGGGTTTCGACCCCCGGCTTTCAGCCGCCTGAGCGGGCCGAGCGTCTTCGGCCCGCAGAAGTAGACGACCGCGTCGTAGTGGCGGGAGTGGGCCGCGATCACCCCCCGCAACTCCGCGAAAGGCTTGCGCGAGAGCTCGACCTCGATCGCGTGGCTCTCCTTACCGAACTCGATCACGGCGTCAGGTATATGTGCGCCAGGAGCGACTCGGGAGAAGAGCTCTCGTTCACATACCCAGTGGCCCTCCGGCGCACGCTGAATCAAGAGCAATCGCACCTCGTTGATCGCCCGCGTATGAGGGAGCCGCGACACTCCCGGCTCGCGAGCACGCAGGCCCGTTCCCGAGAGGCGGGCGCCCCGCCAGGTGAGCCAGACCCAGGTTCGATCTCCCCGCAACAGCCGGCGTCGCTGGATGCAACCGTCGGCCTGCAACTGCTTGAGGGCCGAATCAAAGTGTGCGGTGGGCACGAGGCCAAAGCGCCTCAGCTGATCGATCGGGATCACCCTCTGTTCGGACAGCAAAGTCAGCAGAGCGAACTTGCCCCGCCGCAGCTCGGCAGTTTCGCCGGGCCACGACGGGAGCGGCCGGAAGCGCCTGTCCTTCTCTTTTGCCTTGGTCGGCATGGGCGACCAGAGCGCCCCTGGGTGCAAAAATGGGAGTGGCCGTCCAAGGCGAGAAGGCGACCGTCACAACCGGCTCGGCAAGATCGACGCTCCGCATTCGACAAATGGCCGTCAACGATCCACGTCCTGCTCGATCCACCGCCGAGCAGAACACGTAGAAAGAGTTGGTAACCACACCCTCACAACCAGGCCAAGTGCCGGCGACCCCCTTACCAGTTGGCAACCTAACGACCCCCTTTGACCGGCCTACTACACGACCACGCCGGCACGCTGCCCAAAGCTCCTGGCCTGGAATCCGGTGAGCGTCAACGACGGTTCGATCGTGCGTCCCAGAATTCCCAGCGAAGACACAATTCGAGGATCGTCGCGAGATCAAGATCGTCTGACTCGGTTTCGGGAAGGGAAAAGGAAAGGCCGAGGTCCCGGCACTCGCGCTCGAGCTCATCCACCGTACGGCGAGCGCCCTGCGGAACTCCCGAATGCGCAAGAAAGAGGTAACCGACGAGGGAGCGCGCCCGCGAGGGAAGCAACTCGCCCTCGTCGATCGCCCCGGCCAGCCGTCTGGCGACTGCAACCTTCCCGGACGGATCGGATCGAGATGTCGATCGCCAGACTGTCTTGAAGCGAGAGGCGAAACGTTCGCGGAGCTCCTCGGGGCCCAGTTCACCCGGTAGGGGCCGCGAACCTCGGGGAAAGAGCCATTGTGCCTCGAACCGCAGCCATCGGCCGCGCCGGACAGATCCCACCTGTCGCCCCTTGTCGTAGACCCGCGCCTTCGTCTTGCCCGACGGGGTCATGAGCACGACCGTCTCGACGCAATGTTCATCTCGATAAACGCCGAACTTCCCACCGCCCCCGGCCGCCAGCTGCTCGAGGATCGAGAGCCCGTCGGCAGAGGTGGCGCAACGCATATCGACTGCGACATCGAGGCGACGTAACCGAGCCTCGGAAAGAGGGGTGGGTCCAATGCCCTGCTGCTCCAGCGCAGCTCCTAAGACCGAGAGCGCACCGGGAACCTGGGACGACGTGCAGAGTCCATCGCGTCGGGCACGACCTTCGGCGAAGAGGAGTCCCGAGCCTGCAAACCAACCGACGCGATATCCGGCGATGGCCTCAGGGATCTGCCAGGCACGTGCAACCGGCCGCGTCGCCTTGGCCCGCATCGTTGCCGCCAACGTAGAGTCCGTCTCCACGTACCAACAGAGCGACCAGGTGTCGATCCCGGCAGCGGCGACCCGGGCATTAGGGCATCGAGTGTTCGACCCCCCTTCCAGCCGGCCCTGATCGGGATGCTCGACAGAACGGGCGGGGTGAAGAAGCGTGGCTCTCGTGGCCGTCTGCGCTGACACGCAGGGTTAAGAGCGTGGAGGCGAATTTTAGCCCCCCTCGCGACCATGAGGTCAGGTGTCGGAGGTCAGCCCGACCCGATCTCGTTCAGAACGCGTCCGCACCTTCATCTGCAAGCGGTTCCTGACTCAACTCGTAGACAAGCGTGTCCGGCGCCGGGGGAACGGCACCTACCGGATAGCGGCCGTTCAGGACCGACGCCGCAGCAGCCGCACTTCGTAGCTCCCTGCGACGCGCCAGCAGCTCTCCGCCGCGGCTGTCGCATACAGCGAAGCTGCAGTCGAAGTCTTCGACCACCAGACAGAGTGGCTCACAGTAGGTGAGCCGATCGCTATCCACCGGTTCCTCGGTGGGACTCGTAGGGCGACCTGTCGGAATCGGAGTCCCTCGCGGCGCGGCGGAGGTCATCCACCGAGCAGCCGATCTCGCGGGCGTATTGCTCAACCGTCCACAGGCAGACCCTGGCCGCATTCTGGAGCAAAGCAGCTTCGTCTTTCGCGTCGGAGCCATCCGGAAGGACCGATTGGTGTCGATCAGTCATCTCAGGCGAGACGGCCAGGTCGCTCACTTCGTCCCACCCGCCTGGTTCGCCTGGACGAGGCGCTCGATCCGCAGCGCCGTCGGCGGATGCTTGGAATGGTTGAAAAGCCCGACCGGCCGGGAGACATCGAAGGGCAGCACTTCATCGCGTAGATAACGCGCCAGATCCGGGCCCTGGCCGACCGCCGCAGCCGCGGCGTCCGCGGCGAACTCGCGCCGGAGCCAATATGCGCTCCAGAGCGGGCCGAAGACCCTCCGCACCTGACCACCCCCGGCGAGGCGCACCAGCAAGCGCAGCGAGAAGTAGAGCAATCCTCCCCCTAAGTCTCGATCCCTGCCGAGCGTGTCGCGGCCTTCGAAGTCGAGCGGCGGGGCGAGCGGGTCGTCCCAGACAGCCAGACGCGCGAGTGCCTCGGTCAGCCTTCCGTCCAAGCTCTGCAGGTGGCCGCACTCGTGAGCGAGCGCCGGGGCAAGAGAAGTCGACTCGACCAGGCCACGGCTGACGATGACCGTGGTGCCGCGTACCGCTTCAAACGGCAACGCGTCGTCGAGCACGGCGATCCGCGGCAGCGGCCGCGCCGGAGAGAACAACTCGAAGGCGAGGGTCAGGACCTCGAGCTCTTCGGCGCTCGGTCGCCGCAGGCCTGCACGGCGGCGCCACCACCAGCCGGGCCCGGGCAGGATCAATCCGCCCAGCGAGTGACAGACAGGCAAAAGCGCCGCAGCGATCGCCACGGTGTCCGCCGACGGCGCCCCCTGTAGGACGACCGATGCCATCACGGCCAGCGGATAGGCGAGCAAAAAGCGCGCTGCACCACCCACCACGATCTCCACCGACACGGTGATGAGGTAGAGGCACAACCCGACGGTCGTGGCTCCTAGGGGACTGGGAATGGTTTCTCTGCGAGTCGAGGTAGGCATGGCCGACCCAACCGCACACTCCGTGTGCCACCAATGCAGCCATGCCCACTCGACGCGGAGGAACCCACGATCGCCCGAGAACGATCCAGGCACCTACCCGCGGCCGATCCCGGCCTTCTCCGAGGCGCCGAAGAAGGGGTCGGTATCGACCCGAAAATGTAGCCAGAATGTAGCCACGAAGTCCCGGCAAGGGTCGGAACGGGCTGGAACAGCGCGGAAGGTGAAAAATCGTGCCGTCGCCGCAAACGGCTCTGAAAAGCCAGATAACGGCACCTCACGGCACCTGACGGAATGCGCCCGACCGGATTCGAACCGGCGACCTTCGGCTTGAAAGACCGACGCTCTTTGGGCCCCCGAAAGGACCCGTTGACCACTGAGCTACGGGCGCTCGGGGGGGAACGATACCCGCGCAGCGAGGTTTGAGCGTCGCGCCTCGCCTCGTCGCCTTCCTCGCCTCCGACCGCACCGCCAATACGTCACGACGACGACGATCCCAATCGACAGCGGACTCCTGCGTTTTGTCTGACCCTGTCGTTGACGGGCCGGAAACTCCACCCCTGCTTGAGTTTTCGGCCCGTCAACGCGGCGGGCCGGAAATGGGACATATAGGCAGGTTTTCGGCCCGTCGGCAGCGAGGGCCGGAGCGTGGCTACTGCTCGCCGGGGAGCTCGCGCATCGCCGGGTAGATGATCACGTCGCGGAGGGTCTTCGACCCGGTCATCAGCATCAGCAGCCGGTCGATCCCCAGGCCGCAGCCGCTCGCCGGCGGCATCCCGTATTCCAGCGCCCGCACGAACTCCAGGTCGGTCGGATGCGGATCCTCCTCCGCCCCGCTCTCCTGGCGCTCGCGCTGACCGACGAACCGCTCGCGCTGTTCGACCGGGTCGTTGATGTCGGTCCCGCCACCGACGATCTCCAGGCCGGCGACGATCCCGTCGAAGGCCTCGCAGACCTTCGGATCGTCGGGATGGTGCTTGACCAGAGGCCAGATGTCGATCGGCAGCACGGTGATGAAGGTCGGCTGGATCAGCTTCGGCTCCACCAGCTTGCCCTGCAGGGTGTCGACCAGGCCGGCCCAGTCGTCGTTCTCACCGGCGTCGTCGCCGGCCACCTCTGCCAGCTCGTCGCGGCTCGCCTCGTAGATGTCGACGCCGGTCTCCTCGAGCAGCTCGTCGCGCAGGACGACGCGCGGCCAGGGCGCCTTGAAGTCGATCTCCACCCCGTCGCGCTCGATCACCGTCGTCCCCATCACCTTCTCGACCACGGTCGCCACCAACTGCTCGACGAACTCCATCACGCCGTTCCAGTCGGCCCCGCCGACGAACATCTCGAGCATCGTGAACTCGGGATTGTGGTTCGGCGACATCCCCTCGTTGCGGAAGAACTTGCCGAACTCGTAGACGTCCTCGAAGCCGCCGACGATCGCCCGCTTCAGGTAGAGCTCGGTCGCGGTGCGCAGGAAGAGGTCACGGTCGAGCGCGTTGTGGTGGGTGACGAAGGGCCGCGCCGCCGCGCCGCCCGTGAGCCGCTGCAGGATCGGCGTTTCCAGCTCGACGTATCCGTGCCCGTGCATGTAGTCGCGGATCGCGAAGGTCAGCTCGGAGCGCTTCTTGAAGATCTCGCGCGAGTCTTCGTTGGCGATCAGGTCCAACTCGCGCTGGCGGTAGCGCACCTCGGGGTCTTTGATCCCGTGGAAGAGGTCGGGCGGGTCCTTCAGCGCCGGCGCCAGCAGCGTGCAGGTCTCGACGCTGACCGCGAGTTCCCCTCGTTTGGTCACGTAGAGGACGCCCTCGACCCCGACGATGTCGGCCAGGTCGAGCTCTTCGATCCGCTCGAAGGACTCCTCGCCCAGCTTGTCGCGCCGCGCGTAGGCCTGGATCGTGCCGCTCACGTCGCGCACGTCGAAGAAGACGACCTTGCCGTGACCGCGCTTGCCGGTCACCCGGCCCATCACCCGGTAGCGGAACTCCGGGTGCTCACCCTCGCCGAGCGCCGCCGGGTCGTGCGCGGCGAGGATGTCGGCGGCGTGATCGCGCGGCAGGAAGCTGTGCGGGTAGGGATCGATCCCCTCCTCGCGCAGCCGCTCCACCTTGGCGCGGCGTTTCGCCTCGCTCGCGCCCGAGGTGTCGGCGGAGCGATCTCCGGCCGCCGCCGCGGCCCCCGACGGCTCCTCGGTCACGGCGCCAGGCCGACGCTGACCCGCTCGTTGCCCTCGTAGTCGCGCAGCGTTTCCGCCTCGCGCAGCAGTTCCTGCATCGCCGGGCCGTGGTGGGTGTCGTGCTCGAGCGCCATCTTCGTCCCCGACGGCGTTTCCGCGATCAGCCCGCGGATCACGCCGAGGCCGTCCGGCCCGCAGTCGGCGGTGATCGCGATCAGCGGCTCGGCGCGGATCTCCGGCGTGCGCTCGTTGATCGTCTCGTCGGTGATGTAAGGCAGGTTGGCGATCACCAGGTCGACCTCGCCGACGTCGTCGGGCAGGCCCTTGGCGACCCGCACGTCAAGGTCCAGCCCCAGCCGCTCGGCGTTCTCGCGGGCGGCTTCGACCGCCTCCGGCGAGAGGTCCGAGGCGGTGATGACCAGGTCCGGCCGCTCCGACAGCAGCGCCAGCGCGATCGCGCCGGAGCCGGTGCCGACCTCGTGGACGCGCGCGCCCTGCGGCAGCGTCGTCCCGACCTCGACCAGCAGCTCGGTCTCCTGCCGCGGCCAGAGCACGCGCTCGTCGACGGCGATCTCCAGGTTGCGGAACGGCGCCCGCCCGAGCACGTAGGCGAGCGGATCCCGGCCGGCCCGGCGCCTTACCTTCGCCTCGATGTCGGCGACGATGTCCGCGGAGACGTTCTCGGCGCTGTCGACCGAGAGCTCTTTCGGCTGGACCCCCAGCGCATCGGCGACGATGGCTTCGGCGTCATCGCGCGGGGAATCGATCCCCGCCGCGGCCAGCCGCTCTGCCGCATCGTCGACCAGCGCGCTGATGGTGCGCGCCGAAGGTCCGTCCTGCTTCTCGGTGTCTACAGGCGACATTCCCCGCCTATCCTCTCGTGGTTGACCGCTCCAAAACTCTTGCGTAGGCCCGGCATGGTATCGAGATTTCCGCTCAGACAGCGGGTTGCAGGGCGTCGCTGGACTCGTTCGCCGTCGGCCTGCCGATGCCTCCGTGGCGCTGGACCACGATAGCGATCCAGACCAGCCCGACGAACATCATCGCCAGGCTCTCCAGCTGCGCCGCCGTCAGCCCCAGCGAGTCGCGCGGGTTGCGGCGCAGGAACTCGACCAGGAAGCGCTCCGTCCCCGCATATATGAGGTAGAGCGCGAAGAGGCAGCCCGCCCGCACCCGGTCGCGCAGCTGCCAGAGGATCCAGGCGCCGAGGCCCATCGCCAGCGTCTCGTAGACCGGGGTCGGCTGCACCGTCACCTTGGTCGGCAGGGTGCCGTGCGGGTAGGCCATCGCCCAGGGTCCGTTCCAGGGCTTGCCGTAGTCGCCGTCGCCGCTCAGCTGACAGCCGCAGCGGCCCAGCGCGTAGCCGAGCGCCAGGGCCGGCGCGGCCACGTCGAGCAGCGTCAGGTTGAGGAAGTCCCGCCACCAGGCCCAGCCGATCACCGCCAGCGCGCCGCCGATCGCGCCGCCGTACCAGACCAGTCCGGAGCCGCTGAAGAGGTGGCCGACCAGGTCGCCCTTCACCTCCGAGTAGTTCTGGACGAGGAAGTAGATCCGCGAGCCGACGAGACCGCCGATCAGCGCCGCGAAGCCCATCTCGTAGCCCCAGTCGTGCGGCTTGCCGAGCTCGCCGAAGCGCTTCCAGACCAGCGCCCCGGCCGCGAGGAACGCGAGCGCGAAGCAGATGCCGAAGGTCTGCAGGGTGACCGGGCCGAGGTGGATCTCCGGGTACATCGCCTACCCCAGCAGCAGCTCAAGCAGCGCCTTCTGCGCGTGGAGTCGGTTCTCGGCCTGGTCGAAGACGGTCGAGCGCGGGCCGTAGAGGACGTCGGTGGTGATCTCGTCGCCGGGGTGGGCGGGCAGGCAGTGGAGGACGATCGCGGTGTCCTTGGCGGCGGCGAGCAGATCGGCGTCGAGCCTAAAGGGCGCCAGATCTCGGCGCCGGCGCTCCTCGTCTTCGTCGCCCATGCTGACCCAGACGTCGGTGTAGAGGGCGTCGGCGCCATCGGCGGCGGCGCGCGGGTCGCCGGTCAGCTTGACCCCGTGGGTCTCCTCCAGTTGGTAGTCGGCGGGTGCCGCGACCACGACTTCGATCCCGGCGAGCTCCCCGAGCACGGCCAGCGATCGCGCCACGTTGTTGCCGTCGCCGACGTAGGCGAGGCGCAGGCCGACGAGGTCGCCGAAGCGCTCGCGCAGGGTGAGCAGGTCGGCGATCGCCTGGCAGGGGTGGTGGAGCGGGGTGAGCGCGTTGACGACCGGCACGTCGGCGGCGGCGGCCAGCTCGACGACCCGCTGGTGGGACCCGGAGCGGATCACGATCGCGTCGACCATGCGAGAGAGGACGCGGGCGGTGTCGGCGATCGACTCGCCGCGGGTGAGCTGCATTTCGTCGCCGCGGAGGACCACCGGGTGGGCGCCGAGCTCGTAGACGCCGACGTCGAAGGAGATGCGGGTGCGGGTCGAGGGCCGCTCGAAGACGAGCGCGATCGAGCGCCCGGCGAGGCTCTGCGCGCCGAGCCGGCCGCCGTCGCGGGAGGGGTCGCGGCCGGCTTTGAGGTTGGCGGCGCGGTCGAGCAGGCTCTCCAGCTCGAACGCGCCCAGCTCTTCACCGGTGAGGAAGTCTCGCTTCAAGGCGCCGATACTACGGACGATGGAGCTCACGGTCCTCAGCTGGAACCTCTTCCACGGTCGCGACTTCCCGCCCGACCCGGAGCTACGCAGCTGGCGCTCGCGGGTGCTGCGGCTGGACGAGGCGAACGAGACCCACGTCCAGGTCAACCGCGACCTCACCGCGGAGTTCGCCACGCTGCTCTCCTCGGCGGCCTGGGACGTGGCGATGCTGCAGGAGTGCCCGCCGCGCTTCGCCGGCCCGCTGGCGCGGGCGAGCGGCGCCGAGTACCACCGGGTCTTCACCTCGCGCAACTCGCTCGGCTTCTGGCGCGCGTTCCTGGCGCGGCAGAACCCGGACCTGATGGCGAGCGGCGAGGGCGGCTCGAACACGACCCTGGTGCGGGTGCCGGGGAAGCTCGGCGGGATCGCCGAGCGGCGCGAGCTGGCGATCCACGAGGGCGAGCCGGAGCGCCGCGCGATGACCTTCACCCGGACCGCGTCCGGCCTCTGCGTCGCCAACCTGCACGCGACCAACGACCAGCCGCGGCTGGCGGTCGTTGACGTGCTGCGGGCGGCGGCCGCGGCGAGCGAGTGGGCGGGCGACGCGCCGCTGGTCTTCGGCGGCGACCTCAACCTGCGGCCGGCCGAGGACCCGGAGCTCTTCGCCCGGCTCGCGTCGGAGTTCGGGCTCGACTCGCCGACCACCGGGCCGAAGCAGATCGACCACGTCCTCGCGCGCGGGCTCGAGGTGGTCGCGGCGCCCGCCCAGTGGCCCGCCGAGCGGCGCGAGCTGTCGCTCGACGGCAAGGCCCTGCGACTCTCCGATCACGCCCCGGTCGAGGCACGTTTCGCCAGAGACGACCCGCCGGTCCTCCCAAATTGAGATATTCGGCGCGTGGGTAGAAGTCTTCAACTCGGCAACGGTGACAAAGAGGGGGTCTGATGGCTGACAAGAAACCGAAAAAAACTGCGGCGAAAAAAGCCGGCGCGACGAAAAAATCGGCGCCTAAAAAAACCTCCGCCAAAAAAGGGCCCAAAAAAGCCTCGTCGCGGCCGAGCCCTGGCTTCGACAAAAGCATCGCCCAGTTCCGCGACTCGCTCGAGCACAGCGTCACGCTCAGCCGCGAGCGGATCCAGGAGGTCGTCGACGACGCCGTGAAGCGCGGCCGGATGACCCACGGCGACGCCGAGAAGATGATCGGCGAGCTGCTCAAACGTGGTCGCAAGCAGACCGACGCGCTGCTCTCCGAGCTGGAGAAACTGGTCCGCCAGGCCCGCAGGAAACTGCCTTAGGTGGAGGGCGCGACGCGCACCGAGGCGGCGCCTGGCCGGGCGCCGCGTAAAGGCGAGCGGCTCGAGGTGGAGATCGACTCGCTCGCCTTCGGCGGGCGCGGAGTCGCGCGCCAGGACGGCTTCGTCGTCTTCGTCGCAGGCGGGCTGCCGGGCGACCGCGTCCTCGCCGAGGTGACGAAAGGCAAGAAGCGCTTCGCCGAGGCGCGCACGGTCGAGCTGCTGCGGGCAGGCGCCGACCGCCTCCCGGACCGCTGCGTCCACGGCGGCGAGCCGTGCCCGGGAGCACCGTGGCAGGGCCTCCCCTACGAGCGCCAGCTGACCGAGAAGCAGGCGCAGGTGGAGGACTCGCTGCGGCGGATCGGCGGGCTCGACGGCTTGGAGATGGAGCCGATCGTCCCCGCGGTCGAAGAGTGGCGGTACCGCAACAAGCTCGAGTACTCGTTCGGGGCGGGCGCCGTCGGCACCGCCGACGAGGGCGTCGCGCTCGGCTTCCACGCGCGCGGCCGCTGGGACCTGATCGTCGACGTCGACGACTGCAAGCTCGCCTCCGAAGCGGGCAACGCGGCCCGCAACGGGGTGCGCGAATGGGCGCGGATGGAGGACGTCACCGCCTACGACGCGCGGGCGCGGCGCGGCGTGCTGCGCAACCTCGTCGTCCGCGAGGGGCGGCGGACCGGGCAGATCCAGACCCGCCTCGTGACCACGCCGGAGCGCCTGCCGCAGCCGCCGGTCGACCTCCACACGACGATCGAGGGTGACTCGGGCGGCACCGACGGCCCGACCGGCGCGCTCGGCGAAGAACGCCTGCACGAGGAGCTCTGCGGCCTCAAGTTCGAGATGTCGCACGGCGCTTTCTTCCAGACCAACACCGAGATGGCCGAGCGCCTCTACGGCGTGGTGGCCGAGTTCGCCGGGCTGACCGGGCGCGAGCGCGTCTTCGACCTCTTCTGTGGGATCGGCACGATCGGGCTGACGATGGCGGGCGCGGCGGGCGAGGTCTGGGGACTGGAGATCGTCCCCGAGGCGATCGACAACGCCGAGCGCAACGCGCGCCGCAACAAGATCGAGAACGCCAAGTTCGTCGCCGCCAACGCGCGGACCGGGATGCGACCGCTGCTCGAGGAGGCGGGCAGGCCCGACGTCGTCGTGGTCGATCCGCCGCGCGCCGGGCTCTCCCAGAAAATCGTCCGCCGGCTGATCGAGTGCGAGGCGAAGAAGATCGTCTACGTCTCCTGCAACCCGACGACGCTGGCGCCGAACGCGGCCCAGCTCGAGGAGGCCGGCTATAGGCTGCGCCGCGTGAGGCCGGTCGACATGTTCCCGCAGACCCCGCACATCGAGTGCGTGGCGCTGTTCGAGAAGGTGGGCTGATGGGGCGTGCCTTCGGCGTCGCCGCCGGGCTCGATCCCGAGGTCGCCGTGCCGCTGGCCGAACGCTGCGCCGGGCTCGGCTACGAGTCGATGTGGTCGAACGACCATCCCGGCGCGAAAGGCCTGGAGACGCTCGCCGAGTTCGCCAAGGGCGCGCCGACGCTCGACCTCGGGGTCGGCGTGATCGCCCTCGACCGCACCCCGGCCGAGGCGATCGCCACCGACATCGACCGCCTCGGCCTCGACCCGGGGCGGCTCTGGCTCGGGGTCGGCGCGGGCTTCTCGAAGCGGCCGCTCACGACGATGCGCGAGGCGCTGCCAGAACTGCGCGAGAAGCTGCCCGAGGTGAAACTGGTCCTCGCCGCGATGGGGCCGAAGATGTGCCGCCTCGCCGGCTCCTCCTACGACGGCGCCTTCTTCAACTGGATGACCCCCGACTTCGCCGCCGGCAAACGCGAGCAGGTCGAGGCGGGCGCAGCCGAGTCCCGCCACGAGACGCCGCCGGTCTTCGGCTACGTCCGCACGGCGGTCGGCCCCGACGCCGCCGAGCGCCTGGCCAAGGAGGAGTCCTTCTACCGCGATCTGCACAAGGGCTACCGCGATCACTTCGACCGCCTCGCCGAGCCCGAGGGCACGGTCGGCGTCGCCGGCGCGGATCCCGCCGCCGTCCAGTCCGCCCTCGCCGCCTACACCGCCCTCGACACGATCGTCGTCCGCGGCCTCGCCAGCGCGACCCTCGACGGCATGTCCACCGTCGCCACCGCCGCCGCCCCCTAGCGCGTTCCCACTTTTCGTCGCTATGCGGGGATTACTGCGAACGCGGCGAGGTCAGTACGGGGGAAGGTCCTCGTACCAGGTGCCGAGCATGCGGAAGGCGCGCCAGAAGCGTTGCTTGGCGCCCTCTTCGTCGAGGCTTTCGTCGATGTCGGGGACGTAGAGGGCGTCGATCGTCGGGGTGAAGGCCTGGATCGCGCCTTCGCGCTGCTCGATCGGCCGCGAGAGGGGCACCTGCAGGCCGTTGAGGACGCGCAGGCTCGGCTCGCCCATCACGACAACGATCTTCGGCTGGACGATCGCGATCTCCTCGATCAGGCGGGCGACGCACTCCTGCGGCGCCAGGTCGGGCTCGGCCACCGGGCACTTCACGCAGAGCGTGCCGTAGACGACCAGGGAGTCGATCCCCAGCCGTTTGAAGGATTTCATCAGCGCGTTGCCGGCGCGGCCGTAGAAGGCGACACCCTCCTCGATCTCGGCCGACATCGGCGAGTGCTTGAGCATCAGGACATCGGCCTGCGGATGGCCGGAGCCGAGCACCGGCATCAGCTTCCCCCGCGGGCAGTAGGGGCACTCGAGGATTTCGCGGCTCATCTGGTTGAGCTCGCGGATCGCCCTCTCGAGGTATTTCTCGCGGATCTCGTCGTCGGTCGAATGCATCTGCCGGGACATCTTTGACGAGGTCGGCGCGCCTCCTTCGCGAGGGGACGGGTGCATCAGCTCTTGCCGGCCGACCGCCGTCCCGCCGGCGGCCGCCGCGGGCGCCCGCCGCGCGCTGGTTTCGGGTCGGCGACGCGCCGTTTCGGCGCCTTTGGCCGCCCCGTCGTCTGCAGGAACTTGAGGGTCTGGACGTAGACGAGGTTCTTGTGCTTGCGGGTGATGTCGGCGTCGCGCATCGCCTCCAGGAACTCGGCGGGCCCGTCGAAGTCATAGATCCTCTGGCGCACGCTCCCCAGCCCCTGGGCGACGTGCGAGTCCGACCCGGCTGCCGGGATGATCCGATACTTGCCGGCGAACCGCACCGCCTCCTCGTTGAAGGCGGTCAGCGCGACCCGCGGGTTGAAGACCTCGAGCAGGTCGACTTCCTCGACGATGTCGAGCAGGTGCTCGTAGTCGGGGACCGAGTGGAAGCGGTCGAACGGGTGCGGCACGTAGACGAGGCCACCCTGCTCGCGGATCGCCGCGACCGTTTCCGCCATCGACAGCCCCTTGGGGATCTTCTCCTCGAGGAAGAGGCCGATCACCTCGCCCTGTTCGGCGGTCTTCACCTCCTCCGCGACGATCACCTTGAGGTCGTCCATCCCGGCCGCGATCTCGGCCGCCTCGAGCGCCCCCGACACCTCGTTGTGGTCGGTGATCGCGATCGCCCCCAGGCCCCGGTCGCGCGCCGTCTGCAAGAGCACCTCGACCGGCGTCGCGCAGTCGCCGGAGTGGTCGGTGTGCATGTGGAGGTCGACCTCGATCAGGGGACGCTTCGCCAGCTTCGCCCGCAGCGCCGGGTCCCCGGTCGGGTCGTGCCGCCGCGCCAGGATCCGCCGGTAGACCGCTTCGAAGGAATCGGCGACCGCTCCCCAGTCGCGCCCCGCGCCGGCGCCCTCGACCGGCTCGTAATCGGCCGGGAAGTAGCGCTCCAGCAGGTCCCCGGTCGCCGCCGTGGTCACCGTCCGCGCGTCGATACGGCCGAAGAAGATCTCGACCAGCGGCCGCGCCACCTGGGTCGAGAGCACCCGCTCCAGCGGCGCGTGGAAGGTGGCGACGTTGAGCGAGAGCGAGTGGCGCAGGGCAGCCGCCGAGACGCTCGGCGCGAACGGCTCGTGGACGTGGACGATGTCGAAGGGCTGCGCGATGAGCGGCCGCTTGACCGGCTCGGCGCTGCCGATCCGCACCACCCGGTGCCCGCGCCGCGTCAGCTCCTCGCTGAGCCACGCGACGAACTCGTTGACCGGCTTCCGGGTCGCCCGCCGGTGCGGCGAGACCTGGGCGATCGTCAATCTCTCGGGCGAAGGCACGACTCACCCAAGGATAAGACCCGGCGCGCGAAGCGAGGCTCGCGGGACACCCGAACGAACCTCCCTGCAGTTCGTGAGAGAGGGTGTCCCGTAAGCCTCGCCCCTCAGGGCGTGCTTCCTACGCGCCGGTGACGTCGACCGGAGCCGGGCGCTTGCCACGCGCGTTGGCGGTGATGAATTCCTCGGTCAGCTCCCGCGCTTCGTCGTCGGGACGCTGCGTGTGCGGGCTCTTCATCAGGTAGCTGGACGGCCCGTCGAGCTGCCCAGAGATGCCGTTGTCGAGGGCCAGCTTGATCAGCCGCACCGCGTCGATCACGACGCCGGCCGAGTTCGGCGAGTCCCAGACCTCGAGCTTCAGCTCGGCGGTCAGCGGCACGTCACCGAAGGCTTTGCCCTCGAGGCGGATGTGGGCCCACTTGCGGTCGGTCAGCCACGGCACGTAATCGCTAGGACCGACGTGGACGCTGTCGGCGGGCAGGTCATGCCCCATGATCGAGGTGACCGCGTTGGTCTTCGAGATCTTCTTCGAGTCGAGACGCTCGCGCTCGAGCATGTTGTAGAAGTCCATGTTGCCGCCGACGTTCAGCTGCGAGGTGCGCTCCAGGCGCACGCCGCGGTCGTGGAAGAGGCGGGCGAGCTGGCGGTGGACGATCGTCGCGCCGACCTGGCTCTTGATGTCGTCGCCGATGATCGGCAGCCCGGCCTCCTCGAACTGCTTGTCCCAGTAGTCCTCGCGGGCGATGAAGACGGGCAGGCAGTTGACGACGCCGACGCCGGCTTTGAGCGCCTGTTCGACGTACCACTTGGTCGCCTCCTCGGAGCCGACCGGCAGGTAGCAGACGACGACGTCCGCCTTCGACTCTTTGAGCACCTTGACCACGTCGACGGTTTCGCCCGGCGCTTTGGTGATCTTCTCTTTCAGGTACTTGCCGAGGCCGTCGTGGGTCATGCCGCGCTGCACGGTGACCCCGACGTGGGGGACGTCGGCGAACTTGATCGTGTCGTTCTGCCCCGACCAGATCGCCTCGGAGAGGTCTTTGCCGACCTTCTCCTGGTCGATGTCGAAGGCGGCGACGAATTCGACGTCGCGGATGTGGTAGCCGCCGAGCTCGACGTGCATCAGGCCGGGGACTTCCTCGGCCGGGTCGGCGTCCTTGTAGTAGTGGACACCCTGGATGAAGGAGTTGGCACAGTTGCCGACCCCGACGATCGCGACGCGGACCTTGGCCTCGCCGCCGTTTGGGTTCGTATCACTCATAGCTTCTAAAAATCCTCCTCGGGTTGGCGCGCTGGGTGGGAAAGGACACCCGGCGCCGTTGCTAGTTACAGGGCCTCCGCGCCGTCCTCGTTCCGGTCCTTCGAACTCGCCTCTATCCGGATGAGTTCGTTGCGCACGTGCCAGACGCGCTGGAAGACCGTGAAGATGCTCAGACCGGCCAGCACGTAGATCGCCGGGGCGAGGAGTTCGAAGTCCCCGATCCCGGCGCCCTTGGCGAAGATCAGGCCGATCGAAAGTAGCACCACGCGGACCGGGCGGGTCGCCAGTCCGACCTTGCACTCGACCCCGAGCGCCTCGGCCCGGGCCCGCGTGTAGGAGACCATCAACGAGCCGAGCACCGCGACCACGCACATCGCCGCGGCGAAGTCTTCGCCCCGCGCGGCGAAGTAGCCGGCGATCGCGGCGATCACGATCCCCTCCTCGCAGCGGTCGAGGGTCGAGTCGAGGAAGGCGCCGAACAGCGACCCCTTGCCCGACATCCGCGAGTAGCGGCCGTCGAGCGTGTCCATCACCGAGCCGAGGATGAAGGCGATCCCGGCGAGGAAGAAGAGGCGCTGGGTGATGAGGAGGGCGGCGACCAGGTTGCCGAACAGACCCATCAGCGAGATCGCGTTCGGGGTCAGCCGCGACTCGATCAGGCGGTCGCGGGCGTACGCGCGCAGCTCCTGGCTGTTGCGGGGCGGGGCGGGGCGGCCGTTGCGGCCGCCGGGTGCCCGGGGAGGCGCCGTCGATGCCATCTGGGTATGAGGCTAGAGGTTCGCGGTGCGCCCCGCGAACGACCTAGGCCTCGACCTCCCGCGGCGTCCCCGGTCGGGCGCGCGGCGCCCGCCAGTCCCAGGCCTCGGGTTTCCAGCGCGCCAGCGCGCCTTTGGCGATCGCGAAGGAGGTCAGCGCGACGAACCAGCCGAGCGCCCAGTCGACCCAGTAGTGGTTGGCGGTGACGATCACCACCCAGGCGATCAGGATCGGCCAGAAGGCCCACCAGGCTCTCGCCCACCAGTGGCGGCAGACGGCGACGCCGCTGGCGCCGATCATCAACGCGAAGGCGCAGTGCATGCTCGGCACCGCGGCGTAGGGGTTGATGAAGACCTTGGCGATCGACGAGTCGCTGTTGACCGTGGCGTACTTGGTGACCGTGTCGACGAAGCCGTCCCCCGGGAACATCCGCGGCGGCGCGGTCGGGAACCCGATGTAGCCGATCAGCGCCAGGCACATCGCCACCACAAACATGTTGCGCACGAAGTAGTAGGACTCGTTGCGGAAGAGGTAGAGCCAGACGAGGAAGGCGATGGCGATCGAGAACTGGGCGTTCAGGTAGAGGTAGTTGGCGAGGTCGATCGTCCAATGCGCGGGCAGGAAGAACTTCTGCAGGGCGGGCTCGAACAGGGTGTGGGTGGAGCGCTCGAAGGAAATGACCTGGGCGCCGTGGTGGATGGCGCTGGCCTTGCTGCCGTCGGCGACGCCGCGCCCCAGCTCGTAGATCACGTCGACGCCGACCAGGATGCCGACCTGGCGTCCGGCGTCCCCCCAGCCCTTGGGAAGCCAATCGGAAACGGCGGACAGGACACGCGACATGAAACCTCGATTGTAATCCTGCCCTAGGCAAGGCTCGAAAAGATGACCACGACCTCCCCCCGAAAGCACGCAAAGAAGCCCTGGCGACGCCCGGACAGGCGTCGGGTGCGGGCGATCCGCGAACGGCTGCGGGAGATGTACGGGGTGCCGGTCAACGAGCCGCACCGCGACCCGATCGGTTGCCTGATCGAGACCGTCCTCTCCCAGCACACCAACGACCGCAACCGCGACCGCGCCTACGCGGCGCTGCGCGAGCGCTTCCCGACCTGGGACGAGGTGCGCGACGCGCCGGTCAAGCAGCTGGAGGACGCGATCCGGCCCGGCGGGCTGGCGCGGCAGAAGGCGCCGCGGATCCAGGCGATCCTGCGCGAGCTGGGGCCGGAGCCCGACCTCGACTGGACCGAGACGGCGCCGGTCGAGGAGTCGCGCGAGTACCTGCTCGGGCTGCCCGGGGTGGGCCGCAAAACCGCCGCCTGCGTGCTGATCTTCAGCTGGGACCTGCCGGAGATCCCGGTCGACGTCCACGTCCACCGGGTCGGCGGGCGGCTCGGGCTGTTCCCCGAAGACGCCTCCTTCGAGCGCGCCCACGACGAGATGCTGGCCGTCGTCCCGCCCGCGGACGCCTACGAGCTGCACGTCAACCTGATCCGCCACGGGCGGACGCTGTGTCGCCCCAAACCGCGCTGCGGCGAGTGCGACCTGAGGCGGATGTGCCCCTGGTATCGGGACCTCGACCGGCGCGAGGGTGTCCTCGGCGGTGGCGACGCCACCTCTGGGGATGCCGGGAAGTAGTATCCGCGCCGCCTCTCCATGAGCAAACGCACTTTCATCACGTTCGGGGTCCTCGTCTTCGTCCTCGCGGTGGTCATCCCATGGTTGGCCTTCCGTGGCAGCGGCGACGCCAACACCGGCGCCCAGGAGGTCCCGGCGCACCTCAAAGGGGGCCAGGCCCTGTTCGAAACGAACTGTGGGACCTGTCACACGCTCTACGCGGCGGGCACCGACGGCAACTACGGCCCCGACCTCGACGAACTGCTCGCCCCGACCGGCCCGCCGGAACCGGGCCCGGGCGGCGAGAAAACGATCAAAGGGATCGAAGCGCGCGTGGCCAACGCCGAGAAGAACGGCGTCGACAGCGAGACGCCCGGCCGGATGCCGCCGGGCATCCTCAACGAACAGCAGCAGCAGCAGGTCGCCGAATTCGTCGCGAACGTCGCCGGCGAGGGCTGAGTCTCACTTCCGCGAGCCTTCCGCGACGCCCCGTTGCCGGTGGGCCGAAAGGCGGCCCATGTGTCCGGTTTCCGGCCCACCGACTATTGGTGGCGCGCGGGACTGTGCCTAGACGCTGTGGCCTCGGTTAATCACCGGGCCTCCCACCCCGCCGGATTGACTTGCGAGGGCCCCAACCTACCCGCGTTCGCACTTTTCGTCGCTATGCGGAGATAACTGCGAACTCACCGTGGGGGGGGTTGAGACCTTCTCCAATATCTGCCATACTGGCACTTAGATTTCTTAGGCTTAGACAACGAAACCCCTGGAGGGAGCAGCAAAAGTGGCAAAAACGATCGGAATCGACCTGGGAACCACCAATTCCTGCGTCGCCGTTATGGAGGGCGGGGAGCCGACCGTTCTCGAGAACGCCGAGGGTGGTCGCACCACGCCGTCCGTCGTCGCCTTCACCGAGAGTGGTGAGCGGCTGGTCGGCACGGTCGCGAAACGCCAGGCGGTGATGAACCCCGAGAACACGATCTTCTCGATCAAGCGCTTCATGGGCCGCAAGGAGTCCGAAGTGAAGGAGGAGGAGACGATCGTCCCGTACAAGGTCGAGGCGGGACCGAACGGCGACGTCCGCGTCGACGTGCGCGGCAAGCAGTACAGCCCGCCGGAGATCAGCGCGATGATCCTGCAAAAGCTGAAGACCGACGCCGAAGCGAAGCTCGGCGAGCCGGTCGACAGCGCCGTGATCACCGTCCCGGCCTACTTCAACGACGACCAGCGGCAGGCGACGACCGACGCCGGCAAGATCGCCGGCCTCGACGTCAAGCGGATCATCAACGAGCCGACCGCGGCGGCGCTGGCCTACGGGCTCGACAAAGAGAAAGCCGACCAGACGATCCTCGTGTTCGACCTGGGCGGCGGCACCTTCGACGTCTCCGTGCTGGAAATCGGCGACGGCGTCTTCGAGGTGAAAGCGACCGCCGGTGACAACCACCTCGGTGGCGACAACTGGGACAAAGCGATCGTCGAGTGGCTGGTCGCCGAGTTCAAACGCGACCAGGGCGTCGACCTCGCGGCCGACAAGAACTCGCTGCAGCGCCTCTACGAGGCGGCGGAGAAGGCGAAGATCGAGCTCTCCTCGACCCAGGAGACGCAGATCAACCTGCCGTTCATCACCGCCGTCGAGGGGCAGCCGAAGCACCTCGACCTGAAGCTCAGCCGCTCGAAGCTGAACGAGCTGACCGGTGACCTGCTCGACCGCACGGTCGGCCCGGTCAAACAGGCTCTCGCCGACGCCGACGCGTCGATCGACCACGTCGTCCTGGTCGGCGGCATGACCCGCTCGCCGGCCGTCCGCGACAAGGTCAAGGAGCTGACCGGCAAGGAGCCCCACCAGGGCGTCAACCCGGACGAGGTCGTCGCCGTCGGCGCCGGCATCCAGGCGGGCGTGCTGGCCGGCGACGTCAAGGACGTGCTGTTGCTCGACGTCACCCCGCTGACCCTCGGCATCGAGACCAAAGGCGGCGTGATGACGAAGCTGATCGAGCGCAACACGACGATCCCGACGAAGAAGTCGGAGGTCTTCTCGACCGCCGACGACAACCAGCCCTCGGTCGAGATCCACGTCCTGCAGGGCGAGCGCGAGATGGCCACGGGCAACAAGAGCCTGGGCAAATTCCAGCTCACCGGCATCCCGCCGGCGCCGCGCGGCATCCCGCAGATCGAGGTCACCTTCGACATCGACGCCAACGGGATCATCTCGGTGACGGCGAAAGACAAAGGGACCGGCAAAGAGCAGAAGATCGAGATCAAATCCGGCTCCGGGCTCTCCGACGAGGAAATCCAGAGCATGGTGTCCGACGCCGAGTCGCACGCCGAGGAGGACCGCAAGCAGCGCGATCTGGCCGAGGCCAGGAACATCGCCGAGAACGCCGCCTACCAGGCGGAGAAAACCGTCTCCGACGCGGGCGACAAACTCGACCAGGGCACCAAAGACCAGATCGAGACGGCCGTCAAAGAGGTCCGCGCGACGCTCGAGTCCGGCTCGCTCGACGAGGTGAAAGCGAAGACCGAGGCGCTCACCGCGGTGATGACCAAAGCCTCCGAAGCGCTGTATGCACAGGCTCAGTCAGAGGGTGCGCCGGACGGCGCCGGTGAGGATGGGGCGAGCTCCGCTGACGACGAGGAAGTCGTCGATGCCGAAGTGGTCGACGAGGACGGCAAATAGATGAACGACAAAGGGACCGACGAGCCCCGGCCGGCGGGTCCTGCCCCGGTAGGGGACCCACCGCCCCCTGCGGTAGCTGAAGCTTCCTCGGGGGCGGTCCCCCCTACCGGGTCACCCGCCGGAGAGGCGGAGGGGGCCGACGTCGAGAAGGACTTGGCCGTATTGCTGGCTGACGCCGAAGCCAAACGGGACGAGTACCTCGATATTGCTCGCAGGGCTCAGGCTGACTTCGAGAACTACCGCAAGCGGATGGCCGCCGAGGTTCAAGCCGCGGCGCTGCGTGGAAAAGCTGAGGTGGCTCGGGGCGTGGTTCCCGTGCTGGATGACCTGGAGCGAGCGCTTCAGGCAGCCGGGCTCGACCCGGAGGGCGACTCGGACGACCCGCTCGCCCATGGCGTGCTCCTCGTCTTCCGCAACCTGCGGGAGACGTTGGGCCGCAACGGGATCGAGGTCGTCGACCCGCAGGGCGAGAAGTTCGACCCCAACTTCCACGAGGCGCTCTCGACCGTCGAGGTCGCCGGCGCCGAGGCGGGCGTCGTCGTCGAGGTGATGCAGAAGGGCTACCGCTTCGAGGGGCACCTGATCCGCCCCGCGATGGTCGTGGTGGCCGCCTAGAGGAAGAAGAGAAGTGGCAGACGAGCTCTACAAGACCCTCGGCGTCAAGAAGGACGCGAGCGAGGACGAGATCAAGAAGGCGTACCGGAAACTGGCGCGCCAGTACCACCCTGACCGCAACCCCGGCGACAAAGCGGCCGAGGAAAAGTTCAAGGAGATCTCGGCCGCGCACGACGTCCTCAGCGACCCCGAGAAGCGCAAGGAGTACGACGCGGGACCGTCCTTCGGCCCGTTTGGCGGCGCGGGCGGCAACCCCTTCGGCGCGGGCGGGGGCGCCCAGTCGGGCAGCTTCGGCGCCGACTTCGGCGACATCTTCTCCGGCCTCTTCAACCGCGGCGGCGGTCGCGCCCAGGCGCGGCAGGTCCGCGGCCGCGACCTGGAGACCGAGGTCCGGCTCGACTTCGACCAGGCGATCAACGGGACGCAGATCAGCGTCACCGTGCCGAAGGCCGAACGCTGCGAGACCTGCCATGGCTCCGGCGCCGCGCCCGGCACCTCGCCGGTCACCTGCCCGCGCTGCGGTGGCCGTGGCATCGACCCCCAGAACCAGGGCTTCTTCTCGATCAGCCAGCCCTGCCCGCAGTGCGGCGGCAGCGGCGAGATCATCGAGGACCCCTGCCCCACCTGCGGCGGCTCCGGCCTCACCCAGCAGAACAAGCGCTTCAAAGTCAACATCCCGGCCGGGGTCAAGGACGGCTCGCGGATCCGGCTCGCCGGCAAGGGCGAGGCGGGCCCGCGCGGCGGCCCGAACGGCGACCTCTACGTGACCACGCGGGTCGCCGCCTCGCCGGTCTTCCGCCGGCTCGACGACGGCAACCTCGAGGTGACGGTGCCGATCACGATCCCCGAGGCGGTGAGCGGCGGCACGATCGAGGTGCCGACCCTGGACGGGACGAAGAAGATCAAGGTCGCGCCGGGGACCAAGCACGGAGCGATCCAGCGCCTGCGCGGCGAGGGCGCGCCGAAGGGCAAGGGCAAGGGCCGCGGCGACATCCGCTACCGGCTCGAGATCGAGGTCCCCAAAGACCTGGACGAGGAGCAGCGGAAGGCCGTCGACGAGCTGGCCACGGCGCTGAACGGGCACGACCCGCGCGCCGACCTGCTGCGCAAGGCGGGCATCTGATGGCGACCTACCGGCGCCACGTGAGCCACGTGAAAGCGACCTTCGACGACGAGCAGGGGGTCTTCATGATCTCGGTCGCCGCCGAACTCGCCGAGATGCACCCGCAGACCCTGCGGATGTACGAGACGCGCGGCCTGATCGCGCCGAAGCGCTCGCCGAAAAACACCCGCCTCTACAGCCGGCGCGACGTCGAACGGCTGCGCCGCATCCAGGAGATGACCGCCCAGGGGCTGAACCTGGTCGGGGTCGAGACGGTGCTGGCGCTGGAAGAGCAGGTGGCGAAGCTGAAAGAGAGAGTGAGCGAGCTGGAAGGAAGGAAAGAGGTCTGATGCAGCCGGACAAGTTCACCCAGAAATCGCAGGAAGCGATTGCCGCGACGCTGGAGCTGGCGCGCAGCCATCGCAACCCGGAGGCGGCGCCCGCCCACCTGCTGGTGTCGCTGCTCGAACAGCCCGAGGGCCTGGTCGTGCCGATCCTGCAGCGGGTCGGCGCCGACACCGCGACGATCGCGGCGCGCGCCAACGAGGCGGTCGCCGCGCTGCCGAAACTCGGCAACGACGGCGAGGAACCGCGCCTGTCGAGCGGCCTGGCCGCGACCCTGCGCGTCGCCGAGCGCGAAATGGGGCGCGACGGGTCCAGCCTGATCTCCACCGACCACCTGCTGCGGGCGCTGACCGAGGACCCGACCGTCGGCGAGATCCTGCCGAGCCGCGAGGAGCTCGACGCCGCGGTCGCCGCCGTCCGTCCCAACCCGGTGACGACCGCCAACCCGGAGTCGACCGCCCAGGCCTTGGAGAAATTCGGCCGTGACCTGACCGCCGACGCGCGCTCCGGTCGGCTCGACCCGGTGATCGGGCGCGACGAGGAGATCCGCCGCGTGATCCAGGTCCTCTCCCGCCGCACCAAGAACAACCCGGTGCTGATCGGCGACCCCGGCGTCGGCAAGACGGCGATCGTCGAGGGGCTGGCCCAGCGGATCGTCGACGGCGACGTGCCGGAGAGCCTGCGCGACCGTCGCGTGATCGCGCTCGACATCGGCTCGCTGCTGGCGGGCTCGAAATATCGCGGCGAGTTCGAGGAGCGACTGAAAGCGGTGCTGAACGAGGTGCAGGAGGCAGCGGGCCAGATCGTCCTCTTCCTCGACGAGCTCCACACGATCGTCGGCGCCGGCGCCGCCGAAGGCGCGGTCGACGCGGCCAACCTGCTGAAGCCGATGCTGGCGCGCGGCGAGCTGCGGGCAGTCGGCGCGACCACGCTCGACGAGTACCGCAAGCACATCGAGAAGGACGCGGCGCTGGAGCGTCGCTTCCAGCCGGTGCTGGTCGGCGAGCCCGACATGCAGGACACGATCGCGATCCTGCGCGGGCTGAAGGGCCGCTACGAAAACCACCACGGCGTGCGGATCGCCGACTCGGCGATCGTCGCCGCAGCGACGCTCTCGGAGCGCTACATCGCCGACCGCTTCCTGCCCGACAAGGCGATCGACCTGATCGACGAGGCGGCCTCGCGGCTGAAGATCGAGATCGACTCGGTGCCGACCGAGATCGACGAGGTCGCCCGCCGCATCCAGCAGCTGGAAATCGAGGAAACCGCGCTGACCAAGGAGACCGACGACGCCTCGAGGGCACGGCTCGAGGCGCTGCGCGAGGACCTCGCCAACCTGCGCGAGCAGGAGACCGAGCTGCGCGCGCGCTGGGAAAACGAGAAGGAGCCGATCGAGGAGATGAAGACGGCCAACGCCGAACTCGAGGAAGCGCGGCTCGAAGTCGAGCAGGCCGAACGCGAGACCGACCTGCAGCGCGCCGCCGAACTGAAATTCGGCCTGATCCCGGAGCTCGAGGGCAAGGTCGCCGACGCCGGGGCGCGGCTCGCCGAGCTGCACGCGGACGGCGGCACGATGCTGGCCGACGAGGTGACCGACGAGGACGTCGCCGAGGTCGTCGCCAAATGGACCGGGATCCCGGTCAGCCGGCTGCTCGAGGGCGAGGTCGAGAAGCTGATCCAGATGGAGGAGCGTCTCCACGACCGGGTGATCGGCCAGGACGAGGCGATCGCCGCGGTGTCGAACGCCCTGCGCCGCTCGCGGGCGGGGCTCTCGGATCCGGGCCGGCCGATCGGCTCGTTCCTCTTCCTCGGCCCGACCGGCGTCGGCAAGACCGAGCTGGCGAAGGCGCTTGCCGAGTTCATGTTCGACTCCGAGCAGGCGATCGTCCGCCTCGACATGTCCGAGTACATGGAGAAGCACACGGTCAGCCGCCTGGTCGGGGCGCCCCCCGGCTACGTCGGCTACGAGGAGGGCGGCCAGCTGACCGAGGCGGTCCGCCGCCGCCCCTACGCGGTGGTGCTACTCGACGAGATCGAGAAGGCGCACCCCGATGTCTTCAACACGCTGCTGCAGATCATGGACGACGGCCGGCTCACCGACGGTCAGGGCCGCACGGTCAGCTTCACCAACACGGTGCTGATCATGACCTCGAACGTCGGCTCCGACCGGATCGTCGGCGACCAGGTCGACGAGGGGATCCGGCTGGCGATCGAAGAGGTGCTGGCGGCGACCTTCAAGCCCGAGTTCCTCAACCGGATCGACGACACGGTGATCTTCCACCGGCTCTCGAAGGCCGACATCGGCCGCATCGTCGAGCTGCAGGTGGCCGGCCTGGTCGGCCGGGTGGCGGAGCGCGGGATCGCGATCGAGCTGACCGACGACGCCCGCACCCTGCTCGGCAACCTCGGCTACGACCCCGTATACGGGGCGCGGCCGCTGAAGCGGGTGATCCAGAAGCAGCTGGTCGACAAGCTGGCGCTGAGGATCCTCGAGGGCGAGTTCGGCGAGGGCGACACCGTCCGCGTCGACGCCGTCGAGGGTGAGCTCGCCTTCGAGCGGGCGACGACGGCGAGCCCCGCCGCGGCCTGACGGGCCTCCCCAATTCGGTTGTAACAGCTACGTAAAAGTATGGAGTGGCCTGAAATCGGCCGCTCGGTATTCAGCAAACCGCGGTGTGATGCCGAAACAAGTTCTCGGAAAGTGCGCTTACACTCTGGGAACAACATGGACGAGCGTGATCAGGACCGGCAGCCGATCATCGCGCGCACCGAGGGCACCGGACGCCTGCGGGCAGGCGTCGAGACGGCTCGCGTAGGCATCGACAGGGTGCGACTCAGCGTCGAGGACGCCGCCTGGTTCCTGCGCGAGCGACTCGCCTGGCCGGTCGAGGACGGGCTCGACGCGCTCGGGCCGCGCGGCCGGATCGGCGTCTTCGGCGGCGGCGGGATCGCGCTGGCCGGCATCATCGTCGCGCTGGTCGTCGCGACCTCCGGCGGCTCCGGGTCCGGCGGCGGGACGACCGAGGCGTCCGTAGCCAGGGCGCCGGTCGCCCCGAGCACCGCGATCGCCCCGGCAACGAAGCCGAAGAAGACGGCGAAACCGAGCAGGCCGACCCTGCACGGCGCGCCGCCCGACTTCGCCCCGGCCAAACCACTGAAGGCGGGCGTCGGCGGCGGCAAGGCGCTCGGCAAGGAACAAGGGAGCGCCGGCACCGGCGGCGCCGCGGCGGAACGCGGGACCGGCTCGGCCGGCACCGGCGAAAACGGCACGGCGGGCGCGAGCACCGGCGACACGCCGGCTTCGACCGCGAGGATCGGCTCCGACCCGGCGGCGACCGCCTCGGCCGCGGCGCGGGCCGACAGCCTCGCGACCGGCGGCGGCGCGGGCGAAACCGGGACGGGCGCCGGGGCCGGATCCGAACTGACCGGCCCGCCCGCGCCGAAAGCCGCCAAGCAGACGGCCCGCCACTTCGCCGAGGCCTTCGTCGTCTACGAGACCGGCGGCGTCGACGCCAAGGTCCGCGAGGTCTTCGGCGCGACCGGCACCAGACAGCTCTCCAGGTCCCTCCTCCACCGGCCGCCGCGCCAGCCCGCGACCGTCAAGGTGCCGCGGGCGAAGGTGGTCAACGTCGTCGCCGGGCCGTCGAAGGGCACCGTCTACTCGGTCAGCGTGTCGCTGCTCCGCGTCGGCGTGACCAGTGAGCTGCGGCTCGAGCTGGAACAGGGTCCCGGCAAGAAGTGGCAAGTCACCAACGTCCTCGGCTGATGTCCCGCCGCCCCCGCAAGCTCCGCGCGGTCGCCGCCGCCACCGTCCTCGCCGGCGCCCTGGCGCTGCCGATCGGCGCGGCGGCGGCGGAAAGCTCGCAGCCTGTCCAGGGGGAAACCCTCGCCGCGCCGAGCGAGGCCGGCGTCACCGAAAACGCGCCGCTCACCCCGGAAGTCGTCCGCCACCCGAAGCTCCCCCCCGCCGCCGGCGGGACCACCGCCGAAGAAACGACCAAGGGCGAAGAAGAAGTCGCGGAAGCGGAATCCGAACAGGAAGCCGACGAAGCGGCCGAACGGATCGGCAGCGAAGCCGACAAAGCGGCGCCCGCCTTCCAGATCCCCTCGCTGTCGGCCTCGACCTGCGCGGCGAGCGCCGTGCCGCGGGTCCTGATCCCGATCTACCAGCGCGCTGCGGCGCAGTACGGGCTCGGCTCGCAGGGCGCCGCGATCCTGGCCGGCATCAACGCGGTCGAGACGAACTTCGGCACCGACCTCGGCCCCTCCTCGGCGGGCGCCGAGGGCTGGATGCAGTTCATGCCCTCGACCTGGGCCGAATGGGGCGTCGACGCCAACGGCGACGGGGTCGCCGACCCGAACAACCCCGAAGACGCGATCTACGCCGCCGCCCGCTATCTCTCCGCGGCCGGGATGCCCGCCGACACCTACGGCGCGATCTACGCCTACAACCACGCCGACTGGTACGTCTCCGAGGTGCTCGCCGACGCCGGCTGCTACGCCGCCGAAGTCGGCGACCCGGCCTTCACCCAGGCGGGCCTGACCCCGCAGATCGAAGTGCTGCGCTGCGAACCGGCGCCGGCCTGGAAGAAGCAGATCCCGGCCGAATACCTGGAAGCCTTCGACGCCGCCGCCGCCCGCTACGAACTCGGCAAGCGCGGCGTCTGGGCACTCGCCGCGATCGCCCGCCTCGAGTCGAACTTCGGCCGCGGGATGACCCAGAAGGAGCTGGAAGAAACCGGGCCGCTCGGGCTGGAAGCGAGCGAGTGGGCCCGCTACCGGGTCGACGGTGACGGCGACGGCCATATCCGCCACGCCGACATCTTCGACTCGGCGGCGACCCTGGCCCGTGAGATCTGGTCGAAGGGCTCGCTCGAAGCCGGCGTCTTCGCCCACAACCAGGCCGCCTGGTACGTGCAGGAGGTCCTCGAAGAGGCGGAAGAGATGGAAGGCGGCTGCAAGGTCTCGGCGGTCGACTGGCGGGTCGCCCCGCTCGCCGCCGAAACCACCGTCAGCGGTGCCGAAGCGGTCCTGCAGCCGAACGGCCTCGCCGCCGCCCCGACCGCCGCGCCGCCGGCGGTGAAGGCGGCGATCGCCGCCGCCAACTCGATCGCCACCACCCCTTATGTATGGGGCGGCGGCCACGCGTCCTTCTACTCCTACGGCTACGACTGCTCGGGCGCGGTCAGCTTCGCCCTCTATGGCGCCGGGCTGCTCGACACCCCGCTCACCTCGGGCGCGCTGGAGAGCTACGGCGAACCGGGCCCCGGCAAGTGGATCACGATCTATGCCAACGCGACCCACGCCTACGTGGTGATCGCCGGGCTGCGCTGGGACACGGTCGGCGACGCCCATGGCACCGGCCCCCGCTGGCACGCCGAACCGCCCTACCCGGCCGGCTTCGTCGTCCGCCACCCGGCCGGGTACTAGTGCGCCGAGCGATCGGCCACTAGGATTCGTAGGGGAGGAGGAGCCGATGCCGACTTACCTGATGCTGACCAACCTGAGTGCCGAGGGCGTGCGGACCCTCAAGAACAATCCCGGCCGGATGGCCGAGGTGAACCAAGAGGTCGAACAGATGGGCGGCAAGGTGCTCGCCCAGTACGCGACGCTCGGCCAGTACGACTTCGTCACCGTGATCGAGGCGCCCGACGAGAAGGCGATGGCGAAGATCTCGGTCGAGCTCGGCTCGCGCGGGACGATGACCAGCCAGACGCTGACCGCGATGCCCGCCGCGGACCTCGCGGACTCGCTCTAGCGGTGCTCTCGACCCCCGGCCCGACCCCAGCGCGTTGAGGGCGCTCGTCGTCGGCGGCGGCGGGCGCGAGCACGCGATCGTGCGGGCGCTGGCGCGCTCGGCGGCGGCGCCGGAGCTGCTCTGCGCGCCCGGCAACGCGGGGATCGCCGCCGACGCCGAGGTCTTCCCCGGAGTCGCGGCCGACGACGTCGAGGCGATCGTCGCGCTGGCGACCGAGCGCGCGGTCGACCTGGCGGCGATCGGGCCGGAGGCGGCCTTGGTCGTCGGCGTCGTCGACGCGCTCGAGGCGGCCGGGGTGCCGGCCTTCGGCCCGAGCCGCGCGGCGGCTGAGCTGGAGGGCTCGAAGGCCTTCGCCAAGGAGCTGATGGCGGCGGCCGGGGTGCCGACCGCCGCCCACGTCCTGCTCGACAGCCACGCGGAGGCGGTCGCCGCGTTGGCCCGGGTCGCCTACCCGACCGTGCTGAAGGCCGACGGGCTGGCGGCGGGCAAGGGCGTGATCCTCTGCGCTGACGAAGGCGAGGCGCGCGACGCGCTCGACGTCTTCTTCACCGAGCGGCGCTTCGGCGCGACGACGGTGGTGCTGGAGGAGTTCCTGCACGGCGAGGAGCTCTCGCTGCTGGCGCTCTGCGACGGCGAGAACGTGGTGCCGCTGGCGCCCGCCCAGGACTACAAGCGGATCTTCGACGACGACCGCGGGCCGAACACCGGCGGCATGGGCAGCTACTCGCCGGTGCCGGGCTTCGGCGCGGCCGAGGTCGAGGAGATCGCCGCCAGCGTGCACCGGCCGGTCGTCGCCGCGATGGCCGAGCGCGGCACCCCCTTCCACGGCGTCCTCTACGCCGGGCTGATGATCGGTGCCGACGGCCCCAAGGTGCTCGAGTTCAACGCCCGCTTCGGCGACCCGGAGACGCAGGCGGTGCTGCCGCGGCTGCGCTCCGACCTGGTCGACCTCTTCCGCGCCGCGCGCGAGCCGGGTGGCCTCGCCGGGGTGACCGCGGAGTTCGACGATGACTGGGCGGTCACCGTGGTGCTCGCCTCGGCCGGCTACCCGGAGAGCTCCTCGCAGGGCGACGTGATCCACGGCCTCGCCGAGGCCGCCGCGATCGCCGAGGTGACCCACGCCGGGACCGCGGCGCGCGACGGCGAGATCGTCACCGCGGGCGGCCGCGTCCTCAACGTCACCGGGCTCGGCCCCGACCCGGCCGCCGCGCGCGATCGTGCGTACGATGCGGCGAGGCGGATCTCCTTCGACGGAATGCAGATCCGCGGCGACATCGCCGCCCGCGCCGTCGCCCGCGTCTCCAGTCCCTGACCCAGCAAGCTTGAGAGGAACACATGAGCGAGATCGCCGACCCCAACCAGCCCGAGACCGGCACCGCCGAGATGTCCGCCCCGCGGGCGGCGGCGGACATCGAGCAGATCGAAGAGGACTTCGAGGTCTCGGGCCCGCTGGTCGGGATCATCATGGGGTCGAAAAACGACATGGAGAAGATGGTGCCGGCGGAGAAGTACCTGACCGAACAGGGGATCAAGTCCGAAATTCACGTGATGAGCGCCCACCGCGATCCGGACAAGGTGCACGAGTTCTGCACGACCGCCCGGGCGCGCGGGCTGAAGGTGATCATCGCGGGCGCCGGAATGTCGGCGGCGCTGCCCGGGGTCGCCGCCGCCCAGACCGACCTGCCGGTGATCGGGGTGCCGATCCTCGGCAAGAGCCTCGGCGGGCTCGACGCGCTGCTCTCGGCGGTGCAGATGCCGCCCGGGATCCCGGTCGCCTGCGTGGCGATCGACGGGGCGAAAAACGCCGGCGTGCTCGCCGCGCGGATAATCAACGCGTGATCTCCCGCTATACCCGCCCCGAGATCGGCGCCGTCTGGACCCAGCAGGCCAAGCTGGACAGCTGGCTCGAAGTCGAGTTGGCGGCGACCGAGGCGTGGGCGGCGGAGGGCGTCGTCCCGGCCGAGGTCGCGGCGGCGGCGCGCGAGCGGGCCGCCTTCACGGTCGAGGCGGTCGACGCGCGGGAGAAGATCACCGACCACGACGTCGCCGCCTTCGTCGACGTCGTCGCCGCCTCGGTCGGCGACGAGGGCGCGCGCTGGATCCACTACGGGCTGACTTCCTCCGACGTGCTCGACACGGCGCTGGCGCTGCAGCTGCGGCGGGCGGGCGAGATCCTCGTCGCCGGCGCGCGGGCCTACCGCGACGCGCTGGTCGCCCGGGCCTTGGAGGAGCGCGACACGCTCTGCGTCGGGCGCACCCACGGCGTCCACGCCGAGCCGACCACCTTCGGGCTGCGGCTGGCGGGCTTCGCCTTCGAGGCCGACCGCAACCTGCATCGGCTGCAGGAGGCCTTCGACCAGCTGACCTACGGCAAGCTCTCCGGCGCGGTCGGTACCTACGCCTCGGTCCCGCCGGCGGTCGAGGCAAGGGTGATGGAGAAGCTCGGGCTGAAGACCGAGCCGGTCGCCACCCAGGTGATCCCGCGCGACCGCCACGCCGAGCTGACCGCGACGATCGCGATCGCCGGCGCCGGGCTCGAGCGCTTCGCGACCGAGGTCCGCAACCTGCAGAGAACCGAGGTGCGCGAGGTCGAGGAGCCGTTCCGGGCGGGGCAGAAGGGCTCCTCGGCGATGCCCCACAAGCGCAACCCGATCCGCACCGAGCGGATCACCGGGCTCGCCCGCGTGCTGCGCGGCTACGCCCAGACCGGCTTCGAGAACGTCGCCCTCTGGCATGAGCGCGACATCTCCCACTCCGGCGCCGAGCGGGTGATCCTGCCCGACGCGACGATCCTGCTCGACTACACGCAGGACCTGGCGACCAAGGTGGCGGCGGGGATGACGATCCACCGCGAGCGGATGCTCGCCAACCTCGACATCACCCACGGCGCCCTCTTCAGCCAGCGCGCCCTGACCGCCCTGGTCGAGTCGGGGATGACCCGCGACGACGCCTACCGGGTGGTCCAGGAGAACGCCCAGAAGGCCTGGGACACCGGCGCCGAGTTCCGCGACCTGATCGGCGCCGCCGCCCCCCAGCTCGACATCGACGCCGTCTTCGACTACGGCGCCTACCTGACGCACCTCCCCGAGATCTTCGGGCGCCTCGAAGCCCTGCAGAGCTAGCGCCCGGGGGTGCGTTCGCAGTTCTCGTCGCTATCCGACGAGAACTGCGAACGCACCCGTTACGGACTTATCCGCAGGATCGGGCGCCGCCTGGATTGGGGCGACGGCCAAGCTCTCGGGTCCCGACAGACGAAGGAGGCGACGACCGCGGTCGCCCTGGTCGAGAAGTAAGGAAAGCGAGCGGGCCGGCGGTCTGACGGCTAAGGTTGTGGAGTGATCCTGTACGTCTGCGGACAGAAGACTCACGGTCCTGGCATCGCCCATCCATGCGCGAAGGCCGGCAAGGCGCTCGACGCGGCCGGCTACGAATACGAGCTGAAGACGGTCGGCGGCTACCGCATGCTGCCGTGGACCTGGGGCGGCCGCAAGAAGGACCGCGAAGAGGTCCGCAAGCTGTCCGGCACCGACGAGGTCCCGATCCTCGTCCTCGACGACGGCGAGGTGATCTCCGGCTCCGGCACGATCGCCAAATGGGCGAAGGAGCACCCCGTCTCGCGCGCCAAGTCGGCCTAGTCGAGGCGGGCGTTCGCAGTAATCGTCGCTATGCGGGGATAAGTGCGAACTCGCTCGCGGCGGTGCGCGACTCGACCACGACCGGGGTACCGGCGCGGGGCGAGAAGGTGATGTTGCGGCGGCCGGTGCGCTCGGGGCGCGGGTCGGCCTTGCGGAGCTCGCAGCGGGTCAGCACCTCGCGCAGGGCGATCCGCATCTCGAACTCGGCGAAGGCGGCGCCGAGGCAGCGACGGACGCCGCCGCCGTAGGGGATCCAGGCATAGGTCTCGGGCGCCTGGCCGAGGAAGCGCTCGGGGCGGAAGGCGAACGGCTCGGGGTAGCTCTCGGCCCGGGTATGGGTGAGCCAGATCGCGGGGGTGACGTCGGTGCCGGCGGGCAGCTCCAGGTCGTCGGTGACCAGGTCCTCGGCGAGGCGACGGCCGGCCAGCGGGATCACCGGCCGCAGCCGCAGCGACTCGGCGATCGTCGCCTTCAGGTACTCCTCGTCCCCGGCGGCGAGCGAGTCGCGCAGGCGGCCGAGCTCGACCGGGTGGCGGAGCAGCAGGTCGAAGGTCCAGGCGAGCGCCGTCGCGGTCGTCTCGTGCCCGGCGAGCAGCAGCGTCATCAGCTGGTCGCGGAGCTCTTTGTCGTCCATCGCGGTGCCGTCCTCGAAGCTGGCGGTCATCAGCATCGAGAGGATGTCGTCGCGCTCCTCGAGGTCCGGGCGCAGGCGGTGCTCGGCGATCTCGGCGAAGAGCGCCTCGTCGACCTGGGCGAGCCGCACCCGCACCCGGGCCAGCGGGTCGCGGCCGGAGCGGCGGGCGAAGAGGCCCATCAACTGCATCCGGGTCGTGCCCGTCTCGACCAGGAGGTCGCGCAGCAGCAGCCGCAGGCGGTCGAGCCGCGGCCCGTCGGCGACGCCGAAGACCGCGCGCAGGATCACCTCCAGCGTCACCGCCTGCATCCGGGCGTGGATCGGGAACTCGCGGCCGAGCGGCCAGGAGTCGATCTCGGCGGTGACGATCTCCCCCATCACCGCCTCGTAGGAACGCATCCGCTCGCCGTGGAATGGCGGCAGCATCCGCCGGCGACGGGCGATGTGCTCCTCGCCCTCCAGCAGCAGCACCGAGAGCGCGCCGAGGATCGGTTCGAGCGCGAAGCTGCGCCCCGGCGGCAGCCCGTTGCGGCGCTCCGTATAGAGGGCCTTGACCGCGGCCGGGTCGGAGATCATCACCATCGGCCGCTCGAAGCCGACGAACCGGACACTGAAGGCGCTGCCGATTCGCTCCCGGTTGCGCGCCATGAAGGAGAGCGGCCGGAAGCTCCAGGCCAGGGTCTGCATCAGCGGGCTCTGCGCGGGTTCGGGCGGCAGCGGCATACCGGGCGATCATGTCACCGATCGGCGCGGTCATGGGCCGGACGACAGGTCCGCCCCGCGCTTGGCTAGCATCGGGGCCGTGCCGTCCGTCAGCGATCTGAAGCTCCTCTCCTCGGGCAAGGTCCGCGAGATCTACGAGTGGGACGACGACCTCCTGATGGTCGCCTCCGACCGCATCTCCACCTACGACGTGGTGATGCCGACGCCGATCCCCGACAAGGGCAAGGTGCTGAACCGGATGTCGGTCTTCTGGTTCGGGCTGACCGAGGACATCGTCCCCAACCACTTCATCTCCGAGGACGTGCCCGAGGACGTCGCCGAACGGGCGATGCGGGTGCGCAAGCTCGAGATGTACCCGGTCGAGTGCATCGTGCGCGGTTACCTCACCGGCTCGGGCTGGAAGGAATACAAGGAAGGCGGCGCGGTCTGCGGGATCGAGCTGCCACCCAACCTGCTCGAGTCCGACCAGCTGCCGGAGCCGATCTTCACCCCCTCGACCAAGGCCGAGATCGGCGACCACGACGAGAACGTCGACTTCGACCGCGCCGCCGAGATCATCGGCGACCGGGCGCTGCTGGAGGAGCTGAGGCGCGTGTCCATCGAGGTCTACGAGCGCGGCGCCGAGCAGGCCGCGCAGCACGGGATCCTCCTCGCCGACACCAAGTTCGAGTTCGGCAGGCACGCGGGCGCCGAGATCGTCCTCGGCGACGAGGTGCTGACCCCGGACTCCTCGCGCTTCTGGCCCGCCGACAGCTGGCAGCCCGGCAAGACGCCCCCCTCCTTCGACAAGCAGTACGTGCGCGACTGGGCGACCGCCCAGGGCTGGGACAAAAAGCCGCCGGCGCCGGAGCTGCCGCCCGACGTGGTCGAGCAGACGCGGGCCAAATACGTCGAGGCCTACGAGCGGATCACGGGGCAGAGCTTCTGATGCGGGTCGGCTCGCGTGGCGGCCGGCATGGCTAAGGCGCGGGTCCTGATCCGGCCCAAGGAGGGGATCCTCGACCCCCAGGGCAAGGCGGTCGAGCGGGCACTGCCGGCGCTCGGCTTCGAGGGCGTCGGGCACGTGCGGGTCGGGCGGATGGTGGAGCTCGAGGCCGACGATCCCAAGCAGCTCGGCGAGCTCTGCGAGAAGCTCCTCGCCAATCCCCTGATCGAGGACTACGAGATCCAGCCCCTGTGATCTGGGGCGTCCTCCAGTTCCCGGGTTCGTGTGACGAGCGGGATGCGCTCCACGCTTGCGAGGTGGTCGGCGGCGAGGCGCGGCTGATCTGGCACGAAGAGCGCGACCTCGGCGGGGTCGACGGCGTCGTCGTCCCCGGCGGCTTCTCCTACGGCGACTACCTGCGGGCGGGGGCGATCGCACGCTTCTCGCCGGCGATGGAGGCGGTCGCGGAGCTGGCCGCGGCGGGCGGCCCGGTGCTGGGGATCTGCAACGGCTTCCAGGTCCTCTGCGAGGCCGGCCTCCTCCCCGGCGCCCTGCTCCGCAACGCCGAGCTCCGCTTCATCTGCAAACAGGTCGATCTCGTCCCACTTCCCCAACAGGACGCCGCCGACGAGCCGAAAACCGGACAGGAGGGCAGGTTTTCGGCCCATCGGCCGGGGGGGTCGGACGAGGGGCGCACGCTTTCGATACCGATCAAGCACGGGGAAGGGCGGTATTACGCGCCGGAGGGGATGCTCGACCGGCTGGAGGCGAACGGGCAGGTCGCGTACCGCTACGCGGACGGGCACAACGCGAACGGCTCGGTCCGCGACATCGCCGGGGTGCGCAACGAGCGCGGCAACGTGCTGGGGCTGATGCCCCACCCCGAGCACGCGGTCGACCCGCTGACCGGATCGACCGACGGCCGCGTCGTCTTCGAATCGCTGGAAGGGTTCGCGGCGGCGTGAGCACCGAGACCGCCCGCCACCGCGAGCTCGGCCTCACCGATCACGAGTACGCGCTGATCGTCGAGAAGCTCGGGCGCGAGCCGAACGCGGTCGAGCTGGCGATGTTCAGCCTGCTCTGGTCCGAGCACTGCGCCTACAAGCACTCGCGCAAGCTGCTCCGCCGGCTGCCGACCGAGGGCCCGCGGGTGGTGATGGGGCCGGGCGAGAACGCCGGCGCCGTCGACGTCGGCTCGGGCTACGCGGTCGCCTTCAAGGTCGAGTCCCACAATCACCCGAGCGCGGTCGAGCCCTTCCAGGGCGCGGCGACCGGCGTCGGCGGGATCCTCCGCGACGTCTTCGCGATCGGCGCCCGCCCGATCGCCGTCCTCGACAGCCTCCGCTTCGGTGAGCTCGACTCGGTCCGCTCGCGCCACCTGCTCGACGGCGCGGTGCGCGGGATCGGCCACTACGGCAACTCGATCGGGGTGCCGACGGTCGGCGGCGAGATCTACTTTGAGGAGCCCTACGAGCACAACTGCCTGGTCAACGCGATGTGCATCGGCTTCGCCAAGACCGCGGAGATGGTGCGCGCCGCCGCCGCCGGGGTCGGCAACGCGGTGGTGCTGATGGGCGCCTCGACCGGGCGCGACGGGATCGGCGGCGCCTCGGTACTCGCCTCGGCCGAGCTCGGCGAGGGCGACGACGCGAAGCGCCCGACCGTGCAGATCGGCGACCCCTTCGAGGAGTCGAAGGTGCTGGAGTGCTGCCTCGAGCTGCTGGGGAAGGGCCTGCTCGTCTCGCTGCAGGACCTCGGCGCCGCCGGCCTCACCTCCTCGGCGGGCGAGATGGCCTCGGCGGGCGGGGTCGGGATCGACATCGACGTCGGCGCGGTGCCGCTGCGCGAGGCCGACATGGAGCCCTTCGAGATCATGGTCTCGGAGTCGCAGGAGCGGATGCTGGCGGTGGTCGAGTCGAGTCGGGTCGCCGAGGTGCGCGCGGTCTGCGACAAGTGGCAGACGGGATCGGCCGAGATCGGCGTCGTCACCGACAGCGGCCACGTCCGCATCCTCAAGGACGGCGAGGTCGTCGGCGACATGCCGGTCGAGGCGCTGGTCGACGGCTGCCCGCTGTACGACCTGGAGCCGGAGGCGCCCGCCGCCTGGATCTACGGCAACCGGGAGACGCTGCAGGCCGACGCCGACTCGGCGACGACGCTATTGGCGCTCCTCGCCGCCCCCAGCATCGCCTCGAAGAAGTGGGTCTTCCAGCAGTACGACGCCTTGGTCGGCTCGCGCACGGTGCGCCGGCCGGAGGCGGCCGACGCGGCGGTCCTGCAGCTGCCCGAGTCGGGCAACGCGATCGCCGTCTCGATCGACGGCAACGGCCGGCGGGTCGCCTGCGAGCCCTTCAACGGCACCGTCGAGGCGGTGCTCGAGTGCGCCCAGAATCTCGCCTGCGTCGGTGCCGAGCCGCTCGGCCTGACCAACTGCCTGAACTTCGGCAACCCGGAGAAACCGGTCCCCGCCTGGCAGCTCGACCGCGCGATCAGCGGTCTCGCAGCGGTCTGCGAGGAGCTCGGTGTGCCGGTCGTCGGCGGCAACGTCTCCCTCTACAACGAGGGGCCGGACGGGCCGATCTACCCGACCCCGGTGGTGGCGATGGTCGGCGAGCTGCCCGACCCGACGCGCACGGCGCCCTCGTCCTTCGCGCGGGCGGGCGACGCGATCGGCCTGCTCGGCCCGTTCACGCCGACCATGCACGGGACGGAGCTCGCCAAGCAGCGAGGCGAGCTGGCGGCGGGCCTTCCGAAGCCCGATGTCGCCGCGGTCGCCGCGGCCTGCGCGACGGTCCGCGAGGGGGTCCGCGCCGGGCGCGTCGCCTCCGCCCATGACGTCAGCGACGGCGGCCTCGCCTGCGCGCTCGCCGAGTGCTCGATCGGCGCCGGCGTCGGCTGCCGCGCCGACCTGCAGGAGCTGCGCGAGCGCGGCTGCTCACCCGAGGAGGCACTCTTCGGGGAGGGTCCCGGCGGCTTCGTGCTGAGCGGCGAGCGGGCCGAGCTGGAGGCGCTCGGGGCGCGCGTGATCGGCGAGGTCGGCGGCACGACGATCGAGCTCGCCGCGGGCGACCGCAGCCTGATCGTCGGCGTCACCGACGCAACCGAGGCCTGGCGCTCGCTGGACGCCCGTGCCGAAGCGGTCGCCTAGCATCGGCGGGCCGGCTACTTGAGTCGCATGCGGCGCCTGGTAGTAGACAAACGATCTACGGTCGGGCACGCCCCCAGCCGCTGCTACCCTCCGCTGGTAGGCGATCCGCCTGCGCGTCACGTCGTCCCGACCTTGCGAGGAATGCGCGCTCCTTGACCACGTTCGAGCGGTTCCCTACCGACCGCGACGGCCCCCGCGACGAATGCGGGGTCTTCGGCGTATACGCACCGGGGCACGACGTCTCCCGGCTCGCCTACTTCAGCCTCTACGCGCTGCAGCACCGCGGCCAGGAGTCGGCCGGGATCGCCACCTGCGAGGGCGGCCACATCACCACGATGCGCGACGCCGGGCTCGTCTCTCAGGTCTTCGACGAGGAGAAGCTGCGGGCGCTGGAGGGCGACATGGCGATCGGCCACGTCCGCTACTCGACCACCGGCGGCGGCTCCTGGGAGAACGCGCAGCCGGTCTGGCGCGACGACGGCCGCGAGGTGGCGCTCGCCCACAACGGCAATCTGACCAACGCGGTCGAGCTGTGGGGTGAGCTGAAGGAGCGCGGGATCGACTTTCGCGGCACCTCCGACTCGGAGATCATCGCGGCGCTGCTCTCCTCTCACGACGGCAAGCTGATCGAGGACGCGGTCGAACAAGTGATGCCGCGGCTGGAGGGCGCCTACTCGACGGTGGTGATGACCAAGCACGCGATCGTCGCTTTCCGCGACCCCCACGGGATCCGGCCGCTCAGCCTCGGCCGGCTCGACGACCGCTTCGTCGTCGCCTCCGAGAGCTGCGCCTTCGACATCATCGGCGCCGAGCTGATGCGCGAAGTGCACCCCGGCGAGATGGTCTCGCTGACCGAGCGCGGGCTGGAGACGCGGCAGGTAGTGAAAGGCGTGCGGCGCTCGAGCTGCGTCTTCGAGCACATCTACTTCTCCCGCCCCGACAGCCGGCTCGAGGGCAAAGTGCTGCAGCAGTCGCGCGGGCGGATGGGTGAGATCCTCTGGCGCGAGGCGCCGGTCGAGGCCGACCTGGTGATCTCGGTGCCGGACTCGGGCAACCCAGCGGCGGCGGGGTTCGCGCGCGCCTCGGGGCTGCCCCGCGACGACGGCCTGATCAAGAACCGCTACGTCGCCCGCACCTTCATCCAGCCCGGGCAGGAGCTGCGCAAGCACGGCCTGCGCCTCAAGTTCAACCCGCTGCCGGAGATCGTCGCCGGGCAGCGGATCGTCGTCGTCGACGACTCGATCGTGCGCGGCAACACGACCCGGCAGATCGTCGGCATGCTGCGCGACGCCGGCGCGCGCGAGGTGCACCTGCGGATCTCGGCGCCGCCGATCCGCAACCCCTGCCACTACGGCGTCGACATGTCGACCCGCGAGGAGATGATCGCCCACGGTCGGACGGTCGAGGAGATCGCCGACGAGCTCGACGCCGACAGCCTCGCCTACCTCTCGATGGCGGGCGTCTACGAGGCGATCGGCGGCAGTCCCGAAGACCATTGCGACGCCTGCTTCAGCGGCCATTACCCGCTCGGCGACCCGGAGGAGGCGAACGGCAAGTTCGCCCTCGAGGACATCGCCGTCGTGCCCGCCGCGCCGTAGCGATCGATCCACCCCCAGCTGCGAACCGGATGAAGGATCTGCTCGGGGTAGCTCGACGGAATGGTTCGGCCGGGTTGAGCTGACGCCCGGGCTGAGGGTTCGGGCCGGGGAGATCGGGGACGGTGCGCCCGGACGGGGAGCTTTCGGGTGGTTCCGTCACAGGGACTGGCGTCCGTCACGGAGATGTCGCGCTTTCGAACGCTCAGAAAACTGCGCGGTTAGAAACTCGCGCTATACGCAGATAAGTAACCGCGCAGATTTCTGACCGTTGAGGTTCCCGGCTTCTATGTGACATCCACCGCCCGCAGCGCGCCTTCCGTCACGAACCCCGCCGTTTGCCTGCACCTTCGACCGTCCCTTCGGGGTCCTGCCGGCGGGTTGCGCCAGAATGGCCATGTGTCCGAATACCGCATCGTCGTGCTCGCCTCCGGCAACGGCACCAACCTGCAGGCGATCCTCAACTCGCTGCACGGGCGCGACGGCTTCGCGGTGGTCGGGGTCGGCTCCGACAAGCGCGAGGCGCGGGCCCTGGGGCGGGCGCGCGAGGCCGGGGTCGAGACCGCAGTCTTCCCGCGCGGCGAGTTCGCCGACCGCCTCGCCCGCGACGTCGCGATGGGCGATTGGATCGAGGGGCTGCGCCCCGACCTCGTCGTCCTCGCCGGCTACATGCAGCTACTCAGCCCCGGCTTCGTCGGCCGCTTCCGCGACCGCATCGTCAACGTCCACCCCGCCCTGCTGCCCGCCTTCCCGGGGCTCGACGCGATCGGCCAGGCGCTCGAGGCGGGGGTCGAGGTGACCGGCGTCACCGTCCACTTCGTCGACGAGGGGGTCGACACCGGCCCGCCGATCGTCGCCCGTGAGGTCCCGGTGCCGCCGAACCGCGACCGCGAGGAGCTCGAAAACGCGCTCCATGCGGTCGAGCACGAACTCTACCCGGAGGCGATACGCATGCTGGCGCGGGGCGAAGCTAGGATCGGCGCCGACGATCTCCCAGAGGTCGCCGACCGATGAGCGACACGACCGCGGACACCGGCAGCAGCGAGGCGGGCGCCGAGAGCGCCGGCGGCGCGATCCGTGTCCGGCGCGCCCTGATCTCGGTCTCCGACAAGACCGGGGTCGCCGACTTCGCCAGGGCGCTGGCGGCGCTCGGGGTGGAGATCCTCTCGACCGGCGGCACCGCGACGGCGCTGCGCGAGGCCGGGGTCGAGGTCACCGACGTCTCCGAGTTCACCGGCCAGGAAGAGATCCTCGACGGCCGGGTCAAGACGCTGCACCCGCGCCTCCACGCCGCGCTCCTGGCGCGGCGCGACGACCCCGCCCACATGGACACGCTGGCCGCCGAGGGGATCGAGCCGATCGACCTCGTCGCGGTCAACCTCTACCCCTTCGAGCAGACGATCGCCCGCGACGACGTCGACCCGCGGACCGCGATCGAGAACATCGACATCGGCGGCCCGACGATGATCCGCGCCGCGGCGAAGAACCACGAAGGGGTCGCGGTCGTGGTCAAGCCGGAGGCCTACGACGCGGTCTGCGCCGAGCTCGAGGAGTCGGGCGGCGAGATCTCGGCGACGACCCGCCACTGGCTCGCCAACGAGGCCTTCGCCCAGACCGCCCGCTACGACGCCGCGATCAGCCGCTGGTTCTCCACCTCCTACGAGGACTTCCCGGAACACCTCGCGGTCGCCTACGAGAAGGTGCTCGCCCTCTCCTACGGCGAGAACCCGCACCAGCGCGCGGCGCTCTACTCGGAGGCGGGGGCGCGCAGCCACATCCTCTCGCGGGTGCAGAAGCTGCACGGCAAGGCGCTCTCCTTCAACAACGTGCTCGACCTCGACGCGGCGCGCTCGCTCTGCGCCGACTTCGAGCCGCCCGCCTGCGTGATCGTCAAGCACAACAACCCCTGCGGGGTGGCGATCGGCGGCGACCTCGGCGAGGCGCACCGCAAGGCGCGCGCCTGCGACCCGATGTCGGCGTACGGCGGCGTGCTCGCCTTCAACCGGCCGATCGACAAGGAGGTCGCCGAGGAACTGCACGCGACCTTCGTCGAGGTGGTGATCGCGCCCGGCTACGACGAGGACGCGCTGGCGATCCTGCAGCAGAAGGAGCCGATCCGGATCCTCTCCGAAGAGGAGCGGCGGCGCTCCGATCCGACCGAACGCGACTACAAGCGGGTGCTCGGTGGGGTGCTGATCCAGGAGCTCGACGACGAGCCCGACCCGCGCGAGTCGATGGAGGCGGTCACCCAGACCAAGCCGACCGAGCGACAGTGGGAGGACATGCTCTTCGCCTGGACCGTCTGCCGGCGCGTCCGCTCCAACGCGATCGTGATCGCCAAGGACGGCGCGACGCTGGGGATCGGCGCGGGCCAGATGAGCCGCGTCGACTCGGTCCGCCTGGCGGTCGAGAAGTGCCGCGAGGCACGCGGCGAGGAGGCCGCTGAGCTGCTCGCCAACTCGGCGCTCGCCTCCGACGCCTACTTCCCCTTCGCCGACGGCCCCGAGCTCGGCATCCAGGCCGGCGTCACCGCGGTGATCCAGCCCGGCGGCTCGATCCGCGACGACGAGGTGGTCGACGCCTGCGACGCCCTCGGCGTCGCGATGGTCTTCACCCGGCACCGCCACTTCCGGCACTAGGCGAGGCGGCTGGGCCGGGCACGGGCGGCACCGAGGGCAGCCAGAGGTGGCCGATGCCGATCATCACGCGGGCCGGGGGAAGGAGAAGCCAGACGCGCAGGCGGCCCTCGCCGTCGAAGAGCGAGAAGTAGGGGGCCGAGTCGACCCGGTCGCCCTCGAGGGCCAGGCACCAGATGCCCTCCGTCGCCGAGGCCTTGAGCGGTGGGTGGACCTGGTAGTCGAGGAGGATCGTCGCGTCCTCGAGCGAGGTATCGCGCCGGTGGGCGCCGGTGCCATCCCCGGCTTTGGGATGGGAGGCGTGGAGGTCGCCGTCTCTTCCTCTCGGGTGGGCGGCGCACGGCGCCGATCTCCTCTCAGCGCCGTGGCCTCTGCCGGCGAGATCGCCCAGATTCTCGCCCAACTGACCTCCTCGGTGCGGCCGCTGGAGATCCGCGCCAGCCGCACCACCGTCTGCGGCACGGTCGCCCTCAGCACGCAGCGCTGGCGGCGCGGCGGCGCGGGCGGCGGCCCGCTGGAAGGCTCGACCACCGCGCGGCTGGTGCTGGCCCGGGCCCGGGAGGCTGGAAGATCCTCATCGCCGCCCCCTGGGAGTGAACCTGGCCGAGAGAAGGCCCGTCTCCCGGCCTACAGCTGAATTCGGCCGGAGTGGCGGGCGCGGCTCCAGCCGCCGCGGCTCGCGCACCATCGTCGGGTAGGAGCGCGAGGCCGAGGCCGTGTCAAGGGGCAGCGCCGAGGCGACGATCGGCGCTCGGAGATAGGCCCGGGCTCAGGCGAACGGATCGAGGAGCTCGATCTTCGCGAGCTCGAAGTCGCGACGGTCGAGCGTCGCCAGCGGGAGCCCGTGGGCGAGGGCACTGGCGGCGATCAGGCTGTCTTTGACCGACATCGGCCGGCCGCGCCGGCGCAGGTCGGCGAGGAGCCCGGCCCAGCACAAGCCGACGGTCCGGTCCCAGGCGAGGCAATTGATGCGGGCGACCCCTGCCTCGAACCAACGCTCGAGCTCGCGGCGACGGGCGCCGGGCTCGAGCAGCAGGATGCCGAAGCGGACCTCACCGAGGACGATCGGGGCGACGAGGAGCGAAGGCTCGTTGACGCGCAGCCAACGCACGACACGAGGATCGGGCTCGGGCTTCGTCGCCTCGGAGAGGACGTTGGCGTCGACCAGGCACCTCATGAGGAGACCTCGCGGCCGGCTCCCGGCGTGGAGAGGACGAGATCGACGGCGCGGGCCGCGCTCACAGGGTGTCGGTCGACTCGGACTCGATCGGGACGAACCAGCCCTTCCGCGGACAGTCGAGCAGCCAGTCCACAAGACCCTCGTTCGAGGGGGCGATCCGGGTGAGCTGATACTGGTCGGTGCCCACGCGCTCGATCTCGAATTCCTGGCCGGGCCGGATACCGTCACGCTGGCGGAACTCGGCCGGAAGAACGATCTGGCCCTTGCTGGAGACAGTGGTTTTCATCGTGATGTAAGATACCATCTTACGAGACGAAGCTGGCCCACCCGCCTCCGTCACCGCCGCACCGTGCATGGTTTGATGAAGGTGCCTTCGAGCCTCGTCCCGTCGAGGAAGGTGAATTCGCCCTTCGCCTGCAGCTTGCCGGTTTCGCAGCGCGCGTCGACGTAGGAATACTTCTTGCCCTCGTAGGTCCATCTCCTGCCGATCCGCAGGTGGCCGGAGATCGAGACGCCGGCGGCGCCCGCGATCGGCGGGATCGTCGCCACCATCCGCCTTCCGCGCCCTTGCCGAAGGCGCGACCGGGACGAAGGCCTGCGCGGAGGCGGGCGATGCAAGCAGCAGCGCGATCGCAAGCAGGGCGCCGGAGGCGCGGAGCGGAGCAAGCCGGCTCACCGGGCGGCTCCGGGCCGGGCCTCGGAAACATCAGAACAAATGCCGCGTCTTGGCTCGCGATGGCGCCGGCTCCGTGGTTGGCCAAGCTGGCCAACCGGTGCTACTCTGGCGCGATGGAGACGCGCACCTACTCGATCGGCGAGGCGAAGACGAACCTCTCCAAGCTCGTCGCGCTGGCCGAGCGGGGCGAGCCGGTGGTGCTGCGCCGTGGCCGCGAGCCCGTAGCCCGGCTGGTGGCGGTCGAGCATGCCGGCAAGGCGCGGCGCAAGCCGGGCGCGCTGGCCGGTCGGATCAAAATCGGCGAGGGCTTCGACAGCTTGCCCGCCGAGATCGAGCGGGCGCTCGGCATCCGCGACTGAGGCGCCTGCCCGCTGCGCCTGCTCCTCGACACCCACTCGGCGCTGTGGTGGCTGGCCGATGATCCCCTCCTCTCGGAGGGGGCGCGGGAGGCGATCGCCGGCGCCGAGGAGCCGTTGCTCAGCGCGGGCACGCTGCTGGAGGTCGCGATCAAGGCCTCGCTGGGCAAGCTGGAGGTGGCCGAGGAGTGGGCCGAGGAGCTGTTGGCGGAGGGGTTCGCGCTTTTGCCGGTCTCCCTCGCCCACGCCCGCGCCTACCGTGCCCTGCCCTACGTCAAGGTGGGCGGGCGGGCGCAGCGCGACCCCTTCGACCGGCTGCTCGTGGCGCAGGCCGAAGTGGAGCGGGTGCCGATCATCAGCCGCGACCCGGGCATCACCGCCCACGGAGTCGCGACCCTGTGGTGAGGAGGGCTCGCCGAGGGTCTGGAAGAGGTCTTGGCGCCTCATCGGAGAGAGGAAATCTCCGTAGATAGTGCTATCCGTACACGTGGAAAACGCTATACTCGCCGGGTGGCCACCGCGACGAAACGCAAGACCTCGTTCGAGATCGACACCGCGAAGGTGGAGGCGGCGAAGCAGGTGCTCGGCACCAAGGGGCTGACCGACACGGTCGACGCGGCGCTGGACGAGATCGTGAAACGGCGCGGGCGCGAACGGCTGATCGAGCTGCTGTCCGATCCGGAGGCGTTCGAGCTGAACGACCCCGAGGTCATGCGCGGCGCCTGGCGCTGAGAGCGGCGCGTGCCGTCCTTCCTGATCGACAAGAGCGCGCTGGCGCGACAGCAGACGCAGGCCGAGGTTCGCGAGGCGCTGGCGCGGTGGGTGGCCGCCGGGGAGATCGCCACCTGCGGCGTCATCGATCTGGAGGTCCTCTACAGCGCCGCCAGCCCGGCCCACTACTCGGCAGGCGCCAAGCAGCTGCGAGAGATGCCGCGGGTGCCGGTCACGGAGACGTGCGTCGAGCGGGCGCTGGAGGTGCAGGGGATGCTCGCCGAGCGCTCTCAGCACCGCGGCGCCTCCGTCCCCGACCTGCTGATCGCCGCCTGCGCCGAGCTGGCCGGGCTCGCCGTCCTGCACTACGACGCCGACTTCGATCGGATCGCCGAGCTGACCGGACAGCCGACCCGCTGGGTGGTGCCGCGCGGCAGCGTCTCCTGAGCGGTGCCGGGCCCGGGGCGTCATCGCCGGCCTCGCTTGTGATGGCGGCCGTGGCGCTTGCTGTGCTTCTTGGTGACACAGGCTTCCTTGCCGTGGCGCCTGACCGGCTTCTTGCCCTTCGGACAGGTCCTCTTGGGGGAGGGCAGCGGCGGGTTGCCGGGGCTGCTCTGAAGGGTGCCGGGCTGGGGGTCTTCGGGGTCGGAGGGCAGGCCCTGACAGGAGTCGTCCTCGCATTCGATTTCGGTCGGGGGAGCGGGGAAGCCGCCACCTTCGCGGGCGCTCGTTCGTGGGGTTGCAGGAGACGCAGGCGAGCGTCCCCCCTCCCCCGCCGGAGGCGCTCCAGAGGAAGACCTCGGAATCGGGCCGGCCCGTCGTCTGGTCGGTGTTGTCGTAGCCGGTGAGCCGCTCCTCGGAGAGGAAGGTGAGCGCCTGCCCGTCGGCCGAGACGCGCGCCGTGCCGGTGGCGGGCGGCCAGTCGGTTTCGGAGGCGGCTTCGGCGCCGGCCGCCACCTGGGTCGTCGCGCCTTCGTCCCAGCGATAGAGGCCGGCGGCGGCCTGGTAGTAGACGACAGATCCGTCTTCGGAGGCGCCGAGCACGCCCACCACCCCGGTCGCGACCTGCGTGGCGGATTCGGCGACCGCGCTGTAGCGGTAGAGCGTCCCGGCGGCGGTGAAGAAAGCGTAGGCGCCGTCGGCGGAGGCGGCCTGGAAGGCGGCCCCGCCGCCGATCGTGTCGGGCACGAGCCTGGTCGGGCCGCCGGCTTCGCGCACATAGAGCGGGCCGTCTTCGAGCGTCGTGAAGTAGACGCGAGAGCCGTCGGCGGAGATCGCCCCCGAGGGGGCGGCGAGCTCGGCGCCGGGGGTGCCGTGGCTCTGGCCGGGCAGGACGTTGACGAGGGCAAGGGGGCCCCCGCCCCACTCGTAGAGGTTCGGCTCGGCGGCCTCGCAGCCCCCGCCCCCGCCGGGGACTTCGGTCGCTTCCGGGGTCAGCGCGGCGCAGGTCGAGAGGACGATGTGGCCGAGGTCGAGCGTGGCGCCGGCGAGGCGCAGGTCGGGCTCGGCGGGGGCTTCGGCGATCAGGCCGCCCGAGCCGTCGCGCAGTGAGTAGGAGCGCGGACATACTTCGCCTTCTTCGCACCGCGCCCCGTCGAGCATCAGGGCGCGGGAGAGGTCGCCCGAGAGGAGCTGGTAGGGGACGCCTTCGGGATGATCGCCGTAGGCGCCCGCGAGGGTGGGCGGGGTGATGTTCCGCGTCACCCAGCCCGAGGCGGTGCGGGTGGAGAGGTACTGGCTGGCCGGCGGGGCGCCGGCCGCACCTTCGCCGAAGGAGGCCGAGGAGGAGAAGCTGGCGGCATCGCCCGAGGCGGCGGCCTGCAGGACGCCGCCTCCCCAGAGCGATCCGGGGGCGGCGACGGCGCCGCCGTTCTTTTCGACCGGGCTGACCATCTCCCAGCCGCGGCCGTCGAGCAGCGGCGAGGCGGCGGCGAGGCCCTCGGTGACGAAGGAGTAGGCGGTGCTCGCTTCCGTCACGGTGTTGGTCGCGACCACGCGGTAGCGGTAGGCGGTCGCGGGGGCGAGCGGCGCGATCAACTGGGCGACGGGCACCGCCGCGCTGCCCGAGCCGATCGAGGGATCGCTCCCCGCCGGGGCCTTGGCGGCGCCCGCGAAGCCTTCGTGGCCGGCTCCCAGGTTGGCTTCGTAGCCGGCCTGGGAGATGTAGTTGAAGTGGTAGGTGGTGGCGGCGCCCTCGGGGTCGATTTCGGCGTGCAGCTTGGCCGAGGTGGCAGCTACTTCGGCGGTCCAGGCGGCGGGGATCTGGGGCGGCGCGGCTTGGGCGGCGGCGGGAAACAAGACTGCGCCGGCCACCGCTACGGCGGCGGCGGACAGCGTGAGTGCTGCGCGTTTTCTCCCCGCCGCAAAGGACTCAGATTTCGATCCATGCTCGCATGACCCTGCTGCGCATCGCGGCGTCCTCAGTCGTCTCCATATCAGCGCTGCTATGGAGACTCCCTGCGCCCTGGCGCTGCTTGGTCTGGCGCACGGATGGCTGACCTTGGGCGGGGTCGGGCGGGCGATGACGCAGCGCATCTCAGCGGCTTGGGATTTGACGTCAACGCGAGATGAGCCCAAGGCGCGCCTCGAATCAGGGTGGTTTGTCAGGTGCCTTTTCTTCATGGCGTCTCCCGCACTGATCCAACGTGCCGGCGAAGCGCCGGCCGAGGCGGCGGGCAGCTCCGCGAGGGTGATCCTGTTCGGCTCCCATGCGCGGGATGAGGCGCAGCCGGACAGCGACGTCGACTTCCTCGTGATCGAGCCGGCGCCGGAGGACCGCTTCGGCGAGACGGTGCGGCCACTGACGCAGGGACGAGTCCTTGCCGGCGCCGGCTCGTAGCGGCAGGGACCAAGCGCGGCTGCTGATCGATGGCCGACCGAGCGTCCCCGGTGACGGTCAAGGACGCAGGGAGGACGGCGCAGGGAGCGCACTGTCGTGCGTGACCAAGCCGCCCGGACCGAGGACACAGAGATGCACCGTGCCAGGTGCGTCAGGGGCCGTCGGCAGGGCGGACCGGGCCGTGCTCGGCTTCGAACTCCGCCAGTGTCGCAGGCTCATGGCCCAGCCTGGCAAGGATCGCCTCCGCGACGGTCTCCGGCGCCAGCACGACGCGTCCCCCCGTCAGCTTCTCCTCAAGCACATAGCGGCCTTTGAGCCCGCTGCTTGGCCAGGCGCCCCAGAGGAGAGGGCCGGAGTTGAAGTCTGCGGCTCGGAGGCCTCCGAGTCATTGGAGCGAACGGCGAGCGCCCAAAACGAAACCCCGGCGGTTTGGCCTGCTTCCCGAGAGAAGCTGCACAGGGACCGTTCCGGGGTCTTCCGGCATAGGGTAGCGCTCTGCAGCGACTTATGCCAGGCACACCTGACACTCCGATCTCGCGCCGGCGACTCGAAGAGTTGTTCAGCGGTGAGCGACTCGGTACCTACCTCGCGCGCAGCGAAGGTGACTTCGACGCCGCGGTGCGGCTCTACCGTTGGAACGCGGCGATCACCGCCGCGTTCTGGGAGCCGATCGGCCATCTCGAGGTGGCGCTGCGGAACACGCTCGCCGGGCAGCTCGGTGAGCGCCACGCCGCGCTCGGACTGTCCGGCTCGTGGCTCGACGATCCCGGCCGGGAGCTGGGCGAGAGGGCGCGAGGCGACATCGCCGGCGCCCGCGACCGGGTCAGGCAGAAAGGCAAGCGCGCCAGCGAGGGCCAGACGATCAGCGAGCTCAGCTTCGGCTTCTGGCGGTTCCTGATCACCAAGAGGCTGACCGGCCTTTGGCCTGACCTTGCCGGCGGCTTCCCCCACGCGCCCGACCGTCGGCGGGAGACGGTCGAGAAGCCGATCGCACGGCTGCACGACTTCCGCAACCGGCTGGCGCATCACCAGCCGGTCTGGAACCGCCGGCCGCGGGACAGATACGAGGATCTGCTGGCCCTCGCGGGCTACCTCGATCCGGCGCTGCCGGCCTGGATCGAGGCGACGAGCACCGTGATCGGAACGCTGGACGCTGAACCGCGCGACTGAGGGCCGCTCGGCATCGTTTATCGGATCGCCAAGGACGAGAAGGAGCGCCTCTATCTCGATCACCTGGCCTTCGGAGTGCGACATCAGCCGCCTGGCTCAAAGGGAGAGAGCGTGTACAAAGTCGCGGACCGCCGGTTGCACCGGGACGACTGACATGCTCTCGACAGCCGACCAAACGTAGAGCCCGAGCCCTGAGGAAACCTGAAGCGGCGGCTGGAGGAGATGATCGAGGAGATCGGTCATCTCACTCCTACGACACACCCGCGGAGAGGGACAGCCGGCCGGCGCACAGCGTATGTACAATGGGTGGCGATGGCGGTGCGAGCGAAGGACTCCCGGTGGAACCTGCGAGTGAGAGCGGATGACGACATCGTCGTGCGCCGCGCCGCGGCGGAGTCCGATCGCGAGTTGAGCGAGTTCGTTCGCACGGCGGCGGTCCGGGAGGCCGAGCGGGTGCTGGCCGACCGCACCGTCTTCGAGTTGGATGCGGAGCGCTGGGAGCGCTTCATGGCGGCCCTGGACCGCCCCCCCCGTGTCCCCGCTGGCCTGCGGGAGCTGTTCTCGCGCCCCGGCATCTTCGAGTAGGGGCTCCCCTCCCCCGTCCGATGGCCTACTCCACTCCCCAGCCGCTCAAGCGTGAGCATGAGCGCGGGGGGTTTGCGTGCGGCGAGCCCGGGCTTGACCGCTGGCTCGCCGAGTATGCGCCGGCGGCGCAGGGTGCCGGGTCCGCGCGCGTCTTCGCGACGACGGTCGAGGGCCGGGTGGCCGGCTACTACGCCCTCGCCGCCGCCGAGGTGAGACCCGAGGAGGCAACGGCGCGAGCGCGCCAGGGACAGCCGCGGCGGCGGGCGGTGCCGGCGGTGCTGCTGGCGCGGCTCGCGGTCGACCGGCGCGACCAAGGCGCGGGGCTCGGCCGCTCGCTGCTGCAAGACGCGATGCTGCGAAGTGCCGAGGCGGCCGAGCAGCTCGGGCTGCGGGTGATGCTCGTCCACGCCAAGGGCGAGCGAGCCCGCCAATGGTACGAGCGCTTCGGCTTCGAAGCCTCCCCCGTCGACCCGCTGACGTTGACGCTGCTGATGAAGGATCTGCGGGCCTTCCTGGCGGGAGCGGCGGAGCGCTAAGGACCTATCCCGATAGCCGATCCACAGGTGGGTTGCAAACGGTCCCGCGCAGGGTCGGTCGGGGCGGCGGGTACCCATCGCCTAGTGTCCCGCGTCTGAAGTTGGTTTACGGGTGGCGCGGGGCAGGATCTCGTCGGCGGTCTTGGTCCAGACGAAGGGCCTGCAGCGGGTGTTGTAGGCGTCGATGAAGGCGCGGATCGCGGCGACGAGGTCTGGGACGCTGTCGAAGGAGCCGCGGCGGATCGCCTGGCGGGTGATGATCCCGAAGAACACCTCGACGAGGTTCATCCAGGAGCCCGAGGTCGGGGTGAAGTGCAGCGTGATCCGGGGGTGCTTGGCCAGCCAGCGGTTGATGTCGTCGTGCTTGTGGGTGTGGTAGTTGTCGAGCACGACGTGCAGCTTGCGTCGCGGGTGGGTCTTGGCGACGAGCTTGAGGAAGTCGAGGAACTCGGCCTTGCCGTGGCGCTCGTAACAGCGGTCGGTCACGGTGCCGGTGGCGATCTCCAGGGCGGCGAACAGCGTCGTGGTGCCGTTGCGCTTGTAGTCGTGTGTGGCCTTCTCGGGCAGGCCGGGCCGGACCGGGAGGATCGGCTGGGTGCGGTCGAGCGCCTGGATCTGGGACTTCTCGTCGACGCAGAGCACGATCGCGTTGCGGGGCGGGTCGAGGTAGAGGCCGACGACGTCGCGGACCTTGGCCTCGAGCTCGGGGTCGGTGGAGAACTTGAACGTGCCCCGCCGCCAGGGCTGCACGCGGTAGGCGCGCCAGGCCCGGGCGACGGTCGCGTCGCCGATGCCCAGGTGCCTGCCCAGCAGCCTGGAGGACCAGTGTGTGACACCCAACTTCGCCGGTGGCGGCTCGAGCGTCGCGGCGATGATCTGCGCGTCGTCGATCGTCTTCGGCCGGCCGCTGCGCGGCCGGTCCCCCAGGCCGGCGATCCCGTCGGCGGCGAACCGGTCGCGCCACTTGATCGCCGTCGGGCGGGAGACCCCGAGCCGGCGGGCGGCGGCCGAGATGCTCGCCCCGCCGGCGACCGCGAGCACGATCTCGGCCCGCTCGCGCTGCCCGGCCGAGACGGTCGAGCAACGCGTCCATGACTCCAGCGTCTGGCGATCCCTGTCGTTGATGGTGAGTGCGTTCGAGGGCATGGCCCACGATCGCATCGTCACCGCATACTGTCAACTAACTTATGACGCGGGACACTAGCCGGCCCTGCGATGGTGACGCCGGTGAGCCCGGTGTTTCTTGGTGAGTGGCCGGGGGGATTGCGCCCCCCGGCTCTCGCAGAACCGGACGTGACAGTCTCCCGTCATACGGCT
>CAWGPH010000002.1:0-315165 GCA_963824485.1 uncultured Actinomycetes bacterium
ACATCGGCATCCCTCACGCCGCGGCCACCGGCGCGCCTGTCGGTCCGGGTCCCGAATACAAGTTCTTCTCCCCCGACCTCGCCGGCGCCGCCGTCCATCCCTTCGGCCCGTTCAACCCCGGCCTTTCGCCGAAGCCTCCCGAACAGACCCCCTACCTGCACGACCTCTCCGGCGCCTGCGGCGCCCACTGCTTCCGGCCGCTGGTCAGCGGCAGGGAAGGGTTCGAAAACGTCCCTCCCGGCACCGAATTCGGCGAAGACGCCCAATGTGAACCGTCCGGCGAAAAAGCTGCGAACGCACGCTGCGGCCCCGAATTCCGCGGCGCCACCGAAGACCTCAGCCACGTCGTCCTCAGCTCGACCGTCCCCCTTGCTACCGGGATGCCCGCCGGCGCCCTCTACGGGTGGTCCGCGGGCGCTTTGAGTCCGATCAGCCTCCTCCCCGACGGCGAAGGAATCGAAGGGAGACTCGGCCTCGGCAATCAGGCCGCGCGCGGCGCGATCTCCGCCGACGGCTCCCGCGTCGCCTGGGAAAAGACGAACGAAGCCCTCTACCTCCGCCTCAACGCTACTGAACCCCCCAGCACCTCCGGTGCCTGCGACGAAGCCGGTAGGGCCTGCACGATCCAGCTCGACGCCCCCACCACCGGCACCGGCACCTCCGGCGGCGGCCAGTTCCAGTTCATGTCCGCCGACGGCTCCCGCGTCTTCTTCACCGACACCCAGCCGCTGACCGAAGACTCCGGCGCCTCTCCGAGCTTTCCCAAAAAGGCCGACCTCTACGAATGCCGGGTCGTCGAACCGGCCCCCGGCCGCCTTGCCTGCGACCTCGCCGACCTCACCCCGAAGACCGAGACTCCCGGTGAAGAACCGGCCGCAGTCCAGGGCTCGATCCTCGGCGCCGGCCAGGACGGCTCCTCCGTCTACCTCGTCGCCGACGGCATCCTCGCCTCGAACACCGTCGACAACGGCGCCGGGCCCGAATCGGCGCAGGCGGGCCGGCCCAACCTCTACCTGCTCGAAGACGGCGCCACCACCTTCATCGCCGCCCTCTCCGGCGGCGATGAACATGACTGGAGCGAACTGCTCCAAGGCCAGCCGACGCGGGTGTCCGCAAACGGGCGCTTCCTCGAGCTGATGTCCCAGGCCCGCCCCACCGGCTACGACAACCGCGACCGCGCCACCGGCGCCCCGGTCGCCGAGGTCTACCTCTACGACGCCGCCGCCGGCCGGCTGCGCTGCGCCTCCTGCGACCCGACCGGCGCCCGGCCGATCGGCTTCGACTACCAGCAGCTCGAACCCGGAAGCGGCGGTCTGGTCGGCGGCGGCCGCGGCACCTGGCTCCTCCACGGCCTCGTCGCAGCAATCGTCCCCGGCTGGACCCAGATCCGCTCGGCCGGGCCGGTCGAGTCCCGCTACCAGCCCCGCTACCTGAATAACTCCGGCCGCCTCTTCTTCAACGCCGGCGACGGCCTGGTGCCGCAGGACTCAAACGGCACCTTCGACGTCTATGAGTACGAGCCGCCCCAGGGGCCCGGCCAGCCTGCATCGAACAACTGCAGCACCGCCTCTCCCACCTACTCCGAGCGCTCCGGCGGCTGCGTCTCGCTGATCTCCTCGGGCACCTCCAAGCAGGAATCGGCCTTCCTCGACGCGAGCGAATCGGGCGACGACGTCTTCATCCTCACCTACTCGCGCCTCGCCAAGGCCGACACCGACGCCGCCCTCGACGTCTACGACGCCCACGACTGCTCGGCCGCCGCGCCCTGCCTGCCCGAACCGCCCGCCCCGCCGCCCGCCTGCCAGGGCGACGCCTGCCAGTCCCCGGCGGTGCCGCCCAACGACCAGACCCCCGCCTCCCTGACCAACCTCGGCGCGAGCAACGTCTTCGAATGCCCCAAGGGCAAGGCCAAGAAGCACGGCAAGTGCGTGAAGACGCACCACAAGAAAAAGCACCACAAGAAGCACAAGAAGGCGCACAAGCGACACGGCAACTCGAAGCGGGGGGCAGGCCGATGAACCTCCCCCCGCGGCGATCCACCAAAACTTCCACGCAGTTGAACAACACCAACGAGAAAGGCAGCAACGTGAAAGCTGAGCAAGACGCAAGGCCCCAGTCCCAGAGCGCCGCCCGCGCGGCCTCTACCCGGACCGGTGTTTTCGCCACGCTCCGCGCCTTTCTTGGCGGTGAAGGGACCAGTGCGCCTTCGACCGACTCCTCCGTAGGGAGTGGTGCGCCTTCTGCTCTCTCTCCAAATTTCTCTCGGTCTGAGAGTGCGCGTGGCCAAGCAGCCCAAGGACGCAGGGAGGCCGGCAAGGGGAGCGCACATCCGTGCGTGACCCGCAGGCGGCCGACTGAGGACACCGGGATGCGCCGCGCCAGGCGCACTCTCAGCGCCGCCGTCAGCGTGGTGGCGCTCCTCGGCGCGGGGGCGTCACTCGCCGCCACTCCTGCGCAAGCAGCTTCTCCCTGGTGGCACCTGGAAACCTCGACCCGCCCCGCCTACATCGACCCGGGCTCCGGGTCGCCGGCGACGGGCGAACCCGAGATCCAGGAAATCATCGCCCCCATCATTCCTGAAGAAGAAGTCGGCTTCCCCGAAACGGCCGGCTTCATCGCCTCCGTCGAAAACGGCGCGGAACCACCGACCCCCGTCGGCGAATTCGTCACCGAACCGGCCGCCGCCGAATTCGGCCTCACCCCGCTCACCGCCGAAAGCCTCAAGCAGGGCCTCGAAGGGCCCTACGGCGCCGGCAATGTCCAGGTCGAAGAAGAAGTGATCGAAGAAGGCGGTGAACCGACCGCGCTCGCCTTCCGGGTCGCCACCAAGCCCGGGGTCGAACCGATCCTCGTCCAATCGCTTGGCGTCGGGCCCGAACCGACCGTCGAAGTCACCCAGGAAGGCGTCGAAGGTAGCCCCGAAGTCCCCGACGGCGAGATCTACGTCTCCGCCACCAACGTCGGCAACGCCGCCCTCTCCGGCGAAACCACCGTGGTCAAGCTCAAAGACGCCCTCCCCGCCGGCCTCGTGCCGGTCGCGATCTCGGGCTCCAAACCCGAAAAAGAAGGCAGCTTCTTCAACCGCGTCGAAATCCCCTGCGAACTCGCCACCCTGACCTGCGAATTCAACGGCTCCCTCGCCCCTCCCGACGCGCTCGAAATGCGGATCGGCGTCAACGTCGCCCCCGCCACCCCCGAAGGCGTCCTCGCCGCGCCCAACGAAGCCACCGTCTCCGGCGGCAACGCCGCCGCCGTCTCGGCGAGCCACCCGGTCACCCTCTCCGCCGCGCCGGTGCCCTTCGCCCCCGACTCCTACTCGATGTCACTCGAAGAAGAAGGCGGCGCCCCGGCCACCGCCGCCGCCTCCCACCCCTTCCAGTTCACCACCCAGATCGCCTTGAACCAGGGCCGCGACATCGCCCCGCTCACCGGTCCCGGCGCCGAAGTGCTGCCCACCGGGCTGCCCAAGGACGTCCACTTCAACCTGCCCCCGGGGCTGATCGGCAACCCCTCGCGGCTGACCAAATGCACCACCGCCCAGTTCTTCACCGTCTTGAACGGCGGCGTCGAAAACGCCTGCCCGGCCTCCAGCGCCGTCGGCGTCATCAACGCCACCGTGCACGAACCCTCCAACGTGCGCACCGCCCAGATCCCCGAGCCGATCTTCAACATGGAAGCCAACTACGGCGAGCCCGCCCGCTTCGGCTTCTACGTGATCATCGCCAACAGCCCGGTCTTCATCGACACCGCCGTGCGCTCGGGCAACGGCGCCGACTACGGGATCACCGCCGAAGTCAAGAACATCACCCAGACCGCCGCCTTCCTCGCCTCCACCGCGACCTTCTGGGGGGTCCCCGGCGCCCCCGCCCACGAACACCAGCGCGGCTGGGGCTGCTTCCTCGAAGCCCGCGAAGTCGGCGGCCACTCCGCCTGCCTGCCGGCCGAAGAACTGCACCCGCCGGTCCTCTTCACCAACCCGGCCCGCTGCGAAGCCCCGCTCGCCACCTCGGTCGACCTCAACTCCTGGGCCGACCGTGCCTTCGCCCCCTTCCAGGGCTCCTTCGATCCCGCCGCGGCGCTGAAGGGCTGTAACCAGGTGCCCTTCAGCCCGCGGATCGAAGCCGAACCGAGCTCCGATGCCGCGACCAGCCCGACCGGTCTCAGCTTCGACATAACCGTCAACGACGAAGGGCTCGAAAACGCCAACCCGACCGCCCGCGCCCAGTCGCAGATCAAGAAAGCGGTGGTGACCCTGCCCGCAGGCTTCACCACCAACCCCTCGGTCGCCGAAGGCCTCAAGGCCTGCAGCCAGACCGAATACGAAGCCGCCACGGTCACCGAAGGCACCGGCTGTCTCAACGAATCCAAGGTCGGCGAAGTCGAAATCGAGAGCCCGCTGATCCCGACCAACTCCGAAGGCATCACCCCCAAGGTCAGGGGCGGGATCTACGTCGCCCAGCAGGGCCTCAACCCCAACCACAACCTGCTCACCCTCTACCTGATCGCCCGCAGCCCCGAACTCGGGGTGCTGGTCCGCCAGGCGCTGGAAGTCAAACCCGACCCGGTGACCGGACAGCTGACCACGGTGGTCGACAACATCCCCCAGCTGCCCTTCTCCAAATTCCACCTCGAATTCCGCACCGGCCAGCGGGCGCCCTTGGTGACCCCGCCGACCTGTGGCACCTACACCGTGGCGGCCGACCTCTACCCGTGGTCGAACCCGACCGTGCCGCTGCACGACACCAGCTCCTTCCAGATCACCTCCGGCCCCGAAGGCCAGGGCTGCCCCTCCGGCGGCGTCCCGCCCTTCCACCCCGGCCTCGAAGCCGGCACCCAGAACAACGCCGCCGGCACCTACAGCCCCTTCTACACCCACATCACCCGCAAGGACTCCGAACAGGAGATCACCCGCTTCTCGATCAAGCTGCCGACCGGGTTGCTGGCGAAGCTGAAAGGCGTCTCGGAGTGCTCGGACGCCGGCGTCGCCGCGGCCAAAGCGCGTGAAAAGGAAGGGGGGGCGAGCGAAGAGGAAGCCCACCCGAGCTGCCCGTCGGGCTCCGAAGTCGGCCAGACCAAGGTCGGCACCGGAGTCGGCAACGTCCTCGCCTACGCCGGCGGCAAGCTCTACCTCGCCGGCCCCTACCACGGCTCGCCGATCAGCCTGGTCTCGGTCAACTACGCCAAGGTCGGACCCTTCGACCTCGGCACCGTCGTCGTGCGGTTCGCGCTCGACGTCAACCACGAAACCGCCGAAGTCTCGGTCGACGGCGCCAATTCGGACCCGATCCCCCACATCGTCGACGGGATCCCGATCCACCTCCGCGACATCCGCGCCTACGTCTCGAGGCCGGGCTTCACCCTGAACCCGACCAGCTGCGCGAAGAAGTCGACCGCGGCGACGATCCTCGGCTCCGGGGCCAGCTTCACCAGCTCCGCCGATGACGTGCCGGTGACGGTCTCATCGCCGTTCCAGGCGGCCGACTGCGCGAGCCTCGGCTTCAAACCCAAGCTGGCGCTCCACCTGGTCGGCAAGAAGACCCACCGTGGCGCCCTGCCGGCATTCAAGGCAGTCCTCACCTATCCGAAAAACGGGGCCTACGCGAACATCGCCAAAGCGCAGGTGACGCTGCCCGCGAGCGAGTTCCTCGAACAGGGCCACCTGAAGAACGTCTGCACGAGGAAAGTCTTCGAAACCGGGGCGAACCCCGGCGAAAACTGTCCGAAGAACTCGATCTACGGCAAGGCACGCGCCGTCACGCCACTGCTTGAACAGCCGCTCGAAGGCCCCGTCTACCTGCGGACCGGCTACGGCACCAAGCTGCCCAAGCTCGCCGCCGCCCTGAACGGGCCGCAGATCTCGGTCACCCTGGCGGGGACGATCGACTCGATCCATCAGAAGGGCACCGAAGGCTCGCGGATCCGAAACACCTTCGCCCTCGTCCCCGACGCCCCGGTCGAAAGGTTCGTGCTCGAACTGAAAGGCGGCAAGAAGGGCCTGCTGGTCAACTCCACCGACGTCTGCAAGGGCACCCACAAGGCGCTCGCCGCCTTCACCGGCCAGAACGGCAAGCTCGACGAATACGAACCGGCCCTGAAGGCCCAGTGCGGGAAGAAGCATCACAAGAAGCACGCCGGGCACAAGAAGGGCAAGGGCGCGAAGGGCAAGGGCAAATGAGCGGATCGGCGGCCGGCGCCGACCCGTCACTCAGCCGGCTCATTCCCGTGGGGATGGCCGGGCGATCGGCGCGAGCTGAGGCCGCCCAGGAGTACCCAGATCAAGGACGCAGGGAGGGCGGCGATGCGAGCGCACAGTGCCGTGCGTGAGCAAGGCGGCCGACCGAGGACACCGAGATGGGTGCTCCTGGGCGCGGCACTGGTCTGCCTTTCGGTCGGCATCCCCCTCGCCTCAGCCGCGGCGGGTGAAGTCACCCGCACCACCTACCGCGAAGCGGTCGAGCCGATCTGCAAAGCCGATACCCAGGCCAACGAACGGATCTTCGTCGGGGTCAAACAAGAAGTCCGCCAGGGCAAGCTGAAGAGCGCGGCGACCAAGTTCAGGAGGGCCGCGCGGGCGCTGAAGTCGGCGATCGCCCAGATCCAGAAGGTCCCGGCCCCGCCCGCCGACGCCGCCCGGCTCTCGAAGTGGCTCGGCAAGGTCTCCAACGAGGCCGGCTACTTCGGAGCCGTCGCCCGCAAGCTCGCCGCCGGCGACAAGGCGGGCGCCGAGCACCTCGTCAACAAGCTGACCACCGAAGCCGGGGCCGCCAACAACGTGGTCATCCCCTTCGAATTCACCTACTGCCGCCTCGAACCCTCGCGGTTCACCTGATGGGGATGCCTCGGTCCGGGCCCTTACCCTCGACCAACCTCCAGCGAGCGTGCCCGCGATCGGACGCCGAGCAGCGCGGCTGTCGGGATTTGCACCCACTGACGGGGCGATGGCCGAAAATCCCGACAGCCACGAGTCCTCATGACCGAGCCCTCCTCTTCAACCGCCCGAATCCGTGCCGCGGCAGCGGCCGCGGCCGAGTCGACCTTCGAGCGCTTCCGCGACGACTCCGAATCCGACTACTACGAGGCGCCAGGACGGACTCCCGAAGAGACCTGGCAGGAGATCCGCGCCAGGGTCGGACTCGTATGCGCGGAGGCGGTTGCCGCAGCATCCGCGGACGCGACCCTCACTCCCGAGCTCCTCTGCGAGTGGCACCGCCGCATCTTCGAGACGACCTTCCCGGAGTCCGCCGGCAGACTGAGGAGCGCTCGCGGCGGGGTCACCTACGGTTATGTCGCAGGGACCAAGGAAGCGCCGGTCGACAAGACAGGCCGCGGGACCAGAGCCCGGGCACTTCCCCGTCGCCTCCGCAAGATCTGCGAGGAGTTCAACCTGGCGGCGCTCGAGGCGCAGCAGTCCGGGCCTTCGCCGCTTCTGGGCGCCACGTTTCCCGCGGCAAGGCTCTACGCGAAGCTGCTTTCGGCACACCCCTTTCCCGACGGCAACGGCAGGACCTCTTATGTAGTGCTCCAGTTCGCTCTGGTACGGCTCGGAGCGATCTTCGTCAGCCTCCCCGACCACGTCGAACAGCAGTGGCATCTGGGGCAGGCCTTGAGAACGGGTGGAGGACAGAGCTATGACCCTCTCGCCGAGTACCTGGCCCGAAGGATTCGGGACGCTCGCGCCCAAGGCGTACAATGCGAGGAACCATGAAGCGCGAATTCACCGACTACGACGGACCAACCGGTCCCTTCATCGCGACCGAGCAGGGCATCCTGCCTCTGAGGAGCGTCGAGGGCATGGCCGCGGCGATGGACTCCGCGATGCTTGTCTCACTGGGCTACACCGAGAAGGCAGCCGAATACCAGCGGCTCGTCAAGGCTCGCAACGCCGCGGCAAGTTCCCCTGCCGTGACTTCCTAGTCGAGGTCGGGCCACGAGTCCGTTCGGCCGCGGCGAAATCACGATCGGAGCGTAAGAGGCTTCGGTCAGATGGCCTTGTCCCGGCCACTCGAATCTCCGCGCTCAATCTGGGCCCCGCCGTGACGTTCCCCATCGATCGCCGGATACCGACACCTTGTGCACCGTGGCCGGCGATGTCGCCGAGCAGCTCAAGGACGCAGGGAGGCCGGCGAGGGGAGCGCACTGTTCCGTGCATGAGTGAGCCGGCCGACCGGGGACACCGAGATGCGCAGACCGACAACCGGGCTTCGACATGCGTCTGATCCTTTTCCCGCTCGCAGTCCTCGCAGCACTGACGATCGTCGTGACATCGTCGGCAACGGTTGTCCAAGAAGGCAATCTGCGGATCTCGATCGCGACCCGCCTCTCGCCCTACAGGCTGCCGCGCACCGGCTCGGCGCCGATCAAGGCCTTCATCGCCGGGCATGTCTTCACCGCCGACGGCCAGACGCCGCCGCAGTTGAAACGGATGGACATCGAGATCAACCGGCACGGCCACATCCAGACCGAAGGCCTGCCGGTCTGCCGCCTCAGCCAGATCAAGGCGACCTCGACGCAGCGGGCGATCGCCGCCTGCGGCGAATCCCTGGTCGGCGCGGGCCACTTCTGGGCCTCGGTCGTCTTCAATGAAGAAGCCCGGCCCTACCACACCACCGGCCGCCTGCTCGCCTTCAACGGTCGCAAGGCGGGCAAGCCCGTGCTCTTGATCCACATCTATACGACCCAACCCTTCCCGAGCGCCTTCGTCGTCACCTTCACCGTCAAGCAGGTCGACGACGGTACCTACGGCACCGAGCTCTCGGCCTCGCTGCCGCAGGCACTCGGCGACTGGGGCTTCGTCAACCGGATCAAGATGAACATCGGCCGCGACTACACCTACGAAGGCCGCCGCCGGGGCTACCTCGAAGCATCCTGCCCCGCGCCCAAGGGCGCCCGCACCGCCGTCTTCCCGCTTGCCCGCGCCAACTTCGCCTTCGAAGAAACCCAACTGTCGAGCATCGTGACGAAGAGTTGCGGGGTGAGTCCATGAGCGCGAAACGAGGCGGAGCGGGGGAGCATCGAACCCCGGTCCCCTGCGACCTGGCGAAGCCGCAGCCCTCGCTCCGAGGGAGCAGTCGGGATCCGACCTGCCCGCGTGCCCGGCGGAGCGCGAGAATTCATCTGCGTCGAGTCGCGACGATCGGCGCGGTCGTGGCAGCGATGCTGACCCTCGCCGCCTGTGGCGGCGGCTCGAGCTCGTCGACGAGCACCCAGGCAGCGAGCGAACCGGCGCCTGCTCCCTCGGCCACGGCGCCGACCCAGAAGCCGAGCAAGGCAGCGCTCCGGCAGGCCGAGGCCGAACGCCGCGCCGCCGGCCGCGCCGCCCCCTTCGTCGCGCCCGATTCCGACAACAGCGTCCCCACCTTCGGCACCGAAGCCGGTGCCGGCGAGCGCGCCGGGGCCGAAGCCGACCTGCGCGCCTACCTACGGGCGCGGGCGGCAGGAGACTGGGCGAGCGCCTGTCGGCTGCTCGCCAGGAGCGTCCGCGAGGGCTATGAGAAGCTCGGGTCCTCCTCTTCGAAGGGTGTCAGGCCGAGCTGCGCCAAGGTCCTGGCCGCGCTGTCGAAGGGCGCCGACCTCAGCGATCCGCTGACCGGCCGGCTTCTCTCGCTTCGGGTTCAGGGCAAGAACGCCTTCGCCCTCTTCTACGGACCCGGCCACCAGCAGTACATGGTGCCGATGAACCTGGAAGGTGGTCAGTGGCGCCCGACCCAGGCGGTGGCGATCGAATATCCGCCGGGAGCGGGCGGATGAGGCTGCGTCGGTTCTCGATCGCCGTGCCGACGACGCGCCGTGCTTCATCCACGGCCGGCCGCGCTTTGCCGAGGTCGCGCAGGGGGGTCCAGGTCAAGGACGCAGGGAGGCAGGCGAAGCGAGCGCACAAGAACGTGCGTGAGCTAGGCGGCCGCCCGAGGACGCTGAGATGGGCCGCCCTGTGCGGCGCCCTTGTCGCCCTTTCGTCCCTGGCCGGCGCCGCCTCGGCCAGCGCGAGATATGACCCGATCGGCGGTGGTCAGACCAGGCTCACATTCGCCGGCTCCTTCTCCGCGCTCCTGAAGGCGAACGGAGTCAAGGTGAAGGCGACCGGCGGTGCGACCTTCAAGGCCGGCGTCGCGACCTTCCCGGTCTCCGGTGGCAAACTGGAACCCGCCGACGTCGTCGGCTCGGTCGAACACGAAGGCGTCCTCGTCTTCGCCCGAGGCGGCCACAGCCTGCCGCTGAAGAGCCTCGTACTGAAGACGACCCGGCGCAGCTCGCCGCTCAGTGCCAAGTTCGGAGGCGGCCAACTGAAGCTCGCCGTCTCCTCGAAGCTGACCTCGAAGCGCTCGGGCTTCGGCGTCGCCTCCAAGGTGACCCGGATCAAGCTCTCGGCCAAGGCGGCCACCCGCCTCGACAAGAAGCTCGGCCTGAAGGGCGTCTTCACCGAGGGCCGGCTGCTCGGCAGCTCCCACACCATCGCCCAGCCCGAAACGGTTACGGTGAAGGAAGGGGGCAGGGCGGAACTCACCCTCGCCCCGGAATTCGCCTCGAAGCTCTCCTCGCTCTTCGTCGCGGTCAACCCGATCTTCCCCGCCGAACACCTCGGGACTCCATTCACCCTCCGCGTCACCGACGGCCAGATCGCCCCCGACGCCTCGAGCGGCACCCTCGAAACCGCCGGCTCGCTCGAACTGATCCAGCAGGACGGCGGCCAGGCCTTCTTCCGCGAACTCGCCCCCGAACTCGGCCTCGCCTCGACCCGCTCCGAATACCAGTTCATCGCCTCGCCGACCTCACCCGGCCCGACCGTGACCGGCCCACTGCTCGGCCTCGGCGCCGGCACGGTCGTGAGCGAACCGAAGGCACGGACGATCAGCGAGGCCGGGGCGCCGCTGCCGCTGACCGACGCGACCGCGCAGGCCCTGAACGAGACCTTCGCCAAGCCGCAGGGCAAGGCGAACGTCTTCGTCGCCGGCGAATCCCTCGGGACGCTTTCCTTCAACGTCGTGGCGGAATGACGCTGCGCCGGCGCCTCCTGCCGGCGACCGTGGTCGCGCTGGCCATCTGCGCCGGCCTCGCCGCGACCGCCGAGGCCCTCCACCTACAGGCCGGCGACATCGTCGTCGAAGCCGAAGGCGGCTTCGCGCCGCAGGCGCTGCCCCGCCACGAAAGCGCGCCGATCACCCTGCACGGCGGCGGCTCCATCTCGACCGCCTCGGGCGAGCTGCCACCGGTCCTGAAGGAACTGACCTTCCTCTTCGATCGCCATGGAGCCGTCGACACCGCCGGCCTGGCGATCTGCACGAAAGGCAAGCTGGCGGCGACCACCGTCGCCAAGGCGCGCGCCGACTGCCCGCAGGCGATCGTCGGCGAGGGGGAGGGGACGGCGATCGTCAAGTTCCCCGAACAGCCGCCGATCAAGGCGAGCTCGCCGATCACCCTCTTCAACGGGCCTCCCGACCACGGCGACCCGATCGTGCTCGCCCACGCCTACCTCAGCATTCCCGCACCGACCACCTTCATCGTCCCGATCGTGATCGAACGGGTCCACGACGGCATCTACGGCTACCGCACCAAGGCGACGATCCCGAAGATCGCCGGCGGCTACGGCGTGCCGATCTCCGGCCACCTGAAGATCGGCAGGAAGTGGACCTACAAGGGCGAGCCCCACTCCTACATCGCCGCCCGCTGCGAAAACGGCAAGCTGCAGGCGAAGGGCGAATTCAGCTTCACCGACGGCACTCGCCTCGAAGGCACCTTCATCAAATCCTGCACCGCGCGCTGATGGCCACGCCCACCCGACCGGCACCCCGCTGGGGCCGGGCCTCTGCCTGCCGGTGACGGGTCCGAGCTGATGGCGCCTCCGCGACCGTCCCGGCCGCGCTCCTGGCTGCTCGGCCATCCGCGCGAGGTCCTCCTCGCCGCGGCGATCGTCCTCGGGGTCCTCGCGGTGATCGGGACCGGGGTGACCGGGCGCCTCGACCCGACGACCCTGAACGTCCCCGGCGGCCCCTCGACCGAAGCCAACGAACTGCTCGAATCGCACTTCGGCCCGTCGGCGTCGTTCCCGATCCTGCTCCAGGGTCCTGCCGCGGCGGTGGAAGAACAAGGCCCGCGTCTGGTCCGTGCGCTGCGGGCCGAACCGGGGGTGACGACCCTCTCGCCCTGGGACAAGGGATCGGTCGAAGGGCTGCGCCCGAAGCCCGGAACCGCGCTGATCCTCACCGACTTCCACGTCGATACGAAGACGGCGGTCGACGAGACCGTGCCGCAGCTCGAAAAGTTGTTGGAAGAAAACGTCACGGCGCCGGTGACCGCGACCCAGACCGGCTACGCGACGCTGTCGCGGGCGCTGCAGCAGGAAACCATCGACGCCGCCGAGCACGGCGAGCTGATCGCCCTGCCGATCCTCCTGATCGTCCTGCTGCTCGTCTTCCGCTCCCCGATCGCGGCGCTGATCCCACTCGTCTTCGGCACGGTCACAGTGCTCGCCTCGCGCGGGGTCCTCTACTTCCTCACCTCGTGGTTCTCGATCGATGCCTTCGCGCTGACCGTCTGCACGATGATCGGCCTCGCATTGGGGGTGGACTACGCCCTCCTGATGGTCTCCCGTTTCCGCGAGGAGCTGGCGGGCGGAGCCGTGCCGCTCGAGGCGGCCCGAAGAACGCGCCGACACGCCGGGCGGACCGTCGCCTTCGCCGGCTCGACCCTGCTGCTCTCGATGCTGGTCTCGCTGCTCGTCCTGCCCGGCTCGCTCCTGGTCAGCCTGGCCGGGACGGTGGCGATGGTGGTCGTCCTCTCGGTCGCGGTGGCGACGCTGGCCGGCCCGGCGGTCCTGACCCTGGTGGGACCGACCGTGAACCGCTGGCGGATCGGCTCCGCCTCGGGCGCCGAGCGCTCCGGGGTGATGGCGTTCGTCGACGCGGCTCTGCGCAGGCCGCTGCTCGCGGCGGTCGTCGTCGGCGGCGTGCTGCTGGCGCTGGCGGGGCCCGCGGTCGGGCTGAAGCTCGGCCCGCCGAGCCCGCAGCAGCTGCCCAAGGACTCGCCGACCCGGAGGGACCAGGAAAAGATCGCCGCCGTGATCGGCCCGGGCTGGGCCGCCTCCTTCATCGTCGTCGCCGCCAACCCCGCCCGACCGATCACCGACCCCGGCAGCATGGCGGCGCTGGAACACTTCCAGCACAAGGTGGCCTCCTTCGAAGGGGTGAAATTGGTGATCGGCCCGCAGGCGGCGACCAAGCAGGTCGAACCGCTGCAGGAACTGGGCGACGCGGCGCTCCGAAAGAAGGGCGACGTCGGCGCGGTGAAGGAACTCGGCCACCTGGGCAAGGAACTGAGGGTTGCCGCCGGTGGGGTGGGGGCGCTGCGCTCGGGGATCGGCGAAGCGAGCGCCGGCGCCGGGCTCCTGGCCCGTGGCTCCGAACACGCGACCGAGGGCGCGCGGCTGATCGCCCACGGCCTGGCGCGCGCGGCCGGGGGCAGCGGCCGGGCGATCGACGCCCTCGAAAGGTTCGCCAAAGGCTCCGAAAAGCTGGTCGAATATGAGCTCGAAGCGGCGATCGGGGCGCAGCAGATCCGCGCCGAGGAGATCGAATCCGATCTCTCGAGCTTCGACGATCGTCCCCTGAGCGGCCTTCTCTTCGCCCTGCGACTGCGCTTCAAGGGTGGCCGAGATCTGGCCGCCGAGCTATCCCTCGAGCAGACCCTGTCCGGCAACTCCGTGACACGGGGGGCTGACGGCGAGAAACCTCCGGTGACCTCCCGGATCCTGATCGACGCGAACGTCTTCAGCGTCCTGCTGCGCCGATACCTGGACCAACAGCTCGACGGGATGATCAAGCGACAGCTCGTCGGCGCCGAGCGCCGGACGCTGATCGCCGCCGCGCTCAAGCAGGTCGTCGCCGATCCCCGGGTCATCGCCAACGGCAGCGGCGACCCGGTGGCGCAGCGCCGCTTCCTCCTGATGCTGGTCCTGCTCATCGCCGAGGGGGAGCGATGAGCGAGCCGCGGATGAGCTCGGAGACCCTGCGCATCCTCGGCTCGATGCTCGAGGACCCGCTCGCCTGGCACTACGGTCTCGGCCTCTCCGATGCCGCCGGCGTCGCGGCCGGCACGATCTACCCGATGTTGGCGCGGCTCGAGAAGGCCGGTTGGTTGGAGAGCCGTTGGGAGCAGCAGGGCCCCGACGACGAGGGCCGGCCGCGCCGGCGTCTCTACAAGCTGACCGGACATGGCGAGCGGGCGGCGATGGAGCAGCTCGAGGAGATCGCCGCCGTCGCCCGGCGGGTCAAGCGCAGCCGGGCACGCAGTGTCGACCGCAAGCCGGGCCTGGCATGAGCGCGCTGCTCGAACTGCTCGGCGGGCTGACCGGCTCGGCCCTGGGCCTCGCCCTCAGCGCCTACGTCCTGCGGCGCTCGCTGCACACCCGGGCAGGGCGCGAGGCCGCCGAAGACCTCGCCTACCTCTCAGACCGGCTCTCCTGGTTCGGCGCGGGCCTGTTGCGACGGCCCAACCCGGCGACTTCTCGGCCGAGGTCGATCAGCGCCTGCCTAGTCGGCCTCGCCGTCGGCCGGCTGGCCGCGGCGATGAGTGACGCTGAGAAGGAACGCTGGGCGGAGGAGATGGCGGCGGACCTGACGGCCGTACCGGGCCGGCTCCGTCGCCTTCTCTTCGCCTGGCGCCTCTGGCGCAAGGGCGCGCCGGCGATCCCCGTGCGGGCAGCCGACGCACCGCGCTCCGCCGACTCGTAGGCCCTCGCGGCAGGTCCGGGTCCTCGCCGAAGCCAGGGCGGCCGATCCGTCCACCCTCTCCTTATTCTCCCGACGATGGAGGCGAAGGCTTTCAACCTCGAGGCGATCCGGTTGGTCGTCCCGAAGTGGGGGTGGCCGTCGAGCGAATCGTACGCAAAACCTCTGCCGGTGCGAATCAGGCTGCACAACCTGGTCTCGAACCCTGAAGTAGCGGGCGCCCACTGTGGGCGATCGGTCGACGACTGACGATGGCTCGGGGAATCGCCATCCTGGCCCCTACCGCCGAGGAGGCGGAACGGCGGTTCCTCGAGAACTCGCCCGACCGCAGGGTCACCGCCTGCGTCCCCCTCGACATCTCCGACATCCCGCTACGGGTCCCCTTCCACGAGCCCTATTGGGTCATCGCCTTTGAGGATCCAGATCCGGCAAAGTTCCTCCAGGACGCCGACCCGATCGCCAAGGCAACGCGGGACGTCCGCGAGGATCTGCAGACGATGGTCGCCGACCCGCGCGCGATGTTGAGCGGACAGGTCGAAGGGAACGTCCCTGTCCGGCGTGTGGTGAGAGCGTCCACCTCGAGCTGCCTCCGGACGATCTGATCCATCGTCCAGGGTTCGGTCCGTTCCTCTACACCCGCTGTCCTGATTGCCGGGTTCAGCTGGTCGGACCCAATCGCCCCGGGCCGGTCGACTGAGAGCCGCGAGCGCCGCGCCCTGAGAGGCCCGTCGCTGAACCCCCGCGGCCGCTCGGCCGCGGCCGGGGCGAGCGCCGGGCATGCGTGTTCTGTGGGGCCGAGGACCAGAAGATCTCGAAGGAGCACCTGTGGTCGAAATGGATGGGCGCCCACGTCCAACCCGCGGGCGGCGGATCGAACACGAAGTCGCGGCTGCTGGCGACCAAGACGGGAAGGGTCGAGAAGTCCGAGACGTGGCCGGAGGCGCCGTTCGGCCAGGAAATTTCCGGCCCCTGCAAGCGCTGCAACGAGAGCTGGATGGAGCAGATCGAGGCCGAGGCCCGACCGTCGCTTATCCTGATGCTCGAAGACCGTGCCGTGGAGCATCGGCCCGAAGCCCAACGCGCTATCGCTCGTTGGGCGACCTTGAAGTTGCTGGTCGCCCATCTCGGCCACCCGCCCGAAAAGCAGAGCATCCCGGCGGCGCGCTACAGGCAGTTTTTGTCGACCGCTCGCTGCCCCCCGGCCCGCGTATGGCTCGCCAGATATGGCGGTGCCGGGGCATGGCCGACCGACTACCGCTATCTCCAACTGTTCCTCACCATGAACGGGGGCATCGAGACCGAGCTCTCCAACGGCTATCTCGCCGCCTTTTCAGTCGGCCACCTCACGTTCTTCTATTGGGGCAATGAGTTCGATCGCGGTCCGATCCCCGAAGTCACCAGAGTCGACTCTCACCTGAGGTCCGCTTGGCCCGCGACCGGCACGGCCTCCTGGCCGCCGAAGCGCTCGCTCGACGGTGACGGCATCCGGTACGTGATGGACCGCTTCCCGGTCGATTGTTGGGTCGCCGGACCCGGACGCTGCGTCTTTCAGTGTCGGGTGGCCGATCTCACCGCGCTCCGGTCGGACCATTCCTGAATGCGGCCGTCGGCTTCGCCGAGTGGACGCTCCCGTGGATCCGCCGTCCACCCCCGCACCGCCTGCCAGAGCCAAAAGCGCCGTCCCTGCGCCGCCGACCCCGCCCGCCCATCATCAGAGATGAGAGCGACCGGGGTCGGCGGCTGGTGCTGGCAAGGAACAGAAGCAAGCGGTGCGGGGGTGGACGGCGGGTGGTGGAGTTCCAGAGATCAGGAGAAGGGAAGAAGAACAGAATCAATAACAAAACAGAAGACGAAAAACCGAAGAACAAAAAACGAAAAGAGACGAAGACGAAAGACAGAGGCGTGCCGCGGCCGGAGCGGGGAACGACGGGAAAGAAGGACCGGCCGGACCAAGAATGAACCCGAAAGCGCTGGCCAGAGGTCAGTCGTCCTCGTGAAGCACGGGCGCGTATGAGATCCCGACCACCGCGCCCTCCGGCGACTGCAGCCTCGCCACGGTCTGCCCCCACGGCTCCTTGCGGGCTGGGTGCAGCAGCTCGTGGCCGGCCTGCTCGAGCTCCCGCGCGGCCGATCCCACCGCCGCGGCGTCGGCTACGTCGAACTCGATACTGACTTGCGGCACCGGCCGCCCCGACGGCCACTGCGGTGTCCCGAAGCACGCCTCGGCGGCCTCTGAGAGCGGCCAGATCCCGAAGGACTTGCAGCCGTCGATCTGCTCGCTGTGGTGATAGTCGCCGCCCTGGCTCTCGAGTGGCAGCCCCAGCACGTCGACGTACAGTCTGCGACTGACAGGTGGATCGGGCGCGATCACCGCCACGGTCGCGAGGAACTCGATATCCATGCCACCACCTCCTTCACTTTGGGCTCGGTCGACGATCCAAGCAGCTTCCGCAGGCCGCGCATCGATGGAGGCGAATGAACGATCACAGGCCGCGGTTTACTCGAGCAACCCCTTATCCCGCATCTCCGCCTCCGCCTCGGCCGTCTTGCCGAGCCCCTCGAGGCCGAGCTTCCGCAGCGGCGCAGCGGTCTTGCTGAACTGGATCTCGTCGTACTGGACGACCTGTACCCGGTTGCCCCACGGATCGAGGAAGTCGAGTCCGCGGCCGGGTAGGACCTCGATCCCATCCTCCTTGAGTTTGTTGCGCACGGCCTGCGAGTCGTCGACGACGAGACCGAAGTGCCGAGCGTCGTCGCCGGCCTGGCGACGACCCACCGACAGCGCGATGAACTGATCGCCCGCGTCGAGGAAGGCCATCTTCTTGCCGATCCGTCCGCGCAGCTCGAAGTCGAGGATGCGGCCGTAGAAGTCGAGCGCCTGGTCGACGTCGCCGACCTCGAGGGCGACGTGGTTGATGCCGACGAACCGGGCCTTCTCGCTCACCGGATGAAAGTCTCCCACTTCGGTTCTGGGGTCGACGCCCTGTCGACCTTGCTCTCCTCGCCGAACGACAGGCCCGACCGAAAACGAGGCTACGATCGGTGGGTACGACAGACGGCGAGGAGGTGACCGAAATCGAGGCGACCCAGAGAAAACCGAAGACGCTTGGCGCCGATGACCCGCGGATAGCCCGGGCAATCTTCACTCTGAGGGAGACGGCGGGCTACCTCGGAATCCCGCCATCGACCGTCCACTGGTGGGCCCGGTCCCAAGTCTCCTCGCCGCCGCTCATCACCTGCTTTCCGACCCATGGACGCGAGGCGACGGTGCCCTTCATCGGCTTCGCCGAGGCATTCGTGCTCTCGAGCTTCAGGGAGGCCGGCGTCCCGTTGCAGCGGATCCGGCCGGCAGTCGAAGTCCTGACGAAGGAGATCGGCGTCGAGCACGCGCTCGCCTCGAGGCGGCTCTATACCGACGGCGCCGAGGTTCTCTTCGACTACGCGGAGAGGCACGGCGACAGCGAGGTCATGGATCTGGTCGTCCTGCGGACCAGCCAGAGGCAGTTCGCCGACGTCGTCAAGGACTACCTGCGACGGATCGACTACGGCGGTGACGGCTGGGCCGACTCGGTCCGCCTGCCGACCTACGCGAACGCCGAGGTCGTCGTCGATCCGCGCGTCGCCTTTGGCATGCCGTTGGTGGTCGACGGAGGCGCGCGTGTCGAGGATCTCGTCGATCGCTTCAATGCCGGCGACTCGGTTGCCGACATCGCCGCCGACTTCGATGTCCCTGCCGAGCAGGTCGAGGACGTCATCCGCGTCGCCAGTCGAGCGGCGGCATAGGCGCAGGTGAAAAAGCGCCGCGTCCGATAGTCGGCGACGATGGCAGAGTCGCCCGACAAGCCCCCGGAGTTCTTCGTCGATCGCAGCCTCGGCAAGAGCATCGTCGCGGGCCTGCGTCACGTCGGGCTCACCGTCCACTCGATGGCCGATGTCTTTGGCGAGAAGGGAGGGCAGGGGCTGCGCGACGAGATCTGGCTGCGCGAGGTCGGAGAGCGCGGCTGGGTGATCCTGACGAAGGACGACGCGATCCGTCGTCGGCCGGCGGAGCGGGACGCATTGGTGAGCGCCGGCGCCCGTGTGTTCATCCTCACCAAGGCCGACCTCAGGGCGGTCGAACAGACCGCCCGCTTCGTCTCGAATCGAGACCGGATACTGCGACAGGCCCGGCGCCCGGGCCCCTACATCTATGGCGTCTACGAGTCGGGTCTGAAGCGTCTCTGGCCTTAGCCAAGTCTCGCTTTTGCGATTCCGCTCGGGCCTCGGGTCGCCCGGCATCCGGGAGTTCTCAGACGGGCCCTACGTCGCACCTGAGCCGAGGCGAATCGCAAGCCAGGTAGGTGGAGACACCGCTCGAGGCGACAGGCCGCGCCGTCCTCGCCCCCCACTGCGTCGCCGCCGAGCGCCTAAGCTGCTGCGCGATGAGCACCCTCGAGCCGCTCAAGCAAACCAAGACAATCCTCCTGACCACCTACAAGCGCGACGGCACGGCGGTCGGGACGCCGGTGAGCGTCGCCTTCGACGGCGAGCGCGCCTTCTTCCGCTCCTACGACAAGGCATCGAAGACCAGGCGCCTGCGCAACGACCCGCGCGTCGAGGTCGCTCCCTGCACGATCCGCGGCAAGCCGACCGGCGAGCCGATCGCCGCCCGGGCGACGCTGCTTGACGGCGATCAGGCCCACACGGCCGCCGATGCCTTGGCGCGGCGCCACCGGGTGCTGCAGGCGACCCTCGTTCCCCTCGCCCACCGACTGATGCGCTACAAGACGATGCACTACGAGCTGAGCACGCCCGCCGAGTAGGAACGCCGCGCCGTTTTGCGGAAGGGCTCGTGCGGCCTTAGCCCCGCGAGCGACGCCGCACCACGATGAGACCGCCGAGCAAGGCCACCAGGCCCAGCGCTGCGAAGACGATGCCGAGCCCGGTGCGCGGCGAGGTGTCGCCGTGGACAGGCCCCATAAATCCGGGCAGCGCCTGGCATTCGACGCTCAGGTAGACGACGCCGAGCGCCAGCGCCACCAAGCCCAAGGTTCCAGCCACCAAGACCGGAAGTCTCGCTTCGCCTCGCACGCGCTGAAGGCTACAGCGGCTCTATCGACAGACCGGGCTCTGCGAGCCATCGCCAAGCGGCCTAACCTGCTCCGCGATGACCGCCACCCCCGAGCACCCGACCCGCCGCTCCCAGGCGCTCAACACGCGCAAGTACGACACCGTCGCCCGCTTCTACCGCACCTTCGAGCCGCTCTACCTGATCTTTCCGCCGGCCCGCCGCCGGGCCGTCGTCGCGCTCGGACTGAAGGAAGGTGACACCGTCCTTGAGATCGGCGCCGGGACCGCGAAACTTCCGCTACCTCCTGGACGCCGTCGGCCCGGCGGGGACGGTGATCGGCGTCGACGCCTCCGCCGGAATGCTGGGCGAGGCGGAAAAGCTCGTCGAGCGGGAAGGTTGGTCCAACGTGCAGTTGCTGCGCCAGGACGCCACCAGGCTGGAGTTCGGCCGTGAGGTCGACGCGGTCCTCTTCAGCCTCAGCTACTCGGCGATGCCCGAGCCGCGGCCGGCCTTGGCGCTGGCCTGGCAGAGCTTGCGGTCCGGCGGCCGCGTCGTCGTCATGGATCTTGGGTTGACCGAGGGTGGCTTCGCCCGGCTCTTGGATCCGATCGCCCGGCTGCTGCTCAAGTTCACCCCCGGCGATCCTTACTCCGACCCCTGGAGCGATCTCGCGGTCTACGGCAAGGTTCAGACCAAGCGCTTCCTCTTCGGGCTCTTCTACGTCAGCGCCGTCACCAAGCAATAAGAAGAGAGCCAACAGGCGGGGAGCGCGAAAAAGGGGAGGCGGTTGGCGCGCCCCGCGGCGATCGAAACCGAGGCCGGGAGCGTCGGGCAAGCAAGGCCTCGGCGGCGAGGATCTCTCGCCATCGAGGACAGGTGGCTGTGGCACGATGCAGCCATGGACGACGCGGTCGGCAGATACCGGGAAGCTTCGGAGGCCAACGACATCGACGCCCTGATCGAGACCATCGCGCCCGATGCGGAGTTGGTCTCGCCGCTCTCGGGTCGGATGGTGTTCCGCGGGGCCGGCGACCTACGGATCCTCCTGGACGCCGTCTACTCGACGGCGGCCGACCTGCGCCGGCACGAGCAGGTCGGCGAGGGCACCTCGCGGGTGGTGATCGGGACCTTCCGGGTCGGTCCGCTCCGGGCCGGCGATGCGATGGCCTTCGATCTCGCCGAGGACGGGCGGATCCGCCGGATCCGCCCACACCTGCGCCCTTGGCTCGCGACGACGCTCTTCGCGATCCTGCTCGGACCCAAGGTCGCCCGCCACCCCGGCGCCATCCGGCGTGCCCTGAGGTAGCCGGCCCCGGTCGGGACGCGAACTGCATACCGGCGAGGCCTCGATCTCCTGGATCCGGGCTCGACCTCGGCCCCGCCGGCCCCGCACCGCCTACGGCGCGAGGCGGAACGGGGGGTAGCGGTCGGTCACCATCACGTGGGCATAGCCGATCACCCGGTTGGTCCAGCGGCCGACCCCGACCAGGAAGTCGAACATCGGGCGCGGGAAGCGACCGGTGAAGAGGATCGCGAACCATGCGGCGATCACGACGAAGAGCGCGGCTATGTAGAGGAAGAACAGCACCACGTAGTGCGGGATCGCGAGTAGCCATTTGACGAGCGGCATCCAGCGGTTGAGGTCTTCCCTCGCATCGGGGTAGGGGAACTCGAGATGCACCGCCTGCTGCTCGTCGGTGGAGGGATATCGGTCGTCCATCAGCGCCGCGTAGACGCCGACCCGGGCGGAGAAGCGCATCAACTCGAGGTTCCAGTCGAACCACCAGCGCGGGTACTTCTGTCGGAACACGATCAGCAGCAGCGTCGGCAGCACGACCAGGCCGGCTGCTCCTAGCGCCCCGGTGGCCTTGCCGCCTCCGTAGGCGTAGCCGCCACCCTCGAGAGGGTCTCTCGGCTTTTCAGCCACCACCGTTTCGGGGAAGGGCGCCACTCGCAGCTTGGCTCCACGATCATCTTCTCGAGGCCGTGAGCGCCGGAGTAGCGACAGTCACAGAGGTCGATCTCTGAGATCGACAGCCGCGCGACCTGCGCCCCGTGGAGCGTCAGCAAGCGCAGCAGCTCAACCTATCTTCCCTGTATCCGTTCCCTGTAGCCCCGAGAGGGTGGCCGCGGGACCAAAGTCGACGCAATCGAGCTGCATGCTCGCCCCGCCTACCAGTAGACGTACGCCTTTCGCAAAGGTCGCAAACGAGCCCCGGATCCCCGCGGCGTTGACCATCACGGTTACCCGTTCGGCGAAGGCCGCATGCTCGAGGTCCAGACGCCCGGCGACATCGAAAGGACCCAGCCGCCTGACGACCTCAAAGGTCGCTTCGACCATACTCAGGTCGCCGTGCGTCGAGGCCCTATCAAGGTCGACGTATTTGAGGAATTCGGCTTTGTCAAAGGCGCCGCCAGCGCCGAATCGGGTCATCTCAAAGCCCGCGTGGTCGGCAAAGACCGACCCCTCGAACCGCGCGCGCCCGCTGAACCTGACTCGATCGAAGTCGGCATGGTCGCAAAATTTCGTCTCCTGAAAGTCTCCCTCGCCGAGAAACCAGGCACCGTCGAAGTAGGCCGGGCGATCAAAGATGATCCCGCTGAAATCAGCACGGTCAGTGAAGACAGCGCATTCGAAGTTGACTCGCGGGCGGATGCTTAGCCGACGGTCTGGCTCCAAGGGCATCTTTTCATCGGTCGGTTCGGCTTCCTTCAACGCCGCTAGGAGGCGCCTCAGGCACTCGCCGCCCACCCTCGCACCGCGCGCCTCGATCGGGGCTCCCTTCTGCCAATCGGGCGCGCCCTCGGCGAGTTCCTCTTCGGAAATGTGCTCGATGCAATGGCGTGTCCCTAACCGGGCGGCATCGCAGCCTTTTTTTGAGCAGCCCCGCATGTGCTGATCTCCCATCGGCCCGACACTCATGGGTACGGAAAAAACGAAGTGACCTCAGCAGATAACCGGGCCCCGCCGACCAAGGACCTGTCGACAAAAAAGCACCAGTTCGGTGCCTCGTCACTGATACGTTCCGCACCTGTTCCACCAGTCAAAGGAGACGCCCATGAATCCGATCACTCTGGCACCGCCAACCGTTGCTGAGGCCGAAGCCAGCCTCGATCGCAACCTCGATCTGAGCAATGTGAAGATGAAGCTGGCCAACTCCGAGGAGGGTCCCGGATTCGACGCCGGGTACATCGCCCTGATGGAGGGCGAGTACCGCAAGTTCCTCGCCCTGCAGCTGATGTATCCCGACGAGGACATCGTCCCCTGCAAGATCGTCGATGAGATGTGGCACCGCCACATCCTCGACACGGCGGCCTACCGCGATGACTGCGACTCGATCTTCGGTTCCTTCCTCGATCACTTCCCCTACTTCGGCATGCGAGGAGAGGACGATGCCCAGGCGCTGACCGACGCCTACGCCGACACGCTCGATCGCTACCGCGACGCGTTCGGAGAGCCGCCGGCGGAGACCTGGATTACGCTCGACGGTTCCTCGAAATGCAAGCGCACGGCCTGCAAACCACAGAAATGCCGCTGAGGCTTTAAACCGCCGAGAGATCACGCCGGCATCGCCGGCGTGATCTGGGTGGGCGCGCGCAGTAGCGCGGCGACCAACCGTTCTGCACAGTCGGGGCGGGAGACTTGAAGGAGCCAGTGAAGTCCGCCGCTGCTCGCCAGGTCGAGCTCGCCGTAGAGCATGACTGGTAGCCGGCGGTTGTTTTTGAAGCGTCGATCGGGACCGCCCTTGACGTTGACGTACTGCCAGGTGGTATCGACCTGAGCGGCGTCACGCGGCGGGCGCTCGGACTCGATGAATCGCTGGCTCGTCATCTGGATCTGCAGCTCCGCATAGGAAACGTCGCTGAATCGCTTGGCGTCCTTGACGAGCACCCGATCAGGCAGGAAGTACAAGGCGCTCTTGCCGGCGGTGATGGACGGCACCGCGATGTTGGTCGCCAGGCTCGCGGGCGCCTCATCGGAGGCGGCGGCGCGCTTGCGGGAGACGATCGTCCCGGCGCCGGCGTTGACCTTGTATTGGTAGGTCGTGCGGACATTCCCGGCGGCGTCGACCCGCCACAGAGCCTGGCCTGCAAGCGCTTGCGAAGCATCGACGAGATCCTGGAACCAGGTGGCAGGGAGGTCGTTGACGTCGTAGAACGCGACGACGGTTCGTCGTGCTCGGTCGTTGAACCAAAGCCAGATCAGCCCCGGAATGCCAGGAACCAGAAGGATCGCCCCGACGACCGGTTGGACGATGAGGACGACGATCAGCAGCGCGAGTGCCCACGGGAAGACCCGCCGACGGCTCACAGCTTCGTTCAGCTGCTCGACGATGTCGCCGGAGCCACTCGGATGCAGCTCGGTGGCGGTGGCGCCGGTCACGTCTTCGAGTAAGACGTCGGCCACCGGCGGGGGCGCGGGAGGCTTCCACGGATCTTCGGGCGTCTGCGGTGGACGGCCATTGAGCGTGGCCCGGTAGTAGACCCCTGCGCCGCCTACGCGTACGTAGTTCCCACGGGGACCGCTGCCGACCCGGAAGCCCGGAACACCCGTGCTGACCCCGACGCCCGACTTGCTCAAGTTGAACCGGAACGGTCCGGCCTTGACGCTCTTGCGGACGTAGAAGCTCACCGCGATTCGATTGGGTCAGCGTCGCCTGGACGACATCGCGCCGATCACAGCCGCGACCAACATGACCGACAGCCGCACCATCAAGACCACGAGCATGATGGCCAGGCGGATCACCAGCATGGTCAGCTGGATCGCAAGTCCAATCAACGTACCCATCGCTCACTAAGCCTCACTTGCAGGGAGTCGGAGCAGGGTCATTCGCTCTCACACCCGATCCCGTCTCCGTCTGCGTCAAGCCCGTAGTGGTCGACCCCGACCACCGTCACTTCGCCGGTGTAGTAGGGACCGTTGCCGCTGCCACCTTCACAGTCGTAATCGGAGACATTGGGCATCAAGCAAGCTCCCGTGTAGTTGGGATCGCATTCGGTCTCTTCTTCTTCGGAGACAGCTGCCTGGGCTGCTTCGGTCTGCCGCAGTTCGCGTTCTTCGGCCACTGCCTGCCGGCGCGCTTCCGCTTTTTCAGCCCGCACCTGCCCGACTTCCGCGCGGTGCTCTTGACGGATGTGGCGTCGGATCGCGGCCTTCCGCGCCTGGATTCGGGCGCGATGTCTGAGGACGGCACGCCGTTTCGCAGCCTCGCGCCGAACTCGACGCTGCCCGCGAGCCTGGGCGACGCCGTTCGTGCTCGCGACTTGGCCGCTACCGCAGCCGACGCCCGTCAGCAGCACGACGCCGACAGCTACCACCACGACAGCGAGTCTCACCGACGCCATCGTCTATGGGCACTGGTCCAACGACAGCAGATTGTCGGGTGAATAGCCGTCCGCTTCGGTCTTCAGGTACTTGTGCCCTTCGTGGGTGGCGATTTCGACCCAGACCGTCCGTCCTCCGACACTGACGTAATAGCGTTCACCGTTTTCGATATTGCGAATCGCTTCAGCCTCGGCGATCTTCCAGCCTGAGCCACCGACATTTTCAATCCGCTTGTGCGGGTCTTGACGTGGGTCCTTATTGACGCATTCGATCCGAGTTGCCATCTGACTTCCTTTCGTTCGGGTCGACAGCCTTGAAGAGCGCCGCCTCTGCAGTCCCTACCGTTCCTCGAGTCGCCCTTCGGGGTCGCAGACAAGCCCGGCCCGCCGATACGCAGCCGCATACCCGGCCGCATGCGAGCAGTACTCATTCACGCCGAGGCACTTGACCCCGCCAGGAGTCCGCACGTTGCGGTCGTGGAAGTGTTCTTCGGCGTAGGCCGAGCAGTACTTGGAGGGCTGGGCGACCGGCGGCCGCGCCGAGGCTCCTCCGACCGAGACGACAATGCCGATCGCGGCAGCGGCGATCACGGACACGACACGCTTTCTCAACACCTGGCTCCTCCCGAGACAGTGGATACTCAGCGTCAAACTAGTTGGTGGAGCCCATTCACGCAATACCAATTTCTCCAACAGTCGGAACTGAATTCACATCTTTTGGTATTTGCACCTGGCTATCGCACCGACCGGGTGCTCCACGACCGGCCCTTTCCGCTCGAGGGGGATTGCCGAGAGTCCGGTCGAGCATCGCTTCCTCGATCAGGCCGATATCTGCCGTTTCTGTGGCTAACAGTCGACCACGTGCATTTCGGCATCTGGTCGGCTGTTGCTGAGCCTGCCCGGGCGAGGTAGGCCAGGCTCAGAGTGGACCCGAACATGGCCTGCGATGTGTAAGGCGATGTCGAGCCGATGATCGGCCTTTGGTCGATCATCGGCTCGACATTCGCAGAGCAGCATGGGAGCCGTCGGGCGAAGCTTGGCGATGCGCATCCTGCGCAGCCGGCCAAGCTTCGCCCGACGGGCACCTCGTGAATCTTCTCCAGCCCTCCGTGCCGAGCCATCTCGCCTGAGCGGCGACGCAACCCACCCAACTCCCTACGAGACCGGACCGTAGACACCCTCTCTCCTCGAATCCGGCTCTCCGAGTTGCTTTGGCGCCCCATTGCACCTTCAACTCGTGCTGCCGCCGAAGTCGTTCGCCAGCGCATCGGGGCTGAGCCCCCTGCGGCACGGGTCGGTCACACGGAGGGGAGATGCACCGACATGCTCGCCGGCCTCTCGAGGCGCTCGGGGATCTACTGAGGGTCGGCTGGGCCGTCTGGCCGTTCGCGTCGCGAGAGGTCTTCGCCGTGATGGAGAGGTGTCACAATGAAGGCTGTGAGGCAGGTCTCGAAGAGCCCCGATCACAACCAGCCCAAGGTGGGCTTCCCCGGCGACGCCGCCAAGCGCCGCGAGCGGATCAAGCGCGCGATCAAGGCCAACGCCGAGACCCTGCGCCGTCTCGCGCAGTAGGCCGCGATGACCATCTACCCCTCCTTGCGCGACTACGCGGAGATCGCTGCTGAGCTGCCGGGGAGCACCCCTGGGCGGATCCTGCGCCTACCGCGGATCGCTCTTGCCACTCAGCGCTGGCGGTTCCCAGAGCGGCTTCGGCGGCGAGGCTCGAGGTCGAAGCCTGGTTGCGGCAGCGCACCTCCTCCTAGCTTCTCTCTCCCTTCCTGCACCGCCGTTTCCGAACCGGAGGTCAGGTGACCATGCTCCGCCGCCTGCTCAGGCTTGCCTCACTCGCCGCCGACCCCTCGGCTCGCACCGCCGTTCGCGACAGGAATGGCGATGAGCCGGGGTCGTCTGCTTTAGCCGCAGAGCGTCGCGGCCGCCGCGGCTCTTCGCCGCCCTCGGCTTCCTAGCTGTTGGTGCTGCGCTCCTCGCCACCGCCGCCTTTGCTCTCCATCTGAAGGTCGGAAACCTCGTCGTTGACGCCGAAGGTGACTTCGCCCCGAAGGCGCTGCCGAAGCGAGAAGACGCCCCGATCACCCTGCACGGCGGCGGCAAGATCTCCACGGCAAACGGCAAACTGCCGTCGATTCTCAAAGAATTGACGATCCTCTTCGACCGCCACGGCGCGGTCGAGACCACCGGGCTCGAACGCTGCACGATGACCAAGCTGGCGGCGACCGACACCGCCCGGGCGCGGAAGGTCTGCCCGGGGGCGATCGTCGGCGAGGGGCAGGGCACGGCGATCGTCGTCTTCCCCGAACAGGCGCCGATCAGGGCCTCCTCGCCGATCACCTTGTTCAACGGGCCTCCCGACCACGGCGCCCCGACCGTCCTCGCCCACGCCTATCTCTCGGTCCCCGCCCCCACCACCTACATAGTCCCGATCGTGATCGAACCGATCCACGACGGCATCTACGGCTACCGGACGAAAGCGACGATCCCGCCGATCGCCGGCGGCTACGGGGTCCCGATCTCCGGTCACCTGAAGATCGGTAAGAAGTGGACCTACAAGGGCAAGCGCTATTCATACGTCAACGCCCGCTGTGAAACCGGCAAGCTCGAGGCGAAGGGAGAAAGTCAAGTAGGCGGAAGTGGTGTAACTCCTCGTCAGTCTCTTCACGCGGCCTGTAGTGCCGGCACCTCCTCTCGTCCCTCTTCGCCCTGGTCCTTAAGGACCAGGGCGAGCGACTCCTCGGAGAGGTAGCGGCGGGCAACCAGCCACTCGTCGTTTTGCTCGATCAGCAGCGCTCCGACCAGGCGGATCACCGAGGCGTCGTCGGGGAAGATGCCGACGACGTCAGAGCGCCGCCCGACCTCGCGGTTGACCCGCTCCAAGGGGTTGGTGGAGCGCAGCTTGGACCAGTGCGGCGCAGGGAAGCGGTAGAAGGCGATCAGGTCCTCCTCGGCGTCCTCGAGCAGCTCGGCGACCTTGGGCACCGTCGGGGCCAGGCGCTCGATCACCGCCGTGGCCCGCTCGCGGGCCTGCTCGTGGCCCTCGGCGTCGAAGACCTCGCGCAGGGCGGCGGAGACCATGCCCCGCTGGGTCGGGCGGCAGTGCTGGTGCATGTCGCGGACGAAATGGACGGTGCAGCGTTGCCAGGGGCAGCCCAGCACCCGCGCGATCGCGCCCTTCAGCCCCTCGTGGGCATCGGAGGCGCAAAGGCGCACGTCGGCGAGGCCGCGGGCGCGCAGGCCGCGCAGGAACTCGACCCAGAAGGCACCCGACTCGACCTCGCCGACATCGAGGTCGATCACCTCGCGGCGGCCGGACTCATGCACCCCGTAGGCGATCACCACCGCCTTGGAGCGCACGTGGCCGTCGCTGCGGACCTTGACGTGCTTGGCGTCGAGCCAGAGGTAGGGGTAGGCCCCCTCGATCGGCCGCTGGCGGAAGGCCGCCACCCGCTCATCCAGCCCCCGGCAGATCGCCGAGACGCGGTCCTTGCTCATCCCCGAGATCCCGAGCTGGGAGACGAGGCGGTCGACCTTGCGGGTGGAGACGCCGTTGACGTAGGCCTCCATGACCACGGCCAGCAGGGCCTGCTCGGCGGGGCGCCGGGGCTCCAGGAAGGAGGGGAAGTAGGCCTCGCCCTCGCGCTTGCGCGGGATCGCCAACTCGATCTCCCCGACCCTGGTCTCCCAGCCGCGGGAGCGGTAGCCGTTTCGGTGGGTGGAGCGCTCGGGGCTGACCTCGCCCCGCCCGGCGCCGATCTGACCTGAGATCTCGGCCTCCATCAGCTCGCGGGCGACCATCGCGACTGCGTCGCGCAGGAAGTCGGCGTGCTCGGTGATCAGGGTCTTGGCTACGACCTCGGCGGTCGTCATGCTCTGGCTCTCGGCCATCGTGGTGTTCCTTTCGTCGTTGACTTGCTGGTCAACCGACGAGTCTGGGGCCCGCGGTGGCCGGATCTTTTCTCCGGCTCTACCCCGGGCTCGTTACACCACTTCTACCTACGTGACCAAGGGAGAATTCACCTTCGCCGACGGCACCCGTCTCGAAGGCACCTTCATCAAACCGTGTCAGGCGACTTCCTAGCCGCACCGACTGCCGGACTCTCCGATCTCCCGCTCCCGCGCCGGCACCCCTGAGGATCTCTCGCGCATTCTGGTCGCGGCGATCAACGCCACCGATCTGGACGGTGCCACCTCATGCTTCTCTCATCGGGCTCGCTTCATGACCCCGGGCGAGACGATCCTCGAGGGGCGGGAGCCGGTCCGCGAACTCCTCGCCCAGCTGATCGGGATGAAGATCCGCATCCGCGCCCAGACCTACCGCCTGGCATATATCGATGACCGCGCCCTCCTCTCCGAGCGTTGGCACTTCCGCCACACCGAGGCCGACGGTCAGGGTCCCTTCGAGCAGACCACCCGTGCCCTCAGCCTCCTTCGTCGTATCGACGGCGAGGGCTGGAAGATCCTCTTCCTCGCCCCCTGGGGCTTCGACTGACCGAGGTCCGGGTGGGACGCGGTGAGCTCCTGATCGACGGATCCGCTTCTCCTCGCCGACGAGGATCCGAAGGTCGTCTTCGAGAAGGCCAAGGGCCGCAACCACGTCATCGTCCATGGTCGCGTCCCGACGGAAAGAACCGCCCACTCCCGCCGCTGCGCCTCGGCCTACGGCCTCGGCTACGCGGCGGGAGTGGTGTCGGTGCGTCTCATACCTGGGGAATTCTGGTGATCGGGTCTGGGGAGGTTTGCGTGATCGCCGGCAACGATTTTTTCCCACCGCTGGTCGATGGTAGCCCCAGGTACCGCTGGTGATGTGCCCCCGAAAAAATGGAGCCGGCATTCTGGAATCAGGCGGCCTGGGTCGGGTTGTCTGGATCCTCGGGTGCGGACATCTGACTCGGCCCCACTCCGGACGTTCCGACGGGTTTCGTCCATATCCCGGCCCGCTACGTTGAGCTCCCTCGCGATTTTGCCGCGCCCGGTCTCTGGATGGCCCGGCCGATCGGCGCTACCCTTGACGACATGTCGACGGTCGTCTTGGAATCCACTCCGGAGCTGGAGGCGCTGAAGGAGCGCCGCCGCCGTGCCGGCCTCGATCGTCTCGACGAGGTGTGGGAGGGTGTGCTCCACATGGTTCCGGCTCCTTCCCATGAGCACGCGGTGATCTCCCAGCAGCTGGCCGAGCTACTTGGGCCGCTTGCGCGCGCCGCCGGCTTGGAGCCGACCATGCACGAGTTCAATCTCGGCGAGTCCGAGCAGGACTTCCGCGTCCCCGACGGGGGGCTGCACCGGCCCGGCGCGAGCGGAATCTGGCACCCGACCGCGGCCTTGGTTGTCGAGATCGTCTCTCCCGACGACGAGACCTGGCAGAAGCTCCCCTTCTACGCGGCGCACGAGGTCGATGAGGTGCTGATCGTCGATTCCGTCGAGCGCTCCGTCCATTGGCTCCACCGGACGGGCGAGCGTTACAGCGAGGCGCGACGCAGCGCCTTGATCGACCTTGGTCCGGAGGAGTTGGCCGGCAAGATCGCCTGGCCTTGACGCCGGTCTGCCTTCGGTCCACCGGCCAGTGCTCGACCTCGACCTCCGCCATCGGGAAGTGCCTCGGGCTGCCCGTCGCGAGCCTCGCGTCGACGCCGCGACCACTGCAGGTGGCGACACTCACGAGGCGCCCTGGGCGAGCAGCCGATCGGACTCTCCTCATCGGGTGTCCAGCGTGATCCGCTCCAGGTATCCGAGGTCGTCCTCGGGCTCGACCTCGTAGGTCATGCCCGGAGCATGTCCGCGCTCGGCCGCGAGCCGCCTCACGGCATCATCGCCCGTCTCGGCCTCCACGACGATCTTCTTCGTCTCGCGACCCTCTCGCCAGGTGATGTCGAACTTCATCTTCCTATCGTAGTCCCCGCCACCGGCCTCCAGGACCCGGTCGACGACCTGGACGAGGAAGGGCGTCGGTGGCTTCTCCTGGACGGCCGGCCTGATCTGGCCGCTCACCCCGACCGCGGATGGGCGAAGAAGGAGACCACCCGGTGTTCGCGGCCCGGCAGGCCGGTGGTCTCCGGGGAGATCGCGATGCCCTCGAGGCGGGTCGGGGGCCGTGAAGGTCCCTTCGAATCCGAAGACGGTCGGCGCCCTGGTCAGCAGGATGAAGTGGGAGGCTTCGTCGATCACGAGGCTGACCTCGGGGAAGTGGAAGCTCCGTTTGTCACAGACCCCTCAGCCGATCCTCCATCTGGGGTCGACCGCCCGGTCTTCCCCGAGCCGGAGGAGACGAGGTCCCCGGAGGGGGTCTTCCTCCTCCGGGCGCCTTCGAGAGGGATCACGACCCCAGCCCGGGCGAGCCCGGCCCGCCGGCGCCGAGCGCCACCAGGCACAACGACAGGGAATTCGTCAGAAGTAGACGGCGGCGGATCAATCGGACCCCTTACGGCGGAGAAGCGACTCATAAGACGTAGCTTGGCCGACCTACACCGGCTCGTCCGCCGCGGTGCGGCTCTCGGCGGACAAGGCGTCCGATGCTCTGGTGCGCCAGGTTGCGCGCCGGGTCGACCCCGATCGCCGGCGCATCGCCGGGCTCTTCGACGGCCGGCTCCGCTCGCTGCCGGTCGGCCGGCCTGAGCTCAGTCGGGCCTCCTCGCGCCGGAGAAGCTGTCGGCGACCATTTCCCGCAGTCGCGGCATGTGGACACCCTCGAGGTACTCGGTCCAGTCGATCGCGGCCGTGTCGAAGCTGAAGTGGTCCTGGTCCCTCGGCGTCAGCTCGGCGAGCAGCCGCTGCGCGCCGCTGTCGTCGAACCGGCAGCTGAGCTGGGTGTAGGGGGCGTAGATCTCGACCATCCGCCGGATCCGACCGGCGAGCTTGGCATTGCGGCGCAGGGCGGGCTGAGCTCGCCTGGCGGGCGGAGCGACGGCGGCCCGCGCGCCGAAGGCCAGCAGCTCCTCGCGGCCACGGCTCCACAGCAGCGCGCGGCCGCGCGAGGAGAAGCGCAGCTCGCCGGTCCGGATCTCGCGCCCGTCGCGACCGACCAATGGATTGCGCAGGAAATAAGAGCGCGTGTGGGCGGCGAGCTCACCGAGGGTGAGCGGATTGCGAGAGCTGCTCGACACCGAGATGGCGCGGCTGGAATCGGCGGGGGGGTGGGCGGCAGCGGCGACACAGGCGTTCGCCACGCAGTCGACCGGGACCAGGTCGATCGGGTTGCTCGCGCGGCCCGGCAGGTGGGTGAGCCCGCGCGAGGCATAGGCGATGATCAGGGGGTCGGCGACCTTGAACCCTTCCAACCAGCCGGGCCACGGTCGATACAGGGCCGACTCGACGATCGACGGCCGCACGATCGTCGTCTTCGGCGACTCGCGTAGGAGCAGCATCTCGCCGATCGCCTTGGTCATCGCGTAGGTGTCGGGCCAGCCGGCCGCGACCGCGAGGTGGCGGCCGCGTCGGGACAGCTGTCCGCCGACCCAGCGCTCGTCCCGCGACCGCTTGCGCGCCTGGTCCTCGACCTCGGCGCGCCAGTCCTGCGCTTGCTCGAGCATGGCGCCAGGATCGAGTGCCCCGAGGCCCGGGTGGGTATCCTCCTCGCGCACGATCGGGACGCGGCAGTCGGCGGTGTAGGCGGTCGAGACGTGGACGAAATGCGGGTCGGAGCCGGCCGCCCGCAGCGCCTTCTCCAGGCGCGCCGGGCCGTGGCCGTTGATCCGCAGCGCCGCGTCGAGCGGTTCCTCGAAGTTGACCGAGGCGGCGCAGTGGATCACCGTGCCGATGTCGCCCAATCTCCCCTTGATCCCGGCGGCGAGACGGTCGTCGCCGAGGTCGCCGCAGATCGTCGTCAGCTCCCCTCGGTCGAGCATCCGCTCGAGCATCCCCGCCGGCGCCGAGCTGAACGGTTCGACCCCCAGGATCTCCTCGACCAGCCGCCGGTGGGCGGCATCCTCGTCGCCGGCCCGTAGCAGCACCCGCACCCGCACCCGCTCCGTGCCGAACAGGAGGGCGCTCAGCACCGCCTTCCCGACGAAGCCGGAGGCGCCGGTCAGGAGCACGGCGGAACCGGCGAGCCGGGATGCCACGCCGGCAGGTCCGTCCGTCGTCACGGATCTGTGGAGGTCCCCGCCCACATGCAAATCGTAAGGGTTTCTCGGTCCCCACCCCGACCACCTACATCGTGCCGATCGTGATCGAACCGATCCACGACGGCATCTACGGCTACCGGACCAAGGCGACGATCCCGCCGATCGCCGGCGGCTACGGCGTGCCGATCTCCGGCATCGTCAGGATCGGCAAGAAATGGACCTACAAGGGCCGGCACTACTCCTACGTCAACGCGCGTTGCGAAACCGGCAAGCTGCAGGCCAAGGGCGAATTCACCCTTCACCGACGGCACCCGGCTCGAAGGCACCTTCCTCAAGCCCTGCACGGTGCGGGGCTGAGCACCCACTGTCTGCGCATGTCGATCAATGACGGGGCGATGATCGACATGCTCGACAGCAGGCGGTCCTCGCGGCTCTGGCTCTGCCCTGGCTTGACCGGCGAGGGTCCGTCGGCCGACCGAGGCATTCGGAGAGCGTCCGGTTGGCATCTCCCCGCAGTGGCACGACGCTGACTACATCTGCTCGTTGTGTGCCAGTTAGCGGCAAACTAGCCTGCAAATTGCGCCGAGAGACCTGGTACAGTCGCGACATGTCCGACTCTAAGCGTTCCAGCAGCTCACGCATGAGTGAGCCGGAGGCGGTCCTCGTCGACGTGGTTCGCCTCGTCGCGCGGGGTGAGGCCGAGGCTGTTCCAAAGCGAGTCAGCAAGCTCTTGCGGGGGGTGGGAGGCCGTCGCGCCCAGCAGCTCTCCGAGCCCTGTCGCGACGCACTGATGCGCGCGGTGGCCGACGCCGAGTCGCCGAGCGCCGCCCTGCGCCGCACCTCGGCGCTCGCCGAGCCGGTCCCTGTGCCGGCAGAGCACGAGATCGAACCCGAGGTCCCGCTGGGAGTGCATGCCCCGACTCTCTCGGTTGACGCGCAGCGCGTTCTCGATCGCCTTCTGGCCGAGCACGAGCACGCCGAGAAGCTCGGCGCGGCCGGCATCGCCCCGACCCGATCCCTGCTGCTGAGCGGCCCTCCTGGGGTCGGCAAGACGATGACCGCCACTTACATCGCCTCACGCCTCGGTCTTCCGCTGGTCGGAGCCGAGCCCTCGACGATCGTCACCAGCCTGCTCGGCGAGAGTGCGCGCAACCTGGCGGGCGCCTTCGCCGCGGCCCGAGGCACCCCAAGCCTGCTGCTGCTGGACGAGTTCGATGCATTCGCCAAGCGGCGCGACGACACCCACGAGGTCGGCGAGCTGAAGCGCTTCGTGACGACGCTCCTGGTCGAGTTGGAGCGCGGCCTGCCGCACGGCATCCTGGTCGCCGCCACCAACCATCCAGATCTCCTCGACCCCGCGGTCCACCGTCGCTTCGACGCCTCGATCGAACTCAGCCCGCCGGACCTCGGCGCCCGGCAGCTGATCATCGGGACGGCACTTGCCGACTTCGCGGTGGCGGTCGACCCCGCCACCGTCGCGCTCTTGGCCGAGCTGACCGAGTCTCGCAGCGGCTCCGATCTCCAGCGCCTGGTCAACGACGGCATTCGCGCCCACCTGCTCGCCGACGAGGGCATCGACTTCACGCTGCTGCGGGCAGCCTTGGAGCACTCCCGGCGCTCGAGCCGGGACGCGAGGGCGCAGGTCGCCCGCGTCGCCAGCGCCTCGGGCCTCTCCACCAGGGCGATCGGGCGCCTGCTCGACTGCTCTCATACCTCGGTGATGCGGATGCTCGCCGATCAGCCCGAGGCGGCCTAGATCCATCCAATGGCACCCGGGGACGAGAGACCGCGACCGCTGCTACGCCGGGGCGAGACCCTGGCTCGCAAAGCCCAGAAGCAGTCCGGCGGCGGCGAAAAGTACCGCCCGCGGACCTTTGACGAGGCCCGCGCCTTGCTGGCTCCGATGACGGCCGCGCTGCGGACCAGGGCATTGGAGATACCGGAGGCGATGCGGGGTGAGCGCATCGTCTTCGAAGCCGAGCTGCTGCCCAACTACCTTGCCGCGAGCTACTTCCCGAAAGAGCTCCGCGCCGCCGCCGACCTCGTCCTCGTCGGCACCAAGGCGGCGACCGGGACCCTGCGTACGAAATCGGGTGAGAAGCCCGACCAGCCGACCAAGTCCCTGCTGCTGGCCGGGACGGTGGAGTCCGTCGCGAAGCTCGACAACCTGATCAGCGAGCCGCCGGCCGCGACGACGAAACGGGTCAAGGAGGACATCGCGACCATCGAGCGGATCGAGATCCCCGGCCCCGACCGGGTCCTTCGCCGCCGCAAGGGGGAGCCCCCTATATCCACCGACCGGCTGCCGGCCTGGGAGGCGGTGATGCACCCGCCCCTCGATCGCCGGGGCCAGATCACGGCTGAGGCACGCCAGCTCGTCCTCGATCGTTGGAGCTCTTACCTGGCCGATCTCGGCGGCTACCTGCACGATGGCTTCGTCCGCACCGTCGGCAACCTGCTCTTCATGCCGGTCAGCCTGGCCTCCGAGCGCCTCGAGGAGGCCGCCGGCTTCAACGCTCTGCGCGTCCTGCGCCCGATGCCCCGGATGCGCGACATCGGCGGCGCCGAGTTGCGTCAGCTGCCCGCCTCCGAAGCCGCGCCGGCCGCGCCGGCGCCGGCCCCTGCCGACGCTGAGGCGATCGCGATCTTCGACGGCGGGGTCGATGAGTCCCACCCGCTGCTCGCGCCCTTCGTCAAACAGGTCGACCTGACCACCTCGGCGCCGGAGCCGACGCCGTTCGCGCACGGCAACCTGGTCACCAGCTCCGCTCTCTTCGGACACCTGACCTCGGGCGCCACGCTCTCCCCACCGCCCGCCAAGGTCGATCACTACCGGGTCCTGCCGCGTCCCGACGACGTCGAAGCTGACGATGAGGTGTATTGGGTGATCGACCAGATCGAAGCGATTCTCAGCGGCGGTCCCTACCGGATCGCGGTGCTGAGCTACGGGCCGAATGAGGCCGTCGAAGAGGATCTCGAGCCGCACCGATTCACCTCCGCCCTGGACCGCCTTGCCTATCTCGACGACATCGCCTTCGCGGTTGCCGCCGGCAACAACGCCGACGCCGAAATCTCGCCGCTCGGACTTGACCGGGTGCAGCCGCCCGCCGACGGGGCCAACGTGATCGGCGTCGGCGCCTGCGCTGAGCCCGGCGAGGTCGATCCCGTCCGCGCCCACTACAGCGCGGTTGGGCCGGGGCGAGCGGGGATGCGAATCCAGCCGCTGGGCGTCTGCTTCGGCGGCGAGCAACAGCGGTTCGTCGGCGCCGCCCCTGGCGGCGGCCTGCAGGCCTCCATGGGAACGAGCTTCGCCGCGCCCACCGTCGCCCGGGGCCTCGCCACCCTGCGCGCGCCGCTCGGCCCCGAGAGCTTTGAGGCCGACACCCTCCGTGCCTTCGCGGCGCATTTCGCCGCCGGCAGCGGGGGCGCCGATCACGATCTGATCGAACTGGGCCACGGCCGCCTGCCGAGCGACTACGGCCCCCACCTCGAATGCGAACCGAACGAGCTCACGGTGCTGGTGGAGGACACCCTCAAACGCGGCCAGACCAAGGGGTATCCCTTCCCGGTGCCGCCTGCCGGCTTGAGTGGGGGAGTGTCGCTGCGTTGGACCGTCAGCTATATCTCGCCGATCGACGAGGAGGAGGCGGTGGAGTACACGCTCGCCGGCCTCGACGTCGACATGCGCCCGCACAAAACCCGCCATTGGCTGAACCCTCCGAAAGGGCTCGGGCTCAGCCGCGAACGGGTCGACACCCGCACCGAAAAAGCCCGCATCGAAGCGCGCGAGGCTGAAGGGTGGATATTGGCGAAGAACCCGATCACCCGCTCCGGTGCGGCCCACCGCAGCGAGCAGACGCAGCTCGAAGAAGGCAAGTGGGAGACGGTCGTCCGCCACGAATCGGGCTTTCAGGCGGCCAGCGTTCACCTTCCCGAGGTTTGGCTCACCTACCTCGAGCGCGGCCAGGGCGAGCTGATCGACGCGGACGACTCGATCGACCTCGACTTCGCGATGCTGCTGACGATCAGCGCCCCGAAGATGGTCGACCTCTATGAGACCGTCGCCTCCAGCGCGCGCTACAACACCCTGGTGCCGATCACCCTGCCGGTGCCGGTGCAGGTAGACGTCCCCGGCTCCTAGCCGGCGCTTGTGGCGGGAAGCCCCTCGGACCGCCACGGCTCCGTTATCACCACCGGCCTCGCGCACTGCACGAAAGCGAAGCTGGCGGCGACCTCCACCGCCCAGGCGCGCCGCAACTGCCCCGGCGCGATCGTCGGCGAGGGCGCGGGCACGGCGGTCGTCAAGTTCCCCGAACAGGCGCCGATCAGGGCCTCCTCGCCGATCACCTTGTTCAACGGGCCTCCCGACCACGGCGACCCGACCGTCCTCGCCCACGCCTATCTCTCGGTCCCCACCCCGACCACCTACATCGTCCCGGTAGTGATCGAACCGATCCACGACGGCGTCTACGGCTACCGCACCAAGGCGACGATCCCGCCGATCGCGGGCGGCGCCGGGGTGCCGATCTCCGGCCACCTGAAGATCGGCAGGAAATGGGTCTACAAAGGCAGGCACTACTCATATGTGGATGCGCGGTGTGAAACGGGAAAGCTCGAGGCCAAAGGCGAATTCACCTTCACCGACGGCACCCGGCTCGAAGGCACCTTCATCAAACCCTGCACGGTGGGTTGATCTCCCCTTCTTCGAACCGAGCCGACGCGCGGCGTCCGCTCGGTGGGCTGCCGCCGCGCCCGACCTCGCGGGCCCGGTCCTGCCTGTGCGTGTCGGCCAGAAGCATCCCCGGACGCGACGCAAGGCGGAGCGAGCCGCGAGATTCCGGTTGTCATCAGCGCGAGGGGAGCGAAGCCGAGGCATCCGTGGCGAGACCGCGCAGCCGCCCCTCGGGGGGGATCCGGGCCGATCGCCCGGTTCTTCCATCAGCCACGGGAGGAGGGAGCCGGCGTCTGGGACGGGTTCGACAAGGACCAGGTCTTCGAGGCGATGGAAGCGGTGACCTGGTGGAAACAGCTCCATGCCGTCCCGCTCAGCCGCGTCGCGGCGAACCTCCGCTACCACGTCGATAAAGAGGACGGCGAGCTCGACGGGAAGATCGACGTCGCCCAGCGGCTGAAGAAACGCGACACGATCATCAACAAGCTCGACCGCTATCCGAAGATGGAGCTGACCCAGATGCACGACATCGGCGGCGTCCGCGCCACCCTGCCCGACCTCGCCTGTCTGAACGCCGTCAGCAGGCGGCTGAAAAAGACCTGGACGGTGGCCAAGACCCGCGACTACATCGCCGAGCCGAAAGAATCCGGCTACCGGGCGATCCACCACGAGGTCCGACGGGACGGCCGGGTCATCGAGGTCCAGCTTCGGACCTTCCGACAGCACGCCTGGGCAAATCAGGTGGAGGACGACGGCCGGGCGCTCGGGACCGGCTACAAGTTCGGGTTTGGCAGCGAGGCGATACACGACTACTATCGTGCCATCAGCGACGTGTTCTTCAGGACGGACTCCGGCCAGCCGATAGAGGACGAGCTTCAACAGAGGCTGCAGGAGTCCTATGACAAGATCAAAGACGTGCTGCGCCCCTCAACCGCTCGGAGGAGCAAATGAGTGAGTCGGACATCCGCCACTTCCTGGTCGTCTACAACCTGGCCGAAGGTCGCGCGAACGTGCGCGAGTTCGGGACCGACTACGACGCTGCCCTTGCTGCCTACGCCGAGGCGGAGGCCGACTTCGCGAACCGTGACAGCTACGACATCGTCCTGATCGGAGCTGACTCGCTCGACACGATCAAGCGCACCCACTCGAGCTACTTCCACACCGAGGAGAGCTTCGAGAGCCTGTTGCCTCCCGGCGTGCTCGCCAGGTAGCCGTCCAGCGAGGACCCGCGCGCCTGCCCGCAGGCGATCGTGGGCGAGGGCGCCGGCTCCGCGGTCGTCAAGTGACGGCGGCCAAGGGAATCTCCCCATAGGCGGCCACCGAAACTCCCCACCGGCGGTCACCGAACCTCCCCATGGGCGGCCATCGGATCTCCCCACCGACGTCTGACCACCACCGGCCGACAGGGCCGGCACCGACCGACTCCGACGTTGGGGCTCGCCGCATCAGGCAGGCCGGCGAGGAGGAGGCGGTTGTGAAAAGAGCGGAGGAAGTGATGGAGATCCTGGAGGCATTCGATCTGGTCGGCACGCCGCGGGGGGCGGCGGAGCCGGCGGGCTGCGATCACAAGACCGTCGCCCACCACGTCGCCGCGCGAGAAGACCCGGGCGGCGACTGGCGGGCGCGAGGGCGTGCCCGTCCGCGCAGCCCACCCCGAGCGCTCCGCCGCCACCCTCTTCCGCCTCTGCCGGACCCGCGACCGATCGGCAGCTCCGCCGCTAGGCTCGATCCCCATGGCCCGGTTCCCCTCGCTCAAGGCCAAACGCCTGCTCGCGATCTTGGAACGGGAGCCGCTCGGCTACCGGGTCGTCCGTCAGAAGGGCTCGCATCGACGCTTGGAAGCGCCGGGTCGTCCTTCGTTCACCTTTGCGTTTCACGACAAAGCGACGATCAGGCCCTCGCTCGTTCGCAAGATCCTCGTCGAGGACGTCGGGCTTGCCGAGGACGAGGCCCGCGAGCTACTCTAGGCGCAGGAACATGGACACGATTCGCGTCATCTATCACCACGAGGATGGCAGTTGGTGGGCCGAGTCGCCCGACGTCGAGCGTTGGTACGCCGCCGGCGACACCTACGCCGAGGTCCTCGAGCTCGCCCAAGAAGGCATCCCGTTCGCCTTGGGTCACGACGCCGAGCTGCAGCACTACGTGCCGGCCGGCGAGCGCGTACCGGCCTAGCGGCTCGATCCAGACGCCGGGCTTCTTCGGCGACCTTGCGGTCCTCGGCCCGCGCTTCGGCCCGTCGGTCGGCGATCACCTCGTCGACCAGGCTCACCCCTGGCGGGACGAGGTGGGCGGCCGTCAGAGGGTGTGCGGTGGCGAGGGGGGCGGCCACCCGCGGATCGCCTCGCGGGCGTTGGTCTCGGCCCACAGGTCCTTGCGCGCCGCGATCTCCTCGTCGGAGAGCTCGGCCTCCGCATCGAAGTACGCCTCCAGCTCGTCCTGCGCTTTGAGGACGCGCAGCATCGCCTCGGCCTGTACTTCGGTCAGCTCCGGCGCGCGCTCCAGCAGTTTCTCCCTCGCGGTCATCGACCAAATTCTGGCGCCGACACCGACGCATTCATGGGTGCTCGCCGTCTTGGCAGCGCCCCCCGAACACCCCGGTGCCTTCACCTTCCCGATCTCCGGCGGCGATCTCGCCCCCGGCGGCTCCTCGGGCACCCTCCAAGGCGGCGGCGCGATCGAATTTCCTGCAGCTCGGCGGCGGCCAGGTGATCCTGCGCGAACCCGAGGTCGAACTCGGTGCCGCGCCGGCTCTCTCGACCGAAACCGAACTGCTGCCGTCCCCGCCCTATGCCGGCAAGCTCGGCCGGGTGCCCGCCCTCGCCCTCTCCGGCGGCGCCGCCTCCGCCGAACCGGCGGCGCGCACGATCGGCCTCTCCGGCGCGACGCTCTCGGTGGGTGCGGGCCTGGCGGGGCAGCTGAACCAAGCCTTCGCGGCACCCAGCACAAGAGTGACGTCTTCGATGCGGGCGAAGAGCTGGGGACCTGCAGCTTCACGGCCCAGGGGAGAATGACCATGCGCATTCGCTCCTCCTGACAATCACGCCTGCCTGCTCCTCCACGCCTGTCCCACCGCGGTCGCCGCGCTCGCGCTACAGACCGAACCGATCCACGACGGCATCTCCGGCTACCGCACCAAAGCGACGATCCCGCACGGTGATCCGCCACTGTAAGGTGATCGGATGCTGACCGCGACAGCGCTGATGCGGCAGATCCGCGCGGTGGTCATCGGTGCCTTCCTGTGCGTCTCGGTCGTGTTGCTCTGGCATGCAGGTCGTCCCGAACAGGCCGACGCCGCGACCGCCTCCTGGTCCCTCGAACCGGCGAGTTGGAACTTCGGGACGCGATCACCCGCGGAAGGCGTGTCGGAACCGCACCCCTTCCTCCTCCTCAACACCGGTGAAGCCGTCCTGGAACCCGCACTCTTCACCCTCATCCCGGGGCAAGGAGGCGAGTTCAGGCTCAAGGCGAACAGCTGCCACGAACCTCTGGGACCGGGGCACAGCTGTGTGGTCGGCGCGACCAGTGCGGGGGAAGCGACGGCGAGCCTGGAAATCTCCGAGCGGGACTCATCGGTGCCACCCGCCGTGGCCACCGTCAGCGGTACCGGCGCGGCGCCCGTGGTCAGGGTCGAACCGCGGGAACTCGTCTTCGCGTCGACCCGACTGCGCGAATCCGCGCCTGCCCAGGCCGTCACGGTGACCAACGCCGGGCCATCCGACCTCTCCTTCTCCGAATTCACGATCTCCCCCGGCCTCGAAGGCGGCCGCGAACCCTTCGGGTTCACCGACATCGGCTGCTTCGTGTGGACCGTGCTGGCGCCGGGCGAATCCTGCTCGGACAGCCTCGATTTCATCCCGCGGGTCGTCGGTCCCGTCCAGGGGGAATGGACTCTCCTCGACAACGCGGTCGACTCGCCCCAGAAGGTGGAGCTGTCGGGGACCGGCGAACCCGAAGCCCCTCCGCTCGGTCTCCTGATGGACACGGCGCCGCCATCGGCGGCCATGCTCACCGGCAGGCCTGCCCGGCGCACCAGGCATCGCAACGCGATCTTCGCCTTCTCGCCCGGGGATCCGAGCACCGCCCGCTTCCAGTGTGCGCTCGGTGGTGGGCCGCTGGTCAGCTGGTGCCGCTCGCCGGTCCGCTACCGCTCGTTGAAACCCGGTCGCCATCTGTTCCGGGTCCGCGCCGTCGGCGGCGACGGCGTGCCCGGGCCGGTTCTCAGCTACCGCTGGCGGATCCTCCGCTGAGCCTGGAGACCCGCCCCGTCCAAGATCGAACGCGTTTTCGATCAGACACCGCTTCTCCTCGGGCTGCGCGTGTCGGTCACAGCATCCCGTCCCAGGTCCGCCGACAGTCGCGACTCCGCTCCGGCTGTATCCCTCTCCGATCGTAGCCGGCTCTATCTGCCTTTGGCCATCCGGCTGGGCAAATGGCCAAACACAGAAGAGAGGAAGCCTCGAGGCCCACCCAGCAAAGCTCTCGACTCCCGCGGTGGCGCCTGTCATGATTTCGACCGTGAAGCAGCTCGTCGTCGACATCACCGCCGCCGACGCGGCTCATGATCGCCTCGGTCGTTACAGGGTCTCCGAGCGCCGCCATGACGGCTCGCTGGTCCTCGTGCCCGAGACGGCTGACGAGCTGATCGCCGACGTCGCCGATCGCCCGCTCACCGGCGAGGAGTTCCTGGCCGCGCTCGATCGCCTCGACGCCGCGGCTTCCCGGCGCGAACGCTGATGAGCCCCACTGTCTTTCGCGAAGGGCCGTTTCGGTTCTTTTTCTTCTCGCGTGAGGAGGCGCGGCTGCACGTCCACGTGCAGTCCGCCGACGGTGAAGCGAAGTTCTGGCTCGACCCTGCCGTCGAGCTTGCCCGCAATTGACGGTCTCGACGCCCGCGATCTTCGTAAGATCGAAGCGGTGATCGAGCGTCGTGAAAAGGAGATCCGAGATGCCTGGAACGAGCACTTCCGAGACTGAGATCACCAATATCTCCGCGCACGGCTTCTGGTTGCTCGCCGACGGCCGCGAGCTCTTCCTCCCCTTCGAGGAGTTCCCTTGGTTCAAGGCGTCCCCGGTCGAGGCCATCCTTCACGTCGTGCGACCCCATCCAGGTCACTTCCATTGGCCCGACCTCGACGTCGACCTCAGTCTCGACTCGATCGAAGACCCGGCGCGCTATCCGCTTCGCTCGCGGCTCAAGGTCAGGTAGAGGCGCGTCGGCTTCCGTTACGGCACCGAGGTGAAGCCAGGCGAGGCCCATGTCGAATGGTTGCGTGTAGGCGGCCACGAGATCCTCTCGCGCCCGGAGTAGTCCAACACAGGCCCCACGCCGACCTCATATAAGGCCGGCGCGGTGCGGAGGCGAGGGAGAGGGCGCCGCGAGACGAAATGCGCGGGCGAGTCGACCCGAGGGGAGTGGGAGCCTGGCTCAGCCCTCGGCGGCGTCGAGGTTCTCGAGATCGACCAGATGCCGAATTCACCTTCCTCGACGGCACCCGCCTCGAAGGCACCTTTCTCAAACCGTGCACGGTGCGGTGAGGCCCGGCGGATCGCCCGCCCTCCTCGCCGAGAAACGCTCGGCACCGTCGCCTTCACCGCGACGGCCGAATAGTCGTGCGTGACCTCCGGATCTTTCCCTTCGGGTCTCGAGAGTTGGAAGACCATCGTATTCGCCCCTGCGGCTTCTCCTGACGGCGACTTCGCCTATCCAATGGCTGGGTTTCGTCTGGTACTGATCGGATTCGTCCGTCTGGTATCGAGGGCGCATGAGAGCCAGCGCCCCCTGCTCCGAATCTTGGCCAATATGGGCTTGTTAAAGCGAAAAAGGGCGCAAAACTTCCTGTCTCAGTTTGGAACAATATAAGCGTTCCGCACGGACGACATTGCCATGTGGTATGAATGTGGTCCAAGCAGAGGATGAGCCGAGGAGGCGAGATGGCAGCAGCACCGGACATCGGAAGTGGTAGCGCCGGAGGGTTGATGGAATTTCTCGACTTCATGGTCGCCAAGGGATACGGGACCTCCAGCTCGATCGATCCCTGGAAATCAGCCTCCAAACAGGTCTTCTCCACGGTGGAGGGCGAGGGCTTCGAGAGCTTCGACGTACGCAGCTTTGATGTCGATGAGTACCTGACCCGTTTCGAGAACATGTCGATCGGCAAGTATTCGGCCGAAAGCCTTCGCGCCTACCGCGGCCGCTTCCGCAAAGCGGTCGACGCTTACCGCTCCTACCTCGCCGACCCCAACTGGCGCCCGCCGCCACCGCGGCGCTCGACCCGCTCCGCCCCTGAGGGCTCGGAGGCGAAAGGCCAGGGGAAGAAACGCGGTTCTGCCAAAGGATCCGACCTGGTGGCAGCAGCGCCACCCGCGTCGCCGCTCTCGGACTCGCTGATCGCCTACCCGTTTCCCCTCAAGTCCGGTCAGATGGCCCGTCTCCACCTGCCGACCCAGCTCGACCGCGAGGACGCTGAACGACTGACCCACTTCATCCGTGCTCTCGTCTTCGAGCAGCCCGTCCAGATCGGAACGGGCGACCCCGAGGCGGCCTCCTGATGCGGGTCGGTGTCTACGTCGACGGCTTCAACCTCTACTACGGTGGCCGCGACCTCTGCGGCCGCGGCAAGGCGGGGTGGCGCTGGATCGACCTGCGCGGGCTCGCCATCGATCTGATCTCTCGTACTCAGGTCTGGCCGCAGGCAACGATTGAGCAGATCACCTACTGCACCGCCCGCATCGACGCCGCCACCAACCCGGTCGGCCAAAAAGAGCAGGATGTCTACCTGAAGGCGCTGCGTAAAGGGGGCGTCGTCGACCGCATCGAGTACGGCCACTACGTTGCCCGGGTCAAGCGGGCGCCGCTCGCGACCGCCGACAAGAAGGGGCGGCCGGTCCTGGCGACACCCGAATGGCCGCTCATGGTCCAAGATTCCTCCGGCCGTCCTGTCAAAGGCGCTAGGTTCATGGTCTCGGTCGCCAACCGCGAGGAGAAGGGGACCGACGTCAATGTCGCCTCCCACTTGCTTCTCGACGTGTTGGGGGGAACGATCGACGCCGCCGTCGTCATCTCCAATGACAGCGATCTTGGCTTTCCGGTCAAGTGCGCACGGGAGCGGGTCCCGGTCGGGATCGTCAATCCCTCCAAGAGCTGGCTCGCCGGTGACCTGCAGGGTAAGCCGGGCGACGGCGTGGGCAATCACTGGTGGGCCCAGCTCACCAAGGCCGACTTTCGCTCCCACCAACTCAGCAATCCCTGCGGCGGTCACGCCAAGCCGGCGCCGTGGTGATCGATCCGATCCTCGGCCATGGAGCTGCGGCAGGACAGGCAGCAAACGCCCAGATCCAGGGGCGCCGTAATCTCAATCGCTCTCCAGAGTTGTAGGAACGGCGCACCGACTAGGCAAGGATTTCGGCGTTCCCGGGTGCCCTCTCAGTATTTCTGGTCTTGCCAGAAGATTTGCGGCCGTGCAGTAGATAAGCCAATTGGGCAACCAATTGCCAACGGGAAACCAAGCTTCTATACTCATCTCCTAGACCACCCGGCCCCTTGTGGGCCGGGTTTTTTCTTTTTGCGGCTCCGGTTGCCTTTCCTTCGACCTCCGCGAGTCCCGTCGCCGACGCGAGAGTACGCAGCTCCGCTTCGCCGAGCGCCCGCTGCTCGCCCGTTTCAGGGCAGGACGCTCGCCAGGCTGGCGATCCCGCGGCCGGCACCCGCCACGATCGTGTCCGCTTCATCGGCATCGACGGTGTGGGCCACGGCGTCGGCGCTGTGGCCGCCTTTGCGGTTCGCGGGGTCATCGCCGCCAGCAGCTCGTAGGCGATCGTGATCAGACTACGCCGTCAGCTCGACCCGACGCTCCCTGACAGTTGCCGGATAGGGGTATCTACTTCGCCGATCGCACCGTGGTCGAGGAACGCCTTCGGTCTTTCCCGGCCGGGTTGTTGAGTAGGTCGCTAGGCTCGAGGCGGCTTCTGTGGAGCTCGGCCGCTCGTGCGAAACGTGTGGTGTCTGTACCGTCGACAGCCGCGCTGCTTTGAGTTCTGCGCGGATATCTGCCGTTTCTGTGGCTAACAGTCGACCAGGTGCATTCGGCATCCGCGCCACGACCCCATGGGGCGGATGCCGAGCCCCTCGATACCACTGCGCTCGCCGGACCTACTGCCGTCTCGGCGACGACGCCTCTCCGCCCGAGCGAGGCTGAGCTTGTTCGCCTCGCTCGGGCGGAGAGAGGCGCAACGCGAGTTCGAGCCCGGTCGGCGAGGGCGTGTGCCGTGATCGACTTGGTCGCTCCCGGCCACGCGCTTCGTCGAAGCCTCGCCGGCCGGGCCGGCTGAAGAGCCCCGCTCCGGCCGGCCATGTCCGCTCGGGCGTAGAAGCGGACGGATCCCGGATCCGCCCGTCTCTACGCCCGAGCCATCCTGAGCCGCTGCGACGATCCGCCCCGGATCGTCGCAGCAGCGGCGCAGCCCATCAATTCCCTACGAGACCGGACCGTAGACACCCTCTCTCCTCGAATCCGGCTCTCCCAGTCGCTTTGGCGCCCCATTACACCTTCAACTCGTGCTGCCGCCGAAGTCGTTCGCCAGCGCATCGGGCTGCGCCCCCACCCTGCGGCACGGGTCGGTCACACGAAGGGAGATGACACCGACACGCTCGCCGGGCCCTCTCGCGGTCCTCGGGGATCTACCTGAGGGTCGGATGGGCGTCGGCCGTTCGCGTCGCCTGCCTCCGCGACCTCAAGTCGCCTGGAGACCGGGAGCGACCAAAGGAAGAATTCGACGTGTGGCGAGAGGTCTTCGCCGTGAGGGAGAGGTGTCACAATGAAGGCTGTGAAGCAGGTCTCGAAGAGCCCCGATCGCAACCAGCCCAAGGTGGGCTTCCCCGGCGACGCCGCCAAGCGGCGCGAGCGGATAAAGCGCGCGATCAAGGCCAACGCCGAGACCCTGTGCCGCTTGGCGCAGTAGGGCGCCGTGACCGTCTATCCGTCACTGCGCGACTACGCGGAGATCGCCGCCGAGTTGCTCGGCGCAACCTCTGACCAGATCCTGCGACTGCCACGGATCGGCCTGGCCGACTCCGCTCTCGCCGCACCCCGGAGCGGCCTCGGCTCCGAGGAGGCCTATCCCGAGCTGGTCGAAAAGGCCGCCGTCCTGATCGGACATCTGGTCGGCAACCATCCACTTCCCGATGGCAACAAGCGGGCGGCGTTCCTGACGGCGATCCTCTTCCTCGAGCTGAACGATCATCCGGTCGCGCCCGACCACCCCGACATCGACGCTCCCCTGGTGGAGGCGATCGCAGCGGGTCAGACCAGCAGAGCGCAGATCGAAGCCTGGGTCCGTCGTCGCGCCAAGCCCTGAAGCGTCGATCTGGCCAACCGATCACCGGGATGGTCTGGGGTCCACACCGCGATCTCTCAGCCCCGCTCGTGGCGAGGAGCACATGAGACGATGGAAAAAGAACCATGACCGCAGATGCCTACACCGACGCCGCGACCGCGAGGGTCATCGTCACCATCTTTGACGAGGATCTGGCGGCCAGCTATCCGAACCGCGCGCACTTCATCGCCGCCGAGCATCCCGACCAGGAGGAGATGACCAGCCAGGCCCTCTCCGAAGGCGATCCGGTCGCCATCGTCTATGCCGACGGCGATGAGCTCCTGATCTACCCCGAGGACGCCGGTCGCTGCCATGAGTGAGGAGATGATCACCGCGACCGATGTCGAGGCGGCCCTCTCACGGGTCATCGGATCCGGATGACCTTCTCCGACGGTGCGGTCAAGGAGATCGACATGAGTGAGGAACTCGCCGGCGCCGGTGGTGTCTTCGCCCCGCTCCGCGACCACCACACCGTCTTCGAGCAGGTCTGGGTCAACCCCGATACCGAGGCCGTCGAATGGCCCGACGAGGTCTCGGTCAGCGCCGAGGTCCTCTACGGCCGCGCCGAGCATCCCTCCGGAACTCGCCTGGGGAGGCGGACGCTCCGCGAGCCGCGGCCGCCGGAGATGAACCGGGTGACACCATCGCTCATCAGCGCCGTGCCGACGCCCGAGGACTACGTCGTCCACGTCCACTTCGAGGACGGGACGGAGGCCGACATCGACCGCGGCTACCTCCATCTCGGCGGCGTCTTCGTACCTCTCCACGACCCCGAGTTCTTCCGACGGCTACGGGTCTACGACCAGGGAGACACGATCTACTGGCCCAACCAGTCCGACATTGCGCCCGAGACCGTCTACGCCCATGCTCTTCGCAGCGTGGAACTCCGCGGGTCGACCGCGTGAGTCAAAGCGGCTGAACTTCGGCTCTCGGGAGGCCGCCCGGCGGTCGCTGTGACCGCCCCGAGCGCCATCGCGACCTCGCCGCCTGGCTCGTCGACAGAAGCAGGTCGCAGCATCAAGTCCGCCTTCCTGCGTGCCTGATCTTGACTATGACGCCCGCGGCGAGATGTCGAAAACTGATCAGGAACTCAAAGGAAAAGTGTGACTACCGGCACCGTGTATAGGCGTGTAGCGTTGAAGCAGATGGAGGCCGCCGGCAAGCGCATCAACGTGACCCTCGATCCCGAGCATGCCGAGAAGCTGGCGGCGCTCGCCCAGCGCACCCACATCGAGGAGAGCACGCTGGCCCGGTCGCTCCTCTCCACTGCCCTTGACGATGCCGACCCGAGTGCAGCGCGTATCACCGAGCTGCTCGACGCCATCCCCGGCGTCTGGGAGCGCGCGCAAGAGGGGCTTGCCCAGGCTCATAGTAGTGCTTTGGTAGCTCTGCGGTAGGTCTCGCCCGGTCCACGGCGAATTCCCTTCGCGTCAGCGATCTCACGCGAGGAGGCGAAGATGGTGGCAGTGGCGGAGCGCAGCGAGCCGGCAGCACGGGCAGACGGGCCGGAGGCGGTGAAGGAGCGCCTCGAGGCGTTTGCCGCTGAGGTGCTCGCCGAGGCGGTGAACCGCCCGGCGCAGCTGGCAAACGGCGGCCTCTATATGCGCGGGCTGATCGAGCAGGGGCCGCGCAAGTCGCTGGAGCCGATGACGGCACGGCTGGGCGGCGAGGCCGACTACGAGAGCCTGCAGAACTTCCTCGCGGTGAGTCCCTGGGACCCGGCGGCAGTGGTGCGCGCGAGCGCGGAGCGGGTGGCGCCCGAGATCGGGGTGCAGGCCTGGGTGCTCGACGACACCGGCTTCCCCAAGGACGGCAAGCGCTCCCCGGGAGTCAAGCGCCAGTACTCGGGAACGCTCGGGAAGATCGGCAACTGCCAGGTCGGCGTCTCGGTGCACGCGGTCGGCGAGCGGGGGACGGCCCCCCTGGGATGGGCGCTCTACCTCCCCGAGGACTGGTGCGCAGACGCCGAGCGACGGGCCAAGGCGAAGATCCCCGAAGACGTCACCTTCAAGACCAAGCCCGAATTGGGGGTGGATCTGGTCGAGCAGGCCGCCGGGTGGGAGGTGCCCGCGGCGCCGGTGCTGGGCGACGCTGCCTACGGCGAGAACACCGAGCTGCGCGACCGCCTCGACGCCGCCGGGCGCGAGTACGTGCTGGCGCTTGGGCCGGCGACGACGGTGTTCGCGCCCGGGACCGCCTTCGAGATGCCCGAGCGCAAAGGCAAGACGGGCCGGCCACGCAAGCGCCCCCAGCCCGATCGCAAGCCGGAGTCGATCGGCGAGCTGATCGCCCGCCTTGGGCCCGGAGAGACCCAGAGCGTCAGCTTCCGCGACGGGCCCGACGGCGAGCCGGTCAGCTCACGATTCCTCTTCGCGCGGGTGCGCGGCGCCCACTGCCGGCTCCCGGGCCCCGTCAAGTGGCGAGGGGGCGCCCAGGCCCCGCCGCGCGAGGAGTGGCTGATCGCCGAGTGGCCCGAGGGCGCCGAGGGCCCCACCGACTACTGGCTCTCCAACCTGCCCGAGGGCACCGAGCCCGAGCGGCTGGCCCGGCTCGCCCGCCTGCGCTGGAAGATCGAGCTCGACTACCGACAGCTCAAGGGCGAGCTCGGCCTCGACCACTACGAGGGCCGCAGCTGGCTGGGCTGGCACCACCACACCGCCCTGGTCACCGCCGCCCACGGCTTCCTCACCCTGGAGCGGCTTGACCCAAAAGCCCGGCGGCCGGCCTGACGCTGCCGAAGGCGGTGCTGCTCTTCCAGCCGCTCTTCAAGTGCTGGGCCGGCCGTTGCCAGACATGCGATCAGCCCGTCGAACTCGACCGACTCGCTCTCCATCTGCCGCCACCGGATCAGTGAGAGCTACCAAAGCACTATTAGGCTGATGTCAAGAAGGTGATCGCCGCTCTCGAGCTCCAGGCCGACAGCTGGTCCAGATCGCTGCGGGTGATCGAGACGTTTCCGGAATCCGGTCGGGCGCTCGAAGGGCGCCGGCCGGGACCTGACTCGTGCCTGGACCGGAGCGTTGGGATGATCTTGGTCTATCGCGACGACGCCGCCTCCGAGCGGGCGTACATCGTCTCGGTCGAGGACGCACGTTCGCCCGCCGCGGCCCGAGCCGCGTGCACCTGGATCCCTCGGACCGTCGACCACCCCTGCGGCCAGCCTGGATCCGCTAGGGACGAACTGCCGAGCGCTTCGCCGCAGCCTTGCGAGCTTCGACCAGGCGCTGGTATTCCGCCGCCTTCTCGGTATACCCGAGAGAGACCAGCATCGCCGAATCCATCAGCTCCGCCATGCCCTCGACGCTCGTCAGAGGCAGGATGCCCTGATCGGTGGCGATGAAGGCACCGGTAGGGCCATGGTAGTCGATGAAATCGCGCTTCATGGTTCCTCCGATCATAGACCGAAGTTCGCTTTGATTCGGTGGCTTGGCTGACTAGAGTCACAGTCATGGCCGAGACGCTGCCGCTCTCATATGTGAGGGCCCACCTCTCGGAGATCACCGACCGGGTCGAGGGCGAGCAGGAGCGGGTGATCGTGACCCGCAACGGCCGGGCGGCGGCGGTGCTGGTCAGTCCCGACGACCTCGAGAGCCTGGAAGAGACGTTGGCGGTCCTGAGCGATCCGGAGTTGATGCGCCAGATCCGCGAGGGAGAAGCGGCGATCCGAGCCGGCGATTCCGTCACGCTCGAGGAGTTGCAGACGAACCTGAAACACCGCCGCGACGAAGCGGCGTGAGCGAGCGCCCTTCGGCGCTGCTGATCTCGGGCCCCGTCTCCCGGGACTCGGTCGCGTACCAGGGCGCTACGCGACCGCGATCATCGGGGTGCTGTCGGCATCGGCGGCAATCCGAAGCGACTGGCAAGCTACTGCGCTTCGAGCTCGAGGGACGCCGGGTTGCACGACGGGTCCCTACCGGATCATCTACAGGCTCGACGAGGAGGCCGGCAGCGTCGAGGTGCTCACCGTGGGGCATCGCGCCGATGTCTGCGGCCGGAGCTGAGTACTTCGCCATCTCCAGCAGGTAGCGTCGGCCCCGCCCGCGAAATTCAAATGGTCCCTACGGCGTGCCATTCCCTGCAATCGTCAACCTGAGCTTCAGAATTGCAGGGTCAAGATACCGACCGAGGTGGAGTGTGCTCTGGCCGTCGTCCTCTAAGGTCGGGCGGTGGCTTACGGGCGCATCAAGACCGAGCATGCCGGCGCCAAGAACGGCGGTGGCGCCTGGATGACTCGTTTCGAGGCGAAGCGGGCGGCCAAGCGCAAGCGCCGCCAGGCTGAGCGGGCCGAGACGCGGCCTGCGGTCGAAGCTGGGCGCTAGTCTGGCGGCGGCTCCGCGCCTGGCTCCCATCAGCCGTCGATGCGGCCGTCGGCCTGCGCGTGTGTCGGCGACGATCGTCAGCTTCGCTCCCGAGCCCGCCGCGACGAACTCCAGGTCTTCATCGGAGTATGTCCAGGGATCGCGCGCCATCGCTTACTCGGTCTCTTTCCGACTGACCTTCGCTTCAATTCTCCGTTCCGCGCCCCACTCGCGCGTGCGCCCTCGTCGAGCCCGCCTCCCACCGCGTCGGGCAGGTCGAGGTGGTTTGCCTCAACGCCACCTCGGTCGGAACCGCGTCCTGTCGCGCGGGGGCGATCCGCAGCGCACCACCGGCACGGCTCCGCCAGGACGACGTGGTCGCTCTCCAGATCGCCGCTGAGAACTACGCGAGCCAGTCTGTCCATATTTCGATGACCGCAAATCTCGTTGCTCACTCCTCTGAAGGGCGGAGGTTACGATCGAGGGGAAGGGTCCTGGTACCTTCGCTCCGTGCCTGAGAGCGTCAGCATCGAGGAGGCCGAAGCGGACCTCCTCGGACTTCTCGCCCGCGTCGAAAGCGGAGAGGAGTTCGTGATCACCCGCGGAGGTGAGCCGGTCGTGCTCTTTGCTCCTCCGCAGGAGTTCGCCAATCCCTCACCGCCTGGGTGACTCAGGCTTCGCGGACCAGTTCGACCAGGATCTCGCTGATGCTTTTGCCGCGCTCGACGGCCAGCTCGGCCAGCCGGTTCACGTCGTCGGCGTCCATGCCGGGCAAGACGATCACCTTGGCGTCGGGGTTGCCCTCGTGGAACTCGACGTCGCGAGGGTCCATCGCCTCGAGCTCGGCGTCGAAGTCGCCGGGCTGTGGGTCGGGGTCCGTCCAGGGGTCGCGTTTCGCGCCTTGGCCCTCGTCTGCGGTCGTCCTCCCGCCGAGCCCGATCCGCAGCGATTCGCGTTCGATCGCCGCTGTGCGCGGCTCATGTTCGGCCTCGCGTAGGTCGATCATCTCGGCCAGCGCGTCGAGCACGTTGATCCGCGCCTCCTCCCTGGTGCGTCCCCGGCTGAGCACACCCGGCACGGCGGGGATCGACGCCACCACCCGCTCCTCGTCGGACTCGTAGACGACGATCAGCCTCAGCCGCTCCTTGGCGCTCTCCTCCTCGTCCACGCCGCGAGTTCCCTCGACGTCGTAGCCCTCCTCCGCCTCGGCAGCAAGCTTGTCGACCAGCTCCTCGTCGATCGGCCGCCCGCCGGCCGTCTTGCCGTGGGCTCTCTTCCCGAACAGCCGTCGCTCCGTCTCGCCGAGCAGTCGCATCGCCTCCGCGCCTGCCGCCGCCATCCGTGCCGCCGGGCCCCCTCGCGGGCGCAGCGAGTGCCGCCCACGCCAGGCAAGGAAGGCGAGGACCACGGCCATATCGGACGGCGGGATCCGCTGGAGCAACCCCTCCGCCAGCTCGCGCCGCCTACGGGCCTCCTCGTCGGCGTCCGGAGGAGGGTCGGGCGGCGGTGGGGGATTCGGATCGATCTTCCCTTCGCGCTCGAGACGTTGCCAGCTCTCCCACAGCGTCTCGCCGAACTCCTCGCGCTCGGCTTCGTCGAGGTGGCGGAGTACGCCGCCCCCGCCGTTCAGCGCCCGCAGGTCACCCCATTCGTCGATGTCGGCGAGGCAATCGCGCCAGGCGAGGAACCCACCCACGATGTCCAGCTCGGAGTCGGGTAGCCGCGCCAGCAGCCGCCGAGCGTGCTCGCGCTCAGTCACGCCTCCCGTGCGCCTGTTGGGCGCCGCGTGCTTTGTCGGCCTCGGTCCCGGTCAACTCTGCAGAGGATACTTCGATGAGCGACGTTGGTACGGGGATCGGGCCAAAGCACTTGGAGTCGGGATCGGTGTGGAAGTAGTCGCCCTCGTGCGCCTGGGTGAGCGCGTCGCCGCATGAGAAGCAGGTCCAGTCCTGGACCTCCGCCTCGCGGAGCCCTGCGCCGACGCGCTCGGGTGTTCCAGGAGCTCCTTCGCCCCCACCGCTCTCTCGGGCCGGCTCTGGGTCCGCGCTCTCTTCGGAGGGGAATATCCTCTCGAATGCCTCGAGGTCCCAGCTGGGTTCACCCTGGCCTTCGGCCTCCAGGCCCTCGGGAAGCTCCAGCAACCCGTGGAGATGCGCCCGCAGCTCCTCGAAGCTCATCGGCGCCTCCTCGACCAAGTCATGGCAGAGGGCATCCTTCGACATGCCGTTGGCAACGGCGGCATCGGGCCCCGCGCCGATGCCGACGCTCAGTTCGCCGTGACGGCAGCGGGCGTAGAGGGTGCGGCCGTCCTCGAGCTCGCCCTCCCACTGGGTCGGACAGGCCCAGGTCGTACGCTTCAGGGAGACGAGTTTCGGCAACCCGTCGGGTTGCTCGGGCGCGATCGTCAACCGTTCGCCTCCACGGTCGAGGAGGACCACGTAGTCGCCTTCCAATGCACCGCTGAGCTTCACGCGAGGCAGTCTGTCCATACCTCGATGATCGCAAATCGGCAGATGGCAAGCTTCCATTCCGCGAGCTTCCCGGAGGCACTTTGCCGCGAGCACCCCTTCCTCCGCCACGGACCGCGATCCTGCTCGCCTACCGCGGTTCGATCGCCCCGGTACCTACGCCGGGTTGATCGACGACAAGGACGCGATCGAGGTCGCGGTGCCGGCCTCGACCACTGCATCGGCCGGCGCCGTCCGGGATGCCGACGGCTCTGCTCGCGGGAACCCAGGACCTGGGGTCCCGAGGATCTGGTCGACCGGCTCTCGCGTACCCCGCTCGAGCGGTTGCCCTGGCCTGAGCTCTCGGTCAGGACCCTGAAGCGTCGGGCGACCGTCTGCTGTCACGGGTCGGCAGGGCGAGCCCGGGCTGAACAGGACTAGAAAGGCCCGGCCCGGCCCGGTGCCGCCTCCATACGCTCCTTGGCCTGCGCCGCGAGCTTCGCCCGTGCGGCTTTGACCTGCCCGGTCCAGGGGGTGGTCATGTCGAGCAGGCAGAGCGGTGGCAGCAATGCCCGGAGCACGGCGGCGCGGACCTCCTTGAGCGGCGCCTCGGCAGGACAGACCCAGACGGCGATCCGCAGGTTCACCCGCATCCACTCGCTCAGCCGGCGGTCACCGCTCTCCTCGAGCGCGAGGTGCCGCCTCTGTTTGGCGCCTTTAGAGGTGGGCGTGCGCCGTGGGATCGCCACCAGCTCGAGCTCGGTGGCGAGAAGGGCGGCGAAGCTCCGGCGCAGCGAGACGTCGGAGGCCCGCCCGGCGGCGAAGGGCCGCTCAAGGTGGCCCTTCAGACCGCGCGAGGCGGTCCCACCGCTCGCCATGCCGACGTAGAGAGGCCGATCGTCCGGTGGGTCGCCGAGGCCGAGATGCCGCCATCCCGCCGTGCCGGCATGGATGGCGAAGAGCCCCGCGGCGCGACCGAGGGCGTCGTCGTCGGCGACCTCCTCGAACCAGCGCCGGTCTTCGTACAACGCTTTGCGGGCTGCCGCAACGTGCTCCTCGATGCGCTGCGACTGTCCGTTCGGCGTCAACCCCCAGGGCGCGTCGATCAAGATCTCCCAGCCCTCCGCGGCGTGGGCGAAGACGACCGTCGAGCGGCCCGACTGCTCGATCGGCTTCCCGCCGTCGTCCTCGAACGACATCACCCAGCGCTCCGAGCCGATGGCGCCGCGCGGCGTCTCGATCATCCGCTTGATCTCGACCGTCATCGTCGGCCGTCTGGCGATCAGCAGCTCCAGGACCTGGCGGATCGCCGCCCGGCCCTCGACGAGTCGACCGTCGCCCATCAGAAAGCGGGCGTCCTCGGCGAAGAAGCCGGTGGCGCGGCCCAGCTCGCCGGCGCTGATCGCCTCCGCGAATCCCATTGAAACCTGCTCTGGCGTACTCGGCTTCATCGACCTCCGACCCCCGTCGTCGCCTTTTGCCAAAGCTACGCCTAGTCTCGCGCCAGGTCCAGCCTTGTCCCGGCCCGTCTCCAGGCCGCTGTGCGGACCGGGGTTCGCGCCCAAGGAAGCCGCCACAGCCAGGATTCTTGCCCGGAATCTCCATCCGGGTCTAGACCCAGTCAGGCCGGATGGCAAGCGGGGGCCGCAGCGAGAGAGCAGCCGCCGCGCACCTCGCCCATGGGAAAAGCACCCTAGGGACAGGAGGGCGGCCCACGCCCCTGGCCGCCCAACTGTCTTGGCCTTCGACTACGAATGTGTAGCGCTCCAGGTCGAGAATCGGGTTGGCACGTGACCAGGCCGGCTTGCGCTCCAGATCGAGGCCCGCGAGTAGTACGTCGGCGACCGCGGCGATGTCGCAGATGACGCCGAGCACCGACTCCTCGGCGTCGCGACGCTCGTCCGGATCGGACTCCACCTGGCCTCCGGGAGCTCGGGCCAGATGTGTCGCAGGCGGGCGATCATCTCCGCGGCGGGGCTGCACCCCGGTCGCGCTCTCGTGCTCCATACAGAAATGGTGCAGCTGATCGACGAGCGGTGTCATCCCCGCGACTCCTCCCATCTCCCGACCCGGTGAGGCTCATTCGCGGCGACTACTGCCGCTGTAGGGTGCGTGGCGCTTCCGAGTCCCGAGAGTGAGGTTTTTCGATCCACTCAGGACTGCTCTTTCCGCCGGCGAGAGGGACGAATCGGGTCCTCTCATCGTCTTGGGGTCGTGGATACAGCGTTACTTCGATCCTGTCCGGGTCGGAACCGAGACCGTGAACTCGTCGGCTACATAGCCCGCCACGGCGTCGTGACGATCGACCATGTCATGGCCGCGCTCGGCGTCGGCCGCGCCGCGGCCTATCGGCGGATCTCGGCCTGTATCGAGGCCTGTCTGGTCGAGCGCTTCGAACTCCTTCGCCTCGAGCCGAGCCTTCTGCGTGCCACCTCCCGAGGCCTTGCATATGCGGGCCTCGGTCTAGGCAAGGCCATGGTCTCCCCCGGCTCCCTTGATCACCGTCTGCGTTGCGCCACGACCGCCCAGATCCTCGCCGAGGAGTTCGACCCCGCCGCGGTGCTCGCAGAACGTGAGCTGCTCCTCGCCGAGCGGACCGGGGGCCGGCCGATCGCCGGAGCGCGGCTCCCCGGGCAGCATCGTCTCCACCGTCCCGACCTCGCGGTGCTGGCCGACGGCGAGACGATCGCCATCGAGCTCGAGCTCAGTCCCAAGGGCCCGCGTCGTCTCGAGCCGATCATCGCCGCCTGGCAGAAGGCCGACTCCATATCGGCTGTCCGCTACTACGTCGAGCCGGGCCCGACCCGCCGCGGGGTCGAGAGGGCCGTCGAAAAGGTGGGCGCCTCCGGTCGCATCCAGATTCTCGAGGCGCCGCGTCGTTGATCCACGACGGGGACGCTGGGTGGCTCGTCTTACCGCCGAGCACCGGGTCGTGACGGTGCTGGGGGATCGACCCAGGCATCGTTGAATGATGGATATCCAACCTAAAGCTTTAGCTGAACGCGAAGTCGAGCGCGTGAACCTCGCCGAAGGACGAGGATGAGGCAGGGACACGGGTAAAGCTCGGGACACCATATGGTGTATAATGATGCCGTGAGCAGGACGCAGATCTACCTCGGTGAGGACGAGCTGGAGTTGCTCGAGCGCGCCTCGCGTGACACCGGCGCCTCGCGTTCGGAGCTCGTCCGGCGCGCGGTGAGGGCGACCTTCGGCGATGGCCGCGACACCGACGCCCAGCTCGCCGCGCTTCAGGCCAGTGCCGGGTCCTGGCGGGGCAAGCGTCCGTCGGGCGCGCAGTACGTCGACGCTGTCAGAAGGGGCGAGCTCGGTGAGCGTCTGTCGCGTCTCGGCGTCAGGTGAAGCTGCTCGACACCAGCGTCGCGATCGATCACCTGCGCGGAGCTGCTCCCGCGGTCGATCTGCTCGAAGGACTGGCCGCCGAAGGGGAGCCGCTCCTTGCCAGCGAGGTCGTCCGCTTCGAGCTCTTGGCGGGTGTCCGCAAGCAGGAGGTCGAGGCACTGGAGCGCTTCTTCTCGGCTCTGGCCTGGGTTCCGGTGGGCGAGGAGGTCGCCCGCGCAGCAGGCTCGCTTGCCGCCGGGCACCGCCGCTCCCACGGCGGCATCGACGATGCCGACTACCTGATCGCCGCCGGCGCCCTGCTCTTGGAGGCGGATCTGCTGACCACCAATGTGCGGCACTTTCCGATGCTCCCAGGGTTGCGGGCCGCCTACTGAGAAGGCTTCGGGTGTGGCCTGCGATTGTCGCCCCGTAGCGCGTTATTGCCTCGGAGGCGAACCCAGCACTCGGAGGCGCACCCTGCCGACCACGTCCATCGGTCGACCGCCGCGCCGCCGTCAATTCCCTGCGGGGTCCGGCGCTTCGCGCCCTTGACCGCGGCGCGGCGGGCGCAGTCGGCAGATACGCCAGGGTTCGGTGGGGGCGGTAGAAACAGCCCGCCCGCACGCCGAGGCCTTCTTCTGGGTCTACGGGGAGGTCACCGACTTCCTCTGCATGGCGATGCGCGAGGCGGGCGAAGGGCAGCGTGGCTGGCCGGCCCGGGTGCGCGCGGAGATCGAGACCCTGCTGGCGGCGCTCGCCGCCAACCCCGACCTGGTCCGCTTCTGCCTGGTGGCGCCGCCGGCGGCGGGGGGAGAGGTGGCGGCCGCCTATCGCGAGTTCCTGGCGCGCCTGCTGGCGGTGCTGGTCGAGGGCCGCCCGGCACGGGCGAAAAAGCCCGCGCCCGCGGCCGAGTACGGGGTGGTCGGCGGGCTGGCGGGATTACTGGTCGCGGCCGCCGAGCGCGGCGGGGCGAAAGCCCTCCTGGCACTGGGGCCAGATGCGGTCGAGCTGGTGCTGACGCCCTACCTGGGGCGTGAGGCAGCGGCCAGGGCGGCGGGGTGAAGGCGCCGTCCGCCCGCTGGGCCCTCCGTCGGTCCCTCGGGCAGGTGCTCGGCCCTCTCGGAAGCTCCGTGCGCTGAGGAAGGGAGCGGCGCCCAGGGTCGGGCGCACTCAGGTGGGCAGCGGGGAGAGTGGTCGGAAGGACGGCGGGCCCCAGGCGAGCCAAGCATTCAATGGTGCGACAAAGGAATGCACACGGCGTCCCCTGCGCCGGTTACTGTCCCGGTGCAGTGGGGCGCTCCGTCATGATCCGTGCATGATCGAAGGGGCGGGAATGCCAGGACGGGAGGCCTGATGCCACGTCGCTCGAGCAAAGTCCATCTGGCGGCTTCCTACCAGCTGCTCGCCAGCTACCTGGTCTGGGACCTGAAAGACCTTCTCGCCGGCGGCGAGGAGGCCGAGGCCGCCCGGCGACGGGTCACGCAGTTGATCGAGATCCTCGACTCGGCGGTCCGGGCCGGGGAGCCGGCCTACCCCGCGGCACCCGACGAACGAAGGGCGGGCGCCGCACGGGGCAAGCGCAGTGAACGGCTGGCCTCGCTCGACTCAGACCAGGAGCTGCTCGAATTGGTCGCGGGCGCCCACGCCGGGCCCCTCGCCGAGACGAGCGAGTGGGCGGGACGGGCCGCGGGTGTGCTGAGCTCACTGGAGGCCTGCCATTGGCGTGAGCCTTCGGCGGCGGATTCGGAGTTCGTCGAAGCCGAGCTGCAGCCCTTTCTGCGGCGCCTCCAACGGATCGACCAGATCGACAGCCGCGGGCCGGGATCCCGGAGCGGCCTGGCGAGACGTTGAGCGCCGAAGAGGTGCCGGCGAACCTCGAGGGGGCCTCGCGCCGGGTCCTGCGGCGCGCCCTGATCTGCATCCGGCATCTCCGCCACGAGCTCGACGCGATGCGCTCGGCCTACGCCGAGCGCGAGGACCTGCCGGGGCTCCGGTCCCTGGTCGACGCGATGAGCGCCCTTCTGGCCGAGGCCGAGCGCGAAGTCATCCTGCTCTCCCGCGCCCTCGACAAGGCCCTCGACGCGGGGCGCCCGGCCGGCGAAGAAGAAGAGCGCTTCGCCGGGCAGGCAAACGGGCTCGTCGACGCCCTCGACCGGGTCTTCCCGAAACTCCTGGCGATGATCCGAAACCCCCACGGACGCGAGATCGAGGCGCTTTTTGCGCCCTTCACCGACCTCGTCGCACGCCTGCACCAGAGTGAACCGCGGAGCATCGAGCTGATCCTCGTACCGGACGAGGAATATTCCTACGAACTCTCGGTGATCGACAAGCTCGCGAGCCTCGCCCAACGCTTCGACACCGACGATCTGCACGGGCTTCTCTACAGCGGCTTTCCGCGGCTGGTGGCGGTCACCTACCCAAAGCAACGCGAAGCCGATGTCCTGATCCACATGATGATCGCCCACGAGATCGCCCATACCGTCCTCGGGCTGGCGCCCCCGGACGCCGAGGAGGCGCCGATCATCGCCGCCTTCGACCGGGCCACGAGCGAGCATTTCGCCGCGATGCTGGATCGCTTCGGCGGCGAGGGCGAGGAGGCCGAGCGCAAACTTCGGGCCAACGAGGCGATCGCCCGGATCGAAAGCTGGTTCGACGAGCTCGCCTGCGACGCGCTGGCGCTGGCGATGATCGGCCCCGCCTACGTCTTCGCCCTCGCCGACTTCGACCTCACCCCGAACAACTACGTCCAGGTGCCCGACACGGCGGGCTTCGAGACCCATCCCGGCCTCGCCCTGCGCCTACGGCTGGCGATCGAGCGCTCCCGTCAGGAGTACCTGCCCGCGGGGCCGTTCGGGCCGGCGACCGAGGCGCTCTCGGAGGGGATGGACGGACTCCTGGCCGAGCTCCCCGACGCCGAAGAGGAGCTGAGCGACGAGGAGCGGGCTCTGCTCGCCGGCGCCCTTTCGAACCTGACCCCGCAGGTCGTCGCCGACGTCTTGAACCAGGCCCGCTACCTGAGCGCCTACTTCGCCGAGGAGGTCGAGCTGGTCTGGGAGAAGCTCTCGGCCCGTATCCCGCCGGCCGAGCGGATCGGCCTGCGGGGCGAGCATGCGCCGGCGATCGGATCACTCGCCGAGCTTCCCCGCGAGTGGTCGAGCCCGATGGAATGGCAGTCGATCGTCAACGGCTGCTTTGCCTGGTGGCTCGCCGAACGGCCGCTCCGCGACGACGACGGCAGGCGCACCTTCCCCGACCGCCGCCACGTCGCCCAGGATTGGATCGGCTTCAACTCGTTCGTCCGCGGCTCGGTCGAGCTGGTCAACCTCCACCGCGCCCTGCAGGAGTCGAGCAACCGGCTCGAAGGCCTGAACATCCCCGCCTAGGACGATGCTGAGCGGAGCCCAGATCGCCTCGCGCCTGCTCGACGCAGCGAGCGGCCTCGCGATCACGCCGCTGGTCGACCCGGGGCAGATCGGCGAGGCGAGCGTCGACCTGCGCCTCGGCCCCGACTTCGTCGTGATGCGGCGCTCGACCGCGGTCGCTGCCTTCGACCCCGCCCGGGTAGACGAGATCGCCCAGCGGGTGCGCGACTACCAGGACTACCTGCGCCGGCCGCCGGGCAGCGCCTTCTATCTTCACCCGGGGGAGTTCGCCATCGCCCGTAGCCTCGAGTACCTGACACTGCCGGCCTCGGTCTCCGCGCAGGTCGCGGGCCGCTCCTCCTGGGGGCGGCTCGGCCTCGTGATCCAGACCGCGCCGCTGATCCAGCCGCTCTTCGGCGGCACGGTCACGCTCGAGCTCGCAAACGTCGGCACGGTGCCGATCGTCCTCTACGTCGGCCTGCGGATCGCCCAGGTGATGTTCTTCGACGTCGAGGTCGACGTGGCAGACGGGACGCAGGCGGAGGCCTGATGGCCAAGACCCGCTACGACGAGCAGTTCCGGCCGGAGTTCTCGCGCCTGCACCACGACCGCGACCTGCGTTGGGTGGTGCCCTTCTCGGTGCGCTACGTGGTCGCGGTCAGCGGCGAACGCTTCGCCGGCAAGTCGGCGGCGCTCGCCTACCTGGCCGAAAAGAAGGGCTTCGAACTCTACAGCCTCGCCGGCACCCTGCGCGCCGAGGCGGTGCGGCTCGGGGTGCCGCTCGAGCCCCGCTACCGGCTGCAGGACCTGGGCGACGAGCTGCGTGCCCACTTCGACGATCCCGCCTACCTGGCCCGGATCACCCTGCGCCAGATTCACCGTAACCATCTTTCCCACGGCGGCATGATCGAGCCGCTGCGCCGCGTCGCGGTCGGCGGCTTCAAACGGCCCGAGGAGATCACCCTCTTCGACAGCCTCGGGCGCTTCGGTCATCTGACGATCACCACCGATGCGACCGAGCGGCTCGAGCGTGCGCGCCGCTCGGGGATCGGCCAGCGCGAAGTCACTCAGCAGGTGTCCGGGCGGGAGTTGGACGCCGAGAGCTTCGCCGAGCTGATCGACGGCCGTGACCTCGAGGGTGAAGGCGACCGTTGGCGGCTCGGCTGCGGGCAGGCGGTGGCGAAGGTCTGCGAGATGCCGTCCGCCCGCCGGGTGCCCAACGACGGCGACCTCGCGACCCTTGCCGATCTCCTCGACCAGGAGATCGCCGAGCTCGACCGGCGCTTCGGTGCCTTCAACCCCTGAGGGTCGTCTAGGCGGTGACGAGCTCGCCGGTGGCGTGCTCGCCGCCCGACAGCGCCCGCTCGATCGAGTCGATGACATCGGGGCGGCGGCCCACGAAGTCGACCGTCCGGCCTTCCTCACGGCGTTCGTCGATCACCCGCTTGACGAAGCAACGGGCGAAGGAGGAACTGACGTGGGTGACGCCGGTGAAGTCGAGGATCAGCTCGTCTGCCCCGGGCGCTGCCGCCTCGGCTTCGCCGAGCTCGGCGAACAGGCGGTTGGCGCGGTCCTCAGTCGCGAAGTAGGTCCCCCACCTCGCCATCTCGAAGCGCATCTTCACCCTCCTTCTCCCGTGTCCGTTCATGTACCCAAACCTACACCGGCCGGCGGCCACCAACCGTGCATCTCGTCGCATTACCCGGCTTCAGGTCCCAGAACTCAGTAGGAACTCGGCCCAGGTACCCTGGGTGCGCGATCCTACCGTCCAATCGTTGGCGCGGCGTTCTCCCGGGCGCATCCGCACGCGGCCTGTCCCCGACCAGATCCGCAGCTCTCCGGCGGGCTTCCCGGCCTTCCGGATCGACTCGACGATCCGCGCGAGTCCGTCGCCGCGCTTCGCGCCCGCGCCGCTGACCCCCAGCCGCAGCGCGTTCGCGATCCGCCGTCCTTCGTTGAAACCGGCCAGATCCGGCAGGTGGCCGACGACGTGGTCGGGGATGCCGACGCCGAGGTCGCCGACGACGAGGACCAGGTGGTCGGGTCCGAGGCGCTGCAGCATGACGAACGCGCCGTGATCGCTCTTGCCGTGGGTGCAGGCGTTCAGGCAGAGCTCCGAGAAGGCGCAGTTCAGCTGAGCGGCGCCCGCGGCCAGTCCGCGCGGCAGTTTGCCGAGCGCCACTTCGAGCTCTTCGCCCAGCGGGTCGATCTGGGCCTGGCGGCGAAGGTGTGTGACCGGCAGCAGCATGTCGGCGCCGCCCGCGCAGGGCTCCTCGCCGACCAGCCGGCCGAGGCCGGCACGGGCCAGGTAGCGGCGCACCGGCGTCGCCGGCGGAGGGGAGATCGCAAACGGCCGGCCGGTCTGCTCGTGGAGGGTGCGGACGGCGGCGAGGCGCACCGCCATCGTCGGGTCGGCGAACTCGACCGCCGACATATCGAGGTGGAGGCCGCCGCGGCCACCGTCGAGAGGGATCCGCTCACCCCAGTCGATCTGCCGAGACGGTGTGCCGAGCACCGCCATCCGCCGCATCGCGGCGGAACGCCGGCGCGGCCTAGTAGCGGTATTCGACGACATCGATCTGCTCCGCGGCGGCACGGGCGCGGCCACGCTGGTCGGCGGGCTCGACCCGGGCCTCACGGGCGAGGGGCTTCTTCACGTGTTGGAGGCGGTAGAGCGGGGTCGCGTCCGGACCCGCTTCGACGAAGACGCTCTCGGCGGCGTGGAGGAGACCGAGGCGGCCGCTTCCTTTGGCCAGCGACAGCGCTGTCGGGCCGAGACCTGCACCGAGGGCGAGGGTCGCGGTCGCGTTCGACTCGCGGGCGATCAGGACCAGAAGGCGCTCGGCCTCCTGGACCTCGGAGACGAAATACCAGTCCTCCTGCCAGCGGTTCTCCGAGTGGGCGGCCAAAACCTGCTTCTTCACCAGGTCGAGACGGTCGATCCGGCGGCGCCTGCAGCCCTCGGCGCGCATCAGGATCGAGTGCGCGCGCCCGAAGGTGATCTCCGCGGTCGCCTCGGCGACGACGCCGTGGGCGAGGGGTCCGCCCGCCTCGCCTCCGGCCCGGATCTGCAGGGCGGCGCCGCTGTTGACGCCGCGGTCGCGCGGGGCAGCGGAGCTATCGTCGTGTTCGGACCAGGCGATGCCGTGGTCGGCGAGCGAGCTCTCGCGCACGAAGGCGCGCCCGTCCATCACGCCGATGTCGCCGAGGGCGAGCCCCGAGAGCGGCAGCCAGGCGCCGAGCAGGCCGAGCTGGGCGATCACCTCGTCGGTGTAGGTCTCCGGCATGCCGGCCATCTGCGGTGCGTCTCCTCTCTACGGCCTGGTGGGCGTCGACCGCCCGCGGACTCGGGCGGTGAGCCGTGGGCGCCGCCGGGCGACGCACCCCTGTCGGCGCCCGAAGGACGCAACACCTTAGCGGGGGCGCGCCGACGGGTGGGCTTCGTGTACGGGAGCGGTACAGGGAGACGTGCCTGCCGACGCAGGGCCGGCCCTCGTTCCTCGGTCTGGGATACGCGCCGTTTCTGATCCGTAGGCGAGGCGGTCGGGGTCCTGCTCGAACGACCCGGGGAGCGTTTCCCGGACAGACGCGGGACCGGCGGACGAGCACCGGGGGACCGTCGTCGCCCGGCTCCTGCGCCGATCAATCCCGGCCTCACCCTTCCGACCGGAGCGTCGCCCTCAACGCTGGTCGACGAGCCCCTCCGCCGAGATGAAGTCGGCGCCCGAGGCGATGCCGCCGGCGAGGAAGAACCTGTCGATGGTCTTCTTCAGCCAGGGGTTGACCATCACCGGCAGCTCATCGAGGGAGGCACGAAGCGACCGGCTGACGACGACGTCGTTCTCGAAGGGACGGCTCGAGAGGTCAAGGCCCCTCGGGATACCGAGCGAGAAGCCCTGCACGTCGCCGAGTGCGGCGATGACCACGGTGTCGCCCCCGTAACCCACCGTCCGCAGCACGTCGAGGAAGAGCAGGGCATAGTCGTGGATCTTTTCCGCGACCGAGATATAGGGGATCAGCATCTGGTCATCGACGCGCAACGTCAATGACTCCCCGTATTCGAGCAGCCCGTCCTGCCAGATCTTCAGCCAGTAGCTGGGCGGAACGGTCGGGTCTTCGGGAAACCGGTGGGTGAAGCCCTCGAGCCCGGCCTCCATGCCCCTGCGGTTGCACAGGACCTCGCGCCGGTACCAGGGCTCATCGATCTCGAGCTCCCTCAGGCGCTCGAGCGGCACCTCGATCGGATCGATCAGGTCGTCTCGCAGCCTCGCCGGTCCGGCGATCACCGAGAACCAGCCCGGGCTGCGGTCGAGATGACCACCTCCGGCGGTCGGCGCGAATCGACTCTTCTCGAGCGACGTGTATCCAAGCTTCACCCGCTCGCGGGTCCGGACCAGGCGCTCGGGGTCGCTTTCGGCGCTCGGCGGCCGCGACTCCTGGGCGGCGAGCAGCGCCGCTCCGGAGGAGCCCGCGTCGCGGCGACGATCGAGACGCCTGGCGATCGCCTCGACCGCCTGGTCGAGCGGCGCGCTGTCGATGCCCAGGATCGCCGCCAGCAGCGGGCTCTTCCGTTCCAGGTATTCCTCGTCGATCCCGTGCCAGACCGGCAGGATCACCCGCTCGGAGCCGATCACCTGTTTCGCCATCAACCCCGCCAGCTCGGCACGACTCCACTTCTTCTCGAAGAAGCGCTCGCTGAGGACCACGACGCCGAAGCGCGAGGTCGCCAGGCCTTCGTCGATCTTCTCCGGCAGGCTGTCGCCGATCTCGAGCTCGAACTCGTCGAACCAGACCTCATAACCGCGCTCGGCGAGAGCTCGCGCGAGGGGGCGGGCGATCGCCTCCTTGTCCTCGGAGGCGTGTGAGATGAAGCAGTCACGGATGTGCTCGGCGGCCATCGATCCGACGATAGCCATGACCTAGATGAGTAGTTCCACGAATCCTTCGGGCCGAGTGCGCCGGAAGGTGGACTGAGCAACGCGGTCGAAGTCGGCGGTGCTCAGTAATCACCGCCGACCCGAAGGGGGCCTCGATGCTCGCCGACCTCGACCTGCTGCTCACCTCTGTGTTCTGCACCGCCGACGATCTCCTGCCCGAAGGCAAGAAGAACGCCCGTAGGAGGCTGACCGATGCGGAGGTCGTCACCCTCTGCGTCGCGCAGTCGATCATGGGGATCGGCTCCGACGGGCGGTTCGCGAAGATCGCCGCGAGGCGACTGCGCCACCTGTTCCCGACCCTCACCCGGCGCTCCGGCTTCCACAAGCGCCGTGACCGGTTGACCGATGTGATCGAGGCGATGACCGCGACCTTCTCGGCCCGGAGTCCCGGATTCCATGACGACCTGCTGCTGGTCGACTCCACTCCCGTGGAGTGCGCCCGCTCGCGCGAGACGGTGAAACGTGGTGGGTCGAGCTGCCTGGGCGACGCGCTCTCCGACGCCGCCGACTATGGCTATTGCGCGTCGCACAGCCGCTGGTTCTGGGGATTTCGCCTGCACACCCTGATGGCTCCGGACGGGACCCTGCGGGCGATGGCGCTGACCTCGCCCAAGGAAGGTGAGCGCGAGGTCTGCCTACGGCTGCTGGGGCGGGTCAACCGCTCTGGGCCGATCACCGTGCTCGGCGACAAGGGCTATGCCGGTGCCGACTTCGAGGCCGACGCCGCCGAGCTGGGCGCGACCATCGTGCGGCCCCGTCGCAAGGACGAGACCGGCCACGCCCTCCATCTCGCCCCACTGCGCCAACGGATCGAGTCGATCTACTGGACCGCCAAGGACATCCTCGGCCTCGAGCGCCACGGGGCCCGCACCCTGCGGGGCCTGCGGGTGCGGATCGCCGCCCGCTTCCTGGCGCTCGCCGCGGCGGTCTCGCTGAACCACGAACTCGGACGTCCGTCGCGGGCGCTGGTCGACTACGTGACCTGAGTCGTGGAACTACTCATCTAGGCGGTCGGCCGCGCCTCTTCCAAACCGAAGTCATGTTGTTCGACATGACGATGGGCGGCGTTCCATGGAGGCAGGCTCCGGAAATATTCCGGGCCGGGTCAGGCCGCACGCAAGTACGGATCTGCCGGAAGTGAAGATGGCGGCCAGGTCGCAGACGCCGGGCGGGAGACACAGTGAACATCCGTGAAGTCGACCTGACCTACCACCAGACGGTCTTCGAGTTGAAGTGCTACCGCCGGATCGGCAGCGAGTTCCAGTCGTTCTTCGAGCAGATCATGGAATACGCCGAGCCCGACTTCGTGGTGAAGCCCTGGGGGCCCGACGGCGACGCAAGTGCGACGGCATGCTCACCGAGAGCGGCACCATCTTTCAGGCCGCGTGGGTGCGGGCGGAGATCGAGACCCTCTTGGCCGCGCTCGCCGCCAACCCCGACCTGGTGCGCTTCTGTCTGGTGGCCCCGCCGGCGGCCGGGGAGGAGGTGGCCGGCGCCTACCGCGAGTTCCTCCAGCGCCTGCTCGGGGTGTTGGTCGAGCGCCGCCCGGCGCGGGGGAAAAAACCTGCGCCGGTGGCGGAGTACGGGCTCGTCGGCGGCCTCGCCGGACGCTGGTCGCAGCCGCCGAACGTGGCGGCGCGAAAGCGCTCTCGGCGGTGGGGCCCGATGCGGTGGAGCTGGTGCTGACGCCTTATCTGGGGCGTGAGGCGGCGGCGAAGGCGGCGGGCTGAGGGCGCAGGGCGGGCGGCGTTCGGCGGGCAGCGGACGTGGGGTCGAGGGCGTGCGGGACCCGCACGGAAGCTGGCTAGGTCGACAGGGTGAGGTGGGTCGAGGGGTCGGCGGGGGATGGGAGCGGATACGGGCTTCGGGGCGCTGCAGGGACTCGGGGCGCACCCCGTCGACCACGCTCGATTGTGTCGCCCGCCGCGCCGCCGTCAACCCCCGTTGGGGGTCGGGCGCGTCGCGCCCTTGACTGCGGCGCGGCCGGGCCCAAGGGATGGGACGGTTGACAGGGGTGGCCAGGGAGTTCCGCCGAGGGCTCGGTGGGCGCAGAGAAGCAGCCCGCGCACAGAGCCGAGGGGTTCTTCGATGTCTTAGGCCCGGTGCCCAACCCAAGCGCTCCGATTCGGGTTTCCGTCCCCGGTCGTTCCCTGGAGGAGAACTCCGGTGACGCGGCCGAGACGCTATGCGGCGGGCTCGGTCGTCCCTTCGTTCAGGCGCGCCAGATACTCGTCATATACATAGAGCTTGCCCCGCCGCCGGCCGGTGACCTCGCGCAGGATCCCCGCCTGCTCGAGACGGTCGACCGCCGAGTAGACCGGCGGGGCGCTGAGGCCCAGAGCATCGGCCGCCAGGGTCGGGCGCACGACGATGAAGCGCGAGGCCAGGTCGTGGACCCGGGCCGCGGTCGCCGCCCCGCGACCGAACCCGTGGATCACCTGCCGGTCGCGCTCGATCATCTGGACGAGGTCGCCGGTGGTCCGGGTGGTCGACTCCGCCACCTCGATCACCCCTTCGAGGAAGAAGCGAAGCCATCCCTCCCATCTTCTCTCGGTGCGGATCCGCTGCAGGTGGTCGTAGTAGTCCTCGCGGTTCTGCTTCAGGTAGAGGCTCAGATAGAGGAGAGGGCCTTGGAGGACCCCGTCGGCGACCAGCAGCAGGGTTATCAGGAGCCGTCCGACCCGCCCGTTGCCATCGAGGAAGGGATGGATCGACTCGAACTGGGCATGGGCCAGCGCCGCCTTGATCAGGATCGGGGTCCGCTCTGGCTGGTCGTGGAGGAATCTCTCGAGTGCCGCCATCGAGGGCTCGACCTCCTCCCACGGTGGCGGCACATAGCGCGCCAGCGAGGGCCGCGCGCCGCCGATCCAGTTCTGCTCGCGGCGGAAGCGCCCCGGCGTCTTCTCCGATCCGCGGCCCGAACCGAGTAGCACGGCGTGCACCTCGCGAAAGAGGCGGTTGCAGAGCGGCAGCCCATCGTCCTTGATCAGCTCGAGGCCGCGATTCATCGCGCCGATGTAGTTGGCCGTCTCCCTCGCGTCGGCGATCGGCACCCCGGGAGCTGCGTCGGCCTCGAAGAGCAGGAGATCGGAGAGCGAGGACTGGGTGCCCTCGATCTGAGAGGAGAGGACCGCCTCCTTGCGGACGTAGGAGTAGAGGAACTGATCGGGATCGGGCAGCAGGAGCGTGATCCCGTCGAGCCGCCCGAGCGCCTGGTTTGCGCGGTCCAGCAGCTCCTGCAGGCCGGCGTCGATCGCGAGTGGCGGGTCGGGTGGCAGCGGCGCTGGGAGGAAGGCCGCATAACCTTCCCGACCACCGGCGATCGGTCGAAGCTCTCCCGAGCGGGTGTGTGTCAGGTTGTCTTTTGCCATAGGGAAGGCGAATGAATCGGTCGCTTACCTGGTCCGAAGCTTACTAAGCGAAACGGCGTAAACCTTTAACAGACAGGGAAAGAACAGAGCGAACGCTTCCTTTAACGCCAGTGGTAGCAGCCGCCCGCCTTCTTGACCCGCCAACCGTGCTTGCATTTCGGCTCAGGAACAAAGGTGGAGGGAGCGGCGACGGAGGAAGGCAGGGACGAAGGCGGCGACAGAGATGTCGTCGACGTCGAGGTCGCCGGCGCTTGCTTTGGGGGTGGCGGCCCGAGCTGAGCATCGATGTCGGTGGCCACAGTCGGAGCCGTCAGCGTGAGGACATCGGCGTCCTCCCAGACGAACCTTCCCTCCAGTACAGGGTCGGGTGCCGTCTTCTTCGGGTTTCAGCGGCGGGATGTAGTGGAGGAATTCTCGTAGTTCGACCGAGAAGAGCACTTTGTACTGGCCCCCACCAGTCTCCCGACCGAGTAGGCGCCCGCGCTGTTCGTTCGGCTGCACTTGGCGCCCTGAAATCCGTAGATGTCCTGCTGGAAGGCTTCTTCGGCGAACGGGAGGGCCGGCGCTACGCAAACCAGGATCCCTTCCAAGGGACGATCGTCGAACGCGGCGGTCACGAAGCCCTGGACTTCGGCGTCGGGCTTCAGCGTCTGGTCGGCGACCCTCGTCACATGACCCCAGGACACCGGCACCGGTTCCGCCTGCACCAGGTCGTCGAGTTCTTCGTCGAATCCGAGGCAAAGGGGGGGCTGGGGTGGCGTGCCACGGCGGGCGTTTCCGCATGATCCGACCGAGCCGTAGCCCGAGGGTGTATCGTTGGTGTATGTCACGTACCAACATCGACATCGACGAGAGGGCCTGCGACGCGGTGATGCGTCGCTACCGGCTCGCGAGCAAGCGTGAGGCGGTGAACTTCGCGCTGCGCACCGTCGCCGGCGAGGCCCTCGACGTCGACCGCGCCCGGCGGCTGCGCGGATCGGGGTGGGACGGCGACCTGGAGGAGATGCGCGCCGGTCGGGTCGGATGATCCTCCTCGACACCTCGGCCTGGGTCGAGTTCCTCCGTGACACCGGAAGCCCGGTCTGCCTACGCGTCGACGAGCTCCTCGGCGAGGAGATCGCGACCTGCCACCCGGTCCGCATGGAGGTTCTCGCCGGGGCCCGCGACGAGCAGCACCTCGAGGGCCTTCGCGGCCTGCTCGCCCGGGCCTCCGTCCTCGAGACGTCGCCGACCGACTACGAGGCGGCGGCGGGGCTCTATCGCACCTGCCGACGTCACGGGGAGACCGTCCGCAGGCTGATCGACTGTCTGATCGCCGCCCACGCGATCCGCGAGGGGGTCGCCGTCCTCCACGCGGACTCAGACTTCGACCGCCTCGCGAGCTGTACCGCGTTGCAGGCCTGTCCCGTCGACTGAGGCGCGGACGGGATCCGGGGCATCGGGTCGAGGGCCTGTCCCCTCCACGTTCCGCGAAAGGGGTGATGCCCCGGTCGTACACTGCTCGCGTCCCGAGCGATCGACCGCGCATCCAGGTGACCGAGGACCGCGAGCTGCGCGCGGCGCTGCGTGCCGCGCGGCATCTGGTCGGCGAGGAGCCCGAGGGCGCCCGCCGACAGGAACTGCTCGAGAGGCTGGCCGCCCGCCTCGAGGATCCCGACAGGTCGGGGATCGACCTCGACCTGCTGCGTGTAAGAAATTCCCTGCAAATCGGCACTTTTGGGTAAGCGTTCAGCCCCAGTCGACGCTCGCGTTCCCGCCTCCCGCTCAGACCAGCGAAGGCGCAGGGCTCGCCCGAGCGCTCGCCGTGATCGCCTCAACCAAGAAGCCAAAGAGCGACCTCCCCTGCAGCCGGCAGGTCTGGGAGACCGAGAGCATCCGCTCGGCGAAGCGCTCCCCGGCTTCCGACTGGCTACCGAGGGAGACCTTGCGGTAGATCACCGCGGAGCGAAGCCCCCGCTCAGCCCTGTTGTTGGTCGGCTCCACCCCCTCGACCTCGGTGAAGGTCCAAAGCGCCGACCAGAGCTTCAAGAGGTTGCGGGCGAAGGTGCGGAACTGACGGTTGCGGGTGCTCTTGACCTGGTGGGGCTCAAGCAGCGCCCGCAGGCGGCGCTTGAGCGGGGCGATCTCGCGGGCCAGGCGCTCCCGATCGCCGTGGGTGGCGAAGGCGTCCCAGGCGGCAAACAGCTCGCGGCAGCAAACAGCTCGCGGCAGATCTCAAGCCCTTCCTCCCCGAAGCGACCCTGCTCGGCCAAGCCTTCGGAGTGGCGGCGGAAGTCGCGCAGCAGGTGCGCCCAGCAGACTTGCCGGCGCGCCGGGTCCAGGGAGTCATAGGCCCACCAGCGATCGGAGGAGACGATCCCGGCGAAGCCCTCCCCGATCAGCTCCGGCAACTCGCGCTCGTGACGATCGGCGGCGATGTGGAGGGCGACATGGGCGTCGGTGATGGCGCCCCAGAGGGTGCGCTTTTGCCCGGCGTTGCGCCAGCCGGTCTCATCGACAAAGAGGACCGGGGCGTCTTTGACCGCCTCCCGCAGCTCGGCGTAGGGAGATGCCAGGGCGGCGGAGGCGCGCTGGCAGATCGCGTCGACCGAGCCGGTCGAAATCCCGGTGCCGAACAGCTCCTCGCAGAGCTCTGAGGCGTCGCGGCGGGAGACCCGGTTGCGCACCGACAAGAGCGCGATCGCTGCCTGAAGGCGAGGGCCGAAGGCGCCGACGCCGTTTCCCGCAGGCAACTCGGCCCGGGTCCGACGCCCGCAGTCGGGGCAGCGTAGGGCGTGGGCGCGGTGCTCGGTGACGGTGACCGCAGTCGGCGGCAGCTCGGTGACCTGGTGGCGGTGGGGCTTGCCCGCCAGATCGTGGATGCAGGGATCGAGGTCGTGCCCGCAGCTCGAGCAGCTCGCCGGCCAGTGGTCGATCACCTGATCGAGCTGATCCTCGGCCACCAGCTTGCGGGTCCTGCCCTCGTGGCCGGGTTGGCCACCCTGCTTGCGCTCGCTCGGGGAGCCCTTGGCCTGGGGGCGCTTGGCCGGCGGGTCGGCCGACGGCGGCTGCGAAGAGTTCTGGGAGCTCTCGCGCAGCTTCCCCTCCAGGCGCTCGATCCGCGCCTCCAGGCGGGTGACCTGGCGCTCGTAGCGGGCGGTCAGCTCGATCAGGAACTCGACGCAGGCCTCGCGGCCAGCGTCGTAGACCGTCTCGGCCTCGGCGCGCTCCATGGCAGAAGGGTTCGCCGCGCCCGGGTTATGTCCCCCTGTGGGGCTGAACGCTTACACTTTTGGCGTGCCTGAGGGACATCGGAAAACCGGATCCTAGCGGTCCCAGCTCAGGCGATTGGTACCCAACGCGGTACACAAATCGCTTGAGCGCCAAGGGGCCCGGTGCGACGACGCGGACATGAGATGTAAGCGGGCCCCTTGAGCTCGACGAGGCGGCCCTGCAGCGTCCCGTCGTGGTCCGGCCCACGCCCGGGAAGCCTGGCCACCGACCCGGCGGCCTCGCCCCGCGCCGCGTGCCGCGTCGTCGCCCTGACGCCGGTCCGGACGACCTTGCCTTCCTTGACCAGGCGCTTCAAGGCACTCCGGGTCGAGAACTCCGTGAACCGCAGGGCGGTGAGGATCTCGGAGAAGCTCATCGCTCTACCCTGCCCGACCAGGAATCGAAGGATCGCCTCACGTCGGCGTTACGCCTGTACGGCGACGGACGGCCCGCGTTTGCCCCTGGGAGGCCTCGACCTGGTCGGTGCCCTTTTCGCGGCGACACGATCCTCGTAGCGGGCGCCGTACTTCGCCGCGGCTCCACCCTTGAGGGGCATCAGCTCCGATCCTCTTGACGAGGGGATCGGCCGGAGCGCCCTGCTCGGTGACCGTCCGGCGAGGAGCCGTCCAGGGCCAGCTCCTCATACAGCCCCTCCGTGTAGGCGAGGCAGATCGCGCGGACCCGCTCCTCGGGCATCGCTCCGCGGAGTGCCTGGGCCGCCATCTCGATCCCGATCCCGGCACGATTCCCGAAGAGGCCCCGAAAACGCTCGACCGCGAAGCCGGTCGACTCGCCGGCGACCACGTCTTCGAGCAGCGTGCCCAGCCTCGATGCGACGACGGCGGGAGGGCCGGCCTGCATCAGACGGACGACGTCGGAGGCGTCCTTGTCATCGAGGCGGTCGGCTCTGCCGACGTCGATCCGGTCGGCGATCTTGTGGGTCTTGGCGACGAGCAATGCAGCGACACCCGCGACCCGCAACCGGGCCGTCCGGCGGTCCTCCGGATCGAGCGCCGCCACGCTCATCTCGTCGTTGTCGACCAGTGCCGCCTCCAGCCCGCTCGTCTTGCGGGCGGCGCGCTTGCCATGCCCGGGTAGGCGTGCGCCGCGGGTCCCGCCCGGTGGTGCCACCTCGGTCGGGACGATGAGGTCGACCGGAACGACGATCTCTAGCCCATCCACGGCTACCTGCTTCTGCCAGATCCCCGGCTCCGGCGAGCCCTGCAGCTCGGTCAGCTCGAAGCCGGCGGTCTCCATCAGCTCCCCCAGCGGAGGAGCGTTCGAGAGCTGCCTCGGGTCGATGGCGAGGTCCCCGTCGGTCGTGAACTCGGCGATCGGGAGGCTGCCTGGACCGGTACGGAGGTAGACGGCCTGGGCGCCTACCAGCACGACGGCGGCCTCGTGTGGCCTCAACGCCTCCAACGCGTCGAGCAGGACCCGTCGGGCGGCGACGTACTCGGGCGAGGGCTCGATCTCACGCGGGCTCACCCCTCACCTCGCGAGTAGAGGGCCTGCAGCGAGTCGAGACGCCAGCCGGCTTCGTTGTCCAGCATCCAGTCGAGGAGTGCCTCGCCCTCTGCCGGCATCCGGCCGTTGCCGGTGAGGCAGTCGACCGCGACCTGGGAGGGCGAGGCGTAGCGGAGCCCTTCCTCGAGCTGGTTGCGGTCGAATACGACCGGGTCGAACGGTCGCAGGAGCATCACGTCGGCTCCCTCGTCGGCGGGGAGGAGTCCAAGGTCCCTGGCCAGGAGCGCCGGCGCGTCGTAATAGACGAGCAGCAGGGCAGGGGAGGCGACCGGTGCGATCCGGCCGGCGGCGAACGAGCCCGTGATCGTGCTCCTGGTCCCGATCGCGGGGTCCGCGGCCGCTCTCGACAGGAGGCGCTCGAGACCTTCGGTGGCGATGAAGCCCTGCGCGTCGTTGGCCCCGAAGACGTCATAGGACCCGGCCCAACGACGGAGGAGGGCGCCGATGTCGACGCTCTCGACGGGACCGCGGGGCGTACGCTCGATCAGCGCCTCCCGATAGAGCGTGTCCAACAATCGAGAGACGTAGCCGGGCGCGAGGCCGGTCGCCTCGGCGATCTCCTGCAGACCATAGGGCGGACGGACATCGATCAGGAGCCGGATCAGCCGTGCCGCTTTCGCCCCGCGTAGCTGGGCGCGGCCGCGCTCCTTCGGCCACGGGTTGCGCTCGGCGCCGGCCGTCTGAAGATAGAAGGGCGGATTATCGATGCGCACAAGCGCGTTGCCGGTGAGGTCGATGTAGCCGATGTCCGCATCGGCCAGAAGCGCCTGGGCGCGACGACTCAACCAGGGGGTGACGACGAGGAGCGGAAGGTGGGCGCCCATGTTGCGCGCGGACTGCACCCTCCGGGAAAGGTCATCGAGGACGGTTCGTGGAGAGACGACCTGCTTCTCCTCCACCACGATCGTGCTGATGGTCCCGTTGGAGGCTCTCAGGGAGATCCGGGAGTCGGCCGGGAGGCCGGCTTCCTCGGGGGGCTGATTCGTCCCTTCTACCTCCCAGCCCTTCGGCATGCGCTCTGCCAACCAGGCAACTGCCTGATCGGTGAGGGAAAGTTCTGAAATTGGAGAGTTTGCGTTCATCGCAAACTTCAGGATAGCAGCAGGCTTTCCTATTTCATGGACTTTGCTTCAATCGCAAATTAGGAGATTTCGGGAAAAGACGGGAATCACCTTTCCAGCTACATCTTTGCCCGGGCGCCCGTGGCGGCCGACTTCTCGAGCTTCGGGAGGGCGACGATGTCCGACGAGATCGGTCGCGACATCGGGAGCTGTCATCTTCGACGCCGTGGTCGACCCCGCCGACCGAAGCGAGCTTGACGAAGACGACTTCAGGCGCATCCGCGCCCATCTGGCGCCGCACCTCTTCCTCGGGGGCGAGGAGGGTCAGACATATCCGCCACCGAGCGACCTGATCGACGAAGAGCAGTGGGAGTCGATCATGGCGCTTCCCACCGATGTCGCCCTCGCGACCTCGAGCTACACCGGATCCAGGATCGGGGCGATCCATCGGCTTCAGAGCGACTGGATCTTCTCCTGGCCCGAGTTCGGCGAGGCACCGTTCATGGGCGATGCCTGTCTGCTCGCGGGCGAGGAGTTCGACGCCCTCGTGTTCAACGCGCTCCACGGCTATTACCGCCAGGCAATCGGCTGCCTTCGAAATGCCCTCGAGATCATGACGGTGGCAGCCGGACTTGCCGTTCAGGGGAACTCCGCGCTGTATGAGCGATGGCATGAGAAAGGGCAGGAGATCTCCTTTGGCCAGGCCCGGGCATGGCTCCGCGACTGCGTAGAAGGAAGAATGGTCGACGCCGAGGCGGCCCCTGATTCGGTTTTCGGCGACGGCGATACGGCGTGGTTGAAGGAGCGCTACGCGACCCTCTGCGCGTATGCCCACAGCCGCGCCGGCTACAACAACGCCGACTTCTGGGAGAGCAACGGTCCGGTCTACCGCCCTCGTGCACTGGAGGTGGTCGACGAAGAGTTGCGCGAGACGCTCGCGCTCTGTTACCTCCTCCTGCGACTCGGCTGGCCGGGGTACGGCCCGGGACAGGGACAGTCGGAACTGCTGGGGGGCCCTCGAGGCGACTGGGCGGGATTTGAGGACCTGCTCCGACGCTGGCTGCCCTGAGGCAAGACGGCCTCGGCCTCCATCAAAAAGGAACCCGTCCGACAACGGGAAGCGATACGCCCGCCGACGTCACCAGTCGTGCGCCCTGCGCCCTGTAGCCATGACGGGGGTTTCCGTAATGTGGTTTCTCGGGCGTCTACGCAATTGATGGTTATCTTGCGTCGACGCGACCAGCATCGCTAGGACGGCGACATGCATCATCGGGCTCCGCTCCGACCCGTCCGGGGACAGACCCGGGCCGACGAGCCCCTATGAGCCCAGTTCGCGCAACCCGCTCACCGACGGTGAGAAGAAGTACTCGCCGCCGGTGGTGAACACCCACCGGGCCAAGGTCAACGTCGTGTCCTAATGCCCAATCCGAGCCATTAGTGGTTCGAAATTGCCTTTTCGCTCTAGCCAGCTGTGGGGCCGTTCGTCTGCAGTGCCTCGAGAAACTCCGCCACTGCGACAACGGCATCGGCCCGCAGCGTCGCCTCGTCGAGTTCGGGGTTGACCAGCAGCATCTGTTCGGCGTAACTGCCGGCCGCGAGGTCCGTCGTCCGAGCGAAGCGGGCACCGATCTCCGCCAGGGTCGAGCACGGTCGCCTGCCATCAACATCTCTGCCGCTTGCCGTGGCCCGCCCTCCCGGTTGTGGATCAGGACGTAGGCGAAGTCGTAGTAGTCCTTCGCGGCGCCCCGCGTCCTCACGGCGACGGACTTCGAGAGCAGATATCCGCGCAAACCGGCGAACCGGACCCTGACACTCAAGGGCTCCCCCTCGGGCCCGGCTGCGTGGAGTTCCTCCCAGCGCCAGTCCCGGGCGACGTATCCGGTACCGCGCAGGTTCACCGCCCGCAGTCGGTCGCATCCGACCGGGACGACGAGTTCCTCCTCCCTGACGGTGTCGAGATCGCAGAGAAACTCGATCTTCACCCCGTAGCCTCCGACCGCCCGGCGCCAGCGCCAGCCGTCCCCCTCCGGGGTGAAGCCGAGACCGGTGAGGCTCGTCTCGACGGCCCCCAGATCCTCTTCCTGGTCGACATGCGTGACGAGCAGGAGGTCGACGTCGGTCGTCCCCAGATGACCGACGGACACACGCTCCACCCCGCGCGTCAGGATCTCCGGTACCAGTCCGCCGAGGACGATCAGGTCGATCTCGGCACCCTCGAAGCCCGAGACAAGCCACACCAGTGCCTGCTCGGCCCGGGCGCGGGCCTCGGCGCTCCTCGGCTCCTCGCTCACGCGACACTCCGCTCACGCATCTTCCCCAGCTCCTCGGTGAAGAGACCCTCGGGAGCGACGAAGAAGTCGAAGGCGGCGTAGAGCGGAGCGACCAGGCGCTCCACCAGCTCGGGAAGCTCGGCGTCGATCGCGCCAGGAGTCGTTTCGAGGTCGGTGACCACCACGTCCTGATGGCACCGGTGTTCGCCGACCAGGAACCTCATCGGATCGGCGTAGCTGCTCAGGCCCCGACCCTCGAGACCTTCCCAACGCATCATGATCTCCACCCTCATCGCACCCAGCCGGGCGGCCAGGCGCCCGGCGTGCAGGAGGCACTCGCCCACCCTCCAGACGGGAAGGGTGAGGTCGATGGTGGTCCCTGGCGGGACCGGGGCGCGACCTCCGTCCTCGTCATAGCCGCGGATCAGGCACATCCGCCCGCGCGGGTCGGCCCGCCAGAAATCGGAGTGGGCGGGGTCTTCGAAGACGCCCTGCTCGAACCAGGCTTCGATCGTGTCCTCATAGGAGCGGGACCGCTCGGGCCAGAGCCAGGCCGGCCAGCCGGTCTCCTTACCGACGACGTCCTCGAGGATCCCCTTGAACTCGGGGAGCGTCGGCCTCGAGTCGATCCCCCGCAGCAGGTAGCTCGCCGAATAGGTCCCGTGGCGATAGCGCTCCTCGATCCCGGGGACGGTGCTGGTCCTCATCCGCTCCGCCAGCCGCGCCCTCGTTTCCCGCTCCCAGACAACCAGCCCTTCCGAGGGGCCGCCGGTCTCCTGCCCTCGGCGGTGGAGCGGGTCGATCGCCTCCTCCTTCAGATGTCCGGCCGCCTCCGCGCCCCGGGGGCCGAGTCCCATCAGGTCAACGTAGATCCTCGGCGGGCTCACCAGCGGCATGCCCACGCGTCTCGACCACGACCTGGCGAGGATCGCCGGCGGGGTGGCGAGGAATTGGACGCGTCCTCCTCCATCCACCTCCCGCAGGCCGGAGCCGCGCATCGCCGCCTCGAGGGGACCGCGGAAGTCGTCCTCGTGGACGTGGATCTGGAGGGTCGGCACGGTGGTCATGAATGGGGCGACCTGGTCGGCGGCCGCCCAGCCGCCGAGGGCCCAGCGCACGTGGTCCTCGAGTGATCCCGCCAACTCCTCGGCGAGGAAGCGGAGCGGATCGGAGAAGGTCCGCGAGGCCTCGCGCCGGGGTACGTTCTGACCTACGACCACCTCGCTCCAGGCTCCGAGCAGACCGTCGGGGTCGACCAGTTCGCGTTTGGCGCCGCGGCCGCGGCCCGGCCCGTACTTGCTGGTCCAGCCCTGTTCGTCGAAGCCCTTCAGGACCTGGGAGACCTGTGGCGCAGACCAACCACTGCGATTGGCGAGCTCGTTCGTGCCGAAGCCCTCGGGCCAGGCCTGGGAGAGGAGCAGTTCGGCCAGCTCGTCCGAGGAGGCCGACCAGCTCAGTCCCCGTCGCCGCACCTCCTGCGTCGAGCCGTCTCTGGACACGAACAGTCCCGGGGCCATGATCCGCGCCGCGCCGGTCTCATCGGCCCAGTTTGCTCCCGCCTCGGCGAGCAGATCACGCGCACCGGAGGAGAACCGGTGCGCGATCAGGATGAGGTCGCGCGGCCAACCTCCTCCGGCGGCGACCCTGGCGACGAGCTCGCGGATGTCCTGGGGCCAACCGCCGCCAACCCACTGCGCACGGAGGGCAATCGGGCCCTGGCCCGTATCGACGAGGACGAGCAGGACGTCGTCGAACGTCCGCGACTCAGTCCGTACGTCCGCGCCGTCGAGGATCTCGCGTAGAACCCGATCGAGCCGATTATCAACTTGAACCACATTATTTACTTTACCAGAAAATAATCTAAATAGCCGAATAAGTAGCTAATACGAGGTAAAAGGGGGGAAATATTATCCACTTATTTGGTTATTAGAGCAGAATGACCACGAGAGCAAATAAAGAATAGCCTCGTTTGAGCCCGAGACGGCGGCGGCTCGAAAGCTGAGAAATTTGGGTTCCACCGGCCCGCTCGACGGCCTTTGGCAGACACCGAGAGAGGCTCGTGGGTCGCTTTACTTTCGGACATGCGCCGCATCGTCGTACTCGCGGCCATCATCATGTGCGTCGTGGGGTTCGTGGTATCGCCCGGCGGCTTTCTCGGGAACCTGCTTGCCGAGCTCGCCGGAATCCTCGTCGGCGTCGCGCTCGCCTTGACCATCGCGGAGAATCTCACCCAGCGTCGACACCACGAACAGTGGTCGCGGGTCCGCCTGGATCGGTACCAGCCGGATGCCATCAGTTTCGTCCAGGGGGAAGCGGCGCGAACCGGCCGGGTGCTCGCCGTCCCTCTGCTCGCGAGCTCGGCTCGATGTGGGACGAAGCCGGGGTCCTCACCGTCTCGGGGTCATGGACGCCGTCAGGGCCAGTCGGTCGGGATCGCTTCAACCGCGGGCGTCGGTGATGGACGGGACCACGCTGCGGAGCGCCGCGGGGCTGCTCGCGCTGCAGGAGTTCAACGGGATCGGGCAACGCGGCGCGCTGCACTTCGCCATGCTGGGGACCGAGATCAATCCGGTCGAGGCGCCCTACGTGAAGGCGTGGTCGCGGGCGCTGACCGAGGTCGAGACCGAGATCGAGTCCTGTCGGGCAGAGGGCATCACGGTTCTCTCGATCTTCGACGCGGACTACCCGGAGCGCCTGCGTGCGATCCCCGGCCCGCCTCCGGTCCTCTATCTCAAGGGTGACCTCGACGCCCTGCACCGCGAGCGTGTGGTCGCGGTGACCGGCAGCCGCGAGGCACGCCGGCCGGCGCTCGCCGTCACCACGAGGATCGTCGAACTGGTCGGGGCCTCCGGCTGGACGATCGTCGGTGGCCTCGGCAAAGGCGTGGAGACAGCAGCCCATCGCGCCGCCCTGAAGATCGGGACGAAGGCGATCGCCGTGATCCCGACGGGGTTCGATCACATCCCGACGGCCAGTCGACGGCTGGCGGAGGAAATCGTCGATGCCGGCGGAGCCCTGGTCAGCCCGTATCGCATGGCCCGAAGGGGGAGCCGGATGAGCTCGATGGGCGCCAATCGGATCAGCACCGGTTTTGCGAAGGCCCTGATCCTTACGGCAGCCCCGGACGAGGACGGCGTGATGTACACGGTGGCCGATGCCACAGGGCAAGGACGGGCGGTCATGGCCGCCGACCTTGGCGATGATGGTGACGGGGAGGGTCTGCGGACGCTACTGAGTGCCCCCGCCAACCAACTGCACGAGCGACTGGGGCCATGGAAGAGATCGAAGAGGCTGACCGAGCGCCTCGGCGAGGAGCCATTGGCCAAGCAGCTCTCACCCGACCTGCCTCGGGCCCTGCTCGCGGCACTTGAGCGGGTGCCCGAGCCGGACATGGGGAGTTTCGATCCGTGGTCGCGGTTGCCCGATCTGGGCTAGCCAGGCGTACAGGGTCGGCGATCCGTTCGAGTGACGACCTTCCTCGTCGGGACTCGCCCATTTCCGTCTCGTCCCCCGGCGAAGTGTCCTCGAGGCGACCGGACACTCGGCGTCGGTGATGGTGCTGAATCAATCCGGGTGCCCTCATTTGAACCAGAGGAACTCACCGACCCGCGCTACTGCCGTTTCGAGCGCCGCTGATCACTGACGTGATCAGCGAAGCTGATCGTCAAGCGCGGTGGGATACACAAATGAAAGGCTGAAGAAGTCGGCCGGCTCACGGCGCCGTCCCGACCGGCTCCTCGTCGGCGAAGCCGATTCCGCCGCCCGGGCCCAGGATCAGGTGCTCCCAGTAGCAGGAGTCCGACCTGGCGGCGATGCAGCGGTAGCTCCCCACCGGCAGGCTCTCGCCGGTGAGGCCGTTCAACTCGGCGAGCGCCGCAGTCGGTGCGTCGATGCCTTCGCCCTCGCCGCTGCCGATCGCTTCCCAACGATCCTCGAAGCGGTACTGGAAATGGAAGAGCACGCGGGCAGGCTACGCCTGAAGCAACTTCAGGTAAAGCTCCGCCGAGAGAACCTTTCACTATTCGGTAGGCCGCTCCGGGGTCGCCTGACCGAGGGTCCCGGCTCTACCGGCAAGGCCGTAGGCAGCTCTCGCGGTCCCCTCCGCATCTGCCTCGGTCCGCCTGCCGACCAACGGCGCCGCGATTCCCTCGCGAACCCGACAGCGTGGGCAACTCGCCAACCGTCCACCCCTCGTCTCGCTGAACGACGTCCCGCAACGCTCGCAACTCAGCACGACCTGTCTCCTCGCCTCGACGACTCAGGGCCGACTGTGCCAGGCCTTACTTTGTCGCAGGTGAAGATCTCCTGAACTCTGGGCGGCGGGCCCGCTCCTTGCTCAGAACCGTCGGGTACGGAGGCGCGGGTGACGCGGGTGACGGGTCGGGCGTGGGGCCGACTCCGACCGTGGCTCCTACGCCTAGAGCGTCGTCAGTGCGTGGCCGATGAAGAGGCAGGTCCCGGCCTCGTCCCGGCCGCTCGTCCAGGCGGTCGCGGTCTGATCGCCGCCCGCGCCGACGGCATGAACCCCAGCCGAGTTCCGTCGATCCGAGATCGGCCGGCCTCGCTCGTCTCCCGGTATCGGGAAGGTCGTCAGGCCCTTCATCGTCCCTCACCGCCCCCCGCACCCTCCAGGCGCCGCATGGCCTCCACCGATCTCCGGTAATCGAACCGCCACCGGGCTCGCGGCCCGGCACCGATCCGCATCCCACCGAGCAGCTCGCGGTGGCGGTAGACCCAGGGCCGCTCCACTCCCAGGCGTCGCGCGAGCTCCCCGGCCGCGATCAGTTCCGGCCCTGCATCGCCGCGTCGCTCCTCCAGGAGCCTCGCCACCCTGACCGCGATCCGCTCGATGCTCTGCGGGCTGAGTTCGACGCTGACCTGCGGGGCAGCACGGCGTCCGCGGCCACGGATGGGCTCGCACGCTTCGCTTTTCGTGGCCGTGCTCAGTGCGGGCATTGCTCCTTGTCCTCCCGCCGGGCCGAATCGACCGCCGAAAAAACGAAGGGCCGAGCCCCCGTCAGGGGAGGGGTAGACCCCGGCCAGCAGGGCCGCCCCGCAGGGGCGACCTTGACGGGGGAGAGGCCCGGAGTTATTCCTCGTCCCGCTCGAGGTCCTCGACCCGGTGCTCGGTCCAGGGATGGGAAGTGGCACCGAAGTACTTGAACGGCGTCGGCCGGTCCACCGCCCCGTCGAGGAACTCCGCGAGCTCCGGCCCGAGACCCAACCGGGCGGCGTAGGCATCCGCGATTCTCTCCCGCCTGCGCCAGTAGATCCCCCAGGGGATGCTCATCAGGTCGAGCGCCGCCCGACCGCTGAGGATCCGGCCGACGATCGGGAAGACGGGTTCTTCCGGGGCATGCGGCGGGATGATCAGTCGAAAGACCGCGGCGGTCACCCTCGCGTCGGAGGAGTTCAGGTGCCCGAGCTCGTGGGCGATCACCGGCCCGAGGCCCGGGGAGTCGAGCAGTCCCCGCGTCACCATCAGGGCGTTCGCATAGGCCGCGGCGTTGTCTTCCCGGCTGTCGACGACGAACCATCGTCCCGGGACCCGCAAGCTCGGATCTGCTTCCCGCAACGGCGCGATCGCCATGTCGAAGACGGCCCGCTCGCGCTCGGAGGGCCGCCGTCCCCCTTCGGTCTGCTGCCAGAACCAGCCCCCCAGCGGCAGGATCAGGGTCCCGAGGGAGATCGGCAACGGAGCGAAGCCGATGACCAGGGCCAGCAGGTTGACCGGTAGGTGCAGCCCCAGGATCCAGCCGGTGAAGAGGTTCAAGATCAGGAGCACGGCGGCTGCGACGAGAGCCCGCAACCAGCCGGTCAGGAACTCGAGCCCGAACGTCGCCGCGTAGAGGAGCGGCCACCCCGGGTTCAGGTCCCGGATCCCGATCAGGTGCCCCCACGGTCTGTCGCTCATACGGCTGCCTCCTTGTGAGAAACATTACTCAGCCCTCCACGATGTTCCAGCGCCCGCGATCGCTCCGGAACCGGCCGGCCTGTTTGCCGCGCTTCAGGTGACCGGCGATGTTGGTCGGTTTGGAGCCGAGACCCTCTGCGATCCCGGTATAGGTGGATCCGGGATGCTCTGTCAGGTAGGCCGCGACGTCGTCCTGGGAGATCCGCGGGGCGACGTCGCGGTCGAGGGCCGCGCGCGCGGCGACCAGGCGGGCGCGCTCGCGATCGAGGTCTGCGATCTCGCGATCGATCTGGGCCCTCAGTCCTCGACTCGGTTTTCTCGGCGGCATTGTCTTCCCGGCAGTGGTGTTGTTGACTTTCAAGGGACTTTGCCATAAAGTCAAACACATGTCAAGCCTCGACACAGAGAGACGATGGGGTCCCTCACACCAGTACCTCGACCCACCGCGCGGCCGAGGTCTCGAGTGGCTGCCGACGGCGATCGTGGTGTGCGTGCTGGTGCTGTTCGCCCGTGCCGCGCTCGACCCCGGTGGTGGCGATCCGGTCGGCTGGTGCGTGAAGGCCATCGGGATCGCCACGGCGCTCTGGGTCGGGCTGGTGGCGATCGCCGGCGGATGGCGGTCGCTTGTCGGCCGCAATGCACATCGGGTGGAAGAGGTGCCGGGCCTCGTATCCGGAAGTGGGCGCGCCGGAGCGGCGGCTCGAGCCGAGATCGCCCGCCTGGGCGGTGGCGTCTATCTCGGTACCTCAGGCGGCCACTGGCTGACGGCCGACCCCGAGAGCGCCGTGATGGTGCTCGGTCCGCCGCGGAGCGGCAAGACCAGCACGGTGATGATCCCGGCGGTGATGTCGGCATGTGGCGCGGTGGTATCGACCTCGACCAAGCCCGATGTGATGAGGGCTTCGATGGGGGCCCGCTCGGAAGTCGGTGAGACATGGCTCTTCGACCCGGCGGGGTCAGGCGGACCTGCGCCCGCCGGCGTCCGGCGACTGAGCTGGTCGCCCGTGCCCGCGGCAGTCGTCTGGGACGGTGCGCTGGTGATGGCGAGGGCGATGACGCGTGGGGCCCGCGCGGGCGCCGGGACCAACGACGAGGGTCATTGGTCCGAGCGTGCGGCGGCGCTCCTCGCGCCCTTGCTCCACGCCGCGGCACTCGCGGATCTACCGATCGGCGAGGTCGCCGGCTGGGTGCTCCGAGGGGATCTGAAGTTCCCGCGGGAGGTGCTCGTGGATGCGGGGTCCGCCATAGCCGCCGACGTGCTGGCAGGGATCGAGGCGACCGACGAGCGCGAGCGATCGAGCATCTTCAGCGCCACCGCCGGCGTCCTCGCCGCCTACAACTCCGACGCGGTCAGGGAAGGCGCCCGACGGCCGAACTTCGATGCCGAGGGCTTCGCTGCCGGCCGGGACACGATCTACATCAGTGCCCCCGAGCAGGTCCAGTCCCTCTGCGCACCATTGATCGTCGGGCTGCTCGAGCAGATTCGCCACGCGGTCTACGCGCGCGCCGCCGCTGGACAGACGGATGGGCCGCCGATGCTCTTCGCGCTCGACGAGGTCGCGAACATCGCTCCCATCCACGATCTACCGGCACTCGTCTCCCAGGCCGGCGGACAGGGCCTGCAGGTGATGGTCGGGCTGCAGGACCTGAGCCAGGTCCGGATGCGCTGGGGAACGGAGGTCACGGAGGGGTTCATGAGCCTGTTCCAGACCAAGGTGGTGTTGCCGGGGATCGGTGACCCGCGGACGCTGGAGAGCGTCTCGCTCGCGGTCGGTGAGTACGACCGCCGCGTCGTGTCGCAGAGCATCGGTCACGGCGAGACGGACAGATGGCGTGACCCTCACCAGTACAGCGACTCGGTCAGCTACCAGACCCAACGCCAGCGGGTCCTCGAGCCGGGCGACATCGCCAAGGTGCCGGCCGGGCAGGGGCTACTGCTGCGCGGGGCCGAGTGGGGTCTGGTCGGGCTGCCGCGGTGGTTCGAGGCCGAACCCTGGAGGCGGCCCGCACCAACGCCGTCGGAGCGGCGCCTCCACCAGGCGAGCGACGGAACGTTGGTGAGGAGCAAGTCGGAGCTGGTGGTCTTGGAGACGCTCCTCGGAATGGGGCTCGAGCCGCGCTACGAGGAGCGGCTCTACTCGTCCGCCGATCCCCACGACTCCCGGTTGCCCGACTTCACGGTCAGCTTCAAGGGGCGCACCTTCTACTGGGAGCACCTCGGCATGCTCGATGTCGACTCGTACGCACGAGCCTGGAGGGGGAAGCGCGACTGGTACCGGCGAAACGGTTACATCGATCAGCTCATAACGTCGGCGGATCAGCCCGGCATCGGCCTGAGCGTCCCCGAGGTGAAGGCACGCGCGGAGAGCCGGATCCTTCGTGGCGAGACGCAGCAGGGGGAGCCGGGTCTCCGAGGGTCGTAGGGTCGTGCGCTTTCGGGGGCGATCGGGGAACTGTCGGTCGACAGAGGGTTGGGATTCGAACCATGAGCCCCTTCCCAGGCCACTGACTTTTCAAGGTCAGCGCAATTTCGACCACTCTGCCCCTCCTGGAGGTCATCACCGAGCAAGTAGATCGGCTGACGGTGGCGGCGTTCAGATTGAAGCGGCGCTATTCGATGCCGAAGCCGCGGTCGGCGTCCCGCTCTCGCGCGAGTCCCCGCTCGATCGCAGTCTGGTTCCGCTCTCTCCTGTCATCGATCTCTCTGCCGACACTCGCCTCCTGGGCCCGGCTCTCGCGCATGCGGTCCCCGAGCCGCTCGATCGCCCCGACGTCCAACCCCGACTCGCCGAGGTCCTCGCGTGAGACGTGGATCCGCGTCTCCTCCCGCGCCCGGCTGAGCGCGACGTAGGCACCCTCGCGGTCGGTCTGCCAGCCGCCGATCAGCACCTGGGCGCGGTCGGCGGTCATCCCTTGGGCCTTGTAGACGTGGCGGGCGTAGGAGAGGTCGAGATCGGAGAACCGACTGGCTTCGACGCTGACGTCGCGCGCCTCGTGCTCATGGGTCCGAATCGTTAGTCGATCGCTCTCCGCATCGACGGCGAGGACCGTGCCGGTGATGCCGTTCTCGACGCGAGAGCGGTCCCGGAGAGGAAGCTGGGCCGAGAAGATGATCTCGTCTCCTGCGCGAAGACCGTAGGGCCTGCCGGGAAGTTCGACCTTGCGCGAACCGAGCTCTCCCGCGCGCACCCGGCACTCCTGGGCCATCGCGTTGATCTGGTCGCGCTCCGTGTTCGACGCATCCGTGAGCATCACGGCTCCCTCGGGCCGTGACCCGCGCCGCGCCTCGTCCCACCTTGCGACCAGGGCCTCGGCAGCCTCGGCGCGCGTGTCGAAGACGTGGAGCCGGTCGTGGGCGCGGTAGGCCGCCAGTGCCGGTCCGGGTTCTCCCTCCCGCACCTGCTCCCATGCCCTCCGCTCCCAGTCGTGTTCGGCCCGATGGACCTCGGTCAGCTCCGCGGTGGGCACCCGGTCCCGGAGCTCCGGGAAGAGCCCGCCGGCGCCGATCGGCCCGAGCTGGGCGGCATCCCCGGCGAGCACCAGCTTTGCCCGACTCTCGGTGGTGATGCTCACGAGCCGCGAGAGACGCTCCGTGTCGGCCATCCCGGCCTCGTCCATGATCACCACGCTGCGCTCGCCGAGGTGGATCCGTTCGTCCTGGACCCCACGGATCAGGCCGTCGGCGGTGTGGGAGTGGTCGAGGTGGGCGTCCTCCTTCAGTCTCTGCGCTGTCACCCCGGCGATCGCGGTGCCGTGGACCTCCCGGCCTTCGAGCTGCCAGGCCCTTGCCGCGGCCGAGAGCACGACGCCCTTGCCGGTCCCCGCCCGGCCGACCAGTACGGTGACGCCGCCGGGACCGGTGATCGTCTGAAGCGCCTCGCTCTGCTCGGCACTGAGCGCACCGTGGAGCTCCCTGATCGCCTCGCGACGGGCCTGGCGCAGCGACTGCTCCGTCACCGGCGCGAGCTGCTTCCCGACGGAACGATCGACGAGGTCGAGGGTGGCCTGCTCCATCTCGCGCAGCCGGCGGGTGGTCCACATCCCGCCCTCCAACCTGACCAGTTCGCCCGCGCGCCCGAGCCCGGAGACCAGTTCGTCGGCCTCCCGCGGTCGGCAGACCCCGGCCGAGAGCTCATACGCCTTGGCCCGCAGCTCGCGCTCCTCGATCGTCGCGCGCTCCCGGGTCACCTCGGAGAGGAGCTCGGCCCGCAGGTCGACGTGGGACCTCTCGACCGGGCGGTCGGAGAAGAGCCCCTTCACGCGCCCGGCACCCAGACCGTGCTCCTCGCCGACCGCCCGCCATGCGGCGTCCACGTCGGTGCGATCGGCTCCGCTCTTCGAGCCCCTGGTCCCGGTGGTCAGCGAGTCGAGCTCCCCGGCCCGCGGCTCGCGGCCGTAGCGGCGGCGGAAGAGCCGGGCGGCGCGGTCCACGTCCTCGGCGCGGGAGGACCAGCGCGCGGCCAACTTCTCGGGCACGCCGCGCAGCTCGAAGTAGCGGCCGCCGTTGCCGGTATGACGTTCGACCCGGAGCCCGAGCTGCTGCAGGTTCGCCGCCAGCTCGGCCCGGTACCAGGCACCGCCCTCGCGGGCCGAGCGGTAGAGGCGGCGCGATTCGATCGCCGCCAGCCTCCCGTCCTCCCTCTCGGCCGCGAAGAGGAGGAGGTGGGAGTGGAGCTGGGGGTCGGGGATGTCGCCGGCCCCGGCATCGCGGGCGAGCCGGCTCGAGGTGTGGACGAACTCGGCCGCCAACAGGCTCCTGACCTTCTCGAAGCGCACGACGCCTTTCGTCTTCCGCCTCACCAACGGCACCTCCCGCCCGGTCCTCTCCAGGGCACTCCTCACCGCGCCGCGGTGTGCGGCCTCGATCTGGGCGCGGCGGTAGGGGTCGGCGGTGGCCCAGAGTGCCGAGACGCTCTTCGGCGGGGCCATCATCAGCTCGACCGCGGCGACCCTGGTGCCGTCGGCGCCGACAGGACGGAGCGGGCGGCCGCTCGCGGGGGATAGCCCGCGCATCACCTCTCGCAGGTCGGATCGGGAGACCGGGGAGGAGGGGTCGAGGCCGAGGGCCTCCAGCAGTTCCGGCGAGCCGTGCCAGGTGCTCGGCACCGGATCGCCCGACCGGCCCTCGACGGAGTAATAGTCGCCGCGGCTCGCCGTCGAGGTCAGGTAGTGGGCGTAGCGGGTCGCCGAGCCGCCGGGGATCTTGTGGGTGGTCTGCATCCACCCGAAGGTAGATGCGGCCGAAACAGACCTCAAGGGAGGGTGTGAATAGGCGACTATCCTCGGCTATACACGGCTATATAGCTCCCTCTGGTGCGTGTGGTCTGCGCTGTTGCGGGGGGCACGGGGGCTCCACGGGAAAGGCTGTTGCTCAGCCCCATAGGGGCGTCGAGCTTGGCGCTCGACGGACAAGGGGAGAACAGCGGCAGGTGCTGGGGGGCCGGGGTGTCGAAGCTCATTGAAGGCGGAATACGGTCTGCTCCTCGAGGGTGAGGAGTGCCCTGACTGCGGTGGGGCGAGCCTGGTCTACGTGCCCTCGCCGGAAAAACATGGGCTGCGGTTCCACGACCTTCGGCACACGTGCGCGTCGCTTCTAATCGCAGCCGGGACGCATCCAAAGGCGATCCAAGAGCATCTTGGCCACAAGGACATCAAGACGACTTTCAACGTCTATGGACATCTGCTGCCATCGGCTCAAGAGGCACTGGCTGCGGCTTTGGACTCCGTATTCGAGGAGCCGCGCGCTCAGAGCCCGAAACCACTGGCAGTGGTGCCGAATCCGCGGGAGGGCAAATTAGTCTGAGCCGCCAGCAGGAGCCTCGCCGCCTTTCGGCGGGAACTGGCAGATCGGATCGTTGCGATCGAGCACTCCCTCGAGTGCGGCCTCGTACACGAACGAGCGGGGGTCGCTCACGTTCGAGGGTTCCCGGTGCGAGCGGAGCAGACTGCGCAGGGCCCCGCTGGCGCCGCAGAGGTCGACGAGCCTCCACAGTCCGTAGTCCGGATTCCGGGTCTTGATCTGTCGGAACCTGACCTCCTCGGATTCCTCGATGCAAAGATCCTCGAAGTGCTCGCAGATCACGGCCTGGACCCCTTGGCCGGTCGCGCAGTTCAGGCAGTCACGAAACGCGAGATGAGCCTGGTAGGAAACCGCTCGAATACATCGCGTCCTGAGTCGTCCGGCGGCAGCGCGGCCCGCAGGCCGGTGCTACCTGCCATCGGCAGGTCCCCCTTGATTGGTGCCAGGCGCATCATCCAAAAATCTCTCATGCCCTGGCTGAAATCACAAACACGCCGTGCCCGTGATACAGGTGGCGCCAGTAGGCCCGGCTGTCTCTCGTGCGGGTGGGTCGGCACCGGCAGTCCGCCGCCGGCCGCCGAGATCGAGGCGGCGCTCCGCGAGGGCGAGGAGTCGGCGCCGATCGCGATCGCCAGGCGCCTCTCCGCCGATCCCGGCCCCGGAGAAGACGTCCCCACGCCGATTGCCCGACCATGCCTGAAGACCGCTCCGAGCTCGAAGACCCTCTCGCCGCCGCGCTCTCCGCCGGCGACCTCGACCGCGCCCTGGCGCTGGCGCGCCGTGTCGGCGCGGAGCGCCACGGCGGCCTCGACGTCGATCACGCCGTGCGGCTCACGGGACTGATGCTCGCACTGCGCCACCCGCAGGGGCAGGCGACGGCCGACCGCTGGCTCGAACCCTTCCTCTCCGAGCGCACCCCGCGCCGGGTCGAAGACGAGATCGCAGAGGCGCCGCTCCGCGGGCTCGGAGAACCCGAGATCGCCGGCCATTGCGAACGCGTCCTGCGTCTGATGATCGGCGCTGACACCCTCGCCGTGGTAGCCGCTGGGCTCGGAATTTCGGCCCGTGAAGATAGTGACTTGCTTTTCAGGCGTAAAGCTGGATAATGCCTGAAATATGCCACGCTATAAAAACAAGAAACTGCCTCCGGCGATCGCGCGGTCGATGCGATCGCTCGCCGACGATCTTGTCACCTGGCGAAAGCTCCGCGGTCTGACCCAGGCCCAGCTCGCCGACCGCGCGGGGGTGTCCCGCGACACCCTGACGCGGCTCGAGGGCGGGAGCGGAGGGGTCGGTCTTGAGACCTTGATGCGGGTCCTCCGGGCGCTTGGCCTGCTCGACGTCCTGAGCGAGGCTTTCGACCCCCACAACAGCGACGTGGGCCGCATGCGCTCCGACGAGGAGCTGCCTCGAAGGGTGAGGCCCAGGCCGCTGGGCTGAGCGATCATGGCCGCAGAGGTGCAGGTCGTCGTCTCGATCTCCGGCGCGGACATCCTCGCCGGGAGACTCTGGTCGCACCGTAGCCGGGGCCAGGAGTCAGCCACCTTCAGCTACGAGGAGAGCTATCTCGGCCTCGAAGGAGCCTACGAGCTCGACCCAAGGCTCCCTCTCGTCGGCGGTCCCCAGCAGACTGCCGCGGGCCAGGCGATGTTCGCTGCCTTCTCTGACTGTGCGCCCGACGGCTGGGGGCGGCGGCTGATCAAACGCGGAGAGCGAAGGCGCGCCGAGGCGGAGGATCGGACCGCACGCAGCATTGGTGAGATCGACTACCTGCTCGGAGCGAGGGACGACATGCGCCAAGGGGCGCTTCGCTTCCGCGACCCGGGCAGCGGTGAGTACCTGGCCACGGAGGCCACAGGAGTCCCCAATCTTCTCGAGCTGCCGCGACTGCTGAACGCGGTCGAGCGGCTGGAGAGAGATGAGGCCGACGAGCCCGAGCTGGAAGCGCTCCTGCGGGGCGGGAGCTCTCTCGGCGGAGCGCGGCCGAAGGCCCACGTCCGCGACCAGGACAGTCGCGTCGCGATCGCCAAGTTCCCGAGCGAGGCAAAGGACGAATGGGACGTGATGAGGTGGGAGTCGGTGGCCTTGACCCTCGCCGCCGAGGCGGGCATCACGGTCTCGCGCTCCTCGCTCCACCGGATCGACGACAGGTCGGTCCTGATCGTCGATCGGTTCGATCGGAGCGCCGAGCTGCGGATCGGCTACGTCAGCGCGATGACGATGCTTGAAGCGGGCGACGGCGATCAGGGCTCCTATCTCGAGATCGCCGACGTGATCGAACGCAACTCGCCGACCACGGAGAAGGACCTGGCAGAGCTCTGGAGGCGGATCGCCTTTTCGGTCCTGATCTCCAACACCGACGACCACCTGCGGAATCATGGCTTCCTTCGATCTTCAAGCTCGGGTTGGTCCCTCTCTCCTGCCTTCGATATCAACCCGGACCCTGAATCGGGGCCGAAGTACCTCTCGACCGCGATCGACTTCGACGACCCTAGCGCCAGCATCGAGAAGCTGATGGACGTTACGACTTACTTCCGACTCGGCCAGAGCGGAGCGCTTCGGATCCTCGCCGATGTGGCGGTGGCGTGTGGGTCTTGGCGCCAGGTGGCGGAGAGGGCAGGGGCGAGCGGAGAGGAAATCTCGCTGATGCGGTCCGCCTTCGAGACCGAGCAGACCGATGTGGCGGCGCGACTGGTCGCATGAATCCGGGGCGACGGGTTCACGTGCGTTCCTGGCGGATGCGCCTCGGATGGTTCGGCGGCTGGCCACGGATCCTCTCCAGCATTAGGAAACAGAAACGCGAGCCTTCAGGAAACCGAAGCGAATCAATTCTTCGTGTGATGAGGCGACCTGCAGGTCCAAGCGCCTTTCCTGAGTCCAATTTGATGGTTGATTCTCGTCCAGCCTCGTATGGCGGTGGAGATCAGGCGATCGAGCTCGAGTATGTGCGCCGCGCCGTCGCGATCCTCTTCTTCTGGCTGCCCCGGCTCCTCCCCGCGATGCTCAGAGGTCAAGCCGCCAAGGCCACCCACCTGATTGATCTTGTCGGCGAGTTCTTCACCGATCCGCCGCCCGCCGCGCTCGCCTTCCTGATCTCCGTGCCGCTGGTTTTGCTCCACGCCAAGGATCCGGCACTAGAGGAATTGCGGCAACATCTCGGCGCACTCGAGCCTCAAAATGTCGAGCGGGAGCTCGGATCGCTGGTAGGAGCGAGCGGCTGACCCAACCCGGCCCACGCGGCAGGGCTCAGGGTACGAAAATCCTCACCGCTTTTTAGGTCCTACAAAGGCTCGGGCCGCTGGCCGGCGATCTCCTCACCTGGCGAAAGCTCCGCGGGCTGATTCAGGCGCAACTCGCTGATCGGGCGGGCATCTCCCGCGACACGTTGTCGCGACTCGAGAGCGGTAGGGGAGGCGTTGGCCTAGAGACCTTGGTGCGTGTGCTGCGGGCCCTGGGCTGCTGGATTCGCTGGCGGAGGCCCTCGATCCTCATCGCAGCGACATCGGGAGGATGCGCCTTGACAAGGAGCTGCCTCTTCGGGTCCGCCCACGGAAGCTCGGATGATCGAGCGGAGCCGGCGGGGTCGCCATGGTGCTTTCTCTCGCCTGCCCACTATCTGAATCCCGACCTGGACCTGGGCCGTAACGACCTCCTTGGACCATGATCGGGGTCGACGACCCCGCGCGAGCACCCGAGAACCTGCTGGGGTCACGACCTGCCTCCGACTTGGCCGGAATGAGGCACTTCAGACCCATTGGCGATCATCCGCCCGCCGACATCGATCCGTCGATCGTCGCGTCTCACGCCGCGTCGATCTCCGCGATGAAGGTCCGCACCTCATCCGCGCCCGCCTCGACCGAGCCCGGCAGGGCCCGGTCGATCTCCTCGATCGCCGCGGCGTAGGGCGTGGCCCAGGATTCCGGCGCGACCAGCTCGGGCGGCCATGCATGCGTCCCGCGGACCGCGAAAGTCGTGACACATGCCTCGCGGACTGCGCCCAGGCCTCCTTCGTCGAGTAGCTCGCGCAGGAGGATCAGGTCGATCAGATCCCAGAAGCGGAGGTTCTCGCGGTCCTCCGGCCGCTCGGTGACCGCGTGGAGCTTCTGGGCGATCTGGAAGCGCAGCGACAGGCAGGCGACCCGCGAAGGACCGTCCAGCCTGAAGTCGGCGATGCTGATCGCGACGGGCACGAGTTCGACCTCGGCGGCCTCGGGTCGGGCGACCTCGAGCTGCAGCGTCTGCCAGCTCGATCCGGCGAACTCGACCTGGATCGCGAGGCGCCGGCTACCGGTGTCGCGGATGTCCTCGACCTCGCCCTTGCGGCGGAACGAGAAGCCGCCGTAGGGTTGCTCGAAAGCCTCCTCGAGCGCGTCCAGCATCTCCTCTGGGTCGCCGCGGAAGATGATGTCGACGTCCCTGGTCGTCCGGGCGCCGGCGCCGAGCCGGAGCTCCATCGAGGTCCCGCCCTTGACCAGGAAGCGGGGGCCCTCGTCGGCCTGGACTGTTTCCAGGGCGCCCGCGAAGGAGACGATCGAGAGCCAGCGACGGGTGCGCTCGATCGCGAGGCCATGGGCGCGGCCGTATTCCTGCGCGAGCCGCTCTAGGTGGTTCCTCCGGCTGGGGGGCCGGCGCGGAGGCTTGAAGTCGGGATTCATCGCCTGGTCCCGTTGCCTCTCGCGACCTCGAGTTCATCCCGGAGGCTCTTCGCCCGGCGTCCGGTGAGCCGCCCGTTCCGTTCTCCGTGGTCGATCGCCTGGGCGACGAGCGCGGGGCCCAGTCCGACCTCCCGGGCCTGGCGGATCGCGCGTTCCGGGGTGACGATCGGGATCCCCTCGAGGCGCCCGACGTCGCGGGGGCCCAGATCCTCGTGGTGGATCCGGTAGGCGGCCGGCACCTCCCGGCGGATCCGGTGGGCACGGGGCACGGTGACGTGGATGTGGCGGGGGTGGACGTCGCTCATCTCGTAGAGCTCGAGCGCGCTCCCGTGGGAGATCACACCTTCGGCGCCACGGGGCCAGAGCGCCGCCTCCATATAGGGGTCGAGCGGGCCCGGAGGGGAGAGCGGGAAGCGGTAGAGGGCGTGGCCCCTTCGTTCGATCTGCCCGCGCTCGGCCATGCGGACCAGGTTCATCGGGTCGACGCCCGCCTCGCGGGCGTCCTCCGGCGTGATGAAGCCGTGGTTCTCGTTCGCCACCTCGGCCAGCTCGGTGTAGATCCTTCCTGGCATCGGTGGTTCAGAATAGCACAGATTGTTCTATTTCGTCCAGAACACGAGATAGAACGTTTTGTTCTGTTCCATCCTTTCTTCTTAGCATTCGGGGTCGCGCCGACGTGAGGGCGGGGGCGACACGCTTGTCATACATTTCCATCCCGGCCCGTCGTCGTCAGCCATGCGACTCCTCCTGATCGACAACTACGACTCCTTTACCTGGAACCTCTTCCAGCTTCTCGCCGAGGCCGGCGGTGGTGAGCCCACGGTGGTCCGCAACGACGAGGTCCCGCTGGCAGCCATCGAGCGTCGCGAGTTCGAAGGGATCGTGATCTCACCGGGGCCCGGTCGGCCTGATCGGGCCGCGGACTTCGGGGAATGCGAGGAAGTCATCCGGCGCTCAGAGGTCCCGCTCCTCGGCGTCTGCCTCGGCCACCAGGGGATCGCGAGCGCCTTCGGCGGCAGGGTCAGACCGACCGAGCCGGTGCATGGCCGTCCGAGCTGGATCTCCCACGACGGCTCGCCGCTCTTCACCGGCACGCCCGAGCGATTCCGGGCCGTCCGCTACCACTCGCTGATCGTCTCCGAGCTCCCGGACTGTCTGCGGACCACGGCCCGGGGAGAGTACGGCGAGGTGATGGCCCTTGCACATATCGAGCGGCCGATCTGGGGCGTGCAGTTTCATCCCGAGTCCGCCGGGACTCCGCATGGTCTCGTCCTGGCCCGGAACTTCGTCAGCCTCGTCGACAGGCACCATGCTCGCCGACCACGATCGACCCCCGCCGGTGCCAATGTGGGGTCCCCGGTCCGTGCCGCCCGACCCAGACATGAGATCGTCGTCCGCCCGCTCGGCCACATGCCCGACCCCGCGGCGGCCTTCCGGCGGCTCTTCGGCGAGGACCCCTTCGCCTTCTGGATCGACCGCGAGTCGGAGGGCGGCCGCTCGGTGATCGGCAGCGCCGCGGGGGCCGGCTCGGAGGTACTGACCTACGACGTCGGTAGCGGGGCCGTGCGCGTCGACTCGCCGGGGACCGGTGGGACCGATCAGATCGAGGGGACGATCTTCGACGTGTTGCAACTCCGGCTGGAGGAACGGAGGCTCGCACCTGGCCAGCCGTTCGAGTTCTGCGGCGGCTACGTCGGCTACCTCGGCTACGAGCTGAAATCGGACCTCGGCTCTCCCGGCCGCCACTCCTCGCCGGTCCCCGACGCCTGCCTGATCTACGCCACCCGGCTCGTCGTCCTCGATCACGCGACCGGCGAGGCGCAGGCGATCCGTGTCCTCGCGCCCGGGGAAGACCCGGCCGACGCGGAGGCCGAGGTCGCGGCGATGTGCGAGGAGCTCGCAGCGATCGCAGGGGAGGGAGTCGGGGAGGGATCGGCGCAGGCCGTCGACGGGCAGGTACGCATGGCACTCGACCGCGACGGCTATCTCGAGGCGATCGCCGAGGCGCAGCGCCGGCTGCATGCCGGCGACTCCTATGAGATCTGTCTGACCAACCGGATCGAGGTCGAGGTCGGCGACGAGGTCGATCCGCTGGGTCTCTACCTGGTGTTGCGGGCACTTAGCCCGGCGCCCCAGGCCGCCTACCTACGGCTCGGTGAGGTCGTGTTGCTGAGCGCCTCGCCCGAGGGGTTCCTGCGCATCGGGCACGACGGCCGGGCCACCACCAGCCCGATCAAGGGGACGCGCCCGCGGGGAGCCGATCCCGGGTCCGATCTCGCCCTGCGCGACGAGCTCCGGGAAAGCGCCAAGGAGCAGGCGGAGAACATGATGATCGTCGACGTCCTGCGTAACGACCTGGGGCGGGTCTGCGAGGTCGGTTCGGTCGAGGTCGAGCGGCTGATGGAGGCCCGGAGCTTCGCCCAGGTCCACCAGCTCGTCTCGACCATCTCCGGTCGGCTCGCGCCCGGCCTCGACGCGCTCGACTGCCTCGAGACCTGCTTCCCGGGCGGCTCGATGACGGGCGCGCCGAAGCTCCGCGCGATGGAGATCCTCGACTCACTCGAGCCCACGGCCCGCGGCCCATACTCCGGCGCCTTCGGCTGGTTCGGCCTCAACGGCGCCGCCGAGCTCTCGATCGTGATCCGCTCGATCGTCCTCGCCGGCGGCGTCGCGAGCGTCGGCGCCGGCGGCGCGATCACCGTGCTCTCCGATCCCGAGGCCGAGTACGAGGAGATGCTGCTGAAGGCCCGGTCGCTCCTGGAGGTCCTGGGATCGCGTTCTCCCGCCGCCCTCGACGCGGTGGTCTCTGCCCCCTGATCGCCGGCTGCAGCCACCGACAGAATGGCGACATCCCTCTGCCGCCGCCGAGGCCGGCAGGGTCCGCCCTGATGGACCCCGACGGGATCGATATCTCCGTCCATCCGACGCAGGTGGAGTCCTCGCCGCGATGAGGTGGCTCCAGATTACGCTCTCGTCGGTCCAGCTCACCTCGATCCTCGGGCACCCACGCGAAGACCTCGGTCATGTCGGCTACCACATGCGAAACTGAGCGATGACGGGTTGCTTCGGCTGAAGTCGACCCACCCGGTCGGCAGCACGGTCGAGCACTTCTATCTGTTGGCCGATCGCGAAGGGTAGGTCGAAGTGGCGAACGTGGTGGCCTAGAGGCCGACCGGGTGCCGGACGGCGAACTTCGGCAGGATGCTCGCTTCCGGGGCGGCCATCTTCCAGCGCGGGCCGCTGACGTGTTCGGGGTCGTTGCGGGTGTCGAAGCGGAGGCCGGCCACGACCATGAAGACGTGCTCGTCGTTGGCGTAGATGGTGATCCATCTGCCGGGGCCGGGATCGCCGTAGTGGGCGAGTTGGCCGGAGACCATGGTGTAGTCGAGAAGGCCGGCGCCGTGTAGGGCGTAGCTGACCGCACCCGAGCAGTCATATCCCTTCGCGTCGAAGCTGGCATGGCCGCCCCCCCAGATATATGGGGTTCCGTCGATTTCGTTGGCCGCGGCGATCACGCGTCTGACGAGCGGCGGCGCGCCGACGGGCGCCACCGCTTCGCCTTCGACCAGGGTCGCGCCGCAGTCGGCCGCGGTCCGAAGCGCCGGGCTCGGCGCCGGTTCGCAGCCGGCACCCCACGGTACGTTCGGCGCCCAGGCGGGCGAGCTCGAGGCCTCTGCAGAGGCCGGAACTGCGAGCAGGGCGGCGACTGCGAGGAGGCAGAGGAGTGGCGCCCTGCGTTTCACGGTATGGCAGCCTACGGGTTCGGTCCGAAGCCGGCTGGTCGAGCACTCGTGTGATCCACCGCCCTCCTCGCGTGCCGACCTACGATCAGTCCGGAGGGGCTGTCATCTATCCCCATGGCCCCTGGGCGTCGGGTTGCTACCGCGGTCGGGCCGGGGGGCGTGTCCCGGTCCACTCGTCGGCGCGCCTTTGGCCGCTCGATGTCCGCGGCGCCGAGACTACGCTCGCTTGGGTCGAACCCCCGGCCCACGACGGTCCGTCGGGCTGCGACGGAGAGCGTCACGCCGATCGCGATGATCTTCGGGCTCCCGATGGTGTCGATGTGCCGGCGCCGAAGCAGGCCTTCGAGGCGGTGGCGCGGCCCACAGCTGCCAGGTGAGGCGGAGGGATCGGGGGTCGTCCACGTCGGTGTCCTGCATGGCGGGCTGCCTTGGCGGCTGAGGAGTTCGCCACCGAGGAGCCCGGCATCGGTTTCGCGGTGCCCGAAGCCGGCGCCGACCTGATCCCCGCCTCGGCACGCCTGCTCCCGGCCGACTGACCGGGGGCGAAATCTCGGCGCAGGACTCTCATCGCGGTAGGCGGCGGAAGTCGCGGCCCCGATCGTCGCACGCCAGGCGTGCGCTGCAGGTCGCCCGACTCCCGTCTTCGGGAACGAAACCAAAGGAGACCAGATGAGCCCCTACACGGCTGAGGTATTTCGCTTCGATCGGGAGCGCGCCGTCGCCGATCTGAGCGGGTCCGAGGACGCGCTCTGGCCGGTCAACGTCTATAGCGATGCCGACGAGCTGAACGACCTTCTCGAGGCCGCCCAGAACGCCGGCCTGATCACCGCGCGCCGTCAATCCCGCCTCTTCGTCTTTCCGCTTTCGATCCGCGAACCCGACCCGCTGCTGGCGATCGCCCCGGTGGGCGGGCCATCTCTACTCGGCCACGAATTGGTCCTCGAAGATCGCGATCGAGAGGATCCGATCCGCTTCACGCTGAGGTTGCTCGAGGACGTCGTCGACCGTGGCAACGCCGTCCTCCTCGACACCGCCGCCGACAGCGCGAGCCTCGACCGTATCGCCGCCTATATGAACCGACCGGGGCCCTGGGACGGCGGCGGCGTATGTGAGTTCGTGGCCAAAGAGTTGCGCGCAGGCGGCCGCGAAGTACTGGACCACGCCGAGGACTGAACGCATCCGATCTGGCCCTGGCGATCGGCGAGCGTATCCGGGTCACGACAACAAGGAGACCTCGTGGACAAGCAGGAGAAGATCGGAGCCGCGATTCAGAAGATCGCCGACGAGCGCGACCTCGACCTCGACTTGGTGATCGAACACCATTGCGAGGACAGTGGTCATCATGCTTTCCAGCTCGCGGCGGTTTCGAGCCGGTCCTGCGATTTGGCTTCACATCCCAGGCCGGCTAATCGAGCTTCGGCTCCGGCGGCCGGCCGGGACTCCTCGGGTGCAGTCCGAGGTGCTGCGTCGAGGGTGGTGACGCCGGGCAGATCGAGGAGGCCCTGGCGGAAGGCTCGCTGCGCGAGCGCAAGCTGCGATGACGGAGGTGGCCGGAATGCATCCTGATCCGGATGAGTTGACCGACCTGACGGATCTCGCCGCAGGGCTGGCGGACATCGTCGAGTCGATGTTGCCCGACGAACTGGATGTCCTGGAGCGCACAGCCGGCGCCCTGAGACGAGAGTTCGACAGTCCGATTCTCGACCTCACGGCCGCCTACCTCCAGCGGATGGTCGAGCTGACCCTCGCTGAGCCCTGATGCCGATCACCCGCGGACGGGCGACGCCCGCAATCCTCGCACGGCGCTCGCCGTGCCTTTGCTCACCGACGCCCGTCTGGCGGGCACACGGAAGGGAAAGACATGCGAGATCCAGGCGCCAGAGTGGGAGCCGAGCGAATCGTCTGCCTTCGGGGCCGGTCATTCAATGCCTCGATGAAGCCGCCGGCAGGGGCTAATCGTGCGCCCTCATGTCTTGTCTGGGTGTCCGCTCGAGTCCGCCGGTTCGTAGCCGCCCCCGAAGCCAGGCAACCTCATGCCGGTTCGTGGAGAGCCGACCCGGTGCATCGGCTCAGGAGAAGAAAGGGTTGTCATGTCCAAGCAACACGAAAGCCGATCTCAGCCTGGCGCACATCGATCGACTGCAAGCTCGTCGTCGACCGGCAAGCATCGTTCACATGCCAAGGTCGATTTCGCCGAGGCCGAGATCCAGCGCGAGGCGTTTCTGGGGCGACTTGCCCGGATGAGCGCCGAGGAGCGGGTGCGCGCCGCTCGCTACGGTGACTTCACCTCCTGGCAGCGCTCGCTCTGGGCGGCGCGCTTCCCTGCCGAGGTGCCCGTCGTCAACGGCGAGGTCGAGTGGATAACCCTTAATGCCGAATAGTCGGTGTGTAGGGAGTGAGTGAGCGTGGCCAAAACCGACACTATCTGACCATCGCGTGGCCAATTGCCAAGATTCTGGCCAATCCGGATAACCCCGGCCGCATCTCCTCGGTCGAGGACGCCGGGCCTGTTGTCGTCGGGCCCTCGGCGTGCCGGTACGTGGATGGGTTCGCTTCGCAGACGGATCCACGCGGGAGGAATCGCCGGCCGAGACGATCCGCGACTACCTCTGCGGACCCGGTGAGAGCACCGAGAGACCGGCCGCCCGTGCGGCGGTGGCGAGTTCCTCGTCGTAGGTCACCATCTCCTCGCAGCCGACGCGCAGCGCCACCGCCAGGTGGATGGCGTCATTGGAGCGCAGCGGCGAGTGCGTCCCGGCGGCGAGCAGGTCGCCGCGGGTCAGGTCGACCAGGTTCACCACCTCCAGCACGGCTCCCACCGCCGTCGTGTCGACGGCGTCGGGATGCCGGCCCGCGGCACAGTGCATCTCGGTGTGCAGCAGCCACGACGCGACCAGACGGCGCTCGGAGCCGGCGGCCAGCTCGCGGCTCAGCGCATCGGACTGCGGCTCCTCGACGATCAGCTTCATCGCCGCCGAGGTGTCCAGGTAGGCGGTGATCACCAGCGGCCGCGGACGTCCGCGACGATCGCATCGCTGCGCGTGGCGCCCTTGCGCCGCTCCACCGAGCGCAGACTCGAGACCGGGCGCCGCGCAGGCCGCATCTGCCCGCGCGTACCGAGATCGGTGAGCGGGTCGGTGCCCGGTGGCACGATCAGCGCGGCCGCCTCACCGTGATTGGTGACCGCGATCGTCTCCCCGTCGGCCACCCGCCGCAGGATCTCGCCGCTCTGGTTGCGCATCTCACGATGGGTGATCGTCCGCATGTAGCACAGCGTAGCACAGCCTGGCGGCGGCTCCATCGGAGCCGGCCGCGGCAACGCGGCCCACGCCGCGACCCGCAGCGGCCGAGGCCCCGATCGCGCTCGGGCAGCCGCGCCACACGGGCTCGTGGGCGCCCGACCTGGGCACGGGGCCTGCGATCGCACCGGCGCCCCACTTCATCTAGCGGCCAACTATCCCGAACCCCGTGGCAATCTTCGTCCCGATTCCTACGCTGGACTGACGCCACCGTGCTCGTTACCTTCACGGGGTGTCGCGTGAGCCCCTGCCAATCCGCTTTCTTGTCGATGGCCGGGCTGTGCGCGGCGAGACCCTCGAGACCAGCGCCGGTGCCCTGGTCTTCGTCCTGACCAGTTGCTCGGCCGAGCTGGGCCTCGAGCTCCGTAGCGCCTACCTCGGCGCCGAGCGCGGCGACCACGTCCTGGTCGCCGAGAGCGCAGCCGTGCTCGGCGGGCCCGGGGTCCACTTCGTCAGATACATCGAGCAGCCCGAAGAGGCCTTGCTGGAGGAGCGCCGCTGCTTGCTATACGACCACCTTCAGCGCCTGCAGGAGCTCGCCCTCGAGATAGGTCCCGAGCTGGCATTCGCCGGCGTCGATCGATCGAGCGCCATGATCGATTCAGCCGCTCCGCGACTCGGAGTCGAAGCGGACCCGCCTTCGCGCCCCACAGCGCCCTGAGCCGACGCCGCGTCTCGCTTAGGCGCCCCAGCATCTCTCCCTCAGCTTCCCCGAAGGCTCCCCAACCCTTGCCTGCCTTCTTAACCAGCTTGGAGGGCAGGCGAGGCGTTGGGCGTCTCCGTCCGTCCGTTCCGGATGTCGCCGAGGTGCTCTGCCATTTGCGGACCGATGCCACGAGCGTTCGCGTCTGGACTCTGATGGCGCCTAAAATTTAAGCCGGGTACAGCCTGGCGCAATCGACCGGAGGTTGGAGATGACCATGCCAAAGTTGAAACGTCCGAGCCTCGGGACCGTGCTCGGCTTCACCGCACTCGTCATCGCGATCGGCGGCACCGCGCACGCGGCGAGCAGTCACTCGACGAAGACGATCGTCGTCCGCAAGGGAGAGATCGCCAAGGGCGCGGTCACCGCGAAGGCACTTGCCCCCGGTGCCGTCCACGCGATCGCGATCGCCGAAGGTGCGGTCCATCGCAAGGCACTTTCGCCGAACGCCGTAGGGCCGGCGGCTCTGGCCCCCGGATCGGTGCAGACCCGAGCGCTCGCCGCCGGGGCCGTCGGGTCGGGCCAGATCGGCCCCGACGCGGTGACCGCCGGAGCGATCGCCCCCGGCTCGGTATACGGAGGAGCCCTCGGCCAGGTGACCGTCCATTCGGCGCCGATGGCGGACCTCGACGCTGTTCCGTCGAATCCCGAATGGACTGCGTCTGATACCGCGGCCGCCTTGTGCGCAACTGGTGAACGGCTGCTGACCGGCGGCGTCGTCTTCACGAACCCCGGCAATCGCGAAGTCGGCATCCTCGAGTCGCTTCCGTTCTCGAACGGCACGTCCAACGGGATGGCGGCGCGGATCACAAGCAACTCCGGCGGACTGGCAGCCGCCGAAGTACAGGCGATCTGTCTCAAGTGAAGCGCTTGGCGAGCATCGCGGTCACTGCCGACGTGTGATGACCGCGATCCTCGCCCGCACACGACAGTCCGGGATCGCCGCACCGGAGACGATTCCGAGCGCTCGGCGTACGATTAGATCGATGTCCACCCGCACCAAATCACTTCTCGCTCCGGGCAACGAGGCCGAGTGGGCCAAGTTGGGTCGCGAGAAGCGCGACGGGATGGTGCCGCCGCCTGACACACCGGTCGGCGAGCTTCTCCGTCGCGGCCAACACCTCTCGGCGCAGGCCGCCAAACTCCTCCGAGCCGTGGAGCGGGCCGATGGAACTGGCGGACCCTGAACTCGACGTCGCCGCGGCGGCGATGCACGCGGCCGGAGCCGATTTCGTCGTCGTCGGTGGCTTCGCGGTGATCGCTAACCGCTTCGTCCGCGCCACCGAGGACATCGATTTTCTCGTCCCGGACGATCCCAGCAACGATCGGCGCGTCTTAGCCGCGTTGCGGGGGCTGGGCGCGGTGCGCTTTCGCGACGATCAGCCCTTGCTCGACGAGCACCTGCTGGGCCAGGCGCATCTGAGGACGAAGACCAGTGCCGGGGTGATCGACATCATCCGTGGTGGCCTTCCGCCCCTGGACTTCGAGACCGTCCGTGAGCGGGCGCTGCTCGCGGACTACGGAGACCTTCCGGTCCGCGTCGCGGGCCTGAGCAGCATCGTTGGCTTCAAGCGCCTCGCTGGCCGTCCCCGCGACCGCAACGATCTGATCGGGTTGGAAGAGATCCACGGCGAGCTGCCGATCGACCCGATCCCCGGTCTCGACAGCTAGGCCCTTGATCACACGGCGGCGTCGACGAGTGACCCGGTCGACTGGTCAGGCGAACCAGTGGCGCAATTGCTCAATCCAGGGGTAGCCGGCGTACGCCGGCCTGGGTGACGGAATAGACGTACGGTCCGTTCACCGTCGAGGCGACCTCTTCGATGCGCTCCCAACGGGTCGCGAGAAGCTGGAGCACTTTCCATTTCGAGTAATTGCCTGCCCCGGTCAGGCAGAACGTCCTGACCCCGGCGGTGACGAGAGCCTCGCGCTCTCCCGGACGGGTCCGGATCCGTTTGTCCCGCTTGATCACCACCCAGTCGTTTTCTCCCGCGGTCTTGAGCCAGTCGGCGTCCGGGCTGCCCTCCGCCGGGCGGCCGGGCTCACCGGCGTAACAGATGTCATCGCGAACCTCGGCCAGCGCCCTGCGGACCGCGACAGGCACGCTCGCGTCGACGTAGAAGGTCACGCGGCCGCGGCGAGGCTCTTCTCCCAGACGAGCGCCGCCTCGACGTCCCCCGGACCGAGGCCCCAGCTTCTCGCCGCCTCTTCTTCGGATTCCCCCGCTGCGATCGACTCGGCCACGAGTTCGGTCCGAACACCGCGGATCTGAGGAACGCCGAAGGAGACCTCGGGGTCTATGGCCACCGGCGTCTGTGGCCCGAGCGGAAGGACCCGGCTCACCGAGCCCGCCGCGTTGAACTCTACCGTCGTCAGAAACCGCTCGACCGGCGGCGCCCAGCGCATCTGGTCGTCGTCGGCGTCGACCAGATAGAGGCCGGGATCCAGGCCGGCCTCCTGCTGGAGTCGATAGACGAGACGCCTCTCATCGAGCTTCGGCCCGAAGTGGGCCAAGGGGTAGGGAACGCCGAACTGCTCGCGAGCCTTTTCGATGAAGGGACGCATCTTCTCGAGGGGGACTCTCTTGGCGCGGTATTCGCGAAGCAGGCCGGCCTCGACGAACTCACCCCAGGTCACGGCGTCCCGACCTCCCGGATCGGCCCGGATGACCGGCAGATAGCCGACGCCCGCCCGGGTCGCTCCGAGGAGCCAACGGCGCAGGGTCTCGGTGGGGATCTGAAGCAGGCGAGCGGCCTCGCCGAAGGAGTAGAGATAGCGGTCCAAGACCGTCGTCGCTGGGGCTTTTTCGCTTATCGAAGCCATCTTCTGAGATCGGCGAGGAAGTATTACGGAACGCTGGGGAACCTGGTCATTCAACGCTGTTCGCACGACAGACCCGCGAGCCCGTTCGGGCAGCCTTCATCTTCTCCTGCGACCTGCCCCGCCCGACCGTGGTGGGCACCTGAGCCGCCGTCTGTCTTCCCGCACCCGGCGACTATGGCTTGACCCGCACCGAGACCGGTTTGCTGTGCCCTTGCGCCCAGGGGTATCCGGCCTGGGCGGGGACGACCGCTCGGAACCGGTAGGTCGTCTTGCGGGTGGTCGAGCGGAAACGGTAGCCGGCGCGGAAGGCACCCTCCTTGGCGCTGGTCGCCCTGCGGAAGGTGACCCAGCGCTTCGAGCCCTTGACGTTCGCCTGCAAGATCACTATCCGACCGCCCGGGGCAGGACGCGGCAATCGGCCGCTGAAGCGAACGCGTTGCCCGTTTCGGAGCTTGGCGCTGGAGGCCTGCAGGCTGGGCCGGACGCGGGCGCGGTAGTCGATCGCCTGATCGAGCTGGAAGGCGTCGTGGCGATAGCCGATCAGGATCCGGCGGTCTGGTCCGGCGGCGACCTTGTAGGTGAAGTGTCCATCGGCGTCGGTATTGGTCGTCGCGACCGTTCTCGGAGGCCCCGAGGAGCCCGCGGTCCGGGCCTGGATGCAGATCGCGGCGCCGGGGACCGGCCGGCCGGTCCCGTCTGCGAGTTCGCCTGCGATCTCCGCGCCGCGGCCGTAGGGGACGGTGAGTCGGTCGGCGGCGGAGGCGACGAATTCGGCCTTCAGGACTTCGCCGCCCGTCACCCCCGATTCGGGGCAGGAATCGTTGACGTCGACGTCCTGGCTCGAACAGCCTTCGTTGGCGCTGCCGATGGTGGCGAAATCCTGCGCGCAGACAGAGATCAAGTTCGTTCCTTCCTGAAATGGGGACGCCCCGGTGTCGATCGTCCAGCTCGCTTCGACCTTTGCCGGGCAGGGGGTGGGCCGGGTGGCGACGATGCCGACGTAGCTGGGGTTGGAGACGCGGACGGTGCTGCATACGGTGCTCCGGCTCGGAGCGACAGGCTGACCGTTGACCCGGAGGTTGAGGGCGGCGATGCCGCCGCCTTCATCTTCTGCGAGGGCATCGACGCTCTGGTGGCCGTGTAGTTCGCCGCCGCCGAGCAGGGTGCCGCCGAGGCCCGACACACGAGGGGCAACCGGGTCGACCTCGACCGCGGCGAAGTCGCCGGCCCAGGCCTCGGGTGCGCCGAGGCACTGACCTTCGCAGCCCACGTAGACGAGGCCGGGGCTGCCGGCAGCCGAGTCGATCGTGAAGGTGTGGGTCTGGGTGGCGCAGTTGAGCGCCCAGCCCCCTTGCACGGCGAAGGCGACGGTGCCGGCGTCCGCATAGGCGCCGTTGCACATCGAGCCCGTCACGGTGACGTTTTCGACGTAGCCGCCTGGCGGGGCGGGCAGCGGCAGGCTCCAGTAGCCCGACCCGCCGTTCGCGTCGCCCTGCTGGACGACGAAGATCGAGCCGCCGTCTTCGGCGCAGTTCTCGGCCCCGCTGAAAGGAGGCGAGCCGTGAAAGGCGGCTCCTTCGACTCCGCCACCGGGCAGCTCGTAATCGCACTTCTCGAGTACATAGCGTGCCGGAGACGCGGTCGCGCTGGAGCTGAACAGGAGAGCGAGCCCCAAGGCGAGGAGGATGGTCGAGATCAGCTGGGTGCGGAGAGAGGTCGGCATCGTCGGTGCTCACGGCCGGACCAAGACGCCGACCGGCTTGCTGTGTCCCTGCAGCCAGGGATAGCCAGCCTGCTCGGGGACGATCGCACGAAATCGGTAGGTCGTCTTTCGGGTGGTCGAGGTGAAGTGGTAGCCGGCCGCGAAGATTCCTTCGTGGCCACTGGTCGCCCTGCGGAAGGTGATCCAACGCTTCGATCCCTTCACGTTGGCCTGCAGGATGACGACGCGACCGCGCCGGCCGGGTCCCGGCAGCTGGCCGCTGAAGTGGATGCGCTGGCCGTTATGGAGCTTCTTCGACGAGTCGCTCAGGGTCGGGCTGACGTGTGAGTAGAAGCGGACTTCGTGGGCGACCTGGAGCGAGTCGTGGCGAAAGCCGACGATCACGTTGCGGTTCGGGCCGGGTGGCAATTTGTATGAGTAGTCGCCGTTGGCGTCGGTCGTCACCGATCCGACCGTGACGGGCTCTGGCTGCACCTCCTGCGTCTGGAGCTTCACGCACAGGGTCGCGCCGGAGACCGGATCCTCGGCGTCGTTGGTGAGGCGGCCGGTCACTTCGGCGCCACTGCCATATTCGACGGTTCGTGTTTCCGACCCGGAGGAGGCGAACTGCTCGCTCAACAGTTCGCCTCCGGGGACCGGTGAGTCGGTGCAGGAGTTGTCGACGTTCACCGTCTGCGGACTCGAGCAGGTGCGGTTTGGTTCGCCGATCGTGGCGAAGTCCGCGGCGCATAGGGAGACCGTGTTGGCACCTTCGCGGAAGGGAGGATCTTCGGTGTCGAGCGACCAGGATCCCTGGAGCGTCGGAGGACACGGGGAGGGGGAGAAGGCGACGGTGCCGACGATGCTCGGGTTGTCGACGTTGGCGAGCGCGCAGGCCCCGGTTGTCGGTGCGTAGGCCGGGGTTCCGTTGACCAGGACTTCGAGACTGCTGACGCCGCCACCCACGTCCGTGGCCATGGCGGAGATCGGTTGATGGCCTCTCAGCGTCCCGGCCGTGAGGAGTGAGCCTTCTATCGACAGCTTCGGCGGGTTCGGATCGACCTCGGTCGCGGCGATGTAATGGGCCCAGTCGATCGGGCCGGCTTCACACCCTCCGGCGAAGCCCGGATCGCATTCGAGGTAGATCTCGAAGTCACCGCTCTCAGGGCCTGGTCCAGGTTCGGTCCTGATCCTTATCGTCCGCGTGCTGTCCTGGACGTTGGAGCCCGGCCATCCCTCCTCGACGACGAAGGAGCCATGGTTGGCGGGTATGAAGGCGGCGGTGCCGGCGGTGATCGTCTCGGATTCGACGAAGCCGCCGGGCGTCGGAGGGACACCGACATACATCGTCGCCGAGGCGGCTTCGAGGTGGCCATTGTCCTGTATCCCGACCGAGCCTCCCGGTTCGGCGCAGGTGTCGAACGGGTGCATCGCGACGGGACTCGAGATCGTGAAGTCGAGGGCCGGGGGGTCACCGGCGGGGAGCTCGGAGTCGCAGAGCTCGTAGGTGAAGCGGGCGGCGGCACGAGCGCCGGGAGCATGGAGAGCCAGGTTCAGGAGGCCGCCGAGCAGGAGGATGATCGAGAGCGCGACCACGCGCCGCGAGGCGGTCATCTCGTCACCGTGACCGGGACGGCTTCGCTGGTTCCCTGCAGCCAGGGGTAGCCCGCCTGGCGCGGGACGAGGGCTCGGAACCGGTAGGTGGTCCTGCGGGTGGTCGAGTTGAAGCGGTAGCGTGCGCTGAAGTCGCCTTGGCGGTCGCTGGTCGCCTTGCGAAAGGTGATCCAGCGCCCGCTCCCCGGGACGTTGGCCTGGAGGACGACGACCCGACCGGCGGCGCGTGGTGGGGCGAGGTGGCCTGCGAGCCGGACCCGTTGTCCGTTTCCCAGGTGCCTCGGGCTCACCCCCAGGGCGGGCCGGGCGTGGGTATCGACCGACAGCGTCCGCGCGACCTGGAAGCTGTCGTGTCGGTAGCCGACCAGCAGATGACGATCGGGTCCTGGCGGGACCTTGAAGCTGAAGGTTCCGGCCGCGTCGGTCGTCGCGACGGCCACAGACTGTGGGACTTGCGAGTCACCCTGGGTCTGGGCCTCGACGCAGATCGTCGCACCCGATACCCCGTTGCCCGCCTGATCGCCGAGCGTGCCCTGGACTTCGGCCTCCCTTCCGTAGTCGACGGTGGTCGCTTCAGATCCGGTGCGGGCAAAGTCGGCATCGAGCTGATTGCCGCCGGCGACCGGCGATTCCGTGCAGGAATTGTCGACGTCGACGCCGACCGGCGCCGAGCAGCCCCGGTTCGGGGGCCCGAGGGTGGCGAAGTCGGTGGCACAGACCTGGACCTGGTTGGTGCCTTCATGGAATGGGCTTGCGGTCGTATCGAGGCTCCAGGCCGCGCGCACTTCGGGCGGGCAGGGGGTCGGCGTGGTCGCGACCGTGCCGACCACGCTGGTGTTGGCGACTGATGCGGTCTTGCAGACCGGGGTGACCGGCGCCGCCGCGGACTGGCCGTTGACCGCCAGGGTGACGTTGGAGACCCCGCCGCCTACGTCGGTGGCGGTCGCGGTGAGAGTCTGGTGGCCATGCAGAGGGCCGCCGCCGAGGGCAGTGCCTCCGAGGCCTTCGACGACGGGCGGGATCGGATCGACCTCGGTCGCCGCGAAGTAATGGGCCCAGGCGAAGGGGTCCTCTTCGCAATAGCCGGCGCAGCCGAGGTAGAGCTCGCCGGCGCTGCCCGCCGTCGAGTCGATGCCGAAGGTGCGCGCTTCGGGCGCGCAGGTGAGCGGCCAGCCTCCCTGGATCGCGAAGGCGACGGTCTCGGCGTCCTGGTTGGAGCCGCTGCAGAGCTCGGCGGTGACCGTCACCGATTCGACGAAGCCGCCCGGCGGCGGCGGCAGGGGAAGACTCCAGTACGCCGATGTCGTGGTGGGGCCGCCGCCCTGCCTGATGATCAAGGCGCCGCCGCTTTCCGCGCAGTTCTCCCAGCCTTCATAGGGGCTCGTGCCGGTGAAGACGGCGCCTTCGAGACCCCCGCCGGGCAGCGCCGAGTCGCACTTCTCGAGCATGAAGCGCGCGGGGGAGCCCTGCGCGGGCGCTGCGTCCGCCAGGGCCGCCGCGACGGTGCAGAGCGCGATCGCGATCGCGATCGCAAGACTCGCACGCGCGCCGAGCGGCGCTCTGCGCTTCATCCGATCACCGTCGCAGTCGAGCGCGAGGGTGGGCTTCGAGGCGCTCATTTTCTCACCCTCACCGGGGCCGGTTTGCTGTGTCCCTGCATCCAGGGATAGCCGGCCTGCTGAGGGACCACCGCCCGGAAGCGGTAGGTCGTCGGTCGGGTAGTGGAGGTGAAGTGATAGGCCGCCTTGAAGCCCCCGCGCTCGCCCGTGGTCGCTTTGCGGAAGGTGATCCACCGCTTCGAGCCCTTGATGTTGGCCTGCAGGATGACGACGCGACCTGCCTGGCTTGGTCCTGGCAGATGACCGAGGAAGCCGAGCCGGTTGCCGTTTCGAAGCTTCTTTGCCGAGAGTTCGAGGGTCGGTTCCACATGGGAGTAGAAACGGGCTTCTCGCGCCACCTGATGGGAGTTGTGGCGGAAGCCGACGATCACGTCGCGGTTCGGCCCCGGCGGTAGCCGGTAGGAGTAGTTCCCGGACGCACCGGTGGTGACGGTGCCGGCGGGTTCGGCGCTCGGCTGGACGCCGATCGTCTGCAGCTTTACGCAGAGGGTGGCGCCCGCGATCGCGTCACCGGCGTCGTCGGCGAGGTGGCCGACCACTTCGGCGCCCTTGCCGAAGGCGGCGGTCTTGGTTTCGGAATCGGTGGCGGCGAACTGCTCACTCAGCAGTTCGCCCCCTTCGACCGAGGAGGGTGTGCAGGAGTCGTCGACGTCGACCGACTGTGGCGCCGAGCAGGTCTGGTTGGGGGTGTCGAGCGTCGCGAAGTCGGCCGCACAGACCTGGACGGTGTTGATCCCTTCGTGAAAAGGCGGCAGTTCGGTGTTGAGCGTCCATTCGCCTTTGAGGCCGGGAGGACAAGGACTGGGGGAGAGTGCGACGACGCCGATGTAGCTCTTGTTGGCCACCGACGCGACGCCGCAGGCGCCCGCGGTGGGGGTCGCCGCCGACATCCCGTTGACGAGGACCCGGATCGAGCTGACGCCGCCGCCGGTGTCGGCCGCTTCGCCTTTGACCGTCTGGCTCCCCCGCTGGATGCCTCCGGCGAGCAATGACCCGCCGATCCCCGCCAGGGTCGGCGGCTTCGGGTCGACCTCGGTCGCCGCGATCCAGCGCACCGCCTCCACCGCCCCCGGACCGCAAGGCCCCACGTTGCCGTCGCAGGACATGTAGATTTCGACGGAGGCGCCGTTGCCGCCGAAGAAGGCAGGTTCGGTGCGGATCTGGAAGAGCCGCGTCGCTTCGGCCGCCGGCCCCGGGAAGCCGTTTTCCTCGATGTGGCTGAAGTGGAGGGCGTTGCCGGGTTCGACGCCTGATTGGACGGCGGTGACGGTCTCGGTTTCGACGAAGCCACCGGGGGTCGCGGGGACCGCGACCCAGAGGGCACCGAAGGTGGCCGACGCAGGTTCGGCCTCGGTCAGACCGATCGCCCCTCCGGGGGCGGCGCAGTTCTGGAAGCCGGCGAAGGCGGGGCTGTAGCCGTGTTCGGAGGCCGGCACGGCGCCACCGGGCAGCGCCGAGTCACAGAGCTCGTAGGTGAAGCGTGCGCCGGGCACCGTCGCGGCGGCCCTCGGCGGCGCGACGCCGAGGGCCAGCAGCAGGACGGGCAACGCGAGCCAGAGGAGGTGCGTGAACTTGCGCCTGTGCGATCGGCGGGGGGACACCGAATTTCCGCCGCGCCACCACCTATCGTCCATCTTGACCTCCTCGTTACCCGCGTCGACCTTCGTCGAGCGTTTTGTTTCTATACCCGTTGTCCCATGGACGCAAGCGCGGACCCATTGGGGACACCTCGAGGCACTTCTGGGCTACGGCCGCAGATGCGGAATCGGTGTCCGTAGCCGACCCCGGCCCCCACGCGGTCGGGGCCGGGGTCCTGCGCCTGACCACGCCCCCTCACGATTGTGAGGTCCCATGGTCAGGTGTATCTGGTGGTGGGTGAGGGGGAGGTCGGTCGGTGATCTAGATCTGAGGAGGTGGGGAAGGTGGTGGGGTGATTGGTGAGGGGATAGGGAGTCGGGGTGAGGGGGGATGATCGGTTCGGGGGGTTCTTCATCGGGTGGTCGGGAGTCGGCGGCCGGGTGAAGGGTCGGGGCCGGGATCTCCCGGGCGGCGTCGGATGGGGCGCCCTGGGTGGGGGGCCGGTCGGGGCTGTCCGGTCGTCAGGCGTCGTGGTTCTGTCGGGCGGCGGTCGAGGTCGGCGGAAGGGAAGCCGGTAGGCGGAGGCCGGTCAGGTAGGAGGGAGGCATCGGCGCCCGCCCCGTGATCCGGCGGATCGAGGGTGGGTCGATCCTGGCACCGGCACCGAGGACTGCAAGGCCCCTGCGGGGCCTCCTTCGGCCCCTACGCCTGCGGCTTCGGGGTTCCGTCCTCGGATGTCCGGTGCGGTCGACCGACCCGTTCGATCCACCGACACGGGAGGTTCAGATGACCGACGTACAAGTTCAGCTCGATTCGCTCGGGGCTGCCGACGCAGAAATCGCCCGCTACCGGATCTCGAGCGGGGAGCGGCTGATCGTCGGTCGCGCCGTCCACGGCGAGACCGAGATCGTCGACGTCCCGGTGAGCGGCGAGGGGCCCAGCTACCGGGTCGATCGGGGCTACGGTGACCCCGCCGTCCTGGAGGCGTTCCTCGGCGACTACGTGGCACAGGCGGTCCGGCTCGACTGTTGCCCGATGGCGGATGAGGCGCTGCAGATGATCGCCGACGAAAGCGAGATCGCCGGCGTCGAAAACCTCGGGCGGCTGCTGTGAGGTCCGGCCATCAAGGGAGCTGCGCGACCGCCCCGAAGGGGCGGTCGCGGGGTCGCTTCCGGATCTTCTCGGATGGATCGTGGTCGGTCGGGTCCCGGTTCGTCCGTGGCCGCGGTCGGGCTGTGTCTGCGGGCTTCCCTCATTTTGCCCCGTCGGCCTGGCGCGCAAGGTCGCTGCGCTCCCTTCCCCTGCGGTGCGCGCCAGGCCTTCCCGGGGCTTTATCGGTCGCAAGCAAACACAGCCCGACCGGGCGGAACGGAAGGAGTCAGTGATGAACGAGGTACGACTTGACGGTCGCCTGACCAGGGACCCTGAGGTGGTCGATCGGTCCGGCACGACCGTCTGCGACATGCGTCTGGCGATCAGCGGGGTCGGCGACAGGCCGCCGGTCTTCATCGACCTGGTCGCCTTCAACGAGCTCGCCGAGGAGTGCGGCGAGAAGTTCGCCAAGGGCGCGAAGGTCGAGCTGGTCGGGGCCCTGCGCTACTCCGAGTGGGAGTTCCGGGCGAGCCCGAAAGCCAAACCGCAGAAACGCTCCAGGCACTCGGTGATCGTCAGGGAGATCAACGCGGCCGCCTGAGGCGGAGGGGAGCCCCGGCGCGGTGACGCCCGGGGCTCCCCTCCGTGCGGTGTCCCTACTGCTGTCCTCTGCGCGTCCAAGGAGACGGAGATGCCAGGAAAGAGAACCGACCTGATCAGCGCGCGCGATGTCGAGGTGCTCGACTTCATCGCGCGCTTCGGGGTCGTCCCCCAGAGCGCCGTGGCGAGGTGGGCCGGAACCCGCCGCAGCGTGACCAGTGTGCGTCAGCTGCGGCTGCGAAAGGCAGGGCTCGTCGTCGTCAGCCGGGGCTTCGGCGACAGCGGCCCGCTGTACACGGCGACCCGGAGCGGCCTACGTGCCTGCGGTCGCGGTGAATTGTCCCCGGCGCGGGTCTCGCCCGCGCTGGTCCGTCACGAATCGATCGTCGCGGGTGTGGCGGCCGAGATGGAGAGGTCGGGTGTCCGGCTGCTCTCCGAGCGCCAGATCCTCGCCCGCGAGCGGGCGGAGGGGAGCCGGCTCCTCTCCGCGGCGATCTCGGGTGGGCGCTTTCACCGCGCCGACATGGTCCGGATCGATCCCTCCGGCGATGCCGTCGAGGCGATCGAGGTGGAGTTGACGGCGAAGAGCAAGGAGCGACTCGATGAACTGCTGCGAGCCTGGCGTCGGGTCGTCGGGCAGGGTCGGATCGGGCGGGTGACCTATCGCTGCCCACCACATACGCGGCGCCTGGTCGAACGGGCGGTGGAGCGGACCAAGACCCATGGGGCGGTGGCGGTCGAGGGGTTGGGACCGGGTGAGGACTCACGAGGAGCCCAGGGTGAGGTGAGCGTATGAGGCCGGCGACAGGGTTCCTCGGCGGTGCCGCGTGCACCTTGGAGGACAGGTAAGGGTCGGTCGCGATGATCGGGGCGGAGATCGCCTCGTCCTCTCCTCGCCAGGGCTGGGCTTCGCTACTGCGCGCCACCTTGCCCCACTGCTCGCCGGGCGCAAGGGGCTTCGCCCCTTCCCCTTCGGTGCGCCCGGCTGCGCGGCGGGGCCGGTTGTCGCTCCGCAAGCGAAGCCCAGCCCCAACGAGGAGAGGAACCAGAGATGAAGACCAATGCACCGACCAAGCGTCAGTTGAACTACCTGCGGAGCCTGGCGGCCGAGCGGGGCGAGTCCTTCACCTACCCACACACGGTCGGCGAGGCGTCGCGCGAAATCGAGCGGTTGCGGGCCCGCAAGCCGAGCAGTTACGTCGAACGCCGGATCGAGCGCGAGCAGCTCGACGAGGCGATGGCGGAGCGCGGCGACGCGGCCTCGGTTCGCGAGTTCGAGATCGAAGGTCACGGGTCCTCGGCGAGGTGGGCGGGGGCGGGGCGATGAGCGTCGCCCACTGCAGGCGCGAGGCCTATGACGTCTACGTCGGCCGCGGACGTTGTCCGCGGACCGGCGTGCCCGGGCGCTGGGGCAACCCGTTCGGGATCGGCCCGGACGGTGACCGTGAGGAGGTGCTCGCGCGCTACGCCCGGTGGCCGGCGGGCGAGGTCGATGCGGAGCGGATCACCCTCGCGGAGTTGGCGGCCCTCGACGGCAGGACGCTCGGTTGCTGGTGCGCGCCGAAGGCCTGCCACGGCGAGGTCCTCGAGAGAGCCGCCGCCTGGGCGGCGCGGATGATCGCCGCCCGCCCGAACGTCTTCTGGGAGCTGCGGCCATCCAAGAGAGGCGGTCGATTCGCGTGTGCGGGCGAGCGTCGGACGGGGTCATCTCAACTTTTTGGAGCGTAGCCCGCTCGGCGTCCCGCGCAAGGTCGCTGCGCTCCCTTCCCCTCGCTGCGCTCGGTGCGCGGGCCGCCATCCCGGGCTGTCTGGCGGCCAAGTTGAGAACGAAGCAGCGCAGCAAGAAAGGAATGAACGGGATGAACAACACGAGAACGGAGCTTTGGGCGGAGGTCCTGGGTCGCATCACCACGGCTCCCGAGTTGAAGCGCACGAGCCAGGGCGTCGCGGTCTGTCGGTTCACGGTCGCCACCGATGCGGGTCCGGCCACCAATCCGGTGGTCAAGCCGATCTACGTGCTCGGTGATCCGGGCGCGGCGCCGAGCGAGGATCTCGCGGTTCGCTGCACCCATCTGGGCGTGGGTGACCTCGTCTACGTGTCGGGGGTCGAGCGCCAGCGGATGCTGGGGCGCAAGGGCAGCGAGCGCTGCGAAGCGGCGATCCTGGCCGGCGACGTCCGGCTGCGCGCCCGCGCGGGCGGTGCCTCATGAGCGGCCGGCCGGTGGTCGCTCTGTTCTGTGGTTCGCGCGAGTGGACCGACCGCGATCGTATCCGCCGCGATCTCGAGTCACTGCCGGAAGGTTCGGTCGTGATCGAGGGCGGCGCCCGCGGGGCCGATCGGATCGCTCGCGAGGAGGCCGAAGCCCTCGGCCTGCACGTCGCCACGGTGTGGGCTCTCTGGGACCACTACGGGAAGTCGGCGGGCTTTCGGCGCAACGAGGCGATGGCCCGCCTGTGCCCCGACCACGTCTATGCCTACCCGCTCGGTGAATCGCGTGGGACCCGCCACATGATCGAGATCGCAGAAGCCAACTGCATCCAGGTGCGCGAGCCATGAGTGCGCCGGCGACAGACAGCGGCCACGGTTGCGTGGCCTTCAGTGGCGAGCTGGAGTTGAGCGAGGCGGAGGTGGCGATGGTCCGCCGCCGCCTCGCCGCCTTCGAGCGCGCCGAGCTCTACGTCAGCGGGGCGGCCTTCGGGGTCGACACGGTGGCCGCCCTGGCCGCGATGGATCTCTTCCCCGACGCATGTCATCGGGTCTACGTACCGGCTGCGTGGCATAACGAGGAGGCGGTGGCCGAGTTGGGTCGTCGCGGGGCCGAGGTCATCGAGGTCCCGGCGAGCGGATCGCGCGCCGGGAGCTACATGGCGCGCAACGACCGGATGGTGGCCGACTGCGATGTCCTGTTGGCGTTTCCCCATCACGCCCGGGAGGAGCTGCGCAGTGGCACCTGGGCGACGGTGCGCCGGGCGCGTAAGGCAAGGCGGCGGGTCGTCGTCGAGGCGCTGCGGGACGGTCAGCCGGCGGGCGAGCATTCAGACGCTGCCCTCGCCCGCGTCGTCGATTGCCGACATTCTCGGTACGACGTCTACATCGGTCGCGGTCGAGACCCGCGCGGCGGCGGGCCTGGCGGGTGGGGTAATCCCTTCCGGGTCGGCGTCGACGGGTCCCGTGGGGAAGTCATCGAGAAGTACCGCCGCCGGCTCTGGGCCGAGATTCAGGCGGGCAGGGTCGACCTTGCGGCGTTGGCGGCGCTGCACGGCAAGACGCTCGGTTGTTGGTGCGCACCTCGGCCCTGCCACGGCGAGGTCCTGCAGGCGGCGGCGTCCTGGGCGCTCGCCGAGCAGGCGCGCCGACTCTCCAGGCGGGTCGGCGAGATGGTCGCGGGCGCCTGGTGCTCCGGGTCTCGGGCGCGCTGCGGTCTGCGGGGCCGGCCGGCGCGGGCCGGCTCCGTCCCGGTCCTCGGGTCCGGTCGGTCGGAGGGCCGGCGCCGCGGCGGGCAGACGGGGGCGGTCTCACTCTCGGGGGGTACGACGACTCGGGTCCCCAAGGGAAGGGCCGCCGGCACCGGTCCGGCGGGACCTCATGCGTACCCGGCGGGAGCGCCCGGACCCCTGAAATGGGCCGAGGAGGCCTCCGGTGGCGGGACCTCACCCGTACCCGGCGGGAGCGCCCGGGCCCCTGGAAAGGCTGGTCGCGTTCCTGGGGCGCCGGCGCCCTGGGCGCTCGCCGAGCAGGCGCGCCGACTCTCCAGGCGGGTCGGCGAGATGGTCGCGGTCGCCTGGTGCTCCGGGTCTCGGGTGCGCTGCGGTCTGCGGGGCCGGCCGGGCGTGGGCCGGCCCCGTCCCGGTCCTCGGGCCCGGTCGGTCGGAGGGCCGGCGCTTCGACTGGAGGCGGGGCCGGTCTCACCCTCGGGGTACGCCCGAGCTTCGGTTCCCGAGGAAAAGACGCCGGTGCATGATCGGCGGGACCTCACCGGTACCCGGCGGGGGCGCCCGGACCCCTGAGAAGGGTGGTCGGGCGTCTGGCCGGCGGGTGTCTGCGCTTCGGTGGCCTTGGTTTCCGGCGGCTTCGGGTCAGGAGGGCGCTCCGCCGTCCTGGTCGACCCGGCCGGGGCGTGGGACGGTTTGTGGGGCGGGGTCGTCTTGGGGGCATGAAAGAAGTGAGGAGTCACGGATCGATCGGGCGTGCGCCTGGCGTTTCTGACCTGGGACATCTCGAGCACGTTCTCTCGCCGCCGGCCTTGTCGCTCTGTGGCGGTGCTGTCTGCGGGCTCTTGATCGCGCATCTTCAGCGTCGGCGTGGGTTGAACTGGACCTGGGGGATCCTGGCGCTCCCGCCGACGATCGCGATGGGCGCGATCGTCGCGGTCGGGGGCGCCGGTGATGTGGTCGGCCTCGTCGTCGGTGTCTTCCTGACCGCGATGCTTGTCGCCAATCTGGGCGCCGGGTTCAGGGGTGAGCTGGAAGATCGCCGCGCCGGCGGCGATCGCGAGATCGCGGCAAGGGAGCGTCGTGGGATGCTCGATCCGCTCAGGCGGCTGCACCGCGAGCGGGGCCGCCGTGGGAGGCGGCAGCTGCACGGCCGGATCCCGATCGGGCGCGATCGCCGGGGCAGATTGGCCTTCGTCAGTCGCGGCACCACGATGTCGGGTAGCCATGTTCTGATCCCGGGGGCGACCGGCGCCGGCAAGACGACCTCGCTCGCCGCCCTGCTGGTCGACTATGTCGCCAGGTCCGGTTTCGGCGCGGTCATCCTCGAGGCCAAGACCGATGCCTCCCTGCTCGACGCCGCCCGTCGGGCGGCGGCTTCACGCGGCGCGCGCTTTCATCTCTTCACCCCGGACGGGCCTGGTCGCTATGACCCGCTCTCCCACGGTGATGTCGACGAGCGCTCCGAGCGTCTCCTGGCGGTCGAGAGTTGGGGATCGGCCGACGCAAGCTTCTATCGGCAGGCGGCGTCACCGTTCCTGCGTCTGGTCATCCGGGCACTGGATTCTTCGACCGAGCCGGTGACGTTGTCGGCCGTGGCGCGCCACTGCGACCCCGACGAGTTGGAGAACCTCGCCTCGCGGCTCGACGACCCCGACCTTGCCGGGGAGGTCGGGTTGAGCGTCGCCGCCCTGCGAGGAGATCAGCAGCGTGCGGTCGGCGGGTTGAGGGCACGTCTGCAGAACCTCGCCTCATCAGAGGTGTCGAGGCGTTGGTTGGGGCCCCCGGACGGGGGTGAAGGGTTCGAGCTCCGCGGCATCATCGACCGTCGCGAGGTCGCCTATTTCCGCTTCGACACCGACCGCACCGGCAACGTCGGCCGTGCGGTCGCGCAGATGGTGCTACTCGACCTCGGTGCGGCGGCCAGCGCCAGGATGGGGAGCGGGGCCGGTACGTTCGTCGGCATCGACGAGTTCGGGGCGCTCGAGGCCCCGGCCTTGGAGCGGCTCTTCACGCGTGGTCGCGCCGCCGGCTTCTCGGTGGCGCTCGGCACCCAGACGCTCGCCGATCTCAGTGCGGCGGGGCAGGGGGTCCGCGAGCGGGTGGGGGCGACGATCTCGGCGATCATCTGCCACCGGATCGGTGAGCAGGGCGATGCCGAGTGGGTCGCCCAGTTGATCGGGGCGGTACCGACCTGGCAGAACACGGTGCGCACCGACGGTCTCGGGAGGCCGACACCGGAGGGCACACGTACCCGCGGTTACCGCTTCGAGGTGAACCCCTCACAGCTGCAGCGGCTGGGTCGGGGGGAAGCCTGCGTCGCGCGACTCGACGAGACGGGCGCCGAGCGCAGCTCGAGGGTCGAGGTCGTTCCCGCCTGGGAGCGGCTCGCCGGGCAGGGGGCCCGATGAGATTTGTAAACGGGCCGCACGGCCCTCAGAAAGAGAGGCACAGATGAACACGGTCGCGATGGTCGGGAATCTCACCAAGGATCCCGAGTTGAAAAGTGCCAATGGTGGGGCGAAGTTCTGTGTGATGCGGGTCGCGGAGAGTAACGGCCCCAAAAGCTCCCCGAACTACATCAATGTCAAAATCTTCGGGCGTGACGCGGAGAACTCGGAGCGCTATCTCTCCAAGGGCCGGGAAGTCGGCATCGTCGGGCAGTTGCGTCTTCGCGAATGGGACAAAGACGGCAAGAAGGGCGCCGAGCATTGGATCGCCGCCGATCGCGTCGACTTCCTCGGCAGCAAGAAAGATGGCGAGGGACAGCGCGGTGAGCGCTCCGACGGGGACGGAGGTGGCGAGGACTTCTGAGTCGGCAGGCTCCCGGGAGCGGCTTTTCCTGCCGGCTCCCGGGAGCTATCCTGCTGGTGGGACGAATTACCGAGAGGAATTTGGCGAGATCTGGCCGTGAATTTGTCGTCGGGTATCGATTTGCTTCCCCGCCGCGTCTTCAAGACGATGGCCACGCGTCGTGTTGACTTCCGCCTTCCTCCACCCCTGACCGTCACGAGGTCGTGATGGAGGCCGCGCGACCTCTCGGTGCGTGGCCCGAGCAGTTGCGCACGCGCCGTTTCGAGCAGGAGTGCGAGCGCCTGCGCCCGCTCGGTGAGGCCTACGTGATGCGCCGGTTCGGCGGCTCGCTCGGCGCGGCCGATGCCGAAGATGCCGTCGCCGAGGTGATCATCCGCCTCCATCGTCAGGCGGCTGCCGGCAGGGCTCCCGACAATCTGCGGGCCGCCTTCTTCACCAGCGTCCGTAACGCCGCGGTCGATCAGCTGCGCAGCCGCGCGGTGCGTCCTACGGTCGAGCTCGTCGCGGCGGCGGAGACGCCCGTCGATGGTCCGAGTCCCGATCGGCGGGCTGAGCTTCAGGAGGATTCGATGCGCCTGCAGGAGGCGCTCGGCAGGATGCGCTCCAACTACCGCGAGGCGATCATGCTGCGCTTCGGGCTCGGGCTGACCGTGCCTCAGATCGCCGAGCAGCTTCAGATCAGCCTGCCGGCGGCGAAGAAGTTGGTGCTGCGATCGACGGCGCAGGCCCGCAAGCGCCTCGAGGCGATCGACGGCACCGAGTTCTGTCAGGAGATGCGTGAGTTCGCCCATCGTGCGCTGATCGACAAGCAGGTGAGCGACCTCTGTGACGAGGAGGAGCTCGAGCTGCTGAAGGCACACTTCGCCCACTGCGGCAGCTGCCGCTCCTTCGTGACGAGTCTCCGCCGTGGTGTGCACGAGTTCGGTTCGGGCCTCGCCTTGGCGGGGTTCGCGTCGAGGCAGGTCGGTCTCCCACTCCACCTCGGTGCCTGGGTCGAAGACCTCCGCCGTGGCGGTCAGCTCGTCGTCGAAAAGGGCCGACTGCTCGCCTTCAAGGCGACGGGCGGCCTGCAGGGCGACAGCGGTGCCGGGGCGGGTGCCTTCGCGGGCGCCGGCCAGAAGATCGCCGCGGTCTGCACGGTCGGGGCGGCGAGCGCCGCGACCTGTGTCGCCACCGGCATCGTCGGACCGGGGCTCGGGGTCGCCTCGCATGTGGTGCATCCGCATCCGACCACGCCGCCGGCGCACGTCCGTAAGGCCCCCGAACCTGCGCGTCGGCCGCTCGTCACCTACCCGGCGCAGCCGAGGGAGGTCGAAGAAGCGGCCGTCGGCCCGACGGCGGGAACCGCTCCACAGCCGCGCGGCGCGGCCTCCAGGTCGACCAAGGAATCGAAGTCTGCCTCGTCCCCCGAACGCGCCGAAGCGAAGTCGACCACGCCCGCCCGGACCGAGCAGTCGGAGTTCGGCTTCGAAGGAGGCGAAGCACAATCGGCCGCGCCCGCCTCGCCACCGCCGCCCGTTGCCGAGTCGCGCACCGTCGAAGCGACGGCGCCTACGACCAGCTCGAGCCCTGAACCGTCGAGCAGCAGCAAGGGCGGCGGCTCAGGCTCAGGTGGCCATGAGGAATTCGGCTTCGGCGGCTGAGTTTCCTACATAGGACGGCTCCGGGCAGAGTCCGGAGCCGTCGGCGCGGTCGGCGGGGACCCGGTCCTCAGGGGCCGCGGGACATTCGACTTGCGGTCGCGCGCCTTGCCACCCAGGCTAGCCCGGATCGGCGGCGCCGACACTAAAGATCCCGTAGGGATGTCGTAGGACGGTGCCGATCGAGAGGGGTATCGACCGGGGCGCCGTCCGCGTCCTGGCATCGAAGTGATCCCGACGCTGAGACGAAGCAGAGACGACGTGTTCCTGATCGGTGAGGAGTCGATCCTCCTCGATCAGCCGGCGCCGGATCCGGTTTCTCCCTCGATGGCCGGGCCGGGCGGTGGGGTCGTCCCGCGCCGCCCGGCCCGTTCCCCTCGAACCCCCGGCTCCCTTCACGGCGCCCGCGGGCTCGCCCTGGTCGGTCTCGGCACCGGCATGCTGGCGATCCTCGCGGCGCTCGAGCTGGGGGGAGGGGGCGGGGGAGGCCCGGCCTCCCGCACGATCTCGTCGTCTCGTCCGCCGCTGATCACGCGATCGGCGGCAGGTATGTCGGTCGACCCCACGGCCGCTGTCCACCCTCGGGTCGCGAGGCCCGTCGGGGTGCATCGTCGCAGCGTCGTCAAACCACGGCCGCGGCGCCCTGGGCGTCCGGCGCGGAGTCGTCCCCCGAGCATCGCAGTCGAGCCCGAGCGCGAACCCACCCTCAGCGTGGCGCCAGTCAGCTCACCCGCGGTGGTCGCGACGCCGACGTCCTCGCCGGCCCCCGAAGGGCCCCCCGCGACCGTTCCTGCCACGCCCCCGGGTCCGCCGCCTTCCTCCTCCGGCGGCGGCCCGGCGGGCGTGGAGAGCTTCGGCTTCGAGCGATGAGCGAGGGCTCGGTGACCGCGGGGCCGTGGGGCGGGCGAGTCGAGGCTGTGCGCCGTTCGGCTCGCCGCTCCCGACTCGCCGCCCGGGCGCCCCGCCATCTGGCTCTCGCCGTTCTCCTCGTCCTCTTGGCGCTCGGTGTGCGGGAGGTGTTCTCGCCCGGTGAGGCGGCGCCCGCGCAGGCGGCGCCCCGCGCCGCGGCGGACGCGCCGAGCGAGGACCTCGCGCTCCGCTTCGCCCGTGCCTACCTGACCTACGACGCCGCCGACCCCGCCGCGCGCGAAGAGGCGCTGGCGCCTTATCTGCCCGACGGGGTCGACGCCGACGCGGGCTTCACCGCCACCCATGGTTCGCGCCGGGTGCTCTGGGAGGACGTCGCCTCCGATCAGACCGCCCTCGCGGGCGGTCGGGTGATCACCGTCGCCGCGGCGGTGAGCGACGCCCCCTCGCCGCTCTTCCTGGCGGTCACGGTGCGCCACCAGTCGGGTAGGCCCTTGTCTCTGCTGGGCTATCCCTCCCTGGTCGGCGCACCCGCGATCACGACGGCGGCCTCCGAACCCTCGCGCCAGGCGGTGTCCGAGCCCGCCGTGACGGAGGTGGTCGAACGGGTCCTGCGCAACTATCTGGCGGGCTCGGCACCCGAGCTCCGTGCCGACCTGACGGGCGATGCCGACGTCACCCTGCCGACCGTCGCGCTGCGCGCGCGGGAAGTGAGGCAGATCGACTGGATGGCGGGGCCGGGTTCGGGCGCGGTGTTGGCGACGGTGGTCGCCGAAGCCCCTGGAGGGGACACCTACACGCTTGCCTACGAACTCGGCATCGCCTATCGCGAGCGCCCCTACGTCGACTTCATCGAGGTCGTCCCGACCGAGAGCTGATCCCACCATCAAGGAGGACAAAATGAAGACTCGCGCTGCGGCGCTACTCGCGGTGATCATCCTTATCCTTGGCTTCTCGGCGCTTGCCCCGCTGGCCGCGCCACCGGCGCAGGGTGCCGTGCAGAAGTCGCTCGAAGCAGGAGGAGGAGGTGGCGACACGGCCGGGGCCGGCGACCGCTTCGGCAACCTGCTCTCCGGTTGGGGCGTGCCCGCGATCACCGCGCTGGCCGGATGCCTGCTGATCGGGGCGCTCGCCACCCGCAACATCGGCGCCAGCGTCGGCATCGTGGCGATCACCCTGCTCTCGCTGATCTTCCTGCTCGCCCCACAGTCGGTCGAGACCTTCGCCAAAGGCATCGCCAACGTCGTCTTCTGATCCGATGGCCGCCCGGGAGACCAAGGTCGTCCGCTCCTACCGGCTGGTCTTCCGGCGCCGGTGGCGGATCTTCCGGATCCAGAGCTGGCGGATCCCCCTTCCAGGTGGCCTCGAGCTACGCCTGATCGGCTACTGGCTCGCCTGTCTGGCGGCGATCTCGTTGCTCGCGCGGTTGCCGTTGATCGGTCTGGTGCCCGCGGCGATGCCGCCGGCGCTACGGCTGCTCGCCCTGCCTCTGTTGGTCGCCTGGGCACTCTGTCGTCTGGAGGTCGACGGCCGGCCTCCACATCGCGTCGCCTTCGGCCTACTCTGTTGGCGCTTGCGGCCCCGGGTACTCGCCGCGGGGCGGCGGGTCCCGCCGTCCGGCGGCGAGCTCTCGCCGCTCGGGACGCTCGTGCTCGCGCCTGATCTTGCCTCCGCGTCCTATCCTCGCGGCCGGGTCGACGGTCCGGCCCGGCTTCTTCTGCGCTATCCGGTCGAGGCCCGCCGGCGTGGCCGGCGGGCGCAGGTGCTCCCTCGTCTGGGTCCGGCACTACATAAAGGCCATGTCCTCGAGGTGCCTCGGGGGCATAGCGTCGTCTTCGAGGACGGCCCACGGTGAGGGCGCCGCACCACTTCCTGACCGGCAACCTGTTGCTTCGTACCCCGACCGACGCCTGGGCGGTCTACGAACTGGAGGGGCAGAGCTATCCGGGACTCTCCGACGCCCGCAAGATCGAGGTGGGTGAGCGACTCGAGGCGCTCTCCTACATCCTCGAGACCGATTTCCAGATCCTGCGGATCTCGCGCGCGTTCGATGCCGCCGCCTACGAGCGTCGCGCATTGGCGACGCTCGACCCTCGCCACGGCCGCGGTGAGCCCTTCGCCCGCCACCTCGCCGAGAATCGCGCCGTGCTCGAGGAGCGCGGCGCGATGCGGAGCGAGATCTACCTCGCCGTCCGCCTCGATCCGAGGCCGACGGGTGCCCTCGCGGGTCTCTTCGACGATCTTGTCGCCGTATGGGGAATGCTCGCCGAGCGATTCGGCCTCGAAGACGGGGCCGGGGTGGGTGAGGGTGCACTCGGTGCGATGCGGAGCGCCGAGGAGGCGATCCACGAGCGGGTGCTCGGCTACCTGGACGCCCGCCGGGTCGGCCCGCGGCGGCTCGCCGAGCTGATCCGCCGCGCCTATACCCGCGGCCTCGGCGAGCCCGACACCGACGAGCATTTCGCCCCGCAGGCTCTCGCCTTCCTGGGTCCCGGCGGGGATGGGTGTTTCCGGCCCTACAGCCATGATCTGATGCGCCTGCACGAGAGCCGCGTGACGATCGGTCTGCGATCGCTCGCCGTCGACTCCGAGCGGGGCAGGGGCCATCAGGCTCACCTGGTGCTGGGGGCGATGCCCGAGGAGGCGGCCGTCCCCGGCCCTTCGGCCGAGCTGATGTTCGCACCGCTCGAGCTCGGCTTCCCGGTCGACGCGACGCTCTCGGTCTCCCACCTGCCCAATCGCGAGGCGCGGCGCCTGCTGGCCCGCCGCAAGGTCGACGCCGACCAGATCGCCCGCGAGGAAGAAGCGGGCGAGCACGGCCCTTCGGTCGAGGGGGCAGAGCGACCGGCGCTGGCCCGCGAGCTCGAGGGCGTGCTCGGTGGTGGCGATCGGCCGCCGCTCCTGCGAAGCGCCCTGGTCCTCTCGCTCGGCGCCGCGAGCGAGAAGGAGCTGGAGGAACGGGTCGAGCGGCTGCGGGAGTCCTACGGCCGGGTGCAACTCCACCGACCCGCCGGGGAGCAGCACCGGCTCTTCCTGGCGAGTCTTCCGGCCGCGGAGTTCCCGCTGCCCGAGTACCGCGAGCACCTGCTGCCAGATCAGATCGGGGCGATGGTGCCGCACGCGGTCAATCAGGTCGGCTCGCGAGCCGGGCCGTATATAGGACACACCCTCACCGGCTCGCGCAGTCCGGTCCTCTTCGACCTGGCGGAAGCCTGTCAGTCGGCACGACCGCCGACCTGCCTGCTCGCGGGCAGCCTCGGCTCGGGCAAGACGATCCTGCTCGAGTTGGCGCTCTGGCAGGCGTTCCTGCAGGGCTCGGGCCCGATCGTCGACATCGACCCCAAGGGCGATCATCGGCTCGATGCGCTGCCCGGCGTGGGGGAGGTAACAGAGATGATCGAGCTCTCGGGCGCCGACCGGCACCGTGGTCTGCTCGATCCGTTGCGGGTCGGCTCGGAGGAGACGCGCGAGGACCTCGCCTACTCCTTCCTGACCTCGATCCTGCCCGGTCCGGTGCCACCCGCCTGGCAGACCCGGCTGCGGATCGCGATCTCCGAGGCGGTCGCCGCCGGAGCCCGCAGCTGCGGCGAGGTGGTGCGGCGACTCGCCGACAGTGGCGATCCCGATGGGGTCGAGGTGGCGCGGGCGATCGAGGTCCACGGCCACGGCGGTCTGGCCAAGCTCGGACTCGGCACCGGCGAGCGGCCGGCTCCGGATCCTGGCGGGGCGGAGGTGGTGTCGCTGCGGATCGCGAACCTCACCCTGCCGCTCGCCGGAACCGCCCGTTCGGAGTTACTCGAGGAGGAGCGGATCGGCCTCGCCGTCCTACGCCTGCTCGCCGCCTACGCGCTGCGACTCTGTGCCTCCGACCCCGACCGCCATTCGGTCCTGGCGATGGACGAGGCCTGGGCGCTGCTCGCCGACAGCCAGGGTCGGGCGTTGCTCGAGCGGATCAGCCGCCTGGGTCGCTCGCAGAACCTGACCCCGATCCTCGCCACCCAGATGCTCGGCGACGCACAAGAGCTCGAGCCCCTGGTCGGCGCCTTCTTCGCCTTCGGGGTGGAGACCGAGGAGGAGGCGCGGCGGGCGCTCGGGTTGCTGAGGTTGGATCCCGACGATGAGATCTCCAGGCGACGTCTGATCGGACATCGGGCCGGGCGCTGCCACCTGCGCGACTTCGAGGGCCAGGTGGCCGGGATCCAGATCGAGCCGCCACGCTGGATGCTGGAGCGACTCGACACCACCCCTGGGGCGTGAGATGGGGGCTATGCGACGCCCGGCGATCATCCTCGGCCTCGTCCTGATCGCCGTCGCCTGCCTCCTCGCGGCGCGGCTGCCGGGCGCCCATGGCCGCTCGGCCGGCTTCCGGGCCACGATCGACTACGCGGTCGACGGCGACACGCTTCGAGTCCATGAATCCGACGGCGAGCTCGCCTACGTCCGGCTGGTCGGGATCGACACCCCGGAGGACGTCAAGCCGGGCTATCCGTCCGAGTGCGGCTCGAAGGCCGCCGCGCGTTCGATGGAAATGCTCGCTCCCGAAGGGGCTGAAGTGACGCTCCGCTACGACTCGGTCGCCGACCACGAAGACGTCTACGGCCGCCTCCTCGCCCACGTCTTCGTCGGTGGCCGGCAGCTCGAACTCGTCCAGCTGCGGCGGGGATGGGCCTACGTCTACCGCTACGACGGCCAGCGCTTCGACGGTCTCCCGCGCTTCGACCGGGTCGAGGCCGGCGCCGAGGCCGGCGGTCGTGGGGTGTGGGGGAGCTGCGGCGGCGACTTTCACTCGGCGGAGCCCGGCAGGCAGGACTGAGAAGTCGCGACCGGCGCCGCCCCGGGCGCGCCCCTCCCGCGCCGACCTGCTTCGCGCGAGGCTTCGAAGATCATCCGCGCTGCGGGGGGCGAGATCTCGTCGCTGAACGCTCATCGTCGTAGAGGAGGCCGGGCCGACCGAGCAGGGTGAGAAGCGACCCGCCGGCGGCCGCCGGTCGCCTCTCTTTCGGTCCGAGACGAGATCCAGGAGGAACGCGATGGTCACGAAGGTCAAGTCCCGAGGGGCGCGTGGCGCAGGCCCGGCTGGGAGGCGCGCGTCGGAGAGCCGGTTGGCGAAGGAGGCGATCGAGCTGCTGGGGACCGGCGTCGGTTGGGAGAACTGGCTGCGGGTCCGCCGGCATTTTCGCCAGGAGCCTCTGTGGAACCAATGGTTGATCTCCGCCCAGCGCCCCGATGCCACCAGCCTCGCCGGCTACGCCAGGTGGCGCGGGCTCGGCTACGCGGTCCGCAGAGGGGAGCGGGCGATCCGGATCTGGGCGGTCCGTGAGCCCTCCTCGTCGGTGCTCAACCTCTGGCCCGAGCAAGGATCGGCGGCGGAGGAATCGTGTCCGGTCTTCGGCCTCTCTCCCGTCTTCGACCGCAGCCAGGTCTCGCCGGTCCTCGATCTCCGCGACGAGCCGGGGCCGCCTTCGTCGCCCCTGCAGCCGCTCGACGGCGACGGTCTCGCCGGGCACTTCGAACCCCTGCTCGATCTCGCTCGCTCGCTCGGCCTCACGGTCGAGATCGAGCGTATCCCCGGCGCCGCCTGCGGCTACCACGAGCCGGCCATCGGTCGGGTGGCGATCGAACGGCCCGGCCCGGGATTTTCCGCCAACGCCCAGTTATCGGTGCTGATCCGTGAGATCGCCCGTGCATTGGTGCAGGTCGATCACGGTGAGGATGACCCGAGACTCGATCGCCCCGCCGCGGAGGTGGTCGCCGGGTCTGTCGGCGCCGCGATCTGCGCCGCGCTCGGGCTGATCGGCGACGGTCGCCTGCTGGCCCGCCATGACGATTGGTTCGCCCGGGCGGAGGGGGATCCGATCGAGCTCTACGCGACGATGGTCGATCGCCTGGCGCGACGTGTGGAGCGGGTCGTCTGTACGTCATAGGGCATCGGTGCCGCGAGCTGTCCCCCCGATCCGCAGCGGTCGACGGCCCGGCGTCGCCCGCCGGGTGAGATTGCCTGCCGATACGGACCAGGTGACGGCACCGACGACGGCCCGCTGTCACCCTTGTGGCGCCGAGGCGAGGCCGAGCCCACAGGCGAGCGCCTTGACCGCGGGCCGTCGTCACCCACGCTGAGTTGCGCTCGGCAGGGCTGTCCCACCGGGCCACGCATCCCTTCGTGTCTCGCGGCGGTCCATGTCCCACCAGGCTGCCGGGCCGGAGATGCCCTGTCGAGCTGACAGCAGATGGATCGACGTCGACCGTCGCTGCCGATCCTAGGAGGCCGGCCTGTGGACGACTCGGTGGAGAGCGCTCCGCATCGCCGCACGCCATCTGCGCTTCGCCCACCAGGTGTCGGCAAGCTCAAGCTGGTGCCCGGACCGAGCGGGGGCGTGGGTCGAAATCATGGCCGGCCACGTCTGACCGATATGGGGTCTCGCTCGCCTTTTCAACGACGTTGGGTCTGGCGAGCCGTATCGCTCAAGGTCCTTCTCCTCGCCCTCGCCGCCGTAGTGCTGGTCTTCACCTTTGCAGGCACCGCCCAGGCCGCCGCCCACGGCGACGGCGGCCTGCGCGGCGCCGGCAAAGGCCGCCCGCCGAAAGTCCTCGGTACCCACGCCGAAGAAGAAGCCTCCGAACAGCAGCTCCTCGAACCGCCCTCCGGCTCGACCGAAACGAGCCTCGCCAAGGAACTCGGCTCCTCCGGCTCGATCGACCCGCTCTCGGGCCTCGGCATCCGCAACCCCGTCTGCGACGAACCGGCCGAGATCCACAGCCGCGAGACCCGCACCAGCTGCGAAATCACCGGCACGCCGGAAACGACCTACCCGACCTCCGACTACGGCTTCGACGTCTTCATCCCGACCGGCGTCACCCATCCGATCGGCGATTTCACCGCGGCCTTCGTCACGATCCTGAACGGGATCTGGCTCGGATTGCTGTTCGTCTTGAAGCTGGTGCTGACCCTGCTCGGCCTCGCATTCGGCCTGAATCCCTTCACAGACGGTCCGACCATGGCCCGGATCAGCACCGCCGTCTCGCAGATCTACGCGACGGTCACCGAACCCTGGTTGTCGGCCTTGGTCGTCTGCGCCGGCATCGCGCTCGCCTGGCGCGGCCTGATCTCCCGCGACGTCGCCGGATCCGTCGCGGGCACGATCGCCGCCGTCGCGATGCTCGTCCTCGGCCTCTGGGTCGTCCACGCGCCGCGTGAATCGGTCGGTCGTCTCGCCTCCTTCTCCAACGAAGTCGCCCTCTCGGTGATCGCCGCACCGCAGTCGGGCAGTCTCGCCGACCCGACCGGCTCCTACGCCGAAGCGATGAGCCACGTCTGGTCGCGCCTGGTCGAGGTCCCGTTCGCCGGCCTCGACTTCTCCGACGTCAACTGGGCGCTCGGGCCGCCGCCCGAAGATGCGGTCAAGAAGGCAAACGAAGCCTTCTGCGAAGACAACACGGCGCTCACCGCGCTCGCCGACCTCCAGCACATCGGCATCCACACCGAAGAACAGTGTGCAGCCTTCGCCGAAGCGCGTTATGGCAAGCCGAAACGGGTGATCGACCTCTACCTGCGCTCCTCACCGGGCTCGGCGGCCCGCGCGGCGCTCTGGAACTACTTCGACCACGAAGAAGCAGATAAGTACAAGGCCAAGGTCGCGGCGCAGGGTGGCGACGGGGTGATCACCCGCCTCTCGATGCTGGCCCTCTTCGCGATCGGCCTGCTCGGCGCGCTGCTCCTGTTGGCCTGGCTTGCGATCCGCCTCCTGACCCAGGCGGCGATCGCCTTCGTCCTCCTCCTCGCCCTGCCCTTCGCCCTCTTCTTCCCTCTGCTCGGCGACTGGGGCCGCCGCTCCTTCCGCCGCTTCGGCCTCGCCCTGATCGGCGCCGTCCTCGCCAAGGTGATCTACGCCGCTTTCCTCTCCGTCGTCCTGCTCGGCATCGTCGTCCTCGGTTCCGTCGATGGCAGCAGCGGCTCGGCCACCGGCTTCCTGCTCTCGGCCGCCTTCTCCTGGGCCGTCTTCCTGAAGCGAGACGACCTGATCGGCTGGATCTCGGTCGGCGAGCACGAGCGCCTCGCGGGTCTTGGCGGGGTCGGTGGCGTTGCCGGCTTCGCACTCGGTAGGCGGGTCGCTCGCGGACCGCTCGGAGTGGCACGCTCCGCCAAGCTCGCAGTCGCCGCCCGCCGCCGCGAGCGCGGTCAACTGGTGGCGGAAACCACTCGCCGCACCGCCCGCAGCGCGCTCGAGGGTTCGACCCGCGCGCTGGCCGAGACGCGACTTCGTGAAGCTCATGAGACGGTCTCCGCGTACGAGAAGCATCGCGGTGAGGGGAAGTCCGACCCTGACGGGTCCGGGCGGCACGCCAGGTCGGCTCGTCCGGAGTCTCGTGATGGTCAATCGGCCGAGCCGCGGCCGCCCGACCGGCAGGGGGACGAGCCGAACGTCGCCGCCGACCCGGTTTCCACCACATCGAGCTACCGCAGCGCCAAGGAGCTGATCGCCCGCGTCGGACGTAACCAGGAGCGTGAGGGAGAGCGCTGGACGCAGCGTGACCTTGAGCGCTTTGGGCGCCAGGACGAGGCTCTTCTGCGTGAGTCCGTCGACCCGGCCGACCACGCCCACCGGATCGGCCTCGACCGCCGCCGTTTCGAGAAGCTGAGCGGCCCCGAGCGCGAGCATGCCGAGCAGCGGATCGAGAAGGCCCGTCGGCGCGATGCCCAGCGGCTTGAGGTATCCGCAGACGACGGCGAGCTTCCCGCCCGCGAGCGACCGCGGTTGGCGTTGGAGCGGATCCGTCAGCTAGGGGAGGGCGCCTCGCCGGAGCGTCGCGAGCATCTCGGAAGTCTTCGTCGCGAGCGACGCAGCCGCGATCATCTCTCCGCGCGCCGCAACCTCAGCCGAGGAGCCTGACCTGCGGCGCGCCGTATTCGCAGCCCTCGTCGCGACGATGATCGCGACCGCGGTCTGGCTCTCTGCCGATCGCGATCGACCCGACCCGACGGCGAAGCCGGGCGGGGTCGCATCGCCGGTCGCTCTGACTCACCCGCCCTCGCCGCCGCCATCGTCCGGTGCCAGGTCGTCGGCCCGAGTTTTTCTCGTCGCCTTTCTCTCCTACGAGGTCGGGGCCGGAGGCACGGCGAGCACCTCGACCATCCGCGCCCACGCGAGTGCCGACTTCGCCCACGAGCTCTTGGTCCCGCCACAGAGCGCGACTCCAGGCGACCCGCCCCCGGCGCGTCTCGCCTCGATTCGGATCGACCCGATCGCCGGTCATCCCAGATTGATCCTCGCCTCCGGTCTCGCTATCCGCCCGTCGGGGCCCGAGCCGCTCTCCTTCGTCTTCGCCGAACGTGACGGTCGCTGGTTGGCGATCGCGCCGGGCGAATGACGGCGCGATCCGCGATCGCGCTCGTCCGGTCGCTTCGTACCCGAAGCTCCGGCGCACGCATCAGCGCCGTGGCCGCGGGCTCGCTCCTCGCCCTCCTGGCCTTCATCGGTCTGTTTGCCGCCTCGGCACCGCCCGCTGCCCAGAGCACGGTCGCCTGCGCCGCGTCAGGCAGTCACGGCGGAGTCCCCGCCGACTACTTCCCCTGGCTTCCCGAGGCGGCCGCGAAATATCACCTCGGCCCTCGCGGCGCCTCGATCGTCGCCGCGATCCACTACGTCGAGTCCGACTGGGACCGCTCGCCGCTGCCTGGCGTCGCTGCCGGTACCCAGAACTACATGGGCGCCGAGGGGCCCGGCCAGTTCCTGGTCTCGAGCTGGGCCACCTACGGTGTCGACGCCAACGGCGACGGCGTCGCGGACCCCTACTCGATCCCCGATTCGGTCTTCGCCACCGCGCGTCTACTCCACGCCGACGGCGCCCCGGCCGATTGGCCCGACGCGATCTTCGACTACAACCATGCCTGGTGGTACGTCCATGAGGTGCTCGCGAAAGCGGCGGGCCTCCATCTCGCTTCGACCTGCACCGTCGTCGCCGATCCGCTCGGTCCGGTGCCTTCCGGGGGGCTGGCCCGCCTCGAATACGTCGCCAAGTGGATCGAAGCGCGCCGCATCCACTACTGCTGGGGCGGCGGTCACGCCGCCGAACCCGGCCCGTCGCCCGGGTCCTACTGCTGGAGCGCCTCGGGCGAACAGGTCTTCGGCGCCGCCGAAGACGGCCTCGACTGCTCGGGGGCCGTCCGCTGGCTCCTCGTCCTCTCGGGCTTCCCCGACCCCGGCCCCCTCATCTCCGACGAATTCGCATCCGCCTACCCCTCCGGCCCCGGCCGCGAGGTGACGATCTTCTCCAACGTCGACCACGTCTGGATCGAGATCGCCGGCCGCGACTGGGGCACGGCGACCTCCAACTTCGCCCACGGTCCCGGCTACGGGCCACAGGACACCGAAGGGTTCTTCCCGAGCCACCCGGCGGGGCTGTGACTCTCGTCGCGTCGGCTTATGCCCGAAAACGCCTTGGAGAGCCGCGTGACGCGAGCCGGTCTGATAGCTTGCGGTTCGGGTACGACAGCATCCTCTGTCCAGCACGAACAAGAAAGCCTGAGGTTCCCATTGGCACTAATCGATAAGCCAGCCGCCGCCTTGCGCAAAGACGGTCTGAGTCCGGTGCCGGTGATCTCCGCCGCCGAGCTGCAGGGTCATCGAGAAGAGCCGATCGTCCAAGAGCGCCTTGCCCGGATCGAAGCGACCGCTGCCGCTCGGGCGGCAGAGGCTGGTCACGGCAACTCAGACGTCAGCGCTTAAGCTGGGATCGGGCTGGGGATTGCCTCCCGGTTCGAAGGAAGGGGAAGCAGTTGGAGGCGCGGGAGCCAGAGTACCCCGTGGTCCTGCTTGGCCCTGGAAGTATCCAGGGGGAGGAGAGGACCATCGTCGGGGAACTGATCGAGAAATTCGAGCCACTCGAATTCGAGGCAGGGGCCAAGGCCAAAGCCTGGCTAGAAACGAACGTCTCCTCCGGCGCGCTTCCGCTCCCGACCTATCTCGTCCTCTCCGAGGACGAGTCCGAGCTCTACGGTTTCTTCGCCCTTGACCAGCTGGAGGTCAGGGTCGCCCCGTACGACATGCCCGTCATGCAGGTCAGGAAGGTCCTCAAAGACCCCCGAGCCCAGCGCCAGAGGGCGACAAAACTCGTCTGGATCGCGAGGAGCAGCTCGTCGGAATCAGGGTTCGGACTCGAAATGTTCGAACACGCCTTGTTGCTCGCATTCGAGCAGGGAAGCGTCGCCCTGATGGTCGACGCCTACGACACGGCGACCGCGGAAATGTGGGTGAGGCACCCGTACCACCTTCGCGAGCCGCACGCGGGGACCGAGGAGTGGATCTGCCTCTGGCACGCGGTCGGAAAGGCCGATCAGAGCTTCAACTAGTGGCCCGCGCGAGCCCTCGCGCGCGCTTCCACCCGCTCGAGTCGCGCGCGGACTGTCTCGTCCTCGCGATGTCGATCGAGCTCGATTCGGTAGAACACGGGAACGCTCGCCAACGCACCCTTTTGCGCGTGCTTGGCTGGCCTTGAGATGCTCTGTTTCATTTTCAGCGCCATTCGATTCACTCCTGGCTTCAGGTTCCGACTCTGCGTCTACCCGCTACTCCGGGACTATATCGACAACAACGACGGCAATCCTGAGTTTCGTGCGGCTACATCTTCTCCTTGGGCTGCATCCGCTTTCCCATCCTCTGCCGCCTGAGTTGAAATTTCAACCTACTCTCCAAGTCTCGGCTTCTAGCTATCAGTGACTCGCTGCCCCTTTTCACCCGGCGTCGACTTCTCGTGGCGGCATCGGACAGCAATCGGGCTTCCCGCCTAGACCACCGGTCGATTCACTCTGGCGGGTGACGATCTTCTCCAACGTCGACCACGTCTGGATCGAGATCGCCGGGCGCGACTGGGGCACGGCGACCTCGAACTTCGCCCACGGTCCCGGCTACGGGCCACAGGACACCGAAGGCTTTGCGCCAAGCCACCTCCCTGGCCTCTGATCGGGGCGCGCGGACTCGCATTTCAGCACGCAGAGCGTGCGGTCCTCATCCCATGCACGCCCCACATCCAGATCAGACCTACGTCGATCCGCTCGCCTCTTGCGATGATCATCCCGATGACTCCTGGTAGATCAGATCCTCCTCGATCGAGGCGAGACTTCGGCCCCGGATCTCATCATTTCTATGAATGAGGCTCGTGAGGAGGTCGCCGGCCGGTTGCTGCGACCTCCCTCCGAAGGAGACAAAGGATGACCGAGGCAGACATCAACCACTATCTGATCGTCTATGACATCCCGACGTCGAAGGCGAGGGTCCGTGATTCGGCACCGACTACGACGCGGCCATGGCGGCGTACTCGGAGATCGAGGGCGAGATGCGCGAGCGCGACGACCTCGACATCGTCTTGGTCGGGGCCGATTCTCTCGAGACCGTCAAGCGGACTCACTCGAGCTACTTCGACACCGAGGAGAGCTTCGAGTCCTTGCTCCCCGACGGTGTCCTGAGCTCCTAGCGGATCTTCGATCCGGCCTCGGCAGGCGCGGTGGCGTCTCCCCGGCTACGCCGGGGAACGCCCTGGGCCCGGTGACCCGCGGCGACCAGTTGACTCGGCATGTCTGGGCCTGGATAGAGTCGCTTTGACCGACGATCCCGGGCAGGAGCGCCGGGGTCGTCGTGTTTCTCGGACGACGGTCTGCCGCTTTCCCGACTGGCGGTCTCCGCTTCGATCGCGCCGTCTGACTTCGCTGACAGGGGATCAAAGGCGCCCCGAACCTGCGCTTATCCCCCCGCTCGCAGCGCAGCTCGTCCCTCCCTGATGCAGCGGTTCACCTTCGTGTAGGTCCAACCGGTCATCGCGCAGATCTCCCTGTAGGAGTAGCCGAGGCCCATCAGCACCAATGCCCGCCGCTCGTCGCGCTTCAGTTCGGCCAGATGCCGGCGTCGAAGCATGGCCAGCTCCCTCTTCTCGACGACCGCCTCGGGTCGAGCGAGCGCCTCGATCGAGGATTGGCGGTCTCTCTCACGGCCCAGCTCGCGAATTCGTTGCTTTTCCCGGCCGGCTCGTTTGGCGATCGCCCAGCAGCGGCGTTTCAGGGTGAGTGTGAGCCAGGCGAGGGGCGGTGCGCCCGAGGCCGGATCGTAGTTTTCGATGAACAGGATCAGGGCATCCTGCAGGGCCTCTTCGGCGTCATCCGCCGAGCTGCTGTGTAGGCGCGCGACCAAAAGCAGATTGTGGCGATGCCTGGCGAAGATCCCCGCGGCGATCTTGGATGACGCTTCTGTTGGCCTTGCTGTCTCACGTGCTTGGACGGGCATTTCGACTCCCCTCGCGTGCTGGGCTGAGGGGAGCGCGCTGCGCCTGACGGGCGATCTCGGAACCCGTAGGGCCTTGGAGCCCTCCGTGTCAGGAGGGCTTGCAGAGATCGTCCGGGGCGCAAAAATGCGGCCCTGAAGTCCAGCGCGCGAGGGGAGTCGGGGGAGTCGGGTGAGGCGGGCTTAAGGCAGCGAGACTGCGCTTGCCGGGGGAAGCGACTCGCAAATCTGGCACGCGAGCGTGCGGGTGCTCGCCCGTGCTTCCCCGTCAATCACAATCTCGCCGGCAGGACAGTCGGCCGTATGGAGGTCTTTATGTGGGGTTCTAGGCGGCGATCGACGATGCCGAGCGCAGATCACGTTCCGGATGGTCCGGTGATCGGTCGGCGTCTTGCCGGCGAGGCGGCCTTGCCGTTGAGTGCAGACGGCGATCTCGTCCTGCCCTGGGAGACGCTCAACCGCCATCTGTTGATCCTCGGCGCAAGCGGGATGGGGAAGACGGAGACCTCGCTGCGGATCGCCGAGCAGTTGGCTCTTCGGACCGATGCGCAGATCTTCTATCTGGACGGAAAGGGGAATCGGGCCGGTGCGATCCGGTTCGGGGCGTTGATGGCGGCCTGCGGGCGTCGGACCCGGGTCTTCCCGAATGAGCCGTTCGCCGGTTGGCGCGGCGACTGGAACGCGGTGATGAATCGCCTGCTCGAGGTGATCGCCTACGCCGAAACGGGTCCGGCGGCCTACTACCGTGACCAGGCGAAGGTGGTCTTGGCTCTGGTCTGTCGCGATCCTTCCGGACCGCCCCGGAACAGCGAGGAGCTGCTGGCCCGGATGGATCTTGAATACCTGATCCGGACGCATCCCGGGAGGCGGGGGATCGATTCGCTTTCGGCCACCAACGTGCGCGACATCCGAGGCCGCTACGAGGCGTTTTTCGCGAGCCTCGGGACCGCTCTCGATGGCGAGTGGGGCTGGGAAGATGCCGATGCGGGCTACTTCCTGCTCGATCCGCTGGCACTGCGCGAGAACGCCGCAGGCGCCGCGTCCTTGCTCTTCACCGACTTCGGCCACTACATCAGCCGCCGCAAGGACCCCGGGCGGCCCTGTGTCCTCTTCATCGACGAGTTCTCCTCGATCGCCCGCCGCGATGACCTTGCCTTCGTCACCGAGCAGGCTCGCAGCTTCAACGTCGGCCTGGTGTTGATCCCGCAATCGCTCTCGGGGCTGGGAGATGAAGAGCAGCGCGACCGGATCCTCGATTCGGTCGAGACCGTGATCGCCCATGCATGTCGTCTTCCCGATCGGGTCTCGGCTCTCGGGGGTGAACGCACGGTCGCCGAGCTCACCCACCGATTCGGCGAGGGCGTCGGCGAGGGCGAGGGCCATTCACGGCTCGAGCAGAGGCCCAAGGTCGAGCCGCAGGAGCTGCGGACTCTGCCGATCGGTAACGCCTGGGTGATGCGGCGCGGCCAGGCGACGAGGGTCGAGGTCGCCCGCAGCTCGGCGGCCGGCGACTTCGAGCTGCCCGCCGAGGCCGATCTTCACCCGGACCCCGAGCCGGCAAGCTCCGGCTCGATGCCGAAGGAGCTCTCTTATCTCGACGATTAGGACGGTGACGGCGGGATGTGCGCCTTCAGCCCGCGTCTCGCCCTTCTCCTACCGAAGGCGCAGAGTCTTGCCCGGCTTGATCGCAGGTGGCGAGGACCTGATCGAGGTTCGAATGCGGGAGGGATCTCGGTCTCGGGCGTGCGCAGTCTCCATACGGGCAAATCGGAAATGGAGCGGGCAAGGACGGCACCCATACGGCATGGGCGGAACAGGGCGGGACGAAACGGTGGAGACGAGCGTCTTGCGGGCATGGATGAGATCGCGGTGCAGACCGAGCGGGCCGCGTGGTTCACGCCGGACACCCTCGCCGCCTACCTGCAGGTGTCGGATCGTCTGATCCGCAAGTGGGTTGCGGAAGGCCGGCTCCGCTCCTACAAGCTTGACGGTTGCCGACGCTTCGATCCTGATGATGTCGATGAGTTCGTGGCCGGTCTGCGTGACGAGCGGACGGTGGCCGCGTGAGCACCCGCGCCCGTCCTGGCGCCGTGCCACGACAGGGTCCATACAAGCGCACCTACGCCGATGGTCGCACCGTTTGGGTGGCTCGCTTCCGCGATCTCTCGGGTCGTCGTCGCTATGCCAAGCCGAGATGGAACGGGGGCCGCTCCACCTTTATTCGTAAGGGCGACGCGCAACGGGCCATCGATGAAGCGCTCTTCGATCAGCGTGGTCAAGACGAGAAGCCGGAGGCCGTCGGCGTCTACTTCGAGGACGGCTGGCTGCGGCGCCACCCGCGCTCCGAGCGCACCAACAAGACCTATTCGGATCGGATCGGTGGTGCTCTCGACGTCGAGATCGACGGCCGCCCGCTCCGTGACTGGCTCTTCGACGATTTGCGCCGCCGCCATGTCCACGAGCTGCTCGACCATCTTCTGCGCGTGGAGGGCCGCTCCGCAGAAGGCGCGCGAGGAATCCTGCGGGCCTTCTCGACCATGACCGAGGATGCGATCGGCGACGATGTCGCCGAGAGCAATCCTTTCATGGGGGTACGCCTGCGTCGCAGCGATCCCCGGGTCAGGAAACCACCGCGGGGGGTCCGCGTCTGGAGCTTCGAGGAGATGCGGGACTTCGCCCGCGGTGGACGCCCGCAGGTGCGGGCCTCCACCGAGCGCCCGCCGGATCCTCGCAAGGGGCGCCACGACCGAAAGCCGCGCTACTACCCGCCGTACGACTACGAGGCGCTCCTTCTCACGCCGGCCTTGACGGGTCTGCGCCTCGGCGAGTTCCTCGCGCTCCATCGCGCAGACTTTCACGGTGACCTCCTGCGCTTCCGCTATTCGGCCCACAACGGAGCGCTCGTCGGGTCGAGCGATCAGAAGAATCACGAGCGGGAGGTTCCCCTGCCACCGAGCCTTGCGGCAAAGATCGAGGCCCAGCTCGAAAGCCACGCCAACGAGTTGATCTTCCCGACCCCCCGGGGTCGCCTTTGGGTCGAGCGCAATTTCTACCGTGACGTGTGGGAACCCGCTCGCCTTGCGACCGGACTCGATCCGACCCCGCACGAGTTCCGCCATTCCTACGTGACCCACCTTCGGGCGGCCGGCATCGATGACGCCGATCTCGCCGATGTCGCCGGGCACCGGATCGAGACGATGATCTCGGTCTATACCCATCCGTTGGGGCGTAGTCACGAGAAGATCAGGGCAGCGATCGGGTAGCTGCCCTGATCGCGGTCGCCGAGGAGGCCGGGGTGCAGATGATCACCGACGACGTCGGTATCCTCGATCTGGCGCCCGATTTCGCGACGGCGCCGGCAGCCGGTAGCTGACCGCCCGCCCGTCGCCGCCGCGGTCGACGCTCGGCGGCTGATCGTCCCCCCTTCAAGCGAGTGTAGGCCGCCATTGGCTACAAACGGGCTACATTCCTATCTTGAGACGTTCGGATCTGGCTCTGGGAAAGGCATCAGCCCGGTCTAAGACGCCTCCTTTCAAGCCGAAGGTCGCCGGTTCGAATCCGGTCGGGCGCATTCCGTTCATTCCGATTTTGGATCGACTCTGTCCGAGCTCGCGGCGAACGAGGCGGCGTGCGGGGAGGGACCCGGCAGGACGCCGTCCGCCCGTGCCGCCCCGATCGCCTCTTGCGGATTCGCCCGCCGAGGATTCCACCGTGGCGATCAGGGCCGAGCGGGACGCTCGTTGAACGAGGTCGTCCTCGACGCCTCAGTCGTCCTCAAGTGGTTTCGCGCGGAGGGCGAGGGTCGCCGCGAGGAGGCTCTCGCCCTCCGCCGGTCCTTCGAGGTCGGTGAGCTCGCCGTCTTCGTCCCGCCGCTGCTCTGGCTGGAGTGGTGAACATCGCCGCCCGTCGCTGGGCCTGGTCGACGAAAAAACTCGACGGCCGGCGGCGCAGTTGCCGGCGCTCGGCTTCGAGATGCTCGAGCCCGATCTCGCTCGCATCGCCCGCTGGGCCGGCGCCGGTCTGACCGCCTATGACGCGACCTATGTCGCGCTCGCGGAGGAGGCCGGGGTGCAGCTGGTCACCGACGACGCCGGCATCCTCGATGTGGCGCCCGACCTCGCGACGGCGCCGGCGGGCGGCGGGGTGACCCCTCCGAGAGCTGCCCGAGGTCTCAGGCCCGCCGCGGGCCGAGCCGCACCGGCAGGGTCTTCAGTTGGTTGAGGAAGGCGGACTCGACGAAGGCGGGGCGCCCGGCCGGCTCCATCTCGGGGTAGCGGGAGAGGGTCTCCTCGAGCAGGATCCTCAGCTCGAGGCGGGCCAGGGCGGTCCCGAGGCAGAAGTGGCGGCCGCCGGCGCCGAAGGCCTGGTGTTCGGGGTTGCGGAGGACGTCGAAGCGGTCGGGTCCTCGTAGCGGGTCTCGTCGCGATTGGAGGAGGCGTACCACATCACCACCTTGTCGCCCGCCTTGATCGGCCGGCCGGCGAGCTCGGTGTCCTTCGTCGCGGTGCGACGGAAGTGGGCGAAGGCGGGGAACATGCGCAGCGACTCCTCGACCGCGCCCGGGATCAGGGAGGGGTCGTCGAGCAGCAGTTGGCGCTGGTCGGGGTGTTCCATCAGCGCCCGCATGCTGGAGCAGTAGGTCGCCTTGGTGCTGTCGTTGCCGGCGGCGACGAGCAGGAAGAAGCCCATCACGATCTCGTGCTCCTCCAGCCGCTCGCCTTCGACCTCGGCGTGGACGAGGACGCTGGTGAGGTCGTCGGTCGGGTTCTCCCGCCGCGCCGCGATCAGCTCGCCGCAGCGGCTGAAGACCTGCTCGAGCGCCGCCTGGATCGTCGCTTCCACGTCGTCGCTGGAGGGGCTGTGGTCGGGGTCGCTGGCGGCCAGCGCCATGTTCATCAGCTCGGCCCAGGCGGCGTCGTCCTCCTCGGGGATGCCCATGAAGTTGCCGATCACTCGCGAGACGGCGGGCTGGGCGACGTCGGTGACGAGGTCTGGACCATCCCGAGTTCCACGGAGACCGGGTTATGTGGCTTCGGTGTCCTGCAACGTGACGCTACTCGGTAGGGGTCCGGGTTGCTCGCTCGCCGCCCAGCGGAGCGAGCCCGTAGGGCGAGAGGAGTCGGGCGGCGGCTCGGTCGCGATCCGCTCGGCGTAGTCCTGCTCGAACTCGACCGGCGGGATGTCCTCGATCGAGGAGTGCAGGCGGTCGTGGTTGAACCAGCTCACCCACTCGACGATCGCCAGCTCGGCCTGGGTGACCGAGCGCCAGGTGCGTTCGGCGACCAGCTCGGTCTTGAAGGAGTCGACGAAGGCTCCGCCAGGGCGTTGTCATAGGCATCCCCGGTCGAACCCAGGGAGCCGAGGACCTCGGCGTCGTCGAGCGCCTGGGTGAACTCCGCCGATGTGTATTGCCCGGACTCAACCGGTCCTCGCAACACCGGTTTCCAGTGAGCGAACCGTAGCCGGTAGGTCAAAGCCCGGGCTGCGTGTGTGTCGCGTGGGTGTCGTCGTGAAGGCTCGCCCGGAGGGCGGCCGTAGCGACGACACCCACGCGAGCGGCTGCCGGCCGACGACCTTGCGCGAGAAGACGTCGATCACGAAGCTGAAGAAGACGACGCCCTCCCAGGTGCGCAGGTGGGTGAAGTCGGCCACCCACAGCTGGTTGGGCTGCGCCGCCGTGAAGTCGCGCTCGACCAGGTCGGGCTTTCGCTGGCCCTCGGGATCGGGTGTCGTGGTGCGCCAGGGCTTTCCCCGACGCTTGGCGCCCTGGATCCCGTTCGCTGCCATCAGCCGCTCGACCGTGCAGCGGGCGACCGTCTCGCCGCGGCGCCGCAGCTCCTTCCAGACCCGCCGCGAGCCGTAGGCGTGGTAGGCACCGGCGTGGACCTCTTCGATCTTCGCGAGCAGGCGCTCGTCCTCGACTCGACGGGCGGAGCGGCGTCCTCCTCGCCGCTGCTAGTAGGCGGAGGCCGACACCCCCAGGGCCCTGCAGATCGGCTCGACCCCGAAGTCGGCGCGCCGCTCCTCGACGAACGCGCTCACCTCGGCCGGTGCGGGTCGAGCTCGGTCGCGAAAAACCGAGGCGGCCTTGAGGATCTCGTTGGCGCGCCGCAGCTCCCGGTTCTCGCGCTCCAGGGCCTTCAGTCGTTCTCGCTCGTCGCTGGTGAGCAGGTCCGCCCGTCTGCCCTCGTCGGCTTCGGCCTGGCGGACCCAGCGACGCAGCGACTCGCGCTGGATCCCGAGGTCTTTGGCGACCTGGGCGATCGGGCGGTCGGATTCAAGCGCGAGGCGGACGCCTCGCTCCCTCAACTCGTCGGGGTACTTCTTCGGTGCCGGCATTCGCGGAGGTTCTCCTTGCCGGAGGACGGAACGTCCTCCTTTCGGAGTCCCCGTGGAAGCCGGGATGGCTCAGTCGCACTCTTCGCGCCCGTCGAGGCGGTCGAGCACGGCGACGACGATCTCGCGGATCGCGTCCTCGTCGGCGGCGATCCGCTTCGGCGTGAAGCCGGCCTGGAACAGCGCCTTCAGCCGGTCGTGCTTGGGCGGGTCCATGCCGATGAACATCGCCTGCGCCAGCTCGATCGGGAAGACCTCGTCGATCACGACGACACCGCCGAGTTCGGAGGAGTATGTCTCCCAGTCGCGGCTGACCGTATGCACGTCATCGGCCCGCGTCACCGACCAGAAGCCCTTCGCCTGCGGCAATTCGGTCACCTCGGAGGTCCAGTGGACGGGGCACTGGCCGCGCATCCGCTTGAACAGCTCCAGCGGCGGCCCGTTCACCCAGTGCTCGCGCTCGAGCACGAGGGCGTCCTCGACGTCTCCTTCTCCGCCGGCGATCTCGGTCTGGTCCGACACGTGCCGCGATCATACTGGCCGGCCGGCCAGCCCGCTGGCCTGCCGTACGTAGAGAGTGCGTCGCCGCCCGGGACGGAACCCTTCGCGGGGGATCCCGACACAGGGATGGGGCATCTGCGGGGGGAGACGGGGGGCTTCCTCATTGCGGATGTGGCGTCTATGGGGGAGAAGCCGCGCGTGTCACGGAGACGCCGCGTCCGCAGGGAGCCGTGCGCCTTCGCCGGGGGTCCGCGGCCACCACGATCGCGCTGCAAGAGTTTGTGTCCCCGTGGCGGCACAAACCGTGGTCACGTGATTGTGACCGTGGAGAAGTCGTGAACTTCACGACTTCTCCCTGCGTCAGCGTGACGTTCCCGGCGTCTCCGTGACGACGTCGTCCGAAACGCCCTTCCCGCCACGAACGCCGCCACTCGCCCGCACCCCCGGCCGTCTCCGCCGGGACTCGGCCATCTCGGTGGCGGCCACACCCTGCCAGGGTCGCCGCCGAGATGGCCGAGTCCCTCCCTACCCCCGTGTACGTCGGGTCGGCGGGGCACCGGGTCCTCTTCGAATGCAACCGGGCCCTGCTCCCGGCCGACCTCGCGCCGGAGACGGTTCCCAGCCTCTACCAGTGGGACGACGGCGCCCTCACCTTGGTGGGGGTGCGGCCGGGGACCGAAGTCGGCTTCGGCGAACATACCTTCGCCGTGCGCACCACCGACGAAGTGGGCAACAAGGGTGCGCCGACCGCCTATCGCTGGACCGTCACCTCGCCGCCCCAGCAGACACAAGTGCTGGTCACCACGGGGCCGACTCCCGAAAACGGCGAAAGCGTCGTCGTCGCACCCGAAGAAGGCAAGGTGCTGATCAAGCTGCCGGGCTCGAAGAAGTTCGTGCCGCTGGAAGAACTGAAGGAAATCCCGGTCGGCGCCGTGATCGATGCGACCAAGGGGAAGGTCCGGCTCACCTCGATCGATCCCGACGGGACCGAACAGTCCGCCAACTTCTTCGGCGGAGTCTTCAAGGTGAAACAGCGTGAAGGCGCCGGCCTCGTCGTGCTCGAACTGCTCGACACCACCGCCTGCCCGGCGCCGCGGTCCGGCGGCACGCCCCGCCTCGCGCTCGCGAGCTCACTCGCCGCGCGGCCGGGCTCGGGCACGGCGGGCAAGCTCTGGGGCAGCGGCCACGGCAACTTCCGCACCGAAGGCAACAACGGGTCGGCGACGGTGCGGGGGACGATCTGGCTGGTCGAAGACCGCTGCAACGGCACCACCTTCTTCCGGACGCGCCGCGGCATCGTCAGCGTCCGTGACTTCACCACCCACAAGACGCTGCCGCTGCCGGCGGGCAAGACCTACGTAGCCGGCGAAGGGTGATCCGGGGAGGTTCGCTGCGGCGACGGCGCGGCCGGGCGATGCTGGTCGTCTTCCTCGTCGCGGCGGCGGTCGGCGTCGTCTTCTACGCGACCGGCCTGTTGCGGACGCTCGAGGCGCAGAGCGTCGATGCCCGCTTCGCCGTCCGCGGCACCCGGGCGACGCCGGACGAAATCGTCGTCGTCGGCATCGACGACCGCACCTTCGACGAACTACCCAATCACCGCTGGCCGTTCCCGCGCTCGCTCGAGGGGCGGGTGATCGAAAACCTCAGCAAGGACGGCGCCAAGGCGATCGCGGTCGACATCCAGTTCACCGAGCAGACCACTGAACGCCAGGACGACGCCCTGATCGAAGCGGTGAAAGGCGCCCCCGGCGTCGTCCTCTCGACCACGGAAACGAACGGCCACGGCAAGAGCCGCATCTTCGGCGGCGAAGAAGTCGTCCACGCGGTCGGCGCCAGGGCCGGCGACACCGTCGTCCCGGTCGAATCCGGGGGGACGACCCGCAAGATGCTCTACGACTACGAAGGGCTGAAGAGCTTCGGCGTCGTCGCCGCCGAAGCGATGACCGGCGAGCGGATCTCCCCCGACGAATTCGAAGACGGCAAGGCCTGGATCGACTATCGCGGCCCGCCCGACACCTTCCGCAACGTGCCCTTCTCGCGGGTGCTGCGCGGCAAGGTCCCGGCCTCGGTCTTCCGCGGCAAGACCGTCGTGATCGGCGCCACCGCGCCCTCGCTGCAGGACCTCCACGCGACCTCGACCACCGGCGACGAACTGATGTCCGGTCCCGAACTGCAGGCCAACGCGATCTGGACCGCCGCCCACGGTTTCCCGCTCTCCTCCTCGGCGGCGGTGATCGACGTGATCCTGATCCTGCTCTTCGCCGCCGCCCCGGCCGCCGCCGCGCTCTGGCTGAAGCCGCCGCCGGCGCTGGCCGGCGCCGTGCTCCTCGGCGTCGTCTACGCCGTCGCGACCCGGCTCGGCTTCGACTCCGGCACCGTGCTGCCGGTCGTCTACCCGCTGATCGCCCTGACCCTCGCGGCCCTCGGCGCGCTCGCCACCAACTACCTGATCACCAGCTTCGAGCGCCAGCGCGTCCACGACACCTTCGCCCGCTTCGTCCCCGAGGCGGTCGTCGCCGACGTGCTCGAGCGGGTCGACGACGAAGACCTCCGCTTCGGCGGCGTGCGTCGCGAGTGCACCGTCCTCTTCAGCGACCTGCGCGGCTTCACCAGCTTCGCCGAGGAGCTTGAGCCGGAACGGGTGATCGAGGTCCTGAACCGCTACCTCGGTGAGATGAGCGACGCGATCATGGACGAGGGCGGCACCCTGGTCGCCTACATGGGCGACGGGATCATGGCCGTCTTCGGGGCGCCGATCGAGCAGGAGGACCACGCCGACCGCGCCCTCGTCGCGGCCCGCGAGATGCTGCGGGTGCGGTTGCCGCGCTTCAACGAGTGGCTGGTGAGGGAGGGGCTCGGTGACGGTTTCGCGATGGGGATCGGGATCAACAGCGGCACGGTGATGTCGGGACAGGTGGGCTCGGAGCGTCGGATCGAGTACACGGCGATCGGCGACACCACCAACACCGCGGCGCGACTCGAGGGGATGACCAAAGGCTCCGGTCATCAGGTGTTCGTCGCCGACTCGACCAAGGTGGCGATGCGCGGCGACGCGGTCGAGCTGCGGATCGTCGGCGAGCACGAGGTCCGCGGCCGCACCCACAAGATCACCGTCTGGACGATCTCCTGACGCGCGCCGGGGGGGGGTCAGGAGACCACGAGCAGCGCCGCGCCGAGCAGGGCGACGACGTGGAAGGACTGGTCGACCGTGATCCGCAGGCCGGAGGAGGCGACCGAGCCCGGCCCCTTCACCCGCCGCATGTAGCCGTCGAGCAGGCGGCCGTCGTCCTGGATCAGATGCGGGACGGCGATCACGACAGCGGCGAGTATGGCCCGCCACAGCTCCAGTTCGCAGGCGATCCAGACCAGCGCCGGCAGGAAGGCGAGCGTGTAGGTGGTGACATGGGAGACCAGTGCCCGCCGCCGCACCGGATCGCCCCCCAGCCCGCGGTCCTTGTGGGTCGCCTGCCAGTCGGTCTGGAAGAGGAAATCGCCGACGAGGTGACAGACGATGAAGACGTCGAAGACCGCGACCCAGCTCACGCGTGCGAATGCTTCTTCGGCTTGGCCTTCAGTTTGGGCTTCGGCTTCGCCCGTTCGACCTTGAAGCGGTAGACGAGCGTCGTCTTCGCGGCGCCGCCAGGGCCGAAGGCGCGGACGCGGAAGGCGTGCTTGCCGACCCCGACCCGGACCTTACGCGGGGTCGGGCAGACGGCGCCGGGGCGCGAGTCGAGCTTGCAGCGGAACCAGAACGGGCCGACGCCTCTCCCCTTGAATCGGAAGGCGACCATCGGCGCCGGGGTGTGGACGCCGAGGTGGATCGTCTTCGGCGGCCTGTGGCTGAACACGGTGGTCGGCGGGGGAGGGGGCGGCGGCGGTTCCGGCTGGCCGGTCGCGTTGGGCTGGGTCGAGGTGAGGATCTGGCCGAATTTGCCGGCCGCGACGCAGAGCGTTTCGCTTGGGCAGGAGAGGCCGAAGAGGGCGTTGGTGACGCCTTTGATCAGGTGTTCGGTGAGCCAGGCCTGCGGGCCGCCGACCGGGTTGCCCGCCGCGGTCATTTCGCCGTTGTTGCTGGAGAGGATACAGAGGTTCGTCTGCGGGCAGTCGGTGGCGACGATCTGGAAGCGGTTCGGCAGCGGCGTGGTCGGCCAGGCGAAGAAGCCCCCGGTCGGTTCGGTCGAGACGAGCACCTTCCCTTCGCCGCCGACCGTGCAGAGCGATTCGCTCAGGCAGCTGACCCCGAGCAGCGGCGTTTCCCCCGCCGGTTGGCCGGCCGAGGTCCAGGCCGCGGCGCCGCCCGCCGGCGCGTGGGTGGTCCAGATTTCGCCGTTGTAGGCGCTCACCACGCAGAGCGTGCCGGTACAGGTGACGGCGCGCAGCGACGCCCCGCCCGGCAGCGTCGTCCGGGTCCAGGCCGTCGCGCCCCCGGTCGGGTTGGTCGAGGTGACGACGAGGCCGTTGGCCCCGACCAGCACGCAGTCGGTCGTCGAGACGCAGTCGATGCCGAAGAGGGACTTCGCTTTGGGGATTTTCGTCCCGGTCCAGGAGGCGGCGCCGGCGCCCGGGTCGGTGGTCGTCCAGACGCCACCGCTGAAGTCGACCGCGACGCAGAGCGAAGACGACGGGCAGGAGATCCTGCGCAGGTTGCCGCGCAGTTCTTCGCTGACCCCGACGTGGCCGATCGACCAGGCCGAGGGGCCCGCGGTCGGCGCCGTCGACTGGACGACGACGCCTTCCTGGCCGACCCCGACGCAGAAGCCGCTCGCTTCGCAGTGCATCCCGAAGATCGTTTCCGAGTCGCCGAGGTTGAGCGTGGTCAGCATCCAGGGCGAGGCCTGGGCGGCGGACGTCCCGATCGCCCCGAACAGGGCGATCACGGCGAGGAGCAGGGTGAGGCGGCGCACCGGCGTCTTTTTATCGAGAGTCGGGAAGGAATTCGCGTTTGGGTGTCGACGTGCAAAATTTCACGCTCGCCCGGGAGCGGCCGATCACGCATGCGTGAGCTTCTCTGGGCGACCGCATGCAAGCACCCCGACGGCCTGGATCGCCGGCTTCGCGATCGCCGTCCTCGCCCTGCTGGCGCTCGCCGCCGCCCCCGCGGCGCACGCCGAATCGGGCGGCCTCGCCTCCGCCTACTCGGGCGAAACCGTCGAAACGCCCTCGACCCCGGCTTCGACCGCCGAAACCGAAGTGCCCGGCGTCACCGCCCCGAGCGGCATCCCGATCCCGCCCCCGACCGTCCCCGGCCCCGTCGCCACGTTGGTCGGCGAACGTGCCGTCGCCCCCGCCTCGGCGCCGACCGCCGTCAAGCGGGTGATCGCCGCCGCCAACCGGATCCGCGCCACTCCATATATATGGGGAGGCGGGCACGCGCGCTGGTGGGACAAGGGCTACGACTGCTCGGGCTCGGTCTCCTACGCGCTGCACGGCGCCAAGCTGCTCGAAGCGCCGCTCGTCTCCGGCTCCTTCATGACCTGGGGCGAACCGGGCCCCGGCAAGTGGATCACGATCTACGCCAACAAGGAACACGTCTACATGACCGTCGCCGGGCTGCGCTGGGACACCGGCGGCGACCCGACCGGCGTCACCGGCCCGCGCTGGCACGCCGAACCCTTCTACGCGAAGGGCTTCGTCGTCCGCCACCCGGTCGGGCTCTGAGCGGGCGGCTACCGAGCGCCCTCTCCGGGTAGAACCCATCGCGGGACGGCACACCGCGACAAAGGAGAGGGCGTCAAGCACCGATGACCGGGTTGCCGGATCGGTCGGCGCCGCCGGGCGGAGGCGGGCGAGGAGCTCGCCGGCCAGTTCGACTGACGGTGCGTTCGCACTTATAGTGCTCCGTTAGGTCTTGCAGGAACTTCGCCCCGAGCAGGCGAACCCCTCCGCGATGGCATCCACGGAGGAGGCGAGAATGGCAACGGTGACGGTGACGGGACTCAGCGCCGCGAAGCTGCAGCGGACCCGCGGCCGCCTGGTCGAGTTCGCCGCGGAGATGTTCGAGCCGATGGCGCGCAAGGACCAGCGCCGCTGGGGCGAGGTCTACCTGCGCGGCCTGATGCTCGACGGCAGGCGCAAGTCGATCGAGCCGATGGCCGCCCGCCTGGAGGACGGCGACGAGCAATGCCTGCAGCAGTTCGTCAACCAGTCGCCATGGCGCCCGGAGCCGGTGCGTCGGCGGCTGGCGTTGCGGATGGACGCCGAGATCGAGCCCGATGCCTGGGTGATCGACGACACCGGCTTCCCCAAGTTCGGGGACCGCTCGGTCGGCGTGGCGCGCCAGTACTGCGGCGCCCTGGGCAAGGTCGGCAACTGCCAGGTGGGCGTCTCGATCTCCGCTGCCACCCCGCAGGCCTCCTGCCCGATCGACTGGCGGCTGTTCATGCCTGCCGAGTGGGATGCTGACCCACGGCGGGAGGCCTGCCGGGTTCCCGGGGAAGTGACACATGAGCCCAAGTGGAGGCTCGCCCTGCAGATGATCGACGAGCTGCGCGATTGGGGCCTGGAGCCCCCCGTCGTGCTCGGCGACGCCGCCTACGGGGACGTCACCGAGTTGCGCGCGGGCCTGGCGCAGCGCGAGATCGACTACGTGCTCGACGTCAAGGGGTCGACCTCGGCGCTGCCCGAGAGCGCGGAGCCCGAGCGCCCGAAGGGTCCAGGCAGGGGCCGCCCGCCCGCTGCCCGCTACCGCCGCCCCTTTGACTCACTCGCCGGTCTCGCCCGTGCCGCCGGCGAGGACGCCTGCGTCGAGGTCGGCTGGCGCGAGGGGACGCGGGGGCCACTTGCCTCGCGCTTCATGGCCCTGCGCGTTCGCCCCGCCAACGTCAAGCTGCGCCGCGCCGATCCCGACGGCGAGCTGCCCGTGTGCTGGTTGCTCGCGGAGTGGCCGGAGGGGAAGGAGGCACCGACCGACTTCTGGCTCTCCAACCTTTCCGCGGACACGCCGATCGAGCGGCTGGTCTCCCTCGCCAGGCTGCGCCGGCGCGTCGAGCAGGACTACCGCGAGCTGAAGGACGCTCTCGGGCTCGACCATTTCGAGGGCCGCTCCTACCCCGGTTGGAACCACCACGTCACCCTGGTCTCGGTCGCCCACGGCTTCCTCACCACGGAGCGGCTGCGCCGTCCTCGACCGAGGGCGGCCGCCTGACCTCGCTGTTCGAGGTCGTCAGGGAGCTGCAGGAGCTCCTGGCCTGCCGGCAGGGGACATGCCCCACCTGTCGCCGACGGCTGCCGCCCGACACTCTCTTCCTGCATCCGCCTGGAGCTACCTGACGGAGCACTATTATCCCCGCATAGCGCAGAGAACTGCGAACGCACCTGGGCGATGCAGCGTAAACGTTTCGGTTCTTCTTGAAAAGGAGTCTTTCGAAAGTTATCTTTCGACGATGCCAGAGGCGGTCGTCCAGCTCACCGACCCGCGGGCGCTCCGCGCCGTCGCCCATCCGACCCGGCTGAAGCTGCTCGCGCTGTTGCGCCGGGTCGGGCCGCTGACCGCGACCCAGGCGGGCCACCGGATCAACGAGAGCCCGGCCGCCTGCTCGTTCCATCTGCGCCAGCTCGCCAAGTGGAAGCTGGTCGAGGAGGCGGGCGGCGGCCGTGGCCGGGCGCGACCCTGGCGGGCCACCGCGATCGGCCACGAATGGGCGGCGCGCGGGCCGCGGGGCGAAGTCGACGAGGCGGGCGACATGCTCACCCGGGTCGTCGTCGAGCGCTGGTTCGAGGAGTCGCTGCGCTGGGTCGAACGGCGCCGCGAGGAGACCCACGAGTGGTCGGAGGCGGCGATCCTCGGTGACCGCATGCTCTACGCGACGCCCGCCGAGCTCGAAGACCTGAACAAGCGGATCGGCAAGATGCTCGAGCCGTACGCGCGGCGGATCACCGACGAGGCGGCGCGGCCGGTCGACTCGCGCGCCATCACCTTCATCCAGCTCGGCTTCCCGATCGACGACGAAGTGCCGGGCTGATGCGCCGCCGCGTGCCGCGACTGCTGCGGGTCAACCGCCCCTTCCGCGAATACTGGACGGGGCAGAGCATCTCGCTCTTCGGCGACGAGATCGCGCTGCTCGCGATCCCGCTGCTGGCGGTCCTCACCCTCCACGCCAGCGCCGAGCAGATGGGAATCCTGGCCGCGGTCGAGCTGGCGCCGAGCCTCTTCTTCGCGATCCACCTCGGCGCCTGGGCCGACCGTCGCCGCAGCCGCCGCGCGATCCTGATCGCCGCCGACCTCGGCCGCGCCGCGCTCCTGCTCGGTGTGCCGATCGCCGCTCTGGTCGGCGTCCTGACGATGCCGATCCTCTACGTCGCCGCCTTCGCGACGGGCACGCTCGCGGTCCTCTTCATGGTCGCCGAACAGACCGTCTTCATCTCGCTGGTCAAGCCGGAGGAGTACGTCGAGGCCAACTCGCTGCTGATCGGCAGCCGCTCGGTCTCGCTGATCGGTGGCAAGACGCTCGGCGGCCTGCTGGTCGCGGCGCTGACCGCGCCGGTGGCGATCGCCGTCGACGGCGTCACCTTCCTCTTCTCGGCGTTCTTCGTCCGCCGTGCCGAGGTCCCCGAGCCGCCCGTGGCGACCTCGGGGTCGGGCGGCCTCGCGGCCGGCATCCGCTTCGTCCGGCGCACGCCGCTGCTGCAGGCGGCGCTGCTCGGGACCGCCACCTTCAACCTCTTCAACACCGCCTTCTGGGCGCTGGTCGTGCTCTTCGCGACGCGTGAGCTCGGCCTCGGCTCGGGGGCGATCGGGATCGCGCTCGGGCTCGGCGCGCTCGGCAGCATCGTCGGCTCCGCCTGCGCCAAGCGACTCAACGCGCGGATCGGCCTCGGCAACGCGCTGATCCTCTCCTTCATCCTCGCGCCGCTGCCGCTGATCCTGGTGCCGCTCGCCTCCGGGCCGCCGGCCGTCTCGATGGCGCTGCTGACGATCGCCGAGTTCGGCTCGGGGGTCGGGGTGATGATCCTCGACGTCGGCCTCGGCTCGGTGCAGGCGGCGGTCATCCCCGACGAGTTGCGCTCCCGCGTCTGGGGGGCGATCCTCTTCGTCAACTGGGGCATCCGCCCGATCGGCGCACTGGCGGGCGGTTTCCTGGCCGGCGCGTTCGGCCTGCGCCCGACGATGTGGATCGCCGCGGTCGGCGGCATCGCCGGGGTTCTCTGGCTGCTGCCGTCGCGGATGTCGGAGGTGCGCGACGTCTCCGAGCACGGCCTCTCGGTCGGCCCTCCGCCCACGGTCGAGGCCGACGACGCTCCCCGCGTCCCGGTCGAGGTTTAGATCCCCTGGCGTGCCCCTGCCGACGCTTGTCACCCGCAGGGGTTACAGGCGTCGGGGGCGCTGCCGCGACATTCGCGCCGAAAATTTGCACAATTGAGACGTGGGTGTAATCGGCGACACCCTGTCCGAGGCGCGGGCCCGGCGGGCAGTGGACCTCGAAGAGGTCGAATCGGTCACGGGAATCCGCACCCGCTACCTGCGCGCGATCGAGGAGGAAGACTGGGACGCGCTGCCGGAGGAGTTCTATGCGCGCTCCTTCATCCGCAAGTACGCGCGGTTCGTCGACGTCGATCCCGAGCCGCTGGTCGAGGAGTACCGCCGGCAGCGCGGGGCGGTTGGTCAGGGTGAGGCGCCGACCTCGCCCTTCGCCCGGACCACCTCGCGCAAGGCCGAGGCGTTGCGCCGCCGCCGGCAGCGCCAGGCGATCTACACCTGGGTCGGCGCCGCGGCGGTCGTGGTGGCGATCGTCGTCGGGATCGTGCTGCTCGTCTCGGGCGGCGGCGGGTCGACGGAAGCGAACGGCGGCGGGAGCGGCAACGCGGGGAGCAACGGTGGCGGCATGGCGGGCGCGAAGGGCGGGGCGCGCAAGCACCCCGGCGTGACCGGGCGGGGGTCGTCGGGTCGTTCCTCCAAGGCGAAGGCCGTGAAGCTGGAGATCGAACCGACCGCCGAAGTCTGGGCCTGCGTGATGAACGCGAAGGGCAGGCCGCTGGTCGACGGCCTCACCCTCGCCGCGGGCGAAACGATGGGGCCGTTCAGCTCGCGCTCCTACACCGCCGCCTTCGGCAACGGCTCGGTCACGATCAGCGTCGACGGCAAGCCCGCCCCCACGCCCTCGAGCCCGAGCCCGATCGGCTTCACGGTCGATTCCCACGGCAAGGTCCACGAACTTCCGGAAGGCGAACGCCCCCGCTGCGAATAGCGACGCGCCCACCGACGTGCGCCGCTGTTTGATTTGACGCACAGCTGAGTGCTACTGTGCTGTATCAATGGCACAGTCGGTCACCGACTCCCCGAACCCGTTCGCCGTCGACCCGGACGACGAGCTGCCGGTCGGCCTGCAACTGACCCTCCGCCTGCGGGCCCTGATCGCGACCGGTCGCCTCCCCGGCGGCGAGCGCCTGCCCAGCGTCCGCCGCCTCGCCGAGTGGGCGGGGGTCAACCTCAATACGGTCCGCTCCGTCTACGCCGGCCTCGAAGCGGCCGGGCTCGTGGTCAGCCACCAAGGCCGCGGCACCTTCGTCGCCGCGGACGTCCGCACTGCGCCCGAGCTCGAGGAGATCGCCGCCGAGGCGATCCGCAAGGCGCTCGCCGCCGGCCTCGGCGCCCGTGAGCTCGCCGAGGTGGCCCTGGTCTGCGCCGGGATCCCGGGTGACGCGCCCGCCACCCCCGCGTCGCCCGCGCCCGGCGCCCTCGACCCCGCCGAAGCCGAAGCCATCGGTGTCCGCCGTGAGCTGCGCCGCCAGATCGGCGTGCTCGAGAGCGAGCTCGCCGGCTACGCCCGCGACATCCCGCTCGACATGCCGACCGCTCCCCGCGTCACCACCGCCCACGTCGCCGGCGTCGAGGAGCTCGAGCAGACCCGCGACACCCTGGTCGCCCAGCTCTCCGAGGCGCGCCGCGCCGCCGAGCGCCGCGCCCGCGAGGAGGCCCGCCGCCGGGTCGGCGAGGAAAGCGCCCTCGGTACCGACCAGGAGGCCGGGCCGCTCGCCCGCGCGATGGGCTGGTGGCGGCAGAAACGCTAGCCCGCCGGCTGGGGCAACTCGGCCCGCTGTTCGAGGAGGTGGGGAGCGTCGTCGTCCTCACCGGCCGGACCCTGCGCTCGGCGGTCCGCCCGCCGTACCCCTACGGCGACGAGCTGGTCGAGCAGATCTACTTCACCCTGCGCCTCTGCTGGCTGCCGCTGCTCGCCTCGACCTTCGCCCTCAACCTCGGCGCGCCGGGGCTGCAGGCGGCCGGGCCGCTGCAGGTCTTCGGCTCGCTCGACCGGCTCGGCGGCTTCTTCGTCCTCACCGCGGTCCGTTGGATCGCCCCACTGGTCACCGCGGTGGTCGTCGCGGGCGTCGCCGGCACCGCGATCACCGCCGACCTCGGCGCCCGCAAGATCCGCGAGGAGCTCGACGCGCTGCAGGTGCTCGGCGTCGACCCGATCAAGAACCTGGTCGTGCCGCGCTTCCTCGCCCTGATGCTGGTGACGGCGCTCTTCGACGCCTTCGCGATCCTGTTCGGCCTCTCCGCCGGGATCGTCGCCGAGCTGATCTACAACCAGAGCCTCGGCGGCTTCTTCGCCACCCTCTTCTCGAACGCCTCGGTCACCGACGTCTGGGGATCGGTCCTGATGTGCACGATCTTCGGCGCGATCATCGCCGTGGTCTGCTGTTACAAGGGGATGACGGCCTCCGGCGGCGCCGCCGGGGTGGGCAAGGCGGTCAACGAGGCGGTGGTGATCTCGCTGGTCGGAGTTTCGGCTTTCAACTATGTGTTCACCGCCGTCCTCCTGGCGACGAACCCCGAACTGCAGACGATCCGGTGAGCGGCGGCGCCCCGGGGGCCCGGCCGGTGGCGCCGCCCCGCTGGCTCGACTCCTTCGGGGAGGTTGCTCGCTTCGGCGGTCGTGTCATCGGGCTCGTCTGGTCGGGGCGGGCGCTGCGGTTCTTCGGCGAGGCGCTGCGGCAGGCGGGGATCCTGATCGTCGGCTCCGGCCTCGTGATCTGGGGGATCATCTTCATCTTCGGCCTGCAATGCGGGATCCAGGGCGCCTACTTCTTCCGCGCCCAGGGCGTGCCCGCCTACGCCGGCCTCTTCGCCGCCTTCTGCGACCTGCGCGAGGCGCTCCCCTACGCCTTCGGCTACATCCTCTCGGCCAAGGTCGGCACCGGCATCGTCGCCGAGATCGGCGCGATGCGGATCAACGAGGAGATCGACGCGCTCGAAGTGATGGGGGTGCCGCCGATCACCTTCCTCTGCGCCTCGCGGCTGCTCGGCGCCTGGATCGCCCTGCCGTTCATCTACCTGGTCGGGATCGGCGTCATGTACCTGGCCAGCTACGTCTCGGTGGTGAAGCAGGTCGGCGACGTCTCCTCGGGTGGCTACCTGCTGGTCTTCTGGATGTTCCAGGACCCCACCGACGTCGCCTTCAGCCTGGTCAAGGGGATGGTGATGGCGACCGTGATCGTGCTGGTCGGCTGCTACTACGGCTACACCGCGTCCGGTGGGCCGGTCGGCGTCGGCACGGCGACGGCGAAGTCGATGGCGGTCAATATCGTCGCCGTCCACATCATCGGCATGGTCGGCACGGTTGTCTTCTGGGGCGCCAACCCGCGGCTCCCGATCGGGGGCTGAGCACCCTACTTCCGCGCGGGAAGTGACCTCGGTGTGAACGAATGGGACCTGATCTGGCGGATCGGGCTGGCAAGTACGGCGATGCCAACGAGATATTCGACGCCTGGAACCTTTAGGTTGTGCGCGTATAAGCAAGGGAGCCGACTGCCCTCGGGTCGGCCTCGAAGCGATCCATGAGGGCACGCAAGAGGCTGTCGACCGGACGACCGGCGACAGATCCTGAACCCTCCCGCGCGAGCACCGTCGACTCCCAGGTGGTCGGCGGCCCGACTACACGACGCGGAGGTTCGAGAAGGGCATGGCCACCTTGACGCAGCAGCCCACCGAGGGGAAAGCGCGCGCCTACTGGCGCGAATCGGTCGCGAGCTTCGAGCAGCCCTCCTGGTCGCGGGCGATCGTCGACCTCGTCGCCTCGGTCTTCGCCTACATCGCCCTGATGGTCGCCATGTACCTGCTGGTCGGCGATCATCCCTGGCTGGTCCTGGCGCTCGCGATCCCGACCTCCGGCTTCCTGCTCCGCACCTTCATCGTCTTCCACGACTGCACCCACGGCTCGTTCGTGCCGAGCCGCCGCGGCAACGTCTGGATCGGCCGGATCACCGGCCTGCTCGTCTTCCAGCCGTTCGCCAACTGGCGCCACAACCATGCCGTCCACCACGGCACCTCGGGCGACCTCGACCGCCGCGGTCAAGGCGACGTCGAGACGCTGACCGCGGCCGAGTACGCGGCGCGCTCCTGGAAGGGCCGCCTCGCCTACCGGCTGTTCCGCAGCCCCGGCATCCTCTTCGTCGTCGGCCCGATCTGGTCGCTGATGATCGGCCCGCGCTTCTGGAACAAGAACATGCGCCCGCGCCAGATCCACAGCGTCTGGCTGACCAACGTCGCCTTCTTCATCGTGGTCGGGCTGACGGTCTGGGCGACCAGCCCGGTCGACTGGCTCTTGGTGCAGATGCCCGCCGCGATGCTGGCCGGCATCGCCGGCGTCTTCCTCTTCTACGTCCAGCACCAGTTCGAGGACGCCTACTGGGAGACGGGGGAGGGCTGGAGCTACGCCGACGCCGCGCTGAAGGGCAGCTCCTACCTGAAGCTGCCGAAGCTCTTCCAGTTCTTCAGCGGCAACATCGGCCTCCACCACGTCCACCACCTGAGCGCCAAGATCCCCAACTACAACCTGCAGCGCGCCCACGACGAGAGCCCGATCTTCGCCGACGTCCCGGTCCTCACCTTCGGCGCGGCGGTGGGCACGCTGCGGCTGAAGCTGATCGATCCGGCGGGCGGTCGCCTGCTCACCTTCCGCGAGGCCCGCGAACTGTCGCCGGCCCCCACCGCCTCCGCCTCCCTGTCGGCGGGCTCCGCCTCCTGAGCGGCGCGTCCGATCAGACGGAGCCGGCCTTTTCGCGCCGCTTCGCCTCTTCCTTCGCCCGCTTCTTCGCGGCGAGCTCCTTCGCTTCCGCGTCGGCCAGGACTTTCGCCCGGCTGATCGCTTTGGTCAGCGCGTCGATGTCGTAGACGCCCTGGTGGCGGCGGCCGTTGATGAAGAAGGTCGGGGTGCCGGAGACGCCGGAGAAGTCGGCGCTCGCCACGTCCTCGGAGACGCGCGGCAGGTAGATCCGACGCCGCACCTCGTCTTCGAGCCGGTCGGCGTCGAGTTCGAGCTCGTCGGCGTAGCGGTGCACGTCGTCAAGGTCGAGTTCTCCCTGGTGGGCCATCAGCGTGTCGTGCATCTGCCAGAAGGCGCCCTGCGCCGCCGCCGCCTCGCTCGCCTCGGCGGCGAGCTGGGCGTGCGGGTGGACGTCCTGCAGCGGCAGGTGGCGGAAGACGTAACGGAGGCCGCCGCCGTGGTGCATGTCGAGCAGCTCGCGGATCGTCGGCTCGGCGCGGCCGCAGTAGGGGCACTCGAAGTCGGCGTACTCGACCAGGGTGACGGCGCCGTTCGGGTCGCCGCGGATGTGGTCGCGCTCCGGGTCGACGTCGTCGGAGAGGTCGATGATCGAGTCGGCGGTGCGGCGCAGCTGTTCGAGCCGTTTCGACTGGGGGATCAGCGTGCGTGTGCCGCGGAAGACGGCAGCGGCGACCAGCGGCGAGATGACGCAGGCGGCGAGCACGCCGATCTTCGCTTCGTCGAGCTGGGTGCCGGTGAAGGCGAGGCTGGCGATCAGGAAGGAGACGGTGAAGCCGACCCCGGCCGCGGTGCCGGTGCCGATCAGCCCCGGCCAGGTGATCGTCAGCTTGCCGCCGCCGACCATCTTGCGCACCGGCGCCCGCGTCGCCAGCCACGGCAGCAGGAAGATGCCGAGCGGCTTGCCGACCACGTAGCCGACGACGATCCCGATCGTGATCGGCGAGGAGACCGCGTCGGAGAGCAGGCCGCCGGTGAGGTGGACGCCGGCGTTGGCGAGCGCGAAGAGCGGCACGATCACGTAGCTCGTCCACGGGTGGAGCGCGTACTGGATGCGCTCGTTCGGCGAGATCGCGTCGGCGAGGCTGCGGCGCGCGCCCGCCGCCAGCCCCGGGGTCGGCTGCTCGCGGAACTCGCGGGTGAGGTCGGTGGCGCGCTCCAGCTCGTGGCGCGAGGGCGGGTAGGCGCTGGTCACCAGCCCGATCGCGAGGCCGGCGATCACCGGGTCGATCCCCGACTCGTAGAGGGCGACCCAGATCCCGGTGCCGACCAGCATCGCGATCGGCCCACGCATCGTCGGCAGGAAGCGCAGCAGTCCCAGCACGGCGAAGAGGCCGACGGCGATGCCGAGCGCGGTCAGGTCGATCGAGCCGGTGTAGGCGACGACGATGATCACCAGCGCCGCCAGGTCGTCGAAGACGACGAGGGTGAGGAGGAAGACGCGCAGGCGGGTCGAGCCGGTCGGCGCGACGAGGGCGAGGACGCCGAGCGCCAGCGCCGTGTCGGTCGACATCGCCACGCCCCAGCCGCCGCCCCCCGCGCCGCCCGCGTTGAAGAGCAGGTAGATGCCGACTGCGCCGGCGATCCCGCCGAGCGCCGCCAGCGCCGGGTACCAGAGCCGGTTGTGCTCGCGGAGCTCGCCGAGGTCGATCTCGCGCTTCGCCTCCAGGCCGACGACGAGGAAGAAGAGCGTCATCAGCCCCTCGTTCACCCAGATCCGCAGTTCGTTGTTTATCCCATGCGAGCCGACCTGGATCGAGAGGTGCGTCGACCACAGTTCCGAGTAGCTGCCGAAGTCGAGGTTGGCCCAGAGGAGGGCGACGAGTACGGCGCCGACCAGGACCACGGCCGAGCCGGTCTCGGTGCCGAGGAAGTCGCGCACCGGCGTCGCCAGGTTGCGCGCCCAGGCCGTCCGCCCCTCGCTCGCCTGGGGGGTCCCCGCCGACGCGTTCTGGTTCTGGGTCGAATCCTCGGCAGCCATCGAGAGTCGAAGTATGTTCGCCAGGTGAAGCTGGCGATCTCCGACCCCGGTCGTTTCGCGCTGAAGAACGCGGTGCGCGCGGCGATCGTCGTCCCCGCCGCCTTCGCGGTCGGGCTGAAGGTGTTCGACCTCCCGCAGATGGCGCTGTTCGCCGCCTTCGGCTCGATCGGCTTCCTCGTCTTCGTCGACTTCGGCGGTACCCGGGCGACGCGCTTCGCCGTCTACGTCGCAGTGCTCCTCTGCGGCACGCTGACGATCTCGCTCGGCACCCTCTGCTCGCACACCACCTGGCTGGCGGTGGTGGTGATGGCGCTGGTCGGCTTCGCGATCCTCTTCGCCGGGGTGATCGACGGCTACGTCGCCGCCGCCTCGCTGGTCCTGATCCTCACCTTCGTGATCGCCGCGATGGTCCAGGCCGACCCCGGCGAAATCCCGGCGCGGCTGGCTGGGTGGGAGGTCGCCGGGCTGTTCTCGATCGCCGCGATCTTCGCCCTCTGGCCGGGGCGCCCGCCCGACCAGCTGCGGCGCGGCACCGCGACGGCGATCGAGGCGCTTGCCGCCCAGCTCGAGGCGATGGCGGCGGCGCGCGCCGCCGGGCCGCCGAGCGCCGCCGACGGTGAGCGGCTTGCCGGCCTCTCGTTGGCCGCCTACGAGGCGACGGTCGCCGCCCGCAACGCCTTCGTCGCGATCCCGCACCGGCCGAGCGGCGTCGGCGGGCGGACGGCGGCGCTCGGCCGGCTGATCGACGACCTCGACTGGTTCGACGCGCTCGCCCGCGAGCAGCCCGCGCCCGCCTCGGTCAGCGCCGGCTTTGCCGACGAGCGCGCCGCGCTCGAAGCCTCGGCGCCGGCGGCGCTCCGCCTCGCCGCGGACCGCCTGCGCAGCGACGACCCCGGCGACGGCGGCGCCGAGCTGCGCCGGCTCTCGGAGGAGCACCGGGCGGTCGGCCGCGCCTTCCTGGCGGAGCTCCGCGAGCACCGGATCGAGGGCGACGCGGTCCGCGTCACCGCCGAGCTGAACGAGGCCTACCGGCTTCGCGGGCTCGCCTTCGCGGCGCTGCAGGTCGGCCGCCACGCGATCCAGGCGAGTGGCGGCACGGCGCCGCGCGATCCGTCCCTGGCGCCGGGCCGCACCGGTCTGCGCGAGGGCCGGCGGATCGCCGGCTCGCACTCGACGATGCGCTCGGTCTGGTTCCGCAACAGCGTCCGCGGGGCGGCCGGGCTGGCGCTCGCCGTCCTCGTCGCCAAGGTGACCGACGCGCAGAACGGCTTCTGGGTGGTGCTGGGGACGATCTCGGTGCTGCGCTCGAGCGCGCTGGCGACCGGGACGACGGTGGTCGAGGCGATCACCGGCACGGTGATCGGGATCGTCGTCGGCGGGCTGCTGGTCGCCGCGATCGGCGCCCACGCCTGGCTGCTCTGGACCGTCTTCCCGTTCGTGGTCCTGCTCGGCGCCTACTCGCCGCGGGCGATCTCCTTCACCGCCGGTCAGGCCGCCTTCACGGTGGTGATCGTCATCCTCTTCAACCTGCTGAACCCGGTCGGCTGGTCGGTCGGGGTGGTGCGGATCGAGGACGTGGCGATCGGCTGCGCGATCAGCCTCGTCACCGGCTTCCTGCTCTGGCCGCGCGGCGCTGCCGCCGTGCTGCGCGAATCGATCGGCGGGGCGTATGAGACGGCGGCGCGCTACCTCGACCAGACGATCGCGACGATGCTCGGCGCGCCGCGGGCGGCGCCGATCGAACCGGTCGCGATCGAGGCCTCGGAAGCGGCGCTGCGCCTCGACGAGACGGTGCGCGAGTACCTCGCCGAGAACGGCTCGGCGCGACGCGACGTCGACGCGCTGGCGCGGCTGGTCGGCGGGGCGACCCGGGTGCGGCGAGTGGCGCGGCTGATGCACGACGCGTCGGGGATCGCGCCGCTGGCGCCGCTCGACTCGCGCGCGGCCTGGGTGGCGGCGGCCTGCGGGCCCTTCGACGACGAATGGCGGGCGCGGCGCGATTGGTTCGAGGGCTTCGGGGTGGCGATCGGGGCCGGGAAGGAGGCGCCGGCGCCGGAGCCGGGCGCGCCCGAGCGGACCGCGGGCCCGGCCAGCCGGCTGAGCCGCGACCTCGGCCCGCCGGTGGTGCTCGACGGGCCACGCGACGCCGGTATCCCGCCGGGCCTGGCGATCGCCTGGGCCGAGCGCCACCTGGAAGGGCTGCTCGCCTTGGAGCCGCCGCTGAGCGACGCCGCCCACGCGGTCCTCGACGATTTCGCCCCCCGCGTCCTCGCCGAAGCCCGCCAGGCCGCCGGCGCGACAGCGTCGTAGCACCCCGGCGCACCTTCTTCCCGCCCCCCTTGTTGACGGGCCGAAAACTCAAGGCAGGGTGGAGTTTTCGGCCCGTCAACGCGGTCGGCGCGCGGAAGTGTGGCGTCGGCGGGCGAGGGAGCCGCGGGTGCGCCGGCGATCGGCACCGGGTCATTCTCGCCTGCGGCTAACCTCCGCGCGTGATCCCGGTCTTCGACGGACACAACGACGCGCTGACCCGGGAGGACCACGCGCGGCTCGCGAGCGGGCGCGAGGGCGGCCACCTCGACCTGCCGCGGATGCGGGCGGGCGGGATGCGCGGCGGCATCTTCGCCCTGTTCACGCCCTCGCCCGGCGACGAGTCGGAAGAACGCAACTTCGGCAGCGGCGGCACATATGCCGAGCCGTTGGCGCTCCCGGTCTCCCACGAGGTCGCGGCAGCCGACGCGACCGCCGCGGCGGGCCGCCTCTTCGAGCTGGAGCGGGCGGGGGAGGTGACCGTGGCGCGCGCGATCGGCGACGTCGATGCGGCGCTCGCCGAGGACGCGCCGCCGGTCGCCGTCCTCCACATCGAGGGCGCCGAGGCGATCGACGCCGGCCTCGAAGCGCTGCCCGCCTGGTACGCGATGGGGCTGCGCTCGCTCGGCCCGGTCTGGAGCCGCGCCAACGACTTCGCGACGGGCGTCCAGTTCGTCTTCCCCTCCTCGCCGGACATCGGTCCGGGGCTGACCGATGCCGGCGTGGCGCTGGTCAAGGCCTGCGCCGAGCTGGGGGTCCTGGTCGATCTCAGCCACCTGAACGAGAAGGGCTTCTGGGACGTCGCCAAGCTCGAGCCGGGGCCGCTGGTCGCCAGCCACTCCGGGGCGCACGCCGTGGCGCAGGCCTCGCGTAACCTGACCGACGCCCAGCTCGACGCGATCGCGGGGTCCGGCGGCCTGGTCGGGATCGTCTACGCGACCCCCTTCGTCCGCCCCGACCTCGCCGACGACCCTGACACGCCGCTCTCGGCGATCGCCGACCACGCGCGCTACGTCGCCGACCGGATCGGCGTCGACCACGTCGCCCTCGGATCGGACTTCGACGGCGCCACGATCCCGGCACCGCTCGGCGACGTCGCCGGCCTGCCGAAGCTCCTCGACGCCCTCCGCGCCGTCGGCTTCGGCGATGCCGAGCTCGAGCGCGTCGCCTGGTCCAACTGGCGCCGTGTCCTCGACGCCTGGTGGCGCTGACCATGTCGATGGGCCGAAAACTCCACCTATAGGGCAGGTTTTCGGCCCATCGACAGGAGCGGCGCGCGGAAGTGTGCCGAGAGGGGACGGGGGACGGGGGTCGAATCGGTCCCTATGCGGATCGATCTGTCTGACCTGGAGCGCCTCGAGGGATTCGCCGATGCCCTGGCGCGCCTCTTCTGGTGTCTGATGGTCGTCGCCTTCTTCGCTGCGATCCTCGGCTCGGCCGGGACCGGCCTCCTCGTCCTGATCCTGGGCGCGGCCGCCTTCGTCGGCCGGGTCGGCATCGAAGACTTCGTCCGCTCTCGCCGCGAACCCGCCTCCCGCTCGCCAGGTGACCCCCTGATCACGATCCGCCGCGCCTCCCAGACAGCGGCTCCGCACTCGCGCCCTCGCCGTCCCGCGCCGCGCTGAGGCCAAGCTCGGGTTCGGCTAGGGACCGGCCTCCTCGTAGCGGGGCAGGCCGTCGTCGGGGATCGTCTCCCAACTGACCGCCGAACTCAGCCACTGGCGGTATTCGGGGCGGATGCCGGGGTCGCCGTCGATCGCGCCGAGGCGGACGAAGATGTGCTCGGCGTCCTGGGCGCCGGAGAAGAGGTGCCCGCCACACTCGACGCAGTAGGACTTGGGCTGGCCGCCGGTCGGCTCCCAGGTGCCGATCAGCTCGGCGCCGGTGAGGATCTCGAAGGCCGACACGGCCAGCTTGGCGTTGGCCGAGCAAGAGGTGCCGGTCCGGTGCTGGCAGCGGTGGCAGTGGCAGTAGCGGGCCGACTCGAACGGCGCCCGCACCTCGAAGCGCACCGCGCCGCAACCGCAGCGGCCGAGCAGCGGATTCTCTGGCGACGCGCTCACGCGGCGGCCACCGACCGGCGGGGAAGTCGTGCGCACCAGATCGCGAAGAGGCAGATCGCGATCACCTCGCCCACCGTGTGGGCGCCGATCAAGACGCAGATGACGCTCGGGATGCCCGCCAGGACGGCGCCGAGCAACGTGCTCCCCAGCGGCAGGTCGAGCACCCGCGCCGTGAGGGCCGCGCACAGCATCCAGGCGACCGGCCCGGTGATCCAGCCCCAGGTGTCGAAGAAGCTGTGGGGGAGGAGGATCGCGAGGATGATCGAGAGCACGGCGACGGCGACCAACTGCACGACCGCGGACCGCCAGAGGATCGAGGTGTCGAGCGCGCTCAACATACGAAGTTGCCTTCGGTGCAGAGTTCTTCGGTGATCCCGGAGAAGCCTTCGAGTTCTTCTTCGAGAACTTCGACCCGTTCTTCGAGTTCGCCGACTTCGCCCGAGGAGCCGCCTTCTTCGACCGCGCCGCGCAGTTCTTCGACTTCGCCTTCGAGCGCCCCCAGTTCTTCACCCGCCGATTCGCCTTCCGGCCCGGGCGGCCCCTGCTTGCCGACCTGCCCGCGCGGTCCCTGCTTGCCCGCCGGCCCTTCCGGCCCGGTCTGCGCGAGCAGCGCCAGCCCCGACCCGATCGCGGCGCTCAGCACGCAGACGCCGACCACCAGCGCGATGAACCGGTTGCGGGGCAAGGAGATGGTCGGCTTATCGTCGGGTGGCATTCGCGAACCTCGAACTCTACGATCCCCGACAGGCGCGCCGGCGCCCGCGGGCGGTTAGCTCAGTTGGGAGAGCACTTCCCTTACAAGGAAGGGGTCACTGGTTCGAGCCCAGTACCGCCCATATCACGAGAATCGGGTCAAAGCTGCCTACCCCGCCGCTTCGGCCCGCCGCAGGCCGCCGCGCGACCAGAGGCCGAAGACGATCGGGAGGACGAGGCCGAGCGCGAAGGCGAGTCCGATCACGGTCGGGTCGCCGGAGATGAAGCCGCGGCCGGCCTCGAGCAGCGCGGTCACCGGGTTGACCGAGGCGACCGCGTGGATCCAGCCGCTGAGCAGGGAGAGCGGGACGTAGACGGGGGCGAGGAAGAGGATCAGGAAGATCGGCAGCTGCATCAGCGGGCCGCCCTGGATCGAGCGCACGCGCAGCGCCACCCCGGACGCCCAGAGAGTCGCGGTGATGTTGACGAGGATCGCCAGCGTGTACATGCCGACCAGGTCGACTCCGGAGCCGTCGATGTTCATCCCGGCGACGAGGGCGACCGCCGTGAGGACGGTCCAGGTGACGAAGGCGCGGGCGAGCGCCGCGATCCCGTAGCCGGCGATGATCCCGCGGCGGTCGGTGGCGGCGAGCAGGTAGCGGCGGCCGAAGCCGCTCTCGAAGTCACGGGCGATGCCGAAGCCGGTGAAGACGCCGCCGAAGGCCGCCGACTGCATCAGCACGAAGACGTACTGGAAGGCCGTGTAGCCGGTCGGGAAGTCGAAGCCGGGGACGTTGCCGACAGCGGAGAGCCCGCCGGCGAAGGAGGCGAAGAAGAAGAGCGGGAAGATCAGCGCCGGGATCAGCAGTGCTTTGTTGGTGAGGAAGTTGTGGACGCTGCGCCAGGCGACGGCGCGGGCGACGGCGCCGAAGCCGGCGGTGGGGCGGTGCGCGGCGGGCGCGCCGGCGGCGCTCACGTGCGCACCAGCCGCGTCTTCAGGGCGCTCGACGCGGCGAGCATCCCCAGCGCCATCACCGCCAGCGCGATGCCGAAGCCGAGCGCGATCTTGCCCGGCTCCCAGCCTTCGATCAGCAGCGAGCGGAACGCCTGCAACAGGTAGGAGACCGGGTTGATCGAGGCGACGGTGTGGAACCAGGAGGTCTGGATCAGGTTCAGCGGCAGCGCCATCGAGGAGAGGAAGAGGAAGACGAAGAAGACCGGGAAGAGGCCCTGGACCGCTTCGCCCGACCCGGTCCGCAGGGCGGCGAAGAGGCCGATCGACCCGAAGGCGACGGTGATGGTGACCGAGAGGGCGATGATGACGAAGAAGCCGCCGACGCCGGCGGTCAGTTCGGCGCCGAAGGCGAGGCCGACGATCAGGTAGGCGAGCGCCTGCATCAGCCCCAGCATCAGCGAGCCGGCGAGCAGGCCACTGAGCAGCGCCGCGCCGCGCAGCGGGGTCAGCGCCATGCGGTTGAGGAAGCCGGTCTCGATGTCGCGGGCGAGGTCGGTGCCGGAGTTGATCACCGAGAAGAGCGCCCCCTGCATGAAGGTGATCGCGAGGGCGAAGGTCAGGTACGAATCGGTCGGGAAGCCGGGCAGGCTGGTGACGCTCTTCAGCCCGCCCGAGTTCACCGCCAGCAGGAAGAGCGGGAAGATCAGCGAGGGGACGATCTGCGCCGGCTGGCGCAGCGTCCGCACGATCGAGCGGCGGGCGAGCTGCCCGACCTGGGTGCCGAGCGCGCTGTTCACGCCGCCCCGGCCGTCTCGGCGCGGGCCTCCTCGGCCTCCTCGGAGACCTCTTCGGCACCCTCCAGGCTGTGGCCGGTCTTGGCGAGGAAGACGTCGTCGAGCGAGGGCGCGTGCAGTTGCAGCGTCTCGATCGCGATCCCCTCGGCGTCGAGCGCCCGCACCACCTCGGCCAGTTCCGAGTCGCCGCCGGCGAGCAGGACGGCGGCGCCCTTGGTGCCGGCGTCGCCGGGCTCGCCGAAGCGGGCGAGGACGGCGGCGGTGCGCTCGCGCTCGCCCGGGTCGCAGGGAACCACTTCGACCGTCGGGCGGCCGATCTCCGCCTTCAACTCGGCGGGCGTGCCCTCGGCGACGATGTGGCCGTGGTCGATGATCCCGACCCGGTTGGCCAGCGCGTCGGCCTCCTCCAGGTACTGGGTGGTGAGGAAGACGGTGACGCCGTCCTCGGCGGCGAGCCGCGCGACCTCCTCCCAGAGTGCGGTGCGGCTCTGGATGTCGAGGCCGGTGGTCGGCTCGTCGAGGAAGAGGATCCGCGGTTCGTGGGCGAGCGCCAGCGCCAGGTCGAGCCGCCTTTTCATCCCGCCCGAGTAGCCGCCGACCTTGCGGTCTGCCGCCTTGGTCAGGCCGACCCGCTCGATCAGTTCGCGGCCGCGCGCTTCCCGTTCGGCCTTGCCGAGGCCGTGCAGCGCGGTCTGCAGCCGCATGTGCTCGTTGCCGGTGAGCAACGGGTCGAGCGCCGCCTCCTGCAGCGCGGCGCCGATCGCGGAGCGCACCCGCGGCCCTTCGCTGACGATGTCGAAGCCGGCGACGCGGGCGGTGCCGGCGGTGGGCGGCAGCAGCGTGGTCAGCATCAGCACCGTGGTCGACTTGCCCGCGCCGTTGGGGCCGAGGAAGCCGTAGATCTCGCCCGGCTCGACCCGCAGGTCGATCCCGTCGACCGCGCGCGGGCCTTTCTTGAACTCGCGCACGAGGCCGACGGCTACGATGCCCGCCCCGCTTGCCGTCCCTCTCACTGAGCTGCCTACCGCCATCGTCCCTCCGCTGCTTGGTTGACTCGGTGGCCGAGGCTATCTATCCGACCCCGCCGCCGAGATGACGCGTGAGGAATTCCTTGGTAAACCGGGGTCGGGATGAGAGGGTCGCGTCGTCCTCACCCAATCGAGCGGAGCGATAGATGAACGACGGTCAGTCCACCACCAAGACCGGCCTGCGCGGCGCGGTCTTGGCCTTGGCCCTCGGCGCGGCGCTTGCGGCGGCAGTCCTCTCGGGCTGCGGCAGCAACACCAGCAGCGTCGAAAGCAGTGCCAAGGAACAGATCGAAGCCGGGACCAAGCAGGCCGAAGAAGGCCTCCAGGAAGGCACGAAGGAAGCCGAAAAGGCGGTCGAAGCAGCCAGGGGTCAGATCACCGGCAAGGGCTCCAAGCAGGTCAAGGAAGGCCTGAAGAAGGCGGAAGAAGGCATCGAACAGGGCAAGGCCCAGGGCGAAAAGGGGATCGAAGAAGCGAAGAAGCGGATCGAAGAAGAAACCGAATAGCTCACGACGCGACGCGAGACCGTGGGATTCCTGGACAACTCGATGCGGGAGGTGGGTTCGCAGATCGGTGGCGGTCATCAGATCGACTTCGAGCTGACCGTCCACCCGGCCGGCGGCGCCGACTACAAGGTCGCCACCAGCAGTCGATGCACGAGCAGACCTGGCCGGCGTCGAGCAGGGCCAGTGACTGACTCCGCGGCGGCGGACGTTTTAGTCCCGGCGGAGACGGCCCGGGGTGCGGGCGAGGGGCGGCGTTCGTGGCGGGAAGGGCGTTTCGGACGGCGTCGTCACGGAGACGCCGGGAACGTCACGCTGACGCAGGGAGAAGTCGTGAAGTTCACGACTTCTCCACGGTCACAATCACGTGACCACGGTTTGTGCCGCCATAGGGACACAAACTCTTGCAGCGCGATCGTGGTGGCCGCGGACCCCCGGCGAAGGCGCACGGCTTCCCTGCGAACCCCCTATCCCTGCGTCGGGATCCCCCCGCGAAGAGCCCGTCCCCAGGCGCAGCGTCCCCAATTCCTCCGGCCCGAGGCGCCCGATAACCTCCGGGCGCGGGGCCTCGGAATGGCTCTGCACCGCGTTATGTGAGCAACAAGCGGAGATTGGCTCCGCTTCTGTGATATCACCAGGTGATGACCAGGGATCTCCGCTTCGACCTCGGCCCGACGGCCGGAGGCAACTGATGCGCCAGGGGCCGCTCGCAGGCCGCTACTACGCCGTCGCGGGGATGGTGCTGCTGGCGCTGATCCCGTACCTGGCGCTCTCGGCGGCGCTCGAGCCGATCACGCCGATCATCGCCGAACAGCTCCACGCCAGCGCCCAGACGATGGCCCTCGGCACCGGTCTCAGCAATGCCGCCTACGCCTTCGGCACCGTGCTCGCCGTGGCGCTCGCCCAGCACTATCCCCAGCGCCGCATGATGCTGATCTACGCGGTGTTGCTGGTGATCGGGGTGATCCTCGCCGCCTCCGCCCAGAGCGCCGAGATGTTCATCGCCGGCCGCGTCATCCAGGGCCTCTGCACCAGCCTGCTGCTGATCGCCGCCGTCCCGCCGCTCGCCCTCGGCTACCCGACCAGCAGGCTGAAGACGACGGCGATGATCATGAACATGTGCATCTTCGGCGCCGTCGCGCTCGGCCCGGCGATCGGCGGCCTGCAGGCCCAGGCCGACGCCTGGCGGCCGCTGTTCTGGATCACCGCCGTTGTTGCCACCTCGGCCCTCGTCCTCGCCGTCCTCACCTTCGAGGACGCGCCGCCCGCCGACCCGACCTCGCCGCGCGACCCGCTCGCCCTCGGCCTCGCCGCGGTCGGCTGCGTCGCCGCCTTCTTCGGCGCCTCGCAGCTGACCAGCCACGCCTTCCTCGACCCGATCGCGATCGTCCCCCTGGTCGGCGGGCTCGCCGTGATCGTGATCCTGGTCGTCTACCAGGCGACGGCGAAGAACCCGCTGCTGACGATCCGCGCCATGCTCACCTCGACGATCCCGGTGGCGGGCATCGTTCTCGCGCTGCTCGCCGCCGCCGCCTCGGTCTCGGCGACCGCGCTGACGGCGGCGGCGATGGCCGACAAGTACAGCCCGCTCCACCTCGGCGCGCTCTACCTGCCCGAGCTCGGCGGCGCCGTGATCACCGCCGTCATCCTCGGCAACGTGATCACCAAGCGCTGGATCCACTTCCTGCCGCTGGTCGGCATGGCGTTCCTCGCCGCCGGGATCGCGGTCTTCCGCATCGAGGTCCCGTCGAACGAAGGGCTGACGCTGGTCGCCTCCTTCCTCACCGGGATCGGTCTCGGCGCCACCGTCGCCCCGGCGCTCTTCGCAGCCGGTTTCGCCCTGCGCGCCACCAACCTGCAGCGGGTGTTCGCGATCGTCGAGCTGCTGCGCGCCGTGGCGGCGTTCATGATCGCGCCGATCTTCGCCCACTTCGCCCTCAACGTCAGCGGCGGCCTCGACGAAGGCGTCGGCATCGCGCTCTGGATCGGCTTCGGCCTGGCGATCCTCGGTGGCGTCGTCCCGGTCCTGCTCTACGCGCTCGGTGGCGCCCGTCCCGAAACCCCCGACATCGAGGGCTTCCTCGACGGCGAGGGCCCGGCGTATTACTCGCCGCCGCTGCTCGCCAAGCTGCGACACTCGCACGGTGAGGGTGGCCGCGCGGTGACCGAGGGAGCGGGCTGATGGCGACCGATCCCCAGGGTGGCGCGCCCTGCCCGGAGCCCGGGCCGGCGATCTTCGCCTACGACGGCTCCGAGCTGGCCGGCTTCGCGATCGAGCAGGCGGGCCTGCAGCTCGCTTCCGGGCGCGAGGCGCTGGTCGTCTGCGTCTGGCAGCCCGCCGACGTCGGCTTCGTCCCGGTCGAAGGCAAGACCCTCCACGCCGCGGCGGCCAACGAGGTCAAGGCGGCGGCCGAGGAAACCGCCGCCCAGGGCGCCGGGCTCGCCGAGGCGGCTGGCTTCAAGGCGCGCGGCATCACGGTCGAGGCGGCCCCCACCTGGAAGGGCCTGGTCCAGGTCGCCGAAGAGCACAAGTGCGGCCTGATCGTGATCGGCTCCCACCAGCGCGGCGGCCTGCTCGGCCACCTCGCCGGTTCCGTCGCCGCCGCCACCGTCTCGCACTTCGAGAGCTCGGTGCTGGTCATCCACCGGCCTTCCTGAGCTGCCTCCTCGATACGCCGAAAGCGCGTAGACCTCAATTTTGGGAATAGCCGCCGGCCGGCCGGTGTGGGAGGCTCCGTCGTCAGACCCCTTGTCACCCGGAAGGACGCAAATGAAGCTGAAGAAGTCCCCCGTGCTCGCGGCGCCGCTCGCGGCGCTCGCCCTGCTCGCCGCCCTCGTCGTGCCGAACCTCGCCACCGCCGAATCGACCGGAACGATCCCCGGCGAAGGCGTGACGACGATCGAAATCAAGATGGAAGGCAAGAAGATGGGCTTCTTCGGGCCCTCCACCGTCCATGAAGGCGAAGAGCTGCGGGTCGTCAACAAGACGATGCCGAGTATGGTCGGGCCGCACACCTTCGCGCTGGTCACCAAAGGCTCGCTGCCGAAGACCGCCAAGCAGCGCAAGACGTGCTTCACCCCCGGCCACATCTGCTTCGCGATCGCCGAATGGCAGCACTTCAACCCGAAAACCGAAAAGGTCGGGCTGCAGCTGGCCGAAGCCGGTCCGGAAGGCTGGAGCACGATGGGCACGGTCAAAAAGGAAGGCGACTCCTGGTTCTCCGGTGAAAAGCCCGGCGGAGAAATCGAACAGAAGGTGACCGCGAAGGCCGGCACCACGCTCTACTTCATGTGCGCGATCCATCCCTGGATGCAGGGCTCGATCAAGGTGCTGCCGGCTGTCGTCTACTGAGCCGCGGCCGGACCGCTCCACCTCATCGCCCCGCCTGGGGCGCCGGGCCTTCCTCGGTGCCCTGGGCGGCGGCGCGCTGCTCGCCTTCCTGCCCGGCGGCGGCCTCGACCGCGCCCTCTCCTACCTGGAGGGGACGGGGACGGCCGACGCCGCGGTGCCGTTCCGCGACCCGCTGCCGATCCCGCCCGAGCTGACCGCGGCGAAGCTCGAGATCCCGATCCGCCTCGCCGAGCAGCAGATCCTGCCGGGACCGAAGACCCGGCTCTGGACCTTCGGCGGCAGCTTCCCGGGGCCGACGATCCGGCGCCCGGCGGGGGAGCGGACCGAGGTCACCTTCCGCCACGAACTGCCGGCCAAGGTCGGCGAACTGACCGTCCACCTGCACGGCGGCCACAACCGCACCCAGTTCGACGGCCAGCCGGGCGGGCTGACCGGCGCCCAGCCGTTCTCCGACTACTGCAACATCCCGCTCGACCTCTCGCCGCACGCCTCCGGCAACGACCTGCTGATCAGGCCGGGCGGGCGCAAACGGTACGTCTACGACCTGACCGAGGACGGCCGTCCCGAGCGCGCCGCGTTCAAGTGGTACCACGACCATCGCCTCGACCGGACCGCCCTGCACGCCTGGCACGGGCTGGCCGGGATGTTCATCCTCGATGACGAGCTCGAGGCCTCGCTGCCGCTGCCCGACGGGCGCCGCGACCTGGCGCTGGCGATCGCCGACCGCGGCTTCGACCGCCACAACCAGCTGACCGACCCGTTCACCGACCTGCGCCCGCCCGACGACGGGATCGTCGGCGCGACGGTGCTCGTCAACGGCGCCTACCTGCCCCACCACCGGGTCGAGGCGCGCCGCTACCGGCTGCGCATCCTCAACATCTCGCAGTTCCGCGCCTACGACCTCCACCTCTCGAACGGTGCGCCGCTGATCCAGATCGGCGCCGACGGCGGCCTCTTGCCACGGCCGGTCCCGCGCGGCCGGATCCTGCTCGGGCCGGCCGAGCGGGTCGAGGTCGTCGTCGACTTCGCCGCCGCCCGCGGCGGGACGGTCGAGCTGCGCAGCGCCCGCCGCCGGCCCGGCCGCGACCCCTACGGCTCGCACTCCTACGAAGGCCCGCTGATGCAGTTCCGCGTCGCGCCGGAGCGGGTCGCCGACACCACCCGGATCCCGGCGCGCCTGCGCCCGCTGCCGGAGTGGACGCGGAAGGCGAGGCGCCGCCCCGACCACACCTGGACGATCACGGTCGGTGGTCTCTTCAAGACCTTCTGGCTGATCAACGGACGCAGCTTCGACCCCGCCTACGCCGATGCCACGCCACGGCTCGGCTCGACCGTCACCTGGGAGATCCACAACAAGACCTCGGTCGCCCATCTGATGCACCTGCACCACACCTCGTGGTACCTGCTCTCCCGCGACGGCCGGCCGCCGCCACCCTGGGAAGACTGCCTCAAGGACACCTTCTTCGTCTATCCCGGCGAACGCATCCTCGTCGCCGGCCACCTCAGCGATTACACCGGCAAATTCGTCATCCACTGCCACATGCTCGACCACGAGGACCACGGTCTGATGAGCCAGTTCCGCGTTGTCGAGGCCTGAGCACCGCGGCGCTCAGCGCCGGTCGGCGACCGAACCGCCGGGGCGGTCGTCCTAACCGGCGATATAGGTCGGTCAGGTCGACCGCGAGCCCGGCGGGGTAGCGTTGGCGGATGAGTGCTCACGTCGAGACGACCCGCGAGGCCCAGCACGCGCGGCTGATGGAGGGGCTCGCCGCCTCGATCCGCGAGAAAGGGCTGGCGCAGACGCAGGTCTCCGACATCGTCGCCCACGCCCACGCCTCGCGGCGCACCTTCTACAACCATTTCGAGGACAAGGAAGCCTGCTTCGTCGAGCTGATGAACACGCTCTCCGACGCCTTCCTCGAGGCGGTCGACGGGGCGATCGACCGCGAGGCGCCGATCGCGACCCAGATCGACCAGGCGATCGACACCTACCTGGCGCTGGTGACCAGCGACCCCGGCCTGACCAGCACCTTCGCCGAGCCGGAGGTCGGCGAGCGGACGATCGTCGCGATGCGCGAAGGGTTCGAGCGCTACGCCGAGCTGATCGTCGCGGTGGTGGAGGGCGACTCGGCGCGCGAGCCGAGCGTGCGGCCGATCTCGATCGAGCGCGCCTACATGCTGGTCAGCGGGTTGCACCAGACGCTGGTCCGGGCGCTGGTCCGCGGCGAGGAGCTCGACCGAGTCTCCTACGAGTTCAAGGCGGTCATCACCTCGGTGCTCTCGGGCGCCTCGCCCGACTGAGCGCCGTCGGCACCGTCGAGCGCCCGTCGCCGCACCACCGCGGCGCCGCCCTTCGAGGGCGCGAAGGCGACCCCACGGAAGGCTTCCCGCTCGCCCGGCTCGCTCGTCGTCGCCAGCTCGAAGTTGCGCAGCAGGGTGCGCAGGACGATGTCGATCTCGAACTGGGCGAAGGCGGCGCCGATGCAGCGTCGCACCCCGCCGCCGAACGGGGTCCAGGCGTAGGTGTCGGGTTTCTTGCCGACGTAGCGGTCGGGGGAGAAGGTTTCGGCCTCCTCGTGGAAGCGCCCGTCGGCGTGCATCAGGGCGATCCCGGTGACGACCCGCGAGCCGGGCGGCATCCGCCAGCCGTCGATCTCGAACGGCTTCACCACCAGGCGCGCCGTCGCGTTGATCACCGGCCGCACCCGCAGCACCTCCTCGGCGGTCGCCGCGCGTAGGGCGTTGTCATCGCCGCGCGCCTCCTCTTCGAGCCGGCGCAGCACCTCCGGGTGGCGGCGCAGCCGCTCGACCGACCAGGCGAGCGCTGAGGCGGTCGTCTCGTGGCCGGCGACCAGCAGGGTGAGGAGCTCGTCGGCGACGTCGGAGTGGTCGACCCGGCCGCCCTCGTCGCGCTTCTCGCGCAGGATCATCGCCAGGATGTCGATCCGCTCGTCGAGGCCGGGGTCGGCGAGGTGGTCGTCGACCAGCTTGTCGACGAGGCGACGGTAGACGGCGTGCATCCGCTTCCAGCGGCCGCCGGGGCTGCGCCGGCCGCGGTCGCGGCGCAGGATCGGCAGGGTGACGAGGCGCTGGCCGACCGTCGTCATCGGCGGCAGCAGCTTTTCCAGTTCGGCCAGCTCCTGGCCCTCGGCGCCGAACACGGTGCGCAGGATGATCCGCAGCGTGATCGTCTGGAAGGACTCGATCGAGGCGAACTCGACCCCCTCCGGCCAGCGGGCCATCGCGCGCAGGGCCTCCTCTTCGATGATCGCTTCGTAGGAGCGCATCCGCTCGCCGTGGAAGGGGGGCAGCAGCATGCGGCGCTCGCGCAGGTGGCGCTCTTCGTCCATCGAGAAGAGCGAGCCGGGGCCGAGGATTTCGCCGAGCGGGTTCTTGCCCGCGTGGAGGACGTCCGGTTTCGCCGTGTAGACCTGTTTGACCTGGTCGGGACGGGTGACGACGACCATCTGGCCGAAGCCGGGCATCCGCATCGTGAAGATGTCGCCGTAGCGCCGCTGCAGCCGGCGCATCAGCCGGTTGCGGGCGACCAGGAAGGCGATGCCGTTGAAGAGTTCGGGGGTCTTCGGGCCGTCGGGGAGACGGTAGGGCTTGTCGGCGTGGTCGGCGGGTGCGGGGGCGGCGGGGATCGTGTCGGTCGTCGTCATGGCCGCGATGGTACTGACGAGTACCGACGCGCGCAAGGCCGGCGGAAGGGATCGCCCAAGATCGCCTCCCGCCCGAACCCGGTCGAGGAGTGAGCGGGCGATCGAATAGGTAGCGCCGGTCCCGGCGACGCCGGATTGGGACGACACGACTACTCGTCGCCGGCGGGTGACCACGCGGCGGTGAGGCGCCCCGATCCACGGATCGCGGCGCGGCTCATGGCGGCGCTCGGCGGCGCGCGAACCGTGATCAACGTCGGTGCCGGGACCGGCTCCTACGAGCCGACCGATCGCCCCATCGTTGCGGTCGAGCCGGCGGGGGAGATGCGGGCGTTCGCACTTCTCGTCGCTATGCGGGGATTACTGCGAACTCACCGGCGGGGCAGCGATGTGAGTTCGCACTTCTCGTCGCTATGCGGGGATTACTGCGAACTCATCCGGGGGCGGCGAGGTGGCGGCCGGCCTCGCGGAGCGCCGCGAGCGTGCCGGCCTCGCGGATCGAGCGGATCGGCAGCGTGCCGATCAGGGCGCGGTCGAGCGCGTCCTCGCCGACCACCACGTCGAGCGGGCGGCCGGCGGCGGCGCAGGTGGCGGCGATCTGGCCGACGATCTTGCCTTCGAGGCTCTGCGCATCGATCCGGCCCTCGCCCGTGATCGCCGCGTCGGCGGCGGCGAGGCGGTCGGTGAAGCCGAGCAGGTCGAGGACGAACTCGGCGCCGGGTCGGAGCTCGGCGCCGAACGCCCAGAGCCCGCCCGACAGTCCCCCCGCGCAGCCGGTCATCGCCACGCCGCGCGGGTCTCGCGGCAGCTCGGTGGCGATCCGGTCGAGCCGCTCGGTCAGTCGTTCGACCGTCGCCAAGTCGGCGCCCTTCTGCGGCGCGAAGACCCTCGCCGCGTCCTCGAACGTGGTCCTCACATCACAGAGCACGACCAAGGAGACACCGCCCGCGCAACCCCACCTGCCATGTGTTGGGGTTGCGTGGGCGGTGTCTCCGGAGCGGGGTGGGGGACCCGCAGAGAGGATGCCGCGCTCCCGCAGCGCTTCAATTGCGCCGAGTCCGCCGTCAGTCGTCGCGCTGCCGCCGGCCGCGAGCAGCACGCGCCGGGCCCCGGCCTCGATCGCCGCCGCGATCAGCTCGCCGGTCCCGTAGGTGCTCGCCGCCTCGGCGTCCCGCTCGGCCCGGTCGACCAGCGGCAGGCCCGAGGCGGCAGCGGTATCGACTACGGCGGTGACGCCGCCCTCGACGAGGACGAAGCTCGCCTCGATCTCGCGCCCGAGTGGGTCGTGCGCAGCCGCGGTTTGGACTTCGCCGCCGATCGCTGCCCGCACCGTCTCCGCCGTCCCCTCGCCACCGTCCGCCACCGGGCAAAGATCAGCGATCGCCCCTGCCTCTTCGAGCCCCGCCCCGATCGCCTGCGCCACTTTCACCGCGGAGTACGTCCCCTTGAACGAATCCGGACAGACCACAAACCGTCGCGCCAAATCAGCCTCACTCACGTGATGATCCTCCCTCAACCCCATGTTGATGGGCCGAAAACTCCACTCAGGCTTGAGTTTTCGGCCCGTCAACACCGAGGCCCGGCGAAAGCGTGACGAGGTCAGGCGGTGAGGACGATCTGGCGCATCTGCCAGGTGATCGGGGCGGCGTCCTCGGGGGCGGTGGCGACGCGGCCGAGGCCCTTGGCGACGGCGTCGAGCTCCCGGAGCTCGTGGGCGGAGGTGACCTCGGGGCGCTCGCGCCAGGTGGCGAAGTTCATGCCGAACATCCGCGCCGCGACCCCCGACCCCGGCGAGAAGGTCTCGACGACGCTGCTGCGCAGCGCCGGGTGGTCGCGCAGGCCGGCGTCGAGGTCCGGGCCGATCTCCAGGCGGTTCTCGTTGGCGGCGAGCATCTCCCGCTGCAGGTCGAGGTAGCGGGCCAGGGCCGGCTCGTCGGTCGCGATCGACTCGACCTCCTCAAGCAGGAGGACGCCGCCGGGCGCCAGGCGCTCGCGCCACAGCTCGACCGCGGCGAGCGGGTCGCGCAGGTGGGTGAGCAGCAGCCGGGCGAAGATCATGTCGGCCTCGGCGACCCGCGCGGGCAGGTCGAGCACGTCCGCCTCGATCGACTCGACCCCGACGTCGCCGACCCGCGCCGCCGTCGCGGCGACGTAGGCGGGGGAGAAGTCGACCGCCACCGTGTGCGCCGGTCGCAGCGTCTCGCGCAGCAGCACGGTCGTGTGCCCCGGGCCGCTGCCGAGGTCGACGGCGAGCGCCGGCTCGGCGGGCGCCGCCCCGGCCAGGAAGCGGCGCGTCGTGTCCTCGAAGGTCACCCCGACCAGCTCCAGCCGGCGCGCCGCCAGGTCGGAGTCGCCGAAGGTGTAGTCACTCGACGGCGTCATCGACCGCCCTCCGCAGCGCCGCCGCCAGGTTTCCTTTGCGCGCCACCTCTACTCCGCCCAGTCCCAGCCATCGCGAGACCAACCGTAGTTCGTCGGCCAGCTCGCGCGCCACGCGGCCCTCCTCGACCCGCGGCTCGGCGAAGGCGCCGACCACCCGCAGCACGCCCGCCTGGCGGTCGCTTTTGAGGTCGACGCGCGCGACCAGCCGTTCGCCGAGCAGGAAAGGGAGGACGTAGTAGCCGTGGACGCGCTTCGCGGCCGGCACGTAGATCTCGATCCGGTAGCGGAAGTCGAAGAGCCGTTCGGTCCGCTCGCGCGCCCAGACCATCGAGTCGAACGGGGTGAGCAGGGCGCGCGCCCGGATCCGCCGCGGCACGCATAGGTCGGGCGGTGCGTAGGCGGGCGCGTCCCAGCCCTCGACCGCGACCGGCACCAGCGCGCCCGCCTCGACCAGCTCGGCGAGCCGCGCCTTCGAGTCGGCTCTCGGCAGCCGGAAATAATCGCCGAGGTCGGGCTCGGTCGCCACTCCGAGCCGGCGCGCCGCGAACAGCAGCAGCTGCCGCTGCGCCTCGTCCGCGGGCGGGGTCGGCATCGCCAGGACGGCGGCGGGGAGGACCCGCTCCGGCAGGTCGTAGAGGCGCTCGAAGTTGACCCGGCGCTCGGCCGCCACCTCGCCCGCGAAGAAGAGGTACTCGAGCGCTTTCTTGCCGTCGTTCCAGTTCCACATCTCGCCCGCCCGGCGCTCGCGGCGCGGGCCGCCGACCTCGGCCGCGCGGATCGGCCCGCGCTCGCGGACCAGCTTCAGCACCCGCCGCACCAGCGCCCGCTCCTCGCGCCCGACCCGCGCCACCCCGGCCCAGGCGAGATCGTCGGCGCGCGCCATCCGCCAGCGCAGCAGCGGCTGCATGTCGATCGGGATCAGCGAGGCCTCGTGTCCCCAGTACTCGAAGAGCTCACGGCGGTCGGCACGGGCGCGCGTCTCGCTCCCGTCCTGGTGGACGGTCAGCAGGTCGAGCGTCTCCCGCGGGTAGGGCCCGAGCCGCGAGAAGAGCGGCATGTAGTGGGAGCGGCTGAAGACGTTGACCGAGTCGAGCTGGACGATCCCGATCGCGTCGAGCGCCCGCCGCACATGGCGCACGTCGACCCGCCCGCGCGGCCGCGCCACGGTCAGGCCCTGCGCCGCGAGTGCCGCCCGCCGCGCCTGCGCGGCGCTCAGCTCGATCTCCGGCGTCCCCGTCACGCGGCGATTCTCCTGCATGCGGCGACCGCCCCGATCGCGCTCTGTGACAACTCTCCGAAGTAACAACTTCGTTTTAGCGGAGCGTGTGCTCCGGTTCGTGCTATCATCCCCGTCATGAACCGGAGCGATCACCCCCACTTCAATCCATGGCTGGCTCTCGTCGTCGTCTGCTTCGGCCAGTTCATGGTCGTCCTCGACGCAACGATCGTGAACGTCGCGCTGCCCGCCATCCAGAACGACCTCGGCTTCTCCGGCAGCTCGCTGCAGTGGGTCGTCAACGCCTACACGCTGTTCTTCGGCGGCTTCCTGCTGCTCGGCGGACGCGCCGCCGACCTGCTCGGCAGGCGCTCGCTGTTCCTCGCCGGCGTCGCCCTCTTCTCGCTCGCCTCGCTGGCCAACGGCCTCGCCACCTCGGAGACGCAGCTGATCCTCGGCCGCGCGATCCAGGGCCTCGGCGGCGCGATGCTCTCGCCCGCCGCGCTCTCGGTCATCACCACCTCCTTCGCCGAGGGCGCCCAGCGCACGAAAGCGCTCTCGATCTGGGCCGGGGTCGCGGCAGGCGGCGGCGCGGTCGGCCTGCTGCTCGGCGGCTTCCTGGTCGAAAGCCTCTCCTGGGAATGGATCTTCTTCGTCAACGTGCCGGTCGGGATCGCGATCGTCTTCGCCGCCCTGCGCTGGGTCCCCAACTCGCGCCAGGAGGGGGCGATGCGGCACTTCGACCTGGCCGGCGCCGCCACCGTCACCGGCGGCCTGATCGCGATCGCCTACGCGATCGTCGAGGCCTCGACCTGGGGCTGGGGCTCGCCGAAACAGCTCGGCGTCGCCGCCCTCGGCGTTGTCCTGCTCGCCGCCTTCGTCGCGATCGAGCGGCGCTCGCCGGCACCGCTGGTGCGGCTGGACCTGTTCCGGCTGCGCTCGTTGGCGACCGGCAACGGCGTCTTCCTGATGGTCGCCGGCGGCCTCTTCGCGATGTTCTACTTCGCCTCGCTCTACCTGCAGGACATCCTCGGCTACTCGCCGCTGACCACCGGCCTCGCCTTCCTGCCGGTCACCGCCGGGATCGGGATCGGCGCCACGATCGCCGAGAAACTGATCCCCCGGTTCGGCCTGCGGCCGGTGCTCCTGACCGGGATGCTGGTCGCCGCCGCCGGCCTCGCCGTGCTAGCCGCGACCACCAAGGTCGGCGGCCACTACCCGGGAATCGTCGGCGGCCTCTTCCCGATGTCGATCGGGATGGGGGTGACCTTCGTCTCGCTGACCCTGGTCGCGACGACCAACGTCGGCGAGTCCGACGCCGGCCTCGCCTCGGGGATCTTCAACACCTCGCAGCAGATCGGCGGTGCGCTCGGCCTCGCGGTGCTCTCCAGCATCGCGACCAGCCGCACCTCGAGCTTCCTCGGCGGGATCGCCGGCAAGCCGAGCGCCCTGCAGGGCCAGGAAGCGCTGGTCTCCGGCTTCCAGACCGCCTTCATCGTCGCCGCGGCGCTGGTCGCCGCCGGCACCCTGGCGGCCGCCCTGCTGCTGCGGCGCGGCGACGTCGCCCGGATCGAGTCGGGCGACGCCGTCCCGATCCCGGTCTGATGGCGGGCGACCGCCACCCGGCACGGCACTGATGGTCGCCGCAGCGGCGGTCACGGGGGTTAACCTTCCCTCGATGGCGACGGCGGAGAGCTCACCGGCCCTGCGGGCGGACGCGGCACGCAACCGCGAGCGGATCGTCGCGGCCGCGACCGAGGTCTTCGCCGAGCGCGGCCTGGAGGCCTCGACCGCGGAGATCGCCGCCCGCGCCGGGGTCGGCGAGGCGACCCTCTTCCGCCGCTTCCCGACCAAGGAGGACCTGGTCACGGCGATCGTCGCCGTGCAGATGGAAGACGCCGCCGCGGCCGCCGCCTCCTGCCTCGAGGAGGACGACCCCTGGCGCGGCGTCGAACGCTTCCTCTACGAGATGGCGGAGCGCGCCTCGAAGGACCACGGCGTCTCCGACGCGGTCAAGGAGCGCTGCATGGCCTCGCCGGCGCTGGCCGATGCGAAAGGCCGCATCCTCGACCTCACCTCGCGGCTGGTGAAGCGCGCCCAGCGGGCCGGGGTGGTCCGCGGCGACGTGGCCGGCCAGGACCTGATGTTCCTGATGGCGGCGATCGGCTCGCTCGGCGAAATGCCCTTCCCCGGCCTCCGCGCCGACCTCTGGAAGCGCTACCTCGGCGTCGTCCTCGACGGCCTGCGCCCCGACGGCGCCTCGAAGCTGCGCCCCGGCGCCCCGCCGCGCCGGCTGATCGAACTCTCCGAGCCGGAGTAGCGGCGCCGACGCCGCCTGGCGTTCGCACTTATCTCCGCATAGCGAAGATTTCTGCGAACGCGCCGGCGGGCGAGCTAGCTTGGGGCGCCGACGTTGGCGGGCGCATCGTCGGAGAGGAGCTCGTGGGCGAAGCGCACGACCAGGGCGCCGTCGCCGACCGCGCTCGCGACCCGGTTCGACGCCCCCGCCCGCACGTCGCCGGCGGCGAAGACGCCCGGGCGCACCGTCTCCAGCAACTGCGGCTCGCGATCGGCGAGCGGCCAGGCGATGTGGCCGACGCACTGGTGGGCGCCGTCGCCGCAGAGCAGGAAGCCCGCGTCGTCGGTCGCCAGCATCCCGTCCGAGACCTCGGTGCAGGGGTCGGCGCCGATCATCACGAAGACGGCACTGGTGTCGACGTCCTCCTGGGCGCCGTCGCTCGAGCGCAGGGTCACCGATTCGACCACGGCGCTGCCGTGGACGGCGACGACCTCGGTCTCGGTCAGCACCTCGATCCGCGGCGAGCGTTCGACCCGGTCGACCAGGTAGCGCGACATCGTCGACTTCAGGGCTTTGCCGCGGACGATCACCCGCACGCTGCGGGCCTTGCGCGAGAGGCTGACCGCCGCCTGCCCGGCCGAGTTGCCGCCGCCGATAACGACCACGTCTTTGTCGCTGGCGCGCTCGGCGTCGGTCGGCATCGCCGCGTGGTAGACGCCGGCGCCGCGGAAGCGGTCGATGCCCTCGGCCCGCAGCTCGCGCCAGCGCGCCCCGGTCGCCATCACCAGCGAGCGGGCCAGCACGTGCTGGCCATCGTCGAGGTCGATCCGGACCAGCCCTTCGGGGCCGTCGGCGAGCTCGGTGGCGGGGTGGTAGCTGGACAGCACGGCGTCGAAGCGGCGCGCCTGCAGGGTTGCTTTCTCGGTCAGCTCACGGCCGCTGACCCCGGTCGGGAAGCCGAGGTAGTTCTCGATCCGGGTGCTGGTCCCGGCCTGGCCGCCCGGCGCCCAGGACTCGACGACCAGCGTCCGCAGGCCCTCCGAGCCGCCGTAGACGGCGGCGGCGAGCCCGGCCGGCCCGGCGCCGAGCACGACCAGGTCGAAGCGCTGGCCGTCGACCTCGGCGCGCAGGCCGAGGCCGCGGGCGACCTGGGCGGGGGAGGGGTTGCGCAGCACCTGGCGGGCGTGGACGAGGACCGGGGTTTCCTCGCGCGGGATCTCCAGCCAGCGGAGCATCTCGGTGCTCTCGGGGTCGTTGTCGACGTCGTACCAGTGGACCGGGAGCAGGTTGCGCTCCAGCAGGTCGCGCACTTCGAAGGCGCGCCGCGAGGCCTGCGGCGCGATCAGCCGCATCACCCCGTAGCCGTGTTCTTCGTGCCAGGCGCGGCGGGCGAGCAGGGTGGCGAAGATCTGTTCGCCCAGCTCCGGCCAGTCGGCGACCATCTTGCGCAGCTTGCTACGGGGGAAGACGAGCGCTTCGGTCGGCTCGACCGCGACCGCGGCGCTGATCGTCGGCTCGCCGGTGAAGGCGGCGATGTCGCCGATGTAGGTGCCCGCGTCGGCGGCGGCGACGTGGACGTCCTTGCCCGGTTTGCGGTCGACGAACTCGACCCGCCCGCTGAGCAGGACGAAGAAGGGGGCGTCGCGGACCGCGTGCTCGTAGAGGACGTCGCCCTCGGCGAAGGCCCGGCGCTCGCCCCCCTTCTTCTCCAGCCAGTGGAGCTTCGCCTCGGAGAGGCGGGGGAAGACGACCTCGTCGTCGAGGTCCGGGAACGGTTCGAGGCGGACGACGCGTACCTCCGGCATCGCCCCAAAGCTACTCCGCCACGTACGCAACCCGCGCGCCTTCCCCAGCACCCCGATGTCGATGGGCCGAAAACCTGCCCTATAGGTGGAGTTTTCGGCCCATCGGCAGGAGCGGCGCGCGGAAGTGTCACGGCCTGCACGTAATCCATCGGGGCCGCCGCGGCCCTGGTGGTCGTCCTCACCCTGATCACCAGCCCGCTCGTCGGCATCCTGCTGGCGGCGCTCCTGATCGGGTCGGGATCGGCTTCGCCTACCGCGGGTCGCGAGGGAGCGAACCGCGCAGCGTCACGACGCCGCGCGCCGCCGACGGCACCCGCCGCATCCTCGTCGTCGCCAACCAGACCGCCACCGGCCGCGAGCTGCTCGAGGAGATCGGCAACCGCTGCCGCGGCCGGCACTGCGAGGTGATGCTCGTCTCGCCGGCGCTGGCCGGCTCGCGCGCCGCCCACTGGGCCTCCGACGTCGACGAAGGCATCGACCTCGCCCGCGAGCGGATGGCGCGCTCGGTCACCGCCCTGCGCGGGGTGGGGTGGAGGTCCGGGCCGAGGTCGGCGACCCCGACCCGAACATGGCGATCGAGGACGCCCTGCGCATCTTCCCCGCCGACGAGATCGTCATCTCGACCCTGCCGCCGGAGCGCCCGCGCTGGCTCGAGCACGAAGTGGGCGAGCGCATCCGCCGCGAGGTCGACCCGCCGATGACCCACGTCGTCGTCGACCTTGACGCCGATCGGTCGGCCGGCAGCCCACCCGGCGCCACGACCCCGATCACCTCGGCCTGACGGGGAAAGACCTTTTCGGGAGCCACGCCCGCCGGCCCGCTCGGTGTGCGATCTTCCCGCGATGCCGACGATCGAGACCCCTGCCGGGATCGAGCTCTTCTACGAGACGGTCGGCTCGCCCGCCGACCCGCCGCTACTGCTGGTGATGGGCTACGGCAGCCAGCTGATCGCCTGGCCGCGCGGCTTCTCCGAGCTGCTCGCCGCGGGTGGCCGCTTCGTGATCGAGTTCGACAACCGCGACGCGGGGCTCTCCTCGAAGCTCGACGGGGTGGAGGTCGACGCGGCGGCGGTGATCGCGGCGGCCGGGGACGGTGACCTCGCCGGTGCCGCGGCGCTCGTCCCCTATACGCTGAGCGATCTGGCCGACGACTGCGCCGCCCTGCTCGACGCGCTCGGGATCGACCGCGCCCACGTCCTCGGCGCCTCGATGGGCGGGATGATCGCCCAGCAGCTGGCGATCGAACGGCCCGAGCGGCCGCTTTCGCTGGTCTCGATGATGTCGACGACGGGCGAGCCCGAGTTCGGTCGGCCGACCCCGGAGGCGCTGGAGGCGCTGCTGACCCCCGCGCCTACCGAGCGCGCCGCCTACATCGAGTCGTCGAGCGGCAAGATGATGATCTGGGCCTCGCGCCGCTACGGCGACCGGGCGCGCGCGGAGGCGCTCGCCGCCCAGAACTACGATCGCTGCTTCTACCCGGAGGGCGTCACCCGCCAGCTCACCGCGATGTTGGCGAGCGGCTCGCGCGCCGACGGCCTCCGCGCCCTCGCCCTACCGACCCTGGTGATCCACGGCCTCGACGACACGCTGATCCCGCCCGACGGCGGCGAGCGCACCGCCGAGCTGGTGCCCGGGTCCCGCCTGCTGCTGGTCGAGGACATGGGCCATGACCGCCCGGAGCCGCTCTGGCCGCTGCTGACCGCGGCGATCCTCGAGCACACGGCGGGGGGAGACTCGATGGACCCCCTCTCTCACGAACAGCGGGGAGGTTCGTTCGGGGGTCCATCGAGTCTCCCTGTAGAGGCCGGCGATGGCTGACAAGGCCCGCGCCCGCGATCGACCGCTGCTCACCGCGCGGGTCGAATCGGTCGAGCCGCTGACCCCGACCCTGACCCGGATCGTCTTCGGCGGCGAGGGGCTGGCCGGGTTCGAGGTCGGCGAGTTCACCGACCACTACGTGAAGCTGCAGTTCCCGCGCGCGGGCGCGCCCGCGGACGAGCGGCCGAAGGTCCGCACCTACACCATCCGCGAGTGGGACGCCGGCCGCGGCCTGCTGACGATCGACTTCGTCATCCACGGCAGCGAGGGCATCGCCGGCCCCTGGGCCGCGGCGGCAGTGCCCGGTGACACGATCGAGCTGCGCGGGCCGGGCGGCGGCTACGCGCCGGACCCGGCGGCCGCCTGGCACCTGATGGCGGGCGACGCCAGCGTCATCCCGGCGATCGCAGCCTCGCTGGCGCGCGTCCCGGCGGGCGCGCCCGTCCACGTATTCCTGCAGGTCCACGGACCCGAGGAGGAGGTCGCGCTCGACTCGCCCGGCGACCTCCACCTGCACTGGCTGCACGGCGACGCCGACGAGCAGATGGCCGAGGCGCTCGCCGCGCTCGACTTCCCGCCCGGCGATCCCCACGCCTTCCTGCACGGCGAGGCCACCTCGGTCCGCCTCGCCCGCCGCCACCTGGTCGTCGATCGCGCCGTCCCCGCCACCGCCCTCTCCGCCTCCGGCTACTGGAAGCGCACCCTCACCGACGAGGGTTGGCGCGAGGCAAAAGCCGACTGGAACCGCGAGGTCGAGGCGGACGTAGCCGCGTGTTGACGGGCCGAAAACCCGACGCATAGTCCAGTTTTCGGCCCGTCAACAGCGTGGGCGAACGGAACTGTGCCTATTCCGCGATCGGGGTGAGCGGGTTGCCCGGTTCGATGCTCGCGCAGTCCTGCGGGGCGGGGGCGCCGGCGAAGCGGGCGGTGAGCCAGGTCATCGCCGAGGCGATCCAGGGGACCGCCGTGGTGATGTGGCCGAGCGGGTACTGGGTGTACTCGACCTTGTCGCCGCGTTCGCAGTACTCGCGGGCGAGGCCGCGGACGTCGCCGGCGATCATCACGCCGTCGCCCTCGCCGATCCCCGGCTTGTTCCCCGCCGTGCCTTCGAGCTCGCCGAGGGCGCCCTGGCCGATCAGGAGCGGCGCGGTCGGGGTGCCGCCCGTCCCCATGATCAGCTGGTTCACGGTGTGGACGTAGATCGGGATGTCCTCGGGCTCCGGGTATTCCGGCTTCGCCAGCTGCGCCCAGGTGAGGCCCGGGTAGTGGGCGAGCGCTTCCGAGATCGAGGCGTGTTCGAGCTTCGCGTAGATCTGCTTGCCGTATTCCGAGAGATACGGGGTGAGATCGATGTGGAAGGCGCGCGAGACGCCGATGATCGCCATCGGCATCACCCCGGCCCAGCTGAGGCTGCCTTCGATGTAGTGGAGGTTGTGGGCCGGGTCGACGAGGACGCCGCCCATCGCCGCGCCGACCAGCTTGGCGTCGACGTCGGGGGCGTAGGTGGGCGCCAGCTCGGCCGCCCACTCGGTGGCGATCGCGCCGCCGGAGTAGCCGATGAGCCCGATCTTCTTGGTCGCGGCGAGGCCGGTCGCCGGCGAGGCGAGCGCGGCGCGGAGGCTGTCGAGGGTGTTGATCCCATACTCGGGGCCGGCGGCGAAGTCGGCGTTCTCGCCCTCGGTGTCGGCGACGACGACGGTCCGGCCGGCGAGCAGCGAGGGTCCGATCAGCGCCGACTCGACCTGCGGGATCGCGCCGCCCAGGCTGAGGCCGCCGGAGATCGCGTAGGAGGGCTCGTCGGCCGGGTTCAGCGAGTCGTAGAAGGACTGGTAGGCGACGACCTGCGGGGTGCCGAGCGCGAGCGGCGGCTTCAGCACCGAGGTCACGTTGACCGTCGGTTCACCCAGCTCCGAGGTCGAGCGGTAGAGCAGCTGGACGGCCGTGACCGGGAGTGGGATGCCGGCCACGTGGTAGTTCAGCGTCCGCGTTTTGAGCACGGTCCCCGGCGCGATTTCGGTGAGCGGCGTGCCGCCCGCGTACTGGTAGAAGGGATCTTCTTCGGGGGTTGGCGGCGCCGCCTGAACTGCCGGCGCGGCCACCAGCACGGCGGCCGCCAGGGCCAGCAGCCCGATCGTCATGCTTCGAAAGATGCTCTTGCTCATCGATTCACCTCCCTGGTCGCTCCCGCGCGGAACTCTACCCAAAATTGTGTAGAGGTAAACCGATGGAGCGCCCGAGGACCTTCGAGGAGATGTACGCGGCGGCGGGGGACGATCTCGGCGCGGTGCCGTGGGCGAACCTCGCGCCGTTCCCGGCGCTGGTCGCCTGGCTCGACAGCGAGGGCGCCGATGCGCGCGGCGCGGCGCTGGTGATCGGCGCCGGCTACGGCGACGACGCCGAGGAGCTGGCGCGGCGCGGCTTCGCGGTCAGCGCCTTCGACCTCTCGCCGACCGCGGTCGCCCGCGCCCGCGAGCGCTTCCCGGACACCGGCGTCGACTACCGCGTCGCCGACCTCTTCGACCTGCCCGCCGAGTGGCACGTTCGCTTCGACCTGGTGGTCGAGATCCGCACCCTGCAGTCGCTGCCGATCGAGCGGCGCGGGGCGGCCGCCGCGGCGATCGCCGCCACCGTCGCCCCGGGCGGTCGCCTCTGGCTCTTCGCGCTCGGCCGCGACGCCCACGCGCCGGGCGAGGCGCGGCCCTGGCCGGTCACCGCCGGGGAGCTCGCCGTGCTCGAGGCGGCCGGGCTCAAGTGGGAGTCGCGACGCGACGAGGCGCGCGGCGATGGCTTCTACGACGTCACCGGCGTCCTCCTCCGCCCGCGTTGAGCCGAGCCCAGTTGGCGGAGGGTCAGAGCAGTTCGAAGACGACGTGGACGGTCGCCTTGACCGTCGAGGTGCCGGGCTTCGTCGGCGGCGGCACGGACTTGCCTACAGTGCCACTCACCGGCGCCGCTTCCGCTTCGAGGGTGCGGGGCCCGACGAATTCCGCGCCTTCGCCTTCTTCGATCGTGATCGCCGGGCCGAGGCTCGCCCCAGCCTGCCCGGCGAGGATCGTCGCCCGTTCCTTCGCCTTGACGAAGGCGGCGGCCAGCACCTTGGCGAACGCTTCTTCTTCGTTGCCGACGCTGAAGCTCGGGCCGTTGACCCCGGTCGCGCCGGCGCCGAGCACCTTGGCGATCAGTTCGCCCGCCTTCGACGGTTCGTGCAAGGTGATCTGGGCGCCCTCGGTGGCGCGGTAGACGGTGACCTTGCCCTTGTGCACCGGTCGCACGTCGATCCGCCCCGTCCGCACGTCGCCTTCGCCGACCCCGGGGAAGCCTTTGGCGGCGGCGATCACCTTGCGGAGGCCGGCGGCGGTCGCCTGCAGGGCGGCGGCGCGGGTCTTCTTTTCGCGCTTGACCCCGACCCCGACCTTCGCGGTGTCATTCGGCACCTTGACCGTGGCCGAGGCGGTGACGGCGACGGTGCGCCCGGTCGCGGCGCCCGCGGCGGCGGGGAGGAGGGCGCAGGCGGCGAGCACCGCGGCGAGGGCAAAGGTCGCTTTCCGGATCGGACTCATCTGCCCTGACTACCCACGACCTACGGTTTGATCACAATCTTGCCGAGCACGTTGCCGTCGGCGAGCGCCCGCAGGCCTTCGGCCACGTCGGCCAGCGGCAGCACCTTGTCGATCCCCGGGCGGATCCCGGTCAGGTCGAGCAGCGAGACCAGCCGCGCCAGCTCCTCCAGCGTGCCCATCGTCGAGCCGACCACCTCGAGCTCTTTGAAGAAGACCCGGTTCAGCTCGGCCGAGGGGTCAGGGCCGCTGGTCGCCCCGGCGACGACGATCCGCCCGCCCGGCTTCAGCGAGCGCAGCGAGTGTCCCCAGGTCGCCTTGCCGACCGTCTCCAGCACGACGTCGACTTTCTCCGGCAGCCGCGCGCCCGACTCGAACACCGCGTGGGCGCCGAGCTCGGTGGCGAAGTCGCGCTTGCGCTCCTCGCGGCTCGTCGCCCAGACGCGGAAGCCGGCCGCGCGGCCGAGCTCGATCGCGGCGCTGGCGACGCCGCCGCCGGCGCCCTGGACCAGGACCGTCTGGCCGGGGCGCAGCCCGGAGCGGTCGAAGAGCATCCGGTAGGCGGTCAGCCAGGCGGTCGGCAGGCAGCAGGCCTCCTCGAAGCTGAGCGACGGCGGCTTCGGGACGAGGTTGCGGCGCGGCACGGCGACGCGCTCGGCGAGCGTCCCGGGGTGGAGCTCGGAGAGCAGGGTGCGGTGCGGGTCGACGATTTCGCCGCCAGGGAAGTCGGGGTCGCCGAGCACCGCGTGGACGATCACCTCGTTGCCGTCGGCGTCGACCCCGGCCGCGTCGCAGCCGATGATCATCGGCAGGCGCTCCTCCGGCAGGCCGATGCCGCGGAGCGACCAGACGTCGTGGTGGTTCAGCGAGACCGCCTTGACCTCGACCAGCGCCCATCCCTCTGGCACGTTCGGCTCGGCGACCTCGCCGACCTCGAGCGCCGAGAGCGGGTCCTCGATCGAGGCGGCGACGGCGCGGGCGGCGAGCATCGGCTGGGAATTTACAGCGGCGGGCGTGACGCCCGTCACCGAGCGACCGCGGTCACAAGCGCATGTTCGCTTCGGTCCCGCACTTGTATACAAGCCGCAAGCCACTGGAAGAGACACAATCATGCAGAAGACCTGGAACGTGACCCTGTACCGCGACGGACAGCCCGTCAGCGAGCGGCGCGGTGTCAGCGAGACCGACGCCGTCGCCCAGATCTACCTCCTCTCGCGCACGAGCACCCCGCTCCACGCGATCGAGGACAACGTGTCGCCGGAGACCGGCGAACTCCACCTCGCCGCCGCCTGAGCACCTGAGCACCTCCGCCTGACTGTTCCTTTCTTCGGAATGCCCGAGGAAAGGAACAGCTGGCGCGTGATCGCCTAGGAGGTCGGTAGCTCGGCCGCGCCGCGACGGGCGGCATCGGCCATCGCGCGGCGCTCCTGCAGCACCGCATCGCTCACCTGCAGCTCGATCGAGCGGGCCGGGATGTCGATCGCGACCCGGTCGCCGTCCTCGACCAGCGCGATCGCGCCGCCCGACGCCGCCTCCGGCGAGACGTGGCCGATCGAGAGCCCCGAGGTATCGCCACTGAAGCGGCCGTCGGTGAGCAGCGCGCATTTGGCGCCGAGCCCGAGCCCCTTCAGGTAGGAGGTCGGGTAGAGCATCTCCCGCCTGGGCCGCCCTTCGGGCCCTCGTAGCGGATCACCACCACGTCGCCGGCGGCGATCTTGCCGCCGAGGATCGCCTCGACCGCTTCCTCCTGGGACTCGAGCACCACCGCCGGGCCGCTGAAGCGCAGGATCGACTCGTCGACGCCCGCCGTCTTCACCACGCAGCATCCCGTCGTGGCCCATCGCGATCCCGTCGTCGACCGCGATCGTGTTGAACTCGCGCGGCACGCCGCCGCCGGCCTTGATCGCCGCTGCGACCACCTCGCCGACCGGCTGCAGGTGGGTGTGGCCGGGGACGAACTGGGTGTAGGATTTGGCGACGGCGACGATCGGCTTGCCGAAGTCCTCGCGCTCGACGCCGGCAGCGCGCAGCAGCGCCCGGGCGCCGGCCATGTTGCGGCCATGGGTGACGGTGCGGGACTCAGTTCGGGCATGGAGAAAAGGTACCGTCGCTTTCAGCCGAGCGCGACGGCCAGCGCCGACCAGTCCGCGGCCGGGACGCCCTCGCCGCCGAGCGGCTGGAAGCAGACCTGGTCGGCGCCCGCATCGCGGTGCGCGCGGGCGGCGGCGGCGATGTCGGCAGCCGAGCCGTGCGGGATGACGTGGTCGATCAGGCGGTCGGATCCGCCGTCCGCGATGTCGGCCTGGTCGAAGCCGTGGTCGAGCAGCGCGTTGGTGTAGTTGCTCAGCCGCAGGTACAGCGCGGCGTACTCGCGCGCGGTGGCGCGGGCGCGCTCGACGTCCTCGTCGACGACGCAGGCGAGCTCGGCGATCAGCGCCGCGTCGGGCCCGATCGCCGCGCGCGCCGCGCGGGTGTGGTCGACCGAGGTGAAGTAGGGGATCGTGCCGAGCGAGCGGCGCGCGCTCATTGCCAGCATCTTCGGGCCGAGCGCGGCGATGATGCGGCGGTCGGTCGGGATCGGCCGGGCGGCGGCGTCGACCCCGTCGAGGAACTTTTCGAGCGCGCTCAACGGCCGCTTGTAATCGCTGGTCGCCTCCGGGTGGCCGACCCCGATCCCGACGCGGCCAGGGAAGCCGGCCTCGAGCTCGGTGTATTCGCGGGCCAGGTCGGTCGGGTCGTAGGACCAGATGTTGACGATCGAGGTGCCGACGACGAGCCGCTCGGAGCCCTCGAGCAGCGGTCGCACCTGGGCCAGCCGCGGCGACCCGCCGAGCCAGAAGGCGCCGTAGCCCGCCGCCTCGGCGACCGACGCGGCCTCGCCGGCCTCGCCCTCGTCGATCCGCCAGAACGAAGTCCAGACGCCCCGATCACCGAAATCCATGGCCGAAAGCTTAGGGAGACGGGGTCCTCGGGCCACCGATCCCGCTTGGCGAAACGGGTCGTTCGAGACCGCCGCCGGCGTGTGCTTCAATCCAAAAACCAGAGAAAGGAGGTGGTCCTATTTTGAGTCACATGCTTCAGGGGACTCTGGAGGTGCAGGGCCGCTAGGCGCCGCACTGGTTCGGGCGTCCGGCGGAATCCACCCCGGGCACCGGCGTGCGAGTGGAGGTTGGGCTTTGTCCCACCCAACCGTGTCGTCACACGCACGTTCCCATGCACCAGCGAGAGGGCTGTCCTTCGGGGCGGCCCTCTTTTTTTTGCGCGCGAAGCGGTGCGTTCGCACTTATCGTCGCTATGCGACGATAAGTGCGAACGCGTCAGGCCTCGTAGTCGGCGAGCTCGACGAAGTAGTCGAGCGCCTCGGGGTTCGCCAGCGAGTCACGGCTCACCACCTTGGCCGGATCCGCACCCATGAGGATCCGCTTCGTCGGTACCTCGACGATCTTGCCGGAGAGGGTGCGGGGGATCGCGGCAACGGCGCGGACCTCGTCGGGGACGTGGCGGGGGCTGCAGCGTTCGCGGACCCGGCGGGCGAGCGTCTTGCGCAGGTCGTCGTCGAGCTCGGCGCCGTCGCGGAGGACGACGAAGAGCCAGGTCACCCCGTCGGTGCCCTCGCGGGGGAGGTCGACGACGAGGGCGTCGACGATCTCCTCGGAGGAGAGCACGGCGCGGTAGATCTCGGCGGTGCCGATGCGGATGCCGCCGCGATTGATCGTCGAGTCGGAGCGGCCGTGGATGATCGCGGTGCCGCGGTCGGTGATCTCGATCCAGTCGCCGTGGCGCCAGATCCCCGGGTACATCTCGAAGTAGGACTCGCGCAGGCGCGAGCCGTCCTCATCCCCCCAGAGGAAGAGCGGCATCGAGGGCATCGGCTCGGTGATCACCAGCTCGCCGACCTCGCCGATCAGCGGCCTGCCCTCCGGGTCCCAGGCCTCGACCGCGGCGCCGAGCGCCCGCGCCTGCAGCTCGCCGCGGTAGACCGGCAGGGTCGGGACGCCGCCGACGAAGGCGGTGCAGAGGTCGGTCCCGCCGGAGGTCGAGAAGAGCCAGGTATCGGAGCCGAGGTGCTCGTAGATCCAGTCGAAGCCCTCCGGCGCCAGCGGCGAGCCGGTCGAGCCGACCGAGCGCAGGCGGGAGAGGTCGCGGCCCGCGCCGGGCTCGACCCCGGCCTTCATGCAGGCCGAGATATAGGCGGCCGAGGTGCCGAACATGTTGATCCCGGCGCGCTCCGCCAGATCCCAGAGGGCGCCCATGTCGGGGTAGCCGGGGTTGCCGTCGTAGAGGACGATCGTCGCCTCGGTGAGGAGGCCGGAGACGATGAAGTTCCACATCATCCAGCCGGTCGTGGTGAACCAGAAGAGGCGGTCGCCGGGATGGGCGTCGGCGTGGAGGTGCATCTTCTTCAGCTGCTCGAGCAGGATGCCGCCCTGGCCCTGGACGATCGCCTTCGGCAGGCCGGTCGTGCCCGACGAGTAGAGGACCCAGAGCGGATGGTCGAAGGGGACGCGCTCGAAGGTCAGCTCGGCCCCCTCGCCCTCGACCAGCAGGTCGTCCCAGCGGATGGCGTCGTCCATGGTCGCCCGCGGGTCGAGGTAGGGGACGAGGACGGTGCGCTCGACGCTCGGCATCGCCTCCCGCAGTTGGCGGACGACCGGGGTGCGGTCGAAGTCCTTGCCGCCGTAGCGGTAGCCGTCGACCGCGATCAGCACCTTCGGCTCGATCTGGGCGAAGCGGTCGATCAGCGAGCCGGCGCCGAAGTCGGGTGAGGCGGAGGACCAGATCGCGCCGATCGAGGCGGTGGCGAGGAAGGCGACGACCGCCTCGGCGACGTTCGGCAGGTAGGCGACGACGCGGTCGCCGCGCTCCACCCCGAGGCCGCGCAGGCCGGCGGCGCAGGCGGCGACCCGGGCGCGCAGCTCACCCCAGGTCATTCGCCCGAGATCGCGCAGCTCGGAGGCGTGGAGGATCGCGACCCCGTCGTCGTTTTTGTTGGCGAAGGCGCGCTCGGCGTAGTTGAGGCGGACACCCGGGAACCACTCGGCGCCGGGCATCTCGCGCGAGGCCAGCGCCGGCCCGCGCTCGCCGTCGTACTCGACCTCGAAGTAGTCGAAGATCGAGTTCCAGAAGGCCTCCAGGTCGTCGACCGACCAGCGCCAGAGCTCCGGGTAGGCGGCGACGTCGACGCCCCGCTCGGCCCGCAGCCAGTCGATGTAGGCGGTGAGGTTGGAGCGCTCGACCGCCGCCGCGCTCGGCTCCCACAGGATCTCGGGGGCGTCCTCCACGCGGCCGGACTTTATTGACGTCTCGATACTCTCGGCCCGGATGTCGGCAGAGCATGGGACAGACGAGCCGCTGGTGCTGCGGCCGGGCGCGCTCGGGGACGACCCCGGCGCGGTCACGTCGGCGCTTACCGGCGCCTTCGTCGCGGCCCGCGAGGCGCTCGAGGCGGGGCGCCCGGTGGCGGTTATCGTCGCCGCGGGCGACCTGCTCGGCCAGGGCTCGCCGCTCGACGCGGCGGTCGCCACCGGACTGCTCGGGATGGTCCGCACGCTGGCGATCGAGGGGGCCAAACCGGGCTGGCGGATCAACGTCGTCGCGGGCGGCGAGGGCGACGAGGAGGTGGTCGAGGAGACGATCGCGCTCCTCGCCGGCTCCTCGCTCACCGGGCAGCTGCTGCAGGTCGGCGGCGCCAACCTCGGGAAACTGCCGGCGTGAGCACCGCGATCGTCACCGGCGCCGCGGGCGGGCTCGGCGGGCGGATCGGCGAGCGGCTCGCCGCCGCCGGCCACGAGCTGCTGCTGGTCGACCTCGACCCGGCGGTCGCGGAGGTCGCCGCCGCGCGGGGCGCCCGCGCCGTCGTCGCCGACCTGACCAAGGCCGAGGGCGTCGAGGCGGTGGCCGAGGCGGCCGGGGAGGACGTCGGCGTCCTCGTCAACAACGCCGGCATCACCCGCGACGCCCGCGCCACGAAGATGACCGAGGAGGCGTTCGCCGCGGTGATCGAGATCAACCTGACCGCCGCGATCCGCCTCACGCTGGCGCTGGAGAAGCGCTTTGCCGACGGGGCCTCCGTCGTCAACCTCAGCTCGCGCGCCTCGCTCGGCAACTTCGGCCAGGCCAACTACAGCGCCTCGAAGGCGGGGCTGGTCGGCTTCGGCAGGGCACTGGCTCAGCGCTGGGTGCCGCGGGTCCGGGTCAATGCCGTCGCCCCGAGCCTGGTCGACACGCCGATGACCCAGGCGATGCCGCCCGACGTCCTGGTGAAGCTGGTCGCGCGGATACCGGCCGGGCGGATCGGAACCCCCGACGACGTCGCCGGCATCGTCGCCTTCCTCGCCTCGCCCGACGCCGCCTACATCAGCGGCCAGGTGATCTACGCCTGCGGCGGGCGTAGCGTCGCGCCCTGAGCCGGATCGTTAAAGTTCCCGACCGCTTGGAGACTCTTACGGCAATTCTGACTTGAGCCCGGCCGACGGCGGCCACCGGCGCCGCAACCGCGGCGAGGACGTGATCGAGGCGGCGATCCGCGTCTTCCACAAGAAGGGCTACGCGTCGGCGTCGATCCAGGACGTCGCCGCCGAGGTCGGCGTCCTCAAGGGCAGCCTCTACCACTACATCGACTCCAAGGAAGACCTGCTGGCGCGGATCTTCGAAGACTCGGCGGGCCGCTTCGAGGCGATGCTGGTCACCGCGAGCGAGCTCGACGCGCCGCCGGTCGAGCGGCTCCGCTCCTTCGCCCGCGACTGCTCCCTCTGGTACCTGCGGAACATCGAGCGGGTCGGGATCTACGTCGAGGAGTGGGAGCACCTCTCCGGCAAACGCCTGAAAGAGGTGGTGCGGATCCGCGGCGCCTACGAGGAGCGCCTGACCGCGATGATCGCCGAGGTCAAGGAGGCGGGCGAGGCGGCCCCCGACCTCGACGTCGGCTACGCGACCTACTTCATCTTCGGCGCCCTCAACGGGCTGCCGACCTGGTACCGGCGGCGCGGCGCCGACCCGGCCGAGCGGATCGCCGACGGCTACGCCGAGATGATCGTCGCCACGGTGGTCGGCGCGCGCTAGTCGCGCGCGGCTTCGCTGAGGCTCTTCGAGGCGATCCGCCAGTGGCGCTGCAGCCTGCCTTCGATCTCGCTCGCGGCGCAGCCCGCGGTGGCGGCGCATTCGCCCCAGACGTTGGCGGCGCGCAGGTACTGGTTGAAGGCGTCCTCGGCGTCGCTCGCCGCGCCCGCCAGGCAGCCGACGCCGAGCCGGTCGACCGGCACCGCCTCATAGGCGTCGCGGATCGCCCGCACCCGGACCACGTATTCGGAGTAGCTGAGGCCGGCGAGGAGGGACTGGCGGAGGTCGTCCATGCGGCCGAGGAATTCGCCGATCTGGGATCGGCAGCCGTGGGACCTGGCGCCGGCCGTCTTCGTGGCCGCGCCACCGTCGCACGAGTTCGCAGTTTTCCTCGGATAGCGACGAGAACTGCGAACGCACCGGCCGTTCGACGCGGCGACCTTCGTTTCGACGCGCGACTTCGTATTGGATCCGGCGGTCGTCCCGGCGCTGCTCGAGCCGCCGCCCCCGCACGATGCGAGCGCCAGGACGAGGACGATCGCCACCGCCGCCGGCCCGGTGCGGTACAAAGCGCGACGATGCCGAATCGCAGGGGTATCTTCGCGGCGCTCGCCGTCGCCCTGCTCGCCCTCGCGGCGCTCGCCCCGATCGCCCGCGCGGCCGCGGCGCTGCCCGGCTCGGGCCGCGTCCTGGTCGTCGGCGACAGCCTCGAGGAACTGACCTCCCCCTACCTGCCGCATCTGCTCCCCGGCGTGCCGATCACCGTCAACGCGGTCGGCGGCTCCAACAGCTTCCAGATCTTCGATCTCTTCCAAGAAAGCTACGAACCTTCCGACTCGGTGATCGTCTTCGACGCGGGGACCAACGACGACCCCGAATATCCGCAGATCTTGGCGGAAAATCTCAAAAAGGTCGCGACCACCGTCGGCGGCCGCTGCCTGGTCGTGCCGACCATCCACGGCTTCACCGTGAACGGCGTCGACAACGCCGGCAAGAACCGGGTCGTCGCCGAATTCGCCGCCTCCCGTCCCGGCACCCAGACGCCCGACTGGGCGGGCTTCGTCCACACCCACCCACAGCTGATGCAGTCGGACGGTCTCCACCCGATCGAAGCAGGCGCGCGGGCCCGGGCCGAACTGATCGCCGCCGGGATCAGCCGCTGCCTCGCCGGCGAACCGAACGTGCCGGTCGCGCGTGGCGCCAACGCGGGCGCGATCCCGCCCGGCGAGGAAGGCCAGAACGGCGAAGGCGAAGGCGAACTGAGCCCCTCGCACGAAACCTTCGAAGCGGCGGCGGAAGCGAGCTCGCTGCCCGAGCCGGGCTCGCGGCCGATCGCCGAACCGGTCCACTTCAAGCTGGTCGACCGGGTCGCGGTCGCCCGCGCCGCGATGCTGCGCAAGGCGCGCCACGCCCTGCGCGCCGCCGCGCTCGCCGCGCTCGGCCGCGTCCTCCCCTGACCCGCCGCGCGTTCGCAGTTTTCCTCGGATAGCGACGAGAACTGCGAACTCGTCGGTGGGGCCGGTGTCATAGGGTCCCCGGCGATGGCGCAGACCGATTCCGTGCAGGTGCCGGGGGCCGACTGGGTCGCCGGACCCGTCGACTTCGAGGACATCCGCTACGAGACCAGCGACGGGATCGCGAAGATCACGATCACCCGGCCGCAGGTCCGCAACGCCTTCCGCCCGCAGACGCTGATCGAGCTCTCGCGCGCCTTCGAGGCCGCGCGCGAGGACCTCGAGATCGGCGTGATCGTCTTCACCGGCGAAGGGGACCTCGCCTTCTGCTCGGGCGGCGACCAGAACGTCCGCGGCGACACCGGCTACCTCTCCGAGGCGGGCGGGGTCGGTCGCTTCCACGTCACCGACCTGCAGGTGCAGATGCGCCGGCTGCCGAAGCCGATCATCGCGATGGTCGCCGGCTACGCGGTCGGCGGCGGCCACGTGTTGCACGTCTGTTGCGACATGACGATCGCCGCCGACAACGCCCGCTTCGGCCAGACCGGGCCGCGGGTCGGCTCCTGGGACGGCGGCTTCGGCGCCTCGCTGCTGCGCGACCTGGTCGGCCCGAAGAAGGCGAAGGAGTTCTGGATGCTCTGCCGCCAGTACGACGCGACCGAGGCGCTCGACATGGGCCTGGTCAACACCGTGGTGCCGCTCGCCGACCTCGAGGTCGAGACGGTCGAGTGGTGCCGCGAGATGCTCGCCCTCTCGCCCTTCGCGCTGCGCCTCGTCAAGGCCAGCTTCAACGCCCACGAGGACGGCTACGCGGGCATCCAGCAGCTCGCCCACGACGCCAACCTCCTCTTCTACGGCGCCGACGAGGCGAAAGAGGGTCGCGAGGCCTACAAGGAAAAGCGCCGCCCCGACTTCAGCAAGTTCCCCCGACGACCCTAGGAGTGACCTTGAGCACCGACTTCGCCACCGACCTTTACGAGATCCCGCAGGAGATGGTCGACTTCCGCGGAACGATCCGCCAGATCGCGACCGAGAAGATCGCCCCGCGGGCCGCGGAGATCGACCGCGACGCCTCCTATCCCTGGGACATCCGCAAGATCCTCGGCGAGCAGGACATCCTCGGCCTCCCCTTCGACGAGCGGTACGGCGGCACCGGGACCGGCACGCTGATGTTGCAGATCGGGGTCGAGGAGATCGCCAAGGCGTGCGCCTCGAGCGCCCTGATCCTGATGATCCAGGAGCTCGGCACGCTGCCTCTGCAGCTGTTCGGCTCGGACGAGCAGAAAGAGCGCTTCCTGCCGAGCTGCGCCAGCGGCGAGTGGTCGCCCGCCTTCGCCCTCTCCGAGCCGGAGGCGGGCTCCGACCCGGCCTCGATGCGGACCACCGCGGTCAAGGACGGTGACGAATGGGTGATCAACGGCCAGAAGTGCTGGATCACCAACGCCGGCGTCGCCGACTTCTACATCGTCTTCGCCACCACCGACCGCGAGAACCGCCGCATCTCCGCCTTCGTCGTCGAGAAAGAGCGCGAGGGCTTCGACCCCGGCCAGCTCGAGCACAAGCTCGGGATCAAGGGGTCGCCGACCGGCTCGCCGTCCTTCACCGACGTCCGCGTGCCGGAGGAGAACCTGATCGGCGAGGCCGGCAAGGGGCTCTCGGTGGCGCTCGGGACGCTGGAGCGGACCCGGCTCGGTGCCGCCGCGCAGGCGGTCGGGATCGCCCAGGGCGCGACCAACTTCGCCAACGAGTACGCGAAAGAGCGGATCGCCTTCGGCAAGCCGATCAACAACCTGCAGGGGATCCAGTTCAAGCTCGCCGACATGGAGGCCGGCACCGCCGCCGCCCGCGAGCTCCTCTACAAAGCCTGCTCGATGGCCGACCGCTCGCAGCGCCCCGCCGACCTCGGCAAGTGGACCTCGATGGCGAAGCTGGTCGCCTCCGACAACGCGATGAAGGTGACGGTCGAGGCTATCCAGGTGCTCGGCGGCTACGGCTACGTCAACGAGTACCCGGTCGAGCGGATGATGCGCGACGCCAAGATCACCCAGATCTACGAGGGGACGAACGAGATCCAGCGGGTGGTCATCTCGCGGGCGATGGCGGGCTGAGGCGGCCCGCGGCGCGTAGGCTGGTCCACGAGATGGGGCCGCTGCAAGGGGTGAAGGTGGTGGAGATGGCCGGGATCGGCCCGATCTCCTTCGCCGGGATGATGCTCGCCGACCTCGGCGCCGAGGTGACGCGGATCGAACGGCCCGCCGGCGCCGGCGCCGCCTGGGGCGCCTCGCCGGTGCTCGACCGGGGGCGGATCCACCGCGAGGTCGATCTGAAAACGCGGGCGGGGGTCGAGGAGGTGCTCGGTCTGGTCGGCGCGTCCGAGGTGCTGATCGAGGGCTTCCGCCCGGGGGTGATGGAGCGGCTCGGGCTCGGCCCCGAGGAGTGCCTGGCGCGCAACCCGGCGCTGGTCTACGGCCGGATGACCGGCTGGGGACAGTCAGGCCGCTACGCCCACACGGCCGGCCACGACATCACCTACCTGGCGATCTCCGGCGCCCTCCACATGATCGGCGAGGAGGGCGGCAAGCCGGTGCCTCCTGTCAACCTGCTCGGCGACTTCGGCGCCGGCGGCGCCTACCTCGCCTTCGGCGTGGTCAGCGCGCTGCTGCACGCGCGGGCGAGTGGGGTCGGCCAGGTGGTCGACGCGGCGATCGTCGACGGCGCCGCCTCGGTCACCGGGATGCTCCACGGCTTCCTCGAGCTGGGCGCCTGGAAGGACGAGCGCGGGGTGAACCTGCTCGACGGCGGCGCGCCGTTCTACGACTGCTACGAGTGCGCCGATGGCGGTTGGGTCGCGGTCGGGGCGCTCGAGCCGCAGTTCTACCGGGCGCTGGTCGAGGCGCTGGGGATGGGGGATGACGCAAGCCTCGCCGCCCATCTCGACCCGGGCACCTGGCCGACGATCCGCGAGCGTTTCACCGCCAAGTTCGCCGAGCGTCCGCGCGACGAGTGGCATGAGCTGTTCGCCGACTCCGACTGCTGCGTCGCCCCGGTGCTCTCGATGCGCGAGGCCCGCGCGGATGGCCACAGCCGCGACCGCGGCATCTTCGTCGAGGTCGGCGGCATGCCGCAGCCGGCCCCGGCGCCGCGCTTCAGCGTCACCGAGTCCGACGTCCCGCATCCCGCTCGCCCTCCCCGTTGATGGGCCGAAAACTCCACTCAGGCTTGAGTTTTCGGCCCATCAACAAGGGGGGCGCACGGAAGTGTTGACCCGGCGGGTGGCGATCGTCACCGGTGCCGGCCGCGGGATCGGCGCCGCGACCGTCGCCGCGCTCGCCGCCGACGGCTGGAGCGTGGTCGCCGTCGACCGCTGCTCCCCGGACCGCCGGCTGCCTTACGCGATGGCGAGCGAGCGGGAGCTGAACGATGCGGTGGTGGCGGCCGAGGCCGGGGCCGGCCGCGCCGACGTGGCGCGCGCCGTGGTCGCCGACGTGACCGACCCCGAGGCGCTCGCCCCGGTGGTCGAGGGCGCCGAAGCGTGGGGCGATCTCGAGGCCTTCGTCGCCAACGCCGGCGCGATCGCCGGCGGCGTCCCGGCCTGGGAACTGCCCGCCGAGCAGCAGCGGGCGCTGCTCGAGGTCAACCTCGAATCGGTGATGCTCGCCGCCCGGCTGGCGATCCCCTCGCTGCTGGGACGCCCGCGCCCGCGGGCCGGGCGCTTCGTCGCCGTCACCTCCTCGGGGGCGGCGCGGGGGATGCCGGGCCTCGCCACCTACTGCGCGGCGAAGGCGGGAGTCACCGGCTTCGTCCGCGCCCTCGCCGCCGACCTGCACGGCAGCGGCGTCACCGCCAACGCGGTCGCGCCTGGCTCGACCGACACGCCCCTCCTCGCCGAGTCCGCCCGCCTCTTCGACCTGCCCTCGCCCCGTGACTTCGCCCCCCGCCAGCCCCTGGAACGCCTACTGGCGCCGGAGGAGGTCGCCGCGACGATCGCCTTCCTCCTCGGCCCCGGCGCCGCCGCCATCACCGGCGCCACCCTCCCCGTCGACGGCGGCCTCACCGTCTGACCCACTCCGGCCACACTTCGGTGCGCCCACGATGTTGACGGGCCGAAAACTCAACCATGGCTGGAGTTTTCGGCCCGTCAACCTGGTGGTGCTGGGGAAGGTGCGGGGGAGTGGGTCGGGACGGTGCCATCGGCCTCGCGGCCGGGGCGGAGGGGCGGGGCGCCGATCGCGCAGGTGTAGTCCTCGACGAAGTCCTCCGGGGTTTCGTCTTCCGCGTGGAGGACGTCGGAGGAGATCGTCGTCCAGGCGACGACCGCGCCGAGCGCGGCCAGGATCGCGCAGATGATCATGCCCATGTGGAAGCCGTGGGTCATGTGGGACGGTTCGTAGAACTTGTGCCCGGTCAGCCCGCTGAGCACCGGCACCACCGCGACCGCCAGCAGCCCGGCCACCCGCGCCACCGCGTTGTTCACCCCCGAGGCGATCCCCGAGTGGCTGGCGTCGACCGCCGCCAGCACCGTCGCGGTGACCGGCGCCACCACCAGGGTCAGACCGACGCCGAAGACGATCACCGCGGGCAGCACCGTCGCCACGTAGCTGTCCCCCGGGTTGATCCGCAGCATCAGCAGTAGCCCGGCGGCGATGATCAGCGGCCCCAGCGTCAGCGGGATCCGCGGCCCGATCCGCTGCGCCAGCTCACCCGCCCGCGCCGAGCCGAGCAGCATCAGCACGGTGACCGGCAGCGAGGCCGAGCCGGCCTCGATCGGGGTATAGCCCATCGAGATCTGCAGGAAGCTGACGAGCAGGAAGAAGACGACGCCGAGCGCCGCGTAGACGACGAAGGTGACCGCGTTGGCGGCGCTGAACTGGCGCGAGCGAAAGATCGACAGCGGCAGCATCGGGTTGACGCTGCGCCGCTCGCCGACGAAGAAGGCGATCAGCGAGGCGACGCCGATCGCCGCGGTCAGGATCACCGCCGCCGAGGCGCCGCGTTCGGGAGCCTCGATCAGCGCGTAGGTGGCGCCCCCGAGCCCGACCGCGGCGAGCACGGCGCCCATCGCGTCGAGCTTGCCGGTCGCGGTCGGGTCGCGCGACTCGGGCACATGGCGGCTCGCCGCCACCGCGACGAAGATGCCGATCGGCAGGTTGATGACGAAGATCGCCCGCCACGAGATCGCCCCGATCAGCCAGCCGCCGAGCAGCGGCCCGAAGGCGGTGGCGACGCCGCCGAGCCCCGACCAGGCGCCGATCGCCCGCGCCCGGTCGGCGGGCCGGAAGCTCGCCTCGATGATCGCCAGGCTGCCGGGGGTCAGCAGCGCCCCGCCGACCCCCTGGATCAGTCGGGCGACGATCAGCAGCTCGACCGTCGGCGCGACCGCGCAGAGCAACGAGGCCGCGGTGAAGAGCCCGATCCCGGCCTGGAAGACCCGCCGCCGCCCGAGCCGGTCGCCGAGGCTGCCACCGAGCAGGATCAGCGATGCCAGGGTCAGCAGGTAGCCGTTGATGATCCACTGCAGCGCGCTGGTCGAGGCGTGCAGGTCCTCGCCGATCTTCGGCAGCGCGACGTTGACGACGGTCGAGTCGAGAAACGCCATCCCCGAGCCGGCGACCGTGACCGCGATCAGCCAGCGGCCGGCGCCGGTCCCGAACGCGATGCCGTCGGACGAGTTTCCCTCCACCGTTCGAGCCTAGCGAGGGACCTCCTGCGAGCGTGCCCCGTCAGGCGTCTTCCGTGTGGAAGCGCTCCAGGAGCGTCAGCTCTTCCTTGTGCTTGGGGAAGAGGAAGAAGACGACGCAGATGCCGACCGCGACCGCGATCATCCCGGCGGCGTAGGTCCAGTCGCCGCCGTCGAGGAATGACTCGCGCGCCGCGCCCGTGATCGCCTGCGCGTATTCGGGGTACTGCTGGGCCGCGTTGGCGGCGCTGGAGAAGGACTTGGTCAGTTCGTTCTGGACCTTTTCGCTGACGCTCGCGGCGTGCGGCGAGGCGGCGATCTGTTCGGCGAAGGTCTTGGCGTAGCCGGCGGTCAGCAGGGCGCCGAAGATCGACTGCATGATTGCCCCGCCGAGGTCGCGCTGCAGGTCGGCCGTGCCCGAGGCCATCCCCGCCTTCTTCACCGGGACCGAGCCGGTCAGCGAGCGCGACGCGGGCGTCCCGGCGAAGCCGACCCCGACCCCCATCAAGAGGTAGCCGAGCCCGACCGGGTAGTAGGAGGCGCCCTCTTCCCAGAGGATCAGCATCACGAGGAAGGCGAGGAGGCAGAAGCCGAAGCCGACCAGGAGGGTGAAGCGCGAGCCTTTCGCCTCGACCAGCTGGGCCGAGCGCGGCGCCACGATCACCATCCCCGCCGCCCCCGGCAGGATCGCCAGACCCGCCTGCAAGGTCGAGTAGCCGAGCACGTTCTGGACGAACTGCTGGCCGATGAACATCGCCCCCATCAGCGAGCCGAAGACGATGATCCCGGCGAGCGCCGCCACCCAGAAGGTCGGCCGCGCCGCGATCCGCAGGTCATACAAGGGGTTGGAGATGCGGCGCTGGCGCAGGATGAAGGCGCCCGCGGCGGCGAGCGCGACGATGCCGAGCGCCGCCGCCGCCGTCCCCTTGCCCGGTTCCGGCGCCAGGTTGATCGCCAGGATCAGTGCCGCGACGAGGGCGATCGAGAGGATGCCGCCGAGGTGGTCGACCGGCTCGGTCGTCTCGTTGACGTGGGCCGGGATCAGCCGCCAGGCGAAGAAGAGGGCGATCGCCGCCAGCGGCGCGCTGATGATGAAGACCGACCACCAGTCGAAGCCTTCGAGCAGCGCCCCGGCGACCAGCGGGCCGAGCGCCGAGATGCCGCCGCCGAGCGCCGACCAGAGCGCGATCGATTTGGTCCGCGCCGCCCCCGACCAGAGCGCCGTGATCAGCGCCAGCGTGGTCGGGTAGGCCATCCCGGCGGCGACGCCGCCGAAGACGCGCGCCGCGAACAGCACGATCGCGCTCGGCGCCAGCGCGGCGAGGATCGAGGCCGGGATCGTCAGCCCCATCCCCAGCAGCAGCAGGGTCTTGCGCCCGTAGCGGTCGCCGACCGCGCCGAGGTAGAGGACCGACGCGGCGAGCCCGAGCGAGTAGCCGACCGCGATCAGGTCGACCATCGTCTGGCCCGCGTCGAATGCCTTGCCGATGTCCGGCAGGGCGACGTTGGCCACCGCCAGGTTGAGGTTGGCGACCCCGGCGACGCCGATCAGCGTCGCCAGCACCAGGCCCGCCCGCGCGGGCGACAGGCCGCCGGACGCGGACGATCCCGCGGCCGGCGCCGGGCCCGCCGCGGCCTCCACTAGACCTCGATCCAGGTCCCGCTCGGACCGAGGTTGCGCAGCGGCGTGGCGCCGACCGCGCTCTCGCAGCCCCAGGCCTCGTGGATGTGGCCGCAGACGGCCAGCCGCGGCCGCTTCTCCTCGATCGCGGCGAGTAGCGCCGGGCTGCCGAAGTGGGTGTCGGGATCGCCGCCGTCGCAGTGGCCGAGCGGCGGCGAATGGAGGACCAGAACACAGCCCGCGGGCGCCGGCGCGAGCAGCACGGTCGCCTCGGCGTCGGAGAGGTCGAAGCTCCAGTCCCAGGGCGTGGGCGGGACGCCGGCGCCGAGCCCGAAGAACTCGACCCCGTCGATCGTCATCCCCTCCCCGTGCAGCACGGTCGCCGCCGGCCAGCCCGCCGCCGCGCCGCGCAGCGCGTCGAGCGTCTCGTTGTTGCCGGGGACGAGGACCGTCGGCGTCTCGATCGGCGCCAGCGCCCCGATCGTCTCCTCCAGCCCCTCGTGGATCGAGGCGAAATCGCCGGCCCCGATCACCACGTCGGCGTCGGCCGACATCTCGACCAGCCTGGCCGCCTGCGGCAGGTCGCGGTGGAGGTCCGAGAAGGCGAGCAGCTTCACCCCGGGGAACCTATCCGCTTGTCTGCCCGTCGGGCGAGTGAGGATCGTGGGACACCCGAACGAACCTCCCTGCAGTTCGTGATAGAGGGTGTCCCACGATCCTCACCCCCCGCCGCCAGAACCGACGCTGCGGCGCCGGTTCCTCTTCCTCGCGCACACTCAGGTCGAAGTAGAGGAACGTCTCGCCGAGCGCCACGAAAGGCAGCAGCAGGGCGAAGACGAGCGAGCCGATCAGGTTGATCCAGATCAGCGGCAGCGCCGTGAAGATCAGCGCGAAGGTGAGGATCGGCCCGGCGGCGACGCCGAGCACGTAGAAGATCACGATCACCCGCGCGGTCCGGAACCAGCGGCCGCGGACGAGCTCCGAGCTCGCCCGGAAGGACTCGCGGAAGCCCTTGTCGGTGAAGATCACTTCCTGCTGGACGAAGGACCAACCGACCAGCTTCCAGAGCGCCCAGGGGATGCCGATCACGGTCAGCGCCAGCAGCAGCACGCCGAGCGTCGCCAGCAGCTGGGCGCCGACCACCCGCCAGAAGCGTTCGCGCATCCCGCGCAGCGCCTGGCGGAAGCCGACGTCGCGGTGGCGGATCGCTTCGCGGGCGACGACGATCGCGATCGCCGCGGCCAGCGCCTGGGCTACCGGCCGCACGAACTGTTCGATCAGGTCGGCCCAGGCGAGGTGCAGCCCGGAGCCGTTGTCGCTGCTGGTTTCCGAGATCAACCCGGCCAGCGAGTTGGCGCAGCCGATGATCACCAGCGCCGCCAGCGCCACCGGTAAGAGCACCCGCCAGTGGCGGCCGTAGAACTGGCGCGCGGCGCGGATGATCTGGCCCAGTGCCCGCCGCCGGCGCAGATGGTCGATGTCGACCGGACGCCACCTGGTCACCCCGACGAAGAGGACGATCAGGATCGCGAGCACGATCACCGTCGCCGCCGCGCCGGACGGTGACTGGGCGTCGAGGTTGATCAGGTGGGAGGCGGCGGCGACGGCGCCGCAGAACGCCTTCGTCACCTGCGGCCCGGCGAGCGTGCCGCCCGGCAGCCGCGGGCTGGTGGTCCGCTGCGCGGCCATCCAGGCGAACGGTTCGCGCCACACCGTCTTCGTCTGTGGCCCGGTCGGGCCGTTGTTGTAGCCCTTTTCCTTTTCGCCCCAGCGGCCGTAGTAATCGGTCCAGGCGAAGGGCCCTTTCGACACCACCCGTTCCGGCATCAGGATCGGCCGCAGCCTCAGTTCGCGCAGCGGCCCGGTGGTGTTGTCGCAGCCGAGGCCGGAGCCGTGCTGGCCGTTCTCGACGTAGACGGCGGAGTCGTAGAAGGTCGCGTGCGAGCCCGCCGCCGGGTAGACGATCGGGTGCGTCCCCTCCTTCTGCACCTTGCCGTCTTCCCACTTCGCGCGCTCGCCGCCGGCGTGCTGGAAGAGGATGATTTCTTCCGGTTCTTCCTTCAGCGCGGCGGCCGGCGTCGCCGCGCCGAAGGTGATCTGCATCCCCTCCCAGTCGCCCTCGTGCAGATCGTTGAACTGGTTGAAGTACCAGAAGAACCAGTACTGCAGGGCGAAGCCGGGGTGGCCCGCTTCGCGCGCGATGTGGGCGTAGGTGACGGCGGGCGCCTTGCCTTCCTCGATCAGCTTTTTGAAGGCTCGGGCATAGACGCAGGTGTCGCCGAGCGCCGTGCCTTCGAGGTTCAGGTACCAGCCTTCGCCGAGCCCGGCGATCTGTTCCGCGGTCGGTGCCCGCCGCACCGTCGTCAGCGGCGCGCCTTGGGCGGCGTGCTGGAGGAGCACCGTGGGATTGCCGAGCACGCTGTCGACGCTGGTCGGCTGGTACTGCTCCTCGGAGGTGTCGCAGGGCGGGTCGGTCTCTTCCCGCAGCTCGGTGATCGGGACGTACTTTTCGGCGAGCTTCTGCGCGCCCGGCTGGTCGGAGACGCCGAGATTGTCGATCTTCGCCGCCTGCGCGCTCGCCGGGACGAGGGCGAGCAGGAGCGCCGCGATCAGGACGAGCAGGCGACGCGGCCGCTTCACGCGGCCAAAAGTACCAGCGTCAGGCGGCGCCGGAAAGGGTGCTCAGACGGCCGGCGAAGGCGCGTCCACCGGGACTTCGCCTTCTTCGACTTTGCCGCCGGGCATGAATTTGAGCGCCACGACGAAGGCGATGGCGAGCGCGATCGCCATCCCGTAGAAGACGTCCCGGGTCGCTTCGGCGAAGGCCATCGGCACGGCGCTGAAGACCTCGCCCGCCTTCGACCCGAGCGCGCTGCCGACCTGGTGACAGGCGACTTCGCCCTGCGAGACGCATTCGGCGACCGCATCGGCCTTCCCCTTCGGCACGCCTTTGGCGCCGAGCGCGGACTCCAGGTTCGATTTGTTCCAGGTGATCAGCAGCGAGCCGAGGATCGCGAGCCCGAGGCTGGAGCCGAAGTTGCGCACCGTCTGCGTGATCCCGGTCGCCTCGCCGTAGCGGTCGCGGGCGACCCGGTTCAGCGCGTCGGTGTTGGCGGGAGAGAGGACCAGCCCGACCCCGACCCCGGCGAGCACGATGTAGTACCACTGTTCTGAGACCGAGAGGTGGGTCATCGACTTGCCCCAGAGGTAGAAGCCGACGGCGGCGACCGCGCACCCCATGACCACCGGCCGCCGCGCCCCGATCCGGTCGAGCATTTTGCCGCCCCACTGGGTCGCGGTCGCGAACCCGGCGAAGAAGATCAGCAGGTAGAGCCCCGTTTCCGAGGCCGATTCGCCGAGTGAGATCTGCGCGTACTCGCTGGCGAAGAAGAAGAGCGGGACGAAGGCGATCATCAGGAAGAAGAGGACGGCGCAGTCGACCGCGAAGGCGCGATTCTCGAAGATTCGCAGCCGCAACAGCGGGTTGGGCGCGTTCAGCTGGTCGACGACGAACCAGGCGAGGATGGCGAGGCCGATCACGATCGAGGCCCAGGTCTTGACGTCGCCCCAGCCCCAGATCGCCGACTGCTGCAGCCCGAGCACCAGCAGCCCCATCCCGCCGCAGACGAGCACGGTGCCCTTGTAGTCGAGCTTGGCGGGATGCCGGGTGTCGTCCGGCTTCGCTTTCCAGGTGAGGAAGAGGGCGATGATCGCGACCGGGACGTTGATCCAGAAGATCGATCGCCAGGTCCACTCGGTCAGGTAGCCGCCCGCGATCGGGCCGATCGAGGTGAGCCCGCCGGCGATCCCGAAGAAGATCGCCATCGCGCGGCCGCGCTCGGCCACCGGGAAGGCATCGAGCACGATCGCCAGCGCCGCCGGGAACATGATCGCCGCGCCCGCGCCCTGGATGATGCGGAAGACGATCAGCCAGGCCTCGGCACCGGAGCCGGTCGGCGTGGCACCGCAGAGGGCGGAGGCGGTGGCGAAGACGATCACGCCGATCACCACCATCTTGCGGTGGCCGGCGATGTCGGCGAGCCGGCCGCCGAAGGCGAAGAGCGCCGAGAGCGCCAGCAGGTAGCCGTTGATGATCCACTGCGAGCCGGTGGTCGAGAGGTGGACGTCGCCCTGGATCGTCGGCAGCGAGATCGCGACGATCGTCTGGTCGATGAACGTCATCGAGACGGCGAAGATCATCGCCGCGAGGATCAGTTTCGAGTTTTTCGCGCCCGTTGCCATATCCCAGAGGTCAGTTCAGGAATCACCCACGGATTCCTCCTGGGTTATCGGTTCGGTAGGGTGGCGACTTGATGCCTTCCATCTTCTGGATCGGAGTCGGAGTCGCCGCTTTCATCTGCGTGACCGGCGCCTTCACGGGCGCCCGCTCGCGCAGCGCGACGTTCGGTTCCGGCGCCGCGATGGGGGCGATGGTGGGCTTCATGATCGCCTTCCCGCTGATCGCGATCGGCCTCGCCTCCAGCTGATCTGGTGGCAGACGTCCCCAACGTCAGCCTCAGCGACGGGGTCGAGATCCCTCAGGTCGGCTTCGGCGTCTTCCAGGTCCCGGCCGACGATACGCAGCGGGCGGTCGAGGCGGCGCTGGAAGCGGGCTACCGCCACATCGACACCGCTGCCGCCTACCGCAACGAGCGCGGCGTCGCCGCCGGGATCGCCGCCTCCGGCCCGCGCCGCGAGGAGATCTTCATCACCACCAAGCTCTGGAACTCGGAGCAGGGCTTCGACTCCACCCTGGGGCCGCCTTCGACAAGTCGATCGAGCGGCTCGACACGGAGCAGGTCGACCTCTACCTGATCCACTGGCCGATCCCCTCGCGCGACCTCTACCTCGACACCTGGCGCGCCTTCGAACGGATCCACGCCGAGGGCGGTGCCCGCTCGATCGGCGTCTCCAACTTCCGCGTCGCCGACCTGGAGCGGCTGGCCCGCGAGGCCGAGACGATGCCGACGATCAACCAGATCGAGCTCCACCCGCTCCTGCAGCAGGAGGAGCTGCGCGCCTGGCACACCGCCCACGGCATCGTCACCGAGGCCTGGAGCCCGCTCGCCCAGGGCGAGATCCTCGAAGATGGCACGCTGCTGACGATCGCCGCCCACCATGAGAAGACCGTCGCCCAGGTGATCCTCCGCTGGCACCTGCAGCTCGGCAACGTGGCGATCCCCAAGTCGGTGACGCCGGAGCGGATCCGCGCCAACCTCGACCTCTTCGATTTTGAGCTGTCCGAGGACGACCTGGCGGCCATCGCCCGCCTCGAGGCCGGCCATCGCACCGGCCCGGACCCAGAGACCTTCGGCGCTGCGTAGGGCGAACGCGGTTGCCGCGGCGGCCTTCCTGGTCGGCGGCTCCTTGTTCGCGATCGGCGCCGTCCTCTCCCAGGCCGACATCGGCGGTCCGCGCCTCGCCGCGGTCGTCTACATGGTCGGCGGCGTCTTCTTCTCGACCGGTGGCTACACCGGGGTACTGCTCGCGATCAACGCCCCGCACCGGCGGCGCGACGGCAGCTGGGGCCACCGCCGCTGGCGCTGGTGGGCACGCGAACCGCGCAACTACGACTACCTTGCCGCGGCCGTCCTCTTCGTCGGCACGATCGTCTTCGGCGTCAACCTGGTCGACTCGCTGCTCGGCCACCTCACCCCGACCCAGGAGAACCGCCTCGTCTGGAACCCGGACATCATCGGCTGCTCGCTCTTCCTGATCTCCGGCCACCTGGCGATGGTCGACATCTCCGGCTCCTGGTGGCGGCTCCGCGGCGAGGGCCTCGGCTGGTGGATCGTCTTCGTCAACCAGGTCGGCTCGGTCCTCTTCATGGTCGCCGCGGTCGCCTCCTTCGTCCGCGCCGACGGCGACCTGATCGCGGTCGGCATCGCCAACTGGGGCACCCTGACCGGCGCCCTCTGCTTCGCCGCCGCCGGCTTCGCCCAGTTCTACGAGCCCGCCTGCCAATGACTGAGCCCGCGGTCGCGGGAGGACCACCTGAGAGGATCTGGGGATGGCCGAAGCCACCGTGGTCAAGCCGCGGACCGAACGGATCCAGCCGGGCGTCTGGCGGCTGAAGCTGCCCTGCCCGTGGCCGGGGGTGCCACACGGCAACGCCTGGGCGGCCCAGCACGGGGCCAAGCTGGTGTTGTTCGACACCGGCGTCGGCGGGCCCGGGCGGCTGCGGATGCTCGACATCGCGCTCGCCCAGTCGGGCTTCGGGGTCGAAGACGTCGAGCTGGTCGTCTGCACGCACGCGCACTCCGATCACTACGGGCTCGCCGCATCGATCTGCGAGGCGACCGGTTGTGAGCTTTGGATGCACCCGAGATGGGAGCACATCCGATTGCAGGCGGACGACCCCGAGGCGGCGCTCGAACGGCGGCTCGAGGTCGGCCGGATGAGCGGCGTCCCGATTCGCGCGCTCGACCGCTACAAGCAGGAGCGCACCGACAAATCGGAAGACGAGATCGACGCGATCCGCGCCCCCGACCGCGAGCTGGTCCCCGGGGTCGAGGTCGAGACCGACATCGGCACCTGGCAGGTCTACGAGACGCCCGGCCACGCCCCCTCGCACGTCTGCCTGCACCAGCCCGAGCGCAAGCTGCTGATCTCCGGCGACCATCTGCTCGGCCGCACCGTCGTCTTCTTCGACTACGGCCACACGCCCGACCCGTTCGGCGAATATCTGCGCAGCCTGGAGGTGGTCGAGCCGCTCGAGGTCGACCTCTGCCTGCCCGGCCACGGCAAACCGTTCCGCGACCCGGAGGCGAAGATCGCCGACGTGCGCGCCTACACCGGCCGCCTGCTCGACCAGGTCCGCGCCCAACTCGCCGACGGCGCCGCGCCGACCGCCTTCGAGGTGGTCGAAGGGATCATCGGCCGCGACAACCTGCGGGCGGGCAACGGCGGCTTCATCCTGCAGATCGTCCTCGCCTGCCTCGACCACCTCGCGGTGCTCGGGGAGGCTCGTCCGGTCCCCGACTCCGACCCGCAGCGCTGGCGCACACACCGGTTGTGAGACAGTCCCTGAAGCGCCTCCGCTCGGCCTTCTCTCTCCTCGTCCACCCACGCAAGCTGTGGCGCGAGCACCGGCGCGTCGCGCTGGCGCTGATCGCGCTGGCGATCATCGGGGTGGCGGCGGCGATCGTCGGCTACGAGACGCTGAAGCGCCCCGCCGACGTCCACAACGAAAACGCGATCAACCACTTCACGCCGGAAAAGCCGAAGGAACCGGCGAAGCCGGTGCACGGCGCGCCGAAGACCGTGAACTGGCCGATGTACGGGCTGAACCCGCGGCGCACCCGCTACCTGCCGGCCCGCGGGATCCGGCCGCCCTTCCGCAAACTCTGGCGCTACACCGAGCACCCGCTGCTCGAGTTCCCGCCGATCTACGTCGGCGGCGTCCTCTACGCGGTCAACAACAGCGGCTTCGCCTTCGCCCTGAATGCTAAGACCGGGGTGAAGCTCTGGGAACGGCGGATCGGCCTCCTCAACGCCTCCTCGCCGACCTACTACAAACACCGCCTCTACATCGTCAACCTGGTCCCCGGCCACATCATCAAGTTGAACGCGAAAAACGGCAGCATCATCTGGAAAAAGAGCCTGCCGGGACGCGCCGAGTCATCGCCGGTGGTGGTCGACCGCAGTGTCTACTTCGGCTGCGAAGACGGCAAGCTCTACTCGCTCAGCACGATCAGCGGCAACGTCCGTTGGGCGACCCAGCTCGGCGGCCCGGTGAAGGCGGCGCCCGCCTACTACGGCGGCCGACTCTACGTCGGCGACTACGGCGGCGACATGAACGCGGTCGGAGCGAAGACCGGCAAGCTGATCTGGCAGACCGGCTCGCTGGGGACGGGGGTCAGCGCCGGCGAGTTCTACTCGACCCCGGCGGTCGCCTTCGGCCGCGTCTACGCGGGCAACAACGACGACCGCGTCTACAGCTTCGACCTCTCCGACGGCGAACTCGCCTGGACCTACTCGACCGGCGGCTACGTCTACTCGGCGCCGACCGTGGCGAGCACCAAGCACAGCCCGCCGACCGTCTACATCGGCTCCTTCGACGGCAACGTCTATGCGCTTAACGCGAAGGACGGGACGGTGCGCTGGAGCCGCTCGACCGGCGGTCAGGTGGTCGGCTCGCTCGCGGCGATCGGCGAAATCGTCTACGTCGCCGAGTTCTCCAACCAGACGACGACCGGCTACATGATGCACAGCGGCAGGAAGGTCTTCACCTACCCGAAGGGCACCTACACGCCGATCATCTCCGACGGCCAGGATCTCTACCTCACCGGCTACTCGAGCATCACCGCGCTCGAACCGGTCCACCCGGTGGAACCGACGATCGGCAACGCGTTCGTCGCGCCTAGCCCGGTTCGACCCCACCCGGGGGCGGCGGCGGCAGGTGCGGCGCGCCGGGCGCATAGGCGGGGAAGTGCCCGGAGTGGAGGCGGTCGGTGAGGACCGAGAGGCTTTCCGAATAGTTCTGGATCCGGTACGGGCTGGTCGAGCCGAAGTCCTGGTAGTAGACCATCATCTTCGTCCGCGGGTGCTTTTCCACCCAGGTGAAGAGCTTGCTGACGAAGCTCGGGTCGTCGCCCGATTCGACGCCCCACTCGGTGATCGCGAACGGCTTTTCGGGATAGCGTTCGTAGAGCCGGGTCAGCGCGCCCCATTCGGGATAGGAGGCGTAGAAGTCGGTGCCGGTCCAGTCGACCCATTTTTTGCCCGGGAAGAAGTTCTGGGGCAGGTTCTTCTTGGTCGTCGGCGAGCCGGTGGGCAGGGGGGACCAGACGATCGCCACCGGCGCTTTCGGCAGTCCGCCGACGGTCGAGTTCAGCGGCGGTAGCCCGGCTTCGGCGAGGCGTTCGTCGATCACCTTCGTCTTGCCGCCGCCGTGGACGATCACGTAGATGCGGCGGAAAGCGCGGCGGTAGTTGCGGGCCGAGTCTTCGGCCTCGCGCGGGTGCCCGGCGCATTCGTAGGCGGCGTAGACGTTGAGGCAGCGGTTCGGCTCGCCGAGCGGCCGCACGTAGGCGCGCATGTGCTTTTCGGCGAAGACGTGGTTGAGGCGGATCAGGTAGCCGTCGCCGGCGCCGCTGGCGATCGCCGCCAGGCTGATCAGCTCGGCGCCGGTCTGCGGGTCGGCGGTGGTGATGTGGATCATCGGCCGGGCGCGGGCGATCTCCCAGCGCTGGATCGAGTCCTGGAAGTCGCTGCCCCAGGTGCGGAAGGACTCGATCACCGCCGGGTGCTTGGCGACGGCGGTGCTGAATTCGCCGAAGTTGGCCGGGTTGCCGGTGTCGGAGACGCCGAAGTAGACCTGTTTGCCCTCCGGCACGAGGACGCCCCCCTTCAGTTCGGGGAGGACGGCGCCCGATGCGCCCGCCGCGCCGAGGCAGGCCCAGGCGGCCGCGAGGACGACCAGGACGGCCGCGAGCGCGGCCCGTCGGTGAAGCGTGCCGGGCACTTCCCCCAGCCTCGCAAGAGAAGCCGCCTGGGCGCCGGCTGGCGGCGCGCCCTGCAACGTCGGTTGCGCGGGACGGTGAAGGACGCGGCCGTCTCGACCACGACCCGGCTGGGTGTGGCCGTGGCCGAGACGGCCGGGGGATCGAGGGAAGGCACGGCGGCACACTTCTGCGCGGTTCGTCACGAATCTTCAGGCGTTACAAACACGTGGCCATGGTTTGACCCCCCTATAGGGTGGAAAATCCGTGCAGCGCGTTTTGTGGTGTGCGCACCTCTCCGACTTCCCGCCGGAAGCGTCACGTCCCGGGCGCTACGTCGCCAGCCGCACGGCCGCGTCCCTTACGTGAAGCCCCACTACGCGGCAAGCGGCGGGGCATGCTCGGCGACCAGCGCGAGCACGTCCTCCGCGTACTTGCCGACGAAGGCCGGCCCGACGCCGCTGATCTCGATCAGCGCGGCGCGGCCGGTCGGGCGGCGGGCGGCGATCGTCGCCAGCGTCTTGTTGCTGGCGACCGTGTAGGCGGGCTTGCCTTCGGCGGCCCGCAGCCGCCATGCTTTCAGCGCCTCGAAGAGAGGCGCGTCGGCGGCCGCGAGGTCGGGAGCCGGGGAGCCCGAGGAGCTCGCCCGGGCCGGACGGCGCACCGCGATCGTCTCCGGGTCGGGCAGCCAGGTCAGCGGGTCGCAGATGTCGCAGCAACGCTCCAGCGACGGCGTCTCGGCGCGGCGGTCGCCGAAGTGGGCGAGCAGCGCCTGGCGCCGGCAGCGGGTCCCGTAGATGAAGTCTTTGATCGCCCGGTAGGCGCGCCAGCCGCGCTCGTGGGCGATCGCCAGCTCCGGGTCGCCGGCCCGCTGTTCGTTGAAGCGGACGAGCCGGCCGAGGTCGGCCTTCATCGCCAGCAGCACCGCCTTGGCGGGCAGCCCGTCGCGCCCGGCGCGGCCCGCCTCCTGGTAGTAGGCCTCGACGCTGGTCGGGATCGCCATATGCCAGACCGAGCGCACGTCGGCTTTGTCGACGCCCATCCCGAAGGCGTTGGTGGCGACGACCACGTCGACCGCGTCCTCGCCCCCCGACATGAAGCGCCGCTGCACCCGCGAGCGCTCTTCACCTTCCATCCCGGCGTGGTAGGCGAGCGCCCGCAGCCCGGTGCCGCGCAGCAGCTCGGCCACCTCGTCGGTGTCCTTGCGGGTGCCGCAGTAGACGATCGCGGGCCGGTTGGCGGGGTCGGCGAGGCCGGTCTCGAGCAGTGCCTGGCGGCGCGCCTTCGAGCCCTTGCCCTCCAGCGCGACGACGTCGAAGGAGATGTTGGGACGGTCGAAGCCCGCCCGCACCCGCAGCGGCTCGCGCATCTCGAAGCGCTGCGCGATCTCGACCGCGACCGGCACCGTCGCGGTCGCCGTGCAGGCCATCACGGTCGGCCGGCCGAGCCGCTCGGCGATCCGCGGCAGCCGCAGGTAGTCGGGCCGGAAGTCGTGCCCCCACTCGGAGACGCAGTGCGCCTCGTCGACCGCCAGCAGGTCGACCTTGCGTTGCCCGATCGCGTCGAGGAAGAAGCTCGAGGCGAAGCGCTCCGGTGCGCAGTAGACGATCTTGGCGCGACCGTCGCGGACCGACTCGAGCGCCGCCCGCGCGTCCTCGTCCTCCATCGCCGAGGAGACCATCGCGACCGGGTGCCCTGCCTGGGTCAGCCGCAGCCACTGGTCCCGCATCAGCGCGATCAGCGGGCTGACCACGATCGTCAGGTCGTCGGAGGCGAGGCCGGGCAGCTGGTAGCAGAGGCTCTTGCCGCCGCCGGTCGGCATCACGATCAGCGAATCGCGCCCTTCGAGGGCGGCAATCACCGCCTCGCGCTGCCCCGGCCGCCAATCGGCGTAGCCGAGCTCGCCGAGGAGTTCGTCTGCTCTCTCTCCGTTGCTGATCACAGGGCGTCTGAGGCGAGGGTACCTACGCCTGTTCGCCCTTGGCGATCCGTGCCGGAATCAGCGACGACTTCTCGGCCAGGGTGTCGATCACCTGGGCCAATTTACGGGTGTCGGCTTTGGTCAGCGCGGTGTAGAGGACGAAGCCGGGCCACGCTTCTGTTTCGTAGGCTTCAGCGCCGCGTAGACGGCCGCGAAGTCGGCTTCGATTTCCTTGATCAGCTTCGGTTCCTTCTTCTCGATCAGCGGGCCGACCGCTTCGAACGCCACCTGTGAGCCTTCGACGTTGGCGAGGAAGTCGACCAGGTCGATGTGTGAGTAGCGCTCCTCCTCGCCGGTGATCTTCGAGGTCGAGGACCTCGGCCAGGAGCTCGTCGGCGCCGTCGGCGATCTCGACCGCCTGGATGTTGACTTTGCCCTTGATCAGTTCTTCCAGTTCTTCGACGTCTTCCCGCAGTCCTTCGGCGACCGGTTTCATGCCCTTCGTCGTCTCTTCTGCCCAGAGCGCTTTCTCGATCCGGTGGAAGCCGCCGAATTCGCTCTTCGGCACGTCGTTTTCGCGACTTCGGGTAGATCCGTTTCACCTTGGCGATTTCGCCCGCCTCGACCGCGGCGACGAACGGCTTCGTGGCGGCGGTCAATTCCTCGGAGGTTTCGAGCAGGTATCCCTTGTAGTCGGCGATCGCCTTTTCGATTTCCGGGCTCTTCTCGGTCTTCAGCTTGCCGGTCACTTTCAGGACGCCTTCACCTTCACCGCCGCCTTCGTTGCGCAACGTTTCCCCGTCGACCACCTCGAGCTCGCTGTACTTGGAGGCGCCGCCGTTTTCGACCTTGAAGTCGATCGGCCCGGCCGGGGCGGTCGCCTCCTTCGGTTCGCAGCCGGATTCGGTCAGCTTGAAGGCAGTTGCTCGGAGCCCGCCGGAGCGTCGTCGCCGGAACCGCAGGCTGGTGAGATGATGCCGACGATCAGCGGGGCCTCGACGCCCTCGCGGAGGGTGATCACAAAGGTGGGGATCATTGCGGTGCGAAGGAGGAGCCGCTCGGCCGCTCAGTCGCTCAGCCAGGGATCGGCCCAGGCCGTCGTACCGCGCACCAGGTCGGTCGCCGCCTGCGGCCCCCAGGTCCCCCGCTCGTATGAGTGGATCGGACCCGGGTCGTCGAGCAGCGGCTGCACCACCCGCCACGTCTCTTCGACCGCATCCTGGCGGGTGAAGAGGGTGTGCACCCCGTTGAGGGCGTCGCCGAGCAGCCGCTCGTAGGGCTCGGGGTCGGAGCCCGGCTTGCGTTCGAAGAGCACCTCGAGGTCGGCTGGTTCGAACCCTTCGGTGGTCGCGGCTTTGGCCCAGAGCCGCATCCGCGTGCCCGGCTCGGGCTCGATCCGGAAGGTCAGGTGGTTCGGTTCCGGCGTTTTGCCGTGGCCGATCCCGAGCAGCGGCGGCCGGCGGAAGACGGCGGTCACTTCGCTCGTCTTCTCCGGCAGGAACTTGCCCGCGCGGATGAAGAAGGGGACGCCGCTCCAGCGCCAGTTGTCGACTTCGAGCCGCATCGCGGCGAAAGTCTCGGTCGTCGACTTCGGGTCGACGTCTTTGACGTCGAGGTAGCCGTCGTACTGACCGCGCACGTAGCGCTTCGGGTCGGCCGCCCGCATCGCCTTGAAGAAGGCGAGCTTCTGGTCGCGGATCGAGTCCGGGTCGTTGCTGCTCGGCGGCTCCATCCCGATCAGCCCGAGCACCTGCAGGGCGTGGTTCTGGATCACGTCGCGCATCGCCCCGACCGAGTCGTAGAAGCGGCCGCGGTCGTCGACGCCGAAGTTCTCGGCGATCGTCACCTGCATGTGGGAGATGTGCCCACGGTTCCAGACCGGCTCGAGCGTCGAGTTGGCGAAGCGCACGTAGCTGATGTCCATCACCGGCTCCTTGCCGAGGTAATGGTCGATCCGCAGGATCTGCTCCTCGTCGAGCACCTCGCAGAGTTCCGCGTTCAGCGCCCGCGCCGATTCGAGGTCGTGGCCGAAGGGCTTCTCGATCACCACGTGGGCGTGCTCGACCAGCCCCGCCTTGCCGAGCCCCTTGACCACGGTGGCGAACAGCGAGGGCGGGATCTCGAGGTAGAAGACCGGCTGCCTGGCGTCGCCCAGCGCCTTCTTGACGCGCTCGAAGGTGGCGTCGTCGGAGTAGTCGCCCTGGACGTAGGAGAGGCGGGCGAGCATCGCGTCGAGGGCCTCGTCGTCCGGGTCCTTGACGGTCGCGTCGACCGCTTCGCGGGCGTGCTTGCGGAGCGCCTCGTCGTCCCAGTCGTCGAGGGCGACGCCGACGATCGGGCAGTCGAGCATCCCGGACTTCTGCATCCGGTAGAGCGCCCGGAAGGTCATTTTCTTCGCCAGGTCGCCGCTGATCCCGAAGATCGCCAGCACGTCGGCGGCTTTGTCGACGTGTCCTTTCGTCTGCTTCGACATCTAGCGCCGCAGGCTACCGCCTAGGATGCGATGCGCCCCGAAAGCGCAGCGCGGACCAGGAGGTTGCAGATGGAACTCGGAATCGTCGGCCTCGGCCGCATGGGGGCCAACATGGCCCGGCGGCTGATGAAAGACGGCCACACGATCGTCGCCTACGACGTCAGCCCCGACGCCGTCGAGGCGCTGGAGGACGAGGGGGCGACCGGCTCCTCCTCGCTCGAGGATTTCGCCGCGAAGCTGACCGCGCCGCGCTCGGCCTGGGTGATGGTCCCGGCGGGCAAGATCACCGAAGAGACGGTCCACGGCCTGGAAGGGGTGCTGGAGTCCGGCGACGCGATCATCGACGGCGGCAACTCCTACTACCGCGACGACATGCGCCGCGCCAAACGCGCCGGCAAGAAGGGGATCGACTACGTCGACTGCGGCACCAGCGGCGGCGTCTTCGGCCTGGAGCGCGGCTATTGCCTGATGATCGGCGGGCCCGACGAGGCGGTCGAGCGGCTCGACCCGATCTTCGCCAGCCTGGCGCCTGGGGTCGGCGCGGCAGAGCGCACGCCGGGTCTGACCGGCGACCCGAGCCCGGCCGAGAACGGCTACCTGCACTGCGGCCCGAACGGCGCGGGGCACTTCGTGAAGATGGTCCACAACGGGATCGAGTACGGGATCATGGCCGCCTACGCCGAGGGGCTGAACGTCCTCGACAACGCCGACGCGGGCAGGACGAAACGGCTCGACAACGCCGAGACGGCGCCGCTCGACCAGCCCGAGTACTACGAATTCGACCTCGACATCCCGGCGATCGCCGAGGTCTGGCGGCGTGGCTCGGTGGTCGGCTCCTGGCTGCTCGACCTGACCGCCACGGCGCTCGCCGAAAGCCCCGAGCTGTCCGAGTTCAGCGGCCACGTGTCCGACTCCGGCGAGGGGCGCTGGACCTCGATCGCGGCGATCGAGGAGGGGGTGCCGACCCCGGTCCTCACCACCGCCCTGCACGAGCGTTTCTACTCGCGCGACCTCGGCGACTTCGGCGACAAAGTCCTCTCGGCGATGCGGATGCAGTTCGGCGGTCACCACGAGCAGCAGGACGCCTGACGCGATGCCGATCGACCTCGAGGTCGTCGCCGACGAACGCGCCGCCGCTCGCCGCGCCGCCGAGCTGATCGCCGCCGTGGGCGCCGCCGCGGTCGCCGACCACGGGTCCTTCTCCTTCGCGATGAGCGGCGGGCGCTCGCCCTGGACGATGCTGGCGATCCTCGGCGAGCTGGAGCAGATGCCGTGGGCGGAGGCGGAGCTCTTCCAGGTCGACGAGCGGCTTGCCTCGCCCGGCTCCGAGGACCGCAACCTGACCCACATGGTCCTCGGCCTCTCGATGGACCACCAGCCGGCGCTGCGGCCGATGCCGGTCACCCAGCGTGACCTCGACGCCGCCGCGCACGAATACGAAAACTCGTTGCCCGACCGGATCGACCTGGTCCACCTCGGCCTCGGCCCGGACGGTCACACCGCCTCGCTGGTTCCCGGCGACCCGGTCCTCGAGGTCACCGACCGGCGTGTCGCGATGACGACGAACGAGTACCAGGGCCACCGCCGGATGACGCTCACCTACCGCGCCCTCGCCGAAGCCCGCCAGATCGTCTGGCTGGTCACCGGCGAGGAGAAGCAGGACGCCCTCCAGAAGCTCCTCGCGAGCGACCCCTCGATCCCCGCCGGCCGCGTCCGCAACGAATCGATGACGGTGGTCGCCGACCAGTCCGCGGCGCCGCAGTAGCCGTCACAAAGTCGTGCGTGCCGGCCGACGACCGTGGACTTGAACACACCAGAGGGTGCATAACTGCACGGTCGTCAGGCATCGATCCCACGCCGCGGCAGAGGTCACTTCGGTCGCGGCGTACTCTCTCTGGTGGAGATGAACGCCTGGGGACCTACTACTGCCGCGCCGGCGCCGCGCGCCGGGACGGTGGAGGTGCTGGTCGGGCTGCTCGCCGAAATCGACGAGGCGACCGAATCGGGGGTCTTCTACGACCGCGTGTGCCAGTCGGTGGTGACGCTGACGACGATGAAGCGCGCGGTGCTGCTGCTGCACGACGAGACCTACCGGTCGGTGATCCCGGTCGGCGCGTCAGGTGTATCGCCGGAGCTGATGAAGCGGATCGGCGGCACGATCGACGAGACGCCGATCGCCCAGCAGGCGCTCGAGGAGGACCGCGTGGTCGAGGTCGGGGTCGGTGGCGGCGACGGCGACCTCACCGACCACGTGCCCGCCCGCTACGCCGAGCTGCCGGAGAGCGCCTACCTGACCTGCACGCCGATCTCTGCGGCGCGGCGCTGGCTCGGGGTGATCTTCGCCGACCGCGAAGGCGAGGACTACCCGCTCGACGACGGCGAGCGCGAGACGATGATGACCCTCGGCCGGCTCGCCGCCCTGACCGCCAGCGTCGAGCACTCGACCGAGCAGCGCGAAAGCGAACGCCGCCTCCACGAACGGGTCGAGCTGACCCGCGACCTGCACGAGAACGCGATCCAGCGGCTGTTCGGCGTCGCCCTCGCGCTCGGCTCCGAGGAGGAACTCTCCAAGCAGGAGCGGCAGCGCTGCCAGGAGGAGCTGCGCTCGGTCGTCGCCGACCTGCGCCGCGCCCTGACCCGGCCGCTCGAGACCCCGGAGCGCCCCGGCAAGGCCTGTCTCGGCGAACTGCTCGACCGCCTGGTCGAGCGCCGCCCCGAGCTGCACGTCGAGTGGGCCGAGGGGGTCGCGGTGCCGGCCGACCTGGAGCCGGTCGCCCAGCTGGTCCTCAACGAGGCCCTCCGCAACGTCGACCGCCACGCCCGCCCGACCGCGATCGAGGTCCGGGTCGCCTCCGACGGCGAGACCTTCACCCTCCAGGTCGAGAACGACGGCGCCGGCGACGGCCGCACCACCCGCGGCAGCGGCCTCGGCCTGCGGCTGGCGGCGCTGGAGGCGCTGCGCTACGAGGGCCTGGTCGAGTTCGGCTCCTTCGATGGCGACCGGTGGCGGGTCCGCCTGGTCGTCCCGGTGGGGCGCTGAAAGATGGACACAGCCGGTAACAGGGGCCTGCGGGTCCTGGTGGTCGACGACCACGACGTCGTGCAGTGGGGCTTCCGCCTGCTGCTGGAGCGCCAGAGCTGGGTCGATCGCTGCCTCGCCGCCTCCTCCGGCGCCGAGGCGGTCCAGGTCTGCCGCAAAGTGCGGCCCGAAGTCGCCCTCGTCGACATGCTGCTCGGCACCGAGTCGGGCGCCGAGGTCTGCGAGGAGATCCACCAGGTCAGCCCCCGCACCCGGGTGCTCCTGATCTCCGGCGCCGGCGTGATCTCGCCGAATGTGGCGCGCGCGGCGGGCGCCGCCGGCTTCATCTCCAAGGACTGGTCGGCGGTCGACGTGGTGCGCGCCGTGCGCCGCGTCTCGCAGGGTCACGAGGTCTTCGCCGAAGCGCCGCTCGACTCGCCGCTGTCGGACCGCGAGCAGGAGGTCCTCTCGCTGATCGCGACCGGCTCGACCAACAAAGAGATCGCCGGGCGGCTCCATCTCTCGCCGCACACCGTGAAGGAGCACACCAGTGCCATCTACCGTAAGCTCGGCGTCCGCAATCGGGCCGAGGCGACCCGCCAGGCGCAGCGGCTGAAGATCCTCGTCTGATCACTCGCCCGCCCGGTTGGGCCCGCCCCCCGAATGGCGGGACCCGAAGCCGGATCGCGTCACCCCCGCCTTCGGCCGGACCAATACTCCCTACGAGTGTCGAATTCGAGCATAGATACCGCCCTACTTTTCCCCGGCCAGGGGAGCCAGACGAGCACGATGGCGGCGGTCAGTGCCGAGCAGCGCCCCGATCTGGTCGAGCAGGCCCGCGAGGAACTCGAGGCCGACCCCTTCGAGCGGATCGGCGAAGGCACCCATTTCGCCCAGCCCGCCCTCTTCATCGCCGGGCTCGCCCACTGGAAGGCGGCCGGTGATCCGGACGCCGGCTTCTACGCCGGCCACTCGCTCGGCGAGCTGCCGGCGCTGGTCGCGGCGGGGGCGCTCGACGCGTCCGCCGGGCTGCGGCTGGCGGTCGTCCGCGGCCGCCTGATGGAGGAGGCCTCGAGCGTCCGTCCGGGCGGCATGGTCGCCGCGCTCGGCGGCTCCGACGAGGTCGTCCGCGCCGTCGCCGAGCGCTTCGGCCTCACCCTCGCCAACGACAACGCGCCCGGCCAGATGGTCCTCTCCGGCGACGCCGAGAAGGTCGGCGAGGCGCGCAAGTCGCTGCGCGCCGAAGGCGCCAAGGCGATCCGCCTGCCGGTCGCGGGCGCCTTTCACTCGCCGCTGATGGAGCCCGCCGTCCCCGGCTACCTGGAGATCCTCGCCGCGACCGAGTTCGGCGCCGCGGCCGGCGTCTTCTCCTGCATCACCGCCGCCCCCTTCGACGACGTCCGTGCCGACCTGCTCGCCGCGCTGACCGAGCCGGTGCGGTGGCGCGCCACGCTCGCCGCGATGCACGCGGCTGGCGCCACGGTCTTCCTCGAGACCGGCCCCGGCGACATCCTCACCGGCCTCTCGCGCCGCACCCTCGGCGAGGACGTCGAGAGCCGCACCCTCGACGCCGAGCGCGAGGCCGCGGGTGCCTGAGCCGCTCGCCACGCCGGGGATCGCCGCGCCGCCGCTGGTCCGCTGCGGCGCCGAGATGATCGGCGTCGGCACGGCGCTGCCCGCCACCGTCGTCCCCAACGCGGTGATCGCCGAGCAGCTCGGGATCGACGCCGGATGGATCGTCAAACGGACCGGGATCGAAGAGCGCCGCTCCGCCCAGCCGGGCGAACGGCTCTTCGAGTTCGCCGCCGCGGCCGGCGCCGAGGCGCTCGCCGAGGCGCGCGTCGATGCCGCCAAGCTCGACCTGATCGTCCTCGCCACGACCTCGAACGAGGAGCTGATGCCCGCCGCCGCGCCCCGCGTCGCCGTCCTGCTCGGCGCTCACGAGGCCGCCTGTTACGACGTCAACTCCGCCTGCACCGGCTTCCTCAGCGCGGTCTCGGTCGCGTGCGGCCAGATCGAATCGGGGCGCGCCGTTAACGTCCTGGTCATCGGCGCCGACCTGATGATGCCCCTGACCGACCCGAACGATCGCGCCACCGCTGCCGTCTTCGCCGACGGCGCCGGGGCGGTGGTGATGCGCGGCACGATGGAGAGCCGGGTCGGCCCGATCGTCCTGCGCTCGGACGGCAGCAAGGCCGACCTGATCCGGATCGATCGCACCGAGCTGATGATCCGCATGCAGGGCCACGAGACCTTCCGCTACGCGGTCGACCTGATGGCCTCCTCGACGGTCGAGGCGATCGGCCTGGCCGGGCTCGAGCTCGAGGACGTCGACCTCTTCGTCTACCACCAGGCCAACGCGCGGATCCTGCGCGCGGTCGGCGAACGGCTCGGCATCGCCGGCGAGCGGGTGGTCGACTCGATCGCCAAGCTCGGCAACACCTCGGCGGCGACGATCCCACTGGCGCTCGCCCAGGCGAAGCGCGCCGGGCAGCTGCGCCAGGGCGCCCGCGTCCTGCTCGGCGCCTTCGGCGCCGGGGTCAGCTGGGGCGCCACCGTGATCGAGTGGGGCGGGGTGGTGAGCGTCGGTGCCTGACGCCCCGACCAGGCCCGAAGGCTGCGCGCTGGTGACCGGGTCCTCGCGTGGGATCGGCGCGGCGACCGCGCAGGGGCTGGCCGCCGACGGCTGGCCGGTGCGGGTCAACTACCGCGCCGACGAGGCGGGCGCCAAGGACGTCGTCGCGAAGATCGAGGCGGCGGGCGGCACCGCGACGCTCTGGCAGGGCGACGTCGCCGACGCCGACGACATCAAGCGCCTCCTGGAGCCCGGCGACGAGGGGCCGGTGCTGGTCCTCGTCAACAACGCAGGCCTGCGCCTGGACGGGCTCTCGCCGCAGCTCGACGACGAGCAGTGGCAGAAGGTGATCGACGTCAACCTGACCGCGACCTTCCGCGCCACCCGGGCGGCGCTGCCGAAGATGATGCGGGCCCGCTTCGGCCGGGTCGTCAACGTCGCCTCGGTGGTCGGCCTCCATGCCAACGCCGGCCAGGCCAACTACGCCGCCTCGAAGGCGGGCGTGATCGGCTTCACCAAGACCGTCGCGGTCGAGGTGGCGCGGCGCGGCGTCACCGTCAATGCGGTCGCCCCCGGGCTGATCGAGACGGCGCTCGCCGAGGAGGTCATCGAGGGCGAGATGGCGAAGGCGATCCCGGCCCGCCGCATCGGGACCCCGGAGGAGGTCGCGGCCTGTATCCGCTTCCTCGCCTCCGACCAAGCTTCTTACGTGACCGGAACGACGCTGACCGTAGACGGCGGCCTCAGCGCGTGAATGAGAAAAGGAGAACCAATTGGCAACGCAAGTGAGCAGCGAGAACGTCGAGAAGACGATCTACGACGGCCTCGTCGAGCTCGGCACCGAGCGCGACGACCTCTCGCGTGAGGCGACCCTCGAGAGCCTCGACGTCGACTCGCTCGACCTCGTCGAGCTCGCCCAGATCGTCGAGGACGAGTACGGGGTCGAGCTCAAAGGCGACGACGTCAAGGACGTCAAGACCGTCGGCGAGGTAATCGACCTGGTGGTGGCGAAAGCCGGATGACGCGGCGCGTCGTCATCACGGGAGTCGGTGCCGTCACCCCGCTGGGGATTGGCAGCGACCCCCTGATCGACCGCTGGACCGCGGGCGAATCGGGGATCGCCGACGGCTTCGGCCGTTGCCTCGACTTCGAGCCGACCGACTTCCTCTCGAAGAAGGAAGTGCGGCGCGCCGATCGCTTCGCCCAGATGGCGATCGTCGCCGGCGACGAGGCGGTCAAGCAGGCGTTCGGCGCCGACGGCGAGCTGCCCTACGACCCCTATCGGGTCGGCTGCGTGATCGCGACCGGGATCGGCGGGCTCGTCTCGCTGGAGCGCGAGCAGGAGAAGCTGATCACGAAAGGCCCGAAAGCGGTCTCGCCGCTGGCGGTGCCGCTGATGATGGGCAACGCGGCGGCCGCCGCGGTCTCGATGCGCCACGGCCTGCAGGGCCACACCTACGCGGTCTCCTCGGCCTGCGCGGCGGGCAACAACGGGATCGGCGACGCCGCCCGGATCATCCGGGTCGGCGACGCCGACGCGATGGTCACCGGCGGCGCCGAGGCCTGCATCACCGGTGTCGCGACCTCGGCCTTCGCGGCGATGGAAGCGACCTCGGCGTCGGGCATCTCGCGCCCTTTCGATGCCCGTCGCGACGGCTTCGTGATGGGCGAGGGCTCGGGTGTCCTCGTGCTCGAGGAGATGGAGGCGGCGGAAGCGCGCGGCGCGACGATCCTCGGCGAGGTGATCGGCTACGGCGTCACCGCCGACGCCTACCACCTGACGGCGCCGCAGCCGGACGGCGAGGCGGCGGCGAAGGCGATCAGCTTCGCCCTCGCCGACGCCGGGATCAGCGCCGTCGACGTCGACTACGTCAACGCCCACGGCACCTCGACCCCGCTGAACGACGCGGCCGAGACGAAAGCGATCAAGGCGGCCCTCGGCGAGCGCGCCGGCGACATCCCGGTCAGCTCGACCAAGTCGGCGATCGGCCACCTGCTCGGCGCCGCCGGGGCGGTCGAGGCGATCGCCACGATCGAAGCCCTCAGGCGTCGCCTGGCTCCCCCGACCGTCGGGTATGAAGAGGCGGAAGAGGGTCTTGACCTTGACTACGTCGAAGGGTCAGCTAAACCGATTGTCAACGGAGACGGCCCCGTCGTCGCGATCTCCAACTCGTTCGGCTTCGGCGGCCACAACGCCGTCCTCGCCCTCTCCGCCAACTAAGTGCCCTGATCGGACCCAGTTATGGCCACTGCCCTCAAGACCCCGCCCCCCGCACCCGCCGACACGCCGCTCGGCCAGCTGCGGATGCTCTGCGACCCGGGCAGCTTCCGGCCGCTGCGCAGCGGCGTCAGCAGCATGCGCCTCGGCGAGCGGGCGACCCCCGGCGACGGCGTCGCCGCCGGTGCCGGGGAAGTCGACGGCCGGCCGGTCTTCTGTTACGCGCAGGACCCGGCCTTCCTCGGCGGCAGCCTCGGCGAAGTCCACGCCGACACGATCGTCCGCACCCTGCGGATGGCCGGCGACGCCGGCGCGCCGGTGGTCGGCTTCGTCCGCTCCGGCGGCGCCCGCCTGCAGGAGGGCCACGCCGCCCTCGCCGGCTACGGCCGCATCTTCCGCGCCAGCGTCGAGCTCTCGCGCAAGGTGCCGCAGATCTCGATCCTCTCCGGGATCTCGGCGGGCGGCGGCGCCTACTCGCCGGCGCTCACCGACTACGTGATCATGACCGAGGACTCGCGCATGTTCCTGACCGGGCCGAAGGTCGTCGCCGAGGCGCTCGGCGAAGAGATCTCGATGGAGGCGCTCGGCGGTCCCAAGGTCCACGGCAAGAACGGCCTCGCCCACATGATCGCCGCCGACACGGCCGACGCGATGCTGAAGACCCGCCATCTGCTCGGTCTCCTGCCGCAGAAGATCGGCGCCCCACCGCACCCGCACCTGGTCGTCGACCCCGACGGGGAGGACCCCGGCGCGGTCGTGCCCGAGGAGCAGCGCAAGGTCTACGACGTCCGCGACGTCGCGGACGCGGTGCTCGACGGCGGCAGCCTGCTCGAGATCTCGCCGCGCTGGGCGCCGAACATGGTCACCGCGTTCGCCCGCCTCGAGGGCCGGCCGGTCGGCCTGATCGCCAACCAGCCGCGCCGGCTCGGCGGCGTGATCGACGCCGCCGCCTCCGAGAAGGCGGCGCTCTTCGTCGAGGACTGCGACCGCTTCGGCCTGCCGCTGGTCGTCTTCGTCGACACCCCGGGATTCATGCCTGGCCGCCGCCAGGAGGAGGCCGGGGTGATCCGCCATGGCGCGTCGCTGCTGCGCGCCTTCGCCGGCGCCCGCGTGCCGAAGGTGACCTTGGTCCTGCGCAAGGCCTTCGGCGGCGCGGCGATCACGATGAACTCGAAAGACCTCGGCGCCGATGTCGTCTTCTCCTGGCCGAACGCCCAGATCGGGATCATGGCGGCGCGCCAGGCGGTCGGCATCGTCCACGGCCGGCGGATGCGCGAAGACGAGACGCTCTCCCGCGACGACCTCGCCGACGCCTACGCCGCCGAGCACCTGACCGCCCCGGCGGCGGCGGCGAGCGGCTGGGTCGACGAGGTGATCGAGCCCGAGGCGAGCCGCGAGAGCCTCGCCTGGGCGCTGCGCTCCCTGAGGGGCCGTTGAGCCGTCTCGTCGTCGGTGCCTATGCGGCGCTCGGGGACAGCTTCACCGCGGGGCGCGATTCGGTCGACGCCGAGCGTTGGGCCGACCTGCTGGCGGCGGGTCTGCGCCGGGTGAATCCGGATCTCCGCTACGAGAACCTTGCCGTCGACGGTGCCAGGAGCGCCGAGGTCCTGGAGCGGCAGGTCGGACCGGGGCTCGCGTTGGAGCCGAACTTCATCACGATCATCTGCGGCGCCAACGACGTGCTGCTGGCGACGCGGCCCGACGTCGCGACCTACGCGAGGAACTTCGACGCGATCCTGCGACGACTGCGCGAGGGAGCGCCGGAGGCGCAGGTGGTCACCGCGACCGCGCCCGAAGGCTGGCAGTTCATGGAGCTGCGGCCACGAACCGAAGCGCGGCTGATCGAGGCGACGAAGCAGCTGAACGACGCGACCCGGGAGACGGCGGCGCGCTACGACGTGCTCTGCCTGCCGGTTGCGGGCCACCCGGCGCTGCGCGATCCGGATACGTTCTCGGCCGACGGGCTGCACCCGTCGAGCAGCGGTCATCAGACGGTCGCCCGGGAGACGGCGAGTTACCTGGGGCAGAAACTGGGAATCGAGTTCGACATGGGAGAGGGCGGAGAGTCGTGATCCTGGAGGAAAAGAAGATCCTCGTCACCGGCGTCGTCAACCGCCACAGCATCGCCTTCGCGATCGCCGAGCGGGCGCAGGCGCAGGGGGCGGAGGTGCTGTTGACCAGCTTCGGCCGGGTGAAGCGGATGACGGAGCGCTCGGCCGCGCGGCTCGATCCCGCGCCCGAGGTGCTCGAGCTCGACGTCAACAGCGACGAGGACTTCGCCGCGCTGCGGGGCGAGCTGAAGGAGCGCTGGGGGACCGTCGACGGCGCCGTCCACGCGATCGCCTTCGCCCCCGGCGACGCGATCGGCGGCGAGTTCATGGCGACGCCGCGCGAGAGCGCCAAGGTCGCCTTCGAGACCAGCGCCTACTCCTACAAGGCGCTGGCCGAGTGCGTGGCGCCGCTGATGAGCGAGGGCGGCGCCCTGGTCGGGCTCGACTTCGACGCCTCGGTCGCCTGGCCGTCCTACGACTGGATGGGGGTGGCGAAGGCGGCGCTGGAGTCGGTCAACCGGTACCTGGCGCGCGACCTGGGCGGGCAGCAGATCCGGGTCAACCTGATCTCCGCCGGCCCGGTCCACACCGCCGCCGCCTCCGGCATCTCCGGCTTCTCCGACCTCGAGGCGCTGTGGGGCGACGCGGCGCCGCTCGGCTGGGACCCGCACGACGCGACCCAGGTCGCCGACGCGGCCCTGTTCCTGCTCAGCGATCTATCGCGGGCGACGACCGGCGAAATCCTCCACGTTGACGGCGGCGCCCACGCCGTCGGCGCCCCACCCCCCGCGGCGAGTTCGCAGTAATCACCGCATAGCGACGAGAACTGCGAACTCATCCGGTTGATTTAACGAGCCAGTTTCGGCCGGACCGATCGGGGACATAGCGCCCGGGCGGGGCCCTTTGCGGGGTCTTGGGTCACAGGGACGGGGAGTTCGTCACAGAGATGCCACGCCTTCGAACGGTCAGAAATCTGCACGGTTACTTATCCGCGTATAGCACGGGTTTCTAACCGTGCAGATTTCTGACCGTTCAGGTTTCTGATGTCTTGGGGACGCCACCATCCGCGGCACGCCTTCCGCCACTACCTCCGCCCCCTCGCCCGCACCTCGGGGCGGCCCTCCCGGACCTCGGCCATTTCGGCGGCGACCACAGCCTGCCAGGGTCGCCGCCGAAATGGCCGCGTCCTTGGGTGTCCTGCCGGAGCGCCGCTCGCCTCAGCCGCTGACGACCGGGTGGTTGGCGTGGAAGAGGTTCTCGGAGTCGTATTTCGCCTTCGCGGCGCGCAGGCGCTCGACCGTCTCCGGCGGGAAGGCGACGGCGATGTCCTCGTCCTCGTCGGAGAAGTTGAGGTAGCGGCCGGCGTCCCAGGGCTGCATCGCGTCCTTCATCGCGCCGAGCCACTGCCTGCTCGGCGCCATCGCGGCGGGCTCGGGGATGATGTTGACCCCGAACAGAAGAAACGAGCCGGGCAGCGCGTTCATCGCCCCGTGGCCCTCGCCGCCCCGTCCCATCGCACCACCGTTGTGTCGGACCTCGACCGAGAGCAGTTTCGTCCCCGAGTCGGGGCCGACCGCGCCGAGCAACGCGTCGATCGCCTCGCTCGGCAGGTCACCGAGCAGCATGCCCTGCCCCGTGTAGGGAGACGGCTCGGGCGGGTCCATGTGGAGGTCGACGATCCCGGTGGGCGGCTGCGTCGCGAAGGTGTCCATCAGCGGCCCCAGGCCCCGCAGCGGCGCCAGTATTTCGGCCGCCTCGTCCTCGCCCAGCAGCGCCACCGCCTCGACGATCGCGAAGGAGCCGCCGCGTAGCGGCTCGGGGATCTCGTCGAGCGGCGGGAAGTTCATCACCCGCGCCAACGAGGTCACCTGATCGGGCGCCGTCGCGATGAACTCGTGCCAGGCGTGCATCACCTCGGCGGCCCGCTCGGTCGGGAAGAAGAGGGCGCCGGCGAAGACCTCGGTGATCGGCAGCAGCTCGAATTCGAGCGCGGTGACGATGCCGAAGTCGCCACCGGCGCCGCGCAGCGCCCAGAAGAGCTCCGGGTCGGCGCCCGCGTCGACGCGCCGTTCGGTCCCCTCGGCGTCGACCAGCTCGACCGCGGTGACGCGGTTGCACTGCAGGCCGTGCTCGCGGCCGTACCAGCCGACCCCACCGCCGAGGCTGTAGCCGACGATGCCGACGGTCGGCGAGGAGCCGTGGCAGGCGGCCAGGCCCTGCGTCGAGGCCCGCGGGACGATGTCGCCCCAGAGCGCCCCGGCGCCAACCCGGGCGATCCGCCGCTCCGGGTCGATCGAGACGGTGTTCAGCGCCACGGTGCGGACCAGCAGCGTGTCGCCGAGGTCGCCGAGCGGTTCGGCCGCGTGACCGGTCCGCTGGCCGCCGATCCGCAGCCCTTCGGCCTTCGCGTAGTCGACCGCATCGACCACGTCCGCAGCGCTCCGCGGCGTCACGATCGCCGCCGGCTCCTGGCTCAGCAGCACGTTGAAGGCCCCGCAGTTCCGCGCGTAGCCGTCGCTCTCCGGTTTCAGTACGTCGATCCCCATCGCTCCGAATCCCTTTCTGTGGACGGCCGGCGTCCCCAGACGCCGGGATCGCGCGATGCTGACAGGTCTAGCCGAATGTTGTGTGAGCCACTTCGCTGCCGCGGGCGATGAAGAGGTCGCGGACCAGGCCGGGGGGGAAGAGGCCCTGGGCGGCGACGCCGGGATCGGCCTCGAGCCGTGCCGCCAGGGTCGCCGGGTCGTCCAGCCCCGGGCCTCCGTAGTCGGCGATCAGGCCGCCGTCGGGGCTGGGCTGCCAGCCCTCGCGCAGGGCGACATCGTCGCCGAGCCGGGCGAGGGTCGAGGCGAGGCCGAAGGCGAAGAGCTCGAGCGGCACCGGGCGGCGCAGCGCCTGGACCGGCTTCGAGGCGTCGGCGATGACGACGAAGCGGTCGGCCGCCGCGGCGACGATCTTCTCGCGCAGGTGGGCACCGCCGCCGCCCTTGATCAACCAGCCGTCCGGGGCGACCTCGTCGGCGCCGTCGATCGCGATGTCGAGTCGGGCGAGCGAGTCGAAGTCCTCGACCGGGATGCCGAGCGAGCGGGCCTGGTCCGCGGTCGCCTCCGAGGTCGCCACGCAGCGCAGGTCGGTGAGGCCGCGGCGGGCGAGCGCGGGGAGCAGGTGGGCGACGGTCGAGCCGGTGCCGAGGCCGACCGTCATGCCGCTCTCGACCAGCTCGGCGGCCGCCTCGGCGGCGAGTCGCTTCTCGTCGTCGGCGGTCACTGACGGGCGACTCTATTCGGCTACGCTGGACGTTCGGGTCCAGAAACCAGACCAGGAGTCGAGCCGAACAGATGACCGTCACGCCCACGCAGGACTACAAGGTCGCCGACATCGGCCTCGCCGAGTTCGGCCGCAAGGAGATCTCGCTGGCCGAGGTCGAGATGCCAGGGCTGATGCGGACGCGCGAGGAGTTCGGCCCCTCCCAGCCGCTGAGGGGCGCCCGGATCACCGGCTCGCTCCACATGACCATCCAGACCGCGGTGTTGATCGAGACCCTGGTCGCGCTCGGCGCCGAGGTGCGCTGGGCCAGCTGCAACATCTTCTCGACCCAGGACCACGCGGCGGCGGCGATCGCGGCGGCCGGGATCCCGGTCTACGCCTGGAAGGGCGAGACGCTGGAGGAGTACTGGTGGTGCACCGAGCAGGCGCTGACCTGGCCCGGTGAGGACGGCCCGAACATGATCCTCGACGACGGCGGCGACGCGACGCTGCTCGTCCACAAAGGCGTCGAGTACGAGGCGGCGGGCGCGGTGCCCGATCCCTCGACCGCCGACTCGGAGGAGTTCCGGATCGTGCTGGAGACGCTGACCCGCTCGCTGGAATCCGACGCGACCCGCTGGACGCGGGCGGCGGCGGTGATCCAGGGCGTCACCGAGGAGACGACCACCGGCGTCCACCGGCTCTACCAGCTGGCCGAGGCGGGCGGTCTGCTCTTCCCGGCGATCAACGTCAACGACTCGGTCACCAAGTCGAAGTTCGACAACCTCTACGGCTGCCGCCACTCGCTGATCGACGGCATCAACCGCGGCACCGACGTGATGATCGGCGGCAAGGTCGCCGTCGTCTGCGGCTACGGGGACGTCGGCAAGGGTTGCGCCTCGAGCCTCCGCGGCCAGGGCGCCCGGGTGATCGTCACCGAGATCGACCCGATCTGCGCGCTGCAGGCCTCGATGGAGGGCTACGAGGTGCGCCGCCTCGACGATGTCGTCGCCTCGGCCGACATCTTCGTCACCGCGACCGGCAACAAGGACATCATCACCGTCGACCACATGGCGAAGATGAAGCACAACGCGATCGTCGGCAACATCGGCCACTTCGACAACGAGATCGAGATGGCGGCGCTGGAATCTTCCGACGCCGAGCGGATCAACATCAAGCCGCAGGTCGACGAGTGGAAGTTCCCCGACGGCCACTCGATCATCGTCCTCTCCGAAGGCCGCCTGCTGAACCTCGGCAACGCCACCGGCCACCCGAGCTTCGTGATGTCGAACTCCTTCACCAACCAGGTGATCGCCCAGATGGAGCTCTTCACCCGGCCCGCCGAGTTCGAGGCCAAGGAGGTCTACATCCTCCCCAAGCACCTCGACGAGAAGGTGGCCCGGCTCCACCTCGCCGCCCTCGGCGTCGACCTCACCGAGCTCAGCCCCGACCAGTCCGCCTACCTCGGCGTCCCGGTCGACGGCCCCTACAAGCCCGACCACTACCGGTACTGAGCGGGCACGCTTTCGCGTGCCCCCGTGGTTGACGGGCCGAAAACTCAACTATGGGTTGAGTTTTCGGCCCGTCAACAGAGCGGTCATACGGAAACGTGTCGATAACCGGGAGGCATTGCGCAGGGGCTAGGATCGTCGTCCGTGGCGCAGGACATCGACCAGCTCTGCATCAACACGATCCGCACGCTGTCGATCGACGCGATCCAGAAGGCCAACTCCGGCCACCCGGGGACGCCGATGGCGATGGCCCCGGTCGCCTACGCGCTCTGGCAGCGCCACCTGCGCTTCGACCCCGAGGACCCGATCTGGCCCGGCCGCGACCGCTTCGTCCTCTCCGCCGGCCATGCCTCGATGCTGCTCTACTCGCTGCTCCACCTCGCCGGGGTCAAAGCCGTCGACCCCAAGTACGAGGTGGTCGGCAACGAAGCGGTCAGCCTCGGCGACATCGAACGCTTCCGCCAGCTCGACTCGCGCTGCCCCGGCCATCCCGAGTACCGCTGGACCTCGGGGGTCGAGACGACGACCGGCCCGCTCGGCCAGGGCGTCGCCACCTCGGTCGGGATGGCGATCGCCTCGAAGTGGTTGCACGCCACCTACGACTCGGGCGAATCCGACCTCTTCGACTTCGACACCTACGCGCTGGCCGGTGACGGCTGCCTGATGGAGGGCGTCTCCGGCGAAGCCGCCTCGCTGGCCGGCCACCTGCGCCTCGACAACCTCTGCTGGATCTATGACAACAACCACATCACGATCGACGGCAAAACGCGGCTCACCTACGAAGACGACGTCGCCGCCCGCTTCATGGGCTACGGCTGGAACGTCACCCGGGTAGGCGACGCCAACGACCTCACCCTGCTCGACCGCGCCTTCGACGACTTCAAGCGCGAGACCGATCGCCCGACGCTGATCATCGTCGACAGCCACATCGGCTGGGGCTCGCCGCACAAGCAGGACACCGCCGCTGCCCACGGCGAGCCGCTCGGCGTCGAGGAGGTGAAGGAGACCAAGCGCGTCTACGGCTGGCCCGAAGACGCCCAGTTCCTCGTCCCCGACGGCGTCCGCGAGCACTTCGCCGACGGCGTCGGCAAGCGCGGCGCCGAGGCGCACGCCGCCTGGATGCTGCGCTTCGAGGCCTTCAAAGCCGAGTCGCCCGAGCTTGCCGCGCAGATCGACACGATGCAGCGCCGCGAACTCCCCGCCGGCTGGGACGCGGCGATCCCCAGCTTCGACCCGGACGAACGGAAGGGGATGGCGACCCGCAAGGCCTCCAACCAGGTCGAGAACGCGATCGCCAAGAACCTACCCTGGCTGATCGCCGGCTCCGCCGACCTCACCGACTCGACCTCGGTCCGCCTTACCTTCGACGGAGCCGTCGACCTCGAGCCGGGCAGCTACGCCGGCCGCCAGCTCCATCTCGGCATCCGCGAGCACGAGTCGGCGGCGATCTGCAACGGCCTCTCGCTGACCAAGCTGCGCCCGCTCTGGTCGACCTACCTGACCTTCTCCGACTACGCCCGCCCGGCGATCCGCCTCTCCTCGCTGATGGAGCTGCCGGTCGTCCACGTCTTCACCCACGACTCGATCGGCCTCGGCGAGGACGGCCCGACCCACCAGCCGGTCGAGCAGATCGCCGGCCTCCGCGCGGTCCCCGGACTCGACGTGATCCGCCCCGCCGACGCCAACGAGGTCGCCGAAGCCTGGCGCCTCGCGATCGACCGCCGGCACCAGCCGGTCGCCCTCGTCCTCACCCGCCAGGACGTGCCGATCTTCGACCGCACCAGATACGCCTCGGCCGAGGGCGTGCGGCGCGGCGGCTACGTGCTCGCCGACGCCGACGGAGGCGACCCCGAGGTCATCCTGATCGCCACCGGCTCCGAGGTCGCGCTGGCACTCGCCGCGCACGAGGAGCTGCTCGCCTCGGGCACCCGTTCGCGGGTCGTCAGCCTGCCCTGCTGGGAGCTCTTCGACCGCCAGGACCAGGCCTACCGCGACGAGGTCCTGCCGCCCCGGGTCCGCGCCCGGGTGTCGGTCGAGGAGGCCTCGACCCTCGGCTGGGACCGCTGGGTGGGTCCGGAGGGCGAGACTGTGGGTATGCATACCTTTGGTAGCTCGGCGCCGCTGAAGGACCTGATGAACGAGTTCGGATTCACCCCCGACAAGGTCGCCGAGGCCGCCCGCGGCGCGATCGAGCGCGCCGCCCGGATCGAAACTTCGAGCAGCTAAGAGAAGGAGCACGACATGAAGCCGACGCAGAAACTGCACGACCTCGGCCAGAGCCTCTGGGTCGACAACATCACCAGGGACATGCTCTCCGAGGGCACCCTGAAGGGGTACATCGACGAGCTCTCGGTCACCGGCCTCACCTCCAACCCGAGCATCTTCGAAAAGGCGATCGGCGGCGGTGGCGCCTATGACGAGCAGGTCGCCGAGCTGAGCGGCAGCGTCGGCGACGAAGGCGGCCCCGGCGCCGACTCGAACGAGAACGTCTTCTTCGAGCTCGCCCTCGCCGACCTGCGCGACGCCGCCGACCTCTTCGCCGACATCCACGCGGCTTCCGGCGGGGTCGACGGCTTCGTCTCGCTCGAGGTCTCGCCGCTCCTCGCCGACGACACGAAGGCGACGATCGAGCAGGCCGCGGCGCTCCACGCCAAGGCCGGGCGCGACAACCTCTTCATCAAGATCCCCGGTACCCCGGCTGGCCTCGGGGCGATCGAGGAGTCGATCTTCGCCGGCATCCCGATCAACGTCACGCTGCTCTTCGACGACCGGCAGTACCTGGCCGCCGCCGACGCCTACCTGAAGGGGATCGAACGGCGGATCGCGGCGGGTCTCGACCCGGTCGTGCAGTCGGTCGCCTCGATCTTCATGTCGCGCTGGGACGTCGCTGTCGCCGAACAAGTTCCTGCCGAGCTGGTGAACCGGCTGGCGATCGGGATCGGCGGCCGCGCCTACCGGGCCTACCGCGAGCTGCTCGACTCGGACCGCTGGATGCGCCTCGCCAACCACGGCGCCCGCGCCCAGCGGCTGCTCTGGGCGAGCACCGGGACCAAGGACCCGGACGCCTCCGACACCCTCTACATCGAGGCCTTCGCCTCGCCGTTCACGGTCGACACGATGCCCGACAAGACGCTCGAGGCCTTCGCCGACCACGGCGAGGTCGACGACCTGATGGACCCCGCCGGCGGCAACGCCGAGCAGGTCCTGAAGGAGTTCGAGGGGGCCGGGATCGACCTCGCGGCGCTCGCCCAGCGCCTGCAGGACGAGGGCAAGGAGAGCTTCGACAAGTCCTGGCGGGAACTGCTGAAGACGATCGGCGAGAAGCGTGGGGTGACGGCCGGGTGAGCGGCGACGCCGCCGGTCTGCGCGAGACGCCCGCCTGGGGGCGCCTGCAGTCCCACTTCGCCGAGGTCCGCCAGGTCCACCTGCGCGATCTCTTCCACGACGATCGCGAGCGTGGCGAGCGCCTCGTCGCCGAGGGCGCCGGGCTCTTCCTCGACTTCTCGAAGAATCGGGTCACCGACGAGACGCTGATGCTGCTCGGCGAGCTGGCCCGCGAGCGCGACGTCGAAGAGCGCCGCGAAGCGATGTTCCGCGGCGACCACATCAACGTCTCCGAGGACCGCGCCGTCCTCCACGTGGCGCTCCGCATGCCGCGCGAGCGCTCGCTGATCGTCGACGGCGTCGACGTCGTCAAGGAGGTCCACGAGACGCTCGACCGGATGGCCGGCTTCTGCGAGCGGGTCCGCGACGGCGAGTGGCGCGGCCACACCGGCAAGCCGATCCGCAACGTGGTCAACATCGGCATCGGTGGCTCCGACCTCGGCCCGGTGATGGCCTACGAGGCGCTCCGCCACTACTCGAACCGGGAGATGACCTTCCGCTTCGTCTCCAACATCGACGGCACCGACTTCGTCGAGTGCACGCGCGACCTCGACCCCCAGGAGACCCTCTTCGTCGTCTCCTCGAAGACCTTCACCACGCTGGAGACGATGACCAACGCGCGCTCGGCCCGCGACTGGGCGCTGGCCGGGCTCGACGGCGAGGAGGAGGCGGTGGCGAAGCACTTCGTCGCGGTCTCGACCAACGCGGCGGAAGTCTCCAAGTTCGGGATCGACACCGACAACATGTTCGGCTTCTGGGAGTGGGTCGGCGGCCGTTATTCGATGGATTCGGCGATCGGGCTCTCGACCATGCTGGCGATCGGCCCGGCCCGCTTCGCGGAGATGCTGGCCGGCTTCCACGCGATGGACGAGCACTTCCGCGAGACCGACTCGGGCGCCAACCTGCCGATGATCATGGGCCTCCTGAGCGTCTGGTACGGCGACTTCTTCGGCGCCGAAACCTGCGGCGTCTTTCCCTACGACCAGTACCTGCACCGCTTCCCCGCCTACCTGCAGCAGCTGACGATGGAGTCGAACGGCAAGCACGTCACCCTCGCCGGCGAGCACGTCGACTACGACACCGGCGCGATTTTCTGGGGCGAGCCGGGGACCAACGGCCAGCACAGCTTCTACCAGCTGATCCACCAGGGGACGCGGCTGATCCCGGCCGACTTCATCGGCTTCGCCCACTCGCTGAACGAGCTCGGCGACCACCACGACAAGCTGATGTCGAACGTCTTCGCCCAGGGCGAGGCGCTCGCCTTCGGCAAGACGGCCGAGCAGGTCAAGGAGGAGGGGACCGCCGACGCGGTCGTACCGCACCGGGTGATGGAGGGCAACCGCCCCTCCAACACGATCCTCGCCGAGCGGCTCGATCCGCGGACGCTGGGCACCCTGGTCGCCCTCTACGAGCACAGTGTCTTCACCCAAGGGGCGATCTGGGGGATCGACAGCTTCGACCAGTGGGGAGTGGAGCTCGGCAAGGAACTGGCGAAAGCGATCATCCCCGAGCTGCAGGCCTCCCAGGAGCCGAAGCTCCACCACGACAGCTCGACCAACGCCTTGATCCGCCGCTACCGCAACATGCGCCGAGGGGTTTAATCCGTCACAGACAAGGGCCGATCCGGGGAGTAGCGTTGCGCCCATGGCGGTCCTCGGCGTCCTTCCTCTGGCCGCGTCGGCAACCACCAACCTCTTCGCGGCGCGCGAGCAGATGGCTTTCACGCTCGCCTTTCACATCGTCCTCGCCTGTCTCGGGGTGGCGCTGCCGGCGACGATCCTGGTCGCCAACTACATCGGCCTCAAACGCGACGACCGCGACGCGCTCGAGCTCGCCCAGCGCTGGTCGAAGGCGATGGCGGTCACCTTCGCGGTCGGCGCCGTCACCGGCACCGTCCTCTCCTTCGAGTTCGGCCTGCTCTGGCCGCACTTCATCGAACGCTTCGGCGCCGCCTTCGGGATCGCCTTCGGGATCGAGGGGCTCTTCTTCTTCCTCGAGGCGATCTTCCTCGCGATCTACATCTACGGCTGGAAGCGGCTGCCGCCCTGGGCCCACTTCTGGTCGGGCGTGCCGATGTTCGTCACCGGCATCGGCGGCGCCTTCGCGGTGGTCGCCGCCAACTCCTGGATGAACCAACCGCAGGGCTTCGCCCTCGACGCCGCGGGCAAGGTCACCGAAGTCGAACCGATCAAGGTCCTCTTCAACCCGGCGACCCCTTACGAGGTCCCGCACATGATCCTCGCCGCCTACATGGTGACCGGGTTCCTGGTCGCCTCGATCTACGCGGTCGGCATGCTGAAAGGGCGCCGCGACCGGTTGCACCGGCTCGGCCTGCTGATCCCGCTGACGATCGCCTGCATCGCGACCCCGGTCCAGCTGCTGGTCGGCGACACCGCGGCGCGCGAAGTGGCCCACCACCAGCCCGCCAAGTTCGCGGCGATGGAGTGCATCCAGGAAACCGGCGGCCACCAGACCGAGTACCTCGGCGGCATCTGCACCGCGAGCGGGGTGAAGCTGGCGATCCCGATCCCCGACCTTGACTCGCTGCTGGTCGGTTTCAGCCCGAGTACCAAGGTGACCGGCCTCAACTCGATCCCGAACGACGAACGGCCGCCCGACAACACCTTCCTCCACCTCGCCTTCGACGCGATGGTCGGGATCGGGTCGGCGTTGCTGCTGCTCGGCCTCTGGCTGCTCTGGTCCTGGTGGAGGAAACGCGACATCCCGCGGACGCCGTGGTTCCTGAAAGCGGTCGCGGTCTCCGGCGCCGGCGCGATCCTGGCGCTCTGGTCGGGCTGGATCGTGACCGAGGTCGGCCGACAACCGTGGATCGTCTGGCACTACATGAAAACCTCGGAAGCCGTGACCAGCGCGCACGGCATCTGGGGCGCGTTCATCTTCACGCTGCTCCTCTACGCGACGATCGGGACGATCGCCGTCCTCGTCCTGCGGCGGATGTCGCGGCGCTGGCGCGAAGGGGGCGAGGGCACCGCCGGGGATGAACCATCGCCCTACGCGCCGCCCACGGCGGGGGTCCAGGGGTGAGCGGGGTGCGCGCATGAGTGTCGCCGCGGCGGTGATCCTCTGGACCGGCGCGACCTTCTACGCGATCTTCGGCGGCGCCGACTTCGGCGGCGGCTTCTGGGACCTCTTCGCCGGCAACGCCGAGAAGGGCGAGCGGCCGCGGATGACGATCCAGCGCTCGCTGACCCCGGTCTGGGAGGCCAACCACGTCTGGCTGATCTTCATCCTGGTCGTCCTCTGGACCGCCTTCCCGACCGCCTTCAGCGCGATCTTCACGACCCTCTACGTGCCGCTCGTGCTGGCCGTGCTGGGGATCGTCCTGCGCGGCTCCGGCTTCGCCTTCCGCAAGTCGGTGGAAGGGCTGCGGGAGCGCCGCGCCGCCGGCGCCACCTTCGCGATCTCCTCGCTGGTGACGCCGTTCTTCATGGGCACCGTGGTCGGCGCGATCGCCGCCGGCAACGTCCCGGCTCACGGCAACGGCGACGCCTTCTCGACCTGGCTCCAGCCGCTGCCGCTCTTCATCGGCGCGATGTTCGTCGCCACCAGCGCCTACCTCGCCGCCGTCTTCCTGGTCGGCGACTCGCGCCGCGCCGAGGACCACGAGATGGAGGTCTACTTCGAGAGGCGCGCCCTGGCGGCGGGCGCCGTCGCCGGCATCTTCGCCGTGATCGGGCTGATCGCCCTCCACTCGGAAGGCCACTACGTCTACAACCGGCTCGTCCACGAGGGCCTGCCGCTGGTGATCGTCTCCGCGGTCTGTGGGGTCGGCATGCTGATCGTCCTGCTGACCGGCGGTCGGCTGCTGCTGCGGCCGCTCGCCGCGGGCGCGGTGATCGCGGTGATCTGGGGCTGGTTCGTGGCCCAGTTCCCCTACCTGCTGCCGACCACCCTGAAGATCAGCCAGGCCGCCGCCCCCGACGCGACCCTGAGCGCGATCTTCGTCGTCTTCGGCATCGCCTGCGTCCTCGTCCTGCCGGCGTTGGTCTTGCTCTACATCCTGGCGCAAACCGACATGCTCGAACACGACCACTGACCCGCCAGCTGTTCCTTTCTTCGGAATGGCAGAGGAAAGGAACAGCTGGACGCGATCGACTAGCGTGCGGCGCGATGACCGACGCCATCCGCGCCGTACTCTGGGACATCGACGGGACCTTGCTGACCACGGGCGGGGCGGGGGCGGTCGCCTGGCAGCGCGCCTTCCAGGATCTTTACGACGTCGAAGCCAACATCGACGAACACACCCGCGCCGGGATGACCGACCCGGAAATCACCGAGATCATCTTCGCCGAGGTGATCGGCCGGCCCGGCAGCCCCGAGGAGCACGCCGAGGTGATCGCCAAGTACCTCGACCACATGCCGGCGGCGGTCGCCGAATCGACCGGCTACGAAGTCAAGCCCGGGATCGCCGCGATCCTGCCCCGCCTCGCCTCGGAAGGGGTCCTGCAGGGGATCGTCACCGGCAACGTCGAGCCCGCGGCGCGGATCAAGCTCGCCCGCGGCGACCTCGACAAGTACTTCAGCTTCGGTGGCTACGGCTCCGACGACCGCGACCGTGTCAAGGTGACCGAACGGGCCCTCGAACGCGCCGCCGAGGTGACCGGCGCGCCGCTCGACCTCGACGCGACGATCGCGGTCGGCGACACCCCCCGCGACGTCAGCGCCGGCCACGGCGCCGGGATCCGCGTCGTCGGCGTCGCCACCGGCGCCTATTCGGTCGCCGAACAGGAAGACGCCGGCGCCGACTGGGCCATCGCGAACGTCACCGATGGATTTCCCGTCTGACCATGATGAGTTCGCAGAAATCGCCGCATACCGACGAAAAGTGCGAACGCGCCCGCGCGCAGCGCCTCGAGGATCTCGCGCGGCTGCGCCGAGTCCGCGACCGGATCGACCGCGAGTACGCGCGGCCACTGAACGTCGAGGCTCTCGCCCGCGGCGCGAACGTATCGGCGGGCCACCTCAGCCGCCAGTTCCGGGCCGCCTACGGCGAGTCGCCCTATAGCTACCTGATGACGCGCCGGATCGAGCGGGCGATGGCGCTGCTGCGCCGCGGCGACCTCAGCGTCACCGAGGCCTGCTTCGAGGTCGGCTGCTCCTCGCTCGGCACCTTCACCACCCGCTTCACCGAGCTCGTCGGGGCGTCGCCTGGCGTCTACCGTCGCGAGGCGGCCGCGGAGGCAGCGGGCATGCCCTCCTGCCTCGCCAGACAGGTCACCAGACCGATCAGGCCCGCATCGGTCAGGAATCGAGAAGCGGCGCGCTCGACCCCCGCCTAAGGTCGAGGCCATGGACATCAACATTCACGCCGCATTCCTCCCGCAAGACGACCCCGACAAGGCGCTGGCCTTCTACCGCGACACCCTCGGCTTCGAGGTTCGTAACGACGTCGGCTACCAGGGCATGCGCTGGCTCACGGTCGGCCCGGTCGACCAGCCCGCCGTCTCGATCGTCCTCTACCCGCCCCGGGCCGAGCCCGGCCTCACCGACGAGGAGCGCCGCACGGTCGCCGAGATGATGGCGAAGGGCAGCTACGGCCGCATCACCTTCGCCACGCCCGACCTCGACGGCGACTTCGAGCGATTGGTGGCCGCCGACGTCGACGTCGTCGAAGAGCCGACCGACCAGCCCTACGGGGTGCGCGACTGCGCGATCCGCGATCCGGCGGGCAACCTGATCCGGATCAACCAGCTGGCTAGCTGAGCTCGCAGCGGGCCTGGTAGATCGAGGTGAAGCCCTTCTCGAAGCCGTTGCGGGCGGCGCGCAGGTAGAGGCGCCAGACGCGGATCCGTTCCGCCCCGGCGAGCTGGGTGGCCCGCTCCAGGTTCTGGTCGAGGCGGTCCGCCCAGTGGCGGAGCGTCTCGGCGTAGTCGAGGCGGTAGTCCTCGACGTGGTGGATCTCGAAGGCCGCCCGTTCGAGCGCCAGCAGCACCCGCGAGAGGTGGAGCGGCGCGGCGTCGGGGAAGACGTAACGCTCGGAGAAGGCGCCCGCCTCGGCATCGGTGTGGCGCAGGCGGGCGATCGCGTGGTTCAGCAGCCGGCCGCCCGGCCCGACCAGCCCGGCGAGGGTGCGGGCGTACTCGTCGATCTGCACGGCGCCGACGTGCTCCGCCATCCCGATCGAGGCGATCGCGTCGAAGCGCTCGCCGGCCAGGTCGCGGTAGTCCATCACGCGGATCTCGACCCGGTCGCCGACGCCCGCCGCCGCGGCGCGGCGCCGCGCCTCCTCGGCCTGCGGCTCCGAGAGGGTGATGCCGACCACGTCCGCCCCGTACTCCTTGGCCGCGCGGATCGCGAAGCTGCCCCAGCCGCAGCCGACGTCGAGGACCCGCTCGCCCTCCGCGATCGCCAGCTTGCGGGCGACCGTGTCGAGCTTCGCCACCTGCGCGTCCTCGAGCGTTGTCGCGCCGCTCTGCGAGAAGTTCGCGCAGCTGTAGGTCATCGACTCGTCGAGGAAGAGGCCGAAGAACTCGTTGGAGACGTCGTAGTGATGGCGGACGGCGCGGGCGTCGCGCTCCTTGCTGTGGCGGCGGCCGGCCGGCACCAGCTCGGCGGCGGGGCGCGGCGGCGGCGCCGTGATCCCGGCGGCGCGGACCGCGCCGAGCAGCAGGGCGCGCTTGTCGGCGCCATCCAGCGAGGGCGGCTGCCAGCCGTCGAGCAGGGCGATCACCGCGTCGATGTCGTCGACCTCGAGCTCGCCGGAGACATAGGCGCGGCCGAGCCCGAGCTGGCCCGGCGCGCGCAGCGCGTGGGCGGCGGCGCGGGGCGAGCGCACGGTGAAGGTCGGGCCCTCGCCGGCGGTGGCGGGAAGGCTGGTGCCGTCCCAGAAGCGGACGGTGAACGGACGGTCTGGAATGCGCGTGGCGATCTCACGCCGCAGTGGCGCGGTGTTTGCGAATGGCATGGCGAGCGGGACCCTAGCGAGAGGCGAGAGCGCGGACATCCCGGACCGCTCAATTCGGGTTCTTTTGAAGATTCTCAGGCACGGCTTTATCCGGCGGCCATATGATCGCCCGCCAATGTCTCACGCGACGCTCCTCCCCAGCGATATCCAGCCGGTCGAGAACGAGACCCGCGACCGGATCATCACCGGCCTCGTCACCGTGGTCCCGTTCGTCGCCCTCGGCGTCGCCGTCTGGCAGGTCTGGGGCAACGCCCTGCACTGGTCCGACGTCTTCCTCTTCCTCGGTATGTACTTCTTCACCGGCCTCGGGATCACGGTCGGCTTCCACCGCCACCTCACCCACCGCGCCTTCAAGACCTACGGGTGGCTGCACGGCCTCCTCGCGATCCTCGGCTCGGCGGCGATCGAGGGCCCGGTCATCTCCTGGGTCGCCGACCACCGCAAGCACCACACCTTCAGCGACCGCGAAGGGGACCCGCACAGCCCCCACGTCGACCACGGCCACGGTTGGAGCGGCGCGATCCGCGGCCTCGTCCACGCCCACGTCGGCTGGATCTTCATCCACACCCAGCGCGGCAACAAGGAGCGCTTCGCCCGCGACCTGATCTCCGACCCGATCATCTCCTGGGTCGACCGCACCTTCATCCTCTGGGCGATCGTCGGGCTGCTGCTGCCGTTCGCGCTCGGCTGGGCGATCGGCGGCACCCTCTTCGCCGGCCTCACCGGCCTCCTCTGGGGCGGGCTGGTCCGCGTCTTCGTCCTCCACCACTTCACCTACAGCATCAACTCGCTCTGCCACTTCTTCGGCCGCCGCGAGTTCGACACCGAGGACCACTCGCGCAACCTGGCGCTGATCGCGATCCCGACCCTCGGCGAGGCCTTCCACAACAGCCACCACGCCTTCCCGACCTCGGCTACCCACGGGCTCGGCCGCTGGCAGCTCGATATCTCGGCGCTGGTGATCGACGGCCTGGAGAAGCTCGACCTGGTCTGGGACGTGGTCCGGGTCAGTCCGGACCGGATGGCCGCGAAGGCGATCTGAGGCGCGCCTCTCAGGGGGCTTGTTCGCCTTCGTACCAGTCGATCCATTTGCCGCAGGCTTTGCTCAGCGGCACCGTGCGGCGCGGTTCGGCGCGGGTCGCGACGAGCTCGCCGACGTAGGCCTTGGCGTCGTAGCCGGTGAGGCTCTGGAGCCAGTCGGCGGGGGCGGCGTCGATCGTGAATTCGACCTTGCCGCCCTTGCTCTGGAACTTGCCCGCGGGCCAGAACTGGCCGTTGTTGTTGAGGCTGATCGAGCTGGGACGCTGGCCGTCGAGGGCGGCGATCAGTTCCTGCTTGAAGCCGGGCGCCTCGATCGAGAGCGCGAAGGGCGAGAAGTACTGCAGCGAGAGGTCCCAGGTCCCCGCCGGCAGTTCGAGCGTCTGCGAGGTCGATTCGCCGTTGCCGAGGGTCGAGCCGTTCGACCACTTCGGTTTGTTGCCGACCACGGTTTCGCCGAACAGGGTCGCCTTGCCGCCGCTCGCGAGCAGGATGCGGACCTCGGGCGAGTTGCAGTGGGCGCGGGCGCCGGCCTCGGTCCCCTCGAGCAGGACGTGGCGGCCGCGCGGCGTCGGCCCGGTCCGTTCCCAGAGGATGAAGTCCGACGTCTTGGCGATCCGCTTGAAGTTGGGCGGCGCTTCGCTGTTCCAGGCGCCGCGGCTGGTGATCACGTAGGGGAAGCGGTCGAGGGTGCCGCGGTTGAACGAGTCGAAGTCGATCGGCGAGTAGGCGTCGCCGGTGTCGAACGGCTTTTCCGAGTTCGGCGAGACCATCTCGTCGGGGAACTCGACCAGGGGCACGTGCGTGTCGGCACCGAGCAGCTCGTAGGCGGCGTAACGGTCCTGCCCCGCGTAGAGGACCGGCTTGCCGTGCACGATCGGCAGGAACGCCTGTAGCTGCGCCCCGTGCCCCGGCGGCCCCACCGGCGCGTCCCTGAGTGCCAGAAACGTCGACCAGACCGCCCCGGCGACGAACACCACGGCGAGCACCGACCAGGCGAGCGCCGCCCACGCGGGCCGTCTCCCCGACCCACTTCCGCGCGCCCCTCGCGTTGATGGGCCGGAAACTCCAGCCTGGCTTGAGTTTTCGGCCCGTGAACCTGGGGGGTCCTGGGAGTTCGTAACGGAACCGCGGAGGAACTCGGTCACGAGTGGCCGGACGATCACCAGCATCGTCAGCGGGGCGATGATCATCAGCGCCTTGGCCTGGGAGTAGTCGCCGGTGAAGGGGAGGGAGGCGAGGTAGACGACGGCGCCCGCGCCGAGCGCGAGCGGCACCGCCGCTTCGCGCCGCTGCATCCACCAGGCGACGGCGGCGAGCAGCGCCAGCACCGCGATCGCGCCCATCAGGCCGGGCAGCGGCGCGCCGCCCGCCGCGTCGAGTCGGTAGTTGGCCGCCGGCCAGATCCCCAGCGTCTCGACCGGCGAGACCGGCCCGTAGGTGTTGCTGCCGGCGACCTGGTTGAAGCTGCTGCCGAAGCCGAACGGGCCGGCGACCGTCAGCACGATCCCGAGGACGACCAGGACGAGGATTCCGGCCAGGACCCAGGGCCGCAGCACGATCCGCAGCACCCGTCCCGGCCGCAGGGCGTGCCAGGTGGCGGGCTGGGCGAGCGCCCAGACGACGACGATCGCGATCGGCCAGGCGATCCCGGCGAACGAGTAACAGAAGAAGACGCCGCCCGCGAGGGCCACCCACGGCAGCGCCCAGCCGACCCGCGGCCAGAGCCCGCGCGGCGGCGCGTCGGGCCGCATCAGGTAGATCGCGACGGCGAGGACGAAGAGCGCCTCGGCGGTCTCCTTGAAGGCCGCCTGGGCGAAGTAGGAGGCGGCCATGTAGGTGACCGTGACCAGGGTCGCGCCGACCACCCGCCGCCAGGCGGCGATCTCGCGCAGCGCCCCCAGCGCGGTGAGGCCGGTGAGGATGCCGATCGCGAAGATCTCGCCGATGAAGGCCTGGCCGAGGCTGAGGCCGGGGAAGGCGGCGACCGCGACGGCGAGGCCGTGCGGGCCGAGCGGGTAGCCCGGGTCGGGCGCCGGCCCGAAGCCGCTGCGCAGCCACTCAGCCCAGGCGAGGTGCAGGCCGAGGTCGTTGTTGAAGCCGACCCCGAGCAGCCCCCAGCGGCCGGTCACCGCGAAGGGGAAGGAGAGGACCAGGGCGATGACGACCGCCGTCGCCAGCCCGACCCAGAGTGTCCCCGCCGCCTTGTAGCCCTGCCGCCAGGCGACGACCGCGGCGACGACGATCAGGACGACGATGCCGAGCGTCGCGCTGGTCCCGTGACCGGGCGCCCGCGCCAGGATCCCCGACACGCCGATGATCGCCGCGAAGCCGACCGCCGGCTCCAGCCAGCACCACTCACGCCGCCCGGCGAGCGAGAAGGTCGCCCTGCCGACCAGGAGAGAGGCCAGGCAGATCAGCGCCGCCGAGGCGTAGGTCCCGATCATCAGCGAGCAAACCTATGGCAGCGAGCCGCCGGATGCGCTGCTCGGCGCCGTTCGCTCAGTACTTGTCGGCGGCGGCCTCGAGCGTCGCCCGCAGGTCGTCGCCGCGCAGCGGCCGCTCGTGGCCCGCTCCGACCACCAGCGGTTCGAGCTCGGCCAGCCGCCGCAGGCTCCGCTTCGCCTCCTGGTGGTTCCAGGCGAAGGCCGGATGAGGGACGCTCGCCTCCCCGTGCGGCAGCGGTTTCAGCCGCGTCGAGTCGACCAGGTAGACGACATCGGAGACGAGCGCCAGCCGGTCGCTCTCGCGCCAGAGGCCGATCAGCCCGGGCGCGTGGCCGGGGAAGTGGAGGACCTTGAAGCCCGCCACGTCGTCGCCCTCGGACACCGTCCCGGCGATCTTCACCGGCCCGCCGTCCCAGCGCTTCAACAGGGCCGGGTAGATCCAGCGCACCGGCGCCACCGGCAGCAGCGAGAGGTTGAAGTAGGGGCTGACCGCCTTGTCGCCTTCGGCATCGGTGACTTCGTCGGGATGGCAGAGGACCGGCGCGTCGAGGTAGGGCGCGGTGCCGCGATGATCGGCGTGGGCGTGTCCCAGCACCACCCGCTTCAGGCCACCCAGCTGTCGCGCCTCGGCCGCCGCCTTCTTGCGCATCGACTTCGTCCCGGCGTCGAACTGGACGACCCCGTCGCCGTCCTCGATGAAGTAGATGTTCATCGCTCCGCGGAAGTCCCCGCGCAGCAGCCACACCCCGTCGGCCACCCGTTCCAACGCCATGCGTCAACCCTAACCACCTAGGGTTCAGCCCGTGCCCTACCTCTGGAGAATCGGGATGATCGTCCTGGTCGTCTGTCTGGTCGCCTCGATGGTGATCGCCGTGGTCCGCCTTTCGACGACGCCGGAAGAAGTGATCGGCGCCGGCTTCCACGGGCTGCCGCACTCCTTCATCGAAGAGCACCGGGCCGAATACGGCCGCGGCGAACCGGCCGAAGGCTGAGGCGTGGACGCCCACGCCCCCGCTAGTATCGCCGCCGTACGGTGACCTGGCGGAGGGAGGCGGCGTGTTCACTCGGATCGTGGTCGGTACGGACGGTTCCGACACTGCGGAAGAGGCGGTGCGGCAGGCGATCGACCTGGCGAAATTGACGGGCGCGACGCTCAGCATCGTCAGCGCCTTCCAGCCGGTGTCGAAACGGCGCATCCAGGGCGAGCAGGAGGGCGCGCCGGTCGACATCCAGAACCAGATCGGCCCGCGCGAGGACGTCAACCTGGTCCTCGACGCCGCCGCCGCGAAGGCGCGCGCCGCCGGGATCGAGGTGCGCACCCATCCGATCCAGGCCGACGCCGCCGACGCGATCCTGAACGTCGCCGAAGAGGTCAAGGCCGACCTGATCGTGGTCGGCAACAAGGGGATGACCGGCGCCCGCCGCTACTTGCTCGGCAGCGTCCCCAACAACGTGTCCCACCACGCTCCCTGCAGCGTGATCATCGTCCGCACGACCTGAGCTCCGCTAAGGGTCCGGGCCGGACCGATCGGGGCGAGTGCGCCCGGGCGTCCCGGAGGCGACCCCGGCAGGGTGTGGCCGCCTCCGGGACGCCCGGGACGGGAGGTTCGTCACGGAGATGCCGAGAATGTGACGGAGATGCGCGCCTTCGTGGGGGTCTTCGGTCGTCGTGATCGCGCTGGGTGCATTTGGGCCCCTCATGACTATCCGGTTCCGTCAGGTGCCATGCCTGACGTCGTCTTGTGGCCCGGCCAGACTTCCCGCGCAGCATCGTGGACTTCCGAGAGCGCTTCCCTGACGACGCCGCCTGCCTCGACTACCTCGCCGACTCGCGCTGGCCGGAGGGCTTCCGCTGCCCCGCCTGCGGCGGCCGGCGCGCCTGGGTGCTCGAGCGCCGCCACCCCTGGGAGTGCGCGGAGTGCCACCGGCAGACCTCAATCACCGCGGGCACCGTCATGCACGGCACCCGCACCCCGCTGCGGCTCTGGTTCTGGGCCGCCTACCTGGTGGCCACCCATACGCCCGGGATCCCCGCCGTGCAGCTGCAGCGCCGGCTCGGGATCTCGCGCTATGAGACCGCCTGGCTGATCCTGCAGAAGCTGCGCCGAGCGATGGTCGCTCCCGAGCGCGAGCCGCTCAGCGATGAGGTGGAGGTCGACGAGACTCTCGTCGGAGGGGTTCGCGAGGGGCGTCATGTCGCGCGCAGGCACGGTGAGAAGGCCCTGGTCGGCATCATCGTCGAGGTCCGCGGCCAGGGCTCGGGCCGCCTCCGCCTCACGGTCCTGCCCGACGCCGGCCGCGACACCCTCACCCGGTGGGTGCAGGAGCTCGTCGTCCCCGGGGCGGTCGTCCACACCGACGGCTGGCCCGGATACGGCCGGCTCGCCGACGCCGGCTACCGGCACAGGCCCCGTCTGCAGCGGCGCGACCACCCCGACGCCCAGAAGCTCCTGCCCCGCGCCCACCGCGCCGCCTCCAACCTGAAGACCTGGTTGCAGGGGACCCACCGCGGCGTCTCGCCCGAGCACCTGCAGGTCCACCTCGACGAGTTCGTCTTCCGCCACAACCGCCGTCGCACCCCGATGGCCGCCTTCCAGACCCTTCTCGGCCTGGGCGCCCTCCACGGGCCGAGCACCTATCGAGAGATCGTCGCGCACAGCGGACAGGCGGCGGCCTGAGCGAACCGGATAGTCATGTTGGCCCCTATAGAGGCCAAAATGCACCCAGCGCGTCCTCAACCGTGGAGGAGTCGTGACAATTCGCGACCTCTCCCTCGCGTCTTTGTGACGTTCCCGGCGTCTCCGTCACGCCCCCGCCGCCCGCCCGTCCCTCGGCCATCTCGGCGGCGACCACACCCTGCCGGGGTCGTCGCCGAGGTGGCCGCGTCCCTTCCCCGTCCCGCCGTCACGCCCCCGTGGAATCGACTGGCTAGCGGTCGAGGCGCCGTGAGCTCGCGAAACCGGTGCTGCCAGGCGCGGTCGCGCGTGCCGCGTCGATCAGGCCGGCGCCCTGGACCGTCGGCGGATAGCCCAGGCTGCGCGCGGTCGCCTCGAGCCGTCTGGTCACCGCCCGCACCCGCGCTTTCGGCCGCAGGTCGGCGGGGATCACCCCGGAGGCGAGCATCAGCGCCACCGTCCCGGAGACGTGCGCCGCCGCCATCGAGGTGCCGGCGTAGTTGCTCGGGATCGTGAACTGGTTGGTCGTCCCCGCCCGCAGCGTCACCTGGTAGATCGGCCGCGAGAGGATCGACGGGCACCCCGCGGCCGGGGTGCCGCCGCCGGGCGCGACGACGTCGATCCCCTTGCCCGCCAGCGAGTAGGAGCCGATGCAGCCGCCCTCGGTGGTGCCGCCGACGCCGATCACCCGTGGCCCGGTGGCGGGCTCGGAGACGCAGCTCCTGACGCTCGAGGTGGAGGGGGCGAGGTTGCCGCCGGAGGCGACCGTGACGATCCCGTGGTCATAGGCTTCGCGCAGCGCTTCGTCGACTTGGGGGACCTTCTCGCCGCAGCCGAAGTTGAAGCTCATGTTGATCACCTGGGCGTGGTGTTCGACCGCGAAGTGGATCCCGGCGGCGATCCGGTTGGCGTAGCCGACGTTTTCGCGGTTGAGGACGCGGATCGGCATCAGCTTGGCGCCGTAGGCGATCCCGGTGAGGCCGATCCCGTTGTTCGTCTGCTCGGCGATCGTGCCGGCGACGTGGGTGCCGTGGCCGTTCTCGTCGAGGGGCAGGCCGTCGTGGTCGACGAAGTCTTCGCCGGGGACGAACTGTTCGGGCGAGAAGTCGGGGCTGCGCACGTACTCGGTGCCGAAGTCGCGGTAGGCGATGCCGCTGTCGAGGACGGCGACCACGACCCCTTCCCCTCCCGGTCGCCCGTCCGCTTCGAGGTTCGCCCAGGCGCCAACCACGTCGATCCCGCCCGGCGAGGTCGGCAGCTTCGCCGTCGCGGTGCCCTCGTAGTCGAGGAAGTCCCACTGTTTGGTCGCCCAGCCGCCGGGGGTCGGGGTCGAGCCGGCGGCGCTCGTTTCGAGCGTGCCCGGGTCGTCGGGGTCGAACGGTTCCGGTTCGACCGCCGAGGCATGGGCGGCGTAGTTGGGCTGCGCGTATTCGACGTTCGGCTTGGCCCGCAGGGCGCGCGCGGTGGCGAGGACGCCGGCGCCGCGGGGGAGGCCGACGGTGCGGCCGCGCGCTTCGCCCGCGAACTTGACCACCAGCTGGCGCGGCGCGAAGCGGTGGGCGGAGCCGACCGCGTTCGCCGCCTCCGCGTCGCCCGCGCTCGCGCCGAGCAGCGCGAGGCAGGCGATCAAGGCCGCTCCCAGAGCCGAGTTCCTTCGCATCGTCTGCATTGCCGGTTCCACCTCGAACACCCGTGCCGCGCCGAAGTTCCAGGCGGGATACTCCTCCATCGATGCAAGCCCGCGGGCAGAAATTCCCTGAGCAAGAGGAAGCGGCGCACGATCGCGGCATGCAGCTGGCGCTCGACGAGGCGCGGCGGGCAGGGCTGCACGGCGACGTCCCGATCGGCGCGGCCCTCCTGCGCGATGGCGAGCTCCTCGCCGTCGGGGGCAACGAGCGCGAGCTGCGCGGCGACCCGACCGCCCACGCCGAGATCCTCGCGATCCGCGCCGCGGCCGAGGCGCGCGGCGGCTGGCGCCTCGCCGACACCACCCTCTACGTGACCCTCGAGCCCTGCGCGATGTGCGCGGGCGCGATCGTCCTCGCCCGCATCCCGACCGTCGTCTTCGCCGCCGCCGACCCGAAGGCGGGCGCCGCCGGCAGCGTCCTCGACGTGCTCGCCGAGCCCGCCCTCAACCACCGGCCCCGCGTCATCGCCGGCGTCCGCGGCGTCGAGGCCGCGACCCTCCTCCGCGAGTTCTTCGCGGCCCGCCGCTGACCGCCCGGCGCATCAACCGAGCCCGCTGCGGCGCTCTCAGGACAGGGCAAGAACCAGTGCGAGGGCGTCGTCCACTTCTCGCATCTCGTTCGCACTCAGGAGTCCCTCGAAGTCGCTCAGGTGACGCACGTCGAGGGCACGCAGCTGCTCCACCATCACCCGCGTTTGCTGACCGGCGATCTCAACCTCGGGCCGGAAGCTCGCCGCCCGCACGCTTTGGGAAGTGGGCGCAACGAGTACGGTCGAAAGCCCAAGCAGCTCATCTGCCTGGACGAGTACGGCATAGCGAGGCCCGTGTTGCTCATGGCCGCCGCGCGGAGGTAGCCGCACGCGGTAGACATCCCCCCGCGTCACTCAGGCCATTCGGCGGCGATCGCGTCCATGTCAGCCATCACCCGACCGCGCTCCGCGCGGTCGACGGGATCGTCTGAAAGTCGGCCGACCTCCGCCGCAAGCCCGGACCGTCTCCGCTCACGCTCAGCCGTCTCGGCGATCGCCTGGCGAGCGGCCTCCGCGCGGGTGAGGCCCCGCTTGCGAGCGATGTCCTCCAGGGCGCGCCAACCGTCGACTCCAAGACGAAGTGAAAGCGGATGGGAGGCGGAAGCCACCGAGGCAGTGTAGCGCGTTATGCACTACGTCAAGGAAAACGGGCACCGCCGGTCGCGAGTTCGACCGGCTGCCTCGAACCCGCCGAATACGGAGAGGGAGGGATTCGAACCCTCGAGGCGAGTTAACCCCGCCCACGCGATTTCCAATCGCGCTCCTTAAGCCGCTCGGACACCTCTCCAGGTGATCGGCAGAGCCTAGCTAGAGCCGACCGTCCGGTGACGCGTCGATAAGATCAAGGCTTGCGCCCCAAACCCCGCGGAGGGGTGCCGGAGTGGTTGAACGGGACGGTCTCGAAAACCGTTGGCGTCGCAAGGCGCTCGTGGGTTCGAATCCCACCCCCTCCGCCTTTCTGCCGCCGGCCGGGCCTACACGGTTTCCTGCGGCCACTCCCCGGTCCGCACCCGCTCGTAGAGCGTGTCGGGCGCCAGGTCGGCGCCACCAGGCCAGGTGATGTCCCACCCTCCTCGTCGACGTAGACCTCAGCGAACCCAGCCGGGGTTCTGGCTCTCGAGAACACCGGTCCCCAAAGGTGGCCGTGGAGGTCGATCTCACCTTCCAGACCGTCGGCGAAGGTAAGCGCAACTACTTGGTAGCGGACCACCTTGGCGGCGACGATTCGATATGCCGGTCCGATCAAATCCATGGCTCGATAGGTTTGAGTGTGCCACGGTCACGAGCGCGCTGCCAGTTCTCTTCGAGCTCGATCCGGTGCAGATTCGCCCACTTTTTAATGAGGGCAAACTGCTTGTGGTCGAGCTTTCCGTCCATCACTTCGATCGGATCGATGCGGACCCTTGCCGCCTGGCTTACCGACCACTCATGGAAGTGAGGAGGGCTGTGATCGTTGAAGTACATCTGGATGACGAGGCCGTGGAAGCGACTGATCGTTGGACCCTCCCTCGAGGTCCCGACGTGCGTGTCTTCGCCCCGGCCGGAGCGGACCGGGGCCGCTCCTTCCGCCGCTCAGGTCGACTTCAGGCCGAGCTCCTCGCTCGCCGCGAGGTGGCCTTCGTAGGGGAGGACCGCGAAGTACATGAGGGAGGGGAGGAGGGTGGGGAGGTCGTCCATCTGGCCTTTGTTGAGGCGGGCGTAGAGGAGGGATTCGACACCACCGACGACGCCGGAGGCGGTGATCGCGGAGTGAGGGGTGGCGGCGGGGATGAGCTCGCGGACCTTGTCGTCGAGGCAGGTGGCGAAGTAGTCGAGCAGGGCGACGCGGCGCCGCGCCGCGTCGGGGGTGGCGGCGCGGGCCTCGACGATCACCATGCGGGCCGCCTCGGGCTCGGCTGTGGCGAAGGTGAGGAGGGCGCCGAAGCCGCCGCGGATGCGGTCGCGCCAGACGTCGCCTCCCTCCGCCGCCGCTGTCGCGACCTGGTCACGAAGGCGTTCGGCGCAGGTGTCGAAGGCGGCGAGGAAGCAGTCGTCTTTGTTGGAGAAGTGCTCGTAGAAGGTGGGACGGGAGACGCCCGCCCGCTCGATCACGTCCTGGACGTTGGTCGAGCGGTAGCCGAGCTCGGAAGTCGCGCCCAGCATCCCGACCAGCAAGCGCTCGCGCTGGATCGCCCGGACCAGATCACCGGGGAGGCGGCGCGGCCCGGAGGGGAAGCGGCTCTCGCTGTCGGCAAGCAGCTCGGCCGCGGCCTGGATCAACTCCGCCGGCCATTCGTCGCCCAGAGCAGTGACCAGCAGCTCCCGGTTGATCTGATTTCTGTCGGATGAAACCAAGAAGCTCTTGCGTAGGGCTCGGGTGGAGTCTCGGCCGGGGCCCGCGAACACCACCGCGTTCCTAATTAAAACGATCAGTATTTTACACGGTACCAGAAGAAGTATTGAGCAGAGCATGAATTTCAAGACACTGGGTATCCTCGATCAGATGCTCCCCATCCGACTTCGAGAGCATCCCTGAGCGCAACCCGCCCCCGGCTGCCGCAGGAGTTCGTCGCCGCCTACAAGCGGCGCCGGATGATCGACGCGATGTCGGAGCTCTGCGCCGAGCAGGGCTACGAGGCGACCAAGATCGCGGACGTCGTGCGCCACGCCCACGTCGCCCGCAAAACGCTCTACGACAACTTCTCCGGGAAGGAGGAGCTCTTCCTCGCCGCTTTCGACACGACCCTCGCCGACGCCGAGTCCGAGGTCGCCGAGGCCTGCGACGCGATCCCGGCCGCCGAGTGGGAGGCCCGCACCGAAGCCGGTCTCGGCGCTCTGCTCGAGTTCGTCGGCGCCCACCCGGCCGCGGCCCGTCTCGCCCTGGTCGAGGCACCGGCCGCGAGCCCGGCCTCGGCCGCCCGCTACGACGCGGCGATCGACTGCTTCGTCGCACGGCTCCGCGAGGCGGCGCCGCCCGGGCCGCGGCGACCGGCGACCCTGGCCGAGGCCCTGATCGGCGGGACGGTATGGATCGTGCAGCGACAGGTCCGTCGCGCCGCCGCCGCGGATGCTGTCGATCTGCTCCCGGAGCTGACCGAGTTCGTCGTTTCTCCGTACCGCGATGTAGGAAAAAGGTGAGGCAACACCGGGGGGCGAATGTGACTGTACGGTGTCACACTTTGATGATCAGATGGATCGCTGCCGCGTGGCCGCCATGGCCTGTCCCCCGAGTTCGTCGCGCGCAATCAGCGCGATCGGCTGATCGCCGCGCTGATCCTCACCCTCGCCGAGGTCGGTTATCAAAAAACTACGGTGTCAATGATCGGACGCCGTGCCGCCGTCTCGAAGAGTGACTTCTACAAGCACTTCGACAGTAAGGACGAGTGCTTCCTCGCCGCCTACGACACCGCGGTCGAGCGGATCCGCGCCGCCGTGGTCGAGGCCTGCGGCACCGCCGAGGCGGCCGAGTGGCCTGCCCGCGTCCGGGCCGGCGTCGTCGCCCTGCTGACCCTGCTCGCCGCCGAGCCGCCGCTCGCCGCGATCGTCCTGGCCGAGGGCCTGCGCGCCGGCCGCGGCATCTACGATCGCTACCAGGCCGCGGTCGAGGGCTTCGTGCCGCTGCTGCGTGAGGGCGCTCCGGACGCGCCGAGCGGCGAGCCGGTCCCACCCGCCACCGACGAAGCTGTGGTCGGCGGCATCGCCTCGCTGCTCAGCCGGCGGGTGATCGCCGGTGAGACCGCCGACCTCACCGGGCTGGTCCCCGACGTGCTCGAGTTCGCGCTGATGGCCCACCTCGGCACCGAGGGGGCGCGGCGAATAATCTCCGCTGGATGAGCGAGGCCCAGAGCGCGATCGGGGCGTCCCCACAGGCGGGCGGCGCGGGCCCGAGCGCGGGCGTCTTCCCCTCCCAGGCGCTGGCCGAGGCGATCGAGCGCGAGTGGGTCAGCTCCGGCGACTACAAGATCCACCCGGAGGCGATCCAGCCGGCCAGCATCGACCTGCGGCTCGGCGACGAAGCCTGGGCGCTGCGCTGCTCCTTCCTCCCCGACGTCGACTCGACGGTCGAGGAAAAGGTCGAGGGGCTCGCCTTCCAGCGGGTCGACCTGCGCGACGGCGCCGTGCTGGAGCGCGACCGCCCCTACCTGGTGCCGCTGATCGAGCGCCTCGCCCTCCCCGACGACGTCCGTGCCCGCGCCAACCCGAAGAGCTCGACCGGCCGGCTCGACGTCTTCACCCGGGTCATCACCGACCGCCACAACCGCTTCGACGACATCCGCCCCGGCTACCACGGTCGCCTCTACCTCGAGGTCGTGCCGCGCTCCTTCGCGATCCAGGTGAAGACCGGCCTCTCGCTGAACCAACTCCGCCTCGCCCGCGGCGACGTCCGCCTCGGCGACGTGCGGATCCGCGAGCTGCAGGCCGAAGAGCCGCTGCTCTACCTCGACCGCGACCCGGTCGCCCAGTCAGAGCTGGCGGTCTCAGACGGCCTCTTCCTCAGCCTCGATGTCTCCGGCCCGGCCGATCGCGTGGTCGGCTACCGGGCGAAGAAGAACAGCCTGCCGGTCGACCTCGGCAAGGTCCGCGCCTATCGCCGCAGCGACTACTGGGACCCGGTCTACCCGGAGCCGGGCGGCAAGATCGTGCTCGAGCCGGAGATCTTCTACCTGCTGCTCTCGGCCGAGGGGGTCAGCATCCCGCCGCGGATCGCGGCCGAGATGATGGCTTACGACCCGACCGCCGGCGAGCTCCGCACCCACTACGCGGGCTTCTTCGACCCCGGCTTCGGCTACGACCCGGCGGGCGACCGGCCCGGCAGCCGCGCGGCGCTCGAGGTGCGCGCCCGCGACGTCCCGTTCATGGTCGAGCACCGCCAGCCTGTCTGCAAACTCGGCCTGGAGTGGATGGAGTCACCGGCGCAGCGCCTATACGGGGCCGACCTCGGCTCCAACTACCAGGGCCAGGTGACGATGCTCTCCAAGCACTTCGAGGAGCAGACCGCCGGAATCTAAGCGGCGCGTTCGCACTTTCCCGTGCTATGTACGGGAAAGTGCGAACGCCACGGGCGACGCTAGGCGGTCGCCGGTTCGTCCTCGAGTTCGCGCCGGCGCCGGCGGATCCGCTGCCGGCGCCCCAGCAGCTCCGCTTCGAGCGCGGCGATTTCGTCGCGCCGCCCCCGCACCAGCTCCAGCTGGCGCTCGGCATGGCGGTCGAGTGACTCCAGGATCTCGCGGCGGCGGACGGGGTCGGCGACGCCCTCGTGCCACTCGCGCCGCAGGGCGGCGCGGTTGTCTTCGGCTTCGACCAAATCCTTGAGGCCGGCGAGCGAGACCCCGAGCAAGGTCCGCAGCCGCATCACCTCGATCAGCCGATCGACGTCGCTCTGGGCATAGGTGCGGTGGGCGCCGGGCTCGCGGCCGCCGGCGGCCGCGAGGAGGCCGATCTCCTCGTAGTACCGGATGGTCCGCGGCGTCGTCCCCGCCAGCCGGGCGACGTCGCCGATCTTCAGCGCCGCGCGCTCGCCGTCGGCGGGGTGCCCGGCGTCGATCATGGCGTCGCCTCGATCTCCTCGGAGATCGCCTCCTCGATCGCGATCGCGCGCGAGGGGCGGGCCATCTGCGGCCGCGCCGCCGCCTGCTTCTCACTGGGGCGGAGCAGGGAGACCCCGGCACCGATCACCGAGGTCGCGGCGAGGACCCAGAGGGCGGTGTGCATGTTCGAGATGAAGGGGTCGAGCTGGGCGCTGGTCAGCCCGGCGGCCAGCCCGGAGAAGATCTTGAAGAGGACTTCCTGGGGCACCGCGGCGGTGACGATCGCCAGCACGAAGGCGATCGAGATGACCGCGCCGGTGTTCTGCAGCATCGTCCGCGCTCCGGCCGCGATGCCGCGGCGCTCGGTCGGCACGGTGCCCATCATCGCCGCCGTGTTGGGCGAGTTGAACATCCCCGAGCCGATCCCGACGAGGAACAGGAAGAACCCGCCCGTCCAGTAGGCCGAGTCGGCCTGCAGGGTGGTCATCAGCGCCAGCCCGGCGGCGGTGACCAGCATCCCGATCGCGGCCAGCGTGCGCGAGCCGTGGCGGTCGGCGTAGATCCCGGCGATCGGCGAGGCGATCAGCATCCCGATCGCCATCGGCGCGAGCTTGATGCCGGCTACGATCGGGTCGTCGCCCTGGGCGCCTTGGTAGTAGAAGACGAAGATGAACAGCAGGGCGAAGCGCGAGAGCCCGTTGATGAAGGCGGCGGCGGTGGCGGCGGCGAAGAGGCGGTTCTTGAAGATCGTCAGGTCGAGCATCGGGGCGCTCGAGCGGTGCTCGATCAGCACGAAGAGCGGCATCAGCAGCGCGCCGACGATCAGGCTGCCGATCACCAGCGAGTCGTTCCAGCCGGAGATGCCGCCGCGTGAGATCCCATAGACGAGACCGGTCAGCCCAACCACGAAGGTGAGCGTGCCGGGGAGGTCGAGGCCGCGGACGGCGTCGCGGGTGGAGAGCTCGCGGAGGACGGCCCCTGCCCAGAGCGCGCCTGCCAGCGCGAAGGGCACGTTGAACCAGAAGACCCAGTGCCAGGAGATCCCGACCAGGGCGCCGCCGAGAACCGGGCCGATCACCAGGCCGACCGCGGCGACCATCGTGTTGGTGCCCATCGCGAGCCCGAGCTGCTCGCGCGGGAAGGCATCGGTGACGAGCGCGGGCCCATTGGCGAAGATGAATGCGCCGCCGATTCCCTGCACGATCCGCCAGAGGATCAGCTGGGTGCCGTTGGCGGCGAAGCCGGCGCCGAGCGAGGCGGCGGCGAAGATGACGAAGGCCGCGACGAAGGCGGTCTTGCGGCCGAAGAGATCGGAGAGGCGACCGGCGGTGAGGACCAGCACGGTCGAACTGATCATGTAGGCGAGGATCACCCAGACGAGGGTCAGGAGGCTGGTGCCGAGGGCCCGCTCGAGGTCCGGCAGGGCGATGATCAACGTGCCCGAGTTGGTGGCGACGAGGAGCATGCCGAGGCTGGTGCAGGAGAGCGCCCACCACTTGTAGTTGGCGTGGTCGGCGTCGACTCCCGCCGTCGCGCTGAATCTCTTTCTTACGTTCACGTCAATTAGGTTAGCACGCGACGATATGCGAACATATGTGCGGGGTGTCCGCTTCAGTCCACCAACCGCTCTTCGCGCAACTCGCGGTTCGTCCCGCGCCGCCCCGTCCGCCCGCCGAGGATCGCCTTCAGCGGGATCGGCTCGGTCCGCACCGCCTCCTCGAGGAGGCGGTAGAAGAGCAGCCCCGGGTGACGGGAGCGGCGGCGGTTGAAGCGGAAGGTGAACTCGTCGAGGTAGTAGTCGAGCTGGTGGGGCTGCACCGATCCCTGGTGGGTGCCGAGCAGCCAGCGCTTGAGCAGGGCGAAGATCCGGTGCACGTGGGGCATCGAGACCGAGGCGGGCTCGCCACTGCGGGAGACGTTGACCGGCCGGTGGTCGTAGCCCAGCGCGGGCAGCCCGCCGTAGGCGTTCCAGCCGTCGGTGCGGACGACCGAGCCGCGGGCGACGGCGTCGGTGACGAACTCCTCGAGGCTGTCCTTCGTCACCCGCTCCACGCGGCTCAGCCGCGCCCGTCCGGCGATCTCTCCTCGCGCACCCTCGCGCACCTCCACGGCGACCACGACGATCGACTTCTCCGCGGTCTGGCGGCCGTCCATGCCGATCTCCCGACCGCCGACGAAGCCCTCGTCGACCTCGACCGTGCCTTCGAGGAGCTCCCTGCCGGGCCGCACCATCGCCCGGCGCAGCTTGTGCAGGTGCGCCCAGGCGGTCTCGTAGGAGCCGAGGCCCATCGCCCTCTTCAGGCCGAGCGCCGACATCCCCTGCTTCTGGGAGACCAGCTGCCAGATCGCCTCGAACCAGTCGAGCAGGGGCGTCCTCGTCCCCGCGAAGATCGTCCCCGCCGTCACCGAGGTCTGCCGCCGGCAGGAGGAGCAGAGCAGATGGCCCCGGGCGGTCCTCCACGCCTCGGTGCCGCCGCAGGCGGGGCAGCGGAAGCCGTCGGGCCAGCGCAGGCGCTCCAGGTAGGCGAGGCAACGGTCCTCGTCGGGGAAGAAACGCCGGAACTCGGGCCGGTCGCGAGGGTAGTCGCGGCCTCCCACCGGCCGGTCCTCACTCGCGCTTCCCTGCGAGATATCCACTGTTGATGCAGGTTAGTGGAATGAAGCAGATAGCCAGCACATCTGTTCGCATGAGGTGGGACGAGCAGCGAGTCGAGAAGGACATGAGGCTCCCGGGAGTGGGCGACGGGACCGTCGTCCGTACCTTCGACGCGCCGGAGGCGATGGGGATCAACTTCCACGAGGTCCGCGCCCGCTCGGCGCTGAACCACGTCCCCGGCGGCAGCTTCGGTTTCAGCTGGACGATCAACCCCTACAGAGGTTGCACGCATGCCTGTGTTTTCTGCCTGGAGGGCGCCACCCCGATCCTGCTCGCCGACGGGGGATCGCGCCCCCTCGCTGAGATTCGGGTCGGCGAAGCGATCTACGGGACGGTGAAACGCGGCAACTACCGGCGCTATGAGGTGACCGAGGTGCTCGCGCACTGGCGGACGCGGAGGGCCGCTTACCGGGTCGCGCTCGAAGACGGCACCGAGTTGATCGCGAGTGGCGATCACCGCTTCCTCACCGACAGAGGGTGGAAGTACGTGACCGGCGCCGAACAGGGTTCGCTGCAGCGGCCGTTCCTGACGAGGAACAACAAGCTGATGGGCATGGGATCGCTCGGCCGCCCGGGTGAGGAGAGCGAGGAGTATCGACGCGGCTACCTCTGCGGGATGATCCGCGGGGACGGTCACGTCGGCAGCTACTCGTACGAGCGGCCGGGTCGCAGCCGCGACGACCACTATCGATTCAGATTGGCTCTCACCGATGGGGAGGCGCTGAGCCGCTCGCAGCGTTACCTGGGTGCGGCGGGAGTCCGCGCGGACGAGTTCGAGTTCCTTCGTGGCAACGATCGACACCGCCCCATGCGCGCCATCCGCAACTACTCGCGCGCGGGTGTCGAGCGAGTCCGCGGCCTGATCGAGTGGCCGCGCGAGCCGAGTGGTGACTGGTACCGAGGCTTTCTCGCCGGGATCTTCGACGCCGAGGGCAGTTGTAGCGGCACGCTGCGGATAGCCAACGCCGATGTGACGATGATCGACCACACCGTCGAAGGACTACGTCGACTCGGTTTCTCCCATGTCGTCGAGGGGCCCAATCGGATCGGCGTGCGCAACGTCCGACTGCGCGGCGGCCTGCGGGAGCAGCAGTGGCTGTTCTGCCAGATTGATCCGGCGATCATCCGCAAGCGCTCGATTGCCGGAATCGCGATCAAGTCGCCGGCCAAGCTCGGCGTTGTCGCGATCGAGCCGCTTGGCAGGGAGATCGAGATGTTCGACATCACCACCGGGACTGAAGACTTCATCGCCAACGGGGTGGTCAGCCACAACTGCTTCGCCCGCCGCACGCACACCTATCTGGATTTAGATGCCGGTAAGGACTTCGAGCGGGAGATCGTGGTCAAGGTCAACGCGCCCGAGCTGGTCCGCGCCGAGCTGCGGCGGCCGAGCTGGAAGCGGGACCTGGTCGCGCTGGGGACCAACACCGATCCCTACCAGTGGTGCGAGAGCCGCTACAAGATGCTGCCGGAGATCCTCGAGGCGCTGCTGGAGGCGCGGACGCCGGTCTCGGTGCTGACCAAGTCGCCGCTGGTGATGCGCGACGTCGAGATCTTCGAACGCTTCGTGGCGGCCGGGCTGAAGGTCTCCGTCAACCTCTCGGTGCCGACCCTCGACGAGGCCGCCTGGCGGGCGACCGAGCCGCACACGCCGAGCCCGGTGGCGCGGCTCGACGCGGTCGCCGAGCTGCGCCGGCGCGGGATCGACTCGGGGATCCTGATCGCGCCGCTGATGCCGGGGATCAACGACAGTCCCGAGCAGGTCGAGCCGATCGTCGCCCGCGCCCGCGAGGCGGGTGCCACCTTCCTCGGCGGCGTCGCCCTGCACCTGCGCGGCGAGGTCAAGGACGTCTTCTTCGGCTGGCTGCACGCCAAACGCCCCGATCTCGTCCACGAGTACGAACGTCTTTACGGGAGGGGTGCCTACATGCGCCCGGCGGATCGGAAAAAGACGACACGGGCGTTGAAAAGTTGGGGAACCTCCCGGATGCGGAGCAACTACATCGAGAGGGCGGAGAAATCCCAACCCTTCGCAACGCGGCCAGCGGAGCCGGGGCAGAGCTCCTTGTTTTGAGTTGGACTGAGCGAAGAAGGGACGCCGGGTTCGAGAACGGCCGGGGTTCGAGGGCGGGCGGCGAGTGCGTAGCGGGGATGGTGGTGGTCACGGTTTCATGACCTAATTCGCGAACGATCAGGAATCTGCGCGGTTAGAAACTCGCGCCATACGCCTATAACTAACCCCGCAGTTTTCTGACCGTTCAGATATCCGGCATCTTCGCGACGGACCTCTCGTCCCTTCGCGACGAACACCTACGCCGATCCTCCTGTCCCGGGTCCCTTAAGCCCCTTCGTCCAGCTGCTCGTACCTGCAATCCGCGGGCGCTTTGTCGTCCCGGAACCGATGGAACCTCGCCCCGTGCCTGATCCGCCCGCCGGCCGCGTGGTCGTAGCCGACCTCGATCACCAGCTCGGGCCGCAACGCCACCCACTCGAGCTCGCGCCCGCCGGTCCAGCGGCTCGGCTCCGCGGTGCCGCTTTCGCCGGTCTCGAGCGGCGCCAGCATCGCCCGCATGCTCCGTTTCGCCGCGGCGCTGAACCCGGAGATGTGGCCGACGGTGCGCAGCTCGCCACCGTCGTAGAGGCCGAGGATCAGCGAGCCGACCGTGCCCTCCTCTTTGCCTGGCCGCCAGCCCATCACCACGCAGTCGATCGTCCGCTCGCGCTTCACCTTCGCCATCCCCTTGCGTTTCCCCGGGATGTAAGGAGCGTCGAGCTGCTTCGCCATCACCCCCTCGATGCTGCCCAGCCACCGCTCCGCCTGGGCCTCGTCGGGCGTCAGCTGGGTCAGCTCCAGTCCCGCCACGGCGGCGATCTCCTCCAGCCGCGCCCGGCGCTCCGCCAGCGGTGTCTCGAGCAGCGACTCGTCGCCCTCGGCGAGCAGGTCGAAGGCGATGTAGGTGGCCGGGATCTCGGCCGCGAGCAGCTTGATCCTGCTCTCGGCCGGGTGGATCCGCTGCTGCAGGAGGTCGAACTGGACCTCGCCGGAGTCGCCGCGGATCACGAGCTCGCCGTCGAGCACCCAGCGCCCCGGCGCCCACTCGAGCTCCGGAAAGTACCGCCCCAGCGGTTTCGCCCCGCGCGACTGGACATAGACCTCGTCACCGTCGATGAAGACGATCGCGCGGAAGCCGTCGAGCTTCGGCTCGTAGGCCCACTCCTCGCCGCTCGGCAGCGCTTTCCGGGTCAGCGCCAGCTGCGGCTTGATCGGCGGCGAGAGCGGCAGTGCCACCCCGCGAGGCTACCTGGCCGTGCGTTCGCGCCGGCGGGTGGCGCTCTCGCGTGGATCCGCGATCGGCACGGCGGCGAGCAGTTTCTTCGTGTAGTCGTCGCGCGGGTGCTCGCAGACCTGGTCGGCGTCGCCGGTCTCGACGATCTTGCCGTGGTTCATCACCGCGATCCGGTCGGAGATATGGCGGACGACGCCGATGTCGTGGGCGACGAACAGGTAGGTCAGCCCGAGCTCGTCTTGCAGGTCGTCGAGCAGGTTGACGATCTGCGCCTGGATCGAGACGTCGAGCGCCGAGACCGGCTCGTCGCAGATCACCAGCTTCGGTTCCAGCGCCAGCGCCCGGGCGATCCCGATCCGCTGCCGCTGGCCGCCGGAGAATTCGTGCGGGAAGCGGTTGTAGTGCTCGGGGGAGAGGCCGACCCGCTCGAGCAGGCCTTCGACCCGGACGCGAAGGTCTTTGCCGCTCGCCACCTTCTGGATCTTCAGCTGGTCGCCGACGATCTGACCGACCCGCTTGCGTGGGTTGAGTGAGGCGTAGGGGTCCTGGAAGATCATCTGCATCTCGCGCCGCAGCGGCCGCAGCTCGCGACGCCCCAGCCCGGCGATCTCCCGCCCCTCGAATTTGACCGAGCCCGAGGTCGGCTTCAGCAGTTGCAGGACGGCCCGGCAGGCGGTCGACTTGCCCGACCCCGACTCGCCGACCAGGCCCAGCGTTTCGCCTTTGCTGACGAAGAAGCTGATGCCGTCGACGGCGCGCACGTAGTCGACCGTGCGATCGATCAGCAGGCCGCTCTTGATCGGGAAGTGCTTGACCAGGTCGGTGACCTCGAGCAGCGGCTCGCCGGTCACTTCGGCTCCTCCAGCCCGATCCGGCCCTCGACCTGGCGCAGCCTGCGCTTCTGCTCGGGCTCGAGCCAGCAGCGGTCGCGGTGGTCCGGGTCCCCGGGGAGGCGCGCCTCGAGCCCCGGCACCTGGACGCATTTGCCGAACTCGTGCGGGCAGCGCGGCCGGAAGGCGCAGCCGGTGGGCAGGTTGAGCAGCGACGGCGGCGCGCCGCTGATCTGCGGCAGGCGGTGTGGGCGCGGCTGGTCGAGCCTGGTCAGCGACCCGAGCAGGCCCCAGGTGTAGGGGTGCTGTGGGTCGTAGAAGATGTCGTCGAGGGTGCCGCGCTCGACCACCTTGCCGCCGTACATGACAAGGACGCGGTCGGCGACTTCGGCGACCACGCCGAGGTCGTGGGTGATCAGGATCGTCGCCAGGCCACGGCTGCGGTTGAGGTCCTGGATCAGGTCGAGGATCTGGTTCTGGATCGTCACGTCGAGCGCCGTGGTCGGCTCGTCGGCGATCAGCACGCTCGGTTCCAGGGCCAGGCCCATCGCGATCATCGCCCGCTGCCGCATTCCGCCGGAGAATTCGTGCGGGTAGGCATCGACCCGGCGCTCAGGGTCGGGGATGCCGACCGCTTCGAGGAGCTCGATCGCCCGTTGGCGGCCGCGCTTCTTGTTGACCGACGAGTCATGCGCGCGGATCGCCTCGACGATCTGCTTGCCCACCGTGTAGACCGGGTTCATCGAGGTCATCGGGTCCTGGAAGATCATCGCGATCTGGCTGCCGCGGATCTTCTGCAGCTGCGATTCGCTCAGCGTCGTCAGCTCTTCGCCGTTCAGCTTCACCGAGCCCTCGATGTGCGAGTTGGGCGAGCGGGTGAGGCCGATGATCGTCTGCGCGGTGACGCTCTTCCCCGAGCCGGACTCGCCGACGATCGCCAGCACTTCGCCTCCTTCGAGCTGGAAGTCGACGCCGTCGACCGCCTGCAGGCGGCCGTCTTCGGTGGCGAAGCCGACCCGCAGGCCGTCGACCGTGAGCAGCGGGCCACCGCCGGCGCCCGGCGAGACGGGTGTGGTCTCGGGAGTGGCGCTCATACGGCCGAGGTGCCCAGTCGGATGCGTGGGTCGAGGTACGCGTAGGCGATGTCGACGAAGATGTTGAAGAGGACGATGAAGAAGGCGCCGAAGAGCGTCACCGCCATGATCGAGGGGAAGTCCTGCTGCTTCAGCGCTTCCGCGGTGAAGAGGCCGACGCCTTGGATGTTGAAGAGGGACTCGGTGACGATCGCGCCGCCACCGATCAGTACCCCGAAGTCGAGCCCGAACAGGGTGATCACCGGGATCAGCGAGTTGCGCAGCACGTGTTTCGTCATCACGCGACGATTGCTCAGCCCCTTGGCGCGCGCCGTCCGCACGTAGTCCTCGTTCATCACGTCGAGCATGCTGGAGCGCAGCACGCGGCTGTAGAAGCCGGCGTAGAGGACGGCGAGGCTGATCCAGGGCAGGATCAGGTGGGTGAACCACTGCCACGGGTCGGACAGCGGTTCGTACCCGCTCGGCGGGAAGAGTTCGATCTTGTAGGTGAAGTAATAGAGCAGGATCGAGGCCAGCCAGAAGACCGGCATCGAGATCCCGATCAGCGCCAACACGGTGAGGCCCCGATCGATGAACCCACCGGCCCTGATTGCCGATAGGTAGCCGAACAGGATCCCGAAGGAGAGCCAGATGATCGCCGCGCCGATGCACAGGGACGCGGTGGCGGGGATGCCTTCGAGGATCCGCTTGTCGATGTTGATGTGGGCGTTGTAGGACTTGACGTTGCCGGTGAAGATCAGCTTCATCTGCGTCCAGTACTGCTCCGGCAGCGACTTGTTGAAGCCCCATTCCTCTTCGACGTTCTTGATCAGCGTCGGGGTCGCGTTCTTGCCCGCGATCCGCTGCGCCGGATTGGTCGCCGGCACGACGTTGAAGATCAGGAAGACGAGGACCGAGATCGCGAAAAGCACGGCGATCGCGCCGAGCACCCGCCGGACCAGGAAGCGCAGCATCAGACCGGTCCGATCTCGGGCTCGGTGGTGCCGGCTCGGGCCTCGAAGCGGACTTTCGATTTCGGGTCGAGCGCGTCGCGTAGGCCGTCGCCGAAGATGTTGACCGAGAGTACCGTGAGCAGGATCGCGGTGCCCGGGATGATCGTCAGCAGTGGTTGGCTGTAGAGCGCTTCGAAGCCTTCCGAGATCATCGTGCCCCAAGAGGAGCTGGGCGGCTGCACGCCGGCGCCGAGGTAGGAGAGCACCGCCTCGAGCAGCATGTTGTTGGCGATGTTGAGCGTGAAGAAGACGATGATCGTCGAGATCAGGTTCGGCATCAGCTCGACGAACATGATCCGCCAGGCGCTCGCGCCCTGGGCGATCGCCGCTTCGATGAACTCTTTCTCACGCAGGGCGAGCACTTCGCCGCGCAGGGGTCTTGCCATGTAGGGCACATAGACGACGCCGATGATCAGCGTCGGGATCCAGAGCGAGCTCGACTTCAGGTGAATCGGCCCGATCACGAGGCCGCCGACGGCGAGCACGATGCCGAGCGCGATCGCCAGCAGCACCACCGGGAACGCCCAGATCACGTCCATCACGCGGGAGATGACGGTGTCGGTGAAGCCGCTGTAGTAACCGGCGAGCAGCCCGAAGAAGACCGCCAGGACGGTGGTGATGATCGCCGCGACGATGCCGATGAAGAGGGAGGCGCGGCCGCCGTAGAGGAGGCGGACCATCTCGTCGCGGCCGAGATGGCCGTCGGCGCCGAGGAAGAACTTGCCGCCGGCGCTGAACCACTGCGGCCCGATCGCCTTGCCGCTCGGTTCGACCACTTCCTTGGTTTCGCTGCCCTCGTGGAGTTTCTCGAGGGTGTGGGTCGTGTTCGGGCCGGTGTGGGCGACGTCGTCGGCCCAGACCGGGGCGAGGATGCAGCAGAGGACGATCACCAGGAAGACGCCGAGCGAGAACAGCGCCACCTTGTTGCGCCGCAGCCGGCGCCAGCCGATCGCCCAGGGGCCGCCGCCCTGACGGGACCCGGAGTCCGCGTCGACGACGACGAGCTCCGAATCCCCCGGGCCGGTTCCCGGTGAGGCGGCGGTCCCTCGGGCCGCCGCCTCCGCACCGGGTTTCTCAGACTCGGGGGGCACGAAGGTGCTCTCTACCCCCGCTACTTGAATTCGAGACTGGTGAGTTCGGTCTCGAAGGTCGGATTCCAGATCGCGGTTTCCAGATTGATGTTTTCCGAGACGAACAGCGAGAGCGTCCGGGTCCCGTAGGGAGCCCAGGTCGCTTCTTTCATGAACGCTTCGTCCAGTTCGGCGTATTCCGCTTCCTGCTGCGAGCCGAGCTGTTCTTCAGACAGTTTGTTGATTTTTTCGTTGAGTTCTTTGTTGTTGATCTGCGAGAAATTCTCGTTGTTGGTCGGCTGGATGCTTTCGCCGTTCAACAAGATGTCGAAGAAATCGTTCGGATGCGGGAAGTCCTCGAACCAGTCGGCGAACCCGGTGTCCAGGTTCGGGGTCGACAGGTTCCCGATCACCGTGAAGTAGTTGTCGGGGTTGAGGATTTTGAGTTCCGCCTTGAGGCCGATTTCTTCGAGGACGCCCTGGTAATAGGTGCCGGCGTCGTTGTTCGGGCTCTCGGAGTCGGTCCAGACGGTCACTTCTTTGTCCTTGAGGCCCGCTTCGGCGATCAGTTCCTTCGCCTTCTTCACGTTGTGCGGGAACAGTTCGAATTTCTTGTAGCCGGGCATGCCGGGAGGCAGGATCTGCTGGGTCCCGACGATCTGGCCGGTGTAGATCCGTTCCAGCGCCGCGGGATCGACCGCGTAGTTGACGGCTTCGCGGACTTTCGGGTTGTTGAACGGTTCGACCGTCGAGTTCATCCAGAAGTAGTAGGTCGAGATCGTCGGCTCGGTTCTGAACTGGGTGCCTTCGAATTTTTCCTTGACTTCCTGGTAGCGGTCGGTCGGGGGCGGATCGAAGATCCAGTTGAGCTTGCCCGATTCGATGTCGTTGACCTGGGTCGACTGGTTCGGCAGCACTTCGATTTCGATCTTGTTGACGTGGCCGGCCGGGATTTCGGTCATCTGCTTGCCGTTGTCTTTGGCCCAGTACGGATTGCGTTCGTAGGTCCAGCCGCGGGTCGGTTGCGACTGGGTGATCATGTAGGGGCCGGAGGCCGGGGGCGGGTTGGCCGACTGATCTTCCTCCGGCGTGTTCTGCGGGACCGGCGCGACGAACATCAGTGCCAGCTCGTTGTTGAAGGTTCCCTGCGGTCTATTGAGGTTGATGACGATTTCGCCGGTCTTTTCGTTGACCTTGATGCCGGAGATGCCGCCCTTCTTCGTCTTCGCGAACTTTTCCGCGCCGACGATGTCGGTGTAGAAGGGCGAGCCGCCGGAGTTGGTGAGGAAGCAGCGTTCGACCGCGAATTTGAAGTCGCCGGCTTTGATCGGTTCGCCGTTCGAGTATTTGAGGCCTTCACGCAGGAACATCGTGTAGGTCTTGCCGCCGTTGGTGACCTTCGGCAGTTCTTTGGCGAGGCCCGGGATGATTTCCGCGCCTTCTTCTCCGGCGGCGTGTTTGTAGGTCAGCAACGGCACGTAGACGGGCCGCATCGCCGTCCATCCCTCCGCCGTATAGGAGATCTGCGGGTCCATGTAGTCCGGGGAAGACGTATAGGCACCCTTCAGGGTGCCGCCTTCTTTCCCGCCTTCGGAGGTCGAGGACGAACTGGAGCTGGAGCTCCCGCCGCACGCGGCCAATGCGACCGCCGAAATCGCCGCAAGCGCAGCGATCAATAGAAAAATCTGGAACCTCTTCAAGACTCGACCTCCGGAGTTTTAGGTGTTGGCATGCCTCCTGGAAGCAACTCCAACACAACGTAGTTGCTTTCGTCAAGCGGAAATCCCTGCGCCGAGGCGAGACGGCCCGCTCGCTTCCCGCCAAGCGTCGGGGCGATCAAGGCGACGATCGCGAAAACGCCGAGGCCGGCAACCAAAAAAGTCGCCCGCGGCGTCGCGATCGCGGCTACCAAGCCGCCGACGACAAACCCGACACCGGGCATCGCCGCTCCTATCGACTCGAGGACCGCCATGACCCGCGCCTGCATACCCGACTCGGTCAACTCTTGAACCGCGCTGATCGCCGAAACCCACTGGACGCCGTTGCCGGTGCCGCCGACGACCGAGGCAACGCAGGCGATCGCCAGGTTGGGAGCCACCGCCAGCCCCAGGTAGCCGATGCCGACCGCTACGGTCGAGAGCGCCAGCAGCATGATCAGCGGCGCCCGCCGCGCCCGCGCGAAGAGCAGGCTACCGAGCAGCATCCCGACCCCCCAGCTGGTCAGCATCAGGCCGTAGCCCGCATCGCCGGTCCCCAGCGTTTCCTTCGCGTAGATCACCTCGATCGGGATCACCGCGGTGAAGAAGACGAAGGCGGCGCCCTGGGCGAGCAGCAGCCGCCGCAGCAACAGGTTGTCGCGTAGATAGGCGACCCCGGCGCGGATCCGTTCGCGGGTGTCGCCCGCTTCGGGCTCGACCTGGGGCAGGTGGCCGGCGGTGAAGAGGATCACCGCGATCGCGTAGAAGGAGGCCGCGTCGAACAGCAGGGCGGTCTGCACGCCGAAGGCCGCGGCGATCAGCCCGGCGACGCCGGGGGCGATCGCCGACGAGGTGGTGAAGGCGATGTTGAGCAGGGCGTTGCCCGCGCGCAGCTCGCCGGTCGGGCCGAGGTGGGCGGCGACCACCGCCCGGGTCAGCGACCGCCCGGTCAGCGCCAGCGCGCCGTCGATGGTGGCGAGGGCGATCACCGCCGCCAGCGAGAAATGGGCCGCCAGGAAGGCGAGGCCGGCGAAGACGACGGCCTCGCCGCAATAGATCACCGGCAGCGAGAAGCGGGGTGGGACCCGCTCCACGCGGGTGACCAGGAGCGGGGCGAGGAGGGCGGGGACTACCCGCGTCCCGAGGAAGAGCCCGGCGGTCGCCAGGGGGCTGTCGGTGCGCTCGAAGACGAGGATCGAGAGGGCGACGATCCCCATCCAGTCGCCGAAGTCGTTGATCGCGTAGGTCAAGACGAGGCGCCTGAAGACGCGCTCCCTCAACGGATCGAAAACCCCTGGTCTACGCATCAGTTGGAACCCGGTCTACTAAATTTCCGCACAGGTTTTCTTGCAGATGCACAAGTTTTGGAGAACTTGTGCTAGAAAGTTCCCAGGACATTGGAACTTTTCGCCTGGTTGCGGACCAGTTTCTGGGCTTCAACGACCAAGGAAAGGGGATGAGCAAATGGGTTTCCACTTCTAAGCCAAAACTTCTAGAGCTTGCCGCGGTCCCCTCCCAGGGACAGCGCACGCTCTCGGCTGTGATGAGGGGCGCCAGGGCTGGTGCCCCTCTGTCGTTGTAGAGGAGCCGCTCGGCGAAAGCCGGTCGGGGGGCCCGATCCGGGAGGAAGTCCCCGGTATTCCGGGCTTTGCAATGCGTCCACCATCGGTTGCGGCGTCGTTGACATGGCTCTACTTTTTAGGCGAGACAAGGAGATCGATCCTGATCTGAAGCCTGCGCACGGTTGAAGGGAGTCCTCTGGTTCCCCCGAAAGGACGTGCGAGGATAGTTCGAGAACCTCACGCCCCCAGCCATGGAACAAGACCGACCCACCCGTTTTGCCATCGGCGGCTTGATCCTGGCGTTCATCGTCACCGCCGCCGTCGGGATCCTGCTGGCGCCGGAGTGCAACTGGAACCTGCCGCTCTTCTTCGTCCTGCTGGCGTTCTCGATCTTCAGCTACATCACCGCGGTCAACACCGAGTCGAAGGTCAAAATCTCTGGTGCCTTCCTGGCGCTCGTCCTGGCGATGGTCTTCCTCGGCGGTACTCCCGCCGCGCTGATGGGCGTTGCCGCGACGGTGGTCGGCTGGATCTTCAGGTGGCGCGACAAATCTCATCTCTTCCTCGCGAACCTCGTGATGTACGCCGCCTTCCCGCTGATCGGCGGCATTGTCTTCACCGAAGTGATGGGGGCGACGGGCATGACGCCCTCCGACTGGACCTTCTACCTCGCCGTCTTCCTGCTCTTCCAGTTCGCCCTGGCGGTCAACTTCCTGATGCTGGCTGCCTACGCCAGCTACATCGAACGCGTCAGCTTCACCAGCAAACTTAGTCTGCTGCCGCCGGTCCTGCCCTCCGAGTTCGCCAGTGCGATGCTCGCCGTCGCGGTCGCCTTCATCTACCACCTGATCGGGATCGCGGCGATCGCCCTCTTCGGCGTCGTCCTAATCACCTTCCAGTACCTACTCGGCCAGCTGCTGCTCTCCCAGCAGCGCGCCGACGAGCTGGAGCAGCGCTCCAACCAGCTGGCCAGCTTCCAGGTCGGGATGTTGAGCGCGCTGTTGCGGACGCTCGACCTGCGCGACCAGATGACCGCGCGGCACTCGGCGGCGGTGGCGCGCTACTCCCGGGCGATCGCCCAGCGCGCCGGCTTCTCGCGCCAGGAGGAGGAGCTCGTCCACATCGCCGCGCTGTTGCACGACATCGGCAAGTTCATCCTCCCCGACCGGATCCTGAAGGCGAACGTGCCGCTCACCGACGAGGACTGGATGCTGATCAAGCGCCATCCGCAGCAGGGCGCGCGCGTGGTCTCCTCGCTCGACGGCTACGGGCCGGTCGCCGAGATCATCCTCGCTCACCACGAGCGGATCGACGGCAAGGGCTACCCGCGCGGCCTCGCGGGCGACGAGATCCCCGAACTGTCGCGGATCATCTCGGTCTCCGACACCTACGACGTGATGACGGCGCGCGACTCCTACCGCACGCCGATGTCGAGCCACGACGCGATCGTCGAGCTCCGCCGCGTCGCCGGCGCCCAGCTCGACGCCCGCTTCGTCGAGGTCTTCATCGAGCTGCTGGAGGGCAAAGACGTCTCCTTCCAGCACGGCGAGGCTGCCGACTTCGAGAAAGAGCTGGCGCTGGAATCGCGGATCGCCGAGACCGCCAGCCCGGGTGGCGAGAACAGCCGCTTTCAGGTCGCGGGCGTCCAGCCCTCGTAGCGCTGTAGCGTTGCGCCCCATGCGGGCGGTTACTTTCCAGGCGCCGGGGGAGGTGCGGATCGAGGAGCGGCCGGAGCCGCTGCTCGGGCATCCCGACGAGGCGATCGTCGCGATCGAGGCGAGCGGCGTCTGCGGCTCCGACCTCCACATCTACCACGGCCGCGTGCCGGTCGAGCCGGGGACGACGATCGGCCATGAGTACGTCGGCACGGTGACGGCGGTCGGCGACGCCGTGACCCGGGTCGCCGTCGGCGACCGCGTGCTCGGCTGCTTCCACGTCGCCTGCGGCAGCTGCACCGCCTGTCTGCGCGGCGACTACCACCGCTGCGAGCGGGGGCGGACCTTCGGCCACGGCTCGACCCTGGGGTCGCTGCCCGGGACCCAGGCCGACCAGGCGCTGATCCCCTTCGCCGACGTTGTCCTGCGTAAGGTGCCGGTGGGGATGTCGGCCGAGACGGCGCTGTTCGCCGGCGACGTGATGGGGACCGGGTACCACGCGGTCCACCATTCCGGGATGGTGGCGGGCGACACGGTCGCCGTGCTCGGGCTGGGGCCGGTAGGCCTCTGCGCCGTGCAGGCCGCGGTGGTCGGTGGCGCCGCTCACGTCTTCGCGGTCGACTCGGTCGAGCAGCGGCTCGACCTGGCGGCGCGATTCGGCGCCACCCCGGTCCACCTCACCGAGGGCAACCCGAAAGCCGAGGTGCGCGGGGCGAGCGGCGGTCGCGGCGCCGATGTCGTGGTCGAGGCGGTCGGGGCGCCGGCCGCGGTCGAGGCGGCGATCGGGCTCGCCCGCAACGCCGGCACCGTCGCCGGGATCGGCGTCCAGGTCGGCCGCTCCGAGATGAACCTCGGGCTCGCCTGGCTGAGGGGGCTCGACCTGCGGCTCGGCCTCGCCAACGTGATCGCCCACGTCGATCGGGTGCTGGCGCTGCTCGAGGCGGGCAAGCTCGACCCGACCCCGCTCGTCACCCACCACATGAAGCTCGACGAAGCGGTCGAGGCCTACGACCTCTACGACCGCCGCGAGGCGTTGAAGATCATCCTCACGCCGTAGGCTTGTCGAGATGGCATTGCTGGGGGACGAGGAGATCGAGGCGAAGCTGGCGGCGTCGGGCGGTTGGGAGCGGCGCCGTGAGTCGATCGTCAAGAGCTTCGAGCGCGGCGACTTCGTCGGCTCGGTGAGATTCGTCGACGCGCTGGTCGCGCCGGCCGAGGCGATGGGCCACCACCCCGACGTCGAGATCTCCTGGGACACGGTCACGGTGACGATCTCCACCCACTCCGAGGGCGGCCTCACCGCCGCCGACTTCGAGCTCGCGGCGAAGATCGACGCGCTGCCGTGAAGCGCCTCAGGAAAGAGTGGCGACGAGTCGGCGGCCGCAGCTGAGGTCCGGATCCTTGTCCGGGTTGTAACAGGCGAGCGAGGCGCCGATCAGGGAGTCGGAGGCGGTGAGCGGCGCGAGCAACGCGGCGAGCTCGTCCCAGTCGAGGCCGCCCGGCTGCGGGTAGTCGGTGGCGGGGAAGACCGCTTCGTCGAGCACGTCGACGTCGAGGTGGAGCCAGAAGGGGCCGGCGGCGGCGAGGCGCGCCGCCAGTTCGACGGCCGCCGCGGCGACGCCACGCTCGCGCAGCCCCTCGGCGCCGTGGAGGAGCGGAGGACGGGGGAGGTCCTCCGGTTGGCGCATCCCGTCGGCGAGACTCGCGGCGCGGTCGCGGAAACCGACCAGCGCGATGCGCTCGGGCGCCGCCGCCGGCCCGCCTGCCGCTTCGACCCAGGCCGCCGGGCCGAGCCCGAGGGCGACCGAGATCGGCATGTCGGCGGCCTCGCCGGTGGTCGAGGTCTCGCCGTCGTAGAGGTCGAGGTGGCCGTCGACGTGGGCGAGGCCGGGGAGCGCGCCGAGGGCGTCGCGGGCTCCTGCCAGGGCGCCCGGCAGCTCGGCGCAACAGCCGCCGACCAGGAAGGGCCGCTCGCCGGCCGCGAGCGTCGTGGCGACGGCGGCGCGGATCGCGGCGGTGCTTGCCAGGACGTCGTCGCTCGCGACGAGGCCGGTGGCCGGGTCGCGCTCCTCGCCGCGGATCCGTACCGCGAGGTCGCCCTCGTCGCGGGCGCCGAGCGCCTGCGGCAGGCCGAGCTCGCGCAGCACCGCTGGGGCGGCTTCGGTGCCGCCGCCGCGGCCCACCGAGTCGAAGGGCACCCCGATCGTCACCGTCACATCCATCCGGCGCAGACTGCCAAACTCGGGGGCGATGGCCAAGCGCAGGAAGCAGTCGCGGAGGGAGCGCGAGAAGGCGCAGACCGTCAGCTACACCGATCCGGAGGGGAACGTCCTGGTGCTGCGCGAAACGCTCAGCGCGTCGACGATCGCCAAGCTCGGCGAGGCGCCGGCGAGCCATGCCGCCTCGCTCGAGGACGTCTGGGCGCGGCGCGAGGAGGCGCTCTTCGAGCGGCTGGCGGTGTCGTGGGAGATCGCCGGTCTGCCGCTCGACGACCAGAAGATGCTGCTCGGCCGCTACCGGATGGCCGACGCCGAGACGCGCGCCTGGGTGCGCCGCACGATCGCCGCCCACCTCGAGCGCCACATCCCCGAGCTGGCCGGCTGATCGTGGCCGAGGAGCTGCGGATCGACGAGCGGCTGGCGATCCCGCTGGCCGAGATCGAGCTGCGCGCCAGCCGCTCCTCGGGGCCGGGTGGTCAGCACGCGAACGTCACCGCCTCGCGGGTCGAAGCGGTCTTCGACGTCGAGGCCTCGCGCTCGCTCGACGAGGCGCGGCGGGTGCGGCTGCTGGAACGGCTGGGCCCGATCGTCACCGCGGTCGCCCAGGATGGCCGCGGCCAGTACCGCAACCGCGAGCTGGCGCTGAGCCGGCTGGCGTCGAAGATCGCCGCCGCGCTCCGGGTGTCGCGCCACCGCCGCCCGACCCGCCCGACCCGCGCCTCCCGTAAACGTCGCCTCGACCAGAAGCGCCGCACCGGCGAGCGCAAGGCCCGCCGGCGCTGGAGTCCCGACGAATAGCTAAGCGGTTGGTGCCGGGGAGAGCTCGCGGCGGACGACCGGGGCGACCTCGGTGCCGAAGAGCTCGATCGAGCGCATCACGTCGGCGTGGGGGAGAGTGCCGACGCTGAACTGGATCAGGAAGCGGTCGTGGCCGAAGATCGCGTGCTGGTAGAGGATCTTCTCGGCGACCTCGGCGGGGGAGCCGACGAAGTTGGCGCCCTCGATCCGTCGGCTCGCCTCGAAGGCGGCGCGGCTCATCGGCGGCCAGCCGCGCTCGCGGCCGATCCGGTCCATCATCCGGGCGAAGGCCGGGAAGGCGGTGTCGGCGGCTTCCTGTGAGTTGGGCGCGACGAAGCCGTGCGAGTTGATGCTGAGCGCGGGACGGGGCGCGCCGGCCTCGGCCGCCGCGCCGGCGTGCAGTTCGGCGAACGGCTTGAAGCGCGCCGGTTCGCCGCCGATGATCGCCAGCGCCATCGGCAGGCCGAGCCGGCCGGTGCGGATCGCGGATTCCGGCGAGCCGCCGACCGCGATCCAGACCGGCAGCGGGTCCTGCAGCGGGCGAGGGTAGACGCCGCGGCCGTCGATCGGCGCCCGCAGTCGTCCTTTCCAGGTCACCTCGGTCGAGGCGCGCACCGCGAGCAGCAGGTCGAGCTTCTCGGCGAAGAGCTCGTCGTAGTCGTCGAGGTCGTAGCCGAAGAGCGGGAAGGACTCGATGAAGGAGCCGCGCCCGGCCATGATCTCGGCACGGCCGCCGGAGAGGAGGTCGAGGGTGGCGAAGTCCTGGAAGACGCGGACCGGGTCGTCGGAGCTGATCACCGAGACGGCGCTGGTGAGGCGGATCCGCTCGGTCCGCTCGGCCGCCGCGGCCAGCGCCACGGCAGGGGCGGAGACGGCGAAGTCGGGACGATGGTGCTCGCCGACGCCGAAGACGTCGAGCCCGACTTGGTCGGCCAGCTCGATCTCCTCGATCAGGTCACGCAGCCGCCGCCGGGCGCCGACCACCGGCCCGCCCTCGACCTCCGGCGTCAGCTCCGCGAAGGTATAGACGCCGAGTTCCATTCGACGCCGGATCGTAGATCAGCTCGGTAGGTCAAGATGCCGGCCATGGTCGGCGAACGCAGCGAGGAGGGGTTCGCCGCCCTCAGCCTGGAAGGCGACGCGCGCGGCGGCCTGGAGGCGGTGTTCGTCCCCGAGGCCGGCATGGTCTGTTGCTCGTTGCGCCACCGCGGCGAGCAGCTGCTCGGGCAGCGCGGCGGCCTGCGTGCCTACGTCGACCACTACTCGACGATGGGGATTCCCTTCCTCCACCCGTGGGCGAACCGGCTCGGCGCCGACCGCTTCGAGCTGGCCGGACGCGAGGTCGACCTCACCCTGCCCGACCTGCCGCTGAAGCGCGACGGGGCGGGGCTGCCGATCCACGGGCTGCTCGCGGCGGCGCCGAACTGGCGGGTCGACCGCCACGCCGAGCTCGAGCACGGCGGCGTCCTCGCGGCGAGCTTCGACTTCGCCGCCTACCCGCACCTGCTGGAAGCCTTCCCCTTCCCGCACCTGGTCCAGATCGAGGCGACCCTGGTCGAGGGTTCGCTGGAGATCGCGACCAGCCTCACCGCGACCGGCGACGTCGCCGTCCCGGTCGCCTTCGGCTTCCATCCCTACCTCTGCCTGCCCGAAGTGCCGCGCGCCGACTGGGTGCTGGAGGCGCCGGTCCACGAGCGCCTCCTCCTCGACGAACGCGGCCTGCCGACCGGCGAGCGCGAGCCCGTCGCGATCGAACCGGGCCCGCTCGCCGCGCGCACCTACGACGACGCCTTCCTCGCCCCCTCGCCCGGCACCGCCTTCACCCTCGCCGGCCCCGACCGCCGCATCGAGCTCCGCATGGACAGCGGCTACCCCTTCACCCAGATCTACGCCCCGGGCGACACCGACGCGGTCGCGATCGAGCCGATGACCGCCCCTACCAACGCCCTCCTCACCGGCGGCCCCGAGCTGACCTTCGTCCCGCCCGGCGAGAGCTTCGCCGCCGCCTTCTCGATCTCGGTGCTGTGAGCTAGGCGGCGCGGAAGCGCTCGGCCAGTGCCGCGCGCGAACGGTCCCGAATCTACGTAGTCACCGCGTAGATGCCGTAAGGCGTACCGCCCGACCGCAATCCTGGGTATTGAGGTCCCGCGGCGCGATCTCTAGGGTCCCCGCTGTCCTGGCTCGGCCGATCCAGGTGGTGACCGACTGTCACGGCCAAGACGAAACGGAGTCGACCTTGAAGAGAGCCCGCAACCTCACCCTCCTCCTCTGCGCCCTGTTGGCGCTCTCGCCGATCGCGGCGACCCAGGCAGCTCACAAGCCAAAGGCCGCGGGTCCGTCGCTGGAGATCACCGCGCTCTCGGTGAACGAGAACCCCTTCGCCCCAGGGACCAAGGTGACCGAATCCGCGCCTGTGAACGCCTGCTACTACGTGTTCGGCGAAGCGGCCTCTCCCCACGAAATGCTCCTCACCGCCCTGGTCAAGGCGACCGGTATCCCCGCGAATGCCCCGACTTCCATCACGTTGGAAGCGCCGTGGACGAAGCAGGGCTTCGGAGAAGCCGTCGAAGAAGAAGGGGTCCCCTTCCATAAGGCGCTCTTCCCCGACGGCAAGGAGAGCGTCGGAACGGTGGCGGGCGGTGGCTCCGCGGCCGACGAATACTTCCGCTGGGTCAGCATGCAGGGCGGCAGCCTCGAGGCCGGCGATGGGACCTACCGGGTCGTGATCGCCACCAAGGTGGGCGGTCGGACCATCGAAGCGCACGGTTCGATCAAGATCGACTGTTGACGATCCATATCGATCCTCAACCCAGTGGCGAGACGATCAGCTCGAGGCGGTCGATCTTCGCGCCCGCCATACATTTCGAGCCGGTGGAGTAGGTCGCGGTGATGGTGTGCGGGACCGGTTCGCGGACGGCGATCGCCACGGGGGAGATCCTCAAGGTCCTTTCGGTGAGGGCTTCCCCGGTCTGGCCGGTCGGTTCGAGGATGGACCAGCGTCCCGTCGTCGAAGATCCGGACCCCGACGGTGCAGGAATTTCCGGTGGCGGCTCCCTCGGTGTAGACAAGCTTCCCGAAGAAGAGACCGGCCTGGTCTTCGCCGGGCGTCCAGGAGGTCGTCCCCCCGAGCACGACGGGGGAGGTCGTCCCGGCGCCCTCTTCTTCCACACCGCTGACGGCATCGACGACGAATGGATCGCCGTCGGAGATACCCGGCAGCCCTTCCGCTCCTTCGGGTCCGCGATCGCCCTTCGGACCCTGCGGCCCGGGGTCACCGCCGGCACCCTTCGGGCCGGTGAAGGCGAGCTTCGATGCCGCGCTGAGTTTGGCGGGGGTGACGGCTCCCGGTTTGAGCTGCTTCGTGCCGATGCTGTTCTTGGGCAGCAGTGCCTCCTTCGCCGCGAACGCGGTTCCCCCGGCGAGCGCGAGGAAGAGCGCGATGGTGGAGATGACGTTGGCGTACGTGAGCCTGCCACGGAGTCTCTTCATCCTGCCTCGTCGACAGTCGGGACCGGCGGCGTGAATTCAGGCGGGCCTGCTCCGGTCACCTTTCTGAGATCGGCCGATCCCCCGTAGGATCGTCCTCATGAGACGGGAATCGATCGATGTCGCAGGCCCCGGTGGTCGGAACCTCGCGGTCGAAGTCGCCGGTCCCGACGACGGCGAGGTGGTCCTGGTCCACACCGGCACCCCCGAGGGCGGGACGTTGTATGAGCCGAAAGTCGAGGCCGGCGCCGCGCGGGGGCTGCGCCACGTCTCCTACGCGCGGCCGGGCTACGCCGGCTCCGACCGCCGGCCGGGCCGCTCCGTCGCCGACTGCGTCGACGACGTGGTCGCGATCGCCGATGCCCTCGGCGTCGGGCGCTTCCACACGGTCGGCCAGTCGGGGGGCGGACCACACGCGCTCGCCTGCGCGGCACTGCTGCCCGATCGCGTCCGCGCCGCGGCGACCCTCGGCGGCGTCGCGCCGCGGGGCGCCGAGGGGCTCGACTGGAAGGCCGGGATGGGCGAGGAGAATCTGGAGGAGTTCGCCGCGGTCGAGGCGGGCGAGGATGAGCTGCGTGCCTACCTCGAGTCGGAGGCGTCCGGGTTCGCGAACGTGGAGCCGGCGCAACTCGGGCAGATGCTGGGCGACCTGGTCGGTGCCGCCGACAGGGCGGTCGTCACCGATTCCTACGCCGAGCACCTCGCGGACTCCGTCCACCGCGCCCTCGGCACCGGGATCTGGGGTTGGTTCGACGACGACATCGCCTTCTTCGCCGACCTGGGATTCGACCTCGGCGCGGTAGCGGTCCCCGTGACCATCTGGCAGGGAGACGACGACCGGATGGTCCCGCCGTCCCACGGACGCTGGCTGGTCGACAACGTGCCGGGTGCCCGGCCGCGGTTGCTCGCCGGGGAGGGGCACCTCTCGATCGAGGTCCTCCGCTACGGCGAGGTGCTCGACGAGCTGATCGCCCTCGGCGACTGAGCGGTCCTGGTCGTCCCGGGACCGGAGGCTCGGATCAGCGCGGCGCGAACCGCGGCACCGGCTACCCGATACTCGTAGTTTCTGCGTAGAGCAGGTCCACGCCGCGGCCGGCTCCGGGTAGGCTGCCGGCGCGTCGACGGTGCCTCGTCCGCCCGTCAACCAGACAGATCGGAGTTCCCGATGAAGATCATCGGAGTGGGTGGAGGCCAAGCGATGGCGGGGACGACGCTGAAGCAGCTAAACCCTCAGGTTCGACAAGTCAGGAGCCCCATGAAGATCCGCATCGCCGCCGTAGCCGCGGTCGTCCTCGCCCTCGCCCTCGCGGCCGGGGCCCAGGCCGCCCTGCCGAAGCCGAAGACGACGCTGATCGTCCCCGGCCGATCGATCGCCGGGCTCGAAGTCGGAAAGCCCGAAGCGGCGGTCGCCAAGGCCTGGGGGCCGGGCGGATGCACCTCCGGTACCTGCGCCTACGAGGGCAAAAAGGGCACCGGCGAAGGCGCCGTCGCCTACCTCGAAGAGCGGCAGGGGACCGCGCCGAAGATCTGGATGGTCTTCATCTCCGCCAACGTCGCCGACGCGGCGAAGCCGAACTTCGAAGGGCCGGTCTCGAAGTATCGGACGGCGAAGGGGATCGGCCTCGGCTCGAGCCTGGCCGAAGTGCGCCGCGCCTACAAGGCGGCCAAGAAGACCGGCCCCACCACCTATGTCCTGAAGGGCCCCGGCGAAGCCGAAACCCAGTTCGGCTTCGGCTCCGACGGCAGGGTCGTCAACCTGCAGATCTCCGCCCATCCCGGGGGCTGAGGCAGGATCGGGTCGTCTCGCGTGCCACGGGAGATCGGGATTGGAGGCGGGTCGTGGGCGGATCGACACGGTCGCCGGCTGGGATCCCGCCCGCCGATGGTCCGTCCGCGCCGACCGCTCGCCCCGACGGTCGTCCTCCTCGCGGCCCTCGTCTTCGCCGCGACCGCGGCGGCCGAAACGCGCAGCGGCGAAGCCACCTCGACGTCGTTCGTCGAACCGGCCGAAGCCGACATCACCTCGCTTGATGGCGATCCGCTCGGACCGCGCTCCGGCAATGCCGAGCGACGGCATGAGCGACAGATGGCGCAGCAACGGCTCGAGCGGATCCAGAAGCAGCTCGAGCACGAGCGGGGTCCAGACCGCGGAGCGGTTCTTCGAGATCGAGATCTGAGATCGGCGGGAGACAGGTAATACTTGCTAGTCTTACCTCCATGCGGGTGACCCAGAAAGGACAGGTGACCATCCCCATCGAGGTCCGCCGGGCGCTCGGGATCCACCCCGGCAGCGAGGTCCGCTTCGAGCTCGACCGGGACGGGGCGCGGCTGGTCGCCGACGGCGAGCGTGCCGAGGCCGAAGTCGCCGCGATGCGCGGCGCCGGCGACGTGGCGCTGAGCACCGAGGAGATCCTCGCCTTCACCCGGAAGTGAGCGGTGGCTGGCACCTTCGTCGACAGCAGTGTGCTGCTCGACGTCTTCACCGAGGACGCGCGCTGGCTGGGGTGGTCCGAGGCCGCGCTCCGTGAGGCACTCGCCGTCGGGACGCTGGTCGTCAACACCATCGTCCTGGCCGAGATCGCGCCTCGCTTCTCGGCGATCGAGGCGATGGAGGCGGCCCTGCCGCCGCGCCTACTGGTCGAGGAGCTGCCCACCGCAGCCGCCTTCCTGGCAGGCCACGCCCACGCGAACTATCGCCGCGCCGGTGGGGAGAGGACGCAGATCCTCGCCGACTTCCTGATCGGCGCGCACGCGGCGGTGACCCGGCGGCCGCTGCTGACCCGCGACCCTCGGCGCGTCTCCCAGTATCTTCCGGGCGTCGATCTGATCGCGCCGCGGTGACCCACCGGCGCGGGGTCGTGGGGCGTTTGCCTCACCACCACCGCTACCTCACCGCATCCCCATCAGCGCCGCCCGCGCCCGGTCGGACTTGGTCGGCGCGTAGTGGCGCCGCGTCGTCGCGGTGTCCTTGTGGCGCAGCACCTCCGAGACGAACGTCGATCGGGGTCGGGTCCTTCTCGTCGTTCAGGGCGATCGTCGGCCAGGCGCGGCGGAAGCAATGAGGCGTGACCCCCGAGGGCATCCCGTCGACCGCGTCGATCCCGGGCGTCGCCTTCTTCAGGCCGACCCCGGCGCGGATGCCGTGCCAGGTCGCGATCTTGGTGACCGTCGAGGGGCTGGTCTTCCTGCCGTTGATCGTCATCAGGACATAGGCCTTCTCGGGGTCCGCGAGCGAGTCGCGCATCGCCGGCCTGCGTTCGGCCCTTTTCGTTTTTGCCGACGACTTCCCACTCGGCGGCGTCGAGGTCGACGTCGGACCAGCGCGCGGCGGCGTAGGTCTCGCGTCGTGACGGCGCGTAGAAGAGCCAATGCCCCAGCAGCACGGCGCGCGGAGGACCGGGCGTCTCCAGCAGGCGCTTGACCTCCGTCTTGCTCGGCGTGTAGCCGCGCCTGACGACAACGCGCGGGGAACCGCAGCGGAGAGATGTCCCTTGTGGTAGGTGGCCGACCATCCCGGCCCTACGCGTCCGTCGGGATCCCGGGCGGTCTTCGCTGTCGTCGCCACGAATCAGTAGGCCAGCCAGGACCTCTGCTGCACCGACCTACTCGCCTCATTTGCGACCTTCGAGCTATAGAGCCAAATTCGCGACTGGTTCAGAACCACCCCTCGATTTCTGGCTTGTTCAAGGGGTCCTGATGGGCACGGCTGGTTTCGAACCAGCGACCTCTCGCGTGTGAATTCGGCCGATGAAGCGCGAATCGCCACCATAAAATTGCCGTTTGCAGGGATTTCATCAATCCCGATTCGGCCCCCGGAATCCGCGATGCGCGGGGATGCGCGGGGATATGTCGCCGATTCTGGCACTTCCGGCGAGAAGTGCCTGAAGCTCGCGGAGGCGGTTCGAGATCAGAGTGGCGAGGCCGATGGGCAGGGATCGGAGTCTGGTGAGGGTAACAGAGTGTCAAGTTTTATGGCAAAAAAACTTGACACAAACGACGGGCGGCCCGTATCCTGGACCGATGGGACAGCCCCCTAAAAAGACCGGTGCCGAAGGCCCAGGGCGGAGCGTCGCCGCAACCGTGCGCGATCGCGTCGCCCACGGCAAACCCGACTACTGGCGATACTCCGACTTCGCCGACCTCCCCGCATCGGCGGTCGCAAGGACGCTTTCCCGGATGGCCAGGGAGGGGGTCCTGGACCGGGTCGGCAAGGGCGTCTACTACCGCCCGCACCAGACCGCGTTCGGAGCCAGCGGCCCGGCGGCGAGCGCCGTCGCGGCCCAGACCCTCCGTGCACCGGTGCATCCCGCCGGCCTGAACGCCGCCAACGTCCTCGGCCTCACCACCCAGAACCCACGTCGGCCCGAGTACGCGACCCCTGCCCCGGCACCGCCGCAGGCCCTCGGTGATGCGGTCGTCCACACCGGACGCCCGGCCGCCCGGACTGGCCTCTCGGCAGAGGACGGCGCGATCCTCGAGACCCTTCGCGAACGGGCCCGATACAGCGACCTTCCACCGCAGCGGACCATCGATCGCCTACGTCGCCTTCTCACCGACGAGGATCGCTTTCGCGCCCTTGCAGCCGTCGCCCTCGAGGAGCCACCGCGGGTGCGGGCGATGCTGGGCGCGCTCGGACAGGAGATCGGGATACCCGATAGCGTCCTCGCGCCCATCCGGGCGAGCCTCAACCCGCTCAGCCGCTTCGACTTCGGGTCCCTCGCCTCGTTGCGCTACGCCAAGGAGTGGCAGGCGAAGTGAAGCTCTTCGAACACCCGGACTTCGAACAGGCGATGCTCCGCGCCGCCCGACATCACGGACTGAGCGAACAGTTCATCGAGAAGGACTACTACATCACCGAGATCCTTCGGATAACCGTTGCCGAGCTGGGGGAGAAGGTGGTGTTCAAGGGCGGCACCAGCCTCTCGAAGGGCTGGGGCCTGATCAGTCGCTTCTCGGAGGACGTCGACCTCTTCGTCAATCCCGAGCTGTTCGATCCGCGGCCCGGCAAGAACAAGATCAACAAGATCCTGAAGAACCTGACCGAATCGGTCGCCGCCTACCCGCCGCTCGACTGGAGACGCGAGGAGGGGGAGACGATCAAGGGCCTCGGACGAAATGACGTCCTCGCCTACGAGAGCCGCTTCGCGGACCTACCCGGACTTCGCTCAGCCGTCCGCCTCGAGCCGGGCATCCAGAGCGGGACCTTCCCGACGAGCGAGGAGCCGATCACCTCCCTTCTGGCCCAGTATCTGAAGGAAGCGGCGGTCGAGGGCTTCCTCGACCTGGAGGACATCGAAGGATTTGAGATGCACCTCCTCCACTTCCGCCGCACCTTCGTCGAGAAGATGTTCGCCCTTCATGGCAAGGTCGAGCGTCTCCTCGGTGAAGACCATCCTCTCGGGCGCGACGCCCGCCATTACTCCGACCTGCATGTCCTGGTCGACCAGCATGAGGTGCGCTCGATGCTCGCCTCGCCGGAGTACGGGGAGATAAGGCGGGACTACGACGAGCGCAGCCGCCTCTTCTTCTTGAAGGCTTATCGACCGCCCCCGGATCTTTCCTTCAAGGACAGCCCGGCGCTCTTTCCCGACCCCGACCTGCGGGCGCGTCTCGAACCCGAATACGAGGCGGAGTGCTCTCTCCTCTTCTCAGACCAGGCCTTCCCGAGTTTCGAGGAGATTCTCGCCCGTTTCGCCGAGGTTCGTGCCCTCCTCTGACCCGCGTCCCAACGCCGGGTCGGTCGGGCGTGGCTGGCCGGCCCGCGATCGGGTTTGGAGCCTCCCGATCGCTCGGGATGGAGTTACGAATGAAGCGGCAAGGGCGATCGCGATCCGAGAAATCTAGGAACTTGCTTGGCCGTGGAAATGAGTCGCGATGGCTTTCCGGAGAGCTTTGAGCGTGACCCGGCGATGCGGCTCACAAAGGGGATCCGACCCGCGCAACTCCAGAACCTTGTTGGCGATGGCCGTCTTTCCCGGTTTGGGGAGCCCGTTCGCGGTGCACCACCTTTCGACCGTTTTGTGGCGTTGACAATTTCCCTCCGGAAGTTCGGATGCGTCGAACTCACCGGTCCCGCCGACATCATCGACATAGCTGTTGACCGCCTTGACGTAGGTCTTGGCGTGGATCAGATCCTCGAGGTCGATCCCTTTGCCGCCTGCTTCGAGAAGGTGTATCTGCTCTGAGGGAACCTTGTTCTTGATCAGGAACTTCCGTCGACTCTTCCCGCCGGCATCCCCGTCGAGAATCCAGACGGTGCTGACGCCCTGGAGATCGAGGCCCGCGATCCGCTCCGGGGGCACGTTCGCCGCCCCGGGGACGACCTGGAAGCCCAGTGCCTCTTCGCCGGTGGCATCCTTCATCAAAGACGGGAGCAGGACGAGGTCGCTGCCTCCCTCGACGATCGCCGCGGGCCGCAGCGGCACGAAGGCAAGCGAGGCCGCACCCATCGCCAGCAGGAGCGCCACCAGTCCCGCATCGTCGCTCCAGAACTGCTGCTCGACCGTGCTCAACATCTGATCCTCGATGCCCCTGACGACGCGGACGCCGGCGCCGAGGTCGTCCGGGAGGCAGGCGGCGGAGTGGGTCGTATAGATCACCTGCGCGGCCGCGTCTTGTTCTTCGAGCACCCCGATCAGGTCGGCCTGTGCGTCGTAGTGCAGGTGGCGTTCGGCCTCGTCGATCAGGAGGATCGGCGCCACCGAATGGCCTTCCCCGGCGGTCAGCGCGACGAGCGCGACGAACTGCCGTAGGCCCTCGCTGCGCTCGCGGATCTTCATCGTCGCCCCGCTGCCCGACTGGACATGGATCAGAAGCCGCGTCCCCGAAGTGTCCACGCTCACCTTGACCGGCGGCTTCTGGGTCCAGGCCGCGAACCGGCGCTCGAGCTCCTCGTTTGCCGCCTTCTTCGTGTCCTCGATGCTTCCGGTCAGATCCGCGCGGATCTGACCGAGCAGTTCGGGCAGGTCCAGGCCCGCGAGGCGCGCAAGGTTGCGGAGACTCGGCGGGGGATCGTCGGCCAGCTCCGCAAGGTCGTATTCGTCGGAGAGTTCGCGATCGCGCAGCTCGAAGCGGACGAACTGCGGAACCAGATCCCGAAGCTCGTCGCGGCCTTGGTCGTGCGGATGAGCTTCGTCCTCGGCCGCCAATACGGCGCGCATCTCTGCGACGAGCCTCGGGCTTCGCTCCTCCGTCTCGAGAAAATCGGCGAGCTCCCTGAGCTCGGAAAGGCGGGCCGGGCTTATGTAGATGTCGTTGTCGCCGAAGACCGATGCCAGTCGCCGCACCCTCTCCTCGTCGACCGGCGTCCCTTCGGCGCGGTCCCCGAGTACGCCCTCGGGATCATCGAGCTCCTCCTGGAGCCTGCGGCCCAGGGCATGTCTGGCGCGCTTGTCCCGGGTCGGCGTGGGCGAGAGCATGCGTTCGACCGTGCCGTTGGCGAACTTCTTGATCTCGAACCACCGCACCTCGCGCAGTCGCGCCCCCGCGTCGAGCTCCTTGAGACGCCCGCGCTCCTCCCGGGTCAGGCGATAGCGGAGGCGGACGAGCTCGCGATCGGCTCCGATCGTCTGTCCGCGGGTCAGCTCCGATGCCGGTACGGCGATCACCTCCCCCTCGTCGTCGATGTCCTGACGGTGCGCTAGTTCAAGCGCATCGAGGATCGTCGACTTGCCGACCTCGTTCGCTCCGATCAGGCAGACCAGCGGACCGTCGAGACGCAGTCTGGTCGCTCGTGTTCCGTTCCAGGGTCGCAAGTACCTCATGACGTTCGGGACCAATTCCGAAGGATGGAACCGGAAGCGTGCCGAGATCGAGACCGAGAAGATCGTCGCCGATATCCGCCGCGGGTGTTGGGCGCCGCCTGTGCAGGCACGGAAGGGATCTGCCCCCGACCTTCCGGAGCCGAAGTACAGAGAGGAGACGATCCACATCACCCTCTCTCGCTGGTGGCAGACGAAGAAGACCGAATTGGCACCGAACACCCGCGCCGACTACGAATGGCGCCTCGGGCTGATCCTCTCGTTTCGGCACGAGACCCCCACCGCAGAGATCGATATCCGCTGGGTGGATGAACTTAAGGACTGGTTGACTGGACAGCCCGCCCGTAATCGTCGTGCCGGATCCGCGAAAACCCTCTCGCCGGCTTCGGTCAATAAGGTCTTGATGCTTCTCGCGCAGGCGCTTGATCTCGCGAAGGACTATGGGACCCTCGCTACGAACCCTGCACGTGGGCGCAGACGGCGGGTGGCCGAGCCGAGACCCCCCAGGGACTTCCTGGAGCCTGACATGGTGGTGGATCTGCTGGATGTCGCGGGGGAGTGGGAGGCCGAACTGATTGCCCGCCACAGGCCCGAGCAGTGCTATGGGCGGCGCGAGCTGTTGGCGCTCCTCTGCCTCGGCGGACCACGGATCGGTGAGGCGTTGGTGGCCAGGCGCGGTGATTTCGACCTGGCGGGCGACCACTGGCGGATCCCCGTAGCGAAGACGTCGGCGGGTGAGCGCACGGTCGAGCTTTCGGTCCATTGCGCCGAGGAACTTCGCAGTCACGTGGCGGCCTCACCGTCCCGGCGGCGCACGGTCGCCGCCCGCGGGCCGATGTTCCCGACGCGGACCGGGAGGCCGCTCTCCCCGGACAATGTGCGTCGGATGATCCGCGCCGTCGTCGCCCGCGCCGATAAGCGGCGGGCCACCCAGGGAAAGATGCTGCTCCCGGCCGTGACGCCGCAGACGCTCCGGCGCACTTTCGCAAGCCTCTGTTTCTTTGCCGGACGCGATCCGGCATGGGTCATGGGGCAGATGGGTCACGCGGACCCGCGGCTGACGCTCGGCGTCTACGCGCAGACCGAGCAGCGCAAGAAAGTTGATCATGAGCTCGTCTGGAGGCTCATGCGCTTCGCCGACGAGCCCGAGGCATGGCCGGGGATAGGACAGACGTTCGGACACACAGCCGCAGTATCAGGCTCTGAAAAGTCCCGATCCAGGCGCGACCTAAGGTCGCAAAACCACATATAGAGCCAGATCTCCGGCATGGGCACGGCTGGTTTCGAACCAGCGACCTCTCGCGTGTGAAGCGAGCGCTCTCCCACTGAGCTACGCGCCCGGGGCGGAGCAGTTTACGCCGCCCAGGGCGCGATGGGGCGTCCAGGGATTTCGTGCCTGTGTGTGGACGGCGCTGTCAGATAAGTGTCCAGAAAAGTAGGTAGGGAAGTTGGGACCTTTTTGCGTCTATTGCGCTCAGGAGTCGCTTTCGGCAGGTCTTCCTGCTCGGGTGCGTGTCGGGAGCGGCCCTGCTCGCTCTCGCTGTCGGCCAGGCGTCTGCCGCTGCCTACCCGGGCGGGGGCAGCACGTTTTCCGGCAGCGCGGAAGGGTGGACCGTTACCGCGAAATGTCCGACCATCCCGGCTCCGCTCTGCGTGGCGAGCGGAGCCTATGACGCAACGGCGGGTAATCCGTCCGGTTCGCTCGCGGACAAATCCGAAATTGCCGTCGGTCTCCTCGGTCTGTTCACCGCGGAAGCGGTCATGACCTCCCCGACGTTCACGGCCGGCGAAAGCGGAGCAGGCTCGCTGAGCCTCGAACGGCAGTTCGAAGATGCCGAACTCGCGTCGCTCACGCCGACCGTGGAATACACGGCGAATCTGGTCGACAAAACGGACGGCAGCAAACAGAAAGCGTTCTCCGAGACCGTCGGCGCCACCGCGTTCGCCCCCCAACAGGGCCCGGTCGCGCTCGTCGCCGGCCATAGCTACGCGATCGAAGTCGACGCGACCACGAAATCGAGCGTCGCCAGCGTCGGTCTGATGGGCAGCGCCACTTTCCGGCTCGACAATGTCGCGGTCACCGGCTCTGGAGGCAGCGGCAACGGTGGCAACGGCGGAGGCGGTGCCAACGGCGCCGGCGGTGTCAGCAGCGCCCAGCTCACCAGCCTCCTCCAGTCGAGCGGCCTGGTCGGCCCGGCGGTGCTGAAGGGCAACAAGCTCTCGGTGAAGGCCAAGTGCCCCGCCAAGCTCAAAGCCACCTGCACGCTGTCGCTGCGGGGCATGCTGAGCAAGCACAAACCGGCGACCACGACCCGCAAGGCCAAGGTCAAGAAGGGCAAGACGAGGAAGTTCGCCCTCAAGGTGAAGCCGGCCGCGCGCAAGAAGGTGAAGGCGAAGAAGAAGCTCCTGTTCAAGGAGGTGGCCAAGGTCGGCAAGGCCAAGGCCACCGTCTACAAAGGCGCTGAAGCTGGTCCGTAAGTAATCCCGGTGCAGGCGGCCTAGCTTGCCGGCTGCGGCCGGACGACGGGCGCCCCTCCGAGCGGAGGGGCGCCCCCGCCCGGGCCTTCCTCGACGTGAAGCTCGCGGTCGGCCTCGGAGTGCCGCCGCAGCGCCAGGCCGACGAAGGGGAACACCAGGGTCGAGAGCATCGCCGCGCCGACCAGCCCGGCCGCGGTCGAGGCCCGCATGTGTCCACCCTCGGTCGCCAGCGTGGTGATCGCGACCACCAGCGGGAGCTCCGTGGCCGAGTAGAAGGCGAGCGCTGCCCGGTCTCGCGCTCCCAGGACACCGCGGTAGAGGAGCATCGCCGGCGCTCCTCGCACGACGAGGAAGAGCCCAAAGAACATCGCCAGCTTGGCGATCGCCCCAATCGAGCCGAGTGCTCCGAGGTCAAAGTTGATCCCGCTGGCGACGAAGAAGAAGGGGACGAAAAAGCCGAAGCCGACCGCGGTCAGCTTCGACTCGAAGACCTGCGCCTCGTGTCCCTTCAGGACCAGGCGCACGATCATCCCCGCGACGAACCCACCGAGCAGCAGGTCGAGGCCGAGCCGATCGGCGAGGAAGACGAGGCCGAAGATCAGCACCATCGTCACCCTCACCGCCAGCTGACTGCTCGCCTCCAGGGTCTGGACCAGGGCCGCCCAGCGGCGCCCCGCCCAGCGGATCGAGGCGATGCCGAGTCCGACCGACACCAGCGCGAAGGCGATCAGGATCACCGACTCCCGCACCGGCTGGTCGGTCGAGAGGACGATCGTCAGCAGCAGGATTGGCCCGAACTCGCCTGCCCCGCCCGCCGCCAGCAGGTAGGTGCCGAAACGCGTCCTCAACTCGCCGTCGTCGCGGAGGATCGGGATCAGCGTGCCGATCGCCGTCGTCGCCATCGCCGAGCCGGTGTAGAGGAAGGAGAGCACGATCCCGGTCGCGGCGAGGGCGCCGCCGATCGCGTAGGCGAGCACCACCGAGAGCAGCCATCCCCAGGTTCCGAGCTTCAGGGGCAGGCCCTCGATCCGCTCGAAGTCGATCTCGTAGCCGGCGAAGAAGAAGAGCATCCCGAGGCCGAGGTTCGAGAAGAATTCGATGAAATCGTCGTTGTGGGCGATGCCGAGAACTTCCGGCCCGATCAGGATGCCCAGCACCAGCTCCAGCACGACGACTGGCGGCGCCAGCCGTTTCGGCACCGCCGCGACGGTAGCTGCCGCGACGGCCGCGGTGACGACGATCGCGAAGAAGGATCCAGGGTCGACCTTGATCAAGGCGGCGCGATCCTACGGCGGCAGGGTAGGCTTCGCAACGGACCGTGCTAGGCGGGGAATCAGCGGTGCCCTATAACCCGCAATCCGCTCTAGCGGGGCCGACTACCGTTCCGAGGGACTGACCGTCGGGGTCAGTGCGTCGCGGCGGCGTTGACGGCCGGGTCCCGCGCGACGTAGGCACGCGAATCAGGTCAGGTCCGGAAGGAAGCAGCCTTAAGCGGATGCCGCGGGTGCCGCGGGGAAGCCCGGCCCGAGCCATAAGCGACGGACACGCCCGGTGATCACGTTTCAGAGGCGGGTGCACGGTCCACTTTTAAACTGACGACGATGCTGGACGAACGCTGGATCAGATCCCTCCACGTCGAGTCGATGCGCCACGCCGACCTGCACGCGGAGCGCGACGCGCACGCCCTCTTCCAGGCCTCGACGATCGGCGCCCTGCTCGACGGCTCCTTCGACGGCGACGTCACCTTCGCCGAGCTGGCCGAGCGCGGCGACCTCGGGCTGGGGACGCTGAATGGGCTCGACGGCGAGATGATCGCCCTCGACGGCGAGTTCCTGCGCGCCGACGTGAACGGCGACGTGACGCCGGTCGGGCCGACGGAGCGAACGCCGTTCGCGGTGGTGACGCGGTTTGAACCGACGGTCGAGGAAGAGATCGCGGCGGGGCTCGACCACGAAGAGATCCTCGCCGGACTGGACGAGCTGGCGCCGCCGGGCGAGTCGTCCTTCGCGGTGCGCCTCGACGGCCGCTTCGCCACGGTCCGCGCCCGCTCGGTACCGCGCCAAGAGCCGCCCTACCGGCCGCTGGCCGACGTCGTCGCCGACCAGCACGTCTTCGAGCTCACCGACGTCGAGGGGACGATGGTCGGCTTCCGCTTCCCCGCCTTCGTCGAGGGGATCGAGGTGGCGGGCTACCACCTGCATTTCGTCGACGCCGAGCGCCGGCGCGGCGGCCACGTGCTCGGCTCGCGCTCGGCCGGGCCGCTGCGGGCGCGGATCGACCCCGCCGACGACCTCCATATCGAGCTGCCGCCGGCGATCGACCTCGCCGATCCGGACCTCGCCGCCGCGACCCACGCGGCGATCGACGCCGCCGAGCGCGGCTAACCGCAGCTGCTGTAGATGATCCAGCTCTCGTTGCGGGCCACTTCGGTGAACCCCGCCGGAGCGTGGAGTTTGTGGAAGTCAGTCTTGTCGTTCGGGTCGAGGATGTAGTTGTGAATCACAAACGAGCTGGCCGGTTCGACCCAGTAGCCGGCTTCCGCCAGCTTTTCCTTTTCTTCGCCGGAGACGGCCTCGCTGGCGCTGACGATGTCGGTCGGCTTCACTTCGAGGCCGTAGGCGAGGCGCGGCACGGCACGGTGGTTCGGCACCGCGATCGGCCCGCAGCCACCCGAGAAGGCGCCTTCGTTGACGAGGTCGGTGAGGTCGTTCTCGATCGTGCCCTGGTTGGTCAGGTCGGTGTGGACCTGGCGGTCGAGGTTCCACTGGTTCGGTAGCCAGATCAGCACCATCAGGAGGACGACGCCGGCGAACACCTGCCACCAAATCCTCCATTTGTTCTCACGGTCGACGAAGCGCCAGCCGAGCAGGGCGAGCGCGAAGAAGATCGAGAGGATCGCCCCCGCCAGCATCGTGTAGCGGGCGATGATCGCCAGGCCCGCCGCGGCGAGGAAGGCGAAGGCGAGGAGCGCCAGGACGACGGCGGCGAAACCGAGGGCGGAGCGCCGGCGCAGGAGGCAGATGCCGAGCACGAGGCCGCCGAAGCCGCCGATCATCCCCGGCCACTGCATCACTTCGCCGAGCCGGCGTGGGCCGTAGAGGACGAGGTCGACAGGCCCGGTCTGCCTCTTGAGGTCTTCGACGGTTTCCTGGGTGCCAGTCAGCGAGTAGAGCGGGTTGCCGGTCGTGATCGCGTCGAAGAGCACCCAGATGATCGGCCCGAGCAGGGCCAGCACCGCGAGCCAGACGAGCTCCGCCGTCCCCCGCTCCCCCCGCCATCCCACTTCCCACCCAAAGACGTCAAAGATCCGTCGGAACCTCTTGTTGGTGGGCCGAAAACTCAAGCCCTCCTGGAGTTTTCGGCCCGTCGACCCGGGGGGTGATGGGGGATTCGCGCCGGAGGCGCTCGAAGGTGTGGCGGAGCTCGCGCGGCGGATGTCGAAGGCGAGCCAGAGCCAGTAGGCGATCGCGAAGCCCCAGGCCTCGGGGCGCAGGAGGCCGGCCGGGACGAGCAGGGCGAGGACCGGCCAACCGGCGCGCGGCTTCCGCGCCTCGACGTAGAGCGCGCCGAGGCAGAGGGCGATGTAGGGGAGGTCGACGTAGGCGCGCAGGCCATTGGAGAGGAACGGCGCCCGGGTGAGGACGATGACCGCGGCGAGGATCCCGACCCATCTGTCGAACCAGGCCGCCCCCAGCCGGTAGACGAAATAGGCGATCAGGCCGAGCGAGACGTAGGCGAGGACCATCGTCACCGTGATCGGTGCTTCCCCGAACGGCGAGGTCACCAGCCCGAGGAAATCGATCAGCGGATGCGGCGTGGGCGGGAGGGCGGCGCCGTAGTCGGGGCTCATCCCATGGGCCAGTTCGCGCCCCCAGACGAGGGCGTAGATCGTGTCGTAATTGGGGAAGCCGACCGGGAAGACGATCAGGAGCACTGCGCTCACCGCGGCCACCCAGGCGACCGGCGCGAGCCATCTGGACAGCCTCGGTGGCACGGCGCGCAACCTACCGGCCCGCCCTGAAGAGCGTCCGAGCTTTGCCGCCACATATGGCAGAAAAGCTCGGAAGCGGGCTGGGTGGGGCGGATCGGGCCGTGGATACACTGGCTGGAGGCCCTCTATGAGCACCGAGTCCACGTCCCTTTACCGCCGCCACCGCCCCGGGTCCTTCGACGAAGTCGTGGGACAGGCGCACGTCGTCCGCACGCTCCGCAACGCGGTCGAGCAGGACAAGGTCCACCACGCCTACCTGTTCGTCGGCTCACGCGGGACCGGCAAGACGTCGATGGCGAAGATCCTCGCCCGCTCGCTGAACTGCGAGCGGGGCGGCCCGACGGTGACGCCGTGCGGCGAATGCGAGTCCTGCGTGACGATCGCCGCCGGCACCTCGATGGACGTGATCGAGATGGACGCCGCTTCGAATCGCTCGGTCGACGACGTCCGCGACCTGCGCGAGCGGGTCGCCTACGCGCCCTCCGGCGGCCACTGGAAGGTCTACATCCTCGACGAGGCGCACATGCTGACCAAGGAGGCCTGGAACGCCTTCCTGAAGACGCTCGAGGAGCCGCCGCCGCACACCGTCTTCGTCCTCGCCACCACCGAGTCGCACAAGGTGATGCCGACGATCGCCGACCGCTGCCAGCGCTTCGACTTCCAGCGGCCCTCGCTCGAGCAGCTCTCCGAGGTGCTGAACCGGGTCGCCGTCGCCGAGTCGATCACGGTCGAGGACGGCGCCGTGGCGATGATCGCCCGCTCCGCCCAGGGCAGCTTCCGCGACGCGCTCGGGACGCTCGACCAGCTGGTCGCCTTCGGCGGGAACGACGTGCGGCTCGATGGAGTGCTGGAGATGCTCGGCGCGGCCGACGCCGACCTGCTCTTCGAAGCGGTCGACGCGGTCGTCGCCTCCGACCCGAAGGCGGTCCTGCTCGGGGTCGAGAAGATGGCGCGATCGGGGCGTGATCCGTCGCAGTTCGCGCGCGACCTGCTCGCCCACCTACGTCACCTGCTGGTCACCCAGACGACGGGCGAGGTGCCGGCCACCTTCGTCGTCACCGCCACCGACACGGCGCGGATCCAGCAGCAGGCGGGCGCGGTCGGCGCCGCTGCCCTGGTCCGCACGATCGACGAGCTGGCGACCGCCCTGACCGCGGTCCGCGAGGGCGACGACGCCCGCATGGCCGTCGAGATCGCGCTGCTGAAAGCCGCCCGCCCTGATCTCGACCCATCGACCGAGGGCCTCCTGCGGAGAATCGAGAAGCTGGAGGCCCAACTGGCCGGCGGCCAGCCGCCAACACCGGAACCTCCGGCCCCCCAGCCGCTGGCACCGGACCTCACGCCCGAACCCCAGCCACCTACGCCCGAACCCACTCCAGCCCAACCTCCGGCGGCCCAGCCGGACGCGCCCGAACCCTCGGCGGCGACCGCAGACACCCCATCTGCGGGTGGCGCCGTAGGGGGGACCCCCCCTGAGGAAGCTTCAGCTACCGGAAGGGGGGGTGGGTCCCCTGCGGCGACAGGACCCGCGGCCGGAGCACCTTCGTCCCTGCACCACCTGGACCAGGTCCAACGCATCTGGCCCGCCATCCTCGACAAGCTGGCCGAAAAAGCCCCCGCCCTGGCCGCCACCTTCGAGGGCGCCCGCCCGGTCGCCTTCGACGACGACGGCCTGACGATCGGCTTCCAGCCCGACCAGCCCTTCAACAAACGCAAGGCCGAGTCGCCGGACCGCCGGCAGGCGCTGGTCGACGCCTTCGAGGCCGTCACCGGCGAAGGGGTGGCGCCGCGCTACGTGCTGCTCGAGGAGGACGAACCCCCGGCCGCCCCCCCGCCCCCCGACACACCGGCGCCGGGCAGCGACGCGATCGACGAGGATGAACTGCTGGAGCGGCTTAAGAGCGAGTTCGACGCGGAGGAGGTCAGTTAGGTGGCACGAGGCGGCGGTCCCGGGGGCTTCGACGTGAACGCCCTGATGAAACAGGCGCAGCAGATGCAGGAGCAGATGCTGCAGGCGCAGGAGAAACTGAAAGACGAAACGGTCGAGGCGAGCGCCGGCGGCGGCATGGTGAAAGTGACCGTGGGCGGCGACCTGTCGCTGCGGGCGATCGCGATCGACCCCGAAGCGGTCGATCCCGAGGACGTCGAGCTGCTCCAGGAGATGGTGCAGGCGGCGGTCAACGAGGGCCTGCGCGCCGCCCAGGAGCTGGCGGGCTCGAAGATAGGCGACGCCACCGGTGGTGTCGGGGGCGGCCTCGGCGGGATGCTCGGCGGTTGATCGGTTGAGCACCGAGGGTCCGGCACCGCTGGCGCGACTGGTCGCCGAGCTCTCCCGCCTGCCCGGGATCGGGCAGCGGACCGCGCAGCGGCTCGCCTTCCACCTGCTGCGCGCCCCCGACGAAGAGGCCTTCGCCCTTGGCGAGGCGATCCGCGAAGTGAAGGAGAAGGTCGGGCTCTGCGAAGAGTGCTTCAACCTCGCCGAGGGCCCGCTCTGCCGGATCTGCTCCGACAGCAACCGCGACCGGGCGACGATCTGCGTGGTCGAGGAGCCCGGCGACGTGATCCCGATCGAGCGCACCCACGAATACCGCGGCCTCTACCACGTGCTCGGCGGGGCGCTCTCGCCGATCGACGGGATCGACGCCGAAGACCTGAAGATCGCCGAGCTGCTGCGCCGCGTCGAGCGCGGCGACGTGACCGAGGTGGTGCTCGCCACCAATCCGACCACGACCGGCGAGGCGACCGCCCTCCACATCGCCGAACGGCTGCGCGGCCAGGTCGCCGTGACCCGCCTGGCGAGCGGTCTGCCGGTCGGCGCCGACCTCGAGCACGCCGACGAGGTGACGCTCGGAAAGGCGCTCGCCGGACGCCGCAGCCTCGACTAATCTGCGCGCGTGGCGGGGTACGCGAGCGCACCAGAGGACTCAAGCGAGGGCGGCGGCGGGCGGCTGGACCGGCCCGGCCGGATGGCGATCGAGGTCGCCGAACGGCATCGGTCCCTGTTGGCGACGCTGCGCGAAGAGCTCGGCGACTCGGCCGGCGCCCGGTTCGCCGCCGCCGCCGAGCGGCTGGCGGAGGATTTCGGCGAGGTCACGGCGACCGCGGTCGAAGCGGCCTACGAGACAGTCCGCGACGAGGACGGCGCGGGCGGCACGGTCGAGTTCGTGGGCTTGCCGCGCGAAGAGCTGCCGAGCCTCTACCGACCCGGCCACATGCGCCGCCGGCTCGACCAGCTGATCGAGACCAACCGCCGCTACGGCCATCCCTTCGGCCTCGCCGTCTTCGACACCTCCGGTCCCGACACCAAGGAGGGGGCGGACGGCGAGATGGCGCTGGCGGTGGTCAGCGCGGCGCTGCGCGACAGCATCCGCATCGTCGACGAAGCCTTCCGCCTGGAGGAGGCGGCGATCTGCGTCCTCGCCCCGAACCTGCGCACGGTCGAAGGGATGCAGATGGCCGAGCGGCTCCTCGTCCAACTCGACGAGCTCGAGCGGGCGGGGGGCCTGCGGATCGCCGTCACGGCGGGCGTCGTCGCCTGTCCCGACCATGGCGCCGACGCCGATCAGCTCCTCCACAAAGCCGATTCGGCGATGTGGCGGGCGCGCGCCGTGGGCCAGCCGGTCGGGGTCGGCGGCCTGGGGGATCGTCAGTAGCGACCTTGCAAGATCGCTAACACTTTCGGCGAATCTGCCGATAACTGACGTAAACCTACGAATCCGCTGTCAAGATTCCGCCACACATGCCAGGAATTCGCACCAATGCCGCCGCCGAAGTTCTCGGCGTGAGTCCCAACACGCTGCGCAGTTGGGAGCGCCGCTATGGCTTCCCGACCCCGAGGCGCACGGTCGGCAACCACCGCAACTACGACCTGATCGAGCTGCAGACGTTGCGCGACGCGCTCACCCAGACCGGCAACATCTCCTCGGCGGTGGCGCTCGCCCGCCAGCGCCAGCAGGCGCCGGTCGGCGACGACTCGCTGTTCGCCGCCTTCGAGAGCTTCGACGAGGCCGGCGCCGACCGCGTGATCGAGGAAAGCCTCGCGGTGCGGCCGCTGGAGCGGACGGTCGAGGAGTTGCTGCTGCCCGCCGTCGACCGGCTCGCCGCCGACCCCAATGCCGAGGCCGAGCTCGAGTTCGCCGCTCGCTGGGCGACCGGCTGGCTGCACGGCGCCCGCCGCCTCGCCGCCGCCGCCTCGCGCCCGGCCGGGATTCTCCTGATCGACTCGAGTAAGGGCCTCGACGCCGAGGAGGTCCACACCCAGGCTCTCGACCTGGCGCTGCGCCGCGCCGGCTTCCGCGTCCTCGTCCTCTCCAACGAGCTCGGCGACGAGCGCCTCGAGCGGGCGCTCGGCGCGCTCGACCCGACCGCGATCGTCCTCTGCGGCCCCAACGCCGAGACCCGCGACGCGGTCCGCCTGGTGCGCAAGATCCGCGACCTCGGCTTCGTCGCCCCGCTCTTCGGCTTCCGCGCCTCCGGTCTGATCGGCGCCGCCGTCCCTTCGGCCGGCGAGGCGCCGAGCCAGGTCACCGGGATGCTGAACGCGGACCTCCGTCGCCGTGCCTCCCAGGCCTTCGCCTAGAGCCCGTCCGTGCAGTTCGCGGCCGGCTGTTACGTGTCGGCCAGCTCGTAACAGGACTCCGCGCGCAGGCAGTCTTTCGCCCGTCGCCGGGCGAAGGTGAGGACGTGCGTCCGGACCGGAACGTCGTCGTAGCGGTCGAGCACCGCGTCCGCGCATGCCCTGATCTCCTCCGGGCTGCGGATCCCCACAAATTCGCGGTCCAGCATGGGGACGAGATTCGCAAGCCGGTGTTGATGGGCGGTCCGGTCCGAGCGGATGTCACCGAGGTGCTCGGCGGCAAGCCGCTCGACCCGCCCTTCGATCTCGTCTCGGATCTCCCGCACTTCACCCAGGGTGCGCCCTGCCGGGTCCGGGATCTCCCAATCTTCGACCACGGTCGGCACGTAGGGGCATTGCCCGCCACAGGCAAGGGTGATTGCCCAGTCGGCATGCAACTGCATCTCGATCGTCAGCTTCTTCGGGATGCGGCCGGAGAGGTCGAAACCGACCTCGGCCATCGCCTCGACGACGACCCGATGCACCTCCCTGGCGGGCAGCTGTCCTGCCGACTCCGCCCGTAGGTCTCCGGGGGCGATCCGGGTGAAGAAGGCCTCGGCCATCTGGGAGCGGCCGGCGTTCTGGGTACAGACGAAGAGGACGTATCTCATCGCGTTCCTTTCTCAGCCGGCGAGCGCCAGCTCCTTGCGGGGCGGCGTCGAGGTGGGCGTCTTGCTCGGCAGCATCAGCGAGATCAGCGCGGCCGCCACCACGAAGGCTGCCGACATCCAGAGGCACGCTTCCAGACTGCCCCACTCGTAGAGCAGGCCGGACAAGACCGTCCCGGCGAGCCGGCCCGCGGCGTTCGCCATGTAGTAGAAGCCGACGTTCATCGTCGCCTTGTCGTTCTCGGAGTAGGCGAGGATCAGGTAGGAGTGCACCGCCGAGTTGGCGGCGAAGACGATGCCGAATGCGATCAGGCCGACGACGATCGTCGCCGTCGGGTCGACACCGGCCGTCAGGCCGATCGCGATCGCCGCCGGGAAGATCGCGAGGACGAAGGCGAGCCAGGTCGCGGTACGGCCCTCGGGCTCGGTGCCGCCGCCGTGGATGAATCGAGGGACCACCGCCTGGACGATGCCGTAGCCGATGACCCAGATCGCGAGGAACCCGCCGGAGGCGATGAAGCTCCAGCCGAGGACGGTCTCGAGGTAGACCGGCAGTCCGACCACGAACCAGACGTCGCGGCTGGCGAAGAGGAAGATCCGGGCCGCGGCGAGCACGTTGACGGCGCGGTTGTTGGAGAACATGTGCTTGAACTTTGCCTTGGTGTCGGGCTTGCCCAGATGCCCGTGCATCAACGAGGAGACGATCAGCAGCGTCGCCAGGACCGAGCCGGAGAGGATCAGCATCGAGGTCTGGAACCCGGCGACGGTCAGCATCGCCGCTCCGAGGAAGAAGCCGACCCCCTTCAGCGCGTTCTTCGAGCCGGTGAGCACCGCGACCCAGCGATAGAGCGAGCCTTCATCGCCCTCCGGGACGACGAGCTTCACCGCGCTCTTCGAGCTCATCTTGGTCAGGTCCTTGGCGATCCCGGAGAACGCCTGGGAGACCATCACATAAGAGACGACCAGCCAGGCCTCCGGCGCCAGACCCACCATCGCCGTCGCGAACACCTGCGTGGCGAGACCGGCGTAGAGCGTGGTCCGCAGGCCGAAACGGGCCGCCAGCCAACCACCGACCAGGTTGGTGATGATGCCGAAGATCTCGTAGAAGATGAAGAGCGAGGCGATCGTGAACGGCGAGTAGCCGAGTTCGTAGAAGTAGAAGAGGACGAGCATCCGGGTCGCCCCGTCGGCCAGGGTCTCGACCCAATAGGCGGCGGTGACGAGGATGTAGTTGCGCAGGTCGCCGCGCCGGTCGGCAGTCGCCGGCTTCGCCTCGGTCATCAGTCCTCGACCCTCAGGGAGGCGGCGACTGCCGCGGCGAGCTCGACCAGCCGATTGGCATAGCCCCACTCGTTGTCGTACCAGGCGAGCACCTTCACCTGGGTGCCGTCGACCACCATGGTCGAGGGCACGTCGACGATCGACGAACGAGGATCGTCGCGGTAGTCGACCGAGACCAGAGGTCTGGTCTCGTAACCGAGGACCCCGTCCAGCGGCCCGGCCGCCGCGTCCTCCAGCAGGCCGTTGACCTCCTCGGTCGACGTCGGCCGGGTCACCTCGAAGACGCAGTCGGTGAGCGAGGCGTTCAGCATCGGCACCCGCACCGCGAGACCGTTCAGCTTGCCCTCGAGCTCGGGGAAGATCAGCCCGATCGCCGTCGCCGAGCCGGTCGTCGTCGGGATCAGGGAAAGACTCGCAGCACGCGCCCGGCGGAGGTCCTTGTGCGGGGCGTCGGCCACCACCTGGGTGTTGGTCATGTCGTGGAGGGTGGTGATCTGCCCGTGGCGGATGCCGATGCCCTCGTGGATCACCTTCACCACCGGGGCCACGCAGTTCGTGGTGCAGGAGGCCGCGGTGAGGATGTCGTGGGCGGCGAGCGCGGCGGGATCGTCGTTCACCCCGACGACGACGTTCAGCGCCCCGGCCTCTTTCACCGGCGCCGCGACGATCACCTTCCGCACGCCCTGCTCGAGGTACGGTGCCAGCGAGTCGATCGTGCGGAACCTGCCGGAGCACTCGAGGACGACCTCGACCCCGGCGCCGGACCAGTCGACCTCACCCGGGGTTACGGCGCCGGAGTAGGCCACCTCGCGACCCGCGATCGAGATCGCGCCGTCGCGCTCCTCGACATCGGTCGACCAGCGACCGTGGACCGAGTCGAACTCCAACAGGTGGGCGGCGGTGGCCGCGTCCCCGGCGATCTCGTTGACGACGGCGAAATCGAACTCTGGTCTACCCCAGGCGGCCCGCAGCGCCAGGCGCCCCATCCGACCGAAGCCGTTGATGCCGACGCGCGTGCTCATCGCCTGCCTCCCTTCGCCCGTGCGGTGGCCTGCGCTTGCTCGGCGGACTCACACTTCATGCACCGCACGCGCCGTGCCAGGGGTTCGACCGGCACCTGCCGGGCGATCGGTGCCGTCACGGTCGGCGTCTCCCCGCCTTCGTGGAGATGATCACGGCAGAGTCCGGCGCCGCAGCGCCCACAGACGGCGACCGCCGCCGTCGTGCTGTCGGCCTCCGCACACTCCAGGCAATTCATCTGACGCCCCCCTGACATTCGATTCGGTCGATTCTCGAGCAGTTCATATCCCGGCCTCGGGCTGCGGCCCGTCCAGTTCGACGAGAAGAGCGTCTACACGGGCGCCGATGTCGTCGCGGAGCTCCCGGACCGCCTCGATCGGCATCTCGGCGGGATCCTCCAGATCCCAGTCGAGGTAGCGCTTGCCGGGGATGTAGGGGCATTCGTCGCCGCAACACATCGTCACGACGACGTCGGCCCACTCGGCCATCTCGCGGGTGAGGGGCCGCGGTCGCCGCCCCGACAGGTCGATGCCGATCTCCTCCATCGCCTCGACGACGGCGGGGTGGAGCACATCGGCCGGCTGCGTTCCGGCGGCATCGGCGAAATGGCGCCCGTCGGCGGCCCGCTCGAAGAGGGCGCGGCTGATCTGCGAGCGGCCTGCATTGTGGAGGCAGACGAAGAGGGCGTTCGCCATCAGCCCGTCGCCCCCTCGGGGTTCGCCGCCGGGCCGGCCGCCGCTCCGCCGAACCAGCGGTCCCGGGTCCAGAGCGAGACGTAGACGAGCCCGACCAGGACCGGCACCTCGATCAGCGGCCCGACCACGCCGGCGAGCGCCTCCCCCGAGGTCGCGCCGAAGACGCCGATCGCGACGGCGATCGCCAGCTCGAAGTTGTTCGACGCTGCGGTCAGCGCCAGGGTCGCGGTGCGCGGGTAGCCGTAACCGGAGGCCCGACCCCAGGCGAATGCGATCGCGAACATCAGCGCGAAGTAGGCGAGCAGCGGCAGCGCGATCCGCACCACGTCGAGCGGATGGCCGGTGATCTGGTGGCCCTGCAGGGCGAAGAGGAGGACGATCGTGAAGAGGAGGCCGTAGAGCGTGATCGGGCCGATCCGCGGCAGGAAGGTCCCCTCGTACCACTCGCGCCCTTTGCGGCGCAGGCCGATCACCCGGGTCAGGTAGCCGGCGGCGAGCGGGATGCCGAGGAAGATCAGGACCGTCCGGGCGACCTCCCAGATCCCGACCGAGAAGCCTTCGGTGTCGAGGCCGAGCCAACCCGGCAGGATGGAGAGGTAGAAGTAGCCGAGCAGCGAGTAGGCGACGATCTGGAAGATCGAGTTGATCGCGACGAGGACCGCGGTCGCCTCGCGGTCGGCGCAGGCGAGGTCGCTCCAGACCAGCACCATCGCGATGCAACGGGCGAGTCCGACCACGATCAGGCCGGTCCGGTAGGCCGGGTCGTGGGGGAGCATCAGCCAGGCCAGCGCGAACATCAGCGCCGGGCCGATCACCCAGTTGAGGACCAGGGAGGAGACGAGGAGGCCGCGCTCGCCGCGCAGCCTCCCCAGCTCCTCGTAGCGGACCCGGGCGAGGACCGGATACATCATCAGCAGCAGCCCGATCGCGATCGGCAGCGAGGTGCCGCCGATCGCGATCGAGGAGAGGGCGCTCTCGAGGCCGGGGATCAGGGCGCCGAGCCCGAGCCCGACGCCCATCGCCACCCCGATCCAGAGCGGCAGGTAACGGTCGAGCGTGGAGAGCTGCCGCACGACGGCCGGCGGGACCGAGCCCGCCGGCGCGCCGAGGGCGGCAGACTCCCGCTCGTCGCTGATCACAGACTTCGACATCGGCACACCTGGGACACTGCGATCACGTAGAGGACGAGCGATCCGGCGAGCGAGCGCGTGGGTGCGTGTGCATCCATCATCGGGCCGCCGCCGGTTCCTTGCCGTGTCCCTCACATCCCTCGCAGAATCCGCCGTGCAGGCATTCCCTGGTACGCCGGCGCACAAGTCCGAGAGGCGGTATGCGCCCACCGCGCTCTTTGTAATAGTCGACCACCGCATCGGCGCGGTGGAGAACTTCCAAGGAGGGGCGATCGGGGTGGGACTCCTCCATCAGTGCCGGCAACAGATCTGTGATCCGCCAGGCACGCCAACGATCGAGCGCGATGGGGAGGAGCGACGGCCGGTGCCCGCTGTCCTGTGTCTCGCACCGGATCCGCGATGAACTCATATCGCGATTCTAAGGATTGACAAGACCGGATTCAATAGATATATGTAGATAGATGAATATCGATCTGGAGCTGGAGCCGAAGACCAAGAGACCACCCGGCGAGCCCTGTTGCGAGCCGGTCGTCTATCCGGATGTCGAGCGCGAGCAGGCCGAGCGGATGGCGACGATCGCCAAGGCGCTCGGCGACCCGGTCCGCCTGCAATTGGTCGACGTGCTCCGTAAGCACGCCGGCAAGGTCTGCGTCTGCGAGCTGGTGCCGCTGTTCGACCTCTCCCAGCCGACCGTCTCACACCACCTGAAGAAGCTGAGGGAAGCCGGGATCGTCGGCTCCGAGCGGCCGGGGCTCTGGGCCTACTACTACGTGATCCCCGATGCCCTCGAGGAGTTCTCCGAATGGCTGACCTGACTGATCCGAAGACCACCGATGATGCCCCTGGGTCCTGCTGTTCGACCGAGGCCCAGGCGACCTGCTGCGAGCCGGGCGACAAGGCCGCGTGCTGCGGCGAGTCCGCCGCCGCCGGCGGTTGCGGCTGCTCCGCCGGTCGATCGGTCGAGGAGCCTGGAGATATCCGCGAGGCGGTTCGGTCCCGCTATGCCACCGCTGCGACCTCAGTCGCCGGGGGCGGGTCCTGCTGCGACTCGAACGCCATCCTCTCCGACGAGAAAGCGGCCGTCTTCGGCGCCGGCCTCTACGGCGATGACGCCCACGACGAGCTTCCCGACACGGCGACGATGGCCTCGCTCGGCTGCGGCAACCCGACCGCGGTGGCCGAACTGAACGCCGGGGAAACCGTCCTCGACCTCGGCTCGGGCGGCGGCATCGACGTGCTGCTCTCGGCTCGCCGGGTCGGCCCGAGCGGCAAGGCCTACGGTCCCGACATGACCGACGAGATGTTGGCACTCGCCCGCCAGAACCAGCAGAAGGCCGGTGTCGAGAACGTCGAGTGGCTGTGTGGTCAGATCGAGTCGATTCCACTTCCCGCCGAGACGGTCGACGTCGTGATCTCCAACTGCGTGATCAACCTCTCCGGTGACAAGACGCGGGTGCTCGCCGAGGCGGCGCGGGTGCTGAAGCCGGGCGGGCGCTTCGCCGTCTCGGACGTGATCGCCGACGAGGATATGGACGAGGCCACCAGAGCCGACATGGCCGAGTGGACCGGCTGCATCGCCGGCGCCCTGACCCGGAGGGAGTTCGAGGACGCGCTCGCGGCGGCGGGGCTCGAGGAGGTCGAGATCGTCGAGACGCATCGCGTCCACGAGTTCGCCGGCTCGGCGATCGTCCGGGCGCGGAAGCCCTCCTAGCCCATAAAGAAACCGGCGCGAGGCCCGAAGGCCCCGCGCCGGCGGGAGCTGCTGCGCCTCGCGGCGCCAGGGACCGACTCGCTAGAGCGAGGCGACCGTCTTTTTCGCGGCCGTGAGGACGACCTTCGGCAGCGGCGCGAAGTCGAGCGCGGCACCGTATTTCTGGCCGATCGTCAGGCAGTACGTGACGAACTGCTGGAGATAGGCCTTCTGGGGAGCGTTATGAGGGATGATCGCGTAGGTGAACGTAGAGATCGGGTATGCCTTTGCCGCCCTCTTGGGCGGATCGACAATGTGCATTTCGTTGTTCGCGGGCACCGACTTAACCGTTTCTGCGGCTTCCTCGATGTTTTCCAGGTTCGGGTACTCGTAATTCCCGGCGTTGTTCTGGACAGCCGCCGCACGTAGACCCGCGGCGACGATGTAGGTGGCCGTGATGTAGCCGATCGCACCCGGCGTCTTGGTCACCGTAGAGGTGACGCCCGGGTTGCCTTTTCCGCCGACACCCGCAGGGAACCCGACGGCGGTTGCGTAACCGACTTCGTTCTTCCAGGCAGGACTGATCTTGGACAGGTAGTTGGTGAAGGCGTAAGTATCACCCGAACCATCGCTGCGGAAGACCGGGGTGATCGTGAGACCTGGGAGCTTCACTCCTGGATTGACCTTCTGGATCTTCGGGTCGTTCCACTTCGTGATCTTGCCGAAATAGATGCCGGCGATGATCTTGCCAGTCAATTTCAGTTTCTTGACGCCGGGGATGTTGTACCCGAGGCCGACTCCCGTCAACGCCCATGGGATCTGGACGCAGCCATTGCAGGCCGCGGCCTGTTCGGGCGTCAGCGGGGCGTCGGAGGCACCGTAATCGACCGTGCGATTCGAGATCTGTTTGATGCCTTCCCCGGAGCCGACGGAGGAATATTTGACCGGGATGCCTTCTTTGATTTCGAAGCCATTGATCCAGTTCTGCATCAGCGGTGCGACGAGGGTCGAGCCCGCGCCGGTCAGGCCGGCCGCCGAAGCGCTCGCGGTCGAGACGGCTGCCATGCCTCCAACCGTTCCTCCGACCGCGATGAGGATTGCAAGCAACCTATTGCGAATCAAAAGCGTTTCCTTTCAAGGGTGGGATTATCGGCGCGTAGGTTCTCCCTCCCGAAAGGTGATTTTGTTTCATTCTCGTGAATAAGTTGGGTTACAAGTACGTAACAACTATGTGACGGAACTGCGCATTGTGCCCGCTCAGGCGTGATTTGTTTCAATCTTGTGAAAATCGGCGCTGGTGGGATTCGAAAGCGCCCGCCCGCCGCTACATTGCCGCGGATGAGCGCCACCCCGCCCGCCAGCTCGCCGTCGCTGAAGCTGGCGCGATCGAGCGGACAAGATTCGGCCCGAAAGCGCGCCGATCGCTTCGGTGACTTGGCCCTGCGCCTGATCTGTGCGGGGGCGGCGGTCCTCGCCGCGGTCGTGCTGTTCCTGATCGCCAAGGAAGTGATCGAAGGTGCCCAGCCGGCGATCTCTAAATTCGGCCTCGGCTTCATCACCAATCACGAATGGGCTCCGCCGCTCGAAGAGTTCGGTGGTGAGGGCCTGATCCTGGGGACCCTGATCACGTCCGCGATGGCGCTTCTGATCGGAGCCCCGGTGGCGTTCTCGATCGGGGTCTTCCTCGCATTGCTGGCGCCGGTCTCGGTCCGCAACGTGATCTCGCCGCTGGTGGAAATGCTCGCCGCGATCCCCAGCGTGATCCTCGGCTTCTGGGGCCTCCTGATCCTCGGCCCTTTCCTGGTGGGCACGGTAGAGCCGTTCCTCCACGAAACGTTGGGCTTCATCCCGCTCTTCGGTGCCCCGCAGACGACCGGGGCAAGCGTCTTCAACGCCGGCCTGATCCTCACGATCATGGTGATCCCGATCATCGCCTCGGTCTCGCGTGACCTCTTCATGGCGGTTCCGCAGGAGCTCCAGGACGGAGCCGCCGCACTCGGCTCGACCCGTTGGGAGGTGATCCGCGGCGTCGTCCTGCCGAGCACCCTTTCGGGCATGATGGCCGCATCGCTGCTCGGCCTCGGCCGCGCGCTCGGCGAGGCGATCGCCGTCTCGCAGGTGATCGGCGGCGGCACGGAATCCCACCTTTCGTTGTTCAGGACCGGGGGCACGATGGCCTCGATCATCGCCCTCCAGTTCCCCAGTGCGGTGTCGGGGCTGCACACCGCCTCGCTCTACTACCTCGCCGCGCTGCTGCTGGTGATCGGTGTGGCCGCCAACCTCCTGGCAAGCTGGGTCGGGATGCGATTCGGCAGCGCCGGTGGGGCGATGCGATGAGCCGGCGCAGGGAGTCCCAGCCCTTCGACCCGGCCCAGCCGCTGGTCGCGACCGGCAATCTGCGACGACGGCACGTCGTCAGTCGGGTCGCCCAGATCCTGGCCATCGCCGCCGCAGTGGCCGCAGTGGCCGTGCTGGTCATCGTGATCATCGCCGTGGTCAGTCACGGCGCCAAGGCGATCAGCTGGGACTTCATCACCAAGGGGGAACCGAAAGGGATCGGTCCGTTCCTGGTTGGGACCGGCATCATCGTCGGCATCGGCACCTTGCTGGCAATGCCGATCGGCGTGTTGATCGCGCTCTTCCTCAGCGAGTACGCGGGGCGGCGCGGTACCCGGACGGTGCAGCTTCTGATGGACGTGATGAACGGTCTGCCGTCGATCATCATCGCCGTCTTCATCTATATCCTGATCGTCGCGCCGACGAAGACCGAGTCGGGCTTCGCCGCCGCGATCGCCCTTTCGATCATCGAGGTGCCGCTGATCGCCCGCGGTACGCAAGAGGTGCTGAGGCTCGTCCCCGGCGCCCAGCGAGAAGCTGCCGACGCGCTCGGCGTCGCCCGCTGGCGCAGCATCCTGACGATCATCCTCCCGGCCGCGCTGGGCGGGATCGTCACCGCGACCCTGCTTTCGGTCGCCCGTGCCGCCGGCGAGACTGCACCGGTCCTGTTGATCAGCTCGCTCGCCAAGGGCGACACCTTCCAGTTCAACCCCTTCGGCCAATCTCTGCCGAACGTGCCGGTGCGTATCTTCCAATTGTCCGAAGAAGCAAACCCGGAAGGTTTCACCCAGGCCTGGGGCCTCTCGTTGGTCCTGATCGCGATTATCCTCGTTCTCGGCCTCGGCTCCCGTGCCCTCCTCAACCGCAGCAAAAGAAAGTTGACCCGATGAGCATCGACGACCAGACTTTCGACGCCCCGCCGGCCACCAACGGCAAACCGCCGGCACCCGGCCGGGTGCGCATCCGCACCGAGCCCCTGCCCGGCGTGATCGGTCCGCCGGCCGCCACCGAGAGCGCCGCCGAGGCCCACGTCCACATCGCCCCCGATGTCGTCTTCGACTCGGAGAAAGTGAACATCTTCTATGGCGCCAAACAGGCCCTGACCGATGTCTCCCTGCGGATCCGCCGCGGCCAGGTCACGGCGCTGATCGGCCCCTCGGGCTGCGGCAAGACGACCTTCCTTCGTAGCCTCAACCGGATGAACGACTCGATCCCGAGCTTCCGGATCGAGGGCCAGATCCTTTACCACGGCCACGATATCTACGGCTCCAACGTCGACACGGTCGAGGTGCGGCGCCGCATCGGGATGGTCTTCCAGAAACCGAACCCGTTCCCGAAGTCGATCTACGACAACGTCGCCTGGGCGCCGAAGAACCTCGGCATGCGCCAAGGCATGCACGAGCGGGTCGAGAAAGCGCTGCGGGGGGCGGCCCTCTGGGACGAGGTCAAAGACCGGCTCAAGGACTCGGCGCTCGGCCTCTCCGGCGGCCAGCAGCAGCGTCTCTGCATCGCCCGCGCGATCGCGATCGAACCCGACGTGCTGCTGCTCGACGAGCCCGCCTCGGCGCTCGACCCGATCGCCACCGGCGCGATCGAGGACCTGATCCACAGCCTCAAAGGCCGCTTCACGATCGTCATCGTCACCCACAACATGCAGCAGGCGGCCCGCGTCGCCGACCGCACCGCGTTCTTCAGCCTCGAGACCCGCGGCGAGAAGCCCACCGGCACGCTGATCGAGTTCGACGAGACCGAGAAGATCTTCGGCTCCCCCCGCGACCCCCGTACCCGCGACTACGTGACCGGCCGCTTCGGCTGAGTCCGGCCCATGATGCCACAGGCAAGTGCGTCTCCCCTTGACGGCGCCACCCGTCGGTGAGAGCTTCGCCCTTCGGGTTCCTACGGAGGAGTGAGAGATGGCAGACGGTCTGATTCTCGAGTTCGACGGCTTCGGCATCGAGAAATACGAGGAGGTCAACGGGCTGCTCGGCATCGACATGGACAGCGGCGCGGGAGACTGGCCGGCGGGGATGCTCGCCCACACCGGCGGCGCCAAAGACGGCGGCTGGGTCGTCTTCGAGGTCTGGGCCTCGCAGGCCGACCAGGAGGGGTTCATGCGGGATCGACTCGGCCCGGCTCTGGCCGAGGCCGGGATCGAGGGACCACCGGCCCGCCTCGAGTGGATCGAGGTCGCCGCCCACCGCAATCCGGGCGGCTGAGGCCGGAGGAGAGATCCCTGCCGGAACCCCTCCTCGGAGCTCCCGCTCTAACGCTTGAGGATGGTGTCGCCCGAGACCTGCTCGAGCAACGGTTTGCCGCACTGCCAGCAGAAGGTGGCGCCGCTCGAGTGGGGGGCGCCGCAGGAGGGGCAGGAGCCGGCGGTGGCCGACTCCTCCATGCGGAGGATCCGTTCGACCTCGTTCAGTTCGGCGTCGGCGTCCTGTAGCTCGGCGGCGCGTTTGACCAGCACCTCGACCCGGATGCTGTTACGGATCGCCATCTCGTAGGTGAGGCCGCCGAGATCCCACTGCAGCTCGGCGACCCGGGCCGTCAGCTGTTCGCGGCGCCGTCTGAGGTCGACGATGAACTCTTCGCCGTGGGCGGAGCCGAGCGTCTTGCCGGGTGGCGGGCCGCCCGCTCGGACGGTGCCGCCGGGCAGCGATGCCGGGCGGCCGCCGGGCGGCGGCGCACCGGGCGGCGGCGGCGATTTGCGTGCGCCGTTCGGCGAGGCCTTCGATTTCGATCCGGGGAGTCTCATCTCGATCTGCGTCCTATTCGCCGAAGAAGTTGCCTTCAAACTTGCCTTTGCTGCATCCGGCCGTGCCTTCTTTGCAGGAGCCGCCGACTTCGACTTCGGTTTCGAGTTCGACGCCGTTTTCGGTATGCAGCACCTTTTCGACGGCTTCGGTCTGCCCATGGGCGCCTTCCGCCGAGCCTGCTTCGGCCTTTTTCGTGGTTTTGTTGCCTTCGGCCTTGATCGCCGTCTTTTTTGAGCCCTTGCTCTTGCCCGATTCTTTGCTGCTCGTGGTTCCTTCGCTCGCGACTCCTTCGGTGTTTTCGCCACCGTCACCGCCCCCGTTGACTTCGATCACCTTGACTTCGCCTCCACCACTACCGCTGTTTTCGTGGCCGGAGCGGCCGATCAGGAAGCCGACCCCGATTGCCAGGACCAGGGTGGCGACGCCCGCGATCAGGGCCGCATTGGCGTTCATCCGGTTGGAGGACTTGCTCTGGGCGGGCGGCGGCGGAGGCGGGGTGCCGGCGGCACCGGCCGGGGAGCCCATCGACTCCATGAAGACGACCGCATCCATGAAGGGCAGGCGGGGATCGCCGCGGCGGTGACCGCAGCTCAGGCAGTAGCGCTGGTCCGCCGCCATCCGCGCGCCGCAGTTGGGGCACGAGTCGTTGCCGCCGAAGGCGGCCATCGACGGCGTCACCGCCTGCTCGGCGCGCTGCTGGGAGGGAGGCGTGGGGGGAGCCGGCGTTGCCGGCTCGGTTCGCTCGGGACCGGCACTCACGGGGCAATCATCAGGTCGACCTTCCACGGGGGTGTTTAAGAGTTGTGAATAACGCTGAGAAAGACGCTTGCGGAGCGGATCCGCCTCGATGCAAAATCTTTACATCCCCGAAACCGCGCGCCAGGCACAATCACATCGAACGTGGCCGACCGCAACGACGATCAGAGCCCTGAGCCGGCGGGGCCGGCGGGGGACGCGGTCTCCGGCCGGAAGGACGGAGCCTGCAGCGAGTGTGGCGCGCCCCTGGCGCCCGACCAGCGCTACTGCCTGAGCTGCGGTCACCGCCGCGGTGCGCTGCCGGGCGCGGTGGCGGGAGCGCTCGGCGCGCTGACCGCCAAGGGCAAGGGGATCGCCGCCGCGGCCGGCGCCAAGCTGCCGAAGCCGAAAGGTGATGAGGACGGCGACTGGTCCTGGATGCCCTCGCCGCAGGCGATCGCGATCGCGGTGATCGGGATGCTGGCGCTGGGGGTCGGGCTCGGCTCGGCGATGAGCGAAATCGCCGACTCGGCACCGCTCTCGACGATCCTGCTCGAGTATCCGCAACACGCGACCGAAGCGCCGCCCGCCGAAGAACCGGAAGAAGAAGCCGAAGAAGAAGCGCCGCTGGCCGCCGGGGCACCGCAAGAAACCACGTCCGAAGAAGTCGTCGAAGAACCGTTGCCGGAAGGACTGGTCGAAGAACCGCTGCCCGAAGAAGTGACCGAAGAACCGGAACTCGTGCCATTCAACCCGGAAGAACAGGAAGAAGAAAACTCCCTCGAAGAAAAGCCGCTGCCGGAAGTCAAACACGCCTTCCTGATCGTGCTCGGCGAAAACAGCTACGAAAGCGCCTTCAGCGCCACCGGCGAAGCGCCCTATCTGACCCGGACGCTGCCGAAGAAAGGCGAGCTGATCCCCAACTACTACGGGGTGACCGGCAGTGTGCTCGCCAACGAGATCGCGCTGTTGAGCGGCCAGGGCCCGACCGCGGAAACCGCGATCAACTGCCCCAACTACACGGCGATCACCCCCGCCACCGTCTCGGTCTTCGCCGAACAGGTGGAAGGCGACGGCTGCGTCTACCCGAGCACGGTCGAATCGCTGCCGACCCAGCTGGAAGCAAAGGAACTGACCTGGCGCGCCTATGTCGAGGACATGGAAAACGGCGGCGCGATCGGCCAACCGTGGAGGTGCCGCAAACCGACGCTCGGTGGGCCCGACTCGAGCCCCACGCCATCGCCGGGCGACCAGTACGCGACCTGGCGCAACCCGGTCGTCTACTTCGGCGCGATCGCCGAAAGCGCCGGATGCGAAAAGCACGATGTCGGCTTCGAAGTCCTGACCCGTGACCTCCAGGTGAAGAAGAAGACGCCGGCGCTGTCGCTGATCTTCCCGAACGCCTGCCACTCGGGCGGCGAACTCGAATGCGAACCGGGCGCCCCGAAAGGCGTCCACGGCGCGGTCTCGCTGCTGAAGACGCTGGTGCCGGCGATCATGGCCTCGCCCGCCTACGAAGAAGGCGGCCTGATCCTGATCACCTCGGCGCAGGCGCCGCAGGCGGGCGAACACCCAGATCCGAGCGCCTGCTGCCTGGCCCCGCAATACCCGAATCTGCCGCCGGTCGCGGCGACCACGGCGACGACGACCACTCCCTACACCGAAGAATCGGTGCTGCCGAGCGGCGGCGGCGGCAAGGTCGGCCTGCTGATGATCTCGCCCTTCGTCGAACCCGGCACCGTCGTCGAAACCGAATACGCCAACCACTTCACCCTGCTGAAGACGCTGGAGACGATGTTCGGCGTCGAACCGCTCGGCTACGCGGGCGAAGAAGAAATGCCGACGCTCAGCCCGGAACTCTTCGTCGAACCGGAAGCCACGGAGGGCGAATCTCAGAAAGCCGCCGAAACGAGCAAGCGGACCGCCAGCCCCAACAGCGCGACGCCGAGGAATTTGCGGATCGTCGGGCCGGTGAAGCGACGCGACAGGCGCGCGCCCAACTGGGCGCCGGGGAGGACCCCGATCGAGAGCGCGATCGCCCGCCTCAAGCCGTGACCGACGGTCAGCGTGCCGCCGATCAGGTGCGTCGCGCTCGCCGTCCCTGACATGAAGACGAGCACGAAGTGCGAGGTCGCGGTGGCGATGTGGGTGGGGAAGCCGAGCGCGCCGGTCATCAGCGGCACGTGGATGACGCCGCCGCCGATGCCGAGGAAGCTGGAGAGGAAGCCGACGCCGACGCTGTAGACGGTGCCGCGAGCGAGCGCGACGTGGTAGCGGTAGTGCTCGCCGTGGGCGTCGATCAGTTCGCGCACCTTGGTCTCGCCGCGCGGCAGCCCGCGCTCGGCGTGGGGGCGCAGGCGGATCACCACCACCGAGAGGATCGCCAGGACCACGGCCATGATCACGTCGAAGACGTGGGTCGGTACCAGGTGGACGGCGAGCGCGCCGAGGATCGAGCCGGGGATCCCGGCGGCCGCGAAGCGCAGCCCGGAGCGGTAGTCGATCCGCTTCAGCCGGGCGTAGGCGATCGAGCCGGAGAGCGCGTTGAAGAAGACGACGAGGAGGCTGATCGAGGTGATCTGCGCCGGCGTCAGTTCCGGGTAGACGACCAGCAGGACCGGGGTGAGGATGAACCCGCCGCCCGCCCCGACCAGGGTTCCGAAGGCGCCGACGACGAGACCGAGCAGGGCGAGCAGTAGGTAGTGCAAGTCGCCCCATCTAACGGGACCGCGCGGTCACCCCTGTAACGGAGTCGTAAAAGCGGGCTCGGCATCCGCGGGCGCGGCGGGCTCCTCCCTGATCCCGAAGCGGTCGTGCAGGCGGCGCAGCGGCGCGGGCGCCCACCAGTTCCACTTGCCGAGCAGCTCCATCAGCGCCGGGACGAGCAGGGCGCGGACGATCGAGGCGTCGATCAGCACCGCGAGCGCCGTGCCGACCCCGTTCTCCTTGATGAAGATGATCTTCGAGGTGGCGAAGGCGAACATCGCGACGGCGAAGAGCAGCGCCGCGGCGGTGACGATCCGGCCGGTCCGCTCGAGCCCGATCGCCACGCACTCCGAGTCCGAGGCGCCCGTATCGCGCGCCTCTTTGATCCGCGAGAGCAGGAAGACGGCGTAATCGGTGGAGAGGCCGAAGGCGACCGCGAACAACAGGATCGGCATCGTCTGCTCGATCGCGCCGGGGCTCGAGTAGGAGAGCAGCCCTTCGAGCCGGCCGTCCTGGAAGATCAGGACCAGGAGGCCGAAGACGGCGCTCAGGTTGAGCACGTTCATCAGCAGCGACTTGATCGGCAGCACCACCGAGCCGGTCATCAGGAAGAGGACCACCAGGGTGGTGAGGACGATGATCGCCAGAGCGATCGGCAGGTGGGAGGCGAGGCTCCCCTGGAGGTCGACGAAGTCGGCCGTGCCGCCGCCGACCAGGGCGGTGGCGCCGGCCGACACCGGCAGGGCGCGGATCGCCTTCACCGTCGTCTGGCTGGCGTCGGCGGTGAAGGGGTGCGCGGAGATCGCTTCGATCACGAAGACGCCGCCCGCCAGGCGGCGCGGCGGCAGCACCTGGGCGACCCCGTCGACCGTTGCCGTCCGGGCCGCGAACGCCTGTGCCTCGGCGATCCCACCGCCCGAATACGAGATGACGATCGGGGTTTCGTGGAAGGGCGGGAACTCGGCGTTGATCCGTTCGTAGGTGACCCGCGCTTCGGCGCTCTGCGGCAGAACGCTCGGGTCGACGGTGTTGAACTTGATCCCGAAGAAGGGCAGGCCGAGCAGGATCAGGAAGCCGGCGGAGAGGGTCGCGACCGGGATCGGCCGGCGCATCACGAAGCGCGAGAGGCGGTACCAGAAGCCGCTCTCGGTGGGGCGCGCGTCGCGGTCGGCGCGGCGCTTCAGCCAGGCGGGCGCGCCGGCGTTGACCCGCGGCCCGAGCAGGGTGAGGACCGCGGGCAGGACGGTCAACGAGATCAGCGCGGCGAAGAGGACGACGAGCGAGCCGCCGAGCCCCATCGAGTAGAGGAACCGCTGCGGGAAGACGAGCAGCGAGGCGAGCGCCGCGGAGACGGTGAGCGCCGAGAAGAAGACGGTCCGCCCCGAGGTCGCGAGCACTCGCCGCATCGCCGCCGCGCCGGGGCCGGTGCGGGCGATCTCCTCGCGGTAGCGGGAGACGACGAAGAGGCTGTAGTCGATCGCCAGGCCGAGCCCGAGCGCCGTGGTCAGGTTCAGCGCGAAGACCGAGATCGAGGCGAATTCGCTGGCGATGCGGAGGATCAGGAAGGTGCCGACGATCGCCAGGCCGCCGATCAGCAGCGGCAGGACCGAGGCTACGAGGCTGCGGAAGAAGAGCAGCGAGAGGAGGAAGAGGAGCGGGAAGGCGAGCATCTCGGCGTGCTGCAGGTCTTCCTCGACCTGGTTGTTGACCTCTTCTTCGGCGACCGCCGGGCCGCCGACCACGACGCCCGGGTGGGCGGAGAGCGATTCGGCGATTTCGCCGCCGATTTCCTGGGTCCGCTTGCCGCCGGTCGGTTTCAGCGTCACCGCGAAGTAGGTCGAGCGCCCGTCTTCGGAGACGAAGGCGCGCGAGTGCGTCTCGTAGTAGCCGACCACGCCGGCGACTTCGGGGTTGCGGCGGACGCTCCGCTCCAGCGCCTCGACCCGGGCCCGCGTCGCCGGCCGCGCCACCGGCGCGTCTTCGACCAGGGCGACCACCGAGGGGAAGCGGTAGCCGGCTTCCTCGAGCTGGTTCTGCGCCTTGACCGACTCGGTCGCCGGATCTTCGGCCCCGTAGGGGTCGAGCCGGTTGGCGACCGAGGCGCCGAGCGCGGCGGCGAGGAGGGCGAAGAGGACGGCGACGACCACCACCGTCCGCGCGCGGCGTTCGGCGAGTCCGGCGAGCGCCGCGAACATCAGGCCTGCGCCGCCTTCGCCCGGCCGAGGATCCGTTGCTCGACCCGTCCGCACCACTCGGCGAACCACTCGGTGAACTCGATCCCGCTTTCCAGCACCAGCAGCGGGTACGGGTCGCCGCACGCGGGGTCGCCGCACGCCTCTTCCGCCATCGGCTTCATCTGCCGCAACTGGGCGTTGGCGGCGAGCCGGCGGGCGCGCATCGAGCGGACGATCTCGACCGCCTCCTGCGGCTCCAGCGCCGCCGCGAAGAACAGTTTCAGCAGGCCTTCCTCGCGCAGCTCGTAGGTCTCCGGGGGCTGCCGCAGCCAGGCCTTCAGCTCCTCCTCGCCGTCGGCGGTGATCTCGTAGACGGTGCGCCGCCGGCCGCCGGTCGGCGCGTCGGACCCGACCACCAGCCCCGCCTCGGCGAGCCGTTTCAGCTCCGGGTAGATCTGCCCGTAGCTGGCGGCCCAGAAGAAGCGGGTCGTGCCGTCGACCGTCGCTTTGATCTCGTAGCCCGAGCGAGGCTGCTCACGGACCATGCCGAGGATCACATAGGCGGTGGAGCTGAGCGACTCCATCTCGCGGCAATATATCAGGAAGATATATTTGAAGTGGCTTCGGCGGCATCGCCTATCGTCAACGGCCGGAACCGGCGAACTGACAGGAGGCGTTGATGCTCGACCAGAGCAAGATCGGCAAAGTCGTGGCGGAGCAGATGGAGGCGATCGAGGCCGATTACGGCGACGACTGCGAGATCGGCGACGTCTGCACGATCGTCGAGGTGATCGGCCCGCACGGCTCCCACGTCCGCGTCCGCTCCAGCGACATGCGCCCGCACAGCGGCCTCGGCCTGATCCGGATGGCCGAACAGGCGATGCTGGGGAACCTCGGCGGCAGCTAGGCGCTCTCTATCCTCGTGGGCATGGCCGAGCAGGCTTCGGACATAGTCGTGATGAAGTTCGGCGGCACGTCGGTCGCCGGCGCCGAGCAGATCAAGCGCGCCGCCGGCCGGATCGTCGCCGCGCGCGAAGCCGGCAACCGCGTCGTCGCCGTGCTCTCGGCACGCGGCAAGACGACCGACGAACTGGTCGAGCAGGCGCACGAGATCTCCGAGCGCCCGGTCGCCCGCGAGATGGACATGCTGCTCTCCACCGGGGAGCGGATCTCCTGCGCGCTCTGCGCGATGGCGATCCACGACATGGGCCACGAGGCGATCTCGCTGACCGGCTCGCAGGCGGGGATCGTCACCGACTCCTCCCACACCAAGGCGCGGATCATCGACATCCGTGCTGATCGCATCCGCCAGGCGCTCGCCCAGGACCGGATCGTCCTCGTCGCCGGCTTCCAGGGGGTCTCGACCGACAGTCGCGACGTCACGACGCTGGGGCGCGGCGGCTCCGACACCACCGCGGTGGCGCTCGCCGCGGCGCTGCGGGCCAGTGTCTGCGAGATCTACACCGACGTCTCCGGGGTCTTCACCGCCGACCCGCGCCTCGTCCCCGAGGCTCGCAAGCTGCCCTATGTCTCCTTCGAGGAGATGCTCGAGATGTCGGCCTCGGGCGCCGGCGTGCTGCAGCTGCGCTCGGTCGAGTACGCCCGCAACCACGGGGTGCGGATCCACTGCCGCAGCAGCTTCGAGGACGGCCCCGGTACCCTCGTCATCTCAGAGGAAGAGACCATGGAGCAACCTTTCGTCACCGCCGTCACCCATTCCAACGCCGAGGCGCGCGTGACGCTGCGCGGCGTCCGCGACGAGCCGGGCGTGGCGGGGAAGATCTTCACCGCCCTGGCGGAGGCCAACGTCAACGTCGACGTGATCATCCAGAACGAGCCGGTCGGCGACGACCAGCTCGCCGACCTCTCCTTCACCGTCGACCGCGCCGACCTGGCGACGGCGCGCGACGTGATCGCCGGGCTCGACGGGGTCTCGCTGGAGATGCGGACCGACGAGGCGATCGGCAAGGTCTCGATCGTCGGTGCGGGGATGCGCTCCCACCCCGGCGTCGCCGCCAAAGTCTTCGAGGTGCTCGGCGACGAGCGGATCAACATCGAGATGATCTCCACCTCGCCGATCAAGATCTCGTGCGTCATCGCCGCCGATCGCGTCCCCGACGCGGTCAAGTCGCTGCATCGCGCCTTCGAGCTCGGCACCGACGCGATCCGTGCCGAAGACCCGACCGGTCCCGAGCACCGGCCGACGGTCGCCGGCTAGCCGCCTGCTGAGACCGATGGCGGGCGACGGCTACAGAGTCGGGGTGATGGGCGCGACCGGCGCGGTCGGGACGACGATCCTGGCGCTGCTGCACGAGCGCGGCTTCCCGGCCCGGGAGGTCGTCGCCTACGCCTCGGAGCGCTCGACGGGCAAGGAGCTTGAGTGGGACGGCGGCACCTTGACGGTGCAGCCGTTGAACGACGAGACGATCCAGGGGGTCGATCTCGTCCTCTCCTCGCCGGGCGGCAAGGTCAGCTCGGAATGGTCGCCGCGCTTCGCCCGGGCGGGGGCGACCGTGGTCGACAACACCAGCTTCTGGCGGATGCACGAGGACGTGCCGCTGGTCGTCGCCGGGGTCAACGACGAGGCGGCCGAGGCCCACAAAGGGATCGTCGCCAACCCGAACTGCACGACGATGGTGATGATGATGGCGCTGGCCCCGATCCACCGCGCAGTCGGGTTGGAGCGCCTCGTCGTCTCCAGCTACCAGGCGGTCTCGGGGACCGGGCAGAAGGCGGTCGAGGAGCTGCGCGCCCAGGCGACGGCGGTGCTCGCCGGCGAGGAGCCGCCGGCGCCGGCCGTCTACCCGCACCAGATCGCCTTCAACGTCCTGCCCCAGGTGGAGAGCTTCAAGGACGGCGACGACTACACGACCGAGGAGCGCAAGGTGATGGCCGAGACGCGCAAGATCCTCGGCTTCGGCGAGGAGGTCGGCATCTCCGCGACCTGCGCCCGGGTACCGGTGTTCGTCGGCCACTCGGAGTCGATCAACGTGCGGACCCGTGAGGATCTCTCGCCCGAGGACTGCCGCGCCCTGCTCGAGGCCGCGACCGGGGTGCAGGTGGTCGACGACCCCGCCGCCGGCGGCTACCCGACCTCGATCGACACCGCCGGCCAGGACGACGTCTTCGTCGGCCGCATCCGCCGCGACCCGAGCGCGGAGCGCACCCTCAACCTCTGGACCTCCGGCGACAATCTCCGCAAGGGCGCCGCCACCAACGCCGTCCAGGTCGCCGAGATCCTGGTCGAGCGCGGCTGGCTCCTGAACCAGCGCTGAGCGCCCAGGCGCCCGTCGCCAACAGCGTCCTAAAAGTCACACTTCCGCGCACCACACGCGCGATTCTTCTCTCTACGCTCGGCGGGTGAGCGTGATGGAGATGAGCTCTACCGACAAACGAGTGGACGACTTGGCCGATCGGGTCGGCCGTTTCGAAGTGCGGTTCGAGCGGTTCGAGGACAAGGTCGATCGCCACTTCGACAGGGTCGAAACGCACATGAAGGCGGGCTTCGGAAAGGCAGAAGCCGAGATCAAGGCCAGTTCCGCGAAGGTTGAATCGAAGGTAGATGCCACGAACCGGACCCTGTGGGCCGGAATCTTTGTTGCCGCGTTGGTCAAACTGCTCTTCGGCTGAGAGCAACGGCAACCTGGACCACAAGTAGGGCGGCGCGCTACCGGGTGAGGGCGGCGAGGCGGCCCCTTCGTCGCCTTCCATGTGCTCCTGAGCTGTTCCAGCTCGTAGATGACCGGCCGGAGCTCGCGGATCCGCTCTTCAACCGTCTTACGAATCTGCTCGACCGTAGCGGTCATGCCCGCCGATTATGAGGGGTTCGGCCGGTTGGGGGTGTCTACGAACTGTTTCGGCCTCAGGCCGGGACGGCGGTCAACCGC
>CAWGPH010000003.1:0-637677 GCA_963824485.1 uncultured Actinomycetes bacterium
GCCGCTCGATCGCCATGTGGATGTCCTCGTCGGCCTGCTCGAACGCAAAGCCAGGTTGTTCGATCCGCGCCCCCACCCGGTCGAGCCCGGCGGCGATCTCCTCCGCCTCCGCGGCGGTCAGCACGCCGACCCGGACCAGGCCGCGCGCGTGCGCCTGCGACTGCAGGATGTCGTAGGGCGCCAGCTGCCAGTCGAAGGGCAGCGAGCGGTTCATCCGCCAGAAGCGGGGATCGGGATCTTTGCGGAACCTGGCCATCGGGCTGATTATGTTGGTTATCCGGGTCCCCGCCGCGCCGAGTTGGCGACGGCGCGCGCCAGCTCTTTGCAGACCCGCTCGATCTGCGCCTCGCCGAGCGCCGGGAAGAACGGCAGCGCCAGCGAGTGGGCCGAGGCGGCCTCGGCGACCGGGAATTGGCCCTCGCGGTAGCCGAGCTCACGCAGGTGCGGGAAGAGGTGGACGCTCGGCAGGTAGGACTTCGAGTCGATCCCGACCTCGCGCAGCCCGCGGATCACCGCGTCGCGGTCGACCTCGTCGGCCAGCCGCACCACGTAGACGAACCAGCTGCGCACCTCGCGACCGCGGGCGGCGAGCGGCGCCTCGACCCCGGGGACCTCCGCCAGCCGCTCGGCGTAGGCGGCCGCCACCGCGGCGCGGCGCTCCAGCAGCGAGGGCAGCTTCTCGACTTGGCCCAGCCCGATCGCCGCCGCCACGTCGGAGAGCCGGTAGTTGAAGCCGAGCCGGTCGTGGTCGAGCCAGCCCATGTCGACGGCGCGGCCCTGGTTGCGCTCGCTGCGCAGGCGCGCCGCCGCGCTCGGGTCGGTGGGGACGATGATCCCGCCCTCCCCCGTCGTCATCTGCTTGTTGGCATAGAAGGCGAAGGTGGCGAAGTTGCCGCGGGTGCCGACCATGCGGCCCTCCGCGTCGACCGCGCCGAGCGCCTCGCAGGAGTCCTCCAGCAGGCCGAGGCCGTGCTTCGCCGCCAGCGCCTCCAGCTCGGGCCAGGCGGCGGGCCAGCCGAAGATGTCGATCGGCAGCAGGCCGACGGTGCGCTCGCCGACCGCCGCCGCGGCGGCGCCGAGGTCGAGGTCGAGAGTGACCGGGTCGACGTCGACGAAGACCGGCCTGGCCCGCTCGTAGAGCAGGCAGTTGGCCGAGGCGACGAAGGTGAAGGGGCTGGTGACGACCTCGTCGCCCTCGCCCCAGCCGAGCTGGCGCACCCCGAGGTGGAGCGCCGCGGTGCCGCTCGACACCGCGACCGCGTCCTCGACCCCGAGGAAGTCGGCGAAGGCGCGCTCGAAGCGCTCGCCGACCGGCCCCAGCGAGAGCCGCCCCGAGCGCATCACCTCGAGCACCAGCTCCTCCTCGCGGGGGCCGAGGTCGGGGCTTGACAGGGGGATCGGCTCGAAGGCGGCGTCGCTCATTGAAAGGCGTACTCCAGCGAGTCGACCAGCGCCTGCCAGGAGGCCTCGATGATGTTCTCGGAGACGCCGGTGGTGCCCCACTCGCGCTCGCCGTCGGCCGAGTCGAGCAGCACCCGGGTGACCGCGCCGGTGCCGTGGTCCTGGTCGAGGATCCGCACCTTGTAGTTGGTCAGCTCGATGTCGCGCATGTGCGGATAACGGTCGGCGATCGCCTCGCGCAGCGCCTTGTCGAGCGCGTTGACCGGCCCGTTGCCCTCGGCGATCTTGACGTAGCGCTCGCCATCGACATGGACCTTGATCGTCGCCTCGGTCTCGACCTCGCCGCCGGCCCGCCGCTGGGTCACAACCCGGTAGCTCTCCAGCTCGAAGAGCGGCTTGTAGACGCCCGCCTCGTGGCGCAGCAGCAGCTCGAAGGAGGCCGGCGCCGCCTCGTAGTGGTAGCCGCGGTGCTCGCGCTCCTTCAACTTCTCGATCGCCCGCGAGGCGGTCTCGTCGTCGATCTCCAGCCCCGCCGCCCGCGCCTGGTCACGGATCGTCGCCTTGCCGGAGAGCTCCGAGGGTAGGATCGCCCGCTCGTTGCCGACGGCGGCAGGGTCGATGTGCTCGAAGGTTCGCGCGTCGGCCTCGACCCCGGCGACGTGCATGCCGCCCTTGTGGGCGAAGGCGTTGCGACCGACATAGGGGGCGTTCGGGTTCGGCGTCAGGTTGCAGAGCTCGTCGACGAAGTGGACGGTCTCGGTCAGCGTCCTCAGGTTCTCCGGCGGCACCACGTCGAAGCCCATCTTGAGCTGCAGGGCGGGCAGGATCGTGGTCAGGTTGGCGTTGCCGCAGCGCTCGCCGTAACCGTTCACGGTGCCCTGCACCATCCGCGCCCCGGCGTCGACCGCGGCGAGGCTGTTGGCGACCCCGCAGCCCGCGTCGTCGTGGGCGTGGATGCCGAGTTCGGCCCGTTCGCCGAAGCGCGCGGCGCTGACCTCGGTCGCGGCGGCGACCTGATCGGGCAGGCTGGCCCCGTTGGTGTCGCAGAGGGTGACGTTCTCGGCGCCGGCGTCGATCGCCGCCTCCAGGCAGGAGAGCGCGTAGCCCGGGTCGTCGCGGTAGCCGTCGAAGAAGTGCTCGGCGTCGTAGATCACCCGCTTGCCGCGCTCGCGGCAGAAGGCGACCGACTCGGCGATCATCGCCAGGTTCTCCTCGCGCGAGACCTTGGTCACCTTCTCCAGGTGGAGGCCCCAGGTCTTGCCGACCAGGGTGACGATCGGGGCGAAGGATTCGACCAGGGTGATCAGCGCCGGGTCTTCGTCCGCCCGCACCCCGCGGCGCCGCGTCATCCCGAAGCCGCAGACGACCGCGCGCTCCAGTGCCAGCTCGGCGAGCGCCTCGAACAGCTCCTCTTCCTTCGGGTTGGAGCTCGGGAAGCCGGCCTCGATCATCTGCACGCCGAGCTTGTCGAGCGCCTTGACGACGCGCGCCTTCTCCGCCGCCGAGAGCGACATCCCCTCCCCCTGCATGCCGTCCCGCAGGGTCGTGTCGTAGAGCTTGATCTGTTCCATCGCGGTACTGCCTTTCGAGTTTCGAAGAGAAGATCCGGGTGGGCCTCGGGCCCGGGGCGCACGGCACGGAGCCGTGCCTGCCGCTAGGCGGCAGGGGTAATTCGCCCGATCTCCTCGTTCGCGGACTCGGTGTCGTCGACGTCGACGAAGTCGAGCCACTCGAGGTACTCGCCGGCCCGCCCGTGCAGGGCGTCGATGAATTTCGCCTGGACCTGGCGGGTGATCTCGCCGGGACCGCCGATGCCGTGGTCGTCGATCTCCCGCACCGGCACCATCTCCGCCGCCGTGCCGGTCAGGAAGACCTCCTCGGCGAGGTAGAGCTCGGCGCGGGCGATGTCGCGCTCGACCACGGTGTAACCGAGGTCACGGGCGATCTGGATCACCGACTTGCGGTTGATCCCGTCGAGGATCGAGGCGGTGTGCGGCGGGGTCAGGATCTCACCGTCGCGGACCACGAAGATGTTCTCGCCGGAGCCCTCGGAGACGAAGCCGCGCTCGTCGAGCAGGATCGCCTCGTCGTAGCCGGCGTTGGCGACCTCGGTCTTGGCGAGGATCGAGTTGAGGTAGGAGCCGGAGGCCTTGGCGTGTGGGATCGCGCCGCCGGGGCTGTTGCGGCGCCAGCTCGAGACCTTGGCGCGGATGCCCTTGCCGGCGCTCTCGTCGCCGAGGTAGGCGCCCCAGGGCCAGGTGGCGATGATCACGTCGACCGGGGCCGAGTTCGCGTAGAGTCCCATCTCGCCGTAGCCGCGGAAGGCGAGTGGACGGATGTAGCAGGCACGCTGGCCGTTGCGGCGCATCAGCTCGTGCGTCGCCTGCCGCAGCTCCTCGGTCGAGTAGGGCAGCTCCAGGTAGTAGAGCCCGGCCGACTTGTGGAGCCGATCGAGGTGGTCCTGGTGGCGGAAGATCGCCGGACCACGCTCGGTCTCGTAGGCGCGGATGCCCTCGAAGACGCCCGTGCCGTAGTGCAGCCCGTGCGTGAGCACGTGCACCTTGGCCTCGTCCCAGGGCAGGAACTCGCCGTTCTTCCAAATCAAATCGACCTGGTCCATGTTGGGGGGATTATGCCCGATGGATCGAAGGGGTTGAAGCCAAATAACTCGAATGACGGTTGAAACCCGAAAAGGAGGAAGCAGGATGAAGCGATTTCGTCCCCGGCTGACCTACGCGAACGTGATCGCGTCGTTGGCCTTGTTCATCGCCCTGGGCGGCGCCGCCGTAGCGGCCGGACTGCCCAAGAACAGCGTCGGACCGAACCAGATCAAGAAGGGTGCGGTGACCGCGAAGGCGATCCGCAAGCAGGCCGTGACCGCCGGGAAAATCGCCCCGAAGGCGGTCGTCGCCGGCAAGCTCGGCCCGAACGCGGTGCTGCCGGGCAACCTCGGTGCCGGGATCATCGACACCAGCAAGATCGCCGCCGGCGCGGTAAATGCCGAAAAGATCAAGAACAACGTCGTCACCACCAACAAGCTGAACAACAAGGCCGTGACCTCGCCGAAACTGGCCGAAAAGGCGGTCGCGACGGCGAACCTGAACGAATTGGCGGTGACCGCGCCGAAGATCGCCAACGGCGCCGTGACCAAGGAAAAGATCGCGGCGGGTGTGCTTGGCAACGTCGAAACGCTGAAGAGCGGCCAGACCGAGCGCGGGGTCTTCAGTCTCGGCGGCACCAAGGAAGCACCCGGGACCGCGAGCGCGTTCGGCGCGATCAGCTTCCCGCAGGTGCTGGCGAGCGCCCCGACCTCGGTCGCGGTGATCGCCAAAGCCGGCCCCTTCACCACCCAGTGCCCGGGCCTCGGCAACGGCAACACCACGCCAGAAGCCGCGGCGGGCGCGGTCTGCGTCTACCTGACCACGGAAACCAAACTCGAAGGGACCGGCCAGACCGCCGTCACCCCCGAAGGAAACCGGCTCGGCGTCGCGCTGACCGCGAAAGGCAAAGAAACCGAAGCCGGCGACTTCGTCGCCTCCGGCGTCTGGGCGGTGACCGCCCCCTAGTTCGCCAGCGCCTGGATCACCGCGGCGGTCATCTCCGCGGTGCCGACCTCGACCTCGGGGGGCATGTCCACCATCGGCGGTGGTGCGGCGGGCCCCCCGGCGAGGTCGGGGGTGCGCAGCCCGTCTTCGAGGACCGAGTCGACCGCCGCCTCGATCCGCGCCGCCTCGTCGGCACGACCGAGGCCGTGGCGCAGCATCATCGCCACCGAGAGGAAGGTGGCGAGCGGGTTGGCGATGCCGTCGCCGGCGATGTCCGGGGCGGAGCCGTGGACCGGCTCGAAGACGCCCGGCTCGCCGTCGGCGCCGAGGCTGGCCGAGGGGAGCATCCCGAGGCTGCCGGTCAGCATCGCCGCCTCGTCGCTGAGGATGTCGCCGAAGAGGTTCTCGGCGACGATCACGTCGAAGTCGGCGGGGTGCGAGACCAGCTGCATCGCGGCGTTGTCGACGAGCAGGTGCTCGAGCGTGACGTCGGCGTAGTCGCCGGCGATCCCGGTCACGACCTCCCGCCAGAGCCGCGAGGTCTCCATCACGTTGGCCTTGTCGATCGAGGTGACCTTTGGTCCTGTTCCTGATCCGGAGCGGCCGGAGCCCGCGGCGCGGCGGCGCGCCGCCTCGAAGGCGGTGCGGGCGATCCGCTCGATTTCGGCGGCGTCGTATTCGCAGGTGTCGTGGGCTTTGTCGCCGTCGCGGCCGGAGTCGCCGAAGTAGATGCCGCCGGTCAGCTCGCGGACGACCAGCAGGTCGGTGCCGGAGATGCGGTCTTCGCGCAGCGGGCTGGCGCCCATCAGCGCCGGGCTTGGGCGGACCGGGCGCAGGTTGGCGTAGAGGCCCATCCCCTTGCGTAGGCCGAGCAGGCCCTGCTCGGGGCGCGGGTCGTCCGGGTTGGTGGTGTCCCATTTGGGACCGCCGACCGCGCCCAGCAGGACCGCGTCGGAGGCCTTGCAGGTGTCCAGCACCTCGTCGGTGAGGGCGACGCCGTCGGCGTCGATCGAGCAGCCGCCCATCAGGCGCTCGTCGTAGTCGAACACGCCGAGCATGTCGAGTACCTCGCGGGCGGCGGCGACGATCTCGGGGCCGATCCCGTCGCCGGGCAGGACGACTATGCGGGGCGCGTCGGGCACGGAGCCGGACTCTACTCAGGCGGCTGCCCGCGCGGCGATGTTGAGGCGGACGTAATCGAGCCGCAGCGGGTCTGGCTGGGTCGCCAGGACGTCGGCGACGAACTGGTCGCGGAGCTCGTCGGGCAGCCGCTCGACGTGGGCGCCGAGGCAGACGGTCTTGGCGAAGACGGCGGGCTCGGGCGGAACCACCGGCCAGGGCTCGAGCCAGCAGCGCACCTCGTCGAAGCCGGCGGCGCGGAGGCGCGCTTCGGTCTCCTCCGGCCCGGCGTAGTTCCAGAGCTTCTCGACCCCAGCCAGGTGCACGGCGTAGGGCTCGCGTGCCGCGATTTCCTCGCCGGCGGTGCGGAAGGCATTGATGTTGCCCTTACCGCCGCACTGGGCGGCGAGGCGGCCGCCCTCGCGCAGCGCCGCCCGCATCCGCGCGAAGAGCGCGTCGTGATCGAGGATCCAGTGGAAGACGGCGGTCGAGAAGACCGCGTCGACCGGCTCTTCCAGCTCCAGCTTGGTCAGGTCGCTGACCATCGCCACGTCGGTCGGGCGCAGCACCTTGCGCACCTGCTCGATCATCGAGGGCGAGCCGTCGACCGCGATCACGGGGCCCTCCGGCAGCCGCTCGATCACGATCGCGGTGGTGCGGCCGGAACCGCAGCCCGCGTCGAGGACGGTCTCGCCACCCTCCAGATCGAGGCGGTCGAGGACGGCCCGCGCCCAGTCCTCATGTGGAAGGGCGACGCGCTGGTAGGTGGCGGCGTCCCAGTCGCGGGTCGTCGACGCGGCCATCGGCGCTCCTTCCTCAGATGCTCGTCGTGACCGGCCCGAAGGCGCGGCCCGAATTCTCGTAGGTATCGATCGCACCCGCGTTCTGCAGGGTGATGCCGATGTCGTCGAGGCCGTTCAGCAGCCGGTGCTTGACGTCCGGCTCGACCGCGAACTCGAAGACGCCGGCGGCGCAGGTGACGGTCTCGTCGTCGACGTCGATCCGCGCCTCCCCCGCTTCGGCGACCGCCTTGCAGTGCGCCTCGTCGAGGATCGCCGGCAGCAGCCCGATCTTCGTGCAGTTGGCGTAGAAGATGTCGGCGAACGAGGGTGCGATGATCGCCTCGAAGCCGAAGTCCTCCAGCGCCCAGGGGGCGTGCTCGCGCGAGGAGCCGCAGCCGAAGTTGCGGCCCGCGACGAGGATCGGGTTCGGCTCCAGCTCGATCTCGCCGTCGCGGATCCAGTCGTAGAAGAGGAACTCGCCGAAGCCGGTCCGCTCGACCCGCTTCAGGAACTGCTTGGGGATGATCTGGTCGGTGTCGACGTCGTTGCGGTCGAGCACCGACACCTTCCCCTCGATCACGTCTATCGGCCTCATCTTCAGCTCCAATCCCGGATGTCGACGAAATGTCCCTCGACGGCGGCGGCGGCCGCCATCTTCGGGCTGACCAGGTGGGTGCGCCCACCCTTGCCCTGGCGTCCCTCGAAGTTGCGGTTCGAGGTCGAGGCGCAGCGCTCCCCTTCAGCGAGGATGTCGGGGTTCATGCCGAGGCACATCGAGCAGCCCGCCTCGCGCCATTCGAAGCCGGCGCCACGGAAGACGTCGTCGAGGCCCTCCGCTTCGGCGGCCTGTTTGACCTGCTGCGAGCCGGGGACGACCATCGCCCGGACCGAGCTGGCGACCTGGCGGCCGTCGACGATCGCCGCGGCCTCGCGCAGATCCTCGATGCGGCTGTTGGTGCAGGAGCCGATGAAGACCCGTTCGGGGGCGATCTCGGTCATCGGCGTGCCCGCCTTCAGGCCCATATAGGTGAGGGCGCGCTCGGCCGATTCGCGGTCGGCCGGGGACTCCAGCGCGGCCGGGTCGGGGACCGCGTCGGTGACCTCGACCACCATGCCCGGGTTGGTGCCCCAGGTGACCATCGGCGAGATCTCGCCGGCGACGACGTCCATCTCCTGGTCGAAGGTCGCGCCCACGTCGGTCGGCAGCTCGCGCCAGCGGGCGACGGCGGCGTCGAAGTCCTCCGGCGCGCCGGGACGGCCCTTGACGTAGTCGAAGGTGGTCTGGTCGGGGGCGATCATGCCCGCCCGGCCGCCGCCCTCGATCGTCATGTTGCAGATCGTCATCCGGCCCGGCATCGATAGCGCCTCGATCGCCGGTCCCGCGTACTCGACCGCGAAGCCGGTCATGCCGCCAGTGCCGAGGCGGCCGATCGTCGCCAGGATCAGGTCCTTCGGCGTGACGCCGTGGCTGAGCTCGCCGGAGTAGTTGATCCGCATCGTGCGCGGACGCTTCTGCACCAGGCACTGGGTGGCGAGCACGTGCTCGACCTCGGAGGTGCCGATCCCGAAGGCCAGCGAGCCGAAGGCGCCGTGGGTCGAGGTGTGGCTGTCGCCGCAGACGATCGTCATGCCGGGCTGGGTGACGCCCAGCTCCGGGCCGATCACGTGGACGATCCCCTGCCGGTCGGAGCCGAGGCTGTACAGCTTCAGCCCGAACTCCTCGCAGTTGCGCTCCAGGGTTTCGACCTGGACCCGGGACAGCTCGTCGGCGATCAGCCGGGCCGCCATCGTGCCGTCGGTCGGCGTGTTGTGGTCGGCCGTCGCCAGCGTTTTGTCGGGGCGACGGACCTGGCGGTTGGCCAGGCGCAGCCCGTCGAAGGCCTGCGGCGAGGTGACCTCGTGGACCAGGTGCAGATCGATGTAGATCAGCCCCTCGGAGACTTCGTGGGCCTCCCAGATCTTCTCGAACATATTCCTTGGCACTGCTAGCTCCTCCTCAGTCCGGCGGCTATCACCGCGATGAAGCGGGTCGGTTCGGTTCCTTCGTTCTCGAAGTGGTGCGGGAGATCGGCGTCGAAGGTGACGGCGTCTCCCTGATGAAGCTCGGTGCGGGTGCCCTCGTGGACCAGCGCGAGCTCACCGGCGAGGACGACCACGGTCTCGCGGCTGCCCGGCTCGTGCATCGGCGGGTCGGCGGCGCCGCCGGTGGTGGCGCCGGGGTCGAGGACGTGCAGGGAGACATCGGCGCGCTGCCCGGGTAGCGGCGGCGTCAGCTCCTCGATCAGGTGGCCGCCGCGACGGCTCGAGCGGCGCCCGGCCGCGCGGGAGACCGCGACGTGCCGGCCCTCGTCGAGGCGCAGAAGTTGGGACAGCGTCAACTCCAGGCCGGCGGCGATCTTCGCCGCGACGGCGAGGGTCGGGGACGTCTCACCGCGCTCGACCTGGGACAGCATCTGGGCGGAGACGCCGGAGCGGTCGGCCAGGTCACGCAGGGAGAGGGACATCGCGTCGCGCAGGGCGCGGATGCGGGGGCCGACGGCGGCGATGGGGTCGGCGGCTTGTGGGGCCACGGTCGTCATGGACGTTTGTAAGTTATCACGGATGAACGTAAGCGCGGGTGAGGGTCGCCAAGAGATCCGCCGCGACCTCCGAGGGTTCGTCCAAGAGTTGGTCTTCGGTGATGCGGATGGTGCGGTAATGGCTGGCCGTGAGACGTCGATCCCGGGCTCGGTCCTTTCGAAAGGCGCGACGGGTCCCGTGGGACTTGAAGCCGTCGAGCTCGCCGACGAGGCGCGCCTCGGGCCAGAGGCAGTCGACTTGATAGCGGTGTTCGCCGACGGTGAGCCAAGCATTGAGGCGCGGTCGTGGGATGTGGTGCTCGTCGAGGAACGGGAGGAACAGCTCCTCGAGCGTGCTCCGTACGCGCCCTCCGGGGTCATCCTCGAGCCGATCGAGGCAGGCTCGATGAGCCAGGCCGGGTTTGACGGAGACCCTGAAACCAGGATTCCTACCTGGAAGAAGGGAACTCCCAAGCCATGCCACGACAGAAGAAATACCCCGATGAGCTGCTCGATCGCGGTGCCCGGATGGTCGCCGACTCCGGCCGCCCGATCGCCCACGTAGCCCGCGACCTGGGCATCCACCACGAGACGCTGCGCAAGTGGGTGCGCCAGGCCGAAGCCGACGCCGGCAAGCGCGAGGAGCTGCTGAGCAGCCAGGAGCGCGAGGAGCTGAAGGCGCTGCGCGGTGAGGTGCGCGAACTGCGCCGGGCCAACGAGATCCTCAAGAGCGCTTCGGCGTTTTTCGCCGCCGAGCTCGACCCACGCCGAACGAAGTGAGCTCCTATGTCGAGGAGCACCGCGAGCGCTTCGGGGTCGAGCCGATCTGCAGGACCCTGGAGGTGTCGGCCTCCGCCTACTACGAGCGACGAACCGGCCGTCGGTCCTCGCGGGCGATCGAGGACGAGCGCCTGCTCGCCCGCATCCGCGAGGTCCACGAGCGCAACTACTGCGCCTACGGCTACCGGCGCATGTCGATCGCTCTCAAGCGCGAAGGAGAGGCGGTCGGCAAGGGCCGCGTGCAGCGGCTGATGCGAGAAGCCGAGATCCAAGGCGCCAAGCGGCGTGGGAAGGCCTGGCGCACGACAAAGCCCGACCCCGACGCCCACCGCCGGCCCGACCTGGTCGAGCGCGACTTCGGCGCCGAGGCTCCCGACCGGCTCTGGGTCGGCGACTTCACCTACCTGCGCTCCTGGGAGGGGGCGTCGTTCTTCTCCTTCGTGATCGACGCCTTCAGCCGCAAGGTCGTGGGCTGGCAGCTGGCCTCCCACATGCGCACCGACCTGGTGCTCGATGCCCTGCGGATGGCGCTCGGCCAACGTGAGCGCGGTGCCGACTTCCAGCTCGTCGCCCACACCGATCGCGGCTCGCAAGGTGGATTCAACCGGTCGTCGCAACACCTGAGCACGGAGGTGAGCGATGGGCAGACCGGCTGGGTGGATGACCGAGCTGACGGGCAGGGCGCCGATGAAGTCGCCGGGCAAGCCGTCGCTGCGGCGCGACGTCGAGCGGCTGTTCTGGCACGAGATCGCGAAGGGACTGAGCAGCGAGGAGGCGGCGCTCGCGGTCGGTGCCTTTCAGGCGGCCGGCAGCCGATGGTTTCGAGAGCGTGGCGGGATGGCCACGTTCATGACCAAGCCGCTCTCGGGCCGTTACCTGTGCTTCGAGGAGCGCGAGGAGATCGCGCTGCTGCGGGCGCAGGGCACCGGTGTTCGCGAGATCGCCCGGCACCTGGGCCGGTCTCCGTCGACGATCTCCCGGGAGCTGCGCCGCAACGCGGCCACGCGAGGCGGCAAGCTCGAGTACCGGGCCTCGATCGCCCAGTGGAAGGCGGAGCTGATGGCCCGTCGCCCGAAGACCGCGAAGCTTGCTGCTGATGAGCGACTGCGCGACTACGTCCAGGACCGTCTCGCCGGAAAGGTTCGCCGGGCGGATGGCGCCGCGGTGCCCGGGCCCACCCCCAAGCCGTGGAGGGGCCGCAACAAGCCGCGCCGCCAGGACCGCAGGTGGGCGAGCGCGTGGAGCCCGGAGCAGATCTCCAACCGGCTGAAGATCGACTTTCCCGATGATGAGTCGATGCGGATCTCCCACGAGGCGATCTACCAGGCTCTCTACGTGCAGGGCCGCGGCGCGCTGAAGCGAGAGCTCGTCGCCTGTCTGCGGACCGGGCGGGCGCTGCGCGTCCCGCGCGCTCGCGCACGGGCTCGCGGCAAGGGCTTCATCGGCGAGGAGGTCATGATCAGTGAGCGGCCGGCCGAGGCGGGCGACCGCGCCGTCCCCGGCCACTGGGAGGGCGACCTGATCCTCGGGACCGGTCGCTCGGCGATCGGCACTCTCGTCGAGCGGAGCACCCGCTTCGTGATGCTGCTGCATCTACCGCCCGACAAGGACCGGGCCACCCCGAGGGTCAAGAACGGGCCGCCGGTGAGCGGGCACGGCGCCGAGGCGGTCCGTGATGCGATCGCTGCCGCGATCGTCACGTTGCCCGAGCAGCTGCGCCGCTCGCTGACCTGGGACCAGGGCGCCGAGATGGCCCAGCACGCCAAGCTGCGGATCGACACCGGGCTGCCGGTCTACTTCTGCGATCCGCAGAGCCCCTGGCAGCGCGCGACCAACGAGAACACCAACGGCCTCCTGCGTCAGTACTTCCCGAAAGGCACCGACCTCGCGCGCCACGGTGCCGAAGACCTCGCCGCCGTGGCCGCCACCCTGAACGGCCGCCCGCGCAAGACACTCGGCTGGCGCACCCCTGCCGAGGCTCTCGACGAACACCTCGCTGCGATCAGCTGAGCCGACACGGCGGCGAAGACGAGCTACGCCACCGGCAACCCTTCCCGGGCGGCGGCTCGCGTAGGTGCCGTCGCTACGGCCGCCCTCCGGGCGAGCCTCCACGACGGCACCTACGCGACCTCCACAGCAGCTCGAGGCTGGTCTACCGCTACGGTTCGCTCATTGAAAACCGGTGTTGCGAGGACCGGTTGAGTCCGGGCAATACACCTCTGCCGACTACACCCAGGAACTCGACGACCACCGGGTGCTGGCCTCGGTCGGATCGGTCGGCGATGCCTACGACAACGCGATGGCCGAGAGCTTCGTCGACACCTTCAAGACCGAGCTGATCGCCGACCGCGTCTGGCGCTCCCGATCACAGCTCGAGCTGGCCGCCGTCGAGTACATCGCCTGGTTCAACAACGACCGCCTGCACGAATCCCTGGGCGACGTCTCTCCCGTGGAGTTCGAGGACCTATACGTTCGACAGGAGGTCCAACCGAGCAATCTCTCTTAGATTGGAAACCAACAAAAACGGTCTCCGTGGAACTCGGTCCGGCTCACGAACGATCAGCGTCCCTTTGTGGCGTGGATATCGCCCGAGCAGCGCCGGGAGCGAGACGGGTCCGTAGATCCCGAGGTATTCCATCTCCCGGAGCGCCGTCTCCGCCGCCGCCCCACCTTTGTCCGCCGCCAGGTCCAACACAGCCCGGGCCGCCGTCGTCACCGGAATCCCTTCGACGACCGTGACCTCGTCCCGTGGCAGACAGACGCAGTGCTTCCGAATCGTCTCGGTTGACGGACTGGACCTCGGGACGGTGACGTCGATCCGGCCACTGCCGGCCTGCCGGATCCCCCAAAGAGCCGCCGCCACCGAGTGGCTCACTACCGCTCCGGAACCCGAGGCAAGCACGGCGGCCATCCAATGGCTCCGCCTGGTCAGCGCCGAGTGTCCGACCGCGTAAACACCCCGGTGGATCGGCCGCAGCCGTCCCGCGCGGACCCTCCGGCCAATTGCACCCGTCCGGAATCCCATCTCGAGCAGTTGACGGCGCGCCACCACCCCATGCTGTCGTCCGGCCAGAGCGCCCACCTCCCGATCTGACGCATCAGATCGTTGGCGTGTCCGAATAGCGGATAGAGGAACGGACGGTCCCGGCATGGGACCGATGGTGGCGGCCCAATCCGCGCGCGGGGCGCGCGGATTGGGGAATCTTCGTTACGGGCCGGGGGTGCGCTCGACCATGGCTTCGGCGGTGGCGGCCTCGGCCTCGCGGGTCGCGGCGCCTTCCAGGGAATTGGAGAGGGCTCGCAGGTAGGCGCGGGCGCTCGCCTCGATGATGTCGGTGGCGACTCCGGAACCCGAGGCGAGGGTGCCGTTGGTCCTCAGCATCACGGTGGTCTGGCCGAGGGCGTCCTCCCCCCCGGTCACCGCCTCGACCGTGTATTTGACGAGCTCGGACTCGACCCCCGTCGCCACCTGGATCGCGCGGAAGACGGCATCGATCGGGCCGTCGCCGGTGCTCTCGCCGACGACCTCCTCGCCCGAGGGCAGGGCGATGCCGATCTTCGCCATCGGCTCCTTGCCGGTCGCCGCGAAGACCTCGAACGAGGCCAGCTCGTGGCCGTCGCTGCGGTCGCGCATCTCGTCGGAGACGATCGCCTCCAGGTCGAGCGCGGTCACCTGCTTCTTGCGGTCGGCGATCTCCTTGAAGGCCTTGAAGGCCGAGTTGAGAGCGCCGCCGTCGATCTTGTAGCCGAGCTGCTCCAGGGCGTCTTTCAGGGCGTGGCGGCCGGAGTGCTTGCCGAGCACGATCGAGTTGGACTCGAAGCCGACTTCGGTCGCGTCCATGATCTCGTAGGTGCTGCGCTCCTTCAGCACGCCGTCCTGGTGGATCCCGGACTCGTGGGCGAAGGCGTTGCGTCCCACGATCGCCTTGTTCGGCTGCACCGCGTACCCGGTCATGCGGCTGACCAGGCGGCTGGCGCGGGCGATCTCCCGGGTGTTGATCCCGGTGGTGAAGCCGTGGACGTCCTCGCGGACCTTGATCAGCATCGCGATCTCCTCCAGCGAGCAGTTGCCGGCGCGCTCGCCGAGCCCGTTGATCGCGCACTCCACCTGGCGCGCGCCCGCCTGCACCCCGGCGTAGGAGTTGGCGACGGCCAGGCCCAGGTCGTCGTGGCAGTGGACCGAGGTTTCGACCCCGCGCAGGCCCGGGACCAGCTCGTAGAAGCGGGTCCACATCGCGGCGTACTCCTCCGGCGTCGTGTAGCCGACCGTATCGGGGACGTTGATCACCGTCGCCCCCGCCTCGATCGCGATCGCCAGTACCTCGGCGGTGAACTCGAAGTCGGAGCGGGTCGCGTCCATCGGCGAGAACTCGACGTCCTCGCAGTAGGCCCGCGCCATCGTCACCGCCGCCTTGGCCTGGCCCTTGACGTCATCGCGGTCGGTCTGCAGCTGGTGCTGGATGTGGATGTCGGAGGTCGAGATGAAGGTGTGGATGCGCGGCTGCGCGGCGTCTTTGACCGCCCCCCAGGCGGCGTCGATGTCGGCTTTGTGGGTACGCGCCAGGCCGCAGATGACCGGTCCTTCGACCTTGCGGGCGATCGCCTGCACCGCTTCGAAATCCCCTGGCGAGGCGATCGGGAAGCCGGCCTCGATCACGTCGACGCCGAGCCGCGCCAGCTGCTGGGCGATCTCCACCTTCTCGGCCGGGTTGAGCGAGATGCCGGGCGATTGCTCGCCATCGCGCAGCGTCGTGTCGAAGATGTGGACGCGTTTGGCGTCGGGCGATGCGGTCACTTCGGTGTCGTTCGGTCCCACGGGACCCCTCCTTCTCTCTAAGTCTCGAATGGCCTGTTGTCTCTCGCGGCTGACGCGCCGCCCAGCGCTATTCCCCCCGAGGGGGGAGGAGAAGGAGAAGCGCGAGGCTGTTCAGCGGAAAGGCCATTTCCACGGTGGAGGGTAGCGCACCCGCCGGCCGGTGACGTACCCTGCCGCCCGTGGGGGATCGGACGCGGACGAATTGGATGGCCCTCTTCGCGATGGGGGCCGCCGTCTTCGTGATCGCCAACGACTTCTCGGCGATCAACGTCGCCCTGCCGACGATCGAGAGCGACTTCCACACCAACATCAACACGATCCAGTGGGTGGTGAATGCCTATGCGCTCACCTTCGGGGTGCTGATCGTCACCGGCGGTCGACTCGCCGACATGTTCGGCCGCCGCGTCTGCTTCTTCCTCGGCGCCGGGATCTTCGCGGCGATGTCGGCGGCCGGGGGCGCCGCGCCGACCGAGACCTGGCTGATCGTCACCAGGGCCCTGATGGGGATCGGCGGCGCCCTGATGTGGCCGGCGATCCTCGGGATGACCTACGCGATCCTCCCCAAAAGCAAGGCGGGGCTGGCGGGCGGGATCATCATCGGCGCGGCCGGGCTCGGCAACGCGGCGGGGCCGCTGATCGGCGGCGTCCTCACCGACCTCGCCAGCTGGCGCTGGATCCTCTTCGTCAATGTGCCGATCGCCGCCTTCGCGGTCGCCGTGGTCTGGTCGAGCGTGCACCTCGCCGAACCCGACGACGCCGACCACGAGATCGACTACCCGGGTATCGCGGCGATCTCGATCGGGCTGGTCTCGCTGCTGGTCGCTCTCGACCAGGTCGACGACTGGGGCTGGGGCGACCCGCGGGTGATCTTCATGCTGGTCGTCGCTGTGGTGCTGGTGGCCGCGTTCGTCCCGCTCGAGCGGCGCGCCGGACGACACGGGCTGATCCCGCCGGAAATCATCGCCAACCGCGACTTTGCCGCCGCCTGCGTGGCGATCCTCTGCATGTCGGCGACCTTCTTCGCGGCGCTGCTCTACCTGCCCCAGTACATGGAGAGCCAGCTCGGCTTCTCGCCGCTCGAAGCGGGGCTGGGGATGGTCCCGGCGCTGGCCACCTTCGCGCTCGTCTCCTTCGGTGCCGGGCCGCTCTACGCGCGGCTCGGGCCGAAGCGCCTGACCGTGATCGGCGCCGGCTGCATGACCGCCGCGGGGGTCCTCTTCTCGCTCGTCGGCTCGGGCTCCAGCTACGCCGCGTTGGTGCCGGGGATGCTGATCCTCGGGATCGGGATCGGCAGCTTCTACCCGACCGCGACCACTGCTGGGGTGACCTCGGTCAACGAATCGAAGGCGAGTCTGGCGGGCGGCATCGTCTACATGTTCCAGATCGCCGGCGGCTCGATCGGCCTCGGCCTGACGACGACGATCTTCTCCAGCTTCAACCCGCCGTTCATCGACGGCTTCCAGGCGGCCTTCCGGCTCGACGCGGGGATCGCCCTGGTCGGACTGGCGATCAGCGTGCTGTTCATCGGCGGCGCACTGCTCGGCCGCCGCGCCGCCGCGACGACCTAGTGGTCCATCCGGTAAGTCCGGGGCCTATATGGCGAGCGAAAACCAAGCGGGCCGCGGACGCAGGGAGGCCCAATAGTGGGCACTATTGGGCCGACCGAGGACAAAGGCGGGCGCCGGTTTGCAGCCGCCATATGGGTGTCGGAATTTGCCGGATGGACCACTAGCGCCGGGCCCGCCGCGCGGCGGCCTATTCGATCGCGTTCTTGCCCGAACCACCGACCTCGATGTTCTGGCCTGAGCCGCCGCGCAGGATGTCGTCACCGGGGCCGCCGATCAGGGTGTCGTTGCCGGAGCCGCCGATCAAGAGGTCGTTGCCGGCGCGGCCGATCAGTTCGTCGTTGCCGGGCCCGCCGATCAGCTTGTCGGCGCCAGCGCCGCCGGTGAGGACGTCGTTGCCTTCGCCGCCGCGGATCGTCGCCGGGACCGGCACGGTGCGGCCGAGGGTGACGACGTCGTCCCCAGCCCCGGTGTTGATTTCGAAACCGGCGATCGGGGCCGCTTCGCAGAGCAGCGCTTCCGGCCGTTTTCCGGGATGGGCGCAGACGGGGCTGCCGACTTCCAGCGGCGTCGCCGATTCGATTTCGTAGGAGCGCCCGTCGGCGGAGAGTTCGATCGTGATCCGATCGTTGCCGGGGCTGCCGGCGAGCACCAGGTTGACCGAGTGTTCGGCGACTGGCGTCGCCAGGCGTGGGCTCGGCGTGGCCGCCGACGCGGAGACGGCGACGGCCGCGACGGCCACGAGGACCGCCAGGACGAGGAGGCTGAGGCGCTTCATCGCCCTCTTAACAATCCTTTGACGCAGACGTTGCGGTCAGAGATCGACGGAGCGACCGACCGCGAACCCGTCGAGCCCGAGGATCGTCCGCAGCGCGTCGGGACGGACCGGCGCGTCGGTGGTCAGGGCCATCACCGCGGCGTCCCCTCCCCCGCGCTCGGCGCCGACCGCCGCCGAGACGATGTTCACGCCCTCCTCGCCGAAGGCGGTGCCGACGCGGCCGATCATCCCCGGCTGGTCGGCGTAGCGGAACACGGTGATGTGCTCGGCGAAGGGCAGGAAGAAGCTCTCGCCCCAGGCCGAGACCAGGTAGGGCTCGTTTTTGGGACCGACCCCGGTGCCGGCGACCTCGACTTCGGCGTCGCCCGAACCGAGCCGCACGGTGACCAGCTCGGTGAAGTCCTCGGTGCTGGCGTCCTTCGTCTCGGTCAGCTCGATGCCTCGCTCCTCGGCCATCTGCGGCGCGTTGACCAGGTTGACCGGCGTCTCGGTGTTGCCGGAGAGGATCCCGACCAGGACGGCGATCCCGAGCAGGCGGGTGTCGTAGGAGGCGAGGCGACCGCGGAACTCGGCGGTGACCCGGTCGACCGAGCCGTCGCCGAGGCCCTGCGCCAGCTTGCCGAGCTTTTCGCAGAGCGGCACGAAGGGCGCCAGCGCCTCCATCTCCTCGGGGCGCACGGCGGCGATGTTGACCGCGTTGGTGACGACGCCGCCGGTCAGCGCCTCGGTCACCTGCTCGGCGGTGACGACGCCGGCCCGGTCCTGCGCCTCGGCGGTCGAGGCGCCGAGATGCGGGGTGACGACGACGTCGTCGCGGGCGAAGATCGGATGCTCGGTGAACGGCTCCGAAGGGAAGACGTCGAGCGCCGCGCCGGCCAGCTTGCCCGACTCGAGCCCGGCGACGAGATCGTCGAGCTCCACCAGCTCGCCGCGCGCGCAGTTGACCAGGCGCGCGCCGTCCTTCATCGCGGCGATCGCCGCGGCGTCGATCAGCCCTACCGTCTCCGGAGTCTTCGGCACGTGCAGGGTGACCAGGTCGGCGCGCCCCAGCAGGTCGGTCAGCTCGTCGACCCCCTCCACCCCGAGCTCACGGAAGCGCTCGGCGGAGACGAACTTGTCGAAGGCGAGGACCTCCATGTCGAAGCTCTGGGCGCGCTTGGCGACCAGCTGGCCGATCCGGCCGAAGCCGATCACGCCGAGCGCCTTGCCGTAGAGCTCGGCGCCCTTGAACTTCGCCCGGTCCCAGCGCCCGGCGACGAGCGTCGCCTGCGCCTGCGGGACGTTGCGGAACATCGCCAGGGAGAGCGCCAGGGTGTGCTCGGCGGCGGCCACCGAGTTCGACTCGGGCGCGTTGGCGACGATGATCCCGCGTCGCGTCGCCGCCGGGATGTCGACATTGTCGACCCCGGTCCCGGCCCGGCCGATCACCTTCAGGTTGGTCGCCAGGTCGATCAGCTCCGGCGTCATCTTGGTCGCCGAGCGGATCAGGATCGCGTCGTAGTCGCCGAGCTTGGCGCGGAATTCCTCGTCGCCCATGTCGAGCCCGAGGTCGACCTCGAACTGCGAGCGCAGCAGGTCGACGCCAGTATCGGCGATCTTCTCCTTGACCAGGACCTTCATCGGACGCGGCACCCTAGTCCTGGGTCCGGACCCCGTCGACGTTCGCGACCACCCAGTCGATGCACCGGGTGAGCGCCTCGACGTCGTCGGGCTCGACCGCCGGGAACATGCCGATCCGCAGCTGGTTGCGGCCGAGCTTGCGGTAGGGCTCGGTGTCGACGATGCCGTTGGCACGCAGCGCCTTGGCGATCGCCGCCGCGTCGACGCCGTCGGCGAAGTCGATCGTGCCGACGACCAGCGAGCGCTGCGCCGGATCAGCGACGAACGGGGTCGCGAAATCGCTTGCCTCGGCCCACGAGTAGAGGCGGCCCGAGGAATCGCCGGTCCGCGCCACGCACCAGTCGAGCCCGCCGTTGCCGAGCATCCAGTCGATCTGGTCGGCGAGCAGGATCAGGGTGGCGAGCGCCGGCGTGTTGTAGGTCTGCTGCTTGCGCGAGTTGTCGAGCGCCACCGCGAGCGAGAGGAATTCCGGCTGCCAGCGGTCAGCGGCGCCGTCGAGCTGCTCGATCCGGGCGATCGCGGCGGGGCTGAGCGCGGCGAGCCAGAGGCCGCCGTCGGAGGCAAAGCCCTTCTGCGGGGCGAAGTAGTAGGCGTCGGCCTGGGAGGCATCGAGCGGCAGCCCGGCGGCGCCCGAGGTGGCGTCGATCAGGACCAGCGCGTCGCCCGCGTCGGCGGGGCGCTCGACCGGGACCATCACACCGGTCGAGGTCTCGTTGTGGGCCCACCCGATCACGTCGGCGGCAGGCTCGCCGCGCGGCGCGGGCGCGTCGCCCGGTTGTGCCTCGATCAGGATCGGGTCGCCGAGGAACGGTGCCGCGGCGGCCGACTTGGCGAACTTCGACGAGAACTCGCCGTAGGTGAGGTGCAGCGAGCGCTCGCGGATCAGCCAGGCGCAGGCCGACTCCCAGAAGGCGGTGGTGCCGCCGTTACCGAGCGCCACCTCGTAGCCGTCGGGCAGCCCGAGCAGCTCGGTGAGGCCCTCGCGGACCCGCCGGACGAGGTCGCGGACCGGCGCCTGCCGGTGCGAGGTGCCCATCAGATGCGACTGCTCGGCCAGCCTGGCGAGCGCCTCAGGGCGGACCTTCGAGGGCCCGCAGCCGAAACGTCCGTCCGCCGGTTTCAGGTCGGCCGGGATGGTGGCGATGGTGTCCGTGGTCGACATCGAGGCGACAGGTTATTGACCAGAGCAGGTGGACCGCCGCCGAGCCTCGGGTTAGGCTGGCCCAGCCGTCCAGAAGGCACCCGAAAGAGCCGCTCAGAAGGCAAAACGACATTTAGGGGGAGTGATGTACCCAGTCAGCTATGAAGCCGACTTCCAGTCGGAGCAGAACCGCGCGACCACCTTCTTCCGGATCATCCTCGCGATCCCGTGGATCATCGTCGCGATCGTCTATTACATCGCCGCCGCGTTCACCCACCTCTTCGCCTGGGTGGCTGTCGTGATCCTAGGCCGCTACCCGGAGGGCCTCTACAACCTGAATTCGGGGTTCGTCCGCTTCTTCATCCGCACCTCGGCCTGGATCTATCTGCAGACCGACGAGTGGCCGCCGTTTGGCCTCGCCGACGACCCCAGCTACCCGATCCGCGTCAACTTCGCGCCCCGCGCCGAGCACCAGAGCCGGCTGAAGGCGTTCTTCCGGATCATCCTGGCGCTGCCGATGCTGATCGTCTCCTACGCGGTCAGCTACGCGCACGAGTGGATCGCGGTGATCGCCTGGCTGACGATCGTCTTCCGTGGTTATCTGCCGGAGGGGCTCAATACCGCGATGACCTTCTGCAACAGCTTCTACGCACGGGTCTACGGCTACCTCGCGCTGCTGACCGACGACTACCCGCCGATCGGGATCGAGAAAGCGGCCGGCGTCGGCAACCTCGGCGGTGGCCCTGCCGCACCGCCGCAGGCCCCGCCCGCGGCACCGACCGTCTGAACCACAGGGAAAACCAGGCAAGGGAGGCAGGACGATGAGCGACGAGACGAACGACAAGGTGAAGCACGGCGAGGGCTGGTCGACGGCCAACCTCGCCGACCTCGGCGAGGGCCCCGGCTTCCGCAAGATCCGCGGCGCGCTGGGGGTCACCGCCTTCGGCGTCAACGCGATCGTCCTGCCTCCCTCCTACGCCACCGGCAGCCACTTCCACGACGAGCAGGAGGAGCTCTACTTCCTCCACTCGGGCCGGGTGGCGATCGAATTCGGCGACGGCCGGGTCGAGGAGCTCGAGCCGGGCGGCCTCGCCTGGGTCGACGCCCCGACCGAGCGCCGCCTGCGCAACCTCAGCGACTCGGAGGAGGCGGTGTACGTGGTCGTCGGGGGGAAGGACGGGTATGTGGGAAGGGACGGGAAGTTGGCCGAGGGGGAGACTCACAGGTAAGGGACGGGCGAGCTCCGGCCTGGCGGGTCCTGTCGCCGCCGGGACCCACCATCCCTCCGGTAGCTGAAGCTTCCTCGGGATGGTTCCCCCCGCGGCGCCACCCCCCAGGTCGGGGCCCACGGTCGAGCGCAGGAAGCACCACCGCGCTCCACCTCTGGTGAAAGCTGGAAGGGACGAAGCGTCCCTACAACTTCACGCTCCCGACCCTTCCAGCCTTAAAAGGAGATCGCGGGCCGGTAGTGCGGCCCGAGCAACCTCCCTCCCGGGGGGTGGCGCCGTAGGGTGCCGGTGCCTGAGGAAGCTTTAGCTACCGGAAGGCACCGGGGGCCCCTGCGGCGACAGGACCCGCCGGGCCGGAGCTCCTAGAACCCTTGGTCGATCCAAGGCATCATGTCCCGCAACTCTTTGCCCACCTTCTCGATTTCGTGGTCGGCGCCGGCCTTGCGCAGTTCGTCGAACTTCTCGCCGCCCGCCTCGTTCTCGGCGATGAACTCGCGGGCGAACTCGCCTGACTGGATCTCGCCGAGAATCTCCTTCATCGCTTGACGCGAGGCCTCGCCGATCACCCGTTTGCCGCGGGTCAGGTCGCCGTACTCGGCGGTGTTGGAGATCGAGTACTCCATCCCGCGGATCCCCTTCTCGTACATCAGGTCGGCGATCAGCTTCAGCTCGTGGAGGCACTCGAAGTAGGCGAGGCGCGGGTCGTAGCCTGCCTCGACCAGGGTCTCGAAGCCGGCCTTGACCAGCTCCGAAGCGCCGCCGCAGAGCACCGCCTGCTCGCCGAACAGGTCGGACTCGCACTCTTCCTTGAAGGTCGTCTCGATCACCGCGGCGCGACCGCCGCCGATCCCGGATGCGTAGGCGAGCACCACGTCGTGGGCGGTGCCGTCGGCATCCTGGTGGACCGACATCAGACAGGGGACGCCGTTGCCTTCCTCGTACTGGCGACGGACCAGGTGGCCCGGGCCCTTCGGCGCGACCATGCCGACGTTGACGCCCTCGGGGGGCTCGATCTCACCGAAGTGGATCGCGAAGCCGTGGGCGAAGAGCAGGAGGTTGCCGGGCTCGATCCCGGCGCTGATCTCATCGCGCCAGAGCCGGCCCTGCTTCTCGTCCGGCAGCAGGATCATCACGATGTCGCCGCGCTTCGTCGCGTCGCCGATGTCGAGGACCTCGAGGCCCGCCTCTTCGGCCTTGGCGCGGCTGGAGGAATCGGGACGCAGCCCGACGATCACCGAGACGCCGGAATCCTTCAGGTTGAGGGCGTGGGCGTGGCCCTGGGAGCCGTAGCCGAGGATCGCGACCGTCTTGCCCGCGAGCTTGGAGAGGTCGGCGTCTTTGTCGTAGAAGATGTCGTCGGTTCGCATGGGCGGCAGGCTAGCGGAGAGCCCCGTTCATCAGCGGAGCGCACGGCGCATCAACTTGCCCGAGGGCGTGCGCGGCAGCGCGGCGGCGAGCTCGACCCGCTTCGGCACCTTGTAGCCGGCCAGCGTCGCGGCGCAGTGGTGGCGGAGCTCGTCCGGTGTGACCTCGGCGTCGGGCGCCAACACCACGACAGCGGTGACCGCCTGCTGCCACTCCGGGTCCTCCCTGCCGATCACCGCCGCCTCGACCACCGCCGGGTGCGCCAGGAGAACCTCCTCGACCTCGGAGGGGACGACGTTCTCGCCGCCGGTGACGATCATGTCGTCGATCCGGTCGCGCACGTAGAGGAAGCCTTCCTCGTCGATATAGCCGAGGTCGCCGGTGTGGAGCCAGCCCGACTCGTCATAGCGGCCGGGGGCGACAGTCGGGCCCTGGACGAGGATCTCGCCGTCGCGGATCCGCAGGTGGCTGGTGAGCAGCGGGCGCCCGGCGGAGCCGAGCTTGCGCCGCGCGTCCTCGGGGGCGAGCGTCGTCACCTGCGAGCAGGTCTCGGTGAGGCCGTACGTCTGGACGACGGTGGCGCCGCGGTCGAGCGCCGCGGCGAGGGTCGACTCGGGGACCGGGCCGCCGCCGACCAGGATCGCCCGCGGCCCAGAGAGGTCGGCGTCGGCGTCGAGCAGGCGGGAGAGCATCGTCGTCACCAGCGAGACGACGCTGATCCGGTCCTCCGCCAGCGAGCGCGCCACGCGCTCGACGTCGAAGCCGTCGTGGACGACCGCGGTCGTCCCGTAGATCGCGCTGCGCATGACGATGCTGAGCCCGGCGATATGGCTGAGCGGCACGCAGCAGAGCCAGCGGTCGGCCGGGTCTACGCCGATGTTGAAGGCACCGCCCATCGCGCTCCAGAGGAAGTTGCCGTAGGTGAGGCCGATCGGCTCCGGCGTGCCGGTGCTGCCGGAGCTGAGGACATAGGCGCAGACGGCGTCGGTGTCGTGCTCGCCGAGCATCGGCAGGTCGGCCTCGGTCTGGGTGAGGAGGCCGGGATCGTCGAGGTCGACGATCGGCTCGACCACCTCGACGATCCGCGCCCGCTCGGCCGCGGTCAGCCGCGGGCTGAGCGGCAAGAGCGCGGCGCCGACCTTCATCAGCGCGTGGACGAGGACGACCTGCTCGCGGCGCGGGTGCATGGTCAGCGCGGCGGTCGAGCCACGGCGCACACCGTGGGCGGCGAGGCGCCGCGCGACCCAGGTCGCTTCCGCCTCCAGCTCGGCGTAGGTGACCTCCGCCCCTTCGGCGATCAGCGCCGTCCGCTCGGGGCAGCTCTGGGCTCGTTGAGCGAGCCAGTCGTCGATTCTCATATCGTCTGCATCATGAACAACCGCGACCGGGAGGCCCGGTGATCTGGGTCCAGGCGGCGCGGCCGCGAACCTTGCCGGCGGCGATCGCCCCGGTCCTGGTCGGGACGGCGGCGGCCTGGCAGTTCGCCGGGCACCTGCCGCGCTGGGGCGCCTTCGTCGCGGCGCTGGTCGGCTCGATCTTCATCCAGATCGGCACCAATCTCGCCAACGACTACTCCGACGCCCGCCGCGGCGCCGACACCGCCGACCGGCTCGGCCCGGTGCGGGTCACCTCGGCGGGGCTGGTCACGCCGCGGCGCGTCCTGACCGCGACCTGGGTCGCCTTCGCCGTCGCGGTCGCCTGCGGGATCTACCTGGCGGCGGTGGCGGGCTGGGTGATCCTCGTCGTCGGCGTCGCCTCGATCGCCGCCGGCGTCCTCTACACCGGCGGCCCCCGCCCCTACGGCTACGCCGGGCTCGGCGAGGTCTTCGTCTTCCTCTTCTTCGGCCTGGTCGCGGTCAACGGCAGCTACTTCGTGCAGCTGGAAGAACTCGATGCGCTGCCGCTCGGGCTGTCGATCGCGGTCGGCTTCCTCGCCACCGCGATCCTCGTCGTCAACAACGTGCGCGACCTGGAGACCGACCGCCGCGCGGGCAAGATGACCTCGGCGGTGCGGATGGGCCGGGCCAACGCGGTCAACGTGTACCGGCTGCTGGTGGTCGGCGCGTTCGTCGTCCTGCCCTTCTCGATCTGGGCGGGCGAATGCCAGTGGTGGCCGCTGCTCGGCCTGCTGGCCGCGCCGCTGGCGATCAAACCGACCCGGGCGCTGGAAACCCGCACCGACGGCCCGGCCCTGAACAAAGCGCTGGCCGCGACCGGCGCCCTGCTCGGCGTCTACAGCGTCCTGGTCACCGTCGGCTTGCTGCTCTCCGCGTGATCGAGGTCGTCCCTTACGCGTTGCCGTTCAAGGAGCCGTACGTGACGGCCCGCGGCACCTTGACGCGACGCGAGATGGTGCTGCTGCGGATCAGGGACAAGGACGGCGTCGAGGGGCTTGGAGAAGCGGTGCCGCTGAGCTTGCGGGGCGGGGTGACGATCGAGGAGGTCCTGAAGGAATTGGAGGCGGTAGGGATGGCTCCCTCGTTCGCGGACCTACCTGCAAGTGCGTCCGCGAACGAGGGAGCCATCCCACGGGAGGTGGCCGAGGGGCTCTCGATGCCTGCTCTGTGCGCGCTTTCGACCGCACTTATAGACCTCGCCGAGAAGCGCGACGGCGGGGGCGCCTGGCACGCGCCGGTCCGCTGCAACGCGACGCTCGTCAGCGGTGAGCCCGCCGCGGTCGCTGCCGAAGCGGAACGCTGGGCGGCCGATGGCTTCGGGACGTTCAAGCTGAAGGTCGGCACCGGGGACGACGTTGCTCAGGTGCAGGCGGTGCGCGAAGCAGTCGGTGACGAGGCGCGGATCCGCCTCGACGCCAACGCAGCCTGGTCGCTGGAGGAGGCGACGGAGATCCTCGCCGCGGTCGAACCACTTGGGATCGAGCTGGTCGAGCAGCCGGTGGCGACGATCGCCGAAGCGGCCGAGCTGGCGCGCCGCACGCGGATCTGGCTGGCCGGCGACGAGAGCATCGTCACGGTCGAGGACGCCGAGGAGGTGATCCGCGCCGACTCGTTCTCGGTCACCGGGGTGAAGCTGTCGAAGGTCGGCGGGTTCGAGCCGGGCCGGGAGATCGCCGGGCGGATGCGCAGCTACGTCGCCAGCGCCCTCGACGGGCCGGTCGGGATCGCGATCGGCCGGCGGCTTGCCGAGTGGCTCGACTCGCCCCGCTTCGCCGACGAACGGCTCGCCCACGGCCTCGCCACGCAGCGGCTCTTCGCGGCGACGATCGCCGCCGACGAATGCCACCTCGAGGGCGACCTCCTGCACGAGCCGCCGGGACCGGGGCTGGGGATCGTGATCGACGAGGATTCACTTGAGCGCCACCGGCTTTGAGGTTGCCGTGGAGCTTTAGTGGCGTATAGAGCAACTTTCTCTCCACAGCATGGACCCGACCAACGCCAATACCGCGCTCGCCTCGGCTTTCGTCGAGGAGCTGGCACGCGGCGGGGTGCGGCGGGCGGTCGTCTCACCGGGGTCGCGCTCGACGCCGCTCGCGGTGGCGCTCTGGCGCGAGCCGGGAATCGAGGTGACGGTGATCGTCGACGAGCGTTCCGCCGCCTTCTTCGCGCTCGGCGCGGCGCAGGCGAGCGGCGAGCCGGTGGCGCTGCTCTGCACCTCGGGCACGGCGCTCGTCAACTACCACCCGGCGGTCGCCGAGGCCGACGAATCGGGGATCCCTCTCATTGTGCTGAGCGCCGACCGACCGCCCGAGCTGCGCGGGATCGGTGCCGGGCAGACGATCGACCAGATCAAGACCTTCGGCGAATCGGTGCGCTGGTTCTGCGAAGTCGGCACCCACGAGGCCGACGACGCGGGCCTGCTGCACATGCGTTCGGTCGCCTGCCGGGCGCTCGCCCGGGCGCGCGGCGAGATCCGCCCCGGGCCCGTCCACCTCAACCTGCCCTGGCGCGAGCCGCTCTCGCCGCTGTCGGTCGAGGGCGCGGTGACGGCGACCGACGAGCTCGCCCTCCACGGCCGCGGCGAGCGCCCGCTGACCGCGGTCACCCGCGTCGACCTGGAGCCGACCCAGTTCATCCTCGACGAGGTCGCCGGCCACATCGGCGACGCGATCGCCGGGGTGATCGTCGCCGGCCGGCAAACGGACCCGGAGCTGCGCGAGCCGCTCGCCCACCTCGCCCGCGCGTCCGGCTTCCCGATCCTCGCCGAGCCGAGCTCGCAGCTGCGACTCGGCCCCCACGACCGCTCCTACGTCGTCACCACCTACGACACGCTGCTGCGCGACGAGCACTGGGCGCGCGGCGTCGTCCCCGAGCTGGTGCTGCGCTTCGGCGAGCTGCCGACCTCGAAGCCCCTGCGCCAGTGGCTCGCGGCGAGCGGCGCCGACCAGATCGTGGTCGACCCGACTGGCGGCTGGAATGAGCCGACCGGGAGGGCGGCGGCGATCCTGCGGGCAGACCCGACGGAGTGCGCGAGCGGGTGGGCGGCGCGACTGGAAAAGGCGAGCTCCGAGGGCGCCGCGAGGGGGCCCCTTCACTCACGAACTGCGGGGAGGTTCGCTCAGGGGGCCCCTCGCGGCGCTCCGGAAGCGTGGCTGAAGGCCGAGGCAATCGCACTGAATGTGATCGCTGAAGAGCTGGGACAGCGCGCCAATTCCGACGCGGCGGCCTCCTCGATCGCGGACCTAACTACCCGTGCGTCCCCGATCGAGGAGGCCGCCCTGCATCTGGCGCTGGGAAAGGCCCACAGCGATGGGGAGCTCGTCTACACCGCCTCCTCGATGCCGATCCGGGACCAGGAGACGTTTCTCGGGTCTGGCGATGCCGACGTGCTGTTGCTCTCCAACCGCGGCGCCAACGGGATCGACGGGCTGATCTCCTCGGGGATCGGGGCGGCTCATGCGAGCGGGCGGCCGACCACGATCGTCACCGGGGACCTCGGCCTGCTCCACGACATCGGCGGCCTCGCCGCGCTGCGCGACGTCCACACCCCCGTCCGCATCGTCGTGATCGACAACGGCGGCGGCGGCATCTTCCACTTCCTGCCGCAGCAGCAGGCGCTCGGCGGCGAGGAGTTCGAGGCGCTGCTCGGCACCCCGCGCGGCGTCTCGGTCGAACGCGCCGCCGCCCTCTTCGACCTCCCCCACCGCCGCCTGGAGTCCCTCGCCGACCTCCCCGCCGCCCTTGCCGCCGGCACCGGCCTGATCGAGGTCCGCACCGACCGCGCCTCGAACGTCGCCGCGCACCGCCGAGTCACCGACCGCGTCCTCGCCGCGCTCGCATCCCTTCCCAGCAGCTAAAAGAGGCACGCGATGTCGCGGACCCTTTGCCCCGGCTCCCCGCAACAACCCCCCCGAACTAGTCCGCGACCAGCGGCAGCATCGCCTGCAGCTTGACCTCGGTCTCGGCCAGCTCGGCCTCGGGATCGGAGCCGGCGACGACGCCGACGCCGGCGAAGAGATGGGCGTCGCGGTCACGCAGCAGGGCGCTGCGCAGAGCGACGCAGAATTCGCCGTCCTCGGTGGCGTCCATCCAGCCGAGCGGCGCCGCGTACCAGCCGCGGTCGAGCTGCTCGAGCTCGGTCAGGGGCGCGGCGGCGGCGGGCCAGGGCTCGCCGCCGACCGCCGGGGTCGGGTGCAGCATCCCGGCCAGCTCGATCGCCGAGCGCGGCTCGGCCAGCTGCGCGATCACCGGCGTCGCCAGGTGCTGGATGTTGGCGACCTTGACGATCTCCGGCTCGCTCGCCGACTCGACCCAGACCGCGTGCGGGCGCAGTCGGCGAGCGATCCGCTCGGCGACGATCAGATGCTCGCGGCGGTCCTTGTCGCTGCGCAGCAGCCGCTCCCCGAGGTGGTCATCGACGGCGGGATCGGAGCTGCGCCGAGTCGACCCGGCGAGGGCGACGGTCGAGACGCCCGCCCCGGAGCGCCGCACCAGCAGCTCCGGACTCGCCCCGATGAACGCCGCCTCGGGCGTCCCCGCGCAGAAGCAGAAGCAGGCCGGGAACTGCTCGCGCATCGCGCCGAAGATCGGTGCCGGGTCATGGGCGGCAGCGGCGCTGACGATCACCTCGCGGGCGAGCACCACCTTCTCCATCTCCCCCGCCGCGATCCGCGCTGTCGCCCTCTCCACCGCGTCTTCGAAGGCGCGGGGCGGGCGGGCACTGCTGATTTCGGGCCGGGCCGTCGGGTGGGGGTCGATCAGCGGCAGGGTCGCGTCGGCACGCAAGCCGGCGAGCCGCGCGCCGAGCTCGGCGGCGCGACGCTCGGCGTCATCGCCCGGCCCGACCACCGCGTTCACCGTGAGGAAGCAGTCCTCCCCGCGCCGACAGATCGAGACCTCGGGCAGGAACAGCGATCCCGGCTCGAACGAGCTCCAAGTCGCGCTGCCGCCCCCCTCGGGATCGAAGGCGAAGCCGCCGAGCCAGACCGGCCCGGCCCCGGCAGGCAGGCCGCGAGGCTCGTCGAGGACGGCGTCGCGCCCGGTCTCACCGGCCGTCCGGGCAACCTCGGCGAAGCGCCGCGCGCCGCGCGAGGACGCCTCGCGTGCCACCCCCATCCCGGCCAGGGCGAAGTCGCGGTCGGGCTGCTCCCAGCAGAACCAGCGGTCGCTCGCCAGCCTTGAAGCGAAGATCGCGGCACAGGGATCCTCGACCTGCGCGACCGCGGTGACGCTGACCAGCGTCCGCCGCCGCCTCGCTATGCCTCGCTCGAGCGCCCCCAGGAGGGACTCAGTCGTGACCACGGGCGATCGCGATCTCGCCGGTGCGCACCATTTCGACCAGCCCGTGGGGGCGGATCATCCGCTCGAAGGCCTCGATCTTGTCGGCCGAGCCGGTCACCTCGATGGTCATCGTGCGGCGCGCCACGTCGACGATCTTGGCCCGGAAGATGTCGGCGAACTGGATGATCTCGGCGCGGTTCTCGACCGCCGCGGAGACCTTGAACAGGGCCATCTCGCGGGCCACCGTCTCCTCCGGGCCCATGTCGCGGATCTTCAGCACGTTGACCAGCTTGTGCAGCTGCTTGGTCACCTGGTCGATCGGGTGGACGGCGCCGTCGAGCGTGAGCGTGATCCGCGAGACGCTCGGGTCGTCGGTAGGGCCGACCGCCAGCGTGTCGATGTTGAAGCCGCGCCGCGAGAAGAGCCCGGCGACGCGCGCCAGCACACCCGGCTTGTTCTCGACCTGGATCGAGAGGATGTGCTTGCGGCCGCTCAGCTGCCCAGGGACCCGCAGGTCCTCCAGTTTGACCAGATCGGGGGTCCCGGCCTCCATCAGCGAACAAGTCCCGGCGCCTCGACCATCTCGCGGGCGGGGTTGCCCGGAGCGATCATCGGATAGACGTTCTCCTCGGCGGTGACGCGGACGTCGACCAGCACCGGCCCGTCGGCCTCGACCGCGGTGCGCATCGTGTCCTCCAGGTCGGCGGCGTCCTCGACCCGCAGGCCAGTGGCGCCGAAGGCCTCGGCCAGCTTCACCCAGTCGGGGCTGGCACCCATCTCGACCGCGCTGTAGCGGCGGTCCCAGAAGAGCTGCTGCCACTGGCGGACCATGCCCATGTAGCCGTTGTTCATCAGAAAGACCTTGACCGGGATCTGCTCGGTGACCGCCGTCGCCAGCTCCTGCACGTTCATGATCAGGCTGCCGTCGCCGGAGATGCAGGTGACCAGCTCGTCGGGGCAGGCGACCTTGGCGCCGATCGCCGCCGGCAGCCCGAAGCCCATCGTCCCGAGCCCGCCCGAGTTGATCCAGCGGCGCGGCTTGTCGAAGCCGTAGTACTGCGCCGCCCACATCTGGTGCTGGCCGACGTCGGAGGCGACGATCGCATCCCCTTCGGTCACCTTCCAGAGCGTCTCGACCATCGACTGCGGCTTGATCTCGCCGTCGGTCGCGGGTTCGTAGTAGAGCGGGTGGTCCTGCTTCCAGGCGCGGATCTGGGTCCACCAGGCCTCCATCCGCCCGGAGTCGGTCTGCAGCGCCCGGTACTCGCGGGTCAGCTTCGGCAGCACCTGCTTGACGTCACCGACGATCGGAATGTGGGCGCCGACGTTCTTCGAGATCTCCGCCGGGTCGACGTCGATGTGGATGATTTTCGCGTTCGGCGCGAACTCGTCCAGTTTGCCGGTGATCCGGTCGTCGAAGCGGGCGCCGATCGCGACGATCAGGTCGGCCTTGTCCATCGCCGTGTTGGCGGTGTAGGTGCCGTGCATGCCGAGCATGCCGAGGAAGCGGTCGCTCGAGGCGGGGAAGGCGCCCAGGCCCATCAGGGTCGAGGTCACCGGGAACTCGTCGGAGGCGACCAGTTCGCGCAGCTCCTCGGAGGCGTTGGCGTTGATCACGCCACCGCCGGTGTAGAAGATCGGCCGGCGCGCGTTCGCCAGCGCTTTGGCGGCGATCCGAATCTGTTTGATGTTGCCCTCGGTCGAGGGCTTGTAGCCGGGCAGTTCGACCGATTCGGTGCGCGCCTCGTACTCGATGTCGGCGCGGAAGAGGTCGGAGGGGACGTCGAGCAGGACCGGCCCGGGGCGCCCGGTCGAGGCGACGTGGAAGGCCTCGTGGACGTACTCGGGGATCTGCCGCGCGTCGGTCACCTGGAAGGAGTGCTTCACGAAGGGCAGGGTGGCGCCGAGGATGTCGGCCTCCTGGAAGCCGTCGGTTCCGATCAGCTCGGTTTTCACCTGGCCGGTGACGAAGACGGTCGGCACCGAGTCGAGCATCGCGTCGGCGATCGCGGTGATCAGGTTGGTCGCCCCCGGCCCCGAGGTGGCGAAGGCGACCCCGACTTTTCCGGAGGCCTTGGCGTACCCCTCGGCGGCGTGGCCGGCGCCCTGCTCGTGGCGGGTCTGGACGTGGCGGAAGTCGGCGTCGACGACGGCGTCGTACATCGGCAGGTTGGCCCCGCCGGGGATCCCGAAGGCGTTCTTCACGCCCTCGGCCTTGAGCGATTCCATCAGTGCGTCGGCGGCTCTCATCGAACCGACGATGCTACCAGCGGGATTACGCCTGAGCGGCGGCCGGCTTGGCCGGGTTCCAGCGGGTGCGCGGGTCGATCGCGCCCTCGGCGGCCCGGCCCTTGTGGCGGTCGAGGATGCCGAGGATCGACTCGACCAGCTCCTCGCCCAGCAGGCGCGGCTGCAGGCCGAGGTCGAGCAGGTTCGAGTTGACCGCGTTGTAGTAGTGCTCTTCCTTCTCGACGCGCGGATTGTCGTAGTGCTGGATCTCGACCTCGTAGCCGAGGTGCGCCCCCGCCTCCTTGACCAGCTCCGCCAGCCGCATCACCGAGAACTGCTCGGTGAACTGGTTGAAGACGCGGAACTCGCCCGCCGCCGCCGGATTGGTCACGGCGATCTCGACGCAGGCGAGCGTGTCGCGGATGTTGAGGAAGCTGCGCGTCTGGTTGCCTTCGCCGTAGACGGTCAGCGGGTGGCCGATCACTGCCTGCAGGCAGAAGCGGTTGAGCACCGTGCCGAACAGCTCGTCGTAGTCGAAACGGGTGATCAGGCGCTCGTCGCCGACCGTCTCGTCGGTCTCGATCCCGTAGACGACGCCCTGGTTCAGGTCGGTGGCGCGCAGGCCCCAGGTACGACAGGCGAAGTGGATGTTGGTCGAGTCGTGGACCTTCGAGCAGTGGTACAGCGAGCCCGGCAGCTTCGGGAACGGCAGCGTGTCGCTGCGTCCCTTGTGCGAGATCTCGATGTAGCCCTCCTCGATGTCGATGTTGGGCTGGCCGTACTCGCCCATCGTCCCCAGCTTCACCAGGTGCGCCCCGGGGACGTGGTCGCGCAGCGCGAAGAGCAGGTTGAGGTTGCCGATCGTGTTCGCGTACTGGGTCTCGACCGCGGTCTGACGGGAGATCATCGAGTAGGGCGCGGAGGCCTGCTGGCCGTAGTGGACGACCGCGTCGGGGAGGAACTCGGCGACTACACCGTCGAGGAAGTCGCCGTCCTCGATCGAGCCGATGTGGGACGGGATCCGCTTGCCGGAGACCTCCTCCCAGGCGTCGATCCGGGTGTGGAGGTCGGCGATCGGGGTGAGCGAGTCGGAGCCCGCGCCCTCGACCCAGCGGCGCCGGTTGAAGTTGTCGACCACCGCCACCTCGTGCCCGCGCGCCGAGAACCGGAGTGCCGTCGGCCAGCCGAGGTAGCCGTCGCCACCGAGGATGAGGATCCGCATAGACCGGCAAGGTTAGTTGAATCGGGACGATGCCAAACCGTGTGGCGGCGCGAAACGGCGGCCGGGCGGGGATCGCGGCCTTGGTCGCGATCCTCCTGCTGGGGCTGGGCCTGAGGGTCGGCGAAGCCTGGGACGGCCGCGCCCCGGTCTACGACGCTGCGGCCTACGCGGCGATCGCGCGCAACCTCGACGCAGGCCACGGGTTCACCGTGGGCGCGGGCGCGACGCAGCCGAGCGACGACTACTCGCCGGGCCTGCCGCTGTTCGTCGCGGGCGTCTACGAGGCGACGGGCGGCGTCCACGAACGGTTGGCCCGCGAGGTGCTCGCCGTGCTCGGCGCCCTGGCGGTCCTCTTCACCTACCTCCTCGCCCGCCGCCTCGCCCCTCGACACGCGGTCGTGGCGGGGCTCGCCGCGGCCCTTGTCGTGGCGATCTACCCGGCGACGATCCAGTACACCGGGATGCTGATGACCGAGCCGTTGGCCGCGACGCTCCTCGCCGGCGCGATCCTGGCGATCCTCTGGGCCGGGGACGGCGCCTCGCCGTGGCGCTGGCTCGTGCCGGGGCTCTCCCTCGGCGCCCTCGCCCTGGTCCGTCCCGAGTACCTGGCGATCGGCCTCCTCCTCGCCCTCCTGGTCCTCCTCCACGAGCGCTTCGCGTCGCGTTCGCACTTCTCGTCGCATAGCGACGAGAAGTGCGAACGCACTCGGAGGGGGTGGCGGCGGGCGCTCGTCTCCACAGCCGTGGTCGTGCTCGGGATGGTCATCGTCGTCGCGCCCTGGACCGTGCGGAACGCCATCGTGCTCCATCGATTTGTCTCCCTCTCGACCGGCGGCGGCCAGGTTCTCTACGCCGGCACCTACCTGCCCTCGGGCGGGGACCCGGAAAAGGTCGGCGCCGCGGTGGTCGAGGAACATCCCGACCTCTTCGGCCCGCACGCTGTCGAGAACCTGCGCCTGGAGCAGATCCTCGCCCGGCTCGGCAAAAGCCGCTACCCGGAACTGGAACCCGACCAGGCGCTCTCCAAGCTGGGCAAGGAACAGCTCTGGGACGACGTCTCCGAGGAGCCGCTCGAATACGCGGGCTTCGTCGCCGAGAAGATCGGCCGGATCTGGTCGCACGGCCCGCGCGCGGTGATGCGCGAGCCGGCCTGGGAGGCTCTCCACTGGGCGCTGCTCGGCCTGGGACTGCTCGGCCTCGGCCTGCTCGCCTGGCGGCGGCGCTGGGAGGCTCTCTTCATCGGCGCCGTCTTCCTCGCGATCACGCTGATCAGCGCCCTGCTGGTCGCCTCACCGCGGCGCGTGCTGGTCCTGATCCCCTTGCTTGCCGCCTGCGCCGGCGCCGCAATCGCCTGGCTCACGTCGGCCGCGGGCAAAGGCGCGCCCGGCCCGTCCTGACTGCCAATGCAGGAGGGGCCGGGCGCACCGACGAACGGATCAGTTGTTGGCGTAGGTGATCTTGAACTTGAGGCGGATTTCCGTCGCCGTGTCGGCGCCGCGGAAGAGGCCGGTGTACTTGATGGTCAGAGGGGTTTCGGAAACGATCGACGGGGTGATGCGGAAACCTTCGATCGCCTGAGGACTCTCGACTTCGCGCTTGACGACCGTGTTGAGGACCTTCTTCACGATCTTGCATTCGGCGTATTTCATCTGTGAGGGGGCGACGTTCTTGCCGGTGACGGTAGTCGTCAGCCTGCGACCCGCCACATGGTTGTTGGTCACGCTGCATTCCGAGTTGACGATTCCTTCCGTCGGCATCGCCGCGGCCGTGCCGACCGAGGCGAGCAGCAGACAGGCGGAGGCGGCCGCGAGGGCCACTGAGAGGCGCTTCATAAAGGTTCCTTTCCTAAGGTTTGCCCGGCTTTTCAGCGCGGCTGCCGGGTTTCCTGCCCCCGCGCGAGTAGCCTGACCGGCGCCCTTGACCGCCGCCCGCAACTGGTTCCGCTCACTGCCCGCCCACTACGGGCGGCGCACGCTCGTCGCCCTCGCCGTGATCGCGGCGCTCGGGCTGGCCTGCCGCGCCGTCGCCGTCGTCCACCCGGTCGCCGACCCGGCCGACGACTCGCACGCCTACTACGCCCTCGCCAAGTCGCTCTACGAGGAAGGCAGCTACGGCGGCCCCAAATTCAAGTCCGAAGCCTCGAGCGACTGGTCCCCCGGCGCCCCCTGGCTCTACGCCGGCCTCTTCGTCGTCACCGGCGGCCCGCGCGAAGGCAGCATCCGCATCCTCGAGGCGCTGATGGGGGTGGCGACGATCCTCGTCGTCTTCTTCCTCGGATGGCGCCTCGGCGGCCGCTGGCCGGCGCTCCTGGGGGCTCTCGGGGTGGCGATCTACCCGCCCTTCATCCACTCGGTCGGCGAGATCATGAGCGAGCCACCCGCGATGCTCTCGCTCCCCGCCGCGATCCTCGCCTTCTTATGGGCCTGGGACCGCAAGAGCGCCTGGGCCTGGCTCCTCCCCGGCTTCCTCTTCGGGGTCACCGCCATGTTCCGCCCCGAGTACGCGCTGGTCGCCGGCGCCTTCGTCGTCTTCGCCGCGGCCCGCTGGGCCTGGGAACGTGAGTGGCGCTTCGGCACCGCGGCGATCGGCCTGATGCTGGCGGCGCTGCTGCTGCCGATCCTGCCCTGGACGATCCGCAACATCGTCGTGCTCGAACGCCTGGTACCGATCTCGACCGGCGGCGGCAAGGCTCTCTACGTCGGCACCTTCTACCCCGCCGACGGCGAATACCAGCGGGTCAAGGCGATCCTCTACAAGCGCAAGACCGGCAAGAGCCTGCCACCCCAATCGCAGGAACTGAACGAAGTCGATCCGACGCCGCTCTTCAACAAGGTCGCCGACCGCTATCCGGAAGAACCACGCGACTCGGCCCTCGGCAAGATCGCCAAGCAGAACTTCTCCAAGTGGTTCGGCGAACACCCGGTCGGCTACGCCGAGATGACCGTGCGCAAGGTCGGCCGGATGTGGTCGAGCGGGGTCGGCGAATTCATGTCGACGACGCTCGGGCGGGTGATCCAGATCGCCCTGGTGCTGTTCGGGATCGCCGGCCTGGTGCTGCTTGGCTTCCGCCGCCGATGGTGGGAGACGCTCTGCCTCGCCGCCCCGATCGTGCTCGTCACCGTGGTCGGCGCCGCCAGCCTCGCCGCCCCGCGCCGCAACGAGATCCTGATGACGCTGATCTTCCCGCTCGCGGGCCTCACCCTCTCGACTTTGGCCACGGCCGTATCCTCCGGCCGTAAATGGTCCCACTAGCAGGCATATTCCCGCCCGAACTGACGGCGCTCCGCGGCGTCGGGCTGGCGCTCGCGCTGATCCTCGTCGGCTACGCGGTGGTCCGCCGCCGCAGCCTGCGCAACGCCGACGTGCTGGTGCTGGTCCTCGCCGGGCTGGCGCTGGCGATCATCACCGGCACCGAACTCGTCAACGGCCTGCTCTCCGCCTTCTCCTTCGAAAAGGGGAATGGCGGGCGGATCCTCGGCCTCGCCGTCTTCGCGATCTTCATCCTCTTCATCGTCGCCGTACGGGCGCTCTCGGTCGGCGCGCGCAACTCGCGCCAGCTCTCGGCGGCGCTGGAGGGGCTCGCCTGGGAGGAGTTCCGCCAGGCCGGCCTGCCCGCCCGCTTCAAGGACAAGATCGCGATCCTGATCCCCGCCTACAACGAGGCGGACAACATCGGCCACGTGCTCGAGGGGATGCCGAGGGAGGTCTGCGGGGTGGCGACCGAGGTGCTGGTCGTCGACGACGGTTCGCGCGACGGCACCGGCGACGTCGCCGCCGAGCACGGCGCCCCGGTCGCCCGCCACGTCACCAACCGCGGCGGCGGCGCGGCACTCCGCACCGGCTACCGGCTGATGGTCGAATCGGGGGCACTGATCGTCGTCACCCTCGACGCCGACGGCCAGCACCTCCCGTCCGAGATGCCGCGCCTGGTCGAACCGGTGCTGAGCGGCGAGGTCGACGTCGCCCACGGCTCGCGCGTCCTCGGCCACGCCGACCGGAACCACTTCGCCCGCGAGCTGGGGATCGTCTTCTTCAACCGCCTCGTCTCCTTCATCACCCGCACCCACGTCACCGACTGCTCGAACGGCTACCGCGCCGTGCGCACCACGGTGCTGCCGCAGCTGGTGCTGCGCCAGGAGCAGTTCCACACCTCCGAGTTCATGATCGAGGCGATCAAGCGCGGCATCCCCGCCAAAGAGGTGCCGATCACGGTCGAACAGCGCCTCCACGGGCACTCGAAGAAGCCCGCGGTGATGCGCTACGGCCTCGGCTTCGCCAACGCCATCGTCCGCACCTGGCTCCGCTGACGAGCCCCGCCCGCCGGCGCGTTCGCACTTTTCGTCGCATAGCGAAGCTAACTGCGAACGCCGGGGTGGCGGACGGCGCGGGGGTCGGGCAGGTAGAGCTCGGTGCCGCAGCGGGGGCAGACCTGGACGTAGAGCTTCACCGCGTGCAGGCAGTTGGGGCACTGGCGTTCCGGTTCGTCCTTCTCGCGCCGGGAGAGGACCACCGCGATCAGGCCGATGAACGGCAGCACCGCGCCGACCAGGAACCAGATCCAGAAGGAGCTGCCCTTCGCCTTGCCGATGATCCCGGTGGTGAGGCCGAAGAAGAAGATGATCGGGATGTACTCGAGGCCCATCGGCCTCAATTGTGGCGGGTCGGCTGCCTCGCTAGCCGAGACGTTTCGGCCGGGTGACCGAGCCGAGCTCGGCGATGTCGCGCTTGAACGGCATGCTGGCGGTCCAGTCGAGCACCGCGTGGGCCTTGCGGGCGTAGCCCGGGATCTGGCTCATGTGGTAGGTGCGGGCCAGGAACCAGGCGGGGAAGCCGCGGAACTCGCGGTCGCCGATCCGGCCGACGGCCTTGTAGCGACCGAGGTTCACGAACGAGGCCTGGCTGCGGTACTCGAAGGCTTCCGAGTCGCCGATCCCGAGCTCGGCGGCGATGTTGCGGGCCGCCACCGGGCCCTGCCGGACGGCGTGCTGGGCGGTCGGCGGGCAGGTGCCGCCGCGCGGGTCGGGGGCGGCGGCGCAGTCGCCGATCGCCCAGACCGAGTCGAGCCCTTGCACCCGCAGGTGGTCGTCGACGGGGACCCGGCCACGCTCGTCGAGCGGCAGGTTCAAGTCTTTGAGGATCGGGGCCGGGGCGACACCCGCGGTCCAGACGACGGTCGTGGTCGGCACGACCTCGCCGGTCGAGAGCGTGATCGAGTTTTTCGCCACCTCTTTCAGCTGGGTCTCCAGCTTGATGTCGATGCCGCGACCACGCAGCTCGCGCAGGGCGTAGTCGGCGAGATCTTGGTCGATCTCCGGCAGCACCCGCGGCGCCGCCTCGACCAATATCCAGCGCATTCCGTGCAGGCGGGCGCGCGGGTAGCTGTCCATCGCGTCGGCGGCGAAGTCCTGCAGCTCGGCGAGCGCCTCGAGCCCGGCATAGCCGCCGCCGACGAAGACGAAGGTGAGGAGTTCCTCGCGGCGCCGGCGGTCGCCGGTCGCGTTCGCGGCCTCGAGGTTCTCGATGATCCGGTTGCGCAGGACGATCGCGTCGGCAAGCCCCTTGAAGCCCATCGCGTAATCGGTCAACCCGGGGATCGGCAGCACCCGCGAAACGGAGCCCAGCGCCAGCAATAGCTGGTCGTACGGGATCGTCTCGGTGCCGCCGTCGGCCTTCAGCTCGACCGTCTTCGCGGCTGGGTCGTGATCGACGATCGCGCCGATCCGCAGGTAGGTCCGCTTGAGGATTTCGCGCAACGGCGTGACCACGTGGCGCGGCTCGAGCGTCCCGGCGGCGGCCTCGGGCAGGAACGGCGTGTAGGTCGAGTAGTTCGTCTCGTTGACGAGCATCAGCCGCGCCGACTGCTTCGGCATGATCTTCTCCAGCTCGCGCGCGGCGGCCAGTCCTCCGAATCCACCACCGGCGATGACGATGTTCCAGGCCATTCCCTGACGGTAGCAGCTTGTAACAACCTGTTACAAAGTACCATCCGTCACAGGAGTGAGTTCGCAGTAATCCTCGCTATGCGGTCATTACTGCGAACTCATCGCTTAGAGGCGAGCTGGGAGCGGATCAGACGGTTGACCTCGCCGCCGTCGGCGCGGCCTTTCGTCTCCCGCATCACGGCGCCGACGATGGCGCCGATCGCCTTGCCGTTGCCGGCGCGGATCTGCTCGGCGGCGGCCGGGTCGGCCTCGATCGCGGCGGCGACGATATCGGCCAGCTCACCGTCGTCTCCCCCCATCTGGGCGAGCCCCTCGCGCTCGACGATCGCCCGCGGGTCGCCACCCTCCTCGACCAGGATCGTCAGGACTTTGCGGCCGGAGCCATGGGAGATCGTCTTCGCCGCGGCAAGGCCGATCAGCTCGGCGAGGGCCGCCGCAGGGACGGTCGGGGCGGCGTAGTCCTCCTCGCCCTTGTCGGCGGCGCGCAGCGCGGCGGTCAGGTCGCCGGTCACCCAGTTGGCGACGACGCGCGGCTCGGTGCCGTCGACGCCGTCGAGCACCGACTCGAAGTACTCGGCCTGGCTCGGGTCGCCGGCCAACAGGCGCGCCTGCGCCTCGTCCAGGCCCAGCTCGGATTCGTAGCGCACGATCCGCACCGCGGGCAGTTCCGGCAGCGAGGCGCGGGCCTCGGTCAGCATCGCCTCGGTCGGGACGATCGCGACCAGGTCGGGCTCGGGGAAGTAGCGGTAGTCGTGCGCTTCCTCCTTCGAGCGCAGCGAGGTCAGGTCGCCGCTCGCCGGGTCGAAGTGGAGGGTCTCCTGCTCGACCGTCCCCCCCGCCCCGATCAGCTCGCGCTGGCGCTCCAGCTCGGCTTCGATCCCGCGCTGCAGGAAGCGGAAGCTGTTCATGTTCTTCAGCTCGGTCTTGGTGCCGAGCTCGGTCGAGCCGGGCGGGCGCACCGAGACGTTGGCGTCGACCCGCAGGCTCCCCTCCTCCATGTTCACGTCGGAGACGCCGAGCTGCCGCACCGTCTCGCGCAGCAGGCGCGCCCACTCGGCGGCCTCGGCGGCGCCGCGCAGATCGGGCTCGGTGACGATCTCGACCAGCGGCGTGCCGCCGCGGTTGAAGTCGACCAGCGAGAGGGTCGAGGCGGCGATCCGCCCCGACTCGCCGACGTGGATCGTCTTCGCCGCGTCCTCCTCGAGGTGGGCGCGGGTGATGCGGATGTCGCCGAGCTTCCCGGCCCCGCCGATCGGGATGTCGTACTGGCTGATCTGGTAGGCCTTCGGGTTGTCGGGATAGAAGTAGTTCTTGCGGTGGAAGATCGAGCGCGGGGCGATCTCGCAGCCGAGCGCCAGGCCGATCTTCAGGGCGAAGCGGATCGCCTCCTCGTTGGGCACCGGCAGGACGCCCGGGTGGGCGAGGCAGATCGGGCAGGTGTGGACGTTCGGCTCGTCGCCGAAGGAGAGCTCGCAGCCGCAGAACATCTTCGTCCGCGTCGCCAGCTGGACGTGGATCTCGAGGCCGATCACCGCCTCCAACTCAGCCACGGGCGGCGCCTCCCTTCCAGGGAGCGGCGTCGCCGACGCCGGCGGCGAAACCGAGCGCGCCCTCGAGTGCGTGCGCGGCCTCCAAGAGCTTCTGCTCGGCGAACGCCGGAGCGGCGATCTGGAAGCCGACCGGGAGCTGCGGCGCTCCGTCGCCGGACCCCTCCGGGGCGGCCAGTCCCGCCGGGATCGAGATCGCCGGGATGCCGGCGAGGCTCATCGGCACGGTGAAGAAATCGTTCAGGTACATGGCCAAGGGATCGGCCGTCTTCTCCCCCAGCCCGAAGGCGACCGAGGGCGAGGTCGGGGTGACGACGAAGTCGACGTCCTCGAAGGCGGCGTCGAAGTCCTGCGCGATCCGGGTGCGGACCTTCTGCGCCTGGCCGTAGTAGGCGTCGTAATAGCCGGAGGAGAGCGCGTAGGTGCCGAGCATGATCCGCCGCTTCACCTCGGCGCCGAAGCCGGCGGAGCGCGTCGCCTCGTACATCTCGACCAGGTTGCCGCCACCGTCGATCCTGATCCCGTAGCGGACCCCGTCGTAGCGGGCGAGGTTGGAGGAGGCCTCGGCCGGGGCGATCACGTAGTAGGCGGAGATGCCGTGCTCGGCGTGCGGCAGGGCGACCTCGGCGACGGCGCCGCCGAGCTCCTCGATCCGCGCCACCGTCGCCTCGAAGACGGCGCGCACGCCCGGGTCGAGCGCCGCCTCGCCGATCTCCTTCGGCACCCCGAAGCGCAGCCCGGCGAGGTCCTCGCGGCTGGGCGGCACGATGCCGCCCGCGAGGCCGATCGAGGTCGAGTCGAGCGGGTCTTTCCCCTCCAGCACGCCGAGCAGCAGCGCGGCGTCGGCGACGTCGCGGGTGAGCGGCCCGCACTGGTCGAGCGAGGAGGCGAAGGCGATCATCCCGTAGCGCGAGATCGCGCCGTAGGTCGGTTTCAGGCCGACGATCCCGCAGAGCGCGGCGGGCTGGCGGATCGAGCCACCGGTGTCGGTGCCGAGCGCCGCCGGGGCGAGCCCGCCGGCGACGGCGGCGGCCGAGCCGCCCGAGGAGCCACCGGGGACGCGGCCGCGGTCCCACGGGTTCAGCACCGGCCCGTAGGCCGAATTCTCGTTCGAGGAGCCCATCGCGAACTCGTCCATGTTGGTCTTGCCGAGCACCCGGCCACCCGCCGCGGTCAGCTTGCGGACGGCGGTCGCGGTGTAGGGCGGGCAGTAGCCCCGGAGGATCTTCGAGCCGGCCGTGGTCGGGATGCCCTGGGTGGTGAAGATGTCCTTGACCGCGATCGGCACCCCGGCCAGCACCCCGGAGTCGGCGGGCGCCGAGGCGTTCGAGCCATAGGGCGTCTCCTCCCCCTCACCGGCCGGCGCGCTCTCGCCGGCGCCGGTCCAATCGGTTTCCCCCGCGGACCCATCGGCCGTCCAGAGGTACGCGTTCAGCTCGTCGCCCACTGTGGCGGCGCGCCAGGCGGCCCCGTACTCGTCGGCAGAGACCTCGCCCGCGGCGATCCTCGCCGCCGCCTCGGCGACGGTCAGGTCGAGCAGGTCGGCCATCAGTCGGCGTCGGCCTGCGGCGAGGGGACGCGGAAGGCGCCCTCGAAGGGCTCTGGCGCATTGGCCAGCGCCACCTCGGGCGGCAGGCTGGCCCAGGGCCGGTCGGCGCGCTGCACGTTGTCGAGCTCAACCACGTGCGAGGTCGGCTCGACCCCCTCGAGGTCGAGGTCGGCGATCCGATCGACGTGGCCGAGGATGCCGGAGAGCTCCCCCGCCATCGTCTCGACTTCGCCCTCGTCGAGGCGCAGCCGGGCCAGGCGGGCGACGTGGAGAACCTGCTCGCGATCGATCACGCGAGCGATTCTAGGTGGAGGACTTTCGCCGCGCGGGGCGGCGCGGCGACTCCAACTTCTTGCCGATCGCGGCGAACGAGGTGCCTTCGTCGCGCATCGTGCGCCAGCCGCCGTAGGCGATGCCGAGCGCAGCGGCAAGGGCGAGGAAGGCGGGCAGCTGGACGGCCGTGTCGAATTCGTAGCCGGTCAGCTCCGGCGTGCCCAAACCGGGCGGCGACAGGATCCGGATCAAGATCAGCAGCGTCGCCAGCCCACCCAGCACGCACACCGCCGCGCCGGGCGGAATCGCCGGCTTCCAAGTGGAGCGGCTCAATCGCAGGAGCGCCGCGCCGATCGTCACCGCGATCGCCAGCATCAAGAAGATCGGGATCACTTCCAACGCCTGCCAGGCGGACTGGCCATGGCCGAAGAGGTTCAGTTCGCCGCCCACGTCGGGTTCGTGCCCGATCCCGATTTCGAACCACGTGAGGAACATCAGGACGAAGAGCAGGATCGCGGCGACCAAGGAGATCGCCTCGCCCGCCCGCAGCCTCCCTCGCGCCTTCATCGGCCCAGCGTACGCGCTCGCGCCGCCAGCAGGGTGTTGTGGAGGAGCATCGCGATCGTCATCGGGCCGACCCCGCCGGGCACCGGGGTGATCGCCGCGGCGATCTCGGCGGCCGGCTCGTAGTCGACGTCGCCCGCCAGCCCGTCCTCGAGCCGGTTCATGCCGACGTCGATCACCACCGCGCCGGGCTTGACCGCGCCGGCACCGAGCAGTCGCGGCACGCCGACCGCGGCCACCAGCACGTCGGCGCGGGCGCAGACGGCGTCGAGGTCGCGGGTCCGCGAGTGGCACATCGTCACCGTCGCGTTCGCCATCAGCAGCAGCCGCGCGACCGGCACGCCGACCAGCTTCGAACGGCCGACCACCACCGCCTCGGCCCCCTCCAGCTCGACCCCCTCGTGGGCGAGCAACTCCATCACCCCGGCAGGCGTGCACGGCACAAGTCCGGGAGTTCCGTGGGCGAGCAGCCCGGCGTTGACCGGGGTCAGACCGTCGACGTCCTTGGCCGGGTCGATCAGGCCGACCACCCGGTCCGGGTCGAGGTGGTCGGGGAGCGGCAGCTGGACGAGGATGCCGTCGACGTCCTCGTCGGCGCCGAGGGCCGCCACCAGCTCCTCCAGCTCCTCCTGTCGGGTCGCCGCGTCGAGCCCGTGGTGGGCCGAACGGATCCCCGCCTGGCCGGACGCTTTGTGCTTGCCGCGGATGTAGATCTCCGAGGCCGGGTCGTCGCCGACCAGGACCGTCACCAGCTGCGGCGTCCGTCCCGACTCCGCCTCGTAGGCGGCGACGTCGACCTTCACCCGCTCGCGGACCGCCGCCGCGACCGCTTTGCCGTCGATCACCCGGGCGGCCATCGCTAGCGCTTCTTGATCGGCGCGTAGTCGGCCATCAGCTTGCGCTCCGAGCCGTCCTCGGAGAAACGCACGACGATCACGCCGCCCGGCTCGACCGCGGTCACCACGCCGTCGCCGAAGGAGGCGTGGACGACGTCGTCGCCGATCCGCATCTCGAGCGCCGGGCCGGGATCGACCGGCTGCGCCGGTTCCGGCGCGCCGAAGCCGGAGCCACCGCCACCGTAGGCGGTCGAGCCCCAGGTCATCCCGGTGCCGGCCGCGGTCGAGCTGCGTTCGGTCAGCTCGGCCGGGATCTCGTCGACGAAGCGCGAGGGCAGGTTGCGCTCGGCCCGGCCGAACAGCCGCCGCTCGCGCGCCCAGGTCAGGTAGAGGCGGCGTTCGGCGCGGGTGATGCCGACGTAACAGAGCCGCCGCTCCTCTTCTTCGCCGCCCTCCTCCAGCGCCCGCATATGGGGGAAGGCGCCATCCTCGCAGCCGACGATGAAGACCGTCCCGTACTCCAGCCCCTTCGCATTGTGGAGGGTCATCAGCGTCACCAGTTCCTGCTCGTCGCCCTCGAGCGCGTCCTGCTCGGAGCGCAGCGAGTTCTGCTGCAGGTACTCCTCCAGCGGCGGCACCTCGCTGTCGCCCTCGATCTCACGCTCGCGGTCGAATTCGGTGGCGCCCTCGAGCAGCGCCTCGAGGTTCTCGGCCCGCCCTTCGGCCTCCACCGTCCGCTCCGCCGCCAGCGCTTCCAGGTAACCCGTCTCGTTCAGCACCCGCTCCAGGATCGAGTGCACCGAGGAGCCCTCGACCCGGTCTTTCAGCGCGTCCATCGTCTCGAAGAAGCGACCGACCGACTTGATCGCGGCGGCGCTCATCCCGGGCACCTCCTCGACCCGTTCGATCACCTCCCAGATCGTCAGCCCGGCGGTGTTCGCGTAGGCGGCGAGCCGGCCCTGGGTGGTGTCGCCGATCCCCCGTCGCGGCGAGTTGACGATCCGCCCGAAGGCGACCAGGTCGGCCGGGTTGACGAGGAAGCCGAGGTAGGCGAAGGCGTCCTTGATCTCGGCCCGTTCGTAGAACTTGGTGCCGCCGATCACCTGGTAGCTGACGTCGTAGCGGTTGAGCGTCTCCTCCAGCACCCGGCTCATTGCGTTGGTCCGGTAGAAGATCGCCACGTCGGAGCGCCGGACATCGTCCTCCTCCTCGATCAGCCGCTCGATCTCCCCCGCCACCCAGCGCGCCTCCTCGTGCTCGTCGCCGAGCTCGTTGAGCTGCACGGGGTCGCCGCCCGCGATGTCGGTCCAGAGTTGCTTCGGGCGCCGCTCGCGGTTGTGGTCGGCGACCGCGTTGGCAGCCGAGAGGATCGTCTGGGTCGAGCGGTAGTTCTGCTCGAGCTTGACGTTCGCGGCTTCCGGGAAGTCGCCCTCGAAGTCGAGGATGTTGCGGATGTCGGCGTTGCGGAAGCTGTAGATCGACTGGTCGTCGTCGCCGACAACCATCAGGTTGCCGTGCTCCTTGGCAAGCAGCTGCAGCAGCCGGTACTGGGCGTGGTTGGTGTCCTGGTACTCGTCGACGAGGACGTGGCGGAAGGTGCGCCGCCAGCGCTCGCGGACGTCCTCGAACAGCTCCAGCACGTTGACGGTGCGGACGAGGAGGTCGTCGAAGTCCATCGCGTTGGCCTCGAGCATCCGCTTCTCGTAGAGCGGGAAGACCTCGGCGACGACCTCCTCGAAGCCGCCGACCATCATTTCGCCGTAGCCGCCGGGGTCGATCAGCTGGTTCTTGGCGCCCGAGATCTTGCCCTGGACGGCGCGCGGCGGGTAGCGTTTCGGGTCGACCCCGAGCTCGGCCAGGCAGCGTTTGACCATCCGCAGCGAGTCGCCCTGGTCGTAGATCGTGAAGCCCTTCGAGTAGCCGAGCCGCTCGGCGTCGACCCGCAGCATCCGCGCGCAGGCCGAGTGGAAGGTGGTCACCCACATCGCCCGCACCGAGCGGCCGATCAGCCCGCCGACCCGCTCGCGCATCTCCGCCGCCGCCTTGTTGGTGAAGGTGATCGCGAGGATCTCGCCGGGGCGGGCGGCGCCGGTCGCCAGTAGGTAGGCGATCCGGTGGGTGAGGACGCGGGTCTTCCCCGAGCCGGCGCCGGCCAGCACCAGCAGCGGCCCTTCGCCGTGCTCGACCGCCTCACGCTGCGGCGGGTTGAGACCCGCCAGCAGCCGCTCGACGCGGTCGGCGCCGGGTTCCGTGGGGGCGCCGAACTGGCCCTGCTCGGCGCCGGCGGAGGACTCCTGGTCGGCCTGCAGGCTCACCCGCCGAGCATAGCCAGGGGCTCGGCGGGGGCCTCCAGGGCGGCCGGCGCTAGGCGCAGCCTTCGGCCAGTTCGACGATCGGTTCGGACGAGCCGCTGAAGAACAGTTCTTCGGCCTCGGTCTTGCTCGACTTGGCGATCCCCTGGGCGATGCAGGTCGCCTGTTTCTTGTTCAGGCCTTCCGGGTTTTCTTCGAACTCCTTTTCGAACGCTTCGCCGAGGGCGGCGCCGTCGTAGTTGGCGAACCCTTCGATCTGGTCGAGCTTCCAGTTCCCGCCTTCTTCGACCAGCGCGACTTCGAGCGTCTGCGAGCCGAGCGGGCCGCCTTCGAATTCGACTTCGGCGGTCGCCTTCGAACCGTTGACGGAGACGTTCGATACGTTCGCGCCTTCCGCGTGTTGTTCACCCGCTTCCGCTTCTTCTTCGCAGGACTTGACCGCGGCCTTGCCCTTTTGCTCGCTGTTCTGCTCGACGAAGGCCGGCGTCTCGAGTTCGGTGCAGTTGCTCGGGTCGCTGGTCGTCGCGGCCTTTTCGATCGTTTCGGTGATCTTGCCTTCGTCGCTCGAGCCGCCGCCACCGCCGCAGGCGGTGAGCGTCAACGCGGCGAGCACCAGCAGTGCAAGCGGGACGAGGATGCGCTTGTTCAAGGGATTCCTTTCGGTCCAGGACTGGGTCAGGAGGGAAACGCGGGCAGCTTAGGGCGTGCGGCGGCAGGCCGGGCGGCGGTCGAGGCGCGCTCAGCCGCCGGCCGAGGAGCGGCCCGTGCGCGGCGCGATCCCCGACTTGTCGCGTTTGGCGGCCGGCGCCGCCTCGCCACCGTCGACCTCGGCGAGCCGCGCTTCGAGCTCCGCGATCCGCTCCGAGAGCGCCTTGATCGCGTCGGCGATCGGGTCGGGCAGGTGGATCCAGTCGGCGTCGGGACCTTCCAGCCGGCGGCCTTCGACCCGCACCGGGTGGCCCGGGTTGCCGACCACGGTGGCGCCCGGCGGCACGTCCTCGACGACCACCGTGTTGGCGCCGATCCTGGCGCCGTCGCCGACCGCGATCGGCCCCAGCAGCTTCGCCCCCGAGCCGACCGTGACGTTGTCGCCGAGAGTCGGGTGGCGCTTGCCGCGCTGAAAGCCGGTGCCGCCCAGGGTCACGCCCTGGTAGAGCGTGACGAAGTCGCCGATCTTCGCCGTCTCGCCGATCACCACGCCGGAGCCGTGATCGATGAAGAAGGCCTTGCCGATCTCCGCCGCCGGGTGGATCTCGACCCCGGTGACGGCGCGAGTCAGGTAGGCGATCGCCCGCGGCAGCAGCGGCACCCCGGCGCGGCGCAGCGCGTGCGCGGCACGATGCGCGAGCAGCGCCTGCACCCCCGCCCAGCTGGTCAGGATCTCGAAGCTCGAGACGCCCTGCGCGGCCGGGTCGCGATCACGCGCGGCGGCGACATCGGCGCGGATCTCGGCGAACAGCCCCCCGATCATGGTGCGAAGAAGGGTAGGGACATGTAGCGCTCGCCCGAATCGCAGACGATCGTCACCACCCTCTTGCCGGCCAGCTCCGGCCGCGCCGCCACCCGCAGGGCGGCGTGGATGTTGGCGCCGGCGGAGATGCCGGCGAGCACGCCCTCGGCGCTGCAGGCACGCCGTGCCGTCTCCAGCGCGTCCTCGTCCTCGACCCCGATGATCTCGTCGATCACCGAGCGGTCGAGCACCTCGGGGACGAAGCCGGCGCCGATCCCCTGGATTTTGTGCGGGCCCGGCTGGCCGCCGGAGAGCACCGGCGAGCCGGCCGGCTCGACCGCGACGACGAGCGCATCGGGTGCCCGTTCCTTCAGCATCCGCCCCACCCCGGTGATCGTGCCGCCGGTCCCGACCCCGGTGACGAAGGCGCCGATCTCACCGTCGGTATCGCGCCAGATCTCCTCGGCGGTGGTGCGTCGGTGGACGTCCGGGTTGGCCGGGTTGGAGAACTGCATCGGCATGAAGGCTTTGCGCTGGTCGCGGATCTGTTCGGCGAGCGCCACCGCCTCGTTCATGCCGCCGAGGCTCGGCGTCTCCCGCACCTTCGCCCCATAGGCGCGCAGCAGCTTGCCGCGCTCGCGGCTCATCCCTTCCGGCAGGGTGAGGATCAGCTCGTAGCCGCGCGCCGCGCAGACCATCGCCAGCGCGATCCCGGTGTTGCCGCTGGTCGGCTCGACCACCACCGAACGCCCCGGTTTGACCTCCCCCGTCTCTTCGGCGGCGTCGATCATCGCCACCCCGATCCGATCCTTCACCGAGCCGCCGGGATTGAAGTACTCGAGCTTCGCGCAGACCTGGCCGTCGAGGCCGTCGCCGAGCCGCTCGAGCAGGACCATCGGCGTGTCGCCGACGACGGCGGAGGCCTCGGGGCCGATCCTCATCGGTTCGAGTCTAGTCCCGGCGCGGCGCGGAAGAGGAGGTGGTCGAAGCCGGCGTGCTCGACCTCGCCAGCCGGTTCCAGGCCGATCTTCTCGGCGACCCGCAGCGAGGCGGCGTTGATCGGCAGGATCATCGCGAAGACCTCGTCGAGCTCGAGGTCGCCGGCGAAGTCGAGCGCCGCCGCCGCGGCCTCGCTCGCGAACCCCTCGCCGTGGCGGCCCGGGTCGATCGCCCAGAGCACCTCGATTCCGGCGCGGTCGGCGACCTCGGTCCAGCGCAAGCCAACCCGGCCAAGGTAGTCGCCGCTCCCCCGTTCGATCACTGCCCACGGCCCGAATCCGAAGCGCTCCCAGTGGCCGCTGTCCTCGGCGAGCCAGGCGTCGCCATCGGCGACCTCGAAGGGCCGCAACGGCCGCGGGCGGAGCCATTCGCCGATCGTCGGGTGCAGCAGCAGGGCCCGGTAGCCAGGCGCGTCGGTGGGCTCCGGCGGCCGCAGCGTCAGCCGTTCGGTGGTGCGCGCGTCGCCGGTCACAGGCGCGCACTCTAGGGCGCTACCCGGCGGGCGGCGGCGGGCTGTCGGGGGCCGACGGTGATTCGAAGCCGAGGATCGCGCAGGTCGACAGGATCGCCTGCTCGCCGGAGACCGCGAGCCGCCGTTCGGCGTCACTGCGGATCTGTTCGACTTCGCCGAAGGCGGCGGCGAGCGTGGTCGCCATTTCACGCCACCCCTGCTCGTCGAGCTTCATCGCGATCCAGCTCAGGTGGCGATCGTCGCACGCGTCGAAGGTTTCGGTCATCACCGCCCCTTCGATCCGCGCCAGCAGGCCTTGCACCACGGTCTTGCTGATCCGCGCCTTCTCCTCCTCGTCCAGCTCCGACCACTCGACGTCCGAAAAGTACGCGCGGCCGACGCCCCGATAGACGTGTTCGATCGAACCCCGGCGTTTGTTCTCCTCGATCACTCGCAGGCAACCGTACTCCGCCAGCTCGCGGAAGTGGTAAGCGACATGGGAGACGTCCATGGTCTCCGGGGCGAATCCTTCTCGACAGAACTCGACCGGGCTCATGTCGCGGTCATTGAGGATTTCCAGGACACGCACCCGCAGAGGATGGGCAAGGACGATGGCCGAGGTCGACCTGTCGCGTTCGGCCCGGGTGGCCTTGACGGCCGCACCCATTGGAGTGGTTCGATCACTCGATTTCATTCGCGCGAAACAGCATAGTGACCTAAAACGCGGCATTGGTCTTAGCTTCTTCGCGCCAAGACCTCTTGCGACATGCATACAAAGAGTTTCGCCGTCCGCATTCGCCGGGACGGCCTCCGAAATGCAATCTGGCCAGGGGAAAGGGGGTGAGCATGAAGCTCTCCATCAGCGAGCCGCGGATTCCGACCGCCGCGATCACGAAGGGCAACTAATTCCGGCGGAAGGCGGCTTCTCGGCGCCGCCTCCTGTCGGACCCGCCATTCGCGCGCTCGACGCCGGCGAACGATCAGATGAAGTACATGCCGCTGCCGGCCTCTTCGGCCTCGCGGCGGGCGACTTCGGCGATCGTCGTCTGGCCGAAGACCTTGCGTAGGGCACCGACGCCCTCGGCCCAGATGCCACCGGCCTCGTCGGCTTCCGAGCCGATCTTGCCGTCGAGGGTCTGGACGACCTCGAGCACGGTGATCTCTTCCGGCGGCCGCGACAGGGTGTAGCCGCCGCGCATGCCGCGGTGGCTGGTCAGCAGACCGGCGCGACGCAGGGTCGAGAAGAGCTGCTCGAGGAACTGCTCGGGGATGTCGCGGCGTTCGGCCAGCTCTTTGATCGGCACCGGCCTTTCGCCCGATCGGGCGAGCTCGGCGAGTGCAACGACCGCATAGCGCGACTTCGAGGTGATGGAGATCACCAGGACTTTCTACCGCACCGTCCGGCCTTGGTTAGGATCGACCTCAGTCGGGCGAAGCCCTCCACCCGGGTGCCCCCAGCAATCGAGCGATCGGAAAGCAGTCCTGAGCGAACGCCCACTATGTCTTGTCGTGGACGTCCATCCGCTGGTGCGGTTGGGGGTCCGGGAAGTGCTGGCTTCGGATTTCGAGGTGCAGGAGGTGGCCGGTCGCGAGGAGGCTCTCGACATGGTGCGCCACATCGGTGACTTCGACGTCGCGATCCTCGACATGTGCTGGCGGCCGAACGGCAACGGCGCCTCGATCAGTGGCACCGAGACGATCCGCGAGATGCACCGCGCGTCGCCGGTGCTGGGGATCGTCGCCCACGGCGACCGTCCCGAGCGCCACCTCGCCAACGCCGCGCTCGGCGCCGGCGCTTCAGCCTACGTCGCCCGCACCGCGGGCCCCGAGCAGCTGCGCGAGGCGGTCGGCGCTGCCGCCGCGCAGGAGCGCTTCGTCGACGGCGACGTGCCGCCGAAAGGCAGCCGCGGCGTGATCACCCAGCGCCAGCGCGAGATCCTGCAGTTGCTCGCCGACGGCGAGTCGACGACGGTCGCCGCCCGCAAGCTGGGCCTCTCCGAAGAGACCGTCAAGACCCACATGAAGAACACGCTCGCCCGGCTCGGGGCGAGGAACCGATCGCACGCCGTGGCGATCGGCCTCAGAGAATCGCTGATCGTCTAGATCCAGCCGCGGTCGCGCGCGGTGAGGACCGCCTGCGCACGATCGACGGCGCCGATCTTGCCGTAGACATTGTGGAGGTGGGTGCGGATCGTCGAGACCGAGAGGTGCATCTCGGTGGCGATCTGCTTGTAGACCATGCCCTCGGAGAGATGGCGGAGGACGTCGAGCTCGCGGGCCGAGAGCGGGCACGGCTCGCTGATCCGACCCGCCTCGGCGGTCGCCAGCGGCAGCTCGTAGAGGAGGTCGCGGAGCGCCTCCGGGCCGAGTCCGATCCGCTCGCAGCTCGCCGTCAGGCGATCCGCCGAGATCGCCTCGCCGTTCGTGTAGTGAGCGACCATGTCGGCGGCCGAGACCATCGCGGCGAGGCCCTCGGCGTCCTCGGCGTGGTGGCGCTCGATCGCCACCGCGAGCCGCTGCGGCAGGTTCCAGCGCCGGGCCAGCACGCCGCCGACCAGGGCGTGGTCGATCCCCAGCTGCTCGCGTTCGTCACGTAGCCGCTGCTCGGGGGTGCGCGAGGCGGCGTCGAAATAGACCTTGTAGCCCGGGTGCAGGCGGGAGATGACGAGGCGGCCGATGTCGTGGAGCAGCGCCGCGGCGGCGAGCTCGTCGCGTTCGGTCCAGCCGACCGCGCGGCCGATCTGGTCGGCGGCCCGCTGGGTGGCGAGGGCGTGGACCCGGAAGCGCTCCGGTTTCAGCTCCCAGCCGCCGTTGGACTCGAAGAAGTCGAAGCTCGGCGCGGTGCCGGCGATCGCCAGCACGCCGGAGGGCTTCAGCACGTCGACCGCGTCGGGGACGCCGGCGACGCCGCCCGCGGTCATGCCGCCGCGGTTGGCGAAGCGGAGGACCGAGATCGCCAGGGCGACGTCGGCCTCGACGGTTTCGACGAGCTCGCCGACCCGAGCGGTCTCGGCGGTCGACGCGGCGATCACACGCTCGCGAGACTCGATCAGCACCGGAAAGCGCTCGACGGCCTCGAAGGCCTCGGCGAGGCGGCTGCCGGGTGCCGGGGCACCGCGTCCGTTCTCTTTCGCGTCGATGTCCGCCGCGGTCGAGCGGCCGCTCTGGGTGGTCGTGCCTGCCATCTCGCACTCCATCGGCAGATGCGCGGCGATGGTTTAACGAGAAAGGCCTATGTATTCGGTAGGAGATTGCCCGAATCGCGGGGAATTTGGCTCAAGAAGAGCCTGAAAGCCGCTCGGAAGCGGCCCGAAGTCGCTTCAGGGTGTCCTCCCGACCCAGGGTCGCGAGCGACTCGAAGATCCCGGGAGAGACCGAAGTTCCCGTGATCGCGACCCGCAGCGGTTGATACAGGCGGCCCGCCTTGACGTCGAAGCGGTCGAGAAGCGGTGCCAGCCCGCTCTCGATCGACTCCGGGGTGTAGGGCTCAACCGCGGCGAGGGCCTCGGCGGCGGCGTCGAGCATCTCCCCCGTCCCCTCTTTCATCACCTTCGACCAGGCCTTCTCGTCGTCGACCGGCGGCTCGTAGAGGAAGCGGATCAGCGGCCAGACCTCCTCCAGCGTCTGCGCTTTGTCCTGGGCGATCGCGCAGGCCTCGCGCAGGCGCTCGTCGTCGGGGCGGCCGAGGTGGCGGGCGACCGCCAGCGTGTATTCGTCGAGCGGCATCTCGCGCATGAAGCGGCCGTTCAGCCAGCGCAGCTTCTTCTCGTCGAAGATCGCGGCGGATCTGCCGACGTCGGCGACGTCAAAGCGGCGGATCAGCTCCTCGGTCGACATCAGGGTGGTGTCGTCGTCGGTCCCCCAGCCGAGCAGCGCCAGGTAGTTGCGGACCGCGGCGGGCAGGTAGCCGGCTTCGCGCAGCTCCTGCACCGAGGCGGCGCCGTGGCGCTTCGAGAGCTTCTTACCGTCGGGGCCGTGGAGCAGCGGCAGGTGGGCGTAGCGGGGCGGCTCGTGGCCGAGCGCGCGCAGCACGAGCAGCTGCTTCGGCGTGTTGGAGAGGTGGTCGTCGCCGCGGACCACCTCGGTGACGCCCATCTCGGCGTCGTCGACGGCGACCGCGAAGTTGTAGAGGACCGAACCGTCGCCGCGGGCGATCACGAAGTCGTCGTAGCTGGCGTTGGGGAAGGCGACCGGACCGTGGATCAGGTCCTCGACGATCGTCTCGCCGTCGTCGGGGACGCGGAGGCGGATCGCGGCGCCGGGCTCCTCGGTCGGCGCGCCGCGGTAGCCGCGGCCGGCACCGTGCTCGGCCTTCCAGGCCTCGACGTCCTTGGCGGTCGCCGCGTCGCGGTAGGCGGCGCCGGAGGCGAGCAGCTGCTCAAGCGCGGCGGCGTGACGGTCGGCGCGGCCCGCCTGCGAGATCGGCCCCTCGTCGTAGGTGAGGCCGAGCCAGTCGAGGGCGTCGAGGATCTGGTCGACGTTCTCGGTGGTGGAGCGCTCGCGGTCGGTGTCCTCGATCCGCAGGATCAGGGTGCCAGCCGGCGCGTGGCGGGCGGCGAGCCAGTTGTAGAGTGCGGTGCGCGCTCCCCCGATGTGCAGAGCACCGGTCGGCGACGGGGCGAATCGAAATCGGGGGTTATCTCTTTCCATGTTCATCGGCGCTCACGTCTCCACCGCAGGCGGCCTTGACAAAGCGGTCGAGCGAGGGAGCGAACGCGGTTGCGAATCTATCCAGATCTTCAACCAGAGCCCGCGCATGTGGCGCCCGACCAACTATGGCCAGGACGACTTTGCGGCGTTCAGGGAGGCGATGGAGGCCTCCAAGATCGAAAAGGTGATCATCCACGCCGTCTACCTGATCAATACGGCGAGCAAAGACAAAGAGCTCAGCAAGAAATCCCTCGCCGCCCTCACGCACGCGCTGCGGATCGGTGATGGGATCGGCGCCGTGGGCGTCGTCCTCCACCCGGGTTCGACCAAAGGCGAACCGCTCGGGCCGTCGCTCAAACGGGCCGCCAAAGTGATCAAGGCGGCGCTCAAGGATTCCGACCGCTGCGACCTGCTGCTCGAGCAGACGGCGGGCCACAAAGGCCTGATCGGCCGCAATTTCGACGAGACCGCCGAGCTGATCGACCTCGCCGGTGGGGGCAAGCGCCTCGGGCTCTGCCTCGACTCGTGCCACATGTTCGTCCAGGGCTACGACATCACCGACGAAGAGCACTTGGCGGCGGTCCTCGACGAAGCCGACGAGAAGGTCGGCATCGACCGCCTCGGCGCGATCCACGTCAACGACGCCGCCGCCCCATTGGGCTCGTGCCGCGACCGACACGCCAACATCGGCAAAGGCGAGATGGGCCGCAAGGGCCTCGCCGCCTTCCTCTCCGAGCCCCGCTTCGAGGGCCTCCCGGCCACCCTGGAGACCCCCGGCCCGGAAAAGAAAGGCCCGAGCAAGGCCGAAGTCACCGCAGCGCGCAAACTCCGCCGCGAAGGCCTCAGACGCCGCGAAGACTGAATCTCGTCACACCCCCCCGCGAGTTCGCAGAAATCACCGCATAGCGACGAGAACTGCGAACTCACCAAGGTGTTTCCGGGCAGGCGACAAGGGCCGGCCTCCCGGCCGACCCTTGCTCTCCCGCCGTAAACTCGGTTACTGGATGTGGACGCCGGAGATCGCGCGCGCGATGACGAGGCGCTGGATCTCGGAGGTGCCCTCGAAGATGGTGTAGATCTTGGCGTCGCGGTGCATCCGCTCGACCGGGAACTCGCGGGTGTAGCCGTTGCCGCCGAGGATCTGGATCGCCCGCTCGGTCGCCCAGACGGCGACCTCGCCGGACTTCAGCTTCGACATCGAGCCCTCGGCGCTCTCGAATTTCTTGCCGGTGCGGCCCATCCAGGCGGCGCGCCAGACCAGCAGCCGCGCCGCGTCGATCTCCAGCTTCATGTCGGCGAGGGTGAAGGCGATCGACTGGTTCTCGATGATCGCGCGGCCGAACTGGCGGCGCTCTTTCGAGTACTCGAGGGCGAATTCGTAGGCCGCCCGGGCGATGCCCAGCGCCTGCGCGCCGACCACAGGTCGGCTCGACTCGAAGGTCTGCATCGCCGCCTGCGATTTCGATTTCTTGCCTTCGCGGACCCGCGCCAAGCGTTCGTCGAGCTTCTCTTTGCCGCCCAGCAGGCAGGAGCCCGGGACGCGGCAGTCATCGAGGTGGACGTCGGCGGTGTGGGAGGCGCGCAGGCCGTGCTTCTTCACCTTCGCCCCCTGCTCGCAGCCCGGCGTGCCCGGCGGGATCACGAAGGCGGCGTGGCCGCGCGAGCCGAGCTCACGGTCGACCGAGGCGATCACCACGTGGACGTTGGCGATGCCGCCGTTGGTCGCCCAGGCCTTCTGGCCGTTCAGCACCCATTCGTCCTTGACCTCGTCGTACTTGGCGGTGGTGCGGATCGCCGAGACGTCGGAGCCGGCGTCCGGCTCGGAGGCGCAGAAGGCGGCCAGCTTGACGTCGTCGGGCGTGCCGAAGCATTGGGGGATCCACTCCCCCATCTGCTCCGGCGTCCCCTGCCCGAAGATCGCGGCGACGGCGAGCGAGGTGCCCATGATCGCCATCCCGATGCCGGCGTCGCCCCAGAAGAGCTCCTCGTTGGCGATCGGCAGCGTCAGGCCGGTGTCGTCGGCCCAGAACTGGCCCATCGCTTCGAAGCTGTAGAGGCCGATCTTGGCGGCCTCCCGGATCACCGGCCAGGGCGTTTCCTCGCGCTCGTCCCACTCGTGGGCGGCTGGCCGGACGACGCCCTCGGCGAAGCCGTGGACCCAGTCTTTGATGTCCTTCTGATCCTGGGTGAGCTCGATCGTGAACCCGGAGCCCTCGCCGGCGATCGGGGGCTCCCCCGCCATCCCGGTAAGGATCTCCTCCGAGTCCGCCTCGGGAACCGTGGTGATGGCATCACTCACGGCCGGAGATCCTACATGAAACCGTGTCGTCTTACACGGATCGGCGCAGCGAAATCAGACAGCGTCGCGCAGGTCGAAGGCGCGCAGGCCCTCGGTGCCTTCGTCGGTGCAGTCGAAGAAGCGGCGGTTGACGCAGTCGTAGGAGTCGCCCTGCCCCTGGTAGGCCTGCTCGACCGTGAACTGGCAGTGCGGCAACGGGCTGCCCGTCATCTTGACGCCGCCGAAACCGCCGGGTTGGAGCACCGCCGGCAGATCGATCTCGGCCCCGAACACTTCCTGCATGCAGCCGACGTACTGGTGGCCGTCGAGCCGGTCGACGTAGCTGTAGAGGAAGCGGCAGCCGAGCTCGATGCAGCCGCGCGGCTCGACCATCTTGTCGCAGAAGGAGCGGCACTGGCGGCACTCGCCGACCTCGGTGCGGGTAGCGGTCATACGGAAAGTCTAGGGAGGTGAGACCGCGGAGCCAAGCCGTTTGCAGCGCTCAAGCCGCCAAGGCGTCGGCGCCGAGAAGCTGCCCGATCTCGTAGCGGAGGTTGGGCGAAGGCTGCACCTTGTACTTGTCGCCGCAGCGGAACTTCTTCGGGCCGTCCGACATCTGCACCACGAAGTGGACGTCGGACTCGCCCTTGTTGTCCTCGAACAGCGCCTTCAGCTCCTCCAGCACCGCCTGGTCGAGGACCTTGGCGGCGGGCAGGAAGAACTGGAACGGGCCGCCGGAGATCGTCGCCGTCGGGGCGTTCTTGGCCGCCCGCTCGACCTCCGCCGCGTCGGGCTCGAAGCGCTGCGCCTCCTGCACGACCAGCTTCGTCTCGCCGCGGTCCTTGTGGTCGATCCGGCCGCGCACGATGACGATCGCGTCGGGGGCGATGAGCTGGGCGCTCTCGGCCTCGTCGGCCTTGAAGACGAGCATCTCGATCTGCCCCTCGACATCGTCGAGCGTCGCGAACATCATCTGGCTGCCGCTCTTGGTGCGGATCTTCTTGCACTCGACGACGATGCCGCCGACCGTCACCCAGGCGCCGTCCGGCTTGCCGTCGAGTTCCGAGAGGCTGCAATCGACCCGCGCCCGCAGCGCCGGCCCGACTTCGGTCAGCGGGTGCGAGGAGAGGTAGGTGCCGAGCGTCTCCTTCTCCATCGCCAGCAGCTCCGCCCGGTCGAACTCAGCGGTCGAGATCGGCGGCCGCGCCTGCGCCTGGGCCGGGCCGGCACCGCCGCCGGCCGGGTCGGCGTCGCCGAAGTCGAAGATCGAGCCCTGCCCGAGCTGCGCGTCTTCCTGCGCCTTCTGTCCGGAGGCCTGAGCGGCCGGGAGCGCCTCGAGCATCCCTCGACGGGTCGCGCCGGTGCCGTCGAGCGCACCGCACTTGATCAGGCATTCGATCGCCCGTTTGTTGACGGCGCGCGAGTCGACCCGTTCGCAGAAGTCGTAGATCGAGCTGATCGGGGCATCCTCGCGGGCCCGCAGGATCGCCTCGACCGCCGCGTGGCCGACGTTCTTGACCGCGTCGAGGCCGAAGCGGATCGCGTTCTCGGAGACGACGAAGCTGTGGTCGGACTCGTTGACGTCGGGCGGCAGGACGTCGATCCCCATCTCCGCGCAGCGGTTGACGAAGAACGGCACCTTGTCTTTCGTGTTCATCACCGAGGAGATCACCGCCGCCATGTACTCGGCCGGGTAATTGGCCTTGAGGTAGGCGGTGCGGTAGGAGATCAGCCCGTAACAGGCGGCGTGCGACTTGTTGAACGAGTAGTCGGCGGCCGCTTCGTTCAGTTTCCAGAGGTCTTTGGCGACGTTGGGGGCGGTGTTCGATTGCGCCAGCCCTTCCATGAATTTGTCTTTCATCGTCGCCATCAGCTCGCGCTTCTTCTTGCCGATCGCCTTACGCAGATCGTCCGCCTCGGCGCCGGTGAAGCCCGCCATCGAGCGCGAGATCTCCATCAACTGCTCCTGGTAGATGACGCAGCCGTGCGTCTCCTCGGTGATCTCACGCAGGCGCGGGTCCGGGTAGCGCACGGTCGAGGGGTCTTTCTTCCCCTTCGCGTAGGTAGGGATGTAGGCCATCGCGCCGGGCCGGTAGAGGGCACCGAGGGCGACCAGGTCACGGAACTCGGTCGGGCCGACCCGTTTCAGCGCGTCGCGCATCCCGTCCGACTCGAACTGGAAGACGCCGGTCGAGTCGCCGCGGGCCAGCATCTCGTAGGTCTTCCGGTCGTCGAGCGGGATCGCGTCCATCTCGATCTCCTCGCCGCGCGAGCGGCGGATGATGTCGATCGCGTCCTCGATCACGTCGAGGTTGCGCAGGCCGAGGAAGTCCATCTTCAGCAGGCCGATCTCCTCGATCGGGCCCATCGAGTACTGGGTCACGATCTTGTACTGGCGCTCCGGCTTGCCGGCTTTGCCATCGGCGTTGACCGGCGGCGGCGCGGTCTTGTCCTCGGCCAGCTGCAGCGGCACCACCTCCTGCAGCGGCCGGTCGGCGATCACCACCGCGGCGGCGTGGATCGAGTTGTTGCGGATGATCCCCTCGAGACCCTGGGCGACGTCGATGATCTTCTTCGCATCGGGCTCGGCGTCGTAGGTCGATTTCAGGTCCTGCCCCGACTTGAGGCACTCGGCGAAGGACGGGCTGCGGCCCATGATCGGCTCGGGGATCAGCTTGGCGAGGCGGTCGCCGGTGCCGTAGTCGAAGCCGAGCACGCGGGCGGCGTCGCGGGTCGCGGCGCGCGGGGCCATCTTGCCGAAGGTGATGATCTGGGCGACCGATTCGCGGCCGTATTTCTCGGCGACGTAGCGGATCATCCGCTCGCGGCCGCGGACCGAGAAGTCGATGTCGATATCGGGCATCGATTTACGACCGGGGTTGAGGAAGCGCTCGAAGATCAGGCCTTCGGCGAGCGGGTCGAGGTCGGTGATGCGGAGCACGTAGGAGACGATCGAGCCCGCCGCCGAGCCACGGCCGGGGCCGACGGCGACGCCGCTGCGCTTGGCGTAGGTGACGAAGTCCCAGACGATCAGGAAGTAGGAAGAGAAGCCCATCTCCTCGATCACCCCGAGCTCGAAGTCGAGCCGCTCGACCGCCTCGGCGGGCGGCGGATCGCCGTAGCGGGCGCGCAGGCCTTCGTCGGCGATCCGCCGCAACATCGTCTCCGGCTCCTCGCCGGTCTCGGTCGGGTAGCGCGGCAGCAGCAGGCTGCCGAGCTCGATGTTCAGCGAGCAGCGCTCGGCGATCTCGAGCGAGTTAGGCACCGCTTCCGGCCACTCGGCGAACGCCTCGTGCATTTCCTTGGAGCTTTTTATGTAGAACTCGTTGGTGTCGAAGCTCATCTTCGGCGCTTCCAGGGTGGACTTCGTCTGCACGCACAGCAGCGCCGCGTGGTTGTCGAAGTCCTCGCGCGTCAGGTAGTGGACGTCGGCGGTGGCGACCAGCGGCCGGCCGACCTCCTTGGCGAAGCGGACGATCCCCTCGTTGGCCTTGTCCTGCTCGGCGATCCCGTTCTTCTGAACCTCCATGTAGACCTGATCGGGGCCGAAGGCCTGGATCAGATCGTCGAGGTGGGCGCGGGCGTCGTCCTCGCGCTCTTCGACCAGGCGCCGGCAGAAGCGCGAGGCGAGGCAGCCGCTGAGCGCGATCACGCCCTCCGAGTGACGGGCGAGCAGCTCCAGGTCGACGTTGGCCTTGCCGCGTGAGAAGCCCTCCAGGAAGCCGGCCGAGGTCAGCTTGACCAGGTTGGAGAAGCCGGTGTCGTTTTCGGCGAGCAGGGTGATGTGGTTGCGCTCGTACCGCGTCTGCTCCTTGATCGCATGGTGGTCGTCGACCAGGTAGGCCTCGAGCCCGACGATCGGCTTGATCCCGTGCTTGTCGCAGGCCTTGTAGAGGTCGACGGCGCCGTTCATCACGCCGTGGTCGGTGAGGCCGAGGGCGGGCTGGCCCAGCTCTGCCGCTCGCGCCGCCATCGCGTCGATCTTGCAGGCGCCATCGAGCAGCGAGTACTCGCTGTGGGCGTGGAGATGGACTGCGGCAGGCGTCGACACGGGCTCGGTCGATATTGCCAATCGGGGCAGATGGCATCGCTGGCCTTCCCCGCTATGTCCGATGCCTTTCGCTCAGAAGTGAGCCGTAATCAACGCGACGATGACGCTCGCGACGATGGTGCCGAGCGCACTCCCGAGAAGAATGATCATCGTCCGCTGGAGCGAACGGAAGTCCGCGGCCAGCGCGTCGATCTTGGCATCCGAGGCGCCGGCCCTCACATCGATCTTCGCGTCCACCCGGCTGATCTTCGCGTCGAACTTCGCGTCCATCGCGTCGAACTTCGCGTCCATCGCGTCGAACTTCGCGTCGACCCGACCGAACCTCGCGTCGATCGCGTCGAATCCGCTTTTCAGGTCAGCCCGCAGTTCGCGGATGTCGGCGTCGACCCGTTCGAAGCCACGGTCGACCTCTTCGAAACCGCGGTCCACCCGTTTCGACAGCTCGTCGAGGCACTTTTCGATTCCGGTCTCGGTCATCGTCTCCATCGATAGACCGTAGGGCGGGAATCCGCAATGGTGGTGCGCCAAAAGTTACGTTTGCCGCACCGGACTGGGAAATTTCTGCGCCGGGGCGGCGCGGCGGCCGGCGGCGCTAGAGGGTGCCGCAGACCCAGGCGCTCGCGCCGGAGTCGGCCCAGATTTCGCCGGCGATCTGGTCTTGTTCGGCTTTCGGCGCGTTCTGCGGTTCGCCCTGGCCACCGTAGAGTTCCCAGGTCGAGGGGAGGATCTGGTAGGCGCCGCCCGCCCCGCTCGACGGGTTTACCGCGCTGTAGTTGCCGCCCGACTCGCACATGACGATGTAGGTCGGGATCGAGTACGGACCACCCAACCAGCGGCCGACTTCTTCTTCGGCTTCGGCTTCGCTCGCCGCCTTCGCTTCGGCGGCGCGAATCTTCTTCACGTCGCCGACCCATTTCGCGATGTCGCCTTTCAGCTGCGACAGCGACGCTTCGCGGGCGCCGCTGACCGTGGCCAGGTGCGCCGCCGAGGCGGCCGCCGCTTCGCGCACCGCGGCGATCTGGTCGCGCGCCGCCGCGACCCGTTCGTCGTAGGCGACCGCCTTGCGCCGGGCCGCCGCGACCACCCTCACCTGATGGTGGACCTGGTCGCGCACTTCGCCGACCCGCCGCGCCAGGGCCGTGTCGGCTTCATTGATCTCGCGCAGGTAGGTGTCGCGGGTGACCAGTTCTTCGTAGTCGCCGGAGCCGAGGATGACGCTCGCCGTGTCGGGGGTGCCGCTCTCGTAGATGTCGACCACCCGCTGCGCCAGCGCCGCGTGCGAGCGCCGCAGCCGCGCTCGCTCGACCGCCAGATGTCGCCGCGTCGCCGCGACTTCATCGCTCAGCCGCGCCTCGCGCGTTTCGCCTTCGGCCAGCAGCCCGGAGAGCCGTTCCTCGTGCTTTTCGGCCTTCGCCGCCTCCGCTTCGGCGCTCGCCAGTTCCGCCTGACTCGCCTGCAGCTCGCCGGCCAGCGCGCTCGCTTCCTCGCGCCCAGCAGTGAGCTTCGCTTCAAGGGCACCGCGATCGGCCGCTCGCGCCACTGGCGCCAGCACCAGGACCAGCGTGACGAGCGTGACGAGCAGCGCCCCGGCGCAGGCCAGGGCGAGGAGATCCGTTCTGACCCAGGGCAGCGCCAAGAGGCATCGAGGCTAGCGCCGGGCCCGCTTTTCCCCTGCGAGTTGACGATAAAGAGACAGAAAAGTTTCAACTCCCCACGCCGTGAGTTCGCAGTAATCGTCGCATAGCGACGATTACTGCGAACTCACTCTCACTCGCTGTCGCGTTCGCGGAGACGGTGGGCCATCCGCGACTGCAGCGACCAGAGCTCGATGAAGCCGGGCGAGGCGGTCTGCGAGAAGAGCGCTTCGCCCGACTCGGCGAAGCTCGCCAGCGAGGCGTCGTACACGGCGTTCGGCGAGGAGCGGGTCACGACCCGCACGCTGCCTTTATAGAGGCGCAGGCCGATCTCCCCCGTCACCCGCGCGTTGACCGCGCTCATGTAGGCGTCGAGGTCTTCGCGCAACGGCTCCCACCAGAGTCCGGCGTAGACCAGGTAGCCCCACTTCTGGTCCATCGACGGCTTGAACTGGTTCTGGTGGATCGTCCCGACCAGCCGCTCCAACTCCTCGTGGGCGGTGAGGATCAGCGCCGCGGCCGGCACCTCGTAGATGTCGCGCACCTTGAGGCCGACGATCCGGTCCTCGATGTGGTCGACGATCCCGACCCCGTGCTTGATCCCCAGCTCAGCCGCCTTTTCGAGCAGGTCGACCAGTCCGAGCCGCTCGCCGTCGATCGAGACCGGCAGCCCCGCCTCGAAGCCGATCTTCACCACCTGGGCCTCGTCGGGCGCATCCTCCGGCCTCCTCACTAACTGGAATACGTCGTCCTCGGGCGCGTGCTCGAGGTCCTCGATCCACTTCCCCTCCGAGGAGCGCCCCCAGAGGTTGTCGTCGATCGAGTACGGCGCCACCTCGGTGCCGCCCTTGACCGGGATGCCGTTGTCGCGGGCGTAGGCGATCTCCTCGTCGCGCCCCATCGCCCAGCTACGGACAGGCGCGATCGTCCTCAGCTCCGGCGCCAGGGTCGCCACCGTCGCCTCGATCCGCACCTGGTCATTGCCTTTGCCGGTACAGCCGTGGGCGATCGTGTCGCAGTTCGACCGGCGCGCGTACTCGACCGCGAGCTGGGCGATCAGCGGCCGGCCGAGCGCGGTGAAGAGCGGATAGCCGTTGCCGTAGACCGCGTTGGCCTTGATCGCGGGCCCGACGAAGTCATCGACGAACTGCTCGCGGGCGTCGACCACGTGGCACTCGACCGCGCCGAGGCGCTTCGCCTTCTCCTCGATCACCCCGTAGTCCTCGCCCGGTTGGCCGAGGTTGACCGTCAGCGTGACCACTTCGGCCTCGTAGGAGTCCTGGATCCACTTCAACATCACGCTGGTGTCGAGGCCGCCCGAGTAGAGCAGCAGGACCCGGTCCACCTGGGACGGATCGGCCTCGTAGCTCGCGGTCGGACGCTGCCGCGCCGGGTCGGCGCCGCTCATTCAGCGCCCACCCCGCCGCCTTTTTCTTCGGGCGTGATTTCTTCGACGGCCCCTTCTTCTTCGGGCACGATTTCTTCGATCGCGCCTTCTTCCGGGACGCCTTCGAAGGTTTCTTCGCCTTCGATCCCACCCGTTTCGCCTTCGGCTTCTTCGACTTCTTCTTCCGAGCCTTCGGCTTCTTCTTCGGCGGGGCTTTTTTCTTTCGAAGTGGTCGCCGGCACTTCGCGCGTGATTTCGGTGGTTTCCGTGACCGTCTTCGTTTCACCGCCGCCGGAGGAGACGAGCAGCGCGATCAGCAGGCCGAAGATGACCGCGCCCATGATCGCGACGACCAGGCGCAGGTTGCCACGCGGCTGGTGCTGGGGCGGACGGCGACGGCGCGGCGGTTCGTCGTCGTAGCCCATCAGTCTGGTCGGGTCCTCGTTCATACCTACCTACTTCTACGACACCGGGACCGAAGTCCCTCTAGTTCTCGGGGCCGAGGATCGCGTCGAGGATCGCGTGCGGGTCGGCGATCGCGAAGCCGTTGCGGAGGCGCGCCTCGATCTCGTCGCGGCTGGAGCCTGACACCGCCATCTGGGTCGCCAACAGGCGTGCCCCGGCGGGGGTGCCGATGCTGGTCGGCTCGGGGTCGAAGTCGGGGTCCGGCTCGGGCTCGGGGGCGGCGGGACCTTCGCCGGCCGGCGGGACCTCGATCGGCCCCGGCTCGGCGGGCGCGCCGCCGACCACGGTCAGGGCGGGCGAGGACGGCCGCGAGGACGAGGGATCGGGATCGCGGCGACCCATCGTCGCCGACCCGCCGAGCGCCTCGGCACCGCCGATCTCCGCCTTCGCCCGGGCCAGCGCGTCCTGCAGCGCCTCGGCGCCGCGCCGCAGCGCCTCCGCCTCGGCACCGATCCGATCGGTCAGCTCGGCCAGCCCGGCGAGCCGCTCGGCGACGATCCGGTCGGCCTCCTCGTCGGCGTCGGCGAGCCGCGTCCGCGCTTCCGCTTCGGCCTCGTCGATCACCTGCTTCGCGGCGCGCTCGGCGCCCGCGACGATCTCGGCGAGGCGCGCCGCGGTCGAGTTTTCGATCTCCCGGCGTCTGGCGGGGCCGTCAGTGCTCACGAACACCGGAGCCTAGAAGCGATTCGCCGATCAGTCCAACCGCCCGGTCGACCTGGTCGGCCTCGACCACCAGCGGCGGCAGCAGCCGCAGCGTGCCGGGGGCCGGAACGTTGACAACCAACCCGCGGGTCAGGAGGTCGGCGCCGATCGCCGCCGCGTCGATCCCGTCCTCGAGCGCGACGCCGATCATCAGGCCCCGTCCCCGCGTGCCGGCGACGCCGGGGATCTCCTCGAGCCCGGTCCGCAGCCGTGTCCCCATCTCGCGCACCGAGCGCAGCAGCGCCGGGTCGTCGACCGCGTCGAGGACGGCAAGCGCCGCCGAGGTGGCGATCGGCCCGGCGGCGAAGGTCGAGCCGTGGTCACCGGGCCGCAGCACCTCGGCCGCCTCCGGCCCGGTGATGCAGGCGCCGATCGGCATGCCGCCGCCGAGCGCCTTGGCGCTGGTGATCACGTCGGGGCGAACCGGCGTCTGCTGGTAGGCCCAGAGGGAGCCGGTCCTGCCGATCCCGGTCTGGATCTCGTCGAAGATCAGGAGCGCGCCGACCGCGTCGCAGGCCTCGCGGGCCGCCACCAGAGCCTCGTCGGAGGTCGGCCAGACGCCGGACTCGCCCTGGATCGGCTCGATCAGCACCGCCGCGGTGTTCGGCCCGACCGCGGCGCGGAGCGCGTCGACGTCGTTGTCGGGGACCGAGACGAAGCCGGGCAGGTAAGGCCCGAGCGCCTCGTTCCGCGCCAGTTTCGGCGTCGCCGAGAGCGCTCCGTAGGTCCGCCCGTGGAACTCGCCTTCGAAGCTGACGATCTCCGGCGCCGCGATCCCCCGCCCGTGGGCGTGCTTGCGCGCCACCTTGATCGCCGCTTCGTTGGCCTCGGTGCCGGAGTTGGCGAAGAAGACACGGCCGCCGAGGCTCGACTCCGACAGCCGCTGCGCCAGCCGGGCCATCGGCTCGGTGTAGAAGAGGTTCGAGACGTGCATCAACCGCTCCGCCTGCCCGGTCACCGCGGCGACCACGGCCGGGTGGCAGTGGCCCAGCGAGCAGACGGAGATTCCGGCGAGGAAATCCAGGTACTCGTTGCCGTCGGCGTCCCAGAGCAGGCAGCCTTCGCCGCGGACGAAGTCGACGGCGCCCCGTTTGTAGGTGCGCATCAGGTAGCGCTCCTCCAGGTCGCGGGTCTCGGCGAGGCCGAGCGAGGTCGGTCGGGTCGCGCTCAAGGGACCACCATGGTGCCGATCCCGGCGTCGGTGAACAGCTCCAAGAGCAGACTGTGGGGGATGCGGCCGTCGATGATGTGAGCCGACTGGGCGCCGCCGTTGACCGCGTCGACGCAGGCCCGCAGCTTCGGCCGCATGCCGCCCCGCAACGCCGGCAGTGCCGCCTCCACCTCCTCGACGCGCGCGCGGGATATGAGCGAGCCCTCGTCGCCCGGGTCGGCGAGCCAGCCCTCGACATCGGTGAGGAAGATCGCCTTGGTCGCGCCGAGCGCCGCCGCCACCTTGCCCGCCGCCTCGTCGGCGTTGACGTTGTAGGGCTGGCCGGTGCGGTCGGAGGCCGAGGAGGCGATCACCGGGATGTAGTCGGCGGCGATGTGGTTGAGCACGTCGACGTCGACCCGCTGGATCTGGCCGACGAAGCCGACCTGGTCGGCGTTCGGCGCCGGCGAGACCTCGAACAGCGTCCCGTCCTCGCCCGCCAACCCGACCGCGGGCTGTCCGTGACGGTTCAGCCGCTGGACGATTTCCGAGTTCAGTTTGCCGACCAGGACCATCTTCGCCACCTCGACCGTGTCGGCGTCGGAGACCCGCAGCCCCTCGTGGAACTTCACCTCGAGCCCGAGCCGCTCCATGTAGCGGGTGATCTCGGGGCCGCCGCCGTGGACGACGATCGGGTTCAGGCCGACGTACTTGAGCAGGACGACGTCGGCGGCGAAGGCGTCGCGCAGGCTCTCGTCGAGCATCGCGGCGCCGCCGTACTTGATCACCACCGTGCGGCCGTGGAACTCGCGGATGTAGGGCAGGGCCTCGAGCAGCGTCTGCACGCTCGTGGCCGCCGCTCGGGACTGAGGGGCGCGCTCGGTCACGTCGTGTATTCCGCGTTCAGGGTCACGTACTCGTGGCCGAGGTCGGAGAAATAGACGTGGGCACGGGCGTCGCCCCGACTGAGTCGGAGGGCGATCTCGGCCTCGGGGGCGTCGGCGCCGAGCTCGACGGCGTCGATCGATCCGGCGCCGATCTCGTCCATGTCGGCACCGGCCAGCGCGGCGCCCGCCGACTGGGCGATCCGGCCCCAGTTGGGATCGCGGCCGTTGAGCGCAGTCTTGACCAGGGGTGAGTTGGCGATCGCCCGCGCGACCCGCTCGGCCTCGGCGGTGTCGGCGGCGCCGCTGACCTCGATCCGCCCGACCCGCGCGGCGCCCTCGCCATCGCGGATGACCTCGATCGCGAGCTGCAGGAGGACGGCGTCGAGCAGGCCCGGCGGGAGCGGCTCGCCGGAGGCGCCGCTCGCCTGCAGGAGCACGGTGTCGTTGGTGCTCATCTGGCCGTCGACGGTGATCCGGTTGAAGGACGCGTCGACGGCGCGCCGCAACGCCGCGCCCGGGTCGGCGACGACGGCGTCGGTCTGCACGAAACAGAGGAGGGTCGCCATGTTCGGCTGGATCATCCCCGCTCCCTTCGCCTGGGCGGAGAGGGTGACGCCGCCGACCTTGATCGTGCAGCGCTTCGGCCAGCGGTCGGTGGTCATGATCGCGTCGGCGAAGGTGGCGCCGCCCGTGGCGGAGAGGCCCTGCGCCGCCTGCTCGATCCCAGGCAGCACGGCACTCATCGGCATCGGCACGCCGATCACTCCGGTCTCGGCGACGGCCACCTGTGCCGTCTCCAGGCCGAGCGCGTCGGCCGCCCGTTCCGACATCGCGAGCGCGTCGGCGAAGCCCTTCTCGCCGGTCTCGGCGTTGGCGTTGCCGGAGTTGATCACCGCGGCGCGCACATGGGCCTGGTCGATGACCTCGCGACAGACCCGGATCGGCGCCGCCGCCGAGGCGTTGCGGGTCAGAACCATGGCCGAGGCGACCTCGGGCGCGTCGCAGACGAGCAGCCCGACATCGGTCTTGCCGCCGCCCTTCAGCCCGCAGTGGACGCCGCCCGCCCGGAAGCCGGGCGCGAGCCGCGCCGGGTCGAGTTCCTCGACGCCCGCCGGCGCGTCGACCCAGCGGCTACGGAAGAAGCCGCTCACGAGGCCCCTCCTCCGTGCAGCTGTTCCTTATCCCCATCATTCCGGAGAAAGGAACAGCTGGGCGAGGTGGGGGCGCTCACTGGAGCCCCGCCGTCTCGTCGAGGCCGAGCATCAGGTTGAGGTTCTGGATCCCCTGGCCGGAGGCGCCCTTCCAGATGTTGTCGATCGCCGCGAAGGCCATCACCCTCCCCCGCTCCTCCACCGTCACGTAGACATGGCATTCGTTGGTGTCGCGCAGGGCGCGCAGATTGGGCGGGCCGTCGAGCAGGTGGACGAAGGGCTCGGCCGCGTAGCGCTTCTCATAGAGGGCGACGATCGCCTCGCGCGAGGTCGGCTCGGCGAGCGTCGCGAAGCAGGTCGCCAGCTCGCCCTGGTCGAGCGGCAGCAGGTGCGGCACGAAGGTGACCGGCGCCGGGCTGCCGAGCGCCGCCAGCTCCTGCTCGATCTCTGGCCGGTGCCGGTGGCCCTCGGTCTTATAGGGGAAGGCGTTCTCGGTCATCGCCGAGTAGTGGACGAGGTCGTCGCTCGAGCGCCCGTAGCCCGAGGTCCCCTGCATCGCCGAGACGAAGACCTCGCCGAGCAGGCCCTCTTCGGCGAGCGGCGCCAGCCCGAGCACGGTCGCGGTCGGGTAGCAGCCGGGCGTGGCGACGAGGTCGGCGCCGCGCAGCTCCTCCCGGTACATCTCGGTCAGCCCGTAGACCCCCTTGCCGAACAGGTCGGGGGCGCCGTGCTCGCCGTACCACCTCTTATAGGTATCGATGTCACGCAGCCGGAAGTCGGCGGAGAGGTCGACCACCTTCACCCCGGCCGCCCGCAGCGCCGCATCGGTCGGCGCGGCGGCGCCGTGCGGGTAGGCGACGATCGCGGCGTCGAACCCGTCGAGATCGTCCAGATCCAGCTCGGTAAGCGTGATCGGCACCCGATAGCGCGGGTAGAGCGCGTCGAGGCGCCTGCCGGCGTCGGCGCGGGCGGTCGCCGCGACCAGCTCCAGCCGCGGGTGGTCCCAGACGATCTTCGCCGCCAGCGCGCCGGTGAAGCCCGCCGCCCCGGCGACCAGCACCCGCGCCGCGGGCGTCCCGTCGAGCGGTTGTACGACGTCCCTATTCATCGATCGACCGCCCGCTCAAGTCCTTGGCGCCGCGGATCTGGGCGCCGATCTCCTCGAGGTCGGCGGAGATCGCCGCGCGCAGTCCATTGACCTCCTCGTCGGCGAGCGTGCGGTCCGGCGCGCGGAATTCGAGCCGCAACGCCAAGCTCACCTTGCCTTCGCCGACCTGCGCCCCTTCGTAGCGGTCGAACAGGTCGACGCGTTTCAGCAGGTCGCCGCCGGCTTCGATCACCGTCTCGCGAACCTTCGCGTAGCTGACCTCGACCGGGGTCACGATCGCCAGGTCCTGGCGGATCGCCGGGAAGGTGGTGACGTCCTCGAACTCCTCCTCGCCGAGCGTCGCCGCCGCCAGCAGCGGCGCCGCGTCGATTTCGAAGCCGACCGCGGCGGCGATGTCCCAGGTCCGGCAGACCAGCGGGTGGATCTCGCCGAGCCAGCCGAGCCGGGCGCCGCCGAGCGACACCGCGGCGGCGCGGCCCGGGTGCAGGAACGGCTCGCCGGCCGGCTCGAAGTCGAGCGGCGGGCAGCCGAGCCCGGAGGCGAGCGCCTCGAGCACGCCCTTCAGCGCGAAGAAGTCGACCGGCTCGCCGCCGCCCCGCCAGGAGCGCGGCACCAGCGGGCCGACCGCGAGCGCGCCGTAGCGATGCGGCTCGGTGGCCGGCGCGGGCGTGTCGCCAGGGAAGGTGCCGGCCAGTGGGCCGCCGGACTTGGGCGGCGCTGCGCACAGGTAGACGGCGCCCGCCTCGAACAGCGCCACCGCCTCGCGGCCCCGCGCCAGGTTCCGCGCGGCGACGTCGAGCAGCGACCCGAGCAGGGTCGTCCGCATCGCGGCGCCCTCGTCGGAGAGCGGGTTGGCGACCAGGATCGGGTCGGCACGCGGGTCGGGCTCCTCGATCCGGAGGCGGCCGGCCTCGCCCGGGTCGGTGAAGCTCCAACCGACGATCTGGTCGAACCCAAGGTCGCGCAGCTCGTCCTCGGCCCGCCGCCGCAGCCGTTGGGTGCGGCTCAGCCAGCCGACCTTGCCCTCGCCGACCGCGGGCAGCGTGGTCGGCAGGTGGCGGTCGAAGCCGTGCAGCCGGCCGACCTCCTCGATCAGGTCGATCTCCCGGGTCACGTCGTAGTAGCGGTCGGGCGGGACCGTCGCCAGCAAGTCGTCGCCGTCGACCGCGACCGCGAAGCCCAGCCGCTCCAGGTAGGTGACCTGGTCGGCCTGCTCAATCTCCATGCCGAGGATGCCGCTGACCCGGACACCGCGCAGCCGCAGCGTCCGCGGCGGCGGCGGGTCGGCGGCGACGTCGATCGTCCCCGGCACCAGCGTCGCGCCGCAGAGCTCGATCAGGAGGCGCGAGGCGACCGCCTGCGCCCGCAGCGTCAGGTCGGGATGCAGCTGCTTCTCGAACCGCGCCGAGGCCTCGGAGCGCAGCGCCAGCTTGCGCGAGGTCCGCAGCACGTTCTCGCCGTTCCAGTTCGCCACCTCGAGCAGGACGCTCGTCGTCGCGTCGGAGACCTCGGAGACCTGGCCGCCCATCAGCGCCGCGATTCCGGTCGGCCCCTCGCGGTCGCAGACCAGCACCGTCTCCGCGTCGAGCTCACGCTCGATCCCGTCGAGCGTCGTCATCTTCTCGCCGGCCGCGGCGGTGCGGACGATCAGCTCGCCGCCCGGCACCTCGTCGAGGTCATAGGCGTGCAGCGGCTGTGCGGTCAGCAGCATCACGTAGTTGGTGATGTCGACGACGTTGGAGATCGGCCGCTGCCCGGCGGCGGCGAGCCGCTCCCGCAGCCACAGCGGCGACGGCCCGGTCTTGACGCCGGTGAAGACGCGGGCGGTGAAGCGCGGGCAGAGGTCGGGCACTTCGACCGTGACCCGGGCGAAGTCGGAGACGTCGCCCTCGCCCTCGGCGGGCGCGTCCTCGGCCCAGGGATCGGGGGCGAGCGGGGCGCCGGTCACCGCATGGACCTCGCGCGCCACCCCGTGCACGCCGAAGCAGTCGCCGCGGTTCGGCGTCACCTCGATCTCCAGCACCGGCTCGGCCAGCGGGATCACCTCGGCCAGCGGCGTGCCGGCGGCGAGCGCGTCGTCGAGCACCAGCGTCCCCGCGTGATCGTCGCCGATCTCCAGCTCGTCGGCGGCGAGGATCATCCCTTCCGAGGCGACCCCCCGCAGCTTCGCCTTGCGCAGCTTCTCGCCGCCCGGCATCCGCGCCCCGGGGAGCGCCACCGCGACGGTCTGGCCGGCGGCGACGTTGGGGGCGCCGCAGACGATCGTGCGTGGACCGCCCTCGCCGACCTCGACCGTGCAGACCCGCAGCCGGTCGGCGTCCGGGTGCCGGCTCGCCTCGGTGACCTTGCCGACGACGAAGTTGTCGGGCTCCGGCGGCCCGGCGATCTCGACCCGCTCGACCTCGGTGCCGGTCATCACCAGCCGCTCGGCGAGCTCCTCGGCGCTCACGCCCGGATCGCAGTACTCCCTCAGCCAGCTGTAAGGCACCCTCATGCGAACTGCTCCAGCATCCGCACGTCGTTGTCGAAGAAGCGCCGCAGGTCGGGGATGCCGTGGCGCAGCATCGCCACCCGCTCGATCCCCAGCCCGTAGGCGAAGCCCTGCACCCTCTCGGGGTCGTAGCCCATCTCCTTGACGAAGCCGAGCACGTTCGGGTCGACCATCCCGGCGCCGAGGATCTCGATCCAGCCCTGGCCCTTGCAGAGGTTGCAGCGCTCGCCGCCCGCCAGCACGCCGGTGCCCTCGCACTGGAAGCAGGAGACGTCGACCTCGACGCTCGGCTCGGTGAAAGGGAAGTAGTGGGGCCGCAGCCGCACCTCGCGGGTGTCGCCGAAGAGCCCCCGGCACATCGCCAGCAGCGTCCCCTGCAGGTCGGCGAGGGTCAGCCCCTCGGCGATCGCGAGCCCCTCCATCTGGTGGAACATCGGGCTGTGGGTGGCGTCGGAGTCGCGCCGGTAGACCTTGCCAGGGATGACGATGAAGATCGGCGGCGCCTGCGTCTCCATCGCCCGAATCTGCATCGGCGAGGTGTGAGTGCGCAACAGCACGTCGGGGTGCGACTGGATGTAGAAGGTGTCTTGCAGCATCCGCGCCGGGTGGCCGACCGGGTGGTTCAGGGCGGTGAAGTTGTAGTAGTCGTGCTCGATCTCCGGGCCTTCGGCGACCTCGTAGCCGAGCCCGACCATGATGTCCTCGATCAATCGCGTGGTGCGGGCGATCAGGTGCTGGTGGCCGAGCGGCCGCGGCGGCGCGCCCGGCATCGACACGTCGATCCGGTCGGCGACGAGCTTCGCGTCGAGCTCGGCCGCGTCGAGCCGCTCGGCGCTACGGGCGATCAGCGCCTCGAGCTCCTTGCGAACCTTGTTGGCGGCGCCGCCGACGGGCCCCCGTTCCTCCGGCGGCAGGTCGGCGATCCCGCGCAGGATCTGGGTCAGCTCGGCTTTCCGGCCGAGATATCTGACCCGCAGCTCCTCCAGCTCGGCGCTCGAGGAGGCGCCGACGATCGCCTCCGTCGCGGCTACCCGGATCGCCTCGATCCGCTCAAGCATCTGGCTGCTCCTCGGACATCCGCGCGCACGCTACAGCCGCGGCGGCGGCAACGTTCAATGACTCGGCACCACCGTGCAGGGGGATCGTCACGCTGACATCGCAGGCGGCGGCGACCTCGGCCCGCAATCCCTCGCGCTCGGCACCGAGGCAGACCGTCCCGGCACCGGCCAATCCGGCGAGGCCCTCGCCACCACGGGCGACGAGGGCGACGCGCGGTCCCGGCGTCGCCTCGACGCCAGCGACGAGTGCGGGTGGGCGGGCGAAGAGGGACCCCATGCTGGCCCGGGTCGCCTTCGGTCCGAACGGGTCGGCGCAGTCGGGGCCAAGCGCGACCGTCGCGTCGAGCAAAGCGTGGGCAGTACGAATGATCGCGCCGACATTGCCGGGATCGCCGACCGCATCGAGATAGACGCAGGGCGGCCGCAGGAGACCCTGCTCCGGCCGGGGCCAGACCGCGATCGCCCGGGTTCCCGAACCGAGCGCCGAGGCCGCGACGAGCAGGTCCGGCTCGACCTCCTCGCCGTCGAGGCCAGATCCCGCCGCGACGAGCACGAACCGCGGCACCGCGCCCGCTGCGAGCCCGGCCTCGAGCAGATCCTCGCCCTCGGTCGCGAACAGGCCCTCCCGCTCGCGGTGCTTGCGCTCCCGCAGCTTGCGGACCAGCTTCAGCTTCTCGTTGTCTTTGCTCTCGATCATGCGCTCTCTTTGAGTCCTCAAACGAAAACGGGCCGCTTTCGCGGCCCGCCCGGGAGTTCTAGAGGTGTCGGCCCGCGCTCAGGCGGCCGCACCCTCCCGGGCTATCTCCACGAATCGGCGGAACCCCTCCGGGTCCGAGACGGCGATCTCCGCGAGCATCTTGCGGTTCACCTCGACTTCGGCCAGCTTCAGGCCGTGCATCAGCTCCGAATAGCTCATCCCGTCGAGCCGCGCGGCGGCGTTGATCCGGGTGATCCAGAGCCGCCGGAAGGTCCGCTTTTTGTTGCGACGGTCGCGGTAGGCGTACATGCCCGACCGCTGCACCTGCTCTTTGGCGAACCGGTAGGAAGAATGCTTGCGCCCGAAGTAGCCCTTGGCTTCCTTCAGGACCTTGCGCCGCTTCTTGCGCGCGTGGACGCTGCGCTTGACCCGGCTCACTTGCCGCCTCCGAGCAATCTGCGCACGTTCGGCACGTCGGCTTTCGAGATCTGCGCGGGCCGGGCCTTCGCCCGCTTGAGACCCGGCGACTTCTTCTCCAAGATATGGCTGAGGCCCGCGTGCCGGCCCCGGATCTTGCCGGTGGCCGACTTCTTGAAGCGCTTCTTGGCGCCCGAATGGGTTTTCATCTTCGGCATACGGGCTGGGTATTGAAGCAGAACCGGGGCACTGGGTAGTGTCACGCGCCGATGAGGCTGCTTTATGTCGTCGGCACGCGCCCCAATTTCGTCAAGACGGCGCCGGTGATCGCCGCGATGCGATCCCGCCTGCCGGAGGGGCGCCACTCGATCGTCCACACCGGCCAGCATTACGACCGGCTGATGTCGGAGATCTTCCTCGAGGAGCTCGGCGTGCCCGCCCCCGACCATATGCTCGAGGTCGGCTCTGGCACCCACGCCCAGCAGACCGCCCGCACGATGGAGCGGCTGGAGCCGGTGATCGAGGAGGAGCGCCCCGACCTGGTCGTCGTCCCCGGTGACGTCAATTCGACCCTGGCGGCGGTGCTGACCGCGGTGAAGATGGAGGTGCCAGTCGCCCATATCGAGTCGGGCCTGCGCAGCTTCGACCTCTCGATGCCGGAGGAGGTGAACCGGATCGTCGCCGACCGCTTCTCCTCCCACCTCTTCCTCCACTCCGAGGAGGCGATCGGCAACCTGCGCGCCGAAGGCGTCGCCCAGGAGCGGATGCACTTCGTCGGCAACACGATGATCGACACCCTGGTCGCGCTCGAGGAGCGGATCGCGGCGGCCGGGACGGCGGCGCGACTCGACCTCTCCCCCGGCTCCTACCTCCTCGTCACCCTGCACCGCCCGGCCCTGGTCGACGGCCCGCTGCTGGCCGAGACGATCGCCCAGCTCGCCCACCTGGCGCGGGAGATGCCGGTCGTCTTCCCGGTCCACCCGCGGACCCGGAAGATGATGGCGGCGCTCGACCTGGAGGCGCCGGCGGGGCTGATCCTGACCGAGCCGTTCGGCTACCTCGACTTCCTCTCGCTGCTCACCGACGCCCGCGCCGTCCTCACCGACTCGGGCGGCATCCAGGAGGAGACGACCTACCTCGGCGTCCCCTGTTTCACGCTGCGCGCCAACACCGAGCGGCCGGTCACGGTCGAGCTCGGCACCAACACGCTGCTCGGCCTCGATCCCGCCGCGATCGCCGAAATCCCGGCAGCCCTCACCGCCCGCCTCGCCGGACGTCCTGAACCGCCGCCGCTCTGGGACGGGCACGCAGCAGAGCGGATCGCGGGCGTGCTCATCGGCGCAGGAGGTCCGACGGACCCCCGAACGAACCTCCCTGCTGTTCGTGAGAGAGGGGGTCCGTCGGACCTCCCTCCGGGCTAACCCTCGGCGGCGGCGCCGTCGGCCGCGGCGGCCTCGTCGACCGCGCCCGGCCGTTCGGCCAACGCCTCTTTGCTCGGCGCCAGCAGCATGCTCATGTTGCGGCCTTCCTGCAGCGGGGCGGTCTCGATCGTGCCGAGCCCGCCGAGATCCTCAAAGAGCTTCTGCAAGAGCGCCCGACCGCGCTCCGGGTGGGCCTGCTCGCGGCCGCGGAACATGATCGTCACTTTGACCTTGTCGCCGTGCTTGAGGAAGCGCTCGACGTGGCCCTTCTTGGTGTCGTAGTCGTGCGTCGCGATCTTCGGCCGCAGCTTGATTTCGCGGATGTTTACCTGCTGCTGGTGCTTGCGCGCCTGCTTCTGCTTCTGCTCCTGCTCGTATTTGTACTTCGAGTAGTCGAGCATCCGGGTGACCGGCGGCTTCGAGTTCGGCGCCACCTCGACCAGGTCGAGGTCCGAGTCCTGGGCGCGGCGCAGCGCCTCCGAGGTGTCGACGATCCCGAGCTGCTCGCCGTCGGCGCCGATCAGGCGCACCTGGGGAACGCGGATCCGCTCGTTGATCCTCGTCGTGTCGCGCTCTGGCGGGCGCCGATCGAACCTACGCGGGACCGGCACTAGTAAGAGTGGTGAAGTTGCTTCAAGAGGACGAGGCTTCGAATCGCGGGCACGGGGCGCTCAGTGGCGACGGTCATTTGGGGTGCCCACAGTCAAGTGATGGGCAGTATAGCTCACCTTTGCGCGGTCTCCGCCTCGATCCGCGCGGCGAACTCGGCGACGCTCATCTCGCCGACGTCGCCGTCGGCATGGGAGCGCACCGCCACCCCGCCGCCGTCCTGCTCGCGATCGCCGACCACCAGCATGTATGGGTAGCGGCCGAGCGAGGCGTCGCGGATCTTGCGGCCGATCGACTCCGAGCGGTCGTCGATCGCGACGCGGACGCCGAGGTCACGGAGCTCGTCGTGGGCGCCGCGGCCGTAGTCGTTGTGGCGGTCGGAGATCGGCAGGACGATCGCCTGCACCGGCGCCAGCCAGGTCGGGAAGCGACCCGCGTAGTGCTCGATCAGGATCCCGGCGAAGCGCTCCATCGAGCCGAGCAGGGCGCGGTGGATCATCACCGGCCGGTGGGCATCGTCGTCGGCGCCGGTGTAGGAGAGGTCGAAGCGCTCCGGCATCTGGAAGTCGAGCTGGCAGGTGCCGCACTGCCAGGAGCGACCGAGCGCGTCGGTGATGTGGAAGTCGATCTTCGGCCCGTAGAAGGCGCCGTCGCCGGGGTTCAGCTCGTACTCGCGGTTCTGGCTGTCGAGCGCCTCGGCGAGCGCCGCCTCCGCCTTCGCCCATTGCTCCTCGGTCCCCATCGACTTGTCGGGACGGGTCGAGAGCTCGACTTTCACGTCCTCGAAGCCGAAGCGCGCGTAGAGCTCGTCGATCGCCTCGCAGATCGAGGCGACCTCGGCGGTGATCTGGTCCTCGGTGCAGTAGACGTGGGCGTCGTCCTGGGTGAAGGCGCGGACCCGGAGCAAGCCGTGGAGGACGCCCTCGCGCTCGTTGCGGCTGACCCGACCGAACTCGGCGAGGCGCAGCGGCAGCTCGCGGTAAGAGTGGCGGTCGGAGCCGTAGACGAGGCAGGCGCCGGGGCAGTTCATCGGCCGCAGCGCGTAGCGGCGGTCGTCGTCCTGCATGAAGTACATCTCGTCCTTGTAGTTGTCCCAGTGCCCGGAGCGGTGCCAGAGGCCCTCGTCGAGCACCTGCGGCGTCGCGATCTCTTTGTAGTCGCGCTTGCGCAGCTGCTCGCGGACCTGGTCTTCGATCAGGTGCAGGAGCGTGGTGCCGTTGGGCAGCCAGAACGGCATGCCGGGCGCCTCGGGGCGGAGCATGAAGAGATCGAGCTCGGGGCCGAGCCGGCGGTGGTCGCGGGCTTCGGCCTCGGCGATCCGCTCGAGGTGGGCCTCGAGGTCCTTCTTCGAGAAGAACGCGGTGCCGTAGATCCGGGTCAGCTGCTCGCGGTGCTCGTCACCGCGCCAGTAGGCGCCCGCGACCGAGCTCAGCTTGATCGCCTTGATGCGGGCGGTCGACGGCGAGTGGGGGCCGCGGCAGAGGTCCTCGAACTCGCCGTTGCGGTAGAGCAAGACGGTCTCGACGCCTTCGTTCTTGACCAGGTCTTCGATCAGCTCGACCTTGAAGCCCTGGTCCTGAGCGCGGAAGATGTCGAGCGCCTCGGCGACCGGGACGACGCGACGGCTGAAGTGCTCGGCGGCGGCGATGTGCTTCCGCATCGCCGCCTCGATCTTCGGCAGATCCTCCTCGCTGATCTTTGTATCGGCGGGGAACTCGAAGTCGTAGTAGAAACCGGACTCGATCGGCGGCCCGATCGTCACCTTGGTGCCGGGGTAGAGCTCGGTCACCGCCTCGGCCATCACGTGGGCGGCGTCGTGGCGGATCAGCTCCAGCGCCTCGGGATCGCGCTCGGTGACGATCGCCACCTCCACCCCGCCCTCGGGGAGCGGCGCGTCGAGATCACGCAGGGCGCCGTCGACCTTGATCGCCAGCGCGGCCTTCGCCAGGCCAGGCCCGATCGCCGCCGCGGCGTCGGCGCCGGTCGCTCCGACGGGCAGCTCGAGCGGCGTCCCGTCGGGCAGCGTGACGACGATCTTGTCGGTGGCGGCCTCCACAGGCGCCATGGTACGTGGGCGCCGCCGCCCACGCCCGCACCGCCCGGTGAGTTCGCACTAATCGCCGCATAGCGACGATTAGTGCGAACGCACCGGGGGCGCAGCAGCTCACCGGTGCGTTCGGGGGTGCGCCCGGGCGTTCAATGGCGACCCCGGCAGGGTGTGGCCGCCGCCGAACGCCCGGGACGTGACGGTTTCGGCGGGAAGTCGGAGAGATGTGGACGTTACAAAGACGTGGCCACCTTTTTGGCCCCTATAGGGGGGTCAAAGGGTGGTCACGTGTTTGTGACGCCTGAAGCTCCGCGACGTTCCCGACGACCTGGTGACGAACCTCGCGTCCCTGTGACGACTCCCGCACTTCCCGGCCGTCTCGGCCACGGCCACACCCTGCCGGGGTCGTGGCCGAGACGGCCGCGTCCCTTCCCCGTCCCACCCCCGGCCGCGCCCGGTGAGTTCGCACTTATCGTCGGATAGCGCGGCGAAGTGCGAACGCGGCTTGGCGGTTCAGCGCGCTGGCCCCTGGCGGGCCTGGCGGACGGCGATCAACGGGCAGACGCTCCGCACCGCGATCGGGCCCTTCACTTCCCAGAGCACGTAGGGCGAGGCGTTCTTACGCAGCCGCAGTCCCTTGAAGGGCGGGTGGTGCTTGGAGCCCTCGGCGACGACGTAGCGGACGCCGGTCGGGGGCTTGCCTTCGGCTTCTTCGCGGGTCTCGATACAGACCCGCCCACCGCGCAGCTCCCAGGCGATGTAGTTGGTGCCGTGGTCGTCTTCGAGCAGTTCGTGCGAGGCGAGGACGACGGTCGAGCCGTTGGCGACCAGCGGGCGCAGTCCGGTGAGCGCCGGCGAGTAGGACGACGGCCCGACCGGCGCGTTGGCCAGCGCGAGCGCCGAGCAGAGGCCGGCGGCGCCGAGGAAGACGACACAGGCGGCGAGGCCCAAGCCCTGCCGCCGGTCCCCGCGAAGCGCCGCGAGGGCCCCCGCGTCGTCCCCACCTCCGCCAGCTATTCCTTTTGGCCCGGAGGGGGCCATAAGGAACAGCTGCACGGAGTGGGCCAGTGGCAGGAGGATCGTCAGGGCCGCGAGCGGGGCGGCGATCTCGATCGCCTTGGCCGCCGTGTAGGCGGTGCCGCCGACCCGGGCGGCGAAGTAGGCGATCGCGGCGACGGCGAGGCCGGAGAGGACGACCGTCTCGCGCCGCTTCCAACAGCGCCAGATCCCGTAGAGGAGGAGGAGGGTCCCGAAGGCGGCGCCGAGGTAGTAGGCGGCGGCAGGGACGGCGCCGTCGCCGGGCGCCAGGCGGAAGTCCCCGGACGGCCATATCCCGAGCGCCTCGAACGGCGAGATCTGGCCGAAGAGGTTGCCGAGTCCGGGGCCGTTGGGATCGAAGGTTTCGAACTTGTGGAAGTCGATCATCCGGCCGATCTCGGGGGCGACGAGGACGACGAGGACGCCCAGGGCGATCGGAATGGGACGGGTGAGCGCAGGTGCCGGCCGCTCGCGCCGCACCAGTTCCACGCCTCCCCAGACGACCACCGTCCCCAGCAGCCAGAGGAGCCCCGGGAAGCTGTAGACATAGACGGCGCCGACGGCGATCAGGGCCGCCGGGACGAAGCGAAACTGGGATTCGGCCGGGTCGCGTGCGCCTTCCCGCAAGAGCAGCACGAAACCGAGCAGGAAGAAGGCCTCCATCGTCTCCTTGAAGGCGCCCTGGGCGAAGTAGCTAGCGACGACGTAGGCGAGGCCGACGACCAGCGCCGCGGCGGTGCGCGGCAGCGGGCGCAGGTCGCGGAAGGCGGCGAGCGCGGTCAGCGGCGCCAGCACCGCGACCGCCACGGTCAGCCCGCTGAAGCCCTTGACCAGGCCGATGCCGAGACCCTTGTCGAGCGCGACGACGATCGAGTGCGGGCCGAGCGGATAGCCCTGCCGGATCAGCTGGCCCGAGTGGCCGTGGGCGAGCTGATCGGCGGCCTGCAGGTGCTGCGACATGTCGGGGTTGAAGCTGGTGCCGAGGATCCCGAAGTGGCCTTCGACGATGAACGGCAGTGAGGCACCGAACAAGGCGACGAGCGCCACCGGCCAGCCCGTGCCGAAGGCCTCGCGCCAGATCCCCCGCCCCTGCAGGTAGGCGAGCGAGGCGGCCAGCATCAGCAGGACGACGATCGCCGAGATCGAGCCGTGGCCGGGTAGGCGCACCGTCCCCCAGCAGACCGCGCAGAGGATCGCGAGGCCGACCGGGGCCGAGGCCCAGGACCAACGGCGCCCCCCGCAGAGGGCGATCACCGCCGCGCCGATCGCCAAGGAGGCGACGCAGACGGCGAGGGCGGCTGCATAAGTGCCGATCACGGATCGCGAGCCTAGACTCTGAAGATGATGGCGTTCGCCCCGCCCGCCCGGCACCTGCTCCGCGCCAAGGATCTCGCCGACGCCCATTACAGCGAGCCGCTCGGGGTCGACGCGATGGCGGCGGCGGCCGGCCTCTCACGCGCCCACTTCAGCCGCGAGTTCCGCCGCGCCTTCGGCGAGTCCCCACACGGCTACCTGCTGACCCGGCGGCTGGAGCGGGCGGCGTCGCTGCTCCGCACCACCGATCGCTCGGTCGCCGAGATCTGCCTCGACGTCGGCCTGACCAGCGTCGGCTCCTTCACGACGAGCTTCAAACGGACCTTCGGCAAGACGCCGACCGCCTACCGCAAATCATTCCCTCCCGCCGCCGACCTTGCCCTCGTCCCCGGCTGCATCGTGCGGGCCTACGCCCGCCCGCAAAAGCGCACGTTTCGAGAAGACAGCCTGCCGACCTCCTCCTAGAGTCGCCCGCAACCGCAGATTCCAGACAGGAGGGACGTGATGAAGATCACGAACGCGCAGTTATGGGTGCTGGACCAGGAGGAGGCATTGGCCTTCTGGACCGAGAAGGTGGGTTTCGAGGTGCGGGCCGACGTCACCCTGCCCGAGATGGGTGACTTCCGCTGGTTGGCTGTTGGCCCACCCGGGCAAGAGGATGTCGCGATCGTCCTGATGCCGATCCCCGGCGAGCCGATCATGGACGCCGAGACGCAGGCGCAGGTACGCAACCTAGTCGCGAAGGGGTTCGCCGGAACGGTCTTCATCTCAACCGAGGACTGCCGCGCCGAGTACGAGCGGCTGAAGGCACGCGGAGTCGAGTTCAGCGAAGCGCCGGAAGAGCGCCCCTACGGGATCGATACCGGCTTCCGCGATCCTTCCGGGAACGCGATCCGTTTGGCCCAGGTGACCGTCGCCCTGATGCCCTGAGCGCGGACGGGGTGGCCCTGCGACGGGCCGCCCCGTCAGTTGGGGCTCTGCTTCAGGGCTTCTTCGGCTGCCTTGGCGGCGCTCTTTTCGAGCTTCTTCTTCTGCGCCGTCAGCTGCTTCTTCTTCGCCTTCGACAGCTTCTTGTTCTTCAGCTGCTTGTCGATCTTGTCGATCTGGGCCTGCTCCGCGGCGACCGCCTTCGCCGCGCCCGTGGTCCCGGCGCCCGGTTGCGGGTTGCCGTTGCTTTCCGAGCCGCCGGAGACGAGCAAGGCGACGACCACGATCACCAGCACCAGAGCGCCGAGCACCATGCCGACGCCTTTCGCTCCGCGGCCACGGATCGATTCGCGCAGTTTCACCAGGTCACGCGGCGGCGCTCCTTCGCGGGAGCCGTCGCTGCCGGCGCCGGTCGCCGCGGCGGCCGACTCGACGGTGTGGACGTGTTCGGTCCACGCCTCGCCGTCCCACCAGCGAAGGCCCTGGCCGCTTGGATCGTCATACCAGCCGGCCGGTATCCCCGACCCGCCCGGCGTCTCGGTCGAGCTCACGCCGCGATTATGGCGATTTGCGGAGGGGAAAATGTGAACAGTCGTTACATCTCTTTTGCATGCCTATAAAGAAGGTCGGGATTGACCGTCTCGATCAGCGGCCCGCGGCCCAGTCCAGCGCCCGCCCCTCGAGCGCCTTGACGAAGGCGTCCTTGCCTTCCATGTAGGCGACGCGGTCCTCGTGATGAAGGCGCGCCGACTCGCGCTTGACCGCCTCGTAGCGCTCCGCCTCGCCGCGGTGGGCGCGCAGGAAGTCGCGGACGGCGAGGTGGCGGAGCTCTTCGTGGCCGGCGACGACGCAGACATGGAGGTGATGGGTGCGCGGCCGCCCGGGCGGTCGCCCGAAAAAGTGGTACGCGGGCGACTCCGCGTGCGGGAAGAAGCCGTAGCCGAGCCCCTCCAGGGGCCCGACGTAGAGGTCGCGCGGCTCCAGCGCCGCGACGGAGACCTGCAGGTCGACGATCGGCTTCGCCGCCAGGCCGGGCACCGCGGTCGAGCCGACGTGCTCGAGCCGCAGCGCCGTCTCCCCCAGTGCCGCCGCGACCCGGCCCAGCTCCCGCGCCGCCTCCGCCGCCCAGGCGGGGTCGTGGTCGGCGATCCGGATCGCCGGGTCGCGCTCTGCCTCCATGCCTCGACGATAGAACGGAAAAGGGCCCCTGACGGGGCCCCCTGTTTCCGAAGGACGTACCACCAGCGACTAAGACGTGGCTGGCTCGTCGGTCCTCAAGTCTGCGAAGTTCTCGCCGCCGAGTTTTTCGACGACGAGGCCAATAACCCCTCTTCCAGGGAAAAGTTGCACCCTCCGCAGAAATTGCCTCGCTGCTACATTGCGGCGCCCCGGGGCGTTTAGCTCAGTTGGGAGAGCGCCAGCTCGACAAGCTGGAGGTCACTGGTTCGAGCCCAGTAACGCCCATCTCTTCACCGGGTCCCGGAGGAAAAAGGGCTAGATATGGTCACTGGGCAGGTGCCAGCGGCGCGGCGCGATCAGCTCGTCGATCTCCTCCGGCCCCCAGCTGCCGGGCTCGTATAGGATCGCCGGCGGCGGGTACTCCAGCACCGGCTCGGAGATCTCCCAGAGCCGCTCGATCGCGTCGGAGCTGGTGAAGAGGGTGCGGTCGCCGTTCATCACGTCGTGGAGCAGCCGCTCGTAGGGGTCGAGCGCCGCCCCGTTGTGGTCGAACGCGTCGGCGTAGTTGAACTGCATGTGGGCTTCGCCGAGCTGCATCGTCGCCCCCGGCACCTTGGCCAGGAAGGAGGCCGAGATACTGCCGGGGTCGCCGAGCTCGAAGGTCAGGTGGTCGCGCCCGAAGCCCTCCGGGATCAGTTCCTCGTCGAGCGGGAACATCCGCCGCGGCGGCTGCGAGAAGGCGATCGTCAGGACGTGGTGGCTCTCCGCCATCCGCTTGCCGGAGCGCAGGTAGAAGGGCACGCCCTCCCAGCGCCAGTTGTCGACGAAGGCCTTGACGGCGATCAACGTCTCGGTGTCGGAGTCCGGGTCGACCCCGTCCTCCTCGCGGTAGCCGACGTATTGGCCGCGGACGACGTCCTCGGGCCGCAGCGGCAGCATCGAGTCGAAGACCTTCTCGCGCTCCAACCCGAGCGGCTTCGGCTCCAGCGTGGTCGGCGGCTCCATCGCGACGAAGCCGAGCAACTGGAACAGGTGCGTGACGAGCATGTCGCGGAAGGCACCCGTGCCCTCGTAGAAGCTGCCACGCATTTCGATCGAGAGCGTCTCCGGGATGTCGATCTGGACGTGGTCGATGTGGTTGCGGTTCCAGACCGGCTCGAACATGCCGTTGGCGAAGCGCAGCGCCAGCAGGTTCTGCACCGCCTCGCGCCCGAGGTAATGGTCGATCCGGTAGATCCGGTTCTCCTGGAAGACCGAGTGGAGCCGTTCGTTCAGCTCGTGGGCCGAGGCGAGGTCGGTGCCGAACGGCTTCTCGGTGATCACCCGGGCGTCCTCGTCGAGCCCGAGCTTGCCGATCTCCTCGACCGTCCCGGCCGCCGCTTTCGGCGGCAGCGAGAGGTAGAAGAGGAGCTCGGACTCGCCGCCCAGTTCGTCCCGCGCCGCCTCGACCGCCTTGCCGAGCGCCTCGAAGCCGTCGCCGACGCCGACGAAGCTGAGTGTCTCGGCGAACTTGTCGAAGGGGCCGTCGGCATCCGATTTCCGCCCCGATCCGGCGACCGATTCGCGCGCCAGCCGGCGGAATTCGGCGGTCGAGATCGGGTGGCGGGCGGCGCCGATGATGCGGAAGCCCTTCGGCATCAGGCCGACCTGGGAGAGGTGGAACATCCCCGGCAGCAGCTTGCGCTTGGCGAGGTCGCCGGTCGCCCCGAAGAGGACGATCACCTGGTTCGTCTCGACCCGCTCGGCGGCGCGGTCCTCCTGGGCGCTGGAAGTGGTGACGCTCACGCCCGCAGGCTACAGAGCGCCATCCACCGCCTTATCCTGCGGCGCGATGGCGCGCGCGACCAAGCGGGGCACTGAGTTCGATCCGGCCGCGCTCGACCGGACCGAGCGACGTTTCTGGCGCGAACTCTGGGACGCCGTCCCCACCGCGGTCGCCGGAGCGCATGGGGTGCGGCGCGCCGAGTTCGGCCCGATCCAGGCGACGGTCGTCGCCGACCTGCCGGAGGCGCGGACCCTGAACCTGGTGCTCGGTGCCGAGCGCGGTGACGCCGCCGCCGAGGGCTTCCTCGGTGAGGCGATCGACTGGGCGCGCGGACAGAGCGCCCGTGGCTTCGCTCTGCTCGACCCCGAGAGCCCGGGCGCGGCCGCCGCCGAGGCGGGGCTCGCCGCGGCGGGCTTCGAGCGCGCCAGAGGCTGGATGCGCTTCGTCCGCGACGCCCACCCGCCCCGCTTCGCGGTCGCCGACGACGTCGAGGTGGTCGAGGTCGACACGACGGGCGACTCGCCGTTCGGGACGATCGCGGCGCTCGGCTTCGGGCTGCCGGAGTGGGTCGCCGCGCTCCTCGCCCCCCTCCCCGGCCTACCCGACTGGCGCTGCTACCTGGCCCGGGTCGACAGCGAGCCGCAGGCCTGCGCGGCGCTCTTGCTCGACGGCGAGGTCGCGGAGCTGGGGATCGCGGCGACGCTGGACGGCGGCAGGCGCCGCGGCTGCCAGCTGGCGCTGCTGCGCCGGCGGATCGAGGACGCGACCGCGGCTGGCGCCCGCACCCTTTTCGTCGAGACCGGCGAGCGCGTCCCCGGCCATCCCTCAGGTAGCTACGCCAACATCCTCCGCGCCGGTTTCGAGGAGGCCTATCTCTGCCACGGCTGGACCGATGCGCGACTTCCTGCGGGCTGAAGCGGCCGGTGGCCTGGCGCTGCTGCTCGGCAGCGCCGTCGCCCTGCTCTGGGTAAACGTCGTCGACGCGGGCGGCTACGCCTCCTTCTGGGCGACCCACATAGAAATCGGGATCGGCGGCGCCGCGATCGACGAGAGCCTCGGCCACTGGGTCAACGACGGCCTGATGACCCTCTTCTTCTTCCTCATCTCGCTGGAGATCAAGCGCGAGATGGTGACCGGCGAACTCCGTCACCCGAAGCGCGCGGCGCTCCCGATCATCGCCGCGCTCGGCGGCATCGTGGTGCCGATCGCGATCTTCCTCGCGGTCACCGGCGGCCACCACGCGAGCGGCTGGGGAATCCCGATGGCGACCGACGCCGCCTTCGCGATCGGCGCCCTGGCGCTGCTCGGCGACCGGGTCGGGATCGGCGTGAAGCTCTTCCTGGTGACGATCGCCGTGGTCGACGACGTCGCCGCGATCCTGGTCATCGCCGTCGCCTATACCGACCACCTCAGCCTCGGCTGGCTGGGGCTGGCGATCGCCGGGCTGCTCGCGGTGGCGGCGATGCGGGCGCTCGGTGTGCGCCGGATCCTCGCCTACGTGCCCCTCGGGCTGTTCGTCTGGGTGGCGACCTTCGAGTCGGGGATCCACGCGACGCTGGCGGGCGTCGCCCTGGCGCTGCTGACGCCGGCGGTGCCGGTCGGCGGCCGCGACCTGCTCGGGCAGCTCGAACACCGCCTCCACCCCTGGGTCAACTTGGCGATCCTGCCGCTCTTCGCGCTCGCCAATGCCGGGGTGAAGCTGGGCGGCGGCGAGCTCTCCAGCTCGACCGGGCGGCGGATCGCGCTGGGGGTGGCGCTCGGGCTGGTGGTCGGCAAGTTCCTCGGCATCGCCGGGGCGACGCTGGCGGCGCTGCGCCTCCGCCTCGGCGCCCTCCCTTCGGGCGTCGACCGGCGCGGCCTGCTCGGGGCGGCGGCGCTCGGCGGCATCGGCTTCACCGTCTCCCTTTTCATCACCCCGCTCGCCTACGACGACCCGCTGTTGGTCGGGGCGGCGAAGCTCGGCATCCTCGGCGGCTCGTTGGTCTCGGCGACGATCGGCGTCGCGATCTTCGCCACCGCCCGCGGACGCGCCGCCGGCCGATCCTCCGCAGGCGAGGCATAGGACCGCGCCCGATCGGGGCCGTGCCCACACCGATCCCGCAGCGGACCACGTCGCCATTGCTCAAAACACTGTGTGTTTAGTTTGGGGCGCTGAGGGACCGAAACTAAACACGGAGATCCTTGACCAGAGGGTCGGCAGGGACCTCCTCGGGCCGGCTCAGTAGGCGCGGGCGACGATCGCGAGCAGGTCGGGCTCGTCCTCTGCGGCGGGGACGCTGCCGTCGGCGCGCTGAATGCAGCGGACGCTGATGCCGTCGGCGAGGAGTCGGCGCTCGCCCTCGTCGCCGAGTCGCGTCCACTCGATCCGCCCGACGCCCTCGCGTCCCGCCTCGAGCGCCTCCTCGAGGGTGGAGACGTCGGTGGTCGCGGCGTCGCGGAAGGCGGTCGCCTCGGCGAGCATCGCGGCCTGGATGTCGTCGAGCAAGTCGGCGACCAGGTGCGGCGCTTCGTCGAGCGGGACCTGGCGCTTCTCGCCGCTGTCGCGGCGGAGCAGGGTGACCTGGCCCTCGGCGAGGTCGCGGGGGCCGAGGTCGATCCGCAGCGGCACGCCTTTCAGCTCCCAGTCGACGGCGCGGCGACCGAAGCCGGTGTGGACGTCGGCGTCGACCTTGACCCGGGTTCCGCCGGCGGCGATCGCGTCGCCCAGCTCACGCGCCTTGCCGACCGCCCCGCCCTCGTCGCGGACGACGACGATCGCGACCTGGGTCGGCGCAATCCGCGGCGGCAGCCGCAGGCCTTTCGCGTCGCCATGTCCCATGATCAGGCCCCCGACCAGCCTGGTCGAGGCGCCCCAGGAGGTGGTCCAGGCGGTCTGGACCTCGCCGCCCTCGTCGGTGTAGGTGATGTCGAAGGCGCGGGCGAAGTTCTGGCCGAGCTCGTGGCTGGTCGCCAGCTGCAGCGCTTTGCGGTCGCGGGTGATGCCCTCGCAGGTCATCGTGTTGATCGCCCCCGCGAAGCGCTCCTCGGCGGTCTTGCGGCCGAGCAGGACCGGCAGCGCCAGGGTCTCGACGAGGAAGTCGCGGTAGACGTCGTGGTGGATCCGCAGCGCGTACTCGGTCGCGTCGGCGGCGCTCGCGTGGACGGTGTGGCCCTCCTGCCAGAGGAACTCGCTGGTGCGGAGGAAGAGGCGCGGCCGCATCTCCCAGCGCACCACGTTCGCCCACTGGTTCAGCAGCAGCGGCAGGTCGCGGTAGGAGTTGACCCATTTCGCCATCTGCTCGCCGAAGACCGTCTCCGAGGTCGGCCGCACGACGACCGGCTCGGCCAGCTCTTTGCCGCCGGCGATCGTCACCACCGCAAGCTCGGGGCTGAAGCCCTCGACGTGCTCGGCCTCGCGCTGCAGGTAGCTCTCCGGGATGAAGAGCGGGAAGTAGACGTTGTCGGCGCCGGCCGCCTTGATCCGGCGGTCGATGTCGGCCTGGATCCGCTCCCAGATCGCGTAGCCGTAGGGCCGGATCACCATCGTGCCGCGGACCGGGCCGTTCTCGGCCAGCGCCGCCTTGGCGATCACGTCCTGGTACCAGCGCGGGTAGTCCTCGTTCGGATCGGCGATCGGCGACTTCGGCATGCGCCGCATCCTAGGTTTCGGCGCCGCGGAGCGCGGTCCGGTGGGCCGCAGGCGAGAGATCCCGGAAGGGCTCCCCCGCCCTTTCCACACCCAATTTATAGCGCATGTGGGCCTTGTAACAAGGCCTGGGTGTGCCCCATACTCACCCGTCGCAAAGGCGGACGCACCGACTCGAAGTGTGGAAATCGGTGTGTGTTTTCGACGGCAGGAGGGTGTGTATGACGGAGCATTCCGTGGTGATCGTCGGCGGCGGCCCGACCGGGCTGATGCTGGCGGCGGAGCTGGCGCTGGCGAAGGTCGACGTCGTCGTGCTCGAGCGGCGGCCTACCCAGGAGCTGGCCGGTTCGCGGGTAGGCGGCCTGCACGCGAGGACGATCGAGATCCTCGACCAGCGCGGCGTCGCCGAGCGGTTCCTCGAGGCGGGGTACACCGCCCAGGCGGCCGGGTTCGCCCTGAACATGCTCGACGTCAGCGACTTCCCGACCCGCCATCCCTATGCCTTGGCTCTGTTCCAGAACGAGATCGAGCGGATCATGGCCGAATGGGTGTCGGATCTCGGCGTGCCGATCCGGTACGGACTCGAGGCGCCCGGCTTCGCCCAGGACGAGGAGGGCGTCGACGTCACCGTGTCGAACGGCGAGACGCTACGGGCGCAGTACCTGGTCGCCTGTGACGGCGGGCGTAGCCTGATCCGCAAGGCGGCGGGGATCGACTTCCCGGGCTGGGAGGCGACGACCAGCGCCCTGATCTCCGAACTCGAGATGGACGAGGAGCCGCGGGTGGAGAGCATCAATGACGAGCTCGGGGTGCGTGGGATGACCGTGCTGGAGGACGGCGAGACGGTGCGGGTGATCGTCACCGAGCGGCAACTCGGGCCCGCGGGCGACGCCACCCTCGCCGAGCTGAGCGAGGCTTTGATCGCCGGCTACGGGACCGACTTCGGCATCCACGATCCGATCTGGATCTCGCGCTTCACCGACTCGACCCGCCAGGCCGCCTCGTACCGTGAGGGTCGAATCCTCCTCGCCGGCGACTCCGCGCATATCCACTACCCCGCCGGCGGGCAGGGGATCCAGAACGGCATCCAGGACGCCGTGAACCTCGGCTGGAAGCTCGCCCAGGTGATCCACGGCACCTCGCCCGACGCCCTCCTCGACACCTACCAGGCGGAGCGCCATCCGGTCACCGCCCGCTCGCTCAGGCACACGATGGCCCAGACCGCCCTGATGCGCCCCGATTCCACCGGCCGCCTCGAGGCCCTCCGCGAAACGATGGCCGAGACCCTCCAGATGGACGAACCCCGCAAGCACTTCGGCGCCATCGTCTGCCAACTCGACATCCACTACGACCTCGGCGACGGCCAACCCCTCCTCGGCCGCCGCATGCCCGATCTCGACCTCGAGACCGCCGACGGTCCGGTGCGTACCTACACCCTCCTCCACACCGCGCGGCCGGTGTTACTGAACCTCGGCGAGCCCGGCGCCCTCGACATCACTCAATGGGCGGATCGGGTCCAGTCGGTCGAGGCCGGCTACGACGGCCCGTGGGAGATCCCCGTCCTCGGCGAGGTCCCCGCCCCCACCGCCGTCCTGATCCGCCCCGACGGCCACGTCGCCTGGGTTGGCGGGCAGGACCAGACGGGCCTCACCGACGCCCTCACCACCTGGTTCGGATCACCGGCCTCGGCCTGACCACGGATCTCGAAGGCCGACCCCGGTCTGTCACCGCTCACCACCTCGCCAGCGCCGGTAGAGCTCACCGAGATCGTCACGCATCTCGGGGGTCAGATCGTCGGGTCCGAGTCGCCCAGTGAGCCGGATCGTCGCCCGCATCTGGGCGAGGTACTCGGTGCAGTGCGGGCAATCGGCGAGATGCGCCTCGAACCGGCGACGGTCGGCGCGTGAAAGCGCCCCCTCGAGGTAATCGGTCACCAGCTCCACCACCTCCTGGCAGACCAACGGATCTTTACGTGGGAGCAGTCTCATGGCTCGACGAACTCCTCGACAGCTTCGCGCAGATGCCCGCGGGCGCGATGCAGGAGGACACGCTGGTTGCCCGCGGTGATGCCGAGCACCCCGCACACCTCCTCGCTGCTCAGCCCGTCGACGTCGCGCAGGATCACGATCGCACGCTGGCGTCGGGGCAATCTCTTCAAAGCCAGCTCGAGCCTCTGCCGCAGACCGCTCGCCAACAACCGGTCCTCACTCTCCTCGATCCAGTGCCGGGGCGGCGACATCCAGGCCCCCGTGGCATCGAAGCGGGAACGGTCCACCGCGGGCCCGACGTCGTCGATCGCGACGCTGCGTGCCTCACTCATGCCGGCGCTCTTGGCGCGGTTGACCAGGATCCGCAACAGCCACGTCTTGAAGGACGAGCGTCCGGCAAACCCGTCGATCCCGCGCAACACCGCCATCCAGGTGTCCTGCACCACCTCTTCGGCGACCGCCGCGCTGGGCACGAAGGCCGCGGCGAGCCGCAGCATCGTCGCCTGGTGGCTTCTGGCGAGCGCGACGAAGGCCGCCTCGTCGCCCGCCCGCAGCTTCTCCACCAGCTCTGCTTCTGCGGCTGCCGCGGGGTCGGGACGACGGAGACTCATGGGCCGCCCGGCAAGCTACGGCGCGCATCTTACGATCCTGAAAACGCGCCGCAGCTCACCGGACGAGGCCCTAGAGGGCGACGATCCCCTCGCCGCCGACGGCGCCCGGGACGGTCACCGTCCCAACTTTGGTCAGGGCGCCCCCGGAGCCGATCGCGAACTCGTCGACGGTGCCGGCGGCGCCGCCCTGGACGTAGAGGAAACGCCCGTTCGCGGCGACCGCCGCGTCGACCGTCCCCCCACTCGTTTCGGTGGTGCCGAGTGGGGACAGCTGGCCCCCGACGCCAAGCCCGATGTCGCTGAGCGTGGCACTGCCGGCGTTCGAGGCGTAGACCACGGCGCCGGACCGCACGACCCAGCAGGTCGCCTGCTGGCCGGTCGCGAGCGTGCTCAGCGGCGTGACCGTGCCGTCGTGTTGGAGCCCGTAGGAGGTGACCGCGTTGGTCCCCGCCTGCGAGACGATCAGGTCACCCGCCTGGTCGAAGGTGACCGCGAACGGCACCATGCCCGGCTCGGAGTTGACCAGCGGCGTCGGCGAGAGCCGGCCGAAGGCCTGCACCCCGAAGACGTCGATGTCACTGCCGGCGGCCTTGGTGGTGACGATCACCCGCGAGCCGTCGGGCGAGAACGCGACCTGGCCCGGCGTGTGGGTGAACCGGGGCGTTTCGGTCGGATCGAGGCCGAGTTCGCGGCCCGATCCCGGGATCGGGAAGAGCTGCCCGAAGGCAACCCGGTAACCCTGCAGCAAACCGCCCCCTTCGGCGTTCAGCACGTAGACGAGACCGTGGGCGAAGGCGACGCTGACCGGGAACGATCCCCCCGAGCTGATCACCTGCCGCAGGAAAAGACGATCGCCGGAGACGGCGAACACGGAGACCGTGTCGCTGCCGGCGTTGACCGCGTAGAGGAGCCGGTTTTCGGCGTCATAGGCGAGCGATCCCTGTGAGGCGAGGTGGTCGACGACGGACCCTTCCAGTTCGCCGCCGAGGCCTTCGGTCGGGTAGGCGCCGACTTCGGTGAGGCTGCCGTCACGGCCCTGGTCGTAAGCGATGACCTGGTTGCCGGCGGTGTTGTCCGTCTGGACGAAGACAGGATGGTCGGAGCGGTACGGCGGCGCCGGCGGATGGAAGGGCGGCGGGCCGGGGTGGTGGCGGACCGGGGGTGGCGGCGGGGCCGGAAAGTGGTGCTGGCGCGACCTACCGCGATGGTCGTCGTGGCGACCACCGGACGCGGCGGCCGCACCTGCCGTGATCGCGAAGAGGGCCGCGATCACGGCCGACGCGAGAGCGACGCGGATTATGGATCTCATTGATCTTGCTCCTTGATCGGGGATGGACTTCCGGTCCGCAGTCCCGCCGAGGAGCTCCGCCGTTACGGTCTCTTCAGTCGGGCCGGCCGTCATCGCCATCACCGAGCCCGCGTAGACGAGGGAGTCGACCACGCCGAGGAGCGCCAGGACGCCGCCGATCGCGTAGGCGAGCGCGACCGAGAGGCCCACCGCCCAACCGCGGCGGGGTGCCGCGCCGTGGATCAAGGCGCGGCGCGATCGTATGCGCGCCGGTACTGTCCCGGCGTGGAAACGGGAAGGGTCTCTCGCTGAGGCGGCGCAGGGTAGGTCGGCGATCCCGGCCGGCGATCGTCGGCTGCTGCGCGGCGCTCCTGGCGCTGGTCGGCTGCGGCTCGATCTCCGGATCGGCCGGGACGTTCACCCCCTCCCAGCCCGACGTCCTCACCGTCGCCACCTCCGTCGTGCCGAGCGCCGGCTTCTGGGAAGGGACGCCGACCCACCCGACCGGTGGCTTCGAGTACGAGCTGGTGAAGGAAATGGCGAAGCGGTTCGGGCTGGGACGAGTGAGGGTCCGGATCGTCCACTTCCACCGGATCGTCCGCGGCCATCTCGGCGGTGCCGACCTCGGGGTCGACCTGATCACGCCGACCTCCGAACGCGAAGAATTCCTCGAATTCTCCCAGCCGTACCTGAAGACCGCGCCGACCGTGCTGGTCCGGTCAGGCACCGAAGTCCCCGACCTGGCGACGGCGCAGGAACTGCGTTGGGGGGCGATCCAGTCGACCACCTTCGTCGAAACGATCGAAGACTCGATCGTGCCGGAAAGCGAACCGGTGCTCTACGACGGCCAGCAGGAGGTGCTGGCGGCGCTGCGCTCGGGCAAGATCGAAGCCACCCTGCTCGACCTGCCACTCGCGATCGCGACGGCCGAAGAGTCGAACGGGGAACTCGAAGCCGTCGCCCAGCTCCCCGACAAGGAGGCGCTCGCGGTGGCGCTGCCGAAGGGCTCGCCGAACCGACAGGCGGTCGACTCGGCGATCCGCGCCTTCACCGCCGACGGCACGATCGAAGACCTGCTCGAAGAATGGGTCGGGGCCGGAGCGGCGAATGCCGAATCCTCGATTCCCCTCCTCCACACCACCCTGCGTTAGATGAACCTTCTCGCCCCATTCGCAGCCTTCTCACTGAAATCTCCGAGCGGCGCCGCCTGGGAGTTCTTCGTGCTCTTCGTCGTGATCATCCTCGGGCCGCCGCTGATGAAACGGGCGCGGATCCCCGGCATCATCGGCCTGCTGGTCGGGGGCTTCGCGATCGGCCCTTACGGGCTCGAACTGATCGGCGCCGGCAACACGACCGTGCCCGACCTGGGTCAGCTCGGCCTGCTCTACCTGATGTTCGTCGCCGGGGTCGAGCTCGACCTCGCCCTCGTGCGGGTGCACCGCCGGGCGGTGATCAGCTACGGCATCCTCACCTTCGCCCTGCCGATGCTCTTCGGGACGGTGATCGGGCTGGCGCTCGGCTGGATCCTGCCCGCCGCGCTGCTGCTCGGGGCGCTCCTCTCGTCCCACACCCTGCTGCTCTACCCGACCGCTCGCGCGGCGGGCCTCTCCGCCGACCGGGGCGTCGCCACCGCGGTCGGCGCGACCGTCCTCACCGATACCGCCGCCCTGGTCGTCCTCGCCGCCGTCTCGGGCACCCAGGTCGCCGGCGGCTCGCCCGGCTCGATCGCCCTGCAGATCGTCGTCGGGCTGGCCGTCGTCGTGATCTTCACGCTCGTCCTTCTGCCGCGGTTGGCGCGGATCGCCTTCCGCTACCTCGGCACCGATCGGGTCGTCCGCTACCTGCTCGCAGTCGCCGCCTTCCTCGCGGCTGGGACCGTCGCCGACGTCGTCGGGATCGAGCCGATCGTCGGCGCCTTCTTCGCCGGCCTCGCCCTCAACCGCCTCGTACCCAACGAGGGGCCGTTGATGGACCGGATCGACTTCTTCGGCAGCGCGGTCTTCGTGCCGATCTTCCTGGTCTCGGTCGGCCTGCTGCTCGACCCGAAGGTGATGGTCGAAGGCGAGACGCTGAAGCTGGCCGGGCTCTTCATCGTCGCCAGCCTGGCCGGCAAGGCGGCTGCTGCCGGGATCGCCCGACTCACGCTGGGCTACAGCGGCCCCCAGGCGACGCTGATGCTGGGTCTAACCATCCCGCAGGCGGCCGCCACCCTGGCGGCGGCGATCGTCGGTTTCAACATCGGCCTCTTCGACCAGTCGGTGGTCAACGCCGCGCTGGTCCTGATCCTCGTCTCGATCGTGGTCGGGACCCTGCTGGTCGACCGTGCGGTGCCGACCGTGCCACCGCCGGAAGGAGCGTCGGAGCGGGTCGGCGGGCGGATCCTGGTGGCACTCACCGACCCCGCCCAGGCCCCGCTCGCATTCCAGCTCGCGGCGCGCATCGCCGCCGCCGAGGGCGGCGTCGTCCGCGGTCTGCTGGCCTCGCCGCGCGATCAGGTGGAGGGCGCTGCGGGGCGCCTCCGGGAACTCGACGCGGCCGCCTATTCCGCCGGGATCGACGCCGAATCAAGGCTCCTGGTTCACGATTCGCTCGCCGAAAGCGTCGTCAACGTGGCGACCGAGAACCGCGCCTCATTGGTGATCATCGGACGGCCCTCGACCCCGGGACCATCCGCCTTCGCGAGCACCGGCGAGGCGATCGCCGCCGCTCTCGCCGCGCCGGTGGCGATCCTGGTCGGGGAGGCCGAGCGGATCCGCGAGGTCGAGGTGGTGCGTGAGCCCGAGCACGTCGCCGGATCCTTCGACGCCGACGGGATCGCGGTCGAGCTGGCCCGCCGGATCGGCGGCTCCTCGGTCGAGGTCAGCGACCTCGACCCGGAAGCGCTCGAGGGGCTGCGCCCGGGTCAGTTACGGCTCCTGCCCGCGACCTCATGGCAGCTGCTCGCCGGAGCCGAGGATCCACCCCCCGGATCGGCGCTGCTGATCCTCCCCGACAACTGACCCAGGATCGATCGGCCGGTGACCGCGGTGACCCCACCGTCGGCCCCGACCGTCGCAGGTCATGTAGCCCAAGCGGAGAGCGGCGAGGAAGACGACCGACTCGTGGGACCCTACACATAGACGTTGGACTGCGATCGCGTTTCCCGACGCGGTACCGTTGGCAAATGGCTGCTTCCATCGACTTCACGATCTCATTCGAGGCCCCCGACGAGAACGGATGGATCGTCGCGCGTGTCCTTGAGATGCCCGGAGCGATGAGCCAGGGACGGACGCGCGAGGAGGCTCGCGAGAACGCCCTGGATGCGCTGCGAACCGTGCTGACGCCCGACGAGGAGCTGGCAGGCGAGACGCCCGAAGCCGATCGAGAGCATCCGCGGTTCACCGCGGCGGCGTGAAACGCCGCGACCTCGAACGCCACCTGGCGGCCCATGGCTGCCGCGAGGTCGGCGGGACGAAGCACGCCAAGTGGCGCGGGCCGAGCGAAGAGGTTCCGCCCTGCCGCGCGGCACAAAGAGATCGGCCCGAGCCTGGTCCGCGCGATCTGCAAACAGCTCGGCGTGCCGGCGCCGCGAAACCCAAGAAAAGGGCAATCAACCGGCGCCGAGTTGCACTCTGATTACCCCCCGCAAACCGCTCTGGCAAGCCATAAATCGCTCCCAGGGGCAAAGGCGCCTACCGGAATCGAACCGGTGTAAACGGCTTTGCAGGCCGGTGATTTGGGGCAATTTTTGGCTTGTTCAAGCCATTTTTGGCTGTTGCGCACCAGTCTGTGCACCAGTGACGCCATCGTCGTGCCAGATCATCTCGCCCGACGACGGGTGCGAACCAGAGCCTTGGCACCCGCCGAGAAGCGATCGAGAACCACGGCATCGACGGGCGACTGTTCGGCATCTTCGCAACAAGGCGGTTTCGTCCGTTTGGCGGTCGGCTCGGGCAGATCGAGCAACCGGTAGAGGCTCCGGTAGATATCGACCTCCGGGTCGTCGCTCGTGTGCTCGCCCACCAGCAGGACGACGACCTGTCGATCATCCGGAAAGCAGGCGAGGAGGCGGTGGCGGCCGTAGAGGTGAACCGCGCAGATGTGATCGACACCCTCCCCGGTGAGCCTGTAGTCGCCGGCCTTGCATCCCTCCAACGCGAGCCGCCGCACGGCTGCATCGAACGATTTTCGCGCCTTGCCACGCAACGCATCGACGCTCCTCTGCCCGGTCGGCGTGATGCTGACGCTGAAGCTCACGCGCCGGGCGTGATGTCGATCAGCTTGCCGCCACGCATCTCATCGAGCGAGCGCCGCAGCATGCGATCGGAGAGGGTCCGCTCGTCTTCGACCCGCGCCAGGACGGCTTCGAGCAGATTGCGGTCGCGCCCCAACGCCCGCAACTCGCGGACGAGCGGGCGGACCTCGAGGACGCTCCGTAGCGTGACCCGTCGCGGCGAGGAGCCGCGCATCTCCTCCAGCAGTCCCCGGTCGATCCAGGTCCGGATCGTGGGAAGCGAGAGGTCGAGCAGCGTCCCGGCGACCGAGAGGCGCACCGAAGGCGCCTCGTCGAGGCGCCGGCGACGCAGGCGGACGACCTTGAGCCGGGCGTCCTCGTTGCGCCCGAGCGAACTCTCAAGCTCGTCGAGCTCGTCGATGTCGCGTGCGATCCGCTCCGCGGTATCCAGCTCACGCGTCGGGTTCATGGCACGATGCTAGTGACCCAGCCTTCAATTTTCAAGGTTAAATTGAAGGACAGCTTTCAGCTAAGCCTGAGGTTCGGCTTCCCGCGCCGCCTGCTCGCCGGCCTCAACCTCAGCTCCGAGGAAGCTGTCGAGCAGGGCCGCCGCCTGGGCCTCGGTGCCGGGCATGAGATGGCCGTAGAGGTCGAAGGTCACGTTGATCGAGGAGTGACCCATGAAGGACGACAGCGCCTTGGCGTTGACCCCGGCGGCGATCATGAACGAGGCGTAGGTGTGGCGGGCCTGGTGCAGGCGCAGCCGCTGGAACGGCCGAGGCTCCTTGCCGCCGGCGCGCTTGGGGAGCTTTCCGAGGATGCGCCGAAGCTCCGCAGGGTCCAACCCCAAGGCGCCGCCGATCGCCCGCGGTGAGTATCCGTCGTCGTGCAACGCGGCGACGATCTGCTCGCGCTTCTCCTCGCTCTTCGTGGCCGCAGCGCCGAATCGCTCGATGCAAGCGCGGCGAGCCGCGTCGATCTCCCAGGCGCTGTCGGCCCGCCGGTAGACGGACGCTGCCTGAAACGGGCGGCCACCCTTGCCCGCGAACACCAACGCGTCCTTGGCCGACTCCCCGCCCCGTAGCCGATGGTCGAGCAGATAGTCGCGGAGTGCGCCCGGAACGGGGGTCGTGCGGCGCGAGGTTCGCGTCTTCGGGGCGATCGCTCCCTCCCTGGGGTCCCAGGACTCGACGACGCGGATCGTGCCGCCGGCGAGGTCGACTGCACCCCAGCGCAGGGCGCGCAGCTCGCCGTAGCGAAGCCCGGCGTACAAGGCGGTCGCCCACAGCGCCCGGTCCTCGGCGGGCAGAGCGTCGAGGAGCTGCACGGCAACGTGGGGGGCGACGATCTCCACTGCCGTCGGGTCGGCGGCCGGCAGCTCAAGGTCGTGGGTCGGGTTGAGCGCCAGCCCTTCGCGCGAGCGAGCGCGTCGATAGATCGCCTGCAGCGGCTTGATCGAGTTGCGGATCGTCGAGGCCGCCTGTCCTTCGGCCTGCCAGCGATCGACGAGGGCCTGGAGGTCGGCGGTCGCCACCGCGCTCAACTTCCGCGCGCCGAACTCCGGCAGGACCCGCTCCTCCAGCGCCTGGCGGTACCCCCGCAGGGTCGCGGGCTTGTAGACGCGGCCGGAACGATTGCGGACCTCCCCGGCTTCCGCCCTTTCAAGCCACGCGGCCGCGACTTCGCGCAGCGTCCGGCGGCTCGGCGCCCGCATCGTGCCGTGATCGAGGGCGCGTTTTGCGTCGGCGCGCCACGTCTTCGCTTCGGCTTCGCGGGCGAACGTCTTGTAGACCTTCTTGCCGTCGCGCGAGGAGTAAGCCCAAGCCTGATAGCTACCGTTGCATCGACACCGACCTCCAGCCTTCGCCGGACAGCTCTCGGAGTGGCGCTTGACGATCCCTTCAGCCATCGAGGGTCACGGTAGTCCGGGCGGTGGACGATGACGGCCTCGTCGCTGGCGAGCGCCGGCCAACCTCCTCCATCATCGGCGCGGTGGCCGACTCGGCGACCCAGCGCTCGAGCTCGGTGACCGGGACCAGGCGCTTGCGGCCACGTCGGATCAGCCGCAGCTCCGGCGCCACGTTCTCCTCGAAGAAGTCGGGGCCGACGCCGATCGCCGCCGCCGCCTCGGGCGGCGTCAGGGCGATCCGGGGGATCGAGACGGCGAGCTTCCTAGCCATGATTCGCCGCGCCCCTCATCGCGCCGGCGCCTCGCCGATCGAGATGAACTGCTCGGCCCGCACCTTGGCCACGGCGCGCTCCACCGCCCTGCGCGTCTGCCCCGGCTCACAGAGATAGTGGACCTCCGCCACCGTCCGCCGGCCGACCGCGTGACGCCAGGCCCGGATCAGCTCGTGGAGGCGGCGCGGCGCCTTCGGGGTCAGCTCGACCTCGATCGCGATCGTCCCCTCGTCGGCGAGGACCGCCAGGTCGGGCCGGTGCAGACGGGGCCTGCCCCGCCGTTCTCCGAGGTCGGCGCTCGCCACTGCGCGGCCGGCGATCTGCTCGGCGAGGACCAGCTCGCGCTCGCCGAGGACGCGATCGTGTCCGTAGTGGCGGCCGAGCAGCTGCGCGGTGGTCACGCAGCGCAGCAGGTGGTCGACGCCGCCGGGGGTGACCTTCGCGAAGGGCAGGCCGAGGCCGGCGTAGCGCAGGCCGTCGCGGCTGGCGCGCAGCAGACCGGGCTCGGTGGCGAGCAGGTCGAGGCGCTCCAGCAGGCCCGCCTCGACGCAGGTCGCGACGCGGCGGTAGGCGGCGGTGCGGCCGACCCCCAGCTCCGCCATCACGTGACGCATCGCGACCAGGCCGTGGCGGCCGACGAAACCGACCAGCTCATGGTCGCGGTCGCGGCGTCGGGCGGGCGGGTCGAGGGCGAGGACGTTCTCGGCGAGGTCGGGCGACATCTGCATATGAGACGGAGCGCCAGGCCGATTCGTCCCTCTCCCGGCTTCGCGGCTGAGCGCTGCTTGAGACATCTGGACCTCCGTTCCTCGCCGGCTTGACGGAGGCCCCACGCAGGGCTACGCCGCTGCGACGATGGCCGGAGCAAGACAGCGGGACGGAGGCGAGAAGGCGAAGCGCTCAGCCGCGAGGCGGTCCCGGGAGACAGACCTCTCCGAGGGGGAGATCAACGGCTGCTCAGACAGCCACCACGGCTCTCTGAAGGAGAGCTAAAGGGAGCCCGACAGGAAAGAGGGCCGGCCCTGGTCAGCCTCAAGGACCCGGCCCGGCCTCCCTGGCGCTCACCCGCCCGTCAGGCCCTCGCCCGCCCGGCCCCACCCGGCCCGGCCGCCCGCCTCTCCCGCACCTCAACTATGCCCGGCCGCCCCACTGCCCCGCCACCTGCCTGCCCTGCCCTGTCCGTCCCCGTCACCGTCCCGGTCACTCCCTCCACCCCCGCGCCGCCTGCCCACTGCCCCACCCGAACTCGGCAGCCGACCACGACCGCTCACCACCTGATTCTTCTCTCATGGTGAGTGGGCGTGGTCGGCTGCCGAGAGAGGCCCCAGACCGCCCAGGCAGGCGGCGCGGGGGTGGACTGCGAATCCACGTTCCGGTCCACGGTCTCGTCCACCAACCAGCAGGGCTGGCGGGGGTGTGCGAGCGCCGACCTACTCGCAGCAATAGCGCCTCGCTAGGTCCGGCTGTCAACCCCTCCGGGGTCGGGCGCGAAGCGCCCTTGACAGCCGGGCGCGCGGCGCTTCAATCGCAGGTAGGTCGACCCGGTGCTCTTCGCATAATCTTGATGGATGGCGCGGCCGAGCCCGATCCTGAGCCGGGCGCTCCGGCTCCCGATCCTCCTCTACGACATCGGCGCAGGAGGGCTGCTCGGGCATCGCTTTCTCTTGCTCACGCATCGTGGCCGCAACAGCGGCCGGCTGCACCGGACGATGCTCGAGGTGGTGCGGTGGGAGCCGGCCGAGCGGGAGGCGACCGTGATGTCGGGCTTCGGGCCGCAGGCGGACTGGCGGTTGAACGTCCTCGCCAGTGGCGCGGTCGAGGTGCGGATCGCCGGGCTGCGCTTCGAGCCTGAGGTCCGGTCGCCGGAGAGAGATGAGGCCGTGTCAGTGATCGAGGACTACGAGCGCCGCAACAGGATCGCCGGCCCGGTCGTGCGCGCGGTGCTCTCCCGACTGGCCGGCTTTCGCTACGACGGCTCCCCCGAGGCCCGCGACAGGTTGTCGCAGCGCTGCCCTTTGCTTGCCTTCAGCCCGAAGAGCGAAGGCGATCCATGAGTGAGCCAGCCTACGATCGCATCGGCGTCGGCTACCGCCAGGTGCGGCGGTCCGACCCGCGGATCGCAGCGCGGATCGAAGAGGCGCTCGGCGACGCTCGCCGATACTGCGCGCCTGGCTTGAGGCGATCGTGCTGGCCGGGCATGACGGCGAGCTGCGCCGGACGCTTGCCCGCAACCAGTCAGAGTTCCGTGTCGCGCTCGCAGGCACGTTGACCGAGGCCGGAGACGATCATGCAGAGGAACACGCCGCGGCGATCATCAGCGTCTGCGATGGCTTGATCGTTCGTTTCCTGCTGCACGGGAAGGCGGGGCCTCCCGAGGATGTCGCGCTTGCGGCATCCGCCGCGTTCGGGTCATCCGGGTAGTTCGAGGGCTCTGGTCAAGTAGCGAGTCGCTGCTCAAGTCGGCGACGAAGGTTCTCGCGTACCGCCGGCCACTCCTCGTCGATGACGCTGTAGGTGGCCGAGTCGCGCACGCCGACGCCCTTGATCGTCCTCTGCTTGCGCAGGACGCCCTCGAAGTGGGCCGGGAGCGCCGCCAGCGCCGCCCGTGAACGTTGGTTGCGGGCGTCGGTCCTGAATTCGACCCGGACGCAGCCGAGGGTGCCGAATGCGTGATCGAGCATCAGCAACTTGGCCTCGACGTTGGCGCCGCTGCCCCAGGCGCTCGGGGTGAGCCAGGTCGCCCCGATCTCGACGACCAGGTCCTGGGGGTAGAAGTCATGGAAACTGGTGCTGCCGATCGCCGATCCGGTGCTGCGATCGAGGGTCGCGAAGACGCCCTTCTCGCCGGCTTCGGTGCGGCTCACGGCCGTCCCAAACCAGGCATCGAAGTCTGCGCGACTGTCGGCGATGTGTGAGGTCCACTCGAAGATCTCGGGAGACTGAGCCGCCTGCCAAAGGCCCTCTCGATGAGCCTCAGAAAGGGGTTCGAGGACGACGATCGAGCCCTGAAGGCGAGTGGCGAGGTCCGGCACGAGGCGGCATTCTGGCAGGAGGTCAGGCCGAAGATCAGCTTGATGCCCCCCGGCTACTCTCCGCCCCGCGCCTGATGCAGACTGAACGCCGTCCCCTGATCGTCGCGGCAGTCGACTTGGTAGCCGGACGGGGTCTCTTCGACCTCACCGCACTCGCCGCCGAGCTCCCGCACCCGTGCGGTAGCTGCCTGGATGTCGGGAACATCGAAGTAGAGCCTCATCGCCGCCTCGCCGACACCGCCGAGCAGGCCGCCCATCATCCCTTTGATCTGGTGGCTGTTGGCGACGCTGCCCGGCGCAAAGCTCCAGCCGAGCAGGCCGCCGTAGAACTCTCGCCCCTGACCGGCGTCGGGAACCTGGATCACGAAGTAGCAGGACTGCTCGGCCATCGGCCCTCCTGAGATCGTCGCGAGGATGCGATCCGACCGCTGATCCCCGCTGTTTGTTAACACGTAAGCAAACAGATGGCGGCAAGCCTGTCAAGCCCTGACCAGCAAGCCGTCGACCACGGCGGCGAGATCCTCGCGATAGCTGTCGTGCCTGCGGGCCTCCGGCCAGAAGTCCCTCAGCCGGGCGAGCATCGGGAACTCCTCGGGTCCGGTCGCGGCAAGCGTCTTCAGGGTCAGGGGCCGGCGATCGAGCCCGGCCTCCCGTCGTGCGGTCTCGTGGCGCACCATGAGGTGGCCGACGGTGTGGCGCCAGGCGACGAGATAGGCGGCGCCTGCCTCCTCGGGCGACAGCCCCGCCTCGGCGAAGGCGGCGACGATCTCGTCTATCGCCCAGAGAACCGATGGCGCGATCAGGTCGCCCTTGACCAGCACGCCGATCGCCCAGGGGCGCCCGGAGAGGCCGTCGTAGAGAGTCTGGAACAACTCCAACACGCGGGCTCGGGGATCGTCCGGGAGCGAGGTGCGCGGCAACTCGTCGGCGGCCCGATCGAGCATCAGGAGGAGAAGCTCGTCCTTGTCGCGCACATGCCGGTAGAGCGCCGTCGGGGAGCTTTCCAGCTCCCTGGCGAGGCGACGCATCGTCAGCGCCTCCATGCCGTGCTCTTCGACGATCGCCTCCGCTGCCGTCGCGATGGCATCGACCGACAGCCGCGGCGGCCGGCCGCCCCGACGAGATGCCTGCGGTTGTTCACCCACGGCCGGACACCTCCGAGACATCTGTTGTCGGACCCGCCGATCCGTCGTCAGGATCGAATACACGACGCTGTCGAGATGGCGCTCGCCGATCCGCCCGGCCTGAAAATCGCAGTCGCGGCATGCCCGGAGTCTCTTGGATTTTTAGTCTCACCGCGAACCGACAGCCTGCGCGAATCGCGGAGTCAGGTCGCAGCATCGAGCTGAAGGCGAGAGATGCGGACCCAGCGCGGTCAGTGGATGCCTGCGAGTCCCTCGGCATCGAGGATCGTGGCGTGCTGACACAGCGCGACACCTACTTCAACGCGTCGCATAGACGCCTGAAGCTGCGCGAGGAGGAGGGCGCGAAACCACACCTGGTTGCTTGCGAGCGGCCAAATGTGGCGGGCCGCGAAAACCCGTTGTCGGGATCATCGATATGAGTCAGTGCCAGCAGCCGAGGCTCGACTAACCTCACTTCTGATGTCGAGGCGCACCCTGATGCTGGTCAACATCGTCTTCCGGCTGGGCTACGGCGTCGGCGGTCTGCTCTCACCCTCGGCGATGGCCAGGCTACGCCTCGCGCCGAGCACCTCCGAGCACCCGGAGGCACGGCTGTTCGTGCGGGGCTTCAGCGCCCATCAGATCACCGTCGCGGCGCTTGGCTTGGCTGGCCTGCGCTGGCGGCGCCTACGGCGACCCGCCGCCGTGGCCGCGGTGACGATCGACGCCGCCGACCTGCTCACGGCGGCGGTGGAGGCGGCCGGTCGAGGTCGGTGGGACGCTGACCTGACGGGCGGGGCCATGTTCTCGGCGGCGGGAGCGGCCAGCGCCTGGGCGGCTATCGGGGCGCGAGGAGACTCCTGAGGTCCGCGGGCGTCCGGGCGAGTGCGTGTGCGCCGGCGCCGAGCAACTCGTCTTCTGAGCCGACGCCCCAGAGGACGCCGATCGCCTGGATCTCATGCTCGTGGGCTGCCGCGATGTCGTACCTGCGATCTCCGATCATGATCGGCCGGGCGCCTGACGGGAGCGCGGCGATCGCGCGTCCGACCGTCACCGCCTTATCCTCATGCTCGGTCGCAAGGTCCGGGCCCACCACCTCCAGGAAGAACGAGCTGAGCCCCAACGAGTCGAGCAGGGGCTCGGCGAGGGCCTGGGGCTTCGAGGTCGCGATCACCAGCGGCAGGCGGTCCGAGAGGATATCCAGAAGCGGGTGGATGCCAGGGAAGACGGTCGTCTCGGTCGCGGCGAGGGCGCGGTAGCGCTCCCGGTAGTGATCGACGCACGGCTGGACGAGCGCCTCGTCTGCGACCAGCGTCGCGAAGGTCTGATGGAGCGGCGGGCCGAGATAGCGATGGAGATCCTCCTCGGGCCTCTCGGGCTCGCCATGGGCGACCAAGGCGCTGTTGACGCCTCGGGCGAACGGGGCGCGCGAGTCCACGAGGACACCGTCCAGATCGAAGAGGACGGCGTCATGGCCTGCCATGCCCCAAGCCTAAGGCCCCGGGTCGGAGCCGATCAGGTCGCGCGCCTCGTAGGCTGCGCGGATGAACGTGCCACGGCGCAACGTCGAGTTGAAAGCAAGGGACGCCGACCCGGCGCGATCACTGAGCGCGTGCGCCTCCCTCGGCGCCGAGGACCATGGCGTCCTCAAGCAGCGAGACACCTACTTTGATGCGGCGAACGGTCGCCTGAAGATCCGCGAGCAGGACGGCGACAGACCGCATCTGATCGCCTACGAGCGCCCGAACCTCAGCGGACAGCGCGAGAGCCGCTACCGGATCGTCGAGGTCCAAAACGTCGAGGAGCTGAAGGCGGCCCTTTCCGACACGCTCGGCGTCAAGGTCGTGGTGACGAAAGAGCGGCGCCTGTTCCTTTGGGAGCGGAACGTGCGGATCCATCTCGATGCGGTCGAGGGAATTGGCGACTTCATCGAGTTCGAGGCCGTCGCCCAAGCCGACTCAGACCTCCACCGCGAGCAGGCACAGGTGGCGAAGCTGCGTGAAGCGTTTGGCATCAGTGATGCCGATCTCATCGCGAGCAGCTACAACGACCTTGCAATCGGGCGGGACCGCGCAGTGAGCGGCCCGTGATCGACCGCCGGGTTCTCTTTTTCGGGGACTCACTGGTCGCAGGTGTCGGCGATCCAGAGGGGCGCGGCTGGGTCGGGCGGGTCGTGACCGCATCCTTTGGAGCCGAAGTGCCCCTGACCGCCTACAACCTCGGTGTTCGCCGGCAGACCTCGGTCGAGGTCGCTGCGCGCTGGCAGGCAGAGGCAGCGCCCCGACTGAGCCCTGCCGCGGATTGCAGTGTCGTCTTCTCGTTCGGGGCGAACGACACGACGATCGAGAACGGATGTCTTCGCGTAGAGCCCGAGGACTCCTTAGCGGCCCTGGTCGCCGTGATCGACCGAGCAACAGACGCAAACCTGCCGGCCCTGATCGTCGGGCCGGCGCCGGTGGACGACGAGCCGCAGACCAATCGGATCTCCACGCTCTCCGACCAGATGAATGGACTCTGCCGTGAACGCAGCGTTCCCTTCGTGAGCGTCCTCGGCGAGCTGCGCGACTCCCAGGTCTGGCGGGAGGAGCTGTGCGCTGGCGACGGCGCGCATCCTAGGAGTGCCGGCTACACGCTGCTCTCCGACCTGGTGCTGGCGAGCGGGTTTGCCGACTGGGTTCTAGGCAACGACCGGGAACACCCCAACCGACCGCACTGAAAGGCTCCCGTCGTGGCGGGCGAGCGAGAAGTCTTCGTCGGCCTGGGCCGGGCCAGCGCATCCGCTTTCGGCGCAGCGAGGCGCCGCCGCCGATCTCCTACGCGATCACCTTGGAGATCCGCGAGAGGACGGCTAAACGGCCGGCCTGAGCTTTGCCGCCGAGCCGAGGTCGCGGGCAATCAGGCCGGCGAAGGTAATCGCCGCCACGACGAGGATCCCGGCGGCCTTCCGATCTTCTTTGTGCTGCAGCGCCGCCGCCAGCTCCAGGGCGTCCACAAGCAGTTCCGCATCCTCTCTATAGCCAAGCGGCAGGCACTGCTCAATCGCCCAAGTGATGACTTCGCCTTCCTCGGTGCCTAGCCAAGTTCCAAGCCTGAGGGCGCGGAACTCAGCCTGTTTCAAGTACCAGCGAGCAATTTCTTCTGCCGTTGGTCGTTGGGGGCGTTCGTAACCAGGAAGCTGGGGATACCCAGGCGGCGGGGCCGCAAGGAAGTGAAACGGCGGATTCAGCCGCACGTGTTCGGCGATCCGTTCTGCTCTTTCTTGCCTCGTGGTGGCCATCGAGAAAAGGTTAGGGACTGGTCCAATTTGGATGTGTTTACGCGAGCCCGTGCACCAGTCGTGCACCAGTCAGACACGAAAACAGCCGGTTACAACCGGATTCAACCGGACAAGCAACCGGCCAAAATATGCCTCTCAAACGGCTCCACAGAGCCAAAATCCCTGCTCAAGTGGCAAAGGCGCCTACCGGAATCGAACCGGTGTAAACGGCTTTGCAGGCCGCTGCGTAGCCACTCCGCCAAGGCGCCGCGGACGGACCATTATGCCCGCGGGGAGCCGGGCGGGCGGTCAGGGCTTGAAGGGCGGACTTCGATCGTGAGGGGAATGCGGTGCCCACTCCGTCGTGGGCAATCGCCTTGACCATCATGGTCGGCGAGTGGCCCGCTTCGAACGGCCAGGGCGGAGTCTTAGGGATGGACGAATGATCGACATGTGGCGGTTGATCCCGACATACCAGTCGATGACTCATTAATCGGTTGAGAGGAGATAGCGATGCCGAGGGACAGGATCGAGCTGGCGAAGACCTGCTACCGCGCCTACGAGACGCGCGACCGGGAGCTGATCGAGGAGTTGATCGGCCCCGAGTTCAGCTTCCACAGCCCCGCCGACGAGCAGGGCCTCGACCGCGCCGGCTACTTCGAGCGCTGCTGGCCGAACGCGGGCAACCTCGCCGGCTTCGAGTTCGTACGGCTGATCGAGTACGGTGAGGAGGTCGTCGTCACCTACGAGGCGACCCGCCAGGACGGCAGCCGCTTCCGCAACACCGAGGTGCTCGGCTTCGACGGCGACCTGCAGGTGCGCGCCGAGGTCTACTTCGGCTGGAACCTCTGAGCGGGCGCGCCTCGCGCGGCGCGGCGCGGCCTATTCCGGGGCGTCGGCGTCGGTGTCGTCGTACGGAGTGACCGTGCCGTAGTCCTCGACGGTACCGCCGTCACGTTCGCTCGCCTGGTCGGGATCGTCGCCGGCCTCGCGCAGGGAGCGGCGCTGGCGCAGGTAGTCCCAGGTCTTGTCGAGCTGCAGTTTGAGCTCCTCGAGGCGGGCGTGCTCGTCGTCGTTCAGACCCTCGCCCTCGTGACGGTGGAGCAGATCCTCCTCTTCCTTGACGAGCTTGTCGATCCGATCGAGTGCTTGCTGGTCGTCCATTGCGACGTAGATTATCCAGACGGTGAGGTCGCTCGGGAGGGTGGTGCCGCTCTACGTCGTCGTCTTCATCGGCTTCGTCGGCTACAGCCTGATGATCACGGTGTTCACGCCGCTGCTGCTCGGCGACGGCGGCGGGCTGGTCGCGGCGTCGAGCCCGACCTCGATCCGGACGCTGGTGCTGGGCGGGCTACTCGCCCTCTACCCCCTCGCCCAGTTCGGGGCGCCGGTGCTCGGCTCGCTCTCCGACCGCTTCGGCCGCCGCCCGGTGCTGCTCGCATCGCTCGCCGCCAGCGCCGCCTTCTAGCCCAGAGCGCGATCGCCGACATCGCCCCCGCCGGAGAGCGCAGCCGCCTCTTCGGCTACGTCTACCTCAGCTCCAGCCTCGCCTATGTGGTGGGGCCGCTGGCGGGCGGCAAGCTCGACGACCCCGGCGTGGTGAGCTGGTTCGCGGCGCCGACCCCGTTCCTGGCGGTGGCGGGGCTGCTCCTCGCCACCCTGGCGCTCACCGCGACCGCCTTCCGCGAGACCCACGCGCCCGACCCCGACGCGCCGCTCGGCTTCGGCGCCGCGGTGCGGAACGTCGGCGCCGCCTTCGCGCCGGGCGGGCTACCGCCGGTCTTCGCTGCCAACTTCGCCCTCTACCTGGCGATCTTCGGCTTCTTCCGCGTCTACCCGATGTACCTGGTCGACCATTTCGGGATGGGGATCTCACGCGAGTCCGAGTTCATCGCCTGGGTCGCGGTGCCGATCGTGCTCGCCAACCTCTTCCTGGTCGGCTGGCTATCCCGGCGGATCGACCCGCGGCGGCTGACCGTGCGCTGCGGGGCGGCGCTCGCGGTCTGCCTGGCGGCGGTGATCGTCCCCCACCCCGAAGGCGCGCTCTGGGTCACCCTCTTCGCCTGCGCGCTGGCGCTGGCGATCTGCCTACCGTCGATGGCGGCGATCGTCTCCGACGCGGTCGGTCCGGCCGAGCAGGGACGGGCGCTCGGCACCAACCAGTCGCTGCAGGTGGGCGCCGAGGGGCTGTCGGGACTGGCGGGCGGCGGGCTGGCAGCGATCTCGACCGCGCTGCCGCTGCCGGTGATGGGCGGCCTGGCGCTTCTCGGCTCGGCGCTGCTGGCGCGACCGGCGGCGCGCGAGGCCGCAGCGCCCGTCACAGTGTCGTGACGCGCTCCCCGGCGCGTTCGCAGTAATCGTCGGATAGCGACGAGAAGTGCGAACGCACCGTGCGCCGGGGGGCGCTCCGCTCAGACCGGGACGCGCCGCGGCGCTGGGACCCGCCGCTCGAACCGCATCGCGCTGTCCTCGAGCGAGCCGTAGCGCAGCGCGCGCAGGTCGACCGCGTAGTTCTGGCGCAGCTTCCACGGCTCCTTCGAGCCCTGCTTGGGCAGATCGGCGACGGAGCGCAGCACGTAGCCGGAGTTGAAGTCGAGGATCGGCTCGGGGGTGACGCTCGGATCGGTCAGATGCGGCACACAGATGTCGTAGCCGTTCGCGTCCATGTGGTTGATCAGCCGGCACAGGTATTCGGCGACCAGATCGGCCTTCAGCGTCCATGAGGCGTTGGTGTACCCGATCGTGAAGACGAGGTTCGGGATGTCGCTCAGCATCATCCCCTTGTAGGCGAGCAGTTGCGACTGGTCGGGCTCCTCGCCATCGACCTCGATCTTCATCCCGCCGAGAAAGAGCAGGTTGAGCCCGGTCGCGGTGACCACGACGTCGGCCTCCAGCTCGCGCCCCGACTCGAGCTTGATCCCGCCCGGCGTGAAGCTCTCGATCCGGTCGGTGACGATGTCGGCGCTGCCGTCGGAGAGAACCTTGAAGAGGTCGCCGTCGGGGACCATGCAGAGGCGCTGGTCCCAGGGGTTGTACTTCGGCTTGAAGTGGGTGTCGACGTCGTAATCGGCGGGCAGGGCGTTGATGACGCCTTTCCGCAGCAGCTTCTTGACGAAGCCGGGACGGGTGCGTGCGAGCCGGTAGGTGAGACTCTGCAGCAGGACGTTCTTCCAGCGGACGATCGGATATAGGGCGCGCGCCGGCAGGAACTTGCGAAGCGCCTCGGCGATCGGGTCTTCGCCGGGCACCGAGAGGATGTAGCTCGGCGAGCGCTGCAGCATCGTCACGTGGGCGGCGTCCTTGGCCATCGCCGGGACCAGCGTCACCGCGGTCGCGCCGCTGCCGATCACCACCACCCGCTTGCCTTCGTAGTCGGGCTCCTCGGGCCAGTGCTGAGGATGGATGACCTTCCCGTCGAAGTCCTCGATCCCGGCGAACTCCGGCGTGAAGCCTTCGTCGTAGCGGTAGTAGCCGCTGCAGTTCATGAGGAAGGTGCATGAGAACGTCACCGGAGTCCCATCGGCGCGCTCCGCCGTCACCGTCCAGCGCGCCTCCTCGCTCGACCACGACGCACTTACGACACGGTGGCCGAAGCGCACCTTGCGGTCGATGCCGGCCTCGCGGGCCGTCTCGCGCACGTATTCGAGGATCGACTCGCCGTCGGCGATCGACTTCGCCGCGGTCCACGGGCGGAACCGATACCCGAGCGTATGCATGTCGGAGTCGGAGCGGATGCCGGGGTAGCGAAAAAGGTCCCAGGTGCCGCCGATCGCCTCCCGCGCCTCGAGGATCGCGAAGGTCTTGCCGGGGCAGCGCTCCTGTAGATGGTGGGCGGCGCCGATCCCGGAGATCCCGGCGCCGACGATCAGGACGTCGAGGCGCTCCGGCTCGGACGGGTCCGCGCCCGCGCCGTTGCTCTCGGTAAGGGTCTCTGGCGACAAGCTGTCTCCTCCATTCGCGACCGTGACGCGGGCGGGCGCCCCGCTCAGGTGGTCTCCAACACCCGGAACGCTATCCCGGCGTTTTGCAGTCTTGTGAGAAGCATGTCACCCATCGATGCAACGGTAGTCACCTGACCGGAGCTCTCGGGAAGGTCGTCGAAGGCAAGGCATAACCCGCACTCGGCGAGCATCTTCGACGTCTCCGAGTAGCCGGGGTCGCCGCCCGAAACCTCGGTGACGACCCGTTTGCCGCCGCCTTCGCCGACGAAGCGGACCTTGAACCAGCTGCCGGCGCGGGTCGCCTCGTCCGGCCCGTCTCCGGGCGACTTCGCCTTCAGCAGGAGCTTGCGGGTCGGCGGGATCGGCGCCAGGACGGCGACCGCGGCGATCCCGGCGGCTGCTCCGCCGACCGTCGCCAGATGGCGGGCGACGAGATGGTGGCCGTAGGTGAAGTCGGGGCCGTAGCGGTCGACCGCGGCGGCGGAGCGGCGGACGATCGAGCCGTCGATCGTCGGCAGCGGCACGGTCCAGCCGCCGAGCTCGTCGTCATGACGGATCCGCGCGGGAGACGAGCGGATCTTGCGCGTGGCGGGGCGCGGCTCGGCCTCGCGCCGGCGCTTCGCCGCGGCGAGGGTCTGGCGGCCGCGGGCGAAGCCGTTGACCGCCGAGTGATAGGTGCCGCCCGAGAAGCGGGCGTTGCTCCGCACGTAACCGTTGACGGTCAGCGGCACCCCCTCGGGCAGCTGCTTCACGGTGAAGTACGCACCGAGGTCATGCGGAACCGAGTCGAAACCGCAACAGTGGACGAGCCGAGCGCCGCTCTTGCGCGCCGCGGCGTCGTTCTCCAGCCACATCTGGTCGACGAACTCGGGCTCGCCGGTGAGGTCGACGTAGTCGGTGCCGGCGGCGGCGCAGGCGGCGACCAGCGGCGCGCCGTAGAGGGCGTAGGGCCCGACCGTGGAGATCACGACCTTGGTCGACCCGGCGACCCTGGCGAGCGCCGCCGCGTCGGCGGCGTCGGCCTCGAGCAGCGCCGGGACGGGCGCCTCGGGGTTGGCGGCGGCGAGACGCGCCGCGACGGCCTCGAGCTTGGCCCGGCTGCGCCCGACCAGCGCCCAGCGCAGGCCGTCAGGGCCGTTGGCGGCGAGGTAGTCAGCGGTCAGGCCACCAGTGAAACCGGTGGCCCCGAACAGAACGACGTCGTACTCCCTCTCCCCCGGCATCGCGGGGATTGTGCCGGCTACGCAGCCAGTCCGCTACTCGGCGACCCAGACCTTGGCGGCGCCGAGCTCCTCCGGCGGGAAGACCCGGAGCTCGCCCGGCGCCATGAAGCCGAAGGCTTTGATCGATTTGCGGATCCATTCGACGTCGGTGACGACCGCGGTGCGTTTCCACGCTTTCATGTGACCGAGGCCGAGTTTGAGGCCGGTTTTGGCGTCCTCGATCACCGCCCCTGCGTCCATCCCGAAACCGGCGTCGATCTCGAACAGAAGGCGCACGTCGCCCGTGTCGGCGGCCGCCGCGAGCGCCGGCTCGATCCGGTCCTTGTAGTCGTCCCCGGTCAGGTCGGCGACGACCTTGAAGCCGATCGTCCCCGCCGGCATCTCCGCGATCCGTTCGACCATCGCCGGAACCTACTTGGCGAGGAACGAGAGCAGCGCCGGGTTGACCTCCTCGGGGAAGGTCCAGCCGATGTTGTGGGGGCCGTTCTCGATCGGGACGAACTCGAGGTCGGCGATCAGGTTCTCGTCTTGCAGTCGTTTCGCCGTCGACTCGAACGGCAGGATCCGGTCCTTGACTCCATGGATGACCAGCGTCGGGATGTCGATCTTCGGCAGATCGTCACGGAAGTCGGTCAGCCAGGTGTCGACACACGCGTAGGTCGCGAAAGGAGACATCCCGACCGCGACCTGGAAGTGCGCTTTCAGCGCCGCGTCGCCGATCCTCTCCGGCGCCAGTTCGTCGGTGTTGAAGAAGTTCTTGAAGAATTCCTCGAACCAGAGGTAGCGGTCTTTCTCGATCGTCGCCTTGATGCCGTCGAAGACTTCCCCCGGCACGCCTTTCTCGTTGTCGTCCGTCTTCAGCACGAACGGCGGGATGACGCCGAGCAACACGGCCTTGCTGATCCCGGCCGAGCCGTAGGTGCCGAGGTAGCGGGTGACCTCGCCGGTACCCATCGAGAAGCCCGCCAGCACCACGTCCTCCTCCAGCGCCAGGTGGTCGAGCAGCGCTTTGAGGTCGGCGGCAAAGATGTCGTAGTCGTAACCGGTCGTCGGCTGGCTCGACTTGCCGAAGCCGCGACGGTCGTAGCTGATCACCCGCCGGCCCGCCCGCAGCAGCTCGGGCTCCTGTTTCTCCCAGGAATTGCCTTCGAGCGGGTAGCCGTGGATGAGGACGATCGGCTTGCCGGAGCCGTGGTCGTTGTAGTGGAGCTTGATCTCGGCGCTGTTCTCGGAACCGACGGTCACGTAAGGCATCGTTTCTCCTCAAATCTGGGACGGGTGGGCGCGCTCTGTCGCGCCGCGGCGGTGCTTCGACCTTACCCCCGGCACGGTCCCGGCAAGCGTCGATCCGGTGAACGGGAGACGCGCGGCGTCGTGGCGACGCGCGACACTGCGGCAGTGGAACCGCGGACCGAACGCCTGACCCTGCGACCCGTCGCCGAGGCCGATCTCGATGCCCTGGTCGCCCTCCACGAAGATCCGCTGGTGGTGAGGTTCTTCGGCACGATGACACGCCAGAAAATCGCCGAGTGGGTCGCCCGATCGGGGCCCGAATGGGCCGAGCGCGGGCACGGCCGCCTCGCCATCGTCGACCGCGAGAGCGGCGCCTTCCTCGGCCGTACCGGCCTCCGCTACTGGCCCGAGTTCGACGAGGTCGGGATGGAGCCGCTGCGCGAGGACACGCTGCGCGACTTCGGTGTCTCGGTGATCGTCTTCGCACTGCGGCGCGAGGAGATGAGTACCGGGGCCGCGGGCGCGGAGTCGACCGGGTAGTCGTCCATCGCGGCCTCGGGGCACCCGCCCGGCGCCGCGAATCACGCGCGGCGCCTCGGGCGGGTCGGCCTCAGTCGTCGGACTCGGGGTCCTCGGCGGCGGCCAGCTCGAGCGAGCCGTCGCGGACGGCGGTGAGGTGCTTCTCCTGCAGCGGCAGCGCCCAGTCGACCAGCTCGCCGACCGCGCTCTCGCCCGCCTTCTCGTTCAGCTTGCCGAGGATCGCCCAGTGCCCGGCCTCGCCGGCCTCGGTCATGATCAGGAACTCGAAGCCGTCGAGCTCGTCGGAGTCCTCGTCGAGGTAGTCGCCCATCATCTTGACGCCCTCTTTTTTGGTTTCGGCGGCCATCTTGAGGATCGCGGTCTTCCTGCCGTCGCGCTCTCCGGCGACCTCGATCGCGCGCTCCGCGGTCGCCTTCGACTCCTCGTGCATCTTCTTCAGGAGCTCGGCGAGCTCCCCGTCGTCGACCATGCCGCCGACTTTCTCGGTCGCTTTCTCGGCGGCCTGGGCGAGGCCGATCACCTCGGCGAGCTTCTCCTCCAGGGGACTGATATCGGGCATCGTGTTCCTCTCCATCGGTCGCCCGTCAGACCGCGGCGCGGCCCTCCCTGGAGGCGTTTTCAGTTCGCCGACAGGTACCCGGCGGCCCCGTCGCCAACCAGCGGCGGGCGCTCCTCGCAGCGCAGCCGCCACAGCTCCGGCGGCGCGCCTGCTTCGGGGCGGGGGCGGAAGGTCGGGAAGGCGGGACGCGGCGCGGCGTCGATCCGGCGCTCGACCGCGACCATCACCTCGCCCGCCATCGCGCTCAGCGCGCGCAGGCTCTGGTGGCGGTTCTGCCGCGCGCCGAGATCGACCTCGGCGAGGCCGTCGAGGCCGGCCAGGCCGAGCGCGTCGATCAGCATCGCGATCTCGACCCCGTAGCCGACCGGGACCGAGAGGCGCTCGAAGAGGTCGCGGCGGATCGCGATCTCGCCGGCCAGCGGCTGGGTGAAGCCAGCGAGCGCCGGGAAGTGGAGGTTCAGCAGCGGTCGCGCGACCAGCTCGGTCACCCTCCCCCCTTCGCCTTCGCGCAGTTCGGCGCCGAGCGCGAGGGGGCGGCGGAAGGTGCCCTTGACCAGGGCCAGGGTCGGGTCGAGCAGGATCGGCCCGAGCATGCCGGTGATGAAGCCGGGGTCGAAGTCGGCGGTGTCGGCGTCGAGGAAGGCGAGCAGCCCGGCGCCGGTCGCGCCGGCGGCCCGCCACATCGCGTCGCCCTTGCCGCGACAGGGGCCGAGGTCGGGACGGAGCGCCGACTCGGAGACGACCCGGGCGCCGTGCTCGCGCGCCACCGCGGCGGTGCCGTCGGCCGAGTCGGCATCGATGACGAGCAGCTCGTCGAGCAGGCCGGCCTCGCGGGCGGGCCGCAGCGCGGCGAGGATCGGCCCGATCGTCGTCGCGCATTCGCGGGTGGGCAGGATCGCCGCCACCGAGGTCGTCTTCGCCGCGAGCAGTCGGTCGAGGGTGAAGGCGGCGCCGTCGTAGCGGCGCTCGCCGACCCAGCGGGCCAGCTCCAGATCACGGGCGAGGCCGCGCTCCGCCCGGCCCTCGACCCGGGCGGAGGTGACGACCGAGACCGGGCGCAGGCGGTGGATCGCGATGCCGGCGCCCGCCAGGCGGTCCTCCAGCTCCTGGTCCTCGAGCGCCGCCATCCAGGCCATGCCGCCGGCGCGGCGGTAGGCGCGCGGGGTGACGCCGAGGCTGGCACCGGAGAAGTGGGCGTGGTCGGCCGGGCCGCGGGCGGCGGCTTCGCGGGTGCGGGTGGCGAGGTCGGCCTCGCGGCGGGCGAGGACGCCGTCCGGCAGCAGCGCCGCTTCGGTCGGGTCGAGGATGACCTCGCCGCCGATCGCCTCGGCGCCGTTCGCCAGCGCCTCCAGCTGACGGGCGATCCAGTCGGGGGCGACGCGGGAGTCCGCGTCGCTGCTGGCGAGCAGGCCGTCGCCGCGGCCGACCGACTCGAGCCGCGCGCAGCCGACGTCCATGCCGACCGCCCGCGCCGGCCCGGCGCCGCGGCCGGGACCGGCCACGGTGTGGACGACGAGCCGCGGCAGCCGTGCCCGCGTCGCCTCGACCGCCGCCGCGGTGCCGTCGACGCAGGCGTCGAGCACGACGATCACCTCGAAGTCCTCGGGCGCGATCTCGACCTGGGCGCCGAGCGCCTCTAGACAGACGCCGATCCGCGCCTCCTCGTCGCGGGCGGGGACGACGACCACCGCCCGCAGCGAGTCGCGCGGCGCGGGCAGCGCGCCGACCTCTCCGAGCGCGCTCAGCTCCACGCGGCCCGTTCCTCGATCAGCTCGCGGCCGCGTTCGTAGGCGGCGTCGGCGAGGTGGGTCGCGACCCCGACCAGCTCGCCGCCCTGGCCGTACCAGCAGGCGAAGGCGCCATCCACGCCGGCCTCGAAGCGCGACTCCTTCCAGCCGTCGCCCCAGCCGACGTACTTGATCGTGCGCTCGCCGATCGTCGACCAGAAGCCGGGCGCCGTGCCCCAGCCGGCCTCGACCCCGGCCAGGGTGCGGCCGGCGACCTCGCCCATGTTCAGCGCCTCGCCCCAGTGTTCGACCCGGAGCCGGCGGCCGGCGGTCTTGTTGAAGGCGAAGGCGACATCGCCCGCGGCCAGCACGCGCGGGTCGGCGGTGGTCATCGCGGCATCGACCTCGACGCCGTCTTCGACCGCGATCCCGGCCGCGGCGGCGAGCCCGACGTTGCGCTCGACCCCGAGGGCAAGGAGGACGCGGTCGACGACGATCTCATGAAGGCCGGCGAAGCGGGCGCGGCTGGCACGGTCGCCGGCCGCGGAGATCGCCTCCAACTCCATCTCGGTGAGGACGTTGACGCCGGCGTCCTCCAGCCAGCCGGCGATCCGCGCCGCGACCTCGGCGCCGAGCCGTTCGGCCTGCGGCGCCGCCTCGAGGGTCGCGATCGTCACCTCGGCGCCGCGCATGGAGAGCGACGCGGCGGCCTCGCAGCCGATGAAGCCGGAGCCGACGACCAGGACCCGGTCGCCGTCGCCGAGCTCGGTAAGCCGTTCCGAGTCGCCGATCCGCCGCACCGTCTGCACGCCGGCGCCGTCGGCGCCGGGGATCGAGGGCACCAGCGGCTCGGCGCCGGTCGCGAGCAGGAGGCGGTCGAAGGCGAAGGCCTCGCCGTCCGCGGCCCGCGCCTCGCCGGCGCCGAGGTCGAGCTCGGCCACCTCGACCCCGGTCCGCAGCTCGATCGCCCGCTCCGCGTACCAGCCGGGGTCGGCGAGCGGCAGCGCCTCGCGGCCCGACTCGCCGCGCAGGAAGTCCTTGGTCAGCGGCGGCCGTTCGTAGGGCGCGTCGTCCTCGCGGGCGAGGATCGTCACCGCGCCTGCGCCGCCCGCCTCACGGTAGGAGCTCGCCGCCGCCTGCGCGGCCGGCCCGCCACCGACGATCACGATCCGCTCCTCGGCGTCGCTCACCAGCGGGCCTGCCAGCGATCGAGAATGTAGTCGGGCGTCGCGTGCCCGGCTCGCCACTCGAGCGCGGTCTCGGCGTGGAGGATCGCGTGGACGTCGTCGCCGACCAGCTCCCGGCGCGGATCCGGGTGGCGCCAGTGGACGGTGAGCAGGCTGCCGCCCGGCGCCAGCGCCCTCTCCATCCGGCGCAGCCCGTCGCGGACCAGGTCGGCGCTCCAGTAGTAGAGGATCTCGGCGCAGACAATCGTCTCGAACGGGCCGGCGGGCATCTCCTCGGGCAGCCGACGGCGGAGCACCTCGACGTGCTCGGCGTCGGCGACGCGGGCGCGGGCGCGGTGGAGCGCGGTCGGGCTGAAATCGACCGCGACCAGGTGCTCGCAGTACGGCGCCAGCATCGCCGTGAAGACGCCGATCGAGCAGCCCAGCTCCAGGGTGCGGCCGGCCCGCTCCGGCAGGTACTCGAGCGTGTGCCAGTACTTGCGCTGCTCGTACTCGCTGGTCGCGTAGCGCCAGGGGTCCTCGGACTCGCGGGCGAGTCGCTCGAAATGCTCGACCGGGGCGCGGTCGCGGGTCGCACGGTCGCTCATCGGCGCGCCAGCCTGGCGGCGCCGAGCCGCGTCAGCAGCGGGTCGAGCCGGTGCTGCAGGAGGAAGGTCTCCAGGTCGCGGCGGGCGCGGTCGAGCCGGCCGCCGGTGACGAAGGGATGCGAGCCGCAGGCCGCCGCTGCGGTCTCCAGGATCGCTTTGGCGGCGCGATCGATCTCCGCCCGCATCGCGATCCCGGTCGGGCGCGGCTCGACCGTCGAGCCCGGTGCGACGGCGGCGTCGGCGATCGCCGCCGCCCGCGCCAGCCACGCCTCGACGGTGCCGTGCGCCGCCTCGATCCGGCCCGCCGCCAGCTGGGCGAGCGGCTCCTCGGCGCGGCGGGCCGCCAGTTCGTCGAGCGCAGCCGCGACCGCCGCGTCGACCATCCCGGCCCAGCCCGCCGCGGTGCGCATCGCGTCGCGCGAGAACCAGGGGTCGCGGGCCAGCTCGCCGGGACCGCCGAGGACGGCGGTGACGGGCGCGTCGACGAAGACGACCCGGTGGCTCTCCGAGGCGCGCAGCCCGGCGGCGCGGTACCAGGAGCGGTCGACCTCGACCCGCTCGCCACACTCGACCAGGACCAGGGACGGCGCGCTGCCGTCGTCGGCGCCGACCATGACCAGCGCCGCGTCGACGCCGCCGGCGCCCGAGCAGAAGGTCTTGGCGCCGCGCAGGACGAGGCCGTCGGCGGTCTCGCGCAGGCGGGCGGGCGCGCCCTCGCCGGGGCCGGGGTCGGCGCCCCAGACGCCGAGCACTCGCGTCCCCGAGGCGAGCGCCGCCAGCTCGCCCTCGCGCACGGTCGGGTCGGCGGCGACTTCGAGGCGCTCGATCGCGTTCAGGTGGCCGTCGAGGATGCGCCCGACCGCGGCGTCGGCGGCGGCGACGCGGCGCAGCAGATCCCATTCGACGGCGACCGAGGCGCCCTCGCGGGCGGCGCCGATCGTCGCCGTGAGCGCGCCGGCCCCGGCGAGCGCGTCGAAGGCCTGGCGCGGGAAGCGCGGCGTCCGGTCGAGCTCCGCCGCCCCGGCCGCGATCGCGGCGATCGCCTGGTCGAGGCGGGTGGTCCGCGCCGCCTCGTTGCCGGGCGCGCCGACCGTGCTCATGCGACGACTCCCGCCCGGGCCGAGACGGTGGCGGTCGTCAGCCCGGCGTCGGCCGCCGCGTCGAGCAGCAGCTCGGTCAGCGCGACCGTCTCCTCGCAGTCGACGCGCCGCGCCCCCGGCCCGAGCGCGTCGTGCATCAAGATCACGTCGCCGTCGCGCAGCCCACCCTGGGTCTGGAGCGAGGCGAGCATCCGCTCCGCCGTGTCGCCGCGCCAGTCGTGGGTGTCGACGTTCCAGCCCCAGAGCCGCAGCTCATGCCCGGCGGCCAGCTTCCTGGTCGTGTCGGTCTCGATCCCCCACGGCGCCCGCCAGGCCCGCGGCGTCACCCCGACCAGGTCGAGCAGACCGAGCCCGAGGTCGAGCTCGGAGTAGAGTTCGTCGTCGCTGCGCTCGCTGTGGCGGACGTGTTCGAAGCAGTGGAAGCCGACCTCGTGGCCGCGCGTGACGATCACGCGGACGAGATCGCGCTGGACCAGGGCGCGGCGCGCGTCGACGAAGAAGGTGGCGCTCGCCTCGTGCCGGGCGAGCGCGTCGAGGATCCGCGGCGTCCACTCCGGGTCGGGCCCGTCGTCGTAGGTGAGGGCGATCGTTCCGTTCACCCTTCCTCGGTACCCGCCAGGCGGACCGCTCAACTCGGTCAGGCGGCGAGAGCGCCGTAGCGCTCGCCGGCCCCGGCGCGGGCGGCCGGATGGAGCCGAACGGGGTCGGGCCAGAAGCGCGAGCCGACCCGCAGCTGCAGGAGCGCCGAGCGCAGCAGCGCCTCGCGGGCCGGGTCCCAGGAGAAGCCGAGGAGCCTGCGGGTCTCGGCCGGGAGCATGCCGACCGAGACCAGCTTGATCGCCTCCTGGAGGGGCGTGACCGCGGCGCGCAGCAGGCCGCCGAAGGGCGGCGAGAGGACCATCCGCTTGGCCGCCTCGCGGCGCTCGTCGGAGATCCAGAGGCTGCCGTCGGTGAGGCGACCGTCGATGTAGTCGCGCAGGTCGCCGTAGCCGGCTGGCATCGAGTCGGGCGGCAGGCCGAGCAGCGCGCCGACCCGCCGGTATTCGGACCAGTACAGCTCGCGCTCCTGACGGTCGAGCGCACCGAAGATCCGCTCCTGGTAGACGAGGGCGGAGTCGGCGAGGCTTGCCAGGACCCAGAGGCCGAGGGCCGGATCCGAGGCCGCGTAGGGCGTCCCTTTCGGGATCGGCCCGTAATCCTCGTCGGTGCGGCCACGGACCCGCTTGTGCATGGCGCGGACGATGCGGCCGGTCTCCTCGGCCTGGGCGACCGTCCCGAAGTAGATCCGCGACATCCGCTCGTCGGTGCGGCGCAGCCGCAGGCGCGGGTCGTCGAAGATGATCGAGTGGCGCTCGAAGCCGATCACGCCGAGCGGTTCGCAGGCCTGCATCAGGAGCGCACGGACGCCGGAGAAGAGGACCAGGCGCTCGGCGTGAAGGCGGCGGACCATCGAATCGGCCGCGAAGAACCCGCCGACCTCGGCGGCCCGCCGCACTTTGACCTCGTCGCTCATATCTGTAAAGCGTATTGAGGTCCCCCTGTCGGCTCGGTCCAAGGCAAGCGCGTTCGCGCTCTCAGCAATAGTTCCGGTCAACCGCCCATGACCGAGAGACGCACCTTCCCGCCGCTGCACCTGGCCGACCTGGCCGCGGACCCGTTCGACCAATTCGGGCGCTGGTATGGGCGGGCGGGCGAGGAGATCCCGCTGGCCGACGCGATGACGCTGGCGACGATCGGCGTCGACGGCGCCCCCGACGCGCGGATGGTGCTGCTGAGGGGCCACGGCCCCGATGGCTTTCGCTTCTTCACGAACTTCGGGAGCGCCAAGGCGGCCCAGATCGACGCCGACCCGCGCGGCGCGCTGATCCTCTACTGGCGCGAGCACGACCGCCAGGTGCGCGCCCGCGGGCCGATCGAGCGCCTACCGGCCGCCGCCTCCGATGCCTACTTCGCGAGCCGCGCGCGCGACAGCCGCCTCGGCGCCTGGGCCTCCCCGCAGAGCCGGCCGCTGGCCGACCGCGCCGAGCTCGACCGCCGCCTCGCCGAGGTCCGCGAGCGCTTCGCCGACCTCGACGACGTCCCCCGCCCCGACACCTGGGGTGGCTTCGTCCTCCGCCCCGAGACGATCGAGTTCTGGCAGGGCCAGCAGGCCCGCCTCCACGATCGCTTCGTCTACTCGCGCGACGCGGGCGCCGAGGGCGGCTGGCGGATCCAGCGCCTCGCGCCGTGAACGCCTAGCTGTCGGGAGAAGCCACTCTCGGAAACCTCAGCGAACCATTCCCGTAGGAGACCGAGCGATGCCGGACCGCGGCGACCCGCACGGTCTTCCCGCCGTCGGTCACCTGATAAAGGATCTGTAGGTGCCGACGCGCAACGAGTAGAGGCCGTGGAGCCTTCAACGGAGTGGGTGACCCGCGAACGGATCGCGCTCGAGCAGGCCGAGGGCGTCCGAGATCGCGTCGATCAACGCCCACCCGAGGTCGAGGAGGTTGCGGCGGGCTCGCCGCGCGAGGACGAGCCGAGCCAACGGTCAGTCGGAGGTCGGCCGGGGGGCGGCGGCCAGCTCTTCGCGCATCTCCGCGAGCGTGATCGTCTCGCCGCGCTCGATCTCGCCGAGCCCCTCCTCGAGGGCGGCGATCGTGGCCGGGTCGGACGGCGTGTCCCGTCGGACAGGCAAGTCGCACCGAGAGATCCAGGGCCGTGTCAACCGCGAAACCGGGGTGCGCTCGGTCGCCGGCGCCACCTTCGACCAGCTCGAGCACGGCAACGCGACCCTGCGCCGCGAGCTGTGGCGCTGAGATCCGCCCTCGCTAGCACGACTCGCTGGGGACGAAACCCCGCTCTGGAGCGGGGTTTTCTTGAGAAGCGGCTGAAGGGATTCGAACCCTCGACCTTCTGCATGGCAAGCCCGGCTGCCAACCGCTACTTTCGCCTTTACCAGAGCCAAAAAGATCGGGTTTGTCACCTGGCGAGCTTCTGGCCTTTCAGGCACGAATCGTTGGGGTTTTGGCAGACAGGAACACCTGTCTGCCAAATGAACCGCGCCCTATGGCTGGACAGCGCGCTCCAGGACGCGGAGCTTGCCCAGCGGCACGACGACGATCTTGTCGATGTCCATCTCGCCAGGCAGGTTGGTGAACTCGACCATCGCCATGTCATCGGTGAAGATGTCGAGCACCCCGCCGCGAGCACCCGCTGGCGCCCCATCGACCGCTTCGGTGAGTTCCACGATGTCAAGCTCCGCGATGTGCCTGGTGGTGGCCATCGACCTGATGTTAGAGCCTCGGATAGGCGCTGACCAGACGAGGCGCACTTCCCGCGTCGGCGTAGTTCCATGCGGTTCTCACCGGCGCTGTGCGCTCCGCGATCGTCAACCGCACGTCGACACGGCAGTTGATCCCGTACCGGCCGGTGTCGATCACCCTGGAGACGGGCGCGAGCAGAACCGCGGCCGAGATCACCGTCCAGACGACCTCGATGTCGTCGGGGCCGACGTGCAGCACCTTCGCCCATTCCGTGCCGTGCCCACGGGGAGCGAGTATCCAGCGCTCGAACTTGATCGGCTCGTACCAGCATTCCTCTCCCCGCGGCAGTGCATCCCCGATCTGTGGCGGCCATCCCATCGCGGCGGCAGCCTACAAGTTCGCCCCTACCTCGCCCGGCTCGGCGCAGGCGTCGGCCTCCTTGAGGACCGCCAGCTTCTGCTCGGCGCCGAAGGAGCGCCGCTTCGGCCGCTCGGTCAGCTCGGGGTCGGGGACCGCCTGCGGGGCGGCGCCCCCGCCCCGTTGCTCTGCATCAACGACATCAGGTGCTCCATTCACGCCCTCGGGGTTCAGTAATTCCCGGATCATGGGCGTCTCACCTGACGTTGGCAGAGAGGGGCCGCCGACCACTGCTGGCGGTCCTGACCCTCGCCGGGCTGCGGATCGGCGAGGCGCTGAACCTTCGGTGGCGTGATGTGAGCCTCGGTGGACGGAAGATGCGCATCACCGAAGCAAAGACCGACTCGGGTATCCGTGAGGTCGATCTGACTCCGACGTTGGTCGAGCTTCTTTCGGAGTACCGGACCCGGTCGAAGCACGCGGCGCCGGACGATCTTGTCTTTCCGACTGCGAAGGGACGGCCTGACAACGCCTCGAACGTACGCGAGCGATTCCTGGCCGGCGCCGTCGCGCTCGCCAACGAGGAGCTTGTGGCGGCTGGCGGGGAGCCGATACAAGGCGTCAGGCCGCACTCGCTGCGGCGGACGTTCATATCGCTGCTGTTCTCGCTGCCTCAGCCGCCTTCGGTGCCCTACGTGATGGCGCAGGTGGGTCACAGCGACCCGAAGGTGACGCTCGGGATCTACGCGCAGGTGATCGCATCCCAGGACGATCACGGCGCGGCTCTGGACGGCCTGGTCGGGCACATCGAGTCGTCCGCGTCCAGCCCGAAGTAGTCGAAATCGCCATACACCGTGTATGGCGATGGGCTGGTCGGAGGCTTGTCAATTGGCAGTTATTGGCAGACGGGCCGATCTACGGGGACCTTCTGCGACTCCGGAGAGAGCACCTGCTCAAGAGAAAACCCCGCCGTAGCGGGGTTTTCGTGAGAAGCGGCTGAAGGGATTCGAACCCTCGACCTTCTGCATGGCAACGACTCAAGTGGACACCAACCGATACCCGTCAGGCACGAACGGCTCTGAAAAGAGGCCGTTGAAGCGGGTTGGATCAGGTTCGGTTGCTACTCCCGTGCTACTCCCCACCGCCATGCCGCCCGCGACGCATTCAGCTGCATCTGTTCGACAGAAGGAGCGAGACGATGATGCAGCCCGACCCTACCGCGCCGCGAGGCGCCTTGATCGTCACCCGGCGCAAGTCCGCAGATCGCGCCCCCCACTGGGAGGCCTGCTGGCGTGATTCGACCGGCCGCCGGATCAAGCGCCGGCTCGGACCGGCCTTCCTGACCGAGCGAGGCGAGCGCCTCACCAACGTCTCCGGCTGGGCCGCGGCCTGGGAGGAGCCGCGGACGGCCAACGGGCGGCACCGGCCCTGCCCATCCGGTCTGCTCACGGCAGCCGATGCGGCGGCGCTCATGACTGAACGGATCGCCGAGCGCGAGCAGGTGCTGGCGGACAGCGATCGCGAGGAGCGCCCCGGCGGTGAGCGCGAGGCAGCCGCGCTCACGCTCGAGGCCCTTGCACCCCAGTGGCTCGATTACGCGAAGAACGTCAAGGCGATGACGCCGCAGACGCTCAGGGGCTACCGCTGCGAGCTGGCCGCCCTCGCCGCGGCGCCCGAGTTCCGCCAGGTACCGCCCGGCGCCCGCCCTCCGCGCACTTCAAGCGAGCGCGATCTGCGCGCCTGGGCGGCCACCTGGCCCGCCAAGCCCGTCAAGGCGATCACGGTGCGCGACGTCGAAAATTGGCGCGACCGCCTGCTGCGATCCGGCCTCAAAGGGCGCAGCATCAACAAGTACCGCCAGGCCCTCTCCAACGTGCTCGGCTGGGCGGCGCGCTCGCACCGCTTCCCGGCGATCACCGCCAACGTCGTCCTCGAGGTCGAGAAAGTCACCGAGAAGCCGCCGGGCGAGATCGACTTCTACGAGCCCGAGGAGCTGGAGGCGATCACCAACATCATCCGCGCGGGGCGACACCGCAGCGAACACATGCCGCGCGGCGGTATCTACTCACGCGAGGACGCCGGGGCGCTGCGGCAGGCCGAGGACCGCCAGGACGCCGTGCTCGTCCTCACCCTCGCTTACGCGGGGCTGCGCCTGGGCGAGGCTCGCGCGCTGCGCTGGCGCGACATCGCTTTCAACCGCAACCAGATCACCGTCAACCGCGCGGTCAGCGATGGTGTCGAGCTGCCCTTCACGAAGGGCAAGAAGCCAAGGACGCTGCCCCTCGTCTCCGACCTCGCCGCCGCGCTGCGCGAGCTGCGCCAACGCGAGCACTTCACCGATCGCGACGACCTGGTCTTCGTCGGGACGACCGGCGAGCACCTCGACCAGTCGGCCTTCCGGCGGCGCTTCAAGCGGGCCTGCAAGATGGCGGGACTGCGGCCGCTGCGCGTGCACGACCTGCGCCACGGCTTCATCTCCCTCGCAGCGCAGGAGTTCCCCGCTCATCGCCTTCAGAGGCTGGCCGGCCACGCCGATCCGCGGACGACCGCCCGCTACACCCACGCCAAGGCGCGGCCCGACGACCTCGACCGCCTCGGCCGTGCCTTCCGCCGAGACGGTGACAGCGATCAGCCAGGAGATGGATAGCCGCCGGTCTCGCGCAACAGCTCCAGGGTCGCCTCCACGTCGGCACGCACGAAGCGCCGGAACCGGCCGAGCTTGAAGCTCGGGATGATCCCCCGCCGCGCGTAGTCCTGGACCGTCGACGGCCGCAGCTGCAGCCGCTCAGCGACCTCGTCGGCTGTCAGCAACTCGGCGCGGGTCAAGCTCACGCACTCCCCCTGCTCGCCGACAGCGCGCTGAAGGCCACCGCCGTTCATTCGGCCCACCACTGTCCGATCCGCGTTCGCTGCCATCACCAGTGTTGTCGTTTGGCGCGTGAAGTTGCGCCATGCTCGCTCTCGCTGGTTGACAGACAACAACCCGAAGTCAAGGAGAAGCGAGGCCACGGCTCCAGCGCCTACATCAGCAGCATGAAAATCCCCGTCCGGCACGGGACCACCGCGCTTCTGTGACGGCGCGCGCGTTATAGCGCGCCACGGGTCGGGTCAACCACCTCAGCAGCCGGCGCCAGTGGTAGTGCGGACTGCTTGGGTCTGGTGCGCGAGGTGCTCGAGCAGACTCGCGTCGGGAGCAACCGGTGGGTTTGCGGTCGTAGCCGGTGCGTGGGTCCAGCGTGCGATCAGCTCGAAGACGGCAGCATCCTGGCGGACAACGATCCCAGAGTCACTGAGGACGGCCCGCAGATCGTTAGGCATGTGGTCAGTGTCATGCATTCTCGCCCCCTGTGTTTTCGGCACCTTCGCTGGAGACTTTACCCGCGGCGCGCACTCCAAACGCAGTTCGGCGCTCTCGCCAAGCCGCAGCGAGCTTCGGCCGGCCGCGCGTGAGGAGGCCCTCGACCGAGCGCGCCATCGCAGCATCGCCGAAGATCGCCTCGGCCGCCTCGGCGTGGCTGAGGTGCAGGGTGTCTACCAAGCGGATCGCTGCCCACTCGCGCTCGCTCAGCACCTCGACGGCTTCCTCCAGGGCCTGCTCGTTCGATAGCTTCGCGAGCACGTGTTCTTCAGTGCTCGCCGTGTTTCCCACGAGTACCTCGAGATCCACCGGGTCGTGGAAGGCCAGCAGGGGCGAGCGTCGCGCAGCGACGACGCTCTTCGCCACCTCGACGAACGCGAACTCGGCGGCGCCGATGACCCACCCGGTCGGGGTGCCGCGCCGCGCGTCGAAACGGGCCGCTTTCTCGCGCACGCGGCGGAGGGCGATCGTGGTCGCGTCGTGGGCGACCTCGGACAGCTCCTCTGCGACCAGTGTCGGCGCGGCCGTGCCGCTCGCGCCGGCGCGAGCGGCGACGCGCCCAGCGATCCGGGCGGCGTTGGCGCGCAGATAGCCAAATACGAAGGGGTACAGCAGCGCGTCGAAGCGGCGGCAATACGCGCCATGCGGGTCATCAGCGATCTGGGCGAGCAGCTCACCGGCCTCCTCGTCAAGTTGCAGCAGCTCGCTCATCTTGATTACCTCGTTCTCGTTCCCCGCCCTCGTGCGGAGTCGTCTCAGCGAGCTGGCCAGCGTATACGGCGCGGTAGACGTCATCTGCGCATATGCAGCCGGCGGTTCGGGTGCGGGGGCGCGCGAGTACCTGCGGGAGGCCCGTGAGGATGTCGTAGCGGGCCTCGACCGCGTCCGGGCGCCGTGCAGCCAGCTGTGGCGTCCGGGCGATGATCAGCTGTGCAGCTAGCAATACGCCGGCGAGCGCAGACTGGTGCGCGAGTGGCACGAGCGCCTCGGCCGGCGCGGCACCGATGTTCAGATCCAGCAGCGCGCCGCCGCAGATCCCCTCCTGGTAGAGCGCTGCGACCGGGCGCTCGCGCCACATCTGGAGCTGCCCGGGGTCGATGTCCGCACCCCCTGCGATGTCCTCGAGGAGCGACACTTCGGTCCAGCGCTCAGCGCCTGGGGGCGTCGGCAGCTCCGCGAGCGGTTCAGGCGGGCTGTTTAGGGGCAGCCCGACTGGAAGCCCCCGCAGCAAGTAGGCGAGCACGCGCCGCGGGTGCTGGGAGAGCGCTGTCGCGATCCGTTCAAATAGAGCCGGCCGCCGTCCTGTCGGTACGTACAAGCAGGCCAGGCACGGATCACGCCCGAAGGACTCGTGGCGTGACCAGCCGATGTCGGCAGGCTGCGTGAAGGCGTTATACAACGGGCCCGGAAGACCGGCCTGGACGGCGATGCGATCCTTGACAGAGTCAAGGGCAACCAGCGTCGGACGGGGCCGATCAGCAAGCTCGGCGTGCCAGCGACAGGCGAAAGGCACCACCTCGAGGTTGCCGCTGCGAGCGCGCTCGTGCAGCAGGTCGACCTTCCTTTGGCCGATGTCACCGTCCCGTGCGAGCACATAGCGCTGAAGGTTCGACAACTCGAGGCACTCGTGGTCGACAGCGAGCAACCGACCGCGAACGCCACTTGCCATAAGCGTGAGTGCCGCTGCCTGCCCGATCGCACCCGCGCCGACCAGCGCGAACTCGCCCAGGTCTGGCACGCAGCTCTCGGTGGGGGTTGGACTCGCGCCGTCCTCGAGCGTGACGAGATCAAAGGCGCCTGGCTGCGGTGAGCGGCGTCCTCGGCGACCTAGCTCCTTGGCGAAGACGGTGCGGAAGACCTCCCCAACGCCGAGCGCTGCTGCGGCGAGCGCGGCTGGCACCGCGGGCTCGAGCTCGGCAGCCGAACTATCGACGGAGGCAGTCCAGCCCGCGGTGCTCACCCATACCTCTCCATCCGCCTCGCACGGAGCGCCGTAGGACAGCGTTGCGTCGACTGGACCCGCTTCGTCGGGCAGCTCGACCACAGGGTTGACGAGCAAGATTTCGCCGCAAACGCGCTGCACGAGTTCCTCGGGACCGGTGACGTGGATTTTCGGATACAGCCGGGCGAGCAAATTCGCGGCGAGTGCGAAGCCCGCCTCGTCGGCGGCTCCCCGCACTCGGGCTCCATGCAGAGCAACGACGCTGTCGCCGAGCCGCTCGGCGACAGCGTCGCGCCTGACAGCTCCGAGCGCTGGTACGGCTGCGTCGAGCACGCGGTCGAGAAACCGGGGCAGGCTCACTCGATCACCCGGATCGTCGTCTCGGGCACGACGGGCGCCCAGTCACCCATCGTCGCCAGGCGGTACCAGGCCCACTCCCCGAATCCTCGCTCTCCGCCGCTGCCAAAGTCCGGGACGACGGCGGACAGGCCGCCACGCAGCGTGATAAGCGGGTACTCGTCGTCGGTAGCCGAGTGATAGGCATCGGTCGGGTGGGAGTGGACCTGGCCGGCGAGGACGAGACCGTGGGAGTAGAAGTCACGGTTGACGCGAAACAGCTCGGGTCCCTCAACAACGACGAGCAGGCCGCGCTCCGAACGCGTGGCGGTCTGACGCGGCACGTAGGCCTGCTCAAAGCGGAAGGTTGCGTTGCCCTCCGAGCGCCCACCCCAGAGGACGAAAGCCTCGTGCCCATGGTGCCCCGCAGCCCGCAGCGGGCGCAGCGTCTGGGAAACCAGCGTGCGCGGGACGATGAACTCCTCGACGTGCTCGAGCGTCACCCCTTCGCCTCCTGTGCCTCGGCGGGTGGATTCGGCGCGTCAAGGCCAAGCGCGGCGGCCACGGCGGCGGCTGGCGGGCCAACCTGCTGCTCGGCTTGAGCCCAGATCGCGGGGGCCTGCTCGCCGGGCGCGTTGACGAGCTGGAAGTCAAGCTGCAGGCCTCCCGGGAGCGTCAGCATCTGGATTTGCACGCCGAGCAACGTGCGTGCCATGGTCTGCCAGATCCGCTCGCAGATCAGTGTGAGGCTGCCGCCGCGCAGCGGGCGGTGAAGCAGCCAGGGATCGCCCGTGTGCTGCGGATGGGAGTGGTACTGGCGTACACCGGGGATGCAGAAGAACGGGCGACCCGTGTCGGGGTGTGTGCCGACGATCAGGTTCTGTGCGCCGCCCTCGGTCTCGACGAGTGCCTTCGCGACCGGCGGGGCGTAGTCGCGGCTGATTGGGTCGATGAACTCGACTGAAGGTGCCCACAAATCGAAGTTCGTGAGGTCAATCTGCACACACGCTGCGACCACGGGGACGATGTTGCCGCCGATCGGGAGCCGCGCTTGGAAGGCGATGTCGAGGACGGGCGGCTCCCGACGCAGCATGATCCAGCCGCGCCTGGAATAGGCCTCGGCGTTCGCGTCCCACAGTTCGAGCTCGCGCTCGATCTTGCGGGCGTTCACGTCGGGGTTGACAAGATTCACCGACCTGTGCTCCCGCCTCCACCGGCCTTGGGGCTGAGGAAGAGAGTCTGACCGTTCGCGATCCCCGCCTGTGCAACCGTCTGCTCTTGGTCGAGCAGCAGGCCGCCCTCGGTGCGGAGCTCCCAATCAGAAGGAGGTTGCCCCTCGTTCCCGCTGCGTGCCAGGGCCTCGCGTACCAGGATTTCCAGGCGCTGGTGGTCGTTGACCTTGATCCGCTCGGGCTGGCCTGAAACGACGATCGTGATCTCAATCTCGCTGTGGGTTGCGCTTGTGTCTGGCATTCGGTTCCTCCTGGTGTCGGCGGTTGTTTTCCTATAGGGCCCCCGAGTCCAATTTCCCCGCCGCTACCTCGCGGCGGCCGGCAAGCACGGCACATCCGCTGGTGAGCGTGGTCTGGATCGACTCGTCTCGGCTGGATCCCCAGGCTCTCACTAGCAACGCGCTGACCCACCGGCCTCGCTGACTCGACAGACCGAATAGATGCTCGCGTTCGAGCAGCTGAAACGCCGGGTCAGGCGCAGAAGAGGCGCTACGGCTGAACCTGCCCCTACGGCCTCCATGGAGGCAGCCCGGATCTCCTCACCCCAGTTTGGCCCACGGCGAGCGCGCTGCAACCCCGCGAGGGGGTTCCCCTCGCCCTGCGGGCTCGGTTCCGCGCGCTCGCTCGTGGGCCTTGATGGGGGTCGTCAACCGAACCACCTCTCAAAGGAGGCCCGAGATGCAGGACATCAACCAGGTCGCACTCACCGCCCGGCTGACCGTCGACCCCGAGCTGCGTTCGATCCCGAGCGGCACCTCGGTCGCCACCCTGCGGGTCGCGATCCAGCGGCCCGGGGACCGGGGCGCCGCGTTCTACGACATCGAGGTCTGGGGCAAGCTCGCCGAGAGCTGCACCGAGTACCTCGCCAAGGGCTCCCGCGTCGGCGTCGCCGGCCGCCTGGAGCACCAGGAGTGGAACTCCGACAACGGCTCCATGCGGCAGCGCAACTACGTCGTCGCGGAGCAGGTCAACTTCCTCGACCGCCCGGCCAAGGCCGAGCGGGACGGAAGCCATGAGGCGCCGGCCGCCGCGTAGCAGCAAGCGCCTCGCGGGGCGTCCGCCCGGGAGGGCGGGCGCCCCTTCTGCTTCTCGGCCCGACGTCGACCAGCTGACCCCCTACCTCAACCTGCTCGCCGGCACCGAGCCCAGCAACGCCCTGCTCGAGGTCCGCGTCCGCCACCCTGGCCAGCAGACGATGCGCCGCTGGTTCGTTGAGGTCGGCGCCCGCCGACAACTCGTCACGCAACTTCCCCTCGTCGCCGCTCGCGCCGATGTCTACCTCGGATGCGCCCCGCGCCAGGTACGTAGCGGCACTCGCGAGGCAGTCGACGGGGGCTGGGTCGCCTGGGCCGACGTCGACGGCCCCAACGGCGCCCGTCGCCTCTCCGGCTTCACTCCCGCGCCGACCTTGATCGTCGCCTCCGGCTCACCCGGCGCAGCGCACGGTTACTGGCGGCTCGCTGATCGCGCCGGTGTCGCCACCTTGGAGGAGCTGAACCGCCGCCTCGCCCAGGCCACGGGTGGCGACTCGGTCTGGGCGGCCACCTCGATCCTACGGCCGCCGGGCACCCGCAACCACAAGCATGACCCGCCGGCACCGGTCCGGCCGATCGGCGGCAGCGGCGTGGTGTGCGAGTTGGAGGAGCTACGTACGTCGCTGCCCCCAGCACCGCTTCTCTCGCCGCGGTCATCGCGGACGACGCGCATCGCCACCGAGGACCCGCTCCTCCCCATCCCGCCGCGCGTCTACGTCGAGCGCTTGCTTGGTGTCGAGGTCCCGCGCTCGGGATTCGTCTCCTGTCCGCTGCACGTCGACCGCACCCCCAGCCTCAAGGTCTACGAGACGCCCGAGGCCGGTTGGTATTGCTTCTCGGCGTCCTGCCGTCGCGGCGGCTCGATCTACGACCTCGCCGCCGCCCTCTGGGGTCTCGGCACCCGCGGCCAGGACTTCCTCGAGTTGCGCCGGCGCCTACTCGCGTCCTTCCCAAATCTCACGCGCCAAGGAGACGATGGTCGGGGCGGCGGCGGTTACGCTTCGCTGCCGTCATGAGCCCGACCGACCCACAACCCTCGCCCGAAGTTCTGAAGCGCGCACGCGCCTACCTGCGAATCGATCAGCAAGCCATCGCGACGCTACCGGAGCTTGCCGTGGCGATTCGCTCTTTCGAGCCGACCGAGGGTCCTGCCGGTGAGAGCGTCGCCGAGTGGCTCACGGAGCGGGCACTGCGCAAGCCGCAGGAGGCGACCGTGCGCGTGCGCCTCAGCCACGGCGAGGTGACCGGCGTCTACGCGCTCTGCGCCGCGCAGGTCGCGCTCAGCAGCGAGGAGCGGGCGCAGCTCGGCGGCGTCCACTACCGCACGCAGTCGGCGATCCTGCTTGCTCAGTTCGCGCGATCGGCAGGCTCGCCTGGGATTGGCGACGAGATGCTCCAACACGCCTACGGCATCGCGCGACGCGCGCTTCACTATGTCGGCGCGACGGTGCTCGTCGTCGACCCGTTCGACCTAGACACCGCCGGGATGTGGCGCCAACGCTTCGGCTTTCAGGACTCCGAGCAACCGGTGCCAGGCAATCGCCGGCTACGCCGCCAGTGGCTCAACCTTCAGTCGTAGTTCGCGCCTTCGGCCTCAAGCTCCGCCATGAGCTTTTCGGCGCTTTCGTGAAAGGCGCGCACCCGCGGGTCGCGGCGTGAGCGCTCGAGATCCTGCTCGTCGATCACGATCACGGCCTGGTCCAGCACGTCATGCAGCTTGTCCTTGTCGACCGTCGTGGCCACAGACTCAGGGTAGCGCTTCCAACGGCCCCCGACTCCGTGCGCCACTCAGCTGCACGCGGAGTCGGCTGACCATCGCATCGCTTTTGAGAGCGCCGATCCGCTCGGTTGGCGACTCCTTACTCCCTCCCGGGCTCTCCGGAAGCCGCGTCGAGCTTGGCAGCTGCCGGCAGCGCTGCAAGGCCCGCGCTCCGCGCGGCCTCGCTGACGCGCCCTCGCTCCCGCTCGGGTTCCGCGCTGCCTCGGGCAGCTGCCCTTCGGCTCGGCGACTTCCGTCAGAGAGCCCAGGAGGAGCGCCATGGAGACGACAGCCCACTCGCCCAGGATCGGCGGCTCAGTCGAGCTGGGCCGCTACGAGACCCCGAACGGCGAACGCGTTCTTATCGGGCGTCGGATCGACGGCGTCGTCCACGTCTTCGACTGGCTGCCGGGCGGACGCGGGCGCCGCTACTTCGTCGAGGCGGGCTTTCGCTCGCTGGCCGAGCTGGCGGTGCTCCTCGCCGACTATCGCCGCCAAGCCGCTCGCCTCGGCTCCCTGTCCGATGTGCCGCGGAGCGATCGACCGTGCCTTCGAGCTGGCGCCCACCGGGAGCCGGCCATGAGCGCCGCCCGCAGAATCCGCCGGCCAAACGAGGAGGAGCGAGCCGCCAAGCGCGCAGCCGAGCGCCGGCAGATGACCGAGGCGATTGAGGCGCTGCGCTCAAGCGAGGGCTGGCAGCGCTGGCTCACCGTCCGCCGCCACTTCCGCACCTACAGCCTCCTTATCTCGGATGGTCGATGTCGTGGACGGGTTCATGCGCCGGCTCGGCGTCGGTGGCATGTCGTCGAGGCGGTTCGTCGTCGACGCGCTGTTAGCGGGTGAGGAGCGGTAGGACGGTGCGCAGGTCGTCCGTGTCAATGACGCGGGTGGCCGCGCGCCGGGCATCCGGTGTGGCGTTGAGGGCGATCGAGCGGCCGGCTCGGCGGAAGAGCGGGAGGTCGGAGCGTGAGTCGCCGACAGCGGCGACGTCGGCAAGCGAGAGGCTGTGTTCCGCGCACCATTCTTCGACGAATCGCAGCTTGTCGTGTTCGTCGAAGTAGCGGCTGACGTGGCCCGCGACGATCCCGTCGGCGATCGGCAGCTCGGTGCCGCTGACGGCCGCGAATCCGTGGCGGTCCTGCAGGAACTCGGCGGCGAACCTCCAGGTGATCGTCGCTAGGAGCACGTGGGTTCCAGCCTGCGTGAGAGTAAGGAGGGTCTCGTCGATGCCGTTGATCCAGGTTGCGGCGGCCAGTACCGATGTGATCTCGCTCGTGGTGCGGTCGGCGTAGGAGGCGGCGGAGGCATCGGCGATCGCTCGGTTTGTGATCTCGCCGGCCGCGAAGGCGCGTTCCAGTTCATTGATCGTCTCAACCTGGCCGAGGTACTCAGCAAGGAGCTTTGTCACCGTGGTGTGGCGCAGGAGCGTTCCGTCGAGGTCGAACGCGACGACGGGGTAGTAGCTCGTTGTCGCCGTCATGCCGACGCGCGGCGACGACCGTAGGCGATCGCGAGCTGGGTCTTGAGGCCGGTGTTCTCCTCGCGCAGCCGCTGGTTCTCGGCCCGCAGCGTCTCCAGGCGTTGGCGCAGAGACGCCTCGGTCGCGCGCTGCCGTGCCGGGACACCCGCCGTTGTGGTGGACGCGCGGTCCTGAAGCCGCTCGATCTGCGACAACCACGCCAGGTAGCGCTCGACCGGATCGACCGGCCGCAGATCCGGGCCGATCACCGTCCAGGACTCCAGGCCGCCCGCCGGCAGCACCCGCTGAACCCTCATGGCCAGCACCTCACCGGGGGAGGGTCCCACGGCGCGCCGTTGACATCAACGACACCGAACACAACCCCAACGTAAGCCACCGATCGGACGGCCCCATCAAGGCCAGGACGACATCAACGACACACTCCTTGCCCGCCCTCGCCAAAGCGCCGGCGCGGATGGGAAGAGAAGGGCGCCGACCCGGAGGAGCGCCCGCGCACCCACTTTCGCCTCGTCGCGGTCTTTGACCGTTCCCAGGTCGATCCCCTGCCCGACTTCCCCGGCGGCGCGCTCGACCTGGACCCCCCGCTGTCCCCGATCGAGGGCGACGATCTCGCCGAGCTGCTCGATCCGCTCTGCGGCCTTGCGGCCTCGATCGGGTCGGAGGTCACCCTCGAGCCGATCAGCGGCCCGGCGCACGGCTTCTATGAGCCGACCAGTCGGCGGATCGTCATCGACAACGTGGCGGCGATCGCCAATGCGCAGGTCGCGACCCTCGTCCACGAGCTCGCCCACGCGCTGCTTCGCTGCGAGCGCCGTGAGGAGGACCCGAACTTGACATACGCCGAAGAGGAGGTCGTGGTCGAGTCGGTCGCCTACACCGTCTGCTCCTCGCTCGGCCTCGACAGCGCCGGGTTCTCGGTCCCCTACATGACCTCGTGGAGCCAGGGCACCGAGATCGAGCGCTATGCGGCGCTGATCGACCGCCTGGCGATGCGGCTCGAGGATGCCGTCCTGCCGCAGCAGGTCGATCGACCCGAGGCCGGCGTGGGCACCGAGGCCTGACAACCCCGGCGCTACCCGAACGCAGCCCACAGCGTCGCGCCGATCCCGGCGAGGCCGATCAAGCCCACCGCGATCGTCAGGCCGACCAGCCAGCGTGTCATCCGCTCGATGCTGGCCTGCAACTCGACGAGCTGCTTGTCGCGCTCGTCTCCCTCGCGCCAGCGAGTCCCGATCAGCGTCGCCAGCTCAGCGCTCGTCTTCTCGATTCCCTTGAGCTCACGACCTTCCCGCCGCATTCGCGTCAGGCCGGCCAGCAGCAGCACCCAGAGCGTCCCGCGCGGGATCTGAACGTCGGCCAGGCGCTGCCAGCCGAGGCGATCGCGATCTGCCGCCATGCGGACAGGGTCGCAAGCGGCGCGGCCACGAGAACGCGAGCGGGGGAGGCGGTGGCGGAACCAGGCGTGGCTCAGCCCAGCCACCAGCCCAAAGCACCACGCCCAGCCCTCCCTCTCCAGCAACCTTCCTCATCAGGCACCAGCAGCCCGAGCCTCGCCACCTCCCAGGGAACCCCGGCAGACCGTCAGGACCAGCCCTTCCGGTGTCCTCCCAGCCGCCCTCTGACGCCACCGCCTCCCCCGCTCACACACTTGCACTTGCAAGTGCGGCTGACCCGGAACCGCCGCCGAGACGACAGCTCAGATGTGCTCACCCTGGGCAAGCTCGGCCACGGCCAAGAGGCCTACTACCTCGACTCGGTCGCCGCCGGGATCGAGGACTACTACGCCGGCGAAGGCGAGGCACCGGGGCGCTGGATGGGATCGGGCAGCCAGGAGCTGGGCCTCTCCGACGAGGTCGAGGCAACGCAGCTGCGCCGGATCCTCGCCGCTGAGCATCCCGCCAGCGGCGAGCCGCTCGTCTCCCTTCGCGGAGGCCGTCGCATCCCCGGCTTCGACCTCACCTTCTCGGCGCCGAAGTCGGTCTCGCTGCTCTGGGGGCTGGGCGACCCAGCCACCCGCCGCGTCGTGCGCGAATGCCACGAGCGCGCCGTAGCCGCCGCCCTCGACTACGTCGAGCGCGAGGCGGCCTTCGTGCGCCGCGGCGCCGGCGGCGCCGAGGTCTCTCACGCCAGCGGAGTGATCGCCGCCGCCTTCCCCCACCGCTCCTCGCGCGCCGGCGATCCCCAGCTCCACACCCACGTCCTGGTGGCCAACCTCGCCCAGGGCCCCGACGGTCGCTACTCGGCCCTACACGGCTCCCACCTCTACCGCCAGGCGAAGACCGGCGGCTACCTCTACCAGGCCCAGCTGCGCGCGGAGCTGACCCGCGAGCTGGGCCTCGCCTTCCAGCCGATGCGTCGCGGCGCCGCCGAGTTGGAGGGCTTCGCCGACCACGTCCTTCGCAACTTCTCCCGACGCCGCGCCGAGATCGAGCGCGCGCTTTCTGAGCGCGGCCTCGACTCGCCCCAGGCAGCGCAGGTCGCGGCGCTCGACTCGCGGCGGGCCAAGGAGTACGGAGTCGGCCGCGAGGATCTGCACGAGCGCTGGCGGGAGCGTGGGCGCGAGTTGGGCGCCGAGGTGCCAACGCCCGGCATCGCCCGCGAGGGGGGACAGCAGCCCGCGGCCGAACCGTCTCCCGAGCGACTCGCCCACGCAGTCACTGCCGAGCGCTCCCACTTCGATCGCCGCGAGGCGATCCAGGCGGTCTGCGAGCAATCGCCGGCGGGGATCGAGGCGGCCCGGGCGGTGCAGCTCTCCGACGCCCTCCTCGCCTCCGAGCAGGTGGTGCGAATCTCCGAGGGGCCGTTCGGCCCGCGCTTCACCACGCCGGAGATCCTCGCGATCGAGCGCAAGGTGATCGGCAGCGCCGAGGCGCTGCGCGGCGCTGGCCGCAGCTGCGCCTCCGAGCAGATCGTCGCCGCGGTGATCGAGCGCCGCCCTTCGATCGGGGCCGACCAGGCCGAGATGGTTCGCCGCCTACTCACCGACGGCGACGGCATCGCCCTCGTCGTGGGTCGCCCCGGCACCGGCAAGACCTACGCGCTGAACGGCGCCGCCGAAGGATGGGCGGCGGCCGGCGTCCAAGTCCGCGGGGCCGCTCCCACCCGCGCGGCCGCCGCCGAGCTGGAAGCCGCGGCCGGGATCCCCACGGTGAGCGTCGCCGCCTTGCTCGCCGAGCTCGACGAGCGCGCCGCAAACCCTGACGGAATCACCGCCCTGCCTCGCGGCGGCGTCCTGCTCGTCGACGAGGCGGCGATGGTCGGCTCGCGCTCGCTCGCGCGCCTGCACGACCACGTCGCCGCCGCCGAGGGCAAGCTCGTGCTGATCGGCGACCATCGCCAGCTCCCCGAGCTGGAAGCTGGCGGGCTCTTCCGCGCCCTCGCCGAGCGCATAGACGCCATCGAGCTGACCGAGGTCCGCCGTCACCGCCACGACCTCGATCGCGAGAACGTCGAGCTGGTGCGCCAGGGCCGCGGCGCGGAGGCCTTCGAGACCTACCTCGAGGCAGAGCGGGTGGTGATCGCTCCCGACGCAGATTCGCGCCGCGCCGCGATGGTCGCCGACTGGTGGCAGTCCTTCGCGGCCGGCGAAAAGGCGATCATGATTGCCAAGCGCAACGCCGACGTCGCCGAGCTGAACGCCCAGGCGCGCGAGCTGCTGCGCACCTCCGCCGCTCTCGGCCAACGCGAGATCGAGGTGGCCGGGGAGCCCTTCGCCGTCGGCGATGTCGTCCTCACCCGCGTCAACTCAACCCCGCACGGGGTCGCCAACCGGATGCGCTGGAGAGTCATCGAGATCGACGCCGAGGACCGCGTCGCCCTGGAGCGCCTCTCCGACGGCCACCGTGCCCTCCTCGACCGCGACTACCTCGAGCGCACGAACCCCCAGAGCGGCGCCCCCGCCCTCCAGCACGGCTACGCCGGAACGATCTACGTCGCCCAGGGCCAGAGCGTTGAGCGCGCCTTCGTCGCCGCCGAGGCGGCGATGTCGCTGGAGGAGTTCAACACGGCGCTCTCGCGCTCGGTCGAGCAGACCAACATCTACGCCGTCGCCGCGCCGGAGCCGGCGCGGGAGGAGATCGCGCCGCGCGAGGTCGAGCGCCCCGACCCGCTCGACGAGCTGGTCGGCTCGATGGAGCGACCGGCCGCGCAGCTCTCAGCGCTCGACGAGGCCCGAGCCGCGCCGCTCCGCCGGTTGCCCACCGCCGAGCTCATCCCCCGTAGCGATGAGCCGCTGGTCGAGGCTGAGCTTGCCGAGCGCCGTCGCCTGGCGATCGCGGCGGCGCGCGTCTCCCCGCCCCCCTACATCCGCGAGGCGTTGGGAACCCGGCCCGAACAGTCCAGTGAGCGCGCCCGCTGGGAGCGCGGCGTCACAGAGATCGAGCGCTACCGCCAGGCGCATGGCATCACCGACGCCCGCGAGGCACTCGGGCGCGAGCCGGGCGCTGGCTTTGAGCAGGCCGCCTACGAGCGCGCCCGCAACCATCTGGCCGAGGCGCAGCGTGAGCTGGGGCGCGGCGAGCTGACCCATGAGCTCACCCAGGAGATCGAGCTGGCGCTCTGAGCGAGTAGGGATCAGGGCCCGGCCCCACGGGGCTGCGCGATCAGCGGCTCAGTTTGGCACGCGGAGCGTGCGTGATCGCCGCTCTCATGATCCCCCAGCCCCATGAGAGCAACCGCTCTGACAACTCCCGCCGCGCCGAGAACGCAAGCCTGCTCGAACGGCTGATCGGCGACCACCGCTCGCTACTGCTCCGCCAGGCCGCCAACCATTCTCAGCGCTCACCCGATGCCGAGGACGCCCTCCAGGACGCCTACACACTCTTCATCGAACCCTACCACGGCCGCCTGCCAGCACTGCCCTACCTGATGACGACGATCAAGCACAGCGCCTGGGCAATCGGCCGCTCAGGCCGGGCCCGCGAGCGGCACCAGAGCCGGGCGACGGCGCGGGTGGACCCAGGCCACGATCCTTGGGAGCTAGTGCCCGACCCCGGCAGCGGCCCCGAGGCGCTCGCGGAGCGGCATGAGGAAGTCGAGCGTCGTCGCGCAGCAATACTCGCCCTGAAGCCCGACCAGCGTCGCGCACTACTGCTCTTCGGTGCCGGGCTCAGCTACGACGAGATCGCCGCGCTGAACGGATGGACATGGACGAAGGTCAACCGCTGCGTCGCCGAGGGTCGGGCCGCGCTGCGGAAATTGGCCTAGATCGGGCGGAGTCAGCGTCCGGCGGATGACTCCATCCCTGTGTCAGGTGTGTCCGTTTCAGAGCTGTGCCCCCATGCAGCGTAGGGCGCCCTCCTAGCGGTGCCGCCTCGAGCTCTCGGAGGATCTCCGCCTCCGGCAAAGCTCACGTCGGGCTTGGCTGCAACCGCGGCAAACACATGCGGCGCTCAACCGACAGCTCTTCTCGGCATGCGCGCGTGGGCTGTTCGGCTCAGGTTGCAGAAAGCCCCGGCGGCAGGGGCTCGGGCGGTGGATCGTCTCCGGCCGGCGCCAGCTCGAGCTGATACCAGCCGACGTCGTGCCAGGCGCCCTGCTTCCAGCCGATGCGGCGGTAGACGCCGACGGGAGCGAAGCCAAGCCTTCTGTGCAGGCCGACGCTGGCCGCGTTCGGCAAGGTGATGCCAGCAATAGCGACCTGGAAGCGTTGGCGCCGCAGGCGCTCGAAGAGCTCCTCGTAGAGGCGGCGGCCGTGACCACGGCGATGCTCGGTGTCGGCGATGTAGACGGAGACGTCGGCGGCCCAGCGATAGGCGGCCCGCTCGCGGTGGGAGCAGGCGTACGCGTAGCCGACCACCCTTTCCCCCTCCTCGGTGACCAGCCAGGAATGGGTTCGCGAGGAGCGCTCGATCCGCGCTGCCATCTCGTCTGGATCCGGCGGTTGCTCCTCGAAAGAGATGGCGCTGCTCTCGACGTAAGGCGCATAGATCGCCGCGCAGGCGGCCGCGTCGCGGACGGGGTCGGCATCGCGGATCATCGCCGCGAACCTACTCAGCCCGTCAGTCAGGACTCCCGGTCACCGAACGCACCACTCGACAATTCGCTGCGGCGCGGAGCGCGTCGAACCTGAGTTAAAGGGCGGCTCGCCGCCACGGGCACCTTGATGGCGAGTGGCGGGACGTGCTGGTGGTGGAGCGCCTGCTCGCATAGCCTGAGCAGCGCTCTATGAACGAGACGACCTACGACCGCATCGGACGCGGCTACAGCGACTTTCGCCGTGCCGATCCGCGAATCGCCGCACGGATCAAGGCCGCGCTCGGAGATGCGCGAACCGTCCTCAACGTCGGCGCCGGTACCGGCTCCTACGAGCCGGCCGACCGCGAGGTAACGGCAGTCGAGCCATCGGCGGAGATGATCGCCCAGCGGTCGCCGGACGCTGCGCCGGCCGTGCAGGCGAGCGCCGAATCGCTGCCTTTCGAGGACGACTCCTTCGACGCAGCGCTGGCGGTGCTGACGGCGCACCACTGGGCCGACCTGGACGCCGGCCTGAGGGAGATGCTGCGAGTCGCGCGCGAGCGGATCGTGATCGTCACCTTCGATTCGGAGGCACTGGAGGGACTCTGGATCACCGCCGACTACTTCCCGGAGATGCTTGAGCTCAAGAGACCGTCTGGGGCGAGCAGTCGCGACCTGGTAGAGAAGCTGCCAGAGGCCGCCAGCTCCCCCATCCCCGTGCCGCGAGACTGCACGGACCACTTCTTCGCGGCACTCTGGGCCCGGCCCGAGCTGCTCTTCGACGAGGAGATCGTGCGGCCGATGTGGGTATGGCAGAGCATCTCGGAAGGGGCTAGGAGGCGAGGCCGGGAGCGGCTCGCCGCCGACCTCGAGAGCGGAGCCTGGGATGAGCGCTACGGGCACCTGCGGGAGATGGACGAGCTCGACGTCGGGCTGCGACTGGTGGTCTTGGAGGTCGGCCGGTGAGCTCAAGCTCCTCGCCCATGGAGATCGTGAATCGCTCGACGGGAGAGCGCATCGTCTTCCTTCGCACGGGCGAAGAGACCGAGGGAGAGCTCCTGGAGATGAACGACTTCTGGGCTCAGGCAGATCACCAGACGCCGGAGCACGTGCACCCTGCGATGGAGGAGCGATGGGAGGTGATCGCTGGAAGCGTGCGGTTCGAGATCGACGGGGTCATGCAGACGGCGGAGGCGGGTGACACGGTCGTCGCCCCGCCCGGCACTCCGCACAGTGCCCGCAGCGTCGGCCCTGAGCCGGCGCAGTTACGAATCCAGATGCGGCCCGCGCTGCGCTGGCAGGAGTTCGTCGAAAGGCTGTTCGCGCTCGACCCGGACGCCCAGGGAGTATCTGAGTCCGATTCGCTGGCGACCTTGATGCGGGAGTTCGGCCCCGAGATCGCCCCGCCGCCGCGCTGACACCGATGGCCTACCGAGACTCCTACCTCTGGCGCCTACGACAGGCGGTGGGCAGTGACCTCGTCCTCATGCCGGGTGCGATGGTCGCTCTCCAGCGGGAGGACGGGCGCGTGCTGCTGACCAAGCGCACCGACGATGGGACCTGGTGCCTGCCCGCTGGCGCGGCCGAGCCCGGTGGCAGCTTCGCTCGCACGGCGATCGACGAGCTGGCCGAGGAGACCGGAGTCGAGGTGACGGAGGCTGACCTGATCCCTTTCGGCTGCCTCTCGGAGGCCGAGACGCACACGATCCACTACCCGAATGGCGATGTCACCCACTGCTTCGCCTTGCTCTTCTTGGCGAGGCACTGGCGGGGAGAGCCGCACCCAGACCAGGCAGAGGCGACCGAGGCAAAGTTCGTCGATCTGGACGCGCCCCCGGAGCCGCTTCATTCCCCGACCGCGCAGGCGATCGGCCTGCTGGCGGTCTACCTGCGAACCGGCTCGTTTCAGCTGCGCTGATTCGAGGAGCGTGGCTGCGTTGCCTCCGATCAGGGAGACTGACGCCGGTGAAAGACGAAGAGCTGCCCCGCCGCGTGGAAAAGCCCTGGGGGCATGAGGTGTGGTTCGCGCTGACCGATCGCTACGCCGGCAAGCTGCTCCACGTCCGGGCCGGCGAGCGACTCTCGGTCCAGTACCACGAGCGCAAGGACGAGACCTCCTACCTGCTCTCCGGGCGGCTACTGCTCAGCCGCGGCCCCAACGTGGACGCGCTGGCGGAGACGGAGCTTGTGGCCGGCGACGCCTGGCGGAACGAACCTAGACAGGTCCATACCATCGAAGCGCTGGAGGACGCCGTCGTGGTCGAGGTCTCCACCCCCGACCTCGACGACGTCGTGCGGCTTACCGACGACTACGGGCGGGCAGGAACCTCGGTGCCGTAGCCGCCGTGCCCGCAGACGAACCGATTCGGCTCTCTCCTTACGACCCATCGTGGCCGACCCGGTTCGACGCGGAGCGGGCGGCGCTGGAAGGCGCGATTGGAGAGTGGGTCGTTGGTGGCATCCACCACGTCGGCAGCACCGCCGTGCCGGGGCTGGAAGCCAAGCCGATCATCGACATCCTGGCCGGCGTCCGCAGCCTCGATGAGTCGCGGGCATGCTTCGAGCCCCTGGCTCAACTTGGCTACGTGTACGCGCCGTACCTGCCCGAGGAGATGCACTGGTTCTGCAAGCCCGACCCGAGCCATCGCACCCATCACTTGCATCTCGTGCCGGTGGGCTCAAAGCGCTACACGGATGAGTTGGCATTCCGCAATCGCTTACTAGCCGACCCCACCCTCGCCGACGAATATGCTGACCTCAAGCGCAGGCTTGCTGGCCGGTTCAGGGGCGACCGCGAGGCCTACACCGACGCCAAGGCGGAGTTCATCCACCGAGCCCTCAACGGCGAGTAGAGATTCGGACGACTCCTGGTTCCTCAGCCCGCCAACACGCGCGCCATCTGTCGGAACGCAATGGCCTCCGGAACGCGGCGGGCGAGAAAGTCACGTGCACCCGCGGCGAGCGGGTTGGCGGCCTGGGCAACCCGCCCGATCGCACGTGACTGGCGAACCACGCGCTCTGCACGGCGCTTGCGGTCACGTTCATAGGCGGGGAGCGCCTCGGAGAGCGGCATCTCCTTCAAGCGCCGCGCCAGCACCGCCACGTCCTCGAGGGCCTGTGCCGCGCCCTGCCCCAGGTTCGGCGTCATCGCATGGGCAGCGTCGCCGACCAGGACGACCTCGCCGCGGTACCAGCGAGGCAGGGGCGGCAGGTCTTGGAGCGGCAGGAAGGAACGATCGCACGCCGCGGTCGCCGAAAGGACGGCGGGGATCGGCTCGTGCCAGTTGGCGAAGGCCGCCTCGAGGGCGTCCTTGCGGTCGTCGTCGGAGAGCACCGCGAACCAGTAGGTGCGCCCTCCCCGCAGTGGCACGAGACCGAAGCGCTGACCGCGGCCCATCGCCTCCGAAGCTCGCTCCGGCGTCCGATCGCCGCTCAACGCCACGCCGCGCCATGCCGAGTAGCCGGCCGATCGGGGAGCGACGCCCGGCGCCACCGCATCGCGCACTGTCGAGCCGATCCCATCCGCCCCGACGATGAGGTCGGCGTCAATTGGCTTACCCTGCGACTGAAGCGCCCCGTCTTTTGCGCGCACGTCGGCTCCGAAGCGCACCTCCCCCTCGAAGCGAGCCTTGAGCGCCTCGAGGAAATCGGCCCTGTGCACGCTGACGAGCGGGCCGAAGCGCTCCGCGATCCGGTCCAGAGGCACCGTGGTGAGAACCGAGCCCGCCGGATTCAGCGTCACTGCCTCGCTCACCATATGCGCGCACTCCATGAGGGCTTCGCCCAGGCCAACCGATTCGAGAGCCCGCACCGCGTTGGGCCAGAGCGTCAGCCCGGCGCCTTCTGAGCGCAGCTGATCGTCTCGCTCCAAGACGCAGACGTCGTAGCCAAGCCGTGTGAGCGCGTGGCCGCTCGCAAGCCCCGCGATTCCTGCCCCGACCACTACCGCCTGCCGTTGCACAGCGTCGAAGGCTATTCGTTCAATCCGCGACAAGCGGCCGGTAGAGGCCTTCGGTGAGGGAGATCACAGACTGGGACTCTGGAGCGACCGCCATAGGATCTTCTCAACCGATGCGGCTCAACCACGTCACGCTTCCAGCCAGCGACGTCGAGGTCTCGGCGGGCTTCTACCGACGCCTCGGCTTGACGCAGATCGTCGCCAGCTATCCCGACTACGCGCGCTTTCTCTCTCCGGAGGGAGACACCACGCTCTCGCTTCATCGCGCTAGGGCAGCTCCGGCGCAGGCGAGCGTCCACTTCGAGGTGGAGGATGTCGACGGGGTGATCGCGGGCCTCGAGAAGGCCGGCTTCGAGATCGAGTGCGAGCCAGCCGACCAGCCGTATCTCTGGCGCGAGGCGACGCTGCTGGACCCCTACGGGAACCGGATCTTCATCTACCACGCTGGCGAGAACCGGCTGAACCCGCCCTGGCGCTTGCCAGACGATGCGAGCAGCTCATAAGCCGGCGGCGATGGGGTGGGTCGAGTGGCTCGGCCAAGGGAGTCGCTAACTGCCGGACGGCTGCTCCCCGTCCCAGTAATCCACAGCGTCGGCGCGCCGGAAGAAGGATCGCAATCCGTCACCGTGGGGCAGGCGCTCGCTGGCGCCGATCTTGTCGGAGTCCGGATAGACCACGATGTCGGGACGGCCGTGGCTGGAGATCGCCAGGAAGGTCACCGGCTCATCCGTCGGACTGAGGATTCGACGGGCTCGTCAGAGCTGTGGAAGGCCGACCCGGATAAGGCGCTCGTCCGCGCCGAGCGCAAAGCCCGAGAGCGAGAAGCGCGTGGCAAGCAGCTCCGGTACGACCTCTCGCTCAAGCGGCATCACGTTCGCGCCCGCAGGCGTCAGCTCGCTCAGGGAAAGCTCGCTCCAGTCGCACAGCAACGTGCCCGTGCCGTCATCGTCACGAACGCCCACGATCAGGCCAGTGACGAACAGCGAGCGCGGATGGGTGGAGGTCCACCAGTTGGCGGTCTCGACGTCAACGAGCGGAACCGGCTGCGGCAGAAAGCTGTAGAGGTCGTCCCATTCGTCGCCTGTCTGCTTCTGGAGGACGAGCTCGGAGCCGTCCTCGACGATGCGAAAGCTCCAGCCCGAGTGCTCGTGTACGCGGCCCAACCCAAATGGGATCGGCTCGAAGATGCCGCGGGCGCCGAACCCAACGTCGGCGTGCCAGTTCGCGCCGTTCTCGCTGACGCGCAGGAGGAGGTGACTACGGGGCCGAACCACGCCCGGCTGCCCGCCCAGGCGCGTGCGCGCCAGGAACATGTCCACCTCCGCGCCGAGCGCCTCGAGGGCAGCCTTCAGCAGCAGATTCTGCTCGAAGCAGTAGCCGCCGCGGCGTTCGGTCACGAGCTTGCGCTCGATGTCCTCCACCTCCAGCGACACCGGCAGGCCCTGGTGGGGGTCGAGGTTCTCGAAGGGGATCGAGGTCAGGTGCGCCCTGTGCAGCTGCTCGATGCTCGGGCGCCCGCTCAGGCCGATCCGCTCCAGGTAGGCGTCCAGATCGAGCATCGCGGCGAGTGTAGTGGGCGCGTGGCAGCCGTCGCCAAGTCGCAGGTCACACTCGCGGGGCTTTGTGCTGCTGTTCCAATCGAGCTTCGAGGTTGGCACGTACAGCTGGCCACTCGTCGTCGATCACGCTGTAGAAGGCTGAGTCTCGCACGCCGATCCCAGGGATCTTGATCTGCTTGCGCAGAACGCCCTCGAACTGAGCGGGCAGCGCAGCTAATGCGGCGCGCGAGCGCTCGTTGCGCGCGTCGGTCTTGAACTCAACCCGCACACAGCCAAGCGTCTCGAAGGCATGCTCCATCATCAGCAGCTTGGCCTCGGCGTTCGCCCCGCTTCGCCAGAAGCTCGGGTTGAGCCAAGTCGAACCGATCTCGATCACACCATCCTGCGGGCGGTAGTGGTGGAAGGTGGAGCTGCCGATCGGCCCTCCGCTGGCACGGTCGATGGTCGCGAAGGTGTACTTCTCGTCGCACTCCGCCTCGCTTATTCGGGTGGAAATCCATGAGTCGAAGTCAGCGCGTGTATCCGCGATGTGAGTCGTCCAGAGCCAGATCTCCGGCGCCTGGGCCGCTCCCCACAGATCCTCTGCGTGGTCTTCGCGGATGGGCTCAAGGACTACGAGGGAGCCCTCCATCCGGATCGCGACCTGCTCGGCGGCGCCCACGGCGGCTACCTCAGCGCCTGCACCAAACCGCTGACGTACGCGGGGCACTCGACTCTCGGCGAGAAGCAGTGGTCGGGCTCGGGCTCGCCGGCGACGAGCCGCAGACCAACCACTCCCGCCCAGACCGGCAGCTCGTAGTCGGCGTCGTCGTCGACCGGCGGGCCGCTCCTCACCTTCGCTGAGGCTTCCTCCAACGGGATGCGCAGCACAGAAGTGGCGCGCAGCTCCTTCTCTGTCGGGGGCCGGGCGTCCGCCCACCGTCCCGGCACCAGCTTCTCGACCAGGGCCTCGAGTGCGGCCCGCTTCTCCTCGGCGTCCTCGACCAAGCGGCCCGTTCCGAAGAGCATCGCCGAGCGGTAGTTGGCCGAGTGGTGCATGGCGGCGCGGGCGAGAACCAGGCCGTCAAGCAGCGTTACGGTGAGGCAGACCTTCGACTCGACGGCCGTTCGCAGGGTGCGGCTGGCGGCGGAGCCGTGGACATAGACCTGCTCCCCCACCCGCACATGCAGCGTCGGGGTGATCACCGGCCAGCCCTCCTCCTCGGCCCCCCCGAGGTGACAGACGAGCGCCTCGTCGAGGATCGCGTTGATGACCTCGCGGTCATGGGAGCCTCGCTGGGGCTTGCGGCGCAGCTTCGTCTTCGGCGTGTTCGACATCTGTTATGGTACAGATTGAGTGACTGAGATGACACAGTATCGAATCGCGGGCAAGAGCGCCTCTGAGATCGCCGCGAGCGTCGAGCGGAGCATCGAGGATGGGACCCTGAAGCCCGGCGACCCGCTACCGGCAGTGCGCCGGCTGGCCACCGATCTGCGCGTTAGCCCCACCACGGTCGCCGGGGCGTTCGCAGACCTGCGCTCGCGCGGCCTCGTGGCGAGCAGGGCGCGCAGCGGCACCTACGTCAGCTGGCGCCCCCCGGTCGCCGGGGCGTGGCTGGGACCGGTGGTACCCACCGGCGCGCGCGACCTGGCGAGCGGCAACCCCGACCCTGCCCTGCTCCCCAACCTGAGGCCCTTCCTGCGACGCATGGAGCCGCCTCGCCAGCTCTACGGCGGCGAGCCTGTCCTTCCCGAGCTGCGCGAACTGGCGATCGCCGAGTTCGCCGCAGACGGCATCGCCACCGAGGAGATCGCCGTCGTCAGCGGTGCCCTCGACGGGATCGAGCGGGCATTGCAGGCACAACTTCGACCCGGCGACGTCGTCGCCGTCGAAGATCCCGGCTTCGCGGGGCTCTTCGACCTGCTGCGGGCGCTCGGGCTGGCATTGCGGCCGGTGCCTATCGACGCCAGGGGCATGATGCCCGCGGCGCTCTCCGAGGCGCTTGCCGAGGGCGTGAACGCGATAGTGGTCAACCCGCGCGGCCAGAACCCGACCGGGGCATCGCTCGACAAGGCACGGACCGGGGAGCTGCGGCGGGTATTGGACCGCGCGCCCGACATCATGGTCGTCGAGGACGACCACCTCGGGCCGATCGCCGGCTCACCCAGGCTGACGCTGACGGGCGGCCGGCGGCGCTGGGCGGCGGCGCGCTCGATGGCCAAGTCGCTGGGGCCGGACGTCCGGGTCGCGACGCTGGCTGCGGACGCCCAGACGCTGAGCCGCGTGCGAGGCAGGCAGGCCGTCGGCCCCCACTGGGTCAGCCACCTGCTCCAGCGCCTCGTTGCGATGCTCTGGGCCGACCCGAAGGTGGAAGCGCAGCTACGGCACGCCGCCGAGACCTATTCAGCGCGTCGAGAGCGGTTCATCGAGGCGTTGGCAGAACGCGGGATCAAGGTGCAGCCCTCAGCCGGCATCGCAATCTGGGTCCCCGTTCCCGAGGAAACGCACGTCGCGCAGTCGCTGCTGGAGCGAGGCTGGGCCGTCTCCCCCGGCGCGCCCTACCGGCTGAAGAGCGAGCGGGCGATCCGAGTCACCACCAGCACCCTGCTGGAGCGAGAGTCAGAGGAGCTCGCAGCGGCGATCGAGGATGCGCTGCGGCCGGCGAGCCTCACCCGAACGGCCTAGCGCCCTCAGGGGCATTGGCAATGGATCACAGGTTACGAACCCTGCGACCCATCTCCCGATGGAGCGGGTAGCCGGCGGACTCCCAGAAGCCCTCTGCGATCTCGTCCTCAAAAGCAACCAGGGCAGTGATGCGGCGGGCGCCGCGTTGGAGCAGGTAATCCTCGCCGGCCCGCGTCAGCGCGAGCCCGATGCCCTGTCGCCGATGTCCGTCGCGAACGGCAAGCCGGTACATGTTGCCCCGCCATCCGTCCCAGGCGGCGATCAGAGCGCCGACGATCTCCCCGTCTCGTTCTGCCACCAAGAGAGCAGCAGGAGAATCGATGATGAGGCGCTCGACGTCCTCGATGCGATCAGCCGTGCTCGCGTGCTCGCTTCGAGCCTGAGCCCACAGATCCAGCACGGCCGACGCATCGGCCTGTTGGCATCGGCGTACCGTGGTTGCCTTGCCAGTCAAGCCCGAAGCATAGGCAGACGGCTCGATGCGAGGATGTCGCCGGTGACCTTGCCTCATTGGCCCGACCCGAGCAGAAACGTAGAGCTGAAGGCAAGGGACGCCGATCCCGCCCGCTCGATAGAAGCCTGTGAGTCGCTCGGCGCCGAGAGCCGCGGCGTCCTGGTGCAGCGTGACACCTACTTCCATGCGCCTCAAGGGCGCTTGAAGATGCGCGAGGAAGAGGGCGCAAAGCCGCACTTGATCTCCTACGCGCGGCCAGACCGGGCCGAGCCGCGCGCGAGCCGCTACAGGATCGTCGAGGTCGAGCGCCCCGATCAGCTCAAGGCCGCGCTCGCCGAGTCGCTCGGCGTGAAGGCCGTCGTGGCCAAACGACGGCAGCTCTTCCTCTGGCGGGAGGTCCGCATTCATCTGGACCAAGTGGAGGGGCTTGGGAGCTTCATCGAGCTGGAGGCGGTCGCCCCGCCCAGCTCAGACCTCGCGCCCGAGCACCAGAAGGCGCAGGAGCTGCGCGCGGCCTTCGAGATCGCCGACGAGGATCTGATCGGCGTGAGCTACTGCGACCTGATGCTTGCCGCAAAGGGCGCGAGGGCCATCTGATGGCCGATCGGCGGATCCTGTTCTTCGGCGACTCCCACGTCGCCGGGGTCGGTGATCCGGGCGGCCTCGGCTGGGTGGGTCGAGTGGCAGCTGCTTCTGCAGCTGCCGGCCTGCCATTCACCCCTTACAACCACGGGGTGCGGGGCGAGACCTCGGTTGACGTCGCCTCACGCTGGCAGGCCGAGACGACTCCACGGATCGCGGCCGAGGCGGAGTGTCGGCTCGTCTTCTCATTCGGCGTCAACGACACGACGCCCGTGGACGGCGGGACTCGGGTCGAGCCCGACCGGTCGCTGGCAGCCCTCGGCGCGATCCTCGACCAAACCGATGAACTCGGGCTGCCAACCTTTGTCGTCGGCCCGGCCCCTATCGCCGATCGCGAACAGACGGAGCGCATCGCGTCGTTATCCGCCGCGTTCCGGGATTCTTGTCGGAAGAAAGGCGTTCCATTCGTCGACATGGTGAGCGCGCTCTGCGGATCGGCGACGTGGATGGGCGAGCTGACCGCTGCCGCGGATGGTGCACACCCCACCGCCGTCGGCTATGAGTTGCTCGCAGAGGCCGTCCTCGCCGCGGAATGGGTCGAGTGGCTCGGCCAAGGGAGCCGCTAACTGCCAGGCGACCGCTCCCTGTCCCAGTAATCCACAGCGTCGGCACGCCTGAAGAAGGATCGCAATCCGTCACCGTGGGGCAGGCGCTCGCTGGCGCCGATCTTGTCGGAATCCGGATAGACCACGATGTCGGGACGGCCGTGGCTGGAGATCGCCAAGAAGGTCACCGGCCCATCCGTCGGATTGAGGATCTGATGGGCTCCCTCCTCGCCGAGCGGAAAGCGGACCGTCTCTCCGGTCTCCAGCTCGCGGGTGCCCTCTGGCGTGCGCAGGCTGGGTCTGCCCGAAATCACGATCACGACCTCCTCGTCGGAGTAATGGAAGTGGTACGGGTAGGCCGCTTCGCCGGGAGGCACCTCCCAGAGGCTGGCGCCGACCAGCTCGCTCCCCAGCTCGTAGCCGATGCGGGCGCGGCGTGACCTGAACCCCTCGGGGGCATCGCGATCTTCGTAGTTGGCGTCGTAGATGTTGGGCATATCGCGCAGCTTATGCGCAGCCGATCAAGCTGTCCCCAACCAGCTACGAGCTCCCCACCCGAACCTGATCACCCCGGCGCTCGACACGACGGTGACCAGGTTGATGGCGAGCTCGATCGCGCCCCCGCCTCCCCTCGCGTAGATCCCGTGCTGGAGGTCGTAGAGGATGTCGAGAGCGCCGAGGTAGATGCCGGCTCCGCCGACCAGGATCAGCCACATCGAAGCGCTCGGCCGGCGCCGCCACAGCTGGACGGCCGCGATGACGGCGGCACCGAGCAGCCAGGCGTCCGCAAGTGGGAACGCCTGCTCGAAGGCGACGTACTGGGCGCTGTGGTCGCTGGCGACGAGGCTGCGATCGGCAAACCAGGCCAGCCAGTAGGCGACAATCAGGCTCGCGGCAACAAGCAGCCACGCGGTTACGCGTGGACGCCAGAGCTCGAAGTGATCCGCGATCTCCGGAACTTCATTCATCGCCTGGTCTCCCCCGTCAACATCGCGAGGCTTGTCCCGAGAATCCAGGAAAACAGAATCGCTGGGATCGCAATGGTCACCCCGCCCTCCAGGGAGAAGAAGCCGCTGGTGATCGCAAGCGAGGCCATGAGCAGCACGTGCGCCAGCATCGCCGCAAAGGCAAGCCAGGCCGTCCACACGGGCAGCAAGGCGGTTCGCAAAACCCGGATGCCATACGCAGCCGTAGCTAGCGCTGTGGGGAGTCCGGACATCGCGAGCAGGGCAAAGGAGAGGTCATAGAGCAGCCGAGCATCGCTCGCGTGCGGAGCGCGATAGAGAGCGACGAAGAAGATCGCGAAGCCGGCGAGCAGGAGCATCACGAGACTCACAAGGCCGGCCAGAAAGCATCCGGACAGCAGGCTCTCCCTTGCACGCGGCCCCCGCAGGCACAGCCAAACCCCGATCCCGAAGATCAGCCACAGTCCGACCGCAGCCGTGGTGAAAAACATGTCGACCAGCAACGCCGAGCGATGGGCGTCGAGGAAGGATGTGATCTCGGCCGCGCTCGCGCCCGTTCCCGGGAACGCCCACATCCGGCCGACGAACACGCTTGCGGTTCCCAACGCGGCGCTGAGGATGCCGGCGAATGCGGCAGCAAGCCGAGCGTTGCGCTCGGGTGAGATCGGAGCGGCGTCGATCACCCCCGGCCCTGCGATCGAGCGGTTCATGTCGATCCTTCGTCGCCGTGCGGCTCGCGAAGCATGAGCCGCAACGGCGGGCTGCCGGCAACCCGCAGCTCCTCGGTGACCCGGAAGCCAAGGCGCTCATAGAGCGCGGCGCTGCGCTCGCTGGAGGCCTCCAGATAGACGGGCAGCCCCTCGCGGTCGCAACGCTCGAGCGTCGGTCCCATCAGGGCGCTGCCGAGGCCACGACCCTGCGCCTCCGGCAGGACCCCGATGTCGCGGAGGTAGTAGTGCGGCTCGCGGAGATGGCGACGATCGGTGGCAAGCTGCAAGCGGGTCGCCCGCGGCAGCTGGGCGCCGAAGATTCTTCCCTCCAGCAGGACCGCGCGAAGCGGTGGATGCCAGGCACCCGGGGAAAGGCTGATCGCCGCGCCGCTGAGATCCTCGGTCGTCCAAACCTCGCCGCGCGGCAGTCCCAGGTGTCTCAGCTCGATCGCGAAGAAGCGGCGCAGGCGCGCCCCTCGGCTGCTCTCGTCCGGCATCAGCCAGCTGAGGACGGGGTCCTCGTAGAAGGCCTCCGCCAGGACCGTCCTCAGACGGTGGGCATCCTCGGCGCTCGCCCGCCGCAGGCCGGGGCCGGGCGATGCCTCCGCGCGCGCGTCACCGCCGGCCGCCACCGGACGCTCACCCACCTCCGACCTCCTTGTTTGTCGGATCGGCGGCCTCGAGGCTCTCCCGAGCGAGCGCTCCCAGGGCCTGGAAGATAAGCGCGAGCAGGTCCCCGTAGAAGTCGTCGGGGACGGCGTCGGGATCGGCGAGCCGCTCCAGCGCCAAACCATTGCCGAGGGCGCTGATCATCAGCCCAAAGCGCTCTGCGAACTCAGCGCTGGGCGAGATGCCAAGACGCCTTGCTCCCTCCAGGACGAGGCGCGCGCTTGCTTCGCGCAGGTCCGCGAATCGGTCGGCCAGTTGCTCACGGAGCTTCGGCTCGCGGACCGCATAGGCCCAAAACTCGATCAGCAGGGGGAAGTAGTCCGGGCGCTCGCGCAGGATCGTCATCCAGTGATCGGCCGCTCCGCGCACCTGCTCATCGAGCGTCGCGCCTGCCTCCACGATCTCGGCGTAGTCACCGACATCGGTGGCGATCCGCTCCTCGAAGAGCGCCAGGAAGAGGTCCTCCTTGCCGGCGAAGTTCGCGTAGAGGGCGCCGGTGGTCGCCCCGGCCTCCCGGCCGATCTCCTCGACGGACGCGCCGTGGAAGCCCCGCCTGGCAAAGACGGCTTCGGCCGCGTCGAGAAGGCGCCGGCGGGTGAGCGCCTTCTGTTCGTCGCGAAGGGATGGGCGACTTGTCGCAGTTGACATAGCGAGCGTTATATCAAATAGGCTGACCAATGCCTTCGTCCTTCACAGCGAGCCGGAGGGAAGCGAACAATGGCCGTCGACAACGAGCTCTACGACCGCCTTTCCCACACATGGTGGGACGAGGACGGGTTTCTCAACATCTTGCGGAGCGGCCTGAACCCAGCTCGCCTCGGCTACATGCGCCGCGTTCTCACCGAGATGCTGGGCCTGGATCTGCAGGGCCTGCGAATCCTCGACATCGGCTGCGGCGGCGGCCTATTGGCGGAGGAGTTCGCCGCACTCGGCTGTGAGGTGACGGGGATAGACCCCTCGACCGAGTCGCTCTCGGTCGCGCGAACACATGCGAGAGAGCGCGGCCTGACGATCGCCTACCGGCAAGCCAGCGGCGAAGGCCTTCCGTTCGGCGAAGGCGAGTTCCCGGCCATCTATTGCTGCGACGTGCTCGAGCACGTTGAGGATGTCCGTCGCACGCTCGGAGAGATCGCCCGTGTCCTTGAGCCGGGCGGCGTCTTCCTCTACGACACGATCAACCGGACCTGGCAAAGCAAGCTGATCATGATCAAGCTCGCACAGGAGTGGCCAGTCACAGCCTGGGCGGAGCGCGGCCTTCACGACTTCGAGATGTTCATCCGACCGCGGGAGCTCGAAGCGAATCTTGCGGCCGCTGGGCTCGATGTCCAAGACCGCATCGGCTTTGCGTCGGCGAATCCGCTCGGCGCCGTTAAGGCGATGTGGGATCGTGCTCACCGCATGGTCACCTATGCGGAGATGGGCGAGCGCCTACGGATTCGGGAGAGCGGGGACATGACTTCGTCCTACGGCGGCTATGCGTTGAAGCCGCTCACGTGCCCGCCGACAAGAAACGAGGTGTAACAGTATGGGGCTGGCGTCGCCTCTCTCGAGGGCGGTATCTGTGCTGTAGCCGCCTTGTGGGACTACTCCCCGACTACGTCAACCAAGCCGACGGCTACGACCGCACGCGCAGCGCCAGCCCTTCCGTGCTCGCACCGCTGCGGCGGGCTCTAAGCGGTGCGCCCGGCCGCTACTCGCCGACATCGGCGGGGGCACCGGGAACTACTCCGTGGCACTAAGAGCTGAGGGCTGGAAGCCGCTCGTGATCGACACCTCGGAGGCGATGCTGGAGCGCGCTGAGGCCAAGGGGCTTCAGACGCTCCGCTGCGACGCGCAGAACCTGTCCCTCGAAGACAAGAGCTTCGACGCAGCGATGCTGATCTCGATGCTCCACCACGTCGATGACGCTGCTGCGGCCCTGGACGAGGCGCGCCGCATCCTGCGCCCAGGCGGTCAGTTGGCCGTCATGATCTACACCCGCGAGGACATCGCGGACCTCTGGCCGCTCGACTACTTCCCGGTCAGCCAAGATTGGATGGCCGAGACTCACCAGTCGCTTGACGAGATCACCGCTCAGCTGCCGGAGGCGACCCGGCTCGAGGTTCGCTTCGAAGACCTCGATGACGCATCCCTGGCCGCTCTCGCCTCCCACCCCCGTCTCATCCTCGATCCGCAATGGCGACGGCAGACCAGCTACTTCGAGCGCCTGGAACGCGACCATCCCGGTGACCTTCAAAGCGGGCTGGAGCGGTTGCGCTGCGACATCGAGTCGGGACAAGGTCCTGAAAAGGCGGGACGCGCGAGCGTCATCGCTTGGAGCAAGGCCTGAGCGCTGCGCCGCGCTTCCCGAGCCCTCGACTACGTAAGGCGCTCGATTGTCGTGACCATGCCGAAGGCGAGCGAGAGTTCGATCCATTCCGCGGTCCCTCTGCTCGCGTGCACGGTGTGAAGGTGGGCGATCCCCTCAACCGGCGCCAGGCTTAGCTCGCGCGCGCCGTCGAAGTCGAGGATCGTGGGCCCGCCCTCAGTCTCCGGAGGTCGAATGCGCTCCAGGCGCGCGCAGAAACCGACGTTGAACTGCGCCCCGGGGCGGTGCACCATCACGCACAAGTCGCAGCCCAGCCATCGCTGCAGGACAGCCATGAGTGCGGCGAAGTCGAGTTGCTCGGAGAAAGCCTCCACGGCCCGGTGAGGGCCTTACGCCGAAAACTCTCCCCCCTACTTGAGAAGCTCGGTCAAGCGGACACGTTGTCCGCTGTCGCCCCCCTTAACCCGCCTCGCAGACCGCAATCACCACGAAGTCCTTGCGACCCAGGCCACCGAGGTCGGATGCGGCCAGCACGCTCCACTCGCGTTTGCTCGGCACCGGCCCCGATTCCTGCACCGCCCAGCGCAGGCCGGGGATCAGCCCCTCGCTGCTGATGTTGCGTACCCCGCCACCGACGATCCGTTCACCTCGCTTGCACCTGGCGACGCCGCTCGCGAAGTTGAAGTTGCCATCGCCCGGCGTGCTGTCGTGGTCGACGATCTTCCCCGAGCGCACCCGCAGTCGGGACGAATGCCCGGAGCCCGCCAGGGCCTGGCCCCCAAAGCTCGCTAGCAAGGCGATCAGCGCGATCACCAGGGCCGCTGATGGGCGGGGCAGCTTCCTCTTTCGCATGACGTTTCCTCCTTGCTCGAGACTTACCGTTTCTTGGAGCCGTGCTGATGATGATGGCCATGGTGGCGATGCCGACCGCGGCGGTGGCATACGCGCGGTTTCACCCGGATGAAGCGGGCAACCGAGTGCCCGCGGACGTAGGGGTACCCGCCCTGTTTGGGGACCACCGCCCAGAAGGCGAAGCGGGTCCGGCGCGGCACCGGTGCGAAGGCGTAGCCGACCCGGAAATGGCCGAGCGGGTCGGTGTAGGCGCGGCGCACAAGGAAGCGCCGCTTGGAGCCTGGGATCGTCCCCCGCACCAGCACAACCCGCTGCGCCGAGTCCGGCCCGGCCAGCGCCCCGGTGAAGTAGATGCGCCGGTGCACGCATGTGCGATGGACGCTCAGGTGCAGCGTCGAGCGCGCCCGCATCTGCAGGGACAAATCGGTCACCGTCTGAAAGTCACCGGCGCGGTAGGCGAGCCGGATGCTCCGCGACGGGCCATGCGCGAGCTTGTAGGCCCAGCCGCCGTTTTCGTTCGTCGTCGTCGTCCCGAGCAAGACGAACGGCAGGCCGGGCAGGTCAGTGTGGCCCTCCACGCAGACAAGCGCATTGGCCACCGGGTTGCCGTTCCCGTCCCGAAGCCGCCCGCGGATCAACGCCCGCCTGCGGAAGGGGAGGGTGCGTTCTGATTTGCCGTTCCCGAAGCCCGCGGTAAGCGTGTGGCCACCGCCGACCGGGGAGCCCGGGCAGAGGTTGTCGACCGTCACTTCCCGCGATTCGCAGGCCGAGTTCGGCGTGCCGCTCTGCGCGTAGTCGTAGGCGCAGACGGAGACGGAATTGGCGCCCTCGTGAAAGGGGGCTGCGGCCGTTTCGAGCGTGTAGGTCTTGGCAAAACTCGAGGGACACGGCGAGAGGCGCGAGGTCAGCCCTCCCGGCAGCGGGTTGCAGCTCGCGGAGAGATCGTCGCCCGTGGCTTCGGCGCCGTTGACGGTCAGGTGCACCGACTGCAGGCCGGCGCCTTGGTCGGCGGCGCTCACTTCGAGCGTCTGCGGGCCCCGCAGCACCGCCCCGGAGAGCAGTGAGCCTCCGATCGAGACCGTTGGCGGCGCGACGTCGGTCAGCTCGATGCGCACCTGCTTGACGTATGTGTGGGGCGATCCTTCGCCGGCGCAGCGTTCGCCTTCGTTCGGCGCCGTGCATTCAAGACGGGCGAGGAGGTAGCGCCAGTTGCCGGGTGGGATTCCTGCCTCATGCCCTTGGTCGTCGTTTTGGTTCTCGTAGGAGACGCTGGCGCCGCTGTCGGGCGATACGGCCAGGTAGCCGTGGATGCCGTTCTGGGTCGCCAGGCGGCTGTAGGTGGAGCCGCCGGTGATGTAGGTGCCCGACGGCGCGGTCCACACCCAGGCTCCGTAGCCCCCTTGTCGCGTGCCCGTTTCTCCTGAGCTGAGCTTGTAGTTGACCTCCAACCCGGGCGCGGATGGGCTGCAGTCCGCGAAAGGGGTGAAGTGGGTGGTGGTCGCGGCAAACCCCGCGTCCGGGGAGCCCGTGTACACCCCCGGTGAGCACTGGGCGACGATGTAGGTGCCCGCCCGCGCCGGCGTCGCCCCGGCGAGCACTACCAGGGCCGTTGCGGCGAGGATGGCGCCGATTCGACTGGGCTTGAGCGTTGCGATCATCTCGGTCCTCCTTGTCGGTCGACTTGCGCTCGGAGAAGCCGGAACGGGTGACGTCGCTTTCTATACCCACTAGTAATGACCGTCACAATACGCTCCTCGCGCTCACGCTCGGCGGCGTTCGCCAAGCCGACCGCTCCGTCGGGGCCCCACCAGGCGCCCGGCTTCTCCGTTGTTGTCACTGGTTGCTCGGGATTGCTGTCGCTCATCTGCAGGCCTTCGGCTCGCAATCACGGTCGCCCTGCGCCAGCGCTCGCAGTCGCCGCTCCCGGTAGAAGGGCCGCAGCGAGATCCGCGCCGCCGGCAACCGGCCGTAGAGCAGGAGCGCGGTGCCCGGCGGTGCCTCACGCACCGCCTTGGCTGGCGCCAGGTCGCGGTAGGCGCGCGACTCGGTGGCACTGCGCCGGCCCGGGTCACCTCGGGTGTGGGAGCGCTGGCGGAACTCGCCGGCGCCGATCGCCGCCCGCAGGTACTCGTAGGCCTCGGGATCCGAGGTGCCGGCGCCGAAGAGCTTGGCGCGATGGTTGCCGAGGATCGTCCGCGCCCCCTCGGCCCCGTAGCGGCTCTTGACCTGGGCGAGGTCCTGGAAGACGCTCAGCAGCTGGATCCCCTGCCCTGCGCCCGATGATGCGAGCTCGGCCAGATCGGGGAGCGGGGCGATGTTGGCGGCCTCGTCAAGGACCAGAAGTAGCGGTCGCTCGAGCGGACGGCCGCTCGCCGAAGCCCGCTCATAGACCTCTCCGATCAGCTCGCGCAAGAGCGCGACGAAGAGCGGCCTCAGCCGCTGCTGCTCATGGGCCGGCGCGCAGAGATAGAGGGTGTTGGCCCCGGCCAACAGGCCCGCGGGCGTGTACTCGGGCTCGGTTGCGAGCGACGCGACGCGCGGATCAGCGTAGGCGGCCAGCACCGTCTCCGCGGTGGTGTAGATCGAGGCCCGCTGGCGCGGGTCACGGTTCCAGCTCGCCTGCCAAGCGCCGCTCGCCTCGGGCGGGCCGAAGCGACGCAGCAGCCGTGTCACTTCGGGCTGGGCCTCCGGGCCGGCGTCGAGCCAGCGCACCACGGTGGCGATGTCGCCTCCACTCACCGCCGCCGCCCAGAGCAGTGGCGCCAGGAGCTTTTCGGCCGCGGCGTACCAGAAGGCGCCGTCGTGAAGGCCTCCCGCGCCCTGGCGTGCCGCCGAGCAGAGCCAGCTGGCAACCCGCAGTGCGCCGCGCCAGTCCCGGCAGGCGCCCAGCGGCGTCGCCTTGACGCTCTCGTACTTCGTCGTCCCGCTCGGGTCATAGACCATCGCCTCGCCGAGTTCCCGGCGGCGCTTGATCGTCGAGCGCACGAGGTCGGTCTTGATCGAGGTCGCGACAACCGGCCCCTCCCACTCAAGGAGCGCCGGGATCGCCAGTCCGGTCGTCTTCAGCGACTGAGTCGGGGCGCAGACGATCGCCGAGGCGAGAGGCTCGGCGCAGATCAGGGTGCCGCCCTGGCGGCCGAGGGTGAGGCGGCCGCTCACCGACCGGCGCGAGCGCAGCTCCCGCAGCGAGAGCCAGCTCGCCCAGCTCGCCGCCGGGGCAGCACTGCCTCGCCGCTCGCCGAGCCAACTGACCGCCAGCACGACCGCGACTGTCGCCGCGCCGATCAGCGCCAGCGCGGTCACCGCGCCGCCACCTCCGCGCCCGGCTCGATCGCATCCGCGCGTCGCTGTCGACGATCGCCCGCTCGGCGGCCGAGAGCCGGTGATAGACAAGGAAGCTGCGCCGGCCGACCTGCCAGAGCGCCTCGCCGGCGCGCAGGGTTGGCACCAGCTCCAGCTCGGTCGAGGTCAGGCCGAGCAGGTTGCGCAACGCCTCGCGCTGGTCGGGGGGCTGGGCGTAGACGACCCGGGTGTCGGCGTCGGCAATCAGCCCCTCGGCGAGACGGGCCTGGCGGGAACCGGCGTCCCCGGCGGCGCCGAGGTCCGACAGTCGGTGCATGACGATTACGTTCTGCACGCCGAGGGAGCGCGAGAGCTTGAAGGAGCGCTGAAGCCACTCGGCGACGCCGATATGGGAGGCGATCCGCCAGCCCTCATCGAGAACCGAGATCACCTTCGGGCCGAGCTTCCCGCCGGCCTCGGCGGTGCGCTTTCGCTCCGCCAGCACCGAGTGCTGCCAGGCGGCGGCGCAGGTCATCAGGATGCCGAGCGCGGCGGAGTCGGAGACCGCCGAGAGGTCGAGGACGACCAGCGGCGCGTCGAGGTCGAGGCCGGGCGTGGTCGGGGCGTCGAACATGCCGCGCAGGTCGCCCTCGCAGAGCCGCGCCAGGGCGAGTGCCGCCTGGCGGGCCGCCGCCGCGAAAGCGTCGGGCTGCGTCTCCAACTTGGCGACCATCTCGTCGCTCGGCCGCAGCAGGGCGGCGACGATCTCCGGCAGGGTCGGCTCGCGCTCGAGCGACGCTGCGTTGACGAAGTCGAGCGCCACCCGCAGGCCGGCGTCCTCCTCGGGGCTGAGCGGGCGGGAGAGCGCCGCCTCGGCGACCGCCCGAAGAAGCCCGAGCTGCGCCTCGCGGCCGCCGCGTGGGCTGAGTGGGTTGAGCCGCACCGCCCCGCCCGGCGCCAGCGCGATCACGGTGCCGCCCAGCGCCCGCGCCAGCGGCGCGTACTCGGACTTGGGGTCGATCGCCCAGGCCTCGCGGCCGAAGACAGCCTGGCGGTGCAGGTAGGTCTTGATCAGCGAGGACTTGCCGCGCCCCAGCTGGCCGATCACCAGCATGTTCGGCCCGCCCAGCGCCCCCGTCCCATACAGCTCCCACGGGTCATAGGCGAAGGAACCGCCGAAGGCGTCGGCCCCTATATATGGACCGCGGGCGCCGAGGCTGGGCTCGGCGAGGAACGGGTAGGCGGCGCCGAAGTGCGCCGTCGTGGCGGAATGTCCCGGGCGCTCTGTCCAGCGCTGCTTCATCGCAGCCCCCGAGCCAGCGGCAGGGTGAAGGCGAAGCCACGGGCCTGCTCGCCGTAGAGGCGCTGCAGCTCCAGGCGCGAGAGCTGCGCCGCGTGCTCTGCCTCCGCGCAGCTTCGCTCCAGCTCGGAGGCGTCGCGGCCCGAGACGGTGAGGAAGCCGGCGAAGCGCATCTCGGCATGGCCGGCGGCAATCTCCTCCGAGCGCCGCTCGACCGCCTCGCGGCGCCGCCGGGTGCGGGCGGTGGTCGAGAAGCCCTGGCGAGCGCGCTGGATCTCATCGGCCTCCTCGGAAGTCGCCGCCGCCTCTGCCTTTCGCAGCGCCGCGGCGAACGGGACCGGCTCGATCGTGACCGCGACCGCGCGCACGACCCCGCTCTGCATCAGCAGCGGCCCGAGGAAGGCGGCGCCGACCTCGGTGCGCGGCCAAGCCGAGACCCAGTACGTGGAATGGTGGGCGGCGTCGGTGCTGTAGGTCGACCAACTCTCCTGCGCCCCGAGCGGACCGATCAGCGCCGGATCGGTGCCCTCGCGCTCGGGGTCGCGTAGCGCCAGGCGCTGGCGCGCGGCGCGCCCATACGGATCGAACCCGTCGCGAATCGCCCGCGCGTAAGCGCGTGGCTCGAGCAATCCCTCGACACGGAGCTCGGCGATCGCGAGCCGCTCGGCGAGGGCCTCGACCTCGCGCAAGAGCACCGCGCAGACGCCCTGCGGCCCGCCGCCCAGGCGGCGGGCCTCGCGGGCGCAGCGGCGGGCGGAGAGTTGGACGCAGAGCGCGATCTCGTGCTCGGAGGCGACCGGGGCGGCGGCCTCGATCAGCTCGATGTAGGAGGCGACGGTGGGCGACCCGAGCGGCACCGCCCGCTCGCGGCGGGCTTGCAGGTAGGCGGCGAGCTCGTCGCCGTCGCCGGGGAGCGTGCGCTCCACCCACTGCAGCCGCCGGATCGGGCTGCCCTCGCGCGCGGTCGACGCCAGCACCGCTGCCCAGGCCTCCAGCGCCCGCTCCTGCTCAGCGGACTCGCGCAGCCCGAAGGCGCCGCCGCGGAGCGCCATCGCCGCGGTGTAGGTATCGGCGCGGCGGTCGCGCAGCACGCCGACCTCACCCTGGCGATAGGGAACGGTGAGCATCTCCAGCTCGGATAGCTCCGCAGGCAGCGAGAGCTCGTAGCGAAGCTGGCCTTCCGGGTCGACCCGGGTGCCGGCGCTCGGCGCCGCCGAGCGATAGCGGTGAAGTCCCCGGCCGCGCCGCGAAGCCCAGCCTGCGGCGACGGGCGCCCACTCCTGGGCGCTGCGCCCTCCGAAAGGCAAGAGCAGGGAGGCGGCACCGGCGAGCAGGATCGCAAGGGCCAGCGCGACTCCGGCGCCGCCGCCGACGCCGTAGGCGCAGAGCAGCGCGCCAACCCCAGCCGCCCCCGCGACCAGCGCCTGCCCTGCTCGCAGTGGTCCGGCGACGGTGCGGCGCTCCAGCGGGCCGAACCGGTAGCGGCGTGGTGGCTCTGCGTTCACGCCGCTCCTCCCGCGCCGCCGCCCGCTGCGCCGGCGCCACCCGAACCGCCGCCCGTGCCACCTGCGCTCCCGCCGGGCGGCCGTGGGGGGGCCGCCGGCCGGGAGGGACTTTGCGCTCCCTTGCTCGCCGACTCTTTGGGCGGCCGCGGGGGTGCTTGGGACTCGCGCGGCGGCCCGTCCGCCTCGCCCGGCGCTCCGCCCGCCGCGGCGGTCGAGGCGAGGCGCTCGGCGCCGGCTCTGCCCGCCTTGGCGGTGCTGGCGGCGGCGCTCACCGGCAGCGTTGCGGCGGCGACTCCGCCGCTCGCTCCAGCCGCGCTCGCTCCGCCGGCACCGCTCGAGCCGGCGGGGCCCGCGCCGTTGCCGCCCCCTGCGCCCGCCGAGCTGCTGCCTCCGCCGCCCGCGGCCTCCCCACCCATCAGGGCAGAGCCGCCACCCCAGTTGCGATGCGCGCTCGCGCGCATCATCTGCGCCGAGCCTGCGAGCTGCGCTCCGCTCGCCGCCATCCCAGCCCCCGAGCGCCGCGCGTAGGCACTCGCCATCGCCCCCTCGGCGAAGGGAACGAGGCGCAGGAGGAAGATCGGCGAGAAGCAGGCCAAGAGCAACAGCGCTGCGGCGGCGATCACCTGCTCGAAGCGCCCATCCCCATGTGACAGCAGGCCGGCGGCGAGGCTGACGATCACGACGATCACGAACTTCGAGCCGATCAGCGCCACAAGCAGCTCGGCGGTGCGCCGCAGCGCCCCTGACCAGCGCGGCCAGATCGAGGTCGCCAGTGCCAGGGGCAAGAACAGAGAGACGACGTAGAGGCCGGCATCGCGCGCCACCAGCTCGATCCAGACGAAGAAGCCGGCGACGATCGCCAACAGGGCCGCGATGATCACGGCGAACACCGGCGCCCCGACCGCACCGGGTGGTCCGCCCACGCTCGCGCCCGCCTTGGAGATCGCTTCAGCGGAGCCGTGCAGGAAGCCCTGGGCATCGTGGCCACTCGACTGCGCGAAGACACCGCAGAGCTGGTCGGTGATTCCCAAGAGCGCCGCCACCGCCACGTAGGCGAAGCTCATCGCAATGAAGGCGAACGGCAAGTTGACGAGCACGGCCCGGCCAAGGAGCGCGAGATCGCCCCGAGCGATCCCCTCCACCACGGCCGCCAGCAGCATCGCCGCTCCCAGCAGCGCTGCGATCTCGGCCATCTGGCGGTAGCGGGCGAGGAAGCCGGGGCTCATCAGGTCCGGGCTGGTCGTTTCAGAGACCAGCGCCGCCACCTTGCCGACCAGCCAGCTCGCCGCGTCGGTGGTGACGCTGGCGATCTGGTTGAAGATCGGTGCCGTCACAGCACTGATCGCTTCCTTTGCGGCGCCGCCGATCGCCCCACCGACGGCTTCGGTGACCGGTGAGGCGAGGCCGACGCCGGGCAGGGGCCCGGAGAGCCCCGCTTCTCCGGCCGACTTGGCGGCGCCCACGCCGGTTTCCGCCGCTTCGCAGGCCTGCCCCAGCACCGGCACTTCAGGGCAGATCGAGGCCGAGGCGATCGCCGGCGTGGCGAGCAGGCTTGCCCCCGCCAGAGCTGACGCCGCGATCAGCTTGAAGCTACGGCTCACTGCGCAGCCTCTCGGTGCCCGCGAGGGCAGTGGTCAACCTGCCCGAGAGCTCGACGGCACCGCGGAAGCGCACGGCGCTCGGATCGGTGACCGAGCGGATCTGCGCCAGGCGCCAGCCGACGCCTGTCCAGCGCTCTTCGCCGCGGTAGCGGGCGAGGCGCAGGTCGAGCGGGACGTCGCGCCCGCCGAGCAGCGAGACGACCCAGACCTCGATCATCGCCCGCTGCGGCGAGTAGGAAATGACGCGGTAGCCGAGCGGCGCGCTTCGCGCCAGGACCGCTCGGCCTGTGCGCAACGCTTGCCCGAGCGGGCTGGCGGTGTCGGAGACGGCCCGCATCGAGGCTTCCAGACGAGCGCCGCAGGGCGGGGGTGGCCACCATCGCTGTCAGCTCGCGCTCGCGCCTGGCGGCAGGCGCTCGCCATAGGCCCGGCTCGCCGAGCGCGGCCTGCTGAGCGAGGTAGGCAGCGACGGCTCCCTGCCTGCTCGGCGCGGGCGCGGGCGGCGCCGGAGGAGTAGCGCCGCCCGTCGGCCCGCTTGCCTTGCCGAGGATGAAGGCGAGCGCCAGGGCGCCCGCCGCAAGGACGAGGAGCGCGGCGGTGGTGGTGGGGCCGCTGCGGCCTTGACGGCCCACTCACTTCACCGCCCCGCCCGCCTGGGTGAAGAAGTTGATGATCGCCGGCGTCGCGCCGGCGACGAAGGCGCCGACCGCCGAGTAGAGCATCATCGAGCGCCCGTTCGCGGCCTGGGAGTAGTTGTTGGTGCGCGAGGCGAAGGCGTAGAGCGCCGCGCCAATCAGCATTCCCGCCGTGCAGGCCAGGAGTGCGTAGAAGGCGAGACCGTTCAGCAACTTCTCCGCCGCCCCCGCGCCCGGCAGCCCGTTCGGGCTGGGGTTGACGCTGACCTTGGCCACGATCGCGAGCGCCTTCTCCGTCATACCTACCTCCGTCGCTCAGACCGGGGGCGCCTCTCGCCCCTTCGCCCTCTCTGTCGAAGCGACGGCGAAACTGCGCCAGCGGGCGTGAGGCGCAGTTCAGGTCGACCCGCCGGCCGCTTGAGCGCCGACCATCCCTCTGCCGTGCCTCTATGCTCACACCCCCGATGAGCACTACCTGGGACGCGCATACCTACGACCAGTCGAGCGAGCCTCAACAGGCTTGGGCCACAGACGTTCTGGCGCGCCTTGTGGACGTTGAGCCGAACGCCACCGTTATTGACATCGGCTGCGGAACCGGGCGTGTCACCGAGGCGCTGCTGACACTAGTGCCAGGGGGTCGTGTGTTGGCTATAGACGCATCAGCCGACATGGTGGACCTCACGAGACGGCGACTTGGGGACCGAGCAGAAGTGTGGTGTCAAGACGTACTTGACCTCGACCTGGTCGATCCCGTCGATTTGGTCGTCTCGATGGCCACGCTGCATTGGGTCCCCGACCACGATCGCCTCTGGAATCGTCTGGCTCAGGCACTGCGACCAGGCGGCGCTTTGGAGGTCCAGTTTGGAGGGGAGGGCAACATCGCGGGGGTCTACGAGGTCATCGAAGCCGTAGCCCGCGACCTCGCGCCAGAGCTGGTCGGCTGGTCACCCTGCCGCTATGCAGGCGCGCGGGAAACGGAGAAGCGCCTGCGCGAGGCGGGCTTCACGGAGATTCAGTGCTGGCTGGAGGACCGCCCCACCTACCCAGAGGACGTCAACGCATTCGTTCGTACCTCGATCCTCCCGGCGCATATCCAGCGTCTACCCAAGGATCGCCGCGAGTCCTTCGCCACCGCTGTCGTGGAGAATGTGCGCCTGCCGCTGGACTTCGTGCGCATTAACGTTTCGGCTGTCCGGCCAGCGAGTTGAAGCCGGATACCGCAATATCGATGAGCGGGGTCGATCCAATCGAGTCGCGGGCGGCGCCACTCTAATTGGTCAGCGGCCAGCGAGAGACGCCCGCAAATCACGAAAAGGAGGAGCGCGACTGATGATGTCCAGCGCATTTCCACGCGGCGACGACCAGCTTTTTCACCCTCAACCACTGTCGGGCCGCTACGGGCCGAACTGTTCGTTGGCGATCTGAGTTGGGGTCGCCGTTGACGAGCCCGACGAGGTTGCTTCAGAAGGAGGCGGTGGGGGCGAGCTTTCTGCCGACGGCGAGCCGGCGCCAGACTCGACCCCGAACTGTTCGGTGGCCGCTGCGGTCGCCTGCGCGGTCCTGGTGGAGCTTTGCGACGCAGAGCTGCCAGCCCTCGTGTGCTTCGCTCGTTCGTGCTTTTCGGTCGGAGGCGAAGCGACGATCGGGGTGCGTTCCACCGGGGAGACCGGTGCTGGGGCCGGCGCGATGCTCGCCTTGGCGCTTCGCGCCTTCGGCGCTGCGGCCTCATGGCCGCCGCCGCTGAGAGAAATGCCGCCGATTCCGGGGCCGATCACCCCGGTCACCGCGCAGACAGCAGCCGCCGTGGCGCAGGCCCCGGCCGCGGCCTTGCCGAGCGCCGCGCTGCCGGCGCCGCCCGCTGCCTCAGCCCCGCCGGAGCCAGTCAGCCGCAACGCAAGCTCGCGGGCACGATCGAGCGCAGTAGCGATGGCGTGGCGAGCCACCTCGGCAACCCCGGCCAGCCGATCGCCAAGCCGCGCCTGGGCCGAGGCCGCGCTTGAGAGGCTGAGCCAGGCCGCCAGGCCGACCTCGAAGCCGAAGGCCTCACGGCGAGCCATCGTCTCGCGACAGGCGGCGCAGTTCTCGAGATGCAGCTTGGCCTGCGTCACCTCCAGGCCCTCGGCGGTTCCCGCAGCGAGGGCGCGCAGCTGCGGCGCCGCCTCGGCGCAGAAGCTGCCATGCTCGATCGCCGGCAGCCACTCCCTCAGCTTCGCCGAGGCGGAGCGCAAGCGGCGCAGCGCGGTCGTCTCGCTCACGCCGAGCGGCCCGGCGCTCTCGCGGCCGGACATCCCCTCGAAGTAGACGAGCGCGACCACTTGGCGCTCCTCCCCCTCCAGGTGGGAGATCGCCTCATAGACCTGGGAGCGGACCTCCTCGTGCTCCAGCTCCTCCGATGGATCGGCGACGCTCGGGTCCGGGAGCGAGGAAGCGGCCTCCAGCTCGTCGAGCTCGGGGTCGGCGCTCTCTTTCCGCAGCGCGTCGATCGCCCGCTTGTAGGCGACATCGACGAGGAAGCCGCCGGGGTTCTCGATCCGCTCGCCCCGCGCTTCGGCCGCGACGTACTCCTTCGCCGCCTTGGCGATCAGATCGTCAGCGTGGCGGGTAGTGAAGTCAGCCGAGAACTTGCGGCGCAGCTTGTGCTTGAGGGCGAGCTCCGCGCCGCGCAGGACACGGGGCTCGAGCTGCGCCCTTCGCCTCTTTCGCAGTTGCCGCGCCTCCATCAGGTTCCGACCTCGCTTTGACTGTCGATACCCCGGGTGCCGCTGCGCCAAGCCACTGACCCAGCGCCATGGCTTCAACGACAGCTTGACTGATGCGGACGTCGGGGTCCATGCGAGCGCTGTTCGCGGTGCCGCTGGCCGCGGTTGCGGCGTTGATCTGCCTGGTCGGCCTGATCGCCGTCCTCTTCGGCGGCCAGGCGTCCGGTTGCGGCGGCTCAGTGGGAGGAGTCTCCGGCCAGGTCCCGCAGTGGCTGGCGCCGATCTACGCGCAGGCAGCCACCCGCTATGGCCTCGGGCCGCGCGGGCCGGCGGTCCTCGCCTCGATCAACTTCCACGAGACCGACTTCGGCCACGACCTGGGAACGTCGAGCGCTGGCGCTGAGGGATGGATGCAGTTCGAGCCCTCGAGCTGGGCTGCCTACGGGGTCGATGCCAACGGGGACGGCGTCAAGGACCCGAACAACCCGTGGGACGCGATCTTCGCCGCCGCCGGGCTCCTGCAAGCCGCTGGCGCACCACGCGATTGGCGAGCCGCAATCTTCACCTACAACCACGCAGGCTGGTACGTGGCCGAGGTCCTCGCCGACGCCCGGCGCTTCGCCAGCGCCGGCTCAAGCGGGCCGGCTGAAGCCTGCGCCGCCGCCGCTCCCAGCGGCGCCCTCGGGCACATGCTCGCCGAGGCCGAGCGCCTCGACCGCCTCCACCTCGTCTACGTCTGGGGCGGCTCCCACGGCCAGTCACCCACACCTCCCGACGGCCCCTTCGACTGCTCCTCAGCGGTCAGCCACCTCCTCCAAGTCGGCGGCTTCGGCAACCCGACCATGGACACGATCGGCCTCGCTAGCTGGGGCGCGTCCGGCCCAGGCCGCTGGCTGACGATCTACGTCAAGCCCTACGGCCCTGAGGCCCACACCTTCATCGAATTCGCCCCCGGCGTCACCCCACCACAGCACCGCTACTGGGGCACCTCGGCGACCAACCCCGGCGGCGGTCCCGGCTGGATTCCCCAGGGCGCCTTCTCTTCCGCCTACCTCGCTGGCTTCCAGCAACGTCACCCGCCCGGACTCTGACCGGCATCGTCATCGCAAACGATTCGAGGCTGAAGCGTTCAGACGTCGTCGCGTCCGCGGCATCTTCGTCAGCATTGAGGAAGCGCCTCTAGATCCGCCGAGTCCATGAGAATCTGGGGAATGCCAACGGTCGGGCGTCACGATCTCTTCGAGCAGGCCTACATGAGCCGGCTGAGGCAGATACTCGCGCCGTCCGGGCAGCTCATCACCTACGAGACTGACAGGGCGGCGCTCGATCTCGGACTGCAGCTCTACGAGTCCGTCGCGCCGCAGGCCGACGCCCGGCTGGGGCAGGTCCGGGTCTGGTTCCAGGTCAAGGGAATCGAAGCCTCGACCTTGTGCGCCGAGGAGGTGACGCAGGCAGGGGAGGTGGTGCTCAGAGGCCTCTCGATCGACCAGCTTCGCTATTGGTTCTCGCACCCGGAGCCGGTCTACCTCGTGATCTATCTGCAGGCGATGGACCAGTTCCTGGCCCAGGACGTCCGCGATCTGGTGGAGGCCCATGGCGGGCCCCGCTGGCTTGCGCGAGCGGGAGAGAAGCAGGAGTCGATCAGCCTGAAAATGCCGCTCTGGGCGACGCTCGCCCGATCAGTGGAGGAGATGCCACGGCACTGCAGCCTTCGGCTGGACGGGCCGGAGTTCCGGGGACGCCCGCTCGGCCATCGCTTCGATCCACTGCGCAGCGAGCTCGAGTCGCTCGCCCCCGAAGACTTCGATGCCCTGGTTGGCCGTCTGCTCGATGCCCACGACTTCCGCCCGATCCGGGAGATCGACGTGGCGCCGCTCCTTGATCGCCCGATCGGATCGGCGCGCGCCGTTCTCGGGCGTCTCTACCTGACCTATGAGTGGACCTCGCCGTTGGAGACCGAGTTCGGCGTCGGCCCGGGGAGCGACTTCAGGATCGAGGCCTCGCCCCAGTCCACGCAGGGCGACGTGCTGGTGGTCATCCACAGCGAACCGCTGGACGGGCCGCGGAGGACTTCGGCCATCGCGGCCCTGGTCGATCAGCTCCAGGCCGAAGGGGTCGGGCGCGCCCTGGTCTTCTTCAATGCATCAGATCTCGACCACGGGCTCCTCGGGGCGTGGCGGGTGACGCTCGAGCCGTTGGTCCGCATGCCGCAGGGACTCGGCAGCCTCGCCTTCAACGTCCTCACCGCAACCTCGATCTACCTCGAGTTCCTCGATCGCATCGGCTGGCGCTACGTGAACTACCTCTAAGTGGCCCGCTCCGAGCGGGCGCCGGGCCCTCTGTTAGAAGGAGCGCATGTCGGAATGGCAACCGAAGGAACAGAGGCAGCGGGCGATCGTCCGCAGACTGGGCCTCGTAGGAGAAGGGCCTGCCGTCCAATTCACCGACGCCTGTCGACTGATGGACGGCGGCGTCGACCTCGATTCCAGGAGTCATCTGGTGGGACACCTGCTCCGGGAGGTCCAGAGCGCACTGATGGCGGTGCTGAAACCGATGGTGCCGGATGGAGATTGGCCGGAGGAAAGGACGGACAATGCCCAGACCCTAAAGATCTCGGCGGTCTGCGATGCCCTGCGGGTTCCGCCGGAGGACGAGCTGCGGAGGTCGTGGAAGGTTTTCGCCGGGAAGCTCGACCGTTACGCCCACCGCGACGGACTCGCGCGCTCGCGGCCGGTGGACGAGGAGTTCGAGCTCTTCTGGGACCGTGGGCAGGCGGTGTTGTTCGCCGTCAGCGGTCGGATCGAGGCGACCTACGCGGAGGCGCTGCCGAGGATCGAGCAACTGGCGCTCGGTGAACCTGACGTCAAGGCCTTCACCCAGACCATGTTGCACTCGACGGTCGCGCTCGATCGGTTCTTCGAATTGGCCGGAGTGGCGTGGCTCGAGCCGCTTCGCGCCAAGGGCTACTTCGACGAACCGCCGCCCCTGACCCCGAACGAGGAGGGCGGGTATGAATTCCCCCGCTGGCCGCAAGGTCGCTATCTCGCCCGGGTCGCCGAGGAGGCTCCGCAGACCGTGGTCGAGATCGGATGCCGCCTGCGGACCGACAATCCCGAGGCGCACCAGTCGCTCGTGGACGCCGCATGTTCGATGGCGGTCGCCGACGCCCTGCCTTTGGTCGAACCGATCTGCGACTGGTTACAAACCCCAATCCAGTGGGCGCTGCCCTTCAAGGCGCGCGACCTCGTGGTCCACCTCTTCGAGGGCGGCGCCACGGAGGAGGGCGTGGCCGTCGCCCACGCGCTCCTGACTAACCCCGAGGCCGAGGCCGGCGATGACGTCGCCGGCGAGCATCTCGATTGGCTCGTGCCAAGGATCTTCCCGGCGGCGGGCCTCGCGGGACTCGAGATGGTGATCTCACTGCTCGAGGTGCGGCTGGGGGGCCAGGGCGCAGACGCCCACTCGTACATCTGGCGGCCGAGCATCGCCGCCGGACGGCGAGGCGACGACCGAGACCAGCTCATCGGCGGTGCCCGTGACGCAGCCGAGATACTCGCGCAGACCGGGATGCCGATCGCGGTGATCGTCGCCGCCCTCGAGGCACCCGAGATGCAGATCGGCAGGCGCTTGGCGCTCGACCTTCTCAGCGGGCATCCGACCTCGGAGATCGCCCGGGAACGACTGCTCGATCGCGCCGCGCTCGAGGACGGCACCACCCGCCAGGAGTACCTAGCCCTGGCGGTTGCCGCCTTCGCGACACTCGAGCCCGACGACCGGGATCGGCTGCTTGGATGGATCGAGGAGGGTAGGCGGGATGAGCCCGACCCCACACGCAGGCGCCTCTGGCAACTGCAGGTGCTGAGCGCGCTCGGGGACGGCCTGCCCGCTGAGTGGGAGTCGCGCCGTCAGGCGCTCGTCGAGGAGTTCGGCCAGATCGATCCCCATCCGCCGCGGATGGTGACCGCCTATCACGGGGACATCTCCCCTCTCGACCTGACCGAGCTTCGGACCATGGAGTTCGACGTCCTCGTCGCCTACCTTCGTGATTGGACGCTCGAGGATGAGGTTCGGGCGCCCACGAGGTCGGGACTCGCCCGCACGCTCGAAGAGGCCGTCGCCGCCGATCCGGCCAGATTCGCGGACGGGGCGCTCGCCTTTGGCGAACTCGATCCCGTCTACGGGAACGCTGTCCTCGGCGGTCTGAGGAAGGCGGTCGAAAAAGGTGCTCCCTTCGACTGGGGCCCGGTACTCGATTTCGCCTCGGCGGCGCTGGGAGACGGCCCGGTCGACTGCGATCGTCCGGGAGTAGGCGGGGACGCCGGCCGAGCTCAGGTCTGTTGGGGCGGCGCCGATCTGATCTTCCACGGTCTCTTCAGAGGCCCGGCCCAGATCCCCTACGGGATGCGCAAGCAGGTGCTCCATGTCTTGTCCGCCTATTTCTTCCACCATGATCCGACCGTCGAGGGCCAAGAGGAGCGCGAGGGTCGCGAACCGGCGAGTCTCGCCATCAACTCCGTCCGCTGTCGGGCGCTGCAGGGGCTTTGTCGGCTCGCCGTCCGTGACCGCGAAGAAGGGGTGGAGGGCCTGCGGCCGGAGCTCGCGTCACTGCTCGAGCAGGCGCTCGACCCGCCGATCGGCTCATCGGCCGCGGTGCGCTGGACCCTCGGCGCCGCCTTCGGCGACCTACTCTTCGCCGACGAGCCCTGGTCCGGGGAGCGGTGCGCCCGTTTCTTCCCGCTCGACGGCGATCCGACGCTTTGGCGCGCAGCCTGGGAGGGATACATCCAATCCGCGCCGCCGGCACCGGTGTTCCTCGAACTGCTCGAGGGCCAGTACCGCCGCGCGATCGAGGAACTGAGTGCTGAGCCTGCCGAGGGCCGCCTGGATGATCCGGACGGCTCGCTGGTCGCGAACCTGATGTCTCACTACCTCAGCGGGACGATAGATTTCGAAGCGCCGGGCGGGCTCCTCAACCTTTTCTATTCGCACGCCTCGACGACGCGGCGAGGACTGGCGATCGACGCGATCGGCCGCGGCCTCGACTCGTTCGGATCGCCTGCTCCGGAAATCGTGGCGCGGATGGAGGCGTTGGCCCAGCGCCGACTTCGCGCCGTCCAGGACGGCGCCCCGCCGAATGAGCTCTCCGGCCTTGCCTGGTGGCTCGACTCCGGCGAGTTCGAGGTCGAGTGGTCGCTCGGCTACCTCAAGGAACTACTGGACGCCGGCGGCACCGTGCAACCCGACCATATGGTCGCCGAGTGGCTGTCGCGGTTGAGCGGGGCATATCCGCTCGCCACGGTCGAGATCCTACGTCGCATGGTGGAAGGCGCGGTTCGCGATTGGTTTGTGATCGGGGCCCGGGAATCGATCGAGGCGACCCTCCGCGCCGGCCTCGCGGCCGGCGGCGAGGCTGGTTCGGTGGCTCGCGACGTGGTCAACATCATCGTCTCCCAGGGGGCCATCGAATTTGCCCGCCTCCTGGAGGAGTCAGGCGACGGATGATGCCGCACGGGATGCGCGCATCCCGCTCTTGGCATCCGTGGGGCTTACGTCGACCCGCGGCACACATAATTGAACGATGCCTCTGCGACCCGAGAACTTCAGGGCGCTTCCCGATGACGACTTCCGGCGCCGGCGAGCGTACCTCGCCGACGAGGTCTTTGCCATCGCTCCCGGGGAAAGCCGGCCACCCACCGACCCGATCGACGAGGAGTCTTGGGATGGTCTGATCGACCTGCCGACCGATGTCCTGCTCCGCACCACCGACTATCTGGGCACGATGCTCGCCGACGCCCATAACCAATGGGGGCGTTGGATCGAAGCGATGCCCTACGAGCCCGAGGAGCCGGGCGGATTCATGTTCGACGCGGCCCTGGACGCGGCCGATGAGTTCCATGCCGCACCCTTCATGGCCGCACACGGCTATTACCGCCAGGCGACCGCAGGGCTGCGGAACGCGCTTGAGGGGATGGCGACCTCAGCCGCGCTCGCCATCCACGGCGACACCGAGAACTTCCGCCGCTGGCGCGACGGGAGCTACGAGCCCGCCTTCGGCAACATGGTCGAGCGGCTCGGGCTGGCCCCGCAGCTGGCCGAGGTCGACGCCCAATTCGGGGAGCCACGGCTCTTCGGACGGAACCCCGACGGGCTGCTTCAGCGGGCCTACACGGAACTCTGTCGCTACGCACACAGTCGTCCGGGCCATACGAATGGCGACATCTGGCAGAGCAATGGCCCGGTTTTCGTGGGAGGCGGGTTCACCCGCTTCTGGGAAGACCTCTGCGACACGATCGCCCTCTGCTACGTGCTGTACAAAATCGGCTGGTCCGAGCTCGTCCTTCCCGCCGATGCGCATCCTCTCTTCGAGTTCGCCAACGAGCGCTGGGGCGACGGGCTCGGCGGGAAGCTGCTCGAGTCCTTCTTCCCGGACGCTCGATAAGAGCCTGGGTATCTGATCAAACTCGTCGACGTAGTGGCAGCGCCGCCCGTGACGCGGTCCGGCGAACTCGAACCGCCTGGTCCGATTCCGGATCTGCCGAAACACATTTCACGAAATCACCACCTTTCAGCGGTGGCTTGCAGCCATTCACGGGGCCCTCCGTCAGAGGGAACAACCCCGAGTTTGCTACTCCCAACTGCTACTCCCGCCCGATTCGGCCGCTACGCTGGTTGTCGACAACCAGCAGATAGCAGCTGATTTGCGGGGGATTCGCGAAAAGCGGCTGAAGGGATTCGAACCCTCGACCTTCTGCATGGCAAGCAGACGCTCTAGCCAGCTGAGCTACAGCCGCGTGAAAGCGACAAGATACCGTCCCGCGCGTCCTGCGCGTCGGTCCGCCCCGGTGGGCGCGACTATTCGCTGTCTGTCGAGGCGGCCGCAGACCCGTAGGCCGAGCTGCTCGGCGAGGCGCCGGAGAGCGGAGCCGTTCTCCGGCGCTTCCGGCTCACGGCGAAAAGTTGTCCCCCGGACGCGCGACGACCCCGAAGCGGCAGATTCGGGGTCGTCGTCCAGCGGCATCGGCGCCTTGCCACACCGATGCGGGGTTACGCCGGACGGCGGTTGGAGGCACGCCGAGCCGACTCGGAAAGATCCTCGCGGGAGGGTCGGGGCGGGGAGTTAACGGGCTGAGAAAGTTGGCGATCGGACTTCGCGATGGGCTCGCCCGGCACCGCGCGAGGCGCTAGCCTCACTGGTTAGGAGGGAATTGACCATGCTCTTTCGCCAGATCATCCACGAGGACCTCGGCTGCGCCTCCTATCTGGTCGCCGACCGCGAAAACGGCGTCGCCGTGGTCGTCGACCCGCAGTGGGAGGTCGAGCCCTACCGCCGCCTGGCCCGCCTCCACGGCGTGCGGATCGGCCACATCCTGGAAACCCACAACCACGCCGACCACGTCTCCGGCCACGGCCGGCTGGTGCGGCAGACCGGGGCGACGATCCACGTCCACGAGCTGGCCGGCGCGGACTACGCGCACGAGCCCTTCGGCGACGGCTGGGTGCTGACCCTCGGCGACCTCACGGTCGAGGCGATCCACACCCCCGGCCACCGCCCCGAGCACACCTGCTTCCTGCTCAGCGACGCGAGCCGCGGCGGCGCCCCCTGGGCGCTGCTGGCCGGCGACTCGCTGTTCATCGGCGACGTTGCCCGCCCCGACCTGGCGATCGAGCCGCGCGAAGGCGCCGCGCAAATGTTCCACTCGCTGCACGAGCGGCTGCTGGCGCTCGACGACGAGGTCGAGGTCTGGCCCGGCCACCTCGGCGGCTCGCTCTGCGGCGGTGCCGGGATCGACCTGAAGAGCTCCTCGACGATCGGCTTCGAGCGCGCCCACAACCCGGCGTTGGCGATCAGCTCGGAGGCCGACTTCGTCGAGAGCGCCACCTCCTCCCTGCCCGACCGCCCGCCGAACGTCGAGCAGATCGTCGCGCTCAACCGCGGTCCGCTGATCGAGGGCTTCGGGGCGCCGCTGCCGCTCACCCCGCACGAGGTAGAGGAGGCGGTCGCGGCGGGCGCCGTGGTGATCGACGGCCGCACCAACGAGGAGTTCGACGAGGCCCACATCGTCGGCGCGCTCAGCACCTCGGCCTACGACACCGGCTTCGCGACCAAGGTCTCGCGGGTGGCGCCCCCCGGGGTCGAGATCATCGTCGTCGCCGCCAACGACGTCGACGAGTGCGAGGCGGCCGAACTGCTCGCCGCGGTCGGCCTGCGGGTGCGCGGCTTCCTCGAAGGCGGGATGACCGCCTGGCGGACCGACGGCCGCGCGGTCGAGCGGATCGAGCTGATCGACCCGAGCGAGCTGGCGCGCCGGATCGGCGGGCCGGAGGCGCCGCTGGTTCTCGACGTGCGCAACGACTCCGAGTACGCCGGCGAGCACATCCCCGACAGCCTCCACATCCCCTACGGCGACATCGCCGCCCGGGTCGACGAGCTGCCCCGCGATCGCCAGATCGCGGCGATCTGCCGGGGCGGCAAACGCTCCGGCCTCGCCGCCTCGATCCTGCAGCGCGAAGGCTTCACCGACGTCATCCACGTCGGCAAGGGCGTCGGCGCCTGGCGCGCCGCCGGCAACCCGGTCGAGTCCGGCCCGGCGCGCGACATCAGCGCGGTCTAACGCGCCTTCCTCCCCAATTCCGCCGCACTTCCCCAACGGCTCGATGTCGATGGGCCGAAAACATGCCCTATAGGTGGAGTTTTCGGCCCATCGACGGGCGGGGCATGGCGAAGGCGTGCGGAATGGTGACGGGACTAGTGGCGGAGCGCGCCGACGATCGGGGTGGCGCCGCTGGTGAGGTCGAAGCCGCGGCCGATCGTCCCGGGCGTGTCCAGGCAGGCGAGGAGGACGGCGGCGACGTCGGCGCCACCGTGCTCAAGCCGTCGCTGCCTCGGCGAGCAGCGACTCGAGGTCGAGCGGCCGCGTATACATCGCGACCTTCTCGCCCGCCGCCGGCGCCGGCCACTCCTCGCGCGGCCGATCCCAGTAGAGCTCGATCCCGTTGCCGTCCGGGTCGGTGAGGTAGAGCGCCTCGCTGACGCCGTGGTCGGAGGCGCCCTGCAGCGGCACCCGCGCCTCGACCAGCCGCTGCAGCGCGTCGGCGAGGGCCGCCCGGGTCGGATAGCGGATCGCGAAGTGGAAGAGGCCGGTGGTGCCGGGCGCGGGCGGCGAGCCGCCGCGCGACTCCCAGGAGTTCAGCCCGATGTGGTGGTGGTAGCCGCCCGCCGAGACGAAGGCGGCATCGGCACCGTAGCGCTGCATCAACTCGAAGCCGAGCACCCCACAGTAGAAGTCAATGGACCGCTCGACGTCGGCCACCTTGAGGTGGACGTGGCCGATGTCGACGCCCGGATCGATCGGCCGCGCGCCGCCCTCGGGCTCAGACATGGTCGAGTGCCTCGTTGACGAGCCGGTCGGCGTCGGCGTTCTGCTCGCGCCTGACGTGGCGGATCGACCAATCGTCGAAATCCGCGAGCGCCTTCACCGCCTGGGCATGAAGGTCCTTCATCGCCGCGTTTTTCACCTTGTAGCGGCCTTCGATCTGGCGCACCACCAGCTCCGAGTCGCCGACCAGCTCGAGCTCGGTCGCCCCGTGCGCGGCGGCCAGCTCGACGCCGCGCAGCAGCGCCCGGTACTCGGCGACGTTGTTGGTCGTCGCGCCGATCGTCTCCCCCACCGACTCGACCACCACGCCGTCGGCGTCGCGGACGACCACACCGATCGCGGCCGGCCCAGGGTTGCCGCGCGCGCCCCCGTCGACGTTCACCGTCAGCTTCGCCATCTAACGATGTACGGGGCGGCCGCCCGCCGCCTCACGGCGGCCCGGCGCGACCATCACGATCCGCCCGTCGTGGGCGGAGGCGTTCCACTGGCGGGCGGCGGCGTCGATCTCCGTCACCTCGAAGCCCTTGCTGAGCTCGTAGACGGGACGCAGCTCGTCGCCGAGGTCGACGCCCCACTGGTACCAGGTCAGCTCCCAGGCGACGGTGACGCGGATCTCGTCGGCGGCCCCGGCCGAGTCGCCGACCGAGACCGACGGCGCGCCGAGGGTGCGGATCAGGCCGGCGACGGTGCGGCCCGCATCGCTGGCGTTGAAGCGGGAGATCGCGCGCTCGAAGCGCCCGGCCGGGGAGAGGTCCGGCTGCAACCGGCGGGGGCGCATGCCGCGGCCGGCGGGATCGGGGCGGGGCGCGGCGGGAGCGGGCAGGTCGGCCGAGTTCCCTTGCGGCGACGGCGCCGCCGCCCGCTCGGCCTCGGCCGCCCACTCTGCCTCGACGTCGTAGCGCTCCGTGTCAAGTTCGTCATCGGCGCCTGGCACGACGGGCGCGATCGGCTCCGTCGACTCGTCTCCGGCCTCGGCGACCGGGCGGTCCGGCCGCGCGAACAACCGCGCGAAGAAGCCCGGCCCGCGGTTCACCTCGGCGCGCAGCACCGCCGCCGCGCCCTCCTGCTCGGCGGGCAGCCAGCCAAGCTCCGGGGTGCGCTCCGCGCACAGATCGCAGACCTCGTGGCGTCCCTCCGCGGAGACGTAGGAATGCACCTGCTCGCCGTCGAGGATCGTCCGTCCACACACCGCACAGGTACCTTGGGGGCTCACCCGCCCCAAGTTAGCAGCGGGCAGGCTCTTTACGCAAAATGCGGCATCGCGAACGGCCCGCCTGAAATCAGGCTTGCCGATCCGGCTCTTGCAGGTGGGACTTCAGGCGCATGACCGCCTTGGTGTGAAGCTGCGAGACGCGCGACTCGGTGACACCGAGGACCTCGCCGATCTCGCGCAGGGTCAGGTTCTCGTAGTAGTAGAGGGCGACGACCAGCTGCTCGCGCTCCGGCAGCGAGCCGATCGCCTCGGTCAGCCGGTCCTTGACCTCGTTCGAGGCGAGCGCCTCCTGCGGGTCGGCGGCGCCGTCGTCGGCGATCGTGTCGAGCAGGCTGACCTGGTCGCCGGAGGAGTCGGAGACGGTCCACAGCTCGTCGAGCGCGTAGACCGAGGAGTTGGCGATCTCGAGCAGCGAGCTCTGCAGCTCGGTTTCGGTCACCCCCAGTTTGTCGGCGAGCTCCTGCTCGGTCGGCGCCCGCTGCAGCTCGTGCTCGAGTTTGGCCTGGGCCTGTTCGATTTCGCGGGCCCGCGAGCGGACCGAGCGCGGCACCCAGTCGAGCGAGCGCAGTTCGTCGATGATCGAGCCGCGGATGCGGGTCATCGCGAAGGTCTCGAACTTGATCCCGCGCTCGGGCTCGAAGCGCTCGATCGCGCCGATCAGGCCGACCAGGCCGTAGGAGATCAGGTCGGCGTCCTCGACGTGGGACGGCAGCCCGGCGCCGAGCCGGCCGGCGACGAACTTGACCATCGGCGAGTAGGCGACGACCAGCCGCTCGCGGGCAGCGGGATCGCCCTGCTCTTTGTAGCGCCGCCAGAGCTCTTTCAGCTCGACTTCCTTGACCCCGGTCTCCATCGCCATGGTCAGGGGATTCTACGTTTGTCGAGGGGAGGCTGGATCATGCGCGCGGATGACTGTCGGTGTAGGTGTCGCGCAGGCGAGCGGCGTCGACCCGGGTGTAGACCTGCGTCGTCGAGATCGAGGAATGGCCTAGCAACTCCTGAATCGTACGCAGATCGGCACCTCCTTCGAGCAGATGCGTCGCGAAGGAGTGCCTGAGTGAGTGCGGCGAGACACCGCCGACGGTCGACACACTTGCGACCCAGATCCGTAGACGCCGCGTCACATCCGAGTTTGAGAGCCTTCTGCCGCTCTTCGAGAGGAAGAGGGCGCGCTCGCGCGGATCGCCGGCCAGCGGCCGTCTGCCGCGCTGCAGATAGCGTTCCAATGCCCGCCGGGCGGGCTCGCCGACCGGCAGCAGGCGCTCCTTCGAGCCCTTGCCGAGTACCCGCAGCTGCTCTTCTTCGAAGTCGAACGAGTCGATGTCGAGGTTGACGATCTCCTCGCAGCGCAGCCCGCAGGAGTAGGCGAGCTCGAACATCGCCCGGTCGCGCAGCTCCAGCGGCGTCCGCGCCGGGATCCCCTCCAGCAGCGCGCGCATCTGCTCGCCGCTCAGCACGTTCGGCAGCTTCTGCGGGCGCTTCGGCGAGGAGACGAGCTCGGCCGGGTTGCCGCCGACCTGCTCGGTGCGGACCAGGAAGTCGTAGAGGCCGCGGATCGCGGCGAGGTGGCGGGCGACGGTGGTCGAGGCCTTGCCTTCCCCGGAGAGCGCGGCGGCGTAGCGACGCACGTCGCGGTGGCGGAGCTCGCCGGGCGCCAGGTGGAGGCCCTTGGCCCAGGAAGTGAAGGCGACGAGGTCGACGCCGTAGGCGCGCCGCGTCCGCTCCGCCGACCCGCGGGTCCGCAGATCGCGGTCATATCCGGACAGCGCCGTATCCCAGTTCACGAGAGCCTCATTCGTGCTCAAGTCATCACGTCCTGCGCTGGTCACGAAAGACATCTACCCAGATTGATGCAGAGGGGGGCGAAGACCAAGCAGATCAAGGAGGAGAGAGGGAGTGTGCTTCTGCACATGACCGAGCGACGACGCCGAGATGCGCCGGTATTCGCCCCCCTCTGCGGATATGTTTCGACTCGTGCGCTCGAAGGACGAAGTCCGGGCTGAGGTCTGGAAGGCGATGGAAGACCAGGGCGTCTCGCGCTTCCCGGGTGCCGAGGGGCGCATCCCCAACTTCGCCGGGGCGAAACTGGCGGCCGAGAAGCTGGCCGGCCATCGGCTCTGGAAACGGGCGATGGTGGTCAAGGCCAACCCCGACTCGCCGCAGACCCACGCCCGCCGGATCGCGCTCGAAGAAGGCAAGACGGTGATCATGGCGGTGCCGCGCCTGCGCGACCCCCACCCCTTCCGCGTCCTCGACCCGAAAAAGCTCTCGAAGAAAGCGGTCCAGGAGGCGGCGACGATCAAGGGGGCGCTGAAGCACGGCGACGTCGTCGCCCTCGACGACCTCCCCGAGATCGACTTCGTCCTCTGCGGCTCGGTCGCCGTCAACCTGAGTGGAGCGAGGATCGGCAAAGGCGGTGGCTACCACGATCTCGAGTACGGGATCCTCGTCGACGCGGGCAAGATCGACTCCCACATCACGGTCGCCACCACGGTCCACCCGATCCAGATCCTGCGCCAGCACCTGATGGTCACCGACCACGACCTTCCCTGCGACCTGATCGCGACGCCGCGCGCCGTGATCGAGATCGAGCGCCAGTACGACCGCCCCCGTGGCATCCTCTGGGACCACCTGCAGCCGCCCCAGATCCGCGAAGTCCCGGTGCTGGAACGCATGGGCTACGCCTGATCCGCAGCGCTGCGTGGATTGACCACGCCATAGGGTGGAAAAAGCACGCAGCGCGATTCGCGCTGGGTGGATTTGGACCCGATAGGGGACCAAAAGCACGCAACGGGGTACATGTCGGCCATGAGCCAGGCCGGGTTTGACGGAGACCCAGAAACCAGGATTCCTACCTGGAAGAAGGGAACTCCCAAGCCATGCCACGACAGAAGAAATACCCCGATGAGCTGCTCGATCGCGGTGCCAGGATGGTCGCCGACTCCGGCCGCCCCATTGCCCACGTAGCCCGCGACCTGGGCATCCACCACGAGACCCTGCGCAAGTGGGTGAGAAAGGCAGAGGCCGATGCCGGCGTCCGCAAGGACTTGCTGAGCACGGAGGAGCGCGAGGAGCTGAAGGCCCTACGCGGTGAGGTGCGCGAACTGCGCCGGGCCAACGACATCTTGAAGTCGGCGTCTGCCTTTTTCGCCGCCGAGCTCGACCCACGCCGAACGAAGTGAGCTCCTACGTCGAGGAGCATCGCGAGCGCTTCGGGGTCGAGCCGATCTGCAACACCTTGGAGGTGTCGGCCTCCGCCTACTACCAGCGCCGAGGAGGTGACCGCTCGACCCGCTCCATCGAGGACGAGCGTCTGCTGGAGCGCATCCGCGAGGTCCACGAGGCCAACTACTGCGCCTACGGCTACCGGCGCACCTGGATCGCCCTGCAGCGCGCCGGCGAGGAGGTGGGGCGCGGTCGCGTGCAGCGGCTGATGCGCAAGGCCGGTATCCAAGGCGCCAAGCGCCGCGGCAAGGCCTGGCGCACGACAACGCCCGACCCGACGGCTCACCGTCGGCCTGACCTGGTCGAGCGCGACTTCAGCGCTGAGGCCCCGAATCGCCTCTGGGTCGGCGACTTCACCTACCTGCGCTCCTGGGAGGGCGTCTCTTACTTCTCCTTCGTGATCGACGCCTTCTCCCGCAAGGTCGTCGGCTGGCAGCTGGCCTCCCACATGCGCACCGACCTGGTGCTCGACGCCCTGCGGATGGCGCTTGGCCAACGCGAGCCCGGTGCCGACTTCGAGCTCGTGGCCCACACCGATCGCGGGTCGCAACCCGGACTCAACCGGTCCTCGCAACACCGGTTTTCAATGAGCGAACCGTAGCGGTAGACCAGCCTCGAGCTGCTGTGGAGGTTGAGCCAGGCCGGGTTTGACGGAGACCCAGAAACCAGGATTCCTACCTGGAAGAAGGGAACTCCCAAGCCATGCCACGACAGAAGAAATACCCCGATGAGCTGCTCGATCGCGGTGCCAGGATGGTCGCCGACTCCGGCCGCCCCATTGCCCACGTAGCCCGCGACCTGGGCATCCACCACGAGACCCTGCGCAAGTGGGTGAGAAAGGCAGAGGCCGATGCCGGCGTCCGCAAGGACTTGCTGAGCACGGAGGAGCGCGAGGAGCTGAAGGCCCTACGCGGTGAGGTGCGCGAACTGCGCCGGGCCAACGACATCTTGAAGTCGGCGTCTGCCTTTTTCGCCGCCGAGCTCGACCCACGCCGAACGAAGTGAGCTCCTACGTCGAGGAGCATCGCGAGCGCTTCGGGGTCGAGCCGATCTGCAACACCTTGGAGGTGTCGGCCTCCGCCTACTACCAGCGCCGAGGAGGTGACCGCTCGACCCGCTCCATCGAGGACGAGCGTCTGCTGGAGCGCATCCGCGAGGTCCACGAGGCCAACTACTGCGCCTACGGCTACCGGCGCACCTGGATCGCCCTGCAGCGCGCCGGCGAGGAGGTGGGGCGCGGTCGTGTGCAGCGGCTGATGCGCAAGGCCGGTATCCAAGGCGCCAAGCGCCGCGGCAAGGCCTGGCGCACGACAACGCCCGACCCGACGGCTCACCGTCGGCCTGACCTGGTCGAGCGCGACTTCAGCGCTGAGGCCCCGAATCGCCTCTGGGTCGGCGACTTCACCTACCTGCGCTCCTGGGAGGGCGTCTCTTACTTCTCCTTCGTGATCGACGCCTTCTCCCGCAAGGTCGTCGGCTGGCAGCTGGCCTCCCACATGCGCACCGACCTGGTGCTCGACGCCCTGCGGATGGCGCTTGGCCAACGCGAGCCCGGTGCCGACTTCGAGCTCGTGGCCCACACCGATCGCGGGTCGCAATATACGTCGGCCGACTACACCCAGGAACTCGACGACCATGGCGTGCTGGCCTCGGTCGGCACCGTCGGGGATGCCTATGACAACGCGATGGCCGAGAGCTTCGTCGACACCTTCAAGACCGAGCTCCTCTCAGACCGGGTCTGGCGGACCAGATCACAGCTCGAGCTGGCCGTCGTCGAATACGTCTCCTGGTTCAACAACGAGCGCCTGCACGAATCTCTCGGCGATCTCCCACCCGCTGAGTTCGAGGACCTATACGTTCAACAGGGGGATCAACGGATCTCCCCCTCTATGAAGATTGGATCCAACTAAAACAGTCTCCGTCGAACCTGGTCCGGCTCAGCCATGGCGCCGATGATCCCCAGCTACGACCGCCTCGACGACACGAGGCTCGAAGAAATCCTGCGCGAGCGTGCGTACGTGGCCGGCGCCGACCTCTGGGTCGGCAGGATCGAAGCCGACCGCTGGCGCGCGGCCTACCGCGCCTATTCCCCGGCGGTGAAAGGAGCCGGGGAATTCACTGAGAACGAGGGAGCCGACGGCGCGACGAAACGCGAGGCGCTGATCGGCCTCGCCCAGATCGACGACATCGGCACGATCATCTGATCAGTGCGCCCTAGGAATCCCTGCGCGGGGGCAGCAAGAACGGAACCTTCCGGATCGGCAGACGCCGCCGGTCCTCGTCGGGGACACTCTCGTAGTGCTCGACCCAGAGATTGAAGAACTGGGTCGCATCGATCAAGCGGATTCGGCGCGTCTCCGTACGTGCCTCGACTATTGCGTCTGACGTGAAGCCACCGAGAGTGACGAAGACCCCGATATCCCCCGGATGGAGCACGGAGAAGAAAGCGCGCAGAGTGGTTGCGTTGGTTTTGCCCTGCTCACGCTTGACCTGTGCCTTGACTCTCGGACCGCCGGTGCCGAGCGGATCGGTCAGAGCAACGATGTCGACGCCTCGGTCTTTTCCCGGTGCAGCGATCCACTCGACGAAATACCCCATCCCCCGGAAGAGCCCGCCCACCAACTGCTGAAAGTCGTATGGGTCCATGCCGTACAGCGCTTCGCGGACCTCTTCCCACGACGCCTCTTCGGCCTGCTCCAGAGTCACAGACGAATCCGAGATTTCCTGCTCCGCCAGGACCTCTTCGGCATCGTCTTTCGGCGGCTGCTCGTCAGCCCACTCTTTGTACAGCCGCTGTGCCTCAAGCACGAACTGTTCGGGGTTGAGGATTTTCTGATGAGCCAGGAGGCCTGCCTCGGTGGGAGTCCAGATGCCCGCCTCCTTGACCATCCAACCCGCCTTGACCGCGTTGATGGTGACGAACCGAATCGACTTCTCGAATCGCCGCGTGTCAGACCCCTCGTAGGTCTCTTCCTCGAACTCGGTCGGACCGAGCCGTTTCTCAACTTCTTTGAGGACGTCGCGGGCTTTCATGCCGTCTTGATGGTCGGCGAGCACGTCGAAGACACTCCTGAGGAGTTCTCCTCTGCGTTTCCGATCAAGACCGGGCACGGGCCGAAAAGCGTATAGAAGATGTTTCGCAACGTGCTGCGAGGTTTGACCTTGCTATAGGAAGGTCAACTCACGCAGGGCGTCAGCTGGTGACGGCGCCGTGGGCGGCGGAGCTCACCGTCGCTGCGTACTTCGCCATCACGCCGCGCCGGAACTCGGGCGGCGGCGCCGGCGGGTCGTAGGCGGCGATCCGCTCGTTGATCACGTCGGCGGGGAGGTCGAGGGAGAGCTCGCGCGCGTCGACGTCAACGGTCAGCTGGTCGCCCTCCTGGATCGCCGCGATCGGGCCGCCCTTCGCCGCCTCGGGGGCGACGTGGCCGATCATCAGGCCGCGGGTGGCGCCGGAGAAGCGGCCGTCGGTGACCATCGCCACCGACTCGCCGAGGCCCTCGCCGACGATCGCCGCGGTGACCTGCAGCATCTCGCGCATGCCGGGACCGCCGACCGGACCCTCGTTGCGGATCACGACGATGTCGCCGGGGTTGATCCGCTGCTCCTTGACCGCGCGGAAGCATTCCTCTTCGGACTCGAAGACGCGGGCCGGGCCGGTCTGCTTGCGGCGCTCGGTACCGGCGACCTTGACCACGGCGCCTTCCGGGGCGAGGTTGCCGCGCAGGATCGCGAGGCCGCCTTCCGGCTTCAGCGGCGCGTCGACGGGCAGGACGACCTCCTGGCCGGGTGCCTCGCTCGCGCCCTCGGCGACCTCGCCGATCGTCTGCCCGGTCACCGTCAGCGCGTCGCGGCGCAGCAGGCCGGCGTCGTCGAGCCGTTTCAGGATCACCGGTACGCCGCCCGCCGCGTAGAGGTCGGTGGCGACGAAGCGGCCCCCCGGTTTGAGGCTGGCGTAGAGCGGCGTCGCCCGGGAGATGCGCTCGAAGTCGTCCATCCGCAGCTCGATGTCGAGCTCATGGGCGAGCGCGATCAGGTGGAGCACGCCATTGGTCGAGCCGCCCGAGGCGCAGACACAAGCGATCGCGTTTTCGAGCGACTCCTTGGTGATCACCTTGCTCGGCGTGATGTCCTCGGCGAGGACGCGGATCACCAACTCGCCGACTTTCTCGGCGACCGTGGACTTGTCGTCGTCTTCGGCCGGGACCATGGCCGAGCCGCCGGCGCTGATCCCCAGCGCCTCGAAGGCGCAGGCCATCGTGTTGGCGGTGAACTGGCCGCCGCAGGCGCCCGCGCCGGGGCTGGCGACGCCCTCCAGCTCGTGCAGTTCCTCGTCGGTCATCTCGCCCGCGTTATGGGCGCCGATCGCCTCGAAGACGTCGAGGATCGTGACGTCGCGACCGTGCCAGTGGCCGGGGGCGATCGAGCCGCCATAGAGCAGCACCGAGGGCACGTCGAGCCGGGCCAGCGCCATCGCGCAACCGGGGATCGTCTTGTCGCAGGCGCAGAGGGCGACGATCGCGTCGAATTGATAGCCGCGGGCCATCAGCTCGATCGAGTCGGCGATCACCTCGCGGCTGATCAGCGAGGCCTTCATCCCCTGGGTGCCCATCGTCACCCCGTCGGAGACGGCGACCGTGTTGAACTCCATCGGCGTGCCGCCGGCGGCGCGGACGCCCTCTTTGATGTGCTCGGCGAGGGCACGCAGGTGGAAGTTGCAGGGCATCGCCTCGGTCCAGGTGTTGGCGATCCCGATCGTCGGCCGGCTGAGCGCGTCGTCGTCGAAGCCGATCCCCTTCATGTAGGCGCGCGCGTGGGCGCGGTCGGGGCCGTCGAAGACAGTCGCCGAGCGAGGGCGCGGGAGGCCGGTCGCGGTGTTGCTGCCGTAGGTGCTCATAGGGAAAACTTACTGGTGCGGTTCGCCGGCCGGACGCAGCTACCGCGTCTCCTGAGTCTGTCGCCGCTCGGCCGCGGCGGCGGCGAGGCCGAAGACGTCGACGGGGCCGTGGCCCTCGCCCAGATCCTGCAGGCCGGCGCCGACCGCGAGCGAGGCGACCTGGCGCGCGGCGGCGGCCGCCTGCAGGGGTTCGGCGCCGCGGGCGAGGAAGGCGGCGACCGCCGCGGAGTGGGTGCAGCCGGAGCCGTGGGCGGCCTCGCCGGGGTGGCGCTCGCCGGGAATCTCGACCGGTTCCTCGCCGTCGAAGAAGAGGTCGACCAGCGCCGCCGAGTGGCCGCCGGTGACGACCACCGCTTCGGGCCCGAGTGCCCGCACGGCGCGGGCGAGCTCCTCCTGGGAGGCGTCCTCGCCGAGTCGAGAGAGGACGCGCGCCTCAGGAATGTTCGGGGACGCGATCGTGACCAGCGGCAACAGCGTCTCGACCAGCGCCTCGCGGGCGTCGTCGTCGAGCAGCCGGGCGCCGGACTCGGCGACCATCACCGGGTCGAGCACGATCGGCGCGTCGCCGACGTAGCCGAGCGCCTCGACCACGGCGGCGACCGTCGCCGCGTTGCCGAGCATGCCGATCTTGACCGCGTCGACGCCGATGTCCTCGGCGACCGCGCGCACCTGGGCGAGGATCATCTCCGGCGGGATCGACTCGACCGCCTCGACGCCGACCGTGTTCTGCGCGGTGATCGCGGTGATCGCGGTCATCCCGTGCACCCCGCAGCGGGCGAAGGCCTTCAGGTCGGCCTGGATGCCGGCGCCGCCGCCGGAGTCCGAGCCGGCGATCGAGAGCACCGCAGGTACCGGTTTCTCCGTCATCCGTGGAGCCTAGATGAGCAACCGGTGGACACGGATTCACCGCTCGGCGCCGCCGGCGGAAGCGACGAGGAGGGTGCGGGTGAAGGTGCCGACCGCGGTCGGCGCGAGGTAGCCGAGCAGCTCGAGCCGGGCCAGGGCGGCGGAGGCGCGGGCGGCGGGAAGGCCGGTGGTCGCGGCGACCGCGTCGGCGGTAGCGGCGCCCGCGTCGACCGCGGCGAGGACGGCAGCCTGCTCGAGGTCGAGCGACGGGCCGGTGCGGCGCAGGTGGCGGGCGCCGGCGCCGAGCATCGCGTCGAGCACGTCCTGGCCGTCGCGGACGACGCAGGCGCCGCCCGCCAGCAGCTCGTTGGGCCCGGCCGAGGCGCGCGAGGTGACCGGGCCGGGGACGGCGCCGAGGTCACGACCGAGGTCGGTGGCGAGATCGGCGGTGATCAGCGACCCCGAGCGCGCCGCCGCCTCGACCACGACGGTCATCCCGGCGAGCGCCGCCATCACCCGGTTGCGGGCCGGGAAGCTCCAGCGCCACGGGGTCGAGCCGGGCGGCAGCTCGGAGACCACCGCGCCGGTCTCGGCGACCCGCCGCCAGAGCGAGCGGTGCGCGGCGGGATAGGCGGTGTCGGGACCGCAACCGAGGACGGCTATCGTCCGACCGCCGGCGTCGAGCGCGCCGCGGTGGGCGCAGGCGTCGATCCCGAAGGCGAGGCCGCTGACCACGACCAGCCCCGCCGCGCCCACCTCGCGGCCGAGCTCACGCGCCACCTCGCGCCCGTAGGAGGTGGCGCGGCGCGAGCCGACGATCGTCACCGCCGCCGCCGGCTCGAGCCCTTCCAGGAGCGAGCGGTCGCCGCGCCCGATCAGGGCCCAGGGCGCGTCGGCGGCGTCGTGCAGGCCGGGTGGATAGCGGTCGTCGTGCCGGCAGATCGCCCAGCAGTCGGCCGCGCCCAGGCGCTCCGAGAACCAGCCTTCGGCGAGCGCCTCGACCCGGTCGATCGCCTTCTTCCCCTTCTCCGGCGCGACGACCTCGACCAGGTCCTCGTTGCTCAGCCGCAGCAGTTCCGGCGAGCGCCGCCCCACCGACCCGGTCGCCACCTTCTCCAGGTAGGGGCCGAGCAGCGAGAGCAGCCAGGAGCGGCGCAGGCAATCGAGGCAGGCGCCCGGCTCAGACACGATCCCGCCGCCTCAGCTGTAGCGCCTGCGCCATCTCCTCCTCGCCGATCCGCGCCGAGCCGGCGAGGTCGGCGACGGTGCGGGCGAGCCGCAGGGCACGGTCGTGGGCGCGGCCGCTGAGCCGGCGACGCGCGTAGAGGTCGGCGAGCAGCGACGCCGCGGCCGGATCGACCTCGCACTCGCGCGCCTCGGCCGGGGTCATCTCGGCGTTGCAGCGCCCCGGGCCGAGTCGCGCCTCCTGGCGCTCGCGCGCCGCGCGGACCCGCTCGCGCACCACAGCAGAGGGCTCCCCGGGAGCGCCGCCGATCTCCTCCGCCGCGGGCTGCGCCACCGCGGCGAGCAGGTCGATCCGGTCGGCCAGGGCGCCGCTCAGCTTGCCCTGGTAGCGCTGCACCTGCGACCCGAGGCAGGTGCAGGCCGGGTCGTCCTCGCCACGGCCGCAGGGGCACGGGTTGGAGGCGGCGACCAGCATGAACCGACAGGGCATGACACGTCTCCCTCCCGCCCGCGCGATCGCCACCTCGCCGTTCTCGAGCGGCGCCCGCAGCGCCTCCAGCACGTCGCGGCGGAACTCGCATAGCTCGTCGAGGAAGAGGACGCCGCGGTGGGCGAGGGTGATCTCGCCGGGGCGGGGCGGGGTGCCGCCGCCGATCAGCCCGGCGGCGCTGATCGTGTGGTGGGGCGCGCGGAAGGGACGCCCGGCGGGGAGGCCGGCGCCGAGCCGCCCGGTCGCACTGGCGATCCGCGCCACCTCAAGCGCCTCGGCCTCGCCCAGCGGCGGCATGATCGAGGGCAGCCGACTCGCCGCCAGCGACTTGCCGGCCCCGGGCGGCCCGACCATCAACAGGCTGTGGCCACCGGCCGCCGCGACCTCGAGCGCGTGGCGCAGGTGCGGCTGGCCGCGCAGATCGGCGAGGTCGGGCGCGCCCGGCGCCGGGCCGATCCGCAGCTCCAACGGCGCGGGCGGTGCCGTCCTCTCCCCCGCCGCCAGACCAGGCAGCGCGGCGACGCTCGCCAGCGGCCACACCTCGACCCCGCCGGCCAACCCCGCCTCGGGTCCGTTCTCGGCCGGGACCACCACCGCCTGCGCGCCGCTCTCGCGGGCCGCCTCGGCGATCGCCAAGGCGCCGTTGATCGGCCGCACCTGCCCGTCGAGCGCGAGCTCGCCGGCCAACGCCACCAGCTCCATCGCCGCCCAGTCGAGCTGGTCGGAGGCGCCGAGCAACGCCGCCGCGATTGCCAGGTCCATCCCCGGCCCCGCCTTGCGCAGGCTGGCCGGCGCCAGGTTGACGACGATCCGCTGCAAGGGGAACTCGAAGCCGCAGTTGACCAGCGCCGCCCGCACCCGCTCGCGGGCCTCGCGCACCGCCGCGTCGGGGAGCCCGACGATCGCGAAGCCGGGCAGTCCGCGATGCACGTCGACCTCGACCCGCACGGGCCGGGCCGAGATGCCATCGAGCGTGAAGGTGTGGGCGGTGGCGAGCACGGAACCGACGCTAGGCCGAGAATTCGCGCGGGTGGCGCGCCGAATGGATCAATTCGGTGCCATCTCTGGGCCAATTCGCGCGCGCTCCCCGGCGCACCACTCTCGATGCGCGACCGTCGTCCTCGATGACCGCCCACCGCCTTCACACCGGCCGCCTCGCCGAGGCCCGCGCCGCCGAGCACCTCGGCTCGCTCGGCTACGAGATCCTGGAGCGGAACGCCCGCACCCGCTACGGCGAGCTCGACCTCGTCGCCCTGGATCTCGGCGCCCCCGGTCCCACCCTCGTCTTCGTCGAGGTGAAGGCCGCCCGCGCCGGCAGCCGGGTCGGCCCGGAGCGGCCCGTCCTCTGGGTCACCCCGCGCAAGCAGCTCCAGGTGCGCCGGCTCGCCACCGCCTGGATGGGCGAGCGGCGCTCAGCTCCCCACTACGCGCAGATCCGCTTCGACGCCGTCGGCGTCGTCCTCGACCGCGATGACGTAGTCGTCGATCTCGAGCATCTCGTCGGAGCTTTCTAGGCCGAGCTGGGTGTAGGCGACGCTCTGGAAGGAACGGCGGTGGAGCGGTGAGATCCCCAGCTTGTCGATCGCGGCGCGGTGCTCCGGGGTCGAGTAGCCGACGTGTTCCTCGAAGCCCCAGCCCGGGTGGCGCTCCGCCGCTTCGTGCATGTAGCGGTCGCGGGTCACCTTCGCCAGCACCGAGGCGGCGGCGATCGCGGCGCTGGTCCGGTCGCCGCCGATCACCCGCCGGTGCGGCACCTGGCAGCGCGGCAGGCGGAAGCCGTCGACCAGGCAGATCGTCTCCGGCCCCGGTTCGAGCCGCGCCAGCGCGTCGCCCAGCGCCTCGCAGTTGGTCACGTGCAGGCCGCGCCGGTCGATCCCCGGCGCCGAGCGCACCACGATGCTCACCCGCGCCGCCGCCCGCAGCACGCACGGGAACATCTCCAGGCGCGCCTCCTCGGTCATCTGCTTCGAGTCGTGGAGCCCGCCGAGGATGCGGCGGTCGCCGACCGAGAGCCGCTCGTAGTCGAAGAGGACCGCGGCGGCGACCAGCGGCCCGGCCAGGCAGCCGCGCCCCGCCTCGTCGGCGCCCGCCACCAACCGGTGGTCGAGGCCGCGATCGAAGTCGAAGAGCCGCTGGCTGCGCCGCAAGCGGCGCTGGTGGAGCTTGCCGCCCACCGGGCGGCGCCTCTCGCTAGAGGGTGCCGATTCGATCGGGGGGCCAGTAGGTGGCAAAGGCCTCGCCGATGATCCACGACTTGGGGACGGGTCCCCAGTAGCGGCTGTCGTCGCTTTCGCCACGGTTGTCACCCATCATGAAGAAGTAACCGGGCGGGATTTTGATCGTCTTCGGCAAATTGCACTCATAACCGCCGCCGCAGGGGTTGATGTAGGGCTCGTCGGTCTTCTCGACGCCGTTCACCACCGGGTGGCCGTCTTTGACCGACAGCGTGTCGCCGCCGACCGCGACAATCCGCTTGATGAAGGTCTGGCTCGACTCGCCGGGGGTCGGTTTCGGGCACGGCTCGCCCGATTCGATCGGCTGCTCCTTTTTCACGAGGACGCCGCATTCGCTGCTCGACTCCGCCCCTTCGGGCGGGTGAAAGACGACGATGTTGCCGATCTGGGGTTCGTGGAAGTGGTAGATGAAGCGGTTGACGAGGACCCGCTGGCCGACGTCGAGCGTCGGCTCCATCGAGCCGGAGGGGATCTGGTAGGGCTTCACGATCCAGGCCTGGATCGCCAAGGCCAGTCCCAGAGCCAGGGCGACGATGACCACGAGCTCGATCAGGCCGCCGGCTCTGCTTTTAGGCTTGGGGATCCTCAGGTTCACGACGGCGATTCTCTGCGAAAAAGGCGAAGAACGCCTAAAGGGTCCCGATCCGGTCGGGCGGCCAGTACGTGGCGAAAGCCTCGCCGATGATCCACGACTTGGGTATCGGGCCCCAGTAACGGCTGTCGTCGCTGGCGCCGCGATTGTCGCCCATCATGAAGAAATAGCCCTTCGGGATCTTGATCGCCTTCGGCATGTTGCAGACCGAGGTGCTGCCGCAGGGGTTGGTGTAGGGCTCGTCCTTCTTCTCCACTCCGTTCACCACCGGGTGCCCTTCCTTGATCGAGAGCGTGTCGCCACCGACCGCGACGATCCGCTTGATGAAGGTCTGGCTCGACTCCTCCGGCGTCGCCTTCGGGCACGGCTCGCGATCGGAGACGTCGACCCCGCACTCGGCCGTGGTCTCCGCCCCTTCGGGCGGGTGGAAGACGACGATGTCGCCGATCCGCGGTTCGTGGAAGTGGTAGATGAAGCGGTTGACGAGGACTCGTTGGCCGACGTCCAAGGTCGGTTCCATCGAGCCGGATGGGATCTGGTATGGCTTCACGATCCACGCCTGGATCGCCAGCGCCAGCCCGAGGGCGAGCACGACGATCGCGATCAACTCGATCAGGCCGCCCGCTTTGCTCTTCGGCTTGGGCAGCGAAAGTTTCAGCCCGCGGAGTCCTCGTCGGAGTCACCGGATTTGTCCGGCTCCTCGTCCTCGGGCTCCTCCGATGCCGCACTCTCCACGGTCTCCCCGGCGGCGGTCGGCTCTGCGTCCGGATCCGCCGCTGCATCAGTCTCAGCCCCCCCGTCGGCCGTCGGCGCCTGCTCCGCTCCCCCCTCGGCCTGCTCCCCATCGGTCGCCTCGGCATCGTCCCCATCGGCCTCGGTCGGGACGGCGATCGGCACTACCTCCTCCTGGCTCACGCCCTCGGCGTCGATCGCGGTCGACTCCTCGGCGGTCGGGGAGGCCTTCGAAACCATGTCCTCGTCGATGCCCCAGCGGCGCTCGGCGACGCGGGCCGCCTTGCCGATCCGGCCGCGCAGGTAGTAGAGCTTGGCGCGTCGCACGTCACCGCGCGCCGCCACCTCGAGTTTCTCGATCTTCGGCGAGTGCAGCGGAAACGTCCGCTCGACGCCGACGCCGAAGGACTGCTTGCGGACGGTGAAGGTCTCGCGCGCCCCGTTGCCCTGCCGGCGCAGTACCACGCCCTCGAAGACCTGGGTCCGTCTGCGCGTGCCCTCGATCACCTGGAAGTGGACTTTGACCCGGTCGCCGGGGTCGAAGGAAGGCAGCCCTTTGCGGAGCTGGTCACGCTCGATGCTGTCGATCACTGAGCTCATCTGAAGTCTTTTCCGCGGGAGTCGGGGTCGTGGCGAAGAAAAACCGCCCAGCCCCGGGTGGGATCCGCGCGGTTGCGGAATGGTAGCTACTCCGTGCCGGAAGCGGCCTTCCGCTCCTGCTCGGCAAACGTTTTGGCACGTTCGCGCGACCGTTCGAGGCGCCACTCGCGCACCTTCTCGTGGTCGCCGGAGAGCAGCACCTCGGGCACCGACCAGCCGCGGTGGACCGGCGGCCGCGTGTAGTGCGGGTACTCCGGCATCCCCTCCAGCACCTGGCCGTAGGAGTCCTCGGCGGCCGAGCTGGCGTTGCCGAGCGCTCCCGGCAGCTTCCGCATCAGGACGTCGGCGACGACCATCGCCGGCAGCTCGCCGCCGGCCAGCACGTAGCGCCCGATCGACACCTCGTCGTCGGCGAGGTGCTCGTGGATACGCTCGTCGAAGCCCTCGTAGCGGCCGCAGAGCAGCGCCACGTGCGGCTCGGCGACCAGCTCGTCGGCGAGCTCGTCGTCGAGCAGCCGCCCGGTCGGCGTCAGCAGCACGATCCGCGGGCGCACCCCTTCGCCGTAGGCGGCCTGCAACGCGGCGTCGATCACGTCGACCCGCAGCACCATCCCGGCGCCGCCGCCGTAGGGCGCGTCGTCGACCTGGCGCCCGGAGAGCGGGGTCGAGTCGCGGTAGTTGAAGAGGCGCAGCTCGCTGCCCTCGCGCAGCGCGTTCCGCACCGGGCGCTGCGTCCGCAGCCAGTCGAACGCCTCCGGGAAGAGGCTGAAGACGTCGAGCCGCACGAGCCGGCTCAGTCGAGGATGTCGACGATGACGCGGCGGTCGATCCGCACCGCGGCGGCCTTGGCGATCGTCCGGATCGCGTTGGCGACGCGACCGCCTTTGCCGATCACGCGGCCGAGGTCGCCGTCGGCGACGCTGATCTCATAGACGAGGTCACCGTCCTCCTCGAGCTCCTCGACCTCGACGGCCTCGGGATCCTCGACGAGGGCCTTGACGAGGAATTCGAGCAGCTCGGTCATCGCCGCGGGACGGCTAGCACGGCGCTAACTGCCGTGGGCGGCGATGCCCTTGGTGCGCAGCAGGTGGGCCACGGTCTCGGACGGCTGGGCGCCGTGCTCGATCCAGTGGCGGGCGCGCTCCTCGTCGAGGACGATCGTCGAGGGCTCGGTCTGCGGGTTGTACTGGCCGATCGTCTCGATCGTGCGCCCGTCACGCGGCGAGCGTTTGTCGGCGACGACGATCCGCCAGATGGGGTTCTTCTTGGAACCCACCCTTCGAAGTCTGATTCGGACTGCCATGAGCCGGAGCAGGTTAGCGAAACGCGCGGTTCCGCGCTGCCGGAGTTCGGAGTTGGAAGGGTTCTGAAGGCTGAGGGAAGGGCTTCGGCCGCCCTGCTCTGGAATTGAGTCGCGCACCCTGCGGGTGCAGCTCGCGATATTGGAGCGCGCCTATGGCGCGCATGGACCGGATTGCATTTCCGCCGCTTCGCGACATTCCGCCGCAGGGCGACCGAATCCCTTCCAACGGCGCGAGCTCCGCCAATTCCGCGGCCGCGGTCGTCTCTACCCACCCATAGCGCCGGAAAGGACGACCACGCAGCGGGGGTATCGGCTCGCTTGCGAGCTTCCGTCCCTTCAGCTCGCTCTCACTGAGCGCTTTCTGAGTCAGCTCCTTCGAGTCCCGGGCGGTCGCCGCTGAATGGCTTGAACCCGGCGGGGGAGCCGGACTCGACTCGCCGGAATGTCGCCGAAGGCGGCGATATGCAATCTGATCCCTGCGCGCCATAGGCGCGCAGCATGTTCGGGAGCTGCGACCGCAGGTCGCGCGACTCAATTCCGCCGAGTCGAGTCCGGCTCCCCCGCCGACGCAACGCAACGACGGCCCCGCCTACCGGCGCCGCACCTTCGGCCGCGGCGCCTGACCGCTCATCTGCATCAGTTTCTGCGGGTCCGGCATCTTGCCGTTCGCCATCGAGCGCATCATCACCCGCATCTGGTCGAACTGTTTGACCAGGGCGCGCACGTGCTGGACCCGGACCCCGGAGCCGGCAGCGATCCGTTTGCGCCGCGAGCCATTGATCAGGTGCGGGTCGGCGCGCTCGGCCGGGGTCATCGAGAGGATGATCGCCTCGGTGCGGTCGAGCTCGCGCTCGTCGATGTTCGCGTTCTTCAGCTGTTTCATCGCGCCCATCCCCGGCAGCATCCCGAGGATCCCGCTGAGCGGCCCCATTTTGCGGACCTGGCGCATCTGGGTGAGGAAGTCCTCCAGCGTGAACTGGTCCTTTTTGAGTTTGTCCTGCAGTTCCTCGGCGGCCTTCTCGTCGACCTGGCTTTCGGCCCGCTCGATCAGGCTGAGGACATCGCCCATGCCGAGGATCCGCTGCGCCATGCGGTCCGGGTGGAAGCGGTCGAAGTCCTCGATTTTCTCGCCGGTCGAGGCGAACATGATCGGCTTGCCAGTGACCGCCTTGACCGAGAGCGCGGCGCCGCCGCGGGCGTCGCCGTCGAGCTTGGTCATCACGACGCCGTCGAACTCGGCCCCCTCGGCGAAGGATTCGGCGACCCCGACCGCGTCCTGGCCGGTCATCGCGTCGACCACCAAGAGTACGTCGTCCGGCTTGGTCTTGTCGCGGATCCGCGACAGCTCCCCCATCAGCTCCTGGTCGATGTGGAGGCGGCCGGCGGTGTCGACGATCAGGAAGTCGCGCCGCTCCTCGCGGGCGCGGTCGAGCGCCCAGGTCGCGATGTCGACCGGGTCGGCGTCGGTGCCTTTCGAGTAGACGTGGGCGCCCGCCCGCCGGCCCATCGTGACCAGCTGCTCGACCGCGGCCGGCCGGTAGACGTCGCAGGCGGCGAGCGCCACGTCTTTGCGCTGTTTGCCGAAGTACTGGGCGAGCTTGGCGCAGGCGGTCGTCTTGCCGGAGCCCTGCAGGCCCGCCATCAGGATCACGGTCGGCCCGCTGTTCGCGATCGCGAGCTCCGAGCCGGTGCCGCCCATCAGGTCGGCCAGCTCCTCGTTGACGATTTTCACCACCTGCTGGCCGGGATCGAGGCTGTCCATCACCTCGGCGCCGAGGCAACGCTCTTTCAGCGTCTTCGTGAACGCTTTGACGACTTTGAAGTTGACGTCGGCCTCGAGCAGCGCGAGGCGGATGTCGCGCATCGCCGAGTCGATGTCGGACTCGCTCAGTTTGCCCCGCGAGCGGACGTCCGAGAGCGTCGACTGCAGGCGGTCTGAAAGCTGGTCGAACATCTATCCAGGCTACTCCGCGAGTAAGGCGGCGGCGTACTCCGCGGGGTCGAAGGGACGCAGGTCCTCGAGCTTCTCCCCGATCCCGATCAGCTTCACCGGGATGCCGAGTTCGGCGGCGATCGCCAGCGCGATGCCGCCCTTCGCGGTGCCGTCGAGCTTGGTCAGGACGACACCGTCGACCTCGGCCGCCTCGGAGAACACTTTGGCCTGGCGCAGCCCGTTCTGCCCGGTGGTCGCGTCGATCGAGATCAGCGTCTCGTGCGGCGCCTCGGGGATCAGTTTGGCGATCACGCGGCGGACCTTGGCGAGCTCCTCCATCAGGTTGTCCTGGGTGTGGAGGCGACCGGCGGTGTCGATGATCACCACGTCCGCGTGGCGGGCGACCCCGGCCGAGATCGCGTCATAGGCGACCGACCCGGGGTCGGCACCCGACTCGCCGCGGACCAGCTCGGCGCCCGCCCGGTCGGCCCACTCGGCGAGCTGCTCGGCGGCTGCCGCGCGGTAGGTGTCGCCCGCCCCCATCACCACCGAGAGGCCGAATTCTTTCGAGAGGTGCCAGGCGATCTTGCCGATCGTGGTCGTCTTGCCGGTGCCGTTGACACCGACCATCATCAGCACCGAGGGTTCGGCCGAGAGGTCGATCTTGGCGCGGGCGGTCGAGGCGACCTCGGCGAGGATCTCGATCAGGCGGTCGCGGATCGCCTCGCCCTCGGCCGGGACGGCGCCGGAGTCGACCTCGTGCTCCAGCCGTTCGACCACCGCGGCGGTGGTCGGCGCGCCCGCGTCGGCGAGGATCAGCGCCTCCTCCAGCCGTTCCCAGGTTTCGTCGTCGATCTTCTCGAAGACCGAGGCGGAGATCTCCTCCTGCAGGGCCTGGCGCGATTTCGAGAGGCTCTTGCGGAGGCGGCGGAAGACGCCGCGGCGCTCCTCCGGTTCAGCCTCGGCGGGCGGCGCGACGTTCGCGGGCTCGCGCGAACCGAGGTCGATCATCTCCTGCCAGCTGGTCGCCATCGCCCGGGGAGGCTAGCGGCGGCGGCGCCTCGGAGGCAGCGGCGCTCAACTCGGCGACCGCGGCCTCGAGGTGGGCGGCGAGCCGCTCGACACCGGGGACCGAGTCGGGGTCGGCGAGCAGGCCGAAGCTGACCCGCCCGTTGTAGGAGAGGATCGCGATCGCCAGGCCGTGGCGGTGGGCGAGGAAGCCGACCGGGTGGATCGCGACCAGCTCGCGGCCGAGCGCGTAGAAGGGGATCTGCGGGCCGGGGAAGTTGGTGAGCAGCAGGTTGAAGAGGCGGGTCGAGAAGTTGATCGCCGCGGTCGGGCCGAGCAGAACCGGCGGCGCGAAGTCGCGGAACCAGTCGTTCAGGCCCCAGATCGCTTCGGCGCCGAGCGGCTGCTTGGAGGCCTTGAGGTCGTCCATCGCCGCGGAGATCGTGGCGAGGCGTGCCACCGGGTCGGCGAGGCCGATCGGCAGCGGCCCGCGCATCGCGGTCAGTTTGTTGCCGAGCTCACCGTGCTCGTCGACCGTGCGGATCGAGACCGGGACCAGGGCCTTCAACTCGAGAGCCCCCTTCCTTTTGTCACCCTGTGGGTTACAAAAGGAAGGGTCCTGTTCGGTGAACCAGGCGCGCAGGGCGCCCGCCGCGACCGCGAGCAAGACGTCGTTGACGGTGCCGCCGAGCGCGTTCTTGATCCGCTTGAACTCGGGCAGGTCGAAGGTGGCCCAGGCAAAGTCGCGGTGGGGCCCGACGCCGGCCGGGTTGATCGGCACCCGCGGCGCCGGGCGCAGCAGGTTCCAGGTCACCTCCCAGAGACCGATCAGCCCGTCGCCGGCGCGGCGCGAGGCGTCGGCGGGGTCGTGGGTGGCGCGGCCAAGCCAGCGGGCGAGACGGCGCAGGGTGGCGATCATGCCGGTCGCGGCGTGCACCGCGAGCCCGGCGCTCGAAGGCGAGCGGAGCGGCCGCCAGGGCTGCTCCTCGCCGGGCGGCGCGGCGCTCGGCTCGACGTCGAACAGCAGCATCCCGATGTCGACCGCGGAGATCCCGTCGGCCATCGCGTGGTGGGTCTTGTAGACGACGGCGAAGCGCTCCTCGGCGAAGCCGTCGACCAGGGTCAGCTCCCAGAGCGGCTTGCGGCGGTCGAGCGGCGGAGCGTAGAGCTCGCCGGCGAGGGCGCGCAGCTCGGCGTCGCCGCCGGGCGCGGGCAGCGTCGCGCGGGAGACGTGGCGGTGCACGTCGAAGGTCGCGTCGTCGACCCAGAACGGCGTGCCGAGCCCGAGCGGCGGCGTGAGCAGGCGCTGGCGCAGGCGCGGCAGCTGGTGCAGGCGCGAGCGGATCTGGGCGAGGAATTCGGCCTGCGCCGGCGGCGGGCCGTCGAAGACCAACACGGCGCCGATCGCCATGTGGGCGTTGTCCCTCTCGTTGGCGAGGAACGACGTGTCGAACGACGACAATCGGTCCATGTGGCGTTGGGCCATCTCTCCCTCCCTTCTCAGGGAGAGCCTAGACGCGGACCGCCGCGAACGTGCGCGAAGGGCGCGTTAAGCGACGGCGGAGAGGGGTTCGCCGCCGGCCGCCTCGTCGTCTTCCGCTTCGTCCCCGGCGCGGTCGCGCGGCAGTTTGCGACTGACGACTTTGGTCACCCCGTCTCCCCCCATGGTCACGCCGTAGAGGACGTCGGCGGCGTCCATCGTGCGTTTCTGGTGGGTGACGATGACGAACTGGGCGCGGTCGGAGAAGCGCCGGATCAGCTGCAGGAAGCGGTCGATGTTGGCGTCGTCGAGGGCGGCCTCGACCTCGTCCAGGATGTAGAAGGGGCACGGCCGGGCGAGGAAGACGGCGAAGACGAAGGCGAGCGCGACCAGCGACTTCTCGCCGCCCGACATCAGCGACAGTTTGCGCGTCGACTTGCCCGCCGGGTTGACCTCGATCTCGACCCCGAGCTCGTCGCGCTCCTCTTCCTCCTCCTCCTCCTCCTCGGGCTCCGGCTTGTCGTCGTCGCTCGGATTCTCCTGCTCGCCGGGCAGGTTGCTGTCGTCGCGGACCGGGCGCAGGCTGACCCGGCGCAGCCGCCCGCGGCCGCCGGGGAAGAGATGTTCGACCATCTCCTCGAAGTTCCTCGCGGTCGCCTCGAAGGTCTCCTCGAAGGCGCGCTCGATCTCGTCGTCGATCTCGCGGATCAGCGACTCCAGCTCGCGCATCGCCCGCTCCGTGTCCTCGCGCTGGGCCTGCAGCTGCTCGACGTGCTCGCGCGCCTCGTCGTATTCGCGCTCGGCCAGTGGGTTGACCGGGCCGATCTGGGCGCGGCGGCGGTCGAGTCGCTCGAGCTTGCGGTCGATGTCGGCGCGCTCCTCCTCGGTCATCGCGGCCGCGGCCGGCGGCACCTCCTCGCCGAGCTTCTGGGCGATCGCCGCCAGCTCGCGTTCGGCCTCGGCGCGGCGGTCGCCGAGGTGGGCGGCCTCGACCTCGGCCTGGGTCAGCTCCTCGCTGACCGACCGCATCTGGCCCTGCAGCTCGAACTCCAGTTTCGAGCAGGCGCGCAGCTCGTCGGCGATCTCGTCGCCGTCGCCCTCGTTGCCGACCACGGTCGACTCGGTCCGCTCGACCCGGGCCCGGATCGCGGCGCCGACCGCCTCGACCGCGGCGAGCGCGGCGCGGACGTCGTCGAGCAGCTCCTCGCCGCCGGCCAGGCGCGTCCGCATCTTCTCGCGGTGGCGCTCGCCGAGCAGGCCCTCGGCGCGGCGCGCGTGGCGGATCGCCCGTTCACTGCCCGCGCGGACCTCGCCGAGCGCACCCTCGCGGGCCGACTCGGTGGCGTCGCCGGAGCGCGCGGTCGTGAGGCCGTCCAGGGCCGCCCGCAGCCCAGCGTCGACCTCGCCCAGCTCCTCTTCCAGTTTCAGCGCGCGCTGGGCCGGCGCGCCGCCGGCGCCGATGTCGAGGGTCAGCGGCCCGAGCTCGACGCGGAGGCGCTCCAACCGCGCCTCGACCTCGGCCTCGCTGCGCGACAGACCCGCCACCCGCACCGCGACCCGCTCCGACTCGCCGCGCAGCTTGGTCAAGAGGCCCCAGGCCTGGGTCCGGGCCCGGTCGCGCTCGGCGAAGCGCTCCTCGGCGGCGGAGCGCCGTCTGCTCACCGCGGCCAGCTGCTCCTCGAGCTTCGTCCGCGCCGCCCGCGCGGTCGTCGCCACCTTCGCCGCCGCGGCCGCCCGGTCGGCGCCGAAGCGCAGCTCCTCGGAGACGAGCCGCGCCTTCAGCTCCATTTCCTCCCGCTCGATCCGCGCCCCCAGCTCGGCCGCCTGCGCCTGGCGCTTCAGCGGCCGCAGCCGGCCGCGCGCCTCGCGCTCGACGTCGAGCGCCCGGTCGAGGTTGTCTCGCGTCCCACGTAGCTTCAGTTCGGCGCGGCGCCGGCGCTTGCGGTGCTTGCCGAGCCCCGCGGCCTCCTCGATCAGGAGGCGACGCTCGCGCGGTTTCGAGTGGATGATGGTCTCCACCCGGCCCTGGCTTATCACCGAGTGCATCTCGCGACCGAGGTTCGTGTCGGAGAGGACGTCGCTGACGTCGGTAAGACGCGCCCGGGCGCCGTTCAGCCGGTAGCCGCCGTCGCCGGAGCGGTCGAGGCGCCGCTCGACGGCGATCTCCGAGAACTCGGTCGCGGCGCGCCCGTCGGAGTTGTCGATCACCACCTCGACCTGGGCCTCGCGGCGCCGGCTGGTGTTCTTGCCGCCCGCCGAGATCACGTCCTGCATCGAGGCGCCGCGGATCGCCCCCGGGCTCTGCTCGCCGAGCGCCCAGAGCACCGCGTCGGTGATGTTGCTCTTGCCGGAGCCGTTCGGGCCGACGATCACGCTGACGCCGGGCGAGAACTCGAGGCTCACCCGCTCGGGGAAGGACTTGAAGCCCTTCATCGTGATCGATCTCAGATACATGCCATCACTCTCCCATGCCTGCCTTACCGGCGGGGCACTGAGCGGCCCAGATTCGCCCACCGGCCGGACGGGATCGGGGGACACCCTCTCTCACGAACAGCAGGGAGGTTCGTTCGAGTGTCCCCCGATCCCGTCTCCCGAGAGCAAGCCGGTTCACCGACTAACCATCCAGCGCCCGCAATGCCTCCTCCGCGGCGAGCTGCTCGGCTGCCTTCTTGCTGCGTCCTTCACCTGAGCCGATCTGTTCGGAGTCGACGATCGCTATCACCGCGAAGGTTCTCCGGTGCGGAGGGCCGGTGGCCGCCGTCACCTCGTAGCTTACGCGCGCCCCGCGCCGCGCCAGCAGCTCCTGTAAAGCCGACTTGAAGTCGATCCGGGTCTCCGAGGCGAGCTCGATCCGCGGCTCGAACGCGGTCGCCACCGCCGCCGCCGTGCGCTCGAAGCCGAAGGCGACATGACAGGCCCCGATCAGCGCCTCGGTCGCCTCCGGCAGCGGCCGCTCGCCGTCCAGCAGCACCTCGGCCGGGATCGCCGCGGTGACGTCGGCGGGCTCGTTTGCGCGCAGCATCTCGGGCACCCCGAGCAGCCGCCCGACCGCCGCGCAGGAGACCCCGGAGACGGCCTGGTTGTGGATCTTGGTGAGGCCCCCGGCGGCGACGTCGGGGAAGCGCCGGTAGAGCTCGCCGGCGACCGAGAGCCCGAGCACGCTGTCACCGAGGAAGGCGAGGCGCTCGAAGGAGTCGACCCGGCGCTCGGTCCAGGAGGAGTGGGTGAGCGCCTGACGGCGGAGCGCCGCCGGCAGCTCCTCGATCAGCGCGGCAAGGGGGGCGACGGCCTCGCGCCCGGCAGCAGGGTCGGCCGCCGGTGGGCCCTCCATCTCAGGCGGGCGCCCGCTCGAGGACGAAGGCGACCGCATCGCCGACCGTCGAGATCCTGGTCGCCTCCTCCTCCGTGACCTTGATCCCGTAACGGTCTTCGAGCTCCATCACCAGCTCGTAGAGGTCGAGCGAGTCGGCCTCGAGGTCCTCGCGGAAGCGGGTGCCCTCCTCGATCCTGCCGGGGTCGACTTCGAGCTCCTCGGCGAGGTGCTCGCGGACCAGGACCATGACGTCACTGCGCTCCATGGCGATGATTATTCCGCAGCCTCGTCGCCGGCCAAGGCGGCGCGGCCGGCGTGGCCCTCGCGCAGCAGCGCGGCGGTGCGGCCGACCGCGTCGACCCTGGCGGTGCGGGCGGCGAGGCGGACCGCGTTGGCGACCCCTTCGGCGCCGGAGGAGCCGTGGCCGACGATCGCGATCGAGCGCAGCCCGAGCAGGATCGCGCCACCGGTCGTGTCGGGGTCGAACTCGTGGCGGAGGCCGCCCAGCGCCGGTTTGAGAAGGAGCCCGCCGGCGGCGGCGAGCACGTTGCGGTGGGCGAGGTCGGAGATCGCCCCGGCCAGCTCCCGCGCCGCGCCCTCCATCACCTTCAGCGCGACGTTGCCGGTGAAGCCGTCGGTGACGACGACGTCGACCTTGGCTTCCGGCAGGTCGCGGCCCTCGACGTTGCCCGCGAAGTTGATCCCCGGAGCCTCGGCCAAGACCCGATGCGCCTCGACGATCTCCGGCCGCCCCTTGCCCGCCTCCTCACCGACCGTGAGCAGGCCGACTGTCGGTTCGCGCACATCGAGCACCGCGGCGCTGAAGGCGGCGCCGAGGAAGGCGAACTGGACCAGGTGCTGGGGGCGGACCTCGACGTTGGCGCCGACGTCGAGGAAGAGGACCGGTTTGCCCGGCGAGGGGATGCGGACGGCGAGCGCGGGTCGCTGCACGCCTTTCAGCCGGCGCAGGCCGAAGGTGGCGGCGGCCATCGTCGCGCCGGTCGAGCCGAGGCTGACCATCGCGGTGGCGTTGCCGGCGGCGACATCGGCGGCGGCGCGCACCACCGAGGCCTCCTTGCGCTCGCGGACCGAATGGACGGCGTCGTCCTCGTTGCCGATCCACTCGGTGGTCGGGATCACCTCGATCCCCGGGGCGCCGTCGAGGCCGAGCGAGCGCTGCGGCCCGAAGACGCGGACCCCGATGCCGTCGGCGGCGGCCCGACGCGCCCCCTCGGCGAGGACATCGAAACCCTGCTCGGCCCCGAACCCGTCGAGGGCGATCGTCACCGGGCGGCTCTGCGCCACTGGTGAGCTAGCTGTCGGCGCTGGTCACCGTGGGATCGGTGACTTTGTGGGAGACGACCTCGCGGCCGGCATAGGTGCCGCAGGTCGGGCAGACGCGGTGCGGCAGCGCCGGGCTATGGCAGCGCGGGCAGCGGCGCAACGCGGGCTGGGCGGCCTTGTGGTTGGCGCGGCGCTTGTCACGTCGGGCGCTTGAGGTTCTCTTCTTCGGGACGGCCATCGGTCGCGGAATGCTACAGGCTCAGTAGACCGCGCGCACGACGGCGAGGTCGTCGGCGGCCCAGGCGATCTCGCCGCCGCTCCACTCGGCGAGGTCGGCGGCGCTCTCCGGGAAGTCGTAGCCGGGCGTGACCTCGGTGATCTGGACGTCGGCCTTGACCACGTCGCCGATCACCAGCGCGCGCGAGTGCTCCCGGACGCGGCGGAAGAGTTCGCGCTTCTGCTCGGCGCGCAGGTGGTGGACCGAGAGCACGCCGATCACCAGGTCCCAGGGGCCGTCGGGCAGCGGGTCCTCGATCCGCGCCAGCTGCACGTCGTCGTACACCTCGCGGGCGCGGTAGACCATGTCCGGGGACGAATCGAGGCCGATCACCCAGGCGTCGGGGTAGGCCTCGAGCAGCCGGCGGGTCGTCTCCCCCGTCCCCATCCCCAGCTCCAGCACGCGCTGCGGGGCGAAGGGGATCGCCGCGATCGCCTGGTCCTGGAGCTCGTCGTAGCCGGGGACCTCCTCGTGGATCAGGTCGAGATAGCCCTCTGGTTTCCAGCTGAAATCGGACATTCCGTAACCTCGGAGAGTATGCCGAGCGCCCCCGAGACCGTCGTCGACCTCTCCCGCCTGGGCCTCCACGCCGGGGAGGGCAAGCGGATCGAGCTGCCGGTCGAGCTGCCGCCCTTGGAGCTCGGCGGCCAGACCTACCACGCCGACCCGCGGGCGCCGAAAGTCCGCCTCGAGGCGTCGCGCCACTCGAGCGGCTTCGCCTTCAAGCTGACCTTCCATGTCCACGTCGCGGGACCGTGCATGCGCTGCCTCGAGCCGGCCGAGCATGACCTCGACGTCGAGGCGCGCGAGATCGACCAGACCAGCGCCGAGGACTCCGAGCTGCACAGCCCCTACGTACGCGACGACGAGCTCGACATCGGCCGCTGGGCCCACGACGCCGTGATGCTCGCCCTCCCCACCCAGATCCTCTGCCGTCCCGACTGCCTCGGCCTCTGCCCCGTCTGCGGCGAGCCGCTGAACGAAGCCGACCCGGCGGACCATGAGCACGAGAAGCCCGTCGACCCCCGCTGGTCGGCCCTCAAAGACCTGAAGCTGGAGTAGCCCCCAACACGCGTTCGCACTTCTCGTCGCTATCCGACGATTTCTGCGAACTCATCGGGTTGGCGCCATCCCCGAGCTTGAGGGAGGAGGGTGACCGCGCTCGGCCGCCCGGAGCACCAGGCGAACTACGGAGCCTGGTCGAGCTCGGGCGCCGGGTCTTCCTCGCGCCCGGCGAGACGGTCGCGCCCACGCTGGACGGCGGCCAGGAACTTCTGCAGGTTGACTTCGAGGGTGTTGAGGATCTCGTCGGCGTAGTCCTCGGCACCGAGGCGGATTTCGCGCTCGCGGTTGCGGGCGTCCTCGACGATCTCGTCGGCGGCGCGCTCGGCCTGTTTGGTGACCTCCTCGTCGGAGATCAGACGGGCCTGCTGCTCGCGCGCCTCGCGGACGATGCGCTCGGCCTCGCGTTTGGCCTCGGCCAGCATCTCCTGGCGCTCCTTGACGATCCACCGCGCCTGCTTGATCTCCTCCGGGATCGTCGCGCGCATCTGATCGAGGAGATCGTAGATCTCCTCGCGATCGACACGCACCTGATCGGTCAGAGGGACCGGGCGGGCGTTGTGAACTACGTCGTCGAGTTTGTCTATGAGGACCAGGACGTCCATGAACGGTGCGTAAGCCTACGTGTATGCGGGGATTTTGGCCAAGAAAGAATCCGCCTGGGCAAATTTGCAAGGAGATGCCCAGGAAGGGACGAGCGGAAACAAGCCTACCTTGCGGAGCGGCTCACCGGCCGGCGAGGCGCTCCGCGAGGGCGGTCGCGACCGCCGGCGGGACCAGGTCGGAGACGTCGCCGCCGAAGGTCGCCATTTCCTTCACCCCGGTCGAGGAGAGGAAGCTGTAGTGGGGCGAGGCGATCACGTAGATGCTCTCGATCCCCGGGTCGAGCTTGCGGTTCAGCTGCGCCATCTCGAACTCGTACTCGAAGTCGGAGATCGCCCGCATGCCCTTGACGATCGCCTTCGCGTCGTTGTCGCGGGCGAACTCGACCAAGAGCGTCGAGAAGACCCGCACCTCGACGTTGTCGAGGTCGGTGACCGCGGTCTCGATGAACGCCTTGCGCTCCTCGGCGGTGAAGAGCGTCCGGTCCTTGCGGACCGGGTTGTTGACGACGCCGACCACGACCTTGTCGAAGACCGAGGCGGTGCGGGTGATGATGTCGATATGGCCGAGCGTGACCGGGTCGTAGGTGCCCGGGCAGACGACGGTGCCGTTCTTGTGCCTCTCGCCATTCATCGGCCCACCGCCGGCGGCGCGTAGAGCGAGACGTCGGCGGCGCCGTAGCGGCGCTGCCGCAGCAGCTCCAGGGAGCCGATCGCGAGGGGGCGCCGGGCGCCGCTCTCGACCACGGCGCGGCCATCGGCCGCCAGCACCCCAGGCAGGTGCGTGTCCAGTTGCTCAGCCACGAGGTCGGCGAGTCTATAGGGGGCATCGACGAAGACGAGGTCGTAGCGGCAGCCGTGCGGGCGGGCGGCGGCGCTCGCCAGCCAGGCGCCGGCGTCGCCGCGGACCAGCTCGGCCCGGTCGCCGAGCCCAAGCCGCTCGACGTTGCCGAGCGCCGGCCGGGTGTCGCGGTCGACCAGCGTGGCGCGGGCGGCGCCGCGCGAGAGCGCCTCGATCGCCAGCGCCCCGGTGCCGCAGTAGAGGTCGAGGACCGTGGCCCCCTCGACCCGGTCTCCAAGCGTCGAGAACACCGCCTCCCGTACCCGCTCCGAGGTCGGCCTCACCTTCCACCCGCGCGGCGCCATCAGCTGCCGCCCCTTCAGCTCCCCGGCGATCACTCTCATGCCATCACCAACACGTCATCACCAACATGACCAAGATCAAAGCGGGATCGGGTCGGCGGCGCCGGCGCCGAAGCGGCGGCGGGCGGCCTCGAGCAGGGGACCGAGGGCCGGGTCCTCCAGGGAGCCGTGTTCGGCGAGCAGGGCGAGCACCTCCTCTTTGGCGTCGATCAGCATCTGCTCGTCGTCGGGGAGCTTGGCGACGACGAAGCGCGCGGCGCCACTCTGGCGGGTGCCGAGGATCTCCCCCTCGCCGCGCAGGATCAGGTCGACCTCGGCGAGGCGAAAGCCGTCGCTGGTCTGCTCGACCGCCTGTAGCCGGCGGCGCGCAATCTCCCCCGCCTGGGCGGCGAACAGCAGGCACTGCGACGGATGCTCGCCGCGACCGACCCGGCCGCGCAGCTGGTGGAGCTGGGAGACGCCGAAGCGCTCGGCTCCCTCGATCATCATCACGGTCGCGTTGGGGACGTCGATGCCGACCTCGATCACCGTCGTCGCGACCAATACGTCGGTCTCCCCCGCCGCGAAGGCGCGCATCGCCTCCGCCTTCGCGTTCGAGTGCATCTGCCCGTGCAGGAGCCCGACCCGGAAGTCGCGCAGCGGCCCACGCCGCAGCCGCTCGGCCTCCTCCCCGGCCGCCTTGCCCGGCAGTTTCTCGGAGACCTCGACCAGCGGGCAGACGACGAAGCCCTGGCGACCTTCGCGCAGCCGCTTCCGCAGGAATTCGTAGGCGACCTCGCGGTCGTCCTCCCCCACCACTTTGGTCGTCACCGGCTTGCGCCCCGCCGGGAGCTGGTGGAGCGCAGTCGTGTCGAGGTCGCCGTAGGCGGTCAGGGACAGGGTCCGCGGGATCGGCGTCGCGGTCATGTGGAGGACGTGCGGGGCCATGCCCTCGACCCCCTTCGAGTCGAGCGCCCGCCGCTGCTCGACCCCGAAGCGGTGCTGCTCGTCGACCACGCAGAGGCCGAGGCGGGCGAAGCGGACGGTCGGCTCGATCAGCGCGTGCGTCCCCAAGACGAGTCCCAGCTCGCCGCCGGCGAGCTGGTTCAGGGCCTGGCGGCGGACAGGGGCAGGCGTCGCGCCGGTGAGCAGGGCAAAGGGCACGGCCTCCTCCGCCAACAGGCGGCCGAGGGTGATCGCGTGCTGCTCGGCGAGCGTCTCGGTCGGCGCCATCAGCGCTGCCTGGTGACCCGCTTCGAGCGCCCGCAGCATCGCGTAGACGGCGACCACGGTCTTGCCCGAGCCGACCTCCCCCATCAGCAGCCGCTGCATCGGCTCGCCCGAGTCGAGGTCCTTGTCGATGTCGACGAAGGCGGCGCGCTGGTCGGCGGTCGGGGCGAACGGCAGCGAAGCGAGCCAGCGCTCGACGGTCGGACCGAGGCGGCCGAAGCGGGGCGCCGGACGGGCGCGGCGGTGGCTGCGCTTGCGGGTCGCCAGCAGCGCCTGGTGGAGGAAGAGCTCTTCGAAGCCGAGCCGGCGGCGGGCTTCTTCGAGGGCTTCGGCGGACTCTGGAAAGTGGGCCGCCTTGATCGCCGAGGCGACTGAGCCCAGCCAGCGCTTGGCCTGGATCGACGACGGGAGCCCCTCGATCGCATTCGGCGCCAGCTTCACGGCCTGCTCGGCCCATTCGCGGAGCCGCTTCGGGGGCAGGTCCTCGGTTGCTGGGTGCACCGGCATGAACGACTGACCCGGCTCCTCCGGCGGGTGGCGCCGATCATGAGGGCGAGCACGTATACCTCGCGCGCAGTCCTCATGATCGGGGACAGGACCCGCCGGCCGGAGCGCATCGTCCTGTTCGGCGGCGGGACTGACCAGCTCCCATTCCTGGACCGCGAGGCCCTTGGCGCTCCGTTTGCCGGTGATCAAGATCTGGGACCCCTTTTCCAGCTTGCCGCTGATCCAGGGCTGGTTGAACCACGTCGCGCGTACGGTGTCGGTTTCGTCGCCGACTTTGACGCCGACCATGGTGAGTTTTCCGCGGCGGAACGGGCGCGGAGGATTGCCGATCACCGTCACGAGGACGGTGCCGGTCTCGCCGGGTTCGAGGGTTCCCAAGGGGCGGATCTGGCGGTCGCGGTGGGACCTCGGGAAGCGGTAGAGGAGGTCGCCGACCGTCGCGATCCCGGCCGCGCGCGCCGCCTCCGCCAGTTTCGGGCCGACCCCGTCGAGCGCCTCCAGGCCCGCCTCCAGCACGCTCGGGCGCGGCCAGTGGACCGGCGCGGCGCGCAGTTCGGCGCGGCTCGGCTCACCGACGCCGGCGAAGCCGCGCACCGCTACTGCGCCGCGAGCAGCCACCACCAGCTCGGCTGGCCCCCCTCGTGCTTCTCGAGCTCGACCCCCTCCGGCACGTGGGCGTCGACCTGGTCGAGTGGGATCGGCGCGTCGGCGCCGCCGATCACGGTGACGATCTCGGCGTCGGCGGCGAGCACCTCGACCGTCGCCAGAAGGGTCGAGCCGGCGCCGCCCCAGGCGACGATCTCGCCGCCCGCGAAGCCGACCGCGTCACCGCGCTTGAAACGCCCCTGGGCGTCGTCCCGCGCGGCCGGGGCGACGCCGCCGGTGGCGACATCGGCGAGCGCCGCCTCGAGCCGCTCGGCGTTGACGTCGAGCCTCGCCACCGGGTCGAGCTCGACCAGCGCCAGCAGGCTCGCCTGCTGCGAGGTCGCGGGCACCACCCGGGCGGGCTTCTCGGAGAGACCGCAGGCGCGCTCCGCCGCCATGATCACGTTCGAGGAGCTGGGCAGGACAAGGATTTCCTCGGCGGCGGCGCCGTGGATCCCGGCGAGCAGCTCCGAGGTCGACGGGTTGAGCGTCTCGCCGCCCGGCACGACGTCGGCGCCGAGCTCGGCGAAGAGCCGTTCGAGCCCCTCCCCGGCCGCCACCGCGACCACCCCGGTCCGCCCGGTCGCCAGCCGCGCGTCGCGTTCGGCGACCTGCTGGCGCATGTCGGCGACGTCGACGTTGGTGACCGCGCCGCGCCCCTCGAAGAGCGCCATCGCCGACTCCGGCTGGTCGGTGTGGACGTGGACCTTGAGGGTCGCTTCGTCGCCGACCACCAGCACCGAGTCGCCGAGTGCCTCGAGCCGCGGCAGCACCGCGCGGTCGTCCAGCCCCGCGCCGGAGACGATGAAGTTGGTGCAGTAGCGGTAGCGGCTGTCCTCGTGATGGGGGCGGGTCAGTCTCGGCGGCTCGCGGTGGGCGACCTCGGGCAGCGACGCGCCGTCGCCCCGCAGCCCGGCGACGATCCCGGCCATGATCAGCACCAGGCCGTGGCCGCCCGCGTCGACGACGCCCGATTCGCGCAGCACCTCGAGCTGCTCGGGCGTCCGCGCCACCGCCCGCTCGCCGTCGGCGATCGCCCGCTCCAGGACCTCGGCGAGGATCGCGTCCTGCTGCTCTTCGGAGATGTCGGCGGCGAGCCGCTGTTTGTCGGCCGAGAGGTGGGCGAGCTGGCGGGTCAGCGAGTGGGCCATCTCGCGGAAGACGGTCAGCATCGTCCCCTCGGCGGGCTCGCGGACCGAGTCGTAGGCGGCGTCGGCGGCGGAGGCGAAGGCGGCGGCGACCAGCAGCGGGTCGACCAGCTCGCCGGGCCGCGAGGCGAGCTCCTCGGCGGCGCCGCGGACGATCTGGGAGAGGATCACGCCGGAGTTGCCGCGCGCCCCCATCAGCGCCGCCCGGGCCAGCGTCTGGACCAGGGCGGTGCGGCCGACTTCGTCCAGCCCCTGGCCGTCGACCCGATCGAGCTCGTCCATCACGGCACGCAGGGTCATCGCCATGTTGTCGCCGGTGTCGCCGTCGGCGACCGGGAACACGTTGAGGTCGTTCACCTCCTGGCGCCTCGCCTCCAAGGAGGCCAGCGCGGAGCTGACGACCCGCCTAAAGCGGGCGATTGACGGATCGGGCATCTGGACCTAAAACCTAGTGACCGGGCGCGACGCCCGCCGCGTTTATCGGTACCTTCACTCCTCCACCCGCGGGTGGAGGACCATCCCCCCTCGATTCCCCCTGGGGCCGATGAAAGGCCCCGCTCATCGCCGTAGCCCCGTCCAAGCCTCTGGCGATCACGAGTACCCAGTCACGGAAGGAGCCCAATGCGCCGCTTTGCCACCTGGACCACCGGTCACCGCAAGACGGTGATCTTCGGCTGGATCATCGCCCTGGTCGTGATCGGAGGCATCGCGGGCTCGAAGGGCGCCGAATTCTCCGAAGAATTCAAACTTCCGACCTCGGACTCGACCGAAGCCTACGAACTGCTCGAAAACAACTTCCCGCAGCAGTCGGGCGGCACCTCGCAGATCGTCTACAAGGCGGCCGAAGGGGTCGAATCGCCCCAGGTGAAGCAGAAGATGGAAGGCGTCTTCAAGGCGGTCGAAAAAGAACCGCACGTGACCGAAGTCGCCAGCCCCTACAAGAGCGGCGGCGCCTCGGGGATCTCCAAGGACGGCAAGATCGCCTACGCGACGATCCAGTACGACGTCCAGACCAACGAACTGGACAAGGCAAGCACCAAACGCATCATCAAGACCGCGCAGGGGGTGTCCGACGGTGAAGCGCTGAACGTGCAGCTGGGTGGGCAGGCGATCACCGAAGCCGAAGAAGAAAGCGGCGACTCCTCGTTCGGGATCGGCCTGCTGGCGGCGATCATCATCCTGCTGCTCGCCTTCGGCTCGGTGGTCGCGATGGGGCTGCCGATCATCACCGCCCTGTTCGCGCTCGGGGTCGGGCTCAGCCTGGTCACGCTCGGCACCTACATAGTCGACACCGCGAACTTCGCGCCCGTATTGGCGGCGATGATCGGGCTCGGGGTCGGGATCGACTACGCGCTCTTCATCGTCACCCGCTTCCGCAACAACCTCGACGAAGGGCTCGAGCCGCAGGCAGCGGCGATCCGGGCCGTCGACACCGCCGGGCGGGCCGTCTTTTTCGCCGGGACGACGGTGATCATCGCCCTGATGGGGATGTTCCTGCTGAACATCACCTTTCTCTACGGCGTCGCGATCGCTGCCGCGCTCGCGGTCCTCTTCACGATGATCGCGGCACTGACCCTGCTGCCGGCGATGCTCGCCTGGGCGGGCCACCGGGTCAACAAGTGGAAGATCCCGGGCCTCTCGGGCGGCCAGAACACGGTCCGCGAAGACACCAAGTGGTTCGCCTGGAGCCGGCTGATCCAGCGCCATCCGTGGGCCGCCGCGATCCTCTCCGGCGCCCTGCTGCTGGTCCTCTGCATCCCGACCCTCTCACTGCGCCTCGGCGTCAACGACGCCGGCACCAACCCGTCCGGGACGACGACCCGCCAGGCCTACGACCTGCTCGCCGAAGGCTTCGGAGCCGGCTTCAACGGCCCGCTGACGATGGTCGCCTCGCTGCCCGACAAGGGCTCCGACGCGGGGATCGAAACGCTCTGCAGCACGCTGAAAGGCGAAGAAGGCGTCGCCTCCGTCACCGCGGTCACCTTCAACGAAAAGAAGAACGTCGGCCTCTGTCAGGTCTACCCGACCACCTCCCCGCAGAGCGCCGACACGACCAGCCTGCTCGATCACATCCGCCACGACGTGATCCCGCCGATCGAGGCGAAGACCGGCGCGGTTCTCCACGTCGGCGGCATCACCGCGGTCTTCGAGGACTTCGGCGACGCGATCTCGGAAAAGCTGCCGCTCTTCATCGGCGTCGTGATCCTGCTCTCGGCGCTCCTGCTGATGGCCGTCTTCCGCTCGGTCCTGGTGCCGCTGAAGGCGATCGTGATGAACCTGCTCAGCATCGGCGCCGCCTTCGGGATCATCGTCGCCGTCTTCCAGTGGGGCTGGGGAGGCAGCATCATCGGGGTCGACAACACCGGCCCGATCATCGCCTTCTTCCCGATCTTCCTGTTCTCGATCGTCTTCGGGCTGTCGATGGACTACGAGGTGTTCCTGATGTCCCGCATGCACGAGGAGTGGGAGCACACCCACGATGCGGAGGAATCGGTCACCCGCGGTCTCGCCCTGACCGGGCGCGTGATCACGGCGGCGGCGGCGATCATGGTCACCGTCTTCGCCTCCTTCCTGCTCGGCGAAGAACGGGTGATCAAGCTGTTCGGCCTCGGCCTCGCCTCGGCGGTGCTGATCGACGCGCTGATCATCCGCTCGATCTTGGTGCCGGCGATCATGCAGCTGCTCGGCAAGCGCGCCTGGTGGATGCCGGAGTGGCTGTCGAAGATCCTGCCGAACCTGGCCGTCGACCCGCCCGACACCCCCCCCGACGGCGCGCCGAAACCGGTCGTCGTCACCGAGAGCGAGTAAGCCGTCACGCGGCGTCCTGAGGCGGCGTGGGCCAGCCTCGCAAGGACGCAGGGAACCGAGCCGAGGGGAGCGCACACCAGTGCGTGACCCGAGGCGAGGGACCGAGGACGCCGCGAGGCGCCCCCACGCCGCCTCAGGCGGCCTTGGTGACCTTGTTGCTCTTCAGGCAACGGGTGCAGACGTAGGCGCGCAGCGGGCGGCCGTTCTCCTCGATCCGGACCTTCTGCAGGTTCGGCTCGAAGCGGCGCTTCGTCGCGACCATCGAGTGGCTGCGGGACTGGCCGAACGCCGGTTTCTTGCCGCAGCTGTGACATACCTTCGCCATTGGACGCGAGATGGTACCGAGTCAGGCCAGCCGACGCTTCAGCAGCGCCATCCGCGCGACGGTGAGTGCGGCGTTGCGGCCCTGGTCGCGTTTGTCGCCGCCTGCGCGGGCCAGCGCCTGCTCCATGTTGTCGCAGGTGATCACGCCGAAGGCGCAGGGCACGCCGGTCTCCAACTGGACGTCCTGGATCCCCCGCGCCGACTCGGCGCAGACGAAGTCGAAGTGCTCGGTCTCGCCGCGGATCACCACGCCGAGGCAGGCGACCCCGGCGAAGTCGCCGGTCTCGGCCAGCAGCTTCGCGGCGAAGGGCAGCTCGTAGGCGCCGGGCACCGAGTGGTGCTCGACCCGGTCGCCCTGCACGCCGGCGAGCTCGAAGCCGGCGTCGGCCCCCGCCAGCAACCGGCGCGCCAGGTCCTCGTAGAAGCGCCCGACCACCACCGCGAAGCGGAGCGGCGCCAGCGCCTCGCGCTCCGCCGGGTCGAACCCCTCCAGGAAGGCGCCGCCCTCAGCCATCGCCGTCGGCGGAGTCGCGGCCGCGCTCGGAGTCGCGTTCCTCCTCTTCGTGGATCATTTCCTCGTCGAGGTCGAGACCCTGGTGGTGGAGGATGTGCCCCATCTTGTCGCGCTTGGTGCGCAGGTAGGCCTCGTTGTGGACGTTGGGCTGGGACTCGATCGGCACCTGCTCGGTGACCGACAGCCCGTAGCCCTCCATGCCGACGATCTTTTTCGGGTTGTTGGTGATGATCCGGATGCTGGTCAGCCCGAGGTCGCCGAGGATCTGGGCGCCGATCCCGTAGTCGCGCAGGTCGGCGGGCAGGCCGAGCTTGAGGTTGGCCTCGACCGTGTCGGCGCCCTCCTCCTGCAGCTTGTAGGCGCGCAGCTTGTTCAGCAGGCCGATGCCCCGCCCCTCCTGCGAGAGGTAGAGGAGGACGCCGCGGCCCTCGCGCTCGATCATCGCCAGCGAGGCCTCGAGCTGCTCGCCGCAGTCGCAGCGCATGCTGTGGAAGACGTCGCCGGTGAGGCACTCGCTGTGGACGCGGACGAGCACGTCCTCGACCCCGTCGACCTCGCCTTTGACCATCGCGACGTGGTGTTTGTCGTCGACCAGGGAGCGGTAGCCGACCGCGGTGAAGTCGCCGAAGGCGGTCGGCAGCGCCGTCGCCACCACCCGTTCGACCAGCTTCTCGGTGCGCCGCCGGTAGGCGATCAGGTCGGCGACCGTGATCATCTTCAGCTCGTGCTTCTCGCAGTACGGGATCAGGTCGGGGACCCGCGCCATCGAGCCGTCGTCGTTCATCACCTCGCAGATCACCCCGGCCGGGATCAGCCCGGCGAGGCGCGCCAGGTCGACGCTCGCCTCGGTGTGCCCGGTGCGCTCCAGCACGCCACCCTCTTTCGCCTGCAAGGGGAACATGTGGCCGGGGACGACGAGGTCGCGCGGCCCCGAGTCGGGGTCGATCGCGACCTGGATCGTGTGGGCGCGGTCGTGGGCGGAGATGCCGGTGCTGACCCCGCCCGCCGCCTCGATCGTCACCGTGAAGGCGGTCTGCAGCGGCGCCTCGTTCTTCGCCGCCATCAGGTTGAGGCCGAGCTTGCGGCAGCGCTCGGGGGTCAGCGCCAGGCAGATCAGCCCGCGCGCCTCCTTGGCCATGAAGTTGACCGCCTCCGGCGTCGCGAACTGCGCCGCCATCACCAGGTCGCCCTCGTTCTCGCGGTCTTCGCCGTCGCAGACGACGACCATCTTGCCGCGGCGGATGTCTTCGATCGCCTCCTCGATCGTCGCGAAGGCGGTGTCGGTCCTGTCGGTGATGGCCCTGTTGGTGATCTCGGTCTCCTGGCTCACACTTGGTCCTTTCCCGCGAATGGTGACAGCAGCCGCTCCACGTACTTGGCGACGACGTCGACCTCGACGTTGAGCGGGTCGCCGGGGACGGCGTCGCCGAGGTTGGTCCGCTCGAGGGTCTCGGGGATCAGCGAGACCTCGACCCAGGTGTCACCGAGGGTGGCGACGGTGAGGCTGACGCCGTTCAGCGCGACCGAGCCCTTGTCGACGACGTAGCGGCGGAGGTCGGGTGGGAGCTCGACGCGGACACGCCGGGCGAAGCCGTCCTCGCCGACCTCGAGCACCTTCCCCGCACCGTCGGCGTGGCCCTGGACGATGTGGCCGCCGAGGCGCTCGTCGGCGCGGGTGGCGAGCTCGAGGTTGACGCGGGCGCCGGGGGCGAGCGCGCCGATCACGGTCACCTCCAGCGTCTGGTTCATCGCCTCGGTGGCGAAGCCCTCGGCGTCGGCCTCGGTCGCGGTCAGGCAGACGCCGTTGACGGCGACCGAGTCGCCGAGGCAGATCTCGGGGCCGAGCGCGGTCGCGATCCGCAGGCGGGCGCCCTCGGCGCCGCCCTCGACGCTCTCGACACTGCCGATGTCCTGCACCAGTCCGGTGAACATCACCACTCCTTGAATCGGGTTCGGATCAAAGTGTCCTCTCCGACGGTCTCGGCCTGCGTGGGGCCGCCCCGAAGTACCGAGGTGGGGAGATCGGCGGCGGGGCCGCCGAGCAGGATCGGGGCGACGAAGACGCGCGCCTCGTCGATCTGCTCGGCCGCGGCGAAGGCGCCGGCGAGCGTCGCCCCACCCTCGAGCAGCAGGCTGGTGAGCCCGCGGCGGCCAAGCTCGGCGAGCGCCGGGTGGACGCGCTCGGCGGGCGTGGCGGCGCCGACGGCGATCGTCTCGGCACCGGCGGCCAGCAGCTCCTCGAGGCGACGGTGGTCGGCCTCGGGGCCATGGACGACGGTCAACGGCGCCTCGTCGAGGGTCGCCAGCAGCTGCGAGTCGAGCGGCAGCCGGGCGTTCGAGTCGAAGACGACACGGGTCGGCTGACGGGCATCACCGAGGCGCGCGGTGAGCAGCGGGTCGTCGGCGAGCACGGTGCCGATCCCGACCGCGATCGCGTCGCATTCGCCGCGCCAGACATGGACCAGCTCGCGGCTGCGCTCGCCGGAGATCCAGGGCGAGGAGCCGTCCGGGGTCGCGGTGCGCCCGTCCAGCGACATCGCCGTCTTCAGGATCACCAGCGGCAGGCCGGAGATGCCGTGCTTGCGGAAGGGCTGGTTGAGGAGGCGCGCGGCGTGGGCGACCTCACTCTCGGCGGCGGCGAACTCCGCCTCGACCTCGGCGGCTCGCAGCTGCTCGGGGCCGCGGCCCGCCGCCTTCGCGGTCGGGTCCTCGGAGGCGATCACGACACGCGCGATGTCGGCCTCGAGGATCGCCTCGACGCAGGGCGGCTGGCGGCCCTGGTGGGCGCACGGCTCGAGCGTCACGTACATCGTCGCCCCGGCCACGTCCTCGCCGCGCCTGGCCGCGTCGGCGAGCGCCGCCCGCTCGGCGTGCAGGCCGCCGAGCTCGGCGTGGAAGCCCTCCCCGATAATCTCCCCGTCGCGGACGACGAGCGCGCCGACCAGCGGATTGGGGCTTACCCGGCCGCGGCCGCCCTCGGCCGGCACGAGCGCCTTCCGCAGGAATTCAAGATCGTCTGATGTCATTGACTGACCAGTCAATCAGTCGATTCTAGCTCCGCCACGACCCCCACCCCCCGTACTCTGAGGGCCGCCTTTGAAGTTGATCATCCAGATCCCCTGCCTGAACGAGGAAGAGACGCTGCCGGCGACGATCGCCGACCTGCCGCGCGCCCTCGACGGCTTCGACGCGGTCGAGCTGTTGGTGATCGACGACGGCTCGACCGATCGCACCGTCGCCGTGGCGCGCGAGTGCGGGGTCGAGCACATCGTCCGCCTGACCAACAACAAGGGGCTGGCGGCCGGGTTCCAGGCCGGGCTCGACGCCTGCCTGAAGCTCGGCGCCGACGTCGTCGTCAACACCGACGCCGACAACCAGTACGTCGGCGCCGACGTCGCCAAGCTGGTCGCCCCGATCCTCGCCGGGGAGGCCGACATGGTCGTCGGCGACCGCCAGGTGGCGGCGATCGAGCACTTCTCCGACGCCAAGAAACAGCTCCAGGCCTGGGGCAGCTGGGTCGTCCGGCGCGTGTCGAACACGGAGGTCACCGACACCACCTCGGGCTTCCGCGCCTACAACCGCGAGGCGGCGCTGCAGCTCTCGGTGGTCGACAACTTCACCTACACGCTGGAGAGCCTGGTCCAGGCGGGCAAGATGCTGGTCGCGGTCGACGAGGTCCCGGTCGCCACCAACCCGCAGACGCGCGAGTCGCGCCTGGCCGGATCGACGGGCGACTACGTGCGCCGCAACACGCCGGCGATCCTGCGGATCTACGCACGCTACGAGCCGCTGCGCGCCTTCGTCACCGCGGCAATCGTGGTCGGCGTGCTGGCGCTCCTTGCCTGGCTGCCGTTCCTGATCGACGCGATCTTCAACGGCAACTCGAGCGGCCACATCCAGTCGCTGATCCTCGGCGCGGTGCTGATGATCGCCGCCGTGCAGCTCTTCGCGCTCGGCGTGATCGGCGACCTCCTGGCCGGGCAGCGGGTGATGACGCAGCGGGTCTTCGAGCGGGTCCGACGGGTCGAGCTGGCGCTCGGCGTGCCGCCCTCGCACTACGAAAAGGGCGCCGAGGGGCCCGCCGCGTCGGAGGCGCCGACGGAGCTCCACGGCACCCCGCCGGCCGAGGCGCCGACGGAGATCGACCGATGAACGATCCCTCCACCAACGGCCACGCGACGAACGGCTCCGCCCCGCAGGCCGACGCCGCCGTCTCCTCTGGCGAGTACGGCAAAACCGCGGGCTTCCTGGCGGTCGGGGTCGGCATCACCGGGGTGATGACCTACGGCTTCTTCCTGGTCGCCTCGCACACGCTCTCCAAACACGACTACGGGCAGATCGCCCTGCTCTGGTCGGCGGTCTTCATCACGATCTCCGCCCTCTGCTGCCCGGTCGAACAGCTGCTCTCACGCCAGGTGTCGGAGCGGATGGCGAAGGGCGAACCGGTCAACCAGACGATCCGCGTCGCGGCGACGATCCAGTTCGGGCTGTCGCTGACCTTCGCCGTGGTTGCCCTGACGCTCCGCCACCTGATCCAGGACGACCTGCTCTCCGGCAACGAAACCCTCTACTGGGTCTACTTCTCGGCGGTCATCTTCTACGCGGTCAGCTACTTCGCCCGCGGCTTCCTCGCGGGCAGCCAGCGGTTCGGCATGTTCGTCGGGCTGATCCTCTCCGAATCCACCGTCCGCACCCTGTTCGCGGTGCTGGTCGCGGTCGGCCTGCTGAGCGGCCAGTCGGCGGTCGCGATCGGGATCGTCGCGGCGCCGGTCCTCGGCCTGATCATCGTGCCGACGATCTTCTTCCGCCGCGCCCAGGACGAGCGGACGGCGCCGCCCCCGCCGTCGCCCGACGACGGCGAGCACGAGCACTTCTCGATTCGCCACGGCGGTGGCTTCGCGGCGGCCGTGCTGCTGATCATGTTCTCCGAACAGGCCTTCCTCAACGCCGGCCCGATCATCATCCGCAGCCTGCAGGGCGCCGCCGAGGCGGGATACATCTTCAACGTGCTGATGCTGGCGCGGGCGCCGCTGCAGCTCTTCCAGTCGATCTCGACCTCGATCCTCCCCCACCTCACCCGCCTCCACACCAGCGACGAGCCCGACTCGGACCGCGAATTCGGCCACACCGTGCGGATGGTCCTGCTCGGCATCGCCGCCTTCACCGCCCTGGTCACGGTAGTGGTGCTGATCGCCGGGCCGAAATGCATGCAGATCGCCTTCGGCAAAAACTTCACCTACGACCGCCTCGGCCTCCTGCTGGTCACCTTCGGGATGGGGCTCTATCTCGCCTCGGTGACGCTCAACCAGGCCTGCGTGGCGATGGGCCAGGTGCGGCGCTGCGCCGCCCGCTGGATCACCTGCGCGGTGGTCTTCATCGCCTGGAACTTCGTCCCGATCGTCGCCGACGAGCAGCGGCGGGTCGAGGTCGGCTTCCTGCTCGCCGCCGCCGTCCTCTTCACCCTGCTCTGGTGGGCCTACACCCATCCGAAGGAATCCCACCCCGAGGATGTCCCGCAGCCTGGCTCCCCGGAGGAGCTGGAGGCCCGCCTCGCGGCCATGGACGAGAGCGTGTAGCCCTTCCCTCTAGGGTCCCCAGATGGGCCACCACGACGCCGTCCTGATCCTGATCGCCGGCGTCCTGCTGGCCGCCGGGATCGCCGGCGCGCTGCTCGCCGACCGGGTCCGGGTGCCCGCCCTGCTGCTGTTCCTGGCGCTGGGGATGCTGGCCGGCTCGGAAGGCATCGGCGGCATCGACTTCTCTAACGCCGAGACGGCGCGGACGCTGGGGACGATCGCGCTGGTCCTGATCCTCTTCGAGGGCGGGCTGACCTCGGGCTGGTCGGAGATCCGCCCGGTGCTCGGCACGGCCGCCTCGCTGGCGACCCTGGGGACGCTGGCGACGGCGCTCCTGGCGGGGGTCGCGGCGAAGGAGATCTTCGGCGTCAGCTGGCTGGAAGGGATGATCGTCGGCTCGGCGATCGCCGCCACCGACTCGGCCGCGATCTTCGCCGTGTTGCGCAACTCGACCCTGGAGAAGCGCCTGGCGCGCTCGCTCGAGGGCGAGTCGGGGATGAACGACCCGGTCGCCCTGCTGCTGGTGATCGGCTTCATCGAATGGATCCAGCAGCCGGGCTACGGCGCCGCCGACATGGTCGGGCTGATCGCGCTGAAGATCGCGGTCGGGATCGTCGTCGGGCTGCTGCTGGGGCGGGCGGCGGTCTGGGTGCTCTCGCGGATCGAGCTGCCCTCGGACGGGATCTATCCGGTGGCGACGATCGCCGCGGCGGCGCTCGCCTACGGCGTCTCCGAGGTCGCCCACGGCTCCGGGCTCCTCGCCGTCTACCTGACCGCGCTGGCGCTCGGCTCGGCGCGGATCCCGGCGAAGCGCAGCGTCGTCTCCTTCCACGAGGGCCTCGGCTGGGTCTCGCAGATCGGCCTCTTCATCCTGCTCGGGCTGCTGGTCTTCCCCGGCGACCTCGGCGGAATCGCGATCAAGGGGCTGGCGCTCTCGGCGGTGCTGATCTTCGTCGCCCGCCCGCTCGCCACCTTCGCCGCGACGGCGCTCACGTCGTTCAACGTGCGCGAGAAGGTGATGCTCGGCTGGGCCGGGCTGCGCGGCGCGACGCCGATCTGGCTGGCGACCTTCCCTGTCGTCGCCGGGGTGCGCAGCGGCGAGGAAGAGTTCGCGATCGTCTTCTTCGTCGTCGTCACCTCGACCCTGGTGCAGGGGGCGAGCTTCGAGCCGCTCGCCAAGCGGCTGCGGCTGACGACCGACGAGCCGGCGCTGCCGCGGCGCCTCTTCGAGTCGGGGCGGATCCGCGAGATGGGCGGCGACGTGGTCGCCTTCCGGCTGCCGCCCGGCGCTGCCGCGGCCGGGCACCGGGTGCGCGAACTCGAACTGCCGCGCGAGGCGCTGGTCAACGTGATCGTCCGCGACGGGCACGCGATCCCGCCGCGCGGCTCGACCGAACTGCGCGAGGGCGATGAGCTCCACGTCCTGGTGCGGGGCGAGCTGCGCGACGAGGTCGAGCGACAGACCGAGCGCTGGGTGAAGGGCCCGATCGGCCGGCCGGCGCCGCCGCCCCTCCCCCGTCGCGCTGCGTCCCAGGTCTTCTCGGTGCGGCCGCTGCGCGCCGGCGAGGACCCGGTGTCGCCGATAGAGCTCGACGGCATCGCCGTGGTCGCGGTCCTGCGCAGCCGCCGCGACGACATCGGCGCGATGGCGGCGCTGGCCGACGGCCGCTACGCGGTGACCAGCGAGGAGATCGTCGCGATCGGCGGCCGGCGGGCGCTGGCGGGCTGGTGCGAGCGCAGAGCCGAGTTCGAAGACGTCGGCCCCGAGGAGAAGGCTTGGTGGCAAGAGGTGACCGGCGCGCTGATCGCCAGAGGCCGGCGCCGCTGACCTCCGGTCGCGTTCGCACTTCTCGTCGCTATGCGGTGATTACTGCGAACTCACCTAACCTAGAGGCCGAGGTCCCGCACACCGCGCTCATCCCAGCCGAGATGGTGGGCGACCTCGTGGCGGACGGTGCGGGTGATCTGGGCGCGCAGCAACTCCGGGTCCCAGCCGAAATCGCGCTCGAGCGTGTCCTGGTAGATCACGATGTGATCGCGGAAGTTGTCGCGGGCGACGGTATCCCCGATGTAGTGACCGTAGGCATGGAACTCGTGTCCCAGGTCGGAGATGATGATCGGGACGTCGAAGATGACGTCCTGGACCTCGACGGGCAGATCGTCGAGCGCCTCGATCACCACTTCTTCGAACTCACTCGGCTGTTGCTGGCCGGCTGGCAGCCTGGCCATCAACTCGCTGCGCTCCGAGATCCGCCGGAACTCCTCCTCCGGCATCTCGCCGCGGGTCAGCGCCATCGCCAGGAGAGCCGCAGCCAAGACGACGGCGATCGCCCCGAGCACCAGCGCCATGAAGCCGCTGATCCGACCGAAGGAGAACGGATCGAGCAGCACCATCGTCAGACCGGTCAGGAACGCGACCGAAACAGCGGCGCGCGCCGATGAAGGCATGCCTTCCCTCATACCTCTGAGGGTAGCTCCGCCCCGCCTCTCGCCCAGCCACGAGAGTGCGTTCGCACTTCTCGTCGCTATGCGGTGATAACTGCGAACGCGCTCAGGAGGCGTCGGCGGCCTGGGCGATCGCCTGGTAGGCAGCACCTGGGTCGTCGGTGCCGAAGATGGCCGAGCCGGCCACGAAGAGCGAGGCGCCGGCGGCGGCGATCGGGCCGACCGTCTCGGTGTCGATGCCGCCGTCGACCTCGATCTTGGCGGTGCCGACCAGCGGACGCAGGCGTTCGACCTTGTCGGGCGAGGAGGCGATGAACGACTGGCCGCCCCAGCCCGGGTTGACGCTCATGCAGAGGACCAGGTCGGCGAGGTTGCGCAGCTCGGCGACCGCCTCGACCGGGGTGCCCGGGTTGATCGCGATCCCGGCGCAGCAGCCCAGTTCGCGGATCGCGGCCAGGGTGCGGTTGGCGTGCGGGGTCGCCTCGGCATGGAAGGTGATCGAGTCGGCGCCTGCCTTGGCGAACTCCTCGATCTGACGCTCCGGCGCCTCGATCATCATGTGGACGTCGATCGCGCCGCCCGCCGTGTGGACGAGGTCGGCGACGGCGCCGGCGACCAGCGGCCCGATCGTGATCGGCGGGACGAAGTGCCCGTCCATCACGTCGACGTGGATCACCCGCGCCCCAGCCGCCATCACCTCCTCGACCTGCGCCCCGAGCTTGGCGAAGTCGGCGGAGAGGATCGACGGCGCCACCCGCGGGGCAGCGATCAGCTCGCGGAATCGGTCGCTCATGGGCCGGACCCTACGTGGATTTCAACATGCTCGCCCCGCACGTCTGGCACTGCATGTCGGCGGTGTGGGTCATCCGGGCGATCGTCTGGTGTTCGCCGCACTCGGGGCACTGGGAGACGAGTTCGAACCGGCTCAGGCAGTTGACGCAGCGCAAGCGGCCGGGCAGTTGGGTGGGGCGCAGCCAGGGCTCGCCGCAGTTCGGGCAGGGCGCCCGGTCGAGCAGGCTGCTGGGGCTTTCGGCCTCGGACATCCGTCAATTGTGCCGGGTCAGTCGGCTGACGAAGAAGCCGGTGGTCCGATCGCGGTCGGGGCGCAGTTGCAGGGCGCGCGGCTCGTGCGGGGAGGCGAGCGCCGGGGCGAGGGCACCGAGGTCGTCGAGCTCGAGCGCCGGCACCTGGCCCGCGGCGGACGCTTCGAGCAGCGCCGCGACCCGGTCCTCGTTCTCGCGCCGGGAGATCGTGCAGGTCGAGTAGACGAGCGTGCCGCCCGGCCGCAGCAGCTTCGCCGCGGCGAGCAGCGCCTTCTCCTGGACGCCCGCCACCCGCTCGATCGTGCGCGGCGATTTGCGCCAGCGCGCGTCGGGGCGCGAGGCCAGCGCGCCGAGGTCCGAGCAGGGCGCGTCCAGCAGGATCCGGTCGAAGCCTTCGGGCAGCGGCACGGCGGTCGCGTCGGCCTCGATCACGGTGACGCTGTGCAGGTCGAGCCGGCGGCCCTGGGCGGCGACCTCGGCGGCGCGGTCCTCGTCGAGCTCGATCGAGACGACCTCGCCGCGGTCCTCCATCCGCGCCGCGATCTGGCCGGTCTTGATCCCCGGCCCGGCGCAGAGGTCGAGCACCGTCTCCCCCGGCCGCGGTCCCAGCACCTCGACGACCGCCGCCGAGCCGCGGCTCTGCGGGGTGAGCGCGCCCTCCTCGACCAGCGGCAGCACCGTGTCGCCGGTGCGGCCGGCGAAGACGAGCTCCTCCGGCACGTCGAGCGGCCAGCCACCCGCCGCGGGCGAGACGTCGACGCCCTCGCCGCGCAGGCGCGCCACCAGGTCGGCGCGCGCCGCCCCGTCCGCCGCCCGCATCGCCACCTCGGCGGGCTCGTTGCAGGCGGCGAGCAGCGCCCGCGCCGCCTCGCCACCGAGCTCCTCCCACCACATCCGCGCCAGCCAGAGCGGCGCCGAGTGGGCGACCGCGGCGGCCTCGGGGGTCGAGTCGTCGTCGAGCAGGGCCGCGGTCAGCTCCTCGCGTTCGCGGGCGGCGCGACGCAGGATCGCGTTGACGAAGCCGGAGGCGTGGGCGGCCTTGGCGATCTTGACCAGCTCGACCGCCTGATCGACGACGGCGTGGTCCGGCGTCCCGTCGGCGAAGAGCAGCTCGTAGAGCCCGAGGCGGAGCGCCGCGGCGACCGGCGGGTCGAGCAGCCGGATCGCCCGCCCGGAGAGACGCTCGATCGCCGCGTCGGACGTCCCCCGCCGCTGCACCGAGCCGTAGGCCAGCCGCTGCGCCTGGGCGCGGTCGCGTCCGGTCAGGCCGAGCCGCTCCGCCCCGGCGCGGAAGACGAGCTCGGTGTGGGCGCCGCGCTCGAAGGTCTCGCGCAGGGTCTCGAAGGCGAGCGCCCGTGGCGCCGCTACCGGCACTTCGTCCTCCCGCCCATCGGCCTCACCCGAGCTTCGGCAGCGGGTGGCCGCGCAGATAGGCGTCGACCGGCATCGGCTTGCCGCCCGCCGGCTGGACGAGGTCGAGCCGCAACGTCCCCTGTCCGCAGCCGACCAGCAGCACGCCCCACTCGGCCTTGACCATGCCCGCGGCGACCGCAGTGTCGACCGGCCGCGCCGAGCGCACGCCGAGCCGCTCGCCGCCCGCGAGCTCCAGGTAGGCGCCGATGTGGGGCGTCAGCGCCCGCACCTTGGCCACCAGCTCGGCGGCGGGCCGGGTCGGGTCGAGGCGCCGCTCGGCCGGGGCGATCTTCTCCGCGTAGGTGGCGGCCGCCTCGTCCTGCTCGGTGAAGGAGAGGGTGCCGTCGGCGAGCAGGTCGAGCGCCTCGACCAGCAGGTCGCCTCCGCGCGCCGCCAGCTTCGGCGCCAGCGTTCCGTAGTCCTCCTCGGGCCCGAGCGGCAGCTCGGCGCGCAGCGCCACCGGCCCCGAGTCGAGCCCGGCGGTGAGGCGCATCACGCAGACCCCGGTGCGCGGGTCACGGGCCATGATCGCCCGCTCGATCGGCGCCGCCCCGCGCCAGCGCGGCAGCAGCGAGGGGTGCACGTTGAGGAACTCGGTGAGGCCGAGGAGCGGCTCGCGGATCAGCTGGCCGAAGGCGCAGACCAGGATCGCCTCGGGTCGCGCCACGCGGATCCGCTCCAGCGCCGCCTCGTCGTTGACACCCTCCGCCTGCAGCAGCTCGGTCCCCAGCTCCCGCGCCAGCTCGGCGACCGGCGGCGGCGAGACGCGGCGGCCGCGACCCTGGCGGCTGTCGGGCGGGGTGACGATGAGATTCGGCGCGTGCGGGGAGTCGGCGAGCCGGCGGAGGACGGTCGCGGCGAAGTCCGAGGTGCCGAGGTAGACGGTCCTCACGCGTCGGTGCGCGGCTCGCGAAGCTCCTCGCCGGGGTCGTCCTCGTCGTCGCCCGGCGGGTGGTAGCTCTCACCCGCGCGCAGCGCCCGCAGCGCCGCCTTGCGCTGCTCTCGGCTGGTGCGGTCGAGGATCAGCATCCCGTCGAGGTGGTCGATCTCGTGCTGCAGGATGCGCGCCTCCAGGCCCGAGGCCTCGATCACGATCGGCTCGCCGTCGACGTCGCGGCCGGTGAAGCGGGCGTGGAGCGGGCGCTCGACGTCCATCGTCACCCGCGGCAGGCTGAGGCAGCCCTCCTCGGCGATCGCCTCCTCGTCGGAGAGCCACTCGATCTTCGGGTTGATCAGCGCCGAGGGCTCGTTGTCGGGGCCCGCCTGGAAGACGAGCAGCCGGCGCAGCACGCCGAGCTGGGTCGCGGCGAGGCCGACGCCCATCCCTTCCTGCATGATCTGGATCATCCGCTCGACCTCGGCGCGCAGCTCGGGGCCGAACTCCCGCACCGGGGAGGCGGGGCTCTTCAGCACCGGGTCGCCGAACTTGACGACGTGGGCGAGCGCCGCTTCACGGCGCTCGATCAGCTGCCGGTGGAGCTCCTCCTGCTCGCTGCGCCCGTTCTCGTCGGCGTCGACCGCCTGCTCGTCGCTCATGGGACGATTCTAAGCGCCCTACTGCGGGTCCACGTCGACACCGATCGAGACGTCCTTCAGCACCCGCTTTTCGACCGTGGCACGGGCGGCGGCGACGGTCCCGGCACGGTCCTGCGCCTTGACCAGGATGCGGCGGCGGTGCCGTCCCCGCACGCGGAACATCGGCGCCGGTCCGAGCAGCTCCGAATCAGCCGGGAGGCGGGAGCGCAGTCCGGCGGCGATCGCCGCAGCGGCGGCGTCGACCTTCTCCTCGACCTCGGAGGAGAGGTTGACCCGCAGCAGGTGCGAGTAGGGCGGGTAGCGGAGCACGCGGCGGCGCTCCAGCTCGCCCTCCAGGAACCCCGCCGAGTCGTGGGCGGCGGCGTGCTCGATCGAGGAGGCGGTCGGCGCCAGCGTCTGCACCATCACCTCGCCTCCTGCCTCGCCGCGCCCCGAGCGCCCGGCCAGCTGGGCGACCATCGCGAAGGTCCGCTCCTCGGCGCGGAAGTCGGGGAAGCGCAGGGTCGCGTCGGCGTCGAGGATCGCGCTCAGCGTCACCTCGGGGAAGTCGTGGCCCTTGGCCACCATCTGGGTGCCGACCAGGACGGCGCTCGCCGCCTCGCCGAATTCGGCCAGGATGCGGGCGTGGGCGCCGCGCCCCGCGGTGGTGTCGGAGTCGAGGCGGAAGACCGGCATCGGCGCGAGCCGCGCGGCGACCAGTTCCTCGATCAGCTCGGTCCCGGCGCCGGCCCGCGCCAGCGTCGTCGAGGCGCAGACCGGGCAGGCGCGCGGCGCCCGCTCGGAGTGGGCGCAGTGGTGGCAGACGAGGCGGCCCGACTCGCGGTGGACGATCAGCGAGACGTCGCAGTTGGGACAGCCCCAGTGGTGCCCGCAGGAGCGGCAGGTGAGCCAGGGAGCGAAGCCGCGCCGGTTGACCATCACGATCGCCTTGCGGGCCGCCGCGCGGACCTCCTCCAGCGCGGTCCAGGTCTCGGCGTGGAGCGGGCCGGAGCGCGGATCGACCTCGCGCATGTCGACGATGTGGACCGGCGGCATGCGCAGGCCGTCGACGCGGCGCGGCAGCTCCAGGCGGGGGAGCTCGAGCCAGGTCTCGGGGCGCGGCGTCGCGGTGCCGGCGACGAGGACGGCGCCGCGCTCGACGGCGCGGTGGCGGGCGACGGCGCGGGCGTCGTAGGTCGGGTCGCCCTCCTGCTTGTAGGAGGGGTCGTGCTCCTCGTCGATGACGATCAGGCCGAGGTCGCGGACCGGGGCGAAGACGGCGGAGCGCGGGCCGACGCAGACGCTCGCCTCGCCGCTGCGCAGGCGCTGCCACTCGTCGAAGCGCTCGCCCTCGGAGAGGGCGCTGTGGAGGACGGCGAAGCGGTCGCCGAGCCGGGCGCGGAAGCGGGCGACGGCCTGCGGGGCGAGGCCGATCTCGGGGACGAGGACGATCGCGCCGCGGCCGCGGGCGAGCGCCGCCTCGACGGCGGCGAGGTAGACCTCGGTCTTGCCCGAGCCGGTGACTCCGTGCAGGAGCTGCTCGCGGGGCGCGTCGGCCGCACCGTCGAGCGCCGCGACGAGGGCGTCGACGGCGGCCCGCTGCTCGGGCAGGAGGCGCGGCGCGTGCACCGCGGCGGCGAGGCGGGACGCGGCCGGGGCGCGGCGCACACTCGAGTCGCGGGTGGCGATCAGGGAGCGCCCGGCGAGCCGGCGCAGCGTCGCCCGGTCGGCGCCGACCGCGGCGGCCAGCCGCGGCGCCGACATCTCGCCGCCCTCGACGAGCGCCTCCAGCACGGCGCGCTGCCTCACCCCGAGCCGGCCGCCGCCCTCGAGCGCCGCCTCGCCGGCGGGCAGGATCTCGGCGCGGAGCTCGGTCTTGGCGCGCACCGTGCGGCCGGAGCGGCCGGAGCCCGTCCCCGGCGGTAGGACCAAGGAGAGCCCGCGCGAGGGCGTCGAGCAGTACTCGCGGGCGACCCAGAGGCCGAGCTCGACCAGCTCCGGCGTGGCGCCCGCCTCCAGCGCCTCGATCGGCTCGGCGAGCCGCTCCGGGGCGAGCTCCGAGGTCTCGGTCAGCTCGACGACGACGCCGAGCAGGCGGCGCGAGCCGAACGGCACCCGCACCAGGCTGCCCACCTCGAGCCCCGCCATTGCCTCCGGCCGGCGGTAGTCGAACGGGCCCCGCAGCGCGCGGGCGGTGGTCAGCGGCTCGACCTTGAGGATCGCCATCGCGGCCGAGGTTATGGATACCGGGGGACGTGCGCCCGCCCTGGCCGGCGCCGCTCGCAGCGCTTATGCTGGCGCCCGTGAGCCTGAACCTCAGCGAGGGCGAGCAGATAATCTTCCAGGGCCACCCGTCGTGGCGGGCGATCCTCGGCTTCTACCTCAAAGGGCTGGTGATCGCGATAGTCCTCGGCGTGATCGCCAAGCTGGTCGGGGCGGGCAGCGGGACCGTCTTCCTGATCGTCCTCGTCGTTCTGGCGCTGACCCTGCTCGCCGGTTTCCTCAAACGCTGGGCGACGACCTACACGATCACCAGCCGCCGCCTCAACATCAAGCGCGGCATCGTCTCCCGCGAGATCCAGGAGACGCGCCTCGAGCGGGTCCAGAACGTCAACTACAGCCAGTCGGTCTACCAGCGGCTGATGCGGATCGGCGACGTCGACTTCGACACCGCCGCCAGCGGCGGCGACTACGACTTCATCTTCTACGGGGTGGCCGATCCCGGCGACGTGGTGCATCGGGTGGACCAGGCGACGGGGGCGGATGTGGCGGGCAGCCACGGGCTGGGCGAGCCACAGGCGCCGGGGGTCTGACCAAGGACGGACTAGGGACGGGCGATCCCGTCCGCGGCTCCGGCAGGGTGAAGCCGCGGCCGAGATCGCCTCGGGTCAGGCGGCGGCGGAGAGGTGCGGGCGGATGCGGCGGAGGACATCCGTCACCTCTTCCGGGGCATAGGCGATCTGCCAGTGCGTGAAGCGGAGGACGCGGTAGCCGGCGGCGGTGTGGGTCTGGTCTCGCTTGGCGGCTCGGGCCTGCCGGGCGGGCGTGCGGTGGTAGCGCAGGCCGTCGGTCTCGACGATCAGGCCCTGGTCGGGGAACCAGAAGTCGGCCTCATGACCGAGGACTCGGTGTTTGGTGAGCGGCAGCGGGAGGTCGGCGGCGAGGGCCAGGGGCCGGAAGAAGATCTCCAGGTCGGAATCGGAGAGTCGGAAGGTGTGGCGGTCGAGGAGCGTGCGGAGCGCCTTGACGCCCGGCTCACCGACGCGGCCGTCGAGCGCCCCGCGGAGGGTTTCCGGGTCTACGAGGTCGCTGTCCGCCTCGTTCACCGCCCGCTCCAGCCGCAGCGGCTTCAGTTCCGTCGCCAGGTCGATCAGCGTCTGGACCGGATCCGTCACCGGGATCCCGAATCGTCGGACCAGGGACATGCTGGGTAGGGATGGCCGGCTGCGGACCTTGAGGCCTTGGCGCTTCACCGTGCAGCGCCGCCGCACGCTCACGTCGATCTGACCGCGCCGCTCGTGGCCGATCCCCCATAGCTCCGCCGCGCTGCGATGACTGAGCGCCGCACCGTCCCCGCAGACGAGCACCGCCGCCATCCAACGCCCGTGGGGCGTCAGCTCCCGTCGTCCCACGGCATAGACGCCTCGGGAGATCAGGTGCAGCCGCCCCGTGGCGAGTCGATGTTCGATGCCCCGGCGGCTGAACCCGAGCGCCAGCAGGTCGGCGCGGGTCACCACCCCATGCTGCACACGGACCATCTCCCACGCCGCGCGGTTGCGGTCCGTCCAATCCTGCGCTGAGTGAATTGACCACACCACGGTGTGGTCAATCCGCGCAGGGCTCCGTCCCCTCCCCCACTGGGGCCGCTCCGGCCCCGAATCACCGCTACGCCCGCGACCCCCGGGCGCTCGCCTACACCGCGCTGGCGGCCTCGACGCCCGCGGCGCTCTTCAACGCCTCGGCGCGGTCGGTGCGCTCCCAGGTGAACTCGTCCTCGTTGCGGCCGAAGTGGCCGTAGGCGGCGGTCTTCTGGAAGATCGGGCGGTGCAGGTCGAGGTACTGGCGGAAGGCGCCGGGGCGCATGTCGAACTCGCCTTCGATCAGCTGGGCGATGCGCTGGTCGGAGAGCTTGCCGGTACCGAAGGTCTCGACCATCAGCGACACCGGGTGGGCGACGCCGATCGCATAGGCGACCTGGACCTCGCAGCGATCGGCGAGGCCGGCCGCGACGACGTTCTTGGCCACGTAGCGGGCGGCGTAGGCGGCCGAGCGGTCGACCTTGGACGGGTCCTTGCCGGAGAAGGCGCCGCCGCCGTGGCGGGCCATACCGCCATAGGTGTCGACGATGATCTTGCGACCGGTGAGGCCCGCGTCGCCGACCGGGCCGCCGATCACGAACTTGCCGGTCGGGTTGACCAGGAAGCCGTCGCGCAGGTCGGCCTCGTCGTACATCCCCGGCACCTCGCTCGCCAGCACCGGCAGCACCACGTGCTCCCAGAGGTCGGGGCGGATCGTGCCCTGCGAGTCGACGCCCTCGTCGTGCTGGGTGGAGATCAGGAGCTTCTCGACCGCGATCGGGCGGCCGTCGGCGTAGCGGACGCTGACCTGGGTCTTGCCGTCGGGGCCGAGGTAGCCGAGCGAGCCGTCCTTGCGGACCGCCGCCAGCCGTTCGGCGAAGCGATGCGCGAGGTGGATCGGCATCGGCATCAGCGCCTCGGTCTCGTTCGAGGCGTAGCCGAACATCATCCCCTGGTCGCCCGCCCCGGCGATGTCGAGCTCGTCGTCGTCGCCCGGATCCTCACGCGTCTCCAAGGCATGGTCGACGCCCTGCGCGATGTCCGGGCTCTGTTTGTCGAGCGAGACCAGCACCGAGATGTGGTCGCAGTCGTAGCCGTAGTTGGCGTCGTAGCCGATCCCCCGCACCGTTTCGCGGACGATTTCCGGGATGTCGACGTAGACGTCGGTCGAGATCTCGCCGGAGACGACCGCCATCCCGGTGTTCACCAGGGTCTCGCAGGCGACCCGGCCGCCCGGGTCCTCGGCGAGGATCGCGTCGAGGACGCCGTCGGAGATCTGGTCGGCGACCTTGTCGGGGTGGCCCTCGGTGACGGACTCGGACGTGAACAGGTGCTCGCCCTCGGCGAGTGGCTTGGCAGTCGGCATCGTGGAAGCGTAAAGGAAAGCGATGCGGGCTATTGCGGGCGCCCGCGACCGCCAGAGTGAGGGACGAAATCGATGATCAGCGGCACCCCCTCGAGCCCGTAGGCCTCGCGCAGCCGGTTCTCCAGATGGTAGGCCCAGTCGCGGCCGATCAGCTTGCGGTCGTTGACCTGGATCGCGATCCGCGGCGGGCTCTCCCCCACCTGCGCCGCGTAGTAGAGGCGTAGCCGGCGGCCGCGTTTGGCGGGCGGCGGCGTCCTACCGACCACTTCGGCGACGAACTTGTTCAGCTCCGGGGTGGGGATGCGCGAGGCGGCACGGTCGGCCAGCTCGAGCGCCTTCGGCAGCAGCGAGCCGACGTTGCGCCCGCGCGTCGCGCTGGCGGTGATCACCGCTGGGCGCAACCGCGATTTGCGCGACACCCGAATCCGCGCGTCGTCGATGTCGGTCTCGCCGAGGTCCCACTTGTTGAGCACGAGCAGGGTCGCGCAGCCCGCCCGCATCGCCATCTCGGACACCCGCAGGTCCTCCGAGGTGACGCCCTCGGCGGCGTCGCAGACGACGATCGCGACGTCGGCGCGCTCGACCGCCCGTTCGGAGCGCAGCTGCGCGTAATAATCGACGGTCCCGGCGACCTTGGCGCGGCGGCGCAGGCCGGCGGTGTCGACAAGGATCACGCGGCGGCCCTCGACTTGCAGCTCGGTGTCGATCGCATCGCGGGTGGTGCCGGCAAGGTCGGAGACGATCACCCGGTCGGAGCCGAGGAAGGCGTTGACCATCGAGGACTTGCCGACGTTGGGACGGCCGATCACCGCGACCCGGACCGCGTCGTCGTCCTCCCCGTCGCCGCCGCGGTCGCCGAGCGCGGCGACGATCGCGTCGAGCAGGTCGCCGGTGCCGAGCCCATGGGTGGCGGAGACGGCGAGCGGGTCGCCCAACCCGAGCGCGTGGAACTCGGCGGTCGCGGCGTAGTCGTCGGGGCGGTCGGCTTTGTTGACGGCGACGATCACCGGCACCTCGGCGGCGCGCAGGGTCCGGGCGAGCTCCGCGTCCCCGGCCCGCAGCCCGGCACGACCGTCGACCACGAGGAGGATCGCGTCGGCCTCGGCCATCGCGACGCGAGCCTGCGCCTGGACGTCGCGGGCGAGCTCCGCCTCGTCCTCGAGGTCGATGCCGCCGGTGTCGACCAGCTCGAAGCGCACCCCGTTCCACTCGGTGGCGAGCCGCTTGCGGTCGCGGGTGACGCCCGGCTCGGGCGAGGTGACCGCCTCGGTGCCGCCGACCAGGCGGTTGACGAGGGTGCTCTTGCCGACGTTGGGGAAGCCGACGACGGCGACCGTGGCGGTCATGCGCGCTCCGAGGGGGGAGGTTCGGGGGACCCTTCGCTCACGAACTGCGGGGAGGTTCGCTCAGGGTCCCCCGAACCTCCCTTCGGGCGGGTGGCGAGGCCACGCTCTTGCGCGAAAGCGACGACGCGTCCCACGACCTCTTCCAGGGACAGGCCCGTGGTGTCGAGCTCGACCGCGTCGTCGGCGGCGCGCAGGGCGCCGTGGGCGCGCTCCGTGTCGCGGGCGTCGCGATGCTGCTGGGCGGCCAGCACCGAGGCGAAGTCCTCGCCGGTCTCGGCGGCGCGGCGGCGCGCCCGCTCCTCGTCGCTCGCGGTGAGGAAGACCTTGAGCGGCGCGTCGGGGCTGACCACGGTGCCGATGTCGCGACCCTCGGCGACGTAGTCGCCCGCCTCGATCAGCGCCCGCTGGCGGGCGACCATCGCCTCGCGCACGGCCGGGTGGACGGAGACACGCGAGGCGTCGGCGGTCACCTCGGGCCGGCGGATCGCGCCTGAGACGTCGCGGCCGCCGAGCAGCACGCGGCGCCCGTCGAACTCGATCTCGAGGCCCGCCGCGAGCGGCCCGAGGGCGGCGCCGTCGTCGGCGTCCACCCCGGCCTCGCGCGCGGCCAGCGCGACACTCCGGTACATCGCCCCCGAGTCGAGGTAGGTGAAGCCGAGCTCGGCCGCGACGGCGCGGGCCACGGTTGACTTGCCGGCCCCGGCGGGGCCGTCGATCGCGATCACCATGGCCGCAGCCTACGGTCCACCGACCCGGGTCAGTGGACCGGGTCGCGGAGCGGCGGGCGGTGCTGCAGCGAGACGAGGTCGGCCTCGAAGCCGGGATAGCTGACCGCGGCGGCGTCCATGCCCGCCACCTCGACCCCGTCGCGGGAGGCGGCGCCGGCGACGGCGCCGAGCATCGCGATGCGGTGGTCGCCGTGCGAGTCGATCGCGCCGCCGCGCAGGCCGCCTCCGCCCTCGATCGCCATCCCGTCCGCGGTCGACTCGACCGCCCCGCCGAGCGCCCGCAGCGCGTCGGTGACGGTGGCGATCCGGTCGGACTCCTTGCGGCGCAGCTCGGCCGCGTCGCGGATCGTCGTCGTCCCCTCGGCGAAGCAGGCGGCGAGCGCGACCAGCGGCAGCTCGTCGATCGCCAGCGGCACTTCGGCGCCACCGACCTCGCAGCCGCGCAGCTCCGAGTGGCCGACCCGGATGTCGCCGATCGGCTCGCCGCCCTGGTCGCCCTTCTCGGTGATCTCGATCGCGTCGGCGCCCATCCGCCGCAGGATCGTCAGCAGGCCGGTGCGGGTCGGGTTGAGGCCGACGCCGTGGAGGAGGAGATCGCTGCCGGGGACGATCGTCGCCGCGACGATGAAGAAGGCGGCCGAGGAGAAGTCGGCGGGGACCACGATGCGGCCCGGCTCGAGGCGCTCGGCGGGCTGGACGACCACGGTGTCGCCCTCGCGGCTGACCTGGGCGCCGGCCGCGACGAGCATGCGCTCGGAGTGGTCGCGGGTCGGCAGCGGCTCGACCACGCGGCTCTCGCCCGCGGCGAGGAGCGCGGCGAAGATCACGCAGGACTTGACCTGGGCGCTGGCGACCGGGAGCTCGTAGGTGATGCCGTGGAGCGGCGCCGCCTCGATCTCGAGCGGGGGAAGGCGATCGTCGCGGGCGCCGAGGCGCGCGCCCATCCGGCGCAGCGGCTCGGCGACCCGGTCGACCGGGCGGCGGCGGATCGAGTCGTCGCCGTCGAGCGTCCAGGAGCCCTCCGGCTGTCCGGCCAGCCAGCCCGGCAGCAGGCGCAGCAGCGTGCCCGCGTTGCCGACGTCGATCGCCGCCGAGCGGGCGCCGCGCAGCCCTACCCCGGCGATCCGCAGGGTCGGGGCGCCGAGCCCGTCGCCGGTCCCGACCGCCTCTGTGGCGAGCTCTTCGTGGACCAGCCACGCCCCTACCGCCTGCACCGCGGCGAGCGTCGAGCGGGTGTCGGCGGCGTCGAGATAGCCGACCACGTCGGTCTCCCCCTCGCCCATCGCGGCGATCATCGCCGCCCGGTGGGAAATCGACTTGTCGGCGGGCGGGCGCAATGCGCCGCGCAGGGGGCCGAGTGGTCTGAAGTGGCTTGGGCCCGTCATCGACGCGACGCTATCCGCCGGCGCCGACGAGGGTCACACCGTGGCCGAGCTCACGGACCAGCGCCGCGCCGCGCTCGGCCTGCTCGGCCCCCGCCACCCACAGCGACACCGCCCCCGAGGTCATGTCCGGGGCCGGGTGCAGCGCCATGTCCTCGATGTTGACGCCGGCCTCGGCGAGCGCCAGGGCGAGCGCCGCCATCGTCCCCGGTCGGTTGGCGACGACGATCCGCAGCTCGAACAACGGTCCGTCCGGGCGCTCGGCTTCGAGCAGCCGGCGGCGGTCCTCGCCGGCCGCCGCGTGCCAGGCGGCGATCGCGGCCGTGTCGCCGGAGCGGATCAGCTCGGCCACCGCGTCGAGGCGCCGCGCCACCGCCGCCACCGAGTCGGCGACCGCGTCGCGGTTGGAGGCGAAGATGTCGGCCCAGATCGCCGGGTTGGAGCCGGCGACGCGGGTCGCGTCGCGGAAGCTCGGCCCGACCTCGGGCACGCGCTCGCCGCTCGCCAGGTCGGCGGCGGCCTCGGCCACGAGCGCGTTGGCGACCGCGTGCGGCATCCCGCTGACCGTCGCCATCAGGCGGTCGTGCGCTGCCGCCTCGATCGCCTGGGGACGGGCGCCGAGCCCCGCCACGGCGCGCTGCAGGCGGTCGTAGAGGAGGCCGTCGGAGCTCTCGGTCGGGGTCAGGTACCAGCGCGCGCCCTCGAAGAGGTCGGCGCGGGCGTTGACGACGCCGGCGGTCTCCGCCCCGGCCAGCGGGTGGCCGCCGATGAAGCGCTCGTCGGCGCCGACCGCGGCGACGATGTCGCGCTTGGTCGAGCCGACGTCGGTGACCGCAGTGCCGGGAGCGGAGGCGGCGAGCGCGGCGGCGGCGAGCTCCGACAGGCGTCCCACCGGCGCCGCGCAGAAGACCACCTCGGCGCCTTCGCAGGCGACCGCGACCGAATCGGTGACCGTATCTGCCGCGCCGGTGGCGAGCGCCGCCTCGCGCGTCGCCGGGTCGGGATCGAAGCCCACCACCTCGGCGCCGAGGCGCTCGCGCGCGGCCAGCCCGATCGAGCCGCCGATCAACCCGACGCCGAGCACGGCGACCCGTGGCGAATGTCGCCCGTCCATCTTCCCTAGCTGCGCCGGGCCTGAACCGCGGAGGCGAGCCGATCGAGCGCCTGCACGGTGTCCTCCCAGTCGAGGCAGGGGTCGGTGATCGACTGCCCGTAGACGAGCGGCTCGCCCGGCCGCAGGTCCTGGCGGCCCTCGATCAGGAACGACTCGAGCATGATCCCGACGATCGCCTTGTTACCGTCGGCGATCTGGTCGGCGATTTCACCCGCCGCGAAGAACTGCTTCTCGGGGTCCTTGCCGCTGTTGTCGTGGGAGGCGTCGATGACGAGGCGCTCGGGCAGCCCGGCGACGCCGAGCGTGACCAGCGCGTCCTCGACCTCGGGCACGTGGTAGTTCGGCATCCCGTGGCCACCGCGCAGGATGATGTGGCAGTCGGGGTTGCCGGTCGTGTGGAGGATGGCGGGCGCGCCGGTGTCGTCGATCCCGGCGAAAGCGTGCTGGGCGGCGGCGGCGCGGACCGCGTCGACCGCGACCTGGACGTTGCCATCGGTACGGTTCTTGAAGCCGATCGGCATCGAGAGGCCGGAGCCGAGCTGGCGGTGCGTCTGGCTCTCCGAGGTGCGGGCACCGATCGCGCCCCAGGCGACCGCATCGGCGATGTACTGCGGGGTGATCGGGTCGAGGAACTCGCAGCCGACCGGCAGGCCGAGCTCGACCACCTCGAGCAGCAGCTTGCGGGCGATCCGCAGGCCGGCGTTGACGTCGGCCGAGCCGTCGAGGTGCGGGTCGTTGATCAGGCCCTTCCAGCCGGTCGTCGTCCGCGGCTTCTCGAAGTAGACGCGCATCACGACGAGCAGGTCCTCGCTGAGCTCGCGCGAGGCGGCGGCGAGGCGGTTGGCGTAGTCGAGCGCCGCTTTCGGGTCGTGCACGCTGCAAGGGCCGACGACGACCATCAGGCGCGGGTCGCGCCCGTGGAGGACGTCGACGACTTCCTGGCGGCCGCGGATCACCGCTTTGGTGCGCTCCATGCCCAGCGGCAACTCCTCCAGAACCTTGCCCGGTGGCGTCAGCTCGACCACTTTGGCGATCCGCTGTTCACGGACGCCGTCACGCTTGGCGCCCTCCATCCCGATGATCATTTTTCCGTCGCCTTTCTCCAAAACGCTGCAATCGTAACTTCCTCTTGTCCTGACACGGACCGGGACAGGTGCGTTGCAACGCACCTGCAGGGGCGGCGCCCGGCCGAAGACTGTCTCGGGGCGGCCGAGGGCCGCCGGGCCGGACGCCTACTTAAATCGCCAGTAATACGCGGTGAAGGTGCCACGGCCGTGCGTCGCGCCGAGGGCGCGTCCGGATTCGATGAGTGCGGTGGCGGGGCTCTTCACAGCCGAACGTTTGTACCACGCGGGCGGGCGCGCGTCCACCGTCGTTCCCCCACCCGGGGAAGGGCGCGCGGCGGAAATCTCTCCCCCGGCTCAGCCCAAGGAGGCCGCAAGTGCCGCGAGGAACCGGCCGTCCTCGTCCTCGGTGCCGTAGCTGACCCGGATGTGGCCCGGGCCGCCGAGCGGCGCCCCCGCCCGCACCGCGATGTCCTCGGCGGCGAGTCCGGCGATCACCGTGGCTTCGTCGTGGTCACCGAGGTCGATCCAGGAGAAATTCGACTGCGAGTCCGACACCCAGAGGCCGAGCCCGCGCACCCCTTCCTGCACGCGGATCCGCTCGACGACCGTCGATTCGATCCGCTCCAACACGTCGTCCTGGTGGAGGACCGCCTCCGCCCCGGCCGCCTGCGCCAGCGCGTTGACGCTGAACGGTTGGCGCACCGCGTCGACCGCGGCGCGGAAGTTGGAGGAGCCGATCGCGTAGCCGACCCGCAGCCCGGCGAGCCCGTAGCACTTGCTGAAGGTTCTCAGGACGACAAGGTTCGGAAAGTCCTTGAGGAGGTCGAGCGAGGCGTCCGGATCGTCGTTGGTCTGGAACTCGACGTAGGCCTCGTCGAGGATCACGGTGACCCGCGCCGGGACCTTCTCCAGGAAGGCCGCGATCTCCGCCACCGGGTGGTGCGTCGCGGTCGGGTTGTTCGGGTTGCAGACGACCAGCAGCTGCGTCGCCGCGGTCACCTCCACCGCCATCGCGTCGAGGTCGAGCACGTCGCCCTCGCCGAGCGGCACGCGGATCTCGCGCGCCCCGGTCAGCGCCGGCAGATACGGGTACATCGAGAAGCTCGGCCAGGCGTAGAGGATCTCGTCGCCCGCCTCGCACAACGCCGCGGCGGCGGCGAGCAGCAGGTCGCACGACCCGTTGCCGACCGCGATCCTCCCCGGCTCCTCGTCGTACCGGTCGGCGAGGCGGCGGCGCAACAGCGTCGCGTCGGGATCCGGGTAGCGATTCATCGAGGCGGCGGCGCGGGCGATCGCCTCGACCACCCTCGGGTGCGGCGGCCGCGGCGACTCGTTCGAGGCGAGCTGGGCGATCCGCCCGGCGGCGATCGCCTCGGGCGCCTGCCCGGTCGGCACGCCGGCCTGGTAGCCCGGCATCCGCGAGAGCTTCTCCGCATAGGTGACGGTCATCGACCGAATTGTGCCGGGTCGCGCTACTGCGCGGCGTTCAGATCGGCGCGCAGCTTCTGCGTCTCGCCGATGTAGACGTGCTCGGGGACGGTGCCCTCGGGGGCGTAGTAGTGCAGCATCACGCGGATCACCCGCTCCATCGACCCCGGCACGGGGATCTCGCAGCAGCAGAGCAGCGGCACCGTATCCAGCCCCAGATGCCGCGCGGCGACCGCCGGGAACTCCGCGTTCACGTCGGCTGTGGTGGTGAAGATGCAGCTCACCATCACCTCCGCCTCGAGCGAGTTGCGCTCGATCAGCTCCCGCATCAGCTCGGCGGTCGCGTCGAGGATCGCCTCGCGCTCGTTCGCCCGCGTCTGGACCGCGCCGCGGAGCGCGAAGAGTCGCCGCTGCGGGCCCTGGTAGCTGCCGACATCCACGGCGCGCATCTTTCCAGAGCTCGCCCCCGGGCGCCCTCCTCCGCCGAGGGGGTGAGATCCCTTGCGCGGTTCCTTATCCACCTATGACGTGGATTTCGAACCACGCAAGCAATCGGACCGCCGTGGCGTACCTCGCCGCGCGCCAGGAAGGGGTCGTTGCGCGGCGACAACTGGAAGCGCGCGGGGTTTCGAGCCGGCAGGTGGAGCTTCTGGTCCGGGACAGTCACCTGCTTCCCGTCTTCCATGGCGTCTACGCCGTGGGCCACGCGGCGGTGAGACCCCGAGCACGCATGCGGGCGGCGGCGCTCGCCTGTCCCGGTGCGGTTATCTCGCACCGGAGCGCGGCCGCGCTGCTGGGGATCGGTGAGGTCGCACCCCTCGTCGTCGACCTGATCCCCACCGAGCAGCGTGGTCGGCGCATTGACGGGATCAGGCCGCACCGAGTCCCCTACCCAGCCAGAACCGAATGGGTATATGTGGATGGGATCCCCAGCACCAGCCCGGCTCGGACGATCGGCGACCTCGCGGGGACCTACGGCGAGGAGGGACTGCGGGAGACGGTCGAGCGGGCGGCGACGGAGCGGAAGCTCGACCTCGCGGCGATCGACGCGATCCTCGCCGACGGGCCGCGGCGGCGCGGGGCGCCCTGCCTGCGCCGAGTACTTGAGGCCTGGCGGCCGGTGGCCGAGACGGCGAAGCACGCGACCTTCCGCAGCCTCTTCGAGGCGAAGCTGCTGCCGCTGATCGCTGCCGCCGGGCTGCCGCTGCCGCGCCCCAACGCGCGCGTCCGCACCGCCGAGCGGGTGCTCGAGGTCGACCTGCTCTGGGACGACGAGCGTTTCGTGGTCGAGGCCGACTCGCGCCGGCACCACGGCATCGAGGTCGCCTTCGAGCGCGACCACCGTCGCGACCGCGAACTGCTCGCCGCCGGCTACGGCGTCCTCCGCGTCACCTGGCGCGAAATGGAAAAGGAAACCGACGCGGTCTTCGCGGTCATACGCCAACAGCTCGACCACCGCCGAGCCCGCGTCGCCCGATGAGCCGCACCGTCCAATGCCGGCGCGGCGCAGGACGGCCGACCTTGCCCACCTCACTTGCAATCAGGTGGGCAAGGTCGGCCGTGCCTCAAGCCTGCGCCCGATCTCCCTCCGTCCCTCCGGCCGCCGCAGCCCGCAATTCCTCGATCTCGGGCGCGGTCAATCGCCGCGCCTTGCCCTCACCCAAGTCCCCGAGCAAAAGCGGCCCGAAGCCGATCCGCCGCAGCGCCACCACCCGATCGCCGACCGCCTCGACCATCCGCCGCACCTGCCGCTTGCGGCCTTCGCGCAGGACGATCTCGATCTCGCGCTCGCCGACGGTGCGGACCTTGGCGGGCGCGGTGGGGCCGTCCTCGAGCTCGACGCCCTCCCGCAGCCGCGCCAACTCGCGCTTGCGGAGCGGACGAACCAGCTGGGCGCGGTAGGTCTTCGCGACTTCGTAGCGAGGGTGGGTGAGGCGGTTGGCGAGGGCGCCGTCGTTGGTCAGGAGCAGCAGGCCGGTCGAGTCGGCGTCGAGTCGCCCCACCGGGTAGAGGCGCGCCGGCGAGTCGACCAGCTCGACCACGGCGCGGCGCTCGCCCGGCTCACGCGCCGTCGAGACCACCCCGGGCGGCTTGTTCACGGCCCAGACCTCGCGCGCCTCGGCATCTACCGGCGCGCCGTTGACCCGCACGTCGTCGCCGTCGCCGACGTCGCGCGCCGGATCGGTAACCACCTCGCCCCCGACCGTCACCAACCCCTTCGCGATGATCGCCTCGGCTTTGCGCCGCGAGGCGACGCCACCGTGGGCGAGGTATTTGGCGAGGCGCATCGCCGGAGCGCTACTCGGCGCGCTGTTCGCCGGCTTTCAGCAGCCGCTCGCGCAGCTCGCGCTCGTCCTCGGGGGTCGGATCGAAGCGCGAGGGGTCGGGCAGCCCGTCGATCCCGGAGAGGCCGAAGAGGCGTTCGAAGAGATCCGACGTCTTGAAGATCGCGGCGCCGAACTGGGAGCGTCCCGACTCCTCGATCAGCCCGCGGTCGGCAAGCGTCTGTACCGCCGACTCGGAGCTGACGCCGCGAATCCGGGCGATCTCCGGGCGTGAGACCGGCTGCAGGTAGGCGACGATCGCCAGCGTCTCCGCCTGCGCCGGGGTGAGCGGCGGGGTGCGCGGTTTGGCGAGCAGCCGGCGCGCCGCCTCCTCGCTCGCCGGGTCACTGGCGAGCGCGTAGCCGCCGCCGACCAGCCGCAGCACGAGGCCGCGCTTGCCCTCGGCGAGATCTTCGCTCAGCAGCTCGATCGCCTCGGCGACCTGACCCTCGGTCGCTGCCGTCGCCTCGGCGAGGTCGCCGAGGCTGACCGGGTCGGGCGAGAGGAAGAGCAGCGATTCGACCGTGCGCGAGAGGTCGGTCACGCCGGCGCCCCGCTGGCGCGCAGGACCTGGATCGGCCCGAAGTTCTCTCTCTGCTCCCAGGTCACCTCGCCTTTGCGGTAGAGCTCGAGCAGAGCGAAGAGGGTGACCGCCTGGGTCAACCGATCCTCCTCGCCGAACTCCTCGTCGAAGTCGAAGCTGGGGCGGCGCAACAGCGCGTCGCGGAGGACGCGGAGGCGGCGCTGCAGGGAGACGGTCGGTCGGATGTGGCTGACGTCGACTTCCTCGGGCTCACGGAGGAGGTCGCCGATCGCGGAGCCCAGCCGCTCCGGGTCGTAGACGGCGACCGCGGCGTCGACGGCAACGCGGCGCAGACCGGCGGGCAGCGGCGCCGAGCGGTAGAGGTAGCCGCGCTCGGCCTCGAAGCGCTCGACCAGCACCTTGGAGGCGTCGCGGTAGCGGCGATACTCGAGCATGCGCGCGAGCAGCTCCTCGACCGCCTCCTCCGGCCTCAGCTCTTCGAGACCCTCATCCTCGCGCGGCAGCATCAGGCGCGACTTGAGCTCCAAAAGGGCGGCGATCAGGACGAGGAATTCGGTCGCGACCTCGAGGTCGAGCTCCCCCTGCGCCTCCAGGTAATCGACGTAGGAGACGACGACCTCGCCGAGCTGCAGCTCGAGCAGGCTGACCTCCTCGCGCAGGACGACCGCGAGCAGGAGGTCGAAGGGGCCCGCGAAGACATCGAGGTCCAGATCGAGATCGGCAACCGGCATCGGAGCGAATGTAGCGGCCGACCTGGATGGCCACCACCCACCCCCTCGCCGGGGTAAGGGTGGGACGCGGTGACCTCTCCCCGGGGCTCCGAAAACACCCCGCTATTTACAGCTAACCGAACCCCATCCGGGACCGCACGTCGGCCAAGGTGACCGCGGCGATCGCCCGCGCCTTCTCCGCCCCGGCCGCCAGCGTCGTCTCGAGCGCCACCTCGTCGGGTCGCAGCTCCTCGTAGCGCTCGCGCACCGGGCCCAGCAGCTCGACCACCCCGTCGGCCACCGCCTGCTTGAAGTCGCCGTAGCCGGCGCCCTCGAACTCGCGCTCGATCTCCGCCCGCCCGGTCCCCCGCGCCACGGCGAGGATGTCGATCAGGTTCGTCACCCCCGGCTTGTCCGGCGCGGCGCGCACCTCGCGCCCGGAGTCCGTCACCGCCGAGCCAACCTTCTTGCGGATCGTCTTCTCGTCGTCGAGCACCAGCACCGTCCCCTGCTCGGTCCCGCCGGTCGTCGACATCTTCGTCTCCGGCTCCTGCAGGTCCATGATCCGCGCCCCGACGTCGGGGATCCGCAGCTCCGGCACCACCAGCGTGTCGCCGAAGCGCGCGTTGAAGCGGCGCGCGATCTCCCGCATCAGCTCGACGTGTTGGCGCTGGTCGTCGCCGACCGGCACCTCCGTCGCCCGGTAGGCGAGCACGTCGGCGGCCATCAGCACCGGGTAATAGAAGAGCGCCGCCGACGCCAGCCCGCGTGCGCTCCCGGTCTTTTCCTTGAACTGGGTCATGCGGTCGAGGTCGCCGTGCGAGGTGACCGCCGACAGCAGCCAGGTCAGCTCGGTGTGCTCGCGCACGTCGGACTGGCGGAAGAAGATGCAGCGCTCCGGGTCGAGCCCGGCGGCGAGCAGGATCGCGGCGGTGTCGAGGACGCGCTCGCGCAGGTCGGCGGGCTCGTACGGAACCGAGATCGAGTGCAGGTCGACGACGCAGTAGATCGCCGGCTCGCCTCGGTCCTGCCCCTCGACGTACTGGCGGATCGCGCCGATGTAGTTGCCGAGGTGCTTGCGACCGGTCGGCTGGATGCCGGAGAAGATGATCGGGCGCGGGTCAGCCATGAGCGGCCAAATCTAGTTTCTTCGGGCCGTCGGCGGCGCGGCGCTCCGACTGCCGGGTCCCCCATCGAGTCCAGGAGCCCAGATCATCTCGCTCGGCGTCGGGGCCCAGCTCCGCAAGTTCCCGACCGCTCAGATCGGCGCGGCTTGCGCCCACGCCCACGACTGGAACAATCCCCGCATGGCGAGAGCGATCTGGTCCGGCTCGATCAGCTTCGGGCTGCTGAACGTCCCGGTGCGGATGTACAGCGCCGTGGCGCGGCGCAACATCGCGCTGCGCGAGATCCGCGCCTCCGACTCCTCGCGGATCAAACACCGCCGCGTCGCCGAGGGCACCGACGAGGAGGTCCCCTACGACGAGATCATCAAAGCCTACGAGCTGACCCCGGGCCAGTACGTGCCGCTCACGAAGGAAGAGATGGGCGCGCTGGCGCCGGAAAAAACCCGCGCGATCGACGTCCAGGACTTCGTCGACCTCGACGAGATCGACCCGATCTACTTCGACAGCCCCTACTACCTGGGTCCGGCCGACGGCGCCGAGAAGGCCTACTCGCTGCTGGCGAGGGCGATGGCGGCCTCGGGCAAGGTGGCGATCGCCCGCTTCGTCCTGCGCAACAAAGAGAACCTGGCGGCGATCCGCAGCAACGGCACGCTGCTGACCCTGACCACGATGCGCTTCGCCGACGAGGTCGTCCCCGCCGACGAGCTCGAGATCCTCCCCGAGAAAGCGGCGAAACCGGCCAAGCGCGAGCAGGAGATGGCCGAGCAGCTGATCGACTCGCTCTCCACCGACTTCGATCCGGGCGCCTACCACGACGAGTACCGCGAGCAGCTTCTCGACCTGATCGAACGCAAGGCGGAAGGGAAGGAGATCGTCGCCACCGACGAGGAGGCGCCGACGGCGACCAAAGCTCCCGACCTGATGGCGGCGTTGGAGGCGAGCATCGCCGCGGCGCAAGGCAAGCAACCGGCCAAGAAAGCGCGGAAAAAAGCCCCGCCCAAAGCCAAAAAAGCCGCGAAATCGAGCGCCAGGAAAAGCTCCTCGCGGGCGAAATCGAAAACGAAATAGGCCCGTCCCGTGGCGACCAGCCGCCAGGTCGAGATCGAGGGCCGGGAGCTGAAGCTCACCAACCTCGACAAGGTCCTCTACCCGAAAGCCGGCTTCACCAAGGGCGAGATGATCGACTACTACGCCAAGGTGGCGCCGGCGATGATCCCGCACCTCAATGGCCGCGCGGTCACCCTCCGCCGCTTCCCGGAAGGGGTCGAGGATCTCGACGCGGCCTTCTTCGAGAAGCGCTGCCCCAAACACCGGCCGAAATGGGTGAAGACGGCGCGGGTCGAGGCCGGGCCGCGGGCAGGGAAAATCGACTTCTGCGTCTGCGACGGGCTGCCGACCCTGGTCTGGATGGCGCAGCTGGCGACGGTCGAGCTCCATCCTTCGCTCTCGAAGGCGCGGGCGCCGAAGCGACCGACCGTGCTCGCCTTCGACCTGGATCCCGGCCCGCCCGCCGACATCGTCGACTGCTGCCGGGTGGGGCTGCGCCTGCGTGACCTCTTCGGGCACTTCGGGGTCGAGAGCTTCCCGAAGACCTCCGGCTCGAAGGGAATGCAGGTGTACATCCCGCTCAACTCCAAAAAGGTGAACTACGAGATCACCAAACCGTTCGCCAAAGCGATCGCCCAGCTGCTGGAGAAGCAGACCCCCGACGAGGTCCTCTCGACGATGAAAAAGGTCGACCGCGAGGGCAAGGTCTTCGTCGACTGGTCACAGAACCACCAGCGCAAAACGACGATCGCCGTCTACAGCCTGCGCGCCCGCGAACACCCGACCGCCTCGACCCCGGTGACCTGGGACGAGGTCGCCGCGGTCGCCGACTCGGGCGACGGCAGGCAACTGGTCTTCGAGGCCGACGCGGTGATCGACAGGATCGCGCGCCACGGCGACCTCTTCGCACCGGTGCTCGAACTCGAACAGGACCTACCGGACCTCTAGCCGCCCGGCCCGCGCCACATCTGGGTGCCACGCAGCCCGGCGATCAGCTCCAGCTCACGGGTCGGCCGGAAACCGAGCCGTTCGTAGCGGGGCAGGTTGGCGGGATTGGAGGACTCGAGGAAGGCGGGCGCGACCGGGTCGCCGGCGTCGATCTCGGCCAGGCAGGCGGCGACCAGGCCCATGCCGAGTCCGCGACCGGCGTGGTCGGGATGGGTGGCGAGCAGGCTGAGGTAGAAGTGCGGCGGCTCGTGGCGGTGGTTGCGCTCGAAGGCGTCGAGGAGGTCCATCACACGCGCGGTCGATTGCGGCCCGCAGGCCTCGGCGACCACGGTCGGCAGGCGCGCTTCGTCGGCGGGCGACATTTCCGGCGAGCCGGGCGGGATCCAGAGAGCGACCGCCTCGACGCCGTCGCTGACCCGTACCCAACCAAGGTCGAGCGCCGCCTCCACGTAGAACCCGAAGACGACGGCGAGCGCCGCCAGCTTGCGCTCGCGCTCCGCGTCTTCGAAGGCCCAGCCCCAGAGCGGGTCGTGCTCGAAGGCGCGGGCCAGCGTCTCGCCGATCGCCAGCAGGTCATCCTCGTCGGCGACGCGCATCCTCACCCACCCACCCTCTCACGCCCCTCGACGCTTGTCTTCGTATCGATTACAAGCGTCGGGGCGTCAGACGAGAGGCTGACGCAGGACCGGCTTGCGGGTGGCGCGGACCTCGTCGAGGCGGCGAACCGGCGTCGAGTAGGGCGCGTTCCTGGCGACCTCGGGGTCGGTCTCGGCCTCGGCGAGGATCTCCTCGACCGCGTCGGCGAAGGCATCGAGGCTCTCCTTCGTCTCCGTCTCGGTCGGCTCGACCATCAGCGCCTCCTCGACCAGCAGCGGGAAGTAGACGGTCGGCGGGTGGAAACCGAAGTCGAGCAGCCGCTTGGCGAGGTCGAGGGTGGTGAGGCCGAGCTCTTTTTTCATCGGCTGCCCGGAGAGGACGAACTCGTGCATGCAGTGGCTGTCGAAGGCAACCGGCAGGCGGTCCCCCGCCCGCCCCGCGCCGAGCCGCGCTTTCAGGTAGTTGGCGTTCAGCACCGCGGTCTCGGAGGCCTCGGTCAGGCCGTCGGCGCCGAGGCTGAGGATGTAGGCGTAGGAGCGCACGAAGACGCCGAAGTTGCCCTGGAAGCCGCGCAGCCTGCCGATCGACTTGGGCCGGTCGAAGTCCAGATCGAAGCTCGGGCCATGGCCGTTGGAGCCCTCGCGACGGACCACCTGAGGCCGCGGCAGGAACGGCTCGGTCCGCTCCGACACCGCGATCGGCCCCGCCCCCGGGCCGCCGCCACCGTGCGGCTGGCTGAAGGACTTATGGAGGTTCAGGTGGACGATGTCGAAGCCCATGTCGCCGGGCCGGGTCCGCCCCATGATCGCGTTGAGGTTGGCGCCGTCGTAGTAGAGCGTCCCGCCGGCCTCGTGGATCAGCGCTGCGATCTCCTCGATGTTCTCGTCGAAGAGCCCGAGCGTGTTCGGGTTGGTCAGCATCAGGCAGGCGATCTGGTCGGGGCCCTCGGCGGCGATCTTCGCCCGTAGGTCGTCCATCTCGACCCCGCCGCGTTCGTTCGTCGCGACTTTGACCACCTCGTAGCCGGCCATCGTCACCGAGGCCGGGTTGGTGCCGTGAGAGGTGTCGGGCGCCAGGACCTTGGTCCGCACCTCACCGCGGTCGGCGTGGTAGGCGCGGGTCAGCAGTAGGCCGGCGAGCTCGCCGTGGGACCCGGCCGAGGGCTGCAGGCTGACGTGGGGCAGGCCGCAGATCTCCTGGAGCGAGCCCTGCAGCAGCCACATCAGCTCGAGCGCGCCCTGGGCGCGGCGCGGGTCCTGGGCCGGGTGCAGGCGGGCGTGGCCGGGCAGCGCCGCGACCCGCTCGTTCAGCCGCGGGTTGTGCTTCATCGTGCAGGAGCCGAGCGGGTAGAAGCCCGAGTCGAGGTCGAAGTTGCGCCGGCTGAGGCGGTTGTAGTGGCGGACGATCTCCGGCTCGGCGACCTCGGGGAGCTTCGGCGGCTCGGTGCGGAGGAGGTTGGAGGGGATCAGGTCCTCGATCGGAGTCTCCGGGACGCCGGCGTCGGGCATGACCGCGGCGCGCCGGCCCGTCTTCGACTTCTCGTAGATCGTCGTCGCCCGTTCGCGCTGCATCGGCGCCTCGGCGAGCGGCGTCATGCGACCGCCCCCTCTGTGGCGCCCTGTGGAGCGTTGGTTGCTCTATCCGCAACTTTCTCTCCACGCCCTTCCACAACCGCCGCCTTCAGAGCCTCGGCCAACTCATCGATCTGCTCACGCGTGCGTCGCTCGGTGATCGCGACGAGCAACGCGTCCTCGTACTCCGGGTACTCGTGGCCGAGTGGGTAGCCGGCGGCGATCCCGCGCTCGGCGACCCGGTCGAGCACCGCGGCGACCGGTGCGTCGAGCCGCACCGCGAACTCGCGGACGACCGGCGCGCCGCCGTGCAGCAGCTCGACCCCGTCGACCGCGGCAAGCCGCTCCTGCGCGTAGGCCGTGCGCCGCACCAGGAGCTCGCCCAACTCGCGGAAGCCCTCGCGCCCGAGCCAGGCCAGGTGGACCATCGCGCCGAGCGCGTTCAGCGCCTGCGCGGTGCAGATGTTGTTGGTCGCCTTCTCGCGACGGATGTGCTGCTCGCGGGTCTGCAACGCCAACACGAAGCCGCGCCGCCCGTCGACGTCCTCGGTTTCGCCGGCGATCCGTCCCGGCATCCGCCGGACCTGGGCCTCGGTGGCGCAGAAGAAGCCGAACGACGGCCCGCCGAAGTCCAACCGGTTGCCGAGCGGCTGCCCCTCGCCGAGCGCGATGTCGGCACCGCACTCGCCCGGCGGCTTCAAGATCCCCAGCGTCATCGGGTCGCAGGCGACGACCAGGAGCGCGCCGTGCTCCTTCGCCGCCGCGCCGAGCGCCTCGACGTCCTCGACCGCGCCGAGGAAGTTGGGGGTCTGCAGGATAACCGCCGCGGTCTCGCCGTCGACCGCCGCCGCCAGCGCCGCCGCGTCGGTGACGCCGCCCGCGAGCCCGACCTCGACCACCTCGGCGCCGTACCCGGCCGAGTAGGTGACCAGGGTCTCGCGGCTGTGCGGGTGGACGCCGCGCGAGACGACGAACTTGCTCCGTTTGGTCGCGTTCATCGCCAGGTAGCCCGCCGAGGCGACCGAGGACGGCCCCTCGTAGAGCCCGGCGTTCGAGACCGGCAGGGCGGTCAGCTCGCTCATCGCGGTCTGGAACTCGAACATCACCTGCAGCCCGCCCTGCGAGATCTCCGGCTGGTAGGGCGTGTAAGGGGTGAGGAACTCGGAGCGCGAGGTGATCGCGTCGACGATCGCCGGCACGTAGTGGTCGTACATCCCGGCACCGACGAAGCAGACCTCGGCTTCGGCGTCGGCGTTGCGCGCCGCCAGCGCCGCGAGGCGCTCGTAGACCTCGGCCTCGCTCTGGCCGGCGGGCAGGTCGAGCGGCCGGCCGAGGCGCAGCGGGCCGGGGATCTGCCCGAACAGCTCGTCGACCGAGTCGACGCCGATCGTGGACAGCATCTCGGCGCGATCGTCAGGGGTGGCTGAGGTGTAGCGACTCACTCCTGCTACAGGCTACGGAAGGCGGTGGCCGGCCCCGTCTAGCGGTCGAGCAGTTTCTGGTACTCGGCGGCGGAGAGGAGCGCTTCCGCCTCCTCCGGGTGCGAAAGCGTCACTTTGACCAGCCAGCCCGCCCCGTTGGGGTCGGCGTTGATCTGCTCGGGGCTGTCGGAGAGCGCCTCGTTGACCGCGGTCACCTCGCCCGACATCGGCGCGATCACGTCGGAGACCGCCTTCACCGACTCGACCTCGGCGTAGGGCTGGTCTTTGCTCAGCGCCGTGCCAACCTCGGGCGGCTCGAAGAAGACGACCTCGCCGAGCGTGTCCTGGGCGTACCAGGTGATCCCGAAGGTCGCCTCCGTCTCGCCCTCGATCCGCACCCAGTCGTGCTGGTCGTGGTAGAGCAGATCGTCGGGGTAGTTGTCCTCGGCCAAGTTCAGCTCCTTTTGCGGTAGAGAGGCTTGGAAGCTATCCGGGCGGGACGATGCTTGCCGCGCACGTCGATCGTGACCTCGGTCCCCGGCTCGGCGAGCGCCGCCTCGACGTAAGCCATGCCGGCGCCGAGCTCGAGCGAGGGCGCAAAGGTGCCGCTGGTCACCACGCCTACCGCTTCGCCGCGCGCGCCCAGCACCGGGTTGCCGTCGCGAGGGATGCCAGCGCCCTCGATCGTGAAGGGGACGAGGCGCTCAGCGGTGCCCTCGGCGCGCGCCTGCGCGATCGCCGGCGAGCCGAGGAAGCCGGTTGCCTCCTTGCAGCACCAACCGAGGTCGGCCTCGATCGGGTTGCGCTCCGGGGTCAGCTCGTTGCCGTGCAGCGGGTAACAGACCTCCAGCCGCAGGGTGTCGCGGGCACCGAGCCCGCAGGGGACGACGCCGGCGTCGCGCAGCTCCTTGAAGACGGGGATCGCGACCTCGGGGTCGATCAGCATCTCGACCCCGTCCTCGCCGGTGTAGCCGGTGCCGCAGACCAGCGCCGGGCGGCGGCCGACGTTCATCGCGGCGACGTGGAAGCGCGCCGGCAGGTCGAGGCCGAGCGCCCGGGTGAGGATCGCGCGGGCGTGCGGGCCCTGCACGGCTAGCATCGCGTAGCGGTCGGCGACATCGCGCACGATCACGTCGTACTCGCGTGACCAGCGACCGAGCCACTGGAGATCGGTCTCGTGGTTGGCGGCGTTGGTGACGATCAGGTAGCGGTCGCTGCCGAGGCGGTAGATGAAGAGGTCGTCGATCACGCCGCCCGCCTCATTGCAAAGGCAGGAGTACTGGGCTCCTCCTACACCGATCTTGGCGACGTCGTTGGAGAGCACCAGTTGCAGGAAGGCGAGCGCGCCCGGGCCCTCGACCTCGACCTCGCCCATATGGGAGACGTCGAACATCCCGGCGTGGGTGCGGACCGCAAAGTGCTCCTCGCGGATCCCCTCGTAGAGGACCGGCATCTCCCAGCCCGCGAACGGCACCAATCTGGCGCCGAGCTCCTCGTGCTGCTCGTAGAACGGGGTGCGGCGGAGGGCGGCGACGTTCACCCCGCCCAATTTACCCGGCGAGCGCTCCCGCGGCGCTGCTTACTCTTTGAGGAAGCCCGGGACGTCGATGTCGTCGTCGGACACGCGCAATTTCCTGATGTCGGTGTCCTCGGCGGAGACCCGCGGTCGGCTCTCGTAACGGCGCCGCACCCGCTGCGGCGAGCGGGCGAGGAGCTCGAAGCCCTCGAAGCCGGTGGCGATCACGGTGACCCGGATCTCGTCGTGCATCGACTGGTCGACGACCGAGCCGAAGATGATGTTGGCGTTGTCGTCGGCCTCGGCCTGGACCAGCTGCGCCGCCTCGTTGACCTCGAACAGGCCGAGGTCCTCGGGGCCGGTGATGTTCAGCAGCATCCCGGTCGCGCCTTTGATCGACTCCTCGATCAGCGGCGAGGTGATCGCCGCTTTCGCCGCTTCGAGGGCGCGTTTCTCGCCGGAGGCCGAGCCGACCCCCATCAGCGCCGAGCCCGCATCGCGCATGATCGTCCGCACGTCGGCGAAATCGAGGTTGATCAGGCCGGGGATCGTGATCAGGTCGGTGATGCCCTGCACGCCCTGGCGCAGGATGTCGTCGGCCTGACGGAAGGCGTCGAGGACGCTGGTCCGCCGCTCGACCGCCTGCAGCAGCTTCTCGTTCGGGACGATGATCAGGGTGTCGACGTTGTTACGCAGTTTCTCGATGCCCTCGAGCGCCTGCTGCATCCGTCGTTTGCCCTCGAACTCGAACGGTTTGGTTACCGCGCCGACGGTCAGGGCGCCGATCTCCTCCTTGGCGATCTCGGCGATCACCGGAGCCGAGCCGGTGCCGGTGCCGCCGCCCTCGCCAGCGGTGACGAAGACCATGTCGGCGCCCTTCAGCGCCTCCTTGATCTCGTCGCGGCTCTCGGCCGCAGCGCCCGCGCCGACCTCGGGGTTGCCGCCCGCGCCGAGGCCGCGGGTCAGCTCCTGGCCGATCGAAAGCTTGATGTCGGCGTCGCAGGCCTGCAACGCCTGGGCGTCAGTGTTGACGGCGACGAACTCGACGCCGCGAATGCCCGCGTCGATCATGCGGCTGACCGCGTTGGTGCCGCCGCCGCCGGCGCCGACGACCTTGATCACCGCTAGGTAAGTCGATTCCATCTCCCGATTTCTTTCTTTGGGTGGGGCTGCCGCGCCTCCTCCAACAATTCGGCGTCGAGGCTGAGCCACCTGTATGTGAGTTGAGCCTTCGTTCTGTCCGAGGGTGTAGCGATGCTCAAGGGTTCGAGCAGCCGTGGCAACCACGGAAATTGCGCTCAACGTAGGGCATTCTCAAGGGTCTGTCAAACACCCGGCAGGCATCCTGCAGGGCAGACTTCTCGACCATGGCTTGAGGGTTTTCCCACTCTCACCCTATGGTCGAGGCTTGTCCTCCGGCCCGCATTCCGCCTCAGGGAGCGGACGGTAGTTCGTGTGCTTCGCCCCCGGTCACCGGCCGCGTCGGGGCGGTCACGTCTACATAACTGAGCAACGTCACGGACGGATCGGCCAGCACCGTGGCGGCCGCTTCCCACTTCCGCGCCGCTTCGCGATCGTCGCCGAAGCGGATTTCGATGCCGGAGGTGAATTCGACGTCGACCCCCGTTTCGCCGTAGCCGGTGGCCGCGATGTAGTGGCGGAGCGCCTTCGGCGCGGCGGCGACGACGCGGACCTCTTCGAGCACGTGGCCACGGACATGCTTCCCCTTCGGCGGCTGCTTCAGCGGCAGCACCGGCAGGTGGACCTGCTTCTTGGCGGAGGAGGCGCCGAGCAACCTGCCGTCGTCGCCGATCACGATCACGGTCTTCCCTTCGCCGATCTGGGCGACTGGCCGCGGCGGTTTCGCCTCGGCGGTCGGGGTCGAAGTACCGCGCAGGGCGAACCAGTAGACGGCGACAGCTAGGATCGCCACGGCGACCAGGCCGAGCAGGACGCGCTTCATTGCACACCTTTCGCGCTTCGCTCGCTCGCGTCCATGATCACCGGCGATCTCGCTCCCTCGCTCCGCGCTCATCCCACCCCGGCACCTCGACGTCGCCCAGCACCTGGACCTCGGGCTCCAGCTCGATCCCGAACTCGTCCTGCACCCGGCGGCGGCCCTCGGCCATCAGCGCGAGCACGTCGGCGGTCGTCGCCTCGCCGGTGTTCTCGACGAAGTTGGCGTGCTTCGCGGAGAAGCGGGCGCCGCCGTGGCGCAGGCCGCGGCAGCCGGCCGCCTCGAGCAGCTGCCCGGCGGAGCGGCCCGCGGCACGCTTGTCCTCAGGGTTCTTGAAAGTCGAGCCGAAGGTCTTGATCCCGGAGGGCTGCGCCTCGCGCCGGCGGCCGCGCATCGAGGCGAGCGCCGTGCGGATCTCCTCGGGGTCGCCGGGGGTCAGCGCGAAGGAGGCGCGCGAGACGACCTCGGCCGGGCCGAGGTTGGAGTCGCGGTAGACGAAGCCGAGCGTCACCGGGTCGCGCCGCTCGGTGCCGGTGGCGGTCGAGACCTCGACCCACTCGAGCACCTCGGCCAGCTGCCCACCGTAGGCGTTGGCGTTCATCCGCACTGCGCCACCTGCCGTGCCGGGGATGTTGATCCCGAACTCCAGGCCGGAGAGCCCCCACCCCGCGGCCTTCGCGGCGGCGGCGGGAAGCCGGGCGCCACCGCCACAGCGCAGGTGCGTGCCGTCGCGCTCGACCTCGGTCAGCGCCCCGCCCAACTTCATCGCGAGTCCTCGGAATCCGTCATCCGCTACCAACAGGTTCGATCCCGAGCCGACCACTCCTACCGGGGTCCCTGCTTTCTCGGCCCAGGCGAGGAGCGTGACCAGCTCCTCCTGGGAGGCCGGACGAGCGAAGTAGTCGGCGGGACCGCCGGTGCGGACCGTCGTGAGGCGGGCGAGTGGATAGTCCCGCTCTATGCCAGGGGGAGGTTCGGGTGACCCTTCTCTCACGAACTGCGGGGAGGTTCGTTCAGGGTCACCCGAACCTCCCTCCACCAGGCTCTCCCCCAGCTTGAAGACGTCACCAGCACCGAGCGTCACCAGGAAAGAGCCGGAAGGCATCGAGTCGAGGCGAGATGACAGAAAGGCCTCGGCCTTGGCGGCGGTTGGTAGCCAGGCGACCGGTTTGCCGTGGCCGGCGTCAGCGGCGGCGCGGGCGACATCGAGGCCGCTCACCCCGGCCAGCGGGCCGATCGGCTCCTCGCGGGCAGGATAGACGTCGAGCACGGCGATCTCGTCGGCGAGCGCCAGGGCGGCGCCGAACTGGGTCGCGAAGACCTTGGTCCGCGAGTAGAGGTGGGGCTGGAAGACGGCGATGAGACGCGGCGGACCGAGTTCGCGCAGCGCCGAGAGCGCGGCGCGCACCTCGGTCGGGTGGTGGGCGTAGTCGTCATATATGCGGACCCCGCCCCGCTCCCCCTTCACCTCGAGCCGGCGGCGGACGCCGCGGAAATCGGCGAGCGCCGCCGCGGCGCGGTCGAGGTCGAACCCGGCGGCGCCGAGCGCCGCGAGCGCCGCCCGCGCATTGAGCACGTTGTGCGCCCCCGGCACCGCCAGGTTGAGCTCCGCCGGCCCCGGCGCGCCAGCCGAAAACTCCGCGAGCTCCACGGGTGAGTTCGCAGTTCTCTTCGGTATGCGAGGAAAACTGCGAACGCGCTTCGGCGCCCCCTCCGGTGCGTTCGCACTTTCCGTCGCTATCCGACGATTACTGCGAACGCGGGAGCCCAGTTGGTCGCGGAGCTCCTCGACGGCGCCGCCCGCGCGGGTCGGGGCGGCCAGGACGGCGACGCGGGCTTTGCCGGCGAAACCGGCGAACGCCTCGACCAGGGGCTCGAGCGAGCCCCATCTCGAGTGGTGGTCCATCTCGACGTTGGTGACGACGGCGACCTCGGGATCGAGCCGGAGAAAGCTGCCGTCGGACTCGTCGGCCTCGGCGACAACCCACTCCCCCGTCCCCCAGCCGGCGTTGGCCGGGACGCCGGCGGGGCCGAGCCCTGGGACCTCGCCACCGATGAAGAAAGCCGGATCCTCGCCCAGGCCCCGCAGCGCCCAGACCGCCATCGCGGTCGTCGTCGTCTTGCCGTGCGTGCCGGCGATCGCGATCAGGCGCTTCTCGGCGCAGAGCTCGGCGAGCAGCTCGCCGCGGTGGATCACGGTGAGGCCACGCTCGCGGGCCGCCGCCAGCTCCGGGTTCTCGACGGCGATCGCGGTCGACACGACCACCTCGGCGCCCTCCGGCAGGTTGGCAGCATCGTGGCCGATCGTCGGCTCGAGTCCCGCCGCCCGCAGTCGATCCATATAGGACGACTCGCTGCGGTCGCTGCCGCTGACCTCGACGCCGAGTCCGGCGCAGACGACGGCGAGCCCGCTCATCCCGGCGCCGCCGATCCCGATGAAGTGCAGGCGGCGGCCGCTCCAGTTGCTCATACGCACCCCGCGCTCCACAGAAGGGCGCCATGAGCTCGCGGTGGCATCGCGCGCCGTGGCAGCGTCGGGCGGCGCGCCAGCATGGCGCGGCCGACCTTCCCCACCTCACTTGCAATCAGGTGGGGAAGGTCGGTCGCGTCTCGCGCCGTCGCCGAGCCAATCGCGGAACCGCCGTTTCCGGGAATCATCGAACTGCCGCCTCTAGTACTTGGTCGGCGATCGTTCGCGCCGCGTGCGGCTTCGCGAGCTCGCGCGCCGCCGTCGCCATCCGCTGGAGTCGCTCGTCGTCGCCGAGGATCCCGCCGATCTCGGCGAGCAGCGTCGTCGGGCCGAGGGCGTCGTCTTCGACGATCGTCGCGGCGCCCGCCGCCTCCATCCACCTCGCGTTGGCGCGCTGGTGGTCGGCGGTCGCGTGTGGATACGGGACCAGCACCGCGGGGCGCCCCGCCGCGGTGAACTCGAAGATCGAGCCGCCCGAGCGTCCCAGGACCAGGTCGGAGGCGGCGAGCGCGTCGCCGAGGTTCGGCTCGTACTCGACCAGTTCGTAGCCGTCCGCGTGCACCGCCGCGCCGAGGCGCTCGCGCAGCGCCTCATAGTCCCGCGTCCCCGACAGGTGCAGCACGCGGAAGTCGCGGCCCTCGCGCTCGGCGAACGCCTCGACCGCGGCGAAGTTCACCGACCGCGCCCCCTGGCTGCCGCCGACGACCAGGACCGTCCGCGCGTCCCCGGGGATCCCGAACCGCGCCCGCGCGGCGTCACGGTCGGCGGTGAGCACCGCCTCGGGCACCGGCCGTCCCGTCACCAGGTAACGCTTCCCGCTCCGCCCCTCGAGCGGGAACGCCAGGCACACCCGCCGCGCCCGCCCGGCCAGCAGCCGGTTCGCCAGGCCCAGGTGGCTGTCGGCCTCGGTCAGCACCAGCGGCGTGCGGGTCAGCGTCGCCGCCAGACCGGCGGGCCCGGCGACATAGCCGCCGCCACCCATGACCACGTCGGCGCGCCGCCGGCGCAGCACCGCGCGCGCCGCGCTGACCGCGGCGAGCGCCTCAGCCCCCGCCCGCGCCGCGCGCAGCGGGTTGCGGCGGTCGATCCCGCGCACGCGCAGGAAGTCGATCTCGTAGCCGGCGGCCGGCACCAGCTCCGCCTCGACCTTCTCGCGGGTGCCGAGGAAGCTGACCTCGGCGCCGCTCTTACGTAGCTCGGCGGCGACCGCCATGGCGGGCACCACGTGCCCCGCGGTTCCCCCCGCCGCCACCACCACTCTTGGCCCGTCTGGCACCGCTCGACCCGCTCCTTTCACGCGCGGGCGAGCGCCCGCCGTCGACGACTCGGAGTTTCCCTGACCTGGGCCCTGAACGGCTGGACGAGCCCCGCCCGCCCGTCGTGCGCGCGGCGCTCGCGGTGCCGCCGCGGGCGACGTTGAGGATCAGCCCGACGGCGAACAGGCACGACAGGAGCGCCGAGTTCCCGTAGGAGATGAAGGGCAGCGGCACGCCGGTCAGCGGCGCCAGCCCCATGACCGCGAAGAGGTTGATCGCCGCCGTGCTCAGCACCATCGAGGTGAGGCCGGCGACGAGGATCTTGCCGTAGCGGTCCTTCGCCTTCTGGGCGATCCGCAGCCCGGCGAAGCCGAACATCCCGAACAGGCCGACGACGCCGAGGATCCCGACCAGGCCGAGCTCCTCGCCGATCACCGCCGAGATCATGTCGGTGTGGGCCTCGGGCAGGTAGAAGGCCTTCTGCACGCCGTTGCCGATCCCGACCCCGAAGATGCCACCGGAGCCGAGCGCGATCTTCGCCTGCTCCGCCTGGAAGCCGGCGCCTTCGGTTTCGCTGCCCGGGTGCAGGAAGCTGGTCAGGCGGGCCATCCGGTACGGCTCGACGATCGTCAACAGGACGACGCCGACGCCGATCGCGAGCGCGATCTTGCCGAGGTCGCGGGGGGCGACGCCGGCCGCGATCAGGGTGGCGCCGACGGCGAAGGCGACGACCATCGTCGTCCCCATGTCGGGCTCGAGCAGGATCAGCAGGCAGGCCGCGCCGGTGACCAGGAGGATCGGCATGAAGCCGTGGATCGAGCGGACCCGCTTCGGTTCGCGGGCGAGCATGTCGGCGCCGTAGAGGACGAGCGCGACCTTGGCCAGCTCGGAGGGCTGGATCTGGAAGGAGCCGCCGCCGATCCAGCGGGTGGCGCCGTTGACGCTCTGCCCGGCGCCGAGCACGACGACCAGCAGGAACAGCGAGCCGGCCAGCAGGAGCGGCGTGGCGCGGCGGATCGCGGTCAGCCCGTGGCGGGCCGTGAAGTGCATGATCACCAGGCCGAAGGCGCCGACGATCAAGGTGCGCTGCAGGTAGTAGGCGGAGTCGGCGAGGCCGCCGTTCTGCAGCACCTGGGTGGTCGAGGAGGCGGAGAAGACCATCACCGCGCCGAAGGCGAGCAGGCAGAGCGTCGCGGTCAGCAGCAGGTTGTACTCGGTCGAGACCGCGGCGCGGCGCGACTTCGCCTTGCGCACCTTCTTCGCTTTGCTTGGACGCGCCCGGCCGAGCGCCAGCGGCAGGCCGCTCATCCCAGCTCCGCGACGATCTGGCGGAAGCGCTCGCCGCGCGCCTCGAAGTTCGGGAAGGCGTCGAAGCTGGCGCAGGCGGGCGAGAGCAGCACGACCTCGCCGGGCGCGGCGGCAGCGGCAGCGGTGTGGACCGCGTCCGCGAGGTCGGTGACCCGACGCAGCGGTACTCCGGCCGCGGCGGCGGGTGCCAGCTCGGCCTCCATCCGGTCGACGGTGTCGCCGAGCAGGTAGGCGGCGGTGGCGTGCTCGCGGAGCGGCGCGACCAGCGGCGCGAAGGGCTCGCCCTTGTCGCTGCCGCCGAGGATCGCGTGGACGCCGTGGTCGAAGCTACCGATCCCGACCGCAGCCGCATGTACGTTGGTCGCCTTCGAGTCGTTGACGAAGCTGACGCCGTCGATCTCGGCGACCGGCTCCAGCCGGTGCGGCACGCCGGCGAAGCTGCGCAGCCCGGCGCGGACCGCCTCGCGGTCGATTCCGAAGGCGAGCGCCGCGGCGGCGGCCGCCATCGCGTTCTCGACGTTGTGGTCGCCGGGGATGCCGAGCTCGGCGGTCTCGATCAGCGGCTCGCCGTCCCAGAAGATCGTGCCTTCGACCGCCGCCACCTCGCAGTCGGGCGAGGCGCCGCGGCAGAACTCGATCCGGCGCGCGCAGCCGCCGAGGTCGACGCCGGCCAGCTCAGGGTCGTCGCCGTTCCAGACGGCGACGTCGTCGTTGCCCTGGTTGGCGAAGATGCGGAGCTTCGCGTCGAGGTAGGCGGGCATGTCGCCGTGGCGGTCGAGATGGTCGGGTGCGAGGTTCAGGAAGACGGCGCCCTCGGGCGCGAACAGACTCGCATCCTCGAGTTGGAAACTGGACGTCTCGCAGACAACGGTCGCGTCGGGGTCGATCTCACCGACCAGCCCGGCGACCGGGACGCCGACGTTGCCCGCCACCGCGACCGGCTCGCCGGCGCCACGGAAGATATCGCCGAGCAGCTCGACCGTGGTCGTCTTGCCGTTGGTGCCGGTGACGGCGAGGAAGCGGTTGGGCAGGGCGCGCCAGGCGAGCTCCAACTCACCGGTCACCTCGATCCCCCGCTCCTCGGCTACCGCGATCACCGCCACCTCCCGGGGAACCCCCGGGCTCTTGACGACGGTGTGGGTGCCCTCGAGCTGTGCCAGTCCATCCGTATCCAGAAAGACTTCGACGCCCACCCCCGAAAGCCCTTCCGCGCCGTCCGGATGGCCCGAATCGACCGCGCGGACGCGCTCGCCGCGGGCCGCCAGCAGCCGCGCCGCCGCCTGCCCGGAGCGGGCCAGGCCGACGACCAGGAACGGCCCTGGCGGCAACGGCGGCCGCACCTCCTTGGCGGGGATCAAGGTCACAAGACGTGTGTTCGCCCCGGTCGCGCCCGCCCCTGCGCCGCGATGAGTTCGCAGTAATCGTCGGATAGCGACGAGAAGTGCGAACGCCCCAGGGCGGGCGGGCCGCCGTCGGGGTCACGGCCATCCAGATCGCGGCCCCGACGGCGGCTGATCGCCACCCTGATATGCGCTTTCGGCCCCCTTGCCTTCGCGCGCTCCCCTCGCTCGGGAGCACGACCAAGCTACTTCGACACAGCCGTACCGGTCAAGGACCCTAGTTGGAAGCCCTACGCAGTTTTGGGTCAGCGGCCGATCGATTGCTGGTAGAGGGTGAACCCAATTCCGGAGCAGACCGCGGCGATGATCCAGAAGCGGAGCATGATCTTCGTCTCCGACCAGGCCATCATCTCGAAGTGGTGGTGGAGCGGCGCCATCAGCAGCACGCGGCGGCGGAAGACGCGGAACGAGAAGACCTGCAGCACGACCGAGAGCGCCTCGATCACGAAGATGCCGCCGATGATGATCAGCAGGACCTCGGTCTGGGTCATCACCGCCATCGCGCCGATCGCGCCGCCGAGGCCCAGCGATCCCGTGTCCCCCATGAAGATCGAGGCCGGGAAGGCGTTGTACCAGAGGAAGCCGATGCAGGCGCCGACCAGGCAGCAGGCGAGCAGCGCCAGGTCCTTCTGGCCATTGGCGACGAAGGCGATCGCGGTGAAGGTGAGGAGGACGATCGCGCATGAGCCCGCGGCGAGGCCATCGAGGCCATCGGTGAGGTTGACCCCGTTCGAGGTGCCGGCGATCACGAGGAAGACGAGCACGAAGTAGAGGACCGGGCCGAGGTAGACGCTGGCGCCGCCGATCCGCAGGTAGAGCCGCGGTTCAAGCCCGACCGAGTGGCGCGCCACCCACCAGAGGCCGAGCGCCAGGATCAGCTGGCCGAGCAGCTTCCAGCGGCCGGAGAGGCCGAGCGAGCGCCGTTTGACGATCTTGATGTAGTCGTCGGCGAAGCCGAGGGCGGCACAGCCGAGCGCGACGCCGAAGACGGCGAGGCTCGGCGCGTCCCGTTCGGAGAGCACCAGGTAGGGCACGCAGATCGCGGCGAAGATGATCAGGCCGCCCATCGTCGGCGTCCCCGCCTTGGCGTGGTGCTCCTGCGGGCCGTCCTCGCGGATGTGCTGTCCGAACTCGCGTACCCGCAGGTATTCGATGAATTTCGGCCCGAGGAAGATGCAGATCAGCATCGAGGCCATCCCGGCGATGAGGATTTCTCCCATGGCTAGGCGACCCCGCCTGTTCGGTCGGTCGAGCCGCGGGCCGCAGCGAGCTCCGTCGCGATCGTCTCCATCCCGACCGAGCGTGAGCCCTTGATCAGGACCGCGTCGCCCGCTTCCAGGTGGGCGTCGAGCCACTCGACCGCCTCGCCGGGGTCGGCGACCAGTTCGTCGGGGTCGTATTCGCGGGCGTCGGCGCCGACCCCGACCACGAGGTCGACCCCGGCGGCGCGGGCGTGGGCGCCGACCTCGCGGTGGAAGCCGGGGCCACCCGGCCCGAGCTCGCCCATCATCCCGAGCACGGCGACCGTGCGCGGCGCCTCGAGCGTCGCGAGATGGTCGAGCGCCGCACGCATCGACACCGGGTTGGCGTTGTAACAGTCGTTCACGAGGACGATCCCGTCGGCGAGTTGGACACGCTCGCCACGGAATCTGGAGAAGCCTATGTCCGCGGCGCGGACGGCCATCTCCTCGGGATCGGCGCCGAGCGCGACGCCGCCCGCGATCGCCGCCAGCGCGTTGGTCAGGTTGTAGCTCTCGGCGAAGGGGAAGGCGAAGCGCGCCTCTCCCACCGGCGTCCGGATCAGCGCCTCGGTGACGCCGTCGGCGACCCGCGACTCGACCGCCTCGACGTCACCGCCGGGGCCGAAGCGGAGGAGGCGCGGGGCGCGGTCGAGGTGCGACTCCAGCTCGCCCGCCTCGACCGGGGCGACCGCGACGCCAACGGCGGCCAGGTGGTCGATCACGGCGGCCTTCTCGGCGGCGATCGCAGCCAGCGAGCCCATCTGCTCGACGTGGACCGGGCCGACGTTGGTGACGATCGCGGCGTCGGGGGCGGCGATCGCGGCCAGCTCGGCGATCTGGCCGCGGCCGCGCATCGCCATCTCGAGGACGAGGCGCTCGGTGTCGTCGGGCGCCTCGAGGATGGTCAGCGGCAGCCCGATCTCGGTGTTGAAGTTCTGGGCATTGGCGTGGACGCGGCCGGGCAGCAGGGTCCGGGCGATGTCCTTGACCGAGGTCTTGCCGACCGAGCCGGTGACGCCGAGCACCTGGGCGGCGAGCGCGCGGCGGTCGGCGCGGGCGAGGGCCTGGAGGGCGGCGAGGGGGTCGGCGGCGGCGAAGATCCAGGCGGAGCCCTCGCCGCTCCGCGCCGCGTCATCGGCCAGCGCCGCGGCGTACCCCGGACCGACCACGACCCCCCACGCCCCGGCCTCGATCGCGTCCGCCGCGAACTCGCCGCCGTCACGCTTCTCCCCGCGCAGGCCGAAGAAGAGGTCGCCGGAACCAGCGGCGGAGGAGTCGATCACGGCGCGGCGCGGTGGCTCGGACGAGCCCTCGGCGAGCACCCGCGCCTCGCTCGCCGCCGCGATTTCCGCCCCGGACAACCTCACGCCGGGCTGCCCAGCTTGCGCAGCTCCGCGCGGGCGACCTCGCGGTCGTCGAAACGGATCTTCCGCCCGCCCTCGAACTCCTGGCCCTGCTCGTGGCCCTTACCGGCGATCACCACGGTGTCGCCCGGCCCGGCGCGGCTGAGCGCCAGCGCGATCGCCGCCTGCCGGTCGACCTCGACGACGAGCTCCGCCTCACCCTCGCGCGCCCCGGCGACGACTTCGGCGACGATCGCCTCGGGGTCCTCGGAGCGCGGGTTGTCGGAGGTGACGACGGCGATGTCGGAGAGGGTGCCGCCGGCCCGTCCCATCAGCGGCCGCTTCGCCTTGTCGCGGTCGCCGCCGGCGCCGAAGACCGAGATCAGCCGACCGTCGGTCAGCCGCCGCGCGGCCCGCAGCACGTTCTCCATCGAGTCGGGGGTGTGGGCGTAGTCGACGAGGACGGCGAAGCCCTGCCCCTCGTCGATCGGCTCGAAGCGGCCCGGCACCCGCGCCGCGGCGGCGAGCCCGGCGGCGGCGCTCGCCGCTTCGACGCCGAGCGCCTCGGCCGCCGCGAACGCCCCGAGCGCGTTGGCGACGTTGAAGTGCCCCGGCATGCCCGTATGTAGTCGCACCTCGGTGTTGACGGGCCGAAAACTCAAGCCTGACTGGAGTTTTCGGCCCGTCAACACCGTGAAGGTGGCGCCGGTGGCGTCGAACTCAACGTCGCTGGCGCGATAGTCGGCGTCGGTGTCCTCGGCGGAGAAGGTGAGGCAGTCGAATTCCTCGGCCAGGCGACGGCCGTAGGGGTCGTCGACGTTGACGATCCGCACCCTGGGCTCGGCGGCGAAGAGCATCCGCTTCGCGGCGAAGTAGTCCTCCATGTCGGCGTGGAAGTCGAGGTGGTCCTGGGTCAGGTTGGTGAAGACGGCGACGTCGAAGTGGATCGCGTCGGCGCGGTGCAGCGCCATCGCGTGCGAGGAGACCTCCATCGCGCAGGCCCGGTCGCCGCCCTCGAGCATGCGGCGGAACGTCTCCTGCAGGTCGATCGCCTCGGGCGTGGTGCGTTCGACCGGCTCCTCCTCGCCGCCGACGACCTGCTTGACGGTCCCCATCAGCCCGGTCTGGATCCCGGCCGCTTCGAGAATCTCCCGGATCAGGTAGGCGGTCGTCGTCTTGCCGTTGGTCCCGGTCACCCCGACCACCTTCAGCTCCGCCGTCGGGTCACCCCAGAACGCCGCCGCGAAGGGCGCCATCGCCGCCCGCGCGCTCGGCACCACGACTTGCGGCACCGCCACGTCCAGCTCCCGCTCGACGACCAGCGCCGCCGCCCCCGCCTCGACCACCTGCGCCGCGAACTCGTGCCCGTCCCGCTTTTCCCCGACCACGCAGAAGAAGAGCGTCCCGGGCCCCGCTTTTCGGCTGTCGTAAGCAAGCTTCGCGATATCGACGCCGGGCTCGCCCACGACCCGAACCTGCTCCGCGCGCCCAGCTGCCGCAACGAGTTCGCCCAGCTTCATGCGACCGATTCTAGGTAGGGCGCCGGGCGCCCCGCGCGGCCGCTATTCCTGCGGGACGCCGAGATACGGCAGCGAGAACGCCGCGATTTCGCCGAATGCCGGGGCCGCCACCGACCCACCGTAGATTTCGCCTTGCGGCTGGTCGACGATCACCGCCGCCAGGAACTTCGGGTTCATCGCCGGGGCGAAGCCGATGAACGAGGCGATGTACTTGGTTTCCGAGTAGCCGCCGTTTTCGGCGACCTGCGCGGTTCCCGTCTTGCCGGCCAGGGTGTAGCCGGGGACGCTCACCTCGGAGGCGGTCCCTTCCGGCCCGAGCACACCCTCCAGCATTTCGCGCACCTCGCTTGCGGTTTGAGCGCTGATCACGCGGTGGCCCTTCGGCTCGTGGATCTTCTTTTCGCCGACCCGTTTGATCAGCTGCGGCGGCCGCTCGATCCCTTCGTGGGCGATCGCCGTGTACCCCTGCACCATCTGCATCGGGGTCACCGCGGCGCCCTGGCCCATCGGCAGGTTGCCCATCGTCGCGCCCGAGTATTCGCTCAGCTTCGGCACGATGCCTTTTTCCTCGCCGGGGAACTGGACGCCGGTCTTCTTGCCGAAGCCGAACCGTTCGATCCACTTGCTGTAGCTCGTCGCGCCGATCCTCTGCCCGATCTCCACCGCGCCGATGTTCGAGGAGCGGGCCAGGATCTGCGCCACGGTCATGTTTTCGGTGCCGTGTTCCTCGGCGTCTTTGATGATCCGTTCGCCGATTTCGATCTCCGGCGGGATCGTGAATTCGGTGGTCGGCGTGACCAGCCCTTCTTCCAGCGCCGCCGAGACGGTGAACGCCTTGAAGGTCGAGCCCGGTTCGTAGTTGAGGCTGGTCGCCCGGTCGGTCAGGTCTTCCGGCTTGACGTTTTCGAGTTCGGCCGGGTTGACCGGCGGCCAGTTCGCCATCGCCAGGATTTCCGAGGTTTCCGGGTCCATCACGATCGCCGTCGCGCCCAGCGGCGAGTACGTTTCGCCGACCTTCGCCAGGACCTGTTCGGCTTTCTGCTGGATCACCGGATCGAGGGTCAGCTGCACGTCTTCGCCGTCGTGCGCTTCCTTCACGGTTTCCAGCTTGATCGGGTCGCCGAGCGCGTCGGTGACGATGCGGCGTTCGCCTTCTTCTCCCGCCAGCACCGATTGCTCGCCCGCCTCGACCCCGGTCAGCCCCTTGCCTTCGGAGCCGACGACCCCGATCACCTGCCCCGCCATTTCGCCCTGCGGGTAGGTGCGGCGGCTGGCGGGCAGCTGCCCGATCCCTTCGATTTCGAGCTTTTCGACCTCGGCCGCGGTCGAGAGGCCGACGTTCTGGGCGAGGTAGGAGAAGCCCGATTCGGCGGTCAGCTCTTCCAGCACCTTGGCCTTCTTCTGCTTCAGGATCGGCGCCAGGCGGGCCGCCTCCTTCGGCGGGTTTTTGACCTGGTAGGGCGTCGCGTAGATCGTCGCCGCGTCTTCCGAGGAGGCGAGCCGGGTGCCGTCGCGGTCGAGGATCGAGCCGCGCAGGCCGGGCACGGTCAAGGTCTGGGTCTGCTGACTGAGTGCCTGCGACGACAGCTGCGAGGCCTCCACCCCCTGCAGCCAGAAGGCCCGGCAGACGATCAGCAGGAAGGCGACGAGGAAGCCGGCGAAGAGGAGGCCGATGCGTCGCTCGATGAGGCGCATCCCGTGTCTATTCCGGGCTCGGGGCGGCGGCGGCAAGCCTTGCGGCGGCTGCCGCGACGTCGCCCTTGCGGGTTTCGATCATCTGCGGGCCCGCCGTCGTCGACATCGCCAGGCCCTGTTCGGCCGCCTCGTGGCGGATCCGCGCCTGGCCGTAGTGCTGGGCCTCGCGGCTCTGCAGCATCGAGTTTTCGTTGCTCAGTTCGGTGATCCGCTCATCGACCTTCCCGGCCGAGGCGGCGAAGCTCAGGGTGACGACGTTGAGCGCGACGATGCCGACCAGGAGCACGCCGAGCACGCCGATCCAGGCGCGGCCGCGGGTGAGCCGGTAGATCAGGCCGGACTCGGGCAGCTGGGTGACGGCGACCGCGGCGCGCCCGGCGGTGCCCGCGGCGATCGGGATCACGCCGGCGCCGGCGCGCCGTCTCGGCGCCGCCTTGCGGCGGGCGGGAGCTTTGCGGGCGGGAGCGGCGGTCGCCGACCGGGTGAAGGTCGCTTTCTTTTGTCCAGGACCTCCCGGCCGGGGACGATCGCGGGGGCGCTTCTTCGGCTGCGGCGGCTCGGTGCGCGAGGGCGCCGGAGCGGTCTGCGCGCCGGAGCGGCGGGCGGGAGCGACGACGGCCATCAGTCGTCCTCCCCGGCCCGGGTGTCGAAGGCGATCCTGGTCGCGGCGCGCAGGTGGGCGGAGCGCGAGCGCGGGTTGGCCTCGACCTCGGCCGGGCCCGGCGCGACGGCGCGGCGGGTCAGCAGGTCGGCCTCGGGCTCGTGACCGCAGACGCAGACCGGCAACTCCGGCGGGCAGACGCAGCCGGTCGCCTTCTCGGCGAGGAACTGCTTGACCGGCCGGTCCTCGAGCGAGTGGAAGGCGATCGCGGCGAAGCGACCGCCGAGCGGCAGCGAGTCCCAGGCCAGCGGCAGCGCCTCGTTCAGCAGGTCGAGCTCACCGTTGACGGCGATCCGCAGCGCCTGGAAGGTGCGCTTGGCCGGGTGGCCGCCGCCGAAGCGAGCCGCGGCGGGCATCCCCGCCTGCGCCGCGGCGACCAGCTCGGAGGTCATGCGCAGCGGCCGGCGCTTGACGATCTCGCGGGCGATGCCGCGGGCGTAGCGCTCCTCGCCGAAGCGGCTCAGCACCTGCTCGATCCGCGACTCGGGCCACTCGTTGACGAGGTCGGCGGCGTCGAAGCCCTGGCGCGGGTCCATCCGCATGTCGAGCGGTGCGTCGTAGGAGTAGGAGAAGCCCCGCTCCCAAGCGTCGACCTGCATCGAAGACATTCCCAGATCCATGTAGACCACGTCTGGGCGGATTCCTTCGCCCCGCAGCGCGCGAAGTCCTGCAACGAAGTCGGCGCCGACGAAGAGGGCGCGACAGGGCGCCTCGGCGGCGAAGCGGTTGAAGCGGGCCTCGGCGGCGGGATCGCGGTCGATCCCGATCAGCGTCCCCTCCGGCCCCAGCCGCTCGGCGACGAGCCGCGCGTGGCCGCCCGCGCCGAAGGTGCAGTCGACCGCGGTCTGCCCCGGCTCAGGGGCGAGCAGGTCGACCAGCTCGGGGGCGAGGACGGGATCGTGTTCGGCGGTCACAAGGGTCAGCGGGTTCGGCCCGGCGGGCGCGTGGGAGAAGGTGGGAGTGCGGGCGGCATTGAGTCTCATGGTTACGCGGCGCCCGCTCCGGCCAGGCCCTCGGCGATCTCCGGCGCCGCCGCGTCGAGCTCCTCCTCCTGCTTGGCCCAGGCGTCGGCGTTCCAGATCTCGAGGTACTCGCCGGCGCCGATCACGACGCAGTTGCCGTCCAGGCCGGCGTGTTCGATCAGCGGTTTGGGGATGCGGATCCGCCCGGCCGAGTCGAGCTTCTCGTCGAAGGAGCCGCCGTGGAAACGGCGGCGCAGAGCCCTGGCGTCTTTGCCGAACGGGCTGTGGGGCGAGAGGAAGCGGTCGGAGAGCTCCTCGAACTCGGCGGTCGTGTGCACCCAGACGCAGGGGTCGAAGCCCTTGGAGAGAACCACTCCGTCGGCGAGAGAGCCGCGAAAGCGCGACGGCACGGTCAGTCGGTCCTTGCTGTCCAGGCTGTGCTCGTAGAGGCCCCGAAATGCCAACTCGGTGTCCTTTCTGAGCGGAGGTTCGAGGGCGGAAAGGAGTTGGGACCGGAGTGATGAGGTGGGAGGAGCCTCACCACCCCGGTCCTGGGCTTCAACTCGAGCGCCACAATGGCACACACTCCCCCACTTTGCAACACCACCTCCCTCTGCAACCCCATTTGCACTGACCGAATCGGCGCCCGACAAATTCGCCTTCGAGCTGGTCGGCGCACCTTGGTCGCCTACGTCCATGGACGCCAGGAAGCGTCCGGGGATGGCTTCAGAACCCCGAAAGCAGGGTTCCCGCGTTCGCGATCAGGCCAGCGGCGATCATCAGCATCACCGAGGGAACGAGGACCAGGGCGACCACCAGCTGGATCTTCGGCGCGGCGCGGGCGGCCCGCTCCTCGACCGCGCGGCGGCTGTCGCGGCGCAGCGCGCCCGCCTGGCGACGCAGCTGATCGGCGAGCGGTGAGCCGAAACGGCGCGAGCGCTCGATCGAGGCGACCAGCGTCGCCAGCTCGCTGCCGGGGACGCGGCCGCGCAGCGCGGCGAGGGCGGCCGAGAGCGGGCTGCCGCAGGAGAGCTCGGCGACCGCGATCCGCATCTCCTCGGCGAGCGGCCCCTCCCCCGCCCGCGCCAGCTGGGCGAGGCCGTCAGCCGGGCCGCGCCCGGAGGCGACGCTGACCGCGAGCAGATCGAGGGCGTCGGGGAGCGCCGCGACGAGCCGCCGGCGCCGGCGCCGCGCTTCCCGCTCGAGCAGCGCATCGGGGACGAAGAAGCCGGCCACCGGGAGACCGAGGGCGACCGCGATCCCGATCCGGCCGGGCGCCGCGGGCGCCGCGACGAGGGCGAGGATCGCGCCGAGGCAGAGCCCGGCGAGCTTGCCGAGCAGGAGGGCAGGCAGCGGCAGCCGCGCCTCCAGGCCGGAGCGCCGCAGCCGCTCCGCCAGGTTGAGCCAACGCGCCCAGCTCGCCGCGGTGTGAGAAACCCGTCCTACAGCCGGATAACTCACACCACGACGGGACGCCCTCGCCTGCAGGACCTCTCGACCCGCGGCAAAAACGAGCAGCGTCGCCAGCGCGAAGCACAGGCCGACCGGGCTCACTCGACCACCCGCGAGATTCGGCGGATCGCGACGAAGCCGATGACCTGGAGACCGGCAGCGAGGGCAAGCAGGACCGCCGCGGCGGGCGAGCCGAGCAGCTTGGCGAGGAACCCCGGCTGGACCAACTCGGCGAAGAGCGCGCCGCCGGTCGGCATCGCGACGACGAGCAGGCCGGTGAAGCGCGCCTGGGCAGTGGCGGACCGGGCGTCCTCGGCGACCCGGTCGCGCTCCGCCGCCCCGGCGGCGAAGCGGCGCAGCAGCCCGGCGAGGTCGCCGCCTGCGAGGCGCTGGCTGAGCAGCGCCGCGGCGAAGGCGTCGACCCGGCCAGAGCGCATCCGCCCTCGCCAGGCGGCGACCGCCTCGGCGGTGCCGGCACCGAGGTCGAGCTCCGCCCCGAGCCGCGCCAGCTCGGCGGCCGGCGGCCCGTCCAGGTAAGCGGCCGCGGCCGGCAGCGAGGCACGCAGCGAGCGCCCGGCGGCGAGCGAGTCGGCGACGGCGGTCGCGACTTCGGGCAGCGAGCGCTCGACCGCCGCGCGGTAGCGGCGGCGGCGGCTGGAGATCGCCCAGGCGGCGAGCCCCGGACCGGCCACCGAGAGTGGCAGCGCCACCGCGACCCCTCCGACCAGCCAGCCGGCGACGATCGCCGCCGCCGCGCCGAGTGCCGCGAGGCGGCGGCGCTCGCGGGTCGACGGCGCGTAGCCCTGGCGCCCGGCGCGGCGCAGCGGCTCGAGCGCCAGCCGCACCCAGGCCGCCGCGGCCGGACTGGCCAGCACCGCCTCGCGCGCCGCCATCGCCAGCAGGCCGCCCGCCAGGGCGCCCACCAGCACCGTCGGGCCGCCGCCGGTCAGCGCGATCGGGGTTGCGGTCAGCGGCGCCACCACGCCACTCACCTCTCTACCTCCGCGATCTCGGTCACCCGCCGCGAGCCGTCGGGCATCCGCCGCAGGTGGACGAGCAGGTCGATGCCGCGGCGAACCTGGGCGGCGATCGCCTCGTGCGGCAGTCCGACGCCGGCCATCAGCGCCAGCGTCTCCAGCCTGGCGATCGCGTCGCGCGGCGAGTTGGCGTGGACGGTCGAGAGCGCGCCGTCGTGGCCGGTGTTGAGCGCGGTGAGGAGGTCGAGCGCCTCCGGCCCGCGCACCTCGCAGATCACGATCCGGTCGGGCCGCATCCGCAACGCGTTGCGGAGGAGATCGCGGATCGTCACCTCGCCGCGTCCCTCGACCCCGGCGGGCCGGCTCTCCAGCCGCACCACATGCGGCTGCTGCAGGCGGAGCTCGGCGGCGTCCTCGATCGTCACCACCCGCTCGTCCGGCGCGACGAAGCTGGAGAGGGCGTTCAGCAGCGTCGTCTTGCCCGAGCCGGTGCCGCCGCTGACCAGGATGCTGTGCCGCGCCCGCACCGCCTCCTCCAGCCGGGCACGCTGCCCGGGGTCGAGCGTGCCCAGCTCGACCAGCCGGTCGGGGCCGGGGCGCTCGGCGCCGAAGCGGCGGATCGAGACTGCCGGCCCGTCGATCGCCAGCGGCGGAATCACCACGTTGACCCGCGAGCCGTCGGCGAGGCGGGCGTCGACCATCGGGCTGAGCTCGTCGACCCGGCGGCCGAGCGGCGCCAGGATCCGCTCGATCGCGTTGCGCAGCTCCTCCTCGTCGGCGAAGGCGATCGCGGTCGGCTCGATCCGCCCGGCCCGCTCGACGAAGACGCGGTCGGGGCCGTTCACCATAACCTCCTCGACCAGCGGGTCGGCGAGCAGGATCTCGAGCGGCCCGAGGCCGACGCTGTCGCGGACGACGCGGGCGGCGATCGCGGCGCGGTCGGCGGGCGCCAGGACCGCGGCCTCCTCGTCGACCAGTTCGCGCACCGCCTGCTCGAGATCGGCCGTGCCGCCGCGCCCGGCGGCGGCCTCGGCGCGACGGCGTTCGACCAGCCGGCCGCGCAGGGTCGCGGCGACTTCGGCGATGTGGCGCTCGTGGCCGCTCATGGCCCCCGGTGCGGCATCACGGTCACCTGGCGGGCGAAGCTCTCGGCGGCGATCAGCCGCAGTGCCTGGCGCCGGGTCAGCCCGAGGGTCGCCTCGGCGGCCCCGGCGGCGTCGCCTTCTGGCCCGGCGCCGAGCCCGAGCAGCGGCACGCTCGCCGCCGCCACATAGGTATGACCGGCGCCGCCGCCGCCGGGTTCGGTGGTGACGACGACGTCGACCCGCGAGCCGACCGGGTCGGCGCCGCCGACCGCCAGCGCCGCGGCGCCGCTGACCGCGACCTGGACCGGCCGCTGCCCGGCGGCGAGCGCCGGTCCCGGTGCGTCCGACCGCGGCGGCCGCAGCTGCGCGGCGAGCAGGTAGGCGCCGCGCGGGATCGCGGCGGCGGGCGCCAGGCCGAGCGCTTCGGTCGGGCCGCGCAGCGCGCCCGCGGGCACGAAACGGACGGGGACCTGGCGCACTTCGAGGCCGGCTTCGATCGCGGTCGGGTCGAGCGGCTTGCCCGCCGGCAGCTGTGCCGCCGCGACGACGACCGGCCGCAGGGCGCCGTAGCCGCGGGCGACGCTGTTGCCGTAGCCGTCGGCGATCGTCCCGGCGGCAACCGCGGCGAGCAGCGCCGCGACGCCGAAGGCGATCGCCCGGGCGCGCCGGCTCATCGTTCGCTCGGTCGGGTGATGGTTCCGGCCACTGCGGGCCTCGGCAGCGGGAGCTCGAGAACCGCGCTCGTGCCGGCCTCGCCTCGATGCAAGGCGAAGGTTCCGCCGTGGCTCTCGGCGGTCCGCCGCACCAGGCGCAGGCCATGACCATGGCGGGCGCGACCAGACAAGCGACCGAACGGGCCCCGCGCGCCTCACGGCGGCGGCGCGCGTCGCGCCCCCGCAGCAGCGCCTCACGCTCGCGCGCCCGCCGCCCGGCGCCGCTGCCCGAGTCGACCACCGCGAGGCAGATCCGCCCGTCGATCAGATCGGCCGCCAGCTCGATCCGCGGGCCGCCGTGCTCGAGCGCGTTCACGATGAGGTTGTCGATGGCGGCGGCCAGGTCGATCCGGTCGCCCTCGACCGCCGCCTCGCCCGCCTCCCAGCGCACCGCGATCCGCGCCCCGACGAGGGCCGCCTGGCCGCGCCAGCGCCGCCGCGCCGCCTCGAGCAAGGGCCGCACGGCGACCGTCGCCCGCGCCCGCCCCTCCGTCTCGCCGTTGATCTCCCGCTCCAACCGCGCCAGCGCCGCCGCGGCCATCTCCAGCGGGCCATCCACGGGCGCCGGACCGTCCGCGCCGGGCGCCATCAGCGCCAGCGCCTGCAGCGGCCGGCGTAGCTCGTGGAGGCGCTCGTTGAGCGCGGTTCGCCGCCGGCCGTCGCGGACCGCCGCCGCCAGCGTCGCCCCCGCCCCGCCGAGCGCCGGCCAGAAGGCGAGCCGCGCCGGCGTGAGCGCGGCGAGGAAAGCAGGTACGTGGTCGATCCACATGCCGTCCCAAGCCGCGGGCGGCACCTCGCTCTCCCCCGCCGCGAAGGACACCGATCGCTCCGCGCGACAAAAGCGGGGTTAGACACCGAGTTCCGTGCGCGTATTCCCTTACCCCTCTCGGGGAATCCGCAGATCGTTTTGAAATACTAGATGGACGCCCGAACTAAATGGCGTCCCCCTCCCGCCGTCCCCATGAAAGGAGACCATCCGTTGCCGCAGACCCGAACGACCCCCGAGGGCATCACCCAGCAGCTCGCGAAGGCCCTCGCACATCCGCTCCGCGTGCGCATCCTGACCGCGCTGCACCGCGGTATCTCCAGCCCCAACCAACTTGCCCAGGAGCTTGACGAGCCGCTCGGCAACGTCAGCTACCACGTCAAAACGCTGCTCGAATACGACTGCGTCGAACTGGTGAAGACGGAGCCGCGCCGCGGCGCCGTCGAGCATTTCTACCGGGCCACCGAGCGCGCCTTCTTCAGCGACGCCGACTGGGCCAAGATCCCGGCCTCGGCCCGCAAGGGCATCGAGGGCGTGATCCTCGAGTCGATCGGCCAGGACGCCACGGCGGCGCTGACCGAGGGCACGATCGACGCCCGCACCGACTCCCACATCACCCGCACCCCGTTCGTCCTCGACGAGGCCGGCTGGACCGAGATGAGCAAGCTGCTCGGCGAGACGCTCGAGCAGGCGATGAAGATCGGCGAGGAGTCGGCGAGCCGGCTCGCCGACGAGAAGGGCGAGGGCATCCCGACGAGCCTTTCGCTGCTCCACTTCGAGGTCCCGCCCCGAGCGGCCAAGTAGTCGCGGTTCCGCGCGCCGCCGCGCGCCTCTAGGCGCGGCGGCCGATCGACACCGGCACGCCGGCGCCGATCCGCCTCGCCAGCCAGGTGATCGAGGCGCGGCCGAGCCGGACGCAGCCGTGCGAGACGGCGGTGCCGAGGTGGCCGCTGAGGTTGCCGGTCCCGTGCAAGGCGATCTGCCCGGGGCCGCCGTCGAATTCCTGCAGCACGTCGGAGCGGGCGCTGGTCGCCAGCGCGAACGGCGCGCCGGATTCATATGACGAGAGCCGCAGCGGCTCTTCGACGAAGAAGTCGCCGCGCGGGGTCGGGGTCGAAGGCTTGCCGACGATCGCCGGAAAGCGGCGGACCACGTGGCCCGCGAGGTAGACGATGACCCGCCGCGGCACGAGGGCGACGCGGATGCGCCACGGGGTCGAGCTGGCGCGGGTGCGGTTCGCGGCGATCCAGCCGGTGTGGCCGTTGGGCCGGCCGGGCAGCTCGACCCGCAGCCAGGCGCCGGTCGGGCCCGCTTCGCCGAGCACCGGCAGCACGGTCCTGATCCGGGTCAGCGGCCGGCGGGCGGCGACCGTTTCGATCACCGCCGCCCCGGCGCGCGGCGCGCGGCGGGCGGCGTGGGCGCCGAGCAGAACGACCAGGTCCTGCGATTGGGGCACCCCGGCGGCGAGCGCCGCCGGGGTGAAGGCGACGGTCAACCCGACCGCGACCAGAACCGCCACCGCCCCACGGCGGAGGCCGCGGGGTCGAGGACGGAGCCGGAGGAGCGGGTTCATCCGGTGAACTGAGAGGGACCGGTGGGTGGATGCAGCACCGGCACCGGCACGCGGAACCGGAACATGAACGTCTTGGTTTTGGTCGAGCCTTTGAAGTTGACCCGGACCCTGACGGTGTGCAGGCCGGGCGTTCTCGGCACGGTCACCTTGTGCGGCGATTTCGGTCCACCGACGCGCACCCCGTTGTCGGTGAAGGTGACCTTGGCGATCCGCTTGCCGTGGACGCCGGCGGTGACCCCGGCGGCGCTCAGCTTGCCGTGCGTCAACGTCGCGCTCCCCTTGGCGGTGGCCCTCTTCTTGGGAGAATGCTTCTTCTTACCGGTCGTCGTCGTCGCGGTCGGGGTCGTGCCGGTCGCGGTGCCTCCCCCGGCCGTCGATTCGGTGGTGGTCAGGGACGATTTGGTCGCGCACTGAGGCAGGGTCAGCGTGTCTTCGATCAAGGTGACTTCGCCGTTGCGGGCGAGGGCCCGGCCGAGAACCGTGGCTTTACTGCCCATCGTGATCGTGGTCAGCGCCATCAGGTTGCCCTCGAACGCCGTGGTGCTGCCCAGCGTCGCCGAGCTGCCGACCTTCCAATAGACGTTGCAGGGCGATGCCCCGTTGACGAGGATGACCGAGCTCGCCGAGGCGGTGGTCAACGCTTCGCCGATCACGAAGACGAACTGGGCGTTGGGATCGCCGTGGGCGTCGAGGGTCAGCTGGCCTTTGAGTTCGGCCGAGGAGCTGAATCCGTAGGCGCCGGGGGACAGCGTGCGTTCGCCGAGGTTGGTCCCGGTCAGGTCGTTGCCGGCCGGAACCGGTTGGGCCGCCGTGGCGTTGTAGGCGGTGACGAGGTCCGCCTGCGCCTGGCCGGCGACGGCGTCGTTGTCGTGGGTCGCCCCGTTGACGAGGCCGGGGGGAAAGCCGGTGAGTGAGGTCTGCGGCGAGACGCCGAGCTCACCGTTGAGGACGGACGTGCCGGTGTTGGTGACGCCGGCGCCGGCGAGGACGACGAAGGGCTGTGCGGTGGCGAGGTTGACCGCCGATGCCTGGGCGGCGACCGGGATCGCGGCGAAGGCGAAGCAGACCGCGATCGCGACGAGGGCGGCGCGGCCTCGCCTGAAATCGAGGTGGCTGGACATGGAAGTCCTTCCTGATGGGCGAGCAGTCCAGACAACGCTCTTCTTCGGGCGGTCGCGACGAACTCCGGCGGAGTTCCGTGACCCTGCGGACCCGCCTCGCGACGAGGGTGCCTGAGTCGAAAAGTCTGCTTCGGTGTGAGACCACCATCGACAGGGCGACCCGGGGCCTTGAGGCGAACGGACGGATGGCGCAGATCGCGGCTGCTCACCGGCCGGCACCCGCCCCGACCGCCGCGCTCCTCCTAATCGTCCTCGTCGGACCCGCGCATCAGCGGGACGAGGGAGGCCGCGGCGCGGCGGTCGGGCCCCAGCCCGGCCTCCTGGCGGCCCGCCCTGTAGACCTCGAGCGCCCTCGCCAGCGCCTGGTCGGGATGCCCCACCCCACTGATCCGGAAGTACAGATCACCGTCGACCGACTGGCTCGGATCGCCGTGTTCGCGCAGCACGAACTCGGAGCCGCTGGGGGCGAAGCGCGAGCCCGCGGCGGCGATCAGCCCGGCATCGTCGCCTGCCGGTACCGAGATGTACACCGCGTACTCGATGTCAACAGGCTCCCACAGCGAGTCCCCCGCCGCTGAAAGTCGGGCCCGACGGCTGGCTCGCGGTCCCCGCGCCGGTTCAACCGTCGACGAGCCGGTAGCCGATCCCCCAGCAGTTGACCACGTACCTGGCGTGCTCGGGGTCGAGTTTGCGGCGCAGGCGGGAGGCGTGGCTGTCGAGGGTGCGGGTACGGCCGGCCGGGGCGCGGAAGCCCCAGACGTCGCGGAGGAGTTCGTCCTTGCTGAAGACGCGGGTCGGGTCGGAGGCGAGGACCCGCAGCAGGGTGAACTCCTTCTTCGCCAGTTGGACCTCGCGGTCGCCGACCGTGACCTTGCGGCGGGAAGGGTCTATCAGCATCTCGCCGACCCGGACCGGGCCGTCGTGGCGGCTGTGGCCGCGGCGCAGGACCGCCGTGATCCGCGCCCGCAGTTCCTCGTAGGCGAACGGCTTCTGGACGTAGTCGTCGGCGCCGAGGTCGAGGCCGCGGACCCGGTCGGTGGCGCCGCCGCGGCCGGTCAGGACGATGATCGGCAACTGCGGGTCGAAGCGCGACCCGACCCCGTCGGCCTCGCGGATCTCGCGCAGGACGTCGAGGCCGGAGGCGTCGGGGAGGGCGAGGTCGAGGAGGAGCAGGTCGGGGTGGTTGTAGCGGCAGAGGCGCAGGGCGTCGGCGGCGCTCGGCGCGGGCAGGACCTCGAAGCGGTCCGCGGTCAGGTGGTCGCACAGCAGGTCGAGGGTGGCATCGTCGTCCTCGCAGACGACGATCGTGGCGATCTCTTCTCGTTGGGGCAGCATGGACGGGAGAAGGGTCGGGAGCGGGTCGTCTCTCCCCCTTCTCCTTCGCGGAAGACGCGGGAAAGGCGGTCGGGAATCCGACCACGGGCGCGGCCAGAATCATCGGAGTGGCAGCCCACATAGCGATCCGGATCCCCTCGACCGCGGCGCTCTTCGACGCCTGGAGCGTCGAGCCGCTCGCCTCGCGGCCGCTCAGCGACGAGGCGCGCGAGCGGATCGTCGACGCCTGGTCGGAAGTCGCCAAGCGGGCGACCGGGACGCCGCGGCTGCATCTGGTGCTGCCCGCAGGCGAGCGCGCTACAACCGACGAGGCGACGATCGTCGATGCGGTCCGCGCCGACCTGCGCGAGATGAAGGTCGACGCCCGCCGGCACTGGATCCGCCGCGCCTTCGCGCCGCGCGAGACGCGGATCGGCCTCCTGATCTTCTTCCTGGCGCTCGGCGCCGCCGCGATCATCGACTTCGGCAGCAGCGAAGGCAGCCTCTCCACCCTGCTCTCGCAGACCTTCGTCGTCTTCGCCTGGGTCGCGCTCTGGGGGCCGGCCTACCGGCTGCTCACCGCCGCCTCGTTCCGGCTCGCCAGGCGCTACTTCGCCGAACTGGCCGACGCCGAGATCACCGTGCGCTGGGACTGAACCGGGCGGGGAGCTCGAGCACGGCCGCGGCGCCCCGGTGCGCGACGAAGCGGCGCGGCGGGACGGCGCGGCGCACCGCGAGCACCTCGTCGTCCTCACCGAGGAAGAAGACGTCGAGCGCGAACCTCATGCCGAAGGTGTGGACCGCGGCGCAGCGCGGGATCAGCAGCCCCGGCCCGACCTCGGCGCGGTCGAGCAGCGCCAGGCCGAGAGTGCGGGCGCGGATGCCGACCGCCACCGGCACCTCATGGCCGAGGACGGTCCGGCACGGCAGCCGGCCGAGACGCGGCGGCCGCCGGTCGGCCTCGCGGTAGAGGCGCCGGAGCCGGCGATGGAGCCGGTAGGGACGGGACAGGGACACCTCCTCCCAAGGCCCGGCCGGACCGACTCTCTCCCCCGACTTGACTCCGACCGAATTTTCACTCGACCTCGTCCCCGAAATCCCTCCTCGGTGCAACCCCGCGTTCAGGCGGGTCCCCAGCGAGGCACGCAACTAGGATGATCGGCAAGATCCACCCCCTGCGACGCCGGGCTTGCGTCGCGGCTTGGCTTCAACTCATGGAAAAGAAGACGACCCGCAGAGGGAATTACGAGTCTGGCTCCGACTACGTGTTGGAGTACGGAGAGCTCCGCTTCGCGTTCAACGAGGAGGATTTCGCCCAGCGGGTCGAGCAGGCGGCGGTGAAGCTGGCCTTCGTCGACCAGGGGCTGACCCAGGAGGAGATCGACGATCTGCTCGACCTCGCGGTCAGCGGCGAGATCGCCGAGCCCAGCTCCCCCCTCGGCGAACACATCAACGAGAACTGGGAGGACCTGGTCGGTCCCTCCAACCGCAGCCTCGTCCACTGGATCCGCCGGCTCGTCTTCCGCGGCGCCTGGCTCGACCAGCGGGTCAAGGAGGGTGAGCTCGACGTCGTCTTCGACGAGCGCTCGCAGTCCTTCGGCTATGTCCAGCCCGACCGCGGCTCCGAGCTCATCGAGCTCTCCAAGGAGCCGTCGTGGCGCCGCATCGCCTACAGACGCTAACCGCGCTCTAGGGCAACAACCACCGTCAGGGAGCCCTTGCCGCTCGCCGCGTCGCCGCGGCCGGCGTCGAATAGCTCCTTGGCGCCGTCGGTGTCGCCGAAGCCGTCGGCGAAGCGGGTCAGCGAGTCGACCAGGAGGATCACGTCTTCGCCGCCGGCGGCGCGGCGCCGCGCCGCGGTGAGGGCGTCGCTGGCGTGGCGGGCCTGGCCGGCCGAGACCAGCTCGGCCTGGGGCGCCTCGCGCTTCCAGTCGGCCAGCTCCTCGGGACTGGGATCGATCAGCAGGGCGACCGGATCGGGGCCGTCCGAGCCGGCGAGGTCGGCGGCGACGCCGCGCAGCAGCTCGGTCGCGGCCTCGCGGCTGTCGGCTAGCACGACCGCCTGGCGGCCCGACTCGGCGGGCAGCAGCAGATCCTGGATCGAGACGCCCTCGCGGCGGCGGCCGAACGGGCGGCGACGCCGGCGGCGCGGGCGGCGGGAACGGGAGCCCCCCTCCCCGTCGGCCGGCTCGTCACCGGAGTCGTCGCTCGCGGCGGCGCTCCGGGAGCGCTCGGCACGGGCCGGTTGGGGCACCGGCTTCTCGTCCTCGTCCTCGACGTCGACCCGGGCCTCGCGTTCGCGACCGCCGCCGCCGGAGGAGGAACGCCGCCGGCGCCGCGGCGGGCGCTCGCCGCGCTCGCGGTCGCCGCCCGCGGCACCGCGTGGCGCGGAGCCGCTGGCGTCGCCATCGCCGTCGCTCAGCCGCTCGATCAGCTCGGCGCGGGTGAGCATCCGGTAGCGCTCGACGCCGGCGTCGGCGGCGAGCTGGTGCAGGTCTGAAAGATGTTTGGATTCGAGCTCGGTCTTGGTCATCGGACGGCCACCTTATTCAACGAGCAGGGTCGACCCCTTCCTCGGCGGCGACGGCGTCCCAGGCCCGGGTCTCCGCTTCCACCCGTGCCTCCGACCAGCCGAGCTCCGCCCCCAGCGCCGCCGCGATCGGCCGCAGCGCCTCCGGGTCGCGCAGCGCCGGCGCCGCGAGGATCCCCAGCCGGGTGCGCCGCAGCAGCACGTCGGCGAGCGAGCGGGCCTGCTCGTGGCGCGCCGCCAGCGTCACCTCGGCGAGCAGGTCGGGGCGACCGGGGACGATCGGCGCCGCCAGCCCGGGCCGCTCGCGGGCCAGGTCGAGCACCCGACGCGCCGCGTGGCCGTAGCGGAAGGCGAGCTGGGAGAGCGCCTCCTCGCCGACCTCGTCGGGCGCCTCGAGGTCGGCCGGTCGCGCCTCCATCCCGAGCGGGATCTCGGCGGTCCGGCAGGGTGCCACCCGCCCTTCGCGCTCGACCAGCCGGTCGACGGTCAGCTTCGCCATCCGCCGGTAGGTGGTGAGCTTTCCGCCCGTGATCGTCAGCATCCCCGACGAGGTCTCGTACAGCTCCTCCTTGCGCGAGATGTCGACCGACTTGCGCGGGTCACCGCTCGAGATCAGCGGCCGCACCCCGGCGTAGGCGCCGACCAGGTCGACCGGGCCGAGCGCGGTCCCGAAGAAGGCGTTCGCCGCGTCGAGCAGGTACTCGACTTCGGCCTCGGCCGGGCGCGGGTGGCGGGTGTCGCCCTCGAAGTCGTTGTCGGTGGTGCCGATCAGCGTCCGCCCGTACCAGGGCAGCGCGAAGATCATCCGGCCCTCGCCCGCCGGGACGATGCAGGCGGCCTTCCCCATCGGCAGGTCGGCGGCATCGACCAGCAGGTGGGTGCCGCGGCTGGGTGCGATCCGCGGCACGTCCTCCTCCTCGACCACCTCGGGGCGGATCGCGTCGGCCCAGACGCCGGTCGCGTTGACGACGTGATCGGCGGCGACCTCGATCCGCTCGCCCGAGTCGACCTCGACGAAGGCGACCCCGGCGCGCCGGCCGCGGCCGCCCGTCACCTCGACCACCTCGGCCCCGTTGAGGGCGACCGCGCCGTAGCGCTCGGCCTCGCCGAGCACGGTGAGGACGAGCCGCACGTCGTCGGTCTGGCAGTCGTAGAAGAGGTAGGCGTCGTGAGGGTCGCGCGAGGCGAGCGCCGGGACCAGCTCCAGCACCTCGTCGTGGCCGATCGTGCGGTGGCGGTCAGGGGACCAGTAGGTCTCGTCGTCGGCGGCCTGCGAGGAGCGCCGCTCGCGGCGGCCGCGCCCGGCCCGAGTCGTCGCCATCACGTCGTACATGTTGAGCCCGATCCCGACCTTGCGGTCGCGGCGCTCCTCGCCGAGCGCGGCGACCAGGAAGGGGGTCGGGTAGACCAGGTGCGGCGCCAGCCGGACCAGCAGCTGGCGCTCCACGAGCGCCTCGCGGACCAGGCCGAGGTCGAAGTTCTGCAGGTAGCGGAGGCCGCCGTGGACCATCTTCGAGGAGCGGCTCGAGGTGCCGACCGCGAAGTCGTCGCGCTCCAACAGCGCCACCGAGTAGCCGCGCGAGGCGGCGTCGAGCGCGACCCCGGCGCCGGTGATGCCGCCGCCGATCACCACGACCTCGAAGTGGCCGCCGGCGATCGAGTCGATCGCCGCGGCGCGGGTCAGCATGGTCGGCCCCTGCCCAGGTCCATGGTTCGAGGGTATACGGGCGGCGGGCCTGTCAGGCCGAGTGCGGCGGGCGCGGCGGGGCGCTCTTCGGCGGGGCCGGCGGAGGGCCCGACGGGGCGCGGCGGGCGCGCGTCACCCGCCAACGGCGGTAGGGGCCGTAGCCGATCCCGAAGAGGAGGCCGCCGGCGATCAACCCGGCGACGATCGAGCCGAGCACCGAGCCACCCGAAGTGGAGCTCGATTCGTCGGCGGGGACCCCGACCGTGGTCGCTTCGCCGCTCTCGGGTTCGATCGTCGAGCCGCCTTCGGGGATCACGCTTTCGGCGGGGGGTTCGCTCGGCGGCGCGCCGGGGCTGGCGCCGACCCCGCCCGGTCCCGCCCCCTTACGGGTCTTCCCTTTGCCGGACGTGCCGCCGTGGTTGGACTTGGTGGGCGGCGGGGCGGCTTCGGCGGGGAATTCGGGCGTCGGGCTGGGGACGGGCGTCACCCCGCCTTCTTCGGGCAGCGGCAGCGGTTCCGGGGTCGGGGTCGGCTTCGGGGTCGCCTTCCGCGGCTGCGGCGCGCGCGGCGGCGCGGCCAGCGGTAGGTGTTCGTGGCTGGCGGCGACCAGCACCTCGCCCGTCACCCAGACCGGGCTCTGGTCGCTCCGCGACGAGTAGCGATAGTGACCGTCGCCCGACTGGTTGTCTTCGAGGTAGTCGTAGGCCGACTTGCCGCCTTTCTTGAACTGGGCGGGGTCGGCGCCGGCGGCGAGCAGGCCCTCGATCGCCCAGGCGGTCGACTGGGTGTTGAGCGCGCCGTTGCCGCCGAGCCGGAAGCCGCCGCCCTTCTGCTGGGCCTGGCGCAGGTAGCCGACCGCGCGCTGCGCGGCCTGGGAGGACGGCGAGAGCGCCTGCAGCACGGCGCCCGTGCCATCGGCGTTGCTCGGCGAGCCGACGACGTCGCCCCAGCCCCCGTCTTCGTTCTGGACTTCGCGCAGCCAAGCGAGAGAGTCGGCGAGATTGGCGATCCCGGCCGAGCGCAGCGCCAGCACCGCGTAGGCGGTCGAGTTCGGCCAGTCCTCATAAGACCCGTCCGGGCGCCGCTTCGCGAGCAGCGCCGCGACCAGGTTGCGGCCGCCGAATTCGCGCGGTTCGACCCCGGCGCCCTCCAGGGCGAGGATCGTGCGGGCGAGGTCGCCGGGGCTCCGCACGGTGGCGATTTCTTCCTGCAGGAAGGCGACCGGCGAGTTGCCGTCGGTGGTCACGTCCCGCGGGTTGATCCCGGCCGCCTCGAGGCCGAGCATCGCCCACCCGGTCATCTCCTGGCCGGACTTGGCGCCGACGGATTCGCCGTAGCCGCCGTCTTCGTTCTGCGCCGATTCGAGCCAGGCGGCCGCGGCTTCGGGGCCGGTCTTCGCGGCGGCCTCGGCATGGGCCGAGGCGAAGGCGCCGAGCAGGAGCACGGCGACGAGGAGGGCGACGATCGCGCCGGTGGGCATCGTCTCACGTGCCCCGCCGGCCGACGACGCGGAACCGGTCGGCGCGTCGGGCGCCGGCCGCGGTGTGGCGCGGCGCCATTCGAATCTTTCGCGGAAGCGGATCAACATCCTGATCATCGCCGGGCCGGCGACCAATGCCAAGACGACGTTGCCGGTAGCGTGGGCGACTTCGAAGGGGATCGCGTGGGTCTCGTAGAAAGCGAAGCGCGCCCAGGAGAGGCTGCCGCCGTAGGTCGCCATCAGCGAGAAGTTGAGGATCGCCCCGTAGCCGACGGCGGCGAGACCGCAGACCAGGGCGAGGGTCAACCGCCCGACGTTGCGCGCGCCGAGCGCCAGCGCCGCGCCGAGGATGCCGCAGAGCCCCCAGGCGGCCATCTGCCACGGCGTCCACGGTCCCTGCCCGAACCAGAAGTTGGAGACCAGGGCCGAGAAGGCGCCGACCGCGAAGCCCGGTGCCGGCCCCAGCGCGTAGCCGGCGAAGATCACGATGTCGGTGGTCGGCTTGACGTTGGGAAAGGCGGCGAAGGCGATCCGCCCGGCGATCCCGAGCGCCGCGAGCGCCGCGACCAGGGCGACCACCTGGGCGGGCGGGCGCGAGCGCTCGTACCAGGCGAAGCCGCCGAGCAGGACCACGGCGAGGATCAAGAAGCTGACCAGCTGCCAGCTCATAGGGCATCCTCCCCCCCGGGAGCTTCCGAGCTTGACCGCCGTATATGGCGGTCAAGCTCGGACACATGCGCGGCGAGATGCGCCACCCCGTCCTCGGGGGTGACGACGCCGGGGACGTCGAGGACGCGGGCGACCTCGGTGGCGAAGTACCAGCCGCCGGAGAGGATGTCGGCGCTCGGGCCGTCGGCGATCGCGACGCCCTCGCCGAGCAGGACGACGCGCTCGGCGAACTCGGCGGCGAACTCGACGTCGTGGGTGGCGACGACGACCGCGGCACCCTGCGCGGCGAGGCGGTCGACGAGCGCGACGAGGTCCTCCTTGCGGCCGCGGTCCATGCCGCGGGTCGGCTCGTCGAGGGCGACGAGGCCGGGGACGCCGTCGCCGTCGAGGCGGCCGGCGAGGGCGATCGCGAGGGCGAGGCGCTGGCGCTCGCCGCCGGAGAGGTCGCGCGGGTCGGCATCGACGGCGTGCTCCATGCCGACCGCGCGCAGGGCGGCGCGGCCCGCTTCGCCGGGCAGCTCGTCGCCCACCCGCTCGCGGACCAGGAAGTCGCCAGGGTTCTGGGTGAGGAGCGCCATCCGCTCCGCCGCTACCCGGCCGGCGGCGGCGTCGATCAGCCCGGCGGCGGTGCGCAGCAGGGTGCTCTTGCCGGCGCCGTTGCGGCCCATCAGCGCGACCCGCTCGCCGGGGGCGACGGTGAGGTCGATGCCGCGGAGCACGTCGCGCGGGCCGGTGCCGTCGTCGAGCTCCACCCAGAGGCCCTTCGCGGCTAGCGCCTGGCGCTCGTTGCCGCGTCTTCGGAGACGGACGAGGCGGGACGGGGGAGCGATTTCGCCGCTCGCGCCCTTCCCCGGGTGGGGGACGGCGGTGGCTGCCCCGATCGCGTCGCCGACCCGGTCCCGCCCCTCGAGCGTCCGCCGCGCGTCGCGCACCCCGACCGGCAGCGGCTCGATCCCGGCCAAAGAGAAGAGCCGCGCCGCCGGTGTCGTCAGGGCCGGGTCGGCGGCGCGCGTCCAGGCGAGGAAATCGCGCGGCGCGCCGTCGAAGCCGATCCGCCCCGCCTCGATCGCGACCACCCGGTCGGCCGCCGCGAGGCAGCGCTCGAGCCGGTGTTCGGCCAGCACCACCGCCACCCCCCACTCCTCGTTCAACCGCCGCAACAGCCAGATCAGCTCGTCGCCGGAGACCGGATCGAGTTGCGAGGTCGGCTCGTCGAGCAGCACCAGCCGCGGCCGCGTCACCAGCGCCGCCGCCAACGCCACCCGCTGCAGCTCGCCCCCCGAGAGCGTGTCGACCGCGCGCTCGAGCAGATGCGGGATCGCCAGCGCCAGCGCCACCTCCTCGACCGCCCGGGCCCGGTCGCCGGGGGCGTCGCCGCGCATCTCCAGCGGCAGCTCGATCTCGGCCGAGACCGTGGTCGAGACGACCTGCGTCTCCGGGTCCTGGGCGACGAAACCGACCGCGGCGGCGAGCTCCCCCGGGCCCGCCGACACCGCATCGAGGCCGACCACCTCGACCCGCCCCTCGATCTCGCCGCCGTGGAAGTGCGGCACCAACCCGCAGGCGGCGCGCAGCAGGGTCGACTTGCCCGAGGCCGAGCGCCCCGCCAGCAACACGAACTCCCCCGGCGCGACCTCGAACGAGACGTCGACGAGCGCCGGCACCGCGGCGCGCGCGTACGAGTAGGTCAGGCCCTCGACCGCCAGCACCGGCGCCGCCCCACGGCGGATCGCGAGCTCAGACACGCCGATCGCCCCGCCGCCACGGCGCCAGGCCGCCCGCCAGGACGACGGCCGCGACGACCAGCGTCGCGGGAGTCGTCCCGATCGAGATCGTCGGGTAGGTGTGGAAGTCGTCGGCGCCGAGCATCTTGCCGACGATCGCCGCCGCCAGCATCACCGCGGCGACCGCGTAGAAACGGAGGTCGTAGCGGGTCGGCTCGCGCCGCTGCGCCCCGCGCCGCCCCGGCAGGCTGTAACCGCGCAGCTCGAGCGTCGCGGCGACGTCGACCGAGCGATCGAGCGAGCCGGCGAGCAGCCGCCGCGCCAGCGCCCCCCGCCCGACCGCCGCCGCGCCCGGGCCGCGCAGCCGCGCCGCGTCGTTCAGCCGGTCGGCGTCGGCGGCGGCGACCGGGACCAGCCGCGAGACCAGCGTCGCGGTCAGCGCCGAGCGCGCCGCCACCGGACGCAGCGCCCGCAGCACCCGGTCGGGATCGACGCAGGCCGAGTAGACGCCGAAGGCGACGATCGTCGCCACCGCCCGCAGCCCGATCACGGTCCCGGCGACGATCGCCTCCGAGGTGATGTCGACCGGGCCGAGGATCGGCCAGTCGCCGGCCCGCAGCAGCACCGTCTGGCCGCTGCGGACGACGAGCGCTTCGACGACGATTATCAGGACGGCCAGCACGAAGCCCAGCCGCAGCGCCGCGCGGACCGCCGCCCGCGCTCCGGCCAGACGCCCGGCCAGCGCGGCCGCGCCGCCCGCCGCCAACAGCACGAGCGGACTCGAGAAGAGGAAGGCGACGACGACGAAGGCGCCGAGGTAGGTGACGGCCGCACCCGGCCGTGCCGACTGCAGCGGCCCGCGGCGGGGGATGTAGGCAAACGGGACTCTCATCTCGACCCCGAGCGCAGCGGCAGCGGCGTCACCGCCCCCGCCTCGCTCGCCACCGCGTAATGGTCGCGCAGGTCGGCCGCGTCGAGGGCGCCCGCCGCCGCCCGCACGGCGCCGCCCGTGCCGCCGGTGACCAGCCAGACCGGCGGGCCTTCGTAGCGCCGGGTCGCCGCGACCAGCCCCGCTTCCGCGCCGAAGTTGCGCGCCTTCGCACCATTTTCGTCGAGCCCGACCAGCTGCCAGCCGCCGGCCGCCTGTTCGAAGTCGGCGTAGATGCCACTTTCGGCCGGCCCGTCCTCGACCAGCGCGGCGGCCGCGTCGGAGCGCAACCGCGACCAGGGGCCGACCAGCACCCGGATCGCCCCCTTCGGCGACCCGTGGGCGGGCCTCACGCCTTCCTTCTCCAGCGCCGCCGCCACCATCCCGCAGGCGGCCCCGCCCCCCTCGCATTCGACCGCGACCACCGGTTCGTTCCCTTCCCAGCCGGTGGTGAACGGCGCCGGCCAGGAGCCGACCACGGCGGGGACGTGCTCGGAGGCCGACCAGTCGCGCATGTCCCACCAGATCCGGTCGCCACCCTCGACCGACACCTGGGCGGCGCCGATCGGCGACTCGAGCCCGTCGACGTAGAAGAACCAGTCGTAGGGATGGCCGCCGCGTTCGGTTTCCGAGACGCCGTCGATCGATTTCACGTAGCCGCCGCCGTAGCGGGTCTCGATTTCGTCTTCTCCTTCGAGGAAGCGCATCACGGTGTCGGATTCGTTCGCTTCTCCTGGCGATTCGGTCATCTTCACCGCGCCGAATTCACGCGTCACGGTGAGGTCGACGGTGCCGACGCCCGAGCCGGGGCCGAGCCCGCAGCCGGCGGCCACGATCGCCGCTCCGAGGAGCAGCGCGATCACGACCGCCGGGCCGCGGCGTCCCACCCTCGGCTACCCGACGGGGCAGGGCGTGCCGATGCAGACCGGCACCGCCGCCGAGGGGATGTCGTTCCCCAGCCCGGCGACCAGTCGCGTCGGCTTGGTCAGCGTGACCATCGCCTTGCCCGCGGCGTCGGTGGGGCCGATCGCCCCGGTCACCGCCGCGCCCCGCACCGGCTTGTGCTTGCCCTTTTCGTCGTAGGCGTAGACGTGCACCGCGAACGGCACGCCCGCCGTCGCCTGGGTCGGCGCGCTGACCACCAGCTCTTCCGGATACGGGTAGGTCGGCGCCAGGTCCCAGAGGACTTCGTCGCCCGCCTTGATCTTCGCCTTGCTGCCGCTCACCGCGGCGCCCTTGTGGTTGATCTTCAGGTACCAGGAGGCCTTCCCCTTGGCGATGCTCTTGCCGACCCCGCAGAGCGCCACCCCGAAGGAGAAGTGGTCGCTGATCGAGAGCGGCGCGAGCTGCTTGATCGTCTTCGCGCCGTCGGCGAGCAGGCCGAGCGCCGTGTTGCCCTTCAGCGCCACCGGCGCGCCGCTGCCGCCGCTCCCGGCTCCGAAGCAGGTCGCCTTCGGGCTGGTCTTGACCGAGAGGTCGGAGCTGGTGACGAGCTGTTCGGCGAGCACCTTGTTGCCGGCGCCGACGACGCGCAGCGTCGCCTGGAAGCCCTTGGCGGAGGCGCTCGCGGCGAACGCGAGCCCCAGGCAGAGGACCAGTGCGCACGCGGTCACGGTACGGAGTTGCATCGGTCTTGGCATATGAGCCACCCTTTCCTCGAGGGTCGTATTGGCTGGCCGGGGACAGGTCTCCTGGCTTCCGGGGTTTGGGCGGGCCGCGCCTTCCCGGGGACGGTGTGCGCCCCCAGTGGCCGACGCCGGCAAGCGGCGTCCGCGACCTCCTCGACCCGGTCACAGTGGCGGGACCACGCCGGTTTCTCACCGGACTTCCCTTGACCACCGACCGTATTTCGACCGCGAGTCTATTAGGCTGCCACCGCTCAGGCTCTCACAGGGCAATGGGGAAGTCTCGTCCGATGGAGGTAACAGATGAAGCACCGGGGATGGCATCGGCCCTCGCCCGCCCTGCTGATCGCGTGCGTCGCCTTGTTCGTCGCGCTCGGCGGCACGGTCCTGGCGGCGAAGAAGATCGACGGCCACACGATCCGCGTCAAATCACTGCCCGGCAACCGCCTCGCGGTCGGCTCGCTGCCGGGCAACCGGTTGCGCAAGGGGACGATCCCCGGCAGCCGGCTCGCGCCGGGCTCGGTGACCGGCGAGCAGATCGACGCCGGCTCGCTCGGCCAGGTGCCGAGCGCGAGTCACGCGGATTCCGCCGACACCGCCCGCCGCGCCCAGTCCGCGACGGTGGCCGAACACGCCGCCGACGCGACCAGGATCAACGGCAGCACGGTCGGCTGCCGGGAAGGCTCACGCGAGTTCGCGGGGGCGTGCTGGGATCTGCACTCGAGCGCCAACGCGGCCACCGCATTTGAAGCCGCGGCAGCGTGCGCCAATGCGGGCGGGGAACTGCCCAGCGCTCTTGCGCTCATGAGGTTCGCCCAACTCCCAGGCGTCCTCCCAGACCTAGAAGGTGAGTGGACGAGCAATGTGAGAGTGGACTCCGGGGGCGTCTACAGCGTCCCTACGCTCGAAAACGGCACGACTCTCCGCCTAACCGCCCCGACGGAGCCGCACCACTTCCGCTGCGTGGTCCCCCTCGTCAGCTGACGAGCCATACCTCACACCGCTCGACCCCGCCGGCCATTCGACCGGCGGGGACTATCCTGGCGCCGATGTTCGGCCATCCGGCAGAGGCACGTCGCCTCGCCGTCAGATCGACCGCCGGCGCGCTCGTCCTGCTCGTCGTCCTCGCGCTCACCGCGACCTCGGCCACGGCCGGCCAGCCGGCCATCTCCCCCACGCCGCGCCAGGTCGAACGGTTCTGGACCCCGCGGCGGATGGCGGCGGCGCGGCCGCTGGAGATGACCGTCGGTCGTGACGGCCGCGCCGACGTCCACCTCGGCCGGCGCCGGCCCGCCGGCCGCGCGAGCTACTCGCTGGTGGAAACCCCGGAAGTCCCGCCCTATGCCTGGAACGGGCGCCTGTTCGTGCGCCAGGGCGGCGAGGAAGGCTTCTGCTCGGCGACCGCGATCGACTCGCCGAGCCGCCGCCTCGTCCTCACCGCCGGCCACTGTGTCGATACCGGCCCGCGGAACGGTCGCCCCGGGGTCTGGTCGACCTACCTGGAGTTCGTCCCCGGCTTCAACCTCGGCGTCGCCCCCTACGGCACCTTCGTCCTCTCCGGCAGGCCGCGCGCCCTCCCCGGCTGGACCCGCGAAGGCAACCCCGACTTCGACCTCGGCGCCTTCCTCACCGAACCGAACGCCGAAGGGGCGGCGCTGGAGGACGCGGTCGGCGGTGGCGCCCGGATCGTCACCGACCTCGGCCACCGGCAGCGCTTCGAAACCTTCGGCTATCCGGGCGGGACCGAACGGATGCGGACCTGCGTCTCCGGCTACGCCGGCCAGGACCCGATCGCCGCGACGCTGCCCGGCCCGCCGACCGTCGCGATCCGCTGCCGCTGGGCCCCCGGCGCGAGCGGCGGCGGCTGGCTGATCGACGGCGGCCAGGAGATCGACGGCATCAACACCTACCTGCGAACCGGGGAGAAGCAGCGCACCTTCGGCCCCTACTTCTCGGCCTCGACGGTGGGCCGGCTCGTCGCCGGCCTCTGACTAGGAGTCGAGCAGGCGGCGGTAGAAACGGTAGTCCCGGCGGTCGGGCCGCAGGTTCGAGGCGAGCGCCAGGTGATGGCGGGCGCGGCGTTTGTCGCCGGTCATGCTGAGCGCGCGCCCGAGGCAGAAGTGCGCGTAATCGTTGACCGGATGGCTCTCGACCACGGCGCCGAACTCGACCGCGGCGAGCCGGAAGCGGCCCGCCCGGTAGTAGGCGCGGCCGAGCGCCTCGCGCACCGAGGTCTTCTCCGGTTCGCGGCGGGCGGCCTCGGCGAGCGGCTCGGCGGCGTCCTCGAAGTCACCGTCCTCGAGCAGCTCCATGCCACGCCGATAGAGCGTGTAAGTGGGCTCGATCGCAGGCTCGGGCATCGCCTGATTGTAAAACGGAGGGGAAGCGGCCCCGGACACTAGACCCGGCGGGCGCGCACGGCGGTGCCGTAGGCGCAGACCTCGGTCCAGGTGGTCCCGAGCTCGGAGGTGTCGTAGCGGAAGGCGACGATCGCGTTGCCGCCTTTCGCTTCGACCTCCTCGACCAGCCGTTCGGTCGCGTGCTCGCGGCCTTCTTTCAGCATCTTCGTCATGCCCTTCAACTCGCCACCGGCGAGGGACTTGAGCGAGGCGCCGATCTGAGAGCCGACGTTGCGCGAACGGACGGTGAGGCCGAAGACCTCGCCGAGGACCTCTTCGATCTCGTATCCGGGCAGGTCGTTCATCGTCGAAATGATCACGGCGGCAGCGTAGCGCGGTCGTCCCTACACGCCTATGTGGCCGGTTGGATCGACCACAGCGCCGGATGCGTTCGCAGTTTCCCTCGGTATGCGAGGGAAACTGCGAACGCAGTCGCCGCGCCTGCGCGTTGCCCGATCCGAACCCGACCCAGACGAGGAGCAAAAAATGGACGCAACTGTTTGTCTGCGTCATACTGGCTGGATGCACACGGCCGTTTCCTCACAAATCGGTGATTAGTGATGTCGCGCTTGACGGTAGAAGTCACGGAAATCCCTGGAAATCAGAGCATTCCTCAAGGATGTGTGACAGAAACTTTAAGCGTTGATGGAAACCGGGCGCGAAAGCCTCCGCTTGCGGACAAAACATTTCAATTGCTCTATGCTGCCGCCTCGATGGCGAGGGGAGACCACTCCGGCGACAACGAACTGCTGATCGCGCTGCGGCATCCGCTGCGGCGCCAGATCCTGCGCGCGATGGTCGATCAGGACCCGATCAGCCCGCGCCAGATCTCCGACGAGCTCCGCCAGCCCCTCTCCAACGTCAGCTACCACGTGCGCGTGCTCGCCGACTGCGGCGTGGTCACGCTGGTCGACACGGCGCCGGTGCGCGGCTCGATGCAGCACTTCTACTCGCCTGCGATCGAGGAGCCCTGGGCGCTTGCGGTCCTCGGACTGAGCGAGGACGACGAGGCGGGACAGGGGGGCGAAGACGGGAAGCCGGCGGCTTAGGACCTATCTCAGTAGACGGCCCCCAACCTCGCCGCGTGCGCCTTCTTGAAGGCGATCAGGCCGGCGGCCAGTTGCAGGAAGGCCAGATGGTTCTCCTCCTTCTTGGACCAGCGGACGAGGATGCCGCGGTTGCGGTTGAACCATGAGTGGGAGGCCTCGGCGACCCAGCGTCGCGCCTTCCAGTCGGGATGGTCGCGCTTTCGCTGGACCTCCTCTCCACGGGTGCGGATGTGGGGCTCGAAGCGCTCGCGGAGAGCGAGCTCGCGGATGTCGTCGTAGTCGTATCCCTTGTCGAGGCAGAGGCCCTGCGGGCGCTCCTCGTCGGGGATCGGCCGGGCGATCGGGACCGACTCCAGGGTCGGCCCCAGGAGCTTCATGTCGTGGCGGTTGGCGCCCGCGTGCGCGATCCCGATCGGGATCCCGGCAGCATCCGTGAGGAGCGAGCGCTTCGCCCCCCCTTGGCTCTGTCGGTGGGATTGGGGCCGGTCCCCGGGCCGCCGAGAGGCGCCTTCGTCATCGCCCCGTCGGCGGCCAGCCGGGACCAGTCGATCCCGATCTGCCCGTCGTAGTCGAGCAGGCCCCGTCGCCAGATCTCGTGGAAGACGCCTGCCTGCTCCCACTCCTGGAGGCGGCGGTGGGCCGAGGAGTAGTGGCAGATGCCCGTCGCCGCCAGCGCGTTCCACTGCATCCCCGTGCGAAGCACCAGCAGGATCGCGTCCATCGCGTCGCGGTCGGGGACCCGCGGGTTGTGGCAGCCCAGCGGGTGCTCGGGGCGAGGCGGCAGGAGTGGCTCGACCTTCTCCCACAGCCAGTCCGGCATGCGCCAGCCATCGTCGCGGTCGACCAGTCCCATGACCCACCTCCACTATGCGGTTTTCAGCGGACGGCAGGTGCTTCGCCGTGGGCCCACGGACTCCTACCGAGATAGGCCCTTAGGCTCCCCGAGGACGATGGCCGCGAACGAGGAGAACATGACCACCGGGGGCGAAGACGCCCGACTCGAATCGGCGCTGCTGCAGCGGGTGCTCGACCTCCACCCCACCCGGGTCACCGCCGCCGAGCTGGTCCGCGACCTGGCCGGCGAGGACGCCGACTTCGGCGCCCGCGACGGGGTCGAACGGGCGATCCGCGAACTGACCGGGGCCGGCCTCCTGCACCACGCCGACGACGGCCTGGTGACGCCGACCCGCGCCGCCCTCCACTTCGCCGCGCTGCTCGGTCCCTAGCCTGCCGCGCCCGGCTCCTCCGGGGCCTCCGGCTCGACCACCAGCCGGCGGAACCCGGTCCGCAGCCGGCTCGCCAGCTCGGCCGCGGCGCTCGCCGCGTCAGGGTCGTCGGCCTCGGGCGCCGTGACGAGGATCACCTCGGTCGCCTTGAAGCTGCCGACCTGGTCTTCGACCGCCTGCACGATGTCCTCGTCGCCGACCCGCGCCTCGGCGACCACGCCGACCTTGGCCAGCGAGGCGACCGAGATCACCAGCGTCTTCTGCGCCTCGCGCCGGGCCGGCTCGAGGTCTGAGGCCCAGCGGTCGAGGAAGCCGATCCGGGCGGGCGCCAAGATCATCACCTCGGCCAGATCACGGATCCCGTCGATCCCGGCCTCGGTGGCGATCACCGCCGTCGTCCGCGGATCCTCGACCGGCCGGCTGACCACCACCAGGAGCCGCCGCCGCACCTCCGGGTCGGGCGACTCGCCGATCCCGCCGCGCGGCCGCATCCACACCGCGATGTAGATCAGGAGCACCGCCGCGAGGGCACCGATTGCCACCCCGACGCCGGGCCCGCCCAGCAGGAATCCGCCGACGATCGAGACGACGATCGCCACGACCAGCAGCGGCAGCTTCAAAGGGGCCACCGGCCAAGCCTGCCACGGCGATCGTCGTCCCGCTCCCTAGTCAGGAGCCCTTCGTGATTGCCGCAGGTGCCATCCGCTCCTGCGAGGTGCCCATCCGCACTGTCGCCACCTCCGTGTCGGAACCGCGTTTCCCAAGTCCGCCCCCAATTTCGGCGGAATGTTGTTTTTACTCTACGCGTTTACAGCAATCAAGTTCAAACCGGTAAAACCGAACAAATAAACGAGATTTTAAGATCAATTCTGGATTTCTTGATCCGCACTGGCTAAGGTCTTCGAATCGGCGTGCCACCCCTTGCAAACGACCGAAGGAAGCCCCCTTGCCGAAGACGAAGAAGAAGGACGGCGTCGAACAGATCGTCGCCAAAGCCTTCGCACACCCACTGCGCGTACAGATCCTGATCATTCTGAACGAGCGCGTGGCCAGCCCTAATCTGCTGGCCCAGGAGCTCGATCAGAGTCTCAACCTGGTCGCCTACCACGTCCGCGTGCTCGAGAAATACGACTGCATCGAGCTCGTCGACACCAAGCAACGACGCGGCGCCACCGAGCACTTCTACCGTGCGACGCGCCGCCAGTTCCTCAGTGACAGCGAATGGTCACGGATGCCGCAGAGCCTCCGCCCCGGTCTCTCCGGCGCGATGCTCAAATCGGTGTTCGACGACATCGAGGAGGCGGTCAAGAGCGGCACCCTCGACGAGGCCGAGGACCGTCACCTCAGCCGCACCCCGATGGTCGTCGACCAGCAGGGCTGGGACGAGGTGTCGAAGCTCCTCTCGGAGACGCTCGACCGCGTCCTCGAGATCCAGAGCGAGTCCTCGCAGCGCCTCACCACCTCAGGCAAGGATGGGATGCTCTCGAAGGTCGAGATGCTCCACTTCCGCTCGCCCGAGTCGAAAAAATAGCCCGAGCCGACTGAACTCTTGTCGCCCCCGGGCGACAAGAGTTCGACCGCACGCCCAGCCTACGGCGTGAGCGGCGCCGCGGCCTCGGGGGTCGCGACGACGAAGGAGAAGCTCTCCTCCAGGTAGAGGTGCACCTCGTCGGCGTCGTGGTGGTCGTAGCCGATCGAGAGGTCCTGGCCCGATTCGAGCAGGAAGTCACCGCCGCGCAGGCTCATCGCGATCGCCCCGGAGAGCCCCGGCGCCCAGACGATCGGGCCCTCGAGGATCCGCGCCAGGTGGTCGAACAGCGGGTAGCCGCCGTGCTCGGCGGTCTCGATCACCTTGATGTACTCGTCGGGGCCGAGCGCCAGGCCGTAGGGGCCCTCGACCCCCGCCTCGCGCAGCGCCTCGACCGCGCGCGCCACGGCACGCGGATAACCCTCGGCTTTCGGCCCGAGCGGCTCTGGCTCGAACGGCGAGGCGTCGATCACGCCGCCGATCCCCGCTTTCGCCCAGCCGTTGAAGACCGCACTGTTCTCGGCGACCGCGATCTGGTGGGCGGCGTTGTCGAGCGAATCGAGGTCGACGTCGACGGCGCCGCGGTCGTCATCGCGCATCTCCGCCCGCAGGACGGTGAAGTCGACCCGCACCTCGACCAGCGGCAGGACCCGCCGGCGCAGCGCGTTGACGCCCTCCTCGTTCGCCGCCACCTCCTCGACCCGGCCGAGGTTGGTGGCCGAGTGCTCCCAGCCCCGCGGCCCGATGAAGTCGACCAGGCGACGCGCGGCCAGCGGCCCTTCGAGGCGCTCGCGCGCCTCGTCGTCGAGCAGCTTCCAGTTCGAGTCGGTGAGCGGCGCGTGGCCGCGCAGCAGGTGGTTCATCGTCCCTGTCCCTTCAGACTGCCGATCCCCAGCGAGCCCTCGCCGCCCGCCATCGGGGCGACCGGGCCGCCATCGTCGTCGTCGTCCTCGGATGCCGCCTCGGCCGCCTCGCCGTGCTCGACGATGTCGCCGTCCTGGAAGAGCACGCCCGCGGCGATCTCGCGCCAGCGCGGCACTTTGCGCAGGAGGAACTCCAGGTCCATCGAGAAGTGCTTGAACTCCTCCCCCTGCGCGTCGTGCATGATCGCCCGCGCGTCGGCGTCGGGCTCGACCGAGAGGCGCTGCTGGTACCAGCCGATCGCCTGGCACTCCTCTTCGAGCGAGGCGCAGAGACGGGCGAAGGTCCGGGTCTCGGCCGACAGCTCCTCCGGCGGCTCGTGGTACTGGTCGAATCCCATGGGCGCAGACTAACCCGTCGATTCGGGCAGCGGGTCGCACGGTTCCCAGGGGCGCGCGAACAGTTCGACGTTCTTGCGGATCGAGGAGAAGTCGAGCGCTTCGGCCCGCGCGCAGAATTCCGCCGTCGGCAGTTCGTACTCGGCCTCGAAGACCGCCTTGCCGGCTTCGACGAAAGGCTTGTAGTAACCGCATTCTTCGTACTGGAAGCACTGCTCGACGATCGCGAAGTCGAAGTCCCCGACCAGCTGCTTCGCCTGCTTCGGATCGTTCTTCAGCGCCACCGCCATCCCCCGCTTGTGGACCTGGGCGGCGATCCAGCGGTTGTAGCGGAGCTGGTCGGCGCGGGTGAGCGGGAAGCCGGTGTTGTTTTCCCAGCCGGCGATGTTGTCGGGCTCGACCGCGTCGAAGCGCTTCCTCGCGCAGAGGTCGAACCGCTTTTCCATGATCGCGGCGAACTTGTGGAAGTGGGCGATGTCGAGCCAGCGCTCTTCGGGATAGCCTTCGTAGCGTTCGCCGAGCACCGATTGCGGGAACCGCCCGGCGTCCGGCCGGTATTCCTCCCAGCTGCCGACGTCGACGTAACAGATCGCCTTGGCGCGATGGCGGTGGATAGAGCGGACGTCGCCGACCGTCGATTCGAAGGCGTCGATGTCGTAGACCGAGGCGCCCGGGGTGAGCCGGAACTTGCCCTGCAACTGCCACTGCCAGGCGGCGGTCCGCGGCGCCGGATGCCAGTGGCCCTTGGTCGGGAAGCCACCGACCGCCCCGGCCGTCGGGGCGAAGGCGAGCAGCGCCGCGGAGGCGACGAGCAGGGACAGAAGCTTCCTCATCGAGACGACGTTACCCGCGGTTTTGGCCGGCCAATCCCTGGGGTACGCGATCGCCGTATGACCGTGGAGGGAGCAACCGCAGAGGGGACGATCGAGACCAAGGTGCCGGCGCGACTCGACCGGCTGCCCTGGTCGAAGTTCCACTGGATGGTGATCATCGGCCTGGGGACCGTCTGGATCCTCGACGGCCTCGAGGTGACGATCATCGGCTCGATCGGCGATCGCCTCACCGAAGCCGGCTCCGGCATCGCCCTCGACGCCTCGCAGATCGGCAGCGCCGCCGCCTTCTACGTCGCCGGCGCCTGCGTCGGCGCCCTCTTCTTCGGCCAGCTGACCGACCGCTTCGGTCGCAAAAAGCTCTTCCTGGTCACGCTCGGCCTCTACATCGTGGCGACGGTGGCCACCGGCTTCTCCTGGACCGCCTGGTACTTCTTCGCCGCCCGCTTCCTCACCGGGATGGGGATCGGCGGCGAGTACGCGGCAATCAACTCGGCGATCGACGAGCTGATCCCGGCCCGGGTGCGCGGCCGCGTCGACCTGATCATCAACGGCTCCTACTGGGTCGGCGCCTCGGTCGGCGCGCTGCTCACCGTGCCGCTGCTGAACACCTCGATCTTCGCGATGGACTTCGGCTGGCGGCTCGCCTTCCTGATCGGCGCGGTGCTCGGCGTCGGCATCCTGATCGTCCGCTCGAACGTCCCGGAGAGCCCGCGCTGGCTCTTCATCCACGGCCGCAACGAGGAAGCCGAGCGGATCGTCGGCGAAATCGAGGACGAGGTGCGCGAGGAGACCGGCGAGGAGCTGGAGGAGGTACCGGACGACGCGGTGTTGACGATCCACCAGCGCGCCACCATCCCCTTCCGCGAGATCGCCGCCGTCGCCTTCCGCAAATACCCGAAGCGGACCGTGCTCGGGCTCTCGCTGTTCGTCGGCCAGGCCTTCCTCTACAACGCGGTGACCTTCGACCTCGGCACGATCCTCGGCGAATTCTTCAACGTCGGCTCCGGCCAGGTCCCCCTCTACCTCGCCCTCTTCGGCGTTTCCAACTTCATCGGCCCGCTCACTCTCGGCCGTCTCTTCGACACGGTCGGGCGCAAACCGATGATCTCGCTCTGCTACCTCACCTCGGCGGCCCTGACCGCGGTGCTCGGCATCGTGCTGCTCTCGACCACCCCCTCCACGCTTGCCTTCATGGCCTTCGTGCTGGCGATCTTCTACTTCGCCTCCTCGGGGGCGAGCGCCGCCTACCTGACCGTCTCGGAGATCTTCCCGATGGAGAGCCGCGCCCTCTCGATCGCCTTCTTCTACGCGGTCGGCACCGGCCTCGGCGGCATCGTCGGCCCGCTGCTGTTCGGCGAACTGATCAACACCGGCGACCTGACGAACGTCGCGATCGGCTTCCTGATCGGCGCCGTGGTGATGGCGATCGGCGGCATCGCCGAGATCTTCTTCGGCGTCGCCGCCGAGGGGAAAACCCTGGAGTCGATCGCGGCGCCGCTGACCGCGACGAAACGCCGGATCGCCGGGACCGAAGTGGAATCTGGCCAGGAGCCACCTGCCGCTATCGTGTGACCGACGGCACCTCCCGGTCGCCGGGCGCTGCACGGTCCCCAGGGGACCCTCTGGGCAGCGCCGCCATCGCCGGCGGCAGAAAGCCCTATGGCAGCTAACAGCGAAGAGACCCGACCCGCACCTGAAGGCGCGCCGACCGGGCCCGGTGAGGGCCTCGCCGCCGAGGCGATGCTGTGGCGACGCCTGCGCGACCAGCGCGATCCGGCCGCCCGCGAAGAGCTGGTCCGCCGCTACCTGACCTTCGCCAAGAACCTGGCGCTCCGCTACCGCGGCGCCAGCGAGTCATTCGACGACCTGCTGCAGGTGGCGAACCTCGGCCTGGTCAACGCGGTCGACCGTTTCGACCCGGCCCGCGGCACGCCTTTCGCCGCCTTCGCCTCCCCCACCATCCTCGGCGAACTGAAGCGCCACTTCCGCGACCGCGTCTGGACGGTGCGGGTGCCGCGCGGCCTCCACGACCGGATGGCCGAAGTCGAGAAAGCGACGACGACGCTGACGGTCGAGCTGCAGCGCTCGCCGTCGGTCGGCGAGATCGCCGCCAAGCTCGAGATCGACCCGGCCGACGTGCTCGAGGTGCTGGAGGCCAACCACAACCGCCGGCCGCTCTCGCTGGACCGGCCGGTCGGCGGCGAAGAGGACGAATCGCCCGCCTCGGAGTGGGTCGGCGACGAGGACGAGGGCTACGAGCTGATCGACGACAAACTCGCCCTGGAGGGCGTGCTGCCGCGGCTCGACGACCGCGAACGGCTGATCCTGCGACTGCGCTTCGTCGAGGACATGACCCAGTCGCAGATCGCCGAGCAGATCGGCCACTCGCAGATGCACGTCTCGCGCATCCTCCGTCGCACCCTGGAGCGGATCCGCGAGCAGGTCGCCGAACAGAACGAAGAGAGTTCGCAGTAATCGTCGGATAGCGACGATTACTGCGAGCGCATCGGGGGCGGCCTGGGACTCGGGGGCGGGCTAGGACGCGGCGGCGGCGATCGCGACGACCAGGTACTCGCCGTCGCCGTCGGCTTCGGTCCGCACCTCGTCGGCGAGGCTTTCCAGCGAGCCGCCGACGTCGGGCAGCACGAGGCTCGAGCGGAGGTCCTCGGCGGCGCCCGACTCCATCGGCCCGACCCGCAGCTCGACCCCCTCGGGGCGGTCGGCGATGCTGAGCCGGACGTGGCCGTCGGCGAAGCCGCGCGGCGCCGCCGCCGAGATCGCGTCGGAGAGCAGCATCGCGTCGGAGATCCGGTCGATCGTGATCTCGTGGCGGGCGGCCAGCGCGGTCAGCGCCCGGCTCAGGACCGGGCCGACCAGCTCGGCCGGACCGACCTGCAACTCGGTCGCCTCGGGGACCGGCGGGCCGGCCGGCGCCGCGACCTCTCCGTCGTCGGGGATCGGCCGCGAGCGCAGCGGCAGGTGCATGCGGATTTCGGTCCCCTGCTCGATCCCGCCGCGGATCTCGAAGCTGGAGGAGAGCGCCGCGATCAGCGCCAGGCCGATCCGCAGGCTGGGACGGTCGACCCCGGGCCGCGGGCTGATGCCGCCGCCGAAGTCCCGCACCGAGACGGTGAGGCCGTCGCCGTCGGTGACCGCCTCGACCTCGAGCAGGCCGGCCTCGCCCTCCGGGTAGGCGTGGACGACGACGTTCATGCAGGCCTCGGTGACGACGGTCTTCAGGTCGGCGATCGCGGCCTCGTCCATCCCGATCCGCTCGGCCAGGCCGGCGATCGCGTGCCGCACCACCGCGACGTTCTCCGCCCGGGCGGGAAGCGACATCTGGAGCCCTGATGGATCGACGTTGGTGGTGCTCAAATCATCCTTGTCCCCGCTAGGCGGCGCACGGGCGGCCGCGCGCGCCGTGAGAAAGCTACCGGCCCCGCGTTCGCCCTGATACCCAGACATGCCCCGCGCAAACGGAGGGCGCGCGCCGGCGCCTCGCTGCGCTAGCATCGCGACCAGTGGGTCCAGCGCCGTTTCAAGCATCCGCATCCGACCTGGAGGGCGGCGTCCGACTGTTGCAGGTGCAGGGAGAGTTGGATCTCTCCACCGCCGCGCAACTCGAGGAGCCGCTTGAGGAGGCGATCCGCTCCGCCGACGCCGCGGTGCTGATCGACCTCGCCGAGTGCCAGTTCATCGACTCGACCGGGATCGCACTGATCGTCCGCGCCTGGCAGCGGATCGACGCCGGCGCCGGCAACGGCGGCAAAGGCGGGCTCGTCCTCTGCTGCCAGAACGAGCAGGTGCGGCGGGTCCTCGAGGTGACCGGCCTCGAGCACTCCCTGCGCGTCTTCGAGACGCGCGACGAAGCGATCGCCGCCCTGCGCGGGTGACGTTCGTCACGCGTGCGCCCCGCCGCGATTAACGGCACGGGCCCACCGGGTAGCGGCCTTTGATGCCCGCACCGAGACGACCGAAGCTGCCGCGCGAGCTGTTCGAGACGCGCACCCACGCCTGGACCTCGCTCGGGCTCGGCGAGGAGATCGAGACGCGCGGGGTCTCGAAGCGCGCGCTGGTCGGCCTCGTGGTCGCGCTGCTGGCGCTGATCGCGACGCTGGTCGTCTACTCGCACCGCCGCCAGATCGCCCCCGGCTACGGCGAATGGTTCCGGGTCGGCACGGTGATCGTGCTGATCATCGTCGGCAGCGCCGCGATCCACTGGCTCTCGCGCTCGCTGCAGCCGCGCCTCTACCGCCGGCTCGACCCGGCGACCGCGGGCACCGCGGGCTTCGTCTTCCGTCTGCTGGCGACCCTGGCGGTGGTCGTGCTGGCGTTGCGGATCGCCGGCGTCAACGCCGCCACCCTCGCCGTCGGCGGCGCCTTCACCGCGGTTCTGCTCGGCCTCGCCGCCCAGCAGAGCCTCGGCGCGATCTTCGCCGGCATCGTCCTGCAGAGCACCCGCCCCTTCCGGGTCGGCGAACGTGTCCGCCTCGTCGGCGGTGCGCTGGCGGGCTCGCTGGAGGGGACGGTCACCTCGCTCGGCCTCTTCTACACGACCTTCAGCCAGGGCGCCGATCGCATGCTGATCCCCAACAACATGCTGCTGAACCTGGCGGTGGTGCCGATCCGCGAGCCGGAGAAAGTCGACGTCAAGGTCCACTTCCCGCGTCACGCCAGCCCGCGCGAAGTCGAACAGCAGCTGCTGCGCACGATCACCGTGCCGACCCGCTACCGGCCGAGCGTCTCACTGGAGGAGATCGAACCCGACAGCGTCGTGCTGCGGATCGCGGCGACGCCGCTGCGCTCCGAGGACGGGTCGCGGCTGGCCGACGAGGTGCTGGAGGCGCTGCGCCGCCACGACACTGCCGAACAGGAAGCGGCCGCCGGCGCCACTCCCCTACCCGAGTATTAGGTCGCCAGCAGGATCACGAGGTTGGCGACGATCGCGACCGGCGTGCCGACCACGGCGAGGTCGCGGAAGAACTTCGAGAAGCCGCCGCGGTAGCTGACGCTCTCCATCAGGAGCTGGCCGACGACGTGGGCCATGTTGACCAGGGCGGTGGCGATCGCGATGCCGATCGCGACGGCCCGCCAGCCGGTCGCGGTGCCGCCGGTCGTGGCGATCGCGGCGAGCACGATGACGACGATCGTGCCGACGATCCCGGCGACCATGCCGGCCAGGTCGCCGCGCGTCAGGCCCGGCATGTAGGCCGAACCGACCTCGCCGGCGGCGTCGGTATTCGCGTAGCCGGCGCTCGACGTCTCGGTGTCGACGACGTGTTCCTTCGATTCCGGCCCGCCGTCGACCACGACCAGCTTCAGCGGCGGCTCGAGCGAGTCCTCGGCGTGCTTCCAGAGATTTCCCTCGTACCAGCCTTGCGCGTCCTCGGCGTGGGTGAAGATGAGGATCTCGTCGGCCGGTTTTTTGAAGAGGGCATCCTGCGCCGCCTGCACCGGGTCGGGGTCGCCGACTTCGGCACCGGCGATCTCGACGCCGGCTGCCCGCGCGGCGGCGACCGCGCGGTCGAGCCGCGCCTTCGCTTCGACCCGCGGCTCGTCGATGTCGCCGAGGGTGTGGTGGAGCGGGTTGCTCTCGACCGCCGGGGCGACGAGGCGGACCTCGTCGTCCCTACCGTCGCCCAGATCGGCCTCGCGCTTCAATGCCTCGACCGACTCCGGCGACCCGAACGCCTCGGTGACGATCGCGATCAGGCTCCGGCCGGTCATCTCACTCGTTCTCGTCCGGTGGGATCACCTCGTCGGCCTCGCCGTACTCGTCGAGGTCCTGCGGCTCCTCGGGCGGCGTCGTCCCGGTCGGGAACTGGTGCTGGTCACCGTGCTCGGCGATGTTCTCCAGTTCCTCCTCGGCGAGCTCGAAGCCCTCCGACTCGCCCTCGCCCCCCTCGATCAGCGGCTGCCGCGCCGGATCGTCGGTGTCCGGCGACACGGCGCCGCCCACCCCGGCGGCTTCGCGGGCGGCCTCCGCCTCTTCCTCCTCGACGAACTCCTCGTCGCGCTCCGCGGGGGCCGCGCTCACGAGACTGCTCCTGACTCCGGGGCGTGCTCGGTCGAGTCGGTGTCGGTCACGCCGTTAGACGAGGCGGGCGCCTGGGCGATCGGGTCCGGGTAGTCGTCACCGCCGCCGGAGCGGCCGACCAGCCAGCCGACCAGGCCGCCGAGCGCGGCGCCGATCGCCAGCAGGCTGACGGAGCGCAGCGGCTTGTGGGTGAATCTCGATGCGGTGCCGTGCGCGGTGTGCTTCGCGGTCGTCTTGACCGCCTGACGGGCGAGTTTGGTCTTGACTGACATGCCGACAAGTTACCCCCGCCGGCGCGGTCCTTAACCAGCGGTGCCGCGGAAGAGGATCGCAAGGTCCTCGTCGGGATGGACTTCGGCGACCGCGGCCATCTGGGCGGCGATCGCCTCGAGCGCCGGGATCTCGGCGTCCGCCTCGGTCCCGGCCTCGACCGCGAGGCGGGCGTCCTTGGTGGCGAGGGCGAGCCGGAACGACGGCGTGTAGTCGCCCTTCAACATCGCCTCGCCCTTCATCCGCATGTAGGGCGCTTCGAGCGGGCCGTCCTCGATCGCATCGAGCGCCAGGCCCGGTTCGAGGCCGAGCGCCGCGGCCAGGCGCAGCATCTCGGCGGTCCCCTCGACCACACTGCAGAGCCAGCCGTTGACGACGACCTTGAGCCGGCTGCCCTGGCCCGCCGGGCCGAGCCAGATCGTCCGTTTGCCGACCGCGTCGAAGAACGGTTCGAGCCGCTCGCGGGCCCCCGCCGGGCCGGAGGCGAGGACGACCAGCTGCCCCGCTTCGGCGGGTTGCTTGGTGCCGAGGACGGGCGCGTCGACGTATTCGAGGCCACGGTCGCGGGCGAGTGCCGCGCAGCGCTCGCTGCCCGCGACGCCGATCGTCCCCATCTGCACCCAGATCGCCCCCTCGGAGCCGGCGGCACCGCCGTCGGGCCCCGACATCGCCGCCAACGTGGCGTCGACGTCGCTCAGCATCGTCACCACCAGGTCGGCGCCGACCACCGCCTCGCGGGCGGTCGCGAAGGCGTCGACCGCGGCGATGTCGACGAGGTCGACGAGCTTCGCCGCGGTGCGGTTCCAGGCGTGCACCGGGATGTGGGCGGCGGCGGCGTTGCGGGCCATCCCCTTGCCCATCGTGCCGCCCGCCCCGAGCAGCGCCACCGATTTGATCTTGAGGTTTTCGTGCGAGTCGCTCATACCCTGGTATATATCGAGACGGATCTGCCGGCGCTCGCAAAACGCGTGTCACCGGTGGGAGAATCTCGCTCTAAAAGTCAGGTTGCGCGGATGGCGGCCGGTCGCTGGGATGGCGAGCCTATGCCACCGGAGACCAACTCCCACGAACGGGAGACCATCGACCAGAACCTCGTCCGGGCGCTCGCCCACCCGATGCGCGTCCGCATCCTCGAAGCGCTGCAGGGACGGACGGCGAGCCCGACCGAGCTCGCACGTGAATTCCAGGAGAGCCTCGGCGTCGTCTCGTACCACGCCAACGCGCTGCTCGACGTCACATGCATCGAGCAGGTGACCACCCGGCCCAAGCGCGGCACGATCGAGCACTTCTACACCGCCCGACCGCGCTCGTTCATCGGCCACCAGGACTGGCGCCGGGCACCCCTCTCGGTCCGTGGCGGGGTGACCAGCGAAGCGCTGCGCACGTTCGCCGCCAAGATCGGCGCGGCGATCGACGCCGACACGATCGACTCGCGCGAGGACACCACCCTGAACTGGATGCCGATCACGGTCGACGAGGAGGGCTGGCGGGAGACCGCCGAGATCCTCGACCGGGCGCTGCGGGAGCTGATGGCGGTGGCAGCCGCCAGCCGCGGGCGGCTCGGCGACGCCGACGGCATCCCGGTGGTGACCGGGCTGGCGGCCTTCGAGGTGCCGCCCGGGAGCGGCTGACCCTCAATCCAGCCGCGGCGGGGGCCTGACTGGCACCCCCGCCACCACCTTTCGGGGCGGGGGCCTCAGCCGGCCCCCGCCACCGCCTTCCGCAGCTCGTCCTTGCTCATCTTCGAACGGCCCTCGATGCCGAGCTTCTTGGCGTCGTTGTAGAGCTGTTCACGGGTGCGGCCGCCGGGGCCGTGCCCGGACTGCTTGCCGCCGCGGCTGCTCGCCGAGGCGCCGCGCCGCGAGCTCCGCGAAGCCGTTTTCGATTCGCCGGAGCGGGCTTTTTCCTTGTTGACCGTGCGCGCCGCGATCTCCTCGGCGCGTTTGGTCGACCGCCCCTCTTTTTCCTCGCTTTTTTTGATCTCCTCGTATTGGCGCGCTCTTTTCGTGCCTTTTTTGACTCCTCTAGGCGGCATGCTTCCCCTCCTCGAACTCCTCGACGATCTTCGCGTTGAACGCGTCGAGATCGTCCGGTTTACGGCTCGTCACCAGCCCCTGGTCGACGACGACTTCCTCGTCGACCCACTCGGCGCCGGCGTTGCGCAGGTCGGTCTGCAGGCTCGGCCACGAGGTCAGCTTGCGGCCTTTGACCACGTCGGCCTCGATCAGCGTCCACGGGCCATGGCAGATCACCCCGACCGGCTTGCCCGCCGCGAAGAATTCGCGGACGAAGGCGACCGCCTCGGGATGGGTGCGCAGGTTGTCCGGGTTGGCGACGCCGCCCGGCAGCACGAGGCCGTCGAACTCGTCGGCCTTGGCGTCGCCGACGGCGCGGCTCGCCGGATAGGTCTCAGCCTTGTCGAGGTGGTTGAAGGCCTGCACGTCGCCCGCTTCGGGAGCGAGCAGCTCGGTCTCGGCACCGGCCGCCTCGACCGCCTTGCGTGGCTCGGTCAACTCGACTTCCTCGACCCCCTCGTTGGCGGTGAGGAAGGCGATCTTCTTACCCTTCAGCTGGTCTGCCATCTGGTTGGCACCCCTTTCCTTCGAAGGTTTCGGTGGAAGTCTCAGGTACCCGTTCCGGAGCCTCCCAACATGCTCCGCGGCCAGAGCTTGCGGGTGCGCACGACGTTGGTCTCGGCGCCCAGCACGACGAACATCGCGCCGAGGTGGATCCAGGCGAGCAGGCCGATCACCAGGGCGAAGGCGCCGTAGACGGCGGAGGCGTTCTTCACCTCGTGCGAGATGTACCAGCCGCCGATCACCTGCAGGACCTCCCAGCCGATCGTGGCGACGACGACGCCGGGGATCAGCGCCCGGGTCTCGACCGTGTCGGTGGTGAGCAGGCGGAAGACGGCGCCGAAGACGAACAGGTTGAGCGCGGTCGCGATCGCCAGCCCGGCGACCTTGCCGCCCGCGCCGAGGAAGTCGGCGCCGCCGGCGGCCAGCCCGGAGACGACGGTGGAGACGACCGCGAGGCCGCCGAGCACGACCAGCAGGCCGATCCCCCGCAGCCGCGAGCCGACGAAGCCGCGTTCGGCCGTCTTCGGCACGCCCCAGCAGCGGTTGAAGGTCTGCTCGGTCTCCAGCACCACGCCGAGCCCGGCGAGCACCGAGCCGACGATCCCGACCGCCAGCGCGACGCCGCTGCCGGTCAGGGTGCCGCCCTTCAGCTGGTCGCCGATGATCGGGAACTGAGAGAGCGTCGAGTTGACGACTTCCTTGTGCAGTTCTTCGTTGCCGGCGAGGACGTAGCCGAGGATCGTCGTCATCAGGAGCAGCAGGGGGAAGAGGGAGAAGAAGGCCCGGTAGGCGATCAGCGAGACCATGCTGCCGCCTTCGTCGTCGCCGAACTTCTTGATGACGCCGAGCGGCAGGGCGAGCGCGGGCCGGCGCTGCTGGAAGGCGTCGAAGCGGCGGAGCGGGGCTTTCACGTCCATGGACGGATCCTTACCCAGGGCGAGGCGGCGCTACCGCGCGGTGAGTTATCCGGCCCTGGGCCGGTATTTCTCACACCGCTACGAAGTGAGTGTCCGGCGCGCGAGCGCTTTGCGCAGACACTCCATTCATCGCCGTCCGCTCAGTCCGGTGGCGCCGCGGTCGGCAGCTCGCGGACCACTTCGCCCGCCCGCTTGTCGTCGCGCAGGCCGAGGTAGCGGGGGTGGCGCAGCTTGCCGTCCCGGGTCCACTCGCTGAAGCCGAACTCGCCGACCAGCTCGGGGCGGATCCAGGTGGCGTCGCGGGGCAGGCCGGAGCCGGCGGTGAAGGGGGTCCGCGGCTGGCGGAGCGCCTCCATCTTGTCGCCCAGCGCCTCCAGGGTGCCGTGGTCGAAGCCGGTCCCGACCTTGCCCGCGTAGCGAAGGTCGTCGCCTTCGTTGTAGCCGACCAGGAGGGCGCCGAAGCGCTCGCGCGAGCCTTTCGGCGGGGTGAAGCCGCCGATCACCAGCTCCTGCTCGAAGGAGCACTTCAGCTTCAGCCAGTCGTTCGAGCGCGCGTGGACGTAGGGGCTGTCGGCGCGCTTCGCGATCAGCCCCTCCCAACCTTTGCGGCAGGCTTCGAGGAAGAGCTTCTCCCCTTTCTCGTTGCGGTGCGGCGTGTAGCGGACCGGGCCGTGGAATTCGAGGCTGGATCTGAGCAGCGCCTTGCGCTCGCGCAGCGGCAGGCCGGTCAGGTCGCGGCCTTCGAGCTCGAGCAGGTCGAAGACGTAGATGAAGACAGCGATCCCGGTCAGCCGGGCGAGCCGCGGCTCGCTGATCCCGAGCCGCCCCTGCAGCTTCTCGAAGCTGGTCCGCGCGCCCTCGAAGGCAACGATCTCGCCGTCGGCGACGAAGTCCTGCGCCGACTCGGCCGCGAGCGCCTCGGTGATCTCCGGGTAGTTGGGCATGCGCCGCCCCGTGCGCGAGGTCAGCGTCGCCCCTTTCGGCGTGCGGCGGACGGTGGCGCGGACGCCGTCGAGCTTGCGCTCGAAGACCCAGTTCGGGTCGGAGAACGGCCGCGCGGTGAGCTTCGCCTTCATCGGCTCACCCTCGACGGCCATGGCGAGGAGCCTACCCGCCGCACCGCACACGACACCGGCGGCGCGGCTATGCTCGGCACATGTCAGACGAGTCGCCCGAGACCGAAGCCGCCGAAGCGGAAGTCGACGCCGACCCCGGCTTCAAGGAGGGCGACGAGGTCTGGGTGCAGGACGCCGACGGCAGGCGCCATCCCGGCGTCTTCGTCGGGATGAACGAAGCGTCCGGCTGGTTCGGCGGCGGCCCGAGCGCCTACGTCGCCCATCCCGAAGCCCACCAGGCCGAGGTGGTCTCGCTCTTCCGCATCACCCCGCGCGGCTGACCGTCTTTACCAGCCGCGGGCGGTAGCGGTAGCCGACGCTGCCGCTCGTAGAACGCGCGTAGCCCGCCGTTTCCATTGTCGGCACGGACCAGCTCGGTCCTGGCTCCCTGAAGCCCTCGCAGTGCACCGCGCTCCCCGAGGTCTCGCCCGATCGCCAGCACCTTGCGCCTTCCGTCGCCAGGAGCTCCCGATAGCGATTCCAATTTGTTAAGCAATAGTCACGTTAGTCAGGATGGCTTGTCAAGGGCTCAGGACCTATCCCGGTAGGGGCGTGCCACTGGGACGGTTCAGGACCAAGCGGGGCCGAATCCGCGCCGCGTCCTGGGCCGTATCCAGGGGTGCGATCCCTATCGGGATAGGTCCTCAGGTAAACGGTGTCGTTTTTGGATCGGGTCGTTCGTCGTCTCATATGACAGGGTCGATCGACCGAGACGGCCCAGTGACGAGAAGGAGTGGGACCAGATGAGATTCATGATGTTCATGTATCCGGAAATTTCCGAAGCGGACTGGAACCCGTCGGCGGAGGACATAGTGGCGATGGGCCGTTACAACGAGGAGCTCCGCAAGGCCGGGATGCTGCTCGCCCTCGACGGCCTGCACCCGCCCGCCGAAGGGGCGTCGGTCAGCTTCGACGGGGAGGGCGGCACCACGGTTACCGACGGGCCGTTCGCCGAGGCGAAGGAGGTCGTCGGCGGCTACTGGGTGATCCAGGCCCGCTCCAAGGACGAGGCGGTCGAGTGGGCGAAACGCTGCCCCGGACGCGACTGCCGGATCGAGATCCGCCGTGTCTTCGAGATGGAGGACTTCCCCGAGGACGTCCAGGCGGCGGCCGCGACGGTCACGGAAGAGTGAGCGCGGCGGGAGCCTGAGGGGTGGCGGCATCCGACGCCAGGACGGCGGTCGAGACGGTCTGGCGGATCGAGTCCGCCCGGCTGATCGCCGCCCTGGCGCGGATGGTCCGCGACGTCGGGCTGGCCGAGGACCTGGCCCAGGACGCGCTGCTGGCGGCGCTCGAGCGCTGGCCCGAGACCGGCGTCCCCGAAAACCCCGGCGCCTGGCTGATGGCGACGGCGAAGAACCGGGCGATCGACCTCGCCCGCCGCGCCCAGACCTACGAGCGCAAGCGCGAAGAGGTGGCCCACGAGCTGGGGATCCTGCTTGCGATGGACGGGGCCGACCTGGCCGCCGGAGCAGACGACGAGGTCGGCGACGACCTGCTGGCGCTGATGTTCACCTGCTGCCACCCGTCGCTCCCGACCGAGGCGCGGGTGGCCCTCACCCTGCGGCTGCTCGGCGGCCTCACCACGACCGAGATCGCCCGCGCCTTCCTGGTCGGCGAGCCGACCGTGGCCCAGCGCCTGACCCGGGCCAAACGCACGCTGCGCGAGGCGCGCGCCGACTTCGAGGTCCCGGCCGGCAGCGCGCTGCGCGCCCGCCTCCCCGACGTGCTGGAGGTCGTCTACCTGGTCTTCAACGAGGGTTACGCGGCGAGCTCCGGCGAGCGCTGGGTGCGCACCGAGCTCTGCGAGGAAGCGCTGCGGCTGGGGCGCATCCTCGCCGCCCTGGCGCCGAGCGAGCCGGAGGCACACGGGCTGATCGCGCTGCTCGAGATCCAGGCCTCCCGGCTCGGGGCGCGACTCGGGCCGGGCGGCGAGCCGATCCTCCTGCTCGATCAGGACCGCTCGCGCTGGGACCCGCTCCTGATCGTCCGCGGGCTCGCCGCCCTGCGCCGCGCCGAAGAGCTGCCCGCGCCGCTCGGCCCCTATGGCCTGCAGGCCGCGATCGCCGCCTGCCACGCGCGGGCGCTGGAGGCCGACGACACCGACTGGGTGCGGATCGCGGCGCTCTACGAGGCCCTCGGCGCCCTCTCCCCCTCGCCGGTGGTCGAGCTGAACCGCGCGGTCGCGGTCGGCATGGCCTTCGGCCCGGAAGCAGGACTGGCACTGCTCGAACGCGTCGCCGCCGAGTCCGCCCTGCGCGACTACCACCTGCTGCCGAGCGTCCGCGGCGATCTGCTCGCCCGCCTCGGCCGCGCCGCCGAGGCCGCCGCCGAGTTCCGCCGCGCCGCCGCCCTCACCGACAACGAGCCCGAGCGCGCCCTCCTCCTCCACCGCGCCGCCGCCCCCGAAGTGAGTTCGCAGTAATCGTCGCCATGCGACGATTACTGCGAACTCACTTCGGGGGGCTGGGCGGGGACTCGCCGGTGGCGAGGGAGCGCATGCCGTCGGCCTCGAGGCGGAGCATGCGCCAGTCGTCGAGGCGGCGGGCGCCGAGCTTCGCGTAGAAGTTCAGCGCCGGTTCGTTCCACTCCAGGGCGCACCACTCGAGGCGGACGTGGCCGCGCTCGAGGGCGAGGCCGGCGAGGTGCTCCATGACCCGCAGGCCGATGCCCCCGCGGCGATGCTCGGGACGGACGTAGACGTCCTCCAGCCAGATCCCGGAGCGGCACTCGAAGGTGGAGAAGGTGGTGTAGAAGATCGCGTAGCCGACCGTCTCGCCGTCGGCTTCGACGATCAGGGCCTCGGCGTCGCCGCGGTCGAAGAGCGAGGCGCGCAGGACCTCGGGCGTCCCCACCACCTCGTCGCGGAGTTTCTCGTAGGTGGCGAGCTCGCGGATCAGGTCGAAGATCAGCTGGGCATCGTCCTCGGTGGCGGCGCGAATCGTCGGCATCGCCGCAATCTAAGTGACCGGCTCGGGCGCATGCGCCCGGTAGGGTCAGCCGCGATGGGCACGATCGACGAGCTGCTCGCCAACAACGGAGCCTTCGCGGCGCGGGTCGAGGAGCGCCACCTGCCGGTCGAACCGAGCCGGCACCTGGCGATCGTCACCTGCATGGACTCGCGGCTCGACGTCTTCGCGGCGCTCGGGCTGGGCGACGGCGAGGCGCACGTGCTGCGCAACGCGGGCGGCGTGATCACCGACGACGTGATCCGCTCGCTGGCGCTCTCACAGCGCAAGCTGGGGACGCGCGAGGTGATGCTGATCCACCACGACGACTGCGGCCTGCAGAAGATCACCGAGGGCGGCTTCCGCGAGGAGCTGCGCGAGGCGAGCGGGATGACGCCGCCCTTCGCGATCGAGTCCTTCACCGACGTCGAGGCCGACGTGCGGCAGTCGATCCTGCGGGTGCGGCGGTCCGACTTCCTCCCCCACCGCGACGCGGTGCGCGGCTTCGTCTACGACGTCGACACCCACGCCCTGCGCGAGGTGGTCGTCGCCAACCCGCCCGGCGAGGAGGTCGTCTGAGCGTGGCCGAGGCCGCCGCCTACGGCTCCTGGCGCTCGCCGATCGGGCCGGACATGGTGGCGCGCGGCGGCCGGCGGTTGGGCGGTGGGACGATCGCCGCCGACGGCGCCGTCTGGTGGCTGGAGGGACGCCCCACCGAGGGCGGCCGCAGCGCCCTGATGCGGCGCCCGGCGGGCGGCGAGCCGGAAGAGGTGACGCCTGCCGGAGTCAACGTGCGGACCCGCGCCCACGAGTACGGCGGCGGCGCCTGGAAGCTGCTCGGCCCGGAGCTGCTCGTCTACGTCGACTTCGCCGACCAGCGCGTCTACCGGCTGCGGCTCGGCGAGGAGCCGGTCGCGATCACCCTCGAGCCGGAGGAGCCGGCGGCGCTCCGCTACGCCGATTTCGAGCTCACCCCGGACGGCAAGACGCTCTTCTGCGTGCGCGAGATCCACGACGGCGCCCCCGAACCGGAGAATGAGATCGTGGTACTGCCTCTCGACGGCTCCATGCCTCCCGAGGTCGCCGCCGCCGGGCGCGACTTCTACTCCTTCCCGCGCGTCTCTCCGGACGGGCTCTGGCTCGCCTTCACCTGTTGGGACCACCCCGACATGCCCTGGGACGGGACCGAGCTGTGGGTGACGCCGGCCCGCGACCCGGGCGCGGCGCGGCCGCTGGCGGCCGGGTCGAAGGAGTCGGTCTTCGCCCCCGCCTGGGACTCGCGGGACCGGCTGCGCTTCGTCTCCGACCGCGACGGCTGGTGGAACCTCTACCGCACGGTCGCCGACCTCGGCGCGCCCGATGCCGACCGCGACCTGCCGCCGGTCGAGCAGCTGAGCGCCGAGCGCGCCGACCTCGGTCACCCGCAGTGGCTGTTCGGCGGCTCGACCCACGTCGAGCTGGACGACGGCACGCTGGTCGTCGTCCGCACCGAGAACGCGACCGAACGGCTCTTCGCGCTGGCGCCGGGCGGCGGCGCGGCGCGCGACCTCGGCCTCCCCTTCACGGCGTTCGGCTTCCCGGCGATCTCGGCGCGCGGCGGCCGGGTGGCGTTCGCCGCCGCCTCACCGGCGGAGGAGCCGCGGGTGGTCGTCGTCGACGTCGCCGCCGGGACCGCCGAGACGATCCGCACCGCCGCCGACGAGGCGATCGACCCCGGCCTCGTCTCCGAACCGCGCGCGATCGAGTTCCCGACCGGCGGCGACGTCGCTCACGCCTTCTACTACCCGCCGACCAACGCCGACTTCGTCGGGCCGGAGGGCGAACTGCCGCCGCTGATCGTCGAGAGCCACGGCGGCCCGACCTCGCACGTGACGCCGTCGCTCGACCGCGAGTTCCTCTTCTGGACCAGCCGCGGGTTCGGCGTGGTCGACGTCAACTACCGCGGCTCGAGCGGCTTCGGCCGCGCCTACCGCGACAAATTGCGAGGGACGTGGGGCATCGTCGACACCGAGGACTGCGTCGCCGCCGCGCGCTTCCTCGCCGAGACCGGCGAGGTCGACGGCGCCCGGCTGACGATCCGCGGCGGCTCGGCGGGCGGCTACGCGACCCTCTGCGCGCTGGTCTTCCACGACGAGTTCGCGGCCGGCGCCAGCTACTACGGCGTCGCCGACACCGAGACGCTCGCCCGCGACACCCACAAGTTCGAGGCGCGCTACCTCGACGGGCTGATCGGCCCCTATCCGGAGCGCGCCGACCTCTATCGGGAGCGCTCGCCGATCCACTTCGTCGAGCGGCTGCGGGCGGCGGTGATCCTCTTCCAGGGACTGGAGGACGAGATCGTGCCGCCCAACCAGGCCGAGACGATGGCGGCGGCGATGGCCGCCAACGGCGTCCCCCATGCCTACCTCGCCTTCGAGGGCGAGCAGCACGGCTTCCGCCGCGCCGAGACGCAGATCCGCTGCCTGGAAGCCGAGCTCTACTTCTACGGGCAGATCCTCGGCTTCCAGCCTGCGGACGAGCTGCAGCCGGTGGCGATCGAGCGCTAGGCGCCCTGCGTGTTTTGACCACACCAGGGTGTGGTCAATTCATGCGCGCTAGCGTTTCTCGAGGAGACCTCGAGCGCCAGGTAGGTCGAGATCTCCTCCTGCTCGGAGTGAGCTCGTCTTGGCGTTCTTCGGCATCCGCTCCCTGCGGGCCGTCGAGCGCTTTCGGTGCGCTTTCGTCTCGCGCAGGTGCTGCCGCAGTCGTTTCTTGTATGGCGCCTTGGTGGTGATCGCGATGTCGACCTGCAGGGCGGTCTCGAGCTCGCGCTCTTTGCCGAGGGCCTCGCTCAGGTGCTGGATGAGCTTCGCGTCGCGCTCATTGGGCAGGCATGAAGTCTTCTTCCTTTCGCTGGACAGAAAGCTCCCTACCCGATGCTCAGCCGACGACGCAATGGGCACCGTCCGGCGAGCTGCCTTTGGCCGGAAAGGCGTGCGCGAGGGCGTGGGCGATCAGCTCGGCGCGGGCCGCGTAGCCAGGCGAGGTGAAGTGGATGCCGTCACTGATGAACCAGGCGTTTTTGACGTCGGCCGCCCAGTTGTAGATGCGCATGTTCGGGTAACGCAGGCAGCCTTTTTCGAGTTCTTCGTCCCACTTCTTCATGCCTTCCTCGGAATAGAATTCGGTCGCGTCAGGCAGGGTTTTGACGTTGACCCAGAGCACCGGTTCGTCGCCGATGATGTTCATCATTTTTTCGATCCGTTCTTCCAGGGAGACGTCGGAGCCGGCGGCGACGTCGGCCGCCTCGTTCGTCCCCAGGGCCAGCACCCAGCAGCCTTTGTAGCCTTCGGCCTTCCACGCCTCGGCGACTTCCTGGGCGTTCGGCTCGCCTTCGAAGCGCTCTTCGATCGAGCGGGCGCCCTGCACTTCCATGTGGGTTTCCTTGACCCCGACTTCGGCGTAACGATTTTCGATCCGCTCTTTCGGGTTGGGCAGGTATTCGGCCGAGTCGAGTCCCTCCGAGGTCGAGTCGCCGATGTGGACGACTTTCCGGCAGGACGTTTTCTGCGAGTCGTTCGCTTGCGCGGCGGTCAGTGGCACCGGACCTTTGGTGCCCGCCGCCCTCGCTTCGACGACCCGGATCTGTTCGCCTTCGGCCTGGGCGGCGTTGAGGCCGGCCATCCCGGCGATCGCGACGATGAAGAGGACGCCCACCGTGGCCAGCACGATGCGGCCCTCCGGCGAGAAGGTCGCCCAGCCCCAGCCGAGCCGACGGCGGCGGGCGAGCAGCCGGCCGATGGCGCCGTGGCGGATCGGCTCCTCGACGTACTTCCAGGAGAGCGAGGCGATGACCAGGATCGCCGCGACCTGGAGCACGTCGCGGATGAGGGTGTGGTGGAACGGGTGCTGCGGCGAGGTGAGGACGATCACCGGCGTCTGCCAGAGGTAGATGCCGTAGGAGCGGACGCCGATCCAGCGCAGCGGCTTGACGCCGAGCACGTTGCCGAGCTTGCAGGCCGGGTGGGCGAGCGGCATCAGCACCATCACCGTCGCCAGCGAGAGGACGACGAAGCCGCCGCGGTAGAGGAACTGGGAGAACTCGCCGGTCTGCCAGATCATGATCGCGATGATCAAGAGGCCGACGCAGCCCATCAGGTCGAGGTTTTTGCGCGCCTGCGGGGCGATCCGCCTGCTCAGCCGGCGGCTCGGCCAGACCATCGCCAGGGCGGCGCCGAAGAGGAGGCCGGCGGCGCGGGTGTCGGTCCCGTAATACACCCGCGAGGGGTCGAGGCTCGGGTGGTACATGACCGCCATCAGGATCGAGGAGGCGATCGCCAGGCCGAGCGTCCAGAGCGCGAGCTTGGGACGAAGGCCGGAGCCCTCGCGGTCGCGGACGAATTTGAGCCCGACCAGCAGGATCAGCGGCCAGAAGATGTAGAACTGCTCCTCGACCGAGAGCGACCAGAGATGGTTCAGCGGCTGTTCCGGCGCGAAGCGGGCGAAGTACGACACGTTGGCGGCGATCTGCTGCCAGTTGTTGACGTAGAAGATCGCCGAGACGACCGCCTTGCGGAACTGGTCGGGCTGGGCCGGGCCGAAGATCGTCACCCAGGCGATCACGATCAGCAGCATCAGGAAGAGCGCCGGCAGCAGGCGGCGGGCGCGGCCGAGCCAGAAGCGGCCGAGGTGGATCGCCCCGCGGCGCATGAACTGGCCGAGCAGGATGTCGGTGATCAGGTAGCCGGAGAGGGTGAAGAAGATGCCGACGCCGAGCAGCCCGCCGGGCGCCCAGCCGAAGCCGAGGTGGAAGAAGATGACCGCCAGGACCGCGATCGCGCGCAGGCCGTCCAGCCCTGGCATGTAGCGCTCTCCGCGCGTAATCGGTTCGGGCATCGGACCGATGCATGGTAAGGGCGGGCGAGGCTGATAGTTTCCCCGCCCGATGCAGGCGCTTTCCCGATCCGCACCGCGACGTGGCCGCCCCGTCGCCCTCGCCCTGATCGGACTGGTCGTCGCCGTGGCCCTCGCCTTCGCCGCCCGGCCCGCCGGCGCGGCGACGGCGACCACCTGTCCCGGCTTCCGCGTCCTCCACAACGATCGGATCGGCGCCGCGGTCTTCCCGGCCGGCAGCTACACGATCACGCTGCAGGCCTCGAACCTGACCTGCAAGTCGAGCGCCGAACTCTTCGCCCGCTTCCTGGAGGACTTCGACGGCATCCTCCCCAGCCCCTGGAAGGTCGCCAACGAAGGCTCCGGCAAGGCGTCCTTCCTGCGTGGCGGCACGGTCCCCGGCTTCGCGGTCGAACTGACCGGCAAGGGCGGCAAAGAAGGCGGCGCCAACCCGGACCTCGGCAAACTCTGCCCCAACACCTTCACGGTCAACTCGACCACCATGGTCGGTCCACTGCGCTTCACCAGGGGCGCCTTCTTGATCTACCTGCCGACCGGCTCGGGGATCACCTGCAACCGCGCCTCGGTCCTCTTCACCAGATTCCTCGGCACCGGCGGGCCGCTGCCCCCGCCCTGGAAGCTGATCAACCAGACGGCGACCTTCTACAAGCCGTCGAACCCCACCCGCTCCGCCTTCCGGATCGAACCGCTGAACGGCTCCGGCCGCCGCTAACTCGCCGGTTAGCGCTGCTCGAGGGCGAACGGCGTGCCCTCGGAGTCGCGGCAGATCGCCCAGCGCTCGCCGGGGTGGACGACCTGGCCGCCGAGATCCTCGACCTTGAGCAGGGCGCCCGCCATGTCGGCGACCGGGAAGTAGGGCAGCGAGGCGGTGTCGCCGGGGCCGGGGCCGCGCTCGTGGACGCCGACGCGGACGCCGCCCGACTCGGCGACCCAGCCCGCCCCGTCGCCGTCGCCGCGCTCGGCGAGGTCGACCTCGAGCAGGCCGCGCCAGAAGCGCAGGGCGCGCCCGGTGTCGTCGGCCGGGAACTCGATCAGCGCCGGCATCAGTCGCGACGCTCGCCGGAGGGCTCGGCCGCGGCGCCGCCGCGCAGGTCTTCGCCGCGGCCGAGGAAGGATGCTTCGCGGCCGATCAGCTGCTCGAGCTCACCGCGGTCGAGGAAGATCCCGTGGCATTTGCGGCACTGCTCGATCGTCACGCCGTTACGGCGGTGGGAGCGCATCTCGGCGCCGCATTTGGGGCAGGTCATCGGGTCGGTCCCACCGTCGTCTGGTCGACAGCCCCGCCCTCGACCAGACTCGCGTAGGCCTCGGGCCGCCGCGTGGTCAGGAACGGGAAGAGCTCCAGCCAGTCGCCGCGCTGGTCGAGGTCGAGGTCGGCGACCAGCACCGCGGGCTCGTCGCGCGGCGCCTGCACCAGCACCCGCCCGTAGGGGTCGGAGATGAACGAGGACCCGTAGAAGCGCAGCGGCGGCTCCTCGCCGGTCCGGTTCACCGCCACCATGAAGGTGCCGTTGGCGATCCCGTTGGCGACGATCACCCGCTCCCAGAGCGGCTGGGTGTCGAAGTCGGGGTGGTCGGGCTCGGAGCCGATCGCGGTCGGGTAGATCAGGACGTCGGCGCCGGCCAGGCTGTAGGCGCGGGCGAGCTCCGGGAACCACTGGTCCCAACAGGTCGGCAGGCCGAGCCGCGCCTCGCCGAGCGCGACCAGCGGGAACGGCGCGCCCGCCGCCGGGCCGGGCCGGAAGTAGCGGTCCTCGTGGTAGCCGGCGGTGACCGGGATGTGGAGCTTGCGGGTGCGGCCGACCAGCTCGCCGTCGGGGGCGACGACGATCGCCGTGTTGAAGCCGAGGCCGCCGTCGGGCGCGCGCTCGTAGAGCGAGGCGTGGACGTGGATACCGGTCTCGGCCGCCATCGCCGCCGCGAACTCGAAGGTCGGCCCGCCCGGCAGCTCCTCCGGCTCGACCCCCACCCCCTCCGGCCCGGCCGGGTCGACGGCGAAGTAGGGCGACAGGGTCAGCTCCTGCAGGCAGACCAGCCGCGCGCCGCGCGCGGCCGCCATCCGGATCCCCGCCGCGAGCCCCTCGCGGTGCTCGTCGGGGTCGGGATGCCAGGGCTGCTGCACGGCGCCGATCCGGAGCGGCTCCCGGCCCGGCTCCCGGGTCCGCGCCGGCGAGTGCTCCACCCCCGTCTTCTCGATCAGCCGCGGATCGGTCATCCACTCGACTGTAGGCGGTCGGACCGGTCGGCGACAATCCGGGAATGTCCCGCCCGCTCGACTCCACTCCCGCCGCCGACGGCTTTCGCATGCCGGCCGAGTGGGAGCCGCACGCGGGTTGCTGGATGGCCTGGCCGGAGCGCCCCGACAACTGGCGCGACGGCGCCGCCCCGGCGCAGGCCGCCTACACCGCGGTGGCCGCCGCGATCGCCGCCTCCGAGCCGGTGACGATGGCCGTCTCCGACAGTCAGTTCGAGCGCGCCCGCGCCGCCCTGCCCGATTCGGTGCGCGTGGTCGAGGTGTCGACCGACGACGCCTGGCTGCGCGACACCGGCCCGACCTTCGTCGTCGACGCGGCGGGCGGGCGGCGCGGCGTCGACTGGCGCTTCAACGCCTGGGGCGGGCTCGACGGCGGGCTCTACGCGCCCTGGGACCGCGACGACCGGGTCGCCGCCAAGGTGCTGGAGGTCGAAGGGGACCCCCGCTACCGGGCGCCGATCGTGCTCGAGGGCGGCGCGATCCACGTCGACGGCGAGGGCACCGTCCTCACCACCGAACAGTGCCTGCTGAACCGCAACCGGAACCCGGAGCTCGACCGCGCCGCGATCGAGGCCGCCCTGCACGCCCACCTCGGCACCGAGAAGGTCGTCTGGCTCGGCGACGGCGTTTACGAGGACGAGACCGACGGCCACGTCGACAATCTCGCCTGCTTCGCCCGCCCCGGCGTCGTCCTCCTCACCTGGGTCGAGGACCCGGCCGACCCCCAGCACGCGATCTCCCGCGACGCGGAGGAGCGGCTCGCGGCGGCGACCGACGCGCGCGGCCGGCCGTTCGAGGTGATCCGCCTCCCCGCCCCCGGCCCGCTGACGATCGAGGCCGCCGAGGCGGCCGGGGTCGAGCCGATCGCGGGCACACGGCCGCGCCGCGCGGGCGACCGGATGGCGGCCAGCTACGTCAACTTCTACCTCGGCAACTCGCGGCTGGTCTACCCGCTGCTCGACCCGACCCGCGACGAGGAGGCCGGCGCGATCCTCGCCGCCACCTTCCCCCGCCGCGAGGTGGTCGGCGTCCCCGCCCGCGAGATCCTGCTCGGCGGCGGCAACATCCACTGCATCACCCAGCAGGTCCCGACTTGCGTTCGCACTTATCCCCCGTAGGCGGGGGATAAGTGCGAACGCACTTCCGTCAGGCCAGCGTCGTCGGGGCGCTGTCGCCGCCACCGCCGGCGGCGACCGACTTCTGCAGCAGCACGCCCTGCGGGTCGCTGAAGCAGAGCCGGACCAGGTGATCGGGCGCGTCGCTGAGCGTCCAGTAGCTGCAGGTCGAGTGGTCCGGCCGCGCCGGGAAGAGGCCGATCAGCGAGGAGCCTTCGATCTCGTCTTCCCGCAGCCCGACGCTGCCGAGCCGGTTCAGCACCTGCGACTCGGCCTGGCCCTTGTGGATCCCCTCATACTGTTCCGAGGTCATCCGCGAGGAGAAGAGGTCGACCTGGGTGGTCGAGGTCCGTTGTTCCTCGCCGCCGAAGATCGCCGCCAGGGCGATCGCCGCGACGAGCAGGCCGAAGGTCGCCCAGCCGATGAGCGCCCGCCGGCGCTGGCGGCGCCGATAGAGCTCACGGTCCACTCCCGGGAGGATCGCAGACGGCCACGGCTCGGCTTCGGTAGCTTCCGTCCCATGAGTGGAGACACGGATTTTCGACGCGAACTTGGCCAACAGCTGCGGGTCGACTCGATCCGCTCCTCCGATGCGGCGGGGTCGGGACACCCGACCTCCTCGATGTCGGCGGCGGACCTCCTGGCGGTGCTGATCGACGGGCATCTACGCCTCGACTTCGGCCGGCCGGAGGACCCGCGCAACGACCACCTGATCTTCTCCAAGGGCCACGCGTCGCCGCTCTACTACTCGGTGCTGAAAGCGGTCGGGGCGATCGAGGACGAGGAGCTCCTCACCTTCCGCAAGCTCGGCTCGCGGCTCGAAGGCCACCCGACCCCGATCCTGCCCTGGGTCGACGTGGCCACCGGCTCGCTCGGCCAGGGCCTGCCGATCGGCGTCGGCGTCGCGCTGGCGGCGCGGCTCGAGCGGATGCCCTCGCGGGTCTGGATCCTCTGCGGCGACTCGGAGATGGCCGAGGGGTCGATCTGGGAGGCGGTCGAGCACGCCGGCAAGCAGAGCCTCGCCAACCTGACCGCGATCATCGACGTCAACCGGCTCGGCCAGACCGGCGAGACGATGCACGGCTGGGACCTCAATTCCTACGGTGCCCGCGCCGAGGCGGCGGGCTGGACGACGATCGAGATCGACGGCCACGACGTGCAGGAGATCGAGGACGCCTTCGACACCGCCGAAAGCGGTGACCGGCCGACGATGATCGTCGCCCGCACCAAGAAGGGCAAAGGCGCCAAGGAGGTCGAGGACCTCCCCGGCAAGCACGGCAAACCGCTCTCCGACCCGGCGACGGCGATCGAGGAACTGGGCGGCGAGCGCGACCTCCATGTCGACGTCGCCAAGCCCGAGGGCGACGCCACCCCGTGGCGCCCCGAGGTCCGCGGCGGCGAGATGCCCAGCTGGGAAAAGGGCGAGGAAGTCCCGACCCGCAAAGCGTTCGGCGAGGCCCTGGCGGCACTCGGCAACCGGCGCGACGACATTGTCGCGATCGACGGCGAGGTCGGCAACTCGACCCACTCCGAAGACTTCGAGAACGCCCACCCGGAGCGCTTCTTCCAGATGTACATCGCCGAGCAGCAGATGGTCGCGGCCGCCGTCGGCTTCCAGGTGCGCCGTCACTGGCGTCCCTTCGCCTCGACCTTCGCCGCCTTCCTCAGCCGCGCCTACGACTTCGTCCGGATGGCGGCGATCAGCCGCGCCGACATCTGCCTGGTCGGCTCCCACGCCGGTGTCTCGATCGGCGAGGACGGCCCCTCGCAGATGGCGCTCGAGGACCTCGCCAGCCTGCGCGCCGTGCACGGCTCGACCGTCCTCTACCCGAGCGACGCGACCTCGACCGCGGCTCTGGTCGAGCTGATGGCCGACACCAAAGGCATCGTCTACATGCGCGCCACGCGCGGCGCCACGCCGGTGATCTACGACGCCGACGACGAATTCCAGATCGGCGGCTCGAAGACCGTGCTCGACGGCGACGACGTCACCATCGTCGGCGCCGGGATCACCCTGCACGAGGCGCTCGCCGCCGCCGAGCGGCTTGCCTCCGAGGGCGTCTCGGCCCGGGTCATCGACCTCTACTCGGTGAAGCCGATCGACGCCGACGCGCTGGTCAAGGCGGCCGAGGAGACCGGCGCGATCGTCACCGTCGAGGACCACTGGCGCGAGGGCGGGATCGGCGAGGCGGTGCTGGCGGCGCTCGCCGAGCACGGCGCCTCCGCCGCGGTCCGCGTCCTCGCGGTCGAGGACATGCCGGGCTCGGCGACCCCGACCGAGCTACTGCGCGCCGCCGAGATCGACGCCGAGGCGATCTACGCCGCGGCGACGGAGCTGGCCCAAATCAAGGTCGAGTCGTCCCAGGCCGGAGCCTGACGGCGTCCTCAGGCCGGCTCGGCGCCGTCGGGCGGCTCGGGACCCAAGACGAAGACGTCTACCGCTACGCCCGGGTCGACATGCGCCGAGCTGGGGTGCGCTTCGACCTCACGGCCCACCACCGCTTCCATGCGCGCCTTGTAGACATCCTCGGTGGCGGCGCGGTGGGCGGCGCGGGTCTCGCGCACCCGAGCCTCCTGGCCCGCGTCGATCAGGGTCCGCTCGACCGGCGTGGAGACATCGGTGAGGACGCAGGCGACGAGGTTGTCGGCGACGTGGGTCTTCGCCGCGCCGGGGCCAAGGCCGAAGTGCTCGCGGTGCAGAGCAACGGCGGTGTTGGAGATCTCGGTGAGCGCTGGTCGCGGTGCTCTGTCCGTCGACAGTCGGACCGGTCAACTTTCGAGGTCCTTGGGTGAAGTCACTTTGGTTTCCCCGGCGTTTTGCTTCCCACGCGCTTCGGTTCGCGATCCCCGGACCCCGATGTCTCGTTTTATCGGACGTTCGTGAGGTCTGAAAGTACTGGGACCCGAGACGCCGTCATCGCAAATATGTTTGAGCATTTTGAACGGGGGTACTCGTCGAGACTATGAATCGAACCTCGCAGCCAGATGCCGACACCCCGACCCCGGGCCCACCGCCGTCCCCGGACCCCATCCCGCCGGCTCCTGGACCGGACCCCGGGCCGCCGCTTCCGCCCAAACCCGATCCCGTCCCGCCCGACGGACCGCTGACGCCGGAGCCCTCGCCGCCGGTCCCCGAGGCGGGCCCGACGATCTACGCCTAGTGTCCCGAGTCGTAAGTCGTGTGCCACATCTGGCGAGTGGATCGTCGTCTGTGGGAAGGACGCAGGATGCCGCCTTTGCCGGTGGCAAAGGCAAATCCGAGGACGCCGCCACAGGCGGCGAGGCGCCGCCAGGGTGGTGCAGGATTTCCGACTCGGAACACTAGGTTCGGACCTCGGCGGGTGCGGTGTCGACCCGCGCGGAACCGGGCGCCGGCGGGCGCGCCTGCGGGCGCAGCAGGGCGAAGCCGCAGAGCGCGGCGAGGACGAAGATCCCGCCCGCCCAGTAGAAGCAGGTGGTGTAGCCGTGCACGTCGGCGGCGAGCAGATCGGCCGGGGTCGGCTTCGCGGTGAGACCCGACAGCTGCGAGCTGATCGCGCCAGCCGAGATCGTCGAGAGCAGCGCCACGCCGATCGAGCCGCCGACCTGCTGGCTGGTATTGACCATCGCCGAGGCGATCCCCGCCTCGTCTTCGGGGACGCCGAGCGTCGCGGTCGCGATCGAGGGGGCGAAGATCAGACCGAAGCCGAGGCCCGCGAGGATGAGCGCGGGCAGGATGCTGCCGACGTAGCTCTCGTTCGGGCCGAGGCCGGTCAGGTAGAACATCCCGACCGCGCCGAGCAGGCACCCCGAGGTGACCAGCGGTTTCGGCCCGACCAGCGGCATCAGTTTCACGTTCGAGGTGATCGAGGTGAACATGATGCAGGCGACCATCGGCAGGAAGGCGAGGCCGGAGGTGACCGGCGAGTAGCCGAGGTTGCGCTGCAGGTAGTAGGTGAGGAAGAGGAAGACGGCGAAGATCGCGATCGCCGCCAGGGCGACGACGATGTAGGAGGCGCCGCGGTTGCGGTCGAGCACCACCGAGAGCGGCAGCAGCGGGTGCCTGGCGCGGGTCTCGACGAAGACGAAGGTGACGAGCAGGACGACCGCGACGGCGAACATCGCCAGGGTCAGGCCGTCGGTCCAGCTGGTCGTCTGCGCGTGCGAGAGGCCATAGACGAGGCAGAAGAGCCCGCCGGTGGCGAGCACCGTGCCCGGCACATCGAGGTGGGCCTCCTCCTCGGAGCGGTGGTTCTCCAACAGCATCAGCGCGCCCGTCACAGCGACCGCGGCAAAGCCGAGGTTGACGTAGAGGCACCAGCGCCAGGAGAGGTACTGGGTGAGGATGCCGCCGAGCAGGAGACCGACCGCGGCGCCGGAGCCGGCCACCGCGCCGAACACGCCGAAGGCTTTGCCGCGCTCCTTGGGGTCGGTGAAGGTGACGGTGAGCAGCGAGAGGGCGGCCGGGGCAAGGATCGCGCCGAAAAGTCCCTGCACGCCGCGGGCGACGACGAGGACCCCGAACGACGGCGCCGAGCCGCCCAGCGCGGAGGCGAAGGCGAAGCCGATCAGGCCGCCGACGAAGGTCCACTTGCGGCCGAAGATGTCGGAGATCCGCCCGCCGAGGAGGAGCAGCGAGCCGAAGGTCAGCGAGTAGGCGGTGACGATCCACTGCCGGGCGCTTTCCGAGAAGCCGAGCGCTTCCTGGGCCGACGGCAGGGCGATGTTGACGACGGTCGCGTCGAGCACGACCATCAGCTGGGCGATTCCGAGGATCGCCAGGATCGCCAGCGTTGGTCGTGGGATTTGGCGACGCTTTCCACGCGAAGCGAGCGAGTCTATGGAACCGAGTTCGTCGGCTGATCTGGGTTCAGGCGGCGTCGGTGTCGATCGGGGCGGTTCCCGTCGCCCGTAAGCTGCGTGCCCTCAGCCCATGACCGCCGACGCCGCGCCCTTCCTCCTCCTGCAGATCTCAGACACCCACCTCGGGTCCGACTGGGACGGTCCCGACCCCGACGAGTGCCTGCTGCGAGCGGTAGAGGCGATCCTCGCCCTGCCACAGCGGCCCGACGCGCTGCTCGTCTCCGGCGACCTCACCCAGAACGGCACGGCGGATGAGTACGCGCGGGTGCGCGAGAGCCTCGCGCCGCTGGACCTCGAGCCGCACGTCCTCCCTGGCAACCACGATCTGCGCGGGGCGCTGCGGGCGGAGTTCGGGCTGCCGGGCGAGGGTGAGGAGCCGGTGTCCCACGCCGTCGACCTCGGGCCGCTGCGCCTGGTCTGCCTCGACTCGACGATCCCCGGCGCCGAAGGCGGGGCACTCGACGAAGGGCGGATCGAGTGGCTCGACGCGGCGCTCGCCGAGGAGCGCGAGACGCCGACCGTGCTCGCCATGCACCACCCGCCGCTGACCACCGAGATCCCCACCTTCGAACGGATCGGCCTCGCCCCGCAGGCGCGCGCGGCGCTTGCCGAGGTGCTGGTCCGCCACCGCCAGGTGGTGCGCATCGTCGCTGGCCACGTGCACCGGGTGATCGTCGCCGAGCTCGCCGGTCGCGCCGTCCTCACCGTCCCCAGCACCTACATGCAGACGGTGCTCGACTTCACCGCGCCGAAGCTCACGATGCATGCCGACCCGCCCGGCTTCGCGATCCACGCGCTACGCGACGGCACGCTCGCCTCGCACGTGCAGACCGTTCCGCTGTTCCTTTCTTCGGAATAGCCGAGGAAAGGAACAGCGGAAGCGCGTCAGTACCTGAGGATCGCGGCGACGCCCTCGGCCTCGCCGAGCGCCTCGGCGGCGGCGCCATGGACGACGGTGATCTTGGCGCTGCCCGCCAGCGCGCCGCGGACCAGCGACTCCGCCTCCGCCCCGAGCCCGGCGTCGAGGACGAGCCGCTCGACCCGTCCCTCGGCGACCGCCTCGCCGACCTCCTGGCGCCCGGTCGCGCCGCGGCTGCCGCCGCGCGCCTCTTCCAGCGCCGCGGCGACGAGGCGCGACTCGCGCTCGGCGTCGGCGTTCTCGACTGCCGCCGCGACGGTCTCCTGCAGCTTGCCGGTCGGGGTCGAGATCAGGTCGGCCTCGCCGCCCACCGCCAGCGTCACCTTCGGCGCGCCCAGACCCGCCTCGAAGCTCTCCAGGTCGACGGGCGCGCCGAAGGCGAGCGCCCGCCCCACCCCGCGCCCTTCCAGCTCGCGGCCGACCAGCGCCCCCGCCTCGCCGAGGAACTTGTGGCGGTTGTGGTCGAGTCGGTCGCCGTATTCGTCCTTGCCGGAGGGTCCGGCGTGGCCGCCGCCGTCGGTGCGCACCTTGCGCTCGCGCCAGTCGAGGCTGGCCACCTCGAGTTCCCAGTCCTCCATCTCGCTCAGTTCGCCTTCGGCGAAGAGCAGCAGGCGCACCCGCTCCAAGGAGACGATCGCGATGCCGCGCCGCTCGCCGCGGCAGGCGAGGTCGACCAGCGGCGCCAGCGCGGGGCGCCCGCCGAGCTCGACGCAGGCGCTCGCCTGTGGCGCCGCGCCGGTCCCCCACCAGTGCTCTTCGCCGCCCTTCTCGGCGACCTCGACGAAGCCGGCGGCGCCGCGCGGCGGTGGCCGGTGGTCGCCGTCTTCGAAGCGCTCGGCGATCCGTTTGGCGACTGCCCGCAGGGCGAGGCGCCGGCCGTGCTCGGCGTCCTTCGCCGCCTCCTGCAGGGCGTCGAGGCCGTTGCGCAGCGTGGTGCGCCAGGCGCCGCCGCGATCGGCCGGGTCGAAGGCGAGATAGACGGAGACGACCCCCAGCGGCGGCTGCCAGTCGCTGAGACGACGCGCGTCCTCAAAGGTCGGGTGGGCCACGGGCGCTCCTCCTCGTCGGTCGTGGTCGGGATCGTCTACCCCGGCACTGTGCGAGAGAACCTATCGGGCCGCCGCAGCCCGTCGCGAAGGCGAAGTCGCGGGCCGCGACGGAGTACCGCTACCCGTCGCGGGCGACGCGGAAGCCCATGTTGCCGGTCGAGCTGTCGGGGGTGTTGAAGCTGCGGGCGGCGACCCGGTAGCGGTTGCAGTAGGAGGCGTGGCAGAGGTAGGAGCCGCCGCGGATCGCCCGCGTCTGGCGGTCGAAGCGGTCGGCGCACCATTCCCAGACGTTGCCCGAGGTGTTCATCAGGCCGTGCCCGTTGGGCTCGAAGGCGTCGACCGGGCAGGTGCCGAACCAGCCGTCGTCGACCGTGTTGTGGGAGGGGAAGGTGCCCTGCCAGACGTTCATCGCGTGGCGGCCGCCCGGTTCGAGCTCGTCGCCCCAGGGGAAGCGCGCCTGTGCGAGGCCGCCGCGGGCGGCCATCTCCCACTCGGCCTCGTGCGGAAGGCGGGTGCCGGACCAGGCGCAGAAGGCTTTGGCGTCGTTCCAGGAGACGTGGACGACCGGGTGGTCGAGGCGGTCCTCGATGTCGGAGTGCGGGCCCTCGGGGTGCTGCCAGCCGGCGCCGAAGACCTGGCGCCACCAGGGGGCGTTCGCGATCCCGCGGGTCGGCTCGAAGTCGTCCGGGAGGAGGCCGGCGAAGACGAAGGACCAGCCCGCGCGGTCGGCCTCGGTCTGGTGACCGGTGTCCTCGACGAACTCGGCGAAACGGCGGTTGGTGACCGCGACCGGGTCGATCCAGAAGGGCGGCAGCTCGATCTCGCGGATCGGGCCCTCGCGGTCCCCGGGGAAGCCGTCGGCGTCCTCGGTCCCCATCAGGAAGCTGCCGCCGAGCCGGACCAGCCCGTCGGTGGCGGCGTCGTTGGCGCTCTCCGGGGCGGGCGCCCCGTCGCCGCCCGGGGCGCGACCCGGGGCGCAGCAGGCGTGGTCGTGCCCGTGGTCGTGCTTATCCATATGACCACTCGTCGGGTCGTCCATCCGAGTACAAGTCTGCCCGACCAGGCCCGGCGGCCGGTTTGCCGCCGCCCGACGTGGCATGTTCAAGCCGTTTCAGCACCCCGGACCGCACCAGACAAAGGAGAGACACGTGGAAGTGAGAGGCGAGGCGCGCGCGATGTTCGCCGCCATCCTGTTGCTCATCGCAGGCGTGCTCAACGTGATCTATGGGATCGCCGCGATCAGCAACGCCGCGTTCTTCGACCACCAGACCCAGTACGTCATCTTCGGCCTCGGCTTCTGGGGCTGGGTGACCCTGATCATCGGCCTCGTCCAGCTGACCGGCGGCTACTCGCTGTTCAGCGGCGGTGTCTACGGCCGTACCGTCGGCATTATCGCCGCCACCCTGGGCGCGATCGAGTCCCTGCTCTCGATCGGCGGCAGCTACCCGTTCTGGTCGCTGGGCATCTTCGCCCTCTGCCTGATCGTCCTCCACGGGCTGGTCGTCTACGGCGAGCCGATCGAGCGCTGAGCCGGCGCGCATGGCTCCGTGACTTCTCCTCCCTTCCGTGATGCCTTGAGCTCGCCTCAGGGCTTGGTGACGGCGCAGACGTAGTAGAGGTCGAGGAGAAAAGGGACGGTGGCGACCTCGCCGAGGCGGGCGAGGTCGTCCCAGGGACGGGAGTAGGCGTCGCCGGGGCCGAGCTTGTCGAGGAGCTTCGCGATCGGAGCGAGGAGCGGGCGCAGGCGGGTACGCGTCAGGCCAAGGTCCATCACCACCAGGCGCCCGCCGGGACGGAGGTGCTCCCAGCCCCGCTCGGCGGCCGATGCCCGTGACTCGGGCGGGATCGCCGAGTAGGCGAGGCTGAAGAGGACCGCGTCGACCTCGCCCTCGATCTCCACCGTCGCTGCGTTGCCCTCGATCAGCTCGACGTTCGACCAACCCTGCCGCGCGAGGAGCTTGCGCGCCTCGGCGAGCATCCCGACCGATAGGTCGACGCCGACCACGGAACCGCCCGGACCGACCGCGTCGACCAGGTAGGGAAGGTTCCTCCCGGTGCCGACCCCAATCTCGAGCACCCTGTCGCCGGCGCCCAGCCCGAGCGCGTCGACTCCTTTTCGTCGCGCCCCGGGCGTGATCAACCAGAACGGCGAGAGCGCCCGATAGAACGGCGCGACCCGGTCATACCCCGCGGTGAGCGGGCTGTCGCATGAATCACTTGCCGCTTATATAAATAAATGCTTAGGTATAGCTATGAACGCAAAGAGCAATCAGGTATTCGACGCCGTCGCCGAGGGCTCGCGCCGCGAGATCCTCGACCTGCTCGCGGCCGGGCCGCGGCCGGTCGGCGCGATCGCCGACGCCACCGGGCTCAGCCAGCCGAACGCCTCGCGCCACCTGCGGATCCTGCGCGAGGCGGGCCTGGTCGAGCCGCGGGCGGAAGGTCAGCGGCGGATCTACGAGCTCCGCCCCGCCGGCCTCGCCGAGCTGATCGGCTGGGTCGCGCCCTACCAGCGGCTCTGGCAGGTCAGCCTCGACGCGCTCGAACATCATCTGGACAGCGAGAAGACGGAGGACTAGCCATGCCCGACATGCACGCCACCCTGGAGGAAGTCGACGGCCGCCCGGCGCTGCGCTTCGAACGCACCCTCCCCCACCCGCCCGAGCGGGTCTGGCGGGCGCTGACCGACACCGACGAGATGTTCGCCTGGCACCCCACCCCGGCCACGTTCGAGCCGCGGGTCGGCGGCCGCGTCGCCTGGCACCCCGACGGCCACGTCGCCGACATGCCGGAGAACGAGGTGACCGACTGGGACCCACCGCGCCTCCTCGGCTACACCTGGGCCAAGGAGGGCGAGCGCTCCGACCACCTGCGCTGGGAGCTCCGCCCCCACGACGACGGTTGCGTACTGACCCTCGTCCACACCTTCGACGATCGCCTCAAGGCCGCCCGCGACGGGGCCGGCTGGCACGTCTGCCTCGACGCGCTCGCCGCCGACCTCGACGGCCGGGCGGAGCCGCCGGGCGGCGATCCCGACGTCCCCGGCCCGTGGACGGCGCTCAACTCCGAGTACCAGGAGCGCTTCGGGATCTCCCCCGAGGAGGCGACGCCGCCGCCCGCGCGTTAGCGCCGCGCGTACATCAGCGAGCCCGGCGTGGTCAGGTCCTCGCCGGTCTCCAGCAGCGTCTTCAGGCCGGAGAGGATCATCGGCCAGCCGCCCCAGAGTTCGTTGTTGGCCTCCGCGCCGAGCTGGTCGTGGGTCACCCGCAGCCGGCAGGAGTCGTCGCCGACCGGCTCGATCTCCCAGGTCACCCGCGAGGTGCCTTCGCGCTGGACGTCCTCGCTCCAGAGCGCGTCGAAGGTCTGCACGAGGCGCCGCGGCGGGTCGACCTCGACGTTCTCGCCGCTGGCGATGTCGACCACGCCGGGGACGCCGGAGCGGTAGGGCGAGCCCGGCGTCCAGTCGGACTCGGTGCCGACGCCGAAGCTGTAGCGCTTGCGCATCTCGCCGTCGGTGATCGCGTCCCAGAGGCGCTCCGGGCTGGTCTTGATGTAGATCTCGAATGCGGTCATCGTGCCGCGCCCGCCGATCACGGTGTAGAGCTGCTCGTCGTTCATCTCTCCTCCTCCTCGAGGTCTCGTTTGAGCCCGGTCAGGGCCGAGGCCCAGGGCTCCGCGTACTTGCTGACCCAGCGGTCGTGGACTTCGCGGATCGGCACAGGGTTCAAGAAGTGATGCTTCTCACGGCCGTGCCGCCGCGTCGTCACCAGGCCCGCCTCCTCCAGCACCTTGAGGTGCTTGGCGACACCGAAGCGGGACATCGGCAACCGCTGCTCGAGCGCGCTCAGGGTCTGCCCGTCCCGCTCGAACAACTCGTCGAGCAGGCGGCGGCGGGTCGGATCCGCCAGGGCCTTGAACACCTCGTCGATCATGCGACGGAGAATAGGTGACCAAATGGTCACATGTCAAGCAATGAGTGGAGGAGGAGGCTGAGGGGTTGGCCGGCAACGGATGGTTGGCGCCCGCGCCGGCTGATGAGGGACCCCCCTCTGGGTGTGGTCCCTCATCAGCCGCCGGAGCCCAGAGGGAGCGACGGAAGGTGCGCCGGGAGCCACGGAACGTCCGTAGCAAGGTGACGGAAGGCAGGAGGTGGCACGAAGGCGTGCGCGCGGTCCGGCGAGTGTGCGATCGACCACACTCTGGTGTGGTCAAGTGCACAGACGTCGGGCACCTCAGACGGGTCCGTGACATCTCCTGCCTTCCGTGCGGCCCTCGTGATCCTTTCCCCGACCCGGGCCGCGACCGACTGCTAACGGGTCGGTCTTCGCCTCTCGGGCGCTCGGTGCGGGGGCTGGGAGACCGGCTCGGGCGGAGGTTCGGGCGGGAGGGCGGGATCGAAGGCGAGGCCGTCGGGGCCGAGCTCGACCTCCTCGTCGAAGTGGTGGAGGCGGACCGGGTCCCCGGCGACCAGCTCGTAGGTCGTCCCCTGGTCGGTCACCTCGACCTTGATCCGGCTGCCACGGAAGCCGAGGCGGAAGGAGATCCGGTCGAGCCGTTCCGGCAGGCGGGGCGAGAAGCGCAGCATCCCGTCCTGGTCGCGGAGGCCGCCGAAGCCGCAGACGGCGGCGATCCAGGTGCCCGCCAGCGAGGCGATGTGGAGGCCGTCGCGGCTGTTGTGCTCGAGATCGTCGAGGTCCATCAGCGCCGCCTCGCCGAGGTAGTCGTAGGCCAGCTCGAGATGGCCGGTCTCCGCCGCCAGCACCGCCTGCACGCAGGCCGAGAGCGAGGAGTCGCGCACGGTCAGCGGCTCGTAGTAGGCGAAGTTGCGTGCCTTCTCCTCCGCCGTGAAGGCCTCGCCGCGGACCATCATCGCCATCACCAGGTCGGCCTGCTTGACGACCTGCTTGCGGTAGAGGTCGAAGTAGGGGTAGTGGAGCAACAGCGGGTAGTCGTCGGCCTCGGTCGCGGTGAAGTCCCAGCGGGCGTGCTTGGTGAAGTTCTCCGCCTGCGGGTGGACTTCGAGGTCCTCGTCGTAGGGGATCGTCATCGCCGTGGCGGCGTCGCGCCAGGAGGCGATCTCCTCGTGGTCGACCGACAGCGCCTCGGCGGCCTCGCCGTGGCGCTCGGCGAAATCGGCGGCGGCGAGCAGGTTCTTCTGCGCCATCAGGTTGGTGTAGACGTTGTTGTCGGCGATCGCCGAGTACTCGTCGGGACCGGTGACGCCGTCGATCCGGAAGGCGCCGTGGCTATCGTGATGGCCGAGGCTGCGCCACAGCCGCGCCGTTTCGACCAGCAGCGGCAGGCCGATGTCGCGTTCGAAGTCGGGGTCGACGTTGATGTCGCAGTAGCGGCTCACCGCCTGGGCGATGTCGGCGTTGATGTGGAAGGCGGCGGTGCCGGCCGGCCAGTAGGAGCCGCACTCGTCGCCGCTGATCGTCCGCCAGGGGAAGGTGGCGCCCCCGAGGCCGAGCTCCTTGGCCCGGTCGCGCGCCTTCTCGATCGTCGCCAGCCGCCACCTCAGCGCCTCGGCGGCGGCTTCCGGCGCCGCGTAGCAGAGCACCGGCAGCACGTAGGCCTCGGTGTCCCAGAAGGTGTGGCCGTCGTAGCCAGGGCCGGTCAGCCCCTTCGCCGGGATCGCCCGGCCCTCGCCGCGGGCGCTCGCCTGCAGCGCGTGGAAGAGGCCGAAGCGGACCGCCTGCTGCAGCTCGGCGTCGCCGTCGAGCTCGACGTCGACCCGCTCCCAGAAGTCGTCCAGGTATTCGCGCTGTTCGGCGACCAGCTTGTCCCAGCCGGCGTGGCCCGCCTCGGCGAGCGCCGCGCTGACCTGGTCGCGCAGGGCCGGGACCGAGCGCCGCGCCGACCAGCCATAGCTGACGAACTTGGTGATCGTCAGCGGTTCGCCGGGCGCCGGGGTGGCGGTGATCGTCAGCCGGCCGAGGTCCTCCCATGCCTCCGCCGAGGGGATCGTGCAGTCCTTCGGGCCGCTGACCTCGTGGCTCATCGCCGCCGCCGCCCGCAGCTTCGACTCCTTGGTCGAGTGGACGAGGACGGCGCGCATGTCGTCGCCCATGAAGTCCTCCGATTCGAGCGGCGCTTCGAGCGCGGCCGCGGCGCGCGGGTCTTTCGACGTCGCCGGGCGCGGCTCGTTGGTGACCAGCTCGGACTGGACGACGACGCGCGTCGCGGCGGCGGTCGGCTCGACCGTGTAGCGGATCGCCATGATCGCCCGCTGCGAGAAGGAGACGAGGCGTTCGGAGGTGACCCGCACGGTCTTGCCGGTCGGCGACATCCAGAGCGCCTGCCGGCGCAGGATGCCGCTGCGGAAGTCGAGCCGGCGCTCGTGTTCGAGCAGCTCGCCGTAGCGGATGTCGAAGGGCGAGTCGTCGACCAGCAGCCGGATCACCTTGCCGTTGGTCATGTTGACCACGGTCTGGCCCGCCTCCGGGTAGCCGTAGCCGGCCTCGGCGTAGGGCAGCGGGCGCGCCTCCCAGAGGGCGTTCAGGTAGGTGCCGGGGAGCGCGTAGGGCTCGCCCTCGTCGAGCGTGCCGCGGATCCCGATGTGGCCGTTGGAGAGGGCGAAGACCGACTCCGACTGGGCCATCTTCTCCAGGTCGAGGTGGGTCTCGCGGATCCCCCAGGGCTCGACCGTGTAGGCGGGGTCTTCGATCACGAGCCGTCCTCGATCGAGTCGCCCTCGATCAGTTCGGCGAGGTCGTCGACGACGACGTCGGCGCCGTGCTCGCGGAGCGCCGCGGCGTGGTGGACGCGATCGACCCCGACGACGTGGCCGAAGTTGCCGGCGCGGCCCGCCTCGACCCCGGAGACGGCGTCCTCGAAGACGCAGGCGGCGGCGGGCTCGACCCCGAGCGCCTCGGCGCCGGCGAGGTAGGTGTCGGGCGCGGGCTTGCCTTTCAGGTGGCGTTCGTCGGTGACCTTGCCGTCGATCCGCGCCTCGAAGAGATCCTCGATCCCGGCCGCCCGCAGCACCTCCTGGCAATTGGCGCTGGAGGAGACGACGGCGCGCCGCAGGCCGGCGGCGCGGGCCGCCTTGACGAAGGCGACCGAGCCCGCGTAGGGCTCCACCCCGTCCTTTTCGATCAGTTCGAGGACGAGCTCGTTCTTGCGGTTGCCGAGCCCGCGGACGGTTTCCGCCGAGGGCGGGTCGTCGGCGTCACCCTCGGGCAGCTTGATGTCACGCGACTCGAGGAAGGAGCGGACGCCGTCGTAGCGCGGCTTGCCGTCGACGTATTCGTTGTAGTCGGCGTCCGGGTCGAAGGGCTTGAAGTCTTCACCCCGCGCCTCGGCCCGCCCCTTGAGGAAGGCGTCGAACATCTGCTTCCACGCCTTGTCGTGGACGGCGGCGGTCTTGGTCAGCACCCCGTCGAGGTCGAAGAGGAGCGCGGTGATCGCCGCCGGCAGATCGAGTTTGGGAGCGGCGTCTGTCATCTGGACGGACCTTACGAGAAAGGGGCGGCGGCCTCCGACCCGCCACCCTCCCGGCCCGACGCTTGTTCGTCCTACGCGAACAAACGTGGGGTGGCCGGGCGCCGGGTTAACACCTGCGTTGCATCTCGCCAACCGCTGTTTAACACCGCCTCGGACCCCCGCTCCTAGCCTGGCGCCGTCCGGGGGAATTCGATCCCGTCTCGTCCACCAGTGTCCTCCCTCAAGCGATAGGAAAGATATGAAACGGCTTCCCGTTGTGCTGGTCGCGTTGGCGGCCCTCGCGGCGCTCGCGGCCTCCGTCGCGCTGGCCTCACCTGACGGCCAGGGCGCCCGGCCTCGCGCTACCCATCAGCAGATGCTCACCTTCGGCGGACCCAGGACCCCGATCACCCACGTCGTCGAGATCTTCCAGGAGAACGTCTCCTTCGACCACTACTTCGGCACCTATCCGAACGCCGCCAACACCGACGGCCAGGCGTTCCACGCCAAGCCGGGTACCCCGGCCGTCGACGGCCTCCTCCCGGCGACCAGCTCCTCGCTGCCGCCGAGCCTGCGCCACACCACCAACCTGCTCACCTCCAATCCCAACGCGGCCCTGCCGAAACGGCTCGACAGCAGCGCGACCGGGCTCCCCGGCAGCGCCGGCGGCCAGCTGACCTGCGACCAGGACCACAACTACTCGGACGAGCAGAAGGCCTTCGACAACGGGCATATGGACAAGTTCATCGAGAGCCTCGGCACCGGCGCCGGGACGACGCCGTTCGGCGCCCCCTGCAACCCCGAAACCGTCATGGACTACTACGACGGCAACACGGTGACCGGGCTCTGGAACTACGCCCAGCATTATGCGATGAGCGACAACTCCTACGGGACCACCTTCGGCCCGTCGGCTCCCGGCGCGATCAACCTGGTCTCCGGCGACACCGGCAACGTCGATATGGCTCACACCGCCAACAATCCGTCGATCTCGACCCCGACCTCCCCCGACGGGGACATCACGCCCAACGGGAAAGGCGGCTATTCGCTGACCAGCGACGCCCAGCCCTACTGGGACGATTGCTCGACCCGCGACGCCGTGGCCCTCTCGGGCAAGAACATCGGCGACCTGCTGAACGAAGCCGGCCTCTCCTGGGGCTGGTTCGAGGGCGGCTTCCGGCCGACCACGACCTACCAGGCGGCGCTGGAAGCGACCGGCCACACCGGCCAGCCGACCAGCACCTTCGTCCCTGACGAGTTCAAGGCCGCCGAATTCAACAAAGCGGTCCCGCACTCGAGCAACCAGGGTCTCTGCGACGCCGTCAGCCCGGTCGGTGAAGGTCTCGGCGGAACCGGCCAGTGGGGATACAAGGACGACTACATCCCTCACCACGAGCCGTTCCAGTACTACGCCTCGACCGCCAATCCGCACCACCTGACGATCCCGACCAACAGCAAGGGCCACGACACGCTGGCCGGCCTCGCGACGATCGGCACCGACACCCAGTCCTATGTCGGCGGTCAGCCGCAGTTCAACACCCCCAACCACAACTACGACATGAGTGATTTCGATCAGCTGATGACGGCGATCTCGAATCACGAACTGCCGGCCTCGACCATGCCGGCGGTCAGCTTCCTCAAGGCCCCGGGCTTCCAGGACGGCCACGCCGCCTACTCCGATCCCCAGGACGAGCAGGAATTCATCGCCCACACGGTCAACGAGATCATGAACACGCCGGATTGGAAGCACACGGCGATCGTGATCAACTACGACGACTCCGACGGCTGGTATGACCACGCCGACGCCGGTGTCCTCAACCCCTCACTCTCACCCGCCGACAACCTGACGAACACGACGCTCACCGGCGCCACCTCGGGTCAGTGCGGTCCGAATCCGCAGACCACGGCTCCGCTCGGCGGCGAACAGGGCCGCTGCGGCCTCGGCCCACGCCTGCCGATGCTCGTGATCTCGCCGTTCGCCAAGAGCAACTCGGTAGATCACGACCTCAGCAACCAGGCCTCGACGATCAACTTCGTCGAGTACAACTGGGGGCTCCCGAGCATCTCGGGGTCATTCGACCAGGCGCAGTCGAAAGTCGACAAGGCCGAGCACGTCCCATTCGACCTCGCGGGAATGTTCCAGTTCGACGGGCATTCCAACCCGGCGCTGCCGCTGAACCCGGTGACGGGGCAGCCGGTCGAAGGAGAAGAGGAAGAAGAAGGCTACGAAATGCCCGGCCGTGGCGGGGACGATCACCGTCACGACCACGGCGGTCACAGGGACCGTCGACACGGCCGGTAGGGCGAGGCCCTCGGCCGGCGGAGAGCACGGGCGCCGACCGGCGCCCGTGCTCACTCAGGCGCTCCGCTGAATCTGAGTGTCTGCGTTTAGGGGTCCCCCAGGACGCCCAAACGCAGACGCAGCGTTACGAAAGTGCGTCCTTGACGGCGGCCAGCGCCCGCTCGATCCCGGCGCGGTCGACGTCGAGGTGGGTGACGGCGCGGACGCGGCCTTCGAGCAGGCTGGTTTCGACCCCGCCCTCGGCCAGCCTGGCGTGCAGCGCCGCGGCGTCGGCGACGTCGAAGATGACGATGTTGGTTTCGACCGTGGCCGGGTCGATCTCGACGCCGTCGATCTCGGCCAGGCCCTCGGCGAGGAACTTCGCGTTGGCGTGGTCCTCGGCAAGGCGCTCGACGTTGTGCCGCAGGCCGTAGCGGGCGCCGGCGGCGACGATCCCCGCCTGGCGCATCGAGCCGCCGAGCATCTGCTTGTAGCGCCAGGCCTCCGCGATCAGCTCGTCGGAGCCGGCCAGACAGGCGCCGATCGGCGCGCCGAGGCCCTTCGAGAAGTCGATCCAGGCGGTTTCGAAGCCCGCCGCGTAGGCGGCGGCGCTCTCGCCCGACGCGACCACCGCGTTCAGCAGCCGGGCGCCGTCGAGGTGGGTGCGCAGGCCGTGCTCGTCGGCGACGGCGAGCACCTCCTCGATCTTCGCCAGCGGCCAGATCCGGCCGCCGCCGAGGTTGGTCGTCTGCTCGACCGTGACCAGGCGCGAGCGCGGTTCGTGGCGATCGCTCGGGTCGCGGATATGGGCGCGCAGCGTGGCGCCGCTGAACATCCCGCCCTCGCCCTCCAGCGGCATCACCATCGCGCCGCTGATCGCCGCCGCGCCGCCCGCCTCGGCGGTGATCGGGTGGGCGAGCCGGTGCAGGTACATCTCGTCGCCGAGCGGCCGGATGTGGAGCCTGACCGCGATCTGGTTGCACATCGACCCGGAGGGCAGGAAGACCGCCGCCTCCTTGCCGAGCAGCTCGGCGACTTCGTCCTGCAGCGCGAGGACGGTCGGGTCGAGGCCGCGCTGCTCGTCGCCGACCTCGGCGTTCGCCATCGCCTGGCGCATCGCCTGGCTCGGCTGGGTCTGGGTGTCCGAGTAGAGGTTGATCACGGGATCGGGCATAGGTCCCGCAACTTAGTGAAACGCCCCCGCCGGCCATGACGAAGTCGTCACACACCCCCTCCGCGAGTTCGCACTTATCGTCGCTATGCGACGATAAGTGCGAACTCATCGCGGGGGGTAAGGGGTCGGGACCCCGCTCCGACCAGCGGCGGCTGGAACTCAGCCCCTTCGACCGCGGCGAGGTCGCCACCCAGCTCTCCGACATCCTCGGCACCGCGCCCGATTCGGAGGCCGTCGATCGGTTCTTCGAGCGCAGCGAAGGCAACCCGCTCTTCACCGAGGAGCTGCTCGCGGCGGGATCCGATGGCCGTGGACGCCTCCCCTCGACCCTGCGCGACGCGCTGCTGCTGCGGATCGAACGGCTGCCGGAGACCTCGCGCGGGCTGCTGCGGATCCTCGCCGTCGCCGGGCGCCTCAAACACGATCACTTCGTCGCCGTCTGCGCGATCGACGAGGACGAGCTGGCGGCGGGCCTGCGCGAGGCGGTCGAGGCGCAGGTCGTCCAGGTCGGCCGCGACGACCGCTACGGCTTCCCCCACGCGCTGCTGCGCGAGGTCGTCTACGACGACCTGCTGCCGGGCGAACGGGCCGAACCCCACCTGCGGCTGGCGCGGGCGCTGGAGGCGACGCTCGGTGAGGACGACCACCCGGCGATCCGCGCCGCCGCCGTCGCCCACCGCCTGGCCCTCACCGATCCCGCCGGCGACTGACCGACGCTTGTCTTCGTATGGATGACAAGCGTCGAGGGCCGCTCGTAGGATCCGGGCATGACCGATGAGCGCCGGATCGTCGAGCTGGGGGTCGAGGAGGTCGACCTGGTCGAGGGGCTGTGGAAGGAGATGGTCGGCCACCATCAGGGGGTGATCGAGGGCCGCTGGCCCGGTCGCGACCCGGACCTGGCCTGGCGGATGCGGCGCGCACAGTACGTCGGCTGGCTCGAGTCCGGCGATGGGAGATTGTTCCTCGTCCCCGGCGAGGGGGCCGAGCAGGTGCCGCTCGCCTACGCCTGCCTGCGGATCGTGCCGGCGTTCTCGACCTTCGACGTCGGCGAGCGGATCGGCGACCTCGAGTCCCTCTCGGTGACGGCCGCGGGGCGGGGAGAAGGGGTCGGCACGCTGCTGATCGAGCACTGCCGCGCACAGCTGCGCGCCGCGGGCATCGACCACTGGGGCGTCACCGCGATCGCCGCCAACGTCGATGCCGTCCGCCTCTACGAACGCGAAGGCTTCGAGATCGTCTCCCACAACATGCTGGCGCCGCTCCGATAGGCACCGCCGACCTGAAAGAGTTGGCGGCCGTGACGGCCACCCTCAACCCCGAACTGACCGAGCTTTCGCTGGAGCGGCTGCGCCTCCGCCGCAGCGCCAAGTGGCGGTTCTTCGACGAGGACGTGCTCCCCGCCTGGGTCGCCGAGATGGACTTCCCGCTCGCCCCGCCGGTGAAGATCGCGCTCGCCGAGGCGGTCGAGCTCGACGACACCGGCTACGGCTACCCGGCGCGGCTCGGCCTCGCCGAGGCCTTCGCCGAGTTCGCGCAGGCGCGGCTCGGCTGGGAGGTCGACCCGGCCGGCGTCTCCCCCGCCCCCGACGTGGTCAACGCGATCACCTCGGTGCTGCGGCTGATCGCCGCGCCGGGCGACCGGGTCGCCGTCAACACCCCCGTCTACCACCCCTTCTTCGCGATCATCGAGAAGCTCGGCTGCGAGCTCGCCGAAGTGCCGCTGGTCGACGGCGAGCTCGACGTCGACGGCGTCGACCGTGAGTTCCGCGCGGGCGCCGTCGCGCTGATCCTCTGCAGCCCCCACAACCCGACCGGCACGCTGCCGACCGAGGCCCAGCTGAAGGCGCTCGCCGCCTGCGCTGCCGCCCACGACGCCTGGGTCCTCAGCGACGAGATCCACTGGCCGCTGACCCTGCCCGGCGCCCGCCACGTCCCCTTCCTCGGCGTCTCCGCGGAGGCGCGCGAGCACGGAATCGCCTTCTGCTCGGCCTCGAAGGCGTTCAACCTGGCGGGCCTCCACTGCGCCCAGACGGTGACCGCCTCGGAGCGCGCCGCGGCGCTGATCGAGCGTCTTCCTTTCACCGCCGGCCACGCCGGCCACTTCGGCGCGCTCGCCACCGTCGCCGCCTACCGCGACGGCGCGCCCTGGCTCGACGACGTGATCGCCGTCGTCGACCACAACCGCGCCCTTCTCGCCGACCTGTTCGCCGCGACCCTCCCCGAGGTCGGCTATACGCCGCCCCGTGCCGGCTACCTGACCTGGCTCGACCTGCGCGGGCTGGGGCTGGGCGACGACCCCTGCGCGGCGCTGCTCGAGCGCGGCCGCGTCGCCCTCAACCCGGGGCCGACCTTCGGCCCCCAGGGCGCCGGCTTCGCGCGGCTCAACATCGGCACCTCCCCGGCCCTGGTCGAGGAGGCCGTGAAGCGGATCGCCAAGGCGGTCGGCCGTGGCTGAACCGACCGCCGCGCCGCGGGTCGAGGAGTCCGAGATCGAGCCGATCGAGGTCGAGGCGCGGCGCTGGCTCGACGCGCTCGAAGCCGAGACCGGCCCGCTCTCCCTGTTCGACGCCCACACCCACTTCGGCCGCCACGACCCCGACGAATTCCGCCAGGAGCCCGAGCAGCTGATCGCGACGATGGCCAACGCCGGCGCCCGCGCGATCACCTTCCCGATGCACGAGCCCGACGGCTACCCACCCGCCAACGACGAGGCGCGCGCGATCGAGGCCGGCGCCGACGGCCGCATCGTCCACTTCTGCCGGGTCAACCCGCACGACGGGGCACTGGCCGAGGCGGAGCGCTGCCTCGACCTCGGCGCCCACGGGATCAAGCTCCACCCCCGCGCCGAGCAGTTCGCGATGTCGGAGCCCGCGGTCGAGGACCTCACCCGCCTCGCCGAGGAGCGCGGCGTGCCGATCCTGATCCACGCCGGCCGCGGCATCCCGGCGCTCGGCAGCGACACCCTGCACCTCGCCCAGCGCTACCCGGGCGCCCGCTTCATCCTCGCCCACGCCGCCGTCTCGGACCTCGCCTGGCTCTGGCGGCTGATGCCGGAGAACCCGAACCTCTTCATCGACAGCTCCTGGTGGAACCCGGCCGATTTCGTCGCCCTGTTCAGCCTGGTGCCGCCCGGCCAGATCCTCTGGGCGAGCGACAACCCCTACGGCCAGCCGCTCCACGCCGCCGCCTTCCAGCTCCGCTACGCGCTCCTGGTCGGGCTCGACGGCGACCAGATCCGGACGATCGCGGGCGGCCAGATCGAGCGCATCCTCGCCGGCGAGGAGCCGCTCGACCTCGGCCCGCCGCCCGGTCCGCCCGGCCCGCAGGACCCCGGCATGGAGCGCATCGTCTCCCACCTGACCACGGCGATGGGACGAGCGATGGCGGAAGGCGACCCGGCCGAGTCGGTGGCGCTGGGCCGGCTTGCCTGCGACGTCGAGGGCCCCGAGGCGCCGTCGGCCCGGGCGATCCTCCGCCTGCTCGACATCGCCGCCCGCCACGGCGGCCCGCCGCCGCCCGGGCGCCGCTTCCCGCCCGCCGCGCAGTTCGTGATGTCGGCACTGGCCGTCGCCCGCACCCCGGGCATCGCGCTGCCGCCCGAGGACGACGCTTGACGCCGCCCCCGGTGCCGTGATCGGCTCCGGGACGTGAACCCTTCCTCGCCACGAATCGCGACCATCGGCGTCTACGGCGCCGACCTCGAGGGCTTCCTCGCCGCCCTGCGCGAGGCGGGAGTCGACCTGATCCTCGACGTGCGCCAGCGTCGCGGCGTGCGCGGCCACGAGTACGCCTGGGCGAACGCGCGCCGGCTCGAAGCGGAGCTCGCCGGCGCCGGGATCGGCTACCAGCACCTGCCGGAGCTGGCGCCGACCACCTCGATGCGCGAAGCCCAGTACGAAGCCGACGCGGCGCGCGGCGAGGGCAAACGCTCGCGCACCGTGCTCGCCCCGGTTTACGTCGAGCGCTACACCGAGGAGATCCTCGAACCGGCCGACCTCAAGCCGCTGGTCCGCTTCATCGGCCGCTCGACCGCGGCGCTGCTGTGCGTCGAGCGCGACGCCGCCGCCTGCCACCGCTCGCTGATCGCGGCGCGGCTCGCCCGCGACCACGGCTTCCGCATCGAGAACCTGCGGGCCTAGCCGCCACGCCCAGCTGTTCCTTTTGCCGGAATGCCGGCGATAAGGAACAGCCCGGCGGCCTGACTGCCCTCAGGCGACCTCGGTGAGGGCCGCCGGCGTGGGACACAAGCAGGCTGCGAGGCGCTCCTCGATGACGCTTTTCATGCGCGCCGCGCCGGAGCAATCCATCATCGCCACCGTCCTTGATCGCTACTACGCAGGCGACCCGGATCCGGAAACCGACCGCGGGCTCCCTCCCGCTAAGCGCTAGTAGCCAGCCGGATGGCGGGCGACGAAGCCCGCCGTCGAAACCATTGCGGTGTGCCAGCGCGGCCCGGTGCCATTGGCGTCGCCGACGGTGTCCCAGCGGAGGCCGTCGATCACCGCGAAGGCGTGGCCGGCGTTGGCGTAGATCGTGATCCAGCGGCCCTTGCCCGGCATGCCCCAGTTCATCATTTCGCCGGAGTCCATCGGGGTGGTGATCAGCCCGGCGCCGTGGAGGGCGTAGCTGACGGCGCCCGAGCAGTCGTAGCCGGGGCTCCACCAGCGGGCGTGGCCGCCGCCCCAGATGTAGGGGCGGGTGTGGATCAGGTTGGCGGCGGCGATCGCCGCCTTGACCGCGGGGGGCGCGGTTTCCGGCGGCGCGGCGACGCCGAGCACGAGCGCCGCCGGGGTGACCGGCAGGCAGCTGCGGGTGCCTTCTGGCGTGGTCGTGCATTCGGTCGAGCCCGGGGTCGGGGTCGATTCGGTGGCCGGTTCGCCGCTGTCGGTCGAGACCCCCACCGGGGTCAGGCCGCCGCCCGCGCCGAGTGCCGTGGCGGGGAAGGCGATTGCCGCGACCAGCCCGGTCGCCAACGCCATACGTACTTTCCACCCAATCCCAAAACGGGATGAACGCAAAACCGATCTCCTTTGTCGGCCTGCGGGGTTAGCTGTCGGGCTGGCGCTGAAGGAGCCTGCGCTCCCACCGTCTTCCGGTGGGTTCGCCCCAAAATCGGTTCCCCCGCTCCGAGGTTTTTCGGCCCCCGGATTCGGCTTACCGGTCCTTGATAGCGGCGCAGTGTAGCGGCTGCGGTGGCGTCAGGGGGTAAGAAATTTCTCGACCAGCGTCGCCGTGCCTAGAGGATCGATATCTGGCGGGTCGACCAGGCGGGGTCGGGACGGCCGGAACCCTCGAGCTCGAGCAGTGCCTGCTTGCGGTGCAGGCCGCCGCCGTAGCCGGTCAGCGAGCCGTCGGCGCCGATCACCCGGTGGCAGGGGACGACGATCGAGACCGGGTTGCGGCCGTTGGCGGCACCGACCGCGCGGGCCCGCTGCCACGGTTCGACGTCGGTGCGGAAGAGGCCGGGGTCGACGCGGGCGGCGAGCTCGCCGTAGCTCTCGGTCTTGCCGTAGAGGATGTCGAGCAGGCGGCGCCAGACCTCGCGGTCGAGCGGCGTGCCGCGCATGTCGAGCGCCAGGTCGAAGGCGCGGAGTTCGCCGGCGAAGTAGGCCTCGAGCTGGTCGACCACGACGGGCAGCGGCGCCCGCGCCGACTCGGGCAGGGTCGGCGTCTTGCCCGGGAACCAGAGGCCGCGCAGCCCGGCGTCGCCGCCGACCAGCGTCAGCGGCCCGATCGGGCTCTCGTAGATGTCCCAGGAAACGTTCGAGTCACTCATGCCCTTCGTCCCTCCTCCAGCCTTGCGTTCGCAGTTCTCTGCGCTATGCGGTGATAACTGCGAACTCACCGGGGTGCGGTGATGCGTTTCACAGTCAAACGTGTGGCGCGGTCGAAACGTGAGATCGGGCGCGCCCGATCGGGCGCGGCCGCTGCCTAGGATGAGGGGCGTGCCGCGCCCGACCAGTACCCCGGACCAGTCGACCTCCCTGCGCCCCACTCCGGCCGTCGCCCTGCGGCCGCCGGAAGCGGACGACCGCGACGCCTTCATCGCGGCGATGGTGGCGAGCGCCGAGCTGCACCGGCCCTGGGTGACGCCGCCGGTCACCGCCCCCGAGTTCGACGCCTGGCTGACCCGCGCCAACCGCGCCGACTTCGACGCCAACCTCGCGGTGCGCCCCGAGGACGGCGCGATCGTCGGCTACTTCAACGTCAGCCAGATCATCCGCGGCCCGTTGCAGAGTGCCTTCCTCGGCTACGGCGGGGTTGCCGAGTGGAGCGGCGCCGGATACATGACCGCGGCGCTGCGGCTGGTCCTCGAGCGCGCCTTCACCGACCTCGCCCTGCACCGGGTCGAAGCCAACATCCAGCCCGCCAACGGCGCCTCGATCGCGCTGGTCGAGCGCTGCGGCTTCGTCCGCGAGGGCTTCTCCGAGCGCTACCTGAAGATCGGCGGCCGCTGGCGCGACCACGCCCGTTTCGCGATCCACGCCGAGCGATGGCAGGAGCGATGGCAGAGCTGAACCGCTGCGCTTGGGCGGAGTCGACTCCGCTGATGCGGGCCTACCACGACGAGGAGTGGGGCGTGCCGGAGCGCGACCCGCGAGCGCTCTGGGAGAAGCTGATGCTCGACGGCTTCCAGGCCGGGCTGGCCTGGATCACGGTGCTGCGCAAGCGCGACGCGTTCCGGGCGGCGTTCGCGGACTTCGACCCCGACGCGGTCGCCGCCTTCGGCGAGAAGGACGTCGGGCGGCTGCTCGGCGACGCCGGGATCATCCGCTCGCGGGCGAAGATCGAGTCGACGATCGCCGGGGCGCGGATCTTCCGCGAGATGCGCGACGCCGGCGAGGACTTCGCCGACTTCTGCTGGTCGTTCACCGACGGCGAGGTGCTGGTCGGCGACGGCGCCGAGGTCCCCGCCAGGACGCCGCTCTCCGAGGCGGTCTCGAAGGAGCTGAAGCGGCGCGGCTTCAAGTTCGTCGGCCCGACGATCGTCTACGCCTGGATGCAGGCGGTCGGCATCGTCAACGACCACAGTTTGGAGTGCTTCCGCCGCGAGCAGGTGTGATCGGCCGTTGGGGGACGGGGAAGACCCTTCACTCACGAACTGCAGGGAGGTTCGCTCAGGGTCTTCCCCGTCCCCCTCTTCACTTCAGAGCGCGGCGGAAGCGGGCGACGTTCGAGACGATCCCGTAGGGCTGCTCAACTCTGGTCGCACCGTCGGCGGACCAGCCTTCGCCTTCGTAGAAGCGGCGGGCGCGATCGTTGCCGCGCAGGACCCAAAGGATCGCCTCGTCGAAGGCGGCTTCCCGCAAGCGCCGCCGCGCCTCGGCCATCAGCTGTCGTCCCACTCCGCCCCGGAGGCAGTCAGGGTCGACGTAGAGCGCATAGATCTCGCCGAGCCCGACCGTGTCGGCGTCACGTGAGGCCCCGAAGGTGACGAACCCGGCGATCCGCTCGACTCCCCCCTCGCCAAACTCGACCGCGAGCAGCGTCTCGGGCGCCTCCTCATCGGTCGCCGCGAAGGTGTAGCGGGAGGCCCGCTCCCGCGGATCGAGCCCGGCGAGGAACTCGGCGGGCATCAGCTCGCGGTAGGCCTCCTGCCAGGAGCGCACGTGCAGCTCGGCGACCGCGAGCTCGTCACCGCGCCGCGCCTCACGCAATCGGAGCACCACCATCGTGCCAACCTATCCACCGGAGAATTGAGCTGCCGCTTAGCTCGAACCCATATGTTTAAGCGCCGTGCGGTCGTGTTTTCGCTCCTTCCTCCTGCTCGGCGCCATCCTCGCGCTCGGCCTCCTCGCCGCGGGCTGCGGCGGCAGCGGCAACAGCTCGACCGACGCCGCGGTGTCGGTCCCGGAGATCGCGGGTGCCGACGCGGTCCCAGCCAAAACGGCGCCGCCGATCGCGCTCACCGACCAGTACGGCAAGAAGGTCGACCTGGCGAAGCTGAAGGGGCACTCGGTTCTCGTCGCCTTCCTCTACACCCACTGCACCGACCTCTGCCCGATCGTCGCCGGCAAGGTCCACACCGCCTACGCCCAGATCCCCAAGGCGCAGCGGCCGCTCTTCCTCGCCGTCTCGGTCGACCCCGCCCACGACACCCCGGCGAGCGCCGTCGCCTTCAACAAGCGCCACCGCACGACCGGTGAGATCGACTGGCTGCTCGGCTCCCACGCCGAACTCGCCAAGGTCTGGAACGCCTGGGGCGTGAAGCCCGAACACAATGCCAACGACCCCGAGGAAATCGAGCACAACGCCGAAATCTTCGCGATCGACCCGCAGGGCCAGATCCGGGCGCTCTACCCGCCGAACTTCAAGCCCGCCAAGCTCGCGATCGGCACCCGGACCCTGGCGCGGCTGTGAAGCGCGCCTGGCAGGCGGCGCCGCGGGCCCGCTGGGTCGCGGTGGTGGCGCTCGTCGTCGTCGTGATCGTGGTCGCCGAGCTGGCCAGCGGCAGCGGCAGCGGTCAGACCGGGCGCCAGGCGCCGCCGCTCCCCACCCAGGCGCTCCGAGCGCCCGGCACCAACCTCGCCGCCCTGCGCGGCAAACCGGCGCTGGTCGACTTCTTCGCCAGCTGGTGCGACCCCTGCGCCGAAGAGGCGCCGACCCTGCGCGCCCTCTCCGAATCGCTCGGCGACAAGGCGAACGTCGTCGCCGTCGACTGGGACGACGCGAACGGCCCGGCGCGCGCCTTCGTCCGCAAGCACGGCTGGACCTTCCCGGTCCTCGCCGATCCCTCCGGCACGGCGGGCGAAAAGTACGGCCTGGTCGGCCTGCCGACCTCGTTCGTGCTCGACCCGCAGGGGCGCATCGTCACCGTCTTCCACGGCCCGCAGAGCGAGGCGACGCTGCGCCGGGCACTGCTCGAAGCCGCCTGACCGGAACATCGGGGAAAGGCCGTGTTGAAGCAGGTAAGGACTCGTGCAACTACGGAAGGACGACATGACCTACAGCACCCGGCCGGTCGCTCTCCGGATGATCGTCGGCGCCGCGACCGTGATCGCCGCGCTCCTCGCCTTCGTCCCCGCCGCCTCGGCGGCGCGGGACCCGATCTCCGGCGGCACCACCGACCTCCACCTCAAGCAAGGCTTCCTGAAGAAGCTGACCAACCTCGGCGTCGGCGTTGCCGGTGTCAGCACCGGCCAGGTCGGCGGCACCAAGATCAGCGTGCCGGTCTCGGAAGGGATGTTCGACCCGACCAATGCGCAGGGCCACTTCACCAGCCCGGGCGGCTTCCAGCTGGTCAAGGGCGCGCGCTCGGTGGCGATCACCGGGCTCGAAGTGAACACCGTGCACAGCTTCATCCGTGCCAACATCGCCGGCGCCCACATGCAGTTCGGCACCTTCGGCCCGCTGACCGCCGGCCGCGAAGGGTTCGGCGCACGGATCAAGGCCGGCCAGCTGACGCTGACCCAGAAGGCCGCGACCCGCATCTCCAACAAACTCGGCCTGCAGGGCAGCAAGCGGATCAACCAGCGGGTGATGAGCAACGAGTTCAGCACCACCGTGCCGTCGACCGTGACGATCCTCGGCCAGGGCGAAGCGACGTTCGAAGGCACCGCGGCGACCTTCAAGAAGCTCGGCGAAAAGGGAGTCGAACTGCCGCAGGGGATCAGCGCGATCGCCCCGGCGAAAAAGCCGAAGGCGACCGTCTTCACCTTCCCGATCACGGGCGGGATCGTGACGCCGGAAGCCACCTCGGGGACGGTGACGACCAACGGCGGGATCGAAATCCTGAAGAAGGGGAAAACCGTCTCGCCGCAGATGAAGATCGTCAACGCCAACGTCGAATTCACCCAGAAGACGGGCACCGTCGAACTCGAAATCCTGCCGAACCCGCCCTTCCCGGGCGCGACCGGCCGCTCCTCGATCGTCGAACTCGTCTTCCCGAAGAACGCGATCACGACGAATCCGACGACGCGTCAGATCGTCGTCAAAGGCGCCGAAGCGAAGTTGCAGGCGCCCGCCGCGGCGACGCTGAACCAGGTGTTCAACCAGGGCGGCGAAAAAGCGCCCCCGGCGAGCAGCGAATTCGCCGGCGGCGAATTGGTCGGCACGTTCTCGATGACGCTGCAGGCTCAGTAGTCGCGGTCCCCGCCGGGAGGCGGGGGTGACCCTTCTCTCGCGAACTGCGGGGAGGTTCGTTCAGGGTCACCCCCGCCGCCCTTGCCACGCCGGTCAGGCCCCGCCGGGCAGCGGCCCGGGGGCGCGCAGCAGGCGTCGAGGCCGTTGCCGAGCGCGCCGCCGAGGAAGAGGCCGAGCGCGATCACGGTGAGGCAGCCGGGTCGCCAGCTGCTTGGCGACCTGGTCGGCGCCGACGACCGTCGCCGCGACCCCGAAGGCGAGGCGCCGCCGCCTCATGGCTCGGTGTGGACGACGACGTCGACGATCCGCGGCGAGCCCTCCGGGCTGCGCCGGATCTCCTGCTCGAGCCGGCGCGCCATGTCGTGCGCTGCCTCGAGCGTCGCGTCGTGGCTGGCGACGACGTCGACGAAGACGACCAGCCCCAGCTCGGTGACCAGCAGCCGCAGTCGGCGCGGCGGCTTGCCGGTGCGTTCCTCGACCAGCGCCGCGATCCGTCCGGTGGCCGGATCGTCCTCGTCGATGCGGGCGGTGAGCGGCTCCTCCAGCGGCTCCAGATGGGTCTGTACGTCGTCGACCTCCGAGTCGCGGCGCAGCGCCGCCTCGATCCGCTCGGCCACCTCGTGGGCGGCGGCGAGCGGCGTCGCCGCGTCCAGCTTCAGGTGCATCGAGACGCCGCAGCGGCCTTCGCGCCGGTAGATCGCGATGTCGTGGGCTTCGTGGACGGCGGGCTCGGCGAGGGCGATCGCGAGGGTGCGGGCGCGCAGGTCGAGCCCCTCGCGCAGCGGCTCGACGTGGACGACGACGTCGGCGTCGGGCAGTGCGCGGCGGACCGCGGCCTCGACCCGGTCGGCGACCCGGTGGCTGGCGACCAGCGCCTGGTCGGGGGCGGCGCCGATCGTCGCGTCGGCGAAGTAATGACCGCCCGACTCGCGCAGGCGGAGCTGGCGCAGCTCGATGTCGTCGCCGAGCGCACGGATCGCCGCTTCGGCCTCGGCCTGCGCCTCGGCCGGGGTGGTGTCCATCAGCACGCGGGCGTTCTCGTAGATCAGGCGGGCGGCGGCGGCGAAGATGATCGCGGCGACGATCAGCGAGGCGATCGCGTCGCCCTGCTGAAAGCCGAGCGCGACGGCGGTGACCCCGAAGAGGACGGCGATCGAGCCCGCCAGGTCGCCGGCGAAGTGGAAGGCGTTGGAGCGCAGCGCCGCGGAGCGGTACGCGGCGGCGGCGCGGAGCGAGATCGCGACGCGGCTGATGTCGACGGCGAGGGCGACGCCGATCACCGCGAAGACGTACCAGCGCGGGTCGAAGCCCGAGCCGCCCGCGCCGAGCCGGTCGATCGCCTCGACGACGACGAAGGCGCCACCGCCGCTGAGGATCGCCGCCTCGCCGAGCGCCGCGAGGTTCTCGGCACGCCGATGCCCGTAGGGATGCTCGCGGTCGGCGGGGCGGCCGCCGAGCCGGATCGCCAGCAGGGTGAGGATCGCGGCGACGACGTCGCCACTCGACTCGATCCCGGCCGAGACCAGCGCCAGGCTGCCGGTCGCGATCCCGGTCCCGAGCTTCAGGGCGACGAGGAGGACAGCGGCGCCGATCGAGACCAGCGCGGTCTGGGTCTGACCGCGGGGGGCGGCGGAATCGGTCACGGAAGGAGCCTACGGGGGCGCCCGCCCGCTCAGCCAGGACGCGGTGGCGCGGAGGATGCGGACGACGTGGTCAGGTTCGTATTTGATCTGGCCGTGGGTGAAGCGGAGGGGCGTGAGGCCGGCCGCCGTGTGGTCCTGGTCGCGTTTGCGGTCGGCGGCCTGCTGGGCGGGGGTGCGGTGGTAGGTGAGGCCGTCGGTCTCGACCACAAGTTTGAGGTCGGGGAAGTGGAAGTCGACTTCGTGGCCGGTGACGTAGACCGAGGTGTGCGGGAGCGGCAGGCCGGCCCGGCGGGCGAGGGGGATGAAGGCGCGCTCGAGCTCGGTGCGGGTGTAGCGGAAGGTACGGCGGTCGAGGATGAGCCGGAGACGGGCGACGCCGCGCTCGCCGGGGTGATGGTCGAGCGCCTTGCGCAGGTCGTCCGCGCGGACGAGCCCCAGTTTGTCCGCCTCGTTGATCGACCGCTCCATCGCCGGCCGCCCGTGACGCGTGGCAAGGTCGATGAGCGTCTGGACCGGTGAGGTCACCGGGATCCCTTCGTGGAAGCCGTACCAGCCTTCGCCGAGACCGGGACGACGATGGACCCTGACACCAGGGATGCGGATCGGGTCCGGTGAGCGACGCGACACCTCGATCGCGGCCACCTGCTCGGTGCCGATCTTGAACAGCGCCGCCGCGCTCGAGTGGCTGAGCGCCGCTCTCCACTCTCCGCCGCAGGCGAGGACGGCCGCCATCCACTTGCCTTGCTGGGTGAGTCCCGGCCTCCCCACCGCGTAGATGCCACGGCCGACAGGATGGAGACGGCCGCGGGCGATGCGGTGTTCGATTCCGCGACGAGTCAAGCCGAGCGCCGTCAGCTGGCCACGCGTGACCACGCCGTGCTGCTTACGCGCGAGAGACCAGGCACTTCCGTGCGAGCCTCTCGACGACTGTGCAATTGACCACATCATGGTGTGGCTAAGTGCACGGTCGTCGCGGGCTCTCCCCCCGGGCCGGACCCGGGAAGCCGCTCAGAGCGTCAAGAGGTCAGACCATGCCGAGGCCGCCGCTGACGCCGAGCGTCTCGCCGGTCACGAAGCTGGCGTCCTCGGAGACGAGGAAGGCCACTGCCGCGGCTACCTCCTCGGGCTGGCCGAGCCGCCCGAGCTGGGTCTGGGACCGCATGTTCTCGATCAGGCGCTCGCCCACCTCGCCCAGTGCTTTGGCTCCCATCAGCAGCGGCGTCTCGATCGGGCCCGGCGCGATCGCGTTGGCGGTCACGTTGTAGCGGCCGTTCTCGCGCGCGATCACCTTGGTGAAGCCGATCACGCCCGCCTTCGCCGCCGAGTAGACGGCCGAGCCCTTGGAGCCGACCCGGCCCGCCTCGCTGGAGATGCTGACGATCCGGCCGTAGCCCGCCCGCTGCATCCCCGGCAGCGCCGCCGCCGTGCAGTTGAGCACCCCGTTGAGGTTGATGTCGATCACCCGCTGCCACTGCTCGGGCGTGGTCGTCGGGAAGAAGCCGAACTCGTCGGTGCCCGCGTTGTTGACGAGGATCGCCAGGTCGCCGGCCGCCTCGACCGCGGCGCGCGCCGAGTCGAGATCGGTGACGTCGAGCTCGATCCCGTGGCCGGCGATCTCGCCCGCGACGCGCTCCGCGCCGGGCACGTCGACGTCGCCGACCCAGACCTCGGCGCCTTCGGCGGCGAGCCGCGCGGCGATCGCGGCGCCGATCCCGCTCGCGCCACCCGTCACGAGCGCCTTCCTCCCGTCGAGCCTCATCGCCGAGCAGCATAGACTGACCCCCCTTGCGAAGCCAGGAATCGATGCGCGTCGCCCTCCTCGCGGGCGGCACCGGCGGGGCCAAGCTGGCGGCCGGGATGCAGGAGGAGCTCGGCGCCGACCTGACGGTGATCGCCAACACCGGCGACGACCTCGAGACGCTCGGCGTCCACGTCTCCCCCGACCCCGACCTGGTCACCTACTGGCTGAGCGGCGAGATCGACGAGGAGCGCGGCTGGGGGCTGCGCGACGACACCTTCCGGGTGACCCAGCGGATGGCCGAGGTCGGCGCCCCGAACTGGTTCAGCCTCGGCGACCGCGACCTCGCCGCCTGCCTCTACCGGCGCGAGTTCCTCGCCTCCGGCGGCCGCCAGACCGACGCCCAGGCGCAGATCGCCCGTGGCCTGGGCGTCGCGGCGCGCGTCCTGCCGATGTGCGACGAGACGGTGCGGACCAAGGTCCTCACCAACGTCGGCCGCCGCGACCTGCAGGAGTACCTGATCCTCGACGGCGGCAAGCCCGAGGTGCTCGGGGTGGAGCTCGACGGGATCGCGGAGGCGGAGCCGACCAGCGAGGTCGCGGGCGCCCTGCGCGCCGCCGACGCGATCGTGATCGGCCCCTCCAACCCGGTGATCAGCATCGGCCCGATCCTCGCCGTGCCGGGGATGCGGGACGCGATCCAGTCGTCGGTCGCGCCGGTCGTCGCGGTCAGTCCCTACGTCGCCGGCGGCGTCGTCAAGGGGCCGACCAACAAGTTCATGGCAGCGCTGGGACGGCCGGCCACGGCTGCCGGCGTCGCCTCGCTCTACGCCGGGCTGATCGACGCGATGGTCGTCGACGAGGGCGACCCCGACCTGCCCCCGACCGAGATCCCGACCCTCGCCGCGCCGACCCTGATGGACGGCGCCGCCGGCCGCCTGCGGCTGGCGCGGACGGTGCTCGACTACGCCGAGACCCTGATCGACGCATGAGGGCGACCGCCGTGGTTCCCGTGAAGCGCTTCGGCGAGGCGAAGTCGCGCCTCGCTCCGGGGGTCGACGCGGTGCGCAAACCGGAGCTGATCGCGGCGATGGTCGCCGACGTGCTGGAGGCGATCGGCGCGGCGCGCTCGATCGAGCGGACGATCGTGGTCAGCCAGGAGCCGGTGGCGGCGGAGCTCGCCGCGGCGGCCGGCGCCGAGCTGCTCAGCGACTTCGACGATGCGAGCCACAGCGCCGCGGCGCTGGCCGGGATCGCCGCCGCCGAGGCGGCCGGGGCACGCTGCGTCGCCCTCCTCCCCGGCGACTGCCCGCTGCTCGACCCGCGCGAGCTCGACAAGATGCTGACCGGCGTCCCCGACCCCTACGTCGCGGTGGTCCCGGACCGCCACGGGACCGGCACCAACGCGCTGGTGCTGGCCCCGCCGAGCGCGATCGTCCCGTCCTTCGGCGAGGGCAGCCGCGACCGCCACGTCGCCGCGGCGCGCGCCGCGGGCATCCCCTACGGGGTCGAGGAGCTGGCCTCGCTGGGGCTCGACCTCGACACCCCGGCCGACATCGTCGCGCTCACGATGCGCGTGGAGCGCGGCGGCGGCGCGCGGCGGACCGCGAAGGCGCTGGGGATATGAGCGACGGAGAGGTGCGCATCCGCCCCGTCCTCGGCCTCCCGGAGATTGCGGCGGGCGATCCGCTCGGCGAGCTGATCGCGGCGCGCGCCGGGACGCTCGCCGACGGCGACGTCGTCGTCGTCTCGCAGAAGGTCGTCTCCAAGGCGGAGGGACGGATGCGCCGGCTCGCGAGCGTCATCCCCGGCGCCGAGGCGCGCAGGCTGGCGATGGCGCTCGGCAAGGAGCCGAACCTGGTGCAGCTGATCCTCGAGGAGAGCGCCGCGGTGATCCGCGCCGAGCGCGGCGTGCTGATCGTCGAGACCCACCACGGGCTGATCTGCGCCAACGCCGGGATCGATAGCTCCAATGTCGCCGAGCCCGAGTCGGTGTTGCTGCTGCCCGAGGACCCCGATGCCTCGGCGCGCCGGCTGCGGGCGGAGATCGGCCGCACCGCCGGCGCGCGATTCGGCGTCGTGATCGTCGACAGCTTCGGCCGCGCCTGGCGGATCGGCCAGGCGGAGGTGGCGATCGGCTGCGCCGGATTGCGGCCGCTCGACGACTGGCGGGGCCGCCGTGACGCGACCGGCCGCGAACTGAAGGCGACCGAGATCGCGATCGCCGACGAGGTGGCCGCCGCCGCCGACCTCGTCCGCGACAAGGCCGCGGCCGTGCCGGCGGTGGTGGTCGGCGGCCTCGGTCGCTGGGTCACCGATGAGGACGGCCCCGGCGCGGCGGCGATCCGCCGGCCGCGCGAGGACGACCTCTTCCGCTAGGCGGCGACCCCACTCGGGCCGCCGCGCGCGGGTCGTGCTCAGTCTTTGTGGAGGGCGTCGCGAACCTTGTCGATGCTCTCCTTCAGCATGCCGGAGCCCTTGTCGACCTTGCCCTCGTTCTGCAGGTCTTTGTCGCCGGTCAGCTTCCCGGCGGCCTCCTTGACGCGTCCTTTGGCCTCGTCGGTGTTGTTCGGCGTATCAGCCATCGCGATCCTTTCGTTGTGTGCCCCGGACGGGTACCCGAAGCGGCCAACCCCTACGCGTTCGCAGAAATCGTCGGATAGCGACGAGAAGTGCGAACGCGCTAGGAGACGACGAGGACGGCGGAGCCCTCGATGCGGCCCGCGCGGGCGTCTTCGAGCGCCTGCTGGGCGTCCGCGAGCGCGTAGGTGGTGACTTTGGCGCGGACCGGGACCTCGGGGGCGATCTGCAGCAGGTCGTCGCCGTCGGCGCGGGTCAGGTTGGCGACCGAGCCGAGCGTCCGCTCCTCCCAGAGCAGGTCGTAGGAGAAGGCGGGGATCTCGCTCATGTGGATGCCGGCGCTGATCACCCGGGCGCCGCGGCCGCTCGCCTTCAGCGCCTGCACCATCAGCGGGCCGACCGCGGCGAAGACGATCGCGCCGTCGAGCTCCTCCGGCGGCAGCTCCGAGGAGCCGCCCGCCCACTCGGCGCCGAGGCTGCGGGCGAACGCCTGGCCGCCCTCGTCGCCGTCGCGGGTGAAGGCGAACACCCGCCGCCCTTCGTGGACCGCGACCTGGCAGAGGATGTGGGCCGAGGACCCGAAGCCGTAGAAGCCGATCCGCTCGGCGTCGCCGACCAGCCGCAGCGCCCGGTAGCCGATCAGCCCGGCGCAGAGGAGCGGCGCCGCCTCGGCGTCCGAGTAGAGGTCGGGGATCGGGAAGCAGAAATCCTCGGCGGCGACGGTGAACTCGGCGTAGCCGCCGTCGATGTCGTAGCCGGTGAAGCGGGCGTGCTCGCAGAGGTTCTCCCGCCCCTCGCGGCAGTAGCGGCAGGTGCCGTCGGCCCAGCCGAGCCAGGGGACGCCGACCCGCGCCCCGGGCTCGAAGCGCTCCGCTCCCTCCCCCGCCGCGACCACCTCGCCGACGATCTGGTGCCCCATCACCAGCGGCAGCCTCGGCTCGCCCTGCAGCTCCGAGTCGTAGATGTGGAGGTCGGTGCGGCAGACCCCGCAGGTGCGGACCGCGAGCTTGATCTGCCCCGGCCCGGGCTCCGGCTCGGGGAGATCGGCCGCCCGCAGCGGCGTGCCCGGCCGATCGAGGACCATGGCCCGCATCGGCCTAGTAGGTCTCGATGATCTCGTAGAGCGTGGTGCGCTGGGCCGGCGTGCGGCCGGCCTTGCGAGCCGCGGCGACGAGATCGTCGACCTCGAGCCGCACCCCGTGTTCGGAGCCGGCCATCCGCGAGATGTTCTCCTCCATCAGCGTCCCGCCGAGGTCGTTGACCCCCCAGCGGAGCGCCTCGGTGGCGCCCTCGAGCCCCATCTTCACCCAGCTCGCCTGCAGGTTCGTGATCGTCCTGCCGAGCGCCAGGCGGAAGGCGGCGGTGTGCTTCAGGTTCTCCCGCACCGTGATCTCTTCGATCCCGTGGGTGCGGCCGAGCAGCGTGTTGAAGGGGATGAAGCTGAGCGGGACGAACTCGGTGATGCCGCCGGTCCGCTCCTGCAGCGTGCGCACCACCCGCATGTGACGGGCGAGCTCGCGCGGCTCCTCGATGTGGCCGAACATCACGGTCGAGGTCGAGCGCAGCCCGGCCCGGTGCGAGGCTTCGATGATCTCGACCCAGCGCCCGGCCGGCAGCTTGTTCGGCGAGATCCGCTGGCGGACGCCGTCGTCCAGAACCTCTGCGGCAGTCCCAGGAGTAGAGCCGAGGCCGCGGTCGAGCAGGTATTCGAAGACTTCGCCGGGCTGCTTGCCGGAGCGCTCGCAGGCGTGGTTGATCTCCATCGGCGAGTAGGCGTGGAGGTGCAGCCGCGGCGCCGTCTCCTTGGCGAGGCGCAGCCAGCGCCCGTACTCCTCGAGCGTCAGGTCGGGATGGATGCCGCCCTGCATGCAGAGCTCGGTGGCGCCGAAGTCGACCGCCTCTTCGATCCGCGAGGCGAAGTCCGGCTCGGCGACCTCGTAGGCGTCCGGCGAGCGCTTCCCCTGCCCGAACCCGCAGAAGGCGCAGCCGACGACGCAGATGTTGGTGAAGTTGATGTTGCGGTTGACGACGAAGGTGGCGACGTCCCCGGCGAGTTCCTGGCGGAGCTCGTCGGCGGCGACCCGCATCTCCTCGATGACCTCCGGCCGCGTCTCCGCGAACAACGCCGTCATCTCGTCCTCGGAGAGCTCGATCCCGTCGCGGCCTTTCTCGATGGCCCGCGGCGCCAGCGCGCCATCGAGCGTCTCTTCCGAACGCCTGCCGGACCCTCTCCGCGGAATGAAGCTCCAGTACTTGAGCTTGACGACGTCGAGAACCCCCTGCTCCATCCAGTCCATGTCCATGTACTGGGGGTAGACGCACAGTCGCTCAGTGAGCGCGTAACCCCTGGGCGCCAGCTCCTTGCGCACCTGGTGCGGCGACGGGAACGGCTCCTCGGGCGAGATGTGGTCGCCGTTCGCGGAGAGCCCGCCGAGATCGGTGGCCCCAGCTTCGACAAGCTCCGGCCACCAATCCGAAAGATTCGGCGGCACCTGCACGCCGACGTCGGGCATCAACCGCTTGCACTCGCCGATCAACCGCTTGATCTCCTCCACATCGACCGGCGCGGCCCAATCCGGCAAGGGGAGCGAGGAGGACCCTGAGCGAACCTCCACGCTGTTCGTGAGTGAAGAGTCTTCCTCGCTCCCCGACCCACCTTCCGTCCAGCGCCGCTTCGAAGCCTCGTTCGCGATCTCGGCCACCTCGGCCCCGTAGTAGCGCGGATGGGGAACGAAGTTCTGGAGGATGACCTCCTGGATATGCCCGTAGCGCTCGTGCACCGCCGCGATGGCTTCCAGCGATTCGACCCGCGACTCGGGCGACTCGCCGATCCCGACCAAGATCCCGGTCGTGAACGGGATCTTCAGCTCGCCGGCGGCTTCGATCGTCGCCAGCCGCTCCTTCGGATGCTTGGTCGGGCTCCCGGCGTGCACCGTCTCCATCAGCGACTCGTCGACCGACTCCAGCATCAGCCCCTGCGAGGCGGTCACCTCGCGCAGCCGGGCCAGATCCCCCTTCGACAGCACGCCCAAGTTGGTGTGCGGGAGCATCCCCCGCTCGAGCGCCCGTTCGCAGGCCCAGACGACGTAGGAGGTGAAGTCCTCGTGCCCCCAGGCGGCGAGCCGTTCGGCGACCACCGGGTTGACCTCCGGCCGCTCGCCGGTGAGGACCAGCAGCTCCTTGGTGTTGCGGCGGACCGCTTCGTCGAGGATCCGTTCGACGTCGACCGGGGCGTGCAGATGCGCCTGATGCGTCGCGAAGGCGCAGTACTTGCAGTAGCACTGGCAGGTCCGCGACAGCGACAGGGTGAAATTGCGGGAGAAAGTGACCCGTTGCACCCCGGCAAAGCTACAGGGCACGCCGGCTCGGCCGGCGCGCCCTGTTCCCATCTGGGGGGGTTCGGCCCGGCGCTCGCCGCCGGGCGTCGCCCTAGTCTTTTTTCGGTTTCGGCGCCGCGGCCGGAGTGACCCGCTGCGGCGGCTCGGTCGGCGACGGGCCGCCGGCCTCGATCACGAAGGCCCAGACGAGGACCGCGACCACCGAGCCGACCAGCGGGCCGACGAGGTAAGGCCAGACGCCGCCCCATTCGTTGGAGACGAGCGCCGCGCCGAACCAGCGCGCCGGGTTGAAGCAGGCGCCGGTCAGCGGGCCGCCGACCATGACGATGAAGACGAACGTGGTGCCGATCGCCAGCGGGCCCCAGTCCTTGACGCTCTTTTTCGAGAAGACGACGGCGAGGATGACGAGGACGAGGGCGAAGACGCCGATCCCCTCGACCGCCGCCCCCGCGATGTTGCCGGAGAGCATCGGGCTGATCGAGCCGGCGCCGTAGTGGACGGCGCGCCCCTCGTCGAGCAGCAGGCCCTTGGTCAGCAGCGCGCCGAGGACCGCACCCGAGAGCTGGGCGAGGATGTAGATCACGGCGTCGATGATGCTGATTCGTTTGATCAGCGCCGCGGCGAGCGTCACCGCCGGGTTGAAGTGCCCGCCGCTGACCGCGCCGAACATGCAGATCACGCCGAACAGAGCCAGGCCCTGGACGAAGCCGACGACGGCGTAGTCCGAGCCGAACGACGTCGACGAGCCGACCGAGACGTAGAGAGTGACGACGCTGGTGATGAAGAAGACCAGCAGAAAAGTGCCGATCAGCTCCCCGAGATACGCGGAAAGTCCTTTTTGCTCCAGCTCCACTCTCAGTTCCCCTCCTAGAAGTTTTTCCCTAACCGGTGCCCCCACCAAAAGGGAAGCGGCGGCAGTCTACCCATATTTGCTCAAGGAATTAGGGTGACCCGCAGATGAGACGGGTTGTCGCGCTGCTGGCGGCCGCCCTGCTGCTCGCCGGCGTGGCCGGCTGCGGCGGGAGCGGTGCGGAACCGGGCGCGCCGAAAGGCGCGACCCTCGTGCTCGATTTCACGCCCAACGCGGTCCACACCGGGATCTACGCGGCGCAGGCCGAAGGCTTCTACAAGGACGCCGGGATCGACCTCCACATCCAGGTGCCGGGCGAATCGACCGACGCGCCGAAGCTGCTCGCCGCGGGGCGCACCCAGTTCGCGATCCTCGACATCACCGACCTCGGCATCGCCGACGAGAAAGGGCTCGAACTGGTCGGCCTGATGCCGATCGTGCAGGAACCGCTGGCCGCGATCCTGGCCCGCAAGGGCGGCCCGGTGGTGCGGCCCCGCGACCTCGACGGCCACACGGTCGGGGTCACCGGCCTCCCCTCCGACACGGCGGTGGTCGACTCCGAGGTGAGCGCCGACGGCGGCGACCCGGCGGGCGTCGACGAAATCACGATCGGCTACAACGCGGTCGCCTCGCTGGCGGCGGGCAAGGTCGACGCGGCGACCGGCTTCTGGAACGACGAGGCGGTCGAGGCGCGCCGGAGAGGAGTCCCCCTGCGCGTCTTCAAGGTCGACCGCTACGGCGCGCCGCGCTACCCCGAGCTGGTGCTGACGACGACGCGCAAGGAGCTCGAAGACGAACCGGGCCTGGTCGACTCGATGGTCAGCGCGACGCGACGCGGCTACGACTTCGCGGTCAGCGAGCCGCGGCGGGCGCTGGGCGACATCCTGGCCGCCAACCCGAGCCTCGAACGCGCCGACGTGGCCGCCCAGCTGAAGGCGCTCCTCCCCGCCCTCCATCCCCTTCCCTTCAACGAATCGGTCCTCAGGGAATGGTCCGCCTGGGCGAGCTCCCACGATCTCCTGTCGAAGCCAGTCGAAGTGCGCAAGACGTTCGATCTCGGTGACCAGCCCCCACGGTGAGTTCGCAGTTATCGTCGCATAGCGACGATAACTGCGAACTCACCGTGGGCTGAGGAGGGCGGTGACCAGGTTCGGCAGTTCGCGGGACATCCGCGAGCGGGGGACGACCGTCGCCAGGCCCGCCGCGTCGGCGCGCGCCTTCGTGTCGGCGTCGACGTGCGAGTAGTAGCCGAGGACCGGGATCCCGGTCGCGGCCAGCGCCGCCGGGTCGGCGACGTCGAGGTCGGCGACGATCAGCTCGGCCTCGTCGAGCGGCGCCCCCTCGACCGACCGCGCGAGCACGACATGGTGACCCGCCGCGGTCAGGCCGGCGTCGACCCGGCTGGCGAGCATCAAGTCGGTGGCGATGCTGACGACGCGGGCCATCGAACGCGCGAGGCCCTAGATCGAGCGGCGCTCGCGGAACTCCTCGCGGACGCTTTCCGGGCGTCCCCACATCTGCACGACCTCGGAGCGGCCCTCGCGCACCTCGGCGACCCGCAACTCGCCGCTGATCTCCTCGCCGTCGAGCTTCGCCAAGACGCCCTTGACGGTCTCCGCCGCGGCGGCGTGGCCGAAGCTATGGGCGACGATCAGCCGCCAGTGCCACTTCTGCCGGTTGTAGACCTGCGCGTTGACCTGGCTGACGAAGACCGCCGAGTCGACGTAGCGGCTCTCGTCGTCGATCCGCAGGTCGACCTCGAGGTCGGTCCAGTCGGGCGGCAGCGCGTCGAGGATGCGCTGGAAGTCGTCGGCGAGTGCCATCGCCGCCAAGGCTACCGCTCAGCTCCGCCAGCTGTTCTTTTTCCCCACCATTCCGAAGAAAAGAACAGCTGGCGGCTCAGCCCGCGACGAACTGGTAGAGGAGGAAGACGTTGAGGGCGACGATCAGCGCGGCGACCGTCCCTGCCACCGCGGTCAGCCAGCGCGGGTTGACCAGGTCCCCCATCACCTCGCGCTTGGAGGCGATCATCACCAGCGGCACCAGCGCGAAGGGGATGCCGAAGGAGAGGACGACCTGCGAGCCGACCAGCGCGTCGGTCGGGTTGACGCCGATCGCCAGCACCAGCAGCGCCGGGGCAAGGGTGATCGCGCGGCGCAGGAAGAGTGGGATCTGGCGGTGGATGAAGCCCTGCATCACGACCTGCCCGGCCATCGTCCCGACCGAGGAGGAGGCGAAGCCGGAGGCGAGCAGGGCGATCCCGAAGATCGTCGCGGCGCGCTGCGAGTCGAGCCGCCCGAGCGCCGCGTAGGCGCCTTCGATCGTTTCGACGCCGGTCAGGCCGCCGCCGTGGAAGAGCGCCGCCGCGACGATCATCATCGCCAGGTTGACCAGCCCGGCCAGCGCCAGGGCGATCACCACGTCGATATTCTCGAAGCGGAGGATGCGGCGGCGCTCGTCGTTGTCGCGCCCGACGATCCGGTGCTGGGTCAGCGCCGAGTGCAGGTAGATCACGTGCGGCATCACCGTGGCGCCGACGATCCCGGTCGCCAGCAGGATGCTTTCGGTGCCGGCGAAGCCGGGGACGAACAGGTGACGGGCGACTTCGCTGCCGTCCGGCGAGGCGTCGAAGAGCTCGTAGGCGAAGGAGACCACGACGACGCCGACCAGCACCGTGATCGCCGCCTCCAGCCGGCGGAAACCGTGCCGCTGCAGCGCCAGCAGCGTGAAGGTCCCGACCCCCGCGATCAGCCCGGCGGTGAAGAGCGGGATGCCGAAGAGCAGGTTGAGGCCGAGCGCGGCGCCGACGATCTCGGCCAGGTCGCAGGCCATCGCCACCACCTCGGCCTGCAGCCAGAGGCCGATCGAGGTGCGCGGCGAGAAGCGTTCGCGACAGAGCTCGGCGAGGTTGTGGCCGGTCGCGATGCCGAGCTTCGCCGACTGCGCCTGGACCAGCATCGCGACCAGGTTGGCGGCGAGCACGACCCAGAGGAGCAGATAGCCGAACTTGGCGCCACCGCTGACGTTGGTGGCGAAGTTGCCGGGGTCGATATAGGCGACGGAGGCGATGAAGGCGGGCCCGAGAAAGGGCCAGAGGCGTGCCAGGCCGCGGCTCTCGCGGTCGAGCGAGCGGCGCGCCGCCGCGGCGACGGCCGCCTCGCCCGGCAGCGCCTGCTCGGCTTCGGAGCGCGCCGCGGGCGGCGTCAAGGCGTCGCCTCCCGCGGCGTGGGCGGCGGCGGCACGGCGGGCGGCGCCAGATCGGGCCCGGGGATCGGGTTGCCGTGCGGGTCGTGGCTCGGTTCGCCGAGCTTCGCCGCGATCAGCTCCTCCAGGTCCTCGGAGATGTAGTGCTCGAGCACCTCGGCCTCGGCGTGGACCTGGTCGCGCGGCATCCCCAGGGCCTCGGCGAGGAAGGCCTCGATCAGCCGGTGGTGGCGGACCATCTCGATCGCCACCTTCTCCCCGGCCGGGGTCAGGCTCACCCCCTTGTAGGGGACGTAATCGGCGAGGCCGAGCTCGGCGAGCCTCTGCAGCATCGCGGTCGCGGTCGCCGGGGTGACGCCGAGGCGGGTGGCGACCTCGCCGGTCGGGACGAGGCCGTCGCGCTCGTGGCCGAGCACGTAGACGGCCTTGGCGTAGTCCTGGATTGCGGCGGAATTAGACACGTCTAAAAGCTAGTTTAGACATATCTAAAAAGCCCGTCGCCCCGCCTTCCTAGAATTCGACCGATGCCCGTCCTCGAGCTAGACGCCCAGTACCGCCAACTCCGGGAGGAATGCGGCTTGCTCCTTCGGGACGGGCGCGGCGTGATCGCGGTGAGCGGGCCCGACGGCGCCGAGTATCTCCAGGGGCAGCTCACGAACGACGTCGAGGCTCTCGGCGTCGGTGAGGGGCAGTACGCGGCGCTGCTCGACCGCAAGGGGCACATGCAGACGGATCTGCGCGTGCTGCGGGTCGCCGCCGAGGAGATCCTGCTCGATATGGAGCCGCCGACCAAGGACGCGGCGCTCCGCCACCTGACGATGTACTCGATCGGGCGCGCCGTCGCGGTCGCCGACGCCACCGGGGAGCGGGTGCTGCTGTCGCTGATCGGGCCGCGCGCCGCCGAGGTCGCCGCCACCCCGCCCCTCCCCGAGTTCGCCAACGAATCTGCCACGGTGGCCGGCGTCGAGGTCCTCGCGGTCGGCACCCGCGACGGGATCGACCTCTTCCTCCCCGCCGCCGAGCGCGCGCGGGTCGCCGCCGCCCTGGTCGAGGCGGGCGCGGTCGAGGTCAGCGCCGAGGCGGTCGAGATCGTCCGGGTCGAGGCCGGCGTCCCCCGCTTCGGTGCCGAGATGGACGCGGGCACGATGCCCGCCGAGGCGGCGATCGTCGACGAAGCCGTCAGCTTCACCAAGGGCTGTTACATCGGCCAGGAGACGGTCGCCCGCCTCCACTACAAGGGCAAGCCGAACCGCCACCTGCGCGGCCTGCGCCTGAGCGCCGCCGCCACCCCCGGCGCCCCCCTGCGCCTCGGCGAGAAGGAGGTCGGGACGCTGGGCGGCGCGGTCGTCTCCCCCGCCCTAGGGCCGATCGGGTTGGCGATCGTCCGCCGCGAGGCCGAGCCCGGAGCCGAGCTCACCGTAGGTGAAGATGGCGTTACGGCCGAAGTTGTCGCCCTCCCCTTCGGCTAGATTCACCGCGAGATGGTTCTCGGGAGAGCCAAAGTCGCGGGGGGCGGCGCGCTCGCCGCGTTGATCTTGGCGCTGGTCGCCGCCGGCTGCGGCGCCACCAGCCACCCCAACGAACCGCGCCCCGCGGTGCCGACCCGGGTCAGCGTGATCATCGGCGCCCACGGCGTCAAGGTGGTGCCGCCGACGATCGGCATGGGCCCCGAAAAGCACCAGCAGCTGCCGCAGAACCAGAACCACCCGCAGCCGCCGATCAAGACGCGGGCGCCGCTCGCCGTCGTCTTCGTCACCGCCAACCAGACCGGCACCGACTCGAAGCTGGAGATCCACGGGCCCACCTCCGCTACCTCCGCCCGAATCGACGCCAACAGCCCCGGCACCTTCGCCGCCCAACTGCCGACCGGCAGCTACACGATCGCCGCCACCGGCATCGACGGCGCCCCCGCCGTCCTCCACGTCGGCCCCTACCGCGCCTCGTCGAAGAACGACCTGCTGCTGCCCTGACGGGCGAGTGCGTTCGCAGTTATCCCCGCTATGCGGGGATAACTGCGAACTCGGCCTTGCCTATGCGTCGATGAAGACCGGCGTGCCGAGAGGCACGTGGGCGAAGAGGTAGCGCATCGTCTCGTCGGTGGCGCGGATGCAGCCGAGCGATTCGGCGCCGCCGACCGCGCCCGGGGTGCCGTGGATCGCGAGGCGGTCGCCGCCGATCCAGCCGGCCGGCAGTTCGTGGGTCTGGTGGCCGCTGAGGGCCAGCGCGCAGCAGCCGTAGTAGGGGCTTTCATCGAAGCTGACCCCGTCGGTGACCCCGTAGCGGCCGGGCGGCGTTTCGGTCCCCGGGCCGCCGACGGTGACGACGAAGCGGCGCACCACCTTGTGGCCGTAGCGCAGCTCGAGGCTGCGGGCGGCGAGGTCCGCGTGCAGCGAGTACCGGGTCCAGTAGACCTCGACCCGGCCCGGGTCGCGGGCGATCCAGCCGAGCTCGCCGTTCGGCAGTTCGGGGGCGGTGACGCCGAGCCAGCCGGGCTCGGTCGCGACCACCGAGAGGGCCACCGGCGAGCCGAATTCGGTCTGATCGCCGAGCTCGGCGACGCTCGGGCCGTTCGGTTCGCTCTCCAGGTCGACGCGGGCGCCCTCGCGCACGTGTGCGATCGCGAAAGCCGCGCCGCGCGACGGCCGTCGAAGCACCGCGGTCGGGCGCGCGGCGACCGGCGCGGGTGAGGGGTCCCCCGTCGCGTCCGGACCTTCGACCCCGATCGCGGCGTGACCCGGCCGCGCCTTGCGCCCACTCGCCGTCCGCCCGCCCGGCACCGCGACCCGCACCACGGTCGTGGCCGGAGGCGCCCCGCCACCGCCGTCGTCGAGCACGCTGAAGAGGAGGGCGAAGCCGGCGACCACGGCCGCGGCCGCCGCGAGGGCGCCGAGCGCGGTGAGCAATCGATCTTGCACTTGGCCTCCATGGTGGCGCACAGCGCTGAATCCACGCTCCTTGCGGCGATCCGGACGGCGCTTGCCGTCCGCCCCGCGCGCAAGCATCCATGGCCCCGATGACCGTCGTCCTCGCCATCGCCGTCGTCCTCCTCGCCGCCGGGCTGCTCTACGCGCTGCTCGGCCGCCACGAGGAGGTCGCCGCCGAACCCGATCTCGGCCCGGCGATCCAGGAGGCGACCGCCCAGGTGGCCTCGCAGATGATGTCGAACCTGTTGCAGGCCAACGAGGAGGCGCGCAAGGTCGACGTCGCCGTCGCCGAGGCGGCGCTCGACAAGCGCCAGAGCGAGATCGACAAGCGCCAGGCCGAGATCAAGGCGCTGACCGACCGGATCGCCCGCGGTCAGGAGAAAATCGAGGCCGAAGTCCGCAAACGCGGCGAAGTCGACCTGCAGACCCGCACCCTGCTCGAGCAGATGGGCCAGACCGTCGGCAACCTGAACTCGGAGACGGCGGGGCTGAAGAAGGCGCTGCGCCAGCCGCAGACCCGCGGCCAGTGGGGCGAGTTGCAGCTGCGCCGCTGCATCGAGATCGCCGGGATGACCGAGCACGTCGACTTCGAGCTGCAGGAGACGCTGCGCACCGAGGACGGCCGGCTGCGCCCCGACGCGCGCTTCCTCCTGCCCGAGGGCCGCAGCTTCGTCGCCGACTCGAAAGTGCCGCTCGACGCCTTCCTCGACGCCCAGGAGGCCGAGGACGAAAGCACCCGCCAGGTCCACCTCGCCCGCCACGCGCGCCAGGCCCGCGAGCACGTCCGCGGTCTCAGCTCGAAGGACTACCAGGGCCAGTTCAAGGCGGGCGAGACGCCCGACCTGGTCGTCTGCTTCATCCCCAACGAGCCCGCCCTGCACGCCGCCTTCACCGCCGACCCGGACCTTTTCGACTACGCGCTCGAGCGCAACGTGCTGCTGGTCAGCCCGACCTCGCTGATCGGCCTCTTGCGGACGATGGAGCTGGGCTGGCGCCAGGAGCGGATGGTCGCCGAGGCGGCCGAGATCGCCGACGCAGCCGGCACCCTGCACTCCCGCTTCTCGCGCTTCCTCGGCGAGTTCGAGGGGGTCGGCAAGGGCCTCACCTCGGCCGCCAAGGCCTACGACAAAGCGGTCGGCTCGATGGAAGGCCGGCTCTTGCCGCAGCTGCGCAAGGTCGAGGGCATGGGCGTCGCCCCCGGCAAGGAGATCGAGCCGCCCGAGCCGACCCACATCACGGTCCGCTCGATCGCCGCGCCGGAGCTGCGCGAGACGGCCGAGGAGCCACACCCGGCGGGCGAGCGCGACGCGGCCTGAGGCGAGGACCTCCCCCGGCGACCGGGGTCGCGCCGCGGCTCCCCCACCCTCATTTAGGATTGCCGCGGCAGGCGGGAAACGAATACGGAGGCAAGAAACTTGGCGGTCGATACCAGCAACCTGACCCAACTCGACGTCGAGCCGGGGACGCTCCCGGAGACGATGGCGGCGTGGGTGATCCGACAGGAGCGTGAGGGCGAACCGAAGGACGCCTTCCAGCTCGAGCAGATCGAGGTGCCCGAGCCGGGCGCCTTCGAGGTGGTCGTGCGGGTGATGGCGGCCGGGGTCAACTTCAACAACGTCTGGGCGGCGCTCGGCAAACCGGTCTCGGTCTTCGGCTACGGCGACCACCCCGAGTACGGCCACCACATCGGCGGCTCCGACGCCTCCGGGATCGTCTGGAAGGTCGGCGAGGGCGTCACCCGCTGGAAACCGGGCGACGAGGTCGTGATCCACTGCAACCAGGCCTCCTACGAGGACGTCGAGGTGCATGGGCTCGACCCGCTCGCCGCGCCGAGCCAGCGGATCTGGGGTTACGAGACGACCTGGGGCTCGTTCGCCGAGTTCACCAAAGTGCAGGCGCAGCAGCTGCTGCCGCGCCCCCAGAACATGAGCTGGGCCGAGGCCTGCTCCTACGGCCTCACCTACTTCACCGCCTACCGGATGCTGATCGACCAGTGCAAGCTGCAGCCCGGCCACAACGTCCTGATCTGGGGCGCCGCGGGCGGCCTCGGCGTCTTCGCCACGCAGCTCTGCAAGGCGGCGGGCGCCAACGCGGTCGGCGTCGTCTCCAACGACGAGAAGGGCGATCTGGTCAAGCAGCTCGGCGCCGTCGACTACATCAACCGCTCCGAATTCGGCGAGATGATGCGGACCGACGCCAACCTCACCGACCCGGCCCTCGACAAGGAGCGCTTCCGCGCCTCGCGCGGCTTCGCCAACCGGGTCAAGGAGATCCTCGGCGACTCCCCCGACATCGTCTTCGAGCACGTCGGCCGGGCGACCTTCCCGACCTCGGTCTACGTCGTCAAACCGTTCGGCAAAGTCGTGATCTGCGGCGCCACCTCGGGCTTCCAGCTCGACTTCGACGTGCGCTACCTGTGGATGCGCCAGAAGCGGATCATCGGCTCCCACTTCGCCAACGCGTACGAGTGCATGCGGGCGAACCAGCTGATGGCGGAGGGCAAGATCCGGCCGGTGCTGTGGCAGACGATGGAGTTCGACGGCGTCCCCACCGCCCACCAGCTGATGCACGAAAACAAGCACCTCGGCAAGATCGCCGTCCTGGTCGGCGCCGACTCCGAGGACGCGGGCAAGACCGAGGACGGCCCCGGCGCGATCCGGGCGGAGGTCGGGGCGTAGATACGCCCGCGGCGACGATGCGAAAGGATTAGGCGATGCTCGAGGTCTGCAGACTCGATTGGCACATCTCCCCGTTCCGGGGCGCGCGTTGGCTGGACGCCTGGGAACCGGCGGCGGCGAAGTGCACCGCCTACGGCGCCAAGAGCTGGTCGCTGACCCGCTACACCGACGACCCGCTCGCCTTCCAGCAGACGATGGTCTGGGAGAGCCGCGCCGATTTCGAACGGTATTGGTTCTCGAACGAGATCGCCGAGGCCCGCGAGGCGGTGATCGGCTGGTACTCGATCCCACTCCTGCCGACCTGGCACACCCTCCTCGCCGCCGAGTCGATCGTCGCCTCCGGCGCCTGACATCGCCGCCCCGATGAAGCGCGTGGGGATCGTCGGCCTCGGCTACGTCGGTCTCCCCCTCGCCCTCGCCTTCGCCGAGGCCGGGAACGACGTCGTCGGGCTCGACACCGACCCGGCCAAGCTCGCCGAACTGGCGGCGGGCCGCAGCTACGTCGAGGACGTCGACGACGCCGAGCTGGCGGCGCTCGCCGATCGGCTCCACCCGACCGCCGACTACGCCGACCTGGAGGACTGCGCGGCGGTCGTCGTCTGCGTCCCGACCCCGCTCTCCAACTCGCGCGAGCCCGACCTTTCCTACCTGCGCGACGCGGCTGCCCAGGTTGCCGCCCACCTCCAGCCCGACCAGCTGATCGTGCTGGAGTCGACCTCCTACCCGGGGACGACTCGGGAGGAGCTCCTACCGGCCCTGGCCGCGTACGGCGGAACCGTGGGCATTGACTTCTTCCTCGCCTTCTCACCGGAGCGGATCGACCCCGGCCGCTCCAGCCACTCGATCCGCACCACGCCGAAGCTGGTCGGCGGCATCACCCCCGCCTGCACCGAGCGCGCCCGCGACCTCTACGCGCGGATCTGCGACACGGTCGAGGTGCTGAGCTCACCGGAGACGGCCGAGCTGGCAAAGCTCCTGGAGAACATCTTCCGCTCGGTCAACATCGCCCTCGTCAACGAAGTCGCCCAGCTCTGCGACCGGCTCGGGATCGACGTCTGGGAGGTGGTCGACGCGGCGGCGACCAAGCCTTTCGGCTTCATGCGCTTCGACCCGGGGCCGGGGATGGGCGGCCACTGCCTGCCGGTCGACCCCTTCTACCTCGCCTTCAAGGCGCGCGAGCACGACTTCTACCCGGAGTTCGTCGAGCTGGCGGGCAAAGTCAACCAGGAGCAGCCTGAGTTCTGCGTACGGCGGATCGAGCGCGTGCTCAACAACGCGGGCAAGCCGGTCAAGGGCTCGCGCATCCTGATCCTCGGCGCCGCCTACAAGCCGGGGATCGGCGACACCCGCGAATCGCCGGCGCTGCGGATCATCGCCCTGCTGCACGATCTCGGCGCCGAGGTCTCCTACCACGACCCGTTCGCGCCGGAGCTGCCGGCCCAGGGCCTCACCTCGGTCGACCTCGACCAGGGCCTCGCCGCCACCGACCTGCTGGCGATCGTCACCGCCCACCCCAACGTCGACCACGCCGCGGCGATCGCCGCCGTGCCGCGGGCGATCGACTTCCGCGGCATCAGTCGCGGCCTCGACGCCGACAACGTCGAGCGCCTTTAGGCGTAGCGAGGGGCGGGGGTCATTCCCCTCCGCCTGAAGCCGTTGCGCAGCTGGGGCGGCCGAAAGGGCTCAAGTCGTGGCCCCGAAGCTTCATTCGGAGGGGAATGACCCCCGCTTCAAGCCTCAGCAAATGTTCGCTCGACGAGACGCTCGTCTTTCGCGAAGCTCGAAGGGACGAGACGGCCAGTTAGGCCTCCTGGATGTCCCTCCGAATGAAGCTCATGGGCGCCGGTGCCGAGCCCTTTCGCACACCCCAGCTGCGCGACGGCTTCAGGCGGAGGGACATCCAGGAGGCCCCTCGCAGCGCACCAGTCAGCCCCGCTCCAGCGGGGCCATGGTGAGGCCGGCCGACTCGAGCAGCTCCCAGTAGTGCTCGGCGGGCTCGCGGGGGCCGGTCCAGACGATCGCCTGGCCGGTGTTATGGATCTGTTCGGCGATCCGGTGGCCCTGCTCGAGGCTGACCCCGGGCAGGACCTGGGCCAGGGTCTGGGCGACGTGATCGAAGGTGTTGTGGTTGTCGTTGCGGACGATCACCCGCCAGTTGCCGCCGAGGCCTGAATCAGGGCCTGCGGTGCGCGGTTTCTCGACGGTCGCGGCGGACACGTCCGCGATTATGCACCGAGAACGACGATGAGCAGGCCGAAGGACAGCCGCTTCCCGTACATGCCGGGAATCGACGCGATGAGGGCGATCGCGGTGCTCGCCGTGTTCGGCTACCACGCGGGCCTCGGCTGGATGCCGGGCGGCTTCCTCGGCGTCGACGTCTTCTTCGTGATCAGCGGCTTCCTGATCACCTCGCTGCTGCTCGGCGAGTTCCGCTCGACCGACCACATCGAGATCGGCCGCTTCTGGCTGCGCCGGGCGCGGCGCCTGCTGCCCGCGGTCGGCGTGCTGATCGCGGTGGCGATGATCGTCTCGGCGATCGCCGAGCCCGACAAGATCGACCAGATCCGCGGCGACGCGCTCGCCTCGCTTTTCTACTTCGCCAACTGGCACTTCATCTTCGCCCACACCTCCTACTTCGAACAGTTCGGCCGCCCCTCGCTGTTCACCCACCTCTGGTCGCTCTCGGTGGAGGAGCAGTTCTACCTCTTCTGGCCGCTGGTCTTCGCCGCCGGGATGAAGCTCTTCGGCCGCGGCAGGCTGCTGGTCGGGGTACTCGCCGGGGCGGTCGGCTCGGTCGTCCTCGCCTGGATCCTCTTCGACCCCGGCCACGACGCCTCTCGGGTCTACTACGGCACCGACACCCACGCTGTCGGCCTGCTCGCCGGCGTCGCCCTGGCCCTGGTCTGGAGCCCGACTCAGCTCCGCCTCCCTTCGCACAAAGCAGGATCGTTGGTCGGGCCGATCCTCGACGCACTGGGCGTGCTCGCGCTCGGCTACCTGATCCTCAGCTTCCTCCACGTCCACGACTACGACCTGGCTCTCTGGCACGGCGGCTACGCCTGGATCGCGATCGCCACCGCGCTGCTGCTCGCCGCCCTCGCCCACCCGGCGGCGCGCCTCGGCGGCATCATCGGCCGGCCGGCGCTGCTCTGGCTCGGGCTGCGCAGCTACAGCTTCTACCTCTGGCACTGGCCGGTCCTCGTGATGACCCGGCCCGGCGTCGACATCGACCTCCCGCGCGGCATCCTCATCCCCCTGCAGCTGCTGCTCTGCCTGGTCCTCGCCGACCTCTCCTACCGCTTCATCGAGCTCCCCTTCAGCGGCAAGGCTAAGCTGCCGAAGATGCCTGACGGTTGGCTCCGCGTCGCCCGCCCCGCCCTGCTCGTCTCGGTGCTCGGGGTGATCCTGATCGTCGGCTGGAGCGGGATCGTCAGCGCCAACGGCTCGAACCCGGAAACGGCGGCCGCCTCGACCGCGACCGTCGCCCGCGTCCACGCCAAGCTCCCCGCCCCCACGCCCGCGGTCACCGCCGATGGCAAGAAGGCGAAGCACCCGCTGCCGCCCGCCAAGCATTGGCCGCGGATCGTCATGCTCGGCGACTCGGTGATGATCGGCGCCGAGGACAACCTCGCGGCGCGGCTCGGCCCCGGCTTCTCGATGGACGCCAAGGTCGGGCGCCAGGCCGACGAATTCATCGAAATCATCGAGAAGATCAAGCGCGGCGGCCACCACCCGGCCGCGATGGTGATCCAGTGGGGCAACAACGGCCCCCTCTACAGCGAAGACATGGAGGCGCTGCGCAAGGCGACGACCAATGTCGGCCAGCTCTTCCTGATCTCCGACCACGCCCCGGTCTCCTGGCAGGACGAGTCGAACCACGCGATCGCCGAAGCCTGCGAAGACTGGCACCACACCACCGAAATCCCCTGGGCGAGGGTCGCCGAAGAAGAAGGCGAAAGCCTCTTCTGGGACGGCATCCACCTGACCCCGAAGGGCGCCGGCGTCTACGCCCGCCTCGTCTCCCGGATCCTCCACGAAAAACTCCGCTTCCCGCGCGGCTGACGTGTTGGTGGGCCACCGAATGCGCGCTAGTGGGCGCGGTAGGCGGTGCGGAGGCCGAAGTGCGGGGTGGCGATGTGGGTGCGGGGCGGGGCGGCGCCGCAGTGGGAGCCGAAGTCCTGGGTCCAGACATGGGCCTGGTGAGCGTGACCCAGGTTGCCGACCTCGAGCGCGATACCGATCTGCGAGTAGCGGCCGAGGATGTTGGCGCGGTGGTCGGGCGAATGGATCCAGGCGACGAAGATCGAGCGCACGGTGGCCAGGTCGCCGGTCCCCCAGGCGATGTTCTCGCCGGCCCGCCAGCAGCGCGCCGCGAGGTAGCCGACCCGGCCCATCCAGTAGGTGAAGTTGCGCCCGCAGGCGTAGTGGCTGAATTCGTCGCAGCCGATGATGTCGTGGTTCTTGTCGGCGGCAGAGCGGTCGAGCCCGGTGGCGTTGCCGAGCTTGCCGAGCCCGAGCTTTTGACGGGCGAAGTTGGTCATGCAGTGCATCGCCTGCTCCTGCACCGCGGGTGAGTCGGCGAGGTCGGTCTGGTTCCGGCAGACCGAGGTCGGCGCGATCAGGGCGCTGAGGCGGTGGGCCTGGGCGGTGCCGGCGAAGAGCGCCGTCAGCACGGCGACAGCGGTGGCGAGGAGGAGGAGCTTGCGAGCCATGCCCAATGACTCGCCACGATCCGCGTCCTCTTTTCGCCTTCTTGACGAATCTGGACGTTTGTTCTAGTCGCCCTTGACAACCCGCAAAACGCGTTGCGTCCTCAGACGTAGAGACGGCGCGCCGAGCGGCGGCGCGCCGGACTATTCGCCGCGAGCGCCGAAATCGACCGTGTAGGTGGCGGCGCCGGATTCGCCGCCGAACGGGTAGCCCCGCGCCACTCCGACGCCGGCGTTCCGATAGGCCGGGTCGAGGATGTTGGCCCGGTGCGGCGGGCTGTGCATCCAGTCCTCGAAGATGTTCCACGGCGACCCCGACCGGCCGCTTCCCGCGGCGATGTTCTCGCCGATCGTGAAGTCGCGGGCGCTGGCGAGATAGCCGGCCCTCGAGATCCGGCTGCCAACCGAGCCACCGGGCCCTTCATGGGCGAAGTAGTCGTGGGTGACCATCGAGACCGAGTGGGCCGAGGCCGAGGTGCGCAGATCTTCGTTGAATTCGAGCGGATGCAGGCCGAAATGGACGCGGACCCGGTTCATCAGGCAGAGCTCCGAGGTGCGCATCGCGTGCAGGGTCAGCCGTTGCGGCGACAGGGTCGATTCGCCGCACGGCTCCTGGCCGGCCGCGCCACTCGCGGCGGGCAGCAGTGCCGCGACGAGCGCGGCGGAGGCCAGCAGCGCCGCGAAGAGCACGCCGAGCTTGGCCCCCTTGAGAACTCCGGATGATCGTCTACTCACAATCGGTCCGGGCACTATACGGATTACATAACCCGTCAACCATGAGCGGAAAGGTTTTCTTCTCTTAAGGCGCCGCTGCCAAACTGCGGGGGGATGCGACGCCTCGGCCACATCCTCTCGATCGCCCTGATCACGGCGGGCCTGATCGTGATCGCCGACGTCGGCATCACCCTCGCCTACCAAGAGCCCCTCTCCTCGATCTACAGCTCGATCAAGCAGGGCGAAAAGGAAAGCCAGCTGAAGACGATCGAATCGCATTTCCTCACCAAGTCCGACGTGCGGTCGATCAAGCGGGCGACCGTGGCGAAGAACCCCGCGGTCCTGCACGAGAACATCTCGAAGCTCGCCCAGCGCCTGGTCGACGAATCCGAACCGGGCGACGCGCTGGGCCGGATCGAAGCGCCGGGGATGAACGGCCTCGACATGGTCTTCGTGCAGGGGACCGACGAGTCGAGCCTCGAGCTCGGCCCCGGCCACTACCCCGAAACCGCGATGCCGGGCCAGGGCAAGACGGTGGCGATCGCCGGCCACCGCACCACCTACCTGGCCCCCTTCCGCCACATCGACTCGATGAATCCGGGCGACAAGATCACCCTGAAGATGCCCTACGGGACCTTCATCTACAGCGTGCAGAAGACCGAAATCGTCGAACCGACCGACGTCGGGATCGTCCACGACACCGGCTACGAGCGGCTCGTGCTGAGCGCCTGCAACCCGCTCTACAGTGCCTCGCAGCGCTACATCGTCTTCGCCCGGCTGGTGCACACCGAACCGCGCACCACCGACTCCGACTCCTCCTGAGCGGCGCTCGGATCTAGAAGCGGACCGGGGCCCGCACGACGATCGCTTCGAAGCCGGCGATCAGGCCGCTGCCGTTGTTCGGCGCGCCGGCCGAGAGCGCCGTCGATTCGCCGCTCAGTTCGCCGCACGCTTCGTCGGTAGCTTCGACCACCAGTTCCCCGCCCAGGTAGCCGCCGATCTTGCAGACGCCCGCTTCTTCGCCCGCGCCGCTGATGACCCGCAGTCGCAGCACGTTGGCCATCGTCGGTTCCTTCATCGCGGCGACGTTCTTCTTGATCGCCAGGTAGTGGATGCCTTCTTTGGTCACCTTGGCGATCTGGACCTTCTTCTGGCCGGGGAAGACGCGCAACTCGAGCTTGCCGCCGCCGCCCGCCCGCAGCTGCAGGCCGAGGAAGGCTTTCTTGGCGACCGCGGTGGGGGTGCCGGTGACGATCCGCCCGGTCGCGGCGATTTCGAGGTCGGTGCCGACCACCGGGGTGCGGTAGGCGCACTCTTCGGTCAGCTTGCCGACCGTGATCTTGAGCGAGGTCTGGCCGCCGCCCCGGGTGCAGCTCCTGCCCGCCAGCTTCACCACTTCGCTGCGCTGCGCGGTCGTTTCGAGCGCGTTGCGGTAGATCGCGACGAAGGCGCCCGAAGCCGCGCCGACGGCGGTGAGGCCGAGGACGGAGACGGCGAGGGTGGCGAGGATCAGCTTGGTCTTCATACCTGTTGGTGACGCGGGGTCGCCAACCTAAACACAGCCCGCGCCGGATGTTGCGTGGACGGGGACCCTGGGCAGCGGATTTCGGAAAGCTCCACATTCCTCCTATCCCAAATATCATCTGCGACATGAGCAACCATCGACTTCCCGAGCGCGACCGCCCCTGGGTCATGCGCACCTACGCCGGCCACTCCGACGCGAAACGCTCCAACGAGCTCTACCGCGGCAACCTGGCGAAGGGCCAGACCGGCCTCTCGATCGCCTTCGACCTGCCGACCCAGACCGGCTACGACCCCGACCACGTCCTCGCCCGCGGCGAGGTCGGCAAGGTCGGCGTCTCGATCGCCCACAAAGGCGACATGCACCAGTTGCTCGACGGCATCCCGCTCGACGAGATGAACACCTCGATGACGATCAATGCGACCGCGGCCTGGTTGCTCGGCCTCTACGTCACAGTCGCCGAGGAGAGCGGCGTCGACCGCTCCGCGCTCTCGGGCACGACCCAGAACGACATCATCAAGGAGTACCTCTCGCGCGGCACCTACGCCTTCCCGCCCGAGCCCAGCCTGCGGCTGATCGCCGACATGGTCGCCTTCAGCGTCAACGAGGTGCCGCGCTGGAACCCGACCAACATCTGCAGCTACCACCTGCAGGAGGCGGGGGCGACCCCGGTCCAGGAGATCGCCTACGCCCTCTCCACCGCGATCGCCGTGCTCGACGAGGTGAAGGCCCGCGGCCAGGTCGCCGACGCGGACTTCCCCAAGGTCTTCGGCCGCATCTCCTTCTTCGTCAACGCCGGCATCCGGGTGATCGAAGAGATCGCCAAGCTGCGCACGATGGGCGCGCTCTGGGAGCAGATCGGCCGCGAGCGCTACGGCGTCACCGACGAGAAGATGCTGCGCTTCCGCTACGGCGTCCAGGTCAACAGCCTCGGCCTCACCGAGGCCCAGCCGGAGAACAACGTCCAGCGGATCGTGCTCGAGGCGCTGGCGGTGACGATGAGCCGCGACGCCCGCGCCCGGGCCCTGCAGCTACCCGCCTGGAACGAGGCGATGGGCCTCCCCCGCCCCTGGGACCAGCAGTGGAGCCTGCGCATCCAGCAGGTGCTGGCCAACGAGACCGACCTGCTCGAGTACCCCGACATCTTCGAGGGTTCGGTGGTGATGGACGGCCTGGCCGAGGAGCTCTCGGCCGGCGCCCGCGAGGAGATGGAGGTCGTCGAAAAGCAGGGCGGCGCGGTCAAGGCGGTCCCCTACATGAAGGCGCGCCTGGTCGAATCCAACCGCGAGCGGGTCGGCCGGATCGAGCGCGGCGAGCAGAAGGTGGTCGGCCAGAACAGCTTCAGGGAGACCGAGGAATCGCCGCTGACGGCGGGCGCCGACGGCGGCATCCTCACCCCCGACCCCGAGATCGAGCGCGAACGGATCGCGGCGCTCAGAGCTTGGAAGGCCTCGCGCGACCAGCCCGCGGTCGACGCCGCCCTGGCGGAGCTCGCCCGGGTCGCAGGGACCGACGACGAGAACATCATGCCCGCGACGATCGCCGCCGCCAAGGCGGGTGCGACCACCGGCGAGTGGGCCGAGGTGCTGCGCGAGGCCTTCGGCGCCTACCGCGGCCCGACCGGGGTCGACGGCGCCGCGCCGGCGGGCGACCGCGCCCAGCTGGAGACGATCCGCCGCCGCGTCGAGGAGACCTCGGAGCGGATCGGCCACCGGATCAAGATCCTGGTCGGCAAGCCCGGCCTCGACGGCCACTCCAACGGCGCCGAGCAGATCGCCCTGCGCGCCCGCGACGTCGGCATGGAGGTCATCTACCAGGGCATCCGCCTCACCCCGGCGGAGATCGCCACCTCGGCGCTGCAGGAGGACGTCGACGTGGTCGGCCTCTCGATCCTCTCCGGCTCCCACCTCGAGCTGATCCCCGAGGTCGTCCGCCTGCTGAACGAGGAGGGCCTCGACATCCCGGTCGTCGTCGGCGGCATCTTCCCGGTCGCCGACGCCAAGCGTCTGCGCGAGGCCGGCGTCGCCGGCGTCTACACGCCGAAGGACTTCGACGTGAACAAGATCATGGGCGAGATCGTCGAGCTGGTCGGCGAGCGCTCCGGCGCCCACGCCCCGGCCTAGGGCGACTCCATCTCCTCGCGCAGCTTGCGCAGCGCCCGATAGAGGCGGCCTTCGACCGTCGTCTCCTTCTCGCCGAGGAGCTTCGCCGCCTCCTTGGCGGTGAGGTCGCCGCCGTAGCGCAGCGCCACCACCTCGCGCTCCTCCTCGCTCAGTAGGTGGAGCGCCCGCTGCACCTCGTCACGGGTGTCGGCCCGCGCCAGACCCGGGTCGTCGAGCTCGAGGTCGCCGGCGCCGCCGACCCGGTCGAGCGCCCGCACCTCGGCGCCCTGGCGGCGCTGGTGGTCGCGCAGGCAGTTGAGCGCGATCGAGTAGAGCCAGGTCTTGGCGCTCGCCTTGCCCGGGTCGTAGCGCTTGCGCGCCTTGAGGGCGCGTTCGAAAGACTCCGACATGACGTCCTCGGCCAGCCCCCGATCCCCCGTCCGGTAGGCGAGAAAGCCGAACAGGGCCTGGGCATGGTCTTCGTAGAGGCGCTCGAAGTCGCTGTCACGCATGTCGACTAGTTCTCGGGAGAAATTCGCATCCGTCGATCAGAAATCGACGCGCTCGTACGTATAAGTGACATCAGCAAGAAATTCGACAGCCCCAGCAGTCCCTTCGATAATGATGACTTCCGCGATGTAGAGCGGCGGCTGACCGTTTCCCGGCCGGCTTTGACCGCGCTCGAGCTCGATGCAGCGAAGGTGCGAGTCATGAAGTCGGCAGCGAAGCAGCCGGGGATGTTGGCACGAAAGAAGGGGAACTTCATGAAGTCACGCGTCGCCCTAGTGGCCGTACTTGCGTTGGGCGTGTTCATGAGCGGCACCGGGGCGACCCTCGCGGTCTCTGGCTTCGCGAACACCGGCAGCGCCGGCTCGGCCCAGTACCCGCAGAACCATAAGCACAACGGAAACCACGTCGTGCAGGCCGCCGATGGCAATGGCGGCGAATGCAGCAGCGGCTCTTCCGGCAGCAGCAGCGGCTCCGGAAACTGCGGCGAAGGCGAAGTCGCCGGCGTCGAAGCCCAGGCCGTCGAACAGACCGCTGTCACCGGCTCCAGCAGCTCGCTGCCCTTCACCGGCTTTGCCGCGATCCCTGTCCTGATCGTCGGTCTCGGCCTGCTCGGCGCCGGCGTGGCGATGCGCTTCCGCCGTCGCGACGACGCTGTCTGAGCCTCAGCTCCACATCGGTTCAAAAGGGGAGGCTGGCCGTTTCGGCCAGCCTCTTTCTTTTGGCCGGGGCTTTGGCGCCTTGGAAGCGTTCGAGTTCTTCCCGGACCAGCGCTTCGAGAGGGTTGAGGCGGCTCGTCCGACGTAGCTGCGGCATCGGGTTGCGACCCTGGATCGCCTCCGCGATCGCCAGCCCGTAGTGCATTTCCCAGTTTTCCGGGTCACGCGCGACGGCGCTTTCCATCGCCTGCTCTCCCAGCCGGTATTGACCGTAGCGGAGGTCGCAGTAGCCGATGATCTCGTAGGGCTCGGGGCGTACGCCGAGGGCGTCGATCGACGACAACGAGGAGTGGATCGCCGGCGCACATTCGCCCGCATCGAACTGGTGCAACGCAGTTTCCAACCGCGTCTGCGAGAGCGCCAAGACGACCGGCGTGATCGCGAGGACGCCGATGCAGAGCGCGGCCACGATCCGCGGCAGTCGGCCGACCGCGACCTCGCGCTGCGTCTGCGGTGAGCGCCGCCGCGACAGCGCCAGCCCGCCGAGCGCGAAGAGCCAGACCGTGATCGCCGGCATCTGCCAGTCCCAGTCGATTCCGGCATGGACCATCCACATCGCCGCCAACGCCAGGAAGGCGCCGTAGACGTGGCGCTCCGGACCGCCCAGTCGGCGCGCCGCGCCGACGAGGAAGGCGAGCATCAGGGTGACGATCAGGAGCAGGCCGACGATCCCCAGCTCCCCCATCACCTCGACGTAAAGCGAGTGGGCGTTGACGACGGTGAATTCGTAGGGCCTGCGTTGGTTCCACTGCAGCGCGTAGGTGCCGGCCCCGTTGCCGAGCAGGGGCTTTTCTTCGAAGGATTCGATCGCCACCCGCCACTGTGGGATGCGGCCGTTGTTGCCGACCGAGCTGAGTCGTTCGGAGGGGTTCTCGGTGTGGCCGACGGCGTCTTCGTGCACGAAGTGGTCCCAGCGGTGGGAGATCCACCCGGGGCCGCCCGCCGCGATTCCGACCACGAGCAGGATCGCGACGATCGCCGCCAACGACCCGAGGACGCGGCGACGATCTACCTTCGGCGGCTGCCAGGCGTCAAGGCGCTCGTCGAGTCCGAGCAGGGCGAGCCGCAGGACGGCCGCGACGACGACGCAGGCGAGCACCACCAGGCCGAGGTGGTGGCCCTGGGAGATTCCGGCGTCGGTCGTATATCGAGCCGAGGAAACGGTGTGGGCCTCGACGCTCGCGACCAGCGCCACCGCGGTCGGGATAGCGGCGGCCGCCGCCGCGGCGAGCAGCCGCTTGGGGCGGGCGACCAGGACGTAGACGGCGAAGCCGACCAGGGTGAGCGCGAGTGAGGAGCGCGAAAAGGTGAGCAGGAGCGTCGAGGCCACCAGCGGTAGCGCACCCGCCGCGGCGACCCGCACCGGCCACTCCTCGCGGTCACCGCTGCTCAGGTGGACCAGGGCGATCGCTCCGAGCGCCGAGAGCAGGCCGAGCGCGTTCCAGTAGGTCAGCGGGTAGCTCAGGCGCTGCGGCTTGATGTCCAGGGCAATCGGCCACACGTCTGGGGCGACGCGGGTGATCCAGGCCACCGCGCAGACCACCAGAGCGGCGAGCGCGAATCCACGTAGGCCCCACTCGAGCACCCCCTCCCGCCCCCGGAAGAGCGCGAAGAAGGCGAGCACGAGCACGTAGAGGAGGGCACGGTCGAACTCGATGATCGCCCGACTCCACGCTTCCGACCAGGAGCCGGAAAGCAGGGTCAGGGCGGCGAAGCCGGCGAGCGCACCGAGGGCGACGAGAAGGGCGGGTGGGGAACCGGTCAGCGGTTCGTGGACGAGCATGATCCCGAGTACGAGGAGGACCGCCATCGCGACCGTGGCATAGGCGGTGGCGCCGGGGAAGAAGCCGCCCGCGTTGAAGGCCAGGTAGGTGGTGAGAACCGCGACGATCAGGCCGGCAAACGGCCCCGCCCAGCGGTCGGCAGGCGTGGGCGCGTCCGCGACGGGCGACACGGGCGTGGATTCGATTCCGAAATCGCTCACAATCGGGGAACTATCGGCTCAATTCGCGGCCGACCTGACACTGCCTGCAACGCCGAGTGCGTCGGTGCGCGAGAATAAGAGGACATGAGCGATTTTCAAGACGACCGCACGGCCTGGCTGCGCTGTTACCGCTGCTGGTCGCAAAACCTCGAGATCCAGATCCACTACGACGCGATCCGTCGCGTCGACCCGGAGACCGGGGCGCTCGCCGAAGGGGTCGACGAGGTGCAGGAATCGGTGGTCCAGTGCCTCGACTGCATGCACGACCAGCCCCATCTCACCTTCGAGGACGACCGCGTCGTGCCGATCGGCGAGCGCTGGCCGCGGATGGTGGCCGGGACCCCGTGGGTCGCCTCCTGCACGGTGCAGATCGACGCCGAGCGGGTCGAGACCTGCTCCGGCCCGGAGGCCGCCGAGTTCCTCACCTACGGCGCCTTCGGCGACGCCGGCGTGCGCGAGTTCTTCACCCACGTCCGCTTCCACAAGCACGACGGCGAGCAGATCGTCGTCCATCTCCTGGTCGAGCTCTACGCCCGCTCGGCGCAGGAGGCAACCGAGGTGCTCGAGGAGGCGGCCGAGGGCGTGCTCGAGATCACTTCGCTGGCGGAGGAGTCACGCCCACCGGCGCACGCCTCCGGCGAGGCGCACTGAGAGTGGATATTCTCAGTCGGTGCTCGTCTCTCAGGTCGCCTGGCTGGGACGAAGGCCGACAATCAGGGCTCAAGATAGGTCGATCCCGTGCCGAGAGGATGAGAGAGGCATGGACAGCATCGTCTACAACTACGATTACGAGTCAAAAGCCCGCGACACGGCTATTGACGGCTTCATCCCTAAATCGCGGGCTGGACGGCGCAGCGAGGTCCTGCGCCGGCTGCTCCTCACCGCCGATGTGGGTGCGGCGCTCATCACCGGGATCTTCACCGCACTCGTCTTCGGCCTGACCGTCGCCGAGGCCGCGGGCCTGATCGGCGGGCTGATCCTCCTCACCGTCATCCTCGCCTTCTTCTTCGGTCTCTACAGCGACAGCGACCTGCTCACCTGGGCCAGCGGCCTCTCCGACGCGCCCCGCGCTGTGGTCGCGATGCTGCTGCTCTCCTGGCCGCTGGTCGGGCTGGTCAATCTGATGAGCATCGATTCGGCGGGCTGGGTGACGATCGTCGCCACGGTCACCCTGGCGGCGACCGACAGCATCGGTCGGGCGCTCGCCCGCGGCTGGGCACATCGGATCGTCCCGCTGCGCCAGCGCACCGTGATCGTCGGCTCCGGCATGGTCGCCGACCGGCTGGCCAACCGGCTCGACCGCCACACCGAGTTCGGACTCGAGACGATCGGCCTGGTCGACGACGACGTCCACACGGTCGACGAGAACCAGCGCCTCCAGAAGCTCGGCTCGCTCGACGACCTCGGCAAGGTGCTGACCGGGGCCAAGGTCGACCGGGTGATCATCGCCTTCTCGCGGGCCAGCCACCAGCAGCTGCTGAGCTGCATCCGCACCTGCCGCGACAGCCGCGTCGCCGTCGACGTCGTGCCCCGCCTCTTCGAGCTGCTCGACGGCGCCCAGTCGCTGACCCAGATCGGCGGCCTGCCGGTCTTCTCGATCGGCGCCCCACCGCTGACCCGGATGTCCCGGTTCGCGAAGCGCGTTCTCGACGTCGTCGGGGCCTCGCTGATCTTGCTCGTGCTCAGCCCGGTGCTGCTGGCGATCGCGATCGCGATCAAGATCGACTCCCGCGGCCCGATCTTCTTCCGCCAGATCCGCGCCGGCCGCGGTGACACCCGCTTCAAACTGGTCAAGTTCCGCTCGATGTACGACGACGCCGAGGAGCGCAAGCGCGCCTACGAGGAGCAGAACGAGTCCGACGACGGCGTCATGTTCAAGATCAAGCGCGACCCACGGATCACCCGGGTCGGCGGCTTCCTGCGGCGCTCCTCGCTCGACGAGATCCCGCAGCTGTTCAACGTCCTGACCGGCGAGATGAGCCTGGTCGGACCGCGGCCGCTGATCCTCAAAGAGGCAGCGGCGGCGGCACAGAGCTGGCACGCCCGCCGGCTCGACCTGCGGCCCGGGATCACCGGCCTCTGGCAGGTCTCCGGCCGCTCCGACCTCCCCTTCCAGGAGATGGTCCGCTTCGATTACCAGTACGTGTCCGGCTGGTCGCTCGCCCGCGACATCGAGATCCTGCTGGCGACGGTCCCCGTCGTCCTGTCCGGGCGCGGCGCCTACTAGCCGACCCGCAACGCCGTCCGCACCGCGTCGATCAGCGGGCTCTCCTCTTTGCCCTCCAACGGGCCCTGGCGCCGTGCCGGAGCCCGGGCGAGGACGGCAGCGAGGTCTTCGCCCGGCCAGACCGGCTGCGCCTCACCGCGCTCGGCGAGGGCGCGGGTCAATTCCTGCTGGTGATCGTCGACGTGCTCACCGAGCTCGTGCATGCGGGGGATCACGACTGGGACATGGCCGGCACGGCGGGCGCAGAGGATGCTGCCGACTCCGGCATGGGTGATCACCAGGTCGGCCGCCTCGAAGTTCTCCTCCATCACGGCGAAGGACATGAAGGGAGCGGCACGAGCGACCCCGAGTGGCTCTGTCCCCGGCCCGTACTGCACCACGACCTCAGAGCGGTTCGGCAGCGCCTCGACCGCCGCGATCATTCGCTCGAACGGGTCTTGGTGGGTGCCGACCGTGACGAAGATCAAAGGATGCTCCCCACGTGGCGAGCGCGGCGCAGACGGGTGGTGCGCGGCCACTGGATGAAGAACTCCGCGACGAACGGGTAGACCATCCGGCCCGACAGTGAGAGCGACTCGGTCCGGGTCAGGCTCTCGACGTAGACGGTATGGCTGCCCAGCAGCCGGGCGAGTATGAGGAACGGGACCGCCAGCCCGGCGCCGGTCGAAAGGACGGCGTCCGGACGCTCGCTGCGCAGCACTGTCCAAGCGAGCCGCAGGTTCCGCAGCAGGTTGAGCAGGCTGCGGTTGGTCGGACCGTGAGCGAGACGCACCCGCTCATCGGACAGCAGCACCTCGACGTCCGGCCCTTCGAGGGTCACCCAGACCCGCTCCAGCCCGTCCCAGGCCGGACGGAGGGCGAGCATCTGCTGCAGGTGGCCGCCGGGCGAGCAGACCAGCACCACGCGCCGGCCCGAAGAGGCTTCGCCGCCGCCCCGATCAACCGTCCCCTCCGACTGTGGACGTCCGTTCGACATTTGGATCGGATTGCTCGTCCGCAGGCCGCCGCCGGACGAGAAGGCCAAGGACAAAGGCAATCCGATGACCTTCTCTTCCACCCACACCAACTTCCGCCGGCCGCTCTGCGCCCTGCTTTTCGGACTCATCGCGGTGACGATCATGCTGTTCGGCGCGGACGGTGCCGGCGCCGCGTCGCTGCGGCTCGGCGCCGACCCGGTACCGGGGACCGACAGCGTCGTGGTCAAGGTCGCCGGCGCCCGCGAAGCGACCGGCGTCGCCCTCTATGTCGATGGGCAACTGATCCAGCGCGACCGCAAGTATCCGTGGAGGTTCGGTCGCCAGGACAAGATCGCGGTCGGCGGCGGGCGCCATAAGGTCAGCGTTTCGGCCAAGCTGCCGCGCCACACCGACGTCCAACGCGCCGTCGTCGTCCAAACCCCCACCGCCCGCAGCAACTCTGACACCCCACACTTGGGAGAATCGGTCCCGGTGAAAACGCCGACGACTGGGTCGGAAAGCACCCACTCCCCCGCCTCTCCGGTGATCCCGACCGCGCCGCCCGCCGAAACCCCGTCCTCCCCCACCACGGGCGCGGGGCCCTCGTCTCCGCCCGCGGCCGGCTCGCAGCTCCTCTTCAGCCCCAGCTACCTGAACGAAAACAGCCTGCTCCAATGGGACCTGCTCCAGGAGGCGGCTCCGGGACGGATCTCGATCGTCCCGAACCCGACCCAGCCGACCCAGCACGTCGCCCGCTTCGAAGTGCGCCCGACCGACCAGATCGGCGATACCTCGCCCCGCGCCGAGGTCGGCAAGTACCTCGGTGAGAAAGAGGGCGAAGAACGGTGGTACGGCTGGGAAACCTACTTCCCGGAATCCTTCCCCACCAACTACCCGAACTCGTTCATCACCTTCACCCAGTGGCGCGCGGTCGACGAGAGCGAAGACTATTCCTCCTTCATGCTCTGGGGGAACCGCATCGAGCTCCGCCGCGAAGGCACTCAGTGGTCGACGACGCTGACCAAGAACGTCTGGCACAAGTTCGTCTACCACGTGCGCTGGTCCCCCGATCCGAGCGTCGGCTTCATCGAACTTTTCTACGACGGCCAACTGGTCCTGCCGAAGACCTACGTCCGCACGATGGGCGGCACGGTCGCCAACCCGGTCCAGAACTACGTCAAGCAGGGCCTCTACAAGAGCGAAGAAATCCCGACCGGCGTCCTCTACCAGAGCGACTTCGTCTCGGGCACCAGCTACGAAGCGGTCAACGCGTCTTCTTGACCGGCCGGCGAGCTACTCAACGCAAAGCTCGACCGACCAGCGGAAGCAACCCGAACCTGCGTCTGCGTGACCGCAGCCAGAGCCTCCGCGCGTCGTCACCGCGGTAGGCGCCGACCCGGGGCCAGAGCAACGGGCTGGGCGAGGCGCTCTGCCGCGGCACCGTCGCCGCGGCAAGGTAGCCCGCCGCCCCGGTGGCGGCGGCGACGCCCGGATCGCCGTTCCCGTACGGGTAGGCGATCGAGGTGCAAGGCCGCCCCATCGCCTCTTCGCAGAACCGCTTCGACTCGCGTAGCTGCCGCTCCAGATCGGCGGGCTCGAGCTCTTCCAGCCGCGGGTGACTGCAGGTGTGCGAGCCGATCTCCCAGCCCGCGTCGGCCAGCTCGCGCAGCTGCCCCCACCCCATGCACTCGAGCTCCGGCTCCCACTCACCGCCGACCCAGATGTCGAGGCCGGCCCAGGACATCGGCCGGCCGCTGTCGGGGTAGTCGGTGGGCACGAACACGGTGCCCGGCAGGCCGAGCTCGTCGAGCACCGGTTTGGCGTGGCGGAGAACCGAGGTCGCGGCGTCGTCGAAGGTGACGACGACGGTCTTGCCGGGGGGCACCTTCCCCACCGCCTCGGTGAAGGTGGCGCCGCGGTAACCACGCTCGGCGAAGAGGCGGACCTGGGCGGCGAAGGCCTCCGGGGTGACCGCGGTATCGTCGGGCCAGGTTTCGCTGACCCCGTGGTAGCAGAGGACGACGAGGTCGGATCTCATCGGCGGATCGCCTTCCGCAGGCCGCGCAGACGCTCGCCCAGATCGGAGAGCAGGAGCCGACGGCCGATCGGGGTCAGTTTAAAAGCAAAGCGGGCGCCGCGGTCACGCCGGTCGACGTTGATCCGCGGGATGAAGAGCGGGCCGCCCTGGCGCTGCGGGCCCTGCGGCAGGCTGAACGCATAGGTGTAACCGGCCGCCCCAGCCGCCCGCGCCACGCGCTCGTCCCACTCGCCGAACGGGTAGGCGAGCACCTCGCAGGAGCCGAGCCGGCGCTCGACCAGGCGGCGCGACTCGGTCAGCTCGCGGGCGAGGCTCGCGTCGTCGAGATCGCGCAGGTGCGGGTGGGTGATCGTGTGGCCACCGAACTCGGCTCCCGCGGCGACCATCTCCTCGACCTCGGGCCAGGTCAGTGAGCGCATCAGCTCCGGCTCGCGCTCGTGGTACTCGGCGACCTCGGGCCAGTCGAGCGCGGCGCCGTCGTCGACGTGGGTCGGCAGCAGAAAGATCAGCGGGTGGAAGCCGTGCTGCCGCAGCAGCGGCATCGCCACCTCGTAGTTGTCGCGGAAGCCGTCGTCGAAGGTGAGGAAGACGGTCCGCCCGGAGAGGCGCTCGCCGCGGGCGAGTCGGGCGAGGTCGGCGATCCCGCCGGAGCGAAAGCGCAGCCGCCGCAGCAGCGCCAACTGGTGGGCGAAGGTCTCTGGCGGCAGCGCCAGGTAAGGGGCGCCGCGGTCGGCGACCGAGTGGTAGCAGAGAAAGACCGCCCCGGCGGAGCGATTGTCGAACGGGTGGCTCACCGAATCACCTCGAGGTAGATCTGATCGAGCCGACGGTAGACGTCCTCGTCGGCGATCCGGCGCGCCCGGGCCGAGGCCGCGGCGCCGAGCCGTTGCCGCTCCTCGCGGTCGCCGACCAGCCTGGCGAGCGCCGTCGCCAGCGCCGCCGGGTCGGCCGGATCGACCAACTCGGCATCGACCCCGCCGGTCGTCACCTCGGGGATGCCGCCGACCCTGGTCGCGACGATCGGCAGCCCCGCCGCCATCGCTTCGAGCAGCGCGATCGGCATCCCCTCCGAGAGCGAGGGCATGACGAAGACATCAGCGCCGGCAAGCGCCGCGTCGCGTTCGGCCGGCCCCAGCCAGCCGATCCAGCGGGCTCCCTCGGGCAGGTCGGGCGGCGGGTCGCCGGGGCCCGCCAGGGACACCCGCGCCTCGGGCCGCGCGGCGAGCAGCGCGGGCAATGCCTCGACCAACACCTCGCCGCCCTTGATCTTGTTGGCGAAGCCGCCCAGGAAGATGATCTCTACCGTCGCGCCGCCGGAGCCCGGAGCGGCGCCGTCGATCGCGGGCGGTGGCGCGTTGGGAACAACCGCGATGTCGACGCCGGTGGCGAGCGGGCTACGGGCGAGCGCCGCGGCGCTGCTGGAGGAGACGGCGAGCACCCGGTCGGCAGCGGTGAAGGCGACCCGCAGGAGCGCCAGCCGCACCGCGTCGAGCCGATCGACGAAAGCGTCCAGATCCCCTGGCCCGGCGTGGACGTGGAGGATCACCGGCCGGCGCATCGCCTTCGCCACCAAGACGACGATCAGCTTGCGGTACATGCTGCCGCGGGCCGCCATGTGGACGTGGGCGATCCGTGGCCCGGGCCGCGCCGCCCAGCGCGTCAGACGGGCCAGCGCCTCGGCGAAGACCAGAATCCGCCGCACCGGGCGGCCGTCGCGGTAGGTCGGGATCGCCTCCATCTCGTAGCGCTCGGCGAGCGGCGAGGCGAGCAGCGAGGCGATCACCGCAGGCATACCGCCGGGACCATCGGGGCCGGGGCCGAGCTGGGCCACCGCGACGCGCAACGGCTCGGCTCCCTCCCCGCGCGAGACGACCTCGCGCTGCATGCGATGCGACTGCGATGACGTCGGCGTTTGGGAGGACGTCGGTGCCGTCACGGAGAGGCGCTAGATTAACGGCCGGCGACGACGCGGCTGGACATAAGGGCCGAAGGGGAGCCGAAAGTCGCTTTGACCACCCCTGCCAGAACTAAACTTGGCGGGATCGACTGTCGATAGGCGTTCCATGAAGCTCGGAACGGCGCAAATGAACACCCCTTCACGCAAACCGACGTTTCCCGCAATCAACGGCAGCCGCAACCTGATCGGACGGGGGCCTGACCATGCCTCCCCGCAGGCACCCGCGGAGAGCGCCGGTGCCGGGATGCGTAACTTCCTCAAGCTGCTGCGGCGGCGCTGGCCGATCCTGCTGGTCTGTGGCCTGATCGTCCCCGCGGCGGCCCTGATCTGGTCTCTGCAGCAGGAAAAGCAGTACTCCTCGACCTCCTCGCTGCTCTTCCGCAGCAACACCCTGGTCGAATCGCTTACCGGGTCGACTTTCTTCTCCTCTTCCACCGAAGCCGCCCGCGAAGCGCAGACCAATGTCCAGCTAGTCTCGCTCGGCGACGCCTCGGCGCGGACGGCGGAGAAGCTCGCCATCCCCGGCGTCACCGCCGGGGTGGTCGCCGAATCGATCGAAGTCTCGCTGCAGGGCGAATCCGAAATCGCCGATGTGACGGCGACGATCGGCGATCCCGTCCTCGCCCAGGAAATCGCCAACACCTTCGCCCGCGAATACATCGCCGCCCGCCGCGACACCGACCGCAAAGCGGTCAGCGAAGCGCAGCAACGGCTCGAACTGCAGTACGAAACGATGTCGCCGGAACAGCGCGAAAGCGCCCGCGGCGAAAGGCTGAGCAACCAGATCGAAGAACTGGAAACCGCCGCCTCGCTGCAGACCGGCAATGCCGAAGTCGTCCAGAACGCGTCGGTCAACGCCTCGCCGGTCTCGCCCCACACCAAACGCAACGTGGCGCTCGGCCTTGTGGTGGGGGTTCTGCTCGGCATCGGCCTGATCCTGCTGCTCGAGCAGCTCGACACGCGGATCAAGGACGAGGAAGATGTCGAAGCCGTCTACGACCTGCCGATCCTCGCGCGGATCCCGCACGGCAAGGTGACCAAACCGGACTCCGCCAACCCGATCGGCCTCGACGTGCGGGCGACCGAGTCGTTCCGCATGCTGCACGCGAACCTCCGCTACTTCAACGTCGGGCGCGATCTGAACACGCTGATGATCACCTCGGCGACGCCGGGCGAGGGGAAGACCACGGTCGCCTGGGGCCTTGCAGTGACCGAGTGCAAGGCCGGTAAGTCGGTGCTCCTGATCGAGGGCGACATGCGCCAGCCATCGCTGATCGAGCGGGTCGGCGGCAACCAGACCAAAGGCCTCAGCCAGGTCCTCTCCGGCTCGCAGACCCTCGCCGAGGGGATCCAGAAGATCCAGGTCGGCGGCAATCGCCCGCTCGATGTCCTGCTCGCCGGGCCGATCCCGCCGAACTCCTCCACCCTGTTGGAGAGCGAGCTGATGACCGAGCTGCTCGAGGAAGCCAAGGAGAACTACGACCTGGTCGTGATCGACTCGCCGCCGGTCGTCGTCTCCGACCCGATCGCGCTGATGCCGCAGGTCAGCGGCCTGCTGGTCGTCGCGCGGCTCGGCCGCAGCCGTAAGGACGCCGCCCGCTACCTGAACGAGCTGCTTGCCAATCCCGAGGTGTTCTCGCTCGGGGCCGTCGCCAACGACGCTGCCCCAGCCTGGGAGGGGTACTACATGCCCAAGGCGGGAATCGGCGCGGCGACCTAAGCCGTGGGCCCGTTCCGCGTCTCCCGCGTCGCCGACCTCATCCCGATCGCGGTCGCGGCGATCGTCGCCTTGATCGTCGCCGTGATCCTGATCAAACAGCCGCTGCTGGCGATCGTCGTGGTCGGCACGCCGCTGTTGGTCCAGCTGCTCGGGATCGAGTCGCTGATCGCGCTCTGCGTGCTCGGGGCGACCGGCCTACTGCCCTTCGTCGCCGCCGAATCGACGGTCAGCGGGCGGATCAAAGTCTATTTCTTCTTCTTCATCCTGGCCGTCGGCGCGATGCTCGCCGCCTACGCCTGGCGGCGCGGCGCCGGGCGGCCGACCTGGCCCTTCCCGGCCAACGCGCTCTCGGTCGGGCTGATCGCGCTGCTCGCCTACGTCGGCGTGGTCGCGGTCGGCTCGCACCCGAACGAAGTGCCCTCCCTGACCTTCCCTTTCGTGATCTTCCCGGCGATGGCGCTGGCGACGATCATCTGGCTCTCCCATGAGGACGCCCTCACCGGCCTGCAGCGCGCCCTGCCGCTGATCATCCTCGTCGTCGTCGCCTGGGCGCTTGCCTACGACGCCGGCTCGGCGGGCTGCGCCCCGTGCCAGCACTGGGTCAGCACCAGCATGACCAAGGAAGGCCTGCTCGGGCCCGACAGCCGCCTCTACACGGCGGGCCAGAACAGCTTCCTCTGCTTCACCCTGCTCGCCTTCGCCTTCGCCCTGGCACGCCCGCGGCCGCTCTCGCTCAGCCTCGCCGCCCTCGCCGCGGTGACCGTCGGCCTGCAGTACTCGCGCGCCCAGTACATCGCCGTCGCCGCCGGCCTGCTCGTCCTGCTCGCCTGGAAATTCGGCCAACTGCGCTTCGGCGGCCGCTCGGCGCTGCTCGGCCTGACCGTGGTCGCGGTGATCGTCTTACTCAGCTCACCGGTCGGCCACAAAGTGCTGAGCATCTATTCGGAAACCTCGCAGGGGACCGGCACCGGGACCTACCGCCTCGGCCTGATCAAGGCGACCGCATCGAACTGGACCTTCTTCGGCCATGGCTTCTCCACCCGGACGCTCGAACGCGGCTTCGACGTCGACCTCGGCTTACCCAACACCCTGCTCGTGCTCGGCTACCTCGGCGGCATCGTCCAGCTGCTGCTGCTGGGGATCGGCGCCTGGCGCGGGATCATGGCGAAAAGCGCCGCCGGGGCGACGATCGCCGCGGTGATCATGATGGTGCTGGTCGGCCGTCCGTCGCTACCGCTGATCGAGTACGGCCACAGCGCCGTCATCTACGGCGCCGTGCTCGGCTTTGCCGCGGCGCTGCGCCTGGCGCCGAACCGGCTGCGGATCCTCCGTCCCGCCCTCGCCGCATGAGCGCTGGACCGCGGGCGAGGCTGGCGGTGATCGCCGTTTCCCACGACAGCGCCCACGTGCTGCCGGCCTGGATCGACGCCCTCGAGGCGCTCGCCCCGCGCGCGCAGCTCGAGCTATGCATGGTCGACAGCGGCTCCTCGCCCGCGGGCCTGTCGCGGGCGCGGGCGGCGACGGCTGGCCGCGTCGACCACTTCCTCAGCCTGCCCAACGTCGGCTTCGGTGCCGGCTGCAACGCGGGCGCCGCGACAACGACGGCACCGACCCTGCTGTTCTGCAATCCCGACGCCGAGGTCGTCTCGGTGCCGGCCCGAGCGCTCGCCGGCGACGTCGGCGACGAGTTGCTCGGCGCCTTCGCCGAGGACCCCTTCCGACCGCTCGGCTTCGCCAGGCTGCCCACCTTCCGCGAGGAGGCCTCGGAGCTGGCGCTCGGCCGCTGGTCGAAGGGCTTCCGGCGCAGCGAAGAGGCCCCGGCCTGGGTCTCCGGCGCAGCCCTGATGATCGACCGCGAGCGCTTCGAGCGGATCGAAGGCTTCTCCCCGACCTTCTTCATGTACTTCGAGGACGCCGACCTCTGCGCCCGCCACGTCTGCGCCGGCGGCACGGTCGAGCTCGACCCCGAGCTCGTCGTCCGCCATGCCGCCGGCAAAAGCACCGACAAGGAGCAGAGCAGCCGGATCGGCGGCGTGATCGACGGGATCAACCGCCAGTCCGGCCGTCGCTTCGCGGCCCGCTACGGCCGCCCCTGGGACGCGCTCGCCCTCTACCTGCTGCTCGTCTTCGCCTACCTGCCGCGACGGATCGCCTCGATCATCGCCCACCGTGATCCCCTCGGACCGAGCGTCGATTACTGCCTCGACGTGCTGAGCCCGCGCCGCGGCCTGCGCAAGATCGGCGCCCAGCAGGAGGCCGGGGGACGATGACCGAGCCCGAGCACAAGCCCGATCACGAGCAAAACGACCTCCACGACGAGGGGGCCGCCGCCCGCGCCAAACTCGCCAGCGGCCTGCTGGTCCTGAAGAACGCGGCAATCTCGATGGGCGCGGCAGGCCTGATCACGATCATGGCCGTGATCGCCGTGCCGATCCTGATCGACCGGCTCGGCGCGGCCAAGTTCGGGATCATCTCGCTGGCCTGGGTGATCATCGGCTACGCCAGCATGCTCGATCTCGGGCTCGGGCGGGCGCTGATGAAACTCACCGCCGACCGCCTCGGAGCGGGCAAGCGCCACGAAATCCCGGGCCTCTTCTGGATGTCGCTGGTGCTGCTGGCGGCGATCGGCACGGTGACCGGGGCCCTGATCGCGGTCCTTTCCGGCTGGCTCACCCACGACGTGCTCTCGATCGGGAAGAACCTGGAGAGCCAGGCGCAGACCACCTTCATCCTGCTCGGCTGCACGGTCCCCTTCCTGCTCACCTGCACGGCGCTGGAAGGCAACCTCGACGCCCACCAGCGCTTCGACCTCACCAACGGGATCGGCGTGCCGCTCTCCTTCATCTCCTACTTCGGCCCGGTGGTGATCTCGCTCTTCACGGCCAACCTGCCGCTGGTCGTCTCCGCCGTCTGCGTCAGCCGCGTGCTGGCGACGGTCATCTACTTTTTCCTCTGCCTGCGCGAGGACCCCCAACTGCGCGACAACCGCCAGGTCGACCCTTCGCGGGTCGGCCCGCTACTGCGCTTCGGCGGCTGGGTGACGGTCGCGGCAGTGGCTACCGGCGTGATGCTCAGTCTCGACCGCCTGCTGATCGGTGCCCGAGTCTCGGCCGCCGCGGTCGCCTACTACGCCACCCCCTATGAAGCCTCGAAGCAGATCCTCTTCGTCGCCGGGGCCTTCTCCAGCGTCCTCTTCCCCGGCTTCGCCGCCAACGTCGGCCACGAGAAAGACCGGGCCGAACGCCTCTTCAGCCAGGGCGTCCGGGCCAGCTTCGTCGGCCTCTTCCCGCTGGCGCTGGTCGCCTCGGTGCTCGCCTACGAGATCCTCGAAGTCTGGATCAACAGCGAATTCGCCCAACACGGCGGGCCGATCCTGCAGCTGCTGCCGGTCGGCGTGCTGATCAACGGGCTCGCCTTCGTCGCCTTCGCCCTGGTGCAGAGCGCTCGCCCGGCCGCCGTCGCGGCGCTTGCCTGCATCGAGCTGCCGATCTACCTCGTGGCGCTCTGGGTACTGCTGAAAGTCGACGGGATCGAGGGCGCCGCGATCGCCTTCACCGGGCGGGTCGCCTTCGACACCACGGCGCTCTACTTCCTCACCCGCCGACTCAACCTGGTCAGCACCCACACCCTGCTCTCGATCGGCCGCATGGCACTGATCGGAGTTGCCGTGATCGCGCTCGGCTGGGTGGTCCCGGGCACGGTCGGCAAGATCGCCTACGTGCTCGTCGTCCTCGCCTGCTTCGCGCCGCTCGCCTGGTTCCGCGTCCTCACCGACGGCGAGCGCGAACGGCTGGCGAGGAAAATCGCCAGCCTGCGCCGCTCCGCCGGCGGCGGCACCGCCGACTCGGCAGCCGGCGCTGCCTAGGAGAAGCGATGGAGCGCCGGCTGCGAATCGGAATCCTCACCGCCGCCCTCGACGGCGGCGGCGCCGAGCGCCAGGCCCAGATCTGGGCCCGAATGCTCGTTTCGATGGGGCACGAGGTGACGGCACTGTCGCTCTGGATCGACGAGAACGACCCAGAGTGGCCGGGGGTCGAGGTGATCCACCTGCCGAAGCGCACGATGGCCGACCTGGGGGTGATCAGCTGGCGCCTGCGCCAGATGCAGGACGACTTCGACGCGATCCTGGTCTTCGAGCCTTACCTCGCGGTCTGCGCGATGGCTGCCCGCCTGCGCAAGCCGTGGATGCTGATCACCGGCAAGGTCCCTTATGTTCTCAACGAAGACTCGCGGATCCCGGTGTCGGTGATCAAGCGCGCCTTCAACCAGGCGGCGATCGTCTCCGCCCCCAACCAGGCGATGGTCGACGCCCACCTGAAGCTGGGGATCGGCGATCGCACCGAATGGATCGTCGTCCCCAACGTCGCCGACTCGCACGCCTTCGTGCCCGGCGCTCCGGAGCGCTCCGGAGCCCTCTGGCTGGGTCGACTCGAGGATGTGAAGAACCCGGTGTTGGCGGTCGAAGCGTCGGCGACCGCCGACGCACCACTGACCCTGCTCGGCTACGGTGCCCTGCAGGGAGCGGTCGAAACGGCGATCGCCGCCCACCCCGACAGACCGAAGATCGAGCTCCTTCCCTACCGCGAGGGGCCCTGGAGCCTCTACGCCGGCGCCCGCGTGCTGGTCGTCAGCTCCCGCTTCGAGTCGTTCGGCAACGTGATCGTCGAGAGCCTCGCCGCCGGCACCCCGGTCGTCTCGGTCGACTGCGACCTCGGCCCGCGGGAGATCATCGCCGGGGCGAAGTACAGCCTGCTGGTCGACTCGACCGCGGACGCGATCGCCGCCGGTCTGCGCGAGGTCCTCTCCCGGCCCTACACCGAGGCCGAGGAGGCCGAGTGCCGGGAGATCGCCTCGCGCTACCGCTTCGATGCGGTCGAGCCGCTGGTCGCCGCGGCGGTCGGCTCGCTGGTCGCCTCGCGCAGCCGCTGAGCCCGCCGCCCGAACTTGGCGCCAAAGCTGTGGAGCGTCGGCCCCGGGTCGCGCCAGTCGAAGAAGTAGGTGTGCTGGCGGTGCAGCACGCTGAGCGCCCAGCCGAGGTAGGTGAGCCCGCCCTCGGCGCGGTATTCGCCCGCCGCCTTGAAGTCCTCCAGCGGTGACCAGAGGCGGACGCCAGTGCGGTAGCTCGGCATCCGCGCGACCGGGTTGCCGACCAGGTGATCGTAGGTCATCGTCGCGATGTCGATGCCGGACTGGCGGACGATCTCGTTGACCGCGGTGAAGCGGTGGTTGCACTCGATCAGCTTCAGCACCCCGTCGCGCGGATCGAGCTTGAACTCGAGGTTGGCCAGCCCGCGCAGGCCGATCCTCTGGCAGAAGCGCAGCCCCTCCTCGATCACCTCGGGGTTCCAGTCGGTCTTGAAGTAGGTGCCGAGGCCGAAGTGGATCGGGTGCTGGCGGATCTTCCGCTTGGTGAAGTGGAAGAGCGGCTCGCCGTCGGCATCGAGGTAGGTGTAGTAGGCGCGGTAGCGGTCGTCGCCGCCCGGGATCACCTCGGTGGCGATCATCTCGAGGCCGAGGGCGCCGGTTTGCGCCAGCACCTCCTCCAGCTCCCGCTCGTCCTCGACCGTGAACACCTTGACCGCGAAGTGGCGGGCGAAGAGGTGCGAGTGGAGCGGCTTCAGCGCGCAGGGGAAGCCGATCTCGGCGGCCACCGCGGCGGCGTCCTCAGGGCCGCTGACGGGGATCGTGGCCGGGGTCGCCGTGCCGACGTCTTTGGCCAGCTCCTGAGTGCGCTGCTTGTCCAGCATCGCCAGCATCACCTCGTCGTCGGCCTCGACCGGGACGTAGCCGAGCTCCAGCAGCCGGGCGCGGTTGCGGCCGATCAGCTCGACTCCGTCGTCGCCCGCCGGCAGCACCACGGCGCCGTGGGCCGCGGAGTCGGACGCGAGCCACTCGAGCCAGCAGTCTTGAATGCCGGGCTCGGCGCCGCAGTCGACGAACTGGGCGCAGCAGTTGGACTTCTCGACGATCGCCCCGGGCTCGCCGAGCACGTGGACGCGGACGCCGTGGCGAGCGAGGCTCCTGGTGATCGAGAGCGCAGCACCCATGCCACCGAGGACGACGACCGGCGGCATCATCCTTGGCAGGGCGGGTCGGTGGCCGCTGCGATCACGAGCGCGAACATACACTTCGCCGGTGACCGACTGCGAGCGCGCCAGCTCCCTCGACGCGCTGCGCGAGGAGTGGGTCCCGCTGGCCGAGCGCTCGCGGGACATCTTCTCCACCTGGGAGTGGGCCTCGACCTGGTGGAAGCACTTCGGCGACGATCGCGAGCAGGCCCTGCTCCGCTTCGACCGCGCCGGCGAGCCCTTTGCGATCGCCTCGCTCTACGTGGTGCGCCGCGGCCCGCTGCGGATCCTGCGCTTCCTCGGCCACGGCCCCGGCGACGTGCTCGGGCCGGTCTGCGCGGCGGCTGACCGGGGCGCCGCCGGCGCGGCGCTCGGCGCGGCGCTCGCCGACGGGGCGGCGGGCAAGTGGCACGCGCTGCTCGCCGAGCGGATCCCGATCGGCCCCCTGGGCGAGGCGCTCGGGGGCCGCGTCCTGCAGTCGGAGGCGACCCCTCACCTCGACACCGAAGGGCAGACCTGGGAGGAGTACGTCGCCTCCTGCAGCAAGAGCATGCGGGAAAAGCTGAAGCGCAACACGCGCAAGATCGAACGCGACCACGAGCTCACCTACGAGCTCTGCAAGGACCCCCCCCAGCTCGACGCCGCGCTCGCCGACCTCAATCGCCTCCACAACCTGCGCTGGGGGGACGGCAGCAACTTTGAACGCGACGCGGTGGTCGCGTTCCACCGCGACTTCGCCGCCATCGCGCTGGCGAACGGCTGGCTGCGGCTGTGGACGATGCGGATCGACGGCAAGGCGGTCGCCGCCTGGTACGGCTTCCGCTTCGCGGGCGTCGAAGCGTATTACCAGTCCGGCCGCGATCCGGCCTACGACCGCTTCTCGGTCGGCTTCCTGGTTCTGATGCGGAGCATCCAGGGCGCCTTCGAGGACGGCCTCGAGCGCTACGCCTTCCTCCGCGGCGACGAGGGCTACAAGGGCCGCTTCGCCGAGGTCGAAGACGCGATCGAGACCCGGGCCGTCGGCCACGGGCCCCTGTTCGGCGCCGCGGTCGGCGCCGTAGCCACGGCGATCGAGTGGCCGTGGCTACGGCGCCGGGTCACCGCGTCGATGCGCTAGGCGGCCTCTCCCGGCTCACGGCGGGGCACCAGCACCAGCCGCTTGAACTCGGCGACCAACACGCCGTCCTGGTTGAGGACGCGGGTGTGGACTCTGACGAGGCCGCGGTCGAGCTTCGATTTCGACGGCTTCACGTCGAGCACCTCGGTCTCACAGAACAGGGTGTCGCCGTGGAAGACCGGGTTCGGGTGGCTCAGTTCTTCGGTCGCCAGGTTGGCGATCGCCTTGCCCGAGACGTCGGAGACCGACATGCCGAGCGCCAACGAATAGACCAGCGGCCCGACCACCACGTTACGGCCCTGCTGGGAGCCTTTCGCGTACACGTCGTTGATGTGCAGTGGGTGGTGGTTCATCGTGATCAGGCAGAACAGGTGGTCGTCGGCCTCGGTCACGGTCTTGGCCGGCCAGTGCTTGTAGACGGCGCCGACCTCGAACTCCTCGAGGTAGCGGCCGTAGCTGTGCGCGCCTGAAGCCTCGCGCTCGGCCTGGTCGGTGGTCAGCTCATACGAATCGTTGGTCATCTGGGAATTTCCCCTCCGTTCATTGGCCGAGGCATCCTAGCCAACGGTATGATCCCGGACCTTGGCGCACCCCGCGGCCGACTCAGGCCCCCAGAACCGCCCAAACTACGAGACGCCGCGCCCGGACGTCACCGCATTGGTGCCGGAGGATGCGAAGCTGATCCTCGACCTCGGTTGCTCGACCGGAGCGGTCGGCGAGGCGCTGAAGCAGCGTCAGGACGCAACCGTGGTCGGGGTCGAGCTCTCGGAGGAGTTCGCTGCGATCGCGGGCGAGCGGCTCGACCGGGTGATCGTCGCCGACGCCGAAACCTTCGCCGCCGGCGACCCACCCGCCGAGGCACCGTTCGACTGCCTGGTCGCCGCCGACGTGCTCGAGCACTTGGTCGACCCCTGGACGACCATGCGTGGCGCGGTGCGCTTCCTACGGCCCGGCGGCCGCGTGGTCGTCAGCGTGCCAAACGTCTTCTACTGGAAGACGCTGCTGAAAGCGACGGCCCGGCGCCGCTGGCCGCGCGACGATGAAGGGATCTTCGACCGCACCCACCTGCGCTGGTTCGGCCCCGAGGACATCGCCGACCTGCTGCGCGAGGCGGGCCTCGGGGTGCTGACGATCAGCCCGAGCTATTGGGCGATGGAGCGCTGGATGGGCGTGGTGAAGACGCTCGCCCACACCCCCGTACGCGATTATCTGCCGGCGCAGACGCTGGTCAGCGGGGAACTCGTCGGGACTCCGGTGAGCTCGGCTCCGCGCTCGCCAGAGCCCGCTCAAAGCGCTCCACCGAGTTCGCCCAGCTGAACTCCTGCACCTGCGCGAGACCTGTCTCGACCAAGCGTCCGCGCAGCTCGGCGTCCTCCAGCAGCTCTACCGCCGCCTCGCCGAGGGCGACCGGGGCGTGCGCCGCAGTCACCAGCGCGGTCTCGCGATCGAGCGCGAATTCGCGCGAGCCGCCCGTGTCGTAGGTCGCCAGGGCGGCACCGCAGGCCATCGCCTCGATTGCCGGCAGGCCCCACCCCTCCTCGCGGCTCGCCTGCAGGAAGACCGCGCAGGAGTTGTAGAGGCGGCGCAGGGCGACCGGGTCGGGGGCCCGCTCATAGTCGATCCAGTCGGGCAGCCCGTCCGGCGGCGCCTCGGTGCCGAAGCAGGAGGCCCGCAGGTCGGGGAGGCGCCCCTTGGCCAGCGCCAGCGCCGCAAGCACGTCATCCCTGCCCTTGCGGGTGCTGAGCACGGCGCCGATCCGCCGCGGCCGCCCGGCTGGCGGCTCTTCGACCCGCCAGCGCTCGAGGTCGAGCCCGATCGGCACCCGGGTGGTGCGCTCCCCCTCGCCGATCTCGGCCGCGATCTCCTCGAGCCAGCGGGAGATGACGATCTTCTCCAGCGGCAGCTTCCAGTTCGCCCGGATCGCCTCGTCGCCGATGAAGCCCTCGTAGCCCTGCACATAGTAGAAGGCGCGCTGCCCCCCCCGCGCCGCCGCCTCCCCGACCGGCTCGACCGTGTCCCAAGTCGTCGCGATCACTACCTCGGCCCCAGGGAAGCCACCCTCCCCCAGGTACCTGGTCGGCACCAGCTCGACCGCCTCGGGCAGGGTCACCCAGGGCGCCAGCTCGGCCGGGCGGCGGCGATACCGGCTCACCCAGAGCCTCGCCTTGAACCCGGCCGCGGCGCCACGCAGCGGCGATCCCGTGCGCGGGTGGAAGACCGCGACCTGGTGGCCGCGGGCGCTGAGCAGCGCCGCGTATTCGTAGACGACGACGAAGCCGCCGATCGGCACCGGCGTGCGTTCGGGAAGGGCGAAGGCGATGCGCATCTCAGGACCGCCGGCCGCCGCGACGCACGCCGGGTCGGCCCGGCTGTCTCAGCCTTCGGCCGGCACGCCGAAGACCTGGATCTCCGACAGCCCGACGTTGGCGGTGGTCGAGCTGACGCCCGTCACCGTCATTTTCAGGCTGTTGGTGGTCTTCGCCGGGAAGGTCACGGTGAGCCCGGTCGAGCCGTTGTTCGGCAGGGCGGCGAAGTTCACGGTCGAGCCGTCGGAGAAGGTCAGGGTGCCGGAGGTGATCTGATCGTTGGTGTTCGGCCGGTCGAAGAGGATCACTTTTTCGACCGAATAGCTTTTCGCCCATTTCAGGTTCAGCCAGGTGCCGGTCTTGCCGCCTTCGCTCGACCACTCGGCTTCGATGTTGTTCGGGTAGCCGCTGATCACCCCGTCGATCGCTTTCGCCGCCGTCTGGCCGTAGGCGGAGGTCTGCGAGGAGGCGGTGGCGGTCGCCTGCGGGGCGATGTTGGTGGCGGTCGGCGCGGCGGCGACTTCGACTTTCACGGTCGAGGCGGCACTGGTCTTTTGACCGTCGGAGACGGTCAGCGAGAATGCCAGCGTGGCAGGGCCTTTTGGCGCGGTGAAGGTCGGCCGCACCGCACTGGCGCTGGAGAGGGTGACCGCGGTGCCCGCGGTCTGCGTCCACTGGTAGGTGAGCGCCTGGCCCTCCGGATCCGAGCTGGCCGAGCCGTCGAGCATCACGGCGGCGCCCGAACCGACCGACTGGGTCGAGCCGGCGTTGGCGGTCGGCGGCTGGTTTTCGGTCGACCCTTCGGCCGGCACGCCGAAGACCTGGATCTCCGACAGCCCGACGTTGGCGGTGGTCGAGCTGACGCCCGTCACCGTCATTTTCAGGCTGTTGGTGGTCTTCGCCGGGAAGGTCACGGTGAGCCCGGTCGAGCCGTTGTTCGGCAGGGCGGCGAAGTTCACGGTCGAGCCGTCGGAGAAGGTCAGGGTGCCGGAGGTGATCTGATCGTTGGTGTTCGGCCGGTCGAAGAGGATCACTTTTTCGACCGAATAGCTTTTCGCCCATTTCAGGTTCAGCCAGGTGCCGGTCTTGCCGCCTTCGCTCGACCACTCGGCTTCGATGTTGTTCGGGTAGCCGCTGATCACCCCGTCGATCGCTTTCGCCGCCGTCTGGCCGTAGGCGGAGGTCTGCGAGGAGGCGGTGGCGGTCGCCTGCGGGGCGATGTTGGTGGCGACTTGCGAGCCGACGACTTCGGAGGCGGCGATGTACTGGCGGCGCACCCATTCCGAGTAAGGGCTGCTGGCGCAGAGCGTGGCGCTTGCGCAGCCGTTCACGTCGTAGCCGCTGTAAAGGTAGAAGGCCGACTGCTTCGATTCGAGCGGCGAGCCGGAGACATTGGCCGCCTCGGTGTCGGTTTCGTAGCCTTCGTAGGCCACCAGTTCGTGCGGCGTCGCGTACGATTTCTGCGCCGCACGGGTGAAGTAGGCGGTGGCGACGTGGTCGTTGTGGTCTTCGCCGTTGAATTCGGCGGTGTAGTTCTGGGTCGCGATGACCTGTGGCTTGAAGCTGGTCATCAGCCCGGTCAGCGTCGTGATCAGGCCCTGATAGGTGTAGGTGTTCGCGTTGTCAACCGAGGTGATGCTGGTCTCTGCCGGGGTCGCGTTGTTGCCGCCGTTCCACAGCTGCATCAGGCTCTGGTTGTTGTAGAGCGGGTTGCCGAGGCCGCGGGGGTAACCGCCGTCCGGCAACCGCATGAAGATCAGTGAGAGGGTCGGCCGGGCTTCCAGGGTCGCGGTCGCGATCAGGTGGCCATTGACCGTCGTGGTCGTGGTCGACCATTTGTTCGCCACCCCGGCCAGCTGGGCATAGGCCGCCTTCACGCCTTCTTCGCGCGTCCCCCAGTAGGACTGCGATTTACCGTCGTCTCCGGCAGTGAGGAAGACCGACTGCACGCACGCCCCGGAGGCGAGGTTCTGCTGCAGCGCCGGATCCTGGAAGATCAGCGTGTCATCCTCGTGGGCGACGACGAACATCGTTGAGGCCGTGCAGGTGGTCGCCGCGCCGGCCGCGGCGGGCATGATCCAGACGGAGAAGATGGTGATCGCCAGCGCGATCAGAAGGGGACGGAAGAGTTTCATTCTGTGCGGGGAGGGTACTTGAAGCAGCCGAATTCAGCGAATTCAGTGCACTTTGCGTAAATTTGCTCGAGCTTCTTGCTTGGCCACGACCTGGGACACCAGCTTCACCACGTTGGAGTCACCGGAGGCCTTGATGTGCCCGGTATCGACCGCCCGACGGTAGCTCTTTAGCGTGCCTTTCTCGGCCAGCTGGTTGAACTGGGCACGGTCGATCTGGACCAGCACCCGCTCGTCCTGCTCGAAGCCCTTGCTGATCTCCGGGCCGGGCAGGGAGACGCGGTAGAGCTGCACGTCATGGTGGGCCTTCAGCTCGAGCCCGAAGATGAGCTTCAGTTTCTGCAGCGCCGGGACTTCCGCCTGGAACCGCTCGACGGCGAGGCGAATCTGATCGGGGGTCGATGCCATCCCCGAACCTTAGCCGGGTCGCTTGAATCCGCGCCGGGTCAATGCCTCGATCCCCCGGTCGCGCTCCTCGCGGGCGCTGACGAAGCGGCGCGCCAGGCCGGGCGAGACGGTCGCCACCGCAGCCTTGGCCCGGCTGGCAGGCGAGAAACCCTTGCCGGTCGCCACCGCGGCAGAGAGACGGCGAGCGTTGGGCCGGTCCTCGGCCAGCGCCAGGTGGGCGCGCTCCAGCAGCAGCCGCCGTTCGTGGGCGGCGAGCGCGGCGGCGGCGGTCGCCTGCTCCTCCGGCCGTAGGTTGGGATCGGTGAGGGTCTTGCGCATCATCCGGATCAGCGCCTCGGCGTTCTCGACCCCGTCCGAGGACGAACGGCTGCCCGGCGTCAGCCGCCAGCAATAGAGCGCCTCGGGGACGAAGGCGATGCCGCCGCCGGCGAGGACCAGGCGGATGAAGCACTCCCAGTCCTGCATCACCGGGAAGCTTTCGTCGTAGCCGCCGACCGCCCGCAACCGCTCGCGCCGGATCGCCGGCCAGAGGAAATAGGGGCTGCCGAGGATCGCGCTGCGCTGGCCCTCGGCCTGGAACGGGTTGACCGCGGCCAAGGTGGTCAGCGGCTTGCCGTCGAACTCGATCACCGCGTCGGTGGCAATCAGGTCGGCGCTCGGGTCGGCCTGCGCGGCGGCGGCGATCGCCGCCAGCCGGCCGGGCAGGAAGACGTCGTCCTGGTCGAGCTGCACCAGCCACTCGCCTCGCGCCGCTTCGGTGGTCGCGTTCATCGCCGAGGAGATGCCGCCGTTCTCCTTGCGCACGATCCGCACCTCGCCGACCAGGTCGCCGAGCGCCGCCTCGAGGTCGTCGGGCGAGCCGTCGTCGCAGATCACGATCTCGTCCGGTCGCCTGGTCTGGGCGAGCACCGACCGGACCGCTTCGGCGATCGAGTCGGCGCCTCGGTAGTACGGGATGACGACGCTGAAGCTGCTCACGAGGCCGTACCGTGCCACGTCAGCGCCGCATTCGCCACCCGCTCGAGGTCGCGCCGGCGCAGGTGCTGATGGACCGGCAGCACGGCGACCTCGCGCCGCATCCGGTCGACCTCCGGGAAAGCGCCGACCGCCAGCGCCACGTGTGAGGCTGCCCAGTAGTCGAGCCCGGCGATGCCGTGCGTGGCCAGATGGGCAAGAAAGCCGCGCTTGTCGCCGGCCTCAAACGGGAAGCCGAACGGGCAGCCTTCGTCGGCGCGCCGCCGGAACGCGATAGGCATCCGCTCCCCCAGCCGCTCGAGCAGCCAATCCCAGTTGGCGGCACGGCGCTCCGACGCGCCGCGGTCGACCTGCCGGCGCAACAGCCCCAGGCTCGCCTTGGAGACGCCAAGCTCAGGATGATGGAGGCCGAACTCGATGCTCGGTGGCAGCGGATCGGCCGGCTTATAGCCATGCCGCTGCAACTCGGCCCCGAGCGTCGACCGCTGCAACGGCCAGCGCATGAAGGCCTTCGCCAGCTCCCGCGCCGGGACCTCGGCCCGCGGCGCCGGGACCTCCGCCGGCGGCGCGCAGACGACGACGCCGCAGTCGGGCAACCCGAAGGTCTTCCAAGGCGAGAAGAGCGCCAGGTCTCCCCAGCTGCCGAGTGGCTTCCCGGCCAGCGCCGCGGGCCACCCCGGGGCGCTGTCCTCGAACAGCAGGAGGTCGCGCTCGTCGCACCAGCGCCGCCAACGGGGCGCGTCGTAGGCCAGCCCCATATGGTGGATCAGGTACAGCCCGCGGGTACGGGGGCCGAGCAGCGACTCGAGCTTGGCCGGGTCGGGTTCGAAGCTGCCGTCGCCTTGCCAGAAGCGCGGCACGATCCCCAGCTCGACCAGCGGCCCGACCTCGCTGCCGCAGTGGTAGGCCGGCATCAGGATCTCGTCTCCCTCCCCCAGCCCGAGCGCCTGCAGCCCGTACCAGAGGGCGTTCCGCCCCAGGTTCGTGACCCGGGCGGCCGGGTCGTCGAAAGGGAACCCGAGCCGCCGCGGTCGCGCCAGAAGCGCCGCCGGCGACAGCGGCGGAATGAAGTTCAGCCAACCTTCGGTGAGGCTCAGATCTTGTTCCTTTGCAGGACCTTTTTGCCGATCACCATGCGCTGGATCTCGGAGGTCCCCTCACCGATCAGGAGCAGCGGCGCGTCGCGGTAGAGGCGCTCGATCTCGTACTCCTTCGAGTAGCCGTAGCCACCGTGGATGCGGAAGGCGTCCTCGACGTTTTCCTTGCCGGTCTCCGAGGCGAGGAGCTTGGCCATTCCTGCCTCGAGGTCGGAGCGCTCGCCGGCGTCCTTCATCCGCGCCGCTTTGCGGGTGACGAGGCGGGCCGCCTCCAGGCGCGTCGCCATGTCGGCGAGCTTGAACTGGATCGCCTGGTGCTGGGCGATCGGCTTGCCGAAGGTTTTGCGCTCCTGGCTGTATTTCAGCGCCAGCTCGAGCGCCCGCTGGGCGATGCCGACACCGCGGGCGGCCACGTTGACCCGGCCGACCTCGAGCGCGTCCATCATCTGCACGAAGCCCTCGCCGACGCCGTCGGGCCCACCGAGCACGCGGTCCGGCGGGCACTTGTAGCCGTCGTAGATGAGCTCGGTGGACTCGACGCCCTTGTAGCCCATCTTCTTGATCTTCGGCGGCACCGTCAGACCCGCGAACTTGCCCTCGTTGACTTCCTTCCAGGGCTCCTTCTCGGTGATGAAGCAGGTCATGCCCTTGTAGGCCGGTTCGGCTTTCGGGTCGTTCTTCATCAAGACGAAGACGACGCCCGAGCCGAGCCCGTTGGTGACCCACATCTTCTGGCCGTTCAGCTCCCAGTTGCCGTCGGCGTCCTCCTTGGCGGTGCCCTTGATGCCCTGCACGTCGGAGCCGACCTCCGGCTCGGAGAGCGAGAAGGCGGCGCGGATCTCACCGGTCGCCATCTTCGGCAGGAAGTACTGCTTCTGCTCGTCGGTGCCGAACTTCATCAGCAGGTAGGAGCCGATGAAGTGGGTGTTGACGACGCCGGAGATCGAGATCCAGCCGCGCGAGAGCTCCTCGACGATCAGCGCGTAGGTCGCCAGATCGAGCCCCATGCCGCCGTACTCTTCGGGGATCGTCACCCCGAACAGCCCGAGCTCCTTCATCTGCTCGACGATCGGCTCGGGGAAGCTGTCCTCGTGGTCGTAGTGCTCCGCGTTCGGGATGATCTGCTCGTCGGCGAACTGGCGGACCATTTCGACGATCGCTTCCTGCTCGTCGGTCATTTCGCGGTACGCGGAGGTATCTACGGCCATGGCTCCTTGCTCACTGTCGGTTGGGGAGGGAGACGGCGGAAAACGGCCCCTGCCGATTCCGGCGGGTTCTCAGGATACCTTGCATTCCCGTGCGACTGATCGCCCTCGACCAGCTGACCCTCGCCGATCATGACGCCTGGGCAGCGCTGGCCTCCCGCGCGGTCGAGCCGAACCCGTTCTTCGAGCCTGGCTTCGTGGACGCGGCGACCGCCGACTCCGGCACCGCCGGAATCGCGCTGCTGGTCGTCGAGGAGGACGACGCCTGGGCGGGATGCCTGCCGGTCGAGTTGCGCCGCGTCGCCGGCCTGCCGCTGCTCGCCGGCTCCTGGCGCTCCTCCTACACCTACCTGGGCACGCCACTCGTCGACCGCGACCGGGTCGAGAGCTTCGCCGCGGCCACGGTGGGTTCGCTACGCCGCCACGAGCACTGTCGGGCCCTGTTGCTGCGTCGTGCCTCGGTCGGCCCGGTGCTGGCGGCATTGGGCGCGGCGGCCGCGGGCGAGGGCGTGGCGAAGCTCTTCGAGGGACGCATCGAGCGCGGCGCCTACGCCGGCCGCGACGCCGACCACCAGCTCGACTGGATCAAGTCGAAGCGGCGCAGCGAGATGAAACGGCAGCGGCGCAAGCTTGGCGAGGAGCTCGGTGACGAGGTGACGATCACCGTCGAGGAGAATGTCGAGGAGGCGATTGTCGACTTCTTACGGCTGGAGGCCTCGGGCTGGAAGGGGGACCGCGGCACGGCGATGGGCGAGAACGAAGCCTCGGCCCGCTTCTTCGAGGCGATGTGCCGCTCGTTCGCCGCGCAGGACCGGCTGCGGATCAGCGCCCTGCAGGCGGGGGACCGGGTGCTGGCGATGACCTGCGACCTCCTCGCCGGCGAGCTCCTCTTCGGCTTCAAGTCGGCCTACGACGAGGAGCTGCGGCGCTACTCGCCCGGGGTGCAGCTCCAGGTCGAGAACTTCACCCGCTTCGACGCCGACGGCGCCCACACGCTCTTCGACTCCTGCGCCGAGCCCGACAACGAGATGATCAACGGGCTCTGGCCGGACCGCCGGCCGCTGACCACGGTCGCCTTCGGCCGCCAGGGCCTCACCGGGCGCTTGCTCGGCCGGGCGCTCGAGTGGGCCTACGTGAAGCGGACGAGCTAGTGACCTGAGTCGTTGATCCGCTGGCAGTAGGCGGCGAGACCCTCGAGGATCTCGTCTGCACTCTTGTGCCAGACGTAGGGCCTGGGGTCCTCATTCCAGTTCGTCACCCAGGTGCGGATCGATGCGACGAGGTCGCGGACCGAGCGGTGGGCGCTGCGCCTGAGCCACTTCGTCGTGAGCTCGGCGAACCAGCGCTCGACCAGGTTCAGCCAGGAGCTGTAGGTGGGGGTGAAATGCAGCGTGAAGCGCGGGTGGCGCCTGAGCCAGCGCTGGATCGAGGGCGTCTTGTGGGTCGAGGAGTTGTCGAGCACGACGTGGACCTCGAGCCCCTCTGGCACCGAGCGCTCGATCAGGTTGAGGAACTTCCGGAACTCCTCGGCCCGGTGCCTCGGCGTCATCTCGGCGATCACGTTCCCCGAGGCGGTGTCGAGCGCGGCGTAGAGGTTCGTGGTCCCGTTGCGGACATAGTCGTGGGTGTGGCGCTCGGGCACGCCGGGCATCAACGGCAGCACCGGCGCGGAGCGGTCGAGCGCCTGGATCTGGGACTTCTCGACTACCTGAACGCAGTAGACAACCGGGTGGCTGGTCGCCGGTAGGGACCGGGATGGAGTGGCGGATCGTGATGTCGTCCTCGCCGATCAGCACCTCGCGGACGACGAGCCGGATGATCTGCCGGCGCTGCTCGACGGGCAGATCCTCGGCACCTGTGGCGAGCCGCGCGCGGAAGCCGTCGAGTGTCTCGGTGAGCTTCAGGTAGGTCTCGGCGTCGTGTAGTTCGGCGTCCAGCGCGTCGAGCTGGGCCTGCAGGGTGGACTCGCGCTTTCGCAGGTCGGGCGTGCGGGTGCGGAGCTCATCGAGGGTCACGAGCTGCTCCTGGTAGCCGTCGAGTAGCCGCCGCAGCGCGGCCCGGACGCGGGTGAGGTCGCGCTCGAGCGCGTCGCGACGCCCGGTCGCGGGATGCGTGGCGCGCAGCGTGTGGAGCCGGCGGTCGATCTCGGCCTGGATCAGGGTCGGGTCCTGAAGCAGGCCCAGCACGCGGGTCCAGACGAGCTCGTCGATCTCCGGGAGGCGAACGGGCCGGTTCTCGCAGACCCGTCCCTCGGGGCGACGGTGGCCGTCGGTGCCCGAGCAGCGGTAGTACTCGCGCAGGACCCCGGCCTTGCTGCGCGTCGAGCAGCGGTAGTAGGCATAGCCGCAGTGGCGGCAGACGAGCATCCCCTGCAGCAGCGACGGGCGCTTGGTGTTGCGCGGCGAGAGCCGCCCGTTGCGCTCCAGCCGTCGTTGCACGAGCGCGAACTGCTCTTCGGTGACCAAGGCCGGCACGGAGATCAGCTTCCAGTCCTCGGGCGCGACGCCCTCGCGAGAGACCCGGGCGGAGCGCTGCCCGCGCAGCCGCGCCGGGCGCGTGGCGCGCACGGGACCGCCGGTCGCGCGTGTCTTGCCGTAGGCGGCCTGCCCGGCGTAGGCAGGGTTGCGCAGCATCCCCCAGAGCGTGGCGTTGTTCCAGCCCGTCCTGCCGGTCCGGGTCGGCACGTCCTTCGCCGTGAGCCACCGGGCGATCTTCGCGATCGACTCGTCCTCCTCGAGGTAGCGACGGAAGATCTCGCGTACCACCGGCGCCTCTGTCTCGTCGATCTCGAAGAACGCGTCGGTGTGCTCGGAGCGCTTGACATACCGGTAGCCGTAGGGCGCGCGAGCCATGACCGACACCGCTCCCGCCCGCGCGCGATGCAGCTTGCCGCGACGGCAGCGCTCGGCGATCTGTGCCCGCTCATACTCGGCGATCATCCCCTGGAACTGGCGCAGCAGCTCGTCCTCAGGGGTGCCTGAGCGCTCGGGCTCTTTGGCGAACATCACCTCGACGCCCGCGCGCTGGAACTCCTCGAGCAGCAGCACCTGGTAGGCGTAGCGCCGCGCAAGCCGGTCCGGCGCGTGACACAAGATGACCTCGAAGCGGCCCTCGACCGCCAGATCACGCAGCCGCTCCAGCGCCGGGCGGCGCAGCGTCGCGCCCGAGACGCCCTCGTCCTCGAACACCAGGTCCTCGGGGACGAGCAGGCCGCGATCAGCGGCGAGCTCACGCAGCGCGGCGGTCTGGCTCCGGATCGTCTGCTCGCGGCGTTGGCGATCGGAGGACACCCGCGCGTAGATCGCCGCCGGCCTGCCCGTCTGCTCCACCGACCCCAGGACCGCCTTGTCCTCTTGCTGTCGTGGCTCATCATCCCTCCACTCGTTGCCGGTCACACGGCGCCGCTCCGGCGCCAGGATCACATACGCCTGCGCCAGCCGCGCCTCGGCGAGCCGATCGCCGACAAACTCGATCTCAACGCGCCGGGCCACCCCGCCGCGCACCAGACTGGTCGAGATAAGCGCCCACCGCCGCAGCCGTCACCGCGCTCAACGACTGACCGCTCAACCGTGCGCTGTTGCGCAGCCCGGCGATCAGCGACGGCGCCAACCTGACGGTGAACACCGCGGTGCGCTCCGGAACCACCATGCCGTCCGGCCGCGCGAGTGCCTCGTTCACATACCGACGCGCCTGACGCTCCGACAGGCCAAATTCGGCCTGCAACGCCCGCACCGCGTCCGCCGGAGAACGATCCCCCAGCAGCGCGACCGCCCGGTTCACCCGAACCGCGTACTCGTCGGCGTGAGCGCGTCGCAACGCCATCAGCCTGTTGAGTACTACACATCACGGCAGACTCCTCCCCGCCGGACGCGGAACCAGCCACTCAAACTCGAAGTTGCCTACTGCGTTTGTGACTTCTCGTCGACGCAGAGCACGATCGCCGCCTCCGGCGGGTTCAGGTAGAGCACGACGATGTCGCGCACCTTGTCGATGAACTGCAGGTCGGGTGAGAGCTTGAAGTGCTCGGTGCGGTGGGGCTTCAGTCCGAAGGCGTGCCAGATGCGCCTGACGGCGGTCTGACTCATCCCGGTCGCGGCGGCCATCGAGCGCGTCGACCAGTGGGTCGCGTCCGCCGGGCTCTCCTCGAGCGTCTTCACGATCACCCGCTCGACGTCCTCGTCACCGATCTGCCGAGGCTTCCCCGGCCGTGGCTCGTCGTGCAGCCCGTCGATGCCGCGCTCGGCGAAGCGGCCACGCCACTTGCCGACGGTGGAGCGGGTACAGCCGAGTCGTTCGGCGATGTCCTTGCTCTTCTCTCCGTCGGCCGCCGCCAGCACGATCCGGCAGCGCAGCGCAAGAGCCTGGGCACTCGTCGGGCGGCGGGCCCACCGCTCGAGGACCTCCCGCTCCTGCCGGTCGAGGACGACATCCACACGCTGGGGCATCAGGCCTCCCATCGTCGCTTGCGATGGCGACGACTTCGACGGGCAGGACAGAATGCCTACGAACTAACGACTCAGGTCACTAGCCGGCGACGCGCACGGTGAGCGGGCGCTCGACCTTCCCGGCCCGCCCCTTCAAGGTGACCTGCAGCTTGTAGGCGCGGGTAGTGGCCGGCCGCGGCGTGCCGGTGAGGACGACGCCCGAGGAGCCGCGGACCACGCACTTCATCCCCGCCGGGACCGATCCGACGCAACGGACCGCGCTCGCCTGGTGCCCGGCGATGCCGACAGCGCGACGGGCCGCCTTCCCGGCGGTGAGCTCGAGGCTCGTCCGCGCCAGCTTTGGCGCCGGGTCGACGACAAGCCGCAGCCGCTGCTGGGCGCTGCCGACGCTGTTGGTCGCGGCGAGCGAGAAGCGATACGACCCGGCCGCGGGCGGGGTGCCGGAGATCCGCGCGACGCCGGGCGCCGAGGATCTGAAGCTGAGCCCGGCGGGAGCGCCACCGGAGAGTGAGATCGCCGGGGTCGGCGCGCCCACCACTTCGATCGGCACCGAGACCATGCGGCCGGCGTAGCCGTAGACGACGCCCGGCGAGGAAAAGACCGGCGGCGTCGTCGAGATGCCGAGGGGCGGGGTCGGCGTGGGCATCGGGTTCGGCAGCGTCGATTCGGATTCAGGTTCGGCTGTCACCGTAAGCGTGAAGGCCTGGGTGACCGTGGAGATTTCGTTGGCGGCCTCGACGGCCAGCGGGTATCTGCGCGATTTGCCCGGTGAGGCCACCGAGGTCGACGCCGTGCCGGCCAACGTCACGATCCCGTCGCCGTGGTCGACGAGGGTGATCCCCGGCGGCAGTTCGCCTTCAACCGTGACCGCCGGGGTCGGCGACCCCGCGGCGGCCACTTCGAACGTCCCGAAGGATCCGGCCGTGAACGTGGTCGAGGGGGCGCTGGTGATGCTCGGGGCGATGCCGAGCACGTGCACGGCAACGGTCGCCGAGGCGCTGCTCTGGGTGCTGTTGGAGACGACCAGCGAGAAGGTCAATTCGGTCGGCCCGAGCGGCGCCTGAAAGCTCGGTTCCTCGGTTTCGCCTCCGACCAGGGTCACAACAGGGCCGGCGGCGGTCTGCGTCCATTCGTATTCCAGCGGCAGGCTGTTCGGGTCCCAGCTGCCGGTGCCGTCGAGCGCCACCGGCGTCTCCGATTCCACCGTCTGCGGTTCGCCCGCGTCGGCGACCGGCTTCGGGTCGGCCGAAGGGACACGGACGCGCACGTAGTCGGGTGAGCTCGTCTCCCCTTCCGCTTTCACCGTGAGGGCGAAGGTGAGCACGGTCGGGTGGGGGATCATCGTGAAGGTCGGCTTGGAGCTCCTCGGGTTGCTCAGCGTCACCGCCGGGCCGCCGACCTGGGCCCATTCGTATTCGAGCGGGGTGCCGCTCTGGTCGGAGCTGCGCGTGCCGTCGAGGGTCACCGCCACCCCCGCGGAAACTTCCTGCGCGTAGCCCGCGTCAGCGACTACCCCGGTCGTTTCGCGGGCGGCTACGTACTGCAGGGCAAGCCAGACTTCGTATTCGGTCCCGGCGCAGGTCACCTGGCTGGTGCAGGTCTCGATGTCGTGGGCGCCGTAAGCGTAGAAGGCGGCGCTCTTGCGGGCCAGGTCTTCGCCGGTGACGTTGGCGGCCCGACTTTCGGTGTTGTAGCCGAGGTAGCCGGTGAGGCGGTGGGCCCCCGCATACTGCGTTGCCGCCGCCTGGGTGAAGAGGCCGGTGGCGACGTGATCAGGATGTTCGCCGGCGAAGAAGGTCGTGCTGAAGTTCTGGGTGAACACCTGACGCGGCCCGTATCCGGTCATCAGCGAGGCCAGCGAGGCGACCAGTTCGGCGTAGTCGTAGGTGGCCGAGTCGTCGTCGGCGGTGATCGTCGCCTCCGATTCGCAGCCGCCGCACGGGTGGGCGCTGTTCCACAGCTTCATCAGGCTCTGGTCGCCGTACCGTTCGCTGCCGGTGCCGAACGGAAAGCCGCCGTCGGGCAGGCGCATGAACACCACCGAGAGGCGCGGTTCGGCGGTCAGGGTCCGCAGCACCAGGACGTGGCCCGCCGCCGTGATCGTGCCCGTCGTCCAGCTGTCGACCACTCCGGCCATCTCGGCGTAGGCGGCCTCGACGCCTTCTTCGCGGGCGGCCCAGTAGGACTGCGGTTCGCCGTCGTCGCCGGCGGTGAGGAAGACGGTCCGCATGCAGCGACCGCTGTTGAGTTCGTGCATCAGCGCCGGCGAGAGGAACAGCAGATCGTCGTCCTCGTGGGCGACGAAGGACATCGTCCGGCCGGTACAGGCAGGAGGTTCTTCGGCACTCGCCCGGTCTGCCGACGCCATCGCCGACAGCGCCACGGCAACCGCCAGCGCGACGAGCGGCGCACGGAGTCGAGTCGAAAACATCCCTGCCGGGATATTAGGCTGCTACGCCGCCTTCTTCGCTCGCTTCGCCTCGAACATCCGCGCATCGGCGGCGAGCATCTTGGAAATTCTTGCGAAGCGACCTTGAAGACGGATCAATAGATTCCGCCGCAAAGAAACGGCAGGAGGAGCAGCTTGAGACACCCCAGAGACTTCTTTCACCCACTGGCGATCGGCGCGCCCGAGCCGCTGCGGGAGATCCCCGTCACCCCGTCGCGGATGATCCACTTCCTCGACTTCTCGAACCCGAAAATGGTCGCCAAGGCGGCCGACATCGCGAAGCAGACGGACATCCTGCTCGGCAACCTGGAGGACGCGATCCCGGTCGACCGCAAGGAGGCGGCGCGCGCGGGGCTGATCCAGGCGGCGCGGGAGTCCGACTTCGGCTCGACCTCGCTCTGGACCCGGGTCAACTCGCTGGAGAGCCCCTGGATCCTCGACGACCTTGAGAGCCTGGTCGGCGAGATCGGCGACAAGCTCGACGTGATCATGGTCCCCAAGGTCGAGGGCGCCTGGGACATCCACTACGTCGATCGCCTGCTCGCCCAGCTGGAGGCGAAGGCCGGCCTCGACCGGCCGATCCTGGTCCACGCGCTGCTCGAGACTCCGCAAGGGGTCGTCAACGTCGAGGAGATCGCCTTCGCCTCGCCGCGCATGCAGGGGATGAGCTTCGGCCCGGCCGACCTCGCCGCGGCGCGACGGATGAAGACCACCCGGGTCGGCGGCGGCCATCCCGGCTACCTGGTGCTGGCCGACCCGGTCGACCCGGAGAACCCCGAGTCCGACCGCATCTCGGCCCAGCAGGACCTCTGGCACTACTCGATCGCCCGCATGGTCGACGCCTGCACCTCGGCCGGGATCCTGCCGTTCTACGGCCCCTTCGGCGACATCAAGGACACGGCCGGCTGCGAGGCGCAGTTCCGCGCCGCCTTCCTGATGGGTTGCGTCGGCGCCTGGTCGCTGCACCCGGTGCAGATCGGCATCGCCAAGAAGGTGTTCAGCCCGCCGCCGGAGGAGGTCCAGTTCGCGAAGAAGGTGCTTGAGGCGATCCCGGACGGAGCCGGCGTCCATATGATCGACGGCAAGATGCAGGACGACGCGACCTGGAAGCAGTGCAAGGTGATGGTCGAGCTGGCCGAAATGCTCGCCGCCAAGGACCCCGAGCTGGCGGAGGCATATGGGCTTTGACGGGGAGCTCCTTCCCGCGGCGCCGTCTGCCTCGGCACCGACGCCGTGGTCGAGTGGATGATCGCCTTCTGCGAGAGTATCCACCGCCATAACCCGGAGCCGCCGGTCACGTTGATCCCCTTCGATGGGAACTGCGAGCAGATGAAAGCGGCCCTCGACCGCTTCGGCTACCACCTGCTGGACGACCCGATGCTGGCCGAGATGGACGCCTGAAGACAACTTCCTCTACCTCGACACCGACATTCGTCGTGCTGCGCCCGCTCGATCCCTACTTCGAGGCCTTCGAGCGCGCGGATGCCGACTTCGTCCACTTCGCCACCGACATGGTCCAGGTCTACCAGCCGGGGCCGCTGCGCGAGCGCATGATCGCCGAGCACGACGTGGCGGGCTTCAGCAGCGGCACCTTCAGGGGCCGCGGCGGCCAACTCGACGGTGCGAAGGTCCGCGCAATCGCGGCCACGACCGGGCCGCTGCGCTCCGAATTCGTCGACAACCTCGAGCAGACGCTGATCAACTACTGCGTCGACGTCAGCGGCCTGCACAAGGCCGACGCCAACGACCTGGTCGACGACCTCGCGGTCGCCGGCGCCTTGATGCGGCTGACCGGCTCGGGTGACGACTTGAAGCTCGCCGACCGGCGCGTCCCCTACTCGGGCCGCAATGTCAGCATGATCCACTGGGCGGGTTATTCGCTGAGCTCGCTGATGCCCTATCGGCGGACCTTCCTGCGCTACCGACTGGCTGGCCTCGATGGCCGCCAGCGCCTGCGTTACAGGATCGACCAGGTGCTTTCAGGCCCTCGCCATGCTGCAGCCACGCTTCCTCGACCACGCGCTGAGAGCGTTCCCCTACCGCCTACGCGGTTGGCTGTCGGCGCGCGGGCTGGCGAAGTGGCACGGCAGCCGGACCTGACAGCTGCGGCTACTTCCCGAAGACTTCGATCTCGGAGAGCCCGATGTTTTCGGTCGTCGACTTGACCGTGTTCACGGTCATCCTGAGGCTGGTGGTCGCCTTCGGTGGGAAGGTGATTTCGAGCCCCACGCCGGCGTTCGGCAGTTCGTTGAAGTTCAGGGTCGAGCCGTCGGAGAAGGTCAGGGCGCCGGAGGTGATCTGGTCGTTTTCGTTCGGCCGGTCGTAGAGGATGACCCTGTCGACTGTGTAGATCTTCGACCACTTTCAGCTGCAGCCAGCTGCCCGCCTTGCCGCATTCGGTAGCCCACTCGGCTTCGTAGTTGCTGGGGTAGCCGGCTGATCACGCCGTCGATCGCTTTCGCCGCGGTCTGACCCCAGGACGGGCTCTGCGAGGACGCGGTGGCGGTCGCCGACCGGGCGATGTCGGTCTCGGCGACGACCGCGGGCGCTTCGACGGTGACGGTGGTGGCGGGGCCGGTGGGGGCAGTGAAGGTGGGCTTGGCGGCGGTGGCGCCGTTCAGCGCGACGGTCGGGCCGGCGGTCTGAGCCGGTAGACGCGGCTGGTGCCGGGCACCGCGACGCTCTTCGCCAGCACGCCGGAGAGCGTCGCGGTGTCGTCGCCGTCGTCGACGAAGCTGACACCCGGGGGCAATTCGCTCGTCGAGGAAGAGGCTCGGTACCGGAGATCCCTCGGTGAGGAAGGTGAACGACCCGAAGCTCCCCGCTGTGAACGCGGTCGAGTCAGCGCTGATGAAGCTCGGCGGGACGCCGAGCACGAAGATCGTCACCGTCGAGGGCACGCTGCTACGGGTCGCGGTAACGCAGTACTCCGCAGGAGTCATCCTCGCAGCCGAGGGATGTCTGCAGTTACATCGGTTCTCCATGGGGGCCAGGCCGGGTCTCGGGTGGTTGGCCGCAGGGATTAAGGTGCTCGGTACCGATGGCAGGCACGGGAGGGGCGACTACCTTGCCCTCATGGGGGCTCCTCTGGCGAGGACCTATCTTTCTGAAGGCAGGAGACGAGGGCACCGGGCAGGTAGATCTGCGCCAAAGTGGCTCGTCGCCTTGAAATCCGATGAAGATCGAGACGAAGGCACTGGCACTGCTGCTCCTGGCGATCGCGATGGGTGTCGCGACGCTCACTCACGCCGTGCCTGCCTCGGCGGCGGATGAACCGGTCACAGCGGCAGCGGACTCGCTTCGCACCGGCTGGTATCCCGATGAGGGGCAATTGACCCCGCAACTCCTTCGGGCCGGCGATTTCGGATCCCTCTTCGACACCACGGTCCGAGGTCAGGTCTATGCGCAGCCGTTGGTCTCGGGCGACACCCTGCTCGCCGCGACCGAGGACGACTGGATCTACGGGATCGACCCCCGCAGCGGGGCGATCCGATGGCAGCGAAACGTCGGGATCCCCTTCAACTCCGCGGACATCGGCTGCACCGACCTCGAACCGCATGTGGGGATCACCGGCACCCCGGTGATCGACGCCACGACGAATACCGCCTACTTCTTCGCCAAGAGCTACGCCACGGGAGACTCGGGCCCGGCGATCTGGAGCATGCACGCCGTCGACCTGTCGAACGGCGAAGAGGAGCCGGGCTTCCCGGTGCGGATATCCGGCGAAGCCCAAAATCTCGCGGGGGTCGACTTCGACCCGACCCAACAGCTCCAGCGTCCAGCCCTTCTGTTGATGAACGGCGTCGTCTACGCGGCCTTCGGCAGCCACTGCGACATCCAGCCCTACCAGGGCTGGATCGTCGGGGTGTCCACCGCCGGGCATATCGAAGCGATGTGGGCGACTTCGTCGAGCGGGTCGGCGATCTGGCAGGCAGGTGGAGGTCTGGTCTCGGACGGGGAAGGCCAGATCCTCTTCGCCAGCGGCAACGGCCCGACCCCACGGGCCGGTCCGGGCGACACCCCTCCTGAAGGGCGGTTGGGCGAATCGGTCGTGCGGCTCGCGGTGCAGCCCGACGGCAGCCTCAAGGCGACGGACTTCTTCTCCCCGTTCGACAACGAATCCCTGAACGAAGAAGACCTCGACCTCGGCTCCGGTGCGCCGCTGGGCCTGCCTTCGCCTTACTTCGGCACCGTGGCCGTCCCTCATCTGATGGTGGAGGTGGGCAAGCCGGGGACCGTCTACCTCCTCGACAGAGACGATCTCGGCGGCATGGGCCAGGGCGCGGGAGGTGGTGACGACGTCGTGCAGGAGATTCCCGAAACCGGTGGCCTATGGGGCTCGATGGCGGTCTGGCCGGGTGACGGCGGCTACGTATACATACCCTCGGTGGGCTCACTGGAGGCTTTCAAGTACGGAACGGACGAAAGCGGCGCGCCCCATCTCTCCTTGGTGGCGCATGCACCCGAAAACCTCGGCTATGGCTCAGGCTCGCCCCTGGTCACCTCCGATGGCGCCACGACCGGCTCGGGGATCGTCTGGATCAGCCAATGTTCAGATCCGCCCGGGTGCGAAGGGTCGACGCTGAACGCCTACGCCGCGGTCCCGGTGGAAGGCTCCCTGCAGCTGCTCTGGAGTGGGGAGATCGGCGTCTCGACCAAGTTCGCCCGGCCGGACGCGAGCGGTGGGCACATCTATGTCGGTACCTACGACGGCCATCTCCTCGGCTTCGGTCCTGAGGAACACACGCTCACGGTCACGCGCGAGGGCGAAGCCGGTGGCTCGGTCAGCTCCGATATCCCCGGGATCGAATGCGGCTCGAGCTGCTCGCACTCCTTCGTCGACGGCACGCGGGTCACGCTAACCGCGAAGCCTGCCGTCCACGCCGAATTCACCGGCTGGTCGGGCGGTGGCTGCTCGGGAACCGGCGCCTGCGTCGCGGACATGGGCTCGGACGTCTCGGTTGCCGCGACCTTCGCCCCGATCCACCACACCATCCGCGTCTCCACGTCGGGCACGGGTACCGGCTCGGTCACCTCCGAGCCCGGCGGGATCAGCTGCCGGGCGACCTGCAGCGCCCGATTCGACGAGGCCGGGGATGTCACGCTGACCGCAACCCCCCGTGACTCCACGGTCACCTGGGATGGATGCACCGGTGCCGCGGGAGACACCTGTCGGGTGGAAAACCTGGAGTCCGACCGCGAGATACAGGCGACCTTCACTCGCATGTCCGACGCGGCGATCACCAAGGCGACGATCACGAGGAGGAAGCGGAAGGCGACGTTCCGCTTCACCGGCGTCGGCGTGACCAAAGGCTTCCAGTGCAGGTTGATCGGGCCCGGAGCAAAGCACCACAAGAAGGCTGCCTTCTCCCGCTGTGCATCCCCCAGGATATACAGGCACCTGAGGCCGGGCCGCTACACGTTCGAGGTGCGCGTCGTCAACCCGGATGGCTCGCATTCGACCCCGGCGACGAGGCACTTCAAGATCTAACTAAGCTAGCTAGACATGGGAACCGTGGAGCTCGAGCAGGCGCATGAAGACCACCGAGATGCGCGGTTCCGCGGTGAGGGTCTTCAGTACCAGGGTATGCCCGTCCGCTTGCACGGTGCTCTGGGTCCAGGCATCGGCGACGCCGGTCATCTCCGAGTAGGCAGCTTCCACGCCTTCTTCGCGCGTCCCCCAGTACGACTGCGGTTTGCCGTCGTCACCGGAAGCTGCCGACAGACTCCTGCGGCGCCTCAAGCTTCTGCAACCTGATCATCACCTGCTCGGCCCGCTCCCGGAACGCGGTGATCCGTTCCTCGAACGGATCGATGGCGGCTACGGCGATGCCGTTCGAATCGGGCTCTGAGAGGGGCGGTACAACTTGTTGTGGCGCCGATGCAGGCTGGGACGATGCCGCCACGGTTCCGGCCGGTACCAAGGCCATGTTCGGCGCGGAGGCCACATTCGCAGCTCGCACCGCGGCAGCGCTGGCGCATTCGGCCATGGCGGCGGCGCGGCGCGCCTGCTCGGCCGCCTCCAGGCTGGCGGCGCCGATCTCGAGCGCCGCCTCTTCGGCCGAGCGGGCGGTGGCGAGGGCGACGTCGATCCGCCCTTCGAGCTCGGCTACGGTGGCCGGCGCCCGCTCCGGGGCGATGCGCCATTCGTCGGTCGTGTCGCGCTCGGCGGCCTCCATCGTGGCCAATGTAGAGGCCGCTCAGGCGGAAAGCCGGACTTTGCGGGGATAATCGAGCGCCTTGCCCTCCCCCACCTCCCCCGACCCCGCCCGCGGCCTGTTCGAGACCCTGCTCGTTGCCGCCGGCCGGCCGGTCCAACTGGATGCCCACCTCGCCCGTCTCGCCGCTTCCAGCCGCGAGCTCTTCGCGCACGACCTGCCCGCCGACCTGGTCGGCGCGATCGAGGACGCCGCCCGCCCGCTGGAGCTGGGACGGATGCGGATCGACCTCCTCCCCGACGGCGACGGCCTGCGCTTCGAGATCGCCGCCGAGCCGATCGACCCGGCGATCTTCTTCCCCGACCGGGCTCACGGCGCCGACCTGCGCACGGTCCGCCACCCCGAGTGGGCCGGCGCGCACAAGTGGGCGGACCGCGACTGGCTCGAGTCGGTCGAGGCCGAGTTCGGCGAGGCGGTGCCGCTGATCCTCGCCGCCGACGACGAGGTGCTCGAGGCGGGCCGCGCCAACATCTTCGTCGTCGTCGACGGCGGCCTCGCCACGCCGCCCACAGACGATCGCATCCTGCCCGGGACCGCCCGCGCCGCGACCCTGACGCTGGCCGCCGAGCTCGGCATCTCGACCTCCGAGCACCCCCTCCACCTCGACGACCTGCGCCGCGCCGAGGACCTCTTCCTCACCTCGTCGCTGCGCGGGATCCGTCCCGTCCGCAGCCTCGACGGCGCGCCGCGGGCGAAAACCGACCCCCTCGTCGAGCGCCTCGCGACCGCTCTACGCGCCCGCTGGCTCGACGAGGGGTCGGGAACGAACGGCTAGAAGACCCTGACGCTCTTTCCAAGTGAGCACAGAGGTTGGCGGTTACGCGTACAAGCGCCAACCTAGCCGCCAACGAGATCGCCCGCTCGACATCGGTGTCGGTGATCCGGCGGGCCCGCAAATGCCCGCGGACCACCGACTCAGGTCACTAACCGAGCCGCGCCTCGAGCGCGTCCAGCTGGGCGCTGACCTCGGCGGGGAGCTTGTCGCCGAACTTGGCGAGGTGCTCCTTCACCTGCGGCAGCTGGGCGCGGTAGAGCTCCTCGTCGACGGTGAGCAGCTCCTCGAGCGCCGCAGCGGAGATGTCGAGGCCGTCGGTGTTCAGGTCGTCCGGGGTCGGCAGCAGGCCGATCGCCGTCTCGACCGTCTCGCCCTCGCCCTGGCAGCGGCGGAAGACCCACTCGAGGACGCGGCTGTTCTCACCGAAGCCGGGCCAGAGGAACTTGCCGTCGTCGTCTTTGCGGAACCAGTTGACGTAGAAGACGCGCGGCAGCTTGACGCCCTCGGTGTTGCCGATCTTCAGCCAGTGGGCCAGGTAGTCGGCCATGTTGTAGCCGCAGAAGGGCAGCATCGCCATCGGGTCGAAGCGCAGCTGGCCGACCTCGCCGGCCGCGGCGGCGGTCGTCTCCGAGGACATGGTCGCCCCCATGAAGACCGCGTGCTCCCAGTCGAACGCTTCGCCGACCAGCGGCACCGCGGTGGCGCGGCGGCCGCCGAAGAGGAAGGCGTCGATCGGCACCCCGGCCGGGTCCTCCCACTCCGGCGCGATCGACGGGCACTGCCCGGCGGGCGTCGTGAAGCGGGCGTTCGGGTGGGCGGCGGCGGTGTCGGAGTCCGGCGTCCAGTCGTTGCCGTGCCAGTCGATCGCGTGCGCCGGCGGCTCGCCGGTCATCCCCTCCCACCAGATGTCGCCGTCGTCGGTCTTGGCGCAGTTGGTGAAGATGGTGTTGCGCTCGATCGTGTCCATCGCGTTCGGGTTCGTCTTGTGCGACGTGTTCGGCGCGACGCCGAAGAACCCGGCCTCGGGGTTGACCGCGTAGAGACGGCCGTCCTCGCCGATCTTCATCCAGGCGATGTCGTCGCCGATCGTCTCGACCTTCCAGTCGGGCAGGGTCGGGACCAGCATCGCCAGGTTGGTCTTGCCGCAGGCCGAGGGGAAGGCGCCGGTCACGTACTTGACCTCGCCCTGCGGCGAGGTGAGTTTGAGGATCAGCATGTGCTCGGCGAGCCAGCCCTCGTCGCGCGCCATCACCGAGGCGATCCGCAGCGCGAAGCACTTCTTGCCGAGCAGCGCGTTGCCGCCGTAGCCCGAGCCGAACGACCAGATTTCGCGCGTCTCGGGGTAGTGGACGATGTACTTGTTGGCCTCGTTGCAGGGCCAGGAGACGTCTTCGACGCCCTCCTCGAGCGGCATCCCGACCGAGTGGACGCAGGGCACCCACTCGCCGTCGCCGAGCTGGTCGAGGGCGGCCTTGCCCATCCGGGTCATGATCCGCATCGAGACCGCGACGTAGGCGGAGTCGGTCAGCTGCACGCCGATTTCGGAGATGTCGGAGCCGAGCGGGCCCATCGAGAAAGGCACCACGTACATCGTGCGGCCCTTCATCGAGCCCTTGAAGAGCTCGGCGAGCGTCTTGCGCATCTCGGCGGGGTCGCGCCAGTGGTTGGTCGGACCGGCGTCCGCCTCATCCTCGGAGCAGATGAAGGTGCGGTCCTCGACCCGGGCGACGTCGGCGGGGTCGGAGAGGGCGAGGTAGCTGTTCGGCCGCTTCGCCTCGGAGAGGCGCTCGAAGGTCCCGGCGTCGATCAGGACCTGAGCAAGCCGGTCGTACTCCTCGGCGGAGCCGTCGCACCATTGCACGGAGTCGGGCTCGGTCAGGGCGGCGATCTCTCCCACCCAGTCCAGCAGTTTCTGGTTCGTCGTCAACTCAGCGGGGGCCGTGGTGGTCGAGTCGCTCATTCGCCTCTCTCTATTTCGTCGCTTTGCGGCCGACGACGGGAGCGTCGGCGCCCTTGCTCAGGATCTTCAGCGCTGTGGATCGCATATCTGGCCGGTAGGGACCGGCGGGCCGACCCTGCACTCCGCGGATGGCGGAAAAGTCAAGCGGTCGGGCGTCTGCATGATGACAGGAACGGTCCCCAGAAGTGGGCGGACATTCGTCTCTCCGGGCTCCATACCGCTTGAGACCTGGCCTGGACGGGCTTTCGCTCAGCCGCCGGCCGGCCGCGGCGTCAGCGATTCGAAGCTGAGGTCCGCCTTCTCGTCGCGGATCCTCAGGTGGGCGTAGGCGACCACCCCATCGGGGAAACGCACTGTGCATTCGAAGTGGGTACCCGGTTCCACCTTCACCCCACTCGGGCAGTCGACCGCTTCGACCTTGGTGCCGAAGCCTTCGCGCGTCGATTCGAGGCTGGCGCGGACCGTTTCCGAGGCCTTCGTGTAGTCGACGTCGGTGCCGCCGCCGCAGCCCGCGACGAGCAGCGCGAGGACGGCGGCGAGGGAAACGGCGATGACGGCGCGGGGCGCGCGGGGGGAGGTCACTGTCGCGCCATTGTTCCCGGTCGCGGTGTAGGGTGCCCCGCCGATGAGATTCTTCGAGTACGAGGCGCGCCAGATCGTCGAGCTCGCGGGCATTCCCGTCACCAAGTACGGGTTCTGCACGACGCCGGAGCAGGCGCGGGCGGCGGCCGAGGAGATCGGCGGCCCGGTGGTGATCAAGTCGCAGGTGCTGAGCGGCGGCCGGATGAAGGCGGGCGGGGTCAAATTCGCCGACACGCCGGACGAGGCGGCCGAGCACGCCGAGGCGATCCTGCAGCTGGAGATCAACGGCCACATGCCACGCGGCGTCCTCGTCGACCCGAAAGCCGAGGTCAAGCAGGAGTACTACGCGGGGGTCGTCTGGGACGGCACCGCGAAGCGTCCGCTGATGCTGTTCAGCGACATGGGCGGGATCGACATCGAGGAGGTCGCCCGCACCCACCCGGACCACGTCGGCCGCGGCCACGTCTCCAACCTCTTCCCGATCCCCGACTTCGAGGCGAAGCAGACGATCGCCGCGACCGGGGTCACCGGCTCGCAGCTCAATCGCGCGACGCCGGTGCTGGCGCGCCTCGCCCGCCTCTTCCGCGAGAACGACATGACGCTGGCCGAGATCAACCCCCTGGCCGAGCTGACCGACGGCAGCTTCGTCGCGCTCGACGCCCACATGGAGATGGAGGAGGAGGCGGTCGGCCGGCAGAAGAAGCTGCTCCGCAAGGAGCTCGGGATCGCCGAGGCCGACACCCGCGAACCGTACGAGCACTCGGCCTTCGAAGAGCACGTCGCCGCGATCGACGCCGCCGACCACCGCGGCGTGATCCAGGGCAAGGACCACGGCTTCACCGGCAACCTCGGCCTCGTGATCGGCGCCGGCGGCGGCTCGCTGACCCTCACCGACGCGGTCCGCAGCCAGGGCGGCAAGCCCGCCAACTACTCGGAGATCGGCGGCAACCCGTCGGTCGCCAAGGCCTGCGGCCTGGCCAAGGAGGTCCTCGAGAAGGACGGCGTCGAGAAGATCGCGGTGATGATGTCGATCGTCTCCAACACCCGCGTCGACATCGTCGCCCGCGGCGTGATCAAGGCCTGCCTCGAACTCGACAAGGACCCCGGCGAGACGATCGCGATCTTCCGCATCCCGGGCGCCTGGGAGGACGAGGGCTTCCGCATCCTCGAGCGCTACGGGGTCGAGTACTGCGACCGCTCGGTGTCGCTCTGGGAGGCGGCCGGGCGCGCCGTCGCCAAGGTCCAGGGAACGCCCGAGGGGGCCGCTGCCTGATGAGCATCCTGCTCTCGAAGGAGACGACCTTCATCGTCCAGGGGATCACCGGCCGCGAGGCGGTGAACCTGACCCGCGAGTGCCTCGACTACGGCTCCAAGGTGGTCGGCGGCGTCACCCCCGGCCGCAAGGGCCGCGAGGTGCACGGCGTGCCGGTCTTCGACACCGTCGCCCAGGCGGTCGAGCACCACGGCGGGCCGATCGACGGCGCGGTCGTCACCGTCCCCCCCGCCTTCACCAAAGACGCCGTCTTCGAGGCGATCCTCAATGGGATCAAGCTGATCGTGATCGTCACCGAGCGGATCCCGCGCGGCGACGTCGCCCAGATGGTCGAGCTCGCCGATATGAACGGCGCCCGCATCATCGGGCCCAACTGCCTCGGCCTGATCGTGCCGGAGGTCTGCAAGATGGGCGGCATCGGCGGCCCCGCCAAAGACGCGGCGAAGGCCTACGCACCGGGGCCGGTAGGCGTGATGAGCCGCTCCGGTGGGATGACCACCGAGATCTCCTCCTCGCTGACCCAGGCCGGGCTCGGCGTCTCGACCGCCGTCTCGATCGGCGGCGACGCGATCATCGGCTCCACCTACGCCGAACTGATGCCGCTCTTCGAGGCCGACGAGCAGACCAAGGCGATCGTCATCTACACCGAGCCGGGCGGCCGCATGGAGGCCCAGCTGGCCGAGTGGGTGGCCGACAACAACTCGCGCCTGCCGATCGTCGCCTTCATGGCGGGCAAATTCATGGACGACGAGGAGATGAAGGGCATGAGCTTCGGGCACGCCGGCACGATCGTCGAAGGCGCAGAGGACACGGCGACGCAGAAGATCGCCCGCCTCGAAGCCGCCGGCATCCGGGTCGTCGAGCGGATCGACGAGATCCCGACCGTGGTCAAGGAGAAGCTCGGGGTGCTCGCCTGATGGCCGGCAACCTGGAGAAAGTCTTCATCGAGGTCGAGGTCGACGATTCGATCAAGAGCGACGCCGCCGTCGCCGCCAAGCTCGAAGAAGTCTGTCCCGTCGACATCTTCAAGAACGCCGACGGCCAGGTCGAGGTCGTCGACGCGAACGTCGACGAGTGCGTCCTCTGCAAGCTCTGCCTCGAAGCCGCGCCCGCGGGCACCGTCCACGTGCGCAAGCTCTACGACGGCACCGAGCTCTAGCCACTCGTCGGGAAGCATCGCCGGGGCCGCCCGGCGGACCCTGGCGCGGATGTCCGGGCCGGCGCATCGCGCCAGTTCACGGACCACTTGTGGTGGACCCAGACGCGACTTTAATCCCTATAGCACATTTGGACGAATGTTTGCCTGAGCATTGGACGGAAAGTGGTAACGTCGCCGGCGGGTCAGCTTGCCGCTGGCACATCGGACAAAAAGGAAAACCCGTTGCCGAAAAGAACGAAAAGCTTGGGTAATGTGAGCAAGCGCCTTACGGCACTGCTCTCCTTTCTTGTCATTCTGAGCGGCGTGGCGATCCCCGCATCGGCCGCCGCCGAACCCTCTTTCCCGGCACCCGGTCTGACCCTCGTCTTCGCGGGCGGTAAAGCACGCAACGTCGCCGATAACGTGGCTGTCCCCGTGCGGTGCGTCGGCTCCGGACGAGGCTTCTGTTCCGGAGTGGTAACCCTCTCTCGCGAGGGTCACCGCATCTCAATCCCGTTTTCCGTGAGTGGCGGTGGCCATGAACTTCTCTTCGTGCCGCTTCGCCTGGGCCCGGGCAAGAGCCACCCGAGAAAGGTGCACGGAGTCGCCACCACCGATCAGCCTCTCGGTCCACCGACCAGCACCAGGGAATTCCTGTACGCCGAATAAGGGGGCCCGCGTTCCGGCTTGGGAAAGCGGGGGCGCTCAGCTCTGAGTCTCGGCGGCCCGCCCGTAGCGGTCTTCGAGCCGCACGACATCGTCGAAATGCGCGGTCGAGACCTCGATGACCACCGAGTCGTCGATCGCCTCGATCGTGTGCACGGTTCCCGGTTTCACCCTCCAGGCGAATCCGGGGCCGATCTCCCTCTCACGGAGGTCATCGGGACCTATGCCGCTGGTCAGCCGGAGCCTTCCCGAGAGGACGTAGGACGACTCGTCCTTCTCCTCGTGAAGCTGCAGCGAGAGCCGGTGACCGGCCTTGACGTGGAGCAGTTTGCCGCCATAAAGCTCGGTGTCCGCCCACCATTCCTCATGGCCCCATGGCTTTTCCACCCGCTTGACCACGCCGTCAGTCACCGTCGAAATCCTACTGGTCTCATCGTGGCCCTCTGCGGGGCTGGCACCGAGGGCGTTTCTCCCGACGGCGGTCGGCTTCTCTATGTGTTCCTTCGGGATCTTCGACGGCCTCGCTTCGCTCGGCCTCCCATATCTAGATCTCAGAAGAACAAGGGGAAGGATCTACTATGAGCACCGCTCTCCTCATGCGTCTCACTTACCCCTGACCGGTCAAGAGCACGCGTGTGGAGTTTCGGTCCCTCAGCGCCCGAAACTCCACACGGAGATTCCCGTCCGGTGCCGGCTGCGCGCTGGGTCCGAGCCTATGTGAGTTGGGTCACGTTACGTGTATATAAATTTATAGTCGGGTAATGTATGCACCGATGAATGTAGAAGTCCGTTCGAGGCTGTCGCGGGGCGACCGCATGGCCCAGACGCTCGGGGTCGCGCACGAAATGTTCGCGGCGCGCGGCTATGCCGCGGTGACGATGGACGAGATCGCGACGGCGGTCGGCGTCACCAAGCCGCTGCTCTACAACTACTTCGGCAACAAGGAGCGCCTCTACATCGCCTGCATGGAGCGGGCGGGCGATTCGCTGACGCGGACGGTCGGCGAGGCGATCGCCAGCACCGACAGCCCCGGCGACGCGCTCGGCGCCGGGGTGCGCGCCTTCTTCGCCTTCCTCGACTCCGACCGCGCCGCCTGGGCGGTCCTCTTCGACGAGACGCTGCCGAGCAGCGGCGAGGTCGCCGAGCGGGTCGCCGTCTACCGCGGGCAGATCGTCGAGCTGGTCTCCGGCTCGCTGCTCGCCCAGCTGCCCGACGCGCGCCGCAAGAAGGCGCGGATCGAAATCGAGGCCCTCTCCGCCGCCCTGCTCGGCGCCGCCGAGGAGCTCGCCCGCTGGTGGCTGCGGACCGAGGCGATCGCCGCGGGCGAGGCGGCCGAGCTGCTGATCTCGACGGTCGAGCCCGGCCTCCGCGCCCGCTCGCGGGCGACCGCCCCCTCCCCCACTTCCAAACCCGGGAAAGGAACCCCCAAGGCATGAACAGCGAGACCCGCCGGGTCGCCGTCGTCGGCGGCAACCGGATCCCCTTCGCGCGCTCCGACTCCAAGTACGCGCACGCGACCAACCAGGACATGCTGACCGCGGCGCTCGACGGGCTGATCGACCGCCTCGGGCTCGAGGGCGAGACGCTCGGCGAGGTCGCCGGCGGCGCCGTCCTCAAGCACTCGCATGACCGCGACCTGACCCGCGAGAGCGTGCTCTCGACGCGGCTCGCCCCCGAGACCCCCGCCTACGACGTCCAGCAGGCCTGCGGCACCGGCCTGGAGACGGCGATCCTGGTCGCCAACAAGATCGCCCTCGGGCAGATCGACGCGGGCATCGCCTGCGGCGCCGACACCACCTCCGACGCGCCGATCGAGCTGAACGAGGAGCTGCGGGCGACCCTCTTGGAGGCCAACCGGCAGCGCTCGACCACCGGCAAGCTGAAGACGCTGACCCGCTTCCGCCCCGGCCACGTCGTCCCCCGCGTCCCCCGCAACGAGGAGCCGCGGACCGGCCTCTCGATGGGCGAGCACACGGCGATCATGGCGACCGAATGGGACATCGGCCGGGCCGAGCAGGACGAGCTCGCCGTCGCCTCGCACAAGAACCTCGCCGCCGCCTACGAGCGCGGCTTCCTCACCGACCTGCTCACCCCCTACCTCGGCCTGGAGCGCGACGGCAACCTCCGCCCCGACTCGAGCGTGGAGAAGCTGGCGAAGCTGAAACCGGTCTTCGGCGGCCCCGAGGGGACGATGACCGCGGCCAACTCGACGCCGCTCTCCGACGGCGCCTCGGCGGTGCTGCTCGCCTCCGAGGAGTGGGCGAAGGAACACGACCTCCCGGTGCTGGCCTACTTCACCGAGGCGCAGACCGCGGCGGTCGACCACGTCCACAAGCGCGAAGGCCTCCTGATGGCGCCCGCCTACGCGATGCCGCGGATGCTGGACCGGGCCGGCCTCACCCTGCGGGACTTCGACTACTACGAGATCCACGAGGCCTTCGCCGCCCAGGTCCTCTGCACGCTGAAAGCCTGGGAAGACGAGGCGTTCTGCAAGGAGAAGCTCGGCCGGGAAGCGCCGCTGGGCGCGATCGACCGGGCGAAGCTGAACGTGAACGGCGGCTCGCTCGCCGCCGCCCACCCGTTCGCGGCGACCGGCGGCCGGATCGTCGCCGGCCTCGCCAAACAGCTGCACGAAGACGGAAGGGGACGCGGCGTGATCTCGATCTGCGCCGCCGGCGGCCAGGGCGTCGTCGCGATCCTCGAAGCCCCTGGAGGAGCCAAATGAGCGATAGGTATTCGCAGATCGTCAACGCGCCGGTCGTCTCGACGCTCGCCCGCCAGGTCGGGCTCCCGCAGCCGGTCGACCTCGACCGCTACCAGCCCGGGACCCCGGTCGTCGCCGGGCCCGTGCTGAGCGGTGCCGCCCCGGGCGGCCGGCTGGAGCGCCCGCTGAAGGCGCTGCTCGACGCGATCGGCGCCGAACGCGCCGGCGCCGAGGGCAAGGCCAAGGCGCTGGTCTTCGACGCGAGCGGGATCGCCGACTCGACCGAGCTGGTCGAGCTGCAGCGCTTCTTCTACCCCGCCGTGCCACGGCTGCGGCGCAGCGGCCGCGTCGTCGTCCTCGGCACCACCCCGGCGCTGGCCGGCACGGCTCGCGCCCACACCGCGCAGCGCGCGCTCGAGGGCTTCACCCGCTCACTCGCCAAGGAGATCGGCGGCAAGGGCGCCACCGCCCAGCTCGTATATGTGGAGCCGGGCGCCGAGGACCAGCTCGACTCGACCCTGCGCTTCCTGCTCTCGCCGCGCTCCGCCTATGTGGACGGCCAGGTGATCCGGGTCGGCAAGGGCGTCGCGCCGACGCCGGCGATCGACTGGGACCTCCCCCTCTCCGGCAAGACGGCGCTGGTGACCGGCGCCTCGCGCGGGATCGGCGCGGCGATCGCGGCGACGCTCGGCCGTGACGGCGCCAAGGTGGTCGGCCTCGACGTGCCGCAGGCCGAGGGCGACCTGCGCGCCGTGGTCGAGGCGCTCGGCGGCGAGGCGCTGCCGCTCGACATCACCGCCGACGACGCGCCGGAGCGGATCGCCGCCCACTTCGAAGGCGGCGTCGACGTCGTCGTCCACAACGCCGGCGTCACCCGCGACCGCACGATCGCGAAGATGCCGGAGGACCGCTGGACGGGGCTGATGGAGATCAACCTCTCCGCCGAGGAGCGGATCAACGACGCGCTGCTCGACTCGGGACGGCTGAACGACAACGGCCGCATCGTCTGCGTCTCCTCGATGTCGGGGATCGCCGGCAACTCGGGCCAGACCAACTACGCCGCCTCGAAGGCCGGGGTGATCGGCATGGTCGAATCGCTGGCGCCGGAGCTGGCGAAGCGCAAGGCGACGATCAACGCGGTCGCGCCGGGCTTCATCGAGACCAAGATGACCGCGGCGATGCCGATCGGCCCGCGCGAAGCCGGCCGCCGCCTCTCCTCGCTCTCTCAGGGCGGACTGCCGGTCGACGTCGCCGAGACGATCGCCTGGTTCGCCTCCCCGGCCACCACCGGGGTCACCGGCAACGTCGTCCGCGTCTGCGGCCAGAGCCTGTTGGGGGCGTGACGGTGGTGCCCGCGAGCAAGACCGAGACGAGGAAGCTGGCGAGCGCGCCGAGCATCCTGCCGCTCTACGCCCGCGCCGCCGCGCCGCTCGTCCCGGGCGCCTCGCTGCTCCCCTTCATCCCCGGCGGCGGCGGTGAGATCCCCGACGTGCGGCTGGAGCTCGACCGAGTCGTCGCCGACCCGGCCGCGGTCGCCGCCTACGCCAAGGTCTGCGGCTTCGCCCTGCGCGATCACCTGCCGCCGACATACCCCCACGTGCTCGCCTTCCCGCTGCACATGGCGCTGATGGCGGACGGCTCGTTCCCGTTCGGCGCGGTCGGCCTCGTCCACATCGCCAACCGCATCACCCAGCACCGGCGGCTCGGGGTCGAGGAGGAGCTGGACCTCCGCGTGCGGGCGACGAAGGTCGTGCCGCACCCGAAAGGGCAGGCCTTCGACGTCGTCACCGAGGTCCGGGTCGGCCGCCAGATCGCCTGGGAGAGCACCAGCACCTTCCTGCGCCGCGGCAAGGGCGATCCCGGCACGGCGGCGGGTGAGGCGTTCCCGATCGTCGGCGAGGAGGTCGCCGCCAGCGCCGAGTGGCGCCTGCCCGGCGACCTCGGCCGCCGTTACGCGGCGGTCTCCGGTGACCGCAACCCGATCCACATGCACTCGCTGACCGCGAAGCCGCTCGGCTTCCCGGCGGCGATCGCGCACGGGATGTGGACGAAGGCGCGGGCGCTGGCGGCGCTCGACTCGCGCCTGCCCGACGCCTTCACCGCCGACGTCCGCTTCCGCCGGCCGATCTACCTGCCGGCCCGGGTCGAGTTCGCGACCCAGGACCAGGGACCCGCCGGGGGCTCCGGCGAGGAGATCGACTTTACGGTGCGCGGCCGCGGCGAGAAGCGCGCCGACCGCCACCTCGACGGCCGGGTCCTCCCGGTCACCGCCAAGACCGGGACGAAGACCAAATCCACCTCCAAGGCGACCAAAGCCAAGACGGGAAAGGCAAAGTGACGACGACGACGACCGACAGCGACAAGGGCGTGGCCGAGCGTGCGATGGGCATCGGGCTGCGCGGGCTGAACTGGCTCGCGGGCTCCGACCTGCTCGACCGCATCCGCATCCGCAAGGGCGTGGAGCGGGCGCTCTTCCAGGGCACCAAGTCCGGCTTCCGCACGGCGACCGCCGCCGGGCGCACCTTCAAGGCCGCCCAGCAGCTGGGCAAACCGGCGCGCCAGCCGCGCTCCAAGGCGAAGGGCCTCTTCGACGTCACCCCCGACGACGAGCAGCAGATGTTCCAGGAGGCGGGCCGCTCCTTCGCCGAGGAGAAGATCCGCCCGGCGGCGAAAGCCGCCGACGACGAGCGGACGACGCCGCCCGAGATCCTCGCCCTGGCGACCGAGCTCGGCGTCGCGATGCTCGGCGTCCCGGCCGAGCTCGGCGGCGTGATGGAAGAAGGCGCGGCGACGACCACGGCCCTGATCGGCGAGGCGCTCGCCCACGGCGACCTGGGGATCGCCTACGCGGCGCTCGCCCCCGGCGCCGTCGCCACCGCGATCGGGCTCTGGGGCTCGGCCGAGCAGGAGGCGACCTACCTCCCTGCCTTCACCGAGGAGAACGTGCCCGCCGCGGCGCTGGCGATCCTGGAGCCGCGGCCGCTCTTCGACCCACTGGAGCTGGAGACGAAGGCGAGGCGTGACGGCGACGACTGGCTGCTCGACGGCGCCAAGTCGCTGCTCGCCCGCGCCACCGAGTGCGAGCTCTTCCTCGTCGCCGCCGAGGCCGAGGGCATCGGCCCGGCGCTCTTCGTCGTCGAGTCCGGCACCAAGGGCCTGTCGGTCGAGGACGAGCCCGCGATGGGCCTCCGCCCCGCCGCCACCGGGCGGCTGGTGATCGAGGGGGCGAGGATCCCGGCGGCCGCGATCCTCGGCGAGGGCAGGCGCGAGGACTACGTCGAGTGCGTCAACCGGGCGCGGATCGCCTGGAGCGCGCTCGCGGTCGGCACCGCGCAGGCGGTCCTCGACTACGTCATCCCCTACGTCAACGAACGCCAGGCGTTCGGCGAACCGGTCTCGAACCGCCAGGGCGTCGCCTTCCCCGTCTCCGAAATCGGGATCGAGTCGAGCGGCATGCGGCTCGCCACCTACCGCGCCGCCAGCCGCGCCGACCGGGGCGTCGACTTCGGCCGCGAGGCGGCGATCGCCCGCCGGCTCTGCGCCGCGAAGGGGATGAAGATCGGCTCCGACGGCGTCCAGCTGCTCGGCGGCCACGGCTTCGTCAAGGAGCACCCGGTCGAGCGCTGGTACCGCGACCTCAGATCCGCGGGCGTCATGGAGGGCGCCCTGCTCGTCTAGCCGACGCTACGACCCGCGAAGGAGACACCATGATCAACCTCGAGATCCCGAAGAAATACAAACCGCTGGTCAACCAGGCGAACCAGGTCGCGACCGAGGTCTTCCGCCCGATCTCGCGCAAGTACGACGAGGCCGAGCACGCCTACCCGAAAGAGCTCGACATGCTGGCGTCGCTGATCGACGGCATGAACGAGGGCTCCGACCTCGGCGGCGCCGGTGCCGCCGGCGTGCGCCGCTCCGAGAACGGCTCCGACGCGGGCGAGAACCGCAACGGCTCCAACCTCTCCACCGTGCTCGGCATCATCGAGCTCTGCTGGGGGGACGTCGGCCTGCTGCTCTCGATGCCGCGCCAGGGGCTCGGCAACTCGGCGATCGCCTCGGTGGCGACCGAGGAGCAGCTCGAGCGCTACGGCGGCAAGTGGGCGGCGATGGCGATCACCGAGCCCGAAGCGGGCTCCGACTCGGCCGCGATCCGCACCACCGCCGAGCTCGACGGCGACGAGTACGTCCTCAACGGCGAGAAGATCTTCGTCACCTCGGGCGACCGCGCCGACCTGATCGTCGTCTGGGCGACGCTCGACCGCAGCGCGGGGCGCGCCGCGATCAAGTCGTTCATCGTCGAGCGCGACAACCCGGGGCTGAAGCTCGACCGGCTCGAGCACAAGCTCGGGATCCGCGCCTCCGATACCGCCAACTTCACCCTGCAGGACTGCCGGGTGCCGAAGGAGGCGCTGCTCGGTAACCCCGACGTCAACGTCGAGAAAGGCTTCGCCGGGGCGATGCAGACCTTCGACAACACGCGGCCGCTGGTCGCCGCGATGGCGGTCGGGGTGACCCGGGCGGCGTTGGAGGAGACGCGTCGGCAGCTGTCGGCGGCGGGGGTCGAGGTCGACTACGACACCCCGGCCCTCTCCCAGCCCGCGGCGGCAGCCCGCTTGCTGGAGATGGAGGCCGACTACGAGGCGGCCTGGCTGCTCACCCTGCAGGCGGCCTGGATGGCCGACAACTCGAAGCCGAACTCGTTGCAGGCCTCGATGGCGAAGGCGAAGGCGGGGCGCACCTGCGTCGACGTCACTCTCGGCTGCGTCGAGCTCTGCGGCGCGGTCGGCCTCGGTGAGACCGAGCTGCTCGAGAAGTGGGCCCGCGACGCCAAGATCCTCGACATCTTCGAGGGCACCCAACAGATCCAGCTCCTGATCGTCGCCCGCCAGCTCCTCGGCAAGAACTCGAGCGAACTCCGCTAGACCGCGGGCCTCATGGCGACCTCGCGGCCGCCGAACAGCACGCGCTCGACGTCGAGCGAGTCGCCGAGGACGACGAGGTCGGCGCGGGCGCCGGGGGCGATGCGGCCGAGGTCGGGGCGGCGCGCCATCGCGGCGGGGGCTTCGGTGGCGGCGCGGAGCGCGGCGGCGAGCGGGACGCCGAGCGCGTGTGAGTTGCGCACCGCCTGCGGCATCGAGAGCGTCGAGCCGGCGAGCGACCCGCCGGCGTTCCGCACCGCCCCGCCGGCGGAGTGGATCGGGACGTTGCCGCCCAGCGTGTAGTCGCCGTCGGGAGCGCCGGCCGCGGCGACGGCGTCGCTGATCAGGACGAGCCGGTCGCCCGCGGCGCGCCAGGCGGCGCGGACGGTGTCGTCGGCGAGGTGGCGGCCGTCGACGATCAAGGTGATGAAGACGTCATCGCGGCCGAGCGCGGCGTAGGCGATGCCCGGATCGCGGGGCGTGGCGCGGCGCATCGCGTTGAAGAGGTGGGTGACGGCGGAGGCGCCGCGGCCGAAGGCAGTGTGGGCCGTGGCGGCGTCGGCCTCGGTGTGACCGCAGGAGACGATGACGCCGCGGCCGACGAGCGCGTCGATCAGCTCGGGCGCGCCCGGCAGCTCCGGCGCCAGGGTCACCTGCGTGACGGCGCCGGCCGCGAGCAGCCGGTAGAGCGTCGCGAGGTCGGGAGCCCGCAGTGCGGCCGGGTCGTGGGCGCCGGGGCGCTCGGGCGAGAGGAACGGGCCCTCGAGGTGGGCGCCGATGATCCGCGGCCCGAGCTCGGTCTCACGGACCCTCCGCACCGACTCGACCATCGCGTCTACCTCCGCGGTGACGATCGTCGGCTGGAACGCGGTCACCCCGTCGGCGAGGAGCGCAGCCCCCGCGACCGCGTACCCGTCCTCCCCTGGCGCCGAGAAGTCGACCCCCGCATAGCCGTTCACCTGCAGGTCGACGAAACCCGGCGCCGCGATCCTCGACCCTCGCGGCGCGCCGACCCCGACCGCGGCGACGAGCCCGTCGACCAGCTCGACGTCGCCGTCGACCAGCTCACCTCCGACCAGCGCCGCCGCGACCCCGAGCCTCATCGGCCCATTCTCGCGGTCGCGGCGATGCGGCTCCCGACCGAGGCGCCGCGGTCCCGACCGGCACCGGCCCCGGCACCAGCACCGCCGGGTCGTGGCCCGGCCGGACCACGGCGCCGGCGTCGCGCAGCGCCCGCAGCCGTTCGGCCGAGGCTAGCTGCGCGTCGAGGTCGTCGATCGGAGCGCTGAGCTCGAGCCGGAAGTTGCCGATCGACTCCGCCCCGTCGTAGCGCGCTGCCGCATCGGCGGCGGCGCCGGGATGGAGGCCGGTGTCGACCAGGATCTGCTCCTCGCCGGCCTCGATCAGATAGACCGGGATCGGGAACCGCATCTGCCGGCCGAGGTCCTCTCCGCGCCGCCAGATCCCGGCCGCCGAGGTGAAGCTTCCCCCGTCGAGCATCGTCACCTTCATGCCCCGACCCTAGCGAGGCCGAGGCAAGCGCCTCCAGCCATGAGGAGCCCGGTCGAGCGGTCCCGCTTGAACCGCGGGAAACTCAGGGGTGGCGGACGGGGCTCGAACCCGCGACCGCTGGCACCACAAGCCAGAGCTCTACCAACTGAGCTACCGCCACCGCGCGGCAACAAATCTAGCGAGCCGGGGCGCGGGAGCGGTGCCGCGCGGCGGGCCGTCAGACGTGGCCGGCGATCGGGTGGGGACGGTAGGGCTCCTCGAGTGCGGCGACATCCTCGTCGGAGAGCTCGAGGTCGACCGCGGCGACCGCGTCGGCGAGGTGCCGGTCTTTGGTGACGCCGACGATCGGGGCGGTGACAGCCGGGTTGGCGAGGAGCCAGGCCATCGCGACCTGGGCGGGCGGGCGGCCGAGGCGCTCCGCCACCTCCAGGGTGCGGGCGACGATCCGCTCGTCCTCGTCACGGTAGAGGGAGGCGCCGAACTCGTCGGTCGCGGTGCGCGCCGTCTCTGCGTCCCAGGGCCGGGTCAGACGGCCACGGGCGAGCGGGCTCCAGGGGATCACGCCGATGTCCTCGGCGGCGCAGAGCGGCAGCATCTCACGCTCCTCCTCGCGGTAGAGCAGGTTGTAGTGGTCCTGCATCGAAACGAAGCGCGCCCAGCCGTGGCGCTCGCTCGTCGCCAGCGCCCGCGCGAACTGCCAGGCGAACATCGAGGAGGCGCCGATGTAGCGGGCCTTGCCCGCCCGGACGATGTCGTCCAGCGCCTCGAGCGTCTCCTCGATCTGGGTCTCGTAGTCCCAGCGATGGATCTGGTAGAGGTCGACGTAGTCGGTCCCCAGCCGCCGCAGGCTGTTGTCGATCTCGGCCAGGATCGCCTTGCGCGAGAGGCCGCCGCCGTTCGGTCCCTCGCGCATCTGGCCGTGGACCTTGGTCGCCAGGACGATCTCGTCGCGGTCGGCCATCTCGGCCAGGGCGCGGCCGGTGATCTCCTCGCTGGAGCCCGCCGAGTAGACGTTGGCGGTGTCGAAGAAGTTGATCCCGGCGTCGAGCGCCTGCTTGATCAGCGCGCGGCTCTCGGGCTCGTCGAGCGTCCACTTCTGACGGCCGCGGTCGGGCTCGCCGAAGGACATGCAGCCGAGGCAGATCACCGACACGTCCATGCCGGTCGGGCCGAACTTGGTGTAGCGCATCTAGATCACTGGAACCTTTCTACGAGGGGCGCGACCTCGCGGCCGATCAGTTCGATCGCCTTGATGTCGCGGTGCAGAAGGTGTTGGGCCATCACCCGCGTGCAGCCCGCCTCGTGCAGGGCGCGCAGCTGGTCGACAGCGTCGGAGACAGTGCCGGTGATCACGGCGTCCCGCTGCGCGGCGAGGAACTTCTCGCCGTCGTCTCCTTCGCCTTTCCACCGCGAGAGACGGGAAGCGCGGTCGACGACCTCCGCGCGGGTCTCCCCCACGATCCAGCCGGTCATCACCGAGAGCGGCAACGTCGCCGGATCGCGGCCCTGCTTCTCACAGGCCGCGTCGAGCTTGGCGCGCAGGTCGGCCATCTCCTCCGGCCCGCGGAAGACGGTGTTGTACTCGCTCGCCCAGCGCGCCGCGAGGCGCAGGCTTCGCGGGCCGCCCGAGCCGCCGATGATGAACGGCATCGGCCTTTGCACCGGCTTCGGCAGCGCGTCGAGGTCGACGATCTTGAAGTGCTCACCGTCGAAGCTGAAGGCGCCGTCCTCCCACTGCCGGGTGGCGATCTCCAACTGCTCTTCGAAGGCGTCCATGCGCGGCCCGAGCGCCGGCAGGTCGAAGCCGTAGGCCTCGTGCTCGCGGTCCCACCAGCCTGCGCCGAGCCCCGGCTCGACCCGGCCGCCGCTGATCTGGTCGACGGTCGCCACCGACTTGGCGAAGACCGAGGGATGGCGGAAGGTCGCCGGCGAGACCATCGTCCCCAGCCGCAGCTTCACCGTCACCGCGGCGAGCGCCGCCAGCGTCGTCCAGGCATCGAGCGAGCCGCGCTCGGCCTGGTCCTCGACCGAGTAGTAGTGGTCGGAGCGGAACAGCGTGCCGACGCCGCTGCGTTCGCAGGCCTCGGCGATCGCGACCCAGTCGTCCCAGGTCACGTCCTCCTGCCCCTCGATCATTAAGTCTACGCGCATTTTGGCTTTCTCAAGCGGTTTACCACTGCTTTCAATAGGTCGTACTTAGGCATGGCTGATCGTAGAACATGCCCCGAAACCTGCCCCTCGAAACTAGGTCAGAGGGACGCTATCGACGGCGTTCCCGAGGGCACGGTCGAGCACATCGGCCTCGTGTTCAGCGGGCAGGTAGTGCGCGTAGATCATCGTCGTCTAGATGTCTTTATGGCCGAGCCATTCCTTGAGCGTCGGGATTCGGCATCGCTGGCTGCCCCGGCCAGTCGATCAGGATCGTCGCGAGACACGGACCGTCGTGATCTCTCCGAATCGTCCGAGGAGATTCAGACGCCGAGGCAGCTTCCGTAAAGTAGTGCGGGGCGGAGCGACCACCCCTTCCGATTCGGCTTGGCGCGCACCGGGGTGGTCGGCATCGGCGGGCTGATCAGCCGCCCTTGGTTATCGAGGCAGACGGAAACGTCGGTGCCGCGTCGGCGATCTTCATTCGCTTCACCCCCTTTCCTGGCGCTGGCTTGGGCACCGATACAAGCGGTCACTTTGGTGGGGTGCAACCGAACAAAACGACTCGGCGAACCATGATGTCGCTCGCTCCGCAGGATGGTGGAATAGCCTCCATCGGTCCGCAGATTTCAACCAGTTAGGAGCCTCGATGGAGACGACGAAAGGGAAGTCCAAACGACGGGAGACGCTGCCGCCCGACACCGGCCTGAGCCACCCGATCAGCCACCCGGTCCGGGTCCGCATCCTCGAAGTCGTCAACGAACGCGAGATGAGTCCGTCCGACTTCGTGGAAGCGAAGCTCGTCCCGACGGAGATAGCGAAGGGTCGGGACTTCCAGAACCAACTCTCCCTGGTCGCGTATCACTTCCGGGGCCTGCTCAAGGCGGGGTGCGTCGAGGTCGCCGGGACGCGACCCGTTCGCGGGGCGGTGGAACACACCTATCGCGGTCGGGCCGTGGCCTACTTCACCGACGCGCAGTGGGCGGCGATCCCGGCCGGGCAGAGAGTCGCCATCAGCCGGACCGTCTACCAGGGCCTCGTCGCCCGCGTCGAGTCCGCGATGCACGCCCGGACGTTCGACGCCCGCGAGGACAGAACGCTTGCCTGGACGCCCCTGAGCCTCGATGAGCAGGGCTGGTCGGAACTTCACACCGCACTGGCTGCCTGCTTCGCCGAAGTCGAGCAGATCAAGCACGACGCCCGGAGGCGGTTGGAGGAATCAGGTGAGCGTGGGACGCCCGCCACCTTCGCGCTCCTGGGCTTCGAGTCTCCTCCGCCCGGCGAGGATCGCGGGTCGCAGAAGGCCACCTGAGGACCTGAGAAATGTCGCCGAGGGTCCAACCCGTGGACAAGGGCGAAGGCATGAGCGGAGCAAAGGCGGGCGGCCCTGGCAAACTCGCTATCGCGTGCTCATCTCAAACGGGTAGCCGCCCGTTAGGCCATAAGGCCGATGAGACGTCGAATGGCGAAATCGAGTTTGGAGTGATCTCGAACGGATGACAAATCCGGCTGAGACATGCCCCTCAAATGCCCCTCGACTGATTCCTGAAAGCTCGCAAACGGCCTGGCAAGCCGCCTAGCCGGCGATCAAGCAAACCACGACCTGATGACCCTCGATCATCAGCGTGACTTCCACGGCGGCTCCTTACCCGAGCCGTGCGGCGGTCATGCGCCCACCCGTGACAAGAGGCCCGCTTACGCCGCGACCGGCAGGCGGCCGAGCGACTCGACCGTCTCCGTGCACGCTTTCGCCACCTCGCGCCCCTTGACCTGAAAGTGGTCGTGGAAGAAGCGCTCGTGGTCGGAGTGCTCGTGGAAGTGGTGTGGGGTGAGGACCGCCGAGAAGACCGGCACGCCGGTGTCGAGCTGGACCCGCATCAGGCCGTCGATGACCGCCTCGGCGACGAACTCGTGGCGGTAGATGCCGCCGTCGACGACCAGGCCGGAGGCGACGATCGCCCGGTAGCGGCCGGAATCGGCGAGGCGTTTGGCGTGGAGCGGGATCTCGAAAGCGCCGGTCACCTCGAAGAGGTCGACCTGGTCGGCAGGGACGCCGCGCGCCTCCACCTCGGCCAGGAAGGAGTCGCGGCACTCGTCGACGATGTCGCGGTGCCACAAGGACTGGACGAAGGCGATGCGCCCGTCCTGCTGCTCGATTCCGTTGCTCTCCATCACCCGCTCCTCTCGGTCGACTGCTTCGCCGACGAGGTTAGCGCCCCGCCAATCGCTAGTCGCCGGCGTTGAACTCGGCGATCGCGATGCCGAGCATCAGCATGCCGAGGGCGAAGATGGTGAAGATCTGCAGGGCGATCGGCACGCTCCAGCCGAACCAGGTGATCGGCGGGTTCAGCGTCTTTTCCGCCGCTGCCGAGATGTCGAGGTGATTGAAGACGAGGGTGCGCATCGGCGAAACCGCGTAGGTGATGGGGTCGAGGCGGTTGAGGACGGCGAGCCAGCCAGGCAGGTCGGCGGTCGGGAAGAGGGCGCCGGAGATGAAGAACATCGGCGTGACGATCATCTGCATGATCCCCATGAAGGACTGCATCTGGGTGACGCGGGCGGCGATCATCACGCCGAAGGCGGTGATGCTGAAGGCAAGCAGCATCTGCAGGGCGAAGACGCCGACGACGAGCGTCACGCTGTAGGGGACGTGGACCGTCCAGGCGAGCGCCAGCAGGATCAGCCCCTGCAGCGAGGCGACGGTGGCGCCGCCGAGGCACTTGCCGACGACGATCGAGCTGCGCCGCACCGGCGCGACCATCATCTCGCGCATGAAGCCGAACTCGCGGTCCCAGACGATCGAGGCGGCCGAGAACATCGCGGTGAACATCACCGAGATGCAGAGCACGCCGGGGTAGATGAAGGTCTTCAGGTCGACGCCGTGGGTGCTGGCGGCGGAGAGCTGCTGCAGGCCGGAGCCGAGCACGAAGAGGAAGAGCAGCGGCTGGACCAGCGAGGTGACGATCCGCATCCGGTCTTTCTGGAAACGGATCAGCTCGCGGCGCCAGACGATTTTCACGGCGCGCAGCTCGGAGCGCCAGCTGCGCGGCGGGACCCGGACTTCGACCGTGGGCGGCGGCGCGGGCGCGCCGGCGGTCGCCGGGACGGTCTCGGTCGCGCTCATCGCGGTCGGCCGCGGCCGGGCATCGCTCATCGCCGCCCCGCCATCGCCTGCATCGCGATCCGGTTGCGGTTTTTGGCGCTCGACTCCTCGGCGTCGCGGATCGTCGACCCGGTGTGGGACATGAAGACGTCGTCGAGGGTCGGCCGCGAGAGGCTGACCGACTTGATCGGCACGCCGAGCTCGGCGAAGAGCCGCGGCACGAACTCCTCGCCGTCGGCGACGGCGAAGCTGACGACGCCCTCGGAGACGGTCGCCTCCAGGCCGAAGCGCTCGCCCAGCGCGGCGATCGCCCGCTCGTCGTCGGCGGTCTCGATCCTGATCCGGTCGGCGCCGACCGCCTCCTTCAGCGCCGTCGGCGTGTCGAGGGCGACGATCTCGCCGCCGTCCATGATCGCGATGCGGCCGCAGAACTCGGCCTCGTCCATGTAGTGGGTGGTCATGAAGATGGTGATCTCCTCGCTCTGCTGCAGCTGGCGGATGTAGCCCCAGATCGAGCTGCGGGTCTGCGGGTCGAGGCCGATCGTCGGCTCGTCGAGGAAGAGGACGCGCGGCGAGTGCATCAGGCCGCGAGCGATCTCCAGTCGGCGCCGCATGCCGCCGGAGAAGGTGAGGACCTGGGAGTCGCGGCGCTCCCAGAGGCCGACCATCTCCAGCACCTGCCGCATGCGCGGCTTGACCAGCATCTTCTCGACCCCGTAGAGCTCGGCGTGGAGGCGCAGGTTCTGCTCGGCGCTGAGGTAGCCGTCGAGGGTCTGGTCCTGAAAGACGAGGCCGATGTGGCGGCGCACGTCGTCGCGCGCGGTGACGACGTCGAAGCCGGCGACCTCGGCGTGGCCGGAGGTCGGCCTGGTCAGCGTGCAGAGCATGTTGATCGTCGTCGTCTTGCCCGCCCCGTTGGGGCCGAGGAAGCCGAAGACCTCGCCGGTCTCGACCTCGAAGTCGACGCCTTTGACGGCCTCGAGGTCGCCGAACGATTTGCGGAGGTCTTTGACGGAGATCGCGGGAGCCATACGCGCTACGGATGACGAATGTACGTCATCGGGTGCGGCGGGCCCTACGACTTGGCGACCAGCGCGGCGAAGGCCTCGAAGCCTGGGGTCGTCGCGGCGAGGAGCAACGGCTCGAGCTCCGCCGCCTCGGCGGCTATCCGGTCGGTCCCCTCCTCGCCCAGCGCCTCGACCGCCTCCGAGGACATCGCCGGCGTCGCCATCCACTGGTCGACCAGGGCGAGGTCGGCCTCCGGGTGGAAGAGCACCCCCCAGGCGTTGCCGAGCCGGAAGGCCTGGTGCGCGGTCAGCGCCGAGGAGGCGAGGTGGGTGGCACCGTCGGGCAGGTCGAAGACGTCGCCATGCCAGTGCAGGACGCGCGCGCCCGGTGCCAGCCCGCCGAGGATCGGATCGGCCGGGTCGGCGACGGTCACCTCGTGGAAGCCGATCTCCTTGCGCTCACCCGGCACCACCGCGGCGCCGAGCGCCCGCGCCAACAGCTGGGCGCCGAGGCAGATCCCCAGCACCGGCATCTCGCGGCGCACCGCCTCGGCCAGCCAGTCGCGGGTCGTCGCCAGGCCGGGATGGCGGTCGGTCTCGTCGACGTTCATCGGGCCACCCATCACCAGGGCGCCGGCGACCTCGTCGTGGCCCGGCAACGCGTCGGCCTCGAGCGGGCAGGCGTGGCGGACCTCGAGGTCCCCGCACGAGTCGAGGATCCGGTGCGGGGTCTCCCAGGACACATTGCGGATCGCCAGCAGGGTGGGACGCTCGTCCACGCTCATCCCGGCAGGCTAGCCACGCGTTACGGTTGCCGCATGGCCCGCAACCTGCTCGCCGCATTGCGACCGAACGCGGAGGGAGGCGAGGCGTACGGCGCGCTCGCCCAGGGTGCCGTCGCCCGTGGCGCGGTTGCGACCATCTTCCAGGCGCGCGGCGCCGAGGCGGTCGGGGCGCTGGCGGTCGGCGCGCTCGCGATCGGCGCGGCGGCGGTCGGCGGCTTCGCGATCGGCCGGCTCTCGGTGCGCCGGCTCAAGGTCGGCCAGGCGACCCTCGAAAAAGTCGAGATCGAGGAGTTGACGATCGACGACCTGGAGATCGGCAAGCTGACCGTCCGCGAAGGCCCCATCCCACCAACCGCCTGACCAGTGTCCGAGCTTTTCGGCCATATGTGGCGGCAAAGCTCGGAAGCACCCCTGGGTGGGGGCGGCAGGGTGGCGGTGCTCGGAGCGGTGCTCGTCGCCACCGTTCTGCTGGCCGGCGTCGCCCTGCTCGCGGCGCGACCGGCCGGCGCGGTCGGCCCCTATCCCGACCTCGGCTCCTGCGCGGTCTTCCCGGCGCCGCCCGCCTCGACCTCACCGCGCGCGCCCGCGCTCGGCACCGAGGCCGCTTGGAACCAGAACATCGCGAAGGCGCCGCGCGCCGCCGACTCGGCCAAGGTGATCGCCTACGTCGACTCGCACGGCGGCGACGCGATCCACCCCGACTTCGGCTCGCCGCGCGCCTACGGCTTCCCCTACGCGGTGGTCGGCGCGGGCGCCAGGCAGCTGCCGATCCACTACACCGCCTACGGCTCGGAAAGCTCGCCCGGCCCCTTCCCGGTGCCGGCGAACGCGCCGGTCGAGGGCGGCGCCCACGCCGAAGGCGACCGCCACGTCCTCGTCGTCGACCGCTCCACCTGCAAGCTCTACGAGCTCTACGACGCTTTCTTCCAGGCCCAGCCGAAGCCGCACTGGAACGCCGACGCGGGAGTCGAATGGGACCTCCGCTCGGCCGCCCTGCGCCCCGACGGCTGGACCTCGGCGGACGCCGCGGGCCTGCCGATCTTCCCCGGCCTGGTCCGCTACGAAGAAGCCGCGGCGGGCCACGTCGACCACGCGATCCGGGTGACCATGGACAGCACCCGCAACGCCTGGATCCACCCCGCCTCCCACTGCGCCGGCGACACGAGCAGCGGTGCCGCGCCGCCGATGGGCATGCGCCTCCGCCTCAAGGCGAGCTACGGCCTCGGGAAGATGACCGGCGCCGCCCGCGCGATCGCCGTGGCGATGAAGGAATACGGCCTGATCGTCGCCGACAACGGCTCCAATTGGTACATCTCCGGCACCAGTGACCGGCGCTGGGACGACGGGGAACTCGAACCGCTGAAGCGGATCCCCGGCAGCGCCTTCGAAGTCGTCAGGTCCGCTGCCGCCGTCCACCCCTGCTGAGCCGGCGGCCGGCGCCGCCGATCAGCCGCCAGGCTTTGCCGAGCGCGGCGAGGATGATGAACGCGACGCCGAGCCCGATCGCGCCGAGGACGATCAGGAAGACGATGAACGCGATGATCGCGATCGGGATCAGGATGAGTTTCGTCAAAGCGCAGAGAACCTAACGGGCGCTTCACATCCGCGACGGCGGCGCCGGCTAAGGTTTCGGTGGTCTGGGCCACGCGATGGGTTCCCCACGCACAACTGAGATCCGCGGCAGAGGCGGCAAGCGACTCCGGCGGCGCGCCGGGGCGCTGGTGTGCTCGCTCGCCGCGGCGGCCCTGCTCGGCCCGGCGGCGCCCGGTGCCGCGGCGATGGGTTCGGCGTCCGGCGGCTCGGGCTCGGCGGCCGGCCTCGGCGCCTTCGGCGAGAGCCTGATCCAGGCGCTCGGCGTTGCCCGCGCCGAAAAGGCGGTCGACGCGATCGGCCACGGCTTCGCCCTGATGGAGGCACAGAAGCGGATCGACGCGACCGAGCGCAAGCTCGCCAGGCGGGAAGCGGCGACCGCGCGGGCCGAACCGGAATCGACCCCGGCCGGCGAAGAAGAAGTCAAGAATCCCGCCGAAATGGTGCCTGCCTCGGCCGGAACCAACGGCACGAAGGTCCCCCACTCCGGCGGCGGCCGACTGTTCGCCCACACCCGCGTCGACGCCAACGGCTCGACCGCGATCCTCCTCTCCGGCATCGCCCTCGCCCCGCCCGACGCGCCGGAAGCGGTGCAGCAGGTGATCAACGCCGCCAACACGATCGTCGGCCGGCCCTACGTCTGGGGTGGCGGCCACGCCTCCTTCTACTCCTACGGCTACGACTGCTCGGGCTCGGTCAGCTTCGCCCTCTTCGGCGGCGGCCTGATCCCGGAACCGCTGACCTCGGGCTCGCTCGAGGGCTGGGGCGAACCCGGCCCCGGCAAGTGGATCACCGTCTATGCCAACGCCGAACACACCTTCATGGAGATCGCCGGCCTGCGTTGGGACACGGTCGGCGACGCCCGCGGCACCGGCCCGCGCTGGCACCTCGAGCCGACCTCCACCGCGGGCTTCGTCGCCCGCCACCCGCCCGGGCTCTAGCCAGCGAGCCTCCCAGGGTCAGCCGTCGGGGAACGGCAGGATCGGGATGCCGTGGTCGGTCTCCCGCATCCCCAGCTCGTAGGCGCCGCCGCCCCGCAGCTCCAGCCGGCGCTCCGGCAGCCCCGGCTGCTCGATCGTCAGCTCCAGGTCGGCGACCGAACAGTTGACCGTGTGGTGCTCGCCGCCCTTCGGATTCGGGTCCGCGTAGACCCAGCCGACGAAGTCCTTCGGCGGCGCCGCGACCCGCCCGCGGACGACGATGTCCTTGCCGGGCAGGAGGAAGGAGCAGGCGGTCGGCGACTCCTCGATCCGCGCCGAGCGGATCGCGCCCAGCCCGCCGAGGCGGTGCTCGACCCCGTCCAACATCAGCATCCCCGACGGCATCCAGGGGCTGACGCGCGAGCCGAGCTTAACCCGGGCGGCGCCGGCGTCGAAGTAGGTGCCGGCCGCGTCGGGCCAGCCGGTGCCCTCGATCCAGACCCAGCGCTCGGCATGCTCGGTGCCCCAGTTGTGGCCGATCATCCCCGGCCAGCCGGTGACGTCGATCGGCTCGCCGTCGACCTCGACCGTGCCCTCGAAGGCCGCGTCGGGGAACGGGGCGACGAACTTGGTCCGCGGCAGTGGCGCCTCGTAGAGCCAGTCGGCGGGCAGGTAGCGACAGGGCCCGGCACCGCCGTCGAAGCGCAGCGACCAGCTGGCGGAGAGCCCCTCTCCATCGACCGAGCCCTCGGCCACCCCCGGCCCGATCTCGGCGCCGGCGACGCGGATCCAGGCGCCGTCGGGGCGCGCCAAGCGGTCGGCCGGCACCGTCACCTTGGTCGCCCGCGGCGCCGGCGCGGCGCGGTCGAAGAGCGTGAACCAGATCGACCCGGTCGGCTCCTGCCGCGGCCGCTTGTGGACGGTGTGGCGGATCCAGATGCCGAGGCCGCCGCCCGGCCGGCACGCCTTCACGTAGAAGCTCTCGTAATGGCCTGCCTTCGCGGCGACCTCTCCGAAGCGAGCCCGTTCGTCCACGGGTTGCTCCTATGTCAAGCCGCCACCGCAATTTGCGGCGCCGGCGAGCCTCTCTGAGTGTCGACGGTGGTCATGGATCTATCAATTTCAGATTGAGACAGAATCCGCCAGACCCGGCGGGCAAGGTGGCGCTTGAGGCAACGCAGCGCTTCCATCCTGGAGCGGCCCTCGGCCTGCTTGCGAGCCAAGAACTCGCGGGCGGGCGGATGCACCCGCCCTTGGGCGACCGCGATGCGGTGAAGGGCGCAGTTGAGCTGGCGGTTGCCGCCGCGGTCGAGGCGGTGGCGATCTCGGCGGCCCGAAGAGGCGGGGATCGGCGCCACCCCGGCAAGGCGGGCCAGCTTGGCGTCGGAGGCAAAGCGCTCGGCCCCGGCGGTCTCGGCGAGGATCTTGGCGGCGCTCAGCGCCCCGCAGCCGGGCAGGGCGAGGAGCTCGGGGGCCTTGCCCTCGACCAGAGCCGCGATCTCGCGCTCGAGCTCCTTGGCCCGCCGTACCTGGGCGCGAATCGAGCGCAGCAGCTCGCGGGCGACTCTCACCCGGGCGCCCTGGGGGGCGCGAGAGAGGCGGCCGGCGACTCGCTCGAGCCAGCGCATCCGGTCCAGGGCGCCGGCGGGAACCTCGAGTTCGGGGGAGAGCTGGTGCAGGTGCCAACGCAGGCGCCTTTGGTCGCTGCTGCGAGCGCGAACGAGATTCTCGCGGTGGTCGAGCAGCAACTTGATCTCCATCGCCTCCTCGTCGAGGAAGGCGGCGGGCAGGCTCTCGACTCCCTCCCGCAGCGCCGCCCGGGCGACGTTGACGGCGTCGATCGGATCGGACTTGCCGCGCTGGCGCGAGCCCTTGCGCGAGGCCCCCATCAGCTTTGGGGGGACGCGAACCACCCGCTCTCCCGCGGCCACCAGGAAGCGCTCCAGGCCGCCCGAGACGTGGCGGCAGTCCTCGATCGCCCAGACCCGCTCGGGGTCAAGGCCACGGGCCCAGTCGAGGTGCCGGGCGAAGCCGCGCTTGCGTGCGGGAGCGGTCAGCTCGCCGGCCGCCCGGCCGCTGCCCGCAAGCACCGCTACCGCGGTGTGGGTGTCCTTGTGGGTGTCCGTTCCGATCACGATCATCTGCATCGTCCCTTCGATTGCTGGCTATCGGACGGGCCTCCGCCGGACAGACCTAACTTGGGGCGATGCCACGCTCCTATGAAGTCACGTCGGAGGCCCTCGGGGGGCGGCGAGCGACATAACCGATGCAAGTCGGCCCCGCGGGGCCGACAGCGAGACTATGAGTCAGCTCGCCGCCTGCCCGAGAACCAACCGACCGGGTCGGACGCTGCCGCCGACCTTGGGGCCGACGGTGACAGTTACGCGAGCCTAACCGCCCGCCTGGCTTCTGGCCGGCCGGCCAGTTAGGCTCACGTCGTGCAGGGAGCAACCGCGGAGAGATTCGTCGTCCTCGCCCTGCGCCTGTTGGCGCTCGCGTTCGCCGTCGTCGGCATCCTCTACGTCGCGCTGCCGAGCGCCTCGCTCGACTTCATGTCGAACGTCGGCGAACTGTTCGGCAACCACACGCGGGCGCCCCACACGCAGGAGTACCTCTGGCTGTCGCTGGGCTTCGCCTACATGGTGGTGATCACCGGCATCTGCCTCATCGCCCAGGCTGACGTCGTCCGCTACCGGCCGTTGCTGCTGCTGCTCGCCGCCGGCAAGGCTGCCTCCTCGAGCACCTCGCTCGTCTTCTTCCTCGTCCAAGACCATGTCTTCGCCTACCTGCTGGGAGCGCTCGTCGACGGCTCCTTGATCCTGGTGGCGCTCTGGCTCTACGTCCTCGCCGGGCGGGTCGACCGTCCACTCGAATCGGCGGGTCGCGCGCCGGGCCTCGGGCGCGCCGAACGCAGGGCCCTGAGCGCGATCTGCGCGACGATGGCGCCGGGGATCGACGGCCTGCCGGCGGCCGAGCGCGAGGTCGACGTCTCCGGCCCGGTCGCCGAGTTCCTGCGGTCGGTCCCGCCGCCGATGCTGCGGCAGCTGCGGCTCGGCCTGCGCGCCTTCGAGTGGCTGCCGTTCCCGCGTCGCTTCAGCCGCATGGACCAGGCCGGGCGGGAACGGTTCCTGGAGCGTCTGGCGAGCTCGCGCCGGTCGCTCAAACACGACCTGCTGCTGATGGCGAAGCTCTTCTCGACGCTCGGCTACGCGGTGACGCCCGAGGTCCAGGCGCGGGTCGGCTACGAGATCGGCTGCGAGCTCGCCGACGGCAGCCTGCCCGAGCCCGCCGGCAGCCTCGGCGACACCGAGCCGCGGCCGGAGGGCGAGGAATGCGACGTGGTGATCGTCGGCTCGGGCGCGGGCGGCGCGGTCGCCGCCGCGACCCTGGCCGAGGCCGGGATCGACGTGTTGGTGCTGGAGGCGGGCCGCCACCTCGACCGCGACAGCTATCCCCGCGATCAGCTGGCGGCGATCGAGGGCCTCTACCGCGGCAGCGGGCTGACGGTCGCGGCGGGCAGGCCGCCGGTCGTGGTGCCGGTGGCGAAGGTCGTCGGCGGCACCACGGTGGTCAACTCCGGCACCTGCTTCCGCGCCCCGGAGGCGGTCCTCGACGACTGGGCGCGGCGGTTCGGGATCGACTGGGCGCCCGGCCTCGACGCCGACTTCGCCGAGGCCGAGGAGACCCTGCGCGTGACGCCGCTCGACCCGGACCGGATGGGCCGCAACGGCCGGATGGCGATGGCGGGGGCGACGGCGCTCGGCGCCGGCGGCGGCCCGATCGCCCGCAACGCGGGCAGCTGCGTGCAGTGCAGCTCCTGCCCCTACGGCTGCCCGATCGACGCCAAGCGCGGGATGCACGTCAGCTACCTGCCGCGGGCGGTCGCCGCCGGGGCGCGGGTGCGGGCCGGGGTCGACGTGCGCCGGGTCCTGGTCGAGGGCGGCCGTGCGGTCGGCGTCGAGTGCCGGGTCGGGGGTGGCGAGCGCCCGGCTCGAACCTTCACTGTGCGCGCCCGGCGCGCCGTGATCGCGGCCGGAGGAGCCCTCGGGACGCCGGAGCTGTTGCAGCGCTCGGGCCTCGGCGGCGGCGCCGTCGGCCGCAACCTCCACGTCCACCCCGCCTGCTGGGTCGGCGCCCGCTACGAGGAGGAGGTGCGGGGCTGGGAGGGCGTGATGCAGAGCTATTACGTCGACCAGTGGGAGTCGCACGGGATCCTGCTCGAGGCGACCTTCACGCCGCTCGCCTTCGGCGGGGCCTGGCTGGCCGGCTCCGGTGCCGCTCACCAGCGGGCGCTCCTCGACTTCGCCCACGTCGCCTCGATCGGCGTCCAGCTCACCGATCGCTCCAGCGGCCGGATCAGGCTCGGCTCCGGTGGCGCGATGCGCGCCTCCTACGACCTCACCCGCGACGACGCCGCCCGCGTCACTTTCGGGATCGCCCGCGCCGCCGAAGTCCACTTCGCCGCCGGCGCCACCGAGGTCTACCCCAACGTCGCCCGGGTCAAGGTGCTGCGCCCCGGCGACCTGGCGAGCTTCGAGGCGACCCGGTTCAAGCCCGCCGAACTGCGCCTCGAGGGATTCCACCCGATGGGCACGGCGCGGATCGCCGCCGACCCCCGCCAGAGCGCCTGCGCGCCGGACGGCTCCCTGCATGGCACCGCCGGCCTCTACGTCGCCGACGCCTCGCTCTTCCCCACCGCCCTCGGCGTCAACCCGATGATGACCGTCATCGCCTTCGCCAAGCAGATCGCGCGCGAGGTGGCGAGCGCCTCCGAACGTTCCTCCGCCACCCGCCACCCGGCCGGCACCGGCGCCTCCGCCTGATCCGAAGCAGCCGCTTGGGCCTCCGCGGACCTTCCGAATCGGGCCGCCGCGACCCGGTGATCAATCCTTGGGCGATGGACCACGTCGTTCTCGTGCTGTTCGAGAACCGCTCATTCGAACCACCCGGGGGCCGCCGTCGCGCCGAGAGGACATTCCCGCCCGAACCCGAATATCCACTGGGTCGAACGGAGCGAAATCGTGAGCGATCAATCGGAGCAGGCCGAATCGAGCATCCTTGCCTGGATCGATCGGGACATCACCCGGCCGATGCGGGATTTTCAGGACCCCGACCAGGAGTGGCGGCGCCTCTTTTCGGAGCTGTACGGGACCTTTCTGCTGGTGATCGTCGCCGCCGGTGGCGGGATGATGGGTCAGGCCTTCCCGGACACGATCGGCCGCACCGCCGCGGTGGTCGCCCCCGGTCTCATGGTGATGGGGATCATCCTGTTCATGGGGAAAGTGTCGGGGGCGCATCTCAACCCTGCCGTCAGCGTGGCGTTCGCGGCGCGCGGCGACTTTCCCTGGCGGCGGGTACCGGGTTACATCATCGTCCAGTTGGTCGGCGCGACGCTCGCGGCGCTCTTCCTGCACGGAGTGATCGACGTGTCGGCGAGGTTCGGGTCCAACTACGTCGCCGCAGGCTACTCAGGCGGACAGGGCTACCTGATGGAGGCGCTGCTCACACTGGGGCTTCTCAGCGTCATCCTCGGGACCGCGTCCGGAGCCCAGAACATCGGCATCTTCGGCGCGCTCGGCGTCGGCGGGTACATCGCCCTCGCGGGCCTCTGGGGCAGCCCGATCTCCGGCGCCTCGATGAACCCCGCCCGTACCTTCGGGCCTGACCTGGTGAGCGGCACTTTCTCGGACTACTGGGTCTACGTCGCCGGTCCCCTCACCGGCGCGCTCGTCGCCGTCGGCCTCGCCTTCGTGCTCCGCGGCGCGGGTGGCGGCAGATCAGGATCGGCAGCGGCCCAGGGTGATCTCTTCACCGAGGTGCGGCGATCTGACCCGTCCTGACGCGGACGCGTCTCGCCGGAGCAGCGAAAGAGAGCATAGGTGCTGGGAATCGACGCGTGTCGAGGGGCGATCAGCTGTCGATGACAATCGAGCCGACCCGGCCGATGCGTTCGAAATGGTCGTCGCAGGTCAGGACCGTAGTGCCGTTGCGGGCCGCGACGGCGGCGATCCAGATGTCATTGGTGGGGACAGGCGTTCCCGCCTCGCGAAGCTCGGCGACTATCTCCGCGTAGTGGCGGCTCGTCTCGGCGTCGACCGGCAGCACCTCCACCACGGAGCTATCGAGAAAGGCATCCAGCTCCGTTTCATTGCGCTGTCGCTTGCCGCCGAGCAGGAAGCCGGTACGCAACTCGCCGAGCGCGATGGTCGGCACACCGACGAGATCGGCCCGGTCGAGAAGCGTCGCCACCTCTTCGTTCCCGCGCCGGAAGTTGCTGTAGGCGGAGGTGTCCAGGCAAAACGAACTCAACGCCAGAGTTCCTCGTCGACCGCCTCGAAATGCGCGGTCGCCCGCTCGAAGTCGCGGAACTCGTCCTCACTCCAGCCTCCGGAAAGGCGACCGAGTCCATTGGAACGCACGCCCTCCGCACCAAGTCCCTGCCCGAGGAGGTCGATGACCGTCTGGTTGAGCGACTTGCCCCTGCGGCGCTTCTCGCGCTCGAGAGCTTCCGCGAGGCCCGGGGGAAGATTCCTGATCGTCAGCGCTTTGATCTTCTTTCCCCTTTGCAGTCAATGGGTGCATTCATCTGATGCAGTAGTTTACAGCATCAACGGCACCTGGCCACTCCGAAATCGGCCCTACGGTCCACCGTCCAACTCGGCGAGAAGCTTGATCAGGTTGCGCTTCCGCTTGTGGGTCTCGCGAATCTCGGCCAGGTACACCGGGAACTCATCGGCGTCTCCCGTTCGGACCATCAGATCCCGAATTTTGGCGAGCAGGTCGGTGGCGGGCGGGCGTCTCGCAGCGCGGCTGCCGCATCGCCCTCCCAGAGATGGATGCGAACCAGCTCGGTAGCGCCCCGGTAGGCCAGCCAATCAGGGGCGCCGAGCCCCTGATCTCCGCCGGCGAGCCCATCGCGGATCAGGGCCAGGGCGCGCTCTTGCGAACAGGCCCCAGGCCAACTCCGCCGCGCGCTCGTGCTCGCCGCGCTCGCGCAGGATCGTCTCGTCGAGGCTGCGCGAGTAGTCGTAGGCCTCGGCGTAGGTGACGAAGCCGCCCGGATCGACGGCGCGGTCGATCGCGTCGCGGAAGGCGTCCACGTCGACGCCGTCGCGGTCGGTGACCGCCCGCAGCCGCAGGCGGTCGAGCAGTCGCTCGTCCTCGCGCGCCTCCGCGATCAGCAGGTCGACCAGCTTCTCCCCGTGCGCCTCCGCCCGCTTCGGGGCGCCTCCGCCCGATCACGCCGATCGGACCTGCGTCACCCAGGCGATCGGGAAGGAGTGGGCGAGGACGGTCGCCTCTTAACTACGACCAGGCGCCGCGAGACTGCGCTGCGGGCGCGCTCGAGGGCGGCGGGATCGCCTTGCAGCACGAACGACGTGTTGGCGGCGACGAGCGCCGCGTTCAGCTCGAAGGCCACCTGGGCCGGGTCCTCGGCCGCGTCCAGCTCGCCGGCCTCCTGGGCTTCCTCGACCAGCCGCCCGAGCAGGCCGAGCCAGGCGCGCTGGTTCTCGGCGACCGAGTCGCGGACCCGCCCCCGACGGGTGCCGACCTCCGCGGCGGCCGCGGCGAAGAAGCAGCCTCCCGGGAACACCTCGCGCTCGACGTGCGAGAGGAAGGCCTCGCAGACCGCGAGGAGGCGCTCGACGCCGGCGGGTGCGGCCAGGCCGGGTCTGACGACCTCCTCGACGAAGGTCCCCCGGGCGGTCTCGATGGTCGCGAGCTGTAGTTCCTCCTTGGAGTCGAAGTGGGCGTAGAGGCCGCTCTTGCTCATCTTCGTAGCCTTCGCGAGCCGGCCGAGCGAGAGCCCCTCCAGCCCCTCGACGGTCGCCAGGCGTGCAGCTTCCTCGAGGATTGCCGAGCGGGTCCTCGTTGCGGTCGGCGTGGGCACCCAACCAGCTTAACGACCGGTCGTGCTATTGCTGCTAGGCTCCAGCACGACCGGTCGTGCTATTTCTGGAGGAGGAGATCCATATGTCCGTCGTCGCCGAGAAGCAGGCCCCGCTGAGATCCTCGTATACGCAGGATCCGGCCGAGGCGCTCACCCGCAAGCACGCCAGGACCTCCGCCTCGCGGATATCCCCCACCGACCCGTTCCACGGCGAGGTGGAGATCGGCCGCGGCTACGGGACCTCGCTTCAGTACGGCCTCGACCGCTACGTGGGCGGCCTGCACGATCTTCCGAACCCGGGCGACATCCTCTGCGCGGCGCTGGCCGCGTGCCAGGACGGGACGATCCGGATGGTGGCGGACCTGCTGGGGATCCGGCTGGAGGAGCTGGAGGTCGAGGTGAGCGGCGAGCTCGACGTGCGCGGCGCGCTCGCCGTCGACCCCGACGTCAGGGTCGGTTTCGAGGCGCTCGACTGCAGGGTCCGCCTGCGGGCCGCCCCCGGCACCGGGCCTCGCCGCGTCGAGAGGCTGGTCGCCGCCGCGGAGCGCTACTGCGTGAACATGGACACCCTGCGCGGGGGCGTGCGGGTCGAGGTCGAGACGGAGCTGGAAGAGGAAAACGAAGAGAAGGCAGCGAACGATGCCGTTCATCGACATCAAGGTGATCGAGGGAGTCTTCACGCCCGAGGAGAAGCGTGAGATGGTCGAGCGGGTCTCCGAGGCCGTGATCGCGGTCGAGGGCGAGTCGCTGCGGCCGGTCACGCACGTCGCCGTCACCGAGACCCCGAGCGGCGGGTGGGCGATCGGCGGTCAGGCGTTGAGCGCCGAGGACGTGAAGGCCAAACGGTCTGCCGGGGCGACGACGTAGGCGGACGTGGCCACAGTCCCGGGCCTTCGCCCGGCCGATACCGGAGCCAATCCCCTGCTGTTTAGCCGGCAGGGCGCGAGGCCGCCGCAAGGCGGCCTCGGCATTTCTGGACTCTGGCTGACCCAGAATCGCGCACCACGTGGGTTCGAATCGGCGCATGGGTGCCTCCTCGGTAATGGTTCCTCGACCAAGAGCCGACCCCCGGCCCCGCCCCTCGCGCCCACCCATGTACACGGTGCGCGACGGTGTGTACCGAACCTTGACGCGATTATCGGGATCGGGTCGCGGAGCTCGTCCGAGGCTTCCGCCCGAGTGCCGCGTTTGCAGGGCTCACCGCTGCGGTTTCGTGCCGTATCGTCCACCTCGGTGAGCCGGGAAGACTGGCCGGCACGGTTCGACCATGCCCAGACCCGACCAGACGGATCCCGCCGCTCCCATCACCCGACCGGAAACCGGGCGCATGCGACAGGTCGCCTTCTCCCGCCCGGTCCTGCTCTTCGCCTTCGCCTTCGCGGTGATGGCCGACCCGGTCTCCTCGGTGGCCTACGCGATCGAGGCGGCCTTACGGGCCCTTCACGGCGACATCGGTCTGCTGCTGCCGACGATGGGGCTGGTCGTCGCGGTGATCGCGCTGATCATCGTCAACTACCACGAGCTGATCGGGCGCTTCCCTGAGGGGGGAGGCGCGGCCGCGGCGGCCGGATCGGCCTTCGGCGAGGCCTGGGCCTTCATCCCGATCGGCGCCCTGATCGTCGACTTCGTCCTCACCATCGCGATCAGCGTCTCGGCCGCCTCCTCGGCGCTGATCGCCTTCGCCTCGGGGCTGGCGCCGCTGCGCATCCCGCTGGCGCTCGTGATCCTGCTGATCGTCGCCGGCCTCACCTGGTTCGGTCATATCGGCCGTGCCGTCTTCGCGGCGATGACGACCGTGTTCGTGGTGGTCGCGGTCGTCGTCCTGGTCGGCGGGTTCGGCACCGCGGCCGCCCGACCCCCGATCCACCTCTCCCCCGGCCACTCCTCGTTGCTCGCGGTGCTGCTCGCCTTCCCCGTCGCGATGGCGCTGGCGACCGGGGTCGAGGCCCCCTCTTCGGCGATCGCCCAACTGGGGCAGCTCGACGACCGCGGCCGCAGGCTCTTCGGCAGGGTGACGATCTGGCTCACCCTCGGGTTGGTCGGCTCGCTGACGCTCGGGCTCACCGCCCTGGCGGTACACCTGAACGTCGGCATCCCCCGTCCCGACGAGACCCAGATCTCCGAAGTCGCCCGGGCGAGCGTCGCCGACCGCCTCTACACGACGTTCCAGATCGTCACCGCGCTGCTCCTCCTCGCCGCCGCCAGCTCCTCCTTCCAGGCGGGCCCCGGCCTGCTGAAGGCGTTGGCGCGGCGGGTGCGGCCGGGCGGCGAGGAGACCGGCATCCTCCACCCTCGCCTCGGCACCGTCAACGATCACCACACCCCCTATGTGGCGGTGGTCGTCTTCCTCGTCGTCTCGGCCGCGGTGGTCGCGGCAGCCGGGGCGCAGGATCAGGAGCTCGTCCTCTTCTACGCGGTCTCGGTCTTCCTCAGCTTCCTCGCCGGCCTCCTGGCGATGGCGAGATTCGCGCGGCGCGAGGGACGCCGGACCTCGATGGCGGTGAGCCTGCTGGGCGCGACGGTCGTCACCTTCACGCTGGCGATCAATCTGTCCCGCGGCGATCCGATCGCCTCTCTTGCCGCCTCGCTCCTGATCGCCGGCGTGCTGTACAAGATGTGGATCCGGGCGGGCCGGCCGCGGGGGATCGCCTCGGCGGTGAGCGAGGCCGAGCGGTAGCGAAGGACCGGTCGCCATCCGTCCACCCCGCAGGGAGACTCGCGGCATCGGCCCCCCGATCGACGGGGCATCGCGATCCTCCGTCCGACGTCTGACATCGAACGAACGGCGGGGACCTGAATCTCGACACCACGATCACCGCTCCCTAACCTGACGGTGAACCGCGTGCTATTCCATTTTCAATTCGAGGGTCCGTCCGGCTGGGAAGCGCTCGGCTCCGGCGAGGGTCCTGACGACGACGATCCCGGCTTCGACCAGGCGATCGCCGACCTCGGCTCATTGGCCGGAGGCCTGGAACCGGGCCGCTATCGGGCGATCCCAGGGAAAGGCGGATCCACGCGCTGGCGTGAGTTCCGGATCGACGACCGCGGTTCCGTCATGGTCGAGGAGGAATCCGACGACCGCGACGAGCGTCCGACGGGAAGCTGAGCCAGGCGACGCCCGGCAAGGACCTGCGATCGGTCCCGATCGTCCAAAGGACCGACCGCCGCCCGCGACGTGCCGTGCGGGCGGCGACCGGGTGTCTGTCCCGACCAAGTCGGCCTCGACCTCCCTGGCCGTCTCCACGTCTATCCGATCGACGGGGCCGGGGGACCTGCGGACCGTCCGGAATGTCAGCGTTCTGACCGCGCGGGATCGGCGTCCGACCGCGACCCGCAAACGCGTCAGGGCCCTGACAAAGGGACTTGCGAGGGCCCGGCGAGGGGCGGAGACTCGAACCATGGTTTCCCCAGTAGGCATAGCCGGCTTCGCCGTGATCGACGCCACCGTCCTCGGTCAGCTGATCTACGCGGTCCACAGCTACGAACGCCATCACCACGAGGACGCGCACGCGCACGCGCACCGCCGGCGCTGATTGTCAGCGCTCTGACCGTCGCGGAACTCCGCCTGTCCAGGCCGTGAACGGTTGAGCCGGACGCGGCTCCAAGCATGCACACCGATGTCGCTGCCGAGCGCGGCGACGCAACCCGGAAGGCGACCATGACCAACGCATCGCATCCCCTGCGGGCGCGGCGGCGGACGCTAGTCTGCGCGGGCATCGCCGTCAGCGGCATCCAGGGCGCCGTCTACGCCTCTGTCGCCAAGGCCCACATGGAGCTCGCCACCTTTCGCCAACCCGCTCGTCACCCGGGAAGGCTTCGGCGCCAACTTCAAGTCGCCACAGCTGGTCCTCACCGAAAAGGCGACGCGCCGGATCGGCAACCGGCTCGGCCTGGAGGCCAACAAACGGCTCGATGCGGGCCGGGTCATCAGCAACCTCTACGCCTCGGCCCAGCCGAAGACGGCGACGCTGCTCCCCAGGGCGATGCGGTGCTGACCCTGCCGAGCGGCTCGGTGATCGCCGACCCTGGCACCCGCCAGATCGCGATCACCGGAGGCGAAGCGAAGCTCCAGGCGGTCGCGGCCTCGACGCTGAACAGCGTCTTCAACCAGCCCGCCCCGGAACCGCCGCCGTCGAGCAACTTCATCGTCGGCGACCCTTTCGGACGTTCTCGATGGTCGCCCAGGCCGAATGACCGGTTGATCGATGGAGGGACCCGCGGCCATTCCCCCGCGAATGCCACCGACAGCGACGCCAGTACCGTCACGGCCCGGACGACGGGCCGCCCCCGGACCGCGCCTTCGCCGCGGATTCCCACACGACCACCCGTGCCCCCTCCGATCAACGTCGTCTTCTTCATCGACGGACGGACGAGGCACCGTGACGATCGACAGCGTAGTCGCGCGAGCGGCGATCGGGTGGCTTTTTCGCAGCAGTGTTGGCATGGTTCGCAGTAGTTGCGAACATGGCACACGATGACCGACGAGGGACGGCTGCTCGAGTTGATCGGCGACGTCGGCGGGCTGCTCGAGCTCGACGAGTACCGGCATGGGCTGATCGCCGCCCTGCGCCGCGCAGTCCCCTCCGACTGGGTCTCGATCAACGAGGTCGGGGCGCAGCCGGGAGAGTTCTGGGGGTTGGTAGACCCCGATCTGCCGCCGGAGACCGGCGAGATCTTCGGCCGCTACATGCATCAGAACCCGCTGGTCGCACATATGACCTCCGGCCCTCGCCCCGGTGCGCCGCTGCGGATCTCCGACGTCGCCACGGCGGCAGAGCTCCACGCCCTCGAGATCTACACCGAGCTCTACGGCCCGCTCGGGATCGAGTACCAGATCGCCTTCACGCTTCCGCAGGAACCGCCGCGGCTCCTGGGAGTCGCACTCAGCCGCCGGGAACGCGACTACACCGATGCCGAGCGGGAGCTGCTCACCCGCGCCCGGCCGTTCCTGATCCAGGGCTATCGCAATGCCCTCGCCTTCGAGCGGGCCCGGCGCCATGACGGGGCCGGGATGACGGCGGCGCTACGGGCCGCCGGGCTCACCGGGCGTGAGGCGGAGTGTCTCGCCCAGGTCGCCCGCGGCTCCTCGAGCGCCGACGCCGCGAGGGCGATCGGCGTCGGGGTGCGCACGGTCGACAAGCACCTCCAGCACGCCTTCGCGAAGCTGGACGTCACCACCCGCTCGCAGGCTGCCGCCCGCGCCTGGGAGTTGGCGGAGGGCTCGTCCCGAGGCACCGGCTGAGACGATCCACCGGGTGAGAGCCAGAGCGGCTCGGAAGACAGGGCCGGGCTGCCGCGTGTCGTCCTCCCGTCGGCGCTGCATGGTTCGACCACCGTCACCGCAGCACCGCCTGAGAGCGCCCCCAGGCGAACACAAGACGAACCGGATCGCTCACATCGAAGGCGAGCGAGTATCGCTGGCGGATTGAGAGTCGGAAACCCGGACGATCCCTGCCCGGACCGACACCGACACCGCGTTAGACTCACCTCATGAGCGAGAGTCTCGACCTGACGATCCTCTACGAGGACGGGGAGGAAGGCTGGATCGTCGCGTCGATCCCGGCCGTGCCCGGCGCGCTCAGCCAGGGGCACAGCCGCGAGGAGGCGCGCGACAATGTACTCGACGCCCTGGCGCTGATGCTCTCCCCCGAGCCGGGCGAGAAGCGCGAGCGCGAGCTGCTGCATCTCAAGGTCGCGTGAAGCGACGAAAACTCGAGCGGCACCTGCGGGAGCACGGATGCCGCAAGCTCGACGAGGGCGGCGACCACACGCGCTGGGTTTCGCAGGCCGGGCCACGATCGGCGGTGCCGCGCCACGGCGAGATCGACTGGAAGCTGGTTCGGGCGATCTGCAAGCAACTCGAGATCCCACCGCCGGAGGGTGGCCGATAGCAAGCGACCGGCGGTTCGACCACCGTAAAGGCCGTCGAGCCCGTCACGCACGAAGTGCCCCCGGCAGGATTCGAACCTGCGACCATCGGCTTAGAAGGCCGGTGCTCTGTCCAGCTGAGCTACGGGGGCTCGCCCGCATTGTCGCGCGGACGGCGGCAGCAGGGCGCCGCGGCGGCGTCCCGGCACCGCTCCAACCGATGCCGGGACGTGCCTCAGGCGGGCGTCAGTGGCAGTTCCAGGGGGAAGTGCCGGTGACGAGGATCCGGTAGGTGATCGGGTCGAGCGCGACGCGCACCAGTTTCTGGCAGGCGTAGCGGCCCTGCGCCGGAGTCGAACGTTCGACGTACATCCGGCAGAGCACGACATGGAGGCTCTGGCGGTTGCAGTTGGTGATGCCGTATTTGACGCAGTGGACGTCGTGCGCGCAGGTGTGCTTGGCGAAGATGAACGCCTTGGTGCCGGCGAGCTGGGCGGGCAACTTGACCGCCGCGACGGCGGGCATCGCCACCGTGCCGAGCAGAATGAGCGAAGCGAGGAGAGCGCAGAACAGGCGTTTCACTCTCACAGAGGACTCCTTCCTGGCTGGCCGCCGGATCGCAAGAGGTCCGGCGCGGATTGGGACACTGCGCGTCACCCTATCGCCGGGTGCGCGCACCTGCGCGTTTTTCGTCGCCGGATCGCGTAGGATCGCGGCGTGCCGACGGTCGGGGATGCAGGGGGCGGGCTGTACTGGGAGCGCTCCGGGCGCGGCGAGCCGCTGCTCCTGATCCAAGGCATGAGCGGCACCCACCTGAGCTGGGGCGAGCCGTTCCTCTCGCGCCTCGAAGACGACTTCGACTGCGTCGTCTTCGACAACCGCGGGATCGGCAACTCGGGCGAGGTGAGCGAGCCCTTCACGATCGCCGACCTCGCCGCCGACGCGCTCGCGGTGATGGACGCGGCGGACCTCGAGACCGCCCACGTGCTCGGCATCTCGATGGGCGGCATGATCGCGCAGCAGCTGGCGCTGGCCGCGCCGGAGCGACTGCGCACGCTGACCCTCGGCTGCACCTACCCGGGCGGCGAGGGCTCCTCGCTGATCGCGCCGGAGGACGCCGGGCCGCTGCTCGAAGCGTTCGGCTCGGGCGACCTCGATCGCGTCTTCAAGGCCGCCTACGAGGTGAACCTCTCCCCCGGCTTCCGCGCCGAGGAGTCCCATTACGCAGACTTCACCGCGATGGCCGGAGCGCTGCCCGCCCGCCAGGAGACGGTCCAGCTGCAGATCCAGGCGATCGCCGGCCACGACGTCCAGGCCCGCCTCGCCGAGATCGCCGCCCCGACCCTGGTCATCCACGGCACCGAGGACAAGATGATCCCGGTCGCCAACGGCGAGCTGATCGCCTCGATCATCCCCGGCGCCCGGCTCGAGATCCTCGACGGCGTCGGCCACATGTTCTGGTGGGAGCAGCCGGAGCGCTCCGCCGAGCTGCTGCGCGCCCACGCGCTCGGCGCCTGAGCGCCGCGCCGCCCGCGCCTATTCGCCTTCCGATTCTTCGGCTTCGGCCGCTTCGGCCCCTTCTTTGGTTTCTTCGCTCGCGGTGGCTTCGAGTTCCCGGGTTTCGGTTTCTTCGACCGCTTCTTCTTCCTGCTTCGGCGTCGGGCAGTACCGCGGCGAGAGCTTGCCTTCGACTTTGAAGACGTAGTCGGGCTGGGGGACGATCGTCGGCTCTTCGATCACCTTCTTCATCGCCGGGTCGTCCTTCACCCAGGCGTAGATGGGATAGAAGTATTCGACTTCCGGGGAGTCCTGGGTGTCTTCGGACATGATCACGTAGTCGTAGTTGCCGGCGTTGATCCGGTCCATCAGCTGCGGGCAGGAGGTCGCCAGTCGGTAGGCGCCATGCGGGCCGGGCACGCCGATGTAGTCGACTTCGTTGGTCGGCGGATTGCCGAAGAAGCCGTACTGGCCGAAGATGATCTCGCTCGAGCCGACGATCCCGATCCGCTTGTGCTGCAGCTTCTGGGCGAATTCGTACGCTTTCTGCGGCCCCCCTTCCTGCAGGAAGAGCTTCGGGTTCGTGTAGTGCTGGTCGGCGTACTGGACCTGCTGGGCGCGCCCCAGCACCACGGCCAGCAGGACCACCACCCCGGCGGCCGCGACGACCACCCGCCGCGACATGAAGCCTTTCGAGCGGCCCAGCGCCAGCGCGGTCGGCGTCCAGACCAGCGCCAGGGTGATGAAGATCGTCCCGAAGATGTAGGTCGGGTACCACTTCGGCGTGGTCAGCACCGTGACCCAGTAGACGACGGCGAGGAAGATCAGCGTGATCTGGGCGCGCCGGTCGGGCGCCCGCAGCGGCCGCGCGATCGGCAGCATCACCATCGCCAGGATCAGCCCTGGGATCAGGTAGCGGGTGTTGGTGAAGAAGCCGGTCGGCGAGCCTTCCTGGCCCGCCGCGGTGAGCGGCGTGAAGACGTAGACGACCGCGGTGAGCAGCGCCGCGGCGGCGAGCACGCGCAGGATCTTGTTGCGCGAGCGCACCACGATGAAGACCGCGGCGGCGCCGGCGACGATCAGGATCAGCGGCCAGAGCGGGCCGAGCGCGTTCTCCAATTGCGGGAAGAACCAGGCCCGGTAGACGGTCGGGTCGGTGAGGTAGTGGGCGACCGCGAAGCGCGGTCGCGGGTCGAGCGGCATCTGGTTCGGGACCGGCAGGTGGAGCGGCCCGAACTTGGTGATCGGGATCGGGTTGCCGCCGGTCTTGATCGCCGCCCGCAGGTACCAGTAGCCGCCGCTGATCAGCATCGAGAGGCCGAGGATCCAGGCCGTGGTCCAACGCCGGCCGCGGCCGCTGAAGAGGAAGACGCCGATCGCGATCGCCGCGACCGGGACGAGGAAGGTCGTCTTCACCGAGGCAGCCAGCCCCGCCGCGATCCCGGCCAGGACCAGTGGCCCCTTGTCGAGCAGCGCCGCGCCCCGCTCCGGGGTGTCCTGGACCGCGTCGCCTTCCTGCGGCGCCCGCCGCTGGTGGGCGTTGATCAGGAACGCGGCGAAGGCGACCAGGAAGGCCAGCCCCATGATGTCGTTGCGCGCTTCCCCCGGCTGGGTTTCGATCATCACCCCCGAGTCGAGGATGATCGCCCCCGCGATCAGGGTCGCCGGACCGACCTTGTAGGGGCGGCCGACACACCAGCAGCCGAGCAGCGCGATCGCCAGCCAGAAGAGGTTGATCAGCGGCGAGAACCAGTCGGTTTTGAAGAGGACGATCGCCGCCGCGTGGACGAGTTCGGAGCTCTGCGGGTAGAACCAGGCGGCGAGGCGGAGCGGGTCGGTGAAGTGGAGGTGGACCGTCGAGTGCTGCTGGGCCATCGTCGCCGCGAACGGCATGTGGTACCAGGTCGTGTCGCCGCCGAACATCCCCTGGTCGAGGTTCAGCTGGGACGGGAACGTCCACTCGGCCATCGTGAAGGAGGCGACCGCGATCGCCAGGATCAGCGCCCATTTGGCGACCGCCGGCGGTTTGACTTCCTCGCCGCGCTCCGGCGCCTTCCAGTAGCCGAGCAGCGCCGCGCCGAGCCCGACCGCGATCGTGAAGCAGATGATCCAGCCGAACCGCAGGACGCTCAGCGTGCCGAGGATCTCCAACGACAGCAGCAGCAACGCGACCGCGAGGGTCGCGTCGGCGAGGCGGGCCAGGGCCCCCGAGAATTCGGGGACGATCCAGCGCCGCAACCAGTAGCCGCCGAGCCCGAGCGCGGCGACGATCCCGATCACGGCGAGGCAGCCGGCTATGTAGGAGCCGAAGGAGGGTGCCACGGGCGCGTGATGCTATTCGCCGCGCCCGGCGGCCGGTCGGCCGACCGCCCGGGGGCGGGGCTAAGCGGCGGTCGGGATGCTGCAGACGACGCCGGTCCCTTTGAGGCCGCAATAGCCGTTCGGGACCTTGTGCAGGTACTGCTGGTGGTAGTCCTCGGCGAAGTAGAACTTCCCCGCCGGCTCGATTTCCGTGGTGACCGGATCCTTGCCCGCGGCGCGCAGATCGGCGTCGTATGCGTCGCGCACACGCTCGGCGGTCGCCTTCTGCGTGTCGTCCACGTAGAAGATGCCGGAGCGGTACTGGGTGCCGACGTCGTTGCCCTGGCGCATGCCCTGGGTCGGGTCGTGCTCCTCGAAGAAGACCTTCAGCAGGTCCTCGTAGGAGACCTTCTTCGGGTCGAAGGCGACCATCACCGCCTCGGCGTGGCCGGTCTTGCCCGAGCAGACCTCCTCATAGGTCGGGTTCGGCGTGACCCCGTTCTGGTAGCCGACCGCGGTCGTGTAGACGCCGTCCATTTCCCAGAACAGCCGCTCGGCGCCCCAGAAACAGCCCAGCGCGAAGTAGGCGACCTCGGTGCCCTCGGGGAACGGCGGCCGCAGCGGCGTGCCGAGGACCGCGTGGGTCTCGGGCACCTGATAGGCGGGCTCGCCGCGCCCCGGCAGCACGTCATCGGCCGTGACCATCGCGGTCTTGTCGGGGTTCAACATCATCATCAGCTTGCCAATCGAGCTCATTCGTCTTCCTCTCTCAAGTTCCGAGGGAAACGTTACGCCCCAGGTCTAACAAGTCTGTGAACTACGGGGCGTCGGCAGGTGGCTCCTCGATCGGGTAGGCGAGCCGGATGTGGAGCTTCGAGAGCGTCAGGAACTCCTGCCGATGGGTCTTGCCGTCGGCCAGCGAGGTGATCTCGCAGTTGGTCAGCGGCAGAAATTCGAGCTCGGATCGGTTGAGCGAGTCCGAGAAGCGGCTCTGGTAGCCCTCCGGCGGCAGCGTCACGTCGCCGACCACGAGCAGGCGGTCGGTTTCGAACGCGGCCCGTTCGACCCGGCGGCGACTGTAATCCTGTTGATCGAACATCGCGGTTTCCTATCGGCAACAGGACGGCGACACTGAAGGGGTAGGCTGCTGCGGCCAGGCTAGAGAGGCCTCGGAACGGAGACGATCATCTACCTCTGCGAAAGATGTGGAAGCAGGTTCAACTCGGCCCGCTTCGCGACCGTCGAGCTCTGCCCGCGTTGCCTGCTGCGCGACGACGCCGCCTCGCATCTCGTCTACGTCCCCGACGACTCCGCCCCACTCCCGCCACCGAAAGCGCCTCCCGACCCCGACGCCGCCTCGGCCGAACTGGGATCCGCTCCCCGCACGGCGCCGTAACCGCATCCGATGCGGTCGCAGGTCGAGCCGCCACATAATCGGGGCGCCCGGATTCGAACCGGACCAACGAGATCACGTGGCAGCGTTTTCCCTGCTAATCGGTGGTTTCACGTTCTCTGAGATCACCTCAGATTCGCTCAGGGAGTTACCACGGTGCTACCACGGCCGTGGCGGCGGCGGTGGCATGGGGGGCATACCGGCTCAACGTCCTCGTGGTGCTCCGCCGCGTAGCCGAGGTGGTGGTCGTATTCATGCGACAGATCGTCTCCGAGATGCCCACAATCAGCACAAGGCAGCGTCTCGGGTCCGGCCAGTTCGCCGCACTCGACCAGATACCGGACTCGACGCCTCGCCTGGCGCCGATCTCCGTCTCTTGCCTTGGCGTTTCGGGTGCCGCGCCGTTGACGGTCGGTCGGCGGCGGCGCCGCGTTGCGCGGCTCAAACGACCGCATCGACGCCCTCCGGTCTATTGCTACCACGGGCGAAACCGGCGGCGACAAGCTGTGCCTCCTGGCCGCTCGGCGAGTAGTCGGCGTAGATCTGGGTCGTCGTCAGGTCGCGATGGCCCATCCACTCCTGCAGCGTGCGCACGGGCACCCCGGCCGCGGCCATGCGCGTGCCGAAGGTGTGCCGCAGGTCGTGGAAGCGGTGGGAGTCGTCGAGGCCCGCCGCCTTGAGCGCCTTGCGAAACCTCCGCGTGACGTTGGCCTTCGGCATCGGCTCGCCGGTCACCGGGTGGGCGAAGACCAGATCGTCGTCGCCTTGGAAGCTGGAGGCCTTGAACAGCCGCTCCAGCTCCCCGCCGACCTCGTCGGCCATCGGCACCGAGCGGGTCGAGCGCTTCGACTTCGGCGTCCCGAACTCGTTGCGGACGTAATTCTGCCGGACCCGGATCCTCGCCGCCGGCCAGTCGATGTCGCGCCAGCGGAGGGCGACCAGCTCGCCCTTGCGCAGCCCGGTCATCGCCGCGGTGACGATCATCGCCTTGTCGATCGCCCGGTAGATGCCCTTGGGGACGTTGGCGACGGCGGCGTCGAGTTCCTCCAGCGTCAGGAAGCGGATCTCCGTCCTCTCCGGCACCGCGGGCAGCTCGACCCCTTCGCAGGGGTTAACAGCCGCCCAGCGGCGCTGTGGCGCCTTGGCGAAGTTGAAGAGCGCCGAGAGCGTGGCGATCACGTTGCGGATCGTCTTCGGGGAGAGATCCTTCTCCTCCAGCACCGAGATCAGGTCGATCACGTCCTCGGAGCGGATGGAGTCGAGCGAACGCTCGCCGAAGTAGGGCTTCAGGTGCACCCTCGTCTCCGACTCGACGTTCTCCCAGGTCGAGCGCTTTCGGCCGCGGCGCTTCGCCTGGGTGACGTAGCGAGCGGAGACCTCGGCGACGGTCAGGATCTCGCCTACGCGCGGACTCACCTGCGTCTCGCCCATCTTCGCCCGCAACGCGGCCTCGGCCTGACTGCGGGTCAACCCCTCGCGGCTGCCGGCGGTGCGCTTGAGGCCGATCTTCTTCTTCACCTGGCGGCCGTTGCTGCGCCAATGCCCGTACCACGTCTCGCGACCGGAGGCGTCTACGCGGACGTAGAGGCTGCCGGTTCCGTGTGGTCTTCTAGCCATCACACTTCTCCTTTCAGGGCGCCATAGGCTCCCACTGCGGCCGGCCAGGTTCCACGCTTTGCCGGTCGCCACGGGGCCGGCGTTCATGCGCGCGGCCCCACTTTTATGTCCTGCGAGCATATGTCTCGGGAACGGCGGTGGTCAAGCTGGCTCCCGTCGATCCAACCGACGGGGGAGCCGCCCGGGGACTAGTTCACCCGTCCGACGATGGCGTCGGGCGCACTGCGAGCCGCTTGGGGATACCCATCGTCCGAATGAGCGCCTCGTTGAGCTCGTCGACCTGTTCGGACGTCAACGTCGCTCGATGGCTGAGGAGGTCGTCCTTGTCGATAGTTTGAAGCTGGTTGCACAGGATCACGCCGTCTCGGTCGAGCTGGGCAGCCGGGACGAACACCGTCGTTGGTCGGCCTTTCCGCCGCTCCACCTGGCTCGACGTCATCGCCGCGACGACGACGACAGGGCTGTGCTGATTGCCGATATCCGAGGAAATGACCACAGCGGGCCGCTTGTAGGCCTGCGCCGAGCCGCGAGGTTCCCCGAAATCGACCGTGTAGATCTCGCCGCGACGCGGAAACCCGTTAGGGAAGGCCCCGGCCGCGGTGGGCACTACTCAGTCTTGCTCTGCTCGATTGATGCCGCGGATACCGGCGGCGCGGGACTCCTTCGCGATCTGCCGATCCTCGTCGGCGAAATCCTCGTAGGCGGCACGCATCTCCTCGAACTGCAGGGGCTCCGCCGACACCTGGCCGACGACAAACGTCGCGCCTTCGATGGACCGGCCGGGGATTCTCGGCAGCATCACGCCGGACACCCAACGCCTGGGTCGGGTAGCGGCGGCGAGGAGTTTAGGGTCAAGAGTTGCGGTTCCCATAGGTACAGACCTCCGTTCGTGCTACTGGAACAACTATACGATTCTCTATTCATCGGCAAGTAGAAAGGCGAGTTGAATGGCGATCGACCAATCACCTCTTGGACAACACATCTCGGAGCAGATGGAAGCGATCGAGGACGACCCGAATGTCCCCGACGACGCCGAGATTGGCGGGATTGTGACGATCGTCGAGATCCTGGGCGAGGACGAGGAGGGCAACCGGATGCGCGGCTTCAGAGTCCGCAGCAACCTTCATCCCCACGTGACCATCGGAGTTCTCGAGGAGGCGAAGATCATCCAGTTGGGGATCCTTCAAGGCGGCGGCTGACTTTTGACCGAGGGCCGAGCGACCGCCTGGCGGGATAAAGGCGAGCCGTCGACCCTCGGCAGGTGGCAAAGGAACGCATAGATGCGACCCCGTTGGGGCGCTTTACGTTTCAACGCGCCATCTCCTTCGCCCGTCTTCTCGCCTCGGCATATCGCGCCGCCGTGGCGCTGTCCTCCCGGTCCCTTGCGATCACTGCCTGGCCCACCGACGTCATTCGCCCGACGCCTCCTCGAGCAGGCCGAGCTCGTCGAGCTTGCGTTCGAGCCGCGCGATGCGTGCCGCGACCGGCAGCGTACGGATGCGGCTGTGCTCCAGCTCGACCCCCTGCCCGCGATCCCAGCGCGCGCGCAGGGCCGCGAGCTCGTCGGCGGTCAGGTTGTTCGGGATGGCCCTGGTGCGGCCGACGCCGCCGCGGAGGAGCTGCTTGTAGCGGTGCTCCAGATGGGCTCGTTCCTCGCCGCCGTTCTCGCCCGTACGCCGTCCCACGATTGCTCCTATCTGTCGTTTCCCCAACGTGAATTTGCCGCCCTGCGAGCCCTCGCCTGCGCCGGCGTCGCCGAGCGCTCCGAGAGGGCCGGATCGACAAGCTCGAGGGCGCTGAGAAGGCGAAGTTGGACCAGGCGTAGCTGGCGAACCTCGCTGAGGGCGGGATGGGCGACCGGCTGACCGCGTGAGCCGCGGACGACGGCGCCGTCGCGGTCGACCGCCGAGTTCAGGGCCGCCATATCGTCTTCGCAGCGGGCGGCCTGCTCGAGGAGGGCCAGCTCGCGCTCGTCGAGCGCCCATCCGTCGCCGAGATCGTCGATGATCCGCTTCCACAGCCGTTTTCCGGCTTTTTTCAGACCATCCGGAGCGGGTTTTTTGGTGGTTTTGGGCGCCAATTTGGTCAGTTCATTCGTTCGTTTTTGCAATGCGGTTGTCAAGATCGACCGCGCCGGGTGAACAAGCGTGGCCAGGCGAAGGGGGTCACCCCCAGGGTCTCCGCGACCGCCGCCGATCCCGAAAGGTGGAAAGATCGACGGCGGTGCGGGCGCGCACGCCGGGCAACGATCGGCGGCGCAGCTACCGGCCGAACGCCGGCAAGTCTTCAACTGGCGAACGGCGTCACCCTTTCGCGCGGCTGGAGCGGCCTCGTCGGCGGCTTCGGCGGCGGCACGGTCGGCGTGAAGGTCTGCACGAGCGCCGCGATCAGATCGGAGGCCCGCAGATTGTCGCGATTCGGGCCGGTGAGCGGCGTGGCCATCCCGGCGTTGACGCGGTAGGCGCTCGGATTCTGGCACCAGTTCCGCAGCCCGGCCAACGCCTGGCGATCTGCGAGTTCGCCGGCCAGACGTTCGGCCGACTTGCGCATCTTGTCGTGGGCGGTGGTGAGCAGCGCGTCGAGTTTCTGGGTCGTCTCGGTGTCCTGCTTCAGCGCCGCGCGGAGCTCTTCCGCGGCGTCGCTCATCGCCTTGTCGAGCGCGTTGCGGCGGTCGGATGCGAGGTCGAACGCGGCCTTCGCGCGCTGCGTCGCCTTTCGGCCCGGATCCGGTTTACCCGCCCGCAGTGCGTCGGCCAACGCCTGGCGATCCTCGTCGGCGGCGGTTCGCAGTTGCCAGTCGCGCTCGTCGACGTCCTTGCCGGCGCGACGCCACTTCTCGGTGAGGGAATCGATCTCGTTGACGAGCTTGATGATCGGCGGCGGCAGTTGTGCCACCACGTCGGCGGGCGGGATTGCGATGTCGGGCTTCATTCGGATCTCCTTCGTTCGGTTAGTTGCGGTGTTGGTGATCAAGGTCGCGGGCAAGTCCTTCACGGTCCGCTGCACGGCCCATCGCGTCGGCCCGCAGCAGCGATGTCATCGAGGGTGAATCCGGCTGCCTTGAGGTCGTCCGAGCGCCGCCGTCGAATGAGGTCACCGGCAGCGGCCCGTCCTGGTTATCGGTGTCGGCGTGCAGCGGACCGACCTTGGTCCGCTTGCTCCGGCGGCCGCGGAACAGGTCGTCCATCGTCGGTGTCTGGGGCTGCTTCTCGGCGGCGGCGATCGCGTCGGCGGCGAGGTCGCGCGGGTCGCGGCCCTGCGCCTCGGCGACGATCCGGTCACGCCGCGCTTCGACCTCGGCGACGGCCTCGCCGATCTGCGCCTGGGCGATCTCTGCGCCTTCGCCGCGGATGAGGCGGTCGAAATTATTTCGTCGGGACATGGCTCTCCTTCTGCTGTGCATGGGGTGGGGTGGTCGCCGTCTCCGGCAGGCGCGATCGGCAGACGCGGCAGCGGTGACCGGGCTCGACTTTCGTCGCGTCCGGGCAACCGTGACCGTCGGCGGCACCGGGGCAGCGGACGAGCGGTGCAAAGCGCGGTGTCATCTCGTCGTCTCCTTCACTCTGGGGCGCGGGCCGAAGTGCCGGTTGCCGTCCACCCAGGCGATCAGCTCGTCGGGATCGAAGCGGACGTATCTGGAGAGGCGCCGATGCGGGATCCGGCCAGCGCGAGCCTCGGCGAGCATCCACGACTTGGGGACATTCAGCAGCTCGGCGGCGCCTCTGGCGTCCAGCAGTGGCGCGGTCATCGTGCCGCCCTCCGGATGGCCGCAAGGTGATGGTCCCTCCAGCTCTCGATCGCCGCCAGCGCTCGCGCACGATCATCGGCGAGCAGTGCACGATCCAACTCCCGGTCGCGGTCGTCAGTGGAGAGGTCGAGCGCCTCCTGCATCTCGACCGGCAGTTCGGCGAAGCGCGCGTTGACCTCGCGGATCGCGGCGGCCAGGACGTTGCGGATGGAGGGCATCACGACCGTCTTCCGTGCGGTGAACACCGAAAGCTGCTGCGTCTAACTGACGATTCCGTGCCTGGTGAACACCGGAACACCGGAGAACACCCCTTATTCTTAGGCGCTTCGAAGCAAGCTTCTCGCGCGCACGTGTTAGTACCTTCTGCGGTGTTCACGTGCTCACCGTTCCGGCGCTTTCGTCTTCTTCGGCAAGTAGCCCCCGGTAGACACCGCACTTGAGGTGCGCGCCCCGGCGTCCTTCGCGCCCGGCGGACTCGTAGCCTTGGATGGTCAGGCGGCTCCAGCCGAGGTTGTCCATCCGGGCGTCGAGCCAGCCGTGCGGCACGCTCGAGCCGAGGTGGCGGCGAGCGGCACCTTGAAGGTCACCGGCCCTGATGACGAACTCGCCGGTCTGCGAGTCAATCAGGCAGTGGGACTGGCCGAACACCCGGCCGCTCTGCTCGTCCACCCTCGGTTTCAGAGCCAGGATCGCCTGATACCGCTCGGTGGTGGCCCCGTAGGTGGTGCAGCCCTCGATGACGATCGCGTCGGAGAGGAAGGTGCCGACCACGGCGGCGGTCTCCGCCGCCTCGATGGGTGCGGCACACGCCCCGCAGAGAAGTCGGATGACGTGCGCGATCCTGTTGCAGTGGTCGTCCTTGAAGCCGTACGGCTCCCCGTCGGTGGGCTGAAGCTGCCAGGTCAGCGCCGGGCGTAGGCGGCGCGAGGTGCTCAGCACCGCCGCGGGCTCGAAGCGGATGTCAGGCGCGGCGGCGCGCTTCAGGACGACATGGCCCTCGGCGCCACGGAGTCCCTCGTGCCGGGAGCCGGTGACCGGATGCACGGGATCGAGCCGGAGAACCGCCGATAGCCACGCACACTGGCCCGCCTGGTCGTCGACCTCGGGAACCTCCGGCAGGACGAGCCGCGGAGGCTTCGTTTCGGTGAAGGTGACCTTGCAGTCGTGAGTCCGTGCGGACTCAGCCTGTTTACGCGCGGAGACAGGTGGGGGCGCGTAGAAGTCGGACTTGCCGGAGAGGGCGCGGGCAATCGTGCCCTCGGCGTAGTCCTCGCGGCTCCATTTGTCCCGCATCAGGCCGGAGCTGCGAAACAGTCGGTCGAGCCGGTCGGCATCCGGGCCGGTCCAAAAGGCGAGCATGGAGAGCAGCGCCAGGTCGGCCTCGCTGTGGGAGTCGTAGGCGCCTTCCCAATCACCGCCGTAGAGGCGATCGAACTTGGCCCCGTTCTTCGCCCCGCGGGCCAGCTCGAGTAAGTCGACGTCATCGACCGCGACCGGATCTCTCGGGGCCGGCGGTGTGGACGAGGCCCTCGGCGGGAAGTACTCCGCGACGAGGGCATCTAGAGCGTCCTGCCGATCCTCGATCGAATCACGGCCGCCGAAGACGTTGCCGGTAAGAAGGATGTAGCGCTCGGAGCTGTAGACCTCCAGCGGAGCGCCCCAGGGCGTCTTCGCAGTTCGGCGACCGGCGAAGGGCACCTTGCCGCGGGCGACCAGGTGAAGCCCCGACTCCGAGATGGACAGCTCGGCGTAGCTCTGAACCGCGGTCAAGATGCGACCCGCGGCCGGATGGATCGCGCCGTCCTTCCGACAAGCGTCGAGATCGACGATCACATATTGGTCCTCGGCGGTCAGGACGAATCCGACTCCACCTCCGGTAGGCGCGTGTCTGACCGCCTCGGCGTAGCTGCGCCAAGTGCTCGGGTCGGTGCTGCTCGCGCGCTTGCCCGAGCCGTCGGCGACCAGCGGGATCTTGTCCGCCCCGGCGGTCACCCATTGGCCGAGCGACTGCAGCTCGGCGGGGATGCTCACAGCACACCCGCTTTGCGCAGGGCCACGAGCATCGGCAGGTTCATCCGGCCGAGTCGGTTCAGCACCGGGCAGGTAGTCGGCGCCGGTCACGTGGCCACGTCCATCCGGCCGTAGCGGATCGGCGCACGGTGTCCCTGGCCCGGCCCCATTGCCCACGGCCGCAGAAGCGAAGTGATGATGCGGACCTCGCGAGGAGGAACGCCGGGACGCGCCGGTGGCGGCATCGTCTTCGGCAGGCGCGGTCCGGAGCCCGGATCGCCCGTCCAGCCGGTGCGGAGCTCCCACTTGTACTGAGCGATCTCCGCGTCGATCCGAGCGAGCACGAATCCGCGCCAAGGGTCGAAAGGCACCAGGTCGGTTCGCGCCTGCTGTTGGCGGCGGCGAGCATCGTCGACGGCACGCCGAAGACGACGACCGTTGCCGCGGCTGCCCCGCTTGGGGGAGTTGGTCGCTTGTTCAGCGCCCGAGTTGTCGTTCTGCGGCCGCTGGCCGCCCAACTCAGCCATCGCCGCGCTCGAGCGGGAAAAGCTGCTCGACCTCAACTCCGAGGACGGCCGCCAAGACGATCGCCGTCGACTTGTGGGGGCGGTTCTCGCGGCGCTCCAACCGCGCCACCGTCTCCGCGCTGACCGAGGCCAGATGTCCGAGCTGTGGCCTCGTTAGGCCCGCCGCCCGGCGATACACCTCGAGCGGGGACGCCGGGTTGGCTTCTATCGTGGTCAGTTGCATATGTGGCATCCAACCCGAACCCGACGAGCGATTTGACGCCATCGGATGAACTCCCCACGAAGGTCTTACAGGCCCTAGGGAAGCTCCTCGTCCTCTGGGAGGGGCCGCAGGGTCGGGAGGTGGCGGCCAGTAACGCGCTCAGGCTGCTCAAAGGCATCAGGGGTGGTTCACCGGGCGACATCAAGGTCGCTGCGACCCAGGCGCTCGAGCGGGGTCTGCGAAGCCATCTCGGCCTTCACCTCGGCGACGGCGACGAACGCGAGCTGGTGAATCTCCTGCTTGAACTGGGCGCGACGATGCCACCGACGATTCACGTGTGCCGAGACTGCGGCTGGGTGTTCGAGGCAAGCCGGCCCCGTAGCCTCTGCGACCGCTGCGGCAAGCGCCCGCAGCCGGAAGCCATCAGAACCGCGGCGTACACCGAGATCCCGCTGCCTCGCTACCGGGACGGTCAACCGGACGGATGGCGCATCTTCCGCATCGGCATCTGCCACGAGTGCGGCCGGTCGATCCTGCCCGACGAGATGGGTAAGTCGAACAAGGAAGTCTGCGGCGGGGCCTGTGGGACGGCCCGGTCCCGCGCCGGGCGAAGCAAAGGCGATTGGAGTCCACAGGCAAAAGAGGCCTTGGCGCGGTTCGAAATTGCTACCTCATCGCTACCTTGACGACCCCCCAGAACGCAGGAAACCCGCTACTGGAGCGGGTTTCCTTCAATCGGGGCGCCCGGATTCGAACCGGGGACCTCCGCCACCCAAAGGCGGCGCGCTACCAGGCTGCGCCACGCCCCGACCGGGGTCAGGGTAGCTTCTCCGGCGATGGCCGACGTCCAACCGTTGAAGGCGGTGCATTACGACCTCGCCAAGGTCGGTGGGCTGGCCGCGGTCGCCTCGCCGCCCTACGACGTGATCGACGCCGCCGCGCGGGCGGCGCTGCTGCGGCGCTCGCCGTACAACGCGGTCGCGATCGACCTGCCGGTGCCGTTCGACCCGGCCGACCCCGCCTCGCGGCCGGTCGGCGACCCTTATGAGGACGCGGCGCGGCGGATCGACGCCTGGCGCGCCGAGGGCGTGCTCCTCGCCGACGCCGAGGACGCGGTCTGGGCGCTGTCCCAGGACTACACCGCTCCCGACGGCACCGCCCACACCCGCCACGGCGTCCTCGCCCGGGTCCGGGTCGAGGACTACGAGACCGGCACCGTCCGCCCCCACGAGCGCACCCACCCCGGGCCGCTGCTCGACCGGCTCGAACTGACCCGCGCCACCCACCTGAACCTCTCGCCGATCTTCTCGCTCAGCACCGTCGACCCCTGGCCGCTGGTCGAGCCCGCCCTCTCCCTCGAGCCCTGGGGCGAGATGACCGACGCCGACGGCACCGTCAACCGGGTCTGGCGGATCGCCGGTCCGGTGGTCATCGCCGCCGTGATCGAGGCGCTCGCCGAAGCCCAACTGCTGATCGCCGACGGCCACCACCGCTACGAGACCGCGCGCGCCTACCGCGACGAGGTCGGCGGCCAGGGCCCGTGGAACTACACGCTGATGGCGCTCACCGGCCTCGATGACCCCGGCCTCACCGTCTTCCCCACCCACCGCCTGCTCTCCGGCTTCGCCCACGACCCGGCGCGCCGGGAGCGTCTCCTCGCCGGCCTCGAGGTGCTCTTCGAGGTCACCGAGGTCCCGCGCTCCGAGCTCGACCCGGGGAGCGTCGAGGGCGTCGGCATCTTCGGCGTCTTCGACGCCGCCGACGGCAGCTCGCGCAGGCTCCGCCTCCGCGACACCGACGAGCTCGACCGCCGCCTGGCCGGCAAACCCGAGGCCTACCGCCGGCTCGACTCGGCGATCCTGGAGACGCTGGTGCTCGAGGGCCTCGCCGGGATGAGCGAGGAGGACATCACCGAGCGCCGCGGCCTGGAGTACGCGAAGAGCGTCGACGACGCGGTCGAGATGGTCGCCGACGGCATCTACGACCTGGCCTTCGTCCTGCGCCCGGTGCCGATCGAGCAGGTCCGCGCGGTCGCCGCGACCGACGAGAACATGCCGCCCAAGTCGACCTACTTTTTCCCCAAGGTGATGACCGGCTTCGTCTTCAGCCCGGTCGGCTGAGGCGCGTAGGATCGGACGATGGTCAAGATCTACACCAAGAAGGGCGACGACGGGACCACCTCGCTCTGGTATGGCGGCCGCGTCCCCAAGGACAGCGCCCGCACCGAGGCCTACGGCTCGCTCGACGAGGCCTGCTCGGCGCTCGGCGTCGCCCGGGCGCTCTGCGCGGACGAGGCGCAGGGCGGCTCGGCCGAGCTCGCCGCCGACATCCTCCGCCTGCAGGACGACCTCTTCGTCGCCGGCGCCGAGCTGGCGACCGCGCCGCAGGCGGCGGAGCGGCTCGAAGACGGGATCAGCCGCGTCACCGACGCGATGGTCGCGGAGGCCGAGGCGCTGATCGACCGCTACATGGCGGAGGTCACGCTGCCGCCGAAGTTCGTGATCCCCGGCGGCAACCTGCTCTCCGCCCAGCTCGACGTCGCCCGCACCGCGATCCGCCGCGCCGAGCGCCGCATCGCGACCCTCGCCGAGACCGGCGAGCTGGCCAGCGACACCGTCATCCACTTCGTCAACCGCGCCTCCGACCTCGCCTACGCGATGGCCCGCTGGGCCGACGTCGACGACCCTGCCCTGTTCGAGGGGAGGGGCCGCTGATGTACGCCCACGTCGTCGCCCGCCGGATCGAGGGCTTCTCGCACGAGGTCGACCTCGGCGACGGTTTCGAGATGGTCGTCGACGAGCCCGCGGCCGACGGCGGCAACGGCGCCGGCCCGCGGCCGACCCAACTGCTCGCCACCAGCCTGGCGGGCTGCACGGCGATCACGATCGAGCTCTACGCCGAGCGTAAGGGCTGGGACCTTCCCGGGCTCGAGGTCGCGGTCGAGATGAGCTCCGAGGGTGAGGACGAGGCCGTGCTCGCCCACGCCGTGCCGACCCACTTCGTGGTCGAGGTCGCCCTCCCCGAGGGGCTCGACGACGAGCAGCGCCGCAAGCTGATGGTGATCGCCGAGAAGTGTCCCGTGCACAGGCTGCTCGAGCACGGTGCCGAGATCGCCGTCGCCGAACGACCGCGCGGCTGATGGACCTGGGGATCGCCGGCCGCGCGTGCGTGATCACCGGCGGCAGCCGCGGGATCGGCCTGGAGACGGCGCGGATGCTGCGCGACGAGGACGCCAAGGTGCTGCTGGTCGCGCGCGACGCGGGCCGCCTCGACGAGGCCGCCGAGGGGCTCGACGGCGGCGACGAGGAGATCGTCACGCTGCCGCTCGACATCACCGAGCCGGACGCCGGCGAGCAGGTGCTGGGCGCCGCGCTGGAGGCCTTCGGCGGCGTCGACGTCCTCGTCAACAACGCCGGCACCGCCCGCTACCGCGACGTCTTCGAAGTCCCGGACAAGGACTGGCGCGCCCAGTACGAGCTGAACGTGATGGCACCGCTGCGGGCGATGAAAGCGATCGCTCCGGTGATGGCCGAGCGAGGCTGGGGGCGCATCGTCAACGTCTGCTCGACCGCCGCCAAGCGGCCCTCGCAGACGCTGCCCGAGTACTCGGTGGCGAAGGCGGGCGAGCTCTCGCTCTCGCGCCTCTTCGCCGACCGCTACGTCAAGGAGGGCGTACTCGTCAACGCCGTCTGCCCGGCCGCGGTCGAGGCCGAGATGTGGCTCGAGCCGGGCGGCCTGCTCGATCAGGCGGTCGAGCGGACCGGCGCCGTCGACCGCGAGACGGCGCTCGCCGAGCTCGGCGCCGCCCGCCCCAATGGCCGCTTCGCCACCGCCGAGGAGGTCGCCGCCGCGATCGTCTTCCTCTGCTCGGAGCGCGCCTCCTACGTGGCGGGCGCCGCCTGGTCGGTGGACGCCGGGACCGTCCAGGTGATCATCTGAGCGGCGCTCTCGCGCTGCTCCTCGCCTCGCCCCGACCTTGCTCCGGGCCCCCACGCCCGGACCCCACCCCGGACCGTGGTGATGGCGGATGATGTCGGCTTGACCCGGTCGGGCGACATCTCAGCGCTGCTGCTGAGCGCCGAGGAGGCGGCGGCGATGGACGCCCGCGGCCCGACCGAGGCGGCAGTGCTGGTGGCGCTCTTCAACTGGCCGGAGAGGCCGGGGCTGATCTTCACCGAGCGGCGCGCCGACCTCCGCCGCCACGCCGGCGAGGTCTCCTTCCCCGGTGGCCGCCACGACCCCGGCGACGGCGACCTCGCCGCGACCGCGCTGCGTGAGGCGCGCGAGGAGATCGCCCTCGACCCGGCCGCGGTCGAGGTGGTCGGGGCGCTCCCCCCGGTCTCCACCTTCGTCACCGGCTACCGGATCCAGCCCTTCGTCGGGCTGGTCGGGGATCCGGCGGGGCTCGACCTGCGACCCAACCCGACCGAGGTCGAGACGGTGCTCGCGTTCACCTTGGAGCGGCTGCGGGAGGGGTACGAGATGCGCCGCCTGATCCGGCGCGGGGTGCCGGTGCACACGCCGACCTATGAGGTCGACGGCCAGCTGATCTGGGGGGCGACGGCGCGGATCCTGGGTGACTTCCTGAAGCGACTCGCCTGAGAGGAAGCCGCTGAGGGCGACGTCGTGAGATGGCCGAAGTTGGGGAACGGCGGCGGATTCGGGACGAGTGGCGATACGCACCGGGGACGGTGGTCGTCACAGATTCCTGACCTACTCGAACGGTCAGGAATCTGCGCGGTTAGAAACCTGCCCTATACGCCTATAACTAACCGCGCAGTTTTCTGACCGCTCAGAGATCCGGCATCTTCGCGACGGACCTCTCGTCCCTTCGCGACGGACCCCTCCGCAGATCCTCCGGGCTAGGCCACCCGACCGCACCAGGACGCGGCCGCACCGCCCCCGACCGGTCGCCGGAGCGGCGCCTGAAGCTCTTGGCCCGCCGCTCCGCGGTCGACCGCTACCGCCGCGCGAGCAACTCGATCACGGCGGTCTCCATCTCCTCGACCCAAGCCGGGCCCTCACTGCGAGGAGTCGTCGTCACAGCCACCGGAATTCGCCAGGTGCTCTGGGCGTTGCGGGCGAGCTCCGCGCCCCCCGCCAGGAGCTCCGGATCGACGCTCCCCGCGCCCTCGTAGACGAAGCCGCGCACCGGGGTATCGACAAGACGTTCGAACAGGCCTTCGAGGCGCGGGCCGTGGATCGCGGCGAGGTCCCCGGGCGAGCCGGTCGCCGAGCCGAGCAGCCAGAGGACGACCGCGACGTCGCCGACCAGGTCGAGGACCGAGCCGGGACGGGCGGGGTCGGCGCGGGCGGGGTCGATGCCCACCGCTTCGATCGCCGCCAGCCCATCCTCGTCGCGGCTGGTGCCGCGCACCTCCCAGCCCTCGTCGCGCAGCTCGGCCCCGAGCGCGCGACCGCCGCAACCGCAGCCGACGATCAGTGCCCGAGCCAAGCCGATGCGCGGCGCCCGTCGGCGCGGCGCTGCTCCTCGTCGGCACCCGGGCCGAGGCGGCTGTGGACGTTGTGGGTGTCGACCGGCTCGCCGCACTCCGAGCAGACCGGGACGGCGTGGAAGGCGTGATCGCCGTGGACCACCTCCAGCGGCGGCCCCTGCTCGGCGGTGTAGCGGTCGCCCCAGGCGAGCAGCGCGAGCAGCACCGGCTGCAGGTCCCGCCCCTTCTCGGTCAGCACGTACTCGAAGCGCTCCGGGTGCTCGCTGTAGCGGCGGCGCTCGACGATCCCTTCCTCGGTCAGCGTCGCCAGCCGTTGACTGAGCACGTTGGTGGCGACCCCGAGCGAGGCCTGGAACTCGTCGAAGCGCCGGCGGCCGAGGAAGAGATCGCGCAGCACCAGCATGGTCCAGCGCTCGCCGAGGAACGACAGCGGCTTGGCGATCGAGCAGTTCTTGTCGGCGTATGCGTCGATGGCCATGACACCATTCTAGTCAGTTACTTGCGAAAAGCAACCGACTTCTGGTACCGTCGCTTTCGAAATGCAAGCGACCCTGCCGCGGCGGCTGCGGTGGATCGGAGCGACGACATGGCACACCGCTGGAAGGTCCTCGGCATCACCTCGATCGGCCTCTTCATGGCCAGCCTCGACCTGTTCATCGTCAACATCGCCTTCCCGGACCTGTCGCGCTCCTTCGGCGGCGCCTCGCTGTCGAGCCTCTCCTGGGTCCTGAACGGCTACGCGATCGTCTTCGCGGCCCTACTCGTCCCCGCCGGGCGGATCGCCGACCGGGTCGGCCGCAAGCGCGTCTTCGTCACCGGCCTCCTTCTCTTCGCCTTCGCCTCGGCGCTCTGCGCGGCGGCCCCCTCGATCCCCTTCCTGGTCGGCGCCCGCGTCCTGCAGGCGGCGGGCGCGGCGATGATGATCCCGACCACGCTCGGCCTCCTGCTGCCCGCCTTCCCGGTCGAGCAGCGACCGGTCGCAATCGGCATCTGGTCGGCGGTCTCGGGCATCGCCGCGGCGCTCGGGCCACCGATCGGCGGCATCCTCGTCCAACTGAGCTGGCACTGGATCTTCCTCGTCAACGTGCCGATCGGCCTGCTCACCGCCTTCGCCGCGATCCGCATCCTCGACGAGGTGAAGGCACCCGAGGACGGCCGCCCCGATCTGCTCGGCGCACTGATGCTGGCGCTCGGGATCGGGGTCCTCACGCTCGGCATCGTCCAGGGCCCCGAATGGGGCTGGAGCGATCCACGGGTGATCGGCTCCTTCGCCGCCGCCGTCCTCCTCGTCGTCGCCTTCCTCTACCGCTCCGCCCACCACCATGCGCCGGTGATCGAGCTGCCGCTGCTGCGGGTCCGCTCGTTCGCCCTCGCCAACCTGGCGACCCTGGTCTTCTTCATGGGCTTCGGCGCGATGCTGCTCGCCGGCGTCCTGCTGCTGACCGAAGTCTGGGGCTGGTCGGCGCTGCGGGCGGGCTTCGCCCTCTCCCCCGGCCCGCTGATGGCGGCGATCTTCGCCGTGCCTTCCGGCCGGCTCGGCGCGAAGATCGGCCAACGGCCGGTGGCGACCGTGGGCGGTCTCGTCTTCGCCGGCGGTTTCGCCTTCATGCTGGCGACGGTCGGGCCGCGGCCGGAATACACCACGACCTTCCTGCCCGCCTTCATGATCGGCGGCGCCGGGGTCGGGCTGACCCTGGGCACGCTCCCGGCGGCGGCGACGGCCTCGCTCCCCGCCGGGCGCTTCGCCACCGGCAGCGCGGTCTTCGGCATGGCGCGCCAGCTCGGCTCGGCGATCGGCGTCGCGGTCCTCGTCGCCCTGATCGACTCGGCCGGCGGCGACCTGCTCCACGGCCTGCGCAGCGGCTGGTGGTTCGCGCTCGGCGCGGGCCTCGGCGCCGCGGCGCTCGCCTTCTCGCTGCCCGCACAGGCGAAGACGACGGTGCGCGAGGCCGCGCCGAAGGGCTCAGCGGCCGCGGCCTGAACTCACTTGTGGAGAGTTAGTCGCGCATAGAGCTACTAACTCTCCACACCACGCCTCAGCCCCCGCCCCGCAACTCGAGCTTCCAGCGCTCGTCCTCTGCGACCCGTGCCGCGAGATCGGCCTCGGTCAGCTCGCGGGCGCCGCGCCGCCGCCGCATCTCGTTCTGCGCCTCGAGCATCTGCCGCACGTCGTCGATCTCATTCTGGACCTCGACCGCGGGCGAGCGGGTCGGGAACCAGTCGATCAACTCGGCGTCGTCGCCCGGGTAGAGATGGCCGACGACGACCACGACGCCGACGACGAAGAGTAGAACCGCGACCGTCCCCAGCAGCAGCAGCACCGTCTCAGCATAACCCCGGCCCCGTCTCAGGTAGCCTCGCCGCGATGACGACCGGCTTCACCGAGATGGCCAGCGTCGACGGGAGGATCGGACCGACGGCGGAGGCCACCATCAGCCTCAAAGACGACGGCCTTTACCGCGGCGACGGCGCCTTCGAGGTCATCCGCCTCTACGACGGCCGCCCCTTCGCGCTCGACGACCACATCGCCCGCCTCGAACGCTCCAGCGCCAGCCTCCGCCTCGAGTTCGACCGGATGGCGCTGCGCGCCGAGATCGCCGCGCTGCTCGACGCCGCCGGGCCGGTCGACGGCCAGCTGCGGCTGATCGTCACCCGCGGCGGTCGCCGCATCGCCGCCACCGAGAACATCCCCGAGCACGCCGAGACCGTCACCGTCGCCTCGGTCGCCTATCAGCCGACGATCGTCCTCACCGGGGTCAAGTCACTCTCCTACGGCGGCAACATGCTGGCGACCCGGCTGGCGAAAGAGCAGGGCGCCGAGGAGGCGCTGCTGGTCCGCCCCGACGGGATCGTGCTCGAGCCGCCGACCTCATCGATCTTCTGGGTCGCCGACGGCGTCCTGCGCACCACCGCGCTGGAGGAGGGCGTGCTCGCCTCGATCACCCGCGACCGGCTGCTGAAGGCGGTCCCCGGGATCGAGGAGGGCGCCTGGACGCTGGACGCGGTGAAGGGCGCCTCCGAGGCCTTCCTCGCCTCGACCACCCGCGAGCTGCAGGCGGTCGCCTCGATCGACGGCGTCGCCCTCCCCGCCGCCCCCGGACCGTGCACCCGCGCCGCCCACGAGGCCTTCGTCGCCGCGCGCGATGCCGAGCTCGCCACCGCAGACAGCTAGACCGACCGCAAGACCGAAAGGCAGGCATGGATTTCAACCTCACCGACGAGCAGAAGCTGATCGCGGAGGGGGCGCGCGAGTTCGCCGATCGCGAGATCCTGCCGCGGGTCCGCGAGAACGACCGCGCCGAACGCTTCGATCGAGAGCTGGCGCGCAAACTCGGCGAGGTCGGCTTCCTCGGCCCGATCCTCGACGAGAGATACGGCGGCCGCGATCTCGAGTACGTCGGCTACGGGCTGATCGTCGAGCAGATCGGCCGCGCCGACTCCTCCGCCCGCACCGTCGTCTCGGTGCAGACCTCGCTGGTGGGATCGGCGATCGAAAGATGGGGCAGCGAGGAGCAGAAGATGCGCTGGCTGCCCGGGCTCTGCTCGGGCGACGGCCTCGGCTGCTTCGGCCTGACCGAGCCCGACACCGGCTCCGACGCCGCCAACCTGCGCACCCGCGCGACCAAGACCACCGACGGCTGGTCGATCAGCGGCCAGAAGATGTGGATCTCGCTCGGCAACGTCGCCGAGTTCGCCCTGATCTTCGCCCAGACCGACCCGGCGAAAAAGCACAAGGGGCTCGCCGCCTTCATCGTCCCGACCGCCGCCGAGGGCTTCACCGGCGCCGAGATCCACGGCAAGCTCGGCCTCCGCTCCTCCGACACCGCGGAGCTCTCGCTCGACGGCGTAGAGGTCGGCGACGACGCCCTGCTCGGCGAGGTCGGCGACGGCTTCAAGGTGGCGATGACCGCGCTCGAGTCGGGCCGCTTCAGCGTCGCCGCCGGCTGCGTCGGGATCATGGACGGCTGCGTCGAGGCCTCGGTGAACTACTCGAAAGAGCGCAAGCAGTTCGGCGTCCCGCTGGCCCGCTTCCAGCTGGTCCAGGAGATGATCGCCGACATGATCCTGAAGCGTGACGCCGGCCGGATGCTGGTCTTCCGCGCCGGGATGCTGAAGGACGAAGGCAAGCCGAACACGATGGAGACCTCGGTCGCCAAGGTCTACGCGACCGAGTCGGCGGTCGAATGCGCCAACCTGGCGATCCAGGTCCACGGCGGCTCCGGCTACGTCGACGACTACCCGGTCGAGCGCTACCTGCGCGACGCCCGGGTGACGACCCTCTACGAGGGCACGTCGCAGATCCAGAAACTGATCATCGGCCGGCTCGCGACGGGGATCAACGCGATGCTGCCGTTCGACGAGAGCTAATCGGTGAGGCGCAGCATCAGTTCGTCGACGTAGCACCAGCTCCAGTCCTCGCCCGGCTGGGCGGAGCGGATGATCGGGTGCCCGATCGACTTGAAGTGCGCGGTCGCGTGCTTGCCTTCGGAGTTGTCGCAGCAGCCGACGTGGCCGCAGGTCTGGCACATCCGCAGGTGGACCCAGCGCATCCCCAGCTGCAGACACTCCTCGCAGCCCGCGATCTCGTCCGGCAGCTCCAGGTACTGGACGGAATCGAGATGGGTGCACTCGGCAGGCACGGCCCGCGAGGTTACCGGCTCGGCCGATTTAGGGGAAATAATTTCTGGCAATCGCCCCGCGGGGCGAGCGTCGACTAGGAAGCGCTCGGCGCGATATCCATCTCGACCGGCTCGCCGCCGGGGAACCAGTGGGCCTCGACCGGCGGCGCCGAGTCGCGCAGGTAGCGCTCGGCGTCGAGCGCGCCCATGCAGCCGGTGCCCGCCGCGGTGACCGCCTGGCGGTAGGTGTGGTCGACGACGTCGCCGACCGCGAAGACGCCCCCCAGGTTGGTGCGGGTCGAGCCCGGCTCGGTGACGATGTAACCGTCCTCGTCGGTGTCGACCTGGCCCTTGGCGACCTCGGAGCGCGGCACGTGGCCGATCGCGACGAAGGCGCCGGTCGCCTCGACCTCCGACTCCTCGCCGGTCTCCGAGTGGCGGAGCCGCACCTTGGCCAGCTTGCCGTCCTCGCCGGCGACGAACTCGAGCGGCGTGTAGGGCGTGAGGGTGTCGATGTTCTCGACCTGGAGCGCGCGGTCGTGCATGATCTTCGAGGCGCGGAACTCGTCGCGGCGGTTGACGATCGTCAGCTCGTCGGCGAACTTGGAGATGAAGATCGAGTCCTCCATCGCCGAGTCGCCGCCGCCGATCACCAGCACGCGGTGGCCCTTGAAGAAGGCGCCGTCGCAGACGCCGCAGGTGGAGACGCCGCGGCCCGCGAGCTCCATCTCGCCGGGGACGCCGAGCCGTTTCGGCTCCGCCCCCATTGCCAGGATCACGGTCTTGGCGCGGTGCTCCTCGTCGCCGAGGAAGACCTTCTGGACGCCGCCGTCGGAGAGCTCGACGCGGTCGACGTCATCGGTGACGAAGCGGGTCCCGAAGCGCTCGGCCTGGGCGCGGAACTGGCTCATCATCTCCGGGCCCATGATCCCCTCGGGGTAGCCCGGGTAGTTCTCGACGTCGGTCGTGTTCTGCAGCTGGCCGCCCCACTGGAAGCCCTCGAAGACGAGCGGCTCGAGGTTGGCGCGGGCGGTGTAGAGCGCCGCCGTGTAGCCGGCGGGGCCGCCGCCGACGATGATCACGTTCTCGACCTTCTTCTTGCTCTCGCTGCTGCTCTCGCTCATCTCTGGCACCCGATCTAGGTTACGAAGTTCGATTCCTCGTCCAATACTTTACTTTTTATAGTACCGCCGTTCCGGTCGACCGGCAACCCCTCGACTTCCCAGCGACGGACAGTGTTGCGCAGCTGGAAGAAGGCGACGACGCCGGGCGGGATCGGCATCCAGAAGGAGACCAGGCGGAAGATCAGGATCGCCGGGAAGACGGTCTCCTCGGGCAGGCCGAAGAGGACGAAGGCGCCGATCATCCCGGCGTCGACCGCCCCCACCCCGGCCGGGGCCAGGGGGAAGAGGTTGGCGACCATGCCGAGGAAGAAGCCCTGGACGACGACGGCGAGCGGGACGTGGATGCCGAGCGCGTGGAAGGAGGCCCAGAGCACGCCGATGTTGAAGGCCCAGAAGCCCGCCGCGCCGAGCACCGCGAGGCCGCCCTTGCGCGGGTGGGTGAAGAGGCTGAGCGCGAAGCGGAACCCCTCCCCCGCCGTCTCCGGCACCCGCGAGGCCCATTCGACGAAGCTGCGGGTGTGGTCGCCGTGGGCGTGCGGCATCAGCCGCGCTTCGACGTCGGCGGGGATCAGCGTGACCAGCACGCCGACCATCAGCAGCAGGCCGGCGACGGCGGCCGGGATGATCGTCAGCTCGACCGAGTTTTCGCCGTTCAGGACACCGGTCCGCAGCAGCAGGCCGAAGACGATCAGGGCGAGCGGATAGAAGGCGTAGTGGAGGCTGATGAAGGCGACCATCCGGCGGGCGACGTCGCGCCCTTCCATCCCGGCTTTCTTCAGCGCCCAGTAGGTGAGCGCGACGCCGCCCGCGCCGCCCGCCGAGAAGAGCAGCGCGGCCGCCACCCCGGCCATGTTGATCTCGTAGGTCTCGCTCCAGGTCAGCTTCAGCGCGTCGCCGCCGACCACCGCTTTGAACAGCGCGATGTAGGTCGCGTAGGAGGCGATGCTGCAGACGATCGCGATGCCGATCCAGACCGGGTCGGCTTCGCCGAGCTTGTCGAGCGAGTCGCCGAGGCCGACCAGCTTCGGGAAGAGGAAGTAGATGCTGACCAGGAGGATGACCACGACGACGCCGGTCTGCAGCAGGCGCTTCGTGCTGAATATCGGCAGTCCGCTCGGCCCGCCGCCTTCGGGGCCGCCGCCTTCGGTCTTCTCTTCTGACCCCGAGTCGTCCGGCACTTCAGGGGAGACGCTACCGAGGCCGCCCGCCGGCGATCCGCTCGAGCCGCTGGATCACCGCGCTGACCCGGCCGACCGCGGGGGCGAAGACCGGGTCGGCGCCGCGCACCGCGGCGACCAGCCCGGCCCCGGCGAGCAGGTCGGTGACGTAATGCTCGCCGAGGTAGACGAGGCCGAAGCCGAGGGTCAGCGCGTAGGCCCAGCCGACCGTGCCCTCCGCGCGGCTCGCTTCGGAGAGAGAGATCGCGCCCTGCACCGAGGTGGCGAAGTGGAGCGAGGGCATCGCCGCCCAGGGGTTGCCGCCGAGCGCCGCGTAGAGGCGCCCCCAGTGGCGGCCCCAGAGCGGTTCGCCGACCTCGAACATGATCCGCCGCATCGGCTCCTCGGTCAGCCCCTGCTCGGCCGCCCACCAGGGTGGCGCGGTCGGCACCGCCCAGTAGCCGAAGGCGCCGGCGTCGAAGACCGCCGCCATCTGGCGGGCGGCACGCGGGAAGCGCTCCGGGTGGCGGACGAGGATCCAGCTGAGGACGGCGTAGGGCTCGAAGAACCAGAGCCAGTGGGTGACAGTCAGGAAACGGTCGAGCGCGGGGGCGCCGCGACGGCCCTCGAGCAGCGTCTGCAAGCGCGCCCCGGGCAGCCGGCCGGCGCCGATCCGGGTGTCGACCTCGATCGGGTAGCGGGTGTAGAGGCGACGGCGCAGGCGCTCGGGATCGTCGTAGGGCATCTCGTGGACGACCGTGAACGCCCACATCTGCATCGCGAAGAGGGCGACGTCTCGCCTGCCCGAGCGGGGCGCCAGGACAGCCACCGCGAGCGGCCCCGAGGCGCTCACGGCGAGGGTCACCGGGGCCGGGATGCGGAGCCGCTTTCGCACCAGCGGAAGGGCGATCGCGGCGCCCACCGTGGCCATCGCTCCGGCCCGGACGGCGAGTCGTACCGCGCGGGGTGGCCGCGAGCGCCTCCTCATAGGGTCGGCGAGTATAGGTCGGCGGCCCCCGCGCATCGCTCGGCGAGGCCTGGGCGGACCGCATCCGCGCCGCTCGCCGTGATTAGAATGGCCCGCCTTGACGCCGCACTCGCCTGGCACCGGCCAGATAAACACGCTCATTTGGATCGGCTTCTTCGCCGCCCTCATCGTCGTCGTCGCGATCAACCTCGGCCTGCTCGGCGCCGTCCGCCGTTATCGCGGCTCCCGCGGCCGCTCCGCCAACCCGGTCAAGGGCGCCCGCGGCCTGCAGTTCCGGGTCGCAGGCGCGCTCTCCGGCTTCGCGATCGTGCTCTTCGTGCTGGGGATCATCTTCACCAACAACGCGACCAGCACCCCGCGGACCACCTCGGCGGGCCTCGCCTCGCTGAAAGGCGAACCGCTGGTGATCAAGGCGACGGGCCAGCAGTGGCTCTGGCGCTACAACTACCCGAACGGCTCCTTCAGCTACTGGAAACTGGTGATCCCGGTCGACACCGAGATCGAGATGAAACTCGAATCGACCGACGTCGTCCACACCTGGAGCGTCCCCGACCTGGCGCCGAAGACCGACGCCGTTCCGGGCAAAGACACCAATGTCGTCTTCCGGGCGGACGCCGAAGGCGAATTCTACGGCCAGTCCTCGACCCTCTCGGGCCAGGGCTACGCGCCGATGCGGACCACGGTGGAAGTGGTCTCGCCCGCGCGCTACGAAGAATTCATCAAGGAACAGCAGAAGGGCATCAAGAAGGGCCAGGAAGCGGCGGAGAAGATCGAGGCCGAAAAACTGAAGGAAGAAGAAGCGGCGGAAAGCGAAAAACTATGAGCGACACGCCCCGTCCCGAGATCGCCGTCGACGGCTTCCCACGTGACAAGCGGGCCGGCTGGATCCAGCTGGCGACCAGCGCCGACCACAAGGACGTCGCCAAGATCCTGATGGTCGGCTCCGGCGGTTTCCTCTTCATCGCCGCGCTCGAGCTGCTGCTGATGCGGCTGCAGCTGGCGATCCCCGAGAACACCTTCATGGAGCCGTACACCTTCAACCGCATCCTCTCGCTCTACGGCGCCACCTCGATCTTCTTCTTCGCCCTGCCGCTGGTCATGGGCCTCTTCCTCTACGTCGCGCCGCTGCAGGTGGGCGCGCGCGGGACCGCGCTGCCGCGGCTCTCGCAGATCGGCGGCTCGCTCTGGGTGGCCGGCGCCGTCGTCCTCTACGCGGGCTTCCTCTGGACCCCCTCCGAGGCCGGCGTCAACCCGCTGCCGCCGCTCTCCGAGCTCGCCTTCCTCAGCAACAACGGGGTCGACGCCTGGATCACCGCCTGCGGCTTCGCGACGCTCGGCTTCGTCCTGATCGCGATCGACCTCTCCACCACGCTGCGGGTCGACCGGGCGCCCGGGATGGCCTGGCGGCGCGCCCCGATCTTCGCCTGGACCGCGGCCGTCGGCTCCTGGCTGATGCTCTTCATCGGGCCGGTCCTGCTGGGCGCCTTCACGATGCTGATGATCGACCGCAACTACGGCGGCACCTTCTTCGTCGACGGCGGCGGCGGCGCGCCGCTCCTCTGGCAGCACTTCACCTGGATCTTCTACTCGGGCGCCTACATGCTGGTGCTGATCTTCGCCTTCGCTGCCGTGGCCGAAATCTTCTCGGTCTTCTCCGGCAACCCGATCTTCAATCGCGGCGCCCTGCAGACCGCGATCGCCGCGGTCGCCGTGATCGGCACGCTCGCCTACATGCAGAACATGTACACGGCGCCGATCGGGATCGGCTGGAAGTACTTCGCCATGCTGATGTCACTGGCGCTGATCGTCCCCGTCGGCCTGATCTTCTTCAACCTGATCGCCGGCCTCAAAGGCGGCGCGCTGCGCATGCGGGCGCCGGTGCTGTTCGGCGTCGGAGCGCTCGTCTCGATCTCACTCGGCCTCGCGGCGGAGATGCAGCAGTCGCTGGTCGGCGCCGCCTGGTACCTCAAAAACACCACCGATTCGACCGCCGCCACCCACTTCGCGCTGATCGGCGGCGCCGTCTTCGGCGGCTTCGCGGCGCTCCACTACTGGTTCCCGAAGATGACCGGCCGCACGATGGGCGAGCAGCTCGGGCGGATCTCCTTCTGGACGCTGTCGCTCGGCACCCTGGTCGCCTTCGTGCCGATGGCGCTGGCGGGCTGGGAAGAGGATCAGGTGGTCGACGCCTACAAGTTCTTCAACCACACCGGCGTCAACTTCTACAACTTCCTCGCCTCGGTCGGGGTGCTGATCCTCTTCGTCGGCGTCATCCTGATCCTGGTCAACGCCGTGGCGAGCGTCAAGGGCGGCGCCAAGGCCGGGCACGATCCCTGGGCAGGCGACACGCTCGAGTGGTTCACCCTCTCGCCGCCGCCGCCGCACAACTTCGACATCCAGCCCGACGTCCGCGGCGACCAGCCGATGCGGGACATCCGCGTCGCGATCGCCCGCCGCGCCAAGCAGGTCGAGGAACGCGCGGCCCGTGAGTCGCAGCCGGTAGTCTGAGCGATATGCCCGGGAGCGCGGAGCGAGCAAGCGTGCATATCTGGGTCTTCGCGCAGCGAGCGAAGCGCGACTCCTGATGTCCGGCGCCACGACGGCCGGGGTAGCCCCCCGTTCGGCCGCGCTCACCGTCGTCCGCGACTACTTCACGCTGACCAAGCCGACGGTTCAGTCGCTGCTGCTGCTGACCACGGTGACGACGATGTACGTGGCCGGCAACCCGTCGCTGCGCCTGATCCTCCTCACCTGCCTCGGCGGCGCGATGTCGGCGGGCGGCGCGGGGGCGATCAACCACGCCGTCGACCGCGACATCGACCGCACGATGAAGCGGACCGCCGACCGCCCGGTCGCCTCGGGCCGCGTCTCCCCCACCGCCGCGATCGCCTTCGGCTCCCTGCTCGGCGCCGGCTCCTTCCTCCTGCTGGCGACCGAGGTCAACGTCCTCGCCGCGGCGCTCTCGCTCTCCGGACTGTTCGGCTACGTCTTCGTCTACACGCTCTGGCTGAAGCGGACGACGCCGCAGAACATCGTGATTGGCGGCGCCGCGGGCGCGGTCCCGCCGCTGGTCGCCTGGGCGGCCGTCACCGGCGGCCTCAGCGGCATGGCCTTCTACCTCTTCGCGATCGTCTTCTTCTGGACCCCGCCGCACTTCTGGGCGCTCTCGCTGCTGATGAAGGACGACTACGCGGCGGCGCGGATCCCGATGCTGCCGGTGGTCGCGGGGGAGGACGAGACCCGACGCCAGATCATGCTCTACACGGTGCTGCTCTACGCGGTCACCCAGCTCCCCTTCTGCGCGGGCGGCCTCGGCATTGCCTACCTGGTCCCCTCGATGGTGCTCGGCGCGCTGTTCATCGGCTCCTCCTACATGCTGCTGCGCACCAAGGACCGACGCTGGGCGCTCCGCACCTACCTCTTCTCCCTACTCTACCTGGCGCTGCTCTTCGTCTCGATGGCCGTCGCCGCCCACGTCTGAGCGGCGAAAAGGGACTCGTCCATCTCGGCGGCGACCCGGGCAGGTGTGGCCGCCACCGAGATGGACGAGTTTCGGGAGGAACGGCCCGGGAGCGGGCGAGCGGCGGGGTTCGTGGCGGAGGCGCCGGGGACGATGGCGTCACAGGTTCATGACCGGCTTCGAACGGTCAGAAATCTGCGCGGTTAGAAACCCGCGCCATACGCACATAAGTAACCGCGCAGATTTCTGACCGTTCGAATATGCGGCATCTCCTTGACGGACGCATCCTCTCTGTGACCGAACCCTCCGCAAAGGGTCTCGTCCCGGGCGTCCCCAATCCCTCCGGCCCGAACCCTCGGCCTGGCCGCCGGACGTGTGCGGTTGTCCCGATCCCGCCTCTGATAGAAATCCGGGCGTGGACAGAGAGACCGCACGCAGGAACATGACCGCCGGCCTGGTCGCCGGCGGCTTCGCGGCGGCGGTCTTCGCGCTCTGCTTCATCGTCGCCCTCCTCTGGATCGCGCACTGATGAGCGAGCACCGCCACATCCCCGAGCCCGGTGAGACGATCCAGCTGCCGCGTTCCTCCTGGGGCCCGCCGCTGTTCGCGGTCGGCGCGATCGGGGCGGTCGCCGGGATCTATGCCAACGGCTTCGTCTTCTCCGCCTTCATCTGGTCCTACATCGGGATCATCATCCTGCTCTTCGCCTTCCGCGCGATCGTGCGCTCCTCGGTGCGCAGCTACTTCAGCCTGCCCCGCCGCCAGGACGTGCGCAGCGCGACGCTGCCGATCGAGCAGATCCAGCTCGAGAAGCGCTGATACCGGCGCATCTCGGCGTCCTCGGTCGGTCGGCTTCGGGTCACGCACTGTTGTGCGCTCCCCTCTCCTCCTCCCTGCATCCTTGACCTGCTTGGTCTCAGCGCTTCTCGGGGAGCGCGAATTCGCTCGTCGCGCCCTCGGCCGTCCAGACCCTGACGATGTCGCGCATCGAGAGGATGCCGACCACCTCGCCCGCCTCGAAGACGACCAGGTGGCGGACGCCGCGCCGCGACATCTCGGCGGCGGCGTGCTCCAGGCTCCAGTCGGGGGCGGCGGAGATCAGCGACTCGGTCATGTGGCCCGCGACCGGCTCGACGTCGGGGTCCTCGCCGGCGCCGATCGAGAGCAGCAGATCCCGCTCGGTGATGATCCCCGGGCCCGGTGCGTCGTCGTCGATCACCAGCGCGGCGCCGACCTTGCGCCCGACCATCGCGGCCGCGGCCTGGCGCAGAGTGTGCGACGGGCCCACGGTCACCGAGACCTCCGACATGCCATCTCTCACCTGCATCGCTGCCTCCTCCTGGACGAGTCTTCCCGATAGTGCGAATCGATGCAAATGTACCCTGCCCGCGGCGGCCGGCAAACGCCGTGCCGGGTGCCTCGACATATAGACTCCGGCGCGCTTCGGCAGTATGCAGAACCTCCCCACGCCCATCCGCCTCCTCGCCCCCCTCGTGGCCTTGGTCGCCATCGTCGTCGCGATCTCCGGCTGCGGCACGACGAAAGGCGACATCGCCCAGGGGCGCATTCTCTTCACCAAAGACTGCGGGATCTGCCACACGCTCGCGCAGGCGGGCACGACCGCCCAGGTCGGCCCCAACCTCGACGACGCCTTCGCCGCGGCGCGTGAAGCCGGCATGGACGGCGCGACGATCGAAGGGGTCGTCAAGGCCCAGGTCGACAACCCGCGCCCGTCCAACGGCAACCCGGCGGCCTCGATGCCCGCCCACGTCGCCGAAGGCGAGGATCTCGACAACATCGCCGCCTACGTCGGCAAGTACGCGGGCGTGCCCGGCGCGAAGCCGCCGGAAGTCGAAGGCGGTCCCGGCGCCCAGGTCTTCGCCAACAACGGCTGCGGCACCTGCCACACGCTGGCGATCGCCAATTCGGGCGGCACCACCGGTCCGAATCTCGACGAAGCGCTGCCCGGCCAGAGCGAAGCGGAAATCGAAGAATCAATCGTCGATCCGGAAGCGAAAATCGAGCAGGGCTACCCGCGCGGTGTGATGCCCCAGAACTTCAAAGAAACGATCCCGCCGGAAGAACTCGAAAAACTCGTCGAATACCTGAGCGAAAACGCCGGCAAAAAAACCGGCGGATAGGCTCGGGTGGCCGACGAGCCGCGCCGGTCATCATCTGAATATGTTCGCGCGCCTCCGAAATCGCTTCGAGATCTCTCCGCACCGCTACGCGCAGGTGACGGCGGTGGCGCTGGTCGGACTGGGGCTCATCGTGCTGACCGGCGCGGCGGTGCGGCTCACCGACTCCGGGCTCGGCTGCCCGGACTGGCCCAAGTGCTACGGCGGCCCGGCACCGCCGCTCGAATCGCACGCGATCATCGAGATGACCAACCGGATCATCACCGGCTTCCTCGGCATCGCGGTGATCGCGGCCTGCGCCCTCGCCTTCTTCCGCCGCCCCTACCGCCGCCACCTTGCCTGGATCGGCGCCCTCCTGCCCCTCGGTGTCATCGCTCAGGCCATCCTCGGCGCCCTCGTCGTCAAGTACGACCTTTCGCCGCCACTGGTGATGGGGCACTTCATCCTCTCGATGATGCTGCTCGACGCAGGCTTCGCGTTGATGTGGTGCTCTCGCTACGAGCCCTGGGACCGGCGTCGCTCGAGCGACCGCAGGGGCGTCTGGGCGGTGCGGGCGCTGATCCCGTTCGGCCAGGCGACGATCTTCGCCGGGACCGTCGCCACCGCCGCCGGGCCGCATGCGGGCGCCCACGCCGGACAGCTGGTCAGGCGGCTCGCCTTCGAGGGGTCGGGCACGCTTGAATGGGTCGTCCAGCGACACGCCGCGCTGGGTGTCATCTACGGCTCCGCCTGTATCGCGGTCTGGTTCTACCTGCGCCGGCCGGGCGGCGACCGGCGGGCGCTGAAACCGCTGACCGTGGTGCTGGCCCTGCTCGTCCTGCAGGGGGTCGTCGGCATCACCCAGTGGTACCTCGAACTCCCGACCGAGCTCGTCTGGGTGCACGTCGCGCTCGCCACCTGCAACTGGCTGGCGATGCTCTGGACGGTGGCGACGGCGGGGCGCATCGAGCCGCGCCCGGACGCCGTCGCCGCGACGGCCGGCCGCGCCCCGGCCACGGCCGGCGCGGGCGCCGGCGCGGGCTGACGCGCGGGGGAGCGCCGGGTGCTCCCCTTCTGGCTCTCGATCGGTGCCCTCAGCCTCGTTCAGGGCGCTCTGGTGGCGCTTCCCGGCCGTCCCGTGGCAATCGCCCCGTTCCGACGCCTACAGGGCCGCTGGTGGGCTCTGGTGCTGCCGCTCTCGATCGTCGTCGTGATCGGCGGGGTCGCCCTCGACTCGTCCTCGGCGCGCTTCCTCACCTGGCTGGCGCTGATCGCGGTGCCGCCGCTGGCGGCGGTCGCGCTGGGCTGGATCGCGCACGGAGCGCGGCCGCCCCTGGCCCTGCTGGCGGCGCCACTCTTCGCCCTGGCCTGGGCGGCGAAGGGGGAACTCGGCGGGCAGACGGCGGCGCTGGCGCTCTCGGCGCTCGCCTGCGTGACGCTCGGCTGGCTGCTGGTCTGCGTGGTGCCGACCCGCTGGGTGAAGCTCGGCGTCTACGCGATGGCGATCGTCGATGCCTACCTCGTCTTCACCGACCTCCTGCAGCAGCCGAACACGGTCCTCAACTTGGCGGCGCCATCCGCCGACCTGCCGAAGCTGCAGCTGGTCAGCTTCGGCTCGGCGCTGATGGGCTTCGGCGACCTCTTCATCGCCGCCGTGCTCGGCGCCCTCCTCGCCCGTGACGCCCGTCTCCAGCTCCGCGGCGCGGTCCTCGCGGCCGTCTTCTGCTGCGCCTGGGACCTGCTCTTCTTCTTCATCCACGAGACCCCGGCGACGGTCCCGGTGGCGCTCACCCTGCTGACCCTCGAGCTCTGGGAGCGTCGCCCCGGGTCTAGACCTGAGTCGCAATAAGAGCAAGGATCGCGGCGAAGCCGGCGAGCATCCCCCCGGTCAAGGTGACGATGCCGGCGACCATCGCCTTGGAGAGAAAATCGAGCCGGTCGTTCACTCGAGCGAAGCCCGCATCCATGCGGTCCTCGAGCCGTTCGAACCTGTCGTCCATCTTGTCAAAGCGCTCGTCCACCTTGTCGAAGTGCCTACCTACGTCCCTGGCGAATTCATCGTGCCGATCGTCGTTCCAGCGAGTGCTGGTCGCATCCATGGCCGTCATCACCTCCATGACCGGAAGCTAGCCAGAAAAAGCGCACCTGTGGCGCGCAGAAAGTGCCAATTGTGTGCCACTTCTCGGGCCGGTCAGGCGCGGTTGTCGGGGCCGCCGGGGCGGTCGCGGGCGTTCTCCCACCACCGGCGCGCCCAGCGGATGCCGTAGGCGCTGCCGACGATCGCCAGGAGGAGGGCCCAGAGGGCCCCGACGAGGGAGTTGGTGAGCAGGGTGAGGACGATCGCCGAGCCCACGGCGATGCCGAAGATCACCACCCATTTGAAGACCGCGCCCTCGTTGTAGTTCATCGCCCCGCTTCCTCCCGCGGCGCGCCCGGACCGGCTAGAGGACGTAGACGGTGAGGAAGACGACCAGCCACATGATGTCGACGAAGTGCCAGTAGATGCCCGGGACCTCGACGCCGAAGTGGTCCTCCGATTTCTCACCGAAGTGCCCGCGGAAGGCGCGGATCGTGGCGAAGGTGAGCAGCATCAGCCCGACGAAGACGTGGGCGCCGTGCAGGCCGGTGAGGCAGTAGAAGATCGTCCCGAAGGACTCGGTGCGGGCGCTGAACCCGAGGTGCACGTACTCGTTGATCTGCACGAAGAGGAAGGTCAGGCCGAGCATCCAGGTGAGGAGGAGGCCGAGTTTCATCCCCTGGCGGTTGCCCTTGCGGATCGCCTCCAGGGCGTAGTGGACGGTGAAGCTCGAGGAAACCAGGATCGCCGTGTTCATCCCGGCGATGGCGACCGGGAGTTCGAACGGCTTCGGCGGCCAGGCGACCGGGTTGACGACGACGCGGAGGAAGAAGTACGAGGCGAAGAAGGCGCCGAACAGCATCACCTCGGAGACGATGAAGAGCAGGATGCCGAGCGTCTGTTTGTCGATCCGCGAGCTCTGGTTCGCCTCGGGCGGGCCGTGGTGGTGGGCCTCGGCGGCGTGGCCGCCGCTGCCCTGCGGAAGCGGTACGGAAGCGCTCTCCATCAGTGCCCACCCCCCTCGGCGACCGCCGCGGCGACCGCCGCCGGGGCGCGGCCGGACTCGACGTGGCTGACCGGCTTGTCGGTGATCTCGCGAACCCGGCCGACCAGGTCGCTCTCCAGCCAGCGCGACTGCTCGCCGGCAAAGGTGGAGATCAGGATCTCGTCGATCTTGTAGTGCTCGATCGCGTTGCGGACCGCCTCGAAGGGGTCCGGGCTGGTCGGCTGGCCGGTCGCGTCGACGTCGGCGCGGTAGAGCTCGGCGAGGGTCGAGGCGAGGTCGCGGATCAGCTGCTCCTCGGCGACGCCCTCCGTGCGCGGGCAGATGATCGTGTAGCGGTGCGGCCGGGCGGCGGCCCGCTCTTTGAGGCGGGCGACCAGGTCGCGCGCGGCGACGGTCTTGGTCGCCACCACCAGCACGTGGCTGAGGTCGAGGCGGATCGCGTCCTCTTCGAGCCGGACCGGGATGTGGGTGAACCTGACCTTCGGCTCGGCCAGCTCGCGGCCCCACTCGACCAGGTCTTTGCGGGCGATCCCGAAGCGGGTCTCGTAGAGCGCCGAGAAGAGGACCTCGGCCGGCTCGTGGGCGCGGAGCGCGTCGCCCAAGGCCAGCTGCGGCGCCGGGTCGAGCACCTCGCCGACCGAGTCGATGCCGAACTCGGCGAGCACCGACATCGTCACCTCGACCCGAGCGCGGGCCGAGGCGTAGAGCTCGTCGCGGTCGATCAGGCTGCCGATCGTCGGCTGGTTCTGCGGCGCCGCGACGATGACCGCGGAGACCGCGCCACCCGCTGTGCGCTCACGCACCGCCTGTAGCAATTTGCGGCCGCCCGCGACCTCGTTCAGGAAGACGAGCAGGGGACGCCTCTCGGTGTCGCTCACGTGCCCACCACGCTCGGCTGGACGGCCGGGACCTCGGCTCCTTCGCCGGTCATGATCGCGTGCCGGGCGCCGGGGATCCCGTACTCGTACGGGCCGCCGACGACGCGCGGGATCTCGTCGAAGTTGTAGATCGGCGGCGGCGAGGAGACCAGCCACTCGATCGAGTTCGCCCGCCAGGGGTTGGCCTCGGCTTTCGGGCCGAACCGCCAGGAGACGATCATGTTGTAGAGGAAGACCAGCTGGATCGCGCCGAGCATGAAGGCGAAGCAGCTGATCAGCAGGTTCCAGTTGCCGAACTGGCTGGCGTAGTCGGCGACACGACGCGGCATCCCGTCCAGACCGATCCAGAACATCGGAATGAACGTCCCCCAGGTGCCGATCAAGGTCCCCCAGAAGTGGACGCGACCAAGTTTCTCGTCGTACATGCGCCCGGTGATCTTCGGGAACCAGTGGTAGATCCCGGCGAAGATCGTGAAGACCGAGCCGCCGAACAGCACGAAGTGGATGTGGGCGACGATGAAGTAAGTCTGGTTGGCGTGGATGTCGAACGGCACCATGCCGAGCATGACGCCGGAGATCCCACCGATCGTGAAGGTCACGACGAAGGCGAGCGCGAACAACATCGCCGTCGATTTCGTGTGGATCTTGCCGAAGAAGAGCGTCCCCAGCCAGGAGAAGATCTTGATCCCGGTCGGCACGGCGATCAGCAGGGTGGTCAGCATCATCGGCACGCGCAGCCAGCTGAACATGCCGGCGACGAACATGTGGTGGGCCCAGACCGAGTAGCTGAGGACGACGATCCCGATCAGCGCCAGCGCCATCAAGCGGTAGCCGAAGATGGGTTTACGGGCGTGCGTGGATATGACCTCGGAGATGATCCCGAACCCGGGCAGGATCATGATGTAGACCGCCGGGTGCGAATAGAACCAGAAGATGTGCTGGTAGCTGATCACGTCGCCGCCCGAACCGAACTGGAAGAAGTTCGTGTGCAGGATGCGGTCGAACAGGACCATGAACTGGGCGCCCGCGATGAACGGCGTCGCGGCGACGACCAGCAGTGAGGTCGAGAGGTTCGCCCAGACCAGCAGCGGCATCCGCCAGAAGGTCATCCCCGGCGCGCGCATGGTGATGATCGTGACCAGGAAATTGAGCGCGGTGGCGATCGACGAGGCACCCGCGAACTGGACGCCGAGGTTGAAGAAGGACTGGCCCAGTGGGGCGCCGGTCGAGAGCGGCGCGTAGCCCGTCCAGCCGGCATCGAAGGCGCCGCCCGGGGCGAGGAAAGAGCCGATGAAGAGCAGCCCGGCGATCGGCAGCAGCCAGAAGCTCAGCGCGTTGAGGCGCGGGAAGGCCATGTCCGGCGCGCCGATCATCAGCGGCAGGACGTAGTTGGCAATCCCGGCGAAGACCGGGATCACGAAGACGAAGATCATCAGCACCGCGTGGGTGGAGAAGAGGCTGTTGTAGGTGCCGGCGCCGACGATCTGGGTGCCCGGCTGGGCGAGCTCGGCACGGATCAGCATCGCCATCGCGCCGCCGAAGAAGAAGAAGAAGAAGGTGGTGACGATGTACTGGATGCCGATCACCTTGTGATCGGTGTTGACCTTGAAGTAGTCCTTCCAGCTGTGGGCACCGTGCGAGGAGTGGTCCTCGGGGATGGTCGGCAGGCCAAAGGCCCAGCGCAGCCAGTAGTCGAAGGCGCCGAGGCCGAGCAGGAAGCCGAACGGGGCCATGATCAGCGGCACGACGACCTGCGGGTAGCCGGTCTGTTCGCTCTGGAAGGCGGAGAGGCCCGAGATAGAGCGCAGGACGACCACGAGACCGACGCCGAGCCCGGCGGCGACGAACGTGCCGAGGATCGCGCGATACCAGCCGGGTCGTTTGAGCGATACAGCCATCTACTTCGCCTCCATTATTCCGCTTCCACCTGTTCGAGTGGTTCGGGATTGGCCTCCGTGTCCTGTTTCACCGACACCATCAACGGAGTAGGAACTTTTTCCTTCAGGCCTTCCACCCACTTTTCGAATGCCTTTTCCGGCTGGACGACGACCTTGGCCCGCATCGTGGCATGGCCGAAGCCGCAGAGCTCGGCGCAGATCAACTGGTAGTGGCCGACCTTGTCCGGGGTGACGACGGCGGTGGTCGTGATGCCCGGGACGTTGTCTTTCTTGATCCGCCACTGCGGGACCCAGAAAGAATGGATCACGTCCTGCGAGTGCATCTTGAAGACGATCTGCCGGTTCACCGGGACGTGCAGGACGCCCTCGGAGTAGGCATAGCCCTTGCCTGGGTAGCCGAAGGACCATGCGTACTGCTGGGAAAAGACGTCGACGGTCAATTCGTGACCGTGCCGTTCTTCGATTTCGTTCAGCACTTTCCAGCTCCAACCGCCACAGAAGAGGACGATGATCAACGGCACGACCGTCCACGTGATCTCGAGGCGGGTATTGCCGTGGATCGGCTCACCGTCCGATTCGTCGCCGGGTTTCGCGCGGAATTTGTAGAGCGCGTAGCCGAGCGGGACGACGACCGCCGCGAAGACGATCGCCGACAGGACGATAAGGATGTTCAGCAGATCGTCGATCTTCGGCGCGGCGGTCGAAGCCTCCTGGCCATCCCAGTTGATCGACAGCATCACCGCCGAGATCACCGCGGCGAGGGCCACGATGGCCGCGGCCATTTTCGCTATCGGGAGCCGGTTGCTGATCATCAGCCGCGCGGCATTCTATTGAAGCGGCGGCGGGACGCTTTGACGCGTCAAATGACTCCCGCCACTAGCGGGCGGGGACCGGCAGCCCGCCTAGGTTTCCGCCCGCCGCGTCGAGCACCCCACGGGCGACGCCCTCCCAACTCCAGAGGCGCGCGACGGTCTCGACCAGCGTCGCGCGGGCCTCGGCGCGGGTCTCCGCGGAGAGGTCGAACCAGCGGTTGAGGCGGTCGGCGATCGCCTCGACGGCACCGGGCTCGACCGGGAAGGAGGTGAGCGGCGCGACCGCCTCGGCCTGCGCGGCGGCGAGACGCTCGGAGACCTCGCGCATGCCCGAGTGGCCGGCCGAGACCGGCAGCGCGCCGCAGGCGGCGGCCTCGACCGCGACCATCCCGAACGCCTCGGGGAAGGTGCTCGGCATCACCAGCGCCTCGGCCTGGGGCAGCAGCTCGGCGACCTGGTCATGCTCGAGCCGGCCGATCCACTCGACTGAGCCAGCCGCCGCGCGGGCCGCTTCGGCGTAGCCCGCGGGCGGGTCGGCGAGGAAGCCGGAGAGGATCGGCAGCGGCTTCTCCTCCCCCCCTTCCAGGCCCCAGCCGGCGGCGGCGACGGCGCGGGCATCGTCGAGGTCGCCGCGATCGAGCGCCGCCTGCAAGCGGTGGAGGCCATCCTCGTAGGCGCCGAAGCCGGCGATCTGGAGGCGGGCCTCGGGGTGGTTGACGTGGACCAGAGGCCAAGCGGCCAGCAAGAGGTCGGCCCCCTTGGAGACGATCAGCTTGCCGACGAAGACGACGAGGGGTTGGCGGGATGAAGCGTCGCGTACGGGGAGGCCTGGCAGTCCTGCGCGCGAGGTATTCGTGCTCGGACTACCCGCCCTCCCCGCCCACGGATCGCCCTCGGCGGCTCGCGGGCTGAACTCTTCGACGTCGACGCCGGGAGGGCCAAGCCGGGTCTTGTCTTTGAGCTGCGGAAGATCCGGGAGCGCCGCCCAGAGCGATTCGCCGGTGTGGGCGGAGCCGACGAGGACGCCGGCGGCCGCCTCCATCCCCTCGTAGGCGTAAGGGAGGAAGCGCGGGTGCGGTTTGACCGTGTACTCGAGCGCCGAGCCGTGGATCTTGGCGGCGAACGGAGCAACGTCGGCGCGGGCCAGGATCGCCGGCCCCATCACCAGGTGGTTGGCCAGCGCCGCGTCGATCCCACCCACCTTGTCGGCGACCGCGCGGACCGCGGCGACGTTGGAGTCGAGGTAGTGGTCGAGCTCGGCCTCGGTCAGCTCGTCGAAGGTCTTCACCTCGAAGCCGGGGTAGGGATCCTTCACGTAGACCGGCAGGAGGCCGCCGATGTCCGGGTTGTGGATCTGGACGCCGGGGATCGTCACCTCGCGGTCCTGGCAGAGCAGATGGACCTCGTGGCCCAGGCGCGCCAGCGCGGGGGCCAGGTTGACGTTGTAGATGTTGCTGCCGGTGCCGCGCAGCATGTAGCCATGGAAGATGAGGACGCGCATCTCTTTCCGGGCAAGCTATTAGTCTGTGCGGCGATGAATCGGAAGCAGCTGTACAGGATGCGCGCCCCGGCCTCCGGCCGCGAGGCGATCGCCCCCGCCGAACCGGGTCAGATCTACCGTGACCGCGAGACCGGCGAGGAGATGTTCCCCGTCGCCAAGGTCCTGCCGCTCGCCCCCTCCGCCTCGGCGTTGCCGCGCAGCCCCGACAACCTCCGCGCCTGCCGCCGCTGCGATCAGCTGATCGGAATTGATGTTTCCGATTGCCCGTATTGCGGTTTGCGCCAAGGCGCCCTCTAGCGCCCTTCCCAGTCGCCGCTATTCGGCGGCTTTGGGGTTCTTGACGAGCGTCGCGGTGTAGAGCAGCCGCGCGTTCGAGTAGTAGCAGCCGTAGGTCTTGGTCTTGCCGATGCCCTGCTGGGGGTGGCCGTCCTGGATGTCTTCTTTGGACGAGCAGTGTTCGGGGAGGCGGCTGCCGCGCCAGGTGTTTTCGCTGGAGACGTTGAAGGCGAACATCGGCGCCCAGGTCGGGACGGTGAGGGCCACGATCTGACCCTGCAGAACGGCGAGCGGGTGCTTCAGGGCGAAGACCGGGGTCGAACCGAAATAGGGGTTGAGCACCTGCAGCGGGCTCTGCCGGACCAGCGTGTACTGCGGCGGGTTGGTGCCTTCGACCGGTTTGAGGATGCCGATCCGGGCCTCCGACGGTTCGCCGAGGAATTCGTTGAAGAAGCTGACCTCGTTGGTGGTCGTCGCGGTTTCCGTGGTCGACGGTTTGGAGAGGGTGATCGACCAGGCGACGATCTTGCCTTCGTAGGGCGCCTCGTAGGGGCGCGCGATGCCGTCGGCGATCGACTGGAAGCCGGTCACGTGGCCCTCGACCCGGCAGGGCGTGATCTCAACGTTGTTGACGATTTTGCCCGGGCAGGAGGCGGGCGGCGTTTCCGCGGTCTGGCCGAGCACGGTGACGGTCAGCGGCGCCGAGTCGGCCGAGCCGGGGCGCACCACGGCGGTCAGGGCGACGAGCAGGCAGACCCCGGCGACGAGGGCCAGGGCGGCGCGGCGGCTGTGGGTGGACGAAATAGGCATTGAATACCTGGCAACACCCGGTCGACGGGCCAGTTGCGGCGCCAATCTTGCCGAGCCGGGCGGCGCGATGCGCGCTCGTGGTGCCCGCTGCACGATCTGGGTCAGCCGCGTCGCGTTCGCAGTTCTCGTCGCTATGCGACGAGAACTGCGAACTCACCGGGCGTCGATAGCCTCCCGCCCGCATGGACGACGCCCAACGCGCCCTCGCCGCGGCCGAGCGGGTCCTCCGCCGCAACTGGCGCGAAGGCGAGGCCGCCGGCCTCCGCTACGCCTACACCGAACCGAGCCCCGGCCGCTATCCCTGGCAGTGGTACTGGGACTCCTGCTTCGCCGCGATCGTCAACCGGCACTTCGAGCCGGGCCGCTCGCGGGCCGAGCTGGAGAGCCTGCTCGCCGCCCAGCGCCCCGATGGCTTCATCGGCCACACGATCTTCTGGCGCCGGCCGGTCTCCGGCGTGCGGCGCGCCTTCTACAACGTCGCGAGCCGCACCGCGCGGCAGACCGAGACGATCCAGCCGCCGCTGCTGGCATGGGCCTGGCGGATCGCGGTCGGCGACCCGGCCGCGGAGCCGCGGATCGGCGCCCAGGCCGACTGGCTGCTCGCCAACCGCGACCTCGAGGGCGACGGGCTGCTGTGGATCGTCCAGCCCGACGAGTCGGGGCTCGACGCCTCGCCGAAGTTCGGACCGGTCTGGGGGCGTCGCGCCGACGGCCGCGCCGGCTTCCCCTTCCTGGTCGAGCGCAACCGCCGGCTCGGCTGGGACGCGCGGCAGGTCCGCGACCGCGGCGGGCCGGTCCTCTGCGAGACGCTGGTCAACACCCTCTGGTCGCTTTCGCTGCGGAGCCTCGGCCGGCCCTCGGCGACGCCGGCGCTGGTCGAGCGGCTGTGGGACGAGCGGCGCGGGCTCTTCGTCGACGAAGCTCAGCCAGGCGGCCTCCGCCCCGCCCCGGTCACCTGGGCGAGCCTGGCTCCGCTGGCGCTACCCGACCTACCGGAGACGATCGGCCGGCGGCTGGTCGAGGAGCACCTCCTCAACGAGCGCGAGTTCCTCACCCCGGTGGCGCCGCCTTCGGTCTCGGTTTCCGAGCGCACCTACCAGCCGGGCGGCAGCCGCGGCCCGATCCGCCGCTACTGGCGCGGCCCGACCTGGATCAACGCGAGCTGGCTGGTCTGGCTGGGGATGCGCCGGCTCGGCTACCTCGAGGAGGCCGAGCGCCTCGCCGCGGGCGCGATCGGCGCCGTCGCCCGCTCAGGCCTGCGCGAGTACTACGACCCACGCGACGGCACCGGCCTCGGGGCGAAGGAGTTCGCCTGGAGCGCGTTGGTCGCCGAGCTGGCAGATCCACCCGGCGAACCTCCCCAGGCGGCGAAAATCAAGCCTGGGTAGGACGCAGGGAGGGAGGCAAGGGGAGCGCACTCCAGTGCGTGACCCGAAGCCGACCGACCGAGGACACCCCCAGGCGCCGATTTGCAGCCGCCTGGGGCTATTTGTACCGGTAGGTAATTCGACCGCGGTCCAAGTCGTAAGGACTCAGCTCGATCTTCACGCGGTCGCCGGGCAGGATGCGGATGTAGTGGCGGCGCATCTTGCCGGAGATGTGACCGAGCACATCGTGTCCGTTGTCCAGTTTGACCCGGAACATCGTGTTGGGGAGAGCCTCGGTGATCTCTCCCTCCATTTCGATCTTTTCCTCTTTAGCCATGCGGCCCGGGAGGGTACCTCACCCGCGCAGCAAGCCGAGCGCGCCGGCGCGATCGGTCACCTCGCCCGCATACTGCGCCGCCTCCAGCTCGGCCAGCTTGGCGCCGATCTCCGGCCCCTCGATGCCGAGCTCGGCGGCGACCTCGTCGCCGCGCAGGAGCGGTTCGGGCGGGCCGTCGCGGTGCCAGTCGAGCGCCGCGCCGACCATCTCGCGGGCCAGGTCGAGGTGGGCCTGGACCATCTCGGGGCGGGCGATCGGCCCGGCGCCGCGGGCGGCGAGGCGGTCGGCGACGGTGAGCAGGGTGACGTCGAGGGCGACCGGTTCGGTCGCCCGCAGGTACTCGTGGACGCGGCGCGGCGGCAGTGGCGCGGCGGGGACCATGAAGCCGAGCCGCAGGTGGTGGAGGGTCAGCGCCTGCAGGTAGCGGGTCAGCTTGCGGGAGGCGCGGAGGCGCTCCATGATCTCGCCGATCGTCGCCACCCCCTCGACGTCGTGGCCTTTGAAGCCGACGAAGCCGTCGCGCTCCTGGCGGGTCGCGGGCTTGGCGATGTCGTGGAGGAGGGCGCCGAAGCGCAGGGCGACGGCGCGGTCCATCTCGTCGGCGAGCGGCTCGGCGAGGTAGGCGGCGGCCTCGTCCGCCCGCTCGGCGCCGACGAAGCGCGGCAGGTCGGCCTCGATCGCCATCGTTTGTTCGAGCACCTCGAGCGTGTGGCCGTGGACGTCGCGGTGGTGGTTCGGCCCCTGCTCGACCCCCTTGGTGCCCTCCAGCTCGGGCAGGACGACGGCGGTGAGGCGGAGCTCATCGAGCAGCTCCAGGCCGCGCAGCGGGTCGGGGCCGCCGAGTAGCTGGCGCAGCTCGGCGAGCTGGCGCTCGCCGGCCGGATCGGCGGCGCGCGCCGCGGCGTCGTGGGCGAGCGCGACGGTGTCGGGGTCGATCGTCAGGTTCAGCTCGGCGGCGAGCCGCGCGGCGCGGAGGAGCCGCAGCGGGTCGTCGGTGAAGGCGGCGGGCCCGACCGCACGGAGCACGCCGCGCTCCAGGTCGGCGAGGCCGTCGAAGGGGTCGATCGCCTCCCCCGCCGCGAGCGGCACGGCGATGGCGCCGACGGTGAAGTCGCGGGCGGCGAGGTCAGCCTCGATCGAGTCGCCGCGGAGAGCCGACACGTCGATCTGCCGACCGCGGCCCGGGGCGGCGACGCGCCAGGTGCCGAACTCGGCGGAGAGCTCGAAGGCATGCTCGCCGAGCTCGCGCCCGAGCGCCTTGGCCACCGGTCCGGGGTTGCCCGCCACCGCCAGGTCGAGATCGGTGACCTCGCGACCGAGCGCCGCGTCGCGAACCGCGCCGCCCGCCACCCAGACGCCCTCTCCCCCGCCAAGCGCTGCCCGCGCCGCGGCCGGGAGCGGGCCGGCGCGGAGGTCGTCGGCGAGGCTCACGCGTGCCCCGCCGGCACCCGGGGCACCCGCGCCGAGATCGCGCAGGTCACCTCGTAGTTGATCGTGTCGAGGCGGACGGCGACCTCCTCGGCCCGGATCTCCGCCTCGCCCTGGCGCCCGATCAACACCGCCTCGGCGCCCGGCTCGACATCGGTCTCGGGCCCGAGGTCGATCGTCAGGTTGTCCATCGAGACGGTCCCCACCAGCGGATGGCGGCGGCCGCCGACCAGCACGTCGCAATCGTTTGTCAGGGCGCGTCGCACCCCGTCGCCATAGCCGACTGGCACGACGCCGACCCAGGTCTCCTCCGGCGCCCGCCAACGCCGCCCATAGCCGGCGCTCTGCCCAGCCGCGAAGCGCTTCACGGCGGCGACGTAAGAATGCAGCGAGAGCACCGGCGCGAGGTCGCGCGCGGCGGGGTCGTCCTGGAACGGGTCGAGCCCGTAGATGGCGACCCCGCAGCGCGCCATGTCGAAGTGCGAGCGGGCCGAGCGGAAGACGGCGGCGCTGTTGGCAGCGTGGACGGTGACGCCCGGGAACTCGGCGCGCATCGCGGCGGCGACCGACTCGAAGCGGTCGAGCTGCTCGAAGAAGTAACCCTCGTCGTCGTCCGGTTCGTCGGCGGTGGCGAAGTGAGTCCAGACGCCGGCCACCTGCAGATATGGGTCGGCGTCGCAGGCGCGGGCCAGGGCGAGCACCTCGGCCGGGTCGAAGGTGCCGAGCCGACCCATTCCGCTGTCGTGCTTGATGTGGACCCGGGCGGGGCGGCCCATCGCCCGCGCGCGGGCGGCGAGCAGCGCGCGGAAGTCCTCGCCCCACACCCCCACCTCTGATCCGGCGGCGAGGACGACGTCGACCTCGCTCGCGCTCAGCGCCCCCATCGTCAGCAGCGGTACGTGCTGGAAGCGACGCCCGATCAGCTTCGCCTCGCCCGCCGTCGCGACCGCGAAGGAGGAGGCGCCGCCGGCCAGCGCCGCCTCGGCCACCGCGTCGGCCCCATGGCCGTAGCCGTCGGCCTTCACCACCGCGCAGAGCCGGGCCGCGCCGAGCTCGACCCGCAACCGTTCGCAGTTGGCGCGCAGGGCGCCGAGGTCGATCCGGGCAAGGGCCCGCTCCATGGCTACCCGTCGTCGACGACGGCGGCGAGCGCGTCGGCCCGCGTGACCATGCCCGCCAGCTGCCCGTCCTCGTCGACCACGGGCAGGTGGTTGTGGTGGTGGTCGGCGATCTTCTTCGCCACCCGGTCGGCCGCCTCGTAGGTGTGGGCGACGATCGGGTCGGCGGTCATCAACTCCGACACTTTCGTCGCGAAGGCCTTTTCGAGCCGCTTCTCGAAGCCCTTCATCGAGCCGATGAAGACGATCCCCCCCATGATGTTGAGGTAGTGCGGCAGGTGCAGGTCGGACTCCTCGTCGGCGAGGATCAGGTCCGACTCGCTGACGATGCCGACGACCTTGCGGGCCTCGTCGACGACCGGGACGGCGCCCAGCTCGGACTTCGAGAGCAGGTCGATCGCGGCCCGCGCGTCGTCGTCCGGGGTGACGCTGGGGACGTCGGCGTCCATGATCTCGGCGGCGGTTTTCATCGGTCGCGCGAGGTTATTCGACCGGACCGGCGGACCGCAGGCCCGCCGGGAGCGCGGCGATCACGTCGGTCGCGATCACCGACTCGGCGGCGCCGACGCGGCGCGCCGCCTCCTGCCCGGCGCGGGCGTGGGCGATCACCGCGGCGCAGGCGGCGGCGAAGGGCTCGAGGCCGCGGGCGAGCAGCGCCGCGGTCAGGCCGGAGAGGACGTCGCCGCTCCCGGCCGTCGCCAGGCCCGGCGCCGACACCGCGTTGACCGCGACCCGCTCGCCGTCGGTGACGATCGTGTCGTCGCCCTTGAGGACGACGACGGCGCCGCTCCAGGCGGCGGCCTCCTGGGCGGCGGCGAGGCGGCGTTCGCCGATCTCGGCCGAGTCGCGCTCCAGCAGGCGGCCGAGCTCGCCCGCGTGCGGGGTGAGGATCGTCGGCGCCGAACGGGCGGCGAGGCGGTCGAGCTGTCCGGCGAAAGCGTTCAGGCCGTCGGCGTCGATCACCAGCGGGGCGTCGATGCGGGGCGCGACGGTGCGGGCGAGCGCCAACGAGTCCTCGTCGCGGCCGAGGCCGGGCCCGAGCACCCCGCCGGCGGCGCGCTCGAAGGCGGCGAGGACGACGTCGGCCCCCTCGCTGCCGAGACGGCCGGGCGTCCCGGCGATCCCGCGCGACATCACCTCGACCTCGGCGGCTTCGAAGATCGGCTCGAGGTCGGCGGGGACGGCGACGGTCGCGTAGCCGGCGCCGGCGCGGATCGCCGCGGTCGAGGACATCCGCACCGCGCCGGTCAGGCCGCGCGAGCCGCCCGCGATCGTCACCTGGCCGGAGCTGAACTTGGTCGACTGGGCGCCGCGGCGCGGGGCGAGCTCCAGCACGGCGGGTTCGATCACGCCGGCCGCGGCGGGCTCCGGAGCGCCCGCCGGGATGCCGATCGGCGCCACCACCAGCTCGCCGGTCGCCCACTTGCCGGGGGCGACGTAGTGGCCCACCTTGGCGCCGTGGAAGGTGACGGTCAGGTCGGCCTCGACCACGGCGCCGGCCACTTCGCCGGTGGCGGCGTCGACGCCGGAGGCGATGTCGCAGGCGACGATCGGCGCGCCGCAGTCGCCGATCGCGGCGATGGCCGCGGCGGCGGGCTCGCGCGGCGCGCCGGCGAAGCCGGTGCCGAAGATCGCGTCGACCACGGCCCCGGAGCCGGCGAGCCGGGCCCCGACGTCCTCACCGATCTCCCCCCCGGCGTTCGCAGAAATCGTCGGATAGCGACGAGAACTGCGAACGCCATCGGGTGTGCCGCCGAGGCGCTCGAGGTTCGCCGCGGCGTCCTCGCTCAACTCGGCGGCGGGCCAGAGCAGCAGCACCTCGACCTCGAAGCCCATCTCGCGCAACAGGCGCGCCGCGACCAGGCCGTCGCCGCCGTTGTTGCCCTTGCCGCAGACGACCCGCACGGGGCCCTGCGGCGAGAGCCCGGCCACCACCTCGGCGACGGCCCGGCCGGCGGCCTCCATCAGCCCCAGCGAGTCGACGCCCTGGTTCTCGATCGCCCAGCGATCGACCGACCGCATCCCCTCGGCGTCATACAGACCTCGCAGCCACGGCTCCATGGCGACCAACCTACCCGCGCGGCGCGGGGGCTACTTCGAGAGGCCGACGATCACCCTTGCCGTGGTCGCGGCGCCCTTGACTTCGGAGCCGATCCCGACGTAGGTGATCTTCCGCAGGTAGGGCTTCGCGGCGGCGATCTTGGCCTGTTCCTCGGGCGAGATCAGCGCGTCGACCAGCTTCAGCGCCGGGCCGCCAGCGACGAACGCGGTCATCGGAGTCGAGCCGAGGACGCCCTTCGCCGCTTCGTAGTCGGCGGTCGAGCCGAGCGTCTTCGCCTGGCTACGCAGTGCCTGCGCCGCCGCCTTCGGCCCGTAGGCGATCACGATCTTTTCGCCCGAGGCGCCGACGATCAGCGGCTTCGGGCCGAGTGCGGCCGAGTGGACCGAGAAGCCGGCGAGGTTGCCGCCGATCGCGGTGACGCCCGCCGTCTTCGTCGCCCGCAGCAGCAGGCCGATGCTGGAGACCGTGTTCTTCGCTTCGGTCGGGTTGCTGGTTTCGATCTCGATCGCGCCGCCGAGGCTGCTCATGCTCGACCCTTCTACGAAGCCGGCGGCGTCGCCGATCGATGCGGAGAGCTGTTCGACGTTGATCCCGAGCGTCCCGAACGCCGCTTCGAGTTCGCCCGGCTTGAGCTGGCCCGGCACGCCCTTTTCGCTGAATTCGTGGATGCCTTCGCCGAAGGTCTTACCGAATTCGGGTGCGGCGAAGCCGAGGACCGCCGTCGCGGGCAGCGCTTCGAGCAGCTTCGAGGCGTCGCCGCCCGGCGCCGCCGCCTTGGTCACGTCGGTGGTGAGGTCGATCTCGACCTGTTCGGAGTGCGGGATCACGGTCGCGACCGCGGTCGCGTTGCGCGGTTCGATCCCGAGCAGGGCGAAGCCGGCTTCGGTTTCGGCATCGATCTTGCCTTTCGCCTGGTCGATCAGGCCGCCGATGTCGACGTAAACGCTGCCGATCCCTTCGCTCGTCACCGATTCGGTCGCCTGCTTGAAGGTCGCCGATTCGTTCAGGCCTTCGCCTTCTTCGGAGGTCTTGACCATCGATTCGAAGTCGGCCTTGGTTTCACCGAACACGAGGTATCCGCCGATCACCCCGAGCACCGTTTCGCCGTCGGACTCGACGTAGTACTTGTCGCCTTCGAATTCGCCTTCTTCGGATTCTCCCTGGTTCGCTTCGACCCGTTCTTCGATGAATTCTTCGGCTTCGCCGGCGTTGGTGGTTTCGAAGATCACCCCGTAGCCGTGGAAGTTGTTGCCGTCGTAGCCGTCCAGATACATGCCGGCCTTTTCCCCCAGCCACGGTTCGACTTCTTCTTCGAAGTTGAACTTTTCGCCTTCGCCGAGCGCGACTTCTTCCAGCTGTTCGGCGACGTATTCGCCGACGTTTTCGATCCCGAGGACGTTATGCGCGAGTTCGTTGAATTCTTCGCTCGACTTGCCTTCGGCCCCCAGGTCGACTTCGAGGTAGACCGGGGCGTTGCTCGGCGCCAGGCTCGCCGGTTCACCGCCACCGCCGCTGGAGCTGCCACCGCCGCAGCCGGCGACGACGATCGCGGCGGCCAGGAAGGCCGCGAGGACGAGTACGGGAGCCTTCATCGGGATGCGCATACGGGGTTGATACCAGTGCCGGAGCCGAAACGGATCACCGACCGTCGCGAAAGGGCCTACTCGACGGTGACGGTCTTCGCCAGATTCCGCGGCTGATCGACGTTCAGGCCGCGGGCGCGGGCGATGTCGTAGGCGAGCAGCTGCAGCGGCAGGACCGCCAGGATCGGCTGCAGGATCCACTCGCTGCGCGCCACCTCGATCGTCTCGTCGGCGACGTCGCGCACCCGTTCGTCGCCGGCCGTCGAGATCGCGATCGTCTGGGCGCCGCGGGCGCGGACCTCCTCGACGTTGGAGAGGACCTTCTCCAGCACCGGGCTCTCGGTCGCGATGCAGACGACCGGGGTCGACTCGTCGAGCAGCGCGATCGGCCCGTGCTTCATCTCCCCCGCCGCGTAGGCGTCGGTCGGGATGTAGGAGACCTCCTTCAGCTTCAGCGCCCCCTCCAGGCACACGGGTAGGCCGATGTGGCGGCCGAGGTAGAGGAAGAACTCCTGCTCGAAATGGCGCTCGGCGACGGCGCGGACAGCGTCCTCGGTCGACGCCAGGGTCTCGTCGATCTTCACCGGCAGCGCCTTCAGCTCGGCGACCAGCTCGGCCAGACGGCCGTCGGGGAGCGAGCCGCGCAACTCGGCGAGCCGCAGCCCGAGCAGGTACATCGCCGCCACCTGGGCGAGGAAGGTCTTGGTCGCGGCGACGCCGATCTCGAGGCCGGCGCGGGTGTAGAGGACGGCGTCGGCGTCGCGGGTCGCCTGGCTGCCCATGATGTTGGTGACCGCCAGGACCTTGGCGCCGGCCTCATGGGCGAGCCGCATCGCGGCCAGGGTGTCGGCGGTCTCACCGGACTGGGTGATGCCGATCACCAGGTCGCCCGGCCCGACCACCGGGTTGCGGTAGCGGTACTCGGAGGCGATGTCCATTTCGACCGGGACCCGCGCCCATTCCTCGATCGCGTAGCGGCCGATCAGGCCGGCGTGGTAGCTGGTGCCGCAGGCGACGATCACGATCCGCCCCAGCCCGCGCAGGAAATCGTCGGAGAGGTCGACGTCGGAGAGGTCGACCCCGTCGGCCTCGGGCAGGCGGTCGGTGATCGTCTCGGCGACCGCGTCGGCCTGTTCGTGGATCTCCTTCAGCATGAAGGTCTCGTAGCCGCCCTTCTCGGCGGCCTCGGCGTCCCAGGTCACCGCTTCGGCGGCGCGCTCGATCGGGTTGCCGTCGGTGTCGGTGATCCGCACCTGGTCGGTTTCGATTTCGACCAGCTCGCCGTTTTCGATCGGCACCGCGACGCGGGTGTCGGCAAGGAAGGCGGGGATCGCCGAGGCGAGGAAGGTCTCCCCCTCGCCGAGGCCGGCGACCAGCGGGCACTCCTTGCGCGCCCCGACCAGGCGGTGCGGCTCGTCGGCGTGCATCGCGACGAAGGCGTAGTGGCCGCGCAGCTCGGCGTAGGCGGCGCGGGTGGCGGCGGCGAGGTCGCCGTCGTAGTGGTGGGCGATCAGGTGGGCGACCACCTCGGCGTCGGTCTCCGAGGTGAAGTCCTCGCCGGCCGCGAGCAGCCGCTTGCGCAGCTCGGCGTGATTCTCGACGATCCCGTTGAGGACGATGTGGACCTTGCCCGAGCTGTCGTCGTGGGGGTGGGCGTTCTCCTCGGTGACGCGGCCGTGGGTTGCCCAGCGCGTGTGGGCGATGCCGGTCTCGGCCAGGGCCGGCGCGTCGTTGCCGTTACCCGCCGCGACCCGCTCCACCGCGGCGCGCAGGTTGGCGAGGTTGCCGACCGCGTGGACCGACTCGACCTCGCCGTCACCCTCGAGCAGGCTGATGCCCGCCGAGTCATAGCCGCGGTATTCGAGCTTTTCGAGGCCCTGGAGGAGAAGCTCCTCGCAGGGCCTACCGCCCACGTATCCGACGATGCCGCACATGAGAGGCGAGACAGCTTAGAGGGCGAAGGCGGCCCGCCCGCACCATCGAGTTCGCAGAAATCGTCGGATAGCGACGAAAACTGCGAACTCGATGTGGATCGCGGCGCGGCGGCACTTACCCGAGCTCGGCGCGGACCAGCGCGACGAGCCGGTCGCAGACGGCGTCGGCCTCGGCGGCGTCCGGAGCCTCGACCATCACGCGGACCAGCGGCTCGGTGCCCGAGGGGCGCAGGAGGACGCGGCCGCGTCCCTCGAGCGCCGTGCTCTCCTCGGCGACGGCGTCCCAGACGGCGACCGCGCCGGCCAGGCTCTCGCGATCGGCGACCTCGACGTTGACCAGGCGCTGCGGCAGCTTGTCCATCGCCGGGGCGTCGGCGAGCGCCGAGCCGCCGAGCTCACGCATCGTCAGCAGCGCCGCCGCGATCCCGTCGCCGGTGGCGACGATGTCGGAGGCGATGATGTGGCCCGACTGCTCGCCGCCGAGCCGCCACTCGCGGCGCAGCATCTCGTCGATCACGTAGCGGTCACCGACCTGGGTGATCGCGACCTCGATCCCGGCCGCCTCCATCGCCCGATGGAAGCCGAAGTTGGTCATCACGGTGACGACGACGCCGCCGCCGAGCTCACCCCGCGAGGCGAGCCCGCGGGCGGCGAGGGCGATCAGCTCGTCGCCGTCGTGGATGCGCCCGGCGGCGTCGACGGCGAGCACCCGGTCGCCGTCGCCGTCGAAGGCGAAGCCTATTTCGGCGGTGTCGGAGGCGGCGACTATGCGGGCCAGCGCCTCGACGTGGGTCGAGCCGACGCCGGCGTTGATGTTCCGCCCGTCGGGGTCGACGCCGATCGTCTCGACGGTGGCGCCGAGCCGCTCGAAGATCCGCGGCGCGATTCGGTAGGTGGACCCGTTGGCGCAGTCGAGCGCCACCTTGCGGCCGCTGAGGTCGATCTGGAAGGCGGCGGCAAGCTCGCGAAGGTAGTCGTCCTCGCCCCCGTTCAGCGCCTCGATCCGGCCCGGCCCGGCGGCGGGCGGCGGCCCGCCACCCCGCGTCAGGACCCGCCCGCCACCCTCCATCAGCGCCTCGATCCGCGCCTCGACCTCGTCGGGGAGCTTGGTGCCGGCGGCGGAGAAGAACTTGATCCCGTTGTCGCGATAGGGGTTGTGGGAGGCGGAGACGACCGCCGCCAGGTCGAGGCCGAGGCGGCGGACGAGGATCGCCGCCGCCGGGGTCGGCAGGACGCCGGCGAGCAGCGCGTCGCCGCCCGCCGCGGCGATTCCGGCGGCCAGCGCCGACTCCAGCATTGGGCCGGACTCGCGGGTGTCGCGGACGATCAGGACCTGCGGGCGCTCGGCCTCGAGCGAGGCCGTGGCGGCCCGGCCGAGCGCGGTGGCCAGCTCGGCGGTGAGGAAGGTCCCCGCCTCACCACGGACACCGTCGGTCCCGAACAGCTTCCTGCTCGTGTCAGCCACCCGGCAGAGCCTAGTGCGGGGACGCGGGGACGGAGATGATCAGCGCTTGCTGAACTGCGGCTTCTTACGGGCCTTCTTGAAGCCCGCCTTGCGACGCTCCTTGACGCGGGCGTCACGGGTGAGGAAGCCGCGGCGCTTGAGGTCGCCGCGCAGCTCGGCGTCGATCTCGGTCAGCGCCTTGGCGATGCCGTGGCGGACCGCCCCGGCCTGGCCGGAGACGCCGCCGCCGTGGACGCGGACGCGGACGTCGACGTTGCCCTCGTAGCCGGAGACGGTGAGCGGCTGGCGCGCCATCGTCTGGTGCAGGGGACGGGGGAAGAACTCGGCCAGATTGCGGCCGTTGACGGTGAACTTGCCGTCGCCGGGGAGCAAGATGACGCGGGCGATCGCGTTCTTGCGCTTGCCGGTGGCGAGGAAGCGGGAGTCCTTGGCCATTTTCGCCGGGGCGCGCTCGGCCAGCTCGGTGTCGCTTTCGGCGGCGGCGAGGGCGGCCTCGCGGTTCCGTTTCTCCTCTTCCTCGGCTTCGAGACGGGCGCGCTCCTCGGCCGACAGCTCCGGCCCGTCGGGCTCGACCGCGATCGGCTCCAGGTCGGCTCCCGGGATGACGTCTTTCTTCGGCTCGTCTTTCTTGGGCTGCTCGCGCGGCGGCTCGGCCTCGGCGGCGGGCTCCTCCACCGCGTCCGCGGCGCCGGCCCCAGCGTCCTCTTCAGTCGAGCTGCCGTCCGAACCCTCGGCCGCGGCCTCTACGGCATCGTCCGCGGGTGACGCGGCCTGTCCCTCGGCGTTCTCGTCTACGGGCTGCTGCTCTGAAGTCTCGTTCGTCTCGTCAGACATCTATCGCTGGATCTCCATCGGTTTCGGCTGCTGGGCCTCGTGCGGATGCTCGGGGCCGGCGTAAATCTTCAGCTTGGTCAGCTGCTGGCGGGCGAGCCGGTTGCGCGGCAACATACCCTTCACCGCCTTGCGGATCACTTCCTCCGGGCGCCGGTCCAGCATCTCGGCGAGGCTGCGCGACTTGATCCCACCGGGGTAGCCGCTGTGGCGCCAGTAGGTCTTCTGCGCCAGCTTGTCGCCGGTCACATGGATCTTCTCGGCGTTGACGACGACGACGAAGTCGCCGGTATCGACGTGCGGCGTGTAGGTCGGCTTGCGCTTGCCGCGCAGGGCGTCGGCGATCTGCGTCGCCAGTCGGCCCAGGGTCTGCCCCTCGGCATCGACGACGTACCAGTCGCGCCGGCGGTTCTCGGCTGTGGCTACAAAGGTCTTCACGGTCATAAAAAAGCGCGGGGCATCGCCCACGCGGCCCGGGGATGATAGCCAGATCGCTCAGTTGGCGCAGCGATCGCACAAGCCGCGCAAGACCACGTCGTGCTCGGTGACGTCGAAGCTCATCGTGCCGGCGACCTTGTCGAGGGCGCGCTCCAGGGTCGGATCCTCGAAGGGGACCATGCGGCCGCAATCGCGGCAGATCGCGTGGTGATGGTGGTGGCCGGTGGGGTCGACCCGCTCGTAGCCGGCCGTGCCGCGGCAGACCTCGATCCGCTGCACCAGGCCGAGCTGCTCCAGCTGCTCGAGGGCGCGGTAGACGCTGGCCCGGCCGACCTCGGCCTCGCCCCCGCGCAGCTCATCCTCGAGATCGAGGGCGGTGACCGCACAGTCATGCTCGGCGAGCGCCTCGATCACCGCGGTGCGGGCGCCGCCGCGCCTGTATCCGGCCCGCCGCAGGGACGCGAGCGCGCGCTCCTTCCAGCTTTCGCGAGCGACCGTCTTCACGACACTGATCCTAGAACCGGGCGACGCGTGTACCGCTCGCGGCCGGCCTGCCAGAGGCGCGCCAGCACGTAGGCGGCGGCGGCACCGGTGCCGACAAAGAAGCCCACCGGGTAGTCCGTTTCGTAGGAGGCGGCGATCGCGAACCAGACGATCACCAGGGCGATCACGACCGAGAGACCCATCGCCACGCCCGGGCGGTCGGTCAACGAGCGGGCGGCAGCGGGCGCGCCGATCATCAGGCTGAAGATCAGCAGGGTGCCGACCACCGGCACCGTCATCGCCGTCGCCAGTGCCAGGACGCCGAGGAACGCGAGCTCGATCGCGAACGTCCCGATCCCGCGCGCCTCACCGATCTCGGGCAGCGCCGAGGAGAGCATCAGCGGCCGGTAGAGAACGGCGATCGCGGCGATGCAGAGGAGACCGAGGATCAGCGTCGGCGCGACCGAGTTGGAGCTGATCCCCAGCACCTCGCCGAACAGCAGCGAGTACACCTCGGGCGCGTACTCGCTGCTGAGGCTGACGAAGAGGGCACCCAGGGCCAGCATCATCACCAGCATCAGTGCCGTCACCGCATCGTGACGACCGCGTCTGCCGAGCAGTCCGATCCCGAGCGCCCCGATGAAGGCGAAGACGCCGAGCCCTAACAGGGTGCTGACCCCGACCAGGCTCGCCCCGGCGGCGCCCGCGAAGGAGCCGTTCGGGATCGCATGGGCGGCGAACGCCGAACCGCGCAGCACGGTGAAGAAGCCGACCACGCCGGCGACCACGGCGACGATGCCGGAGACGGCCCAGGCGTTGACCATGAAGGCGCTGAACATCAGGCCCGCCGCTCCTGGCGCCACTCGACCAGCCCACTGAGCAGGTAGAGGACGAAGACCAGGGCGACGACGAAGAAGCTGACCGGCCAGCCGTGCCCCTGCGGCGGCCAGTGGTAGCTGTCGTAGGCGAGCACGACGCCGATCCAGGTCGCGGCGATGCCGATCGTGATCGCGGCGAGCATCGCCCGCAGCGGCCTCCGGGTCAGCCGCAGCGCCGCGGCGGCCGGCCCGATCAGCAGCGCGGTGCTGAGGATGGTCCCGATCGTGATCGCGGCGAGCGCCGTCGCCAGTGCCAGGGCCAGAAGGTAGAGAGCGCCGACGAGCCGCACGGGGATTCCCCGCGCCGCGGCCATCTCGGGGCTGACCGTGCTCAGCAACAACGGTCGGTAGAGCGCGACGATCAGCGCCACGGCGAGCGCCGCGAGGATGACCACGGCCGGGATCGTCGCGCTCGAGATCGCGAAGATCGAGCCGAAGAGGATCGTCACGGTCGAGCCTCCGTCGGCGCCCTGCGTGGTGTCGAGGTAGAGAAAGAGCGCGGCGAGGCCGATCCCGGCGCCGAGCACGATCCCGGTCGCCAGGTCACGGCCACGCACACGCTGCACCCCGACCAGCTCCATCGCCGCGGCGGCGAGGACGTCGATCGCGACGAAGCCGGCCAGCGGTCCGATCCCGACCAGGGCCGCGGCGGACCCGCCGGTGGTGCCGATGTCGCCGAGCGCCTCCCCCGCGAACGACTGCCCGCGCATCACCGTGAAGACGCCGACCACGCCGGTCACGATCGCCACCGCCGCGCCGATCGCCAGCGCGACGTGCACCGCTTCGTTCTCGAAGAAGCCGGGGGCGAAGACGGGGCCGAGGAGGGCGCTGGAGCTCACTGGATCACCTCGGTGTGGTGCACCGTCCCCTCGCAACCGTGGAGGTCGGCCTCGTCGCCGGCGCCGGCGACGATCAGCACCCGACCGTGGACGTCGATCACGTCGACGTGGTGCCCATAGAGCTCGCTGAGCACATCGGCCCGGATCACTTCCTCACTGCTCCCGCTCACGGCGCGCCCGTTCGCCAGGTAGACGATCCGGTCCATCGACGGCAGCAACGTGTTTATCTCGTGGGCGGAGATCAGCACGGCGACGCCGCGCTCGCGGCAGAGACGGGCGAGCAGGGAGACGACCTCCTGTGCGCTGCGCAGATCGAGGTTGGCGAGCGGCTCGTCGGCGAGCAGCAGGCGCGGGCCGGAGATCAACGCATGGGCGATCAGGATCCGCTGCTGCTCGCCGCCCGAGAGCCGTCCCACCCGGGTGTCGGCGAAGGGCTCGGCGCCGACCGCGGCCAGCATCTCCTCGACCAGATCGCGCCGGCGGCGACGGTCGAAGGAGAAGCCGAGGCGCCGCGCGTCGAGCCCGAGCCCGACCAGGTCGCGACCGCGCAGCGGCAGGTCGGGGTCGAGCAGGAACTTCTGCGGCACGTAGCCGATCGCGTCGGTCCGCCGCGAGCGCGGCCGGCCGGCGACGACGATCCGCCCCGCGGTTGCCGCCTGCAGCCCGAGAACAGCCCGGAACAGGGTCGTCTTCCCCGCCCCGTTGGAGCCGATCAGGCCGGTGAACTCACCCGGCGCGATCGCGAAGTCGACGCCGTCGAGGACCTGGCGCCCGGAGATCCGGACACCGAGCCCCTCGACCGACAGCACCGCCTCGCTGATCACGCCGTCTTCCATCTACAGCTCTTCGGTCGACTTCCCGTTCGCGACCGCTTCTTCGAGCGCCCCCAGCTCGGCTTCCATCCACTTCTGGTAGGTGTAGCCGGTCGGCATCGTCTCGTAGACGCCGACCACCGGGACGCCGTTGGCGGCGGCGGACTTGAGGAACTTTTCGGTGATCGAGTCGGTCACCTGCTGGTTGTAGACGAAGGCGTCGGCCTTCTTTTCGCTGAAGAAGCCTTCCTGCAGCGAGACCGCCTGCGGAGCCGGGTCGGTGTCGTTCATGATGTCGGCCTGCATGCTGAACGGGGTGAGGTTTTCGATCCCTGCCGCTTCCAGCATGTAGTCGGCGACCGGCTCGGTGGTGGCGACCGCGGTGCCCGGGTACTTGGTGGAGAATTCTTCGAGGCCCTTCATCCAGGGTTCGAGCGATTCTTCGAACTTCGCCAGGTTGGCTTCGAAGTAGGACTTGTGTTCGGGTTGGAGTTCGGAGAAGTCGGCGACCAGCTGTTTGGCGACCGCCGGCATCGTTTCCGGCTTGTACCAGAGGTGGGGGTTCGGGGTCGAGTCGGGCAGGCCGAGAAGTTTCTGCACGTTGATGACCCTGCGCGAGGAGGAGGGCGACGCCGAGGCGATCTTTTCCATGTAGCTGTCGTAGCCGACCCCGTTTTCGACCAGGAGATCGGCGCCTGAGACCTCCTGGGCGACGCTGGCGCTCGCCTCGAAGGTGTGCGGATCGGTGTTCGGGTCGCTCTCGACGGCGCTGACGTCGACATACTTGCCGCCGATCTGTTCGATCACGTTGGCGTACTCGTTCTCGGCGCCGACCGCGGTGATCTTGCCTTCCGAGCTCGCATCAGCCGCAGAGGAGCCGCCGCAGCCCGCCAGGGCGACCGCTCCCCCGAGGGCGAGCGAGACGAGCGCGACGGCGGCGAGACGAGAGGCGAACGGGCGGCAGACGGGCGGCATGAAGGCTCCTTGAGTCGTGGCGAGGTGACGCGGCCGGCCGGCCGCGGTGCGCAGCCTACACGATAATGAGAATTGTTCTCGTTCCTATCTGAATCGTGAGCAACCGACGGCGCCGATCACTAGGTTTCGCCGCGTGATCGCCTCGATCCCCAGCCCCTCGAGCAACGGCATCGACGTCGGCCCGTTCGAGATCCACGCCTACGGGCTGATGTATGCGATCGCGGTGACCGCGGCGGTGCTGATCGTGCGGCGGCGCTGGCGGGCGCAGGGGGGCGACCCCGACCTCGTCTACGACGTCGCGATCTGGGCCTTCCCGGCCGGCCTGCTCGGCGGCCGCCTCTACTTCGACATCACAAGCTTCAACGAAATGCCCCACACCTGGTACGGCCCGATCGCGGTCTGGGACGGCGGCCTCGGGATCTGGGGCGGGATCGCGCTCGGCGCCGTCGTGGGGATCTGGCGGGTCCACCGGGCCGGCGTCTCGGTCCCCGCCTTCATGGACGCGACCGCCCCCGCCCTGCTCGTCGCCCAGGCGATCGGCCGGGTCGGCAACTACTTCAACCAGGAGCTCTTCGGCGGCCCGACCAGCCTGCCGTGGGCGCTGCGGATCTCACCCGAACACCGCCCCGAAGGCTACCTCCACTACGCGACCTTTCAGCCGACCTTCCTCTACGAGCTGATCTTCGACCTGGCGCTCGCCGCCTTCCTCGTCTGGCTCGGCCACCACCGCAAGATCCGCCCGCCCGGCCTCTTCGCCCTCTATGTCACCGGCTACTCGGCCTTCCGGATCTTCGAGGAGAGCCTGCGGGTCGACCCCGCCCATCACATCCTCGGTCAGCGGCTGAACTTCTGGGTGGCGATCGTGCTCACCCTGATCGGTGCCGCCTGGTTCGTCTGGACCCAGCGCGACCGACCAGGCGCGACGACCCCCCGATAGTCCGATCACCGGCAGATCGAGCCAAAACCGTCACGTCTCTGTAGAACCTTTGTAACAACGTCTACGTTGTACAATTTCCGCGTTATGTCTGGGGCATGCGCTGGAAAATGGAGCGGACGGACGAGTTCGAGCCGCCCTTTCGCCGACTCACTGAAGGGCTCGAGGCATTCCAACATGAAGGAGCTGCGCGCGACCCGGACGGTCCGCATCTTCTTTGCGTTCGATCCGAGACGGGTAGCAATCCTGCCGATCGGCGGCGACAAGGCCGGGAAGACCAAGCGCTTCTACCGGCAGATGATCTCGAAGGCGGACAGGATCTACGACGCGCACCTCCGACGCATCACGAAAGAAGCAGACGATAGTGGCCGATGGTGAAAGCAGACCATTTAAAGAGCTGGCAGACGAGGTCCTGAAACGACCCGGCGCGCGCGAGGAAGTCGACGCTCGCAAGGCGGGAATCCGAGCCGTGATGAAGCTGGCGGAGCTGCGCAAGCGGCGCAACATGACCCAGGCGGCGCTGGCCGAGGTGCTGAAAACGACCCAGGCCAACGTCTCGCGGATCGAGCGGGGAGGGAACCCCTATCTGGAAACGTTGGACGACTTCGTCGAAGGGCTCGGCGGGCGACTGGAAATCAACGTCGTCTTCGAGGACGAAGTCGTCCCGCTGAAACTGCCGGACGCGGTCGCCGTCCCTACTCCCACTCGATAGTCGCCGGCGGCTTCGAGGAGATGTCGAGGGCGCAGCGGTTGACGCCGCGAATCTCGTTGATGATCCGGCTGGAGACGCGCTCCAGGAGGTCGTAGGGCAGCCGCGCCCAGTCGGCGGTCATCGCGTCGTCGGAGGTGACGGCGCGGATCACGATCGGGTAGGCGTAGGTGCGCCCGTCGCCCTGCACCCCGACCGAGCGGACCACCGGCAGCACGCAGAAGGACTGCCACAGCTGCCGGTACATCTCGGCGGCGCGGATCTCCTCCTGCAGCACCGCGTCGGCGGCGCGCAAGATGTCGAGCCGTTCGCGGTTGACCTCGCCGCCGACGATGCGGATCGCGAGGCCCGGCCCCGGGAAGGGCTGGCGCCAGACCATCCGCTCGGGCAGGCCGAGCTCGGCGCCGACCGCGCGCACCTCGTCCTTGAACAGCATCCGCAGCGGCTCGACCAGCTCGAAGTCGAAGTCGTCGGGCAGGCCGCCGACGTTGTGATGGGACTTGATCGTCGCCGCGTGGTCGGAGCCGCCCGACTCGATCACGTCCGAGTAGAGCGTCCCCTGCACGAGATAGCCGATGTCGTCTAGCTTCGACGCCTCCTCCTCGAAGACGCGGATGAACTCCTCGCCGATGATCTTGCGCTTGCGCTCCGGGTCGTCGACGCCGACGAGCTTGGCGAGGAAGCGCTCTTCGGCGTCGACCGCGATCAGCGGGATGCCGAACTGGGAGAAGGTCTCGACCACCTGCTCGGACTCGTTCAGCCGCATCATCCCGTGGTCGACGTAGATGCAGGTCAGCCGCTCCCCCACGGCCCGGTGGACGAGCAGCGCCGCGACCGAGGAGTCGACGCCTCCTGAGAGCCCGCAGATCACCCTGCCCGCGCCGACCTGGGCGCGGATCTTCTCGACCTGTTCGGCGATCACCGACTCGGCCGACCACTGCTCGGTGCAGCCGGCGACGTCGCGCAGGAAGCGGGTGAGGATCTCGGTCCCGTAGGGCGTGTGGACGACCTCGGGGTGAAACTGGATGCCGTAGAGGCCGCGGTCGGTCATCTCGTAGGCGGCCACCGGCGAGCTCGGCGAGGAGGCGAGGGCGGTGAACCCGGCGGGCGCCTCGCGGACCACGTCGCGGTGGCTCATCCAGCAGCTCTGCTCCTCGGGCAGGTCGCCGAGCAGCTTGCCACCGCCGTCGCGCAGGGTCAGCTCGGTGCGCCCGAACTCGCCCGCCTCCGCCCCTTCGACCTTCCCCCCGAGCGCCAGCGCCATCGCCTGCATCCCGTAACAAATCCCCAGCATCGGGATGTCGAGGTCGAGCAGTTGCGTCGGAAAGGCGGGCGCCCCGTCTTCGTACACGGAAGCGGGCCCGCCGCTGAGGATCAGGGCCCTCGGCGCCCGCTCGCGGATCTTCTCGACGTCCGCATTGGCCGGCAGCAACTCCGCAAACACCCCGCATTCCCGGATCCTCCGCGCGATCAGCTGCGAGTACTGCCCCCCGAAGTCGAGGACAAGAACCTCCTCCACCGCTCCTCCGGCGACAGGACCCGCCGGCCGGAGCGCGTCGGAAGAACTAGTCATCCGATACGGCGACCCCTGCACTCACGGCGGCCCGCCCGTTCGACCCCATCCCGACGTGTTGCTCATTTTGGAGCTTCTTGCCCTCGCTCATCAGCGCCGGCGCGACCATCACCTCGGCCCGCTGGAAGCTCCTGATGTCCTCGTAGCCACAGGTGGCCATCGAGGTTTTGAGGGCGCCCATCAGGTTGAAGGTGCCGTCGTTCTCACGGGCCGGGCCGAGCAGGATCTGCTCCATCGTCCCGTCCTGCTTGGTCGAGACGCGCGTCCCCCGGGGCAATGACGGATGGAAGGTCGCCATCCCCCAGTGGAAGCCGCGACCCGGCGCCTCCTTGGCGCGGGCGAGCGGCGAGCCGACCATCACGGCGTCGGCGCCCATCGCGATCGCCTTCGAGACGTCGCCGCCGGTGCGCATGCCGCCGTCGGCGATCACGTTCACGTACTCGCCGGTCTCCAGCATGTGCTGGGCGCGGGCGGCCGCCACGTCGGCGATCGCCGTCGCCTGCGGCACGCCGATCCCGAGCACGCCGCGGGTGGTGCAGGCGGCGCCCGGGCCGACCCCGACCAGGACCCCGACCGCGCCGGTCCGCATCAGGTGCAGTCCGGTCGAGTAGGAGGCGCAGCCGCCGACGATCGTCGGCACCGGCACCTCGGCGATGAACTCCTTCAGGTTGAGCGGCTCGTGCGTGGTCGAGACGTGTTCGGCGGAGATCACGGTGCCCTGGACGACGAGGATGTCGAGGCCCGCCTCGACCGCCACCTCGTAGTGATCCCGCACTTTCTGCGGCGTCAGCGAGCCGCAGACGACCGCGCCTTTCGCCTTGATCTCCTCGACCCGCCGCGCGATCAGCTCGGACTTGACGGGCTCGGTGTAGATCTCCTGCATCAGCCGCGTCGCCTCGTGCTTGGGGGCGGCGGAGATCGCCTCCAGCTTCTCCTCGGCGTTCTCGAAGCGCGTCCAGATACCCTCGAGATTGAGCACACCCAGGCCGCCCAGTTCGCTGGTCAGGACGGCGGTCTCAGGACTGACCACCCCGTCCATGGCGGAGGCGAGCAGGGGCAGGTCGAAACGGTAGGGACCGAGGGTCCAGGTGATGTCGATGTCGTCAGGGTCCCGCGTGCGGCGCGAAGGAACGATCGCGATGTCGTCGAATCCATAGGCGCGCCGCCCTTTCTTTCCGCGGCCGATTTCGATTTCCAAGGTGGCTACCTCCAGGGCTGGCGTTGAACTGGTGCCGTGTCAGGCAACGTTAGCCCGGTTCTGACGCAGGCATCGCCGTGGCCGGCAAGGACGCAGACCCGAAGGCGTGGCAGAGCCACGTCGAGCGGTCGAGGACGCCGCCGGGCGCGACGAGGGCAAGTCAGAGAGGGTGAACGTTGCCTGACAGGGCACCTAGTCAGCCTACACTTCGGCCGGGACCTCCAAATCGTGCACGGCGACCCCGCCGAGCAGCCGCTCGACCTGGTTGCGGTCGACGAAGCCGGCGCCGAAGTGCTGGGTCGACTCCGCCCCGCAGGCGACCCCGTAGGCGAGGCACTCCTCCTCGCCGCGACCTTCGTAGCGGGCGGCCACGTAACCGGCGACGAAGGCATCGCCGGAGCCGACCGTGGAGACCGGCTCCAAGGGCTGGGTGTGGATCTCCAGCAGGCGCCGCTCCGAGTTCTGGCCGACCGCCGCGACGCACCCTGCCGGACGGGTGATCGCCGCTTCCTCGGCGCCGAGCCGAACCAGCTCGAGCAGCCCGGTCGCCAGGTCGGAGTTGTCGGCGAACTCCTGCCCGACCAGCTCCTCGGCCTCGGCCTCGTTCGGCGTCACCATCGAGGCGCCCGCCCGCACCCCGGCCAGCATCGCCTCACCCTCGGCGTCGAGCACCACCGGCACGTCGCGCCGGCGCAGGTCGCCGATCAGGCGCGCGTAGAGGTCGTCGCCGGCGCCGGGCGGCAGCGAGCCCGCAAGCACGCAGATCTTCGTGCCGCCGGCGAGGTAGCCGATCCGCTCGAAGAGCCGCCTCGTCTCCTCGGCGGAGACCGCCGGGCCGCGCTCGTTGATCTCGGTCTGCTCACCCGAGGTCGGGTCGATCACCGCGAGGTTGATCCGCGTCTCGGCGGCGATCTCGATGAAGTCGGTCAGCACCGACTCGTCGTGCAGCTCTTCGAGCACGCGCGTCCCGGAAGGTCCGCCGACGAAGCCGGCGGCGATCACCGGCCGGCCGAGCAGGTTCAGCGCCCGCGCCACGTTGATGCCCTTGCCGCCGGCCACGGTGCGGCTCTCGACCGCGCGGTGGCGACGACCGAGGCGGAAGTTCGGGACCGCGACGGTGCGATCGATCGCCGCGTTCAGAGTCACCGTGAGGATCATTCCTGCTGCCCCCGTTTCCCCCTTCGGATTCGGCGGAGGTACCGCCCTGAAAGCATCGCCGCGATCAGTATCGCGCACGTCGCCAAAGCGAGACTAACCGGATTTTCGCCGATGAAACCACGGACCTTGTCGAAGCTGCTCGCGGCCGGGACGGCGCGGCTCGCGACCAGCGCCACCGACCCGGCGCGGAGGCCGTCGACGCTGACCGTGGCGGTGCCGAGGCGGGCCCCACGGCGGATCGGGCCGGTCACCTGGCCGGGCACGGCGACTTCGACCGTGGGCTTCTGGCCGTCGCGCAGGCCGACCTTCAGCGAACGGGCGGCGCGCAGCGGCAGTTCGCCGCCCGAGTACCTGATCGAGGGGCTGGCCAGTTCCTCTCCCTTGCGCAGCGCCTTGCCACGGTGGTACTGGCGAAAGCCCCATTCGAGCAGTTCGAGGTTGTCGGAGAAGCGGGTTTCGTCGGTCGGCGCGTCGATCGCCACCGAGATCAGCCGGATGCCGTGCCGACTGCCGGAGCCGACCAGGACGTAGCCCGCCTTCCAGGTGTGGCCGGTCTTCACCCCGGTCACCCAGGGTGCCATTTCGAGCAGCTCGTTGATCGACTTGATCCGGCGCGGCGGGTGGACGCTGCGCAGCGTCGCTTCGCGCGAGTCGGCGATCTTGGCGAAGGTCGGGATCTTCTCCAGTTCCTCGGTCAGCGCCGCCAGGTCGAGCGCGCTCGAGTAGTTGCCCTTCTGGTCGAGCCCGACCGGGTTGGCGTAGTGGGTGTTGGTGAGGCCGAGCGCCGCCGCGTACCTGTTCATCTGGGCGACGAACTTCTTCACCGAGCCGGCGGCGTCGATCGCCAGCGTGTGGGCGGCGTCGCCGGCGCTGAGCAGGATCAGCCCGTAGAGCAGGTCGCGCACGCTGATCTTCTGGCCGGGGACGAGGCCCATCACCGACTCGCCGAATTCGTATTCGTAGGGCTGGGCGCGCACGATCTTCCCGAGCGGGAGATCGTGGATCGCCACGTAGGCGGTCATCAGCTTCGTGGTCGAGGCGATCAACCGCCGTTCGTCCCCGGCATGGGAAGTAAGAACTTCGCCGGTCCGGCCGTCGATCAGCGCCCACGACTTGGCGAGGACCTGCGGCCCCTTCGCCTGGTGCTTGGCGCCCTTGCCCGGGGACGGCCGTGCGGCACCGGCCGCGGCGGCGAGCGCGAGCGCGCCGAGCAGGACCGCGAGGAGGGCGCCGGTCCGGCGCCGCCTCACTTCTGCAGCTTCAGGGTCTCGCCCGCGATCAGGATCTGGGGGTCGACTTCCGGGTTCAGCGCCTGGATTTCGGCGACCGGGATGCCGGTCTTGTGGGCGATCGAGGTCAGCGTGTCGCCGCTCTGCACGACGTACTTCTTCGCCTTGGTGCGCGGGTTCTTCTGCGCTTCCTTGTGCGTCTGGGCCTGCTTGCCCTTGCCGCCCGACTTGCTGTGCAGGTTGGTGTTGGAGGCGACGACGACGATCGCCACGATCGCCGCGATCAACGCGACGAGGGCCAGGAACCTTGCTATCCAGCTGCGGTTTTTCTTCATCGGACCGGGAGATCCGGCCAGGGCGTAGTGCCCCGGGCCAGGTCTGGGCCGGGATCGTAGCGGCGAATCAGGCGAATACCAGGGTCTTTGTCAGACGCCGGCCGAGATGGCCCAGAGCGTCTCGCGGAGGCGCTCGGCCGCCGCGGCCGGGTCGGGATCGCCGGCGATCCCGCGCGAGGAGGAGACGATCGCCGCCGCCGGGCCAGGCTTGAAGGCGGCCCCGAGCAGTGCCGGGTCGCCGCCCTGGGCGCCGACGCCGGGCAAAAGGAAGACCGAGCGCGGCATCAGCTCGCGGAGACGGGCGATGTGCTCGGGCTCGGTGGCGCCGACCACGGCGCCGAGGCCGCTGAGGCCGCCGTCGCCGAGCAGGCGGCCGGAGAGCGCGTCGACCAACGCCGCGAGGCGCTCGTGCAACGGCGTGTCCGGGGCCGGCACGTCCATCAGGTCGGCGGCGCCGGCGTTGCTGGTGCGGACGAGGACGAACATCCCCGCCTCGGCCTCCTCGCACGCGGCGACCAGCGGCTCCAGCGCGTCGCGGCCGAGCAGCGGGTTGGCGGTGAAGGCGTCGACGCCGAGGCCGGGGACGTCGCCCCAGGGGGTCGGGGTCGAGCCGACCAGCGCCTGCGCGTAGGCGGCGGCGGTGACCGGGACGTCGCCGCGCTTGCCGTCGGCGAGGAAGATCAGCCCCGCCTCACGGGCGGCCTCACGGGCCGCCGCGAGCGCCTCCCAGCCCGGCGGGCCGAGGCGTTCGAAGCAGGCGAGCTGCGGCTTCACCGCGACGCAGTGCGGGCCCACCCGCTCGATCAGCTCGCGGCAGTGAGCGGCGACGGCGGATCCCGCGAGGACCGCCGGGGGGCCATCGCCTTCGGCCTCGACCGCGATCCCCGGGAGCAGCTTCGCGGGATCGGGGTCGAGGCCGAGGCAGACCTGACTGCGACGCTCATCGACGAGCGCCGTCAGCCGGTCGGCGAACTTAGAGGCCGTCTCAGCCCTTGACTTTGGTCTTCAGGGCGGAGCCGGCGGAGAAGCGCGGCACTTTGCCGCCCGGGATCGTGATCCGCTCTCCGGTGCGGGGGTTCACGCCCTGGCGGGGGCCACGCTCGGCGACGTGGAATTTGCCGAAGCCGGTGAAGCTGACCTCGTCACCCGCCGCCAGCGCGCCGGTGATCGCGTCGAGGACGGCGTCGAGGGCGTCGCTTGCCGCTTTTTTGCTGCCCAGCCGGTCATCGCCTGCGAGTTGGTCCAGAAACTCAGCCTTGGTCACGTCGAGATTCCTCCTCGGGGGTTGAAGATGAGCCGCAATCTAACAACGCCGGTCGGCGGGAAACCGCGCCGGGAGCCAAAAGAGCCCCTGAGCAGTCAATTCGGCGTCCGCTCAGGTGCCGCTGACCGACAGCTCGGCGACCAACAGCGGGGGGGTCGAGACCGACCCGCCGAAGGGGACCCAGCGCGCCTCGGAGCCCGCCGCCGCGACCGCCCGGAGCATCGCCACCAGCTCGCCGGCGATGGTGAACTCGCGCAGCGGCTCGGCCAGGGCGCCGCCGCGGATCGCCCGTCCGGTGGCGCCGACCGAGAAGACGCCGGTGACCGGGTTGACCCCCGAGTGGAGGCCGGCGACGTCGGTGACGAAGATGCCGTCGCCCGCCTGCGCCAGCAGCTCCTCGGTCGAGAGATCGCCCGCGGCGACGACCAGGTTCGAGGCCGAGACGGAGGGCAGCGAGCGGTAGCCGGAGCGCGCGGCGGACCCGGTCGAGCCGGTCCCCTCGCGGTTGGCGGTGTAGGTGTCGTAGAGGTAGCTGCGCAGGGCGCCGCCCTCGATCAGCGCGGTGCGGCGGCGGGGCACCCCCTCTCCGTCGAACGGGGCCGAGGCGGCGCCCGCCGGGTCGCGGCCGTCGTCGTGGAGGGCGAAGGTGGTCGAGGCGACCTCGTCGCCGAGCCGGCCGGCGAAGGGCGAGCGACCGCGCTGCACGCTGCGGGCGCCGAGGGCGCCACCGATCAGGCCGGCGAAGCTGGCGGCGACGGTCGGGTCGAGGACGACCGGGCAGGAGCGCGAGGCGGGCTTGCCGGCGCCGATCATCGAGACCGCGCGCTCGGCCCCCTCGGCGCCGATCACCTCCGGGTCGAGGTCGTCGGGGCCGCGGGCGAGACCGAAGCCGAGGCCGCTCTCGCGGCCACCGTCGTCCTCGGCCAGCGCCTGCAGGTAGGCGAAGCAGCTGGATGCCTCATAGGCGGCGGCGATCCCGGTCGAGGAGGCGATCGCCACCTGCTCGGTCGAGTCGGCGTAGACGGCGGTCTCGACCCCGACGATGCGGGGGTCGGCGGCGAGCGCGGTGCGCTCCACGGTCAGCGCCAGCTCGGCGACCTGACCCGCGGTCCACTCGGCGACGCTCGGGTCGTCGAGGCCGGCCAGCGCCTCGATCCGCGCCGGCTGCGGCGGCGCCGCGAACTCGTCCTCGTCGGCGACCGCGGCCATCTCGGCGGCCCGCGCGGCGAGCGCCGCGACCCCCGCCTCGGAGAGGTCGGTGCCGTAGGCGTAGCCGACCCGGTGGCCGTCCCAGGCGCGGATCCCGATCCCGGTCTGGGTGGCGGCGGTGAGGCTCTCGACCTCGCCCGCGTGGACGCGCACCTCGCGGCCGGTGTCGCGGCTGGCGTAGGCCTCGGCGGCGCCGGCGCCAGCGGCGAGGGCGGCCTCGACGGCGCGGCTCGCGGCCGGGCTCAGCTCGACACTCGGGAGCGGACCGCTCATAGCTGCGTGCCTCCGACCGTCATCTTCCCGACCCGGACGTGGCCCTGGCCGGTGCCGACCGGGACCCGCTGGCCGCCCTTGCCGCAGATGCCGGTCTTGACGAAGAAGTCGTCGCCGACCGCGTCGATCGCGGCGAGCGCGTCGAGGCAGTTACCGATCAGGGTCGCGCCGGTGCAGGGGCTGGTCACCTTGCCGTCCTCGATCAGGTAGCCCTCGGAGACGCCGAAAACGAAGTCGCCGGTCGCCGGGTCGACCTGGCCGCCGCCGAAAGACACCGCGTAGAAACCGTTTTTGGTCTCCTCGATCATCGCCTCCGGGGTCGACTCGCCGGGCGCGATGTAGGTGTTGGTCATCCGCGGCAGCGGCAGGTGGCGGAAGCTCTCGCGGCGGCCGTTGCCGGTCGAGGCGACCCCGTCGCGCTCGGCGCCGAGGTGGTCGTAGAGGTAGGAGACGAGCTTGCCGTCCTCGATCACCTTGGTCTTCTGGGTCGGCCGGCCCTCGTCGTCGATCGCGTCGCTGCCCCACTCGTCGGGGAGGCGGCCGTCGTCGTAGGCGTCGAGCAACGGCTGGGCGACCTGCTCGCCGAGCTTGCCGACGTAGACGCTGGCGCCCTTGTGGATGTGGTCGATCTCCAGGCCGTGGCCGGTCATCTCGTGGAAGAGCACGCCGCCGAAGCCGCCGCCGACCACGACCGGCATCGAGCCGGACGGGGCGGGGCGCCCGCCGAGCAGGGTCAGCGCCTTCTGGGCGGCCTGCTCGGCGATCAGCCCGGGGTCTTCTTCGAGCAGCTCGAAGCCGCGGTGGGCGCCGAGCGTCTCGGTCCCGGTCTCGACCTTGTCGCCGCGGCGGGCGACCGCCTGGGCGGCGATCCGGGTGCGGGTACGGTCGTCGCCGGTGAAGAGGCCTTCCGAGTTGGCGATCGTGACGATCCGCCGCGCCTCGCCGTAGGAGGCGGTGAACTGGGCGACCTCGTCGCCCATGCCGCGGCCGCGCTGGTCGAGCTCACGCAGCAGCTCGGCCTTGCGGGCTGCGGGGACGTCCTCGGGGGCGACCGCGATCGGCAGCGGGGTGACCGGGCGGGCGATCAGCGGGCGCGGCTCGGCGCGGCCGGCGCGGAGCGCCGAGGCGGCCTCGTCGGCGGCGCGTTCGAGCTCGGCGGGCTCCAGGCCGTCGACGTGCGCGAAGTAGGTGGTGGCGCCGTCGACGACGCGGACCCCGGCGCCCTCCTCGGCGCCCGACTGGACCGACTCGATCCGCGACTCGTCGATCGACATCGTCAGCCCGCCGCGCCGTTCGGCGAAGACCTCGGCGAAGCGGCCGCCGTGGGCGAGGGCGCGGGCGAGGACGCGCTCGGCGACCCCCTGGTCGAGCAGCCCGGTCACGACGTAACTTTCGCGCTTCGCTCGTTCGCGCCAGTCATGACCGGCGATCTCGCTCTCTCGCTCCGCGCTCAGGGCGTCGCCTTTTGCCGGCCAGGTCGATGATGGCACCGGCGGCGACGAACAGCTCGGCGCCGGCGGTCGAGTCGGCCGGGTACTCGGTGGCGCGGCCGCCGGGGTAATAGAGGCGGGCGAAGGGCTTGCGCGAGATGCGGCGGCGGCGCATGTAGGCGGCGGCCTCGTCGGCGTAGCCGGAGACGCGGTCGAGCAGGACGCGGTGCGGCTTGGGGGGCATCAGGCGACTTCCTTGGCGAGCTCGCGGAGGGCGGAGCGCATGTCGAAGAAGGTCAGCGAGGCGAGCGCGAAGCGCTCGGTGACGGCGACCGCGACGAAGCCGGCGTGGCGGAGGGCGAAGACCTCGCCCGCCTGGGTGGCGACGTGGATCTGGTCGACCGGCTCCTCGCCGGCGGCGTTGGCGATCCGCAGCAGACCGACCGCCTCCTCGGCCCATTCGCCGGCGTCGCCGGAGGCGGCGAGGGCGGAGCCGTCGGCGGTCAGGATCGCACCGCCGCGGAGGTCCGGCGACATCTCGGTGAGGAACGAGAGCGCCGCCTCGGCGGCCGCCGGTGCGGGGGCTGTTGCGGCGGCGTCGGGCACTTCAGTGAAAATACCGACCGTGCCCCTCGCCCGAGCATCCTGGCTCACCGTCGTGGTCGTCTGCGCCGTCGCCGCGATCCTCTTCGCGGTCAGCGGCTACACCGGCTACACGATCACCCTGATCGCCGTCGGCGCCGCCGCCGCCGTGAATCTGCTGCCGCCGGCTTGACACGCGGCTGGCGCCTCTGCGCGCCTTACGCCGGGGATCCGACACAAGGTGCGCATGTCTCGGCACAGTCCGGTGCGCCCCTCCCGCCGATGGGCCGAAAACAGGACACATGGTCCGGTTTTCGGCCCATCGACCCGGGGGGCGCACTGGTTTGTGACGGGGCGGCTAAAGAGCGAGGTGGGCGGCGAGGAGGCGGGCGGCGCGGCCGCGGTGGCTGATCGCGTTCTTCTCCGCCGGGGTGAGCTCCGACATCGTCCGCTCGTCGTCGAGGCCGGTGTCGTCGGGGACGAAGACCGGGTCGTAGCCGAAGCCGCCGGTGCCGCGACGTTCGCGGAGGAGGCGGCCGGCGCAGGTCGCCTCGAAGACGTGCTCGGCGCCGTCGGCGTCGAGCAGCGCCAGAACGCAGACGTAGCGGGCACGCCGCTCGCCGGCCGCGGCGTCGACTTCGCGCAACAGCTTGTCGAGGTTCGTCTCGTCGTCGGCCCCCTCGCCCGCGTAGCGCGCCGAGTAGATCCCCGGCGCCCCGCCGAGGTCCTCGGCCTCGATCCCCGAGTCGTCGGCGATCGTCGCCTCGCCGGTCGCGGCGTGCGCGGCGCGCGCCTTGATCAGCGCGTTGGCCTCGAAGCTGTCGCCGTCCTCGACCGGTGACTCGTAGCCCTCCGGCAGCGGCTCGAGATCGACGCCGGGCAGCAGTTCGCGCATCTCCCCCAGCTTGTGGAGGTTGCCGGTCGCGAGGATCACGCGACCCGGCTCACAGACAAGACCTCACGCGACCCGCTCCTGCACCTCCCGCAGGCGGGCGATGCCACCCTCCGCGAGGCCGAGCAGCTCGTCCAGCGAGGCGCGCGAGAGCGGCGTGCGCTCGGCGGTCGCCTGCACCTCGACCAGGCCGCCGTCGCCGGTCATCACCACGTTGGCGTCGACCTCGGCCCGCGAGTCCTCGCTGTAGTCGAGGTCGCAGAGCGCCCGGCCGTCGACCATGCCGACGCTGACCGCGGCGATCGTCCCGGTCAGCGGCATCGTCTCGATCAGCTTGCGGTCGAGCAGTTTCTGGAAGGCGATCCGCAGAGCGACGAAGCCGCCGGTGATAGAGGCGCACCGCGTCCCCCCATCCGCTTCGAGCACGTCGCAGTCCACGTAGACGCTCCGTTCGCCGAGCGCCTTGAAGTCGACGACTACCCGCAGGCTGCGCCCGATCAGCCGCTGGATCTCCACCCCGCGGCCGTCCTGCTTGCCCTTCGAGACGTCGCGCTGCTTGCGGTCGCCGGTCGAGGCGGGCAACATCGCGTACTCGGCGGTGACCCAACCTTTGCCGCGCCCCGCCATCCAGCGCGGCACCTGCTCGGAGACCGAGGCGGTGCAGATCACCCGCGTCCGCCCGACCGAGATCAGCGCCGACCCGTCGGCGCTTTCGACGAAGCCGGGGTCGATGGTCACCGGTCGGATGTCGGCCGGGGCACGGTCGTAGCTGCGCGAGGCGGGCATGGCGGCGATCCTTTCACGCGGGAGATGCGAGCGCCCGGCGGGCACCTGGGTGCCGACGCCGGACGCCGCGAGGGGCCCGTGGGCCCGTCCTCATTTGAAGGCGACCTTGTCGACCGCTTCCTTGATCTTGTTGATGATCACGTCGGCGAGCTCGGTTCCCTGTTTGCCATTCAGTCTCTAAAGTAAGGGGGGACCATGCGTTTGGACGGCTACGTGCGAGTCTCGCGAGTCGGGGGCCGCACCGGGGATTCTTTCATCTCGCCCGGCGAGCAGAAGGAGCGTGTGAGGGCCTGGGCGAAGTCCCAGGGCCATTCGATCGCCAAGTGGCACGAAGACCTGGACCAGCCCGGCTCCAAGGCCGACAGGCCCGGCCTGATCGCCGCGATGGATCGGATCGAGAGCGGCAAGACCGGCGGACTCGTCGTCGCCCGCCTGGACCGATTCGGGCGCTCGGTCCAGGACACGGCGAACCTCCTGGCCCGGATCAGGGCAGCCGACGGCATCCTGTGCACGGTCGCCGAGGGGATCGACACCTCCGGCTACATGGGCAAATTCCTGGCCAATCTGTTCACGGTGCTGGCCGAACTTGAGCTGGACCGGATCCGGGAGAACTGGAACACGGCACGGAGGTCAGCCGTGGAGCGAGGCATCCACGTCTCCGGCAAGGTGCCCACGGGCTATGTCCGCAACGCGGACCGCATCCTCGAACCCGATCCCCAAACCGCTCCGGTGGTCCATGAGCTTTTCGTGCGTCGGGCCGCGGAAGTGTCGTGGGCGCAGCTGGCCCGCTTCCTCGAGGAAAAGGGCGTGATCACTCCCTGGGACAACGCGAACTGGACCGTGGCCAGCGTCGCCTCGATAGTTCGCAACCGCGTCTATCTCGGCGAGGCGCGGGCCGGGTCGATCGTCAAGCCCGACGCCCACGAGGCGATCGTGACGCTGGCCGAGTGGAACGCAGCGAACAGGGCCCGCGGGGTCGCCCCGGGCCGCTCGGGCAAGGGGACCGGGATGCTCTCCGGCCTCCTGCGCTGCGGCGGGTGCAGCTACGCGATGAAGCCGAAGATGGGGCGCACCCGCCACGGCAAGGACTTCCTCGAATACGGCTGCAAGCCCGACAAGGCCGGTGGCCGCTGCCCGGCGCCGGCCGCGGTCAAGGCCAGCGTGATCGAGCCCTTCGTGGTGCCGCAGCTGTTCGCGTTCGCCAAGAGCGCCACCGCGCGGACGCGAGAGGACGAGGAGGGAACGAACCTCGACGCGGAAATCGCCGCGGCCGAAGCCGAGCGCGACGCCGCTCTCGACGAGCGCTTGGCCCAGGCGCTCGGCGGCCCGCAATCCGAGGCCTACCTGCGGACGGTCGAAAGCCGCCAGCAGCGCGTCGACGCGCTGCTCGAAGAACGGGCCGAGCGCGACTCCGGCCGCGAGCCCGCCGAGGTCGAAGCCGACCTGGAGAGCGTCTGGGAGGACCTGACGCTCGAAGACCGGCGCCGCATCCTCCACTCGGTCTTCGATTCGGTCTTCGTCTGGCGCACGCCCGAGGCGGGCCGCAACGGCAAATTCCCGATCGAGGCGCGGACCCGGCTATTCCTCGCCGGCGAAGGTCCGCCTGTCCCGATCCGCGGGCAGCGGGGGAGGATCCGCACCCTCCCACTCGACGGTCCAGCGCCCTCCGAAACGCCCTGAGTGGGATGTCTGGCTCGTATCGGTTCGCGGTTAAGGTTTGCAGCGCCGCCCATTACCGGCTTGTAGGCCGGGTCTCATAAAAAGGCTGACTCCTTTGTCCCAACCGCTTCGAACAAGTCGCTGGCGCCTTACCTGCTTCGACCTCGATGGCACGCTCGTTCGGGGCACGACTGTGAGCCAGTATCTGGCGGACCAGCTAGGCCAAGGGGAGCAAATGGCGGAGCTAGAGCGGCAATATGCATCGGGAGCTATCTCCAACGCCGTTATAGCCGAACAGCAAGCGAGCAGCTACTGCGGCATTCCCGTCGAAGACATCGTCTCGACGCTTTCGGAGATCCCATGTATCGGAGAGATTGATGAGACCATCCTCGACCTTAGAGAACGCGGCATCGAGTCCATCTTGGGAACGGTCACGTGGTCCGTCGCGGCTGAGGAGTTTCGCCGGCGACACGGGTTTGCTGCTGTGTCTGGCACTGAAGTCGCTGTGAAAGACGGCATCCTGACCGGAGCTGTAAAGCGCCACTTCAATGAGTGGGACAAGCTTGAGTTCGTCAGGTCTCACTGCGAGGCCTGAGCCAGGCCGGGTTTGACGGAGACCCAGAAACCAGGATTCCTACCTGGAAGAAGGGAACTCCCAAGCCATGCCACGACAGAAGAAATACCCCGATGAGCTGCTCGATCGCGGTGCCAGGATGGTCGCCGACTCCGGCCGCCCCATTGCCCACGTAGCCCGCGACCTGGGCATCCACCACGAGACCCTGCGCAAGTGGGTGAGAAAGGCAGAGGCCGATGCCGGCGTCCGCAAGGACTTGCTGAGCACGGAGGAGCGCGAGGAGCTGAAGGCCCTACGCGGTGAGGTGCGCGAACTGCGCCGGGCCAACGACATCTTGAAGTCGGCGTCTGCCTTTTTCGCCGCCGAGCTCGACCCACGCCGAACGAAGTGAGCTCCTACGTCGAGGAGCATCGCGAGCGCTTCGGGGTCGAGCCGATCTGCAACACCTTGGAGGTGTCGGCCTCCGCCTACTACCAGCGCCGAGGAGGTGACCGCTCGACCCGCTCCATCGAGGACGAGCGTCTGCTGGAGCGCATCCGCGAGGTCCACGAGGCCAACTACTGCGCCTACGGCTACCGGCGCACCTGGATCGCCCTGCAGCGCGCCGGCGAGGAGGTGGGGCGCGGTCGTGTGCAGCGGCTGATGCGCAAGGCCGGTATCCAAGGCGCCAAGCGCCGCGGCAAGGCCTGGCGCACGACAACGCCCGACCCGACGGCTCACCGTCGGCCTGACCTGGTCGAGCGCGACTTCAGCGCTGAGGCCCCGAATCGCCTCTGGGTCGGCGACTTCACCTACCTGCGCTCCTGGGAGGGCGTCTCTTACTTCTCCTTCGTGATCGACGCCTTCTCCCGCAAGGTCGTCGGCTGGCAGCTGGCCTCCCACATGCGCACCGACCTGGTGCTCGACGCCCTGCGGATGGCGCTTGGCCAACGCGAGCCCGGTGCCGACTTCGAGCTCGTGGCCCACACCGATCGCGGGTCGCAACCCGGACTCAACCGGTCCTCGCAACACCGGTTTTCAATGAGCGAACCGTAGCGGTAGACCAGCCTCGAGCTGCTGTGGAGGTCGCGTAGGTGCCGTCGTGGAGGCTCGCCCGGAGGGCGGCCGTAGCGACGGCACCTACGCGAGCCGCCGCCCGGGAAGGGTTGCCGGTGGCGTAGCTCGTCTTCGCCGCCGTGTCGGCTCAGCTGATCGCAGCGAGGTGTTCGTCGAGAGCCTCGGCAGGGGTGCGCCAGCCGAGTGTCTTGCGCGGGCGGCCGTTCAGGGTGGCGGCCACGGCGGCGAGGTCTTCGGCACCGTGGCGCGCGAGGTCGGTGCCTTTCGGGAAGTACTGACGCAGGAGGCCGTTGGTGTTCTCGTTGGTCGCGCGCTGCCAGGGGCTCTGCGGATCGCAGAAGTAGACCGGCAGCCCGGTGTCGATCCGCAGCTTGGCGTGCTGGGCCATCTCGGCGCCCTGGTCCCAGGTCAGCGAGCGGCGCAGCTGCTCGGGCAACGTGACGATCGCGGCAGCGATCGCATCACGGACCGCCTCGGCGCCGTGCCCGCTCACCGGCGGCCCGTTCTTGACCCTCGGGGTGGCCCGGTCCTTGTCGGGCGGTAGATGCAGCAGCATCACGAAGCGGGTGCTCCGCTCGACGAGAGTGCCGATCGCCGAGCGACCGGTCCCGAGGATCAGGTCGCCCTCCCAGTGGCCGGGGACGGCGCGGTCGCCCGCCTCGGCCGGCCGCTCACTGATCATGACCTCCTCGCCGATGAAGCCCTTGCCGCGAGCCCGTGCGCGAGCGCGCGGGACGCGCAGCGCCCGCCCGGTCCGCAGACAGGCGACGAGCTCTCGCTTCAGCGCGCCGCGGCCCTGCACGTAGAGAGCCTGGTAGATCGCCTCGTGGGAGATCCGCATCGACTCATCATCGGGAAAGTCGATCTTCAGCCGGTTGGAGATCTGCTCCGGGCTCCACGCGCTCGCCCACCTGCGGTCCTGGCGGCGCGGCTTGTTGCGGCCCCTCCACGGCTTGGGGGTGGGCCCGGGCACCGCGGCGCCATCCGCCCGGCGAACCTTTCCGGCGAGACGGTCCTGGACGTAGTCGCGCAGTCGCTCATCAGCAGCAAGCTTCGCGGTCTTCGGGCGACGGGCCATCAGCTCCGCCTTCCACTGGGCGATCGAGGCCCGGTACTCGAGCTTGCCGCCTCGCGTGGCCGCGTTGCGGCGCAGCTCCCGGGAGATCGTCGACGGAGACCGGCCCAGGTGCCGGGCGATCTCGCGAACACCGGTGCCCTGCGCCCGCAGCAGCGCGATCTCCTCGCGCTCCTCGAAGCACAGGTAACGGCCCGAGAGCGGCTTGGTCATGAACGTGGCCATCCCGCCACGCTCTCGAAACCATCGGCTGCCGGCCGCCTGAAAGGCACCGACCGCGAGCGCCGCCTCCTCGCTGCTCAGTCCCTTCGCGATCTCGTGCCAGAACAGCCGCTCGACGTCGCGCCGCAGCGACGGCTTGCCCGGCGACTTCATCGGCGCCCTGCCCGTCAGCTCGGTCATCCACCCAGCCGGTCTGCCCATCGCTCACCTCCGTGCTCAGGTGTTGCGACGACCGGTTGAATCCACCCAATATACGTCGGCCGACTACACCCAGGAACTCGACGACCATGGCGTGCTGGCCTCGGTCGGCACCGTCGGGGATGCCTATGACAACGCGATGGCCGAGAGCTTCGTCGACACCTTCAAGACCGAGCTCCTCTCAGACCGGGTCTGGCGGACCAGATCACAGCTCGAGCTGGCCGTCGTCGAATACGTCTCCTGGTTCAACAACGAGCGCCTGCACGAATCTCTCGGCGATCTCCCACCCGCTGAGTTCGAGGACCTATACGTTCAACAGGGGGATCAACGGATCTCCCCCTCTATGAAGATTGGATCCAACTAAAACAGTCTCCGTCGAACCTGGTCCGGCTCAGCCAACCAGATTGAGCTATCTCAGTGCATCGCCGTAGGGGATTCGCGTTCCGATGTGCCCCTCTTTGAAGCCGTGGGGTTCTCGATCGCCCTGAACGCAACAGCTCAGGCTCGGGACGCTGCCACTGTCGCCCTTGATAGCGAGTCGCTGACCGATGTCCTAAGCGTTATCCCCTGGGAGTGAGACTGACTGTTTACAAAGAGAACCCAAGCCTTCAACGAGGCCCGGTGGACAGCGTTGTGAGGAACTACACCTAGCGACGCGCTATTTGTGGGAAAATTGGGTCGGCACGCAGCTTTGGAGCGCCATCCGACCTTCACTCCGACGCCCGCTCAGGCGCAGCTTCGCTCCGGCCGCCGCTCAGCCATCCCTTCACCGTGATCGCAATGCTCGCGCAGATCGCGGCCGCCAGCACCCCGTAGAACAGCGATCTGGTCACGATCGCCGTTGAGGCCGAGATTCGTGGCCAGGGCTGGGAGTGCTGGCCGCCCAGGATCAATGCCAGGGAGATGTTCTGCATCAGATCGCAGCCTGCAGCGATCGGTCCCGACCAAGCTGCAATCTCCGCAAAGCTTGCGAATCGGCTCCAGCCAACTCCTGCGGCCCGCCTCGCGACGAAATTGCAGGCGCCCGCCAAAAGCAGGGCATAGCTCGCCATGAAAGGCAAATCGATCACCAGCTGTATCCAGGCGCCCTCTCGCCCCGCGCTACCCCATTCTTCGACTATCGCGGTGCTTTCCGAGACGCTCGTGGCATCCTCGAAACTGCTGAGCGACGCACCGTGTCCCGACATCGCATGAAAACTCGGGACCATCGCGAGGTAAAGGAGGAGCGTCGTCAGACTGACGAGCGCCAACCACTGGCCCTGTCCGAAGACCCCGAACAGGCGTCTCACCCAGCCCCTTGGCGCCAGTCTCGACACTTTCCTGCCGCCGACTGCGTCGTCCACGGCGACACTGTAGCTCGACCCCACCCCGGAAAGCGTGATGCGTCACAGGGTTTCGGCCCATCGTCATCTGCTGGTCGGCGTCCGACTATTCGTCCGGGGCAATCGCGGGGGTCGGATGGAATCTTCTCTCGGGCGGCCGGCCACGCCCACCCACCTTGTCGGTGAAGGACCGCTCGTCCCGATCCGAGGCCAACGGGGAACGAGCACCCTCCCAGTCGACGGTCCAGCGCCCGCCGAAGCGCCCTGAGAGTACGTCGGCGAAGGTGCGGGAGAACTGGCCGCGGGCCACCTTGCCGCTTCGCTCGGCAGCCTTCTCCACCACTGCCGTCTCGCTCGGCGGCAGACGCCGCGCTTTCGGCAGGCTGCGCTCCCCGGTGGCGCTCACCGCGACACCGCCTTGCCGATCGCGATGAACTCCTGGGCATAGACCTTGGCGACCGCACGCTCCACGGCCTGTCGGGTCTGACCTGGCGCACAGTGGTAGTGGATCTCCGCCACGACGCGGCGCCCCACGGAGTAGCGCCAAGCGCGCATCAGCGCCTGTAGTCGCTGCGGCGACTTCGGGGTCAGCTCGACCTCGATCGCGATCGTGCCGGAATCGGCCAGGACCGCGAGGTCGGCGCGGTGCATCCGCGGCGCCCCGTTCGGCAGCGTCCCGACTTCGGCGCTGGCGATCGGCCGTTCCTCGATCTGCTCGGCGAGGACGATCTCGCGCTCGGTGAGGACGCGATCGTGGCCGAAGCGTTTGCCGAGCAGCTGCGCGGTGGTGGCGCAGCGCAGCCAGTGATCGACGGCGCCGGGCGAGACTTCGGCCACTCTGAGGCCAAGGCCGGCGTAGCGCAAGCCGTCGCGGGTGGCGCGCAGGAGGCCCGGCTCGGAGCGGACCAGCTCCAGGCGCTCCAAAAGGCCGGCCTCAACGCAGGCGGCGACCCAGTCATAGGTCACGGTGCGCCCGGCCTCCATCGCGACCATCACCTGGCCGATCCGCACCACGCCGTGCCGGCCTACGTAGCGGACCAGCTCTAGGTCGCGATCTCGCCTCGGCCCGCTCCTCCCGGACCCAGCCACGATCTTTTCAGCGATGGCCTCCATCCTCTACCAAGACGAAACCGCCCAACTTTTCGCCCCACCCCACCTCGCTTTTTTCTGCTCCTTTCCGCCTCCACCGCTCTCAACCCCAGCCTCTTCCCCCTCTCCTCGGACCCTCGTTCCCGGTCCCCCTGCACCGCAGCACCAGCAATCCGCCCCCGTGCCCCTTGCCACTGCACTACCAGCACTTCGGCAGCCGACCCCGACCACTCACCACCTGTGTGTTCTTCATGGTGTGTGGGCGGGGTCGGCTGCCGAAGTGCGCTCTCAACCGCTCAGGAAAGGGGCACGGGGGCGGATTGCTGATCCGGGTTGCAGTCCGGGGTCCAGTCCGCATTCGGGGAAGACCTGAAACCCCTGACCCGCCGACCTAAGAGCAGCAATAGCGCCGCGCCGGGCGGTAGTCAAGGGCGCTTCGCGCCCAACCCCCGGAGGGGGTTGACGACCGCCCGGCGCGGCGCTTCAATCGCAGGTAGGTCGGCCGAAAGTGGTCCCGTCAACACACTGGACATCTAGTCCAAGGTCAAACGGCGCCAGAACATCGCGGGGTGTCGATTCCGTATCGCTCCTGCTAAATCGATTTCAAGGCGCAAGCAAGCTCTCGAACTCCGAGCTTGATGCTCGTCTCGCTCAGAGAGGCGTATCCCAGAACCAAGCCGGGCCGATCTGGCCTTGGCTCGGCGCGGTGCCAACCGAGCGGATGGACGCAGACGCCGCGCTCGCGGGCGGCGGCGGCCAAGCGCGACTCGTCGACTCCGCTCGGCAGGTGCGCGACGACGTGCAGGCCGGCTGCGATCCCCTGCAGGCGAGCAGCGGGGAGATGCTCGCCAAGCGCATCGATCATTGCGTCGCGCCGAACTCGGTAGCGACGGCGCATACGGCGCAGGTGGCGGTGGTACTCGCCGCTTGCGATGAACTCCGCAAGGGCGAGCTGATCGAGCATCGGCGATGGGCCGCCGGCGAATGCCTTGCGCTCCAAGAACGGTCCGAGCACCTGCTCGGGCAGGAGGAACCAACCGAGTCGTAAGGCCGGCGCCAGCGTCTTGCTGGCGCTGCCCGCGTAGACGACCCGTTCGGGCGCGAGCCCCTGGAGGGCGCCGACCGGATCGCGGTCGTAGCGGTACTCGGCGTCGTAGTCGTCTTCGACGATGAGCGCATCGCGGCGCCGCGCCCAATCGATCAACCAGGCACGGCGCTCGGGCGCCAGCACGGCTCCCATCGGAAACTGATGCGCGGGCGTCACCAGTACCGCTTGCACCGAGTGGCGCTCCAGCTCCTCGGCCCGTATCCCGTCCTCGTCGACGGGAACGGGCACCGCTTCGATGCCGGCGTCTTGGACGATCGCCCGGTGGATCGGCAGGCAGGGATCCTCTACGGCGATGCTGCGAACGCCCAGCGTGCGAAGCGCCTCACAGAGGAGCGCCAGCCCCTGCGTGAACCCCTGGGTAATCGCCAGCCTGTCGGACTCGGCGACCACACCGCGGGCGCGAGCCTGGTGAACGGCCAAGCTCTCCCGCAGTGCGGCGGCGCCGCGAAGGTCCCCGTAGGCAAGCGCCGAGCCGGGCAGGTCCTTGATTGCGTTGCGCTGGGCACGTGCCCAGGCAACGCGAGGGAACCCGTCCAAGTCGGGCAGACCGGGGTGGAAGTCATAGGCGATCGATTGCCCTTCGCTCGACGGCGCCTGCGTCGCATCCTGCCCCGGGGTCGCGATCTGTGCGACGAGCGTTTTGCCGCGTCGGCGAACCTCCAGATAGCCCTCCGCACGAAGCTGGGCATAGCTCTCGACGACGACGCCGCGGGCGACGCGGATCTCCTGCGCCAGCATCCGGGTCGAAGGCAGCTCGACCCCGCTGCGGAGCCGGCCCTCCTGGATCGCGTCGCGTATCTGGCCCTCCAGTTGCGTGTGCAGGGGCGCCGTTGAGCGGCGATTCACCTGAACGAGAAAGTCCATCGCGATCTGGTCCTCAAAAGTTGTCGGTAACTGGTCCTGTAAATAGGACCAGCGCTTTCGTAATCTGGCATAGCGATGCACCCTCGTCAACCGATCCAGAACGTCGGCTCCCCCACGATCACTGTCGTCGGCGGGGGCATCGCCGGGCTTATCGCCGCCATCGCCTGCGCCGAGAGCGGGGGCTCGGTGCGCTTGCTGGAGGCGCACGAAGAGCTCGGGGGCCGCGGCCGCGCCTCGGCCGGGCCGTTTGTCGCGAACTTCGGCCCCCACGCTCTATACAAGGGCAGGGAGAACTGGCGCTGGCTGGCAGAGCGTGAGCTGCTACCGCCGATGACCAAGCCTCCGTCTCATGGCGTTGGCTTTTTCTACGCGGGCAGGTTCAGGCGCACGCCGCCGCCGGCCCTCGCCCGCACGCTCGCGCTGATCGGGCGCGAAGCCCCGACCGAGCAGGACTTCCGCTCTTGGGCAAGCCGAGGCGCCGGAGCCAAGGCCGCGGCGATACTCTGCGCCTGGGCGGTGGCCTTCACCTTTGACCCCGATCCCGGTCGGCTCTCAGCCGCATTCGTGTGGGAGCGGATGAGGTGGATCTACACGCCGCCGGCGATCCGCTTCGTCATCGGCGGCTGGGGAGAGCTGGTGGGGCGGCTGCGTGCCCGTGCCGAGGAGCTTGGCGTCTCATTTGAGACGGGTATCCGCGTCGAGACGCTTCCCGAACCACCGCTGATCGTGGCGACCGAGCTGGAGGAGGCTCGCCGTCTGCTCGGCGACGAGAGCCTGCGCTGGGAGGGCGCCGATGCCGTGCTCCTGGACATCGGGATCGTCTCGCGCCGCGGCGATCCCGCGGCCATATTGGACCTCGACGGTGGCGGGTTAGTCGAGCGTTACTCGGCGTCTGACCCAACGGTCGCTCCCGAGGACCATGACGTTATCCAGGCCCATGTCGGAGTTTCCGAAGACACCCCGGTCGATCTTGGCGTGCAGCGCATCGAGAAGATTCTCGACGCCGGCTTCGACGGCTGGCGGGAGCGGGTCGTGTGGCGCCGTCGTCAGCTCTCGCGCAAGAGGACCGGCGCCCTTGACCTCCCCGGGCACACCTGGCGCGAGCGTCCCGCGATCGATCGCGGCGGCGGCATCTTCCTGGCCGGAGACATGGTCGCCGCCCCGGGCGTCCTCTCCGAGGTCTCCTTCGAGAGCGCCCAGATCGCTGCCCGCCTGGCCGGTCGATGGCTCGAGGCTCGCACCCGATCCCAAATCGCACTCCCACCTGCAATAGCTCGAACCGGAGGCTGAAATGACAAGAGTCCTGATCGCTGGTGCAAGCGGCTACCTGGGCCGCCACATGGTTGGCGAGCTGAGCTCGCGGGGCTACGGGACGCGAGCGCTGATTCGCGACCCCGGCAAACGGGACTTGGTCGAGGGCGCCGAGGAGACGGTCGTTCTCGACCTGCTCGAACCCGGCGAGGAGCTTGACCGGGCGCTCGACGGAGTCGACATCGTCTTTTCCGCCGCCGGTCAGCCCTGCACGCTGCAGCGGATTCCCGACCGCAAGTCATTTGGCGCCGTCGACTACCCGATCAACCGGGCGCTGCTGGATGCGGCGTTGCGCAGCGGAGTGCGGAAGTTCGCCTATGTGACCGTGCTGGCCCCTCCGGGGATGCGCGAGGATGCCTACGTCGCGGCGCACGAGCGCTTCGTCGAGGAACTCGCCGCAAGCGGCATCGAGCACTCGGTGATTCGCGCCAACGGGTTCTTCTACTCCTATCTGGACCTTCTCGACGTCGTAAAGCGGGGGCTGGCGGTCAGCTTCAGCGACGGCAAGGCGCGCAGTAATCCGGTCCATGAGGCGGATCTGGCGGTCGCCTGCGTGAAGGCGATCGAGGGCAAGGAACGTGAGGTCGAGGTCGGTGGGCCCGAGGTGATCACTCGGCAAGAAGAGATCGAGATCGCCTTCGCTGCCGTGGGCCGCAAGCCGCGGGTGCTGCGAGTCCCTCGTGTGCTGCTGCGAGCCGTGCTCCCGCTCTTTCGCCTTCGCGATCGCCGCCGTGCCGAGATGGTCGACTTCCTCGCCACGCTCAGCAGTGGCGACGTGCTCGCTCCGCCATACGGCACACGACGGCTTGCCGACTACCTCGCCGAGCATGCGTAGAGTCGCCATCCCGAGTAAAGCCAGAGCGCCTGCCGAAGTCAAACCGGGAACACAGCCTTTGTAAACGGCAGCACGGCCTGATTTCGATCACTGAGAGGCTCCTCGTGCCAGCTGCCGAGCGAGAAATGTTCATCGACCTGGAGCCGGGCAGGCGCATCCGCTTCCGGCACATCGGGCGCTACCGCCGATCGAGACGGCCAAGTCTCGGCTGCCTCGAACCGGGCTTCGGTCAATCCGAGCGTGAGCGCTGCTGTGCCTTGCGGTGCGCCCGTAGGCCGGCCCGCGGCGCGATGGTCAGCCAATGGCACTCGGCGGGAGCGCCATCGGCGGGCTGGTTGCGGTAGATCAGACGAAACCGCGGCTTCCCTTTCTGGATGGGAATGTCGAATCGAACCCTGCGGCAATCGGCAAGCTCAGGATGAAGACCGGCTCCCATCAGCTCGCCGATGAAGGGATTGACTTTGCATTCGACCAGCAGCCCGGCAATGCGGCGCTTCAGCGCCTCGGCTTCGTCCTTGCGGGCCTGATCGTCCTCGGCGACGGTCGCGGTTACTTCGGCAACGTCATCGAGGACGCCCTTGGCGAAGGTGACGGGCACCTCGTCGGACGCATCGTCGGCCATCCCTCAGGGAAGCCGGATGCCGAGCTTCGCCAGCGCCTCGGCGCCGTCTTCCTTGTGCTCGGCGGCGCCGCTGCGGATCCGCTCGGCGGCGATCGCGGCGGCTTCATCGTCGGCCCGACGCGACTCGAAAACTTCGACCATCGAGTCGAACCTTGAGTCCATGTCGTCACGCATCTTGCGCATCTGGTCTTCGAGCCGACGCACCCGGCCCGATTTCATCCTTGAAAGAAGAGGCATCCCCATGAGGATACCCGGCCCGGCCGACTGGACTTGCGGCCAGACGGTTCCGTCCGAGCGGCAAGATAGTATCCCGTCTTACTCAAGTATCTATTGAAACCTTTCATCGCCGCCACCATGCCGACCATCAGCAGCGAGACCAGGAGGATCAGGCCGACGTACTCGACCGTCCCTGACCGCGCTCCTCGGCGAGGGCGTGGATCGCCCGCACCCGCCGGGTGACGGCGGTGTTGGCCCGCCACAGGGCGGCGTGCAGGTAGCCCAGGATTGCGTAGAACATCGATCTCCCTTCCTCGTTGGCGGGAGCGATGCTCGGCCTGAAATGCGCACCGAACAAGACGCGCGAGTGCCGATTGCGTGCCGGCTAGGGAAAGCTTCGCGCGAGCGTGGTGTGGAACACCGGGCCGACCAGGGAGACGGGGGCTTCGCCGGGGAAGGTGGCGGTAAGGCTGCCGGTCCAGGAGCGCCTGCCGTCGGCGTCGCGGCTCAGGGTCGCCGAGCCGCTGAACGGGGCCGGCGGGTGGACGCTGCCGTAGCTGACCTTGGGGTCGGAGACGAAGCTCGACTTCGGCCCCAGCGCGTAGGCGAGGCTGAGCAGACCGATCTGACCGACCGTCCCGAACCGTTCGGCGTAGAAGCCGGTCTTGCCCGCCCGCCGGGCGACGAAGAGGAGGCCGCCGGTGCCTGCTTTGTCGAGCGCCGAGAGCGTCATCCGCGTCTTCGCCGGCGGCAGCTCGGCGTTCGGGTCTTCGATCAGCGGGTTGGCGCCGCCGGCCACCAGCGGGCACTGTTCGGTCGGCGGCAGGACGACCTCGCCGCGCACCCGGTGCGAGTGGACCGCGGTGTAGCCAGCCTGGCCTTCGAAGTCGACGGTGCCGGTGAAGTAGCCGGGAATCGTCGCCGCCCCGGTGGTGCCGCCGAAGCAGTCGGGCGGCAGGCCGCGCGCGGCGGGCGCGGTGCGGTGGAACCTGACGTCGACCCGGCCGAACTGGTGGAAGTTGGCGTGGATGCCGTTCGGCCCGGCGGTGCCGCGGGCGACGTAGGTGGTCGACGAGCCCGAGCGCGGGCTGTCGTCGGTCCGTGCCACCCCGATCGTCACCGTCGCCGCCCGCGCCGAGACCAGCAGGCGGTAGCCGTGCGAGCCGCCGAGCTGGAAGCGCGGTTCGACTTCGATCCGGTGAGGCGGCGGCGCCCCGCCCCCGTCGGCGAGCGCCGCCGGCGCGATCGCCCCGCCGCCGATCGCGGCGAGCGCCGCCACCATCGCGAGTGCGTTCGCAGTTATCACCGCATACCGAAGGAAAGTGCGAACGCACCTCATTTGATCTGCTTTGCCCGCGCGTAGAGGTGGGCGACGTCGCGGCCGAAGTAAGGGCCGAAGTTGGTCGCGGGGTCGCTCGGATAGCCGTAGGTGGTGACGCTGTCGACGACGTCGCCCTCGATCACCCAGCCGCCGCCCGAGCCGCCGGCGCTGTCGTCGCAGCTGATCGCCAGGTCGAGCGGGCCCGGTTCGAACAACGAGCCGAAGTCGTGGCCCTCGAAGCTCGCTTCGTGGCAGACCTGCAGGGTGCCGCCGTTGAACGGCTTTTCGACCGGATAGCCGTAGACATCGAAGGTCTGGTTCGGCGAGAGCCCGGTCGCGACCCGGTCGGCGCCGACCGCCGCCGCCAGCGTCTGGCCCTTTTCGTTGCGTCCGACCACCGCCGCGCCGACGTCGAAGTTCTCGTTTTCGTGGGCGTGCCAGGCAGGCGTCGTCCCCAGCCAGTGGGCGGTGAAGGTGCCGAAGGGACGTTCGCCGTGGTGGTAGCCGGGGACGAAGACCCACTTGCGGTCCGACCAGATCCCGCCGTCGTAGACGCAGTGGCCGGCGGTGATGACGACACTCTTGCTGGGCGAGACGACCGAGGTACCGGAGCAGCGGCCGTAGCCGATCCCGGCGCCTTCGGAGATGAAGATGACGCCGTTGACGCGGTATTCGGGGAGGGTCGGGTCCTTGACCGTTTCCGAGGTCGCGGTCAGCGCCGGGTTGAGCCCCGAGGCGCGGGCCGGCGGCGAGCCGTCGATCGGCCGCGCCGCCCGCATCCGCGCCGGCGTCCAGAAATGACGCGCCGCGGCGGCGTGCCCGGGGAAGGAGATCGACGGCGGCGTCGCGGCTCCGGCCGCGGCCGCTCCCACCGCGGGCAGGGCGAGCGCGCCGACGACGAGCGAGGCGGTCAGGGCGAGCATGGTCGGAGGACGCGAAAAGCGCATCAGAACGGCACTCAAGCAGACGGAGAGGCGATGGTGGCGCCGATTCGGCGTCACGGAGCCCTCCCGTACCCCTCCCGCGCGCGGATAACCTGCCGCGATGCGCGTCCTCGTCGTCACCAACCTCGTGCCCGACGAGAGCACCCCGCAGCGCGGCCGCTGGGTCCGCGACCAGGTCGCCGAGATCCGCGCCCGCGGCATCGAGGTCGAGGAATTCGGCTTCCCGCGCGGCCGCTCCCACTACCTCCCGGCGACCCGCGAACTCCGTGCCGTGCTGCGCCGCGAGCGCTTCGACCTCGTCCACGCCCACTACGGCCTCGCCGGTTGGGTCGCCCGCCTCGCCGGCGCCCACCCGCTGCTCGTCACCTTCCACGGCACCGACGTCCGCCATCCGCTGGTCGGCCCCCTCTCGCGCCGGCTCGCCTGGCGCGCCGACCTCGTCGCCGGCGTCTCCCGCGCCCTCTTCGAGGAAGAGGACGGCCGCCCCGGCCTACCCGCTGTGCCCGGCGCCGCCGTCCTCCCCTGCGGCCCCGAGCTCGGCCGCTTCGCCCCCGTCTCGCGCGCCGCCGCCCGCGAGTCGCTCGGCCTCGACCCGGCCGGCCGCTACCTCCTCTTTCCCGCCGACCCGACGCGCCCGGAGAAGCGCCACGACCGCGCCACCGCGCTCGCCGCCACCACCGAGGCCCACCTCCTCACCGGTGGCTCGATCGAGCCCGCGGCGATGGCGACCTGGATGAACGCCGCCGACGCCGTCCTCGTCACCTCCGACCACGAGGGCTTCGGGATGGCGGCGATCGAGGCGCTCGCCTGCGACGTGCCGGTCCTCTCGACCCCGGTCGGCGTCGCCCCCTACCTCCTGGCCGGCATCGAGGGCTGCCTCTGCGCCCCCTTCGACGCCGCCGTCTGGGCGGCCGCCGCCCGTCCCCACCTGGCCGCGCCGGACCCCCGCGTAGCGGGGGCCGCGCGCGCCGCGACCCTCGCCGCCGGGCCGATGGCCGAGCGGACGATCGAGGTCTACCGCCACATGACCGGCCGGCGCGTTTAGATTGAGGGCTTGAGCGCGGAGCGGACGTGTAGATGAGCGACGAGCACTCGGACGCAGCGGCAGGCGGCATGGAGGCGCGGATCGGCGAGGCCGAGCGCACCCTGAACGCCGCCGCCGAGGCCGCGGTGGCCGCCGAAAAACGCGCCGAGGCGGAGATCAAGGCGCTGGAGGCCGACCTCGAGCGCTGGCGCACCGAGTCCGACCGGGTGCGCAAGGAGCTGGAACTCCGCCACGAGGAAGAGCTCGCCAAGGAGCGCGAGGCAAAAGAGCGAGCGATCGCCGCCGCCGAAGAACGGCTGGGCGAGATCGAGACCCACACCGACGCCGCCGAGGAACGGATCGCCGCCGCCGAGCGCCGCGCCGAGGAGGCCGAGAAGGCGGTCGCCGCGGAGAGCGCCCGCGCCCGCGAAGGCGCCGCCGTCTGGCTGCGCGAGCGGATCGACCAGATCCGCCGCGGGGAGAGCGGGGACAGATAGCCGCGGTCGCCGAGTACGACGTCGCCGTCGTCGGCGGCGGCGCCGCCGGCCTCTGGACCGCCCTCCGCGCCGCCGAGCAGGGCGGCCGCGTCTGCGTGGTCTCGCGCACGCCGCTCTCGCAGAGCGCCAGCTTCTGGGCCCAGGGCGGGCTGGCCGCGGCGCTCGAACCGGGCGACTCGCCGGCGCGCCACGCCGAGGACACGCTCGCCGCCGGCCGCGGCCTCTGCCGCCCGGCCGCGGTGCGGGTGCTGGTCGAGGAGGCGCCGGCCGCGGTCCGCGACCTGCAGGCGCGCGGCGTCGTCTTCGACCTCGACCACGAAGGGCGGCTCGCGCTCGGCCTCGAGGGCGGCCACTCGGCCCGCCGCATCGTCCACTCCGGCGGCAGCCAGACCGGCCGTGAGATCACCTCGAAGCTGGCCGCGATGGTCGCCGACGACGAGCGGATCGAGGTCCGCGAGCGCACCTCGGCGACGGCGCTCTGGTCGGACGGCGGGCGCTGCCACGGCGTGCTGACCGACGCGGGCGCGCTCGGCTCGCGGGCGACCGTGCTGGCGACCGGCGGCGCCGCGGCGCTGTGGCGACGGACGACCAACCCGCGCGGCGCGATCGGCGCCGGGCCGGTCTTCGGCGCGGCAGCGGGCGCTGACCTCGCCGACCTCGAGTTCTGCCAGTTCCACCCGACCGCGCTCGCCCTCCCCGACACTCGCTTCGACGGCGCCTTGATCACCGAGGCGATCCGCGGCGAGGGCGCCAAGCTGCTCGACGACGCCGGTGAGCGCTTCACCGACGAGCTCGCGCCGCGCGACGAGGTCAGCGCCGCGATCCTCGCCAAGCTGCGCGAAGAGGGCACGACCTCGGTCCGGCTCGACCTGCGGGCGATCGACCCGGCCCGCTTCCCCAACGTCTTCGCCCTGCTCGCCGAGGCGGGCCTCGATCCGCGGGCCGAACCGGTGCCGGTCTCCCCGGCCGCCCACTACACGATGGGCGGGATCGCGGTCGACCTCGACGGGCGCTCCTCGCTGCCCGGCCTCTACGCCGTCGGCGAGTGCTCCTGCACCGGCCTCCACGGCGCCAACCGGCTCGCCTCGAACTCGCTCAGCGAGTGCTTCGTCTTCGGCGGCCGCGCGGCGCGCGCGGCGCTCGACGAGCCGGAGTCGGGGACGCGGCCGGCGGAGCCCGAGTGGCGGTTCGTGCCGCCGACCCGCGAGACCCGCGACGCGGTCTGGCGCCGCGCCGGCCCGGTCCGCAACCCGACCGATCTGGCCGCGCTGATCCCCGATCCCTACCCGCTGGCGAAGGCGATCGCGCTGGCGGCGCTGGAGCGGCGCGAGTCCCGCGGCGGGCACCTGCGCACCGACTGCCCGGACACCGACCCGGCGCTCGACGGCGTCCACATCGTCCTCGCCCCGGACGGCTCGGTGCGGCAAGAGACCTGGGACTAGGCGTGCTGCTCGGGGTCGACGTCGGCGGGACCTTCACCGACGCGGTCCTGCTCGACGACGGCGCCGTCCACACCGCCAAGGTGCCGACCACGCCGGGGGCGGAGTCCGACGGGGTGATGGCGGCGATCGACGCGGTCCTCGCGGCGGCGGAGGCGACGGCCGACGAGGTCGACGGATTCGCCCACGGGATGACCGTCGGCACCAACGCGCTCTTGGAGGAACGCGGGGCCCGCACCGCGCTGATCGCCACCCGCGGCTTCGCCGACCTGCTGGAGATCGCCCGCCAGGACCGCCCCAGCCTCTACCACCTCTGCGCGCCGAAGCCGACGCCGCTGATCGGCGCGGAGCTGAAGCTGGCGGCGGCCGAGCGGACCGGGCCGGAGGGGATCGTCGAGCCGCTCGGGGACGGCGAGCCGGAGCGCCTCGCGGCGGCGCTGGAGGAGGGCGGCGCCGAGTCGGTGGCGATCTGCCTGCTCTTCTCCTACCTCGACCCGACCCACGAGCGCCGCCTCGCCGAGTTCCTCCGCCAGCGCCTCCCCCACCTCCACGTCTCCGCCTCGCACGAGGTGCTGCCGCGCTTCCGCGAGTACGAGCGCGCCTCGACCACCGCGATCGACGCCTACCTCTCCCCCCTGCTCGGCCGTTACCTGGGACGGCTGACCGACGCGACCGCGGCGGCCGGCCTCCCGGCGCCCCAGGTGATGCTCTCCTCGGGCGGCGTCGCCCCGGCCGAGGAGGCGGCGCGCGCCGGCGCCTGGAGCGTCCTCTCCGGGCCGGCGGGCGGCGCAGTCGGCGCCGGCCTCCTCGCCCGGCTCAGCGGCGACGGCAACGCGCTCGGCTTCGACATGGGCGGCACCTCCTGCGACGTCTGCGTGGTCGAGGACGGCGCCGTCCGCCGCACCGACTCACGCACGATCGGCGGCCGCCCGATCCAGCTGCCGACCGTCGACGTACACACCGTCGGGGCGGGCGGGGGCTCGATCGGCTGGCGCGACCCGGGCGGCGCGCTGCGGGTCGGGCCGCGCTCGGCGGGCGCCGTCCCCGGCCCCGCCTGCTACGGGCGCGGCGGCACCGAGCCGACGGTCACCGACGCCAACCTGCTGCTCGGCAAGCTCGCCGCCGACTCGACCCTGGCCGGCGGCGTCGCGCTCGACGCCGAGGCGGCGGAGCGGGCGGTCGGCGCCCTCGCCGAGGAGCTGGGGCTCGACCCGCTCGACACCGCCGCCGGGATCGTCCGCGTCGCCAACCAGGAGATGGTGCGGGCGCTCCGCGTCGTCACCGTCGAGCGCGGCGTCGACCCGCGCCGCTTCGCCCTCCTGCCCTTCGGCGGCGCCGGTCCGATGCACGCGGCGGCGATCGCCGAGGAGCTCGGGATCGAGCGCCTGCTCTGCCCGCGCGCCGGCGGCGTCCTCTCCGCCTTCGGCCTCTGCGCCTCCGACCGCCGCCGCGACACCGCCCGCACCGTGATGCTGGCCGGCGACGACCTCACCGCCGAGCGGATCGCCGTCGCGGTCGGCGAGCTGCGCGAGGCGGCGGGCGCGGGGCTCGACGACGCCCGCGTCGAGGTGGTCTACGGGATGCGCTACGCCGGCCAGGCCTTCGAGCTGCCGGTCCCGGGCGATCCCGAGCCAGACCCCGCCGACCTCGTCGCCCGCTTCGAGGCCGCCCACGAGGAGCGCTACGGCCACCGCGACCCCGACGGCGAGGTCGTCCTCGTCGACATCCGCCTCGCCCTCGTGATCGATGGGCCGGGGAGGGATCTGGGGATGACCCTCTCTCACGAACAGCATGGAGGTTCGTTCGGGTCATCCCCATCTCCCTCCCGAGCGCGCGCCGGAGAGGACTCGCGGCCTGTGCGCTTCGACGGAGCTTGGGTCGAGACCCCCGTGCTGCGGGGCGAGCCGGAAACGGGCCGCGAAGTTTCCGGCCCCGTCATCTTCGAGCTCCCCGAGGCGATCCTCGTCCTGCCTTCTGCCTGGAGCGCGAGAGTGGACGAGTTCGGGACCATCATCGCCACCCGTTCGCAGGGAGATTCGGGGGACCCTGAGCGAACCTCCCCGCAGTTCGTGAGCGAAGGGTCCCCCGAATCTCCCCCCTCGGAGCACAAATGATCGACCCGATCACCCTGCAGGTGATGATCGGCGGCCTCCGCGCCGCCTGCGAGGAGATGGGCGCGACCCTGATCCGCTCCGCCTACTCGGCCAACATCAAGGAGCGCCACGACTGCTCGACCGCGCTCTTCGACGCGAGCGGCGAGCTGGTGATGCAGGCCGAGCACATCCCCGTCCACCTCGGCTCGATGCCCGACGCGGTCGCCGCCGTCCTCGGCGAGCGCCACGAGCCCGAGGTCGAATGGATCCTCAACGACCCCTACCGCGGCGGCACCCACCTCCCCGACATCACCCTCGTCTCCCCGGTCTTCGTCGACGGCGGGCTCTTCGGCTTCGCCGCCTCCCGCGCCCACCACGCCGACGTCGGCGGCCCCACCCCGGGGTCGATGCCCGCCTTCTCCCACACGCTCGATGAAGAGGGCGTCGTGATCCGCCCGACCCGCCTGGGAGGAATGAGTTCGCAGAAAGCTTCGGTATGCGGAGATAAGTGCGAACGCATCAGGCCGGCGACCGCCACGAGCCCGGCCCTGGAGGATCTCGTCGCCGCGATGCGCAATCCGCGCCAGCGGCTCGCCGACCTGCGCGCCCAGCAGTCGGCCAACCGGGTCGGGCGGCTGCGGCTGGCGGAGCTCGCCGGGCGCCACGGCGCCGCCGGCCTGCGCGAGGGGATGACCGAGATCCTCGCCTACGCCGAGCGCCGCACCCGCGCCGCCCTCGCCGCGCTCCCCGACGGCACCTACACCGCCGAGGACGTGCTCGAAGACGACGCCCCGGGCGGCGCGGAGCGCGACGTCCACCTCCGGGTCGAGGCGACCGTCGCCGGCGAGACCCTGCGCCTCGACTTCGCCGGCACCGACCCGCAGGTGGGCGGCAACCTCAACTGTCCGCTCTCGGTGACGAAATCGGCAGCTACCTTCGCCGTACGCGTTTTGACCGACCCCGACGCGCCGCCCTGCGCCGGCGCCCACCGCCCGATCGAGGTCATCGCCCCGCCCGGCTGCCTGCTGAACGCCGAACCTCCCGCCGCGGTCGTCGCCGGCAACGTCGAGACCTCGAGCCGGGTCGCCGACCTGGTGATCGAGGCGCTCTCGGGCGCCCGCCCGGTCCCCGCCCAGGGCCAGGGCACGATGAACAACCTGACCCTCGCCGGCGACTGCTTCACCTATTACGAGACGCTCGGCGGCGGCCAGGGCGCCTGCCCCGACGCCGACGGGCCGAGCGCGATCCACGTCGCGATGTCGAACACGCTCAACACCCCGGTCGAGGCGCTCGAGACCGAGTTCCCGCTGCGGGTCCGCGAACTGGCACTGCGCCGCGGCTCGGGCGGCGCCGGCGCCCATCGCGGCGGCGACGGCCTCGTCCGCGAACTGGAAGCGCTCGCCCCGATGCGCTTCACCCTGCTGACCGAGCGCCGCCGCCGGGCACCGCGCGGTCGCGACGGCGGTACCGATGGCGCACCTGGGAAAAACGCGCTGGACGGACGTTCCCTGCCCTCCAAGGCGGAGGGCGATTTGGCTCCCGGAAACCGTTTGCGGCTGGAGACCCCCGGCGGCGGCGGCCACGGTGCTCCTTAAATTTCGACACCAATTATTTGGTGTTTCGCGCGCGCTTCTCTAGAATGCGCGACCTCGGGTGGGCACAACGGCCCCACGCGGCCCGTTCCCCGCGCCCAGCCCCCTATTCATCGCAAACGACCTCCCCAGGTACTGACTTCAAATGCCAATCGCTCTCAAGGAATGGGCTGTAACGGTCCGCGCCCTCGCCGAGGGTGAGCAGCTGCTCACCCTGCGCAAGGGCGGAATTCGCGAGGAGAACAAGCACTTCGAACTGGAGCATGAGCGGTTCTTCCTCTATCCGACCTTCGACCACCAGCGGAACGACCTGGTCCGGGAATCGCACCACCCCGAGCTGCGTCGCGCCCTCGAGGAGGGCGTCTGGCCCGACGAGGAGCCGCCGCCGAAGGCCCTGATCCAGGACGGCGGCATCCCCCAGCCCGACCGCGTCCGTCTGCGCGCCTGGGCCGAGGTGACCGATCACGTCACGATCGAAGATCGACGCACCCTGGACTGCCTCTCGCCGTACTACATCTGGACGCCGGACTACGCCGAGAAGCGACTCGCCTGGAAGCGCCGTCACCCACTCCACATCCTGCTGCTGCGGGTGCATCGAATCCCCCGCCCGGTCACGGTGCGGGTCCGCGACGAGTACCACGGTTGCCGCTCCTGGGTCGAGATCGACCGCGACCTGCCCTTCGAGGGCACGCCGGTGATGGCCGACGAGGAGTTCGACCGTGCACGCGAAGAGATCCGCGACGTTTGTGGTGCGGCCGAGCCTGCGCTCGTCTGACCGGCGCATAGCGGCGTCCTCCTCGGTCACGTGCAGAGCACGCTCCCTCGTGCGTCCTTGCTCTGCTTGGTCAGCCGAACGCAGGCTCTAGCCTTCGACCATGAGTTGGGTGGAAACGGAGTCGCTTTCGTTTACGGCGCGTCACGATTCTGAAGACGCGGCGTTCGCTGACCGCACGCTGGACCGGATGGAGACGCTGCGGCTGCGGCTCGAAGACCGCTTCGACCAGGTGCCCGACGAGGTCACCGTTGTCATCCACACCAACCCGGCCTCGCTGACGATGGCGCACCCCTTCTTGCCCGCCGCCCGCTGGGCGGCGGCGCCGGCCGGGCGCCGCTACCTCGCCGGCTGGCCGATGGCGACCGAGCTCCACGTCCTCAACGACCGCCACATGGAACGGCGCGCCGCCGGCGAGGACTCGCTGGAGGCGCTGCGCGGCACCGCCGAGCGACTGTACGCCCAGCTCGTGATCGCCACCAACAACCCGGCGCTGCCGCCCTCCTGGACGCCGCGCCGCTTCGCCCGCTACCTGCAGTGGGCCTGGCTGGTCGAAGGCGGCGCCCAGTACTTCGCCCGCCAGGTCGGGCTCTACCGGGCGGCGGTACTGCTGCGCCTGCGCGGCTCCGGCCGCGTCACCTTCCCGCCCTCGCGCCGCGACGCGGTGATCCTCGGCGGCACGATCTTCGACCTGCTCGAGAACGAGCGCGGACCCGAGGCCTGCGAGCGCCTCGTCGACAGCCTCCTCCCCGGCGGCCCCGCGGTCACTCTCGAAGACGCCTTCGACGCCCGCTTCCGCGACATCGAAGCGGCCTGGCGCGACCACCTGCGCGACATGGTGCGGCCGGCCGGCGTCAGCTGATCTGGTAGACGATCCAGACGACGATCACGGCGGCGACGAAGGCGGCGCCGACCCAGAGGGCGAGCCGCGCCGCGCTCGTCGGTTCGCCGCCGGTCGCCCGCAGCCGCCCTTCGCCCTCGATCTCTTCCCGCTCTTCGCCTTCGGTCTCGGTCGTCGTCTGCGCGAGCACCTCGCGGGCGAGCCGGGCGTGCTCGGCGTTGACCCAGATGTCGTGTGGGCCGCCGCCGAGGAAGTCGGGGTTGTCGAAGCCGCGCGAGCGTTTGAGGATGCTCGGGATGTCGGAGTCGAGCAGCAGCCCCTGCAGCATCTCGGCTTCGGCCTGACTGCGGGCGAAGCCGACCTTGACCAGCTTGCCGCCGCCCCCACCGCCTCCGCCGCCGCCCTCGTCGCCACCGTGGCCGCCACCGCCGTGGGCGCCGCGCGTGTGGGCGCCGCGATGTTTGGTCTCGGGACTCATGCCACGATCTCCAGCTCGGCGTCGGCGATCTTCAGGTCGGCAAGGTGGAAGCCCTGGACGTCGGGCTTCTCGGCGTCGGCCAGCGAGATGATCACGTAGATCGGTTCCGGCCAGTTCCGCGCCTGGTTGACGTCGGTCTGCGACGGATAGGCGGCGCTCTTGGTGTGCGAGTGGTAGATCGCCAGCAGCTCGCCGTCGGCCTCGATCTCCGCCAATGCGTCGAACTGCCCCTGCGAATCCATCTCGTAGCGCAACGGGCTGGCCGCCGCGTTCACCACCCGCGCCACCTTCGTCGCCACCCCATCCACGCCACCCACCATCCCACAGCACTCGTTCGGCAGGTCCTCACGGGCGTGCGCGACCATCTCGTCAATAAGGGCTTGGGAGATCTTCATCGGGGCGAGGCTAACCGACGCCGGCGGTGCCGGGTCGCTACCACCAAACCGTCGAGTCGAGGTTCTCGATCTCCTCGAGCGGCTTCGTGTAGATACCCGAGGAGAGGTACTTCCAGCCGTCGTCCGGGATCAGGAAGACGACGTTGCCGGAGTCGATCTCACCGGCGATCCGCGCCGCGACGCGGGCGACGGCGCCGCCGGAGACACCGGAGAAGACGCCCTCGTCCTCCAGCAGCTTCTTCGTCCAGACGATCGCGTCGCGGTTCGAGACCATGATTTTGCGGTCGAGCAGGGCGAGGTCGATGATCGGCGGGATGAAGCCGTCATCTAGGGAACGCAGCCCCTGCACGAGCTCTCCCTGCATCGGCTCGGCGGCGACGATCAGCGTCTCCGGGTCGGCCTCCTTCAGCCGGCGGCCGTTGCCCATCAGGGTGCCACCGGTGCCGAGCCCGCCGACGAAGGCGGCGACCGAGTCGAGCTCTTCGAGGATCTCCACCGCGGTGCCGTTGTAATGGGCGAGCGGGTTGGCCTCGTTACCGTACTGGTAGGGCATGAAGAAGCCGGGCTGCTCGGCCAGCTCGAGCGCCACCTCGACCGCCCCGTTGGAGCCCTTCGCCCCCTCCGAGTAGACGATCTCGGCGCCGTACATGCGCAGCAGCTGGGTGCGCTCCGCGGTGACGTTGTCGGGCATCACCACCTGCAGCGGGTAGCCCTTGCGGCGGCAGATCATCGCCAGCGCGATGCCGGTGTTGCCGGAGGTCGGTTCGAGGATCGTCTGCCCGGGCTCGATCGCCCCTTCGGCCTCGGCCTTCTCGATCATCGAGCGAGCGACGCGGTCCTTGACCGAGCCGGTCGGGTTGTGGCCCTCGAGCTTCGCGAAGATGCGAACCTCGGGCTTCGGCGAGAGACGGGACAGCTCGACCAGCGGCGTGTTGCCGATCGACTCGACCACGTCGCCGAAGCGTCCCCCGCAGGGTCTGTTCAAGACTGGATCTGGTGCCATGGCTCGCCGGGTACCCCCTACTTCAGAAAGTGTAGCGAGGGCGGGCAAGAATCTTGGACCCTTGGACAAACGCGGCTCCCGGAATCGGGTGTATGTTCGGCCGGGTCCAGCAAATTCTTGATCGGAGGCAGGTTTGTTCAGTAAGACGCGGCTGGCCGCCTTTATGGCGGTACTTCTCGTAGGAGCCGTGGCGATCGTCGTGGCGGGATGCGGCGGTGGCTCCAGCAGCTCGAGCTCGAGCAGCGCCACGGGCGAAGAAAGCACCGAAAGCGGCGGCGAAAAGCTGACGATCGGTTCCGACATTCCCTATCCCCCATTCGAGCAGGGGAAAAAGGGCAGTTACACCGGCTTCGACGTGAACCTGATGGAAGCGATCGGCGAAGAAATCGGCCGCGAACCGGAATTCATCGACTCCTCGTTCGAAACGATCTTCCGTGACGTCGCCCAGGGCAAGTTCGAAGCGGTGATGTCGGCCGCGACGATCACCGAAGAACGCGAAAAGGTCGTCTCGTTCTCACTGCCCTATTACCTCTCCGAGCAGGCGATCGTGGTCGCCGAAGGCAGCTCGATCACCGGCCTCTCCGACCTCAAGGGCAAGACCGTCGCCGCCCAACAGGGCACGACCGGCCTCGCCCTCGGCAAGGAAAAAGCCGAAGCGGGCGAACTCCGGCCCTACCCGGAAGGCCCTGACGCGATCAACGCGCTGAAGGCCGGAACGGTCGAAGCGGTGATCATCGACGACCCCGTTGCCGTGAAGGCGACCGAAGAACTGGGCGGCATCGAAATCGCCGAAAAAGTGGAAACCGACGAAAAGTATGGAATCGCGGTGGCGAAGGAAAGCACCGAACTGCTCGAACAGATCAACGAAGGCTTGAAAGAGACCGTCGAAAACGGCAAATACGCCAAGATCTACGAACAGTGGTTCCACGAGGAACCGCCGATGGAAGGCCTCGAAAAGGCCATCGAAGAAGCCGAAGCCAAGTAGCGGCAAGGCGGTACGCAGGACTGGCATGACAGAGGGGGCGCCGACATCGGCGCCCCCTCTTTGATTGGAACAAGCGGGCAGGGAGCAGGAGCGAGATCTTGAGCGTCTTTTTCGAACAGTACTTCGACTTCCACGTGATGGGAGAACACTTCTGGGAAGTCTTCGAAGCTTTCCTCCAGAACCTCTTGATCTGGGTGGTCGCGGCGGTCCTGATCCTCGTCTGGGGGCTGGTCCTGGCGTTCATGCGGCAGCTGCCGGGGAGGAAATTCGCCCCGCTCCGCTTCCTCACGATCGCCTATATCGATGTCTTTCGAGCGATCCCGCTGCTGGTCGTGATCCTGTTGATCTCCGGTGGGGTCCCGTTCCTGACCTTCTTACCGAAGGGAGTCCGAATCCCCGAGTGGTTCGGTAAGCCGGACCCATTCTGGTACGGCGTCGCGTCGCTGCTGCTCGTCTACGGCGCCTACATCGCCGAGGTCTACCGAGCGGGGATCGAAGCGGTGCCGCGTGGCCAGATGGAGGCGGCGCGCTCGCTCGGCATGAGCCATACGCAGGCGATGCGCCACATCGTCATTCCGCAGGCGATCAGCAAGGTTCCGGCCCCGATGCTGAACGAAATGATCTCGCTGCTGAAGGAAACGACGCTCGTCAGCTTCATCGCCTTCGGTGAGTCGGTCCTGGTCAGCCGCGAAATCCTCGCCGAACAGCTGAACAGCTCGGCCCTGGTCCTCACCGCCTTCTTCTTCCTCTGCATCACCCTGCCGATGGCCCGCCTGGTCGATCACCTGATCAAGCGCAACCAGACCAAAGTCACCCGCGGCGCCCACATCGAGGTCGCCTGATGGCCGAGCCGATGGTCGAGCTGAAAGGGGTCCGCAAACGCTTCGGCAGCCTCGAAGTGCTGAAAGGCGTCGACCTCGAGGTCGCCAAAGGCGAAGTGATCTGCATCCTCGGGCCGAGCGGCTCCGGCAAGAGCACGCTGCTGCGCTGCGTCAACCTGCTGGCGCCGCCGGAGGAGGGCGAGATCTTCCTCGAGGGCCAGGACATCTGCAAGGGACCGGGCTCGGGGACCGGCGAGCAGAGCTGGAACCTCGACTTCGTCCGCCAGCGGGTCGGCATGGTCTTCCAGCAGTTCAACCTCTTCCCCCACAAGACGGCACTCCAGAACGTGACCCTGGCGCCGACGCGGGTCCTCGGCAAGTCGAAGTCCGAGGCGGAGGACAAAGGCAAGGCGCTGCTCGAACGGGTTGGCCTCGGCGACAAACTCGGCCAGTATCCGGAAACGCTCTCAGGCGGTCAGCAGCAGCGCGTCGCGATCGCCCGCGCGCTGGCGATGGAACCGCACGTGATGCTCTTCGACGAGGTCACCTCGGCACTCGACCCGGAGCTCGTCAAAGAGGTGCTCGACACGATGCGCGAGCTGGCCGGCGAAGGGATGACGATGCTCGTCGTCACCCACGAGATGGGCTTCGCCAAGGAGGTCGGCGACCAGGTCGTCTTCATGGACGGCGGCGTCGTCGTCGAGCAGGGCGACCCGAAACAGGTCCTCGACAGCCCGCGCGAGGAGCGCACCCAAAAGTTCCTCGGCCGCGTCCTCGAGCGCTGAGACGCCTGCAAACCGGCGCCTGGCGGCGTCCTCGGCGGCCTGCGGGTCACGCACTGGAGTGCGCTCCCCTTGTCCGCCTCCCTGCGTCCCTTGCCAGGCTTGGTTTTCGGCGTCTCAGGATCCCCCCGCCATGGCGGGGAGGATCACTACCGAGTCACCGTCTTTGACGGCGGTCTCGAGCCCGTCCAGCACCCGCACGTCCTCGTCGTTCAGGTAGACGTTGACGTAGCGGTTGAGCGCGCCCTCGGCGTCGAACAGCTGGGCCGAGGTTTCCGGGTGGGCGCCGGTCAGGGCGCGCAGCACCTCGCCGACGTTGCCGCCCGCGGCCTCGACCTCGGGGGCGCCGCCGGTTTTCGGGCGCAGGACAGGTGGGATGCGGACGGTTGCCATCGAGCGCTGATCCTAGTCGAGCCGGGGCCGGCTCAGCGGTCTCCGCCGGCGCCGGCGCAGAAGAGGTCGTAATCGGGGAACTGACCCATCTCCGACTCGGCGATCTCGGGCGCGTGCTCGCCGCAGATCGGGCAGTCGGGGTCGCGGCGGACCTTGAGCTCGGTGAAGGCGGTGCCGAGCGCGTCGTAGAGGAGCAGGCGGCCGATCAGCGGCTCGCCGACGCCGAGCACCAGCTTGATCACCTCGTTGGCCTGCAGCGTTCCCATCGTCCCGGCCATCACGCCGAGGACGCCGTTGGCGGAGCAGCTCGGAGCCAGCTCGGCGGGGGGCGGGGTCGGGTAGAGGCAGCGGTAGCAGGGGCCCTCGTAGGGCGCGAAGGTCGAGATCTGCCCGTCGAAGCCGAGGATCGAGGCGGAGACGACCGGCTTGCGCAACCGCACCGAGGCGTCGTTGAGCAGGTAACGGGTGGGGAAGTTGTCGGCCCCGTCGACGACGATGTCGTAGTCGGCCAGGACGCCGAGGATGTTGCTCGCGTCGAGCCGTCCGTTGTGCTCGATGACGTTGACGTCGGGATTCAGCTGTTCGATGAAGATCCGCGCCGAGGTGGTCTTCGGCATGCCGATCCGCTCGGTGTTGTGGATCACCTGGCGCTGCAGGTTGGAGGCGTCGACCACGTCGTCGTCGACCAGGCCGAGCGTGCCGATCCCGGCCGCGGCGAGGTAGAGGGCGGTCGGCGCGCCGAGTCCCCCGGCCCCGAGCAGCAGCACCTTCGCGTTCAGCAGCTTGATCTGGCCGTCGACGCCGACCTCGGGGAGAAGGGTGTGGCGCGAGTAGCGGTCCCGCTGCTCGGCGGTCATACCGGAGGCGGAGACGACCGGCAGCCCCTGCTCCTGCCAGGCGAGGATCCCGCCGGCGACGGAGGCGACGTCGGTGTAGCCCATCGCCTGCAGCTGGGCGGCGGCGATGCCGGAGCGGTTCCCGGAGCGGCAATAGAGGATCGTGCGGGCCGACTTGTCGGGCGCGACGCTCTCGATCTGGTCGGCGAGCATCGCCGGCGGCACCAGCTTGCCGCCCTCGAGGTGAGCCTCCTGGTACTCGTGGGGCTCGCGCGTGTCGATCAGGACGATGTCACCGCCCTCGATCTCCGCGGCCGCCTCGAAGGGTTCGATCTCCTCGATCACCTGGGTCCGCTCGGTTCCCGCACCAGTCGCCATCTTCAAATCCCCTAATTCGGATCAGCTTTACTTCAAAAAGTATAGCGAGCGGATTAGGGACTGTGTGGAAGCCGGGGAAACCGCTTCGCAGAGCGAAAAGGCGCCGCGGCCGTCGACAGATTTCGACGGCCGCGGCGCGACTTAGGTCACCGGACGAGACCTAGCCCTTCGGGAGCGCCCCTACAGACTGGGGCGCATCTGACGAAGCCTGCGGACCCGCTCCTCGATCGGCGGGTGGGTGGAGAAGAGGCCGGCGATGCCCTTGCCCTTGAAGGGGCGCACGATGTAGAGCGGCTCGGCCGCCTGGTTGACCTGCATCGGCATCGCTTCGGCGCCCTGCTCGAGGCGCAGCAGCGCGCTCGCCAGCGACTCCGGGTTGCCACACAGTTCGGCCCCGCCGGCGTCGGCCGCGTACTCGCGCTGCCGCGAGATCGCCAACTGGATGATGCTCGCCGCGATCGGCGCCAGGATCACCATGCCAAGCGCGGCGGCCAGGCCCAGGGGCGAATTGTCGTCGTCGCCGAACCAGAGCAGCATGTAGGCGACGTAGGTGATCGCCGTGCCGATCGCCGAGGCGACCGACTGGATCAGGATGTCGCGATTGCGGACGTGGGTGAGCTCGTGGCCGAGCACGCCACGCAGCTCGTCCTCGGAGAGCAGTTTGGTGATCCCCTGGGTGACCGCGACCGCCGAGTGCTTCGGGTTGCGGCCGGTCGCGAAGGCGTTCGGCTGTTCGCTCGGGATCATGTAGAGGCGCGGCATCGGCAGCCCGGCGCGCGTCGTCAGTTCGCGCACGATCTGGTAGAGCCGCGGTGCTTCGGACTCTTCGATCGGCTTCGCGCGGGCCGACGCCAGGGCCAGTTTGTCACTGAAGAAGTAGGAACCGGCGTTGATCAGCAACGCGAGGATCAGGAAGAGGCCGGCGCCCTGCGCGCCGCCGACCAGCGCGCCGATCACGACCAGCAGGCCGCCGAGGGAGGCGAGCAAGATCGTGGTTCGCAGCGTTGCGTTGAAGGTCGACTGCTTCGTGGTCTTCATTCGTTCAGGTGCTCCTGGTGGAGGAAATGGTCGAGGGAGTATCGCGAGGAAAGCTCAAGATGACCATAGGGGCCACCCCCTGAACCGCCCCGGCGCAGTCCCTAGGCCTCTCCCCGCCCTACGCTTGGCTCGTGCGCAGACGGGCCCTCTTCACCCAGGTGCTGGTGGTCAACACGGTGCTCCTCGGGGCGATCGCGATCGTCGCCGGGGCGGTGGCCGGGCTCTCGGCGGGCGAGATCGTCGCGATCGCCGTCCTCGCGGTGATCGCCGGGGCGACGGTCAACCTGATCCTGCTGCGGCGCCGCTTCGCTCCGCTCGAGGATCTGATCGCGGAGATGGAGAAAGTCGACCTCTCGCGGCCGGGGTCACTCCTCCCCGCCTCGATCGACGGGGTCGGCGAGACCGAGGAGGTGGAGCGGATCGAGCTCGCCTTCCTGCGGATGATGCGGCGCCTCGAAGCGGAGCGGCGGCGGGCCGGCTCGGCGGCGCTGGCGGCCCAGGAGGAGGAGCGGGCGCGGGTCGCGCGCGACCTCCACGACGAGGTCAACCAGTCGCTGACCGGACTGCTGTTGCGGCTCGAGGCGGTGCGCTCCGCGGCGCCGCCGGCACTGGAGCCGGAGCTGGCCGAGACCAAGGCGCTCGCCAACCAGGCGATGCGCGAGCTGCTCACCCTGGCCCGGCGCCTCCGCCCCACCGCACTCGACGACCTCGGCCTGGCGGCGGCGATCGCGGGGCTGGTCGAGCGGCTCGGCGAGGGCGAGGTGGAGGCGACGATCGCGGTCGACGGCGACTTCTCCGGCCTCGGCGACGACGCCCAGCTGGTCGTCTACCGGGTCGCCCAGGAGGCGCTCTCCAACGCGGCGCGCCACTCCGGCGCGGCCCACGTCGCGGTGGCGCTGCGTCGCGGCCCCGAGGGGGTCGAGCTGACCGTGTCCGACGACGGCCGCGGCTTCGCCTTCGCCGAGTCCGAGCGCGGGCTCGGGATCGGCGGCATGCGCGAGCGCGCCCTGCTGGTCGGAGGCGAGCTGACGATCGAGTCCCGCCCCGACGCCGGCACCACGGTCCGCCTCACGATCCCGGCACAGTGACGTGACACCACCATGTTGATGGGCCGAAAACTCAAGCCTGAGTGGAGTTTTCGGCCCATCAACATGGGTGGCGGGGGGAATCGAGGAGGATCTGTGCCGTGCGGGTGCTGATCGCCGACGACCACGGGATCGTGCGGTCCGGGCTGCGGCTGCTCTTGGAGCGCCAGCCGGACATCGAGGTCGTCGCCGAGGCGGCCGACGGGGCCGAGGCGCGCGACCTGGCGGTGCGGGAGCGTCCCGACCTGGCGATCCTCGACGTAAAAATGCCGAACCTGACCGGGCTGCAGGCGACCCGCGAGATCAAGCGGCAGGCGCCCGAGGTCCAGGTCCTGATCCTCTCGATGCATGACGACGAGCGCTACCTCTTCGAGGCGCTGAAGGCGGGCGCCTCCGGCTATGTCCTCAAGGCGCAGGCCGACACCGATCTCCTGGCGGCGATCCGCGCGGTCGAGCGTGGCGAGCCGTTCCTCACCCCCGAGGCCCAGCGCACGCTGATCAAGGACGTGCTCGCACGCGGCTCGTCGGGCGAGGAGGAGCTGACCCCGCGCGAGGAGGAGATCGTCAAGCTCGTCGCCGAGGCGAACACGACGAAGCAGATCGCCGAGCTGCTCCACCTCTCCGAGAAGACCGTCGAGAACCACCGCGCCAACGCGATGCGCAAGCTCGGCATGCGCGACCGGGTCGAGCTGGTCCGCTACGCGATCCGCCGCGGCCTGATCGAGCCATAACCGAGTAGTCCAGTAGGATTTCGTTTCGATGTTGTTCTCGACCAAAGCCGAGTACGGCGTGCGCCTGATGATCGAGCTCGGTCGCCAGCCCGGGTCGACCCCGATCTCCCTCAACTCCGTCGCCGAAGCGGAGCGGCTGCCGCTCTCCTATCTGGAGCACCTGGTCGCCAAACTGCGCAAGGCGGGATTGGTCACCTCGACCCGCGGTGCCCACGGCGGCTACCGGCTCGCGAAGCCGGCCGAGGAGATCACGATGGACGCGGTCGTCGAGGCCCTCGAAGGCCAGATCGCGCCGATGGAGTGCTTCCACGAGACGCCAGAGGGCCGGGTGCTCTGCTCGCACGAGGACGACGGCGACCGCGCCTGCTCGACCAAGCTGCTGTGGACGCGGGTGCAGAACGGCGTCACCAAGGCCCTGGCGGGCACCACGCTGGCCGAGCTGGTCGAGTTCTCCTCGCCGCAAGGGCGCAGCGAGGCAGCGATCGTCCACGCCGCGTAGCACCACCGAACTTCCCGAAGACCCCAGAAACGGAGCGAAATGGCTGAGCTGGAGATACGCAACCTGCACGTCAAGATCGAGGAGAAGCAGATCCTCAAAGGTCTCGACCTCGACGTCGAGAAGGGCCGCGTCCACGCCCTGATGGGGCCGAACGGGTCCGGCAAGTCGACCCTCGCCAACGTGATCATGGGCCATCCCGCCTACGAGGTAACCGAGGGCTCGATCACCTTCAAGGGCGAGGACATCACCGAGGCCGCCCCCGAGGACCGCTCGCAGGCGGGCCTCTTCATGGCCTTCCAGTACCCGGTCGCGATCCCCGGCGTCTCCGTCTCCAAGTACCTGCGGATGATCATCAACGCCCAGCGCGAGGCGCGTGGCGAGGACCAGATCAAGATCAAAGACTTCGCCCGCACCGCCCAGGAGGCCATGTCGCTGGCCAATATTCCGAAGGACTTCTCCAGCCGTTACCTCAACGACGGCTTCTCGGGGGGCGAGAAGAAGCGGATGGAGCTGCTGCAGCTGGCGCTGCTGCGGCCGGAGATCGCGGTGCTCGACGAGACCGACTCGGGGCTCGACATCGACGCGCTGCGGACCGTCGCCGAGGGCGTCAACAAGTTCGCGGGTCCCGACATGGGCGTCCTGATCATCACCCACTACCAGCGGATCCTGCACATGGTCAAACCGGACCAGGTGCACGTCATGTTCGAGGGCCGGATCGTCAAGCAGGGCGGTCCCGAGCTGGTCGGCCTCCTGGAGGAGAAAGGCTACGGCTGGATCCGCGAGGAGGTGGCGGCGGGCGCCGTCGCCTAGCCGCCTCGCGATGGAGCAGGCGACCGCGAAGAGCCCCGCGACGGGCGCTTTCCCGATCGAGCGGGTGCGCGCCCAGTTCCCGCTCCTGGAGCGGGAGGTCAACGGGGTCCCGGTCGCCTACCTCGACAGCGGCGCCTCCTCGGAGCGCGTGACCGCCTCGATCGAGGCGGTCACCGACTACGAGCATCGCCACCACTCGAACGTCCACCGCGGCTCCCACACCCTCTCCGCCGAGGCGACCGAGGCCTACGAGGCGGCCCGCGACACCGTCGCCCGCCACATCGGCGCCGCCGACCGCCGCGAGGTCGTCTTCGTCCGCAACGCGACCGAGGCGCTGAACCTGGTCGCCCGCGCCTGGGGCGACGCCAACGTCGGCGCCGGCGACCGCATCGTGATCACCGAGATGGAGCACCACTCGAACCTCGTGCCCTGGCAGCAACTGGCCGAGCGGGTCGGGGCGGAGATCGACTGGGCGCCGATCGACGGCGAGGGGCTGCTCGACCTCGACGCGCTGCGCGGCCTGCTCGAGCGCGGCCCGAAGGTGCTGGCGATCGCCCACCTCTCCAACGTCCTCGGCACCGAGAACCCGCTCGCCGAGATCAGCCGGGTGGCCCACGAGGCGGGCGCGATCGTCGTCGCCGACGGCGCCCAGGCGGCGCCGAAGCTGCCGCTCGACATGGGCGCGCTCGGCGTCGACTTCTACGCGATCACCGGCCACAAGCTCTACGCGCCGACCGGGATCGGGGCGCTCTGGGGCAGGCTCGACCTGCTGCGGGCGACGCCGCCCTTCCTCGGCGGCGGCTCGATGATCCGCAAGGTGACGCGCGACGGCACCACCTACGCCGACGTGCCGGCCCGCTTCGAGGCGGGCACCCCGGCGATCGCCCAGGCGATCGGGATGGGCGCGGCGCTCGGCTGGCTCGACACCGAACTCGGCATGGAGACAGTCCGTGACCACGAGCGGGCGATCGCCGACTACACGCTGGGGCGCCTCGCCGAGGTCCCCGGCCTGCGCGTCTTCGGCCCGCCGCGCGGCCCCGAGCGGCTCGGCCCGATCTCCTTCGACCTCGACGGCATCCACGCCCACGACGTCTCCGAGATCCTCGACCGCCACGGCATCGCGGTCCGCGCCGGCCACCACTGCGCGCAGGTCCTGATGGAGCGCCTCGGGGTCGCCGCCACCGCCCGCGCCAGCTTCGGCGTCTACACCACCACCGAGGAGATCGACCGCCTCGTCGACGGCCTCCTGGACGCCCGCCGCGTTTTCGGGCTCTGACGCTTCGCTAGCCTCGAACCATGGACGAGCTCTACCGCGACCAGATCCTCGAGCACTACAAGCGGCCCCACAACTTCGGGGTGGTCGAGGGCGCCGACCTCGAATTCGAGGACACCAACCCCTTCTGCGGCGACGAGCAGCACGTGACGATCAAGCTCGACGCCGACGACAAGGTCGCCGAGGTCGCCTTCGAGGGCAAAGGCTGCGCGATCTCGACCGCCGCCACCTCGCTGCTGACCGACGAGCTGATCGGCATGAGCCGCGAAGAGCTGCTGCGGCTGCCGAAGGACTACGTCCTCGAGCTGCTCGGCATCGACATCTCCGCGACCCGGATGAAGTGCGCGATGCTCGGCCTCAAGATCGTCAAGTCCGCCGCCCTCGGCCAGCCCGCCGAATGGGAGGACGAGGGCGAGGTCGGCGACCCGAGCGAGGCCGCGACGCTCTAGGTCTTCTGATCGTCCCCGTATCCGAATAGCGGACACGGGGACGATCACTGATGTTTGACCGCTAGCTCTCCGGCAGGGCGATGACGGCGAAGACGGTCATCGGGGCGTTCGGCTCGGTGACAACGGCGAAGCGGCCGGCGGGGATCGTCACCGGGCCGAAGTTGACCTGGCCACCCGCCGCCTCCACCTTCGCCGCGGCCGCGTCGGCGTCCTCGACCCCGAAGTAGACCAGCCAGTGGGCGGGGACCTGGTCGGGCAGCATGCCGCCGATGTCCATCATCCCGGCGATCGAGGCGCCGTCACCGTCGCGCTTGAACTCGACGTAGGTTTCCGGTCCCGGCCCGCCCTCGTTACGCACCATCTTGTGCTCTTCGGCGGTCCAGCCGAAGACCTCGCCGTAGAACGCCTTCGCCCCCTCCGGGTCGCGGGTGCCGAGCTCGTTCCAGCAGAGCGCCCCGGGCTCGTTGACGCGGGCCGCACCGGCGAAGGTCCCTGGCTGCCAGACGCCGAACGCGGCGCCGCCGGTGTCGCCGAAGATCGCCATCGTGCCGAGCCCCATCACATCCATCGGCTCGAACATCACGCTGCCGCCGGCCGCGGTCACCTTGGCGGCGGTCGCCTCGGCGTCCTCGACCGAGACGTAGGTGCTCCAGGCCTGCGGCTGGCCCTCCTGTTGCAGCGGCACCACCCCGGCGACGTCGCCGTCCAGCTGGGCGCGGCGGTAGCCGCCCATTTCGGCCGAGTTCGGCTGCTCCGGCACCTGCCAGCCGAGCAGGTCGCCGTAGAAGCTCGCCGAGGCCTCGATGTCGGCGGTCGAGAGGTCCACCCAGCACGGCGTCCCCGGCACGTAGCTCGTCATCTTGCTCATCGCTCTCCTCCTTGGATCGGGTTACGTCGATAAGACCACGTGGGCGGCACAAAGTCATCGCCAGGCGGTGAAAGAACGGAGATGTCGGCGGCGGTCGGCCGCCGCGGCGGCCGACCGCTAAAATCCGACCCTGTTAGTAGGTTTAAAGTCTCTACCTCGTTTCTATTGGGGCCCTGAGCCGCCCCGGGAAGCAATCCCCTCTTGACCGACACCGCAGCAACGACGATCTCAGTGTGCCCCGTGGCCGAGCTGCCGCCCGGCACGATGCGCCTGGTCGAGTACGAGGGGATGAAGATCGGCGTCTTCAACTGCGACGGCAAGATCTACGCGATCGAGGACCGCTGCTCGCACGACGACGGTCCGCTCGCCGAGGGCGAGTTCGACCCGGCCACCTGTACCGTGGAGTGCCCGCGCCACGGCTCACTTTTCGACCTGACCACCGGCAGGCCGAAGACGCTCCCCGCTTTCAAGCCGGTGCAGACGTTCGCGACCGCCGTCGCGGACGACACCGTCACCCTGGAGGTCGCATAACGCATGGCAACGCCTGAGGTACTCGCCGAGAAAAGAGAGCTTGCCGGGATCAACGCCGACTACAAGGAGAAGTTCGGCTTCAACGATCCCGAGACCGGCTACGCCTACAAAGCGCCGAAGGGGCTGAGCCGCGAGGTCGTCGAAACGATCTCCGACTTCAAGCAGGAGCCGCAGTGGATGCGTGACTTCCGGCTGAAGGCGCTCGAACACTTCGAACAGCGCCCGACCCCGCAGTGGGGCGGCAACCTCGACCAGATCGACTTCGACGACATCCACTACTTCGTGCGCGCCTCGGAGCAGAACTCGCGCGACTGGAGCGAAGTCCCGGAGGACATCAAATACACCTTCGACCGGCTCGGGATCCCCGAGGCGGAGCGCAAATTCCTCTCCGGGGTCGGTGCCCAGTACGAGAGCGAGGTCGTCTACCACCAAGTCAACGAGAAGCTCGAGGCCCAGGGCGTGATCTTCACCGACATGGACACCGCGCTGCGCGAGCACGAGGACCTGCTGCGCGAGTACTGGGCGACGGTGATCCCGCCCAACGACAACAAACTGGCGGCGCTGAACTCGGCGGTCTGGTCGGGCGGCTCGTTCGTCTACGTCCCCGCCGGGGTCAAGGTCGAGATGCCGCTGCAGGCCTACTTCCGGATCAACACCGAGAACATGGGCCAGTTCGAGCGGACGCTGATCATCGCCGAGGAGGGCGCCGACGTCCACTACATCGAGGGCTGCACGGCGCCGGTCTACTCGAGCGACTCGCTGCACTCCGCGGTGGTGGAGATCGTCGCCAAACCGAGCGCGCGCGTCCGCTACACGACCGTCCAGAACTGGTCGCAGAACGTCTACAACCTCGTCACCAAGCGCGCCGTCGCGTACGAGAAGGCGACGATGGAGTGGGTCGACTGCAACCTCGGCTCGAAACTGACGATGAAGTACCCGTCGATCTACCTGCTCGGCGAGGAAGCGCACGGCGAGATCCTCTCGATCGCCTTCGCCGGCGCCGGCCAGCACCAAGACGCGGGCGGCAAGATCATCCACGGCGCGCCGCGCACCTCCTCGTCGATCTTCTCCAAGTCGATCTCCAAGGACGGCGGCCGGGCGACCTACCGCGGCCTGATGGAAATCGCCGACGGGGCGACCGAATCGCGCTCGAAGGTGGTCTGCGACGCGCTGCTCCTCGACGAGGACTCGCGCTCCGACACCTACCCGACGATCCGGATCGACGAGAACGACGCCGACGTCGGCCACGAGGCCACGGTGTCGAAGATCGGCGACGAGCAGCTCTTCTACCTGCAGAGCCGCGGGCTCGACGAGGAGGAGGCGTCGAAGATGATCGTCAACGGCTTCATCGAGCCGGTCACCAAGGAGCTGCCGATGGAGTACGCGGTCGAGCTCAACCGGCTGATCGAGCTGCAGATGGAGGGCTCCATTGGCTGAGCTGGCACCCCTGGCGACCGAGCCGGCCTGGCTGGCGGAGCGGCGCTCGCGGGGCGCCGCGCTGACCGAGACCCTCCCCCTCCCCGACGCGACCTCGAAGGGCTGGGAATTCACCGATCTGGCGAGCCTCGACCTCGGCTCCTACGCCGGCGCCGACGCGGCGGTCGAGGTGAGCGGCGGCGAGGGCGCGACGGTGGTCTCGCTGGCCGAGGCGCTGGAGACGCACGGCGAGCTGCTCGAGGACAAGCTCGGGTCGCTGGTCGGGATCGAGGATCCTTTCGTCGCCCGCAACGAGGCCGACTGGCGCGACGGCGTGCTGGTCCACGTGCCGCGCGGGGTCAGGCTCTCCGAGCCGGTGCGGATCGAGGTGCCGATCGCCCAGGATGCGGCTGCAATCAATTGGCGCACCCTGATCGTGCTCGAGGAGGGCGCCGAGGCGGAGGTCTGGGAGCACTGGTCCTCGCCCGACGACGAGGTCGACGCGCTGCTCAACTCGGTGGTCGAGCTCTCCGTCGGCCAGGCGGCGACGCTGCGCTACGTCAACACCCAGGACATCTCCGAGAAGGCCTGGATCTTCGCCACCCAGCGCGCCCAGGTGGAGCGCGACGGGCGGCTCGACTGGGCCGCGCTCGGCTTCGGCTCGGGGCGCGGCAAGGTGCGGATGGAGACCAAGCTGGCCGGCCCAGGCTCCGAGGCGCGGGTGACCGGCGGCTACGCCGGCGGCCCCGGACAGCACCTCGACTACGACACCACGCAGGAGCACGCGGCGCCGAACACCAACTCCGACCTCGCCTTCCGCGGCGTCCTCGCGGCCGGCTCGACGGCGGTCTGGCGCGGGATGATCAAGGTCGATCCCGGCGCCCAGCAGACCGACGCCTTCCAGGAGAGCCGCAACCTCCTGCTCTCCACCAAGGCCCACGCTGACGCGATCCCCGGCCTCGAGATCCTCGCCGACGATGTCCGCTGCACCCACGCCGCGGCGATCGCCCAGGTCGACAAGGAGCAGCTCTTCTACCTGACCTCGCGCGGCCTCGGCGAGGCGGAGGCGAAGAGCCTGGTGATCGAAGGCTTCCTCGAGGCGCTGGTCGAACGGCTCGCCGAGGGCGCGGTCAGGGACGAGATCTCGGCCGCGCTCGAGGCGCGGCTCGGCGAGATCCTCTAGCCGCCCACGGCCTCGGCGCCAGGCGCGCTCCGCCAGATCTCCCGTCACACCTCTGCGCACCTTCCCAGCACCCCCCGTCGATGGGCCGAAAACCGGATATATAGGCGAGTTTTCGGCCCATCGACGGGGGCGGCGCACCGGTTTGTGGCGGCTCTGTGGCCGATCTGAGCATGCGCGGCCGGATAACGTCCGGGCGATGCGACCAGGCAACGAGACCATCGCCGCGCCCGACCTCCCCACCGACCTCACCTGGATCGGCACCGAACCGGAGTCGATGCCCGCCCTGACCGCGGCCGGGCCGGCGATCGTCCACTTCTTCGACTTCGCCCAGCTGAACAGCGTCAGGACACTGGCCTACCTGCGCGAATGGGACCGCCGCTACCGCGCCGAGGGCCTGCGGGTGATCGGGGTCCAGGCGCCCCGCTTCCCCTTCGGGGCCGATCGCGACGCGGTCGCCGCCGGGCTCGCCGCGCTCGGCGTCGACTTCCCGGTCGCGATCGACGCCGAGCGCGAGCTCTGGTTCGCCTACGGCTGCGAGGGCTGGCCGAGCCTCTTCCTCTGGTCACTCGGCGGCGCCCTCGCCTGGTTCCACTTCGGCGAGGGCGAGTACGTCGGCACCGAGCTGGCGATCCAGGAGGAGCTGCGCGAGGGCGACGCCCTGCGCCCGCTGCCGGAGCTGCTCACGCCGCTGCGCCCCGAGGACGCGCCGGGCGCGCGGGTGATCGCGCCGAGCGCCGAGGTCTTCCCCGGCGGCGGCTGGGAGCGCCCCTGGGTCGCCGGCGAGGAGGCCGACGAGCTGGTCGTCGAATACGAGGCAGGCGGGGCCTGGGCGACGGTCGAGGGCAGCGGCCGCCTCGTCGTCACGGTCGACGACGGCGCGCCGCGGACGATCGAGATCGCCGACCCGGGGATCCACCAACTCGCCGCGCACGAGCGCCATGGCGCCCACTCGGTCGCGCTGCGCCCGGACCCCGGGATGCGGGTATGGTCGGTGAGCTTCGACCCCGGCCTGCCCTGAGGACCCTGAGATGATCGCCAAGCTCGGCTTCATCGGCATCCCCTCGACCGACAGCGAGCGCAGCCGCGCCTTCTACGTCGAGACGCTCGGCCTCCGCCCCGACCAGAACGCGCGCTTCGAGTTCTGGCTCGGCGAGACCTGCTTCGCGATCTGGGAGCCGAGCCGGGTCTTTGCTGCGCCACCGCTACGCGCCCCTCGAGCGGGCCACAGCAACGAGGGCAAGCGCGCCGCCTGAGGCGCCCTCCGGCTAGCTCGCCGCGGAGGCGGCGGGGCGGATCTCCTTCGGCAGCATGAAGCGGACGTCCTCATGGACGGTCCGCAGCTCGCCGATGTCGTCGGCGCCGCGCTCGCGGAAGAAGGCGACAAGGCTCTCGACCAGCTCCTCGGGGGCGCTGGCGCCGGAGGTGATGCCGACCGTCTCGACTCCCTCCAGCCAGGCCTCCTCGACCTGGGTGTGGTTGTCGATCAGGTGGGAGGCGGAGCCGTGTTCGCGCGCCACCTCGACCAGGCGGTTCGAGTTCGACGAGTTGGTCGAGCCGATCACCAGCACCAGATCGCACTCGGTCGCAAGCTGCTTGACCGCGATCTGGCGGTTGGTCGTCGCGTAACAGATGTCGTCGGACTTGCTCGAGACGATCGAGGGGAACTTGGCGCGCAGGGCGGCGATCACCTCGGCGGTCTCGTCGACCGAGAGGGTCGTCTGGGTGATGAAGGCGACCTTGTCGGGGTCCGGGACCTCGAGCGCCTCGACCTCGGCGACGGTTTCGATCAGGACGATCGCGTCGGGGGCCTCGCCGGTCGTCCCTTCGACCTCCTCGTGGCCCTGGTGGCCGATCATCACGATCGTGTAGCCGGCGGCGGCGAAGCGGCGCGCCGAGACGTGGACCTTGGTGACCAGCGGGCAGGTCGCGTCGATCGTGCGCAGGTTGCGGGTCGCGGCGTTGTCGTGGACAGCCGGGGCGACGCCGTGGGCGGAGAAGACGACGATCGCGCCCTCCGGCACCTCGGTCTCCTGCTCGACGAAGATCGCGCCGCGAGCGGCGAGCTGTTCGACCACGTGTTTGTTGTGGACGATCTCCTTGCGGACGTAGACGGGGGCGCCGTGGACCTCGAGCGCGCGCTCGACCGTCTGCACGGCGCGGTCGACGCCGGCGCAGTAGCCGCGTGGCGCGGCGAGCAGGACCTTCCGCGGGCCCGCGGTGGCAGTGCTTGGCATGCCTCCAGGGTACCGGTGGCGCGATTGCGGCCCGCTTCCCGGTTTGGCCACGAGGCGCATCGGGGATAGCCTGAGCGGCGATGAGCACGCAGGGACGTCACCTCGACCGACTGACGGCCGTCGATGCCTCGTTCCTGACGAACGAGAGCGCGTCGAGCCACATGCACGTCGGCGCGATCCTCATCTTCGAGGGGCCGCCGCCGCGCTACGTCGACCTGGTCGAGCACGTCCGCGGCCGCCTCCACCTGGTCCCACGCTTCCGCCAGAAGCTGCTGGTGCCGCCGCTGGAGGCCGGGCGCCCGCTCTGGGCCGACGACGTCAACTTCAACCTCAGCTACCACATCCGCCACACGGCGCTGCCCGAGCCGGGCGGCGAGGCGCAGCTAAAACGGCTCGCCGGGCGGGTCTTCTCGCAGCAGCTCGACCGCTCGAAGCCGCTCTGGGAGCTGTGGCTGGTGCAGGGGTTGGAGCGCGACCGCTTCGCGATCCTGACCAAGACCCACCACGCGATGGTCGACGGCGTCTCCGGCGTCGACATCGGCACCGTGCTGTTCGACCTCGAGCCGGTGCCGGAACCGGCCGCTGTCGAGGACGAGTGGGTGCCGGAGCGCTCGCCGGGGACGGCGGAGCTGGTCGGGCGCGGGCTGGGCGACGCGATCGGGCTGCCGATCAAGGTGGCCGAGCGGGCGGTCGACGCGATCCGCCACCCGGAGACGGCGGCGCGCAAGGCGGTCGAGGCGCTGGAGGGGCTGAGCGAGATCGTCAGCGCCTTCGCCGACCCGGCGCCCGACGTGCCGCTGAACCAGGAGATCGGGCCGCACCGCCGCTACGTCTGGGCGCGCTCCGAGCTGACCACCTTCAAACGGATCAAGGACACCTTCGGCGGCACCGTCAACGACGTCGTGCTGGCGGTCGTCACCGGCTCGATCCGCGACTGGCTGCACGCGCGCGGTGTGCGCACCGAGGGGCTGGAGCTGCGGGCGCTGGTGCCGGTCTCGATCCGCGCCGAGGACGAGCACGGCAACCTCGGCAACCGGATCACGCTGATGCGCGGCCCGCTCCCGGTCTACATCGAGGACCCGGTGCGGCGCCTCAACACGATCAGCGCCGAGATGGCCGACCTGAAGAACTCGAAACAGGCGCTGGGCGCCGAAGTGATCTCCCGCTTCAACGACTTCGCGCCGCCGACGCTGCTCGCGCAGGCCGCGCGGATCAACTTCAGCACCCGCCTCTTCAACCTGATCGTGACCAACGTGCCGGGGCCGCAGATCCCCCTCTACGTGCTGGGACGCGAACTCGAAGAGGTCTTCCCGGTCGCCTTCCTGCCGCAGAACCACGCGCTCGCGGTGGCGATCATGAGCTACCACGGCAAGGTCGGCTTCGGCCTGCTCGCCGACTACGACTCGATGGAGGACATCGAAATGCTCGGCGCCGGGATCAACAACTCGCTGGCCGAGCTGGAGACGGCCGCCGGCGAGTCCGCCGCCGCGGCGTAGCGGCGCGCCCCGGCGGGCCGGGACCCCGGCGCGGCTACCCTCTGTCGATGGGACTCCTGCTGCTGCTCGTCTTCATCGTCGTCCCGATCGCCGAGCTCTACGTGATCATCCAGGTCGGTGAGCTGATCGGCGTGGTGCCGACCCTGCTCCTCCTGCTGCTCGACGCGGTGGTCGGATCGTGGCTGCTCAAACACCAGGGGCGGAGCGCCTGGCGGCGCTTCAACCAGGCGCTCGCCGAGCGGCGGCTCCCCGGCAAGGAGGTCGCCGACGGCTTCCTCGTCGTCCTCGGCGGCGCCCTCCTGATCGCCCCCGGGTTCATCACCGACATCTTCGGCGTCCTCTTCCTGCTGCCACCGACCCGCGCCGTGGCACGGCGAATCCTGCGACGCTGGACGGTGGGGCGCGTCGCCGTGGTCGGCTTCCCCGGCGGGGCGACGATGGGCGGCTTCGGCGGCGGGCCGGGGGGCGGGAGCGGGAGCACCGGCCCGAGCCGCTCCTACGACTACGACGTCGACGTCGAAGAGGTCGGCGACGACGCCGACTTCGACCACCGCCTGCCCCCCGCCGAGGACTGACCGCGACACAAGCGCGCGCCTCCCGTCACAAACCGGCGCGCCGCTCCCGTCGATGGGCCGAAAACTCCACCTATAGGGCAGGTTTTCGGCCCATCGACCTGAGGGTGGTGGGGAAGGCGCGCGGGGGTGTGACGGACGGGGTGGCGGAGCTCGCCGGGCGAGGGCGGGCGGAGGCTAGGCGGCGACCCAGGAACGGGCCCCGACCTCGTCTCTGGGGCCAAAGAGCTTCACGTCGACGGGGACGAGGCGGGACCAGACGGGGAAGGAGCGGCGGAGCAGGAGGCCGGCGTCGGCAACGATCGCGACGCGGCGCCAGTCGCGGCGGTGGCCGAGGTCGAGATCGGGATCCTTGAGCGCCGCTTCGAAGCGCGATTTGAGCGAGCCGAGGTCGCAGCCGGGGGCACCGACCAGGAGCAGGCGGACCTCACCGGCCTCGGCGGCGGCACGCAGGCCGGGCGCCAGCACCTCGTGGTAGTCGGCGTCGGTCAGCTCGCCGTGGACGCGGAAGCCGATCGTCCCGGCGGGCATGTCCTCGACCGGCTCGATCACGGTTGACGACGCTACCGAGCGTCGGAAGTCGGCGCCCCGCAGGGGCTAATGTCGTTTCCAAATCCTTCGGTTCCGCCGCCGGACGCCAGTCGGTCCCGAACCCCGATCCGACGAGAGGAAACACAGATGGCCGCTGGTGACGAGATCTTCCACTACAAACCACACCCGAGGGTCGCCGAACGTAAGCAGACCCCACCGCCGAAGGTCGACGACGAGCACGTCGGCTTCAACGGACGGCTCGCCGCCCTGATCACCAAAGGCGTCGGCAACATGTGGGCCTTCTACGCGGTCGCGGTCGCGATGGGCCTGTGGATGGCGGGGCTCGGCGCGACGCTGTTCGGCGACACCTACCCGTGGTCGCTGATGCTGCTGATCTTCGGCGGCATCATCCAGATGCTGCTGATGATCGCGATCATGGTCGGCCAGCAGGTCCTCGGTGGCGCGGCCGACAAACGCGCGACCCAGACCTACAAAGACGCCGAGGCGATCCTCCACGAATGCCGCCAGCTGCAGGAGCACCTGCAGACCCAGGACGGGGTGATGGTCCAGCTCGCCGACAAGGTCGGCCTCAAGCCTGCCTAGATCGCGGCGGCGGCGAAGCTCAGAAGCCGAGGGCGAACTTGGCGTCCTCGGACATCATCTCCGGCGACCAGGAGGGCTCGAAGACCATCTTCGGGTGGACAGCCGAGACGCCGGGCAGATCGCCGACGAACTCCTTCATCTGCTCGGAGACCTGGGGGCCGATCGGGCAGGCGGGGGTGGTCAGGGTGAAGGTCACGTAGACGTCCTCCTGCTCGATCGCCACGTCGTAGACGAGGCCGAGCGAGACGAAGTCGAGGCCGAGCTCGGGGTCGATGACCTCCTCGAGCGCCTCGTAGACGTCTTCCTCGGTGACGACTTCGGGATGGGTCACTGGCTGCTGCTCTTGATCTGCCATCGCCAGATGGTAGCCGGGTCAGACGGCCGGCCCGGGCAGGGTCGGCACGGCCGGCGCCCCCTCCCCCGCCGGCGCCAGGTAGAGCTGCCAGTAGCCGACGTCGCGCCAGGCGCCTTCCTTCCAGCCGATCTCGCGCAGGGCGCCGATCGGCTCGAAGCCCATGCTCTCGTGGAGGCCGATGCTGGCCGGGTTGGGCAGCGTGATGCCGGCCACCGCGATCCGGAAGCCCTGGGCGCGGAGGCGGTCGAAGAGCTCGGTGTAGAGGGCGCGGCCGACTCCCCGGCCGTGGTGGTCGGCGTCGACGTAGACCGAGGTCTCCACCGACCAGTCGTAGGCGGCGCGCTCCGCCCAGCGGCAGGCGTAGGCGTAGCCGGCCACCTCGCCATCCTCCTCGGCGACGAGGAACTGGTGGGTCGCCGCGTACTTGGCGATCCGAGCGCCAAACTCGGTCGCGTCGGGCGGCACCAGCTCGAAGGAGATCGGCGTCGATTCGACGCTGGGCGCGTAGATCGCCGCGCAGGCGGCGGCGTCGCGAGCGGGATCGGCGGGGCGGATCGTCATCGGCAGGTCGCTCACAATAGGCTGCCGCCGTGAGCGCGGAGCGAGCAAGCGTGCATATCTGGTTCTTCGCGCCGCGAGCGAAGCGCGAGGCCTTCCGGTGAGCAGGGATACGGGCAAGGTACTGCGGCGCTCGATCGGCATCGTCTTTGCCGATGGCGGCCTGCTGACCCTGAGCGGCACCGCCCCGGCCGGCGGCGGCGGCCACGGCGACGAGCCGCTGCTGGCGGTCCTCTGCGACCCCGATGCGGCGCCGGTCACCTTCGAGGAGGCGCTGCTCTCGACCGAATATGGCGAGGACGGCGTGCAGCGGCGGGCGACGCTGGAGCTCTGGCTCGACAGCGAGGACGGCAGGCCGCTGCGCGGGGCGGGCACGCTGATCAACTCGGTCGCCGCCGCGACCGACGGCCTCGATACGCGGATCGCCTTCTTCCGCTGGGCGCTCGAGGGCCGCGAGGGCCTCGGCCACTATGAGATCGCCCGGGCGCGTGGCTGAGCCAGCCGCGCCGATCGAGGCGGTCGTCTCTGACTTCGGCGGCGTCCTCACCACGCCGCTGATGGGCTCCTTCCTGGCCCTGCAGGACGCCCACGGCGTCACCGTCGAGGATTTCGGCGAGGCGATGCGGGCGGCCGCGGCGGCCGGCGACGGCGAGATCCCGCTCTACAAGCTGGAGCGCGGCGAAATCACCGAAGCCGAGTTCCTCGAGGTGCTGCGCGACGGGCTCGAGCCGCGGCTCGGCCACCGTCCCGAGCTGCACCGCTTCCGCCACGTCTTCTTCGAGGCGCTCGACCCGAACGAGCCGATGATCGACCTGATGCGCGAGTGCCGGCGGGGCGGCCGGCGGATGGCGATGCTGACCAACAACGTGCAGGAGTGGGAGCCGCTCTGGCGCACGATGCTGCCGGTCGACGAGATCTTCGAGACGGTGATCGACTCCGGCTGGGTCGGCTACCGCAAGCCGGAACGGCAGATCTACGAGATCACCCTGGACCGGCTCGGCCTCGCCGCCGAGGCGTGCCTCTTCGTCGACGACATCGAGGTCAACTGCGAAGCGGCGCGGGAGCTCGGCTTCACCGCCGTCCACTACCGCGAGCCCGCGCAGGCGATCGCCGAGGTCCGCGCGGCGCTGGCCTAGCCCTGCTCGGCGGGCGCCGGGACCGGCGCGCGCGGGTGCTCGCGCCAGCGGCGCGCGAACGGCAGGCGCCAACCGTGCGGGGCGATCAGGGCGCCGATCTCGGCCGGCCCCCACGACCCAGGTGGGTACGGTTTGACCGCGGGCGGGTCCTCCAGCAGCGGGGCCGAGACTTCCCAGAGCCGCTCCATGTCGCGAGCGCTGGTGAAGAGCGTGTGGTCGCCGGCCATCGCGTCGCGGATCAGCCGCTCGTAGGCCTCCAGGGTGTCGTCGCGATAGTCGGTTTCCTCCAGGGAGAACTGCATGCTCGCCTTGTCGAGGACCATCCCCATCCCCGGCCGCTTGCCGTAGAAGGAGAGCGAGACGCGCGAGGATTCGTCGAGGTCGAAGGTGAGGTGGTCGGGGCCGTAGCGGCCGACCCGCGAGTGGGCCGGGAACATGCTCTGCGGTGGCTCGCGGAAGGCGATCGAGATGATCCGCGCGCCTTCGCCCATCCGCTTGCCGGTGCGCAGGTAGAAGGGGACGCCGCTCCAACGCCAGTTGTCGACTTCGCAGCGGAGCGCGACGAAGGTCTCGGTGCTCGAGGACGGGTTCACCCCCGGTTCGTCCCGATAGCCTTCGTACTGACCCCGCACCACCTGCGCGGGGTCGAGCGGGAGGAGGCTGCGGAAGACCTTGTTCTTCTCCTCGGTGATCGGCAGCGAGGCCAGCGCGGTCGGCGGCTCCATCGCGACGAACGCGAGGATCTGCATCAGGTGCGTGACGACCATGTCACGGAAGGCGCCGGTTTTCTCGTAGAAGGCGGCGCGCGAGCCGACCCCGAGGGTCTCCGGCACGTCGATCTGGATGTGGTCGATGTGGTCGCGGTTCCAGATCGGCTCGAAGAGGCCGTTGGCGAAGCGTAGGGCGAGGATGTTCTGCGCCGCCTCCTTGCCGAGGAAGTGGTCGATGCGGAAGATCTGCTCCTCGCGCAGCACCGCGTGGAGGGTGTCGTTGAGTTCCTGAGCGCTCTTCAGGTCGGTGCCGAACGGCTTCTCCATGATCACGCTCGCGTTCCGGGTGAGGCCGGCGTCGCTCAGCATGTGGACGACGTCGGAGGCGGCGGTGGGCGGCACGCTGAGGTAGTGGAGGAGGCGGGCGTCCGATCCGAGCAGATCGACCTCGTGGTCGACCGCGACTTTCAGCGCCGCGGCGCCTGCCGCGACCGGGATGTAGACGATGCGGCGTGAGAATTCACGCCAGACCTCCTCGGAGAACTCGTGGCGGGCGAACTCCTCGCAGGCGTCGCGGACGATCTCGCGGAACTCCTCGTTGCCGATCTCCTCGATCGAGGTGCCGAGCACCCGGAATTCCGGCATCAGCTCCGACTGGAAGAGGCGCAGCATCCCGGGCAGCAGCTTCCGCTTGGCGAGGTCGCCGGTGGCGCCGAAGATGACGATCAGGTGGGGCGGCAGCGGCTGGACGACGCGCGCGTCCATTTCTTCGGTGACGTGCTGCTGTTTCTCCCGATGGTCGGTCGGGACGCCGTTGTGATTGCCGTCGGCCACGGTGCGGAGACTAGCTACCCCCAAACGCGAGACGTGACAGCTCTGTTGGGAGGCTCCATCACTCCACACCGAGTGCGTTCGCACTTATCCGCGCATAGCGACGAGAACTGCGAACTCATCGAGCGAGGGGAGCGCACCGACCGGGCGTGACCCGACCCGAGCGACCCGAGGACACCGGCAGGCGCCGGTTTGCAGGAGCCGCGCCCGTCGTTCGTTAGTTGTCAGACCCCGCGCGGTCCCAGATGTAGAGCTCAACCGCCTCGACGGCGAGCTGCATCAGGCGGGGCGGGGAGAGCAGGCCGAGGACCAGCTCGAGGGCGTCGTCCTCGGTGACGCCGGCGTCGACGGCCTCCTCGCCGCGGAAGCCGGCGGCGAGCTTCAGGGCCTCGCGGCGGTTCTCGCCGAGCGAGCCGAAGGCGCCCATCAGGAAGTCCCGGTTGGGGACCGGCTGGCCGACCTCGAGCGAACCGTGCCAGGCGGCGAGCATCGAGAGGTCGTGCTCGTCGAGCTCGGCGATCGCCTTGGCGTAGTGGACCTCGAGCTCGGAGTCGGGGATCTCGTCGACCCAGGAGCGGACCGCCTCGCCGAGCAGCTGGCGACGGGCCTCACGGCCGATCGAGTCGGCTATGGCGCGGATGGCATCGGCTGGATCGACGAAGCAGAGGGACATGAGCTGATGCGAATTTAGAGGGGTCGGGGGACGGTAAAACGGTGGCGCGAGTGCCCAGTTTGCGTGATGGTGGGCGGAGTGGCGGGGCACCCGCCGGCCGCTCCATGTCGGGGAAGCGCGCCGCCGCCGTCCATAGTCTGGGCAGGTGCCCCTCAAGCTGATCCTCGGACCCCCGAACTCGGGGCGGGCGGGCGTCGTCCGACGCCGCTATCTCGACGCCCTCGACCGCGACCCGGTGCTGGTCCTGCCGACCGTCGACGACGTCTTCGCCTTCGAGCGCGAGCTCTGCGGGACAGGCGCCGCGCTGGGCGGCACCGTGCTCACCTTCGGCGCGCTCTTCGGCCAGATCGCCACCGCCGCGGGCAGCCCGCCCGGCGCCGTCCTCTCCCCCCCGCAGCACCGGCGCTGCGTCGAGGTCGCGGTCGAGGAGCTGCTGCCGCGGCTCGGGCCGCTGCGCCGCTCGGCCGGCCGGCCCGGCTTCGCCGCCGCCTTCGCCCGCCTGCTCGACGAGCTGCAGGCGGCGGGGGTCGGGCCGCGCGAGGTCGAGGCGAGCGCCGGCACGCTCGAGGGCTCCGCCTACCTCGCCGACGTCGCCACCCTCTTCGCCGGCTACGAAACGGCCCGCGAGCGCAGCGGCCGGCTCGACGCCGCCGGGATCGCCCGCGAGGCGATCGCCCTGCTCGGGGCGGACTCCGGACCGTGGGCGGGGCGGCCGGTCTTCTTATATGGACTCGACGACCTCACCCCGGCCCAGTTCGACCTGGTCGAGGCGCTGGCCGCCCACACCGAGGTCACCGTCGCGGTGCCGTTCGAGCGGGAGAACGAGGCCTTGGTGGCGCGCGGGCGCCTGCTCGAACAGCTGCGCGAGCACCTCACCGTGGTCGACGAGGAGACGCTCCCGGCCGACCCGGCGAACACCGGGAGCGCCCAGCTCTATGCACTCGCCCGCGGCTTTGGCTTCCCAGGGACGCCGCGCGAGCCGCTCCCCGAGCCCTCCGACCTCACCCTGCTGCGCTCGGCCGGGGCCCGCGCCGAGGCCGAGGCGATCGCCGCCGAGGTCTCGCGGCTGGTCCGCGCGGGCTCCGCCCCCGACCAGATCGCGGTCGCGCTCCGCGATCCCGGCCGGCGCGGCCCCGAGGTCGAAGCGGCGCTCGAGGCGAACGGGATCGCGGCGGCGCTCGAGGCCGAGGTGCCGGTCGCCTCGACCTCGGTCGGCGGCGCCGTCGTCGCGTTGCTCGCGACCGCCTTCGGCAGCGGCCGCGCCGCCGACCTCCTGCGCTACCTGCGCGGGCCGTCGGGCTTCTCCCCCGGCCGCGTCGACTGGCTGGAGCGGGCGATCCGGCGTGACCGGATCGGCGACGCCGAGACCGCGCTGGCGCGGTGGCGCGGCACCGACGGCGAGGATCCTCGCGACCTGAGCCGCCTCCGCGAGGCCGTCGCCGAGTCCCCGGCCGCGCTCGCCGCCGCGGTCGGCGGGCTCGCCGCGACGATGGCCTCGCGCCCGTTCCGCACGGGAGAGGACGGGCCGCGGCTCGGCCCCGGCGACGGCCTCGAGCTGCGCGCCGCCGGGGCGATCGCCGCGGCGCTCGGCGACCTCGCCGCGCTCGGTCCGCTCGCCCCCGCCCCGGAGCGCCTCGCCGAGACCGTTCGGGCGCTCGAGTTCCGTGTCTGGAGCGGCCCGGTCGAGGGACGGGTGCGGATCGCCAGCCCCTACCGCCTGCGCGCCGCCCGCTTCGACCACGTCATCGTCGGCTCGCTGCAGGACGGCGAGTTCCCACGCCGCGACCGCGGCGACGACCCGTTCCTCTCCGAGGCGCAGCGCGAACAGCTCGGCCTCGATCCGCGCCGCGACACCGAAGCCGAGGAGCGCTACCTCTTCGGCGTCTGCCTGGCGCTGCCGCGCCGTCGGCTCTTCCTCTCCTACCGCGACAGCGACGAGAACGGCGCCGCCGAATCGCGCTCGCCGCTGCTGGAGGAGGTGCGGGCGACGATCGCGCCGCCGCCGCCCGCCGACGGGGCGGTCGACCCGGTCGAGGCGGCGATCACCCGCGCGCGCGGGCTCGCCGACGTGGTCGCACCGCTCGCCGAGGCGCCCTCGGTGGACGAGCTGGCGCGGGCGCTCGCCGCCCACGGCCCGGGCGCCGATCCGGGGCCGCTGCTTGCCGCGGTGGGGATCGGCGGTCAGGCCCGGGACGACGCGGGTGACGGCAGGTCCGGGGACCACGCCGAGCTCGCCGCCTCGCTGGTCGACCGCCTCCGCCGCGCCCGCCGCGCCGAGCACGCCGCCCGCGCCCCCGGCCCGCTCACCAACCCGGCGGTGCTCGCCGCGCTGGCCGCGGTCGAGGCCTACGGCGGCACCACGCTGGAGGGCTTCGACGAATGCTCCTACCGCTGGTTCGCGGGCCACGAGCTCGACCCGCAGCCGCTCGACCCGGTCCCCGACCCGCTCGTCCAGGGCGGGCTGATCCACGCCGTGCTGGAGCGTCTCTACCGCGAGCGCCCCGGCGGCGACCCCCTCCCCCGCCCCGCGTCCCTGGCCGCCTGGAACGAGCGCGGCCGCGCCCTCCTCGCCGAGCAGCTGGCCGAGCGCGAAGTCGGCGGCCACCCGGCCGAGCGGGCGATCGCGCGGCGGGTCGAGCGCCTGCTCGAACGTTTCCTCGGCGAAGAGGCGGCGCGCGATACCGGCGGGTTCGAGCCGTGGCTCTTGGAGGCGCGCTTCGGGATCGGCGAGGAAGCCGAGCGGCCGACCCTCGACCTCGGCGGCTGGGGACTGCACGGGGCGATCGACCGGGTCGACCGCGCCGCCGACGGTCGCGCCGTCGTCCACGACTACAAGCTGGCGGCGAGCGTCACCCCCGCCGACAAGTTCGAGGAGCGGGCGAAGCTGCAGCTGCCGCTCTACCTGCTCGCCGCCCAGCGCCACTGGGGCGCCGACCCGGTCGGGGGCATCTACCACCCGCTCAAAGGGACCTCCAACCGGCGGCCGCGCGGGGTGGTCGCGGCGGGCTCGGCGGGCGACCTTGCCGGCTACGACCTCTACCGCGGCGACGTGGTCGAGGAGGAGGCGCTCGAGGAGCTGCTGGAGGACGCGCGGCGGCGCGGCGGCGAGATCGTCGCCCGGATCCGCGCCGGGGAGATCCGCCGTGACCCCGGGCCGCGCGAGGGCCTGCGCGGCCACGACGTCTGCCCGACCTGGTGCTCGTTCGCGCCGATCTGCCGGCGCGACCGCGCCCCCTCTTATGTGGAGCGCGAAGAGAACGAGGCCGGGTGGGAGCGGTGAGCGAGGCGACCCCCGAGCAGCGGGCCGCGATCGAGGCGCGCGGCCGCGACGTCCTGCTCGAAGCGGGCGCCGGCTCCGGCAAGACCGGAGTGATGGTCGAGCGCTACTGCCGCCTGGTCGTCGACGAGGGCGTCTCCCCCGACGCCGTCCTCGCCTTCACCTTCACCGACAAGGCGGCCGCCGAGCTGCGCGCCCGGGTGCGGGCCGAGCTCTCGCGCCGCGCCGCCGGGTCGGACGCCCGCGCGGTGCGCGCGGCGGCGCTCCTCTCGACGATCAGCGGCGCCTGGATCACCACCATCCACGGCTTCTGCAACCGCGTGCTCGCCGCCCATCCGGTCGCCGCCGGAGTCGATCCCGGCTTCCGCGTGCTCGACCAGCCGGAGGCCGAGCGCGCCGCCCGCGAGGCCTTCGACTCCGCCGTCGCCGAGTTCCTGGCCGGCGGCGAGCCCGCCCGCGAGGAGACGGTCGCCGCCTACGACCTCGAAGGCCTGCGCGCTGTCGTCGTCGCCACCCACGACGAGCTGCGCAGCCGCGGCGTCGCCGAGCCGGCGCTGCCCGACCCGCCCACCACCGACCCCGCTGAGGCGCTCGCCACGACGATCGAGGCGGCGGGCGAATGCCTGGAGGAGCTGAAGGAGGGCGACGGCAAACGACTCGCGCTGGAGGAGGCGCTGGCGCGGCTGACCACCCCCGGCCCGCCCCCGTCCCTGGCCGAGCTGGAAGCGCTCCGCCCCGGCGGCAAAGCCAAAGCGCTCACCCCGTTCCGCGAGGCGCTCGAAGCGGCGATCGCCCGCACCGCCGAGGCGGGCGACGGCGGCATTGCCTACCGCCACCTCGCCGACCTCCTGCGCCTCTACACCGCCGCCTTCGAGGCCGCCAAGGCCCGCCGCGCCGGGATCGACTTCGAGGACCTGCAGATCCTCGCCGCCCGCCTGCTCGAGCGGGCGGAGATCGGCCAGGCCTACCGCGGTCGCTTCTCCCACCTCCTCGTCGACGAGTTCCAGGACACCAACCGCCTGCAGCTGCGCCTGATCGAGGCCCTGCAGGGGCCGCGCTCGCAGCTGGTCGTGGTCGGCGACGAACTGCAGTCGATCTACTCCTTCCGCCACGCCGACCTCGAGGTCTTCCGCCGCCGCCGCGAGCAGATCGACGCCGACCCGGGGGCCGATCTGATGCGCCTCAGCGGCAACTTCCGCTCGCGCCCCGAGGTGATCGCCGCGGTCAACCTCCTCGGCGCGGCGCTTCTCGGTGCCGCCTACCGGCCGCTGCGGGTCGGCGCGCCCGGCGCCGACCCGGCGCCGCGCGGCCCTGGCCCCGCGGTCGAGCTCCACCTCACCGCGCGCGACGGCTGGGACGGCGAGGGGATCGAGCTGGACCCGGCGATCGACGGCCGCACCCCGCTCAATTGCCTGGCCGAGGCGCGGACGCTGGCGGCGCGCCTGCGCGAGCTCCACGAGGCGGGGGTCGAGCGCGGCTCGATGGTCGTCCTGCTGCGCGCCTTCACCCACCTCGACGCCTACGAGGACTCGCTGGCGCGCGCCGGCCTGCGCCCCTATGTGGTCGCCGGGCGCGGCTACTGGTCCCAGCAGCAGGTCGCCGACGTCACCGCGCTGCTGGCGACGATCGCCAACCCGCTCGACGACGAAGCGCTGTTCGGGGCGCTCGCCTCGCCCGCCTGCGCGGTCGCCCCGGACACGCTCTGGCTGCTGCGCGCCGCGGCGGGGCGCCGCCGCCACGTCTGGCCGGCGCTGGAGCGGCTGGCGCTCGGCGGTGAGGCGGAGCTCGCCGAGCCGGAGCGCCTGGACGAGATCCCGGCCGGAGAGCGCGAGCTCCTGGCGCGGTTCGCGACCGGGCTGATGGGGCTGCGGGCGCGGGCGCCGCGCCTCTCGCTGGCCGGGCTGATCGAGGCGGCGGTGACCGAGACCGGCTACGACCTGGCGACGCTGCTGCGGCCCGCGGGCGAGGCGCGCCTCGCCAACGTGCGCAAGCTCTCGCGGCTGGCGGCGACCTACGAGGCGCGCGAGGGTCGCGACCTGCGCGGCCTGCTCGACTTCCTTGCGGCGCGCGCCGAGACCGACACCGAGGCGCAGGCCGCGACCGCCGCCGAGGGTCACGACGGGGTGCGGATCATGACCGTCCACAACGCCAAGGGGCTCGAGTTCGAGGTCGTCGCCGTGCCCGATCTCTCGCGCGGCCTCTTGTCGGGAGGGCGGCGGCCGGCGCTGGCCCTGGGACGCGAACGGCCGCCGCGGGTGGGGCTGCAGTGGAGGCGGCTGGGGCGCGCCTCGGTCAACCTCTACGACTACGGCGAGCTGATCGAGGCGGGTGAGGCACGCGACGCCGAGGAGGGCCTGCGGCTCTTCCACGTCGCCGCGACGCGAGCCCGGGAGCGCCTGATCCTGAGCGGCGTGGTGAAACCGGAGCGGGCCAAGGAAGTGCGGCCGGGGACGGCGGTGATCGAGCGGCTCGTCGAGGCGCTCGGCGTGCCCCGCGATGCGGACTCCGACGTCGCCGTGCCGCCCGCGGAGCCGCGCCCGGGGCTCGACGAGACGTTCCCTGCCTCGGAGATGGCGGTCCGCGTCAACCTCCCGTCACCGGAGCGCGCCGCCGCGCTCCGCGACCTCCACCTGGACACCGCGGCGGACCGGCCGCTCGGCAGCGGCACGCCGCCGCTGGTCGAGCGCCGCCCCCCGATCGTCCCCAGCCGCCCCCTCTCCTACACCGCGATCTCGGCCTTTGAGGAATGCGGTTACCGCTTCTACATGGAGCGGGTGCTGGGACTCCCCCCGGCGAGCCCCGCCGGCACCCTCGAACGCGTTCGCAGTTCTCTTCGCATAGCGAGGGAAACTGCGAACTCACAGGGGGGCGGTGCGGAGGAAGGCGCGCGAATCGTTGGCGTGGAGGGCGACGAGGGGCCGTCCGCCCGCGAAGAGCGGAGTGCTCGCGGCGCTGCGGTGCACGCCTTGCTGGAGTGGAGCCAGGCCAACGGGTGGCGCGAGCCCACGGCGGAGCTGGCGCGTAGGCATGCCTTGGCCGCCGGTCTCGACCTCGGGGCGGCCGAGGCCGAGGAGTTGCTCGGGCCGGTGCGCGACTGGCTCGGCTCGCCGCTTCGTGAGGAGATCGCCGCCGCGTCCCGTGCCCGGGCCGAGGTACCGATACTGCTCGGCGCCGGGGGGACCGTGCTGCGGGGCTCGATCGACCTCCTGGTCGAGCGCGACGACGCCCAGCCGCTCGTCGTCGATTACAAGACCGACCGCCTGCGCGGCGAGGATCCGACCGCCTGCGCCGCCCACTACGAGATCCAGCGCTCGATCTACGCCCTCGCCACGGCGGAGAGCCTCGGCGCCGCCGAAGTCGAGGTCGCCTACGTGTTCCTGGAGCGCGCCGACGCCCCGTCCCGCACCGTCCTCACCCGCGCCGACATGGACGCCGGCCAGGCCCGCATCGATGCCGCCGTCGCCAGGATCAGCGCCGGCGATTTCACTCCGGCCGCGGAAGACGAGCGCACCTGGGACCTCTGCCGCGGCTGTCCCGCCCTCGGCCGCCTCTGCTCCGGCCCTCCCGACACAGAGACGTAACGCGCCCCGGTCGATGGGCCGAAAACCTGCCCATCTGTCGGGTTTTCGGCCCGCCGGCAAGGCGGGCACACAGGATCGGGACCGTTGGCGCGCGGAAGTGTCATGCGGGGACCGCGCGCGTCATGGTGACGTCACACCCCCATGTTGATGGGCCGGAAACTCCACCCTGCCTTGAGTTTTCGGCCCATCAACATGGGGGGCGCACCGCTTTGAGGCGTCAGCCGGAGCGGAAGGCGCTAGGAACCGCTGGGTGCCGAGGAGTCGAGCTTCGCGGCCAGGTCGTCGAGTTTCAGTTCCTTCAGGCCCTCGCCGACGGCGTCGAGCTCACCGGCGCAGTAGTCGACCAGCTGCCTGCCCTCGCGGCAGAGGTCCAACGTCTCGCGCAGGCCCGCCTGGCCGGAGTCGAGGCGGTCGATGATCTCCTCGAGCCGCTCGACCGCCGCCTCGTAGCTCGCCGGGGCGCCGTCAGTCACCTTGATCTCCTCCGGCCCCGGGCTGGGGATCTGCAGCGGCTCGAGCGTCGATCCGTCCATCGCTGAACCGCAGGCTAAAGCGCCCCGCGGCGGCCGCGGCGGTGGCGCTGGTCAAGGGCTCGCCCCCGGTGGTCTCGGCCAGCGCGTAGCCACGCTCGAGGGTGCGCTCGGGGTCGTGGGCGCGCAATGCCACCGTCGCGTTGCGGAGCGCCTCGCGGCGTTGCGCCAGCGCTCGGCTGCCCGCCGCGTCGAGCGCCGCGCCATGGCGGCGCTCCACCTCACCGGCCCGCTCGGCCCGGTCGAGCGCCCGCCCCCGCGCGCGTTCGAGGACGACCGTTGTGATCCGCCGCTGGAAGGCGCCGCGCTCGGCGAGCCCGCGTTCGGAGGCGGCGCGGATCTCGCGCGTCTTCTGGTTCAGAACCATGCGCTGGCGTTGCAGCGCCCGCGCCGGGCCGCGCGCCAGCGCGCCCAGATGGCGGGCCCGCGCCCCGATCGCCCCGTCGGCGCCGCGCCGCAACGAGATCGCCCGCCGGCTCAGCCCGCGCCGCGCCGCGCCGCAGTCGAGCGGCACCGCCGCCTCGGCCGCGTGGGTCGGGGTCGAACAGGCGACCGCGGCGACGTCGTCGATCAAGGTCGAGTCGCGCTCGTGGCCGACCGCGCTGATCACCGGCACCCGCAGCATCGCCACCGTCCGGCACAAGGTCTCGTCGCAGAAAGCCCAGAGGTCGGCGAGGCTGCCGCCGCCCCGGGTCACGACGATCGCCTCGACCTCGGGCCGCGCCGCCAGGTCCTGCAGAGCCCGCCCGATCGCCGGCGCCGCGTGGCGGTCCTGGACCGGCACGAACGCCCAGACCACGGTACCGCCCCAGCCGCGCCGCTCCAACCCGGCCAGCAGGTCACGCCGCGCCGCGCCGCCTTCGGCGGTGACGACGCCGATCGTCTTCGGCAACGCCGGCCGCGCCAGCTGCTTCTGCAGCTCGAAGAGGCCCTCGCCGCGCAGCTGGATGCGGAGCGCCTCGAGCCGCGCCAAGAGGTCGCCTTCGCCCGCCAGCCGCACGTGGGTCGCCCGGAAGCAGAAGCTCGGCGACGCCGCGCCGCCGCCCGGGTAGTAGTCCGGCCCGCCGGCGATCACCACCTCGGCGCCGTCGCGCAGCGCCCCCTCCGGCAGCCCCGCCCGCTCCAGGTCGTTGAGCCAGATCGCGCAGGGCACCGCCCCGTCGCCGTCGCGCAGCTCGAAGTAGGCCTGCACCTTGCTCCGCCCGACCCCGGTCACCTCGCCGATCAGCAGCACCCGCGCCCGCTTGCGCATCTCCTCCTGCAGGACCTTGGCATAGCGCCCGACCGCGAACGGCCCCGGCAGGTCAGGCCCCGGCCGCTCCGGCGCCCCTATCGAGATTTCAGGCCGGTCCACGATGTGACTCTAAAGGCGCCGCCTGACGCGCCTGGACCAAGCAGCTCAAGGACGCAGGGAAGCGAGGCGAGGGGAGCGCACTCCAGTGCGTGGCCCGAGCCGAGCGACCGAGGACACCGAGATGCGCCGTGTCCAGGCGCGTCAGGCGGTGGCTTTCCAGCGCTTGGCCCAGGCCTTCAGCTCGCGTATGGCCGGCCCGAGGTCCTGCCCGGTCGAGGTCAGCGAGTAGGTGACCCGCACCGGCGTCCCCGCTTCGACCTCGCGCTCGACCAGGCCCTCGTCCTCGAGCTCCCGCAGCCGCTGCGAGAGCAGCCGGTCGGAGAGGCCGGGAACCGCCTTGCCGAGCTCGCCGAAGCGCATCGGCCGCTCGGTCAGCGCGCAGACGATCGCCCCGGTCCAGCGTTTGCCGATCAGCTCGATCGCCTCATGGAACTGCGGGCAGACCTCGATGCAGGGCGTCGACTCCGCCCCGAGGGGCGCAGAATGAGTCTGGGACAGGGTTTCCACGTAGATCGACCTTACTGAACGTAAGTCACGGGCCGGCGGAATTTGGGTCACCGCGTGCAGGGACCGGTGCTCACCGAGCCCGCCGAGGCGTGGCGGATCGCTTCGCGGACTTCCTCGGCCGGCACCGCGAAGCCGCCGGTCGGCCCGCTGGTCGTCGCCGCGAACACGACCCCGACCACCTTGCCGTTGCCGTCGAGCAGCGGCCCGCCCGAGTTGCCGCTGCGCACGTCGCCGCCGAGCGCGGTGATCATCCGTTCGATCGGCCCGCGTCCGTAGGAGTTCTCGCTGAGCGTGTCGCGGGTCTCGCCGATCCGCGCCGGGGTGACCGTATAGGGCCCGTTCTCGGGATAGCCGAGGACCGCGGCGGCCGCCCCGACCGGCCGGCTCGAGCTGATCGGCAGGGTCGGCAGCCGCGAGTCGACCCGCAGCAGCGCCAGGTCGTCTTCGGGCTGGTAGTAGACCGCGGTCGCGTCGAGCTCCACCCCGCTCTGGGTGGTGACCGTGGTGTCGTCGGCGCCGGCGACGACGTGGGCGTTGGTGACGATCAGGTTCGGCCGCACCGCCCAGCCCGAGCCCTCGATCCCGAGCCCGCAGGCGGTGCTCAGCACCCGCACCACCGAGCCGCCCGCGTGGAGGATGTGAGGGTTGGCGGCGATCGCCCCGCTCGGCCGCTTCCTCGGCGTCGCCGGGCCGGTGATCGCGGGCGCCGGGTCGACCCGGTCGAGCACGTCGAGCACCCCACCCGACGGCGGCAGCACGTGGTCGAGCTCACTCAGGATCAGCGAGTCCTGGACATCGGCGCGCAGCTGCGTCGTGCCGGGCGCGTGCAGGGCGACCGCGCCGAAGATCCAGGCCAGACCCAGCGCGACGGCGGCGATCAGCGCCGCGCCGCCCGCGCCGTCGGCCCGGTGCATGAAGGGATGGCGGATCAGCCGCCGCCGCAGCGCCAGCGCGATCCCCTCCAGCGCCACCGCCGCCAGCGCCCCGACCAGGAGCGCCCCGATCGCCCCGCAGAGCGGCGCGTAGGGCGAATCGTGGCCCTGCGCGAGCAGCACCGGCCCGAGCCGGCTGCCGAGGAAGGCGCCGACGCCGAATCCCGCCAGCGTCAGCGCGCCGACGATCAACCCCTGTCGGTAGCCCCAGATGGCGAGGGAGAGGGTGAAGGCGACGATCGCCCAATCCAAGACGGTCACCGACCGAATACAAGCATGCGGCGGACCGCTCGATTACCTTTCCTGCGGTGAGCAGGCAGTCTCCCGAGGTTGAGCGTCGTAAACGACTGCTTACGCGCGCGGTTCCGCTTGGCGTGGTCGCGGTGGTCGCCTTCGTCGTCGGCGCCGCCACCGGCGCCCCCGGCTCGCCGGAAAAGACCGCCGCCAACCACTTCGCCGAAGCCTGGCAGGCACGGGACTTCGCGGCGATGTACGCGGAGCTGAACGACGCCTCGAAGGCGGCGATCAAGCTCAAGGACTTCGCCGCCGACTACCGCGACGCCCGCGACGTGGCGACGATGCGCGGCCTGGTCGCCGGCTCGGCCGAGGACGCCCGCTCCGAAGAAGGCGAGACGGTGGTGCCGGTGCCGCTGACGATCAGGACGGTCGCCTTCGGCACGGTCGAAGAAGCGATCGACCTGCCCTGGTCGGAAGGCGGCATCGCCTGGGCGCCCTACCTCGTCTTCCCCGGCCTGCGCCGCGGCGAGAAGCTCGAAGCCGAAACCGAACTGGCGCCGCGCGCCGCGATCCTCGCCGCCGACGGCACGCCGCTCGCCGAAGGCCCGGCCGACGAACGCGAACACCCACTCGGCAGCGCCGCGATCGACGTCACCGGCGAAATCGGCGAAGCCTCCGAAGAAGAAGAGCCGAACCTGGCGATGCACGGCTTCCCGCCAGAAACGCCGGTCGGGATCAGCGGACTCGAGCGCGCCTTCAACCGCCGCCTCGCGGGCAAGCCGGGAGGCAGGCTGCTGGCCGTCGCCGTCAACGCCGCGAAGGGCGCCAAGGGCCGGGTCCTGGCCGAATCGAAGCCCGAACCGGGCGCTCCGGTGAAGACGACGATCGACCCCTCGCTGCAGGAAACCGCGGTCGCGGCGCTGGCCGGGCGGGCGGGCGGCGTCGCCCTGCTCGACGCCAAGACCGGCGACATCCGCGCCCTCGCCGGCCAGGCCTTCTCCGCCCCACAGCCCCCCGGCTCGACCTTCAAGATCATCACCACCACCGCCGCGCTGGAAAAGAAGGTGGTCTCGCTCGACGACGAATTCGAAATCACCGACGGCATCGACGTCGGCGGCCGCTTCATCGAAAACGCCAACGGCGAGTACTGCGGCGGCACCTTCCGCGAAGCCTTCGCCGAGTCCTGCAACGCCGACTTCCTGCCGCTCGGCCCGAAGATCGGCAACGAAAAGATGGTCGAAACCGCGGAAAAGTTCGGCTTCAACTCGCCGCCCACCCTCTACTCGCCGTCGATCGTCAAGGAAGTCGAACCGGCCGAGTCGACGATCCCGACCGAAATCGGCGAAGAAGTCGACCTCGCGGTCTCCGCGATCGGCCAGGGCGAAGTGCTGGCGACGCCGCTGCAGATGGCCAGCGTCGCCCAGACCATCGCCAACGGCGGGGTGCGGATGCCGACGTCGATCGTCGAGGGCAAGAAGCTGCGGCCGACGATGAAGCCGCTCCGCGTGATGACCAAGAAGACCGCCGACGAGCTGACCGAACTGATGGTCGGCGTCGTCACCGAAGGGACCGGCACCGCCGGGGCGATCGCCGCCGGCCAGGTCGCCGCCAAGACCGGCACCGCCGAACTCGGCCAGGTGGTGGAAAGCGAAGGAGGCGAACCGGAAGAAGTCGGGGAAGAAGAAACCCCCGAGCACAAGAAGGACGCCTGGTTCTCCGCCTTCGCCACCGTCGAAAAGCCGAAGCTGGCGATCGGCGTGCTCTTGATCGAAGCGGAAGCGGCGGGCGGCGAAGTCGCGGCGCCGATCGCCTCCGAGGTCTTCTCGGCGAGCTACGAATAGCGGCGCGCCGGCACCAGGGCCTACTCGCCGCTACAGGTCGAGTTTGACGACGCCTTCTTCTTTGCCCGGACCGGGTATGTGGAGCAGCAGAGGCCGGTTGGCCGAGACTTCTTCGGGGAATTCGAAGATCGCCACGGCGCCCCCGATCGGGCCGCTCTGGGCGGGCGAGTCGAGCGGCGGCATCTGTTCCTGTTCGGTGACCTGACCGCCGAACGGGAAGGCGTATTCGCTTTCGCTCGACAGCGCTTTGTATTCGTTGCCGACCGAGTCGGTGACCGTCAATTCTTCGACCAGGCCCTTGGTTTCGTGCGTGGTGTTCTGCACGAGGAGGAAGACGCCGAAGTAGTTGTGTTCGTTCCGCGGCGGTTCCTGGCCGGTCAGGTAGGCGGCGTCCTCGTTGTCGTGTTCGTTCAGGTAGCGGGAGAAGATCACGGTGTATTTCAGCCCGTTGACCTTCACCACTTCACCCTCTTCCACTTCGTGAGGGTCGCCCGAGCCGCAGGCCGAGACACCGATCGCCAGCAGCCCCAGAAGGAGGGCGGCGAGCAGGGGCATGACCAGTCGGCGGCGGGTGGAGAACATCGGCGGCGCGGAGTCTATTAGGGGATGCCGGTCGCGTAGCGGTTCCCCCCGGCGACGGCGATCCGCTCGCCCCCGGGTCCTTCCGCCTCCAGGATCTCGCGCAGGCGCCGGGCCGCCTCCTGCCAGCCTTTCCGCTGGAAATGCGCGCCGAAACTGAGGCTCTCGACCAACTTGTCGATCGGTTCCTTCGGCTCGGTCCAGTGCGTGACGCGGAGCAGCGTCATCCCCGCCTGGCCCGGCTCGATCTCCCAGACCGTGTGGTTCGGGATCCGGTTGACGCGGCCGCCCGCGCCGCGCTCGACGATCTTGTACGGCGCGTCGAGCTCGACCAGCGTGGTGTCCTCCCAGGGCGAGCGCAGCGGCGCCTTGACCCGGAACCGCGCCCCGGCGCCCTCGCCGCGGGCTTCGAGCCGGGTGAGGTGGAAGCCGGTGAGGAAATGATCGGTGAAGGTCGGCCGGCGGCCGAGGTCACCGATCAGCTCGAAGGCCGCCTCGCGGCCGGCGTCGACTTCGATTTCGACACTGATCGGACCCATCGGCGGGCGATTCTATTGGTCGCGCCGGGACGAAGCGCTTGCCGCCCCTCCCGGCCGTAGGATCCTTCCAGGTGAACGCCGTGCCGAATCCTGTCGAACCACCGCCCGCGGGCGACCAGCCGCCGATCTCCCTGGCCGCCGAGCGCGCCCGCGCCCAGCTTCACGAGGAGATCGAGCGGGTCCGCGCCGGGGTCGAAGAGATGCTCTCCGAGCAGAGCGCCGCGAGCGCCGAGGACGAAGCGCTGCGCCGTGAGCTCGACACCCTGCGCGAGGACACCCGCCTCTACGTCAAGAAGCGGGCGAAGCGGACCGAACGGAAGCTCGACCGCCGGATCGACGGAGTCGAGGAGCGCACCGATCGGCTGGAGGCGCGGATCGACCAGGTCGAGGCCGAGCGCGCCGCCGCCGAGGTCCGCATCCACACCGCCACCGAGCAGATGCTCGACGAGCTGCTGCGCGAGATCCGCGCGATCGCCGAGCTCCTCACGCGTGAGTAGACGGCGGGACGCTCGGCGGCGCCGGGAAGGGACGCGGCCTTTTGGGAGGCGACCCTGGCAGGCTGAGGCCGCCTCCGAAAGGCCGAGCTTCAAGGGGACGGCGACAGGTTCGGGCGAGCCCCGGGATACACGCTGAGGAGGCTGGTCGTCACGGCTTCATGACCCACTTCGAACGGTCAGAAATCTGCGTGGTTACCTATCCACGTATAGCGAGGATTTCTAACCGCGCAGATTTCTGACCGTTCGAAAGGAGGAATCTCCGTGACGGACCTCCGGTCCCTCCACAACGGACCCGTTCCGCTCGAATCTCCGCGTACTCCGGGGCGCCGCGGCGCCCAGCCGACTACTCGGTCGAGATGCTCGGGTCGGCCTGGACCTTGTGCGGCATGACCATCAGGAAGTTGCTGGTCGCGTCCTCGGCCAGCCCCAGCATCCGCTCCGCCTCGTCGTCCTGGCCGGTGGCGCGCAGTTCCTCGGCGTAGCCGGAGAGCAGCTCGTCGATGTCGATCAGGGCCTCCGAGTCGAGGTCCTTGAGCTCGACTTTGGCGCCCTCGCCGAGCCGCCGTTCGATCGCCGCCGGGTCGATCCCGAAGGCGTTGAACCGGACGTAGACGCGGCCGCCGGTCATCCCGGCGCAGGCCCAGGGGCCGAGGTCGCCGAGCACGATCGCGCGCCCCGAGGTCATGTACTCGAAGGCGAACCCCTTGGCGTTGGCACGGTCGACGACGCAGCCGCGGGCATCGTCGATCGGCTCCTGCGGCTCGCCGCCCAGCACCACGTCGGCGCCGGAGAGCCGGATACAGAAGCGCGAGTCGGCCGAGCCCTGGACGTAGAGCTTGCCGCGCTGGGCGCCGTAGGCGAAGGACTTGCCGACCGAGCCGTTGAGGCGCCGGCCGCCCTTCCCCGTGCCCTTGAGGATCGCGATCGTGCCGCCCAGCATCGCCTTGCCGACGCCGTCCTGGGCGCCGCCCTCGACCCGCAGCGCCACCCCGTAGGAGTTGAAGGCACCGAGGCCCTGGCCGGCGACCGAGCCGCCGTTGAACTCCAGGCTGGCGAGGATCTCGTCGCTGGCCGCGGGGCCGTCGTCGAAGATCCGCGAGCGGGCGATCGCCCCGGAGAGCTCCGTCCCCAGCACGCGGTCGTTGGCGTCCGTGGCCCGCGGGAACTCGCTGCGCAGGGTCTGGCCACCACAGATTTCCGGCGCCAGCCTGGCGATCTCCGCCGAGGCCGCCTTCGCCTCCATGCGGATCGGCCGCGCGACGACGAGGCCCGCTTCGGCGCGGGTGTCCTCCGCCCCCTCGGCGACCGGCAGGTCGAGCGGCTCCAGGTCGAGGTACTCCTCCAGCGGCGTGATCAAGGGCGCCAGGTCGATCTTGTCCTTCAGCGCCACCTGCTCGAGCAGGTCGTAGCGGCCGACCAGGTCCTGGGCCCGCTCGTAGCCGAGCGAGGCGACCACCTGCTTGACCTCCTCCCCCATCGCGGAGAAGAAGCGGGCACAGCTTTCGGCGGCCCGGTCGACCTCCTGCGGGGTGAACTTCTTGAGGCCGTGCTCCTGGGCCTGCTCGGTCGTCTCGATCTGCGTCGCGATGCCGACGTGGCAGGTGTCGAGCTGGCAGCCGCGGCAGATCGTGCAGCCGAGCGAGACCATCGCCAGCGTCCCGAAGCCGACTCGGTTCGCACCGAGGCAGTGGAGCTTGACGATGTCGTGGCCGGTGCGGTAGCCGCCGTCGGCCCAGATCTCGACCCGGTTGCGGAGGCCCGCCTCCATCAGCGCCTGGTGGACGGCGCGGGTGCCGATGTCCGACGGCAGGCCGACGTGGCGGAGCGCGTGCTGGCGCGCCGCGCCAGTCCCCCCCTCGAAGCCCGAGAGAGTGATGATGTCGGCGCCCGCCTTGGCGATGCCGAGGCCGATCGTGCCGATGTTCGGCACCACCGGGACCTTGACCGAGACCCGCACGTCGGGGTTGACGGTCTTCAGCTCGTCGATCAGCTCGGCGAGGTCCTCGATCGAGTACAGGTCATGGTTGTTCGACGGCGAGATCAGGTCGGTGCCGGGCGCCGCGTTACGCGCGGCGGCGACCTTCTCCGAGACCTTCTTGCCGGGCAGGTGGCCACCCTCGCCGGGCTTGGCGCCCTGGCCGATCTTGATCTCGGCGACGTAGGAGCTGTTGACCATCTCGGCCGAGACGCCGAAGCGCCCCGAGGCGATCTGCTGGCCACGCCAGTTCCGATACTGGCCGTACATGTCTTTGATCTCGCCACCCTCGCCGTTCATGCAGAGGATGTTGGTCGCCTTCGCCGCGTCGGCGTAGGCGCGGAAGGCCGGTTCCGACTGCGAGCCGAAGCTCATCGAGGAGATCACGATCGGGTAGTCGTGGTGGCCGACCCCGGCGTCGACCGCGCTCGGGTCGACCGGGTCGCGATCGCCTCTCAACGCCATGATGTGGCGCATCGAGATCGGGCTCTGCTTCTCCAGGTCGCGGACCTTCTCCGAGTACTCCTCGTAGGTGCCGCTGCCGTTCGCCGTGGCGATCGCGAACTTGTAGACCTTCGGGTAGAAGCGGAACGTCTTCGCCGGTTTGGCCGCCTCGTCGTCGCCGGCGAGCGCCTTGGCGCGCTCGTTGGTGTCGGCGTCGAGCTCGGCGAAGCCGGTGCCGCCCGCCTCGGTCGCGGCGAACGCTTTCGTCTGGAAGATCTCGGCCAGCTCCGGCTTGACCCCGATCGAGGAGAACTGCCGCGCGTAGCCGCGCACCTCGTGGATGCCGATCGTCGAGATGACTTTCTCGATCCCCTTGGTGAGCGCGTCGCAGAGGTTGCCGACGTCCTTCTCGTAGTCCTCGACGCAGATCACTTCGACCATCACGTAGGGGCAGACGCCGTTGGCGCCGAGCCCGAGCGCGAGCATCACGTCGTGGACGTTGCGGAGCGCGGCCGAGCGCAGCACGATCCCGCAGCGCCGGCGCAGGTTCGTTTCGCCGCGCACCACCTTGAATTGCTTCAGCGCCTGGTCGACCGCCGAGGTCGCCAGGTGCGGATCAAGGTAGCGGCGCTCGCCGTCGTAGACGGTGCGGTCGGTGAGGATCAGCAGCTCCGCCCCGTTGCGGACCTTTTTCACCGCCTCGTGCTTGATCCGCTCGATCGCCCCCGCCGTCGTCTCCGACTCGAGCAGCGAGATGTCGACCGCGGCGGCGCGGCCGCGGAACTCCTCCCAGAGGTCCTCGAGCAGGTAGGTCTGGTGGTCGCGGGCGATCTGCCGGTAGGTCTTGTCGGAGAGCGGCGCGAGGCCGTGGTGGCCGCCCAGCACCACCGGGAAGGCGGTTTCGACCGTCGCCGTGTCCTCGGCGGCGGAGTCGATCGACGGGCGGCGCCCGTAGAGGGTGCGGGTCGAGAAGTGCTCGAGCTCACGCTCGCGGTCGAGCGCCGGGTTGGTGACGACGGCGACCGTCTCCTTGAAGTAGTCGGCGAGGTTCTGCCGCTCCGGCGAGAGCGCCGCCAGAGGGCCGTCGTAGCCCAGCGAGCCGATCGGCTCGGCCCCGTTGGAGGCCATCTGCTGGACCAGTTTGACGTCGTCGCGCTGCCAGCCGAAGCCGGCGAGGACGCGGTCTTCGACCTTGACCGGCTCGGCCGGGCCGGCGTCCGAGTAGCCGGGGACGTCGGCGCCCTCCAGCGGGCCGCCGGTCTCCAGCGCGCGCTCGTACGGCGCCACCGTGTCGACCCCGTTGCGGGCCAGCCAGCGCTCGCGGACCATCCGCAGCATCGCCGCGTGCGGATACAGGGTCGAGGTGCGCTCGGCGCGGTCGATCAGCACCATCGCCTTCTCGCCGGGAGCCATCGGCTGCGGCTCGGAGACCATGTCGTGGACCGAGACGACGCCCGGCTCGGAGCTGAAGACGTGGTCGGATTCGGTCTCGACTTTCCACAGCGGCCGCAGGCCCATCGCGTCGGCGGAGAAGACGCACTCATCGCCGTGGCGGGCGATCAGCGCGACCGGGCCCTGGGCGAACGGCCCCATCGCCTGGTGCAGGTACATGTAGAAGGACTGCAGCTCCCGCGGCAGGCCGCGGATCTCCTCGACGATCGGCGGCAGCACCATCTCCATCGCCTCCGCCAGCGAGAGGCCCTCGCGGCTGACCATCGTGTCGATCGTCAGGTTCAGGTCCTGCGAGTCGGAGGAGCCGGGCTCGATCTGGACCGCCAGCATCTTCGCCTCCTGGCGCAGCTGTTCGATCGTGTTGATCTCGCCGTTGTGGCCGAGCGCCGAGAACGGCTGCACGCGCTTGAAGGAGGGCCAGGTGTTGGTCGAGTAGCGGTTGTGGCCGAAGGCGCCGATCGTCTCGAAGCGCGGATCGGACAGGTCCGGGTAGTAGGCGCCGAGCACGTTCGGCGAGCCCATCACCTTGTAGACGCAGGTGGTCCCGGAGAAGGAGGGCACGTGGACCCCGAGCCGGCGCTCCAGCTCCAGCAGCAGCTCGAAGACGACCGCGTCGCGGTGCTGGGCGTCCGAGACCAGGCCGGCGATCTGCCAGAAGACGGGCTCCTCCTCGCGCGCGGTCGGGCCGAGCGCGGTCGAGTCGACCTTGCCCTCGCGCTCGGCGAGGATCCGGAAGCCGCCCTCGGCGAGCAGCTCGCGGGCGTCGTGCTTGATCTTCTCGACGTCCTGGGAGCGCTCGACGAAGAGGTGGGCGACGGCGAAGGCGTCGTCGAGGGTCAGCGCCGGGTCGTGGCCGCCGATCCGGACCTCCTCGGCCCAGATCTTGCGCGGCAGGTCGAGCATCAGGCCGCAGCCGTCGCCCTCGCCGTCGACGTTGCCGGCCCGATGGAGCATCTTCTGCAGCGCCGGGATCGCCAGCTCGATCGGCTCGTGGCTCGGGGTCGCGTCCTTGCGCACGGACGCGTAGATCGCGCAGGCATCGTTCTCTTCGACGCTCGGCGGCGAGACCAGCGGCTTGTACGGCCGGTCCCACGCGAAACGCTCGACTGGGTGGGCGCGCTCGACGCGGCGGGCGCCGGACTTACGACTGGGCATATCTACCTCCCGGGATCCGCGCCTTCTTCGAGCGGGCGCGCGACGGGTTTGCGGGCGACCCGAATTATAGGGAGGCCCTGAAGCCCGGATGAACGCGTTCGCAGTTTTCCCCGCTATGCGGGGGAAAACTGCGAACGCGGCGCGGTTCAGCCGCCCCAGGAGGGCTGGTAGCCGCCCGCCACCAGCACCTTCTGCTTGCCGCCGGTGAAGGGCATCGTCACCACCTTCGGGTGCAGGTTGCCGCCGAAGTCGAGGCCGGCGGTGCCGAGCACGGTCTTGCCGTCGGGCGAGAGGGCGGCGCCCTGGAAGCCAGACTCGACGTTCTTGGTCAGCGCCTTTTCGGCCCCCGTCACCGTGTTGACCGCGACCGCGTAGCTCTGGTCCTGGCCGCCGAACTCGGTGAGCAGCCGCCGGCCGTTTTCCGACCACTGGATCGGGGTGAGGCCCTGGGCGAGAGGATCCACCTTGGTGTTGGTCAGCCGGCTGATCCGTTCGCCTTCTTCGTTCATCACGTAAAGCTCGTTCTTCGGCCCGTACTGGCGCTGCTTGGCGCCCAGTTGGCGGGCGAAGACGATCTGCCCGGTCGGCCCCCAGAGTGGGTAGGCCGAGTTCTTGTCATGGCTGAGCGCGACCCTGCCGGTGCCATCAACCTTGACGCGGAAGATGTTGCTCTTCAACGGATAGTCCTGCGATTGCGAGACGCCGTAGACGAGTTCGGTGCTTTCCGGCGAGAAGCTGAGGCCGTTGAAGTAGCCCTTCGCGATCTTCGTCTTCTTGCCGGTTTCCACGTCGATCACGAGCAGCGTGTCGGGGCCGTTGAGGCCGCCGGTCAGCGCCGCGACCATGCTTGAGTCGGGCGACCAGGCGAAGACGTAGCTTTCCGCCCACGGGTTCAGCAGCCGCTCGGCCTTCCTCGCTTCGAGCGAGTAGAGCCGCATTTCTGCACCGTTCGTCGTGTCGCGTTCGTAGACGACGAGTTCGCCGTCGGGCGAGACGTGGGAGTTGAAGCCGGGCCCGATGCGGTGGGCCCCCTTGCCGTTGTTCTTGGCGTAGAAGATCTGTGGCTGCTTGACGGTCTTGGTGTAGGAGAGCGTCGCGTTCGCGGCGGCCGGGAGGGCCAGCAACGCGGCGACGGCGAGGAGGGCGGGGATCAGCTTCGACTTCGGCAAGGTGGGCATGAGCGCGACTCTAACCCCACCGCACCGGGAAAAGGAAGGCTTTCCGCCCTGGTCAGAGCTCGGGGACGTCGGCGCCGAGCGGTTCGAAGGGGAGGCGGCGCACCTCGGCCCAGCCCTCGGTCCGCTCCTTCAGCGCCGCCGCGACGGCGCCCGCTTCCTCCCAGGTGGTCCAGACGAGGACGGTCGGCCCGGCGCCGGAGATCGTCGCCCCGACCGCGCCGAGCTCGGCGGCGCTGTCGACGATCTCCATCGAGCGTGGGTAGAGGTCGCGCCGCCGCGGCTGGTGGATGCGGTCGTGGAGGCCGCGGCCGACCAGGTCGAGGTCGGCGCTCCGCAGTCCCAGCACCAGCAGGGCGGCGGCGGAGACGTTGGCGACCGCGTCGGCGAGCGGCACCTCGGCCGGGATCGCCTCGCGAGCGAGCCGGGTCGAGACCTCCTCTACCGGGATCACGACGATCCCCTCCAGCCCCTCCGGCGGGTCGAACCGCGCGGCGAAAGGATCACCGCCCGCCGCGCAGACGACGAACCCTCCGTAGATCGCGGCGGCGACGTTGTCGGGATGGCCCTCGATCTCGGTCGCGCGGGCGAGCAGCTCCTCGCGGGTGAGAGCCAGCTCGAAGAGGTGGTCGGCGGCGGCGAGGCCGGCGACGATCGCCGCGGCGCTCGACCCGAGGCCGCGCGCCAGTGGGACCTCGCTGCGCAGCCGAAAGGCGATCCCGTCCGCCGGATGCAGCGTCTCGAACGCCCGCACGATCAGGTTGTCGCGCCCGGTCGACACCTCCAGCCCACCCGGGTCGACCGCGAACTCCCCCGTCTCCTCGACCTCCAGCTCCAGGTGCAGCGCCACCGCCGCCGCCATCGCGTCGTACCCCGGCCCGAGGTTGGCCGAGGAGGCGGGGACGCGGACGAGTCGGTGGCGCGCGGTCATCGCAGAAGATCCTCGCCGCCATTGTGTTGCAATTCGACCGCCCAGCGCGCCAGGAGGGGATCGACGGGCTGCCAGGCGTCGCCGATCCGCTGGATATGACCAACGTGGGCGAGCGCGTCACGGGCGTGTTGCGCACCGCCTTTGGAGAGGTTGAAGCGCTCCAACGTGCGGGGACCGAAGACCGGCTCTGCCAGCGCCAGCGCGGTGAAGACGGCCCGCTCTTTGACCGCGAGCGAATCCCAGGTCGCCCGCAGCGCGTCGTCCTGTTCGGCAAAGACCGACTTCACCGCCGCCTGCCAATGCTCGGACTGGGCGACCGCGTCGTCCGGCGTCTGCTCCCAGAGGTGGTGGGCCAGCAGCATCGCCCGCTGAGGATGGCCGGCGGCGAGGTCGAGCAGCGGTTCGATCGCCGCGCCCACCTCCCGGCCGGTCGCCGCGAAGCGCTCACCGACGTGTTCGACGATCTCCGCATCGGGAAGCGGATCGAGGCGCAAGGCGCGCGCCTGCCCGAAGAAGGGCCGCTCGTGGGCACCGAACAGCTGCGCCATCAGGCCGGGGTGCGATCCGGCGAAGACGTAACTCGCCGCGTCTCCGTGACGTTGGATGCGACTGCGAAACAGCCCGTCGATGCCGGAGTCGACCGCCAGTAACGCCTGGAACTCGTCGAAGGCCACCAGCGTCCGCTGCCCGGTTCGGTCATGCAACTGCACCGGCAGGTCGAGCAGCCCCGTCAGACGCCGATTGATCCCTTCGTCGATCCGCGGGCGGGATTCGACCCGCACTCCCCCTGCCCCGACGCTGACCGAGGGCCGCAAGGTCTGGATCGCCGCCCTGGCGATGCGTTGTGGCCCCGGCCGCAGTTTCGCGTAGCCCTCCTCGAGCCGACCGGCGACATCCTGACGAGAGAGGACGCCGTAGAAGTCAATCTCCACGTAGTTCATCCCGGCCTTGTCGGCTTCGTCGCCCAGGCGGCGCAGCAGGCTGGTCTTGCCGTAGCGACGCGGCGCGGACAGCCGGACCGCATGACCTCCTTCGGCCAGCAGAAGGAGCTGCTCGGACTCTTTGTCGCGGTCGATCAGGTCGACGGCGGCCACCGGGCGATCGAAGACGAATGGATTCAGCTGCGCCATCTATCCCCGACCTTACCACGTAGTATGGCATCACAGTACGGATCAGTATGGTATTGCAGTACTTATCCGTACTGTATTACCGAACTAGTCGAAAACGACGCGCTCGACGGCGCTGAGATCGTTCTCGCAGCTGATCACCGCGGGGGCTTTGCCGATCGCGGTGTCGGGGTCCTTGAGGCCGTGGCCGGTGAGCACCGCGACCACCGTCTCCGGCTTCGCGTCGCCCTCGACGGTCGGCAGGCCGTGGGCGAGCAGACCCGCCACCGAGGCCGCCGAGGCAGGCTCACAGAAGACGCCGACACAGGAGGCGAGCCAGTGGTAGGCGTCGATGATCTGTGTGTCGGAGACGGCGGCGACGCGACCGTGCGAGCCGGTGAAGGCGCCCATCGCCTCCTCCCAGCGGGCCGGATTGCCGATCCGGATCGCCGAGGCGATCGTCTCGGGATGCTCGACCGGTTTGCCGATGACCAGCGGCGCCGCGCCCTCGGCCTGGAAGCCGTAGAGGATCGGCGCCGCGTCCATCTCCTGGAAGCCGCGCCAGTAGGCGGTCACGTTGCCGGCGTTGCCGACCGGGATCGCCAGCGCGTCCGGCGCCTTGCCGAGCTCCTCGATCACCTCGAACGCCCCGGTCTTCTGGCCTTCGATCCGATAGGGGTTGACCGAGTTGACCAGCTCGATCGGGTGGCGCTGGGAGAGCTCGCGGACGATCCGCAGCGCGTCGTCGAAGTTGCCTTTCAGCGCCACCACCCGCGCCCCGTGCACCAGCGCCTGGGCGAGCTTGCCGATCGCGATCTTGCCCTCGGGGACGATCACCGCGCCGCGCAGGCCGGCGCGCGCCGCGTAGGCCGCGCAGCTCGCCGCCGTGTTGCCGGTCGAGGCGCAGATCACCGCCTCCACCCCGCGCCCCTTCGCCCGCGAGACGGCGACGGTCATGCCGCGGTCCTTGAACGAGCCGGTCGGGTTGGCGCCCTCGAACTTGAGGAAGACCTCGGCGCCGACCCGTTCGGAGAGGCGCGGCGAGGGGATCAGCGGGGTCGAGCCCTCCTGCAGGCTGACGATCGGGTCGTCCGGCTCGAGGTTCAGGCGGTCGCGGTAGCGTTCGATCAGCCCGCGTTCCGGCACCTAGGAGCGCTCCTCGATGACGTGGATCGAGCGCGCCGGGCCGCGCAGCTCGCCGAGCTCGTTGAGCGCTTCGACCGCCCGCGCGAAGCGCGACTCGAGGCACTCGTGGAGGACCATCACGAGCCGCGCGTCGTCGCCGATCCCGCGCTGGACGACGCTCTTCACCGAGACCTGGTGGTCGCCGAGCACGGTCGCGATCCGGGCCAGCACGCCGGGCCGGTCGGCGACCTCGAGGTGCAGGTAGAAGGAGCTGGGGACGTCGGCGACGATCGGCAGCTCGACCCGCGTCTCGTGCACCGGCGCGTCGCCGGCGAGGATCGAGACGACGTCGCCGAGCACCGCGCTGGCGGTCTGCAACCCGCCCGCCCCGGGGCCCGAAAGAGTCACCTCGTTGATCGCCGGCGCCTGGATCATCACCGCGTTGAAGGCGCCCTCGATCGGCGCCAGCGGATGGCCGGAGTAGAGGAAGCAGGGGAAGACGCGGACGCTGATCGCCTCGCCGCGCCGCTCCGCCACGCCGAGCAGCTTCAGTGAGAGGCCGAGCTCCTTGGCGAAGGCGAGGTCGTCGGGCTGGATCGCCTCGATGCCCTCGTAGGAGACCTCCGACAGCGTCACCGGGGTATGGAAGGCGAGCCGCGCGAGGATCGCCATCTTCGCCGCCGCGTCGGCCCCGGAGACGTCGTCGGTCGGGTCGGCCTCGGCGTAGCCGAGCTCCTGCGCGCGGGCGAGGACGTCGTCGTAGCCGGCCCCGCTCGCCGCCATCTCGCTGAGGATGAAGTTGGTGGTGCCGTTGACGATCCCGTAGACCTTCTCGATCTCGGTCGCGGCAAAGCCCTCCTGGATCGTGCGGACGATCGGGATCACCGCCGCGACCGCCGCCTCGAAGCGCAGCTCCACGCCCGCCTCGCGGGCGATCTGGAAGAGCTCGTCGCCGTGCTGGGCGAGCAGCTGCTTGTTGGCGGTGACGACCGGCCGGCCCGCGCGCATCGCCGCGGCGACGTGGTCGAAGGCGGGCTCGGTCCCGCCCATCAGCTCGACCACCAGGTCGGAGCGCTCCAGGATCTCCTCGAAGTCGCCCTCGCCGCGGGTCAGCACCCCGACCAGCTCGGGCCGGCGGCCGGTCGCCGCCTCGACCGCCTCGGCGCGCTCGGCGAGCAGCTCGGCGAAGGCGGTGCCGACGTTGCCGCGGCCGAGCAGGCCGATGCGCACGGGTTTGGGGCCCTCGCCTACCTCGGCCACGGTCTCCGTCGTCGTCACCTCAGACATCGCGGGCCGTCAGGTCGTCGTAGGTCTCGCGGCGGACCACGACCCGGGCCTGGCCGTCGCGGCAGAAGATCACCGGCGGCCGGGTGACGCCGTTGTAGTTGCTCGCCATCGCGTGGCCGTAGGCGCCGGTCGCCGGGGTGACGAGGACGTCGCCGACCGCGGGCGCCGCCAGCATCGCGTCGCGGACGATCACGTCGCCCGACTCGCAGTGCATCCCGGCGACGGTGACGAGGGTGTCGGGCTCGGCGCCGGCGCGATCGGCGATCAGGGCCTCGTACCGGGACCCGTAGAGCATCGGCCGCAGGTTGTCCGACATGCCGCCGTCGACGGCGACGTAGGTGCGGACGCCGGGGATCTCCTTGACGGTGCCGACGCGGTAGGCGGTGACGCCGGCGTTGGCGACCAGCGAGCGGCCCGGCTCGACCAGGACCCGCACGTTCGGCCCGAAGACCTCGCGCACCCCGGCCACCTTGACGCCGATGTAGTCGTCGATCGAGGGCGGCGCGTCGTCGACCGTGTAGGCGACGCCGAGCCCGCCGCCGACGTCCACGACCTCGCACCAGTCCCCCGCCAACTCGCCGAGCGCGGCGATCTCGAGGCGGTAGGGCTCGAGCTCGAAGATCTGCGAGCCGATGTGGGCGTGGAGGCCGACCAGGTCGAGCACGTCGGAGGCCAGCGCCCGTTCGATCGCCCGCGCCGCCGAGCCGGCGTCGCCCGTGCCGAAGCCGAACTTCGAGTCGAGCTGGCCGGTGGTGATGTAGTCGTGGGTCGAGGGCTTGATCCCGGGGGTCACCCGGATCAGCACCTTGATCGGCTGGTCGAGCAGCCGCTCGCAGCGCTCGATCTCGTCGAAGGAGTCGAGGATCAGATGGCCGATACCGGCCCGCGCCGCCATCAGGATCTCCTCGTCGGTCTTGTTGTTGCCGTGCATGTGGATGCGCGCCGGCTCGAAGCCCGCGGCGAGGGCGAGGTGCAGCTCGCCGCCGGAGGCGACGTCGACCGACAGCCCCTCCGCGGCGAACAGCTTGTAGGCGGCGGTCGCCGGGAAGGCCTTGCTGGCGAAGAGAACCTCGCCGTCGACGCCGCGGCTCGCGAAGGCCTCGCGGTAGGCGCGGGCGCGGGCGCGCAGGTCGTCCTCGGCGTAGACGTAGGCGGGGGTGCCGTGCTCTTCGGCCAGCCCGACGATGTCGCAGCCGCCGACCTCGAGGTGGCCGCGCTCGTTCAGGCGGCTGCCGATCGGCAACACGGCCGAGTCGACGATCGGATCGCCCGCCACTGCCCCAGACCTAGGGTCCATCTTCACCTGCTCCGCCATCGGCGGCATTGTGACGGTTGCCCGTGGAGTCGGTTCAGTGACCGCCGCCGCCGAGCAGCCCGCCGACGACTTCGCCGACCCCTTCGACGGTCTTACCGACCGCCGATTCCGGCCCGGCGACACCGTTCACCACGCTTTCGGTGACTTCGGTGACGCCGGCTTTTTCGAGCGTGCCTCCGAGGACTTTTTCGTCGACCCCGTGGACGGTTTCGTCGACCCCTTCGGTGACCACCTGGGTGGGCTTGGTGGTGGCGGTCGTGACGGTGGAACCGACCGTGCCGGTGCCGGTGCCGGTCGAGCCCGAGGAACCGCCGGAGCCCCGGGAGCCCGACGAGGCGGTCGCGGTCGAGCCGCTGCCGCCGGAACCATTGCTCGACGGCGAGGACCTCGACGGCGGCGATGAGGAGGAGGAGGGCCGGGAGGGGTGCGAGCCGGAGTTGCCGCCCGCCGATTCGTCGGTTCCCGTCGTCGGGGCGGCTTCGACCGCGGTCGCCGGGCCGCTGACGTCGGCCACCGCGCCGGGGGCACCGGTGTGACCGCGGGCGCGCTTCGAGTTGCCGGTGGCGGTCGTGGCGCCCACCTTGGTCGGCCTCGCGTGCGCGGCGCCTGCGGTCGCCCGGGTGCCGCCCGCGGCGGCCGTGCCGGCGGCCACCGGCAGCGCCTTCGCCGGCGCGACAGCGGCCTTCTGGTTGTTGCTGCCGAGCTCGGCGATCGGCCAGTCGTGGAAGACCTGGGCGGATACGAGCACGACGAAGACGACGATCGCGATCCCGATCAGGGTCACGCCCGAGAGGGCACCGGCGAGGTAAGTGTGAGCTTGGCGAATCACTATTACCTAAAAGTGTGCATTAGCGATACTCATTACTCGGCAAGTTGGCTTCCAGACTGCGTTTCCGCCTGGTCGATCCCGACCACTGCATCGGTAAATGTAACCCGGCGGTTCACTCCTTTGGCCGTTTATTTCCGATCTCAAACATCACCCTGGACGAGCGTTCTCGACGCTGAGCAGGCCGCCCTCGGCCTCCTCCTCCATCTGCAGCGTCGTGTGCTCGATCCCGAAGCTCTCGCCCAGCTCCAGCTCGAGCTGCTGGCGGATCCGGTCGCGGTCGGAGCCGCGGGCGACGACGACGTGCGCGGCGAGCGCCGGGAAGCCGGCGGTCACCGTCCAGACGTGGAGGTCGTGGACCGAGCGGACGCCGTCGACGCGGCAGATTGCCGCCCCCATCCCGTCGACGTCGAGGTCGGCGGGGGCCGACTCCATCAACACATCGAACGGTTCCTTGATCAGCCGCCAGGAGGAGAAGAGGACGAGCACCGAGATCAGCAGGCCGACGATCGGGTCGACGATGTCGGAGCCGCCGAGCAGGACCCAGGCACCGGCGATGACTACGCCGAGCGAGCCCAGCGCGTCGGCGAAGGAGTGGCGCAGGACGCCCTCCAGGTTGACGTCGGCGCGCTCGCCGCGAGCCAGGTAGACGGTCGCCGCGGCGTTGCCGAGCAGGCCGAGCAAGCCGAGTGCGAGGACGCCGCCGCCCTCGATCCCCGGCGGGTTCGAGAGCCGGCCGATCGCGGCGATCCCGATCCCGACGCTGACCGCGACGAGGAGCAACCCGTTGACGAGCGCCGCCAGCACCTCCGAGCGCTGATAGCCGAAGGTGCGCCGGCCGGAGGCGGGGCGCGCGGCGAGCCGCGCCGCGATCAGCGCCAGGACGATCGAGCCGACGTCGGAGAGCAGATGCCCGGCATCGGCGAGGACCGCCAGCGAGCCGGTGAGGACGCCGCCGATCGCCTCGGCGAGCAGCAGCACGACGTTGATCGCCAGCGCGACGCCGAGCCGGCGCCGCGAGTCCTCCCGCCGCCCCTCCAGCGCGTGCGCGCCGAAGCCGTGGCTATGCCCGTGTCCCCCGCCGCCCGAGTGGTCGTGGTCGTGGTCCCGGCCGGTCACAGTCCCGAGAATACGTCGTGTTGACGGGCCGAAAACTCAAGCCCTGGTTGAGTTTTCGGCCCGTCAACACCGAGCCTGTGACCGAAGTCAGGCCGGGACGGGCTCCTTCGGGGCCTGGGCCTCGGCCGCTACTTCGGCGGCGAAGCCGAGGCGCTCGGCGTACTCGCGGGCCTGCATCCGCGAGATGACCATCCGCTGGATCTCGGCCGTGCCCTCGAACAGCTGGTAGATCTTGGCGTCGCGGAACCACTTCTCGAGCGGGTGGTCGGTGTCCCAGGCGGCCGGGCCGACCAGGTCCATCAGCGTCGTCGTCGCCCACATCGTCACGTCGCCCGCCTTCAGCTTCGACATCGAGCCCTGGCCGCCGGTCATCGGCCGGCCGTTGCGCCCCATCCAGGAGGCGCGCTGGACCAGCAGGCGGGCCGCCTCGATCTCGGTGGCGACGTCGGCCAGCGTCTGCTGCACCCGCTGCGCGCTGAGCAACTGGACGCCGCCTTCTTCGCGGCCGTAGAGGTACTCGAGGGTCCACTCATACGCCGCCTGGGCGATCCCCAGCGCCGAGGCGCCGACGATCGGCCGGGTGATCTCGAAGGTCGCCAGGGCGTCGGCCCCGGCGCGCGATTTCTGGCCGGAGCGCCCGCGCTCCAGCTTCTTCTGCAGCTTCTCCTCGCCGCCGAGCAGGTTCTCGGCCGGGATGCGGCAGTCCTCGAGCACGACCTCGGCGGTGTGCGAAGCGCGGATCCCGATCTTCGACTCCTTCTTGCCCTGGCTCAAGCCCGGGGTCCCCTTCTCGATCACGAAGGAGGCCTGGCCGCGGGTGCCGAGCGTCGGGTCGACGGTGGCGACGACGACGTGGACGTCGGCGATGCCACCGTTGGTGATGAAGACCTTGGTGCCGTTGAGGACCCACTCGTCGCCGTCGCGGACGGCGGTCGTCTTCAGGCTCTTGACGTCGGAGCCGGCCTGTGGCTCGGTCACCGCGTAGGCGCCCAGCTTCACCTCGTCGGCATTGCCGAAGCACTCGGGGACCCAGCGCATGGTCTGCTCGGGGGTGCCGGAGGAGGCGATGCCCGCCGCGGCGAGGCCGGAGCCGCTGATCGCCAGGGCGATCCCGGCGCAGCCCCAGTGGAACTGTTCGGCCATGATCGGCTGCATCTGGCCCTCGCCGTCTTCGGCCGCGCGCTGCATCCCCTCGAGCCCGCCGAAGCCCTGGCGGCGCGCCTCTTTGATGACCTCCCAGGGGGTGCTCTCCTCCCGGTCATGCTTGGGGGCGGCCGGGCGGATCACCTCGCGGGCGAATCTGCGGCACTCGGCCTGGTAGGTCAGCTGCTCGTCGTTCAGTCCGAAATCCACTGCGCTTCCTCTCTCTTCTCGGTTCCGCGGGCGAGGGAGCGTCCGCGGCTCGGCGGTTGATTGACTGGTCAGTCAGCCAGCCCTCCGAAAGCCTAGCCGACCGGCCGGAGCGCCGCCGCGCCTGTACGGTTGGGACGGGTGAGCGCCGACCGACCGATCAACGCCGACGTGGGGGCGCCGGAAGACGGCCCCGAGCCAGTCGCGGAACCGAAAAAGACCGAGGAGCAGCTGGAAGAGGTGCCCCGGAAAGAGCCCGCGCCGAAACGGCGCCGTGGGATCCCCGGGCCGATCAAGCTGGTCGCCGTGCTGGTCGCGGTCGCGATCGGCTTCATCGTCCTCGCCGTCGTCGCCGGCAGCGGCTCGAAGAAGGGCGGCGGAGGCGCGGCGCCCGCCCCGTCGACCAGCGCCGTGGTGTCCGCCAAGACCGGCAGGCCCTCGTCCTCGGAAAGCGAATCGTCGAGCGCCGGCGCCGAAGAACTCGGCTATCCCTCCTTCGCCACCTCGAACACGACCCGGATCGGCGGGCCCGACCCGGTCTCCAATGCCGCCGCCACCGCGCTCGCGGTATTCCCCGCAACCAACGAAAAGCAGCGCCCGGTCGCCGTCGCCCTGGTCGGCAAGGAAGACTGGGCCGGGGCGATCGCCGCCGGCGTGCTGATGGCCGAACCGATCAAAGCGCCGCTCCTCTTCGGCGAACCGGAAGGCGTCCCCGACGCGACCTCACAGGCACTGGGCGCGCTGCAGCCGCAGGGCGGCGCGGCGAGTGGCGGCGACGCCGTGCTCGCGATCGGCGACGTCCAGGTGCCGGGCGGGATGAGCGCCGCCAAGGTCGCCGCCGGCGACGCCGCCTCCGAGGCCGCCGCGATCGCCCGCCTGCGCGACCGGATGGCCGGGTCGCCGCCGAAGGCGATCCTGCTCGCCTCCAGCTCCGAACCGGCCTTCGCTGCGCCCGCCGCCGCCTACGCCGCCCGCTCCGGCGACCCGGTCCTCTTCACCGAAGCCGCAGCGCTGCCGCAGCCGACGGTCGCCGCGCTGCGCCGCGACGAAGGCGTGCCGGTCTACGCGCTCGGCCCGGGCTCGGCGATCTCCGACAAGGTCCTCAAGGAAGTGGGCAAGCTCGGCGACAAGGTGGCCCGGATCAGCGGCGCCAACCCGGTTGCCGGGGCGATCTCCTTCGCCCGCTACGGCGAAGGCAGCTTCGGCTGGAACGTCTCCGACCCCGGCCACGGCTTCGTCCTGGTCCGCTCCGACGCGCCGCTCGAAGCCGCCGCCGCGGCGCCGCTCTCGGCCTCGGGGACCTGGGGGCCGTTGCTGCTCACCGACAGCGCCGATACGCTGCCGTCCGAATTGCGCGGCTACTTCCTCGACGTCAAGCCCGGCTACACCACCGACCCGACCCGGGCCTTCTACAACCACGTGTGGATCGTCGGTGACGCCGGGCAGATCAGCGTCGAACAGCAGGCCGAAGTCAACGAAGTCGCCGAATTGGCGAAGATCGGGGCAGAAGAATGAGCGAGGCGGAGAACCCAGAGCTGCTCGGCGGCGAGCAGGGCATCACGGTCGAGGACATCCGCGCCCTGGCCGGCCCGGCGACGCCCCACTTCGCATTGCAGATCCGCAACCGGATCGCGCGCCTGATCGAGCCCTTCCCGGCCGGCCACCCGGTCCGCGCCGAAGGCGAACGGCAGATCGCCCGCCTCGAACGGATCGCCGACGGCAGCGGCGAGTCGCGCGAGACGCTGGGCATCGAGCACTGAGATGAAGTGTCTGGCCCCGGGGGTCTGGCGCCTCAAGGAGCTCCCCGGCCCGACGGTCAACGTCTACCTGGCCGAGGATGTGCTGATCGACGCCGGCCGGCGCTGGGACCGGCGGCGGATCTTCGCCGAGCTCGACGGGGTCGAGATCTCCGCGGTCGCCCTCACCCACGTCCATCCCGACCACCAAGGGTGCGCGAAGGACGTCTGCGAGGGGCGCGACGTGCCGCTCGCCTGCCACGCCGACGATGTCGACGCGATGGAGGGCCGGCGGTCGGTCGGGTCGGGGGCGGCTCTGGTGCCACGCATCTACGACCGCATCTGGACCGGCCCGCCGCACAAGGTCGACCGAGTCCTCGCCGAGGGCGACGAGGTGGCGGGCTTCCGCGTCGTCCACGCACCCGGCCACGCGCCGGGCGAGGTGATCTTCTTCCGCGACTCCGACCGGGTGGCGATCTGCGGCGACGTGGTCCGCAACATGAGCTTCCTCACCGGCCTGCCGGGGATCCGCCAGCCGCCCGACGAGATGACCTACGACCCGGCGCTGAACCGCCGCTCGATCCACAAGCTGGCCGCCCTCGAGCCGTCGCTGATCCTCCCCGGCCACGGCCCGGCGATTACCGATATGGCCGCCTTCGGCCGCTTCGTCGCCGCCCTGCCCGTGGACTGAGCGCCGGCCCGGCGCTACGATCGCGGCATGGACACTCCGCTCGCACCCGAGCAAGGGATCGACTCGCCGGACAAGGCGCGTGAGTTGGCGATCCAGCGGCTGAAGCTGAAGCAGGACTTCAAAGGGATCCTCGCCGGTGGCCTCCTGGCGGTGGCGGTCGTCGTCGTCATCTGGGCGATCGGCGGCGGCGGTTACTTCTGGCCGGTCTGGGTGATGCTCGGTGCCGCGATCGGGATCGTCGCCCAGGGCTGGAAGGCCTACGGCCCGAGCAACCGGATCTCCGAGGAGGACGTGCAGCGGGAGATGAGCCGCAGGGGCTAGATGACGAGCCCAGGGACGTGAAAGGGACGCGGCCATCTCGGCGGCGGCCCTGGCAGGCTGTGGCCGCCGCCGAGATGGCCGAGGTCGGGAGGAACGGCTCAGGGTTCGGGCGAGCGGCGGGGATCGTGCGAGGTCGTGACGGAGCCGCCGGGAACGTCACGGTGAAGTGCGGGAGACGTCGCGAAGTCCACGGCCCCTCCATCGCCCTGGACGCGCTGCAGTGATTGGTGTCGCTATGGCGACACCAAAGCTTGCAGCGCGATCGGGACGGGGGCAGACGACCCCAGAAGGCGCACGTCTCGGTGACGTTCCCGGCATCTCCCCGGCGGAAGCTCCCGCTTCCTCACGAGTGCGTCCCATCTCCCTCGCGAGCCGCCGGATCCACGGGCGCCTCCCCCCGGTGAGTTCGCAGTTCCCCGTACATAGGACGGAGAAGTGCGAACTCACCGTCCCCACCCGCAGAGGCCCGTCCCTGTACCGGGCCCCCTCCCGCAACCGATTCGTCCTGGGCGTTTCGGAGGCGGCCACAGCCTGCCAGGGTCGCCTCCGAAACGCCTTGGCCCCGCACCGTCCCCAATCGACCCGGCCCGAACCCTCAGCCGGGCGCCAGCCCTACCCGCCCTTCGCCCCCGGGCCGAAGGCGTCGATGATGCGGTTCTGGTGCTCGCTCAGCTCCGCGGGCGAGATGAAGTAGGTCGGCGGCGTGAGGAACAGGCCGTCGGCGCGTTCGGCGGTCGCCTCGACCCGGTCGCGGACCTTGTCGAGCGGGCCGGCGGCGCAGTAGGCCTCGACCATCGCGTCGGTGATCGCCGCCGGGACCGCGGCCAGGTCGCCGCGGCGGAAGGCCTCGCCGGCGGCGTTCGCCTGCTCCTCGAAGCCGTGCATCGCCCAGACCGGCGCGTACGTCTTGACGGTCGCGTAGAAGGAGATCGTGCGGCGGGCGAGGTCGAGCGCGTGCGCCTCGTCGTCGTCGATCACGCAGCAGACCGTCGGCAGGTAGTCGAAGCCGGCGCGCTCGCGCTTGGAGCGCCAGAGGCCCCCCTCGAAGCCGGGGACGACGACCTCGTCGATCCAGCGCAGGCTCTGGATCGGGTGGCCGATCAGCCCGTCGGCGACGTCGCCGGCCATCCGCGCCATGCCGGCCTGGACGGCGGCGGTGTAGATCGGGGGCGGCGTCTCGCGGGCGGCCGGATGGGGCCGCACCCAGCCCTTGATGTCGATGTCGTAGTAGTCGCCCTCGTAGCGGATCGGCTCGCCCGCACCGGCCTGGCGCATGATCAGCCGGGTCGCCTCGATCGCCTCGCGCAAGTGTGGCGCCGGGCGCCCATAGTCGGCGTTGTGCCAGGTCTCGTTGAGGCGCTTCACCCCCGCCCCCATGCCGAGCCGGAAGCGCCCGCCCGACATCTCGTCGATGTCGAGCGCGGTGATCGCCATGATGAAAGGGCTGCGGGTGAAGGCCCAGACGATTCCGGTGGCGACGTCGATCCGCTCGGTCTTCGCCGCCAGGTAGGCCGCCTGGGTGTCGGCGGCGCGGAACAGCTCCGGCGCCCAGACGCACTCCACCCCGGCCGCCTCGGCCCGCAGCGTCTCCGCCTCGAGATCGGCGACCGAGTTGCCGATCGCGGCAACCGAGATGCGATCCAGCGCGCTCACCTCGTCCCGCTGTTCCTTACTTCGGAATAGTCGAGGAAAGGAACAGCTGCGCGGGGGTCATGCCGCGGCGGGCGCGAGGACCGACTTCGCCACCTGCTCGCGGTGCCAGTGCGCGTCCCCGTACATCGAGGCGTTGGCGCGGCCGCGCTTGAGGAAGAAGTGGAGGTCGTGCTCCCAGGTGAAGCCGATCCCGCCGTGGACCTGGATCGAGGCGTCGGGGACGCGCCAGCCGGCGTCGGAGGCGTAGGCCTTCGCCATCGAGGCCGAGAGCGGCAATGCGTCGGGGTCGGGGTCGGCGTCGGCAGCCCAGGCGGCGCCGTAGACGGCGGAGCGTGAATTCTCGGTCTCCAGGAGCATCTGCGCGCAGCGGTGCGAGACCGCCTGGTAGGCGCCGATCGGCCGGCCGAACTGCTGGCGGTCTTTGGCGTAGGCGACCGCCATCTCCAGGGTGCGCTGGGCGACCCCGGTCGACTCGGCGGCGAGCGCCACCGCGCCGCGCAGGAAGACGCCCTCGAACTCGGCGCCGTGGCCGGGCAACGTCTGCTCGGCGGGGACGCGGACGCCGGCGAAGTTGACGGTGGAGAGGCGGCGGGTGGTATCGATCGAGATCTCCGGGCTGACGCTCACCCCGTCGGCGTCGGCGGGGACGATGTGGCGCCGACCGTCAGCGGTCGCGACCAGGAAGAAGGCGGCGCCGGCCGCGTCGGCGACCAGCTCCTTCTTGCCGTCGAGGACGACCGCGTCGCCCTCTACCCCTGCCTTCATCGGGTATGCGCCGGGCGTCCCGGTCGAGCCCGCGTCGACCATCGCCTGGGTGCCGCGGGCGGTGCCCTCGGCGAGCGGCCGCAGCCAGCGCTCCTTCTGCTCGTCGGAGGCGCTCCGCGCGAGCGCCAGCCCGACCACGGTGTTGGAGAAGAGCGGCGAGGGGGCGAGCGCGTAGCCCATCTCCTCGAACAGCACCGCCAGGTCGACGATCCCGAGCCCCTGGCCGCCCCACTCCTCGGGCAGCGCCAGGCCGGCCCAGCCGAGCTCGGCCATCTCCGCCCAGCCCTGCTCGTCGGTGCCGTCCTCGGAGCCGGCGATCTCCCGCATCCGCTCCGATTTGAAGCGGGCGGCGAGGAAGTCGCGGGCGGTCGAGCGGATCGCTTCCTGCTCGTCGGTCAGGTCGAAGTACATAACTGAAAGCTCCGATTTCTCTGCCCGCTAGCGCATCCGCGGCAGGCCGAGCACCCGCTCGGCGATGATGTTCTTGAGGATGTCGGTGGTGCCGCCCTCGATCGAGTTGGCGCGCGAGCGGAGGAAGTTGTACTGCCAGGCCCCGTTGGCGACGGCGCCCTCGGAGCCGCGCCCGAGCACCGCCCAGGCGCCCTCGATCTCCAGCGCCAGCTCGGTCAGGTCCTGGTTGATGTCGGCCCACTGCCACTTGCCGAGCGAGCCCTCCGGGCCGGGGATCCCCGACTGCATCGTCTTGGTCAGCCCGCGGTAGGCGTTGAGGCGCATCGTCTCGGCCTCGATGAAGAGCTGGGCGATCCGCTGGCGGAACCAGGCGTCGTCACTGGCCGAGCTGCCGCCCTCCTCGCGCACCTCGCCGGCCAGCGCCGCGAGCTTGCCGAGGCTGTTGTGGATCTGGGCGATCGCGCCGAAGGCGAGCCCGGCGCGCTCGTTCATCAGCGTCGTGATCGCCACGCCCCAGCCGTTGCCGACCCCGCCGACGACGTTCTCGTCGGGGATCCGCGCCTCGTTGATGAAGACCTCGTTGAACTCGCCCTCGCCGGTGATCTGGACCAGCGGTTTGGCTTCGACCCCGTCCTGCTCCATGTCCATCAGGAAGTAGGTGAGCCCCTGGTGCTTGGGCGCGTCGGGGTCGGTGCGGGCGACCAGCATGCACCACTTCGCGTACTGGGCGAACGTGGTCCAGACCTTCTGCCCGGTGACGACCCATTCGTCGCCGTCCTTGACCGCGCGGGTCTTAAGCGAGGCGAGGTCGGAGCCGGACTCGGGCTCCGAGAAGCCCTGGCACCAGATCTCGTCGCCGGTCAGGATCGGCTCCAGGTAGCGTTCCTTCTGCGCCTCGGTGCCGTGCGCGATGACCACCGGCCCGCCCATCGCCAGCCCCAGCACGTTGGCCGGGCTCGGCGCTTCCTGGGCGGCAGCCTCGCCGACGAAGATCGCCTGCTCGATCATCGTCGCACCGCGGCCGCCGTACTCCTTCGGCCAGGAGATCCCGGCCCAACCGGCCGCGTGGAGCTTCAACTGCCACTCGCGGCGGAAGGCCATCACCTCGTCGAGCGAGCCCTCCGGTTCGGGGCCGGGGTTGTTGGCACGCAGCCAGGTCGCGACCTCGTCGCGGAACCCCTCCTCCGATGGCGACAGCGTCAGGTCCATCGAGGGCGCAGCCTACACGCGCTGGATCAGCGTGCCCGTGCCGAGCCCGCCACCGCAGCACATCGTGACCAGGCCCATCTCCTTGTCGGTGCGCTCCATCTCGTGCAGGAGGGTGGTGATCAGGCGGGCGCCGGTCGAGCCGAGCGGGTGGCCGATCGCGATCGCGCCGCCGTTCACGTTGACCCGGTCCATGTCGGGTTCGAGCTCGCGCTGCCAGGCCGCGACGACCGAGGCGAAGGCCTCGTTGATCTCGATCAGGTCGATGTCGTCGATCACCATCCCGTTGCGGTCGAGGAGCTTTTCCGTGGCGGGAATCGGGCCGGTCAGCATGATCACCGGGTCGACCCCGACCGTGGTGATGTCGTAGATCCGCGCCCGCGGCTTCAGCCCCAGGGCGTCGGCCTTCTCGCGCGTCATCAGCAGCACCGCGGCAGCGCCGTCCGAGACCTGCGAGGAGTTGCCGGCGGTGATCTTGCCGTCCTCCTTGAAGGCGGGCCGCAGCTGCGAGAGCGCCTCGAGCGTCGTCTCGCGCAGCCCCTGGTCAGTGACGTAGGTGTCGCCGTTGACCTGGTAGGGGATCATCTCGCGCTCGAAGCGACCCTCGTCGGTCGCCTGCCGCGCCAGCCGCTGCGAGCGCACGCCGAATTCGTCGAGCTCGGAGCGGGGGATCTCCCATTTGTCGGCGATCATCTCGGCCGAGAGGCCCTGCGGGATCAGGTCGTAGCGCTCCATCAGCTCTTTCGAGAACGCCATGCCGCGCTCGGCCATGATTTCGCCCGCCGCCGCGAACGAGTTTTTCCCCATGTGCTCGACGCCGCCGCCGATCGCCACGTCGTGGACGCCGGAGGCGATCAGGGTCGCCGCGAAGTTGACCGCCTGCTGGGCGGAGCCGCACTGGCGGTCGACCGTGGTCGCCGGGACCTCCTCGGGAAGCCCTGCCTCGAGCCAGGCGTTGCGGCCGATGTTGATCGCCTGCTCGCCCCACTGCTGGACGCAGCCGGCGATCACGTCGCCGACCTCGGCCGGGTCGATCCCGGCGCGGGAGATCAGCTCCGCATAGGTCTTGGCGAGGAGGTTGGAGGGATGGAGGTCTTTGTAGTAGCCCTTCTCCAGGTGGCCGCGCCCGACCGGCGTGCGGACCGCCTCGACGATCACGACCTCGCGCCCTCCAAGCCTGCCGTTCCCGTTCTCCATCGTGTTCCTCCGTCTCGAAGATCTGCGCCTGCGGAGCGCACCTTATGAGACAGACGTTACTCGCCCTGATTGACCGGTCGGTCAACCGCAGAGCGTTCGGCGGCGCGGCTTGATAGGAACCCGGCCGTGAGCGAGAGACAGGGGTACGAAAGTCCGGGGATCGCGGGGAGCGGCGCCATAGCGACTGGCCTCGCCGCGGTCTCGACCACTACCGCGGAGACGATCCTCCTGGCGCGATCGGAGGCCTCGGCCTGGCGTGCCGAGGAGAAAGTCGTCGCCGCCTGCAGCAAGATCGAGGGGGCCGAGCCGTCCCGCCTGCGGGTCACCACCGACCCCAAGGACCTGGCCGACTGCGACGTCGTGGTCGAGGCGATCGTCGAGGAGCTCGACGCCAAGGCGGAGCTGATCAAGACCGTCGCCGACGCCTGCCCGAACGCCGACCTGGCGACGACGACGTCATCGCTGGGGATCGGCGACATCGCCGACAAGGCCGGCGTGCCGCGCCTCTACGGGCTCCACGTCTTCAACCCGGTGCCGCGGATGGCGCTGGTCGAGGTCTGCGTCCCGGACGGTGCAGAGGCGGCGCGCGAGCGGGCGATGGCCTGGTGCGCGGCGCTCGGCAAGACCGCGGTCGAGGTCCCCGACCAGGCGGGCTTCGTCGTCAACCGGCTGCTCTTCCCCTACCTCTTCGACGCCGTGCGGATGGTCGAGCGGACCGGCATGGAGCCGGGCGAGGTCGACACCTGCATGAAGCTCGGCGCCGGCCACCCGATGGGCCCGCTGGCGCTGCTCGACTTCGTCGGCCTCGACGTCGCCGAGGCGATCGGCGACGCCCTCTTCGCCGACTCCGGCGACCCGGCGCACAAGCCGCCGGGGATGATCGTCGAGATGATCGGCGAGGAGAAACTGGGCCGTAAGTCTGGCGCCGGTTTTTATTCCTACGACTGACGCGCGCCTTCTGCGTCGACATGGGCGGCGCACGGATTTGTGACCTCTACTCGGCGGGAGCCGTCCGGCCTTTCCCGGACAGATCCCAGATCACGTCTGCCTCTGAGATGTTCTGGCGGCGGGCGACGATTTCGACCTCTTCCCAGGGCAACTCGGCCTCGGGGAGCTCGTCCCAACGGGCCAGGTCGAGGGCCTCGATCGAGCCTCTGAGCGCCGGGCCGAGGTGCTCCTCGGAGCGCAGCAGCGCCCTCAACACCTCGAGCTGCTTGTCGGTCAGGCGAACAACCCACATGGGGGCACCTCCAGCTTGAGCGGGACGCGGGGTTGCTCGGAGAAATTAGGCCCCAGGACGGACGGAAGAACTGCTGATCCGCACTGCCTCGATCCGGTTCTCGCGCACCGCCTCGACCCGCAGCGTGTAGCCGTCGACGGTGATCGAGTCGCCGCGTCTGGGCAGGCGCCCGAGCTCACCGAAGACGTAGCCGCCGACCGAGTTGTAGGTGTCGGAGTCGGCGGGCAGCTCGATCCCGGCGTCCTCGAGGTCGCCGAGGCTGACATGGCCGCGCACGAACCAGTCGCCGTTGGTGAGCCGACGGACCTCGCTGGCGCGCGGGTCGGTCTCGTCCTCGATCTCCCCCACCACCTCCTCGAGGATGTCCTCGACGGTGACGATCCCGATCGTCCGCCCGTACTCGTCGACGACCACCGAGAGCGAGGTGCGCTGCACCTGCAGGTCGTGGAGGAGGTCGTCGAGCGGCCGCGTCTCGGGGACGATCAGCGCGTCGCGGATCACCGACTCGATCGTCGCCTCGGCGCCCTCGCTCATGAAGAGGCGGATCAGGCTGTTGTTGTGGACGACCCCTTTGACCCGGTCGGGGTTGTCGTCTTCGATCACCACCAGGCGGGTGTGGCCGGAGGTGACGCAGCGCCGCAGCGCCGCCTCGACCGTCTCGTCGGCATCGACGGTGACGACCGCCGGGATCGGCGTCATCACCTCGCGCGCCTCCTGTTCGTGGAGGTGGAAGACACCGGCCAGGTGGCCCGCCGCACCGGGGTCGAGCCCGCCCTGCTTGGCACCGCGGGCGATGACCAGGCGGAGCTCCTCGGGCGAGGTCTCCTCGACGCCCTCGGTATCGATCCGCAGCACTCTTTTGACCAGGAAGTTGGCGGGCACGTTGGTCGCGACGATCAGCGGGTGCAGCACGCGGCCGAGGAAGACGAGCGGCCCGGAGACACGGATCAGGGTGTTCTCGGCGCGACCGATCGCGATCATCTTCGGCGACTGCTCGCCGAGGACCACCTCCAAGAAGGTGACGATGATGAAAGCGAGGGCGATCGACAGGGCCAGGGCGAGCGCGTGGCCGGCGAAACCGGTGAAGAGCGGTTCGAGCAGGTCGGCAAGGGCGGGTTGACCGAGGAAGCCGATGCCCAGGGAGGCGATCGTGATCCCGACCTGGCTGGTGGCGACGAACTCATCGACCCGATCGAGCTGCGCGAGCGCCCGCGTGGCACCGCGCACGCCCTCGTCGCGCATCTGCTCGAGTCGCGCCCGGCGCGAGCGCACGACGGCGAACTCGGCGGCGACGAAGAAGCTGTTGACCGCGATCAACAGCAGAAGAAGGACGAGCAGGAGAACGCTCATCGGCTATGCGGCCCGGTACTTCGGGCTGGGACGTCCTCGGCCATTCGGCTTTCCCAATATAGCCGGCTTTCCCGCGGATCCCGGCGAAGCTGCCATATTCCGGATCGGACGATGAAGGTTGCGACGCTCAACGAGATGCTGGAAGAGGTCGTCCGCCTGGGTGAGACGACCGGCACCGGCGACCAGGCGCACGAGCTGCGCGGCGAACTCGAGGGCCGCGTGGCGACGGTGCGCGCCGCGGTCGCGGGCGCCACGGTGCCGCGCGTCGTCGCGCTCGAGCGCCTGATCGAGCCGGTCCGCGTGGCCGGCCTCTGGGTGCCCGAGATGATCGCGATCGCGGGCGGCGAGGACATCGCCGGCTCCCCCGGCCTGGCACCCGCCGAGGTCGGCTGGAACGAGCTCGCGAGCCTCGGCCCCGACGTCGTGATCGTGATGGTCGACGGATACCTCGAGGACGTGCAGGCGCAGGCGATGGAGGTCTGGGAGCGCATCGAGAGGCTCGGCGCCGACCGCGTCTTCGCCGTCGCCGCCCAGGCGGCCTTCAGCGACGCCGGCCCGCGTCTGGTCGACGGCATCGAGCTGATCGGCCACCTCCTCCATCCCGACCTGATGGATCCACCCGGCAACACCCCGTTCACGCGCCTGCGCAGCCCCGCCCCGCGCCCCGCGCAGGCCTAGGCGACAGCCAAGGCCAAGACGAACGAGAGGACGGCGATCGCGGCCATCGCGCCGACCTCGAAGGCGACGCGATTGCGGGTGGCGGCGGGGCCGAACTTGCCCCGATCGCCGCCGACGATCAAGAGGCCGCAGAGGACGCCGGCGACAAGGCCGCCGAGGTGGGCCCCGACGCTGATCCCCGCGTCGGAGAAGGTGAAGATCAGGTTGAAGAGGATCAGGAAGCCGATCTGGCCCGCGATCGCCTCCAGCTGCCGTCCGCGGGCGATCACGAAGGTCGCGCCGAGCACGCCGAAGATCGCCCCCGAGGCGCCGGCGCTGACCGTGTCGGGGCTGAACCAGAGGGCGACGAACGATCCGGCGATGAGGCAGGCGAAGTAGAGGACCGAGAAGCGCAGCCACCCGATCGCCGGCTCCAGCAGCCGGCCCATGAAGTAGAGCAGCAGCATGTTGAAGCCGATGTGGAAGACGCTGACGTGGACGAAGCCGCTGGTGATGATCCGCCACCACTGGTGCAGTTCGCTGACGGCCGGCCCCCAGAGGCCACCCATTTCATAGATCGTGCTGATCGACAGTTCGCCCAACCCGCCCCCGCCCTTGGCGATCTCGACCAGGTAGACGACGACGTTGATCGCGATCAGCACCACGGTCGCCGGGAAGGCACCGAAGCCGCTCGGCGTCCCGGTCGGGTTGCGGACCACCCGGGTGCGCTGGTTCATGCACTCCGGGCAGCGCATGCCGACCGGGGTCGGCGTCATGCAGTCAGGGCAGATCGGCCGCCCGCAGGACGAGCAGCTGACCGCCGTCTCGCGGTTCGGGTGCCGGTAACAAGTCTGGGGCACGGGGAGAGCAGCCTACAATCGCGCCCGATGGAGCCCGCCAACCCCGCCCGCCTCTACGCCGCCGCGGTCGGCGCGCTGCTCGTCGTCCTCGGCATCGTCGGCTTCTTCTACGGCTCCTCGTTCGGCTCGCCAGGCACCCTCGACCACACCCTCGGCGTGCTCCGCACGAATGGTTGGGGGAATCTGCTCTGGGTGGCCGTCGGGGCGCTCGGGCTGCTGCTTGCCGGCACCGCCTCCCGCGCCTACGCCCTCGGCGCCGGCCTGCTCCTCACCGTGCTCGGCGTCTGGGGGCTGGCCCTGGACTCGAACGGTGCCCTTCTCAGCTTCATCCCTGCGTCTGGTGCTGACGAAGCCTTGAACCTGACGCTTGGTCTGCTGGGCCTCCTCGCCGCCGCAGGAACCCCACGCCACCGGCCGGCCAGGGCGAGCAGGGCGGCCCCTGAACGAACCTCCCCGCTGTTGTGAGAGAAGGGGCCGCCCTGCTCGCCCCCTCGCACCGCCGACGCTAGAACCGGTCCCGAACCCCTTCGGCGAGTCCCTTCAGCCCACTCGCCTCCTGCCTGCCCCGGCGGCGCAGCTCGAACAAGACCAGTGCCCCGGTCGCCACCCCGCCGACCCCTACCGCGACCACCGGCCGCACCCAGTTGCGCGGGTCGCGCAGCGCCCGCAGCTCCGAGTCGGAGAGCTCCTCGGCCCAGTCCGACAGCTCGGTCGCCGCCGCCGCCGAGAGCGCCGTGAAGGTGTCCTCGATCCGCCCCGAGAGCCGCTCCGGCGGCTCGATCGGGCGCAGCACGTCGCCGAGCAGCGCCTCGACGTCCCAGGTCGACTCGCCCTGCTCACCCGTGGTCATCGCCCATCTCCTCCTGCAGCTGTTTGATCGCGCGATGGATCAGCACCTTGGTCGCCCCGTCGGAGCGGCCCAGCGCCCGCGCGATCTCGCGATTGTCCATGCCCAGCGCGAAGCGCATGATCAGCGCCTCGCGGCGATCGTCGGAAAGTGCGTCGAGGTTCGCCATCACCTGCCGCAGCTCCTCGCGGCCGGCGGCGATCGCCTCGGTGTCGTGCTGGGTCGCGATCGGGTCGGCGTTGTCCAGCGGCGTCTGCGGCCGGCGCGAGCGGTCGCGGTAGTAGTTCGAGGCGAGGTTGTGGGCGATCCGGATCAGCCACGGCCGCAGCGGCCGGCCGGCCGACTCGCGCCGCGCCCGGTCGAAGTGCCGGTAGGCCTGCAGGAACGCCTGCTCGGTGAGGTCCTCGGCGTCGTGGTGGTTGCCCACCCGGTAGTAGGCGTACGAGTAGACGTCGCGCAGATGGGCCCGGTAGAAGTCCTCGAAGGCGTGGTCGAGCTCCGCCTTCGCCGCCGGAGCCAGTTCGGCAGGCTCGACGTTCTCCTCGGGGCCACTCACCCGTCAAGCCTAGATGAGCGCCGGCGCGATCGGCGTGGGTCATGCCGCCTGCCTCGCGCGCTCGGCGCGGCGCAGCCCCGCGACCCAGTCCTCGGCGGCGACCTCACCGCGGATCAGTTTGGCCAACCCCTCGAGCGCGTCGGCCTTGACGCCGGAGGCGGTGACCGCCTGGGCGAGCAGCGGCGTCGTGTCGAGCCCCTCCGAGGCCTGACCGATCAGCGCCGGGATCTCCTCGGCCGGGGTGCCGGTGCCGAGCAGCTCTCCCGCCCGCCGATTGCGCCCGGTCGGCGCCATCATCGTCGCGGTCAGGTCGCCGACCCCGGCGAGCCCGGCGAAGGTCTCCAATTCGGCGCCGTGGGCGAGACCGCAGGCGATGCACTCGCGCCAGATCTCGGCGACCGCGATCCCGGCCGCGTTCAGCCCGTGCGGCTCGGCGGCGGCGGCGGCCAGCGCGGCGGCGTTCTTGGCGGCGCCCGCCATCTCCACCCCGACCACGTCGCCGGAGCGCTCGCAGACCAGCCCGGCCCGGTCGAAGACCTCACCGAGCTGGGCGCGCAGGTCGGGATCGGCCGAGCCGAGGACCAGCGCCGCCGACCCGGAGACGGCCTCGGCCGCATGGGCCGGCCCGCCGAGGCAGGCGATCGCCCGCGCCCGCACCCGTTCGCCGACGTACTCGGAGGGCAGTTGGGCCTGCGGCGCGATCAGCCCCTTGGTGAGGAGCAGGATCGAGGAGCGGTCGCCAGCCCGGTCGGCGATCGAGCCGACCGCCGCGGGCAGCGATTTGGAGGGGATCGCGAGAATGATCAGGTCGAGGCCGGCCAGCTCGATCTCGGCCGCCGGGCGGACGTCGATCGCCTCCGGCAGGGCCACCCCTGGCAGGTAGCGGCGGTTCTCGCCGTCCTCGATCAGCTCGGCGGCGCGGGCGCCGGTGCGGGCACCCAGTTGGACCTCGAGGCCGCCGCGGGCGAGCAGCACGGCGATTGCCGTCCCCCAGCTGCCAGCCCCGATCACCGCGGCACGGCGCATCGGTGGCAGCCCGCCCAGGTCTTCCCACTGCAGGAGCACGTTCGGCCAGATCCGCGCCGTCACCGTTTCGGCCAGCTGCTGCGAGGGCTCCTCGGCGCGGGGAAAGGTCATCGCCTTGCCGCAGCGGACCCGCACCTTGCGCGGCCGGATCCGCCAGCCGCGGCGCACATCTTCGGTGCCGATCACCGCGGTCGGCAGAACCGGCGCCCCGGTCTGCAGGGCGAGCCGCCCGACCCCGCGGCGCGGGTTGGCGAGGCTGCCGCTGCGGATCCGCGTCCCCTCCGGGAAGATGCAGAGCGTCCCGCCCCGTTCGACCACCATGCGGGCGGTGTCCATGGCCTCCTCGTCGGAGAGGCCGCGGCGGATCGGGAAGGCGCCGAGGCGCGAGAGGAACCAGGCCTGCAAGGGCTTCTCGAACAGCTCGACCTTGGCGACGTAGTTCATCGGCCGCCGCCAGGGCAGGCAGGCGCCGACGATGAAGGGGTCGAGGAAGCTGCGGTGGTTGGCGGCGACGATCAGGCCGCCTTTGACGTTGCGGGCGTAGGCGCGACCGGTCCGCGAGAGCCGGAAGTAGACGAGGAAGAAGGGGACGAAGAGCAGCCTGATGACGGTGTAGAGCAGCCAGTTGACGCTATGGGCGCGCGTGTAGGCATGCTGCGCCGCGAGGCGCTCCTCGGAGATCACGTCATCGGCTACACAGGTCCCCGCAGCGGGTTACGTCCGCGCGGCGCGCGGGTTGACCACCGGGCGCAGGTTCGGTTCGACCTCGTCGCGCAGGTGCTCGAAGTCGGGCGGCAGCGAGAGCTTCTCGCCGAGGTGCTCGAGCGGCTCGTCGACGGTGAAGCCGGGGCCGCGCGTGGCGATCTCGAACAGCACCCCGCTCGGCTCGCGGAAGTAGATCGACTTGAAGTAGAAGCGGTCGATCTCCGGGGTCGGGCGGGCGCCCGCGGCGATCGCCTTGTCGCGCCAGGCCATGTGCTCCTCGAGCGACGAGGACCAGGCGACGTGGTGGACGGAGCCGGCCCCCTGGACGCCGCGCTCGGCGGGCGGCGGGTCGTAGACGTAGAGGCCGCCGCGCTTCTCGCCGCGCGCCTCCCAGCCCGCCGCCGTCGGCTCAAACTCGAGCGCCTCCAGCAGGCCGGAGCTCGCGTCGGGCGCCGCCGCGTAGGCGCGCACCGCGTGAAATCCCTGCAAGGCGAGCTCTTTCGGGATCTCCGGGTGGTCGGCGACGAGCGGCGCGTCGGGCACGTCGGCGACCAGGAGCTCGTGGTCGAGCCCCTCCGGATCGGAGAAGTGGAGGCTGTCCCCCTCGCGGCGCGTCTCGATGTCGTGGGCGCCGAGCCGTCCCGCCCAGAAGTCCAGCGCCTCCGGCGAGCCGACCCGCCAGACGATCCGGTGGACCATCCCGGCACCGGGCCGGCCGAGTGCCGCGCCGGGGTACTCGAAGAAGGTCAGGTCGGCCCCAGGGTCGCCCTCCTCGTCGGCGAAGAAGAGGTGGTAGACGGTGGGGCTGTCCTGGTTGACGGTTTTCTTGACCAAGCGCAGCCCGATCACGCCGGCGTAGAAGTCGACGTTGCGCTGGGCGTTCTCGGTGATCGCGGTGATGTGGTGGATGCCCTCTAGCTTCATGCCCCACGTATACCATCCGCCCGATGAAGCCCTGGCGACGTCGGACGGTCAAAGGGCTGATCGTGCTCGGCACCCTCCTTGCCTTCCTCAGCGTCTTCGCGATCTGGACCGAGCGCCAGGCCCTCGACACCAGCGAGTGGGTCAACACCAGCGGCCGCCTGATCCAGAATCCGACGATCCGCACGGCGGTCGGCGAATACCTGGTCGAACAGCTCTACGAAAACGTCGACGTCGAAAAGGAACTGGAAGACGTCCTGCCCAGCGGCGTGAAGGAACTGGCCGGGCCGGCGGCGGGCGGGCTGCGCCAGGTGGCCGGGACCGGGGCCGAAAAGGTGCTGGAAACGGGCACCGCGCAGTCGCTCTGGGAAACCGCCAACCGGACCGCCCACGAACAGCTGCTGGCGGTTCTGGAAAACAAGAAAGAAGCGGTCAGCACCGCCAACGGCGAAGTGAAACTGAACCTCGGCAGCCTGCTGACCAACCTCGCCGGGCAGATCGGGCTGGCCCAGGACCTGGCCGAAAAGCTGCCGCCGGACGCGGGCCAGATCACGATCCTCAAGTCGAACCAGCTGAAGACCGCGCAGGACACCGTGGTCGCGATCAAGGGCCTGGCGCTGCTGCTCTCGATCCTCACCTTCCTCGTCTTCGGACTGGCGATCTACCTGACCCAGGGCGGCCGCTGGGTGACGGTGCTGTTCAGCGGCGTCGGGCTGGTCGTCGCCGGGCTCCTCGTCCTGGTGCTGCGCCACGTCGCGGGCGGGGTCGTGGTCGACCAGCTGGTGAAGCAGCAGAACGTCAAGCCGGCGGCCGAAGCTGCCTGGTCGATCGGCACCTCGCTGATGATCTCGATCGCGACGACGGTAATCATCGTCGGCGTCTTCTTCGCGGCGGCGGGCTGGCTCGCCTCGCCGACCGGCTCGGCGCGCGGGACGCGGCGGATCTTCGCGCCGGCCCTGAGCCGCTACCTCCCCTACTGCTACGGCGGCCTCGCCGCGATCCTCGGCATCTATCTCCTGTCGGCCTCGGGAGTCGGGCTGCGGACCTTCCTCACCGTGGTCGTGCTCGGGATCATGGCCGCCTTCGGCCTCCACGAGCTGAGCAAACAGACGGCCGAGGAATTCCCCGGGCTGACCTTCGGTGAGATCTTCGCGCCGACCCGGAAACGGATCTCGAGCGCGGTCTCCGACGCGAACCTCGGCGAGCGGGCGTCGAAGATCAAACTGCCCGAGGTGCGGCGGCCGGGCGGGATGAGCCTGCCCGACGTGCGCCGGCCGGGCGGCCAGCGCGGCGACCGGGATCGCGGCCGAGACGCCGACGGGGAGCCCATGGCCGAGTCCGGAGTGCCCGACGCCGAGCCGCCGACGCAGGTGATGAACGACGAGGACGCCCGCCTCGCCCGACTCGAACGCCTGGGGACGCTGCATGAAAAAGGGATCCTCAGCGACGCGGAGTTCGCCGCCGAGAAGGCGCGACTGCTCAAAGACTGAGTCCCGACGGTTCCCGGAGGCTCAACTGCTTGGCGTCACGACAGGCCTGCTCGGACTGAGAGCCCTGATCCGCGCCACATCGCCGGGCCGGACGGCCACGCCGGTCCCCGTCGACCACTGAACTGACTAGGGTCCCGCCGATGCCGAAGCGGCTCCTCCCCGCCCTGCTCGCGGCGTTCGCGCTCGCGGTGGCGCTCGGCTCCTGCGGCGGTGGCGGCACGACGACGATCACCGAAACTGTGACGGCGATGCACCACGCCAAGCGGCAGTCGGGGCCGACCTACCTTCCCGACGTCGCCACCAATCGCCACTTCGTCGAACCGGCGAGCTACGACTTCCCGGTCGACGGCGACCTCGCCGCCAAGAACCTCGACTGGCACGGCTGGGGCGAAGCGAAGGCGACCGCCTTCGGCCAGATCGTCGAGCGCCCGGCCTCAGGCCTGGTCGACACCTTCTCCGGCAGCGTCACCGCCTCGGCGCCGCGGACCTGCCACGGCGCCACCTACTACACCGAGGTCTTCGCCCACGTCCCGGCGCAGGCCGACTTCGTCCCGACCAAACCGACGAAGCTCTCGACGCCCTGCGGCTGACCCGACCGCGGTCGTCCTTTCCCACCTATACCGCCGGTCAAGATGACCGCCCTATCCCTGCCCGTCCGCGTCGGCGCGCGATCCCGATCGTCGATCTGAAGCTGGCTGGCAAAGACGAGAGGGTCTACGTCAACGTCGCCCATATCGTCTCGATCGAAAACGATCAGCTGCTTACATGACACGAAACGGTGTTGAGCATTTAGTCTCACTTCTCCATCAATGAAGGGGTTGAGATGAAAAGGTACCTGCTTGTCCTGGCCCTGGGAGCGGCCGCGCTGGCGCCCTTGGCGAACGTCGGAGGCGCAGCCGCGAGACCGGCTCCGCAACTACGGAAGGTCTGCTCCTCCTACGCTGAAGAGCACTTCCACGACGTCACCGCCCAGCTGCCGGACGGGACCAAATGCATCGGTGTCGGCGAGTACTGCTCGCACGCGCCTGGCTTCGCCCGCGCCTACCGTGAATACGGTTTCGTGTGCAAGGGGAGGTTGGAGAAAATTTGACCAGCCGCGCTCGAGGGGCTGGCTTTCGAGCGGGCTCGGGGGTCGAATCTGGCGACCAGCGGGCCGCCGCCTGGACTGGGGCCCAGGCTGAGGTAAAGCCCGCCGCCGGAATCGAACCGGCAACCTCCTGATTACAAATCAGGTGCTCTCCCAGGTTGAGCTAGGCGGGCGCAAGGCCGATGATGTGGCTAGATGAATGTCACTTTTCGCTTCCTCGGCCCGGAGGAGGGTGGCGTCCTGACCGAGGCGATAGAAGCAGCTTACGGGACGACGTACGACGTCCGCTGGGTATACGACCCGGTGGAGGTCGGCGCCCGGCTGGCCGACGGGCGCTACGTGTCGTGCGTGGCGGAGACTCTCGCGGGTGAGCTGCTCTGCCACGAGGGGATGAGCCTCGCCGCGGCCGGCGACTCGGTCGCCCACTCAGGGCAGGCGGTAACTCTGGAGGCGGCGCGCGGCCAGCACCTCTTCACCCGCACCAAGCGGGTGCTGATGGACTGGGGCCAGGAGCGTGGGCTCGCCGGCATGTACAGCGAGGCAACCGCCGCCCACCCCTACAGCCAGAGGGCGAACATCGAGCTCGGCGCCCACGAGACCGGCTTCCTCCTCGGCTGGATCCCCGCCACGGTCGACAACGACGCGGCAGCGCGGAAGGCGCGCCGGCGAAACTCGGCGGCGCTCTTCTACACCAAGCTGAACGACGGCCACGACCGGCGCGTCTACGCCCCCGAGCGCCACCACGAGATCGTCGGCCAGACCCTCGCCCTCTGCGAGCTGCGCGGCACCCTCGCCCAGCCGCCGCCTGACTTCGAGCTACCGGAGCGGACCGAGCTGCACGTCGAGGTCGACACCGACCACAACTTGGCACTGCTCACGGTCGGCGTGCCCGGCGCCGACCTCGACGAGGTGATCCACGCCGAGCGCCACCGGCTCTTCCGCAAGATGCGCCTCGATGCCCTCTACATCGACCTGCCGCTCGACACCCCGGCGACCGCCCTCATCGCCGACCACCTCGAGCGCCTCGGCGTGAGCTACTCGGGGATCTTCCCCAATCCCAGGGCCGACGGCGACGTCCTCCGTATGCAGTCGCTGCACCGGGTCCGAGTCAAGGCCGACGACGTTGCCGTCGCCTCGGACCACGGGCGCGAGCTGCTCGATTACGTGCTGGCAGACCTGGAACGCCGTGACTAGACCGCGACCTCGCGCGAGGCGAGGTGGGTGCCGACCTTCCGCTTCACCCGCTGCAGGGCGTTGTCGACGGTCTTCGTGTCGCATTCGAGGCGCTCGGCGATCTGCTCGTAGGAGTGGCCGTCCAGATAGAGCGACAGCACCCGGCTCTCCAGATCCGACAGCACCCCGGAGACACCCGACAGGCAGGAGACGAGGCTCTCCAGCTCTTCGGTCGCGATCACCTGGTTGACCGGGTCGTGGACACTCGGCCCCGGCAGGATCTCGTCGAGGGTCGTTTCCGAGTCGCCGCTGGCGGCGGGGGTCTGGCTGAAGGAGACGTACTGGTTCAGCGGCGTGTGCTTGTTGCGGGTCGCGGTCTTCACCGCGGTGATGATCTGGCGGGTGATGCAGAGCTCGGCGAAGTTGCGGAAGCTCGACTCGCGGTCGGTGCGGTAGTCGCGGATCGCCTTGTAGAGGCCGAGCAGGCCCTCCTGGATCAGGTCGTCCGACTCCCCACCGAGCAGGAAGTACGACGAGGCCTTGAGGCGGACGAAACCGCGGTAACGGCGCACGATCGCGTCGTAGGCGTCGGTCCTGCCGTCCTTGGCGAGAGCGACGAGGTAGTGATCATCAAGCTCTACTTGAGAGTTACCCCGGGAGGCGAGCATGCCTCCGTTGCCAGCCATATTCGGCCGAAATTCCTGCTTAGGCGTCGATAGTGCCACTGATCCTTCTCCTTGCTGAAGGGTCGTGGCGCCACTTACCTCCCCCGAGGCGCCCTACTTATCCGGTGGGCTCTCCTCAGACTCAAGCTGAGGTTCACCCTTTATTGAGGCGGCAGCTTTACGCATACGCAGAGTTCTGTCAACCCAAATTGGGAACTTCTTGCAACCGCCGTTGCATTTGCCCCCCGCGGAGCACCCTGAGTTCGCAGTTATCGTCGCTATGCAGGGATAACTGCGAACGCGTCGTCAGGAGCGCTGGCGGACGGACTCGAAGAGGAGCGCGGTCGCCGCCGCCGAGACGTTCAGCGACTCGACCTGGCCCCGCCGCGGAAGGGCGACGAGGCTGTCGCAGCTCGCCGCGACCCGTGGCCGCAGGCCCTTCCCCTCGCCGCCGAGGACGAGGACGGTCGGGCCAGTCAGGTCGACGTCCCAGGGCGGCTGCTGCCCATCCGCATCCGCGCCCCAGATCCAGAAGCCAGCCTCCTTCGCCGCCGCCAGCCAGTCGGCGAGGTTGCGGACGTGGGCGACCTCGAGGTGCTCGACCGCGCCCGCCGAGCTCTTGCAGGTGACCGGCGTCACCATCGTCGCCCGCCGCTCCGGGATCACGACGCCAGCGGCGCCCGCCGACTCGGCCGAGCGGCAGACGGCGCCGAGGTTGCGCGGGTCCTGGACCTGGTCGAGCGCGACGATCAGCGCTTCGGGCCGCCGCAGCATCCCCTCGGCGTCGCCGTAGGGATAGGGATCGACCTCGGCGACGACACCCTGGTGGTCTGGCGACCCGCAGAGCCGCTCCAACTCGGCGGGAGGCGTCTCCGGAGCGCGCCAGACCTTGTGGACGCGCCGTCTCCCCCGCTCTGCCTCGGCGATGGGCCGGACGCCGTAGATGATCTGCGAGGCCATCGCTACTGCTTTGCGACGAGGCGCGGACCGTCGGCGGAGTCGCGGATCTCGTATCCCATCCCCGCCAGCTCGTCGCGGATCTCATCCGCCCGCTCGAAGTCCTTGCCGGCCCGTGCCTCTTGGCGCTCGGCCATCAGCTGCTCCGCCCGCTCGTCGGCCTCGCCACCCTCATCCGGCTTGGTAAGGGTGCCGAGGCCGACGAGCTCGAGCATCTCCGCCACCGCCTCGACAGCTCCAGGAACGTCGCCCCGATTCGCTTCCGCCACCAGCTCGAACACCTCCGCCATGGCCCTGGGCGTGTTGAAGTCGTCAGCGAGAGCCTCGCGAAAGGCCTCGACCCGCTCAGCGGCCCGCGAGCCCGCCTCCGGGGAAGACTCGCCGGAACCTCCCCGCTGTTGTTCCGCCGAGGCTTCCCCGGAGCCCGGCCCCGCTTGGCCCCTGAAGAAATTCCTGAGCCGCTCGACCCTGGCCACCGCTTCCTCCATCTGCAGATCGCCGAACGCCAACGGCTGCCGGTAGTGCCCGGAAATGAGATAGGCCACGACCGCCTCGCGCCCATATCGGTCGAGCGCCTCGCTCAACTGGAAGATGTTGCCCTCAGATTTCGACATCTTCTCGGCGCCGACGTCGACCATTCCGTTGTGCATCCAGACGTGGGCGAAGGGACGCCCGGCCGACTCGGACTGGGCGATCTCGTTCTCGTGGTGGGGGAAGACGAGGTCGGAGCCGCCGCCGTGGACGGCGAAGGAGGCGCCGAGCTCCTGCTCGGCCATCACCGAGCACTCGATGTGCCAGGCGGGGCGCCCCGGGCCCCAGGGCGAGTCCCAGCTGGTGTCCTCGCCCTCCTTGGTCGCCTTCCAGAGGGCGAAGTCGAGGCGCTCCTCCTTGAGGCTCGCCAACCCCGCCTCCTCGCCCTGGTCCATGTCCTCCGGGCGCCGGTTGGAGAGCTTGCCGTAGCCGGCGAAGCCGCGGACGCGGAAGTAGACGTCGCCGCCCGACTCGTAGGCGTGGCCGCTCTCTATCAGCTGGGCGATCAGCTCGACGATGCCATCGATCGTCTCGGTTGCCTTCGGCTCGGCGTCGGGCCGGCCGAGGCCGAGCCGGTCGGTGTCCTCGATATAGGCCGCGGTCATCTTGGCGGCGAAGAGCGCCGAGGCCTCCCCGACCCGCGCCGCCGCGGAGTAGATCTTGTCGTTGATGTCGGTGACGTTGATGATCAGGCGCGTCTTGTAGCCCTCCGAGCGCAGGAAGCGGGCGAAGAGCGAGAAGACGACGAAGGGGCGCGCGTTGCCGATGTGGATGCGGCTGTAGACGGTCGGGCCGCAGGCGTAGATGCCGACCTCGTGGTCGGCGTCGAGCGTCTGCACGGCCCCGCTCAGCGTGTCCCTGATCCGCACCTCGCGCATCGTGCGGGCGAGGTTAATGGGCTCGCGGCTAGTAGGTGCGGTAGCCGGCGGGGGACTGCGGTTTCTGCTGGGCGCGGAGCCAGGTCGGCCCGTCGTCCTCGGCGACCGCCTGGACCTCGCGCCGGGCGCGGCTGACGCTGGCGCGAACCTCTTCCTCGGTCGCGGCGCGGGCCCGCTCCTCGCGGCGCTGCGCCTGCTGCTTGATCCGCTCGGACTCGGCCTGCAGCTGCTCCTCGGCGCGGGCGCGGGCAACGTCCTCGGCCTCACGCTCGACCTTCTCGACCAGGCGGCGGACGCTCTCCTCGGCTTCGCGGCGGACCTCCTCGGTCCCCTCCATGACCCGCTTCTCGATCTCGGTCTCGAGCCGCACCGCGGTCTCGTGGGCGGCCTCGGCCGCGGCCTCCGATTCGGCGGCGCGCTGCTCGGCCTCGGCGACGCGTTTGTCGGCTTCGGCCTGAATCCGGTTGCGCGCCTCCTCGACACGACGGTCGATCTCGGTGCGGACGCCGGCTTTCGCCTCCTCGACTTCGGCCTTCGCCTTCGACTCGGCCGCTTCGACCTTCGACTCGGCGTCGCCGCTCACCTCAGAGGCCTTGGCGAGCGTCCGCTCGCGCTCCGCCTGCGAGGTGCGGCGCAGTTCCTCGAAAGACTTCTCGGCCCGGTCGCGGCCCGCCTCGGCGGCCGACAGCTTCGACTCGGCGGCGGCCTGGGCCGCTTTGGCCGCTTCGATCTGGCCGCGCGCCTGGGCAGACATATCGCGCAGCGTCTTCATCGCCCGCTCCTTGAGCTCGGCGCGGACATCGGCGGCGGCGGCCTCGGCGGCGGCGACACGCGCCTCGGAGACCTTGACCCACTCCAGCGCCTGGGCGGCGAGAGTGTGCATGTCGCGGTTCGCCTCGCGGACCGCTTTCAACTGCCTCGCCGGTTCACTCATGCCGGAGAAGCCTACTGGGCCTCCCGGCCGCTCGCCTCACGGTCGTGGAGCTCCCGCTTCAGCACCTTGCCGGTCGCGTTACGCGGCAGCTCGTCGAGAAACTCGACTTCGCGCGGCGTCTTATAGGAGGCGAGGTTCGCCTTGACGTGGGCGCCGAGATCGGCCTCGCTCAGTGAGACCCCCGCCTCGAGCACGACGAAGGCTTTGAGACGCTGGCCGAACTGGTCGTCCTCGACCCCGATCACGGCCACCTCGGAGATCCCTTCGAGGTCGGCGAGCAGGTCCTCGACCTCACGCGGGAAGACGTTCTCGCCGCCGGAGACGATCATCTCGTCGTCGCGTCCGTCGACGAAGAGGCGGCCGCCCTCGTCGAGGTGGCCGACGTCGCCGCTGGAGAGGAGGCCGTCGATCGCCTCTTTGTTGCCGCCGCCGGTGTAGCCCTCCATCCGCATGTCGTTGCCGACGAAGATCCGCCCGACCTCGCCCCGCGGCACCTCCTTGCCGGCCTCGTCGAGGAGGCGGACGATCGTGCCCCGCGGAGGGCGCCCGGCCGTGCCCGGCGCCGCCCGCAGGTCGGCCGGGGTGGCGATCGTCGCGTAGGCGACCTCGGTCGAACCGTAGAGGTTGTAGATCGTGTCGCCGAAGCGGTCCATCCACTCGAGCGCCAGCTCGCCCGGCAGCGCCGAGCCAGAGAGCGAGGCGATCTTCAGCGAGGGCAGTGAGTAGCGGTCGAGCACCTCGGCCGGCAGGCCGAGAATCCGCTGCACCATCACCGGCACCGCGGCGAGGACGTCGGCGCGGGTCCGTTCGATCGCCGCCAACGTCGCCTCCGGGTCGAAGCGCCGGCGCAGCACCATGGTCGAGGCGGTGGGCAGGCTGACGACGAAGTGGAAGAAGCCCCAGGAGTGGAAGAGCGGCGCCGCGATCATCATCGTCTGACCGCTGCGGAAGGGGATCATGTCGAGCACGGCGGCGAGCGCCATCAGCCCGTCGGGGCTGGTCCGCTGGGCGCCCTTCGGCGTCCCCGTCGTGCCCGAGGTGAGAATCACGAAGCGCGGCTTGTCGGGCGGCGGCCGCAGGTCGGAGTCGTCGCCGTCGGCCATCAGCTGGTCGAGCGTCGTCGCGCCCGCGGGCGGCGCGCCGTCGTGCCAGGCGACGATCCGCCGCACCCCGGGGTCAACGTCGGCGAGCAGCTCGGTGAACTCCTCGTCGTGGACGAGGGCCTTCGGCCCCTCCCGCTTCATCACGTCGACCAACTGCGGGCCGGAGAACATCGTGTTGAGGTAGAGCGCCGAGGCGCCGAGCTTGGCGGTCGCCAGCGTCGTCTCCAGAAAGCCGCGGTGGTTGCGGGCCATCACCCCGACCCCGTCGCCGGGCCCGACCCCCATCTCCTCGAAGGCGTGGGCGAGCGCGTTGGAGCGGCGGTGCAGGCGCTCCCAGGTCAGCGCGCCGCGTTCGTCGAGGATCGCAATCTCGTGCGGGTGCTCGATCGCGGCGGTGGCGACGCCGGTCGCCGGCGAGGCGCCCCAGCGAAGGAAGGTACCGGCGACCCGCAGCGCCTTGTCGGGGCGCATCGGCGCGACGACGCCCGCCTCGCGCAGCACCCGCGCCTCGAAGAGGAGATCGGAGACGGACCCCCGCACGTCGGTTTGACCCGTGCCTGCCATCGAATCGTGAAGACTATTGGCCAAGCGGCCGGCAAGCCATCCCGGTCGCGCACCCGAGATCAAGTTCGGGTCGGCGTCAGTCGTCCTCGACCTGGGCGACGGCGATGCAGGCGATGCCCTCGCCACGGCCGATCCAGCCCATGCCCTCGTTGGTGGTCGCCTTGACCGTGACCCGGGCGGAGGTCGCCTCGGCGAGCAGCTGCTCCATCCGCGCCTTGTAGGGGCCGAGCCTCGGCGCCTCGCAGATCACCGTCGCGTCGACGTTGACGACCATCCCGGCGATCGTCCCGATCGCGGTGCGCAGCAGGTCGATCGAGTCGGCGCCGCGCCAGCGCTGCTCCTCGGGCGGGAAGAGGGTGCCGATGTCGCCGCCGCCCGCGGCGCCGAGGATCGCGTCGATCACCGCGTGGGTGAGGACGTCGGCATCGGAATGGCCCTCCAGCCCCCGCGGGTGGTCGATCTCGACCCCGCCGAGAATCAGCGGGCGCCCGTCGGCGAAGCAGTGGGAGTCGTAGCCGATGCCGATCACGCGGCGCCCGCCCTCAGCCGACCCGCGAGCCGAGCGGCTCGAGCCGACGCCGGCGCCCCTCGAAGACGGCGATCTCCTCGACCCCGAGCTCGTCGAGGAAGGCGATGCCCTGGTCGTAGCCGAAGCCGACCTGCTCGGGCAGGTGGGCGTCGGAGGAGAGCGCGAAGGGCACGCCGGCCTCGACCACCAGCTCGGCGAAGGCACGCGCCGGGTAGAGCTCGCCGACCGGCTTGCGCAGCCCCGCGGTGGAGAGCTCGACCGCCGCTCCGCCCGCCAATATCGCTTCCACGGCGGGCTCGTAGAAGCGGCGCAGGTCGCCCTCGGGGAACGGCCGGCCCCGGCCCCAGACCTTGACCAGGTCGGGGTGGGCGAGGATGTCGAAGAGGCCGGAGCGGGCGCAGCGGTCGAAGGCCTCGAAGTAGCGCGTCCAGATCTCCTCGGCGTCGCCGCCCCCCGCCCAGACGTCGAAGCCGTCGTGGTCGACCGCGGCGTCGCCCTCGCCGACGAAGTGGACCGAGCCGACCACGTAGTCGAAGTCGCGGGCGTCCAGGAGCGCCGCGGTCCGCTCCTCGGTGCCGGGCACGTAGTCGCACTCGACCCCGAGTCGCAGCGAGGTCGAGCGGACGAACTCGCAGTAGGCGTCAAGGTCGTCCTTGGCGTTTTCCAGCCAGAGCGGGTGGCGCCAGAGGTCGAGGGCCTGGCGGAAGCGGTAGACGTGCTCGGAGACGCCCAGCTCTTCGATCCCGGCGGCCTCGGCCGCGGCCCGGTAGCGCTCGACGTTCTCGGTCGTGAAGTAGCGCTCGAAGGTGGTCCCGCCCTCGTCGGGGCGGAGGTGGAGGTGGTAGTCGGTGAGCACGGGAGAGGAAGCCTAGACTTCGGCAGCGATGGGCCGTCAGCTGCTCACCCTCGCCGCCGGGTTCTTCGTCGGCGTCTTCGCCGCCCTGGCATTGGGAGCGGTGAACCTCGGCACCGCCTTGGGGGTCGGCCAGGTCACCTTCGGCGCGACCTTGGTCTACGTGCTGCTCAGCAGCAAGAGCGACCGCGCGCCGGACGACCGCGTCTAGCCCCGCTCGGCGAGCAGCAGCTCGGCGACGCGCAGATCGAGAGGCGTGGTCACCTTCAGGTTGGGAGTACCGGGGTCATGGAGGACGACGGTCCCCCCCGCGGCCTCGACGAGCATCGCCTCGTCCGTCGCCGCGTCTCGGACGCTCTCCTCGACCTGAAGCGCGGCGAGGAGCGCCACCGTCCTGAACACCTGAGGCGTCTGCGCGCCCCAGAGCTCCTTCCGATCGAGCGTCTCCCCGACGCGGCGCACATTGTGGGCGCTATGCGCCCCCAATATTGGACGGACCTTCTTGACCGTGTCGGTCACGGGTGCCGCGGCTATCGCGCCGTCGGCATCGGGGCTGCGGGCGAGCACCGACACCAGGTCGCTGAGGAGCTCCGGGGTCAGGAGCGGGCGGGCGGCGTCATGGATCGCCACGTACTCGGTATCCACCGCGGCGAGGGCGTTGGCGACGCTCTCGGCACGGGTCGAACCCCCGTCGACGGTGACGACCCGCTCGAGGCCGTCGAGCCCATGCTCGTGCCCACCGGGCACCGCCACGACGACGCCTGCCACGGCCTCACAGGCCAGGCAGGCGTCGAGCGACCAGGCGATCATCGGCCGCCCGGCGAGCGGCACGAAGGCCTTCGGGCCGCCGGCTCCGAGGCGCTCCCCGGAGCCGGCGGCCGCGATGACCGCTGTCACCTGCGGCTTGGCGCCCTCAGGCGGAGGCGGTGGCGGCGAAACGGTCCTCCAACAGCCCGTCGAGGTATTCCTCGGCGCCTTCCTCGTCCTTGTCCAGGGCGTACATGAACTCCGAGGCGAGGATCTTCTTCGCCCGCGTGTACATCTGCTTCTCACCGGTGGAGAGGCCCTTCTCCATCTCGCGGAGCGCGAGGTTGCGGACGACCTCGGCCAGCTCGAACACGTCGCCGGTCTTGATCTTCTCGCGGTTGTACTTGAAACGCCTATTCCAGTTTTTCGGCATCTCGGAGACGTCGTCGGTGAGGACGGCGGTGACCTTTTTGATTTCCTCCTCGTCGATCACGCGGCGCAGTCCTGCCTTGCCGGCGTTTTCGCAAGGAACCATGACGGTCAGCTCGTTGTGGAGGATCTTGATCGTGAGATATTCACGGTTGCTGCCCATCAGCTCCCGCGTTTCCTTGGTCAGCACCAAGCCGGCCCCGTGATGCGGGTAGACGACCTTGTCGCCAATCTCGAAGTCGCAGACGTACTCGATGTCCTCTTCGAAGACCTCTTCCACGGTGGCCTCATCTAGCTCGGAAATCGGTGGCTCCTTTCGTCTTGCGACGGCGCTTATCGCCGTCAACTCTGTAAGTACCTGTCCACAAGATCGACCTCCTGGAGCCGGCGCAGGCCCTCGCGGATGTCTTTGGCCCGGCTAGGGCCGACTCCGTCGACAGCGGCGAGGTCGGCATCGGGGGCCGCGAGGACCTCCTCCAACCCGCCCAGCTCATGGGTGATCTTCTGGACGACAAGTTTGGGAATCCGCGGCACCCGTCCCAGTACCCGGTAACCGCGCGGCGAGACCGGATAATCGACGGTGTTGATCTTGCGGTCGTAGCCGAGCAGCTCGGCGAGCCGGCCGAAATCGAGGACATCCTGGTGGGGCAGGCGGCTGAGCGCCTGCAGCATCGCGGCAAGGCCTTCCTCGGAGTCCTCGACCGCGTAATCGCGGAGCAGCGCGGTCTTGTCGGCAGCGACGCCGACCATCGTCTCCTCCAGCTGCATCTCGATCAGCCTGCCCTCGGTGCCGAGCTCGACGATGTAGCGCTCGACCTCGACCGCCATCCGGGTCACCAGCTCGGCCCGCTGCAGGACGGAGAGCGCGTCGTGGAGCACGGTCCGGCCCTCGAACTCGAGCACGGTCAACCGGCTCGACAGCTCATCGAGCCGCTGCCGGTACTTCTCCAGCGTCGCCAGGCCCTGGTTGGCCTTGGCCAGCACCGCGGGGATGTCCTGCAGGATGTACTTGGCGCCCTCGACATAGAGCGAGACGACCTCGCGCCGCTGCGACACCGCGATCACCAGCGCGTCGGTCTGTTTGCAGACGCGCTCGGCGGTGCGATGGCGGGTGCCGGTCTCCGAGGAGAGGATGGTCGGATCCGGCATCAGCTGGACGTTCGCCCAGGCGATCTTGGTGGCCTCCGCGTTGAGCACGATCGCGCCGTCCATCTTCGCCACCTGGTAGAGCATCGCCGGCGTGTAATCGATGTCGAGGCGGATTCCCCCGGACAACAGATGGCTGATCTCGTCGAGCTCGCCGACGACGATCAAGCCGCCCGTGCGGGCGTGGACGATGTTGTCGATCCCCTCGCGGAGCGCCCCACCGGGAGCGACGACGTCCAATGCTCGGAGTAGTCGGGGATCCTGACGTTCCGAAAGCTCATGAAGCGCATCCCCTGACAATGAAGCCATCTAGATAATTATGGCAAAAACCGCTCTGGAATGCGGTTAGGCGGCTGCGCCGGCCAGATCTCGCTCTGGGTCTATCCCCCAGCGCCCGCCGACCTCCGCCAACTCCTGGCTGAGCGGCCAACGGTCGGGCTGCTCGGCGCCCTCGAAGGAAGGGCTGGCGCCCTTCAGCGCCATGCAGTTGGTGTTGTCGCCGATCGCCCTGATCGCCTTGACCTCGTCGGCCGCAAGGAGTTCTTTGTCTGGGATCGCGGCGAGCTCGGCGCGCTCCGACTCGATCGTCCGTGCTTCCGGCCCGACCTCCTGGATCAGGGTCGGGGCGACACATTCGACCGCCGGGTGGGCGAGGTTCCACTGGCAGGCGAGCCCCATCGGGGTGAGGCCGGCGTGCTCGGCGAAGGGACGCAGCGAGTCGAGCTTCTCCAGCCCGGCCTCGATCCAGCCCGCCGGGCGGAAGCCCCGGTGGTCGCCTTTGGCCAGCTCCATGCCGGGCCGCAGGTCGTCCCAGAAGAGGCCGCCGTAGTCGACCACGCGGGTGATCACCTTGACCTCGTGGCGGGCCGCCGCGTCGAGCACCAGCTCGCCCGGCCAAGGCTCGAGCGGGTTGAGGATGATCATCGCCCAGTCGATCCGCTCGCCGAAGCGCTCCAGGCAGGAGATCAGGTCGAGGGTGAAGCCGTTGGCGGGGCCGGGCGCGACCCCGATCCGGTCGGCGAGGCCCGCCTCGCGGAGCGCCGCCATTCCGTCCCAGACGACCTCGGAGGTGTAGCCGGTGCGGTCGGGGTTGTGGAGCAGCAGCAGGTCGAAGCACGAGGCACCGATCCGCTCGAGACTGGCCTCGGTCGCCATCCGCAGGTAGGACGCGTAGTCGCCGGGGCCGCGGAGCGCCGGGTCGGTGAAGCGCGGAAAGCCCTTCGGCCCGTTGCGCTCGCCCTCGTAGAAGTCGTGGCCGACCGCGCCGACCAGCGAGTAGGCGTCGCGGGCGACGCTCTCGAGCGCGCGGCCGAGGACCCGGTCCGCCTCGCCCTGCCCGTAGGCGTCGGCGGTGAGGACCGTCTCGATCCCCTCCCCCGGGCAAAGCAACGCGGTGAGGCGATCCTCCTCGATCGCCTCACCGAAGTGGAGGAACCGGCCGCCGCTCCAGGTGCCGATCGCGCTGCGACCCGGTTCCCTCACCGCGCTGCCCTGATCAGGACTCGGAGGTGCCGGCGTCCGGCCCGGCGTCCTCGCCGTGGTCGTCCTCGCCGTCGCCCTTCGCGCCGACGCCGACCTTGGGCCGCTCGTCCTCGTCGAAGTGCGGTTTGCTCGGCGGGATGATCTCCAGCTTGAGCGGCTTGTCGTCCTCGTCGCCGGAGGTGTCGCGGGTCACCATCACGGTCGAGCCCGGGGTCATCGGGCCGGCCCGCAGGACTTCGTCGGCGAGCGGGTCCTCGATGTAGCGCTGGATCGCCCGACGCAACGGACGGGCGCCCATCGACGGATCCCAGCCTTTCTCGACCAGCAGGTCCTTGACCTCGTCGGTCAGCTCCAACTGGAGTTCGTGCTCGGCGACCTGGACGCGGACCCGGTTGATCATCAGGTCGATGATCTCCTTGACCTCCTCCTTCGCCAGCTTGTGGAAGACGATGATCTCGTCGATCCGGTTGAGGAACTCCGGCCGAAACACTTTTTTGAGGTCGCCCATGATCCGGTTCTTCATGTCGTCGTAGGACATGCCGGTCTCGTCGGAGACGGTGAAGCCGATCGAGGTGTTCTTCGAGATCTCGGCGGCGCCGATGTTCGAGGTCATGATCACGATCGCGTTGCGGAAGTCGACCGTGCGGCCCTGGGCGTCGGTGAGACGGCCGTCCTCGAGGATCTGCAAGAGGATGTTGAAGACGTCGGGGTGGGCCTTCTCGATCTCGTCCAGGAGCAGCACCGAGTACGGCTTGCGGCGCACGGCCTCGGTCAGCTGGCCGCCCTCGTCGTAGCCGATGTAGCCCGGCGGCGATCCGACCAGACGGCTGACCGCGTGCTTCTCCATGTACTCGGACATGTCGATCCGGACCATCGCCTCCTCGTCGCCGAAGAGGAAGTCGGCGAGCGTGCGGGCGAGCTCGGTCTTGCCGACCCCGGAGGGGCCGAGGAAGATGAACGAGCCGGCCGGCCGCTTCGGATCCTTGATCCCGGCGCGGGAGCGGCGGATCGCCTTCGAGACGGCGGTGATCGCGACCTGCTGGCCGATCACCCGCTTGTGGAGTTCCTCCTCCATGCGGATCAGCTTCTTGGTCTCGGCCTCGGTCAGTTTGAAGACCGGGATGCCGGTCCACATCGAGACGATGTCGGCGATCTCCTCCTCGCCGACGACCGGCCGTTCGCCGTTCTCGCCCTCGGCCCACTCGTCTTCGAGCTGGCGCTTGCGGGTGGTCAGCTGCCGCTCCTGATCGCGCAGGTTGGCGGCTTTTTCGAACTCCTGGGCCTCGATAGCCGACTCCTTTTCCCGCCGCGTCGTCTCGATTTCCTCCTCGAGGTCGCGGTAGACCGGCGGCGTCGACATGCTCTTGATGCGCAGCCGCGAGCCCGCCTCGTCGATCAGGTCGATCGCCTTATCGGGCAGGAAGCGGTCGGAGATGTAGCGGTCGGCGAGTTCGGCGGCCGCTTCCAGCGCTTCGTCGTTGATCGTCACCTTGTGGTGCTGTTCGTAGCGCTCGCGCAGCCCCTCGAGGATGCGCACGGTGTCCTCCGGCGAGGGCTGGTCGACCCTGATCTGGGCGAAGCGGCGCTCCAGCGCCGAGTCGCGCTCGAGGTACTTGCGGTACTCATCGAGCGTCGTCGCGCCGATCGTCTGCAGCTCGCCGCGGGCCAGGGCCGGCTTCAGAATCGAGGCGGCGTCGATCGCCCCCTCGGCGGCGCCGGCGCCGACCAAGTTGTGGAGCTCGTCGATGAAGAGGATGATGTCGCCACGCTGGGTGATCTCTTTCATCACCTTCTTGAGGCGCTCCTCGAACTCACCGCGGTACTTCGAGCCGGCGACCAGGGCGGCCAGGTCGAGCGTGTAGATCTGTTTGTTCTTCAGCAGCTCCGGCACCTCGCCCGAATTGATGCGGGCGGCGAGCCCCTCGACGACGGCGGTCTTGCCGACACCCGGCTCGCCCAGCAGCACCGGGTTGTTCTTGGTGCGGCGGGAGAGGATCTGCATGATCCGCTCGATCTCGGTCTCGCGACCGATCACCGGATCGAGCTTGCCCTCCTCGGCGAGGCGGGTCAGGTTGCGACCGAACTGGTCGAGCAGTTTGGAAGATTTTTTGCCCTCGCCGGAGCCGCCCGAGCCCGAGCTGCCCTGACGGCGGCCGCCGGGGCCGGAGAGCATCCGGATGACCTCGTTGCGGATCTTGTCGGAGTCGGCGTCGAAGTCGAGCAGGATGCGGGCGGCGACGCCCTCGTTCTCGCGGACCAGGCCGAGCAGGATGTGCTCGGTGCCGATGTAGTTGTGACCGAGGCTGAGCGCCTCGCGCAGCGCCAGCTCGAGCACCTTCTTGGCGCGCGGGGTGAACGGGATCTGCCCGGAGGTGACCTCCTCGCCGGAGCCGACGATGCGGACGACCTGCGAGCGCACCCTTTCCACGGTGATGTCGAGGGACTCGAGGACGCGGGCGGCCAGACCCTCCTCCTCGCGAAGGAGGCCGAGCAGGATGTGCTCGGTGCCGATGTAGTTGTGCTTGAGCGTCCGCGCCTCCTCCTGCGCAAGGACGACTACCTGACGAGCCCGCTCGGTGAATCGCTCGAACAAATGAAAACCTCTTCTTGGTCGCACCCGGGAAATACCCGGATTGAAGACGGCGACGCCTTGTCCATCATCGGATGACGCCGTTTCGTTCCTTAACTCTACCGGGGTTGCCAGTCCGGCTTCGCGCGCATCTGGCACGGTAGTTGCGCGGTTTCTGAGGGAATTCGACCGAAAGTTGGGACGATTTCTCCTAACCGGCTCTGTAGGCGGGCTGGCTCAGGTCCGCATCGCGGGGAACAAGAGTACTTCGCGCAGGCTCTGGGCCCCGGTGAACATCATCACCAGCCGGTCGATGCCGAGCCCGACCCCCCCGGTCGGCGGCATCCCCTGTTCGAGCGCCTCGACGAAGGCCTCGTCGTAGGGCTGCGCCTCGTCGTCGCCGCGGGCGATCTCGGCGGCCTGCTGCTCGAAGCGGCGGCGCTGCTCGTCGGGGTCGTTCAGCTCGGAGAAGGAGTTGGCGATCTCGACCCCGCCGACGAAGGCCTCCCAGCGCTCGACCAGGCCCGGCTCGGAGCGGTGCGCCTTGGCGAAGGGCGAGAGCTCGACCGGATAGTCGAGGACAAACGTCGGCTGGATCAGCCCCGGCTCGACGTCGCGGGAGAGCAGGCCGTCGACCAGCTTGCCCCAGCCCTCGCCGGGGTCGGGCTCGGTCCCCATCGCCCGGGCCAGCGCCTCGCGGGTCGGGTGCTCGGCGATGTCGATCCCGGAGCGCTCGAGGATCGCCTGGCGTAGGGTGATCCGCCGCCAGGGTGGCGCGAAGTCGATCTTCGTGTCGCCGCGCTCGACCACCGTCGTCCCGAGGGTGCGCTCGGCGACCTCGGCGACCATCCGCTCCAGGTCGTGCGCGGTCTTCTCGTAGTCGGCGTAGGCCTCGTACCACTCGAGCATCGTGAACTCGGGGTTGTGCTTGTGCGAGACCCCCTCGTTGCGGAAGTCCTTGCCGAGCTCATAGACGCGGTCGAGGCCGCCGACTATGAGTCGCTTGAGGTAGAGCTCGGTCGCGATCCGCAGGTAGAGGTCGCGGTCGAGCGCGTTGTGGTGGGTCGTGAACGGGCGGGCGAGGGCGCCGCCGTAGAGCGGCTGCAGGACCGGCGTCTCGACCTCGACGTAGCCACGCTCGTCGAGCCAACGGCGGATCTCGGTGATCGTGCGGGCGCGGGTCGCGAAGAGCCGGCGGCTCTCCTCGTTGGCGATCAGGTCGAGCTCACGCCGGCGGAAGCGGGTCTCGGTGTCCTGCAGCCCGTGGACCTTGTCGGGCGGCGGGCGCAGGCTCTTCGAGAGCATGCGCCAATGGTCGATCGCCAACGACAGCTCTCCCCCACGCCGGGTCGCGATCGCGGTCCCCTCGACGCCGACGATGTCGCCGATGTCGAGGTCGACCAGGATCGCGTAGGCCTCCGGCCCGAGCAGGTCCTCGCGGGCGTGCAGCTGGATCTGGCCGCTGCCGTCGCGGAGGTCGATGAAGCAGGCCTTGCCGTGGCCGCGCCGCGCCGTGATCCGCCCGGCCACCCGGTGGCGCGAGTCGGTCTCGGCGCCCGCGACCAGCCCTTCGTGGGCGGTCCGCACCTCGGCGATCTCCTCGCGGTCGGAGAACTCGTGCGGGAACGGCTCGATCCCGGCGTCGCGGATCCGCCCGAGCTTGTCGCGGCGGTCCTTCAGAACATCAGAGAGTTTTGGCTCGTCGCTCATCGGCGCGAGCCTAGCGACCCGTCAGGGTTGCTCGATCTTCGTGATTTTGAGTTTTTTCTTGGCGCCGCGCGGTGGCTCGACGGTGACGATGTCGTTCCGCTTCTTGCCGATCAGCGCTTTGCCGATCGGCGACTCGTTCGAGAGTTTGTGCTCGAGCGGGTTCGCCTCGGTCGAGCCGACGATCTGGAATTTCTGTGAATCGCCGGTTTTCTGGTCCTTGACGTGGACGATCGAGCCGAAGCCGACCTCGTCGGTGCCGATCGCGCCCTCGTCGATCACCGTGGTGCGGCGCAGCCGCTCTTCCAACTGGGCGATCCGGCCCTCGAGCAGGGCCTGTTCGTTCTTCGCGTCGTCGTATTCCGCGTTCTCGGAAATGTCGCCGAATTCGCGCGCCTCTTTGATGCGCGCCGCGACCTCACGGCGTTTGGTCGTCGAGAGGAACTCGATTTCCTCTTTCAGCTTCTCGAGCCCCTCGGGGGTGATGACAGCCTGACGACTCACTTCAACTACCTCGCTTTGCGTGGAAAGAGCCCCTCGGGAGGGACTCCGACGACCGAAAAATCCCCGGAAACGGCACTCCGGGTCTGCCGTTTACCGGATCAGGGAGCGCGAGAGTATAGCGAGGCTCTTGCAGCGGCCAAATCGGCCTGCCAGGCGACTGGAACGGGCGTCCGCGCCGCCTCGATCAACTCCCTGGCCCGGCCCAGGTCGGCGCTGCGCAGCAGCTCCTCGGCAACCCCTTTAGGAAGGCCGATACCCTCGACGTACCAGGGATAAAACTTGCGTAGATAGCGCTCCGCCCGCTCTGGACCGAGGTGCTCCTCGGCGCGATCGAGCACCCAGAGCAGCTCCGTCGCCACCTCCTCGCGGCTCGGCGGCCCCATCCGGCGGCCGGTCAGCTCCTCGAACACCCAGGGGTTGCCGAGGCTCCCGCGGGCGATCATCACCGCGTCGGCGCCCGACTCCTCGTAGGCCTGGCGGGCCGCCTCGGCGCTGGACAGGCCACCGGAGACGATCACCGGGATCTCCAGCCGCTCGGCAAGTTCCCGGGTCAGCGCGTAGTCGGGCTGGCCAGCGTGGCCCTTGGTCGCGGCGCGCGGGTGGAAGCCGATCGCCGCCACCCCGGCCTCCTCGGCGAGGCGGATCGCCAGGTCGAAGCCGGAGCGGTCCCCGACCTCGATCCCGGAGCGCAGCTTCACGGTGACCGGCAGGCCGCTGCCCTCGCGGGCGGCGCAAGCCAGCGCCAGGGCGAGGTCGGGGTCGCGCAGCAGCTGCGCCCCCGCGCCGGTCTTCCGCACCTTCGGCACCGGGCAGCCCATGTTGATGTCGATCAGGTCGGCGCCCGCGGCGGCGGCGATCGCGGCGCCCGAGCGCATCACCTCGGCGTCGTGCCCGAACAACTGCACCGAGACCGGGTGCTCGTCGGGGTGGACGACCATCAGCTCACGCAGGGTGCGCTCGTTGCGGTAGTGGAGGGCGAAGCTCGAGACCATCTCGGAGACCGCCAGCCCGGCGCCGTGCCGTTTCGCCTGCAGGCGGACGAACCAGTTGCCGATCCCGGCCAGCGGCGCCAGCAGGACCCGGTTGGCGATCGGCACGCCGCCGATCTCGAAGGGGTCGGTCAGCTCAGGGCGCGTTGCGCTCATGGATCAACCGCAGTCCCTTCAGGGTGAGCAGATCGTCGACCTCGTCGATCGTCCCGGAGAAGGGGACGATCGACGGCGCCAGGCCGCCGGTCGCGAGCAGCTTCGGTTCGGGAAGTTCCGCTTCGATCCGCCGCACGATGCCGTCGATCATCCCGGCGAAGCCGAAGATGAAGCCGGAGTTGATCGCGGCGCGGCTGGAGCGGCCGATCGCCGTCTCCGGCTCGCCGAGGTCGAGGCGGGTGATCCGCGCGGCGCGGTCGATCAGCGCGGTCAGCGAGATCTCCAGGCCGGGGCCGATCGCGCCGCCGAGGTAGGCGCCGTCGGCCGAGACCGCGTCGATGTTGATGCCGGTGCCGAAGTCGACGACCACGCAGGCCTCGCCGAAGCGCTCGTAGGCGGCGATCGCGTTGACGAGGCGGTCGGCTCCGACCTCGAGCGGATTGTCGATCCGGATCGGCATGCCGCTCTTCACCCCGGGCCCGACCGTCAGGCAGTCGGCTTCGAGGTAGCGCTCGGTCATCCGCTCGAACTGGCTGCCGAGCGGCGGCACCACCGAGGAGACGACGACCGCGTCGATCTCGCCGAAGTTCATCTCGCTGAGGTTGAAGAAGCCGGCGATCCGCTCCCCCAGCTCGTCGCCGGTGGCGCCGGAGCGAGTCTGGAAGCGCCAGTGCTCGACCAGCTCCTCCCCTTCGAAGGCGCCGAGGTGGGTTTGGGTATTGCCGATGTCGACAGCGAGCAACATACGCATAGGATCGTCTCATGACGACCCGTCTCTACGTACTCCCGGCCTCGCACCCCGCCACCACCGCGGCACTGATGCTCGACCTCAAGGGCATCCCCTACAAGCGCACCGACCTGATGCCGGTGATCTCGAAGGGCGTCCTGCGCGCGGCGGGCTTTCCGGGGATCACCGTGCCAGCGCTGAAGATCGAGGGCGAGCGCATCCAGGGCTCGCGCGAGATCTCCCAGGCGCTCGACCGGATCCAGCCCGACCCACCCCTCTTCCCCGCCGACCCCGACAAGCGGGCGGCGGTCGAAGACGCGGAGCGCTTCGGCGACGAGGAGTTGCAGCAGCCGATCCGCCAGATCCTCTGGTGGGGCATCAAGCGCGACAAGGACGTCCTGCGGAGCTACTCGGAGGGCGCGAAACTGGGCGTCCCGATCGGCCTCGCGATCAAGACCGGCGGCCCGCTGGTCGCTCTCTCGGCGCGCTTCAACGAAGCGACCGACGACAAGGCACGCGCCGCCCTCGCCGCTCTTCCCGACCTGCTCGATCGCGTCGACACCTACATCGCCGACGGCACCATCGGCGGTGAGCAGCCGAACGCCGCCGACCTCCAGATCGCCACCTCGATCGGCCTCGCTCTCACCCTCGACGATCTGAAGCCTGCGATCGAACCGCGCCCGTGCGGCGCCCTGGCCCGCCGAATCGTCCCGGATTATCCCGGCCACATGCCGCCGATCTTCCCACCGGCCTGGCTGCCGGCGGCTCCGGCAACGGCCTGAGCTTCAAAGGGGTCCGAAGGGACGGGAAGGGACGCGGCCGCGATTTGAGGGGACGGCCAGGGGTTCAGGCAGGTGACACAGATCTGGCGAGATTCGAACGGTCAGAAAACTGCGCGGTTACTTATCCGCGTATATGACGGGTTTCTAACCGGGCAGATTTCTGACCGTTCGAGAACCGAGCATCTCTGTAACGAGCGTCCGACCCGGGCGTTTCGGAGACGGCCACACCCTGCCGGGGTCGCCTCCGAAACGCCCGGGCGCTGCCATCCCCAATCGGTCCGGCCCGAACCCTCCGCGGGCTACACCAGCTGCCCGCGGCGCTCGACGCGCTGCTCGTCCTCGTGGAGGGCGGCGAGGGCGTCGGCGAGGACGGTGCCGTCGGGGAGGGTGAGCGCGGGGTCGAGCTCGAGCAGCGGGGCGAGGACGAAGCGGCGGTTGCGGACCTGCTGGTGCGGCAGGGCGAGGCGGTCGGTCGTCAGCTCGAGGTCGCCGAGCAGGAGCAGGTCGACATCGAGCGGGCGCGGGCTGTGACGGGGCAGGTCGAAGTGGCGGCCGCGCTCGGCCTCGACCGCCTTGCAGGCGTCGAGCAGCGCCTCGGGCTCCAGCTCGGTCCGGATCCGCACGGCGGCGTTGAGGAAGTCGGGCTGGTCGAGGATCTCGCCGACCGGCTCGGTGACGTAGGTCGAGGAGACGGCGAGGATCTCCACGCCCTCGGTCGGCAGCAGCATCAACGCCGCCCGCAGGTGGCCTTCCGAGTCGCCGACGTTGGAGCCCAGCCCCAGGTAGCCAACCCGCGCGGGCACGGCGCCTCTAGTCCTCGGCGGAGTCGTCGTCGATCGCCCGCTCCTGGGTGATCTCGACGGCGACCTCCTGGATCGCCAGCGGCAGCGGCGGCTCCGGCTTCGCGGCGCGGACGCGGACCGACTCGCAGCCGTAGCGCTCGATCAGCCGCTCGCCGACCACGTGGGCGAGGCGCTCCAGGGTGCGGTAGCTGCGCTCGGTGGCGACGAAGGCGACGATGTCGCAGACCTCGGCGTAGTCGACGGTGTCCTCGAGGCGGTCAGTGAACATCGCGTCGCAGTCGGGGACGTCGAAGGAGATGTCGAACTCGAGCCGCTGGCCGACCTCCTGCTCGGCTTCGCTCACCCCGTGGTGGGTGTAGATCGAGAGGCCGCGGAGCTCGACTTCGGCGCTCGACTCGACGCCGCCGTTGCTGCCGTCGGGGTTCATCGGGTGTTCCTCGCTGGCGGACACAGGAGGGAACCTACCCAAGGACCGCGCTCGCCACGTCCAGCGCCTCGGCCATCTCGCGCACGTCGTGGACGCGGAGGACCGACGCCCCGGCGGCGGCGGCAAGGATCGAGGTGGCGATCGTGCCGCCGAGGCGGTCGTCGGTCTCGGAGCCGTCGGCGCGGCCGATGAAGCTCTTGCGCGAGGTGCCGACCAGCAGCGGCCGGCCGAGCTCCGCCAACCGGTCGAGGCCGCGCAGCAGTTCGAAGTTGTGGCGGTCGGTCTTGCCGAAGCCGATCCCCGGGTCGAGCCAGATCCGCGACTCGTCGATCCCGTCCGCGACCGCGGCCGCCAGCCGCGCCGCGAGGAAGTCGTGCACCTCGGCGACGACGTCGCCGTATTCGGGGTTGACCTGCATCGTCCGCGGGTCGCCCGCCATGTGCATGAGGACGACGCCCGCGCCGCGGTCGGCGACCAGCGCCGCCATCTCCGGGTCACCGCGCAGCGCGGTGACGTCGTTGACGATCGAGGCTCCCGCGTCGAGCGCCGCCTCGGCGACCGCCGCCTTCGACGTGTCGACCGAGATCTCAGCGGTCACGCCGGCCAGCCCGGCGACCACCGGCTCGACCCGCCGCAGCTCCTCCTCGGCGCTCACCGGCGCCGCCCCCGGCCTGGTCGACTCACCGCCCACGTCGAGGATCGTCGCCCCCTGCTCGGCCAGTTTCTTCCCGTGCGCGATCGCTGCCTCCGGATCGAGGTAGAGCCCGCCGTCGGAGAACGAATCGGGCGTCACATTGACGACGCCCATGAGTTTCACGTCGGATACCGCCATGGGCGAGGCGGCGGGGGAGTTAAGAGGCGTCGCCGCCGGCGAAACCCGGACGGGGGCGCGGGAGGGGACGTGCACCCTCGCGGGCAGCCTTTTCGGGCTCTGCCGGCGTCGGCTCCGCGGGCGGGGTCGACTCCTCGTCGTCGTGGAAGACTTCGTGGTCTGGTTTGCCTTCGAGCAGGGCGACGAACTCGTCCGCCTCGATCGTCTCGCGCTCGAGCAGCAGCTTCGAGATCCGCTCGAGCTGCTGGCTGTTGTCGCTGAGCAGGCTCTTGGCGGTCTGGTGGGCGCTCTCGACGATGCGGCGGATCTCGTCATCGATCTCGCGGGCGATCTCGTCGGAGTAGTCGGGCTCGGCGGAGAACTCGCGGCCGAGGAACGGCTGGCCGCGATCATGGCCGAAGACGCGCGGGCCGAGGCGCTCGCTCATCCCGAACCGCATCACCATCTGCTTCGCCGACTCGGTGACCTTTTCGAGGTCGTTGGAGGCGCCGGTGGTGATTTCGCCGAAGACGATCTCCTCGGCGGCACGGCCGCCCAGGGTCATCGCCATCGTGTCGGTCAGCTCGGCGCGGGTGGTGAGGAACTTGTCCTCGGTGGGAAGGCTGATCGTGTAGCCGAGCGCCTGGCCGCGGCTGATGATCGAGATCTTGTGGACCGGGTCGGTGTTCTCCAGCAGCTGCCCGACGATCGCGTGGCCGACCTCGTGGTAGGCGGTGATGAGCCGCTCCTTCTCGCTCATCACGCGAGTTTTCTTCTCGGGGCCGGCGATCACCCGCATGATCCCCTCCTCGAGCTCCTTCATCGAGATCTCGCGGTTGCCGGTGCGCGCGGTCAGCAGGGCGGCCTCGTTGATCAGGTTGGCGAGGTCGGCGCCGGTGAAGCCCGGGGTCTGGCCGGCCAGCGTGTCGAGATCGATGACGCGGGCGAGCGGCTTGCCGCGGGTGTGGACCTCGAGGATCTGCTTGCGGCCCTTGCGGTCGGGACGGTCGACGACGACCTGGCGGTCGAAGCGGCCCGGCCGCAGCAGCGCCGGATCGAGCACGTCGGGCCGGTTGGTGGCGGCGATCAAGATGATGTTGTCCTTCATCTCGAAGCCGTCCATCTCGACCAACAGCTGGTTCAGCGTCTGCTCGCGCTCGTCGTGACCGCCGCCCATGCCGGCGCCGCGATGGCGGCCGACGGCGTCGATCTCGTCCATGAAGATGATGCAGGGGGAGTTCTGTTTGGCCTGCTCGAAGAGGTCGCGTACGCGGCTGGCGCCGACCCCGACGAACATCTCGACGAAATCCGAGCCGGAGATCGAGAAAAACGGCACCCCCGCCTCGCCCGCGACGGCGCGGGCGAGCAGCGTCTTACCGGTGCCCGGAGGCCCATATAAGAGGACGCCCTTCGGGATGCGGGCGCCGAGCGCCTGGAATTTCTTCGGGTTCTCGAGGAATTCCTTGATCTCCTCGAGCTCCTGGACCGCCTCGTCGACGCCGGCCACGTCGCGGAAGGTGATCTTGGGGGCGTCGACCGACATCCGTCGGGCTTTCGATTTGCCGAAGTTCATCACCCGCGAGCCGCCGCCCTGCATCTGGTTCATCAGGAAGATCCAGAAGCCGAAGAAGAGGACGAAGGGCAGGATGTAGGTGAGCAGCGAGAGGATGCTCGAGCTGCCGGTGTTGTGGACGGTGGTGTCCACGTTGTTTTCGGTGAGCAGGTTGACCAGGCTCTGCTCGGTGTTCGACGGGTAGCCGGTCGAGAAGCTTTCGCCGTTCGTCTTCTTGACGCTGATCGA
>CAWGPH010000004.1:0-281439 GCA_963824485.1 uncultured Actinomycetes bacterium
GAGCAGCGCCTCGGGCTCCAGCTCGGTCCGGATCCGCACGGCGGCGTTGAGGAAGTCGGGCTGGTCGAGGATCTCGCCGACCGGCTCGGTGACGTAGGTCGAGGAGACGGCGAGGATCTCCACGCCCTCGGTCGGCAGCAGCATCAACGCCGCCCGCAGGTGGCCTTCCGAGTCGCCGACGTTGGAGCCCAGCCCCAGGTAGCCAACCCGCGCGGGCACGGCGCCTCTAGTCCTCGGCGGAGTCGTCGTCGATCGCCCGCTCCTGGGTGATCTCGACGGCGACCTCCTGGATCGCCAGCGGCAGCGGCGGCTCCGGCTTCGCGGCGCGGACGCGGACCGACTCGCAGCCGTAGCGCTCGATCAGCCGCTCGCCGACCACGTGGGCGAGGCGCTCCAGGGTGCGGTAGCTGCGCTCGGTGGCGACGAAGGCGACGATGTCGCAGACCTCGGCGTAGTCGACGGTGTCCTCGAGGCGGTCAGTGAACATCGCGTCGCAGTCGGGGACGTCGAAGGAGATGTCGAACTCGAGCCGCTGGCCGACCTCCTGCTCGGCTTCGCTCACCCCGTGGTGGGTGTAGATCGAGAGGCCGCGGAGCTCGACTTCGGCGCTCGACTCGACGCCGCCGTTGCTGCCGTCGGGGTTCATCGGGTGTTCCTCGCTGGCGGACACAGGAGGGAACCTACCCAAGGACCGCGCTCGCCACGTCCAGCGCCTCGGCCATCTCGCGCACGTCGTGGACGCGGAGGACCGACGCCCCGGCGGCGGCGGCAAGGATCGAGGTGGCGATCGTGCCGCCGAGGCGGTCGTCGGTCTCGGAGCCGTCGGCGCGGCCGATGAAGCTCTTGCGCGAGGTGCCGACCAGCAGCGGCCGGCCGAGCTCCGCCAACCGGTCGAGGCCGCGCAGCAGTTCGAAGTTGTGGCGGTCGGTCTTGCCGAAGCCGATCCCCGGGTCGAGCCAGATCCGCGACTCGTCGATCCCGTCCGCGACCGCGGCCGCCAGCCGCGCCGCGAGGAAGTCGTGCACCTCGGCGACGACGTCGCCGTATTCGGGGTTGACCTGCATCGTCCGCGGGTCGCCCGCCATGTGCATGAGGACGACGCCCGCGCCGCGGTCGGCGACCAGCGCCGCCATCTCCGGGTCACCGCGCAGCGCGGTGACGTCGTTGACGATCGAGGCTCCCGCGTCGAGCGCCGCCTCGGCGACCGCCGCCTTCGACGTGTCGACCGAGATCTCAGCGGTCACGCCGGCCAGCCCGGCGACCACCGGCTCGACCCGCCGCAGCTCCTCCTCGGCGCTCACCGGCGCCGCCCCCGGCCTGGTCGACTCACCGCCCACGTCGAGGATCGTCGCCCCCTGCTCGGCCAGTTTCTTCCCGTGCGCGATCGCTGCCTCCGGATCGAGGTAGAGCCCGCCGTCGGAGAACGAATCGGGCGTCACATTGACGACGCCCATGAGTTTCACGTCGGATACCGCCATGGGCGAGGCGGCGGGGGAGTTAAGAGGCGTCGCCGCCGGCGAAACCCGGACGGGGGCGCGGGAGGGGACGTGCACCCTCGCGGGCAGCCTTTTCGGGCTCTGCCGGCGTCGGCTCCGCGGGCGGGGTCGACTCCTCGTCGTCGTGGAAGACTTCGTGGTCTGGTTTGCCTTCGAGCAGGGCGACGAACTCGTCCGCCTCGATCGTCTCGCGCTCGAGCAGCAGCTTCGAGATCCGCTCGAGCTGCTGGCTGTTGTCGCTGAGCAGGCTCTTGGCGGTCTGGTGGGCGCTCTCGACGATGCGGCGGATCTCGTCATCGATCTCGCGGGCGATCTCGTCGGAGTAGTCGGGCTCGGCGGAGAACTCGCGGCCGAGGAACGGCTGGCCGCGATCATGGCCGAAGACGCGCGGGCCGAGGCGCTCGCTCATCCCGAACCGCATCACCATCTGCTTCGCCGACTCGGTGACCTTTTCGAGGTCGTTGGAGGCGCCGGTGGTGATTTCGCCGAAGACGATCTCCTCGGCGGCACGGCCGCCCAGGGTCATCGCCATCGTGTCGGTCAGCTCGGCGCGGGTGGTGAGGAACTTGTCCTCGGTGGGAAGGCTGATCGTGTAGCCGAGCGCCTGGCCGCGGCTGATGATCGAGATCTTGTGGACCGGGTCGGTGTTCTCCAGCAGCTGCCCGACGATCGCGTGGCCGACCTCGTGGTAGGCGGTGATGAGCCGCTCCTTCTCGCTCATCACGCGAGTTTTCTTCTCGGGGCCGGCGATCACCCGCATGATCCCCTCCTCGAGCTCCTTCATCGAGATCTCGCGGTTGCCGGTGCGCGCGGTCAGCAGGGCGGCCTCGTTGATCAGGTTGGCGAGGTCGGCGCCGGTGAAGCCCGGGGTCTGGCCGGCCAGCGTGTCGAGATCGATGACGCGGGCGAGCGGCTTGCCGCGGGTGTGGACCTCGAGGATCTGCTTGCGGCCCTTGCGGTCGGGACGGTCGACGACGACCTGGCGGTCGAAGCGGCCCGGCCGCAGCAGCGCCGGATCGAGCACGTCGGGCCGGTTGGTGGCGGCGATCAAGATGATGTTGTCCTTCATCTCGAAGCCGTCCATCTCGACCAACAGCTGGTTCAGCGTCTGCTCGCGCTCGTCGTGACCGCCGCCCATGCCGGCGCCGCGATGGCGGCCGACGGCGTCGATCTCGTCCATGAAGATGATGCAGGGGGAGTTCTGTTTGGCCTGCTCGAAGAGGTCGCGTACGCGGCTGGCGCCGACCCCGACGAACATCTCGACGAAATCCGAGCCGGAGATCGAGAAAAACGGCACCCCCGCCTCGCCCGCGACGGCGCGGGCGAGCAGCGTCTTACCGGTGCCCGGAGGCCCATATAAGAGGACGCCCTTCGGGATGCGGGCGCCGAGCGCCTGGAATTTCTTCGGGTTCTCGAGGAATTCCTTGATCTCCTCGAGCTCCTGGACCGCCTCGTCGACGCCGGCCACGTCGCGGAAGGTGATCTTGGGGGCGTCGACCGACATCCGTCGGGCTTTCGATTTGCCGAAGTTCATCACCCGCGAGCCGCCGCCCTGCATCTGGTTCATCAGGAAGATCCAGAAGCCGAAGAAGAGGACGAAGGGCAGGATGTAGGTGAGCAGCGAGAGGATGCTCGAGCTGCCGGTGTTGTGGACGGTGGTGTCCACGTTGTTTTCGGTGAGCAGGTTGACCAGGCTCTGCTCGGTGTTCGACGGGTAGCCGGTCGAGAAGCTTTCGCCGTTCGTCTTCTTGACGCTGATCGAGTTTTCCTTCGGGCTGATCGTCACCGATTCGATCTTGCCTCTCGCGATCAGGCCCGAAGTCGGATTGATCAGCGCCGTGTAGGAGGGCGCTTCCGTGCCAGGGCTGTTCGTGATCACCCGCTGGGCGATGAACGCCAGGATTACCACCAGCAGGATCGGAAACGCCGCGCTTTTGAAGAACCGTCTCAAGGGAGAAAATCAGCGTACCAGGGCGGTTTCGCCGTTCAGTGCACTAACGCGGCGACGTAATCAAGGTTGCGGTACCGCTGGGCGTGGTCGAGGCCGTACCCGATCGCGAACTCGTTGGGTATCGGGAAGCCCACGTACTTGGCCGGCAGGTCGACGCGGAGCCGGTCCGGCTTGGTCAGCAGCGTGCAGACCTCGAGCGAGGCGGGGTCGCGGGCGCCGAGATTGCGCATCAGGTACTGCAGGGTGAGGCCGGAGTCGATGATGTCCTCGACGATCAGCACGTCGCGACCCTGGATCGAGGCGTCGAGGTCCTTGAGAATGCGGACGACGCCCGAGGAGTCGGTCTGCGAGCCGTAGCTGGAGACCGCCATGAAGTCGATCTCGCAGGGGACGTCGATGTGGCGCATCAGGTCGGCGAGGAAGAGGACAGCGCCCTTCAACACCCCGACCATGACCAGGTCCTTGCCCTCGTAGTCCCGGCTGATCGCGGCGCCGAGCTCGGCGATCCGCTGCTGCAGTTCCTCGCTGGTGACGAGGGTCGCGCCGATCGCCGGGTCGTCCACCGGCCGCAGTCTAAATGTCGGAGCCCCGTTCGGCCCACAGCATGCCGCCCTCCAGCACGGCGCGGACACCGTCGCCGAGGTCGAGTCGCGAGCCGCCGCGGCTGAGCCCGGCGACCTGGTCGGCGAAGCGGGCGGCGCCGGCGACCGGCCGGCCGGCGGCGGCGTCGGCGAGCCGCTGCAGGACGAGCCGCCGCAGCGCGGGCGGGAGCGCCGCGAAGCGGGCCTGCTCGATCCGGCCGCGCGGCACCGCGCCGGAGCCGTCGAGCTCGGCGGCGACGAGGGCGTCCAGCACCTCGGCCTCGTCGCGCAGCAGCGCCGCGGTGCGCAGGACGTTGGCGACCGCCGCCGGGTGGATCGCGGCCAGCTCGGGGAGCAGGCCGTGGCGGACCTTGTTGCGCGCGTAGCCCTCGGTCTCGTTGGAGGCGTCCTCGCGCCAGGCGAGCCCGCGCTCCTCGTCGTAGGCGGTGACCTCGGCCCGGGTGGTGCCGAGCAGCGGCCGGGCGAGCCGGCCATCGCGCTCCTTCATCCCCAGCAGGGCGCGCCGGCTCGGCGAGGAGGCGAGCCGGTAGAGGATCGTCTCGACCTGGTCGTCGGCGGTGTGGCCGGTGACGATCGTCCCGTCGCCCCCCTCGGCGAGGCGGATCGCCGCCGCGTAGCGGACGTCCCGCGCCCAGGCCTGCAGGTTGCCGGGCCCCTCGACCCGGACCGGCCGCTCCGTCACCAGCTTCACCCCGAGCTCCTTACATAGGGCGGCGCAGAAGTCGGCGTCGCCGTGGGACTCGGGCCGCAGCCCGTAGTCGACGTGCAGGGCGGTGACCGCGGCGGGGCCGCGGGCGCGCACCGCGAGGTCGAGCATGCAGACCGAGTCGCGGCCGCCGGAGAGCAGCGCGACCAGCGGCGCCGGCGGGGCGATCAGGCCGCCTGCCTCGACCCGGGCGAGTAGGTCCGCGCCGGCGCCGGGCGCGGGCGCGGTGCCCGCCACCCCGCTCAGTCCTCCGCCGCGCGGACGACGAACAGCTCGGTCGGCACCGGGAAGCCTTTGAGCGAGACCTCGCCGATCGGCTCGAGTCGCAGGCCGGGGCGCGCTTCGAGGGTCCCCGCGACCCGGTCGGTGACCAGCACCTCGCCGGCCAGCGCCCGGTTGACGATCCGGTGGGCGAGGTTGACCTGGCTGCCGAAGTAGTCGCCGTCGCGGTACACCGCGTCGCCGTAGTGGATACCGACGCGCGGCTGCGGCCGGCGGTCGAAGCGGCCGAGGAAGGCGACCGCCCATTCGGTCAGCGCCGCCGCATCGGGCGAGACGACCATCACCTCGTCGCCGATCGTCTTCACGATCGTCGCCTCGCGCGGCATCGTCTCCTCGACCGTCTCGACGAAGTTCTCGACCACGTCGAGGGCCTCGATGTCGCCCTCCTCCTCGGTGAAGCGGGTGAAGCCGGTGAGGTCGATGAAGCAGAGGGTGACGGCGACGTGGCCGAGCTCCATTTCGGCGGTCGTCTGTTCGCCGCCGGTCTCCATATGGCCGACCACGTCCTGCTCGATGTAGTAGTGGAGATAGCGGTTGTGGAGGTATTCGGAGAGCGGTGCGGCCAGCGGCATGATTTCGGCGGCGAGGTCGCCCATCGCCTCGGCCATCTGCAGCTCGGGAAGGCCGTCGCGGATCAGCGGCTCGTGGACGTAGAGATGGAAGAGGCGGATCTCGGCCTCGGCGATCCGACGCAGGCTCTGCACGTAGACGCGGACCAGCTGCAGGAAGGCGACGAGCGGGAAACCTGAGTCGAGCACCTGGGCGCAGAGCCGGATCGCGGCGGCGTCGGCGGCGGTGAGGTTGCGCTGGTGGCCGACCGGCGTCCCCATCATCACCAGGATCCGCTCGATCAGCTCGACCTCGAGCCCGGTCTCCTCGGCGATCATCTCGGTCGTCACCTCGCCCTCATCCTCGGCGAAGAGCTCCTCGGTGAAGCCGAAGGCGAGTCGCCCCTCCCGTCCCGCCGCCCTCAGGTCCTCGAGCGAGTAGCCGCGGTCGCGCATCCGGGCGACCACCCGGGCCTGGGCGGCGGCGGTCGCCGTCCAACGCCCGCGGCGGACCGGGACGATCCGCTCTTCGGCCCAGCGTTTGAGGGTCGACGCGGGGACGCCGGACCGCCGCGCCGCCTCGCTCAAACTGATCCGCTCGTCGGCCACGGGCTGAGGCTAATGCGAGACCGGGCGTTTAGGGTCGCGGTCGTGCCGCGCCGACTGAGACCGACCGCCGAGATCCATCCCGACGCGATCCTCGTCGGCGACCCCGGGCGGGCGCTGGCATTGGCCCAGGTGCTGCTGGAGCAACCGCTGATGAGCAACCACGCGCGGGGGCTGTGGGGCTACTCGGGACGGACGCCGGACGGGCAGATGCTGACCTTGCAGTCGACCGGGATGGGCGGCCCGAGCGCGGCGCTCGTCCTCGCCGACCTGGCCGAGCTCGGGGTCGAGCGAGCGGTGCGGGTCGGGACCTGCGCGGCGATCGACCCGCTCCTGCGACCAGGCGACCTGGTCGAGGTGGGCGAGGCGCGGCCGTGGTCGGTCGACCACCCCGGCGCCGGCTCCCCGACGTTCCCCGAGGAGGAGCTGGCGGCAGCGCTGCGGTCGCGGCTAGGCGACGAGGCACGGTCGGGCTCGGTCGCCAGCCTCGACGTCCTCCATCCTTCTCCTGGCCACGCTACCCCCGCGGCCGAGGTCGCCGACATGCAGACCGCCGCGCTCTTCGCGGCCGGCGCGACCCTCGGTGTCGCCCTCGCCGCGGTCCTGATCATCACCGATGCCGAGGGTCGCGAGCCGCTCGACGACGAATCCCTCGCCGATCGCGTCACCACCGCCGCCCACGCCGCCGAGTTCGCACTTTTCGTCGGATAGCGACGAGAACTGCGAACTCAAGCTGGGGAGGTGACTGAACCTAACCCTTAAGTCGAGGGTTAGGCACCGTCGGATTTCGCTGCGGCCTTCTCTGCGGCTTTCTGGTCTTTTGCAGCAATTTTGCGACGCAGGGAGCCTAGCTCACGGCTCAGGTCGTCCAGCTGCTCCTCGACATCCTCAAGGCGCTGCGAGAAGGAACGTATGCGGCGCTCCAGGCGCTCGACGTCGCTCGCCGAAGGCAGGTTGAGGGCGCTCATCGCCGCCTGCTGGGCCTCGAGCGCCTTCTCCCGGGCGCCGAAAGCAGCCTGCAAGGCGTTGTGAAGCGTGGGGCTGTCGATCAGCGCCTGGGCGATCTCGCCGATCGCCTGCTCGGAGCGGGCCCGCAGGCTCTCTCCGTCCGCCATTCCGTCCGCATCTCCATAGTCATCTGGGCTCACGCTGAATCCAATCTTCTCGGTCCGTTGACGCCAGGTTAACGAGCACATCCGGAGCGCATGGAAATCTCCTGCTCGCGGCATGATGTGGACGATCGTTAAGGCCATATTGGGGGCACGGCTTTCCGTTGCCGGTGACCGGACTTGTGGGTAGCGTGAAGAGCGAACCCGCTGGGAGGGGAACGGGTCGTGAACGCGGCCGTCCGTGGCAGCGGCAACCGAGGCGCATGAAGAGCAAGCTCGCATTGATCCTGGCGCTCGGCGCCTTCTTGGCGCTGGCCGTCGTCGGCACGGCACCGGCCGCGTCGCCGCTCGCCTCGGTGACCGAAGGCCTCCTGCCCGGCTTGACTGGCTCCGCTGCCGACGGGTCGAGCGGCTCGTCGGGCTCCGGCACGACGACGCCGGCCACGCCCTCCTCCACTGCGACGACCCCGACGCCGCCGCAGTGCTCGGACGGGATCGACAACGACGGCGACGGGCTGATCGACATGGAAGACCCCGACTGCTCCTCGCCCAGCGACAACACCGAGGGCCCGGAACCGGCCACCACCTCCCCGACCGCCGGCGAAACCACCTCACCCTCGACCTCTACTTCAGGCTCAACCGAACCGGCAACGGAACCGACCAAGAAGCACCACAAGGAATTCCAGCACGGCGAGTCGCTCGAAGAAGAACCGGAAGCCGACGTCCGCGGCGGCGTCACCCACAACGAAGACCTCGGCGACGCCAGCGGCGGCGGCAAGAGCGGCGGCGGGGTCGTCGCCCCCAGCGCGACCGGTGACGGGACCCAGCCGCTGCCGGAAGCGAGCGACGGCGGCGCCCAGTTCGAACCGGGCGGCGCGCCGACCCTGGCCAACCCGACGACGACGATCGCGCCCTTCGGCCCGGCCCCGATCGGCGTCCCCAACTTCGTCATCAACTCCTTCGAGATCCCGCCCTTCCTGCTGCCGATCTACCAGGCCTGCGGCACCGAATACGGGATCCCCTGGGAGGTCCTGGCGGCGATCAACAAAATCGAGACGGACTTCGGCAAGAACCTCAACGTGTCCAGCGCCGGCGCGGTCGGCTGGATGCAGTTCCTGCCCTCGAGCTGGGAAACGTACGGGCTCGACGCCAACGGCGACGGCGTCAAAGACCCCTACAACCCGGTCGACGCGATCTGCGCCGCCGCCCATTACCTCAAGGTCGCGGGCGGCCAGAAAAACCTCTACGGCGCGATCCTCGCCTACAACCACGCCGACTGGTACGCGCAGGAGGTGCTCACCTACGCCCGCGCCTACGGTCGCATCCCCTCCGACCTGGTCGGCTCGCTGACCGGCCTCACCGAGGGCGCCCACTTCCCGATCGCCGCCGACGCCCGCTACTCGGACGAACTCGCCGCTCGCGAAACGCTGAAGAACTCGACCGCCGATTCGCGGATCAGCGGCAACGCCGCGGAAGTCATCTCCTCCTCGCCGACCCGGCGCGGAATCAACATCTTCACCAAGCAGGGGGCTCCGGTCGTCGCCGTCAACGACGGCGTGATCCGCAAGCTCGGCCACTCAGCCAAGCTCGGCAACTTCATCGTCCTCGAAGACACCTACGGCAACCGCTACACCTACGCCGGGCTCGGCAAGCTGGTCCGCGACGGCCGCACCGTCGTCACCACCGGCGGCAAGGAAAAGACGGTCCCGGTCGAAAGCCAGGAACTTCGCCCGCGACTGCGCGCCCTGCCACAGCGCTCCGGCGGCTCGGCCAAGGAACAGAAGGTCGCGGCGAAGGCCGAGGAAGTGCTCGAAAAGGCGGCCGGGGACGGCTCGATCCGGGTCGGCTCGAAGGTGATCGCCGGCACCGTCCTCTCCCACGTCGCGAAGAACGACGAAGGCATCGACCCGCACATCAACTTCTCGATCCGGCCGGCCGGCAAAGGCGCGCCGCGGATCGACCCGAAGCCGATCCTCGACGGCTGGAAGCTGCTCGAAGCTACCGCGATCTACCGCGCCAAGGGCAAAAACCCGTTCAATGCGCGGCTCAGCGGCGCCGGCGTCCTGCTGCTCTCCAAGGAAGCGCTGCAGCAACGTGTCCTCGCCGACAAAGGCCTCGACATCTACCAGTGCGGCCGTGAAGACATCGAACAGGGCAAGATCGACCGCCGCGTCCTCGCCGTGCTCGAGTACCTGCGCTCGAAAGGCTTCACGATGCGGATCACGGCGCTCGAGTGCGGCCACAGCTACCTGACCGAAAACGGCAGCGTCTCCGAGCACTCGACCGGCGACGCGGTCGACATCGCCGAAATCGACGGCGTGCCGGTCACCGGCCACCAGGGCCCGGGCACGCTGGTCCACGAACTGATCGAAGACGTGCTCGAACTGCAGGGGCCGATGCAGCCGCACCAGGTCATCTCGCTCGAAAACTTCCCCGGCGAAGTCAGCTTCGCCGAACCGTCCCACTACGACCACGTCCACATCGGCTACCGCCCGGTCGAAGCGGGCAGCCCACTCGAAGCGCAGTATCACGCGCTGCTCAAACCGGACCAGTGGGAGCACCTGATCGCCCGCCTCGGGCAGATCGAAAACCCGAAGGTGCCGATCGAACCGTCGAAGTACTCGCTGCCGGACCACCCCAAGCACGAAGGCGCGGGCATCCTCGGCAGCCACCACCCGCGCGGCGAAGACTGACCTCCTTCTTCGGATTCGCGCAGTTCGACTTCGCCGGCACCCTGCCGCTCGCCGACGGTCGTTACCTGGCGGACCGCGAGGGGGAGGGCGACGAGAGCGTCCTCGTGCTGCGGACGATCGCTGCCCCGCCTCGCCCTTCGCGCCGACGCCGCCGACCGCGCGAGGCCGAAGCCGCCGCGCCGCCGCCCGAGCTGCCCCTGGCGCGGGCGACCGCGATCCGCGCCTTCGAGCCGTTCGACCGACCCGAGGCGGCGGCGGCCTGGCTCACCACGACGACCGCCTCCGCCGAGGAGCTCGACGCCGTCGTCGCCACCGGGCTGGCGCTGCTCAACGACGCCCTCCACGCCCAGGCAGTCGCCGCCGCCGATCCCCACATGGTGACCCTCCGGCCGGAGCGGGCGATCGCGGCGCGAGTCGGCTACGGCAGCGGAGAGGAGATCGCCGAGGGCGCTTTCAGCGAGGCTCGCGAGGTCGACGTCGCGGCGACCGGCTCACGCCGTCGCCGTCGCCAGGAGGAGCTGCGCCCGCAGGAACGAGTAGCCGGGGTGCTGCGCGGCCGCGAGCGGATCAACGTCTGCGAGCCGCTGCTGCTGCGCGCCCGCGCCGACCTCGACGCGGGCCGCCGGCGTGAGGCGGCGCTGCAGCTGCGGGTCGGCATCGAGGCGCTGTTGGCCGAGCTGCCGGGGGCACTCGAGAACGCCGACCACGACCGCGACATCGAGGCCCTCCAGGAGCGCCTGCCCACCGTCGAGGCCGCCGCCGGACGCGCCCTCAAAACCGATCTCCCGCCTGAAGCCGAGACAACGGTCCGCGAAGCTCTGGAGCTCGCCGAGCGGATCCTGCGACGCCGCCGCCTCCTCGCACCGTAGCCCTCAGAGAATCGTCAGCTCGACCACGGTCGCGTCGAGCAGCGACGCCGCGATGTGGTGTGCCTCGAGCAGCTCGACGCCGTCCACCGAGGGCACTCCGATCACCGTCAGGCCCGCGGCCCGGGCCGCGGCGACCCCGGTCGGCGAGTCCTCCAGCGCGATCACGCCCGGGCCGGCCTCGACCCCGAGCCGACGGCACGCCTCCAGATAAGCGTCGGGTGCCGGCTTCGGCGCCGCCACTTCGTGGGCGCTGATCACGATGTCGAAGATCGAGCCGAAGCCGACGATCTCCAGCGAGCGCAGCACGAACGGCAGCGGCGAGTTGGAGACCAGGCCGATCGGCGTCCCCTGGCCTTTCAGCCGTTCGAGCAGGTCGCGCGCGCCGACCATCGCCTCCACCCCGTGCTCGAGCTGGGCGACGACCAGTTCGTTCAGCTCGTCGATCAGCGCCGCCGCCCGACCCGGTTCGTCGAGCCCCTTTTCGAGCAGCCGGCCGGCGACGGCGGCCGAGGTGCCGACCATCTCGCGCTTGTGCTCGGCGGTGAACTCGAGCCCGCGGCGCTCGAAGATGTCCTGCTCGGCGCGGGTCCAGACGGACTCGGTGTCGAGCAGCAGGCCGTCGTTGTCGAAGACGACCGCGTCGGGCCGATCGGGTGGCATGGCGCGCATCATCTCAACCCGGCGGCACCGACCCAGGGCGGCCGAAACCCGGTAGCGTCGCGGCCACGATGCCCTTTCATATAGAAGTCAACACCGGCCGCCGCCAGGCTCGCTCCTTCAACCTCACCGACGAGGAGCTGCGGCGCACCGTGCTCGACCCGTGGCTGGCGGGCCGCGCGGTCCTGCTCGGCGATCGCAAGTGGACGCGCGACGACGCCAACCTGAAGATCCTCGAGGGGCCCGAGCTGACCGTGCAGGACCTGGCCTTCAGCCAGGGCTGGGCGAACGCGGAGCGCTCCGCCTCCGACGTCACCGCGACGATCCTGGGCGACGCCACCGAGGCCAAACTCGCGGGCCGCGGGCCGGCGACGATCGTCATCCACTCCGACTCCGCGGTACAGACCCTCGCCGACATCGTCTCCGGCCACGAAACCGAAAGCGTCCCGGTCGAGGAGGTCCGTGAGCGGATCGACGGCCGCGACCCCTCGGTCGCGGCCGTGATCCTCGTCGTGCAGCGGAACTAGGCGCTCGGCGTCGAGCCCGCGGCGCTCGCCGCGGGGGCACCGGAGAAGTCGACCGGGGCCCCGCGCGGGATGACCAGCACCGGGTAGTTGGCCGCCTCGACGGCATAGTCGCTGGCGGCGCTGAGGACGACCTTGCCCGCCGGGGCCTCTTTGCGGGAGCCGACGACCAGCAGGTCGAGCGGGCCCGAGCCGTGCTCTACGACGGTCGCCCCGAGCGCCCGGGCGAGGCTCTCGGCGGTCTGCCGGGCGGCCGGGTCACCCTCGTCGATGACGCCGACGGTGTTGACCGAGATGGCCGGGTTGGAGCGCAGGCCGGCGGGCGCGACGGCGATCGCCGAGGAGCCGCCAAGCAGCAGTTTGTGGGCCGAGATGCCCGGCTTGACGAGGCCGTTCGCGGTCCGGTACTCGGAGCCGAAGACGATCACGTCGGCGTGCTCCCGCGCGGCGACCTCGGCGAGGCCGACGCTGGTCGCGGGGTTGACGACGACGTACTTCGGCATGTCGGGCGTGCCGACCGACTCGGCGCCGCGGGCGAGGAGCCCTTCGGCCTCCTTCTGGTCGAGCGATTCGCCGAAGGAGTGGCGGACGTAGGCGAGCGAGAGCTCGGCGCCCGAGAACGCGAGGAGCCGGCCGAGAGCCAGCGCGTCGCGATCATTGTCGGTGTCGTCGTAGGAAACGATGATCTTCAGTGCCATGGGAAGTCTCCTGACTGTTCGGGATTCGAAGTTCTCCCAGACTGTGGCACCTGGCTAGCATCAGCGCAACAGAATCTGCTGCTAGTTAGAATAAGGAGCACTTATGCTCGACGTGAAGCGGCTGAACATCTTCCGCGAGGTCGTCTCCCAGGGCTCCTTCTCGGCCGCCGCCGCCGCCCTCGACTATTCGCAGTCGGCGGTCTCGCAGGCGATCCAGACGCTGGAGGGCGAAGCCGGGGTGCCGCTGATCGAGCGCAGTCGCGGCGGGGTCCGCCCGACCGCCGCGGGCGCCGCCCTGGTCGGCCACGTCGGCGGCATCCTCGCCCAGCTGGCGGCGGCCGAGGACGAAATCGCGGCGATCGTCGCCGGCCGCGGCGGCCACCTGCGCACGGCGTCCTTCCCGACCGCCGGCGCGACCCTGATGCCGCGGGCGATCGCCGCCTTCCGCGCCTCCCACCCCGGAGTCGAGGTCTCGCTCGCCGAGGGCGAGCCGGAGGAGATCGCGCCGCGCCTACGGGCGGGCGAGTTCGACCTGGCGCTGTTGTTCGAATTCGAGGGCGTCGGCGAGCGCCTGACCACCGGCCTGCGCCGCTTCGAGCTCTTCGACGACCCCCTCCACCTCGCCCTCCCGGCCGCTCACCCGCTCGCCCGCCGCGAGGCGGCGCCACGGCTCGAGGACCTACGCGACGAATCCTGGGTGCAGACCTCGGCGAGCAGTCCCTGCGCCCGCCACGTCGTCCGCTCCTGTATCGCCGCGGGCTTTGAACCGCGCGTCTCCTTCGAGAGCGACGACTACCAGACGGTCCAGGGCCTGGTCGCCGCCGGGGTCGGCGTCGGGCTGATCCCGCAGACCGCCCTCTCCGCCGTGCGCGACGACATCGTGGTGCGGCCGCTGGCTCCCCGGAGCCCGGTCCGCAAGGTGTTCGCGGCGACGCCTCGCGCCGCTGCCGCCACCGCCGCCGTGGCGACGATGCTCGACGTCCTCAGACGAGAAGCCCGAATCCGGAGCCGCCCCCCGGGAGGAGAGCGGGGGACGGCTCCGTGATTGGCTCGGGCTCAAGCGGGAGGCGTTAGGCCGTCCCCGCCGCCGGGGCCGCAGACCCCGAAGAAGCGCCCGACACACCGTCGGGGTAGCCGAGCGACGGCACGTCCGACGGGTACACCTCGTGCCCGTGGACGGCGATGTCGCCGGTCTCCATTTCGGCCTCGGTCATCCGCAGCGGAATGAACAGGCCGACGATTTTCAGGAGGATGAACGTGCCGATCGCGGAGAAGGCGATCACCCAGGCCGCGGTGTAGGCCTGCACCCAGAGCAGGTGCAGCCCGCCGCCCGAGATCAGGCCTTCGTGTTCGCCCGCCATCAGTTTGTTGGCAAAGATGCCGACCAACAGACCGCCGGCGAGACCCGCGAATCCATGGGTGTAGACGACCCCCAGCGTGTCGTCGACGTTGCGGAACGGCCGCACCCGGCTCAGGTAGTTGAGCGCGAAGTAGACGATCGCCGAGCCGATCACGCCGATGATCATGGCTCCCCAACCGTTGACGAAACCGGCGGCGGGGGTGATCGCGACGAGGCCGACGATCATGCCGTTGACGCTGCCGATCAGGCTCGGCTTGCGGCCGGTCATGTAGTCGAGGCCGACCCAGACTAGGAAGGCGACCGCGGTGCAGAGGTTGGTGTTGAGCACCGCCGCCGAGGCGATTTCGCCGCCGCTGTACCAGTCACCACCGTTGAAGCCGTTCCAGCCCATCCAGAGGAGGCCGGCACCGACCGCGACCATCGCGAGGTTGTTCGGGGCGTCGATCTCTCGGTCTCGTTGCAGTCGTGGCCCGATCACCGCTGCCGCGACGAAGCCGGACACACCGGCGGCGAGGTGGATGACGTAACCACCGGAGAAGTCCAGTGAGCCCTGCTGGGCGAAGAAGCCGCCGCCCCAGATCATGAAGGCGTTGACCGTGTAGATGAGAAGGGTCCAGAGTGCGACGAACGGGATCCACGCTTTGAAATTGAACCGCCCGAGCACCGACCCGAGCATGAGGATCGGCGTGATCGCCGCGAACACGATCTGGAAGTAGGCCAACGTCGATTGCGGGAAGAGGAATTCTTCTTCCGCCAACTCTGGGATGTGGGCCTGGCCGGTAAGGGCATGGCTATTGAGGATCGCGGCCGGCTTCCCGATGAAGTTGCCGAAGAATCCGCTCGTCGCCCCGAAGATGTGGACCGGGTCCCCGAACGCCATTTTGAATCCGACCACGCACCAAAGGATGACCACGATCCCGAAGGCGACGAACGCCATCATCATCGAGTTCACAGACCAGCGTTTCTGCATTACGCCGCCGTAGAGGACGACCAGGCCCGGGACGCTCATCAGCCCGACCAGGGTCGCGGCGGTGAGCTGCCATGAATTGGCGCCTTCGCTCAACCATTCCATTGAATCGATGCTTCCTTTCGTTTAAGGCGGGTCCGCCGCGGATATCCGGCGAACGACTCCCCGGAGGCACGGCGCGCCCATCTGGACTTGCCGTAACCCTTCCGCCAAGCTGCGCACGCCACTACGTACAGGTGTCTAAAGATCGGCGGGCAATCTTCTCCCGCATGGCGATAGCCCCGCCTGGCACAGGCACGTAAGGTGCCCGCATGCCACTCGAAGGACATTACGAGCGACAGACCACGTCGCTCTACAAACTGAGCAGACGCGAGATCAAAGTCGCTGTAGGGATCCTCGCGGTGACCCTGGTGACGATCATCACGATGGTCGCCTTCGCGGGGACCAGCAACAGCAATCCGGCCCCCGCGAAGGGATGCATCAACCCGACCGTCGCCGGCATCGTCGGCGCCGAAACGCTGAACCGCTGCGGTCAGGAGGCGGTCGACACCTGCTCCCACGCGGCGGAATTCACCGGCGCGCGGGCGGAAACGATCGTCGCCAACTGCGAAAAGCAGGGCGTCAAGTTCTGAGCGCCGGGCGGGTTCCTACTTACCGCTCCACTTCGGAGTGCGCTTGCCGAGGAAGGCGCCGACGCCCTCTTTGGCGTCGGCGCTGGCGAAGGCGGTGGTGAAGCCGCCCTTCTCGGCCTCGATGCCGGCGTCGATTTCGCCTTTGTTCGAGACCTGCTTGATCTGACCGAGCGCGATCGGCGCCTGGGTGGCCAACTTGTTCGCCCACATCAGCGCCGTCTCGAACAGCTCATGATCCGGCACGACGCGGTTGACCAGACCGATTTCGAGGGCCTCCTCGGAGAGGATCGAGTCGCCGACCAGGTTCATCTCCAACGCCTTGTTCTCGCCGACCAGGCGCGGCAGCCGCTGAGTGCCCCCGAAGCCGGGGATGATCCCCAGCTTGATCTCCGGCTGGCCGAAGACGGCCGCCTCGGCGGCGATCCGCACGTCGCAGGCCATCGCCATCTCGCAGCCGCCGCCGTAGGCGATCGCGTTGACCGCGGCGATCGTCGCCACCGGCTCCGTTTCGAACTCGCGGAACAGGGCGTGGGCGGTGTCGAGCAGCTCTTTGCCGCCCGCCGGGTCCATCGTCGTGAACGCCTTGATGTCGGCGCCGGCGGAGAAGACGATCGGCACGGTCGAGGCGATCACCATCGCGTGCAGCGAGTCGTCGGCCTTGACCTTCTCCCAGACCGTCTTCAGGTCGGCGATCACCTGCGGGTGGACCGCGTTCATTGGCGCGTTGGCGAGCCAGGCGATCGCGACCGGGCCGCGCGTCTCCAGCAGCACTTTCTCCGCCTGGTCGCCCGCGTCGGGCTGCGGGTAGGCGTAGAAGCCCTGGCCGGTGGCGATGCCGAGGCGGCCCTGGGCGACGAGGCGCCTGAGGGTGATCGGAGGAGTGAAGCGCTCGCCGTACTTCTCCTCCAGCGCCTCGATCTTCTCCAGCATCTGCCCGAGGCCTTCGACATCGGCTTTCCAGAACGGCGGGAGCAGGCCTTTGCGCGGGTCGAGGCCGGCCCCGGTCATCATCCCGAGGTCGATGTCGCGGACCGAGGCGATCCCCTCCTCGACCAGCAGGCAGGACTCGATCAGGGCGCGGGCGCCGAACATGTCGATCAGCTCCTGCGCGTCGGGGTCGGCGTCGCCGGGGACGTTCTGCTCGCCGTCCTTGAAGAAGCCCTCGCCGCCGCTCTTCATCCCCAGCTTGCCTTCGCCGACCAGGCCGCGCAGACCCTCGTGGACGTAGAAGCTGTCGCCGTAGGAGTGGTTGAGGTGCTCGGCGACGTGGAAGACGGTGTCGAGGCCGAGCAGGTCCTGCAGGAAGAACGGGCCCATCGGCGCCAGCTTGGCCTCGGCGATGGCGCCGTCGATCGCCTTGAGGCTGAGGCCTTTTTCCTCCTGGGCGTGCCAGATCTCGCCCATCGTCGCCATCAGGATGCGGTTGACGACGAAGCCGGGGACCTCGCGGCAGACGATCGGCTGCTTCTTGATCGCCTGGGCGAAGTTGTAGGCGGCGGTGGCCGTCTCCTGCGAGGTGTCCTCGCCGACGATCACCTCGACCAGCGGCATGATCGAGGCCGGGTAGAAGAAGTGGAAGCCGACCACCTTGTCGGCGCGCAGCGTCGCCTCGCCCATCTCGGTGATCGAGAGCGACGAGGTGTTGGAGGAGAGGATCGCGTGGCCGGGGGTGGCGGCGTCGATCTCGCGGAAGACGGCCTGCTTGATCTCCATCTTCTCCGGGACCGCCTCGATCACGAAGTCGACGTCGGCGAACTCGGCGTAGCTGGTGGTGCCGGTGATGTTGGCCATCACCTCGGCGAGCCGCGCGTCGGCCTGCTCCTGGGTGATGCGCTCCTTCTTCACCTGGCCCGCGAGCTGGCCCTGAGTCACCGCGCGCGCCTTCTCCAGCGCGGCGTCGACGAATTTCTGGTCGATGTCCTTGACGACGACCGGGATGTCGGCGGCGGCGATCGCCTGGGCGATCTCCCCACCCATGGTCCCCCCACCGACGACGGCGGCCTTACTTACGAGCATTCGACTCGACCCCTCCCTGATTCTCTGATTCTGGCGGCTTTGGCTGGGCGGCCGGGGGCCGCCGGGTTGGGAGGCTATCCGGATGGGAGAGCCAGTGACATCAGACCGGGACGAGTTGCTGGCCTTCGAGCTGGCGCTCGACGAGAAGGTGTTCGACGAGTGCGGCGCGAGAGCTGGGGCCGGCTCTTCCTGGCCCCCTCGACGCCATTGGTCTGGGACGCCAGCTGGGTCGGGATCGTGGTCGACGAGGTGATCGCGATCACCGACGAGGCGCTTGGTGGCGCCGGGTTCGAGCACCGGACCGTCTGCGTCCTCGACGAGGCGGATGGCCGTCGGCTCGGCGACGAACTCGGAGCCGAGCCGACGCGCGTGGCCTGGCCGGGAGGTCGAACGGACGCGCTACATGGTCTGGCGCGGCGGCCCGACGGCGACAACCCTCCTCGAGAGTTCGCAGTTCTCGTCGCTATCCGACGATTTCTGCGAACTCACCGCATCCCGCTCTACACATGGGCCAGCGGCGCCGGTCAAAGACTGTACGCGCGTACAAACCGCGTGTTAAGGCCTCGGCATTAGGCTCTTTCCGCTCTGTCTAGGGAGTTTGAAAGGAAAACGATCGCGGCCGGACACCGGACGCGCCGCCAAGTGAGGGACAAGCCAAGCGATGAGCCGAATCCGCCAGCAGAACGTGACCGCAGCCCAGTGGAGCTCCAACGGTGAGTCGCTGGGTGCGCTCGATCTGACCCTTCCCGAGAACGCCGCCTTCGGCGCCAACGTCTTCGACGTCACCGCGCAGAAAGAACGCCTGCCCGAGGACATCTTCGAGAAACTTCAGGCCACCCTGGAACACGGTGACGCGCTCGACCCGAGCCTCGCCGACGCGGTCGCCGAGGCGATGATGGAGTGGGCGCTGGAGAAAGGCGCCACCCACTACACCCACATGTTCCAGCCGCTGACCGGCTCGACCGCGGAGAAGCACGACTCCTTCTTCGAGCCGGCCGGCGAAGGCAAGCTGATCGCCGGCTTCTCCGGCAAGGAGCTGATCCAGGGCGAGCCGGACGCGTCGTCGTTCCCGACCGGCGGCCTCCGCGCCACCTTCGAGGCGCGCGGCTACACCGCCTGGGACCCGACCAGCCCGGCTTTCATCCTGGAGAACCCGAACGGGACGCTGCTGGCGATCCCGACCGCCTTCGCCAGCTGGACCGGCGAGGCGCTGGACGCGAAGATTCCGCTGCTGCGCTCGATGGACGCGCTTTCGCAGACCGCCGTCAAGGCGCTGCGGCTGCTCGGCGACGAGGAGACCGAGCGGGTCTTCACCACGGTCGGCCCCGAGCAGGAGTACTTCCTGATCGACGAGCAGTACTTCTTCGGGCGCCCCGACCTGATCTCCACCGGGCGGACGCTGTTCGGCGCCAAGCCGCCGAAGGGACACGAGCTCGACGACCACTACTTCGGCTCGATCCCGGAGCGGGTGCTCGCCTTCATGATGGAGTCGGAACTGGAAATGCGGAAGCTCGGCATCCCGGTGAAGACTCGCCACAACGAGGTCGCGCCGGCCCAGTACGAGATCGCGCCGATCTTCGAGAGCTCAAACGTCGGCTCCGACCACCAGCAGCTGCTGATGCGGACGCTGGAAAACGTCGCCCGCCGCTACGGCCTGGTCTGCCTGCTGCACGAGAAGCCGTTCGCCGGCGTCAACGGGTCGGGCAAGCACAACAACTGGTCGATGGGGACCGACACCGGCACCAACCTGCTGAACCCGGGTGACACGCCGCAGGACAACATCCACTTCCTGTTCTTCTGCACGGCGGTGATCCAGGCGGTCAACAAACACCAGGGGCTGCTGCGGGCCTCGGTCGCGAACATAGGCCAGGACCACCGCCTCGGGGCGAACGAGGCGCCGCCGGCGATCATCTCGATCTTCCTCGGCGCCGAACTCGAAAAAGTGTTCGAGGCGATCTCGACCGGCGAGGGCGATCCCAACACGCCCGCCTCGTTCCTCGACCTCGGCTCCTCGGTGCTGCCGCCGCTGCCGCTCGACGGCGGCGACCGCAACCGGACCTCGCCGTTCGCCTTCACCGGCAACAAATTCGAGTTCCGGGCGCTGGGGTCGAGCATGTCGCTCGCCTTCCCGAACACGGTCCTGAACACGATCGCGGCCGAGGCGATCGACGACCTGGCGGGCAAGCTGAAGGACAAGCTCGACGCCGGCTCGGGGATGCCCGAGGCCGTGATGGAGATCGTCAAAGACTCCTACCTCGCCAACAAGGTCGTCTGCTTCGGCGGCGACAACTACTCCGAGGAGTGGCACGAGGAGGCGGAGCGACGCGGGTTGAAGAACCTGAAAACCACTCCCGACGCGCTGCCCGAGGTGGTCTCCGACGACACCGTGAAGGCGTTCGAGGAGTACAACGTGCTCAGCAAGCGGGAGCTCGAGTCGCGCTACGACGTCTGGATCGAGCAGTACGCGATCCGGGCGAACATCGAGGCCGAGGAGACCTTCTCGATCGGCCAGACGATGATCCTGCCCGCCGGGCTGCGCCAGCTGGCGCTGATCGCCGAGGCCGGGGTGTCGACCCTGGAGGGCGAGGTCCGCGAGCTGGTCGACGACCTGGTCGGCACCCTCGGCGAGCTGAAAGAGGCCAACGTCGTGCCGGGCGACCTCGAGGGGATGGATCTGGCGGTCTATGCCCGCGACAGCCAGCTGGCGGCGATGGGCAAGGTCCGCGAGGCGGCCGATCAGTTGGAGCGGATCGTCACCGACGACTTCTGGCCGCTGCCGAAGTACGAGGAGATGCTGTTCATCAAGTAGGCGTCAGGACAGCGGGCCTTCGTGCCCGTCTTTTCCCCCGGCGGGCGGGTTCGGCTCGTCGGGGGGAGGGTCGTTGTTGTGCTCCGGCGGTTCCTTGATCGCATACCGGATCAGCCAGACGATCGCGAGGGCGCCGGCGATCGGGATCATGCCGCCGAACAGCACCGGCTCCCACGCCTCTTCGGCGCGGACGATGCGGATCGCGGCGTCGACTGCCTCGGGCTGGATCATGCGGGCGCCTGCGGCAGGCCGGCGCCGCCGGCGAGTGGGTTGAGGTCGGCGAGCAGCTCGACCAGGCGCGGCTGCGGCTCGGCGTCGTCGATCAGGATCGCCGTCCCCGGCCAGGCGTACTTGCAGTAGCGGGCGTAGGCCTGGCGCGAGGAGAGGTCGGGCTCATAGATCCAGCAGCCGCTGTTCCAGTAGCGGGTGGCGTCGCGCGTGGCGCGCACGTCGGCGAGCGGCTGGTGGGTGTGGGCGAAGACGATCCGGTCGGTGTCGCGGTCCCAGCCGAGGTTGGCGACGACCCGCGAGAAGGCCTCGAGCGCGGGCTCGGTCGGGCTGCTGCGCGAGAGCACGGTCGGCTCCGGGTACTGCGGGCGCAGCGGCGGCGGCCCGGGCAGCGGCTGTTCGCGCGCCTGGCGGGCGGTCTCTTCGCGGACCACGGCCTCGAAGTGCGCGGCGCTGGGGAGCGCGGTGTCGTCCTTCGCCCCGGTCCGCTCGCGCAGGTCGGCGGCGAGGCGACGGGCGCCACGGACCGGCGCTCCCGCCACGGCGGCGACCCGGCCCGCCCGCTGGGCGGCGGCGAAGACGTTCTGCTGGGCGTGGGTCCCGTGGGGCATCTGGGCGGCGATGTAGAGCCACTCGGTGAGCAGCGTGATCACCGACTCGTAATCGGCGGCCGTCCTCGGTTCCTCCGGGCCGCCCGCGGCGATCCCCCACAGCGTACGGGTCAGCATCCGCGAGCCGCGTGAGCCGCTCATCCGCGCGTGTGGGTCGAGGTAATGGCCGTGGGTGCAGAGAACGCCGGCACAGCTGTAGGTCGGGTAGGCGATCTCGACCTCGACCCCGGGCAGGCGCTGCTCGAGGAACTGCTGGAAGAACTCGGGACCGGGCGGCTCGGCAGGCGGCACGCCCTCGTCGCGCGGGGTGTTGCCGCGGGCCAGCGCCGCCTCGACGATGCGGCTCTCGTGGTCGCGGTGGACCAGGTGATGGTCGTGGTTGCCGGCGAGGAAGACGAAGCGCTTTCCGCGCAGCCGCGCGGCGATCAGCGCCAATAGACCGGCCGAGGCGTCGACCGCGTCGGCGACCGAGCCGAAGAGGAAGTCGAAGAGGTCGCCGAGCAGGATCACCTCGTCGATCCCGTCGAGGGCGGGCGCGAATCGCTCGAGGAAGAAGTCCTCGCGAAGCAGGTCGCGGCCGGTCCAGGCGCCGAAGTGCGTGTCGGAGATGACCAGCGCGCGCAAGCGAGAGAGTCTAGGCGCGGTTTCTAAGGCGCATCTTCAGGCCGCCGCGCGGCGAGAGCGTCGGCATCTGGCGGACCGTCATCGTGCGGCCCGGCAGGACCTCGGCGCGCAGCCACTGCAGCAGCATCGTGGTCACCAGCTTCACCTCGATCTGGCCGAAGCGTTTGCCGATGCAGACCCGTTTGCCGCCGCCGAAGGGGACGTAGGCGCCGCGCGGCAGCGCCGCTTTGCGCTCGCGGGTGAAGCGCTCGGGGACGAAGGCCTCCGGCTCGGGGAAGACCTCGGGGATCCGGTGGCTGGCCCAGGAGACGTAGTTGACGTAGGCACCGCGCGGCACCGTGAAGCCGCCGAAGTCGAAGTCGCGGACGGCGCGGCGGGGGCCGATCCAGGCCGGCGGGTAGAGCCGCAGGACCTCGTCGACGACCATGTCGAGGTAGGGCATCTCGTTCTCCAGCTGGTCGATCGTCGGCGCCGCCCCGGCGAGCACCCGGTCCTGCTCCTCGCAGAGGCGCTCCAGCGCGTCGGGATGGTGGGCCAGCTCGTAGAGGGCGAAGGTGACGGTCGAGGTCGAGGTGTCGTGGCCGGCGAACATCAGGGTCATCACCTGGTCGCGGATCTCGGTGTCGGTGAAGCGCTCGCCGGCTTCGCCGCGTGCCCCGACGAGGAGGCTGAGGATGTCGCGGGCGCCGCTGCCGGGGGCGGCGCGGCGGCGGGCGATCTCCTCGTAGACGATCTGGTCGAGCACGGCGCGCGAGGCCATCAGGCGGCGCCACGGCGAGCCCGGACCGCGCAGCAGGCGCAGCGCGTAGTCGATGCCGAAGAAGCCGAGCGCCTCCTCGAATTTCTCGGCGGCGACGGCGCCCTTGCCACCGTCGTCGGGGTCGAGGCCGAGCAGCGCCCGCATCGCGATCCGCATCGCCAGCCTACGCATCCAGGCGTAGACGTCGACCACCGTGTCGGGGGCGAGAGCGGCGATCGCCACCTCGGCCTCGGCCCGCATCGCCGCGGTCGAGGCCTCGACCTGTTCGCGGTGGAAGGCGGGCAGCATGATCGCCCGGGCGCGGTCGTGGTAGTCGTCGTCGATCGTCAGCAGGCCGTCGCCGAGCAGCGGGATCAGGTCGCCGAAGCTCGACTCGCGCCAGTGGAAGTTCTCCGGGTGGCCGACGGTGACGAACTGGTTCGCCTCGGGACCGAGCATGAAGACGACCTTGGTGTGGAGCAGGCGCATGCTGAAGATCGGCCCGAACTCTTCGTAGGCGCCGAGCAGCAGCGGCAGCGGGTCGCGGGCGATCTGCCTGGTGCGGGTGAGGCTGAAGTCGCTCGGCCCCGGCGGGTAGGAGCCCCTCCCCCGCCACTCGGCGGCGAGGTCGCCGGCGACCCGGCGGACCGGGTTGGCGGACATCCGCGGCGGACGCGTGGCGATCGGCGCGGACGCGGTGGAATCGACCGTGGCCATGGCGCGAAGCATAACTGGCTGGCTAGCCAGTCTCGCCTTCCGCGAGTTCGCACTTTTCGTCGCTATCCGACGAAAAGTGCGAACTCATCCGGGGGTGGCCGCCTTCGCGGCGAGCTGACCGCAGGCGGCGTCGATGTCGCGGCCGCGGGTGAGGCGGACGGTGGCGGGGACGCGGTGCTCGGCGAGGATCGCGCGGAAGGCCTCGATCCGCTCCGGCGAGGAGCCGTCGTAGGCGCCGGTCGGGTTGTAGGGGATCAGGTTGATCTTGTAGATCCGCGGGTCGAGCAGGGCGGCGAGTTCGCGGGCGTGCTCGGGGAGGTCGTTGACGCCGTCGAGCATCACGTACTCGACGAACACCTTGCGCCGGCACCTGGCCCGGTAGCGATCGCAGGCGGCGAGCACCTCGGTCAGCGGGAAGCGGTCGTTGACCGGCATCAACCGCGAGCGCAGCTCGTCGTTGGGCGCGTGCAGCGAGAGGGCGAGGGCGATCGGCATCTCGTTCTCGGCGAGGCGGTCGATCCCCGGCACCCAGCCGACCGTCGAGATCGCCGTGCGGCGGTGGGTGACGCCGAGGTCGGGCAGGCGCCGGCAGGCGGCGAGCACGTTGTCGATGTTCATCGTCGGCTCCCCCATCCCCATGAAGACGACGTGGTCGATCGGTTCGACGCGCCGGAAGTGCAGCGCCTGGTCGAGGATCTCGTCGGCGGTGAGGTTGCGGCCGAACTTCATCGTGCCGGTCGCGCAAAAGGTGCAGGTGAGCGGGCAGCCCGACTGCGAGGAGACGCAGACCGAGCGCCGGCCGTCGCGATAGCGCATCAGCACCGCCTCGAGCGGCCGGCCGTCGGCGGTGTCGAAGAGGGTCTTGACGGTGCCGTCGTCGGAGCGCGCCTCGGCCCGCACCCCGAGCGTCGAGAGCGGCACGTCGGCCTCCAGCCGCGCACGCAGCGCCGCCGGCAGGTTGGTCATCTCCTCGTAGCCGCCGGCCCCGCGCGCCACCCACTCCCAGACCTGGCCGGCCCGGTAGGAGGGCTCCCCGGCGGTGGCAAGCACCTCGTCAAGTCGCCGCGTGTCCATCCGACGAGGTTAGACGGCGTCGGGTCCGCGTCCCTCGCAAGCCGCTTCCAGCGCTTCGAGGTCGTCGCGGTCGCGGGGACGGTCGCTGGCCCGCTTCATCGCCAGCAGATCCTCCAAGGAGCAGACCTTCACGGTCAACCCGTCGACGTCGACCTCGGTGCTCCGTTCGTCGAGTGCGGCGAACGACGGCACCTGCGGCAGGCCCTGCAAGATGTCGATCCGGCCGAGGTCGGTCAGCACGAGCGTGCGGTCTCCGGTTCGGAGGAACGTCCGGATCGCGGAGGACTCCAGCAGACGCTCACCGACCTCGACCCTTCCCCCTAATTCCACCAGCAAAGCGTCGAGCCGCGTGAGGTTGTCGGCCGAGGGGTCGGGCACGAGGTCGACGTCCCGGGTCGCTCGCAGATATCCCCAGGCGTTGACGGCCAGCCCGCCGACCAGGACGAAATCGATCCCCGCATCCCGCAGGCGCTGCAGGAGGAGCCGGAGGCGCAGCGGCTGTGGGGTCACCGCGGTCGGGCGGCGCCGGTGAAGGTCGAGAGGAATTCGCTCAGCGCCATGCCCTCCGCCAGGTTCTCGGCAAGCGAGCGGTCGGCGTCTTCTCGCAACTGGCGGCGACGCGACTCGTCGTTGTCGGCCCAAGCTTTGTCCACGCCGCGCTGGAATCCCTGCTCATCGCCGGTTTTCATGAGCCAAGCGTAGCTCTACATGGGCGCTATTCGTGAATCTTCTCGCCGCGCTCGAGCATGGCGACGAATTTGCGCAGGCGGCGCTCGCGGGTCTCGGGGCTTTTTGCCTCGGCGAGGCGGTAGGTGATCGCGTAGCGGTTGGCGCTGTCGAGCTCGGCGAAGAAGGCGGCGGCGGCCGGGTTGGCGTCGAGCTCGCGCCGCAGGTCGTCAGGGACCTTGGCGCTGCGCTGACCCTCGTAGGCGGCCTCCCAACGGCCGTCGGCCCTGGCCGCCTCGACCTCGGCGGCGCCGGCGGGGCGGAGCGCGCCGGCGACCTGCAGCGCTTCGGCCTTCTCGCGGTTGATCTTCGACCAACGCCCGCGCGGGCGGCGCGGCGTGAAGCGCTGCAGGAAGTGGGTCTCGTCGTGGCCGCGCTTCTGGCTGTCGATCCAGCCGAAGCAGAGCGCCAGCTCGACCGCCTCGGCATAGGTGACGCTCGGCTCCGGCGCGCCTTTCTTGGCGATCTTCAGCCAGATCCCCGGCGAGGTCTCGCCGTTGGCCTCGAGCCACTCCTCGAGCTCCGGCGGACCGGCGAAGAGCATGATCTCGAGCTCGTCCGCCACCGCGCTCTGCCCAGACGGTCGCCGCTAGAGCCCCGCGGCGTCCGCCAGCAGGTCGACCTGGGCCGGATCGTTCGAGCAAGGGAAGAGGATCAGCTCGTCGCAGCCTGCGCCCTCGAAAGCGGCGAGATAGCCCTTCACCGTCTCCGCATCCTTGGCCGCCGATCCGGCGATGTAGCCGGCCAGTTCCTCGCCGAGGAACGAGTAGTAGTCGAGGAGATAACGGTTGGCGTCACCCTCCGGGTCGTCGCCGAGCGCGAAATAGGCGAGCGCGATCCCGATCGGGTCGCCCTCGCGGCCCGCTGCCGACCAGGCGTCCTTGACCTTGGCGAAGGACTCGGCGAAGGCGTCGGGAGGCCCGCCGCCGGCGATCCAGCCGGCGCTGCCGTGCTTGGCCGCCCGCTCGAACGTGGCCTGCACCCCGCCGCCGATGACCAGGCGCGGCGGCGCCACGTCGGGGCCGATCGTGTCGTCGGCCCAGACCTCGGTGAGGCGGCCGAGAATCTCTTCGACGTCGGCGCCGCGGCTGCCCATGTCGGCGCCGATCGCGGCGTAGTCGTCGTCGCGGCCGCCGAGCCCGACCCCGAGCGTGAGGCGTCCGCCGGAGAGCGCGTTGATGCTCAGCGTCTGCTTGCCGAGCATCGCCCCGTTGACCCGCAGCGGCGCCAGCAGCACCGCGGTGATCAGGCCGATCCGCTCGGTGACCGCGGCGGCGGCGGTCAGCGCGACCAGCGGTTCGTAGTTGGGGTAGGTGATCCGGTCGATCGTCCCGAGGCTGGAAAAGCCGCGCTTCTCGGCCCGCCGAGCCCACTCGGTGAGCTGATCGCCGGTAGTTCCTGGCACTGCGTTCGGAAGTCCGATCGCGATTTCCACCTGCCAACCTCCCTGGGAGTAGTGAGAAAGTGCTTGCCAAGGACACTAGCCCACTGAATCAGGAGGACGTCGATCGTGGAGATCGAGCCTGAGAAGGTCGACCACGCCAACCCGTAGGGACGGGGGCGTCGCTCAGGTGGGCAGTTCGGCCTCGAGGCGCGCCAGGGCGGCGCGGGCGAGGTCGAACGTGCGGCGGTCGCCGCTGAGGCGGAAGCGCGAGTTGGCGCCCATCACGACGGCGTAGAGCTCGAAGGCGTAGCGGTCGGGGTCGGCGATCCCGGCGACCTTCGACTGGCGCTCCAGCTCGGCGATCCAGAGCTCCATCGAGGCGGCGATCGCGTCGCGGACCGGGCCGGGCCGATCGTCGTACTCACTCGCGGTGGCACCCCAGAAGCAGCCGCCGGAGAAGGTCTCGACGTAGTCGAAATAGCGCTCGCCCATCGCGCGGAGACGCGGCGCCCCGTCCGGGGCGGCGAGCGCCGGTTCGATCACGACGCGGCGGAAGCGGTCGGCAGCGGCGGCGACCGTCGCCAGCTGCAGGTCGAGCTTCGAGCCGAAGTGAGCGAAGAGGCCGCTCTTGCTCATCCCCAGGTCGCCGGCAAGGCGACCGATCGTCAGTCCCTCCAACCCCTCGACCGAGGCGAGGTCGACGGCGCGGTCGAGGATCGCGGCGCGGGTCCGCTCCCCCTTCGTCGCGGCGGAGCCGTCCCCTGATTTCGTCTCGGTTGCACCGGCCACAGGGAGAGGATATAAAAAAGCACGAACGTTCGTACTAACAGGAGGGACAAATGGGGGAATACGCGGTAAAGCGCATCGACGACATGGACGCTGCGCTGTTCGGCAGCTTCAAAAGGGCGCGGGCCGAGCTCGGGGTGGAGTCGTTCGGCATGCAGGTAATCGACCTGCCGCCGTCCTTCGACGCCTATCCCACCCACGACCACACGCACGACGACCAGGAGGAGGTCTTCCTGGCCCTGCGCGGGAGCGGCGAGCTCGAGGTCGACGGCGAGCGGATGCCGCTCGACGGCGAGCAGATGGCCCGGGTCGGGCCGGCGGCGAAACGGAAGGTCTGGGCGGGCCCGGAGGGGATCCGGCTGCTGATCCTCGGCGGCGTGCCCGGCCGCGTCTACACGGCGCCCGAAGTGAGCGAGATCGGCGGCCCCGACCCCAAAATGCCCTAGGCGCTCGTGCGGCTGTTCCTTTTGGCCCTGTGAGGGCCAAAAGGAACAGCTCACCGGTCGGCGGTGCGCTCGCCGGGCTCGAAGCCCGGGCAGCGGAGGACCGGCAGGCGCGGGTAGCGCGGAAAGTCCGGGTCGGTGCGGGAGCGCTCGCAGAGCGAGAAGACCGAGCCGCGGGTGTTGGGGACGAGCCGCTGGTGGCGGCAGGAGTCGCAGAGTCCGGCGGGCCGGCGCGGCGCGGTCGGGGCCATCAGGCGGGCGCCGGGGCGGCATCGGCGCGCCGGCCGACCGAGCGCAGGACGCGGCGGGTGACCAGCACGTGCATCCGCGTGCCGATCACCAGGGCCCGGTAGGCGCCGCCCTTCAGGCCCGGGAACACGGCCCGCGTCTCGGCGACCAGCCGCGTCCGCGCCCGGCCGAGCGGTTCGAGGCGGAAACCGAGCGAGTAGTCGGAGAAGTGGTGCGACCCGGCGAGGACGAGCAGCCGCTCCGGGGCCAGCGCGGCGACGTGGAAACCAGGGACGGTCGAGCCGACCTCGAGCGGCCGCGGCCCGCCCGCCTCGGTGTCGGCGCAGCCGACCGCCCGCGCGTAGCGCGGCGCCGCGCCGGCCGCGGTCATCCGCTCCACCGTCCGCAGCAGCGCCGGCCAGACGACGGCGGGCGGCGCCGCGATCTCGGTCGCGTTCTCGTCGATCCAGGGCAGCTCCGCCGCTTTTTCCGCCGAACTTGGCACAGCCCGACGCTACACCGACCTACTCCGCCTGGCCGGCAACTAGCTTTGGGAGGGTGATGCGCTCCGCCACCCTGTTCGACGCCGACGCCGCCTCCTACACCGGCACGATCGAGGTGCTAGGGGTGATCTTCCGCGCCGATGACGACGGCTACGCGGTGCTCGAGGTGCAGGAGACCGGCGGCGGCGACGGCTTCGCCCTGGTCGGGCCGGTCGCCCACCTCGGCGCCGGCGACCGCGCCGAAGTGAGCGGCGAGTGGCAGACCCACTCGCGCTACGGTCGCCAGCTGCGCGCGCAGGGCGCGCTGCCGCTCGACCCGACCGACCGCGAGGGGCAGATCGCCTACCTCACCTCGCTGCGCCACATCGGCCAGGCGCGCGCCGAGAAGCTGGTCGACCAGCACGGCGAGGAGGTGCTGCAGGTGATCGCCGCCGATCCGCAGCGGACCTTCGCGGCGCTGCGCGGGGTCAGCGTCGACCAGGCCGCGGCAGCGACCCAGTCCTGGCACGAGAGCCGCGCCGTGCGCGAGCTCCACGTCCAGCTCGCCCCGCACGGGCTGGCCCACCTGGCGGCGCCGATCCACGCCCGCTATGGCGAGCGCTCGACCACGATCCTGCACGAGGACCCCTACCGATTGACCGAGGTCGAGGGGGTCGGCTTCGCCCGCGCCGACAAGATCGCGCTCGCGGCCGACGTCCCGCCCGAGTCCGACAGCCGCGCCCAGGCGGCCGCCGTCTACGCCTTGCGTGAGGCCGAGCAGGCGGGCAACAGCTACCTGCCCGTGGCCGAGCTCGCGGACCGCACCGCGAAGCTGATCGGCCTCGTCCCCGACCCGGCGGTGCTGGCCGCGGCGCGCGGGCTGGTCGACGACGAAGGCGAAGGACGGATCTACCGCGAGCTGACCCTGGAGAGCGAGCGGGCGGTGGCGGCGACGCTGGCGCGCCGGCTGGCGGCGCCACCCCACCTCGACCACGACCCGGGCGAGAGCGACCCGGAAGAAGAGATGACCGAAGAGCAGTGGGCGGCCGTGCGCGGCGCCTTCGCCTCGCGCGTCTCGGTCCTGACCGGCGGCCCCGGCGTCGGCAAGACCCGCTGCACGACCGCGATCGTCGCCGCCGCCGAAGACGCCGGCGCGAAAATCGCCCTCTGCGCGCCGACCGGCCGCGCCGCCCGCCGGCTGCAGGAAACGACCGGCCACGAGGCGCAGACGATCCACCGGATGCTCGAATGGATCCCCGGCGGCGACCCGGGCTTCGGCCCCGGCCGGCCGCTGCCGGTCGACCTGGTGATCGTCGACGAGTCCTCGATGCTGAACCTGCGGCTCGCCGAGGTCCTGCTCGAAGGGCTGGCCGAGACGACCCACGTCGTCTTCGTCGGCGACGCCGACCAGCTGCCGCCGATCGGCGCCGGCAAACCGTTCGAGGACCTGATCGAGTCGGGCGCGGCGCCGGTTGTGCGGCTCACCCAGATCTTCCGCCAGGCGGCCCGCTCGATGATCACCACCGCCGCCCACGAGATCAACCGCGGCCGTCCCCCCCACCTCGAGCCGGGCCCCGACCAGGACCGCGACTTCTTCTTCATCGAGCGACCGGCGCCGGAGCGGGCGCTGCGGACGGTGGTCGAGGTGGTCGCCGAGCGGGCGGCCGAGAGCTTCGGCGTCGACCCGATCCGCGAGGTCCAGACGCTGGCCCCGATGTACAAAGGCCCGGTCGGGATCGACGCCCTCAACGAGCAGCTGCAGGAGCGCCTCAACCCGGACGGGAAGCGGGCGGTCGGTGACCGCTTCCGGATCGGCGACCGCCTGATCCAGACCCGCAACTCGCACGAGCTGGGGCTGATGAACGGCTCGATCGTCTTCCTCCGCCGCGACGACCCCGACGCGGAATCGATCGTCGTCGACACCGACGAGGGCGGCACCCTGACCATGCCCTACTCGGAGACGGCGACGCTGAAGCTCGCCTACGCGATCTCCGTCCACAAGGCGCAGGGCTGCGAGGTGCCGGTGGTGGTCGCCGTCTGCCACCGCTCGCACACCCGGATGCTGACCCGGCCGCTGCTCTACACGGCGATCACCCGGGCGCGGCGCGACTGCGTCCTGGTCGGCGACTCGGCGGCACTGGCCGCCGCGGTCGGGCGCGGCGAGGGCAGCGGGCGCTACTCGGGGCTGGCGACGCGGCTGCGCGGCGCGGACCCCGCCTAGCCGCTCCTTCACCTGCCGCGGCTCCCCGTGTGCCACATTGGGCGGTCCGTGGCAGACGAGACGAGAGAGCGCCCCCGCCTGCCCTGGATGGAGATCGGGCTGACCCTGGCCGGGATCGCGCTGTTGGCCGGGCTTGTCCTCGCGGTGCCGGCCCTGCGCCACGCCGCGGTCGCCGCCGTCCACGGCGAAACCTCCGAGGTGCGCCACCAGATCAACTCGCTCGGCGTCGCCGGGCCGCTGATCCTCGTCGGCCTCGCCGTGATCCACTCGGTGATCCCGTATCCGGCGGAGATCGTCAACGCCGCCGCGGGCTTCGCCTACGGTTTCTTCGGCGGCCTCGGGATCGTCTGCGTCGGCTGGATGATCTCGGCGCTCATCTGTTACTGGTTCGGCACGGGAGTGGCGCGACCGCTGCTCGACCGCTGGTTCGGCGCCGCGCGCTTCGAGCGCTTCGAGCGGATGGTCGACCGCGGCGGCGTCACCCTGCTAATCGCCCTGCGCCTGCTGCCGATCGTCCCCTTCAGCCTGATCTCCGCCGCGGCGGGCGCCGCACGCGTCCCCTTCCGCCGCTACTGCTGGACGACCGCGGTCGGGTTCCTGCCGATCACCGCGCTGGCCGTCTACCTCGGCACGCGGCTGGAAGGGATCAGCCTCACCGACCCGGCGGTGATCGGGGCGCTGGCCGGGGCGGTCGTCCTGCTCCTCGTCGCCAACTGGATCATCCGGCGTTCCGACGCTACGGACCGACCTGCTTGACGCGGAACTTGTAGCGGGTCCAGCCGGCGGCGAGATTGCCCAACGCGTCCATCGCCCGCACCTTGACCACGTGGACACCCGGCGTGAAGCGGCGGTGGAAGGTCTTGCCGCAGATCCGCAGCGCTTCCTTGTCGAACTGGCAATAGAAGGTGACCGGCGCCTCGTCGGCGCGCACCCGGAAGCGGCCGACGACGCTGCGCTGCCTGGTCTTGATCACCTTCTTCGGGTGGACGACGATCGTCGTCCGCGGCGCCTTGGTGTCGATCGTGAATTCGTAGACGCTGCTGGTGCCACTGAGGCCTTCCGCGTCGGTGCCGGTGACGACGAAGCCGTGGCTGCCGTCGGCAAGCTTGGTCGGGACCACGTAGGGCGAGGCGCAGGGCCGCGCCGCGCCGCCGTCGATCTGGCAGGTGAAGGAGACCGGGCGGGTCGAGCCGAATTCGAAGGTCGGGCGACTTTCATTGCCGAGCGCCTTCGGCCCGTTGGTGATCCTCACCACCGGCGCCGGGGTCACGACCGCCGCCGCCGTTTCTCCTTCTAGCGCGGCGACGACGGAGCTGGGCGGGTCTTCGACCCGCGAGCCGCCCAGCGCGGTGATCGCCGCGGCGGCGTTCACCATCCCTTTGCCGACCGCGTTCAGCGAGGTGACCGAGGTGAAGGCGGTCGCCGAGGATTCCATCGCCACCTCGATCGCGGCGGGCGAGGCGAGCGGGTCGGTCTGCTTCATCAGGGCGGCGATCGCGGCTGCGTGTGGGCCCGCCTCGGAGGTCCCGCAGAAGTGGTACACGCCCGCTTCGATCTGGGCGAAGAAGGTAGTCGAGGCGCAGTCGGTCGCGGTCACGTTCGGCTTCCGCAGTTCTTCCGGGGTGGTCAGTTCGGCGGCGGGCGTGGTGCCGACGACCGGGTCGAAGTAATGGGTGACCGGGCCGCGTGAGGAGTAGCGCTCCGGTTCTTTCGGCGCCGACGCCGATTCCGTGTACCTGACCGCACCCAAGGTGATCGCCGCCGCCGACCCGGCGTGGCCGTAGATCGTCGGCCCGACCACGTCTTTGACGCCGCCGACTTCTTCGGTTTTCGGATACTCGGTGGCGCTGACGCCGCGGCCGTCCTCGAGGAAGGCGAACTTGAGGCGCGGCGTCCGGGTGGTACTGGCTTCCGGATTGCAGCTGCCGACGCAACGGTTGATCACCAGCTGCACTTTCGCCGCTTTGGTGCTGGTGTTTTCCCATTCGACCAGTTCGACCGGCTCTGGGAAGGATTCTTTCCCGACGTTGTCGCTCGGGCTGCCGGTGGCGATCACGGTGCCCGCTTCGTTGAGGAGGAAGGCGTCGAGGTCGGTTTTGACGCCGTACCACGGTTCCGCCCACTGCAGGTCGACGTTCAGTTCCCGGCCAGCTTCGACGGTGAGGCCAAAGGTCGTGTCGACCGCGGCGGCGGGGTTGAAGTCCATGCACTCCGGTTCGAAGGTCCCGGCTTTGATTTCTTCTTCCATCAGCGTGTCGACCGCGGCCGGGCAGGAGCCGGCGTTGCGGAAGGCGGGAGCTTCCCAGGAGGCAATTTCGTTTTTGCCTTCGAAGAGGTTGTCGTTGCCCGCCGCGGTCAGGTAGATGACGCCAGCTTCGGTCACCTTCTTGATCGCCACCGCGACCGGGCCATTCTGGAAGAAGGGCTCGGTCGAGTAGCCGACGTCGTCGACGATCACGTTGGCGCCACCGCCGCCGGCGACCACCGGCTCGGCGAGCCGTTCGATATTGCGGGCGAATCCGAATTCGGTCGAGTAGGCGGTGGCGAAGGCGAGCTGCGCGTGCGGCGCCAGATCGTGGATCACCTGCAGCATTGCCCGCCCCTCGTCGGTGCGCGGTTCTTCTTCGGGACCGGGAGCTGGCGCTTCGGCGAGCACCCGCACCGGCACCTGCTGGCCGCTGCAGGTGCTCGCCGGGCCTGGCAGGTCGTTGCTGACTTCGTCGCCGTGGGCATCGCTGGCGAGCGGGCCGCCTTCGATCGAGGTGGTCGCCGAGTTGAATGAGTCGGAGATGACGCCGATCGTCTCCCCCGCGCCGCGCGCGCCGAAGGCGGCGCGAGCGGCCGGGACGTTCAGCTGTTGGAGCCCCTGGGTGATCACCGAGCCGCCTTCGCAAAGGCCCTTGGAGGCGGCGACGGTGTTGAGCGTTTCGTCGGCGCCGTAGAAGACCGGCTCACGCGAGGCGGCGACGGTCGCAAGCCCGGGCACTGCGGCGACCGCGCCGAGGTCTTCCGGGGTCACCGACAGGGCAACGGTCTGGTAACGGCGGCTCGCGGTCAATACCTTCGCGCCGGCGGCTTCCAACGCTTCGAGGCGCGCCAGGGCACCTTCGTCGAAGCGCGCTTCGACGATCACCCGGTCGCCTTCGCGGACGATGCTGCCGGGGCCTTCGGCGGGGAGTCCGGCCGCTTCGGCCTGGGCGGCGGTGGGCTGCGCCGCCACCGCGGGCTGGGCGAGCTGGGTCAGTTCGGGGGAGAGCGGACTGCTTTCCGATTCAGCCGCGGCGGCCGTCGCCGGTAGGGCAAAGCCGAGCAGGACGAGCGCGCAGGCGAACGCCTTCATCCGAGATCCGGAGCCAAGCTGCATCTAAAAATAGGTATCGACAGATCTTAAGGATCTCCTTTAGTCACCGGGAAAACTCTCGGGTCTCTCGGGCCGCTCTCATGCGTAGGAGGAGCGGCGAAGCCAGACCCAGAGGATCACCAGCGAGACCACCATGCTGCCACCGCCGATCAGCCAGAAGTCCGCCGCGCTGTTGATATTGCGGACCATCCAGCCGAAGTTCTGGCCGAAGAAGCCGACGACGAAGGAGAGCGGCAGGAAGATCGTCGCGATCACGGTCAGCTGCTTGGTGATTTCGTTGAGGCGGTTGGAGGTGACCGAGAGGTAGGCGTCGCGGCTGCCGATCAAGAGATCGCGGTAGGAGTCGATCTGGTCGGAGATGCGGATCGCGTGGTCGTAGACGTCGCGGAAGTAGTCGCGCGAGTCGGCCTGCAGGCCGGGGATTTCGAGGATGTCGTCGATGTGGCGGGCGAGCATGTCGCGCTGCGGCGTCGCCACCCGGCCGAGCTCGACCAGGTCGCGGCGCAGTTCGGTCAGCGGCTGCAGGTGGGCGGACCGAGGGGCTGGCGAAGATCTCCTCGTCGAGCCGTTCGAGCCGATCTTCGAGGTCCTCGAGCAGCGGGAAGAAGGTGTCGGTGAGGGCGTCGAGGACGCGGTAGACGACGAACTGCTCGGAGCGCGGCGCCTGCCGGTCGAGCCGTTCGCGGACTTCGTCGAGCGCCACGCAGGCGCCGTCGTGGACGGTGACCAGGTAGCCGCCGCTGATGAAGGCGTGGACCTCTTCGAGCTCGATCCGCTCGCCCTCCGCCGGCCCGGCCTCGGGCGGCGCGTCGGGAGGCGGGGCGCCCCCTTCCGGCGCCACCGCGCCGTAGTAGACGAGGAACATGTAGTCGCCGAAGTCCTCGAGCTTCGGCCGCTGGCCTTTCCTGCGTAGATCCTCCAGCGCCAGTGGGTGGAAGTGGAAAAGATCGTCGAGGGTGGAGACGTCGGCTTCGCCGGGAGCGTCGAGATCGAGCCAGAAATACTCGTCGTCGCCGAGCATCTTGCCGATCGCGCCCCGGTCGATGTGATCGAGGAAGCGCACCCGGCAAAGCTACGTGTGGTCGCGGACGCACCCGTGAAGCCGAAAATTCACCGCCGGAGGGCGGTGATCCTGCTACGGTCCCGACCTGAAAGGGCCGGTTTGCCGGCTGTAAGTTTGTGTCTAGCGCTCGCATGTCGTTGCCTTTCAGCATCGTCAGCGTTTGCAGCACACGATGTGGAGGCAATGCATGCCTACTGGAACCGTGAAGTGGTTTAGCGACGACAAGGGCTACGGGTTCATCACGCCCGACGACGGCTCGAAGGACGTCTTCGTCCATCACAGCGCCATCCTGGGTGAGGGCTTCAAGTCCCTGACCGAGGGCGCCAAGGTGAGCTACGAGTCCGAGGAAGGCCCGAAGGGCCCCGCCGCGGCCAGCGTTCAGCAGACTTCGTAGAGCAAGCGCTCATAGACAGTCTGGGAAGCCCGCCTCGTGCGGGCTTCGTTTTGCAGTGACCCGGTGACACACCTATGCCCACGACCCGAGACGACCTAAGAAACTGCGCGATCATTGCCCACGTCGACCACGGCAAGACGACGCTGGTCGACGCCATGCTGTGGCAGACCGGGACCTTCCGCAAGGGCCAGGACGTGGCCGAGCGGGTGATGGACTCGATGGACTTGGAGAAGGAGAAGGGGATCACGATCCTCGCCAAGAACACCGCGGTCCAGCACGGCGGCGTGAAGTTCAACATCGTCGACACGCCCGGCCACGCCGACTTCGGCGGTGAGGTGGAGCGGGCGCTGACGATGGTCGACGGGGCGCTGCTCCTGGTCGACGCCTCCGAGGGGCCGCTGCCGCAGACGCGCTTCGTGCTGCGAAAGGCCCTGGAGCGGCGGCTGCCGATCATCCTCGTCGTCAACAAGGTCGACCGCCCCGACGCGCGGATCGCCGAGGTCGTCGACGAGGTCTACGAGCTGTTCATCGACCTCGACGCCGACTCCGAGCAGATCGACTTCCCGATCGTCTACACCAACGCGAAAGCGGGTTGGGCGGCGCTCGAGGAGGGGGTCGAGGGGACCGACCTGATGCCTTTGCTCGACCTGATGCTGGAGCGGATCCCGGCACCGACCTACGACGAGGGGGCACCGCTGCAGGCGCATGTGACCAACCTCGACGCGTCGCCCTACGTCGGCCGGCTGGCGGTCTGCCGCGTACGGCAGGGGACGATCGAGAACGGCCAGCAGATCGCCTGGTGCCGCGCTGACGGGACGGTGAAACGGGCCGCCGTGTCGGAGCTCTACGTCACCGAAGGGCTCGACCGGGTCATCACCAAAGAAGCCGGGCCGGGCGAAATCATCGCCGTCGCCGGGCTGGAAGAGGTGACGATCGGCGAGACGCTCGCCGATATCGAGAACCCGCAGCCGCTGCCGGTGATCACCGTCGACGAGCCGTCGCTGTCGCTGGTGCTGGGGATCAACACCTCGCCGCTGGCCGGGCAGGGCGGCGGCAACAAGCTGACCGCGCGGCAGATCCGGGCGCGGCTCGACCAGGAGCTGGTCGGCAACGTCTCGATCCGCGTCCTCGACACCGAGCGTCCCGACGCCTGGGAGGTCCAGGGCCGCGGCGAGCTGCAGCTGGTCGTGCTGCTGGAGATCATGCGGCGCGAGGGCTTCGAGATGACCGCCGGCCAGCCGCGCGTTGTGACCCGGGAGATCGACGGCAAGGTGCACGAGCCGGTCGAGCGGCTGGCGATCGACGTGCCCGAGGAGCACGTCGGCGCGGTCACCCAGATGCTGGCAGGGCGCAAAGGACGGCTCGAGCAGATGGTCAACCACTCCACCGGCTGGGTGCGGATGGACTACCTGGTGCCGGCCCGCGGGCTGATCGGCTTCCGCACCGAGTTCCTCACCGAGACCCGCGGCAGCGGCATCCTCCACCACGTCTTCGACCGCTGGGAGCCGTGGGTGGGCGAGCTGCGGACGCGGCAGACCGGCTCACTGGTCGCCGACCGCCGTGGCCAGACCGCCGCCTACTCGCTGTTCAGCCTGCAGGACCGCGGGACCCTCTTCATCGGCTCGGGCGAGGAAGTCTACGAAGGGATGATCATCGGCGAGAACGCGCGCGCCGACGACCTCGACGTCAACCCGACCAAAGCCAAGCAGCAGACGAACATGCGGGCGTCGAGCGCCGACGTGCTGGTGCGGCTGGCGCCGGCGACGCGGCTGACCCTGGAAGCCTCGCTCGAGTTCCTGCGTGACGACGAGTGCGTCGAAGTGACGCCCGACTCGGTCCGCCTGCGCAAGCTGATCCTCGACAAAGTGACGCGGCTGAAGGCCTCGAAGCGGCGCGACGGCGCGCCGCGGTAGCCCTCGGTCGCTCGCGGCAGTTCGGCGGGCTGCCCGACGGCCTCCGTCAGGTCGCCGAATACAACCCGGTCAGCTGCTGGGCCGGTGGCGATCCTCGCCGTCGTCGTCCCCCTCACCCTCCGCGCCTACCGCAAGCGCACCACCGGCTGAGTTCCGCGCAGTTCCCGCGCGCCTTCGGTGCGCGGCTCATGCCGACGGGCCGAAAACCTGACCATGTGTCCTGTCTTCGGCCCGTCGGCGGCGGGGGTGTCACAAGTCTGGGACGGACTCGAGGCGGCCCGAGTCGATCGCGGCGAAGAGGGCGGCGTGGTCGCGTTCGGACTGGTCGGCGTAGGCCTCGGCGAAGTGGCAGACGGCGCGGTCGAAGGCGTCGCCGCCGCCGAGGTAGGCGGCGATCCCGATCCGGTCACCGGACCGGGCGTGGGCGCGCGCCAGGGTCCAGCCGCAGACTTCGGCGTAGACCTCGAGCCCGACCGGCCCGAGCTTCTCGACTTCGACCGAGCGCTTCCAGTCCCAGAGCTGGCGCACGTAGAAGTCGCGGTCGCGCCCGTCGAGGCCGACCGCCACGCACCAGCCGAGGAAGATGTCACCCGCCGCGGAAGAAGGTGAACGGCGAGACGGCCATGCGGCCGTGGCGGATCGGCACCAGCTCCGGGACGCGGCGGGCGTCCTGGGCCTCGATGATCGCGACCGGGTCGTGTCGGTTCGCGGGGGCCGCCCACTCGGAGTGGGCGGAACGACGAGCCACCGAGCGCGCCGCCCGACCCGCGGCAGCGCGCTCGGTGACATCGGTCATAGGTCAGACGGTAGCCGCCGCCTGCTCGGCTTGCGAGTCGCGCGCGACGTCGGCCTGCTTGGCCTGGGCCTCCGGCGTGACCTCGTCGATGTTGCGCGGCAGCAGCACCTCTTTGGCGATGACCAGGCGCTGGATCTGGCTGGTCCCCTCGTAGAGCTGCATGATCTTCGCGTCGCGCATCAGTTTCTCGACCGGATACTCCTTGATGAAACCGTAGCCGCCGTAGACCTGGACGGCGTCGGTGGTGACCTCCATCGCCGAGTCGGCGGCGAACCGCTTCGCCTCGGAGGAGCGCAGGGTGTTGCGCTTGCCTTCGTCGAGCAGGACGGCCGAGTTCCAGGTCAGCAGCCGGCCGGCGTCGACCTTGGTCGCCATGTCGGCGATCATGAACTGGATCGCCTGGTGCATCGCGATCGGCACGCCGAACTGGACCCGTTCCTTCGAGTAGTCGCAGGCGAACTCGAACGCGGCGCGGGCGATCCCGACGGCCATCGCCGCGACGCCCGGACGGGTGCGGTCGAGGGTCATCATCGCCAGTTTGAAGCCGTGGTTTTCCTCGGCGAGCAGGTTCTCGGCGGGCACCTCGACGTCGTTGAAGGAGATCGTCGCGGTGTTCGAGGCCCGCTGGCCCATCTTGTCCTCCTTCTTGTCGACGGTGACCCCGGGGGAGTCGGCGTCGACGACGAAGGCGCTGATGCCGCGGTGACCGGACTCGGGGTCGGTCTTCGCGTAGACGGTGAACCAGTCGGCGTAGGTGCCGTTGGTGATGAAGCACTTGGAGCCGTTGAGGACGTACTTGTCGCCCTGCTTGACGGCGCGCGTCTTCATCCCGCTGACGTCGGAGCCGGCGTCCGGCTCGGTCAGGCAGAAGGAGGCGAGCTTCATCGATTCGGTCAGCATCCCGAGGTACTTCTTCTTGGTCTCCTCGGAGCCGCCGAGACCGACCGGCGCGGCGGCCAGGCCGTTCGCCATCAACGAGGTGCCGATGCCGGAGCAGCCCCAGCCGATCTCCTCCTCGATGATGCAGCCGGAGAGGTAGTCGAGCCCGGGGCCGCCGTAGGCCTCGGGGACGTGCGTGTTCATCAGGCCGACGTCCCAGGCCTTCTGCAGCACCTCTTGTGGCCAGGTGCCCTCCTTGTCGTACTCCCAGGCGACCGGGCGCATCTCTTTCTCGGCGAAGGAGTGCGCGAGCTCACGCAGGTCTTTCTGTTCGTCGGTCAGGGTGAAATCAACCACCGCGGTGACGCTCCTTTGTGTCGTGCTTCCAAGTTTGTGCAGGAGCGCCGGTGGGCGTTCCCGATTGACTGGTCAGTCAACCAACCCGAAGAGTACCGGATGACCGCCCCGGAAGGGGGCGGCTAGGCTTTTCTCGTGGACTGGGTTCTGGCCGTGTCGGTGGGGGTGAAGGCGGCCGCGGTGCTGATCTTCACCGGCATCGTGGCGCCGCTGCTCGGTCTCGGGCTGAAGCGGCTGACCCGGGGCTGGGACAACTACGGTGCCGGGCCGTTCGCGATCCTGCGCGACCCGCCCGGCAAGGGCGCCGCCGCGCAGGCGGTCGACCCGGCGATCCAGGCAGCCGAAGTGCGGCAGATGCTGGAGGCGAAGGCGGAGCGGCGGCAGCTGCGCGGCGAACCGAAGATCGACGTCGAGGCCGAGTCGGCGCGCCTCCTGGCGACGGCCGCCGATGCCGCCCCGGCGGCCCACGACGACGAGCTCCGCGCCGAGGTTCGCCAGCTGGTCATCGCCCGCAACGAAAGGCGGCGGCGGGCGGGCCTGGAGCCGCTCGACGTGGCCGCCGAGACCGAGCGCCAGCTGGCCGACCTGGGCGGCGCCGGCTGAGCCGTTCACGGCGGCCCGAACGGAATAAGATTCCCACCAGATGCCGACCGATCCCGAGGAGAACCTGTACGAGGTCGAAGAGCTGCTGGTCCAGCCCGGCACCTACTTCAACCCACAGACCGAGGTCGTCGTGATCGTCGACGACTCCGCCTCGATCGACCAGGAGGTCTTCAACCTCGAGGCCTACGAGGGCGCCGAGTGGGTCCGCCTCTCCGACGAGGTGCCGGTCGACGAAGACGGCCGCGACCGGGTGCTCGAGGCCTTCCAGACCCACTACCACCCAGGCTCGACCGGCTCCGTCTCCGAGACCGCGCTCGAACAGGGCGACGACGAGCTCGACGAGGACGAGGACGGGCAAGAGCCCGGGCGCGAGGACTGATGCTCGGGCCAGGCGACAAAGCGCCGGCGTTCACACTGCCGGATCAGGACGGGAACAAGATCAAGCTCTCCGACTTCAAAGGCGAGACCGTCGTCCTCTATTTTTATCCGCGTGCTGAGACGCTGATCAACAGCATCGGCCTGCGGTAGGCGGCCCAACCCTCCAACTCCTGACGACGGCCGGACAAGTAGCCTGCCGCCGCGATGGGATGGCCACCGAAAGTCGGAGACGCGCTGCCCCGAGCGGCCGAGTGCTGGTACGAGCAGGCGAAGCTCTTGAGCTGGGTTTTGAACTCAGGTGGGCACGGCCCCGAATGGGGGCGTGTCTTCCAGGTCACCGTCGCAGATCACGAGCTGGTCTGGGCTGCGCTCGCCGAGGCGGCGATCGGCGCCAAAATTGTCGAGGTGCGTGACCGCGAACCCAACGGGATCGCCTGCGGCGTGGAAGCCGAGGTCAGGATCGGAGAGCGAAGCGCCATGGTGACGATGAGCTGGCACCTCGCCGATGCCGACGCCGCGCCGCGATTGGCTACCGCCTACCCGAGCCCCTAACATGTTGTTCATGGTCGTGGCCCACAAAATCGCCGCCTTCGACATCGTCGAGTTGACCGAGAGCGTCGATGATGCGCCCGCGGGTGCCCGCGGCGGCGTCTTGGAGTTGCGCGATGGCGATACCGCCATGATCGAGGTAACCAAGCCAGAACTCGGCCCGGCGGCACGGATCGTCTTCGCGCCGTTCTCGAAGCTCCGGGTAGTCGAGCCAGCGCATCGGCGTTAGAGGTCCCGTGCTTCAGCCAGGCGCCTCCGCCCCCGACTTCGAGCTACCCGACCAGAACGGCGAGAGCCTGAAGCTCTCTGACCTCAGGGGCCAGACCGTAATACTGTATTTTTATCCCCGTGCCGACACGCCGGGATGCACCACCCAGGCTTGTGGGGTGCGCGACCGGGGCGACGAGTACGGGAAGTTGGGTGCCAGGGTGATCGGGGTGTCGCCCGACGAGCCGGAGGCGATCAAGAAGTTCGACGACAAGTACGGGCTCGGGTTCACGCTGCTCGGCGACGTCGATCACAAGGTCGCCGAGAAATACGGCGCCTGGGGCGAGAAGTCGATGTACGGCAAGAAGTACATGGGGATGCTGCGGTCGACGTTCATCATCGACCCGAAAGGCAAGATCGCCCGGGTCTTCCCCAAAGTGCAGCCGAAAAAACACGACGACCTCGTGTTGAAGGCCCTCGGCGAACTCGCCGCTCCCTGAGTCGCACAAACCGCAGACGTCCGGCGAGGGAGGAAGTTACGAGAGGCGGGAGATGACACCGTCCCGTGCGCGCCGCCGGCCGACCGTGCACTTGAACACACCAGGGTGTGCTCGAGCGCACGCTCGTGCAGTTGAGCCGGTCAGGGGCGGCTCAACTGCACGGTCGGCATGAGAGGTCGCACGCCTCTGTGCCATCTCCCCCTTCCGTCACCCCGGCGCTCGCCTCCCGTCACCCCCTCAGGGCTCCGGCGTGGGCGCCAGTTGCTCCGGGCGTGAGCTTTCCCGGCCTGGCTAGGCGATGACCACGACGATGAACGCCACGTAGAGGGAGAACCAGCCCACCACCGCGGGCAAGGTGAAGCGGCTCGCGCGGTGCAGGCTCAGGTAGGCGAGCAGGCCGCCGGCGAAGCCGAGGCAGATCGAGACGAAGGCATTGATGCTCAGCGACCAGTGGGTGAAGAGCAGGCCGATGCCGATCGGGATCGTCGACTGGAAGACCATCGCGCCGCTGATGTTGCCGAGCGCCAGCGCGTCCTTGCCCTCCCGCACCCAGAAGAAGCTGTTCACCTTCTCCGGCAGCTCGGTCGCCAGCGGCGCCAGGATCAGCGCCAGGACGAGGGCGTCGAGGCCGAGCGCCTCCGCGATCCCCAGCAGGTGTTCGACGAAGAGGTGGGCGCCGAAGATCATCAAGCCGAGCCCGACCAGCAGCTGCACGAGGCAGAGCCAGGTCGGCGGATCGGAGCGCCCGCGCTCCGCGCGGCGGTCGAAGGTGAGCGGGTTCAGCGTCTCCTCTCCCTGCACCTCGCCTCCCGCCTTCAAGGTGCGCCGCACGTATACGCCGTAGGCGAGCAGGAAGACGACCCCGGCGACGATCCGCAGCGGCGCCGGCGGTCCCCAGGCCAGTGCCCCCGCGACTCCGAAGAAAGCGAGGAAGAAGAGCAGGTCGCGCTCCAGGGTCGGCGCGTGGGCATCGAGCTCCACCCCCTGCGCCCGCCGCTCGCGGTAGAGGTAGACGAAGAGGCCGACCAGGCCCATCGCCAGCGTGCCGAGCAGGAACGGCGCGCCGACGATCGCCCCGATCGCCACCCCTTCCGATTCGGGGCTGGTGTCGAGCAGGGCGACGATCGCGATCAGCGTCTCCGGCGCCGCCGTGCCGACCGCGGCGAGGACGCTGCCGACCGCCCCCTCCCCCAGCCCGAGCCTGTGACCGAGCCACTCGACCGCGTTGGTGAAGAGCAGCGCGCCGCCGAGCACGATCGCGAAGGCGACGACGAGGAGGAGCTCGTCCATCGAGCCAGGCTATCCGCCGTCGCGGAGCCCGGGCCGGCTCAGGCGAAGTAGAAGGCGAGCCCGAAGACGAGGTAGACCGCTAGCAGCTGGACGCCCTCGAACCAGGTCGACTCGCCGTCCTGGATCACGTAGTTGGCGATCAGGATCGCGATCACGATCGCCCCCAGCTCGAAGCCGTTGAAGACGAGCGCCAGCGGATAGGGGCCGATGAAGTAGGAGCAGATGACGAGGACCGGGGCAACGAAGAGCGCGACCTGGCCGCTCGAGCCGATCGCGATGTTGACCGACAGGTCCATCTTGTCCTTGCGGGCGACGAGGACGGCGACCCAGTGCTCGGCGGCGTTGCCGACGATCGCGACGATGACGACGCCGATGAAGAACTCGGAGAGGCCGACCGATTCGGAGGCTTCCGTGATCGAGCCGACCAGCACCTCCGACATCACCCCGACCAGGACGCCGGCGATCGCCAGCACGATCACCGATCTGCGCACCGACCAGCCCCAGCTTTCCTCGTCCTCGTAGTCGGGGTTGAAGAGGTCGCGGTGGGTCCTCAGCGAGAACAGGAGACCGAGCACGTAGGTGCCGATCAGGACGATCGCGACGGCCAACGAGAGGTGCTCGACGGTGCCGCCGTAGTGGGTCGCGATGCTGCCGGGGAGCGGCAGGCCCTTGCCCTCGACCAGCTCGAAGATCGCGGGCATGATCAGCGCCGCCGCGGCCAGCATCAGCATCGAGGTCTGGATCGAGGCGCCGGTGCGGTTGAACTTCTGTTTGTCGCGGCCGATGCCGCCCGCCAGCATCGCGGCACCGAGGACGAGCAGGATGTTGCCGACGATCGAGCCGACGATCGAGGCGCGGACGACTTCCTGCAGACCCTTGCCGAGCGCGAAGAGGGCGATGATCAGCTCCGGCGCGTTGCCGAAGGTGACGTTGAGGAGGCCGCCGATCCCCGGCCCGGAGCGGGCCGCCAGCTCCTCCGTCGCCCGACCCATCAGCGCCGCGGTCGGGATGATCCCGAGCGCGGAGGTGGCGAAGACGACGACCGCCGAGACGCCCGCCAGGTCGAGCACGACGGCGATCGGGATCAGCGGCGCCAGCAGGTACGGGTAGCCCTGCGGGGTGCGCAGGAACGCCGCGTCGAGGCGCGGCTGTCCGGCGGACTGTGGGGGCTCGGGGTCGTTCGCGGTCAGGCCGCTATTTCATCAGCGATGCGCACTTCTGGACGTCGGCGGCGCTTTCGGCTTCGGACAGGCATTCGGTGAATTCCTTCGAGGCGCCGGTCGAGGGCTGCCCTTCGCCGCCCGAGCTGTTGCTGCCCGAGGAGCCGCCGCTGCCGCTACCGGTGATGCCTTCGAGCAGGCTACCGAGGCCCGCGCCACCGCCGCCGCCTTCCATCGCGCCGAGCAGTTCGAGCGGATTGATGCCGAGTTCGCCGAATAGCTTTTCGATCGGTTCGGCACCGGCCGGAGCCTTGATCGTCTGCTTTTCGTTGACCTTGCCGAGGGTGAATTCGAGTTCGACTTCGGCCTTTTCGCCGCTGCCCTTCGGTTCGACCGTCAGTTCGGCCGCGACCTTGCGCACGATTTGGTCGCTTTCGCCGACGAAGACTTCGACGTGGGCCTTCTTGATCGCGCCGGTGAGTTCGCCCTCCTGCTTCTTCAGTTCGCCCAGCGGCAGCGGCCCGGCCGCTTCCAGCTCGGACGAGCAGGCCGGGGTTTCGCTCAGCTCGATGATCGCTTCGACGGCGCCCTTCGGGTCGAGGTCACCGCTCAGTTTGGTCGTTTCGACGCCCTCGACTTCTTCGCTGCCTTCGTTTTCGAGGTTGGTGACGAATTCGCCGAGGTCGAGCGAGGTGGCGGCCTTCTGGCAGGCGGTCGCTTCGCCGCCGGAGCTTTCCTTTTCGCCTTCCTGCTCGGCTTCTTCGAAGCCCGATTTGATGAAGCCGAAGGTGGTCGGGTCGACTTCGTAGTTCTTGCCGTTGTAGGCGACGTAGGCACGGTCGTTCAGCACCGTCAGGCCGCCTTCGAAATCGAGGTTTTGACCGTTCGCTTCGCCCTTCGCGCTCGCCGTCATCGCCAGTTCGGGCACGCTCTTTTTCCCCGTCGACTGGAAGGGACCGGAGAGGTCGACCTTCAGTTCGCCGCCCTTGTCGCCCTCCGTCTTGACGTTCAGCGCGACGTCGACTTCGCCGCTTTCGACCCCTTCGAAGGTCGCGCTTTCGATCACCTTCTGCGGATCTTCGCTGCTGCCACCACCGCCGCCGCCGCAGGCGGCGAGAAGCGCGGCGAGCGCCGCGCAGGCGGCCAGGAGGGCAAAGGTTCGTTTACGGCTCAAGGGATGGGGCTCCTTCGATTCGGAAACGGGAGTCGAGATGACCACTGTAGGGGCTGCGGCGGAAGCGCGCCGCCCGAGGCGGCCCCCGGACCGAAGCGACTTCATTCGTTGCCGAAGCCACCTTCGATCGATTCGGCCCCGGGCGGGCTCTTTTCGTTGCTGGGGATGCCCGCCGCGAAGGGCAGGAGCAGCGCCCCGAGCACGATCAGGGCGATCCCGACGGCGACCAGCCAGCGCACGCGGACGACATGGCCGCAGGTGCCGACGACGAAGCCGATCGCCACCAGGGCGATGTAGGCGCCGGGGCTGTGCGGCAGAGCCGCCGACGGCAGGAGAAGGTCGGGCACGGGGGCGGATTATCATCGCCGCCATGCCAGATGACTCCGTAGAGGCGGTTAAGAGCTCCTTGGCGGAGGTCGGCTACCTCGCCGACGAGCCCGCCGCTCTCGTCTCCTTCCTCGCCCAGCAGCTCGGCAAGCCGATCCTCGTCGAGGGCCCGGCCGGGGTCGGCAAGACCGAGCTGGCCAAGGCCCTCTCCCGCTCGACCGGCCGCCCGTTGGTGCGGCTGCAGTGCTACGAGGGGCTCGACGAGGCGAAGGCGATGTACGAGTGGAACTACCGCAAGCAGCTGCTGCGGATCCAGGCCGGCGGTGAGGCCGGCTGGGAAGACGTCCAGGAGGACATCTTCAGCACCGACTTCCTCCTCACCCGGCCGCTGATGCAGGCGATCTCCAGCGAGGAGCCGGTGGTCCTGCTGATCGACGAGATCGACAAGACCGACCAGGAGTTCGAGGCGATGCTGCTCGAGCTCCTCTCCGACTTCCAGATCACGATCCCCGAGCTCGGCCAGATCAGCGCGACGACGATGCCGATCGTCGTCCTCACCTCGAACGACTCGCGCGAGCTGACCGAGGCGCTGAAGCGCCGCTGCCTCTATCTCTGGCTCGACTACCCGGGGATCGAGCGCGAGATGGAAATCGTCCTCCTGCACGCGCCGGAGATGCCGCGCGAGCTGGCGCGGCGGCTGGTCGAGGTGATCGAGATGGTCCGCGACCTCGACCTGAAGAAGCCGCCCTCGATCGCCGAGTCGATCGACTGGGCGCGCACCCTGCTGCTGATGGGCGTCGACGACATCGACCGCGAGACCTTCCGCGACTCGATGTCAATCATCGTCAAGCACCGCACCGACATCGATCTGGTCGCCGAGCGGGTGGGACTGAAACTGCCGGACCGGGCTGCTTAGCCGGCTGGCACCCAGAGATGGAAGGCACGAGGCCATGAGTGAGGGAGAGGTCACGGGTTCGGGCGGGTTCCGTGGAGGAGCGCGTGTTCCGACACGGAGCCCAGTGGTTCGTGACAGAGAAGCCGGGAACGTCACGCTTCTGCCCGCCTTCCACAATGCCCCGGCCACGACTGTGCACTTAGACCCTCTATAGGGGGCTCAAGTGCACAGTCGTGCTCCCGCCTGATGTGAACATGTGACCTTCCGCGCAGAACCGTGACGAAAGCGCGGAGTTCCTCTCATGCCTTTGAACTTCCTGGCGAAACCCTCACGTCCTGGGCGTCTCGTGGCGGCCACAGCCTGCCCGGGCCGCCACGAGACGCCCAGGACGCACCTCGGACGGCCGCGCCGACCTCGAACGACGGCCGAGGCCTATGCGCCCTCGAGCTCGCTCTTGTCGAAGATCTCGGTGAGGACCGTGGGGTCGGGGGTGCCGTCGTAGGCGAGCCGGCCGTCGCGGATCGCGACGCAGCGGTCGGCGGCGGCGATCACGTCGGGCCGGTGGGTGGAGACGACGATCGCGGCACCGGCGGCCTTGGTCGCGGCGAGCAGCTCGAAGAGGACTTCGCGGCTCGGCGGGTCGAGGCCGTCGAGCGGCTCGTCGGCGAGCAGGACGGCGAAGGGACGGACCAGGGCGAGAGCGATCGAGGCCTTCTGCTTCATCCCCTTCGAGAGTTCGGCACCGAGCGCGTCCTCCCAGCCGTCGAGGCCGAGCCGGCCGATCAGCTCCTCGATCCGCGCCGTGGGCTCCTTGACGCCGTGCAGGGCGGCGACGTATTCGAGGTGCTCGGCGACACTCAGGTCTTCGTAGAAGACGGGCGTGTCGGGCAGGTAGGAAAGGGCGCGGCGGGCCTCGATCGAGCCGGGCGGCGCGCCCGCGACCTCGATCTTGCCGCTGGTCGGCTCGAGTAGCCCGGCGGCGAGGTTGAGGAAGGTCGTCTTGCCTGCCCCATTCGGCCCGATCAACGCGACCAGCTCCCCCGCCCGGACGTCGACCGTGAAGGAGCCGAGCGCGATGTAGCCGTCGTAGCTGCGGCCGAGCCCTTGGGCGCGCAGCGGCGGCGGGCCCGCGGCGATCTTGCCGAGGTCGGCGACGCCGACGCGCCTGTCCGCCGCGCTCACATCGCCTCCCGTTCGCGCTTGTTCGCGCGCCACTCGAGGACGCCGAGCCCGAGCAGGGCGATCGAGATGCCGACCGGGACGGCGACGAGGGCGCCGCCGACCCGGGCGCCGTCGCCGCCTTCGACCTTCCAGGCGACGAACAGCGGCAGGAAGACGGCGACGAGGGAGGCCACGATCGGCGCCGCGTTCACGGCCATGTTGAGCTGCGGGATGAGGACGTACTCGTATGGGTCATTGGTCGCGCTGGCCGCCGCCGCGCAGACGAGCACGAGGGCGACGGGGATGAGGCTGACCGCGCCGACCCCGAGGGCGAGGCCGGGATCGGCGCCGATCGCCGCCGCGGCGAGGGCGGCGATCGCGAGGACGATCGCGGCGCCGACCGCGGGCGCGACCAGGTGGCGGCGCCAGAGCTCGGCGCTCGTGTGCGGCAGGAGAAGGCGGCGGGTCGGGTGGTCGACCTCCTGGGCGAACGGCTCGATCAGGTCGAGCGCGGCGACGAAGAGGAGGGGGCCGGGGAGGACGAAGAGGACCGGGGTCTGGCTGAAGCCCGCGACCGCGAGGGCGCCCGCGGCGACGGCGATGACGACGGCGCGGACGATCCGCACCGCCGGCCAGCGCAGGAAGCTCTGCCAGCCGCGCCGCACGATCGGCCATCGCGAGGCGCCCCTGCCGCCGAGGCGGACCCAAGGCCTCCGCCGCGGCTGCTCCGAGGCCAGCTGCCGCCGCAACAGGATCACCGTCCGCAGGTCCTGGACCGAGGCCGAGAAGCGCATCTCGGCGACCAGCTCGGCGCGTCGCCGCGCCGCCTCCAGCCCGATTCCACCGAGGCCGAGCAGGCCGGCGGTGAGCAGCGCCAGGACGAGCACCGCGCCCAGCGCCGCGAGCCAGGCGCTCGCGCCATGCTGGAGCGGCAGCGTCGCCAGGTCACCGAGCATCGTGGTCGGCGAGCTGTTCCATCCGAGCGCCAGGTCGAGCGCCGACCAGACGACGAGGACGAGGCCGGCGATCGCGGCGACCGACGGCCGCAGCCGCCGGCCCGAGCCGACCTGCGCCGCGCCGAGCACCGCGATCGGGACCAGGGCACCGAAGGCGGCCAGCGCGGCGATCCACTCCACCGCCGTCCCCGGGAAGCGACGGAAGACGAAGTTGCCGACGACCGCGCCGGCGACGGCCCCCGCGATCGTCGCGATCCGCAGCTGCGAGAGCGCCGCCGGTCGCAGCGCGCTCCGCCGCGAGACCGGCGCCAGCAGCGTGTAGCGGACCTCGGCCGCCTCGATCGCCAGCGGGCCCCCGCGCGCCCCAGAGCGCAGCCCGGTCAGCACCAGCAGCGCGACCGCGATCCCGAAGATCGCCGGCGCGTGGGCACGGATGTCCCCGACGGCGCCCGGATCGGCGGGGACTTCGTGGAGGGCGCCGGCGAGGAAGGCGAGGACGAACAGCGCCGCGATCGCGCCCAGGTAGACCCGGTAGAGGACCTCCATCACGTCGGTCCGGGCGACGTAGCGGCGGCGGCGCGCCGCCCGCATCGCCTTCATCGCCGCGACCGGGTCAGCGGCCGCGAGCGCACCGCCAGCCGACCTATCCGCCCCGCTCATCGTCCTATTATCGGCGTGTGAGCCCCGCTTCGCCCTACGGCCCCAAAGCGGACCCCGGCCCGCCGGGGTTCGGCCCCAAGCTGCTCGGTTTCTGCGAGGAGCTGCGGAGCGAGGGGATCGCGGTCGGAACCTCGGAGATCCTCGACGCCTTCGCGGCGCTCGAACACGTCTCCTGGACCTCGCAGGCCGACTTCCGCGAGACGCTGGCGGCGACGATCGCCAAGTCCCAGGACGACCGCCGCGTCTTCGAGCTGCTTTTCGACCGTTATTTCTTCCGCGCCGCCGAGGCGAGCGCCGTCGAGCAGGGAATCGGCGAGCGCGACCCGGACGAAATCAACCAGGGCGCCCAGCCGGACCTCGGCTCCGACGCCGACCGCCTCGACAGCGACGAGCTGCGCGAGCTGATCCGCGACGCGATGGAAGCCGGCGACCAGAACGCGCTACGCGACCTCGCCCGGTTGGCGATCGCCGCCTTCGGCCGCGAGGAGGGCTCCGGCGTGGTCGGCGTCGACGTGCAGCGGATCCGCCGCTCGCTCGGGCTCAGCGCCGGCGCCCAGCCGCCGACCGAGACCGGCGAGGAGCGGCCGCCGCTCGACCGCGACCAGCTGACCGGCTTCGAGCGCCACCTGCGGCGCGAACTCGAACGCGACCTGATCGAGCGCACCGAGACGCTGCCGACCTCGCGCCCGCTGGCCGAGCTCGATCGCGCCCTCCCGACCAGCCCTACCCAGGACCTCGCCGCCGTCCACCGCGCCGTCGGGCAGATGAAGCGGCGGCTGGCGACGCTCGGCCACGAGCAGCGGGGGCGCAAGAAGGGCCAGGTGGTCGACGTGCGACGGACGATGCGCGCCTCGCTGGAGACCGGCGGCGTGCCGATGCACCTGCGCTACCGGCCGAAGCGGCCGCGCCGCCCCGAGATCTACGTCCTCTGCGACGTTTCCACCTCGGTCACCTCGGCCAGCGTCTTCTTCCTCTCCGTGCTCCACGCCCTCCACGACTCGTTCCGGAAGCTGCGCAGCTTCGTCTTCATCGAGCGGATCTCCGAGGTGACCGATGTCTTCGAGCACGAGCGCAACTTCGCCGCCATCGCCCGCAAGATCTCCAGCGAGGGCGGCGTCGCCGACGTCTCCGGCTACACCGACTACGGCCGCGTCTGGCTCGAGTTCCTGACCGAGATCTCCGCAGACCTCGACCCGCGCTCGACCGTGATCGTGCTCGGCGACGCCCGCACCAACGGCCGCGAGCCGCACGCCGAGGTCTTCGCCCGGATCAGCGAGCGGGCGGGCCGGCTCTTCTGGCTGAACCCGGAGCCGAAGCTCTACTGGAACTACGGCGACTCGGTGATGTCCTCCTACGAACGCTGGTGCGACGGGACCTTCGAGTGCTGGACGACCCGCCACCTGGAGAACTTCGTCGACGTCGTCGCGGGCGGCACGCCTGCCGCCGAATAGGGACGCTCCTCCCGCGGCACGCCGAGTGCGCGGCCGTGGGATCGGCCGTGACAACCCGGGTCGGCTCGTCGGTGAGACCTGCCATTGCTCGTTGACCTCGGCCCCGGGCGGGGGCAGCACCGGGCCGTAGAGCAATGGGTCGTCGGTCTCCCGCATCCAATCGGCGAGCCGGCGGCGCAGGGTCGGCGAGCGGCTCGGCGCAGGTCGGCTCGGCGACCAGGTTCTCCATCTCGGCCGGGTCGAGCACCAGGTCGTAGAGCCGCTCGCGGGGGACGGTGCGCTCGCCCCAACCGGCGTCGAGCCAGATCTGCTTCGAGGCCGAGTCGTCGCAGTTGGCGAGCACCGGCCCGGCGTAGTCGTCGAAGCGGCGGATGTACTTCCAGCGGTCGGTCCGTACCGAGCGCTGCGGCTCGTAGGCGGCGTGGTAGGTGATCTCGCGAAGGTCGCCTCGTGCAGCGTGTCGACCTCGCGGCGCAGGAGCGGCATCAGCGACTTGCCCTGCAGCCAGTCCGGCGGATCGACCCCGGCGACCTCGCAGAGGGTCGGGTAGACGTCGAGGTGGGTGACCGGTTGGTCGATCACCTTGCCGCCGGCGAAGGCGCCGCGCATGATCATCATCACGCCGGTACCGCGGTCGGTCAGCGTCGCCTTGCAGCCGGGGAAGGCGACGCCGTGGTCGGTGGTGCAGATGACCAGGGTGTCGTCGACCAGGCCGAGGTCGTGGAGGGCGTGGAGGACGGCGCCGATCCCTTGGTCGAGCGAGCGCACGCCGGCCTTGAACTCGGCCATGTCGCGCCACGTCGCCGGCAGGTCGGGCAGGTTCGAGGGCGGCAGCGAGTAAAGCGTGTCGCGGACCGAGGGGGGCGCCGAGAAGTCACGGTTGGTCTCGAAGAAGCCGACCGACATGAACCACGGTTTGTCGGCCCGTTTGGCCCCGCGCAGCGCCTCGATCGTCAGCGGCGCGACATCCTCGGCCTTGTTCGACTCGACCTTGACCATCTCGTCGTAGCCGATCACCCCCGGGTCCTTGGAGATGTGCTGCTCGCCGACCAGGATCGAGTGGTAGCCGCCGCGCCGCAGCGTGTGGACCCAGTGCCGGCCATAGTCGTTCAGCTCCCAGCCGCGGTGGGCGAGCCCCTCCATGCCGTTGTCGTGGCGAGCATGCCGGGATCAAGCTGATCCTCGTCCTCTACGAGAACTTCGCCGCCGACCACGAGCGCTCCACCCTCAACCTGCTCGACCGGCTCGACCTCGCGCCACCCGATGATTTCGACTTCGAACCGCGGATGAAGAAACAGTCGGACAGCGTCAACGACGACTGGACGAAACGCTATTCGGAGCTGCGGCTCGGGACCGAGTTCGACCTCGTCCCGGTGAAAGTCAGCAAGACGTAACCGCTTTCAAAATCTTCCGTAACACCGCTTGAAATGGGCGTTGGGGGCTGCTTCTCTCGAAGCATGTGGGCGTCGTGGGACGAGAAGCGGATCAAACGGATCGAGAGGAAGATGGACCGGATCGAGCAGAAAATGGACGATGGCTTTGCCTCGCTGCGGGCCGAATCTCGCGCGGATTTCCGGCTGCTCCTCGGAGTCCTGCTGGCAATGTTCCTGACGATGATTCTCGGACTTGCCGGAATCTTGCTTCAGGTGAGCTAGCGGGCGGCCCAGGAGTCGGGCTCGGCGGTCAGCGCCTCGACCGAGCGCGGCAGGTCGCCGGAGACGAGATCGGCCAGCGTGACCTCCTCGAGCACCGAGCGGATGTTGGCGCGGACGGCGATCCAGACGTCACGCAGGCTCTCCGCGTTGCCGGCGTATTCGATCGTCTCGGGCGGCATCGACTGCACGTTCGCGATCGGCCCCTCGACCGCGCGGACGACGTCGGCGACGGTCACCTCCTCAGCCGGGCGGGCCAACCAGTAGCCCCCTTTGGCGCCGCGGCGGGCGCGGACCAGCCCTTGGTGCTTCAGCTCGAGCAGGATGTGCTCGAGGAACTGCAGCGGGATGTCCTGGGAGGTGGCGAGCCGCTCTCCCTTCACCGGTTCGCCTTCGCCGGCGGCGGCCAGCTCGACGGCGGCGCGGACGGCGTAGTCGGCCTTGGCTGAGACACGCATGTCACGAAGTAAAGCAACCGGCCGGGCGCGAGCGGGGCTCAGGCGGGAGAGTGGGACGTCTCTCGCGCAATCCGCTCCAGTTCGCGGCGGTGGCGCTTGTTGAGGTGATGGGGGGCATAGAGGACGGCGCCGAGCAGCACCGCGGCGACCGCGGCGGCGATCGGCCAGACGGTCGAATCGCCCTTCTGGATGGTCACGATTCCCGATCCGATCAGGACCACACCAAGCGCGGTGCGGATGAAGGCCTGCGGGGCGCGGTCGGAGAGCGCGGCGCCGATGATCACGCCGGGGATCGAGCCGACCAGGATGTTCCCGGCGAGGCCGAAGTCGACGTTGCCGGCGACGATGTGGGCAATCCCCGCCGCGGTGAGCAGGATCGCGGCGTGGACGATGTCGGTGCCGACCACCCGCTTCGGGGCAAGCCGGTAGACGGCGATCAGCAGGATCGCGATCACCGTGCCGGAGCCGGCCGAGGTGATCCCGATGACGAAGCCGGTGGTCGCGCCGATCACGACGGCGGCCACCTTGTGCCGTTTCTCGACCTCGAAGCGGTCGCGCTCGTCGATCAGGCCGCGCAGGATCAGCGCCCGGGTCAGCGTCACCACGCCGACCATCAGCAGGGTGCCGCCGAGCACCGCGTAGACCAGCGAGTTGAGGCGTTCTTCGGAGATATGGGTCTCCAGCACCGAGACCAGGGCGACGCCGGCGACCGCGGCGGGGACGCTGCCGAAGCTGAGCCATTTGACCAGCTCCAGGTTGACCGTGCCCATCTTCAGGTGGCGCCAGCTGCCGACCATCTTGGTGATCGCCGAGTAGACGATGTCGGTGCCGATCGCGGTCGTCGGCGAGGTGCCGAAGATCAGGATCAGCAGCGGGGTCATCAAGGATCCACCGCCCATGCCCGTCATCCCGACGAGCACGCCGATACAGAATCCGAATAGGACGATTGCCGGGTCCATAGATCTTTGTCGGGCCAACCGGCCCTTCCGCACGGGTGCTTCTCGACTTTCCTGACTTTTTAGGTCGGGAGTGCGGAGTGCGGAAGGATAACAGCGTGAGCGTCGTCGCGCGAGGCCTCTCCCACTCCTACGGCGAGCTCCGCTCGCTGCGGTCGATCGACCTCGAGGCGGCACCGGGCGAGGTCGTGGCGCTGGTCGGGCCATCCGGCTGCGGCAAGTCGACGCTGCTGGAGATCGCCTGCGGGCTGCGCGATCCGAGCGCCGGGACGATCGCGGTCGAAGGCGACGCCGACGCGGCCGGACGCCTCTCCCACTGCGCCTACATGCCGCAGAGCGACCTCCTACTCCCCTGGTTCTCGGCGCTCGACAACGCGGCGCTGGCGCTGCGCAATCGCGGCGTGGGACGGGCCGACGCGCGCCGCCGGGCGGGCGAGCTGTTCGACCGCTTCGGCCTCGCCGGCTTCGAGGCGGCGCGGCCGCAGGAGCTCTCCGGCGGGATGCGCCAGCGGGTCGCCTTCCTGCGCACCCTGGTCGCCGGCAAGCCGGTGCTCGCCCTCGACGAGCCCTTCGCCTCGCTCGACGCGATCAGCCGCGCCGAGATGCAGGAGTGGCTGGCGGGCGCCCTGCGCGCCGACGGCCGCACCGTGCTGCTGGTCAGCCACGACCTGGAGGAGGCGCTCTACCTCGCCGACCGCGTCCTCGTCCTCTCCGCCCGCCCCGCCCGCGTGGTCAAGGAGTTGCGGGCGCCCGACCCGCGCGCCGCCGACCGCGACGGCGCCGTCACCGACCCCGCGTTCGTCGCCGTCCGCGAGGCCGCGCTGCGGGCGCTGCACGAGGGGGCCCGATGACCGTCAATTGGCGAACCGTGCTGCGTTGGGTCCTGCCGGCCGCGCTGCTGGCGGCCTTGATCGGCGCCTGGCAGGTCGCCGCCGCGACCGGGTGGGTGGCAGAAGGGTTGAACCTCGAACCGTCCCTCGTCCCCTCGCCCGCCGAAGTCGGCGACGCCCTCTGGCACTACCGCTCGCTGCTCTGGGAAAACACCTGGGTGACGCTGCGCGAGATCCTCGTCGGGATCGGCGTCGGCGTCCTGGTCGGGATCGCGCTCGCCGTCGCGATGCGCTTCTCCCGCCTCCTGCGCGACGCCGTCTTCCCCCTCACCGTGGCGGTCCAGGCGGTGCCGGTGGTGGTCCTCGCGCCGATCCTGGTGATCTGGTTCGGCTACGGGATCTGGCCGAAGGTGATCATCGTTGCTCTCGCCTGCTTCTTCCCGATCGTCGTCAACACGCTCGACGGGCTGCGCGCGGTCGACCCCGAGGCGGTGAAGATGATGCGCACGCTCGACGCCTCGCGCTGGGCGATCTTCCGTCGGGTCGAAGCGCCGACCGCCCTCCCCTCTTTCTTCAGCGGCGCCAAGATCGCCGTCGCGATCGCCCCGATCGTCGCCCTCTTCGCCGAGTTGGCCGGCGCCAACGCCGGCCTCGAGCTGGTGATCACCCAGGCCAACAACAGTTTCCGCGAGTCGCTGGTCTTCGCCGCGGCGACGATCCTGGCCCTGATCGGGGTGCTGCTGGTCGGCCTCACCGCCCTCGCACAGCGGCTCGTCGTCACTTGGCGATAGAAAGCAGGGGATGAAGCGCCTCCCCGCCCGGGCGATCGCCGTCGCCCTCTCCCTCCTGATCCTCGCCGCCGGCCTCGCCGCCTGCGGCTCCAAGTCCGAGAACACCAAGGGCGAACCGGAAAAGCTGACGCTCGATCTCGACTTCTACCCCAACCCCGACCACGCCGGGATCTACATGGCGCAGGAAGAAGGCTTCTTCAAGGAAGCCGGGCTGGAAGTGGCGATCGACTCGCCGACCGACCCCTCGGCGCCGCTCAAGGATGTCGCCACGGGCCGCGCCGACCTGGCGATCACCTACGAGCCGGAGGTGATGCTCGCCCACGAAGAGGGGCTCGACGTGGTCGCCGTCGCGGCGCTCGTCAACCAGCCGCTGACCTCGCTGATCTGGCTGAAGAAATCGGGGATCAAAGGGGTCGCCGACCTGAAGGGCAAGACCGTCTCCAACGCCGGCATCCCCTACCAGGAAGCGTTCCTGAAGACGATCCTGCGCCGCGCCAAGGTCCCGGCCTCGACCGTGAAGAGCGTCAACGTCGGCTTCGGCCTGATCCCCTCGCTGGCCGACGGCTCGGCCCAGGCGATGCTCGGTGGCTACTCCAACGTCGAGGGCGTCGACCTGCGCGAACGCGGCAAACAGCCGGTCATAACTCCGGTCGACAAACTGGGCGTCCCGACCTACGACGAGCTCGTCTTCGTCGCCCGCCGCTCGACCCTGGAAGAAGAGGGGCAGAAGATCCGCCTCTTCATCAGCGCCCTGAAGCGCGGCACCGAAGCGGCGGTGGCGAAACCGAAAGCGGCGAGCGAAGCGGTCCTCGCCGCCAACAAGAGCCTCGAACCGAAACTGACCGAAGCCGAGATCGCAGCGACGCTGCCGCTGCTCGGGGCGCGGACCGCGGGCAAGCCGTATGGCTACATGGACCCGAAGGAGTGGGAAGCGTTCGCGGGCTGGATGCGCGACGAAGAACTCATCTCCGCGCTGCCGGTGGCCTCCGAACTGCTCTCCAACGCCTACCTGGTCGACGAAATCCCGGAATAGTCGAGCGTGCCGGCCTCGATCAGCCGGCTGATCTCCTCGGCCCGCAGCGCCTCGTGGAAGAGGTGGCCCTGGCCGTAGTCGCAGTCGAGCCGGCGCAGCTCGTCGAGCTGGATCTCTTTCTCGACCCCCTCGGCGATCACGTCGAGCGAGAGCGCCCGGGCCATCCCGATCACCGCCTCGACGATCGCCGTCCCCTCCTGTTCGATGCCGAGCGTATCGACGAAGGAGCGGTCGATCTTCAGCGCGTGGAAGGGGAATTTGTTGAGGTAGGCGAGCGAGGAATAGCCGGTGCCGAAGTCGTCGAGGACGAGGCGGACGCCGAGCTCGTTGAGCGCTTCCAGCGAGGCGATCGCCGCCGCCGACTCCTCGACCAGGACGGTCTCGGTGATCTCCAGCCGCAGATGGACCGGGTCGAGCCCGGTGCGAGCGATCACCTCGGCGACGTTGGCGGCGAGGCCGCGGTGGGCGACCTGGCGGGCGGAGAGGTTGACGGCGACGTCGAGCGGGCGGGCGTCGGGTCGGAGTTCATGCCATTCGAGGATCTGGCGGGCGGCGCGGTCCTGGACCCAGCGGCCGATCGGCTCGATCAGGCCGCTGTCCTCGGCGATCGAGACGAAGTCACGCGGCTCGAGCAGGCCGCGGGCGCGGTGGCGCCAACGGACCAACGCCTCGAGGCCGGTCACTTCGCCGCTGCGCAGGTTGACGATCGGCTGGTAACGCAGCTCCAGCTCCTCGCGCTCGACCGCGCCGCGCATCTCGCGTTCGGTCTCGAGGCGGCGGGCGGCGCTCGCCCGCATCTCGGCGTCGAAGAGGACGGAACGGTTGCGGCCACCTTCCTTGGCCCGGTACATCGCCGCGTCGGCGTCGCGGATCAGGAGCTCGGCGTTGGTCGAGTGGCCGTTCGAGAGGCGCGCCACGGCGATCCCGATCGAGGCGTTGACGAAGTGGTCGACGCCCTGCATCGAGAACGGGTGGGCGAAGGCGGAGGCGACACGCTCGGCGATCGCCACCGCCTCGGCATCGTCGGCGAGGCGGTCGATCAGGATGCCGAACTCGTCGCCGCCGAAGCGGGCGACGATGTCGCCAGGGCGCAGGTGCGAGCGCAGGCGGGGCGCGACGGCGCGCAGCAGGGCGTCGCCGGCATGGTGGCCGAGGCTGTCGTTGATCAGCTTGAAGTGGTCGAGGTCGAGGAAGAGGATCCCGACCGGCGAGCCGGAGACCGTGGCCCGGCCGAGCGCTTCGTCGACCGAGTCGACGAAGCTGAGCCGGTTGGGGAGACCGGTCAGCGCGTCGTGGAGGACGCGGTGGCGGAGCGCCTTGTCGGCGGCGTGGCGCTCGAAGGCGTCGGCGAGGACGTTGGCCGAGGCTTCCAGGAAGGGGACGTCCTTGGGTCCGAAGCGGCCCGGTTCGCCGGAGTGGACGTCGAGCACGCCGAAGGGCCGGTCCTTGCCGTCGATCAGCACGGCCAGCGAGCTGGCGGCGCCGAGCGCCCGGACCGCGGGCGGCATCGTGAAGCGGTCCTCGGCGGTCCAGTCGGGGACGATCACCGGCACGCCCGCGTCGAGCGCGGTGCCGGCGTGGGATTCGCGGCCCGCCGAGATGCGCCGGCCGGAGCCGAGCATCGTGTCGTCGAGGCCGGCCCGCAGGTTGAGCCGGCGCCCGTCACGGGCGACCTCCCAGATGCAGGCCCGCTCGACCCCGTCGAGTTCGCCGATCAGGCCGACCGCGTCGCGCATCAGCGCCTCCGGGTCGCCGTTTTTGAGCGCGCGCTCGCCGAGCCGCGCGACCACCTGCTGCTGGGCGAGCGAGCGCTGCAGGTCGATCTCGGCGGTCTTGCGCTCGGAGATGTCGTAGAGGACGCCGTGCCAGACCGGGACGCCGGCGGCATCGGCCTCCAGCACCGCCTCGTCGAGCATCCAGACGACCCGTTCGCTCGCGGTGAACATCCGGTACTCGACCGGGCGGGTGTCGCGGTTGCCTAGCGCGTCGCGGCTTTCCACCGCCAGCGCCCGCATCCGGTCCTCGGGGTGGACCTGGCGCGCCCACAGCCCGGGGTCGCCGAGGAAGTCCTCGGGCGTGAAGCCGAGGATCTCCTCGACCTGCGGGCTGACGTAGCGCCAGCGCCCGTTCTCGCCCAGCTCGGAGGCGTAGATGATCACCGGCAGACGGTCGATCAGATGTCCGCTCTCGTCGCCCCCCGCACCCAGCCGATCCAGGAACGAGCCGAACTCGTCACCCGGCCAGTTATGTTCCCCGCGCTCCGGCATCGTGTCCTTATCGACAAGGAAGCGTTGCACTTGATTCGCCGGGCCTACAGAAAAGTTCCCTGCACCAACCCGGTGGGGAGTCGTCAAACGGTCAAGCCGCCAAAGGCAGCGGCGGTCCGCTCGCCACGACTCTGTACAGCCCGGCCAGCGTCAGCGAGCCGACGAGTCCCCGATAGGGCTCGTACGGCGCGTAGAACTCTTCGACCTCGGGGATCGTGGCGCGCCTCCCGAGCCCGGCGAGGCGGCCAACCAGCTTGATGTAGCCGAGGTCGCCGGCGGGCAGCGCGTCGGCTTCGCCACGGCCGAAGAGGGCGAGGCACTGGACCGTCCAGGGGCCGATCCGCGGGGTGGCGAGGAGGCGGGCGTCGGCGTCCGGGGAGGCGAGGTCGCAGCGGCCGCGGGCGACGTCGCGGGCCAATCGGCGGAGCGCCACCGAGCGGCCACCGGAGAGGTCCATCGACTCCAGTTCGGCGGGGGCGCGACCGGCGATCAGGGCGGCGGACGGGACGTCGCGCAGGGCGGCGCGGCCCTGGCCGAGGCGGGTGCCCCAGCGGCCGACGATGCGACGCTCGATCACGGCGGCGCGGCTCGCCTCGATCAGCTGCCCGCAGACGGCGGCGGCGAGCGCCTCCCAGGGCCAGAGCCTGCGGCGCGGGCGGAAGCCCGGCATGCGGCGGAGGATCGGGCCGACCAACGGGTCGCGGCGGAAGCGCCGGTGGAAGGCGGTCATGTCCTCGTCGACGCCGAGCGCGAAGCGGAGGCGCTCGACCGCGGTCGCCAGCTCCGCCCGGCCGGCCGGGCGGAGCTCCTCGCAGGGGACCGGCACGGTGAGCGCCGCCGGGTCGACGGCCTCGGCGCGGAAGCCGACCCGACCGGGCCCGGGCTGCCAGGCGCGGACGAGGACCGGCGCGCGGTCGACCGTCAGCAGGCGGGTGGCGACGCCGCGCTCGACCCGCAGGGTGCGGTCGGTCGAGCCGCGGCCGAGCCGGAACGGCGAGGGAGGCCGGACCTCGACCTCGAGCGACGCGGGTGCTCCCACGGGGCTAGCGGTCGAGCAGGTGGACGTCGACCAGGAAGGAGCGGCTGGCGATCACCTTGCCGGCCGGGCGGCGGCGGCGGGCGAGCCGGCGCGAAGCACTTGCCCGCGAGCCGACCGCCGAGACGGCACGGACCGCGGCGACCGTGGCGGCGCCGGCCAGGACCCCACCGGCGGCGGCGATCGCGGCGCTTTTCACGTCGCCGCGCAACACCGGCAGCGAGGTTTCGGGCGCCTGTTCGGGAAGCCTGCGGACCGGGTCGACGGCGTCGCCGGCGGCGGCGTCTTCCTCGGCGACGATCTCCCCGTCAAGGTGGTGAGCGCTCACCGGATTCAATCTAGCGAGGGGTGTGGTCGGGTCCGAGCCGGTCGCCCACGAACCCCGCAAACTGCGGGTTTGCGCCCAATGTGCCGCCTCGCTACCTAGACTCTTGCCGATGAGCGAGACCATCAAGGCCCCGGTCGACGTCTTCGCCAAGGCGCGCGAACACGACCGCCTGGAGCAGTTGGAAGCCGCCAAGGACCACGATCTCCTCCCCTACTTCCGCCTGCTCACCTCGCAGGCCGGCCCGGTGGTGGAGATGGAGGGGCGCGAGACGATCATGCTCGGCTCCAACAACTACCTGGGGCTGACCGGCGACCCGCGGGTCAAGGAGGCGGCCCGCGAGGCGCTCGAGACCTACGGCACCGGGGTGACCGGCTCGCGCCTCCTCAACGGCACGACGCCGCTCCACCTCGACCTGGAGCGCGAGCTGGCGGAATGGATGGGGACCGAGGACGCGATCGTCTTCACCACCGGCTACCAGGCCAACGTCGGCGCGATCGGGACCATCCTCGGCCCGGCCGACACCGTGATCTGCGACACCGGCGACCACGCCTCGATCCTCGACGGCGTCCGCATCTCCGGTGCCAAACTGCGCCCCTTCCGCCACAACCGGATGGACAAACTGGAGAAGATGCTGGGCCGGGCGGCCGAGGACGGCGGCGGCGTCCTCGTCGTCGTCGACGGCGTCTTCTCGATGGAGGGCGACGTCTGCGACCTGCCGCAGATCGTGGAGCTCTGCCGCGCCTACGGGGCGCGGCTGATGGTCGACGAGGCGCACGGGGCCGGCGTGCTCGGCACCCGCGGCGCCGGCGCCGCGGAGCTGTTCGGGTTGGAGGACGAGGTCGACCTGCGGATGGGGACCTTCTCCAAGAGCCTCGCCTCCTGCGGCGGCTTCATCGCCGGGCCCGCCGACGTGGTCGAGTTCCTGCGCGTCTCCTCGCGCGCCTTCATCTTCAGCGCCTCGGCGGTGCCCGCCGCGGTCGGCGCCGCGCTGGCGGCGCTGCGGGTGGTCCGCGCCGAGGGGCCGGAGCTCTTCGCCCGCCTGCTCGCCAACGCCGACTACCTGCGCGAAGGCCTGCGCGACCTCGGCCTGCAGGTCGTCGAGCCGGGGAGGCTGCCCGACGGCAGCGTCGCCACCACCCCGGTGGTGCCCGTCGTGGTCGGCGACGACTGGCAGGCGGTGCTGCTCTGGAAGGCCCTCTTCGACGCCGGCGTCTACACCAACGTCGCGATCCATCCGGCGGTGCCGCCGGGCGGCGCGCTGCTGCGGACGAGCTTGATGGCGACCCACACGAGGGAGCAGCTGGACCGGGCGCTGGCGACGATCGCGACGACGATCGCGGGCTTCCCCGACCTGCCGCGCGTTTAAGAAGCTGTTACCGCCCCTTAACCACCAGTTGACATCCCCCGTCATGGGTAGTTTCAGACTTGTGCGGATAGGGACCTTCGCGGGCTTTGTCCGAAATTGTTGCTCTTAGCGACCGGACCGGGCGTCGATTCGCCGATGTCGGGTTGACGACGGACACCCTCACGACGTAGCTTCGTCTCCTCGTCGCCACCACCCAGGGAACGGAAGGGGCACCACCCGACCGGGTCCGATGTAAGGCAGGAGACCCACGGTGAAGCGACGACGAGACACCCAGTTAACGATTCCTTTGAAGGGAGGAGTCCAGTGGACGCTGCCGCGATGGCACCCGCAACGACGACCGTATCTCAACCGCCTCAACACATGAGGGCCCTCGAACGCGCCAACTCCGTGCGGCTTGCTCGGGCCGAGCTGAAGCGCGCGGTGGCAAGAGGTGACCTCGACCCCGCCGACGTCGTCCGCGACTGCCCCTGGCAGACCGAGAGCATGACGATCTCCGAGCTTCTGACCAGCCAGCGCCGCTGGGGCCGCACCCGCGCCCGCAAGTTCCTGATGCCGCTGTCGCTGAACGAGAACAAGCAGCTGGGCACGCTGACCCCGCGCCAGCGCCAGGTCCTCTCCACCGAGCTCGCGTCCCGCACTTCCGGCGCGCCCCACGGCGCGCTCGTCTAGCCCCCCAGGCGCCCTGCCTGGCCTAGCCGCGCATTCCGCCGATCCGGAAGCTGAGACCTCCGGAAGCGCGCCGGAATGCGCGGCGGGCCAGGTAGAAGGTCGCCGCGAAACAGACCGCGCCGATCGGCAGCGCGTAGGCGAGCACCATACCCGCCGCGTAGAAAAGGACCGCGACGACGACCACGAAGACGAAGCCGGCGAGCAGAGTCGTGTGCGAGCGGTAGCCGGCGAAGTGCTCGCGGATCGCGACCTCCATGCCGCCGACCGCGGCGAGGCCGACGCCGACGCCGATCAGCGTCTCGTGCGAGCCGAAGATGCCGATCGCCAGGCAGATGATCCCGGCGAGGATCGCCAGCTCGGCAAGCGGCGCCGAGCCCCACGGTGCCGCGGGCCTCTCGTCGGGATGTGAGACGCGGCCGCCAGCCGCCCGTCTCTCGGACATCCCGATGAGACCTTGACCCGCCACCAGCCCATCAGCATCCCGAGCGGGCCGAGGATGGGCCGCGAGTGCCAGTGGCCGCAGCCGGGCTCGCCGACGTCGGCCCGGCTGATCCGCAGCCAGGGATGCTCGGCCGGGGCGGCGATCAGCGCGGTCAGCAACTCGCGGTTGGCGGTCTCGATCGCGGCGCGGCGCTCCAGCGCGCGGTGCGCGTCGCCGACGCGGTCGGCGAGGGCGTCGCGTAGCTGCTCCAGCTCGCCGAGCCCGAGGACACGCGGCGGCCCGGCGGCGGCCGCGACCCGATGCGGGACGTCGACCCGGCCCAGCCCCGCGGCGACGAGGCCCGCCAGCTCCAGCTCGAGCTTGCCGACCTGACGGCGCAACTCGGCGCGGGCGAGCCCCTCGTCGACGCTTGTAACCCTCTGGGTTACAAGCGTCGGTCGCCGTGCCTCTCTGTCGAGCAAATCCGGCATAAGGGGATTCTAGGCCGCCTCGAGCGCCGAGGCGGCAATCCAGAGCGCCTCCTCGACGGCGATCGCGGGGACGGCGCCGACGCCGACCGCGGCGACGGCGATGCGGCGGCTGTCGCGGTCGACCTCGCGGCCCGCCCCGGTGGCGCCGAAGAGGAGACCGACCGGGCCGCTCTCGTCGGCGATCGTCAGCGTCCCGCCGGGCAGCTCGGAAGAGCGGCCGGGCAGCGACTCGCCGGGGCCGGCGTCGCGGATGCAGAGCTCGCCCTGCAGCCGGTCGGCGTCGAACGCGCGGAGGGCGACGCCGGTCTCGATCGTGGCGATCGTCAGCGCGTCGGTGGGCAGGCCGCGGCTGCGGAAGCCGCCGTCCTGCAGGCGGTCGAGGACGAGCTGCTCGACCGGAGTCCGGTCGCGGTCTGGGTCGAGGCCGATCTGGCGGAAGAAGACACGGTAGGCCCAGGGGATCGGGCGGCCGCGGAGGCGGATCGCCTCGGCGCCGAAGAGGCGGTCGGAGAGGTCGCGGAGGCGGCGGCGGACCGGCTCCGGGCTGCGGCCGGGGCGGCCGTCGACCTCGACCGTCGCGAGCGACAGTCCGGGGAACTCGGCAGCGAGATGGGGAGCGACCCAACCCGGCGTCGGCGCCGGCTCCCAACCGATCCCGACCCGTGCTTGTCCGGCGCTCGCCATCTCAGCCCCTTTCCGCGACCCGCGTCGCCTTCAGCAATTCATCTACATGTTGGCTGAGACCGCCGACGCCAAGTTCGCCGATGCCGGCGCTCTGCAGGGTGCCGCCGGGGTAGGCGTAGGCGAAGGTCGGGCAGAGGGCGATCCGGTAGAGCGCGGCGACCGCGCCGTCGCGGTCGAAGCCGACCGGCATCTTCCAGCCCTGTTCGCGAACCAGTTCCCCGACCGATTCCCTTGAATCGAGAACATCCAGCGAAAGGAAGTTCACCCTTCCACGGTACTGCTCGGCGACTGTGCTGACCACCCCCTGCTGGCGCTCACAGCGGTTTTCGGTGCCGAACCAGAACGAGATCACCAGCGGCCGGTCGAAGAGGTCGCAGACGCGGATCGCGCCGGGGGTCGTGATCTGGCAGGCGGGGACGCGCGGCGGCTGTTCGGAGCAGGGCAGGCTCGCGCTGCCGCAGTCGTCCTGGTAGACGTTCGCGTCGCCTTCGAGGTGGCCCGAGGCAGCGGGGACGGCGAACTCGGGCAGCGGCCAGCGCGGCGGCTGCTTGTCGATGCCGAGCGTGTCTTCGCCGCCGTGCCCGGTCAGCGTGTGGAGCGTCGCCACCGCGATCAGCGCCAGGAAGATCAGCCCGACCGCGATCGAGTAGCGGTCCTTCATGCCTGCCTCTCCGCCGGCCGCCGGCGCTCGATCAGGGTCAGCGTGGCGGGGAGGATCACGATCACGCCGAGCAGGGCGGCGGCGAGGTCGATCACGGTGACCGCGCCGAAGTCGCGCAGCATCTGGATGTCGGAGGCGACGAGGACGGCGAAGCCGGCGATCGCGGTGAGGCCGGAGGCGAGGACGGCGGCGCCGGTCCGCGCGTAGGCGCGGCGCAGCGCCTCGGCCGGGCCGGCGCCGATCGAGCGCTCCTGCTCGAAGCGGCCGGAGAGGATCACCGCGAACTCGGTGGCGATCGCGATCGTCAGCGCCCCGAGCGCCGCCGACATCGGGTTGAGCGGGATGCCAGTCAGCCAGATCAGCAGCGAGGCCCAGCCGGTGGCGAGCACGGTCGGCAGTAACGGGACGAGGGCGCGGCGGAAGGAGCGCAGCAGCAGGAGCAGGACGAGGGCGACGGCGCCGAGCCCGGCGAGCGCCAGCCAGTAGCGGCTGGAGGAGAGTTCGGAGGCGGCTTCGGCGGCGATCACCGGCAGGCCGGCGAGGCGGACCTCGACCCCGGCGGGTGGGCTGCCGACCGCGGCGCGGACGCTGTCGATCAGCCGCTGCTGTTCGGCCAGCGTCTGCGAGCGGATGCCGAAGCTGATCAGCGCGACGTGGCCGACCTTGCCGGTCTTCGGGTCGAGCGGGGCGACCTGGCGCAGGGAGTACGAGGAGAGCGCCGCCAGGGTCGCTTCGATGCCGGACTTGGTGACCTTGCCTTCGCCGCGGGTGAGGAAGTCGGACAGGGCCGGGCCGGCGGTCAGTTCGTTCTCCTTGAGGACACGGCGTTTGAAGCCGGCCATCCATTCGATCGTCGCCGGGTCGGTCAGGTCGGGGGCTTCGATCAGGACTTCCATCGAGCCGGTGGTGCCGGTCGATTGCTCGAAGGTGTTTAGGTCTTCGACCTCCTTCAGGTTGTGAGGAGCCAGCTGGCGGACTTCGCTGACGGTCGAGATCTGGGTGCCGACTCCCCAGCCGATCAGGGCGAGCGCCACGCCGACGAGCAGGACGGTCCGGGGTCGGGTGACCCCGAGCGATACGAGGGACTGCAAGGGACGGAGGCGCTCCGGCGGGCGGGTCCTGTCGCCGCCGGGGCCCACCATCCCTCCGGTAGCTGAAGCTTCCTCGGGATGGTCCCCCCTACGGCGCCACCCGCCCGAGGGGAACAGTTGTCTAGACGTGCTCCGGCGCAGCCCAAGGGCCGCGAAGCCTGCGGTCATCACCAAAGCGAAAGCTATGAGGACGCCGAGGACGAGCAAGAGGCCGAAGCCGCGGACCATCGGCGTCGGCGAGAGGAGGAGCACCAGGAAACCTGCGGCCGTCGCCAAGCAGGCGGTGGCGATGGTGGGACCCGAGAGGTTGGCGGCAGTCCTTGCTGCCTCTGCACCTGAGGCACCGGTCGATTGGACCTCATCCAATCTTGCCTGGAACTGGATCGCGTAGTCGACGGCGAGGCCGATCAGGATCGGCAGGACCGCTACCGAGGCCATGGTGAGGGAGCCGCCGACCAGGTCGAGGAGGCCGAAGACGATCGCGGCCGACGCCAGGGCCAGGGCGAGCGGCAGCAGGCGCAGGCGGCTGCGGAAGGCCAGGAGGAGGACGATCGCCATCACCAGGATCGCGACGCCGAAGAGGAGCAGCAGGGCGTTCTTCAGGGCTCGGGCCACGGCGTCGACGACGACGGGGGCGCCGGAGACGACGTATTCGCCGTGGGCGAGGGCGAAGCACGTGGCGGCCTTGCCCGCTTCGCCGCACTGCTTGCGGGGCGTCGTTTCGGCGACCGCTTCCTTGATCAGGCCGATCGCCTCGTGGCGTTCGGCTTCGCTCAGGTCCGGTTTCAGCCGGATCACGATCTGGGCGGCGTGAGAGTTCGGGAAGAGGTAGGCGAGCCGCGCCTTCGGCGTGCCGCGCGCCTTGGCGAGGTCGAAGACGACGGTGGCGACGAATTCTTCGTTTTCGATCGAGGGCAGCGAGGTGATCCCATACTTGGTCGCGACGTCGAGCAGGTATTCGCGAAACCGTTCGGGTGGCAGGTGCTTGGAGAGGCGTTCGAGCTGGGCGTCGATCTGGACCACCGCCTCGTTGAGGAAGGTCGCGGGCCCGGCGAGGAAGGTGACCGGTTCCATCGCGGCGATCCGTTCGCAGGCGCCGGGCAGCGGCTTCGCCCCCTTCGGCACCTTGCCCGAGAGGCAGCCCTCGAGCCGCAGCAGCTTGACCAGGTCCTTGCCGAGCAGCAGCCGCGGCAGGCTCTCCTTGACCAGGACGACCACCGGTTCTTCGCCGAACTCCGCCCGCACCCGCTGCGTCGCTTCGTAGGTGGGATCGTCCTTACCGACCAGGGTGCCGAGGCCGGCGTCGGTATCGACCTGGGTGGCGGCGACCGCCGCGGCGACCGCGATCAGCGCGGCGGCGGCGAGGACGGGGCGGGCGTGGCGCACCGACCACGCGGCGATCGCCCCGAACGGCCTGCCGCGCACTGCCGGCTAATCCATCGAGAGCGGGCCGCTGACGTCCGCGTGGAGGAACTGGCTGACGAACGGGTTGGACGAGTCGAAGACTTCTTCTTTCGGTCCCGACTCGACGATCTTGCCGCTCCACAGCACCGCGATGAAGTCGGCGATCCGCCGCGCCGTGTTGAGGTCGTGACTGATCACCAGGTAGCAGCCGCCGTTCTCCGCGTGGATCTCGCGGATCAGCTCGCAGAGCAGCGCGGTGCGGACCGGGTCGAGACCAGAGTCGGGCTCGTCGAACATGACGATCGCCGGTTCCAGCACCAGCGCCCGGGCGAAGCCGGCGCGCTTGCGCATCCCGCCCGAGAGCTCGTTCGGCATCTTGTAGGTCGCCTCGGCGAGGCCGACCTCTTTGAGCCGGCGGTTGACGATCTCGCCGATCTCCTCCTCGCTTTTGTCGGTGTGCTGGCGCAGCGGGAAGGCGACGTTGTCGTAGATGTTCATCGAGCCGAAGAGCGCCCCGTCCTGGAACAGCAAACCGAACTTTTTGCGCACCTCGAAGAGTTCGTCGTCGGTCATGTTCGGGATCGATTCGCCGTGCACGAGGACGTCGCCCGAATCCGGGTAGAGCAGCCCGACGATGTGCTTGATCAGCACGCTCTTGCCGGTCCCCGACGGTCCCAGCACCATCGAGACCTGGTCTTCCGGCAGGCCGAGGTTGAGGCCATTGAGGATGCGGGCGCGGCCGAACTGTTTGACCAGGTCGATGATCTCGATCGCGTCCTCGCCGCCGTGGTCGCGCTTGCGGCCGGTGTGGAAGCGGTAGGGATCGTGTTCGCGCGGATCGACGCCAGGGATCACGAAGTCGCGCCCCATCAGGGCGCCGTCCTCGCTCACATAAGGGCCCTCGTCGGTGGCGCTTTCCGGGTGGCCGCCCGTCGCCGGGCCCGCTGGGACGGCGGGGTGCTCCGACTCGGCCAGCTCGGCGCTGGTCTCGGCCTCCGCCTCGCGGCCCTCCTCCTCGATCTCGTTGAAGCGCTCTTCCTCGTCGTTACGCATAGCGTTCACCCTCCTATCGGAGCCCTCGGGTTGGCTCCCCAGAAGACAAGGGTCCCAAGCATGCCGATGATGTGGACTAAGACGATGTTCAGGACCATCGACTTCGCCGTCGCGGTCCCCACCCCCACCGGTCCGCCTGAGGCCGTGTAGCCGTAATAACAGCCGACCAGCACGATCGCGGTCGCCATCGCCATCCCCTTGATCAGGCTGAAGATGACGTCCGGTGGGTTTTGGAACTGCCAGAAGATCAACAGGTAGCCGCCCGAGGAGGCGTCGCCGATCTGCTTGACGACGGCGATGTAGCTGGCCAGGTACATGACGCCGATCGCCACCAGGTACATGAAGGGGAAAGCGATCCAGGCGGCCAGCAGGCGGGTCGCGCAGAGGAAGGTGACCGGCGGCACGCCCATCACCTCGAGCGCGTCGATCTCGTCGGAGATCCGCATCGCGCCGAGCTCGGCGACGATCCCGGTCCCGACCTTGGCCGAGAGCATGTAGCCGAAGGCATAGGGCAGGATCTCGCGCAGGTCGCACCAGGCCGAGAAGACACCCGCGTAGGCGGGCGCGCCGTTGGCGCGCAAGAGGTAGGCGCCCTCGATCCCACACTGCAGGCCGAGCACGAAGACGAGACCCCAGATGACCAGCGCCGAGCCGAGGATCAGGATCCCGGCCTGGCGCAGCGCCTCGCCGAAGAAGCGGAAGACGCGGCCCGAGTAGACGAGCCCGGAGACGCGCCCGCCGAAGCGGGCGATCTCGCCGAGCGAGTCGAGCCAGCCGCGCGGGACTTCGAGCCAGGCGTTCATCGGATCGTCTGCAATTCAGGGTTGGTCGCCAGCAGCGTCTGGGTGAAAACGTAATTGAAGGCGAAGAAGGCGAGGAAGGAGATCACCACCGCCTCGTTGACGGCGCGGCCGACGCCGGCGGCACCGCCCGAAGCCGTCATGCCTTTGTAACAGCAGACGATCGCGATGATCGCGCCGAACAGCGTGCACTTCAGCACCGAACCCCAGAGGTCGGTGACCGAGGCCTGCGAGAAGAGGGTGGCGAAGAAGCCGCCGAGGCTCTGGTGGTAGAGCAACTCGGTGAGGATGCCGCCGGAGAGGCCGGCGACGATCGCGAAGACGTCGAGCAGACCGGTGATCAACATCAGGGCGAGGAAGCGCGGCACGACCAGGTTCTTGATCGGGTCGACGCCGAGCACCTGCAACGCGTCGAGCTCCTCGCGGATCTTGCGGGCGCCAAGGTCGGCGGTGATCGCGGTGCCGGCGATCCCGGCCACGCAGACGCCGGTCACGAAGGGGCCGATTTCGCGGATCGCGGCGAGCACGAAGAAGCCGCCGAGCCGATCCAGGGCACCGAACAACGAGAGGAAGTTGGCCGCCTGCAGGCCGGGGGCACCGAAGTTGATCGCCACGGTCGAGACCAGCAGCGGGAACCAACAGAGCTGCAGGGCGAAGAGGAACTGGCCGATGAACTCCTCGCCATAGGGGTAGGGCGGGCGGACCGCCGAGACGATCGTGCGGCCGGTCAGGACTACGAGCTCACCGACTTGTTCGAAGACTGACTTGGCGGGCAGGAACGCCCTGTTCACTGCGGATCCGACCATCTAGCTCCTCCAGCCGGCCGCGCCTTCCGGACGCGGCAGCCCCACTCTTCGGGCGGAGTCTATGGGATTGATCGGCTCACTCCGTTAGCCGCATATTGAGATCACGCTAACCCGGCCGACGTCCCGGAAATGGCTCGGTTGCGGGGATTCCCCGTGCTATGTTCGCGACGCTTTGCGGGGTACCGGAACACCACGCCGGGGGGCCCGCCTTCGAGCCGCCGCGGCGGGGTCCGCGGCCTTGGCCGTGGCGGCCCTCCTTGCTGCCTGCGGCGGCTCGTCCTCGGATTCCAATCAGGCCGCCGGCAACTACCGGGTGAACGTGACCGGGGCCAACTTCCCGGCGCGCCAGTTCGTCGGCCAGACCTCGCTGATGAAGATCGACGTCCGCAACGACGGCACGAAGACGGTGCCGGCGCTGACCGTGACCGTGAACATCGAGGGCAAGGAAGGCGAAGCGGCGAGCATCCCCTTCGCCGTCCACGTTCCCGACCCGGGCCTGGCGAGCGGCGACCGACCGGCCTGGGTGCTGGCGGCGACCTACCCGCGCCTGGCCGGATCGTCGACGCCCGGCGGGGCCGAAACCTCGTCACCGAAGACCTATTCATTCGGCGCGCTGAAGCCAGGCAAGTCCGTGGCGGCTGTCTGGAAGCTGAGCGCCGTGCGGCCCGGCAACTACACCGTCGCCTACGAAGTCGGGGCCGGTCTCGACGGCGAAGCGAAGGCGAAGACCGCAGGTGGCGTCACCCCCGGCGGCTCTTTCGTCGCCGAAATCACCACCAAGCTGCCCGAAACCGAAGTCAACGCCGCGGGCGAAATCGTCGAAATCGAAGCCGGCGCGAAGCAGCCTTCGTCGGGTGGCTAGTCCCCGCCCGCCCGAGACTCCGCGATTTTCGAAAAAAGCCGGTTAAGTTTTCGCAACCGATTGTCTGTAGCTGCATCGTCCGCCGGCAGGCAGGCTCATGCGGCGTTGGAGGGAGCAGGGAAAAAGGAGGTCTCCGAGCAGGTCGCGTCCATCGTCGGGACGAACCTGGCGCGATTGCGCCAGGCCAGAGGCCTGAGCCAGGAAGAAGTCGCCACCGGGCCGATCTCCACCGCACAGAGATCAGCCTCCTGGAGCTCGGCAAGCGCACGCCGCGGATCGACACGGTCGTCCGCGTCATGGGCGCCCTCGGTATCGACGCGGCCGAGGCCTTCGACGGCGCGACCTGGGCCCCGTTCCTGGAGAAACCCGGCGGCTACCTCAAGCTCGAAGGGCGCAGGCGGCCCTAACCCACAAGTCACACAATTGGCACAGTTCCGTGTCCCACGCGCGCGTGGAGCCGCTCTACAGTCGCCCCATGGAGTCAACGCGACCGACTTGGAACGACGCTCGGATGGATGAGTCCGCCAACCGAGCTGAGAAGAACTTCAGGGAAGTCCGAGATGAGATCCGGACGGTCCGGACGGAGTTGGGTGGCGAGATCCGGACGGTCCGGACGGAGTTGGGTGGCGAGATCCGAGGCACCGAAGCGGGGCTGAGGGGCGAGATCCGAAGCGGCGACAGCGGGCTGAAGCATGAGATCAACTTGCTTCGCAGCGAGATGAATCACCGCTTCGCGAAGCTCGAGGACAAGATCGATCGGCGCTCTGATATCGCGCTCGGCGTGATGGCGACGGGTTTCATCAGTCTCGTCGTGACGCACTTCGTCGGCTGAGGCCGAGTCGGATAAATCGCCCCCGGGGGCGTGGGCCCGGCTAACCTTGGCTGACCAGCCAAAGGGACGGAGGAGCGAGCATGGAGAGCGGCACCGTGGGGAGCAGCACGCAGACCGAGAACTCGAACGGGGCGGCGGGAGCGGCCGCGGCGGAGACGCTCGAGGTCCTGAACCCGGCGACCGGGGCGACGATCGCCAACCTGCAGATCGACGGGCCGAACGTGGTCGCGGCGACCGTGGCGCGGGTGCGCGCCGCCCAGCCCGACTGGGAGGCGATGGGGATCGAGGGCCGCTACCACTGGCTCGGCAAGCTGCGCGACTGGCTGCTCGACAACTCGGACCGGGTGCTCGACACGATGCAGCGGGAGACCGGCAAGGTCCGCGCCGACGCCTCCAACGAGCCTGCCTACCTGGCCGACACGATCAACTTCTACGGCACCCAGGCGCCCAAGTTCATCGGCGAGGAGAGCGTCCGCCCCCACTCCCCCCTGCTCGCCGCCAAGAAGCTGCGGGTCCAGTACCGGCCCTATCCGGTGGTCGGCATCATCAGCCCCTGGAACTTCCCGCTGATCCTCTCGCTCGGCGACGCGATCCCGGCGCTGATGGCTGGCGCCGCGGTGGTCATCAAGCCGTCCGAGTTCACCCCGCTGGGGATCGCCGAGGTGGCCGAGGCCTGGAAGCGCGAGATCGGCGGCCCCGACGTCTTCGACGTCGTCCAGGGGATCGGCGAGACCGGCGGCGCCCTGGTCGACGCGGTCGACTACATCCAGTTCACCGGCTCCGACCGCACCGGCCGCAAGGTGATGGCGCGCGCCGCCGAGACCCTCACCCCGGTCAGCCTCGAGCTCGGTGGCAAGGACCCGATGATCGTGCTCGCCGACGCCGACCTCGACCGCGCCGCCAACGCCGCCGCCTGGGGCGGGATGTTCAACTCGGGCCAGGTCTGCATCTCGGTCGAGCGGATCTACGTCGAGGAGCCCGCCTACGACGAGTTCGTCGGCAAGCTGACCGCCGAGGTCGGCAAGTTGCGGCAGGGCAGCGACGACGCCCGCGACCCGAAGGACGTCGGCGCGATGACCTCGCCCAACCAGACCGCGATCGTCGAGGGCCAAGTCGACGACGCCCTCGCCAACGGCGCCCGCGCCCTGACCGGCGGCAAGCGCGTCCCCGGCCCCGGCGACTACTTCGAACCGACCGTGCTGGTCGACGTCGACCACTCGATGAAGGTGATGCGTGACGAGACCTTCGGCCCGGTCGTCGGCGTGATGAAGGTGCGCGACGCCGAGGAGGCGCTGCGACTCGCCAACGACACCCGCTACGGGCTCTCCGGCTCGGTCTTCGGCGAGCGCGGCAACGCCGAACGGGTCGCCCGCCGGGTCGAGTGCGGCGCCGTCAACGTCAACGACGTGCTGGTCAACTATTTCGCCTCCGACGTGCCGATGGGCGGTTGGAAGGAGTCGGGGATCGGCTACCGCCACGGCGCCCAGGGGATCCGCAAGTTCTGCCGCACCGAGTCGCTGGTGATCACCCGCTTCGCCGGCAAGCGCGAACCGACCTGGTATCCCTACACCCGCGGCCGCCGCGGCCTGATCGCCCGCATGGTCCAGCTGATCAATGCTCGCGACTGGAAGCGCCGCCTCGGCCTCCGCCGTTAGCCCCGCCCAGCTGTTCCTTTCTTCGGAATAGCCGAGGAAAGGAACAGCTTTGCGCGCTCGGTAGCCTTTGAAGTTCATGGCGGAGCGCGACTACATAGCGGCGGTGAAGGAGCGGGTCGTCGTCTTCGACGGCGGCATGGGCGCGACCCTGGAGCAGTTCGACCTGACCCAGGAGGACTACGGCGGGCTGCTCGGCAAATGCCACGAGGCGCTGGTGCTGAATCGGCCCGACGTGATCGAGGGCGTCCACACCTCGATGCTCGAGGCGGGCGCCGACGTGGTCGAGACCGACTCCTTCCAGGGCTCGCGGCTGAAGCTCGACGAGTGGGGCCTCGGCGAGCACACGCTGGAGATCAACACCAAGGCCGCCGAGATCGCCCGCAAGGCGGCAGGCCCGGACCGTTTCGTGGCGGGCTCGATCGGCCCGACCGGCTTCCTGCCCGCCTCCACCGACCCGACCCTCGGCGACATCTCCTTCGGCCGCCTGGTCGAGGTCTTCGCCGAGCAGGCGAGCGGCCTGGTCAGCGGCGGCGCCGACCTGATCATCATCGAGACGGCGCAGGACATCCTGGAGGTGAAGGCGGCGATCTTCGGCGCCCGCGAGGCGTTCCGCCAGACCGGCCGCACGCTGCCGCTCCAGATCAGCGTCTCGCTGCTGCCGAATGGCGGCAAGATGCTGCTCGGCACCGACATCCAGTCGGTGCTGACCACGTTGACCGCGCTCGATGTCGACGTCGTCGGCCTCAACTGCTCGACCGGGCCCGAGGGCATGCGCGACGCGATCCGCTTCCTCGGCGAGACCTCGACCCTGCCGGTCCACTGCATCCCCAACGCGGGCCTGCCGCTGCAGGGACCCGACGGCGAGACGATCTTCCCGGAAGAGCCGGAGCCGCTCGCCGCGAGCCTCGGCGAGTTCGTCGAGCGCTATGGCGTCGGCATCGTCGGCGGCTGCTGCGGCACCAACCCGGAACACATCCGCGCGATCCGCGAACGGGTCGGCGAGGCGCGCCCCGTCTCTCCCCGCCCCGCTCCGGGCCCGATCGAGGTCTCCTCGATGATGACCTCGACCCCGCTCGTGCAGGAGCCGCGCCCGACCCTGGTCGGCGAGCGGGTCAACTCGCAGGGCTCGAAAAAAGCCAAGGAACTGCTGCTCGCCGACGATTACGACGGCCTCACCCAGGTCGCCGAAGACCAGGTCGAAGGCGGCGCCCACGTGCTCGACGTCTGCGTCGCGCTGACCGAGCGCCAGGACGAGGACGAGCAGATGAGCGCCGTCGTGAAGCGGGTCTCGCTGACCCAGCCGGCGCCGATCCAGGTCGACTCGACCGAGCCCGAGGTGATCCGCGCCGCCCTCGAGACGATTCCCGGCCGGGCGATCGTCAACTCGATCAACCTGGAGGCCGGGCGTGCCAAGGCCGACATCGTCGTGCCCTTGGCGAAGGAACACGGCGCGGCGCTGATCGCGCTGACGATCGACGAGGTCGGGATGGCGAAGACCGCCGACCGCAAGGTGGAGATCGCCCGGCGAATCAAGGAGATCGCCTGCGACGAGCACGGCCTCCCCGCCGAGGCGCTGATCTTCGACCTGCTCACCTTCACCCTGACCACCGGCGACGAGGAGTGGAAGCCCTCGGCGGTCGAGACGATCGAGGGGATCCGCCGGCTGAAGGCCGAGATCCCCGAGGTGAAGACCTCGCTCGGCGTCTCCAACGTCTCCTTCGGGGTCAGCCCGCGGCCGCGCGCCGTCCTCAACTCGGTCTTCCTCCACCACTGCGTCGAGGCGGGGCTGGACCTGGCGATGGTCAACCCGAACCACATCACTCCCTACTCGGAGATCCCCGACGAGGAGCGCGAGCTGACCGACGACCTCGTCTTCAACCGCCGCGAGGACGCGCTCGAGCGGTTCATCTCCCACTTCGAGTCGAAGGGGGACGAGGCCGAGGCCGAGGCCGCCGACCCGACCGCCGGGATGGAGCCCGAGGAAGCGCTCCACTGGCACATCCTGCGCCGCAAGAAGGACGGGGTCGAGGACTGGATCGACAAATCGGTCGAGAAGATCGGCGCCGTCCCGACCCTGAACGAGGTGCTGCTCCCCGCGATGAAGGAGGTCGGCGACAAATTCGGCGCGGGCGAACTGATCCTACCCTTCGTCCTGCAGTCGGCCGAAGTGATGAAGCGGGCCGTCGCCCGGCTGGAGAACTACCTCGACCGGATCGACGGTCACACCAAGGGCAAAGTCGTGATCGCCACCGTCTTCGGCGACGTCCACGACATCGGCAAGTCACTGGTCAACACGATCCTGACCAACAACGGCTACACGGTGATCGACCTCGGCAAGCAGGTCCCGGTCGACGCGATCATCGAGGCCGCGGTCGAGAACGAAGCCGACGCGATCGGCCTCTCGGCGCTGCTCGTCTCGACCTCGAAGCAGATGCCGACCTGCATCGCCGAGCTGCATGAGCGCGGGCACGACTTCCCGGTGCTGATCGGCGGCGCCGCGATCAACCGCGACTTCGGCCGCCGCGTCCTCTACCCGAAGGGGCGCGAATCCGACGAGGTCTACGCGCCCGGCGTCTTCTACTGCAAGGACGCCTTCCAGGGGCTCGACACGATGGACGCGCTGGTCGACTCGGACGCGTGCGAAGCGCTGGTCGAGCGGATCCGCAGCGAGGCGCAGACCCTGCGCGAGAAGCCGGTCGACACCGACACCGGCCCGCCGACCACCGACGACAGCGTCCGCTCGACGGCCCGCACCGACAACCCGATCCCGACCGCCCCCTACCTCGGGGTGCGCGATGTCGAGGTCGACTTCGACGACATCTACCCTTACCTCGATCGCCACGTGCTGTTCAAGCTGCACTGGGGCGGCAAAGGCATCAAGGGCGAGGCCTGGCGCGAGCTGGTCGAGGGCACCGACGAGGAGGAGGGCTTCGTGCCGCGCCTCGAACGGATGTGGCGCGAGCAGGACTACCTGCACCCGAAGGCGCGGCTCGGCTACTTCCCCTGCAACTCGGATGGCAACGAGCTGGTCATATTCGATCCCGAGGACCCCGACGTCGAGCTGGAGCGCCTGGTCTTCCCGCGGCAGCCGAAGCACGACCGCATCTGCCTCGCCGACTTCTACCGGCCGATCGGGTCCGGCGAACGCGACGTGGTCGCCCTGCAGGGCGTCACGGTAGGGACCGAGGTGACCGAGCTGATGGACCGGCTCGGCGCCGAAGGCGAGGTGACCGAGCAGTACTACGTCCACGGGCTCGGCGTGCAGTCGGCCGAGGGGCTGGCCGAGTGGCTGCACTCGGAGGTTCGCCGCGGCCTCGAGATCCCGCTCGACCAGGGCCGCCGCTACTCGTGGGGCTACCCGGCCTGCCCTGACCAGTCCGAGCACGAGAAGGTCTGGCGCCTGCTCGGCCTCGAGTCGATCGGGATGACCCTCTCCGGCGGCTACGCGGTGATGCCCGAGCAATCGACGGTGGCGATCATCGCCCACCACCCGCAGGCGGTCTACTTCGGCATGAAGTCCGGCTTCATCCCCGAGGGCAAGACCTCCGACGAACTGATCGCCGGAACCGAGCGCGGTGGCGACCTGCCGCCCGAGGCCGATCCCGACGACGATGCCGAAGAGGGGCAGGCCGAGCCCGCCCCCGCCCCCGCCGCGACCTAGTGCTTCGGGGTCCGACCGCCACCTGACGTTGGATCCGCCTGACCAACTCGCTCGGGACTTACATCTAGGCGACGCTGCTGTGGCTGCGGTCGCGGCGCGCCCGGCGCGGCTGCGGCTGCGGATCCAGGTGCACCGGCGCCGAGGAGATCGCCTGGACGCGGAGGTCGCTCCAGGTCAGGCCCTCGCGGACCAGGGCGGGCAGGCCGAGCGCCACCGCGGTGGCGATCTCGACTCCTTGCAGGATCACGCCGTAGGCGAGGGCGTCGGCGGTGCCGACGCCGAACCCGGTGTGGAGCACGCTGATCACGGCGAGCTGGAAGACGCCGATGTTCGACGGGGTCGCCGGGACGACGGCGGTGACGTTGACCGCGAAGAGCACCGCGGCGGCGGCGCCGATCCCCGCCTGGCCGTTGAGGCCGAGCGCGTAGAGGAGCGCCCAGCAGGCGGCCAGCTGGATCGCCCAGGCGCCGAGCTGGGCGGCCGCGGCGGCGGCACCCTCGCGCGGGTCGCGGAAGATCTTCAGACCGGCACGGACCTGGACCATCGCCCGGTGGGCGGCGGCGCCGATCCGGGCCAGCCTGCCGTTGCCGTTGCGCCGCATCGCCAACGGCGCGACCAGCACGACGACGAGCAGGATCAGCGGCACCAGGCTGAAGGCGAAGAGCTGCTTGGTGCCCGAGTGGAAGAGCGGCGTGGTCGAGACGATGATCACTCCGAGCAGCGCCAGCGCCACCAGGTTGATCAGGGTCTGCGAGACCAGGGTGCCGAGCAGGACCGGGAAGGTCTCCCGCATCCGGCCCGTGCGACGCGAGAGGGCGAGCGCCCTGGCGGGCTCACCGAGGCGGGCCGGCAGGGTCGCCGACATCAGCACGCCGATCATCGTCGCCGAGGTGACGTCGCGGCGGCGGACCGGGCGGTTGGGCAGGGCGGCGCGGGCGATCCAGTACCAGGACGCGGCGCGGAAGAACATCGAGATCGACATCAGCCCGAAGGCGACGAGGACCCAGCTGAAGTCGGAGCGGACGATGCTTTCGACCACCTCGCTGATGCCGATTTTCTCCGCCGCGAGCAGCGACAGGCCGACGCCGAGGATGGCGGCGACGCCAAGCCCGACACGGCGGGCGACACGGCGGCCGCGCTTGCCGTCCTGGGCCGGCGCGGGATCGAGCGAGGGCAGCTTCCGGGGCGGGATCGGCGGGTTGCCGTCGGCCGGGCGGAGGCCCATCCAGTGGGCGGTGCGGGCGGCGGTGCCGACCGGCCGCGGGGCGGCCATCGCCCGCTCGTAGACGGTCGTCACCTGGTCGGCGATCCGCGGCCAGGCGTAGCGTTTGGCACTGTGGCGGGCGGCGATGCCCATCGCGGCGAGCCGCTGCGGCTCATGGTGGACGCGCTGCAGCTCCTCGGCGAGGCGCTGCGGGTCACCGGGCGGGACGAGCAGCCCGTCGACGCCATCGGTGACGACATCGTCGTAGCCGGCGATCGCCGAGGCGATCACAGGAGTGCCCGCGGCGAACGCCTCGGTCAGGACCATGCCGAAGCTCTCCCCCGACAGCGAGGGCGCGCAGAGCACGTCGGCGGCGTGCAGCTCGGCCCACAGCTCCTCGCCGGAGACGCGGCCGCGCACGTCGATCGAGCCGAGCAGCTCGGGGTCGGTCAGCCAGCGCTTGACGTCGTCTTCGTCGGCGCCGATCACGGTCAGCCGCGAGGGGACATGCTCGACCAGGGCGTTGAAGGCGCTCAGCAGGACCGGCAGGCCCTTGCGCTCCTCGGGCCGGCCGACAAAGAGGATCCGCAGCTCCTCCGACGGGGTCGAGAGGTCGGCGGGCGGGCCCTCGACGTCGACGCCGTTGGGGATGATCGTGTACTCGCCGCCGTACCAGCGCCGCCCGGTCCAGGCGGCGGCCTCGGAGACGGCGATCCGCGCCGAGAGGCGGTTGAACATGCGCCGCGCGCCGAAGGCCGAGGCGATGTAGTTGGGGACCGGCTTGGTCGAGTATGCGTGGAAGGTCCCGACCACCGGCGTCTTCGCGCCGAGCACCGCGTTCCAGCCGACCAGCGGGGCGAGCGGCTCGTGGACGTGGATCACGTCGAATTCGCCGGCCCGGACCGCCCGGCGGGGCCGCACGTAGCCGCTGCCCGGGGTCGCCGCGAGGTTCGAGATCGCGCCGTTGGCGCCGAACCCGATCGACCGTCCCAGCGGCACCAGGTAGTCGGGCAGCTCGCGCGGTTCCGGCGCCGCCCGGTGTGTGGCACGGCTGAGCAGGCCGGGGGGATCGGCCGGGGCGAGGACGCGAACGTCGTGCCCTCGCCCGAGAAACTCCTCGGCGAGCGCTTCGACGTGCCGGTTCACTCCTCCTTGGAAAGACCAGGAATATGGCGAGACAAGACCTATGCGCACGAGCACCTAAGGGTAGACGACGAGACGGCTTGCACGGGAACCTCTACCCGTTCCCTGAAAGAGGATTACGCGCCGCGCGGCGATCTACCTGCCTCGGCCCAGGCCCAGCCGAGGAAAACCAGCAGATATGCGGCACCGATCTCGAGCAGAAGGGCGCCTGAATCGTTCGCCAGGGTGGCGACGACGGTCGCCACCGCACCGCCGATCAGGGCCGCCCGCATCGCCGGCGCGTCGGCCGCCCAGGCGGCGAGGGTCTCGCGCCGTAACCAGGCGAAGACGGCGAGGATCGCGATCACCGGCAGGGCGACCAGCAGCAGCGGGCGGGCGAAGCTGTGGGCGGAGAGCTGCAGGCGACGCTGGGCGACGTCGCCAAGCGAATGCAGCCCGCCCGCGTCGAGGACGGAGCGGGTGAAGTGGGAGTTGGCGCCGGTGACGAGATCGGCGAGGGCGAGCAGCCCCAGCACGAGCAGCGGGATCAGGACGACGAGCACGATCCAACGTCGGCGCCCACCGGCGATCACCACCGCGGCGCAGGCGACGCCCGCCGGGAAGTCGATCGCGGCCCCGACGTCGGCGCCGAACTTCCCGGAGGCGAAGATCGCCGCGAAGACAAGGCCGATCGCGAGGAAGACGGCGGCGCAGCGGCCGGGCGCGAGGCGCGGCGCGAAGCCCGCCAGACCGGCGCCGATGCCGCCGACGATCAGCACCGCGAGGCTCGCCTCGAGCTCGTTGCCGATCCCGTAGAAGCGGACGCCGAGGCCCGGGTTGGGGCCGAGCAGGGAGAGGGCGCTGAGCGGCGAGCCGAGGATCGCGTCGAGCGCGTAGGCGCAGACCGTCAGTGCCGCCGCGACGGCGAGCGCCCGGTAGTCGCGGAGCGCCGCCAGGGTGACCGCGGCGAGCGCCGGCGCGGCGATCATCACCAGCAGCATTTCGGGGTACTCGCCCGGTTCGAGCGCGGCGCCCGCCAGCAGGACCAGCGGCAGGTAGATGACGGCGAGGCCGAGCAGCCGCACCCCGACCGCGGCGAGCGCCCCCTGGGAGAGCAGGACGAGGAACGCCAGGGCGACGACCCAGGCGAGGATGCTGAGGCCGATCACCGGGCCGCGGCGGTGCGAGATCACCGCCATCCGGGCGCCGCGCGCAAGTATCGCCGCGGCGTCGACCGAGCCTTCGGTGCGAATCGGCTGTCCCGACATCTGCGACGGGATCGCGATGCCAAAGCGTTCGAGGATGGTCGGCGCGACGTCGGTCGAGAGCACGTAGCCGTCGGTGCGGGTCGTGTCGGAGGTGAGGTCGCCGTCGAAGCCGGGGCCGGCGATACCGATCGGGATCGGGTCGCCGGTCTTGCCGGTCGGGGCGGCGATCGCGATCACGAGGGGGCGTGGGCCGGAGAGGCGGGCGAGCGTCGCCGCGTCGGCGAGCGAGGAATCGAAGGCGGAGAATTCCTCCTTCCCAGAGAGCTTGCGATAGCCCGGTTCGACCCCCAGCGGACATGCCGACGGCCCGATGCCGGCGGTTGCGATGCCATGCGCTTCCAGCGTCCGCACCAGCAAGCCGGGTTCGATTTCGTCCGGCGCCGAGGTGGCCCGCGCCACCGCTGCTTCGAACCAGGCACCGCAGCCGTGCCGCGGCAGCGGCGGCAGTTCCCCGTCGTAGAGCGAGTTGAAGACGCGGTTGCCGGCGCCGATGTCGAGATAGGTCTGTTCCGGCGTCACCATCCCCAGCCCGGCACTCATCAGCCCGGGCGAGAAGCCGGCGCGCGCCATCTGGGCGACAGTGGTCGCCGCCGGGACCGTCACCAGATCGACCTGGTGCGGGCGGCCGGGCTCCTGCCGCGCGCCGCCTGCCCCCCACGCCCCTGAGGGGCCCGCCAGGAACAACGACAGCGCTATCGTCAGCCCCATGGCCGCAGACCGCACTTTCGCCAAATTCAGTTTCTTCAAGGTCGATCCCGCCTGGCGCCGCAATCCCGCCGAGCTGCGCGCCGCCGACAAGCAGGAGTTCCTCGCCGCCTGCGAGGACTTCGGCATCGACCGGTCGCTGCGCGCCTACTCAACCATAGGAACGCGTGGCGACGTCGACCTCGTGCTGCTCAGTCAGAGCGCCAACCTCGACGATATCCACACCTTCCACGTGGTGCTCGGGCAGTCGGGCCTGGCGAAGTGGTCGAGCACGCCCTACTCCTACCTGTCGATGACGAAAAAATCGCCTTACTCTGACGAGAAGGCGCGGCCGGAGATCTGCGTCTCCGATCGCAAGTACCTCTTCCTCTATCCGATGGTGAAGCAGCGCCGCTGGTACGGCCTCGAGCCCGCCGAGCGCGGCCGGATCATGAAAAGCCACATCGACATCGGCCGTAGCTACCCGGAGATCACGGTCAACACGACCTACTCCTACGGGCTCGACGACCAGGAGTTCGTCGTCTGCTTCGAGGGCGACGACCCGGGCGAGTTCCTCGAACTGGTCAACGAGCTGCGCCCGACCGAGTCGAGCGAGTACACCGAGTCGGAGACGCCGATCTTCACCTGCGTCTCGATGTCGGTGGGCCGCGCGCTCGACGCGCTCGACGGCGTCGCCGGCGCCGCCGTCGTGCCCGCCGGCTCCTGACTCGGGGCGCCCGCCCGACGCCGCCGGCCTATCCTTCCGCGTCCCCGTCCAAGACAGGAATCCTGAGAGACATGCCCAAGATCGGAACCCCTGAGAATCCCCTTCGCGTCGCCATCGTCGGAGCCGGCCCCTCCGGCTTCTACGCCGCCGAGCACATCCTCAAAGACGGCGACGTGCACGCCCAGGTCGACCTGTTCGACCGCCTCCCCACCCCCTTCGGCCTGGTCCGCGGCGGCGTCGCCCCCGACCATCCGAAGATCAAGTCGGTGATCCGCGTCTACGAAAAAACCGCGGCGCGCGAGGGCTTCCGCTTCTTCGGCAACGTGAAGATCGGGCACGACGTCGAGGTCGAGGACCTCGAACGGCTCTACCACGCGATCGTCTTCACGGTCGGCTGCGAGACCGACCGCGCGCTCGGGATCCCCGGTGAGGACCTGCCCGGCAGCCACGCCGCCACCGCCTTCGTCGGCTGGTACAACGCCCACCCCGACTACGCGGACGAGGACTTCGACCTCTCGGCCGAGCGCGCCGTGGTGATCGGCAACGGCAACGTGGCGATGGACGTGGCGCGGATGCTTGCGCTGACCGACCACGAGCTGCGCCAGACCGACACCGCCGACCACGCGATCGAGCTGCTCGACAAGAAGGGCGTCAAGGAGATCGTCGTGCTCGGTCGCCGCGGTCCCGTCCAGGCCGCCTTCACCAACCCGGAGATCAAAGAGCTCGGGGTGATGGAGGACGCCGACGTGATCGTCGACAAGGCGGACGTCGAGCTCGACCCGGCGAGCGCCGCCTTCCTCGCCTCCGACGAGGCCGACAAGACGACCCGGGTCAACGTCGAGACGCTGACCGAGTTCGCGGGCCGCGAGCCGCGGGGCAAGGACCAGCGAATCGTCCTGCGCTTCCTCGTCTCGCCGGTCGAGATCAAGGGCGACGGCAAGGTCGAATCGATCGTGATCGGCAAGAATGAGCTGGTCGAAGAGGGCGGGCGGCTGGTCGCCAAGGACACCGGCGAGCGCGAAGAGCTCGAGTGCGGGCTGGTCCTGCGGTCGGTCGGCTACACCGGCGTGCCGATCGAAGGCGTGCCCTTCGACACCAAGCGCGGGCTGATCCTCAACGAGGGCGGCCGCGTGCTCGACTCGCACGATTCGGGCCACAAAGTCGGCCACTACACCGCGGGCTGGATCAAGCGCGGCCCCTCGGGCGTGATCGGCACCAACAAGAAAGACGCCCTGGAGACGGTGCAGCACCTGCTCGCCGACGTCGAGTCGGGGACGCTCCTGGACCCGGCCGATCCGGGGCCCGACGCGGTCGAGCAGCTGCTCGCCGAGAAGAGCGTCCGCTACATCTCCTTCGAGGACTGGCAGGCAATCGACCAGGCCGAGGTCGGCCGCGGCGAGCCCCATGGCCGTCCCCGCGTCAAGTTCGTCCGTGTCGACGAGATGCTCGACACGGTCGGCGAGGGCGTCGGCTGAGCCCGATGCCCGTCGACCTCGCGGAGCTGCGGTCGATGATCGAGGCGGCGTTGCCCGGCGCCGCGGTCGAGGTCTCCGACGAAGACGGTGGTGGCCAGCACCTGCGCGCGATCGTCACTGCCCCGCAGTTCGAGGGCCTCTCGCGGATCGACCAGCACCGGCTGGTCAAGGCCGCGGTCAAGCCCCGCTTCGACGACGGCACGATCCACGCGCTGTCGGTCAAGACGCAGCCGACCTGAGTCGGGAACATGTGCCGGGCGGCAGGCGGCAGGCGCTGCCGTGCCAAGCATCGCGGACAAAAGGTTACAATTTCGCGCGCCACATGTGCGTAATTTCTTCCTAGGCTGACGGTATGGAGGCTATGAGATCCACTTGGACCGACTCGCGGCTGGACGATCTGAACGCTCGGGTGAGCGGGATCTCCGAGGAAGTCCGCCACCAGAGCGACCGCATCGACTCCCTGTCCCACACGATCCTGGTCGTCGGCGGCGGCCTGTTCGCCGCGTTCGTGGGCTTCCTCGTCGCGATAGTCGGCCTCATCATCACCCTGCTCGTCACGCACTTCTAAGCCGAGCGGGGCGCTTGGCTACCCTGTGCGTATGGCCGACCAAGAGCTGAAGTCCAAAGTCGAAGAGTTGATCGCAGCCAACCCCGTGCTGCTCTTCATGAAAGGCACGCCGGATGCGCCGCGCTGCGGGTTCTCGATGCGTGTCGTCCAGATCCTCGACTCGATCGACGCCGAGTACGGGGCGATCGACGTGCTGCCCGCGCTGCAGCCCCTGCGCGAAGTGACGAGCGAGATCGCCGACTGGCAGACCTTCCCCCAGCTCTACGTCAACGGCGAGCTGCTGGGCGGGGCCGACCTGGTCCAGGAGATGTACGAAGCCGGTGAGCTCGGCGAGGCCCTCGGCCTCGAGCAGCCGGAGGTCGAGGTCGCGACGGTCCCGGCCGACCTCACCGGGGCCGACCTCCCCGCGCAGTCTCCGCCGCTGCAGATCGAATAAGTCCCCGCAAAGAGTCGTCAGGCGGACAGGTAAGTCCGGGCCGGCGAGAGCGTCGCACTTTCGTCGCAGGGACCCGGCCGACCGTGCACTTATGCACCCTATAGGGGGCTCAACTGCACGCTCGGCGATTCACGCGCACCGAAGTGTGACGGTCCCGCCCGGTCCCGGGGACCTACCCGGCCCCGACGTGCCTGCGCGCCCTCGAAGAGCGGCTAGACGACCGAAGCGGCCGGGGCGTCCTCTTTCACCTGAAAAGAGGAACCGCAACCGCAGGCGGCGACGACGTTCGGGTTGTTGACCTGGAACCCGGCGCCCTGCAGGCCCTCGACGTAGTCGACCTCGGAGCCGAAGACGAACTGCATCGAGACCTTGTCGACGACGACGGAGACGCCGTCGACGGTGAAGACGTGGTCGTCGGCCTTGGCCTGATCGAAGGCGAGCGCGTACTGGAAGCCGGAGCAGCCACCGCCGCGGACGGCGACGCGCAGGGCCTGGTCGTTCTCCCCCTGCCCGGCCAGCAGCTCGCCGATCTTGGCGGCGGCTTTGTCGGAGAGGGTGATCGCTGCGGGGTTCGTGTCGGTCACTTCACAAAGTGTAGCGCTGCGGCGGCGGAAGCCGGGCGGGGCGGGTCTGAGAGTATTCGCGCCGGTGACCGCCAGCGCCGAGACCGCAGTCGTCTGCGACAGCAGCCAGTACCTGCCCGCCGAGGTGATCGCCGCGAAGGGGATCGGGGTGGTGAGCCTGTACGTGTCGATCGACGGCGAGCAGCAGCGCGAGACCGAGGTCACCGACTACGACGACTTCTACAACCGGCTGCGCCAGTCGAGCGCCGGGGCGACCACCTCGCAGCCCTCTGTCGGCGACTTCCTCGCCGTCTGGCAGCCGCTGCTCGACGCGGGCAAGGAGATCGTCTCGATCCACATCTCGGCGGCGATCTCCGGCACCTTCGAGGCCGCCAACCAGGCGCGGCAGCGGCTGATCGACGATGGCGCCGCCGGCGAGCGCGTCCACCTCTACGACTCCGAAATGGCCTGCGGGGCGACCGGGCTCTGCGTGCTCGCCGCGTCGGCGGCGATCGAGGCGGGCGGCGGCCCGGCCGAGGCGCTCGCGCGGGCCAAGGAAGTCCGCGAGACGCTGAAGATGTGGTTCGCCGTCGACACGCTGGAGTACCTGCGCAAGGGCGGCCGGATCGGCGGCGCCAGCGCCTGGATCGGCAGCGCGCTGAAGATCAAGCCGATCCTCACGATCGATCGCGAGATCGCGCCGGTCGAACGGGTGCGGACGCGGGCACGCTCGCTGGAGCGGCTGCGCGGCTACGCCCGCCAGCTGCACGAATCGGGCGCCGACGCCTGGGTCGTCCAGCACATCCAGGATCCCGAGACGGCCGAGGTGCTGGCCGCCGACTGCCGCGAGATCTTCGGCGGCAAACCCGCCTTCATCTCCGAGATCGGGCCGGTCATCGGCGCCCACGTCGGGCCGGGGCTGATCGGGCTCGGCGCGATCCCCTGGTCGATCCTCGACCCGGCCTGAGCGCCCGCTGCGCCGCAGCCGCGCTCGCTACAGCCGCTTCTTGCGGCGACGCGAGCGCATCAATTTGATCCCGATCAGGAACCCGACGGCGGCGGCGCCGATCACCAGCTGCTGTTTGTGCTCCTCGACCTGGCGGCGCCAGTCGGTCACCTCGGTGACCTTGCCGCGCAGCGCTTCGACGTTCGTCCCCAGCGCCAGGCGCTGGGCGTCGATGTCCTTGCGGATCTGGTCCGCCGAGCGGCCGGGCCGGCCGGCGGTCGAGGGCCGCGCCGGCTTGGGGTCGACGCTCATTTGTCCTCCTTCGACAGCATCTCTTTGGTCAGCTTCGCCTCTTCGATCGCCTGCGACGGCACCGGCGGCGAGCCGGCCTTGACCGCTTTGTAGGCGATCAGCGCGGCGAGCGCAGCGATCAGCAGGAAGACCGCGGCCTCGATGAAGAAGCCGGGCCAGGTCTTGCCGTTGAAGACCTCTTCGTTCAGCAGCCAGGCGATCCCCTCCATCACCAGGATCAACGCCAGGAAGGCGAAGACTCCGGCAGCGATCCCGACCACCGCGCCGCGGGCGATCTTGCCCGCCTTCTCGGAGACCTCGGCCTTGGCGAGCTGGATCTCCTCGCGGACGAGCCCGGAGACTCCTTCGCTGACGTCGAAGACGAGCTCGCCGAGTTTGCGCTGGTCTTTCGGCTCGCCCGGCGGGGGCACCACGGGCGGCGTCTGGGGCGTGGTCGGTGGGGTCTGGCTGTCAGGCATCGGGTCCTCCCTTACTCCGGTGGGTCTTCACCGTAGATGCGGCGGAAGACGACAGCGGCGAGTCGCGCCGCGACGATGCTCGCGAGCGCGCCCGTGGCCGCCAGCAACCCGCTCCAGACCAGCCTCTTTGCCAACTCGTTGTCCACTCGGAACGACCTTTCCCCTTGCTAAGTGAGGGCCAAACCCTAGTCAGCGCGGCTCGAGGCCGTCGCAGATGGTCGTCACCAACAGGTTTCTTGCTTCGTCGAAGCGGTCGTCGGCGGGCGGCACGTCGTCGAAGATCCACTCGGTGAGGAGCTGCTCGACGGCGCCGTAGAAGGCCTGCGAGGCGAAGCGCGGGGCGACGTCGGAGCGGAACTCCCCCGCCGCCTGGCCGTCGGCGACGATCGTCGAGATCCCTTCGTAGGCCCGCCGGATCTCCTCCAGGTGGGTGCGGCCGAACGAGTTGGCGGCGCGCGTCACCTCGACGATGATCACCTTCATCAGCTCCGGGTCGTGCCGGTAGGAGTCGAAGATGAAGCCGGCGACGGCGGCGAGCTTCTCGCGGTGCGAGCCCTCGGTCCGTTCGGCCTCCTCGATCGCCGCCAGGAGCAGCGACCAGCGCTCCAGGAAGAGTTCGTTCAGGACCTGGTCCTTGGAGTTGAAGTAGTGGTAGACGAGGCCGTAGGCAACCCCCGCCTCGTCGGCGATGTCGGAGACGCGGGTCGCGTGAAAGCCCTGGCGGGCGAAGACGGTGACGGCAGCGTCGAGGATCTGCCGGCGTTTGTCGACGGCGCCGGAGCGCTGCTGGACGGAGCGGCCCTCCATCAGGCGCCCGCCTCGGGATGGGCGGCCGCCCCGACCCCGTCGGGCCAGGTGTAGGTCCCGGGGCGGCGGTTCGCGAGCGCCGGCAGCGACTCGCGGATCCGCTCCTGGGCGGCGAGGTCGAGGTCGGCGGCGATGAAGCACTCCTCGTCGGGGGCGGTCGCCAGCACCACGCCCCAGGGGTCGACGATCGCCGAGCGGCCGTAGCAGTCGAAGTGCGGCGGGGCCTTGCCGACCTGGCCGGCGGCGAGGACGAAGACGGCGTTCTCGATCGCCCGCGCCCGCAGCAGCACCTCCCAGTGGTCCCGCCCGGTCGCCGTGGTGAAGGCGGCCGGGACGGTGAGCAGGCGGGCGCCGCGGACGGCGAGGATCCGGTGCAGCTCCGGGAAGCGGAGGTCGTAGCAGATGGTCAGCCCGGCGAGGATGTCGCCGACCGGGGCGGTGACTATGTCGGTGCCCGGCTGCTCGTGGGTCGACTCGCGGTAGGAGACGCCGCCCGCGTCGACGTCGAACATGTGGATCTTGCGGTAGACCGCGAGGTCCTCGCCGTCGGGGCCGATCAGGACCGAGGCGTTGAAGGGCTTCTCGTCGTCGGCGTCGGCAGAGCGCTCGGAGATGCTGCCCGCGAGCAGGTGGATGCCGAGCGTCCGCGCCCAGCCGCGGGCGGCGGTGAGGCTGGGGCCGTCGAGCGGCTCGGCGCCGGCGACCAGTTCCTCGCCGGGGGCGAGCAGGTTCCACTTCTCCGGCAGGGCGACGAGCTCGGCGCCGTCGGACGCGGCGGCGCGGACCAGGGCCTCGGCGACGGCGAGGTTGCGGGCCTTCTCGGCGGTAGAGTTGAGCTGTACGGCGGCGACGCGCATCTGTGCGTTTTACGGGGCTTTCTCGGGTGAGAACGACCTGATTGACCAGTCAATCAAGGGGCCCAGTATAGGTGCCGCCCCCCATGAGTTCGCAGAAATCACCGCATAGCGAGGAGAACTGCGAACGCACCGCAGGGAGCGGCCGGCGGTGCGGCGTCTAGGAATCCGCGTCGGGCGGCTTCGGGAAGCCCATGAAGGCCGCGACGATGCGGTCGACCACAGGGGTCGGGAGGAGCGGCATCAGCCGGCCTTGGATCTGGGCGTCGAGCCCGACCAGGTAGCGGGTGCGCGGCCGCCGCGCCTCCAGCGCATGCTGGACCTTCGCCGCCACCTTCTCCGGCGGGATGCCACGTTCGGCGGTGTCGCGGATCACCTTGCGGTAGCGCTCGATCGCCGCCCCGTAGAGCTGTTGCATCCGCGGCGAGCCCGCCAGGCTCTCGTCGGCGCTCGCTTCACCGGCTGCCCAGATCGGCGTGTCGATCGAGCCGGGCTCGACGATCACCACTCGCAGCCCCCACGGCGCGAGCTCCTGGCGCAGACTGTCGCCGACCGCCTCGAGCCCGAACTTGGCGGCGTGGTAGGCGCCGGTGAAGGGCAGCGCGACGCGGCCGCCGACCGAGCTGATCAGGACGATGCGGCCGCGGGCGGTGCGGATCGCCGGCAGCATCGCCTGGGTGACGGCGAGCTGGGCGGTGAGGTTGAGCTCGACCTGGCGGCGGAAGTCCTCGATCGGCATCGTCTCCAGCGGCCCCGGGACCGCGGCGCCGGCGTTGTCGACGAGGCCGTCGAGCCCAGCCGGCTCGGCACCGATCCGCTCCGCCGCGACGGCGATCGCGTCGGGGTCGAGGACGTCTAGCATGAGCGGCTCGAGCCGCGACGAGCACTCGGCCCGCAGCGCCGCCGCGTCCTCCTCCTTGCGCACCCCGGCGAAAACCTTCCACCCCGCCCCGTCGAGCCGCCGCACAGTGGCGCGGCCGATCCCGGACGAGGCACCGGTGACGAGGACCGTCCTCATCCGCGGCGGTCTTCCAGCTCGGCGACCAGCAGCTTGGTGTGGAGCGAGGCGATCAGGTCCTTGAGCGGCTGGGCGCCCGCTTCGAGCATCTCGACCACGCGCTCCGGCGGCACCTCGCCGGCCAGCCGGTTCATCACGATGTCGACCTCCTCGCGGACCAGGGCCTCCAGCGCGGTCTTGTAGCGCAGGGTGTCGTAGACGGTGAAGCCGATCTGCTCGTCGTACCCGCCCGCCCGGAAACGGCTGATCGCCTCGATGATCGTCACGTCGGAGGGCGAATAGCCGCGGCTGTTGGGGGTGAGCACCTCGATCTCGGCGAGCCGGTCGAGAACCTCTTTGGGGACGCCGTAGCGGCGGCGGACGTCGGCGGCGCTGGTCCGGGTGCGCTCGCCGGCCAGGGCGCGGTCGAGGATCTGGTCCTCCAGCGCGAGCAGCGCCTCGGCCCGGTCGGTGCCCTCGTCGAGCACCCCCTTGATCGCCTTCAGCGGCATGAAGCGCTCCTCTTGGAGGCGCTTGATCAGGCGGATCCGATCGACGAACTCAGGCGGGTAGTACGCCATGTTGCGGCTCGTCTTCACCCCTTCCGGGAGGAGGCCCTCGCGCAGGTAGTGCTTGATCGTCGGCGCCGGGACGCCGCTGGCCTCGGCCAGCTCGCCCATCCGCAGCAGCTCGGTCGCGTTGGCCATCGCCGCCGAGCCTAGGCCGCGGCGGCGGCGGCGCGGGCGGTGATCCCGAGCATCGCGCGCGCCTCGGCGACGGTGGCCGGGCGGCGGCCGACGTCTTCGGCCATCCGGCGGGCTTTGCCGATCAGGTCGCCGTTCGAGCGGCACATCGTCCCGTCGGGCAGGTAGAGGTTGTCCTCGACCCCGGCGCGGACGTTGCCGCCCAGCACCAGCGCCGCACCGAGCAGCTTCCATTGGTCGCGCGAGATGCCGATCGTCTGCCACTGGTTGGGCCCTTCCGGGCCGCCGGGGATCTGGTCCGACATCAGGGTCACGTTGCGGGGGGTCGGGCGGATCCCTCCGGTGACGCCCATCACCAGGGATATCTGCAAGGGCGGCTCGACCAGGCCCATGTCGATGAGCGGGTCGAGATTGGCGACGTGGCCGGCGTCGAAGCACTCGTGCTCGGGCTTGATCCCGAGCTCGCGCATCTCGGCGATGAACTCGGTGATCGTGTCGAAGCTGTTCTCGAAGACCGCCTTGAAGACGAAGTCTTTGCGCCGCCGCGAGTACTTCGCGTAGTTCATCGAGCTCATGTTCAGCGCCGCCACTTCGGGCCGGCAGGCGCGCAGGTATTCGAGCCGCTTCTCGATCGGGATCCCGATCGCGCCGGTCGAGTAGTTGACGATCACGTCGTCGACCGCGCCGCGGATCGCCTCGGTGATCGCCTTGAAGTCCTCGACCTCGTACGAGGGCGTGCCGTCCGGTTTGCGGGCGTGGATGTGGATCTGGGACGCCCCCTCCTCGACCGCTCGGCGCGCCTCGGCGGCGTACTCCTCGGGCGTATAGGGGATCGCCGGGCACTGGTCGCGGTTGGCGATCACGCCGCTGATCGAGCAGCTGATGATCACCGGGTCCTCGTAGCGGCTCATACCGGCATCACCCCATGTCGTTTGGCGGGCTTCGTGACGTGTTTGTTCCGCGCCATGCGCAGGGCCTTGACGATCGTCGGGCGCGTCTCGCGCGGATCGATCACGTCGTCGATCATCGCGTTGCCCGCCGCGATATAGGGGTCGATGTTCTGTCGCACGGCGTCGAGCATCGCCTCGCGGGTCGCCTCGGGGTCCTCGGAGGCCTCGATCGCCGAGCGGCCGATGATGTTGACCGCGCCCTCGGCGCCCATCACCGAGATCTCGGCGCCGGGCCAGGCGACGATCAGGTCGGGCTCGTAGGCCTTCCCGCACATCACGTAGTAGCCCGCCCCGTAGGCCTTGCGGACGATCACCGTCACCTTCGGCACCGTCGCGCGGCTGACCGCATAGAGCATCTTGGCGCCGTGGCGGATGATCCCGGCGTGCTCGACCTTCGAGCCGACCATGAAGCCGGGGACGTCCTGCAGGAAGACCAGCGGGATGTTGAAGGCGTCGCAGAGGTTGATGAAGCGGGCGGCCTTGTCGGCGGAGTCGTTGTCGAGGATCCCGGCCAGGTGCCTGGGCTGGTTGGCGACGATCCCGACCGGCCGGCCGCCGAAGCGGGCGAAGCAGGTGATCACGCTCTTGGCGAACTTCGGCTTGAGGTCGAAGTACTGGCCGTCGTCGACGATCTCGGCGATCACGTCGTACATGTCGTACGGCTGACGTGAGGAGTCGGGGACGATTTCGAGCAGCTTCTCCGACATCCGGTCCTCGGGATCGACGCTCGGCGCGAGCGGCGGCTTCTCTTCCCAGTTCGAGGGGAAGAAGGAGAGGTAGGACCTGACCGCGGCGAGGCATTCCTCGTCGTCCTTGACTTCGAGGTCGCCGACGCCGGAGATCCGGGTGTGGACCTTGGCGCCGCCGAGGTCCTCCATCGAGATCTCCTCGCCGGTCACAGCTTTGACGAGGTGCGGGCCGGCGAGCGCCATCGCGCCCTGGCCGGCGACCATCGGCACGAAGTCCGACAGCGCCGGGATGTAGGCGGTGCCCGCCGCGCAGGGCCCCATCATCGCCGCGACCATCGGCACCACGCCCGACATTTCGACCTCTTCGCGGAAGAGCGAGCCGGAGCCGGCGAAGAGCGAGCCGGCCGCCTCCTGGATGCGGGCGCCGGCCGAGTCGAGCAGCCAGACGAAGGGCATCCGCTTCTGCAGGGCGATCTCACGCAGGCGGGTGACCTTGAGCTCGCCGGTCATCCCCATCGAGCCGGCCATCACGGTGAAGTCGTAGGCGGCGATGCAGCAGGGGCGGCCGTCGATGTCGCCCCAACCGGTGACGACGCCGTCGGCGGGCGCCTCGACGTTGTCCATCGCGCGCTGGGCGAAGTGGGGCCGGCCGTGGACGCCGAGCTCGACGAAGGCGCCCTCGTCGACGAGGAGGTCGATGCGCTCGCGGGCGGTCAACTTGCCGCGCTCGTGCTGCTTGGCGATCTTCTCCTCGCCGCCGCCGAGGCGGGCGGCCTCGCGGCGCTCGTGAAGCTGGGCGGTGAGCTCGGCAAGCGGCGCCGTCCCCGGCAAGAGATGGCGCTTCTCGGTGCCCGGGTCGGTGGCCATCAGCGTCCCTCCCACTTCGGCTCGCGTTTTTCGAAGAAGGCGGCGACGCCCTCGCGCAGGTCCTCGGTGGTGAGGGTGAGCGAGAGCTGCGAGCGGAGGAACTCGAGCGCGTCGTCGACCGCCATGTCGCCCTGCCGGTACATCGCGTCGTGTCCGAGCCGCATCAGCAGCGGGCTCTTCGAGGCGAGGCGGCTCGCCCAGTCGGTTACCGCGGCGTCGAACTCGGCGGCCGGGACGACCTTGTTGGCGAGGCCGAAGGTGACCGCCTCCTCAGCGCTGAGGCGGTCACCGAGCAGCATCATCTCGTTGACCTTCTTGCGCGGGACGTTGCGGTAGATGAGCGCCATGATCATGTAGGGGAAGGCACCGACGTTGATCTCGGGGGTGCCGAAGGTGGCGCCCTCCTTGGTGATCACCAGGTCGCAGGAGAGGGCGAGGCCGAGGCCGCCGGCGAGCACATGGCCGTTGGCGGCGCAGAGCGAGGGCTTGCCGAGGCGCGGCATCAGCCGAAAGAACTCGAGGAAGAGGTCGGAGGCGTAGTGCTTCTGGACCAGGGTCGCGTCGGCGGCGAACCCCCCGAGGTCGGCGCCCGCGCAGAAGACCTTGTCCCCCGCTCCGGTAAGGACGACGGCGCGCACCTCTTCCGAGTCGCGCACCATTTCCATCGCGGCGACGACCTCGGAGAGCATCGCGCCGGAGAGCATGTTGCGCTTCTCGGGGTCGTTCAGCGTTACCGTGGCGACGCCGTCGGCGACCTCGTAGACGACCTTGTCGAAGCTCCCGGCACCCATGCGTTCGGAACAATAGCGTGAATGAGAAGTAGGAAGTGCTACTGTCCACTCGCCTTCGGGGCGGGCACGGGAACGCCCCGGTCAACCGACCAGAGGAGAGAACCGTGGCGACTGCCTCCAGCGTCATCAAGCCCGACCACGCGGCAGGGCGCAAGCACTTCATCTTCAGCCAGGAGCACGAAGACCTGCGGGAGTCGATGCAGGCCTGGGTGAAAAACGAGCTCTACCCCCACCGCAACGAGTGGGAGGACACCTACTGGCCGACCTCGGCGATGAAACGGGCCGGTGACCTCGGCTTCCTCGGCCTCTGCTTCCCGGAGGAGTACGGCGGCCAGGGCGGCGACTACTACTACTCGCTGGTGCGGGCCGAGTGCATGAGCTACTCGGGCTCGGGCGGGACCAACATGGCCTTCGCGGTGCAGTCCGACATGGTGCTGCCGCCGATCCACCTGCTCGGCACCGAGGAGCAGAAACGCCGCTACCTCGAGCCGGGGCTGAAGGGCGACAAGGTCGGCGCGCTGGGGATCACCGAGCCGGGCGCCGGGTCCGATGTCGCCGGCATCCGCACCACCGCGCTACGCGACGGTGACGAATTCGTCATCAACGGCTCGAAGACGTTCATCACCAACGGGCCGCGCGCCGACTTCATCGTCCTCGTCTGCAAGACCGACCCGGAGGAGCGCCACGCCGGCATCACCCTCTTCGTGATCGACCTCAAGGACGAGAACGGCGAGAACGTCCCCGGCTACAGCGTGTCGGCGGAGCTCGAGAAGATGGGGATGCACGCCTCCGACACCGGCGAACTGGCCTTCGAAGACGTCCGCGTCCCGGCCGATTCGATCCTCGGCGAGGAGGGCAAAGGCTTCTACCACATCGCCTGGGAGCTCCAGGGCGAGCGTCTGGTCGCCGCCGCCGGCTGCCACGCGGGGGCGGAACGGATGATCGAGAAGGCGATCGAGTACGCCGGCGAGCGCGAAGCCTTCGGCCGTCCGATCGGCAAGTTCCAGGCCCTCCGTCACAAGATCGCCGAGATGGCTACGAAGACCGAGGCGGCCAAGGCACTGACCTACGCCACGGCCTGGCGCTTCGCCAACGGCGAGTACCCGGTGCGCGAGATCACGATGGCGAAGCTCAACGCCTCGCGGGTCGCCTGCGAGGTCGCCGACGACACGATCCAGATCTTCGGTGGCTACGGCTACATGAAGGAGTACGAGGTCGAGCGCGCCTACCGCGACGTCCGCCTCAACCGGATCGGGGCGGGGACCGACGAGGTGATGCTCGACGTGATCGGACGCAGCTACGGGCTGTAGGGCGGACGTTCAGTGGCCGCTGAGCAAGACCGTGGCGATCACGACCATGAAACCGATCAACATCGAGCCCCAGAGGTAGTAGACGAGCTGGCGTAACTCTCTGATGTCACCTTCGACCCGATCGAAACGGCCGTCGACTTGGTCGAACCGCCGGTCGACGTCCTTCACCAGGCCGTCAAGCCGCTCGTCGGTCCAGGTAGCTCGCTGCATGCGCCGACCGTACTCCCCTCCCATCCAGATTTCTCGCTTCGTTACAGAGAATTTGCACTTGTCTCGATGAACGCCCTGGTCGTCAAAGACAGCGGCGCGCGGGCGGTGCTGCCGCCGTTCGGCAAAGAGCACGAGGAGCTCCGCCGGACGGTGGCGCGGTTCGTCGCCGCCGAGGTGGCGCCGCACGTCGACGAGTGGGAGGCGGCGCGGGAGTTCCCCCGTGATCTGTACGGCCGCTGCGCCGAGCTCGGCTTCCTCGGGTTGAAGTTCCCGGAGAAGTACGGCGGCCAGGGCGGCGACCATCTGCATGACGCGGTGTGGGTCGAGGAGCTGGCGCGCTCGGGCGGGTCAGGCGGCGTCGCCGCGGGCCTCAACGCGCACACCTCGATCGCCCTGCCCCCGGTCTTCAACTTCGGCACCGAGGAGCAGCGCCGGCGGTGGGTGGTGCCCGGAATCGCCGGCGAGAAGATCGGCGCGCTGGGGATCACCGAGCCCGGCGCCGGGTCCGACGTGGCCGGGATCACCACCACGGCGCGGCGGACCGACGGCGGCTACGTGGTCAACGGCGCGAAGACGTTCATCACCAACGGCGTGCGCGCCGATTTCCTCGTCTGCGCCTGCAAGACGACCGAGGCGGGCGGCCACGACGGCATCTCGTTCCTCATCTTGGAGCGCGACATGCCCGGCTACGAGGTGACGGCGAAGCTGGAGAAGCTCGGCTGGCACTCCTCGGACACGGGAGAGCTCTCCTTCACCGACGTCGAGGTGCCGGCCGCGAACCTGCTCGGCGAGGAGAACGGCGGCTTCAAATTGATCATGGCCAACTTCGCCTGGGAGCGGCTGCTGATGGCGATCGGCGCGGTCGGCGCGATGCAGCGCCTGATCGAGATCGCGGTCGCCTACGCCTCCGACCGTGCCAAGCTGGTCGGCCGCCCGATCGGCCTATCTCAGGCGATCCGCCACCAGATCGCCGAGATGGCGACCAAGGCCGACGTCTCCCGCGCCCTCACCTACGACGCCCTCCGCCTCTTCCACACCGGCCGGCCCTGCATCCGCGAGGTCGCGATGGCCAAGCTCCTCACCCAGCGCGCCGCCCTGGAGATCGCCGACCAGACCCTCCAGATCCACGGCGGCTACGGCTACACCCGCGAGTACGGCATCGAGCGCGCCGTCCGCGACGCCCGCCTCGGCCCGATCGGCGGCGGCACCGACGAGGTGATGAAGGAGATCATCGGCAAGACGATGGGGCTGTGATCTACCTGCTCAGACACGGTGAGGCGGAGGACGGCGACGGCGATGACGCGGCGCGCCGGCTGACCGAGAAGGGGGAGCGGCAGGCGCGGGACGCCGGGCACGCGCTCCGGGAGCTCGGGGCGGGGATCGAGGCTTGTCTCGCGTCGCCGAAGGTGCGGGCGTACGAGACGGCGCGGATCGCTTGCGAGGCGCTCGGGGTCGAGGTCGAGGTGACGGAGGCGCTCCGGGGCGGGCGGTTCGACGCGCTCGAGCTCGCCGCCGGCCGAGGCGAGGTGTTGCTCGTCGGGCACGAGCCGGACTTCTCGGCCGAGGTCGGTCGGCTCACGGGGGCGAACATCGCTCTGAAGAAGGGTGGGATCGCGGTGGTCGACGGGGCGACGCTGGTCGCGCTCTGGCGGCCGAAGGAGCTGCGGCGGATCGGTGCCGGAGGCGACTAGAGCGATCGCTCGCCTGAGCGCTAATCTCCAGGTGACAACCACCGGATGGAGGCCCGGATGTTGAATTGGATCGCAGGGAAGATGATCGCCCGGAACATGAGGGCGGTCCGGGAAGGGGACATCGGACCGACGGTCGCGATGTACTCGGACGACGTCAAATTCCGGTTCCCGGGGAAGAACTCGTTCGCACCCGGCGCGGGGAACAAGCAGGAGCTGGAAGATTGGCTCGGGCGGTTCGTGCGGCTCGGACTGCAGATCTACCCGGACGAGGTGGTGCTCACCGGCTTCCCCTGGAAGCAGACGATCGCGGTGCGGGGACACATCCACCTTGACGACCCCGCGGACGGTCGGGTGTACGAGAACCGGTACATCATCTGGGGCCAAATCCGCTGGGGCAAAGTGCGCGAGTACGAGGCCTACGAGGACACCGAACAGTCCTCTCGCCTCGACGCCTGGCTCGAGCGCACCGGCAAAGAGGCACAGCCCGCCGCGTAGTCGCCCGGCTCAGTGGACGATCAGGAAGATCGTCCCCCGGACGAGCAGAAGGCAACCGAGGGTCAGCGCGACGTAGCCGCCCGTCCGCACCGCGTTGCGGGCGATCCACTCGCGGAATTTCACCACCGCGCGCGCCGTCCAATCCGGCGCCACCCAGAAGCCGAACAGGGGGGCCTCCAGCAGCAGCTGCTGGATCAGGCAGAAGACGATCACCGTGAGCGTGGTGGTGGCGGTCGGCCACTCGAGCTTGGCGATCTTGGTCAAGGCAAAGAGATAGGAGGCGCCGGGCAGGGAGAGGAGCGCGCCGACCGCGAAGGTCACGCGCATCGACCCCCGCCCCAGGAGCCGTTCGGGCAGCGACTCCTTCTGCTCGGCCGGCCCGTGCTTTTCCTCCTTGCGCCGCCGCCGGCGCTCTTTGATATCCGTCGCCCGCCCCGACAGGAGCACCCAGCCGACGATCACCAGGATCGCCCCGAAGGCGAGGTCCTCGATCGGGCTGAGGGTCTTCTTCGCCGATTCCACCCCGGCGGTGTCGTGGAGGGAGAAGACGATCGCCAGCCCCAGCCCGATGCTCGAGAGGTACGCCCCGAGGAGGTAGCCGGTGATCAGCCGGCGAGGCTCGGGCAGCAGCATCATGATCGTCACCGCCGCCAGCAGCGTCGGGTTGAACATCGCCAGCAGCGACAACAGGAAGATGCTGAAGACGCCGTCCACGAATTCCATTCTCTCGTCACCACAGGACGAGGCCAAATTTTCCGCTCCAAACTGGCCGGCGAGCCAGGATCGGCGCCGTCCTAGTAGCCTCCGCGACCGACTTCACGAGCTAGGAGAGGAAAACATGGGACTTCTGGACGGCAAGGCCGCGATCGTGACCGGGTCGGCGCGAGGGATCGGGCGGGCGACCGCCGAGCTCTTCGCGGCGGAGGGCGCGAAGGTGCTGATCAACGACCTCGACAACGACGTCGCGCAGCAGACGGCATCCGAGATCGGCGGCGAGACCGCTGTCTACGCGGGTGACCTGACCAAGGAGGGGGCCGCCGACGCGCTGGTCGCCGCCGCGACCGACGCCTTCGGCACGGTCGACATCTGCGTCAACAACGCCGGCTACACCTGGGACGGGGTCGCCCACCGGATGAGCGACGAGCAGTTCCAGGCGATGCTCGACATCCACACGATCGTCCCCTTCCGGGTCGCCCGGGCGCTCGCCCCGAGCTGGCGCGAGGCGGCGAAGAAGGAGCGCGAGGAAGGCGTCGAGGTCTTCCGCAAGCTGATCAACACCTCCTCGACCACCGGGATGATGGGCAACGCCGGGCAGGTCAACTACGCGGCCGGCAAGGCGGGTGTCGTCGGCATCACCAAAACGCTGGCCAAGGAGTGGGGCCAGTTCAAGATCAACGTCAACGCGGTCGCCTTCGGCTTCGTCGAAACCCGCCTCACCGCCGCCAAAGAGGAGGGCGGCGAGATGACCTCGCCGACCGGCGAGAAGATCGAGCTCGGCATCCCCGAGCAGATGCGGGCGATGGCCTCGGCGATCATCCCGCTCGGACGCCCGGCGACGCCGCTCGAGGCCTCCGGCCCGGTCCTCTTCCTCGCCTCGCCACTGGCCAACTACGTGCACGGCCAGGTGCTGAACATCACCGGCGGCATGTTCGGCGGGATGTACACCTGAGCGAGCCTCTGTATCTGCGTTACGCCGACTCGCTCTGGCCGGTCACCAACCGGCTGGCGGGCGCCCACGCGTACCTCTACAAGAGGACGGGTGGGCGCCTCGGCGGGCGGGTGCCGGGCGGCAAAGGACGGATGCTGCTGCTCGACCATGTCGGCGCCAGGAGCGGCACCCTGCGCACCTCACCGCTGCTCTTCATCCCGGACGGCGGGGACCTGGTCATCGTCGCCTCGAAGGGCGGCTTCCCACAGCACCCCGCCTGGTTCCACAACCTGCGGGCGAATCCGGAGACCTACGCCCAGGTCGGTCCGGAGCGGCGGCGGGTGCGGGCGCGGCTGGCGACGCCGGCGGAGCGCGAACGCCTCTGGGGTCTCGCGGTCGCCGTCTGGCCGGGGTATGAGGACTATCGGGTGAGGACCGAGCGGGAGATCCCGCTGGTCGTGCTCGAGCCTGCCTAGCTGTTCTTTATGGCGCCCACGGCGCCATAAAGAACAGCTAGTGGTGCATCAGGCAACGTTTGCCGTGTTGACGAGGGCCCGTAGCTTTGCGTCGTCGACGTTTCGGTTGCGCCAGGCGATGTAGCGGCGGATCAGTCGGCCCTGAGTGGCGTGGTCGGGATGATCGGTGCCGTCGAGGGTGAAGTAGCGAAGCGCTTTGAACTGCGCCTCGATCCGGTTGAGCCAGGAGCCGTAGTGGGGCGTGTAGGCGAGCTCGACATTGTTGTCGTGGGCCCAGTCGCGGACGGCGTCGCCGAGGTGCGGGCTGAAGTTGTCGAGGATGAAGTGCAGCCTCACCTCGGCCGGGTATAGCGAGCGGATGTAGCGACAGAAGGCGAGGAACTCGACCCGTGTCTTGCGTTTCTTGACGTGGCCGTAGAGGCGGTCCCGGGTCACGTCATAGGCGCCGAGCATGTGGCGGACGCCGTGGGGACGGTTGTAGGTGGCACGGATCCGCCTGGGCTTCTTCAGGGGCGCCCAGGCCTTGCCGCCGGGCTGGGGCTGGAGGTTCAAGGGCCCGAACTCGTCGAGGCAGATGACCGTCGCGGAGCCCGCGTCGGCCATCTCGTATAGCTCCAGGATGCGGTTCTTCTTGACCTCGAAGGCCGGATCGTTGGAGCGCTTCCAGGTCCTCACCGCCTGAAAGGAGACGCCTTCCTCGCGCAGGAGCTGACGCAGCCCCTCGTGGGAGATGTCCGTGACCACCCCCTCGGCGACCAGGTGGTCGGCCAGCTTGGCCAGGCTCCAGGTCGCGAACGGCCGGCCGAGGTCGGTCGGGATCGAGAGCGCGATCTCCTTGATCTCGCGTCGCTGGGGCAGCGTGAAGGTCGGTGGCCTGCCACCCGCGTAGCGGGGGTAGAGGGCATCGAAGCCGTCGCGGTTGAAGTTGTGGATCACCTCGCGGACGGTGTCGGGGTCGGTGAAGACGACCTCGCTGATCTTCGCCGGGCTCATCCCTTGGGCGGAGAGCAGGACGATCTGGGCCCGCCTCCAGGTCACCACCGATCCCGAGTCGCGGCGCACGATCCGCAGCAGTCGGTTGCCCTCCTCGTTGCTGATCTCCCGCAGCACCACCCTCGCCGCCATCTCGTCCCCCGATCGTCGATTGCGCTCGGAGGACCACTTCGGTGCCGAGGGGCTGGAGCCTGGTCATGGAAACCGGCAAACGTTGGTGGTCACACCACTAGCGACGCTGCTCGGCGGGGAGGCTGCCGGTCTCCGTCGCCACCTGCGCGGGCGGCCACTGCCCGACCCAGTTGTCGCGGGCGCCGTCGATCGTGATCGTCGTCCCCGAGTAGAAGTCCCCGGCCGGCGAGGCGAGGTAGGCGAGCAGCCAGGCGACCTCCTCGGGCCGCCCGGTCCGCCCCAGCGGGATCGACTGGGAGATGTTCTCGACCACCTCGCGCGGATACTTGGTCAGCATCGTCTCGGTCGCGATCTGGCCGGCGGCGATCGAACAGGTGGCGATGCCGAAGCGCGCCCACTCGATCGAGAGCGTCCGCATCATGTTCTCGACCGCCGCCCGCGCCGCGCCCGAGTGGACCATCCCCGGCATCCCGTTGTGGGGCGAGAGCGTGACGCTGAGGATCTTGCCGCCGCCGCCCGGCATGAAGGACTTGGTCGCGGCGGCGTGGGACATCAGCCAGGTGCCGGTGACGTTCAGCTCGATCACGGTGCGGAAGCCTTTCGGCGAGATCGCCTCGGCGGGCGCGAGGAACTGGCCGCCGGCGTTGTTGACCAGCGTGTCGAGCCGGCCGTGGCGCTCCAGGAGGCGGTCGAAGAAGGCATCGACCGGCTCCTCCTCGCGGATGTCGAGCGCCTCGTGCTCGAAGGCGCCCGGCAGCCCCGCGGCGAGCTCCGCCGTCTCGGCGAGCGGCTCGGGGCGCCGGCCGCAGCCGACCACGGTGGCACCGAGCCGCGCCATCTCCAGCGCCGTCTCGCGGCCCAATCCGCTGCCCGCGCCGGAGACGACGCAGACCGCGCCGTCGAGCAATCCATCCCTGAACACCTGCGAACGCGAGCTTTCAGCCATCGCCGGCCACCCTACAGTCGCGATCGCAGGCGTACTGTGGAAGCGTCATGGCAGTCCACGTCGAGCCGCAGCCGTTGACCGACCCCCTCCCGGGCGGGTCCACGGGCGCCACCGTCGCGGTCGAACCGCTGGTCGCCGGGCAGGTCGACTTCCCGCGAGCGGCGATGGTCGACCAGGGCGGCAGCTTCAAGACGCTGCGTCTGGCGCGGGCGATCACCAACTCGAAGGCGGCCGAATCGGTGCCGGTCCCGGCCTTCCTGATCCACCACCCGACCGTCGGCCCGGTCCTCGTCGACACCGGCCTCCACCCCTCGATCGCGAGCGGCGGCTCGGAGAACTTCGGCGGCCTCGCCAACCGCTTCGGCCGCCCCAGCCTGAAGGCGGGCGAAGACGTCCCCTCGCAGTTGCGCGCGAAGGGGATCGAGCCGCGGCAGGTGCCGATCGTCGTCATGACCCACCTCCACCTCGACCACTCCTCGGCGATCTCCGAGTTCCCCGACTCGACCTTCGTCGTCAGCGCCGCCGAGTGGCAGGACGCCGCGCACGGCTCGAAACCGTCCCTGAACGGCTACCGCCGCGCCCACTTCGACCTCGCCTTCGAATACCGCTCGGTCGACTTCGACGGTGAGGCGATCGGCTCGTACGCGACCTTCGGGCGCACCTTCGACCTCTTCGGCGACGGCTCGGTGCGGCTCGCCTTCACCCCCGGGCACTCGGCCGGCCACTGCTCGGTGATCTGCCGCCTGGGCGGCGGCGACTTCGTGATCGGCGGCGACGCCGTCTACATGCTGGGCCAGCTGGAGGACCGCGAACCGCTGGCGCCGCGCCCTTTCGACGCCCACATGCTGCGGCGCTCGGTGCAGGAGCTACGGCTGTTCCACGCGCAGTTCCCGGACGCGGTGATCACGCCCGGGCACGATCCGGACTTCTATGCCCGGATCGCTCCCCGCTTCGAGTAGCGAGCCCTTCGTACATCTCGCGGACGCGGGCGAAGATCTCGTCGGCGACCTCCTGCCGGCGCTCGCGGCTCGGTCCCGGCTCGACGGGAAAAGTCAGCGGCTCCCCATACTGGATGGTGACGCGGGGAAAGCGCAGCCGCTTCCAGCCGCGCACCCCGGCCGAGCCGTAGATCGCGGTCGGGATGATCGGCGCGCCGCTCTCCAGCGCGATCCGGCCGATCCCCGGTTTGGCGGGGCCGAGCTCACGCGAGCGGGAGCGACCGCCCTCGGCGTAGACGAGCAGCAGCTCACCCTGGTCGATCAGCTCGTAGGCGGTCCCGAAGGCTTTCTCGTCGCGATGGCCGCGGCGCACCGGGAAGACGCCGCCGACCCGGAGGATGTAGGTGAGGACGGGCGGCCCGAAGAGCTGGGACTTGGCCATGAAGCGGGCCTTGCGCCGGAGGTAGACGCCGACGAAGAAGTGGTCGGCCTGGCTGAAGTGGTTGGGGGCGAGGACCGCGGCGCCGCGCTTCGGCACGTTCTTCCGGCCGATCGCGGTGACCCGGTAGAGCAGGATCGTCGGGACCGTGACGACGATGCGGGCGAGCGTGTAGGTCCAGCCGGCGCCCTTGCGCGCCGAGGCGTGGAACTGGTCGAAGTACTCGGCGGGACGTTCGTCGAGGTAGACTTGTGGCTTCATCTCGGGCATCGGCAAGGGGACGGGCGCGGGGGCTCGTCGTCGATTGCTTACTCTCGGCGTTCGGCCGGGTTACGGTGACCCGACGAACGGCGGGGGGCGCACCGTGGAAGGTTGGTTGCGAATAGCGCAACCAACTCTCCACAGCCTCAGCGGCGAAGCGCGCGCGAGGCGAGGACGAGGGCGAAATCGCGGAGCTGGACGGCGCGGTGGAGGAAACCCGCCGCGTCGCGGCCCGTCGCGCGGTGCTCCAGGTCGATCTCGTACTCCCCCACCCGGTAGCCGGCGCGGACCGCGTCGACCGTCATCCCGATCTCCATGCCGAAGCCCTTCGCGAAGGGCAGGACCGCGCGCAGCACCTCGGCCCGGAGGGCGCGCTGGCCGGAGATCGGGGCGCGCGCCTCGAAGCCGCAGAGCCGCCGCTCCGCCCAACGGGCGAAGCCGAGCGCCAGGCCGAAGCCGCCACCGACCCGGCGCACGAAGGCGGCGACGGCGACGTCGCACTCCCCCGCCCCGACCGCCGCGACCAGCGGCCCGAGCCGCGCCGCGCTCGCCCCGAGGTCGCCGTCGCACAGCAGCACCAGCCGTGGCGCCGGGGTCGCGCTGAGCGCCGCCTCGCAGGCCGCGGTCACGTTGCCGCCCTTGCCGTGTGGGCGCCCCCGGCTCACCACCTGCGCCCCGGCCGCCAGCGCCCGCTCCGCGGTGCCGTCGCCCGAGGCGTCGTCGCCGACCCAGATCGCCGCCCCGGGGAACGCCCCGCGCACCGCCGCGACCGTCGCCGCGATGCGGTCCGCCTCTTCGTGCGCGGCGACGACCACCGCCAGTCCCTCCCCCGCGCTGTCCGGCGTCGTCCCCATCGGCGCCCATTCTCGCCTCGACGGCGGCTATTGTCCCCGCCGATGCCGAACATCGAGGCACACATCACCGGCAATGTCTGGAAAATCGAGGTCGCGGTCGGCGACTCGGTGAGCGAGGGCGACACCGTCGTCATCCTCGAGTCGATGAAGATGGAGATCCCGGTCGAGGCCGAGGACGACGGCACGGTCAGTGAGATCCGCTGCGCGGAGGGCCAGTCCGTCAGCGAAGGCGACGTCCTCATCGTCCTCGAGTAGGTCGCGTATGGCGCAGAGCCCCGGGAGGACCGAGAGCCTGGCCGGGGGCAAGCTGCTCCTCGACCACCCGGCCGAGGCGGTGGCGCGGTTGCGGATCGCCAACCCGGAGCGCCGCAACGCGCTCGACCACGAGATCCTCGCCGCGATCGCGGCGAGGCTGCCGCGGCTCGACGACGGGATCGCCTGCCGCTGCGTCCTGATCACCGGCACACCGCCGCTCTTCTCGGCCGGCTACGACATCGCCGAGTTCACCGAGGAGGCGTTCGAGCGCGAGGCCGAGGCGCTCGTCGCCCACCCCTTCCAGGCGGCGATGGAGGCGATCGTCGCCCACCCTTGGCCGACCGTCGCCGCGATCAACGGGCTCTGCCTCGGCGGCGGCCTCGAGCTGGCGGTCAGCTGCGACCTGCGGATCGCCGCGGCCGGGGCAAGCCTCGGCATGCCGCCTGCCAAACTCGGCCTCGTCTACGGCCATACCGGCCTGCACCGCTTCCTGGAGACGATCGGGCTGCCCCGCACCCGCGAGATGTTCTTCACCGGCCGCAACCTCGACGCCGCGCGGGCCGAGCGGATCGGCCTCGTCAACGAGGTCGCCGAGGACGAGCGGATCGACGACGCGGCGGTCACCCTGGCGGCGGAGATCGCCGCCGCGGCGCCGCTCTCGACCCGCGGCAACAAGCGGGTGATCGACGTGCTCGCCGCCAACCCGGTCCTCCCCGCCGCGCTGGAGGAGGAGCTGGTCGAGCTGCGCCGCGCCTGCTTCGGCTCGGACGACTTCCGCGAGGGCGTCCGCGCCTTCGCCGAGAAGCGCCGCCCGGTCTGGACGGGGCGATGAGGCGACGCACCGACCGGCGCCGGGCGTAGCCGTGCCGCAGAAGAGCGCCAAAGCGCGCCGCGAGGAACTCGCCGACGCCGACCCGGTGATGGCCGAGCTGGTCGAGCGGATCGGCCCGCTCGACTTCGCCACCCGGCTGCGGCGGCGCAAAGAGGAGCGGCCCGCCGACGCCTTCGGCGCGCTGCTGCGCTCGATCGTCGGCCAACAGCTCTCGACCAAAGCGGCGCGGGCGATCTACCTGCGCATGCTCGACCTCTTCGACGGCCCTCCCACCCCCGAGGCGGTGCTGGATCTGACCGAGGCCGACCTGCGCGGGGTCGGCTTCTCGCGGCGCAAGGTCGAGTACGTCCACGACCTCGCGGCGCGGGTGCTCGACGGCGAGCTGGAGCTCGACCGCCTCGCCGACCTCGATGACGAGGAGGCGATCGCCGAGATCTCCGCGGTGCGCGGGCTCGGCCGCTGGACGGCGGAGATGTTCCTGCTCTTCCACCTCGGCCGCCCCGACGTGATCTCCGGCGGCGATCTCGGCATCCGCAAGGCGATCATGATCGAGTACCGCCTGCCCGAGATGCCGACCCCGAAGCAGGTCGAGGAGCGCTCCGGGCGCTGGCGACCCAACCGTAGCCTCGCCGGCCTCTACCTCTGGGAGTCGCTCCACGCCGTGCCCGACTAGCCCAAACGTCCGGCAAGGCATCACCCACAGTGAACACTTCCGCCCCGGATCGCCGAAGATAGGCGGATGCGGCTCCGTTTCTGGATAGGACTCATCGCGGCGATCGTGGTCGGCGCCGGGGCCGTGGTCGGCTCGATCTTCGCCTACGAGCACGATGAGAGCGAATTCCACACCCGCCAGAAGGAAGAGACCGTGCGGGCGGCCCGCCAGGCTCAGTCGGTGGGGGCGCTCTCGGTCGGCGAGCTGGCGGCGGCGGGAGCCTTCATCAAGGCCGACGGCAGTGTCTCCAAACACGAGTTCGCGGTGGTCGGCCACTCGCTCATCGACGAAAACGTCCTCCACGGCGCCGCCTTCATCGACGCGGTTCCGCTCGCCGAGCGCGCCAAGTACGAACGCGAACAGGGCTTCCCCATCGTCGAACGCGGTCCGAGCGGGACGATGGTGAAAGCGAAACGTCGCCCGGTCTACTACCCGCTGACCTATTCGGCGACGAACCGCGCGTCGCTCGCCGCCCAGGCGATCGGCTTCGACGTCGGGACCGACCCCGCCCGCGCCCCCTATCTGATGCGGGCCGCCGACGACGGGCGCGCCACCGCCACCGGGGTGATCCCGCTGCTGGTCGGCGGCACCGGCATCAACGTCTACCGCGCCATCTATCGAGACGGGGCGCCGACCGCGACCGAGGCGGAGCGACGGCGGGCCCTGATCGGCTTCGCGGCCGGCAGCTTCTTGCTCAAGGACCTCGCGGCGGCGGCGGTCGGCACGCTCCCCGATGACGTCACCGCACAGCTGGACGTGGCCAACCACACGGTGATCGGGCCGCAGGGGGCACTCGAAGACCCGGCCCGCGCGCAGATCCAGATCGCCGACCGTACCTGGCTGCTGGTCGTCCGCGACCCCGACCGCCCCGACGTCAGCGTGCCGATCCTCTTCGGCGCCGCCGGGCTGGCGATGGCCGCCGTGCTCGGCTCGCTGATCTGGGTCTGGAGCCGCGAGGAGCGGATGCGCAAGCTGCAGCGGGAGGCCGACGAAGACTCGCTCAGCGGCCTGCGGACGCGCCGCCGCTTCGAGGAAGAGGTGCGCGCCGCGATGGCCCGTTCGCGCCGCGACGGCACGACCGGGGCACTGCTGATGCTCGACCTCGACCACTTCAAGACCGTGAACGACTCCTACGGCCATCCGGCGGGCGACAAGCTGATCGAGGAAGTCGCCCGGGTACTCCGCAGGCGGACGCGGGAGGGCGACATCCTGGGACGACTGGGCGGCGACGAGTTCGCGGTGGCGCTGCCGAACTGCCGGCCCGACGAGGCGAACGTGGTCGCCGAGGCGATCGTGATGGCGGTCCGCGAGCACAAGCCCGCCGACCCGGAGGCCGGATCGGTCACCTGCAGCGTCGGCGTCGCGTTCTTCGGGCCGGACCCGCTGATGAGCTACGCGACCCTGGTCTCCGAGGCCGACACCGCGATGTACGCGGCCAAGGACACGGGCGGCGACGGCTTCCGCGTCTTCCGCCCCGACGCGTTGCGGATCCACACCGGCGAGCGGCTGACCTAGATGGTCTAGCGGGTGCTCGGGCGCAGCCGTCCCCGGCCCAGTTCGGCGCGCAACCGCAGCACCCGCCCCGCGGCGGCGAGGAACGGGGCGCGGCGCAGGCCGCCGCGGTGGAGTTGGGCGACCAGTGCCTCGTGGCCGGCGAGGGCGCTCGGCAGGTCGTCGAAGAGCAGCAGGTCGTCGCCGGCGGCGGCGCCGTCGACGGCGGCTTCGCGCTGGCCACCGAAGGCGGCGACGGCCGCGGAACCGAGGCTGTCGGTGATCGTCACCCCGTGGAAGCCGAGCCTGCCGCGCAGCTCGCCGGTCGCGATCGACCGGGTGAAGGCGGCGGGGCGGCGGGAGAAGGCCGGGTAGACGGCGGTGCCGAGCATCACCAGCTTGCCGCCGGCGGCGATGTAGGCGCGGTAGGGAGCCTCGTCGACGGCGCGCAGTTCGCGTTTGGAGAGGGAGAGGTCCTGCGCTTCGAAGTCGGTGTTTTCGGTGGCGGTGCCGAGACCGGGGAAGTGCTTGGCGGTCGCCGCGACGCCGCCCGCCTGCAGTCCGGCGGCAAAGGGGACCGCGGCCTCGGTCACCGCCGCCGCGGTGGCGCCGAAGCCACGCCCCGTTTCGGCGATCACGCCGCCCGGGCGGGCGACATCGAGCACCGGCGCCAGGTCGATGGTGACGCCGAGGCTCTTCAGGTTCGCCGCCGTGGCGCGGCCCTGGCGGCGCGCGTAGGCGGGCCCTTCGCGGCCGATCGTCGCGGCGGAGGATTCGGGCGGCCCGTCGACCCGCTTCACCTCGCCGCCCTCCTGGTCGGTCATCACCAGCAGCGGCAGGCGGGCGAGCCGGCCGGGCCGCGGGATCGCCTGCAGGTCGTCGATCAGCTCGCGGCCCGCGGCGCGGGTCGGGAAGTCGGGTTCGAAGAGGACGACGCCGGCGACCTTGCCCTCGCCGATCGCGGCGCGCAGCCCAGGCGTGATCCCGGTGCCGTCGACGCTGACCACGATCCGCTCGCCGGCCAGTTCGCCGGGGCGCAAGGATTCGGCGAAGCTGGGGCGCGATTCTTCGCCGGAGGACGATTCCCCACCCGACCCCCCACCCGCGGTCGTCCCTTGTTCGCCATTAGCTGACAAAGGACGACCGCCCGAGCGGCCGTCCCCCGACCCGCCGCCGACCAGCGCGCCGACCGCGAGGCCGCCGACCGCGAGCACCGCCAGCGTCCCGAGCGCAAGCCGCCGACGCCGCGCTCTCCCCCTCTCCATGACGCCGATGCTAGCCGGGCCGCGCTGCCACACGTGAGTTCGCAGTTATCACCGCATAGCGACGATTTCTGCGAACTCACCGGGATGGGCCGGGCCGCACATATCCGCGCGGCGTCATAGCCTTGGGGACGTCCGGCCAGCGGAAAAGGAACTCCCATGCCCCCTCTGATCACCCCCGACGAAGCCCTCGAGCTCGGCCGCCTCAGCGAGCCCGCCGAGATCGAAGCGCTGGTCGAGCGCGCCTGGGAGGTGCGCCAGGAGAACTTCGGCGACTCGACCGACATGTGCTCGCTGGTCAACGCCAAGTCCGGCGGCTGCGCCGAGGACTGCGGCTTCTGCGCCCAGTCGCGCTACGCCGACGCCGACACGGTGATGCACGCGATGATGGAGCCCGAGCAGATCCTCGAGCATGCGAGGGCCGCCGAGGCCGCCGGCGCCCACCGCTTCTGCATGGTCACCCAGGGCCAGGGGCTGTCCAAGAAAGACTTCCAGAAGATCCTCGAAGGCGCCGAACTGGTCGCCGAGAAGACGAACCTGAAGCGCTGCGCCTCGATCGGCCACATGTCGGCGGAGCGCGCCAAGGCGCTCAAGGACGCCGGGATCCAGCGGGTCCACCACAACGTCGAGTCGGCCAAGTCCTACTACCCCGAGGTCTCGACCACGGTCCGCTACGAGGGCCGGCTGCGGACGATCCAGGCGGTCAAGGAGGCGGGGCTCGAGACCTGCGTCGGCGGCATCCTCAACCTCGGCGAGACCGAGGAGCAGCGGGTCGAGATGGCCTTTGAGCTCTCCGAGATCAACCCGACCTCGGTGCCAATCAACCTGCTGATCCCGAAGGAAGGGACCAAATTCGGCGACCGCGAGGTGATGGAGCCGATCGAGGTCGTGAAGTGGATCGCGATCTTCCGGCTGATCATCCCAGGGGCGCTCTTCCGCCTCTGCGGCGGTCGGGTCGAGAATCTCGGCGAGCTGCACGGCCTCGCCGTCAAGGCGGGCCTGAACGGGGTGATGATGGGCAACTTCCTGACCACGCTCGGCGCCGAGCCGGCCGAGGACCGGGCGATGTTCGAGGAGCTCGGGCTGAACGTCGCCCGCCAGCCCGACAACGGCAAGAACCCGCGGCCCGACAACCGCTCCGGTTGGCTTGCGGGCGAGTCGCCGGCGACGCCGATGGACGAGCTGATCGACCACCAGGACGAGGCGCCGATGTGGGACCCGTCGACCCAGCTGCGGGTCGTGAAGAAGGGCGAGCGCACGCCGAAATATCCGGCTGCCTCCTCTGCTCCCGCGCGGGCGGGCTAATGACCACCGGCGATCTCCCGCCCGCGCTTCCGCGTCCGGGGGCAGCCGCCCGATGACCGACGTCGCGGCCCGCCTCGAGGAGCTGCGCGAGCGCGGCCTCTACCGGCGGCTGCGGCTGATCGAGGGGCCGCAGGGCCCGCGCGTGCTGCTCGCCGGGCGCGAGGTGCTGCTGCTCTGCTCGAACGACTACCTCGGGCTGGCGGCCGACCCGCGGGTGCGCGAGGCAGCGGCCGAGGTGGCGCTGCGCTGGGGCGCCGGGGCCGGGGCGTCGCGGCTGATCAGCGGCAACATGCAACCGCACCGCGAGCTGGAGGCGCGGTTGGCGGCCTTCAAGGGCTACGAGCGGGCACTCCTCTTCGGCTCCGGCTACCTGGCGAACACGGGGACGATCGCGGCGCTGGCGGGCGAGGGCGAGGTCGTCTTCTCCGACGCGCTCAACCACGCCTCGATCATCGACGGCTGCCGGCTGGCCCGGGCCGAGACCGTCGTCTACCGCCACAACGACATCGAGCACCTGGAGTCGCTGCTGCGGGGCACGGCGGGAGCGCCGGCGCTGATCGTCACCGACGGGGTCTTCTCGATGGACGGCGACGTCGCCCCGCTGGCGAAGCTGCTGGAGCTGGCGCGCCGCCACGGGGCGCGGCTGCTGGTCGACGAGGCGCACGCGACCGGGGCGCTCGGCCCGGGCGGCCGCGGCGCCGTCGCGGCGGCGGGGCTCTCGGGCGAGGTCGACATCGTCGTCGGCACGCTCGGCAAGGCGCTCGGCTCCTACGGCGCCTACGTCTGCGCGGGCGGCGAGACCGTCGACTACCTGGTCAACCGGGCGCGGCCCTTCGTCTTCTCGACCGCGCCGCCGCCGCCCGCGCTGGGCGCCGCGCGGGCGGCGCTCGGCGTGCTGGAGGCCGAGCCGGAGCGGGTCGGGCGGCTGGCCGCCAACGCGCGGACGCTGCGCGAGGCGCTCGCCGCCGAGGGCCTCGCCGCGACCGCCTCGACCACCCAGATCGTGCCGATCCGCGTCGGCGAGGCGGAGCCGACGATGGAGCTCTGCGAGCGGGCGCTGGAGCGCGGCGTCTTCGCCCAGGGGATCCGGCCGCCGACCGTGCCCGCGGGCTCCTCGCGCCTGCGCTTCACGGTGATGGCGACGCACGAGCCCGAGGAGTTGCGCCAGGCCGCCCACCAGGTAGGAGAGGCGGCGCGCGAGATCGGGCTGCTGAAGAGCGCCACGGTCGCGGTCTGATGGCGGGACTCTCGCGAGGCGTCTGGCAGTTGGCGTCGGAGGAACAGGGGCAGGAGGCAGCCGCCGGGCGGGCGCGGGCGAGCGGCGTCTTCGTCACCGCGACCAGCACCGAGGTCGGCAAGACGGTGGTCGCGGCGGCGCTGGCGCGGACCCTCGCCGAGGAAGGCAGGCGGGTCGCGGTGTTCAAGCCGGCGCTGACCGGGATGGACGAGTTCCCCGGCTACGACGAAGCGGCGGCCACGGCGTCGGAGTCGGCGGCGGGGCTGCCCGACCACGCGACGCTGCGGGTCGCGGCGGGCTCGTCCCAGACCGACGACGAGATCACCCCCTACCGCTACGACCCGCCGATGTCGCCGCACCTGGCGGCGGGGCTGGCCGGTGAGGAGATCGACCCGGAGCGGGTGATGCGCGCGGCCCGCGAGGCGACGTCGGGCGTCGACGCGATCGTCTGCGAGGGGGTCGGCGGCCTGCTCGTCCCGCTGACCCCGAGCTGGACGGTGCGCTCCTTCGCGGTCGAGCTCGGCTACCCGGTGGTGGTCGTCTCCTCCCCCGGCCTGGGCGCGATCAACCACGCCCTGCTGACGGTCGAGTCGGCCCGCCAGGTAGGCCTGAAGGTCGCCGCGATCGTCCTCGACCCGTGGCCTGAGGACCCGTCCCCGATCGAGCTCGACAACCGCGAGACGATCGCCGCCATGTCCGGCGCCCCGGTCATCACGCTGCCCCATCTCGACCTCACCCGCCCCGACACCTGGCCCCCGTTGCGCATTCCGTAACAGCCCAGTGTTGACGGGCCGAAAACTCAAGCCATAGTTGAGTTTTCGGCCCGTCAACAGAGCGGTGCGGCGGAAGGGTGACCGGGTGGGCCACGGAGTGGGTCACGTGGGGACGATCACGTCGAGGTTGCCTCGGGTGAGATCGACCTGGAAACCGGCGGCGGTGGCCAGCCGCGCGGCGGCCTCGGGGTCGCTCGGTGGGCTCTTCGCCTCGAGCAGCGCGCGGGCGACTTCACCGCGCACCGCCTTCGCCATGTGGCTCACCGGCTCGCGTTTGCCCTTCGTCTTGGTGAAGGCGCGCACCGCGAGCAGCGTCGCGCGCTTCGGCTTCCACGCCGCGGCGTAGGCGCCGGAGCGCATGTCGACGACCAAGGTCCCCTCCTCGTCGGGGAGCGCCGCGGCGAGCGCCGGGCGCCAGAAGGCGGCAAGCCCACCGATCCCGTCCAGTTTCGCTTTCGCCGACAGCCGGTAGTAGGGGATCCGGTCGGCGGGCCGGACCACGCCCCAGAGGGCCGAGGCGATCAGCACCCGGCCCTGGGCGCGCTCGGGAAGCTCCGGCAACCGCAGGCGGTCGTAGAGCACCCCGCTGTAGACGGCGGCGGCGGGGCCCGCCGGGGCGGAGCTCAGCCCCGCATCAACGGCGACCTCGCCCGCCTGGCCCTTCGACACCGCGAGCATCGAGACCGCCCGCTCGAGCGGCAGCTCCGCGAGCGCGGCGAGCGCCCCGAGCAACTTCCGCCTCGACTCCGTCAGCTCGCCGGCGAAGGCGAGCGCTCCGAGATCGACAGGCGGGCCCGTCTTGGGCGCGGTCTTCCCCTCCGATGGGGGCAACAGGACCAACATCGCGGCAGGACACTAGGCGACAACCTCCGTGGCAGTTCCTTTCAAGGATTGGCACGTCTTGGCGAATGTCCTCGAGGCCGTCCCGCACCTGGTTGCCGCGGTCGCAGAGGTAGACGTGGCGCATCAGGGCACGGATCCGGGCGGCGGTGTTGCATGAGCGGAACCTTTTCTCGACTGTTACGCGGTGAGAGGGATCGGCAGCGGGCTAGGGTTTCGGCGATGCCTTCCGATCCCGCCCGCCTCAATCGGCTCGACCAGGAGTTCGTCTGGCACCCCTTCACCCAGCAGCAGGGATGGAGCGAGGAAGAGCAGTTGATGATCGGGCGCGGCGAGGGCGTCTACCTCTACGACGTCGAGGGCAACCGCTACATCGACGGCACCTCCTCGCTCTGGTGCAACGTCCACGGTCATCACCACCCGGACCTCGACCGCGCCGCCCGCGAGCAGTTCGACAAGGTCGCCCACTCGACCATGCTCGGTCTCTCCCACCCCGGCGCGACCGAGCTGGCCGCGCGCCTGATCGAGATCGCCCCCGCCGGGCTGCGGCGCGTCTTCTACTCGGACTCCGGCTCGACTGCCGCCGAGATCGCCCTGAAGATGGCCTTCCAGTACCACCAGCAGCGCGGCGACAGCGCCCGCACCCGCTTCGTCCGGATGCGCGAGGCCTACCACGGCGACACGATCGGCTCGGTCTCGGTCGGCGGCATCGACCTCTTCCACGCCACTTACCGCCCGCTGCTGTTCGAGACGCTCGCCGCCGAGCCCGGCGACGCCGACCACATGGAGCGTCTGCTGAGCGCCCACGAGGGCGAGGTCGCGGCGGTGATTATGGAGCCGTTGGTGCAGGGGGCGGGCGGCATGATCGTCCACCCCGACGGCTACCTGAGCGCGGTCCGCGAGCTCTGCGACCGCCACGGCGTGCTGCTGATCTGCGACGAGGTGGCGACCGGCTTCGGCCGCACCGGGACGATGTTCGCGGTCGAACGCGAGGGCGTCTCCCCCGACTTCCTCTGCCTCGCCAAGGGGATCACCGGCGGCTACCTGCCGCTGGCGGCGACGCTGACCACCGAGGCGATCTACGTGGGCTTCCTCGGCGCCCCCGCCGAGGCGCGCACCTTCTTCCACGGCCACACCTACACCGGCAACCCGGTCGCCTGCGCGGTCGCGCTCGCCAACCTCGACGTCTTCGAGCGCGAGCGGACGATCGAGCGGCTCGGGCCGAAAATCGAGCTGATCGAGGCGCGACTGGCCGAGATCGCGGCGATGCCCGGCGTCACCCAGGTGCGCTCGCGCGGGGTGATGATCGGCATCGACCTCGGCGAGCACGACCCCGAAATGCGAGTCGGCCACCGGGTGACGCTCGAGGCGCGCAAGCGCGGCGCCCTGGTCCGCCCCCTCTCCGACGTCGTCGTCCTGATGCCGCCGCTTGCGATCTCCGAGGCCGAGCTCGAAGACCTGTTCGACATCACCGCCGAGTCGATCGCCGCGGCGCTCGCGTCCCTCCCCGAGCCCGCCGCCAACTAGTAGTGCTTTGGTAGCTCTGCGGTAGGTCTCGCCCGGTCCACGGCGAATTCCCTTCGCGTCAGCGATCTCACGCGAGGAGGCGAAGATGGTGGCAGTGGCGGAGCGCAGCGAGCCGGCAGCACGGGCAGACGGGCCGGAGGCGGTGAAGGAGCGCCTCGAGGCGTTTGCCGCTGAGGTGCTCGCCGAGGCGGTGAACCGCCCGGCGCAGCTGGCAAACGGCGGCCTCTATATGCGCGGGCTGATCGAGCAGGGGCCGCGCAAGTCGCTGGAGCCGATGACGGCACGGCTGGGCGGCGAGGCCGACTACGAGAGCCTGCAGAACTTCCTCGCGGTGAGTCCCTGGGACCCGGCGGCAGTGGTGCGCGCGAGCGCGGAGCGGGTGGCGCCCGAGATCGGGGTGCAGGCCTGGGTGCTCGACGACACCGGCTTCCCCAAGGACGGCAAGCGCTCCCCGGGGGTCAAGCGCCAGTACTCGGGAACGCTCGGGAAGATCGGCAACTGCCAGGTCGGCGTCTCGGTGCACGCGGTCGGCGAGCGGGGGACGGCCCCCCTGGGATGGGCGCTCTACCTCCCCGAGGACTGGTGCGCAGACGCCGAGCGACGGGCCAAGGCGAAGATCCCCGAAGACGTCACCTTCAAGACCAAGCCCGAATTGGGGGTGGATCTGGTCGAGCAGGCCGCCGGGTGGGAGGTGCCCGCGGCGCCGGTGCTGGGCGACGCTGCCTACGGCGAGAACACCGAGCTGCGCGACCGCCTCGACGCCGCCGGGCGCGAGTACGTGCTGGCGCTTGGGCCGGCGACGACGGTGTTCGCGCCCGGGACCGCCTTCGAGATGCCCGAGCGCAAAGGCAAGACGGGCCGGCCACGCAAGCGCCCCCAGCCCGATCGCAAGCCGGAGTCGATCGGCGAGCTGATCGCCCGCCTTGGGCCCGGAGAGACCCAGAGCGTCAGCTTCCGCGACGGGCCCGACGGCGAGCCGGTCAGCTCACGATTCCTCTTCGCGCGGGTGCGCGGCGCCCACTGCCGGCTCCCGGGCCCCGTCAAGTGGCGAGGGGGCGCCCAGGCCCCGCCGCGCGAGGAGTGGCTGATCGCCGAGTGGCCCGAGGGCGCCGAGGGCCCCACCGACTACTGGCTCTCCAACCTGCCCGAGGGCACCGAGCCCGAGCGGCTGGCCCGGCTCGCCCGCCTGCGCTGGAAGATCGAGCTCGACTACCGACAGCTCAAGGGCGAGCTCGGCCTCGACCACTACGAGGGCCGCAGCTGGCTGGGCTGGCACCACCACACCGCCCTGGTCACCGCCGCCCACGGCTTCCTCACCCTGGAGCGGCTTGACCCAAAAGCCCGGCGGCCGGCCTGACGCTGCCGAAGGCGGTGCTGCTCTTCCAGCCGCTCTTCAAGTGCTGGGCCGGCCGTTGCCAGACATGCGATCAGCCCGTCGAACTCGACCGACTCGCTCTCCATCTGCCGCCACCGGATCAGTGAGAGCTACCAAAGCACTACTAGCGCGTTCGCAGTTTTCACCGCATAGCGAAGGAAACTGCGAACGCGCCGGAGGGGTCGCCGTCGAGCGCGTAGGGTGTGCCGATGGAGAGACGGCGCGGCCCGGGGGAGGCACCGAACCACGGCACGCCGGTGACGCCGCGCCCGGCCGCCTCGATCGTCCTCTTGCGCCGCGGCGGCAAGCATGCCCAGCGGGCGCTCGAGGTGCTCCTTCTGAAACGCACCGAGAAGGCCGCCTTCATGCCCAGCGCCTGGGTCTTCCCCGGCGGCTCGGTCGACCCCGCCGACGGCGAGGGCCCCGACGGCTACCGCGCCTGCGCGGTCCGCGAGCTGCGCGAGGAGGCCGGGATCGAGCTGGCCGCTGACGAGGAGCTAGTCCCCTTCTGTCGCTGGATCACCCCGGAGATCGTCTCGCGCCGCTTCGACGCCTGGTTCTTCCTCGCCCTCGCCCCCGCCCACACGCCGCCCGAGCCCGACCGCAACGAGATCGTCGACGCGCGCTGGTTCGAGCCCGCCGCTGCCCTCGCCGCCGCCGAGGCAGGCGAGGTGGTCCTCCCCTTCCCGACCCGCACCCAGCTCGGCTGGCTCGCCGCCCACCCGACCTCCGATGCCGCGCTCGCCGCCTACCGCGGCCGCTCGACCGAGCCGATCATGCCCGAGCTGGTCGGCGAGGGAGACGAGCAGCGCCTCGTCCTGCCCGGCATGGATGCCGAGATCCGCCTCGCCGATCTGCGCGAGACCGACTAGATATCGACCCCACGACAGGGTACGGGCGGGTGGCGTGCCCGGCCAGGGGGCCGGGTCGGGCTGGCGCCCCCGTCGGTGAGGGTCCGGGCCGCAGGAATCGGGGACGTCGCGCCCGGGCGTCGCCTTTGCGGGGGCCCGTCCACAGGGACGGGAGGTTCGTCACGGATCCGCCGGGGACGCCACCATGACGCGCGCCTTCGTCGGGGGTCTTCCGCGGTGGGGTCGTGACGATCGAGACCTCTCCCTCACGTCTCCGTGACCTTCCCGGCGTCTCCGTCACGGACACCGCCCGAGGCGCTCCTCACGGACCCCGCCGCCCGCACCCCCGGCCGTCCCTCCGAACCTCGGCGTCCCTTCTGGGTCCCGCCGCGACGGCGTCGTGGGATCGACCGGCTAGGACGGGACGACCGGCGAGGAGTCGATCGCGGGGGCGTCGGGGAACTGCGCCAGCCCAGCGTGCCAGGGCCCGGGCGGGTAGGTGTGGATGCCGCTCTCGTCCATCTCCGACTGGATCCGCCGGAACAGCTGGCCGGCGTTTTTCAGCGCCTCTTTCAGCTCTTCCTCGGACCGCTCGCGCAGCCGCCAGAGGAAGAAGAGCTGGCGGTCGTTGACGCCGAAGCTGATCTCTCCGGTCATCGTCGTCACCCAGGCGAGGAAGCCCGGCCCGAACAGCTCGCGCAGGGCGACCGGGTCGTAGTCCTTCGGCACCGTCGCCCAGAAGCGCTTGTTGAAGTCGAGCGACTCGAATTCGACCTTGCGCGAGAAGCGCTGCTGGACGTGCTCGGTCCCCTCGATCGACTCGACGTTGAAGGCGGGGACGACCTGGGCGAGGTCGGGCATGTGGGCCTTGGCGAGCAGCGCGGTCGGCAGCAGCGCCTTGTCGAAGAAGCCGCCCAGCTCACGTTCGTCGGCGTCGCAGGAGGCTCCCCAGAAGCCTTCGACCAGCTGCCCGGTGAGGCGGTTGCTGCCGCCGACGCAGAGCGCCACCGGCGCGTCTTTCGGGTTGATCCCGCCGACCGGTTCGTAGGTGACTTCGTGGCGCTCGCCGTAGCGGCGCACCGTGTCGGCCCAGTCCTGCGCTTCCTGCTTGGCGCCCATCCCCTGATCCTAGGCGGGATTCGGCGCTAAGGTGTCGAGCAAGCCGATCGAACCCTGGGAGCCTGAATGGTCATCGTCATCATCGTCGTCGTAGTTCTGATCCTGCTCGCGGTCTTCTATTACATCGCCAAGCGCAACGGGATCATCTCCGCCCGCAACCGCGTCGACGAGTCCTGGAGCGGGATCGACGTCCAGCTGAAACGCCGCCACGACCTCGTGCCCAACCTGGTCGAGTCGGTCAAAGGCTACGCCTCGCACGAGAGCGCCGTCTTCGAGAAAGTGACCCAGGCGCGGGCCGAATCGATGTCCGCGAAAAGTGTCCAGGACACGGCCAGCGCCGAGACCAAGCTGACCGGCGCCCTCACCGACCTGCGCGCCGTCGCCGAGCAGTACCCGAACCTGAAAGCCACGGAAAACTTCCAGCAGCTGAGCCGTCAGCTGTCGGAGCTGGAGGACGAAATCCAGGCCTCGCGCCGGATCTACAACTCCAACGTCCAGGCCTACAACACCGACATCCAGCAGTTCCCGGGCTCGATCATCGCCAACCAGGGGAACTTCACGGCGCGCCAGTACTTCGAAATCGAAGACAAATCCGACCGCGAACCGGTGGCGGTCAGCTTCGACCCCAAATAAGGAAATAGAAAGAGGAAAGTAGAAAAGGTGGAGGCGTCGACCAAAGAAGCGACTCTCTGGATCTGCGAGAGCTGCGGCTTCATCTACGACCCGGCGATCGGCGACCCGGACGGGGGCATCCCGCCCGGCACCGCCTTCGAGGACATCCCCAAAGACTGGTTCTGCCCGGTCTGCGGGGCGCGAACGAGCGACTTCCGCCCACTCGAGCCCGGCGAGGCCTGAGCGCGAGCGGGTCTGCGGCTGGCCCTGGGCAGAGCTCCGGCGGACGGCGTGCTTCAGGGGAGCGGCGGAGTTCGCGGGGTCGCCCGGGCGCCCGCCTTGGCTTGAAGCTCCGGCGAGGGCTCGCCGCCGACGCGAACCCTCGGAGCGCGACCGTGGGAGGGGTGGGGGACCGACCCGCCGGAATGTGGCGAAGCCGCGATATGCAATCTGGTCAATGCCCGCCATAGGCGGGCACCATCATTGGGAGCCGCGCCCGGCAGGGCGCGCGACTCAATTCCGCCGGGGCGGTCCCCCACCCCTCACAGAGAGACCCGAACCCTTTGCTGATCTCCCCGGCGGCCGCCCCGAACCTCTAGGGTTTGGCCGGTGAGCCAGTTTGACGTCGACTGGGTGGTGGTGGGGAGTGGATTCGGGGGCTCCGTCTCCGCCCTGCGCCTCGCCGAGAAGGGCTATTCGGTCCAGGTCCTCGAGTGCGGCAGGCGGTTCCGCGACGAGGACTTCCCGAAGTCGACCTGGGACCTGCGCCGTTACTTCTGGGCACCGCGGATCGGCCTCAAGGGGATCTTCCGTCTGACCCAGTTCCGCGACGTCGCCGTGGTCAGCGGCTGCGGGGTCGGCGGCGGCAGCCTCGGCTACGCCAACACGCTCTACGTCCCCGGGCCCGACTTCTTCCGCGACCCGCAGTGGGCCGACCTCGAGGACTGGGAGCGCACCCTGGCCCCGCACTACGCCGAGGCACAGCGGATGCTGGGCGTCGCCGAAGTCGAGCAGGACGACCCCGCCGACCAGCTGCTGCGCGAGCTCGGCCAGCATCTCGGTGTCGGCCAGACCTACCGCAAGACCCCGGTCGGGGTCTACGCGGAGAACCCGGGGAAGACGGTCCCCGACCCCTACTTCGGCGGCGAGGGGCCCGACCGCACCGGCTGCCTGCAGTGCGGCCGCTGCATGGTCGGCTGCCCGCACGGCGCCAAGAACACGCTGGTCAAGAACTACCTCTGGCTGGCCGAGCGGCGCGGCGTGCGGATCGAGCCGGAACGAATGGTGACCGAGGTGCGCCCGCTCGGCGCGGCCGACGGGTCCGAGGGCTACCGGGTCACCAGCGAGCGCTCCGGCCTCCTGCCCGGCCGCGGCAAGCGCACGATCACCGCCCGCGGCGTCGTCTTCGCCGCCGGCCCGCTCGGCACCAACAAACTGCTGCAGCGCTGCCGGCTCGGCGGTGCCCTGCCGAAGGTCTCGAAACGGCTGGGCGAGCTGGTGCGGACCAACAGCGAGATGATCCTCGCCGTCACCGTCCCCGAGGACTACCCCGACGACCTCACCCGCCGGGTCGCGATCACCTCCTCGATCTACCCCGACCCGCACACCCACATCGAGACCGTCACCTACGGCCACGCCGGCGACTCGATGAACACGCTCTACACGCTGCTGGTCGGCGACGGGACCAAACTGACGCGGCCGCTGAAGCTGCTCGGCCAGATCGTCCGCCACCCCGGCCGCTTCGCCAAGGTCATGTGGCCGAAGGGCTGGTCGAGCCGCACGATCATCGTCCTCGTCATGCAGACGCTCGACAACGCGATCGCCCTGCGCCCGAAGCTGAAGCGCAACGGCGACGTGCGCCTCAGCACCGAACAGGACCCGGAGCGTCCCAACCCGACCTTCATCCCGGTCGCCAACGAGGCCGCCGAGTGGCTCGCCGAGCGGACCGGCGGGATCGCCCAGTCGAGCCTTTCGGAGGCGCTCTTCAACGTGCCGAACACCGCCCACATCCTCGGCGGCGCGACGATCGGGCACTCACCCGAGGACGGCGTCGTCGACTCACGCCAGCGCGTCTTCGGCTACGAGAACCTGCTGGTCTGCGACGGCTCGGCGGTGCCGGCCAACGTCGGCGTCAACCCGTCGCTGACGATCACCGCCCTGGCCGAGCACGCGATGTCCCACGTGCCGGCCCAGGGCGATGGCGACGCTCAGGCCGCCGCGTACAGCTCGTTGACGTAGTCCCAGTTGACGACGTTCCAGAAGGCGTCGAGGTATTCGGGACGTTTGTTCTGGTACTTCAGGTAGTAGGCATGCTCCCAGACGTCGACGCCGAGCAGCGGCGCGGAGCCGTCCGACAGTGGCGTGTCCTGGTTCGGGGTCGAGACGACCGCCAGCCCGGAGGAGTCTTTGACCAGCCAGGCCCAGCCGGAGCCGAAGCGGGCGATGCCGGCCGCTTTGAACTGCTCCTTGAAGTCGTCGAACGAGCCGAAGGTGTCGGTGATCGCGCCGGCGACGTCGCCGGTCGGCTCGCCGCCGCCGTCAGGGCTCAGCATCTTCCAGAAGAGCGAGTGGTTGTAGTGGCCGCCGGCGTTGTTGCGGACCGGGCCCTGCTTGTCGCCGGGCAGGCTGGAGAGGTTGGTGAGGACGTCCTCGACCGAGCGATCGGCCCACTCGGTGCCCTCCAGCGCGGCGTTCGCTTTGTCGACGTAGGCCTGGTGGTGTTTGTCGTGGTGCACGCGCATCGTCGCCTCGTCGATATGGGGCTCGAGCGCGTCGTACGCGTAGGGAAGATCAGGTACCTCGAAAGCCATCTGCGGTTCTCCTCTCATCGATATACGGAGTCCTTGGAGCCTATCCACCGGGCGCTCTCGCGAACGCCCATAGGCCAGGCTTACCTCATTCGGGATCGACGGCGGACGGGACGGCTTCCGGTTCGCCGCCGGTCCATTCGATGAAGCGGTACCAGGCGGGCTTCGCTTCGTAGTGCTTGGTGAGGAGGCCCGCCGAGCCGCAGAAGACACAGGTGCCGCCTTCGTCGGTCCAGGTGAACCACCAGACGCCCTGCACCTTCCAGCGAGTCCGGTTGTTGGAGAGCATTTCGAAGGCGGTGCTGAGCTGGTTGGCCTGGCCCAGCGGGCCGCGCTGCCAGCGGGTCGGGCCGCTCTGCGATCCCCAGCCGAGCTCGGTGATGTAAAGCGGGGTCGCGCCGTCGCCGTGCTGGTCCATGATCCGGCGCAGGTTGTCGAGCTGGGCGCCCATCGCTTTCGCTTCGGCGACGTACGGGTGGAGCGCGACGCCGTCGAAGTAGGGCTTGACGTTACCGGCCCGGTAGACGCGCTGCAGGAAGTCGCCGGAGGCGACGTTGGGCGGGATCTGCAGCGGCCGGCCGAAGAGGCCGCCGATCAGCACCTTCGAGCCGGGCGCGGTCGAGTGCAGCGCGGCGCCGGAGATCCGGATCAGCTTCGCGTATTCGACCGGTTCGGGGGCGTGGGCGAAGCTGACGATGTTCTCCTCGTTCCAGATCTCCCAGTGGGTGATCGGCAGGTAGTCGAGCTTGCGGTGGTCTTCCCAGAATTCGCCTTCCGGGCCGTAGCGGCGGGCCGCTTCGCGGAGGAATTTCTGCCACGCCCAGCGCTGCCAGGTCGTCTTCACCGGCAGGTCGACCTGTTCGCGGGCGACCCATTCCGGCGAGCCCCAGACGAACGGCATGATCCGCACGTTCGCTTCGGCCGCCAGTTCGACCTCCTTGTCGAAGCTGGACCAGTCGGGCGGGACGACCAGCGGGCTTTTCGACTCGATCCCCGACCAGAACATCGGCAGCCGCACGTTGTCGACCCCGGCTTCCGACATCAGTTCGAAGTCCTTGTGCCCGAGTGGGTTCTGCGGCGAGATCCCGACGAAGCCCGGCGGCAGATACGCGGACGCGGACGCGGGCAGCGCGCAGAGCGCCGCGATCACGACCACCACCAAACCGAGGCTGCGCGTCATCTTTGCCTTGAAACCCCCCGACCACCAAAGTAGCGCCCGGCGTCGGCGGGTCCGCAGCCGCCCGCCGGCCTCACCGCCCCACGCCGCTCCCCTCTGCCACAATCCGCCTCTCTCGGGGCGTGGCGCAGCCTGGTAGCGCGCACCGTTCGGGTCGGTGAGGTCCCCGGTTCAAATCCGGGCGCCCCGATACGCCGCAAACCGCTTCACCAAGCGGTTTGCGGCGCTTCTCACCCCTCCCAGAGCTCCAATAGAGCTCCAATTTTGGCCCCAGGCGGGTGGAATTCGACTCAGGACGCGCTCGCCCCCGGGGCGAGGCCGGGTTGCAACCGGCCGGCTCCTGGGCGATGGGGCGGCCGAAATCGAAGGAAGCAAGCGCGTAGGTGGGAGCGACGGTCGGAGTTCCAGCCAACGTCGCAGGCCCTTGGCACCTCTCAACTCGTCCTCACCCTCGGGCGAGTGCGTGCTTCACACCCTCGAGCAGCGGCTCGCCCGCGACGTAGCTGATGTTCCGCCCGCGCCCCTGCTGCACGACGAGACCGGCGTCGAGCAGGCGGCGGAAGTCGGCACTCGCGGTCGCCGGGGAGATCTCGGCCTCCTCTCCGTAGGCACCGCGATCGCTGCCGGAATGGAGGCTCTGCTCGAGTGCGATCACGAGCCGCTCGGGCCATCCCCGTGCGGTAACCAGATCCTCAAGGTATCCCCAGCGCGCCGCCGCCTGTTCGATCTGCGCCAGCCGCTGTCGCGCCTGGGTGATGTGGGCCTCGACGCAGAAGCCGACCCAGCCGGAGGCGTCGCGGTGAGGCTGGTAGCTGCCGCCCTGCGTCTCACGGAGGGCGGCGTAGTAGTCGGGGGTGTGGGAGCCCAGGTACTCCTCGATCGAGAAGAACTCCGGCGAGGCCAGTCCCTCGCGCGCCAGGACGAGCGACTGCACGATCCGCGAGACGCGGCCGTTGCCGTCGCGGAAGGGGTGGACCGAGACGACGTGCAGGTGGGCCATCGCCGCGCGGACGACGACGTCGACCTCGGGGTCGCCGTCGGCCAGCCAGTCGACCACCTCGGCCATCAGCGGCACCACGTCGCTCTCCTCGGGCCCGCGGTACTCGAGCGTGCCGCCGGGTCCGGTCACCGCGATCGGCCCGGCCCGCCAGAGGCCCGGATCCTTGTCGCGCTGGAAACTGCAGGCATCGAAGTGCAGATCGAGGATCACCCGGTCGAGCCAGCGGAAGACCGGGTCGCCCGCCATCGTCCCGACGTGGTCCATCGCCCGCGCGTAGCAGGCGACCGCCTGGCGGTTCTCCTCGCCGCGGTCGGCCGATTCCCGGCCGCTGGTGAGTGCCAGCGCCTCCTCGGGGGAGACGCTGAACCCCTCGATCGAGGTCGAGCTCTCGATCGAGGTTGCCCGCACCTCGCGTCGCAGCGAGCCCATCCAGCGACTCGGGGCCTTCACCTCCTCGCCGAGGGCGTCGCGCAGTTGCGCCAGTTCGTCGAGCCGCTCCTGGAGGGCGGGAGTGATCGGCGGGGTCGCATAGATCATGTCGAGGAGTATAGACGATTAAACGCATAATCGTCTAGCCGCAATAGGAACAGGAAAGCGCGGGCCAGACGATCGGCGCGACGTTCTGCTGGATCGCCGTTCGTCCGGGCGCCCCGATAAGCCCCAGATCGCTTGCCAGAGCGGTCTGCGGCCTTCCCCACCCCTTCCGGAACTCCGATAGAGCTCCAATTTTGGCCCAGGCACATGGAATTCGGCTCAGGACGCGATCGCGCCGGGGGCGAGGGCGGGTTGCACCCGGTCGGCTCCTCAGCGACCGAAGGCCCGGGCGACCATCTCGCTCTCGGCCGCGTTCGGGGAGTAGTCGGCGTAGATCTGGGTGGTCGTCAGGTCGCGGTGCCCCATCCACTCCTGGAGCGTCCGCATCGGCACCCCGGCGCCGGCGGCACGGGTTCCGAAGGTGTGACGCAGGTCGTGGAAGCGGTGGGAGTCGTCGAGGCCTGCGGCCTTCAGCGAGGCACGAAAGCGACGGGTCACGTTCGCCTTGGCGAGCGGCTCCCCGGTCTCGGGGTGACCGAAGACGAGATCCTGGTCGCGCGAGAAGCGCGAGATGCGGCGCAACCTCCGCAGCTTGCTCGCCAGGCCCGGCGTGATCGGGACGGAGCGGCTCGACCGTCGAGACTTCGGAGTGCCGAACTCGCCGCAGACGAAGTTCCGGCGCACCCTGATCCGGCCCGCCTCCAGGTCGACGTCGAGCCAGCGCAGCGCGACCAGCTCGCCCTTTCGCAGGCCGGTCGTCGCGGCGGCCAGGTAGAGGATGCGGTCGATCGCCTGGAAGGGTCCCGGACGGGCGGCGGCGATCGCCCCGTAGACCTCGTCGAGGGTGAGGAAGCGCACCTCGTTGCGCTCGGGGGTCGCCGGCAGTTCGAGGCCCTCGCAGGGGTTCCGCGTCGCCCAGCCGCGCTGCGGGGCGCGGGCGAAGTTGAAGAGGGCCGAGAGGGTGGCGACGATGTTGCGGATCGAGTTCGGCTTCAGGCCCTTCCCTTCGAGCCTGCCGATCAGGTCGAGGACCTCGCCGGGGTCGATCGAGTCGAGCGCCCGGTCCCCGAAGAAGGGGACGAGGTGGACCCGCGTCTCGGACTCGATGTGGAGGCGGGTGGAGAGCTTGCGCCCTCGGCGCTCGGCGTGGGCTACATAGCGTGAGGAGACCTCGGCCACCGAGAGGCGCTCGCCCGTCGGCTTCGCGACGACGCGCGTCTCGGCGGCCATGCGGCGGAGCTCGGCCTCGGCCTGGACCCGGGTCAGGCCTCGCCGCGTCCCGGCCTCCCGCTTCGGCCCGACTGGGTATCGAACGGGCGGATTCCAGCGAACGTCGCAACACCGACACGATCTGGAGGTTTGCGATGCGGAAGAGAAGACGGACGCCGGCCGGGGGTGTGCAGGCGGAGAAGCAGCAGCGATATGCGCGGCTGATCGCACAGGGAGTCACGAACTCTGAGGCGTGTCGCCTGGTCGGGATCAACCGCCGCACGGGCACCCGGTGGCGCTACGGCCGGACCGTCGTCAATTCCGCCGGGGAGGCCCTGCACTATCCGCCGGTGAAGATCACGGAAGCCAGGCCGCGGAGCCGCCGGTGCCTTTCGGAGCATGAGCGGATCGTGATCGCCGACCTGGTCGCGGCCCGGACGTCCGTGCGGGGGATCGCCATCGAGTCGGGACGCTCGCCCTCGACGATCAGCCGCGAGATCCGGCGCAACAGCGACCCCGACGGCCGTTATCGCCCTCACCACGCCGAGCATGCCGCCAGGGAGCGCACCCGTAGGCCCAGGACGAGGAAGGTGACGGTCGACGCGGTGCTCGCCGGCGTGGTCGCCCGCCTGCCGGCCAGACGCTGGAGCCCGGAGCAGGTCGCGCACGAGCTGCGGATCCTGTTCGCCGGCCAGCGGCGGCGATGGCTTTGTGTCGAGTCGATCTACCAGGCGATCTATGACCCGGCCGTCGAGCTGACCCGTCCGGCACGACGACGCCGCCGTCGTCGACGTCTGCTCGGCTTACAGCGCCGTGGGCGGCTCACCGGGATGCGGATGATCGACGAGCGCCCCGCGGAGGTCGAGGACCGTGCCGAGGCCGGGCACCGGGAGGGCGACCTGATCGTGGGGCCGGGCAACCGCTCGGCGATCGGGACGCCGGTCGAACGTCGCACCCGGTTCCTGGTGTTGGTGCATCTGCCCGACGGCGTCTCGACCGCCCAGACGGTCCGAGAAGGGTTGAGCGCGGCGTTCACCAGGCTGCCCGCCGGGTTGCGGCGGACGCTGACCTGGGATCAGGGCAAGGAGCTCGCGCAGCATCAGCAGATCACCGCCACGACCGGCACGGACGTGTTCTTCTGTGACGCGCACTCCCCGTGGCAGCGGGGCAGCAACGAGAACATGAACGGCCTCCTGCGCGACTACTTCCCCAAGGGCACCGACCTCGGCATCCACACCCCCGAGGATCTGGCCCGGATCGCCCTCGAGGTCAACGACCGGCCCCGCAAGACGCTCGGATGGAGCCGTCCGGCGCAGTTGTTCGAGAGCGCCCTCGCGGCAGCCTGACCAGATGGCGTCGGCGACCGCACTGAGGCGGTCAGGCTCGGCCCTCCGGGCCTTCGCCTGACCGCCTCAGGCTGCTCCACCCTTCCTTGTCGACCCCCAGTCGCCGATGCCAGGCCAGACGACAGGTAGCATCGAGACGTTCAACCGTTGCGACGTTGACTGGAATTCCCACGTTCGAACCCGGGGCCACTGCAAGTGGCGACACTCAGCTCCTTCTTCGGGGTGGCGAAGAACGACTCGGCGACGGCGTTATCGAAGCAATCGCCCCGCGAGCCCATCGAGCGGGCGATGCCCGCCTCTCCGGCGGCCTGGCCGAAGGCAAGAGACACGAATTGCGACCCCTGATCGCTGTGATGAATCAGGCCGGGCTTCGGGCGCCGGCGGGCGATCCCCATCCGCAGCGCGTCGATACCAGCTCTGAGCGTATGTGGTCGGCCATCGACCAGCCGACGATCGCCCTCGAGAAGGCGTCCTGGACGGCGGCCAGGTAGAGCCAGCCCTCCCAGGTGCGCAGGTAGGTGATGTCGGCGACCCAGAGCAGGTTGGGAGCGGCAGGCCGGAAGTCGCGCTCGACCAGGTCGTCGGCCACTCGCACTCCCGGCACGCGGATCGTCGTGCGCCCCTGCTTTCTCGGCACCAGGCCACTGATCCCGGCTTCGCGCATCAGCCGCTCCACGCGCTCTCGCGAGACCCTGATCCCGTGCGCCATCCGCAACTCGGCGTGGATACGTGGGGCGCCGTAGACCTCGCGGTTGGCCTTCCAGATCTCCTTGATGCGCCCGGTCAGCCAGGCGTCGTGGAGTGCCCGTTGGCTTGGCGCGCGGGTCTGCCAGCCATAGAAGCCCGAGCGGGAGACGCCGAGCAGCTCGCAGGCGACGGAGACCGGGGTGCGGGCCCTCTGCGCCGAGATGATCCGATAGGCGATCACCGGGTCTCGGTCTCCTTCGCGAAGAAGGCCGCGGCTCGCTTGAGCAGATCTCGCTCTTGCTTTAGCCGGACGTTCTCGCGGCGGAGTCGGCGCAGCTCCTCACGCTCCTCGCTTCGCAGTCCATCCTCGCGTTCTCGCCCGTCCAGTTCGATCTGCTTGACCCACTTGCGAAGAGACTGCTGGGAGACACCGAGGCTCTCGGCGACATCGCGGACCGAGCGGCCCGCCGCGGACCATCGCGACGGCCTCCTGGCGAAACTCATCGGGATAGGCAGGTCTGGTTTTGGGCATGACTTACACCGTCCTTTCGGGGCTTGCTCGCGCAAGCCTTCAGGTGTCCGTCAGAGCGGGGGAAGTCCAGAGTCTCCGTGAAAGCCGGGACGGCTCATTCCGTGCCCCACCTTTCCCGCATGCGCCTGCCTCCGAAGCTCACCGACCGTGCGGCGCCGGCGCACCTTCCGGCTTATCGCTTCTGACTCGCCCCATCGGCCGAAGCGCTCGGGTAGAGGACCAGCTGGAACTGCGCCCCGACTTCGCTCGGCAGGGTCGCCCCCTTGACCCGCAACTGCTCGCCTTCTTCCCCTTTCTGCACCCTGCCGGTGCCGAACTTCGGTTCGGTGAAGTTCGGTGGTACGGGGTGGAAGGCGACCCCGAATCTCGCCGGGCCGGTCAGGCTGCCGACATCGAGGTCGGCGCTGCCGTCGTAGTAGGCGCCGGTGCCGGTCGCGGCACAACTCCGGACCTTGATCACGCCGGCGGCGCGGCCGTGGTCGGTCACTTCGATCTTGCTCGGGTACGGGCACGCCGTCGGCGGCTTGCCAGGGTTGACGGAGAGCACTTTGGCGCTCAGCTCGATCTTGGCGGCGGCGTTCGCGGCCGGAGCGATGGCCAGGGCCGCGAGAAGCGTGCCTGCCGCGAGGAGCAACGCCCGCCTTGGTCTCATCGCTTCCTCAATTCGCCTTGGCCGTGTACTTCGAGGTCCCGTTACAGCCCGTGAGGCTGCCACCGGTGAATTCGGTGCTCACCTTGCCGCTCTCATGCCCGTTCTTGCCGAACTTGCCGGTGATCTTGACGAAGCCCTGGTGATCATGCGTGGGGGCGAAGTAGAGCGGCAGCTTCGCCGTGAACGTGCCCTGCTTGGAGATCTTCGCGGTGGCTTCCTGGGCTTCGCCGAAGCCGCCACCTTCGCAATAGACCGGGTAGCTGCTCGGCAGGCTGAAGTCGTGGACCTTCTTGCCGTTCCTTGACACCTGGAAGGTGATCGGGAAGGTGGAGCTGGTGCCGGCGACGACGCGCGTGATGGATCCGGAATAGGTCTTGCCCTTCCCCGGCTGGGCGGCGATCGACAGGGAAGGGATCGCCACGGAGCAGATCAGGGCGAGACTCGCCGCCATGGCGATGGGGAACGGGCCTGCTGGAAATCGCTTCACTGGGGTCCTTTCGCTCCGCTCGTCTGGCCCTCCCCCCGATGAGCCCGGATGGCCGATACTTGATCACCCAGCGAGACCGGTCAACCCCAATAATCACTAGCGGGCTGCCGCGAGGCGGACCGCGCGGCGCCGACCTCGATTTCACCGCCGCCAGCGGAGGCTCGACGGCGGGCCGGTTGACCGCACCGCGCGAAAGCGGTCGCCTAGACCCTTCGGCGACCGCCGGGCGCCCAGTTCAGGGCCAGGGCGCGCCGGTCGGCCCATCGACCGGTACGGGCTGACCCCACGCCGGCACCCAGAAATGCTCGCTCTCGGGTACCGGGCGTCCTTCCCCACGGGCGCGATAGTTACCTTCTAGGGTGGCGGTCCGGATCACCGCCTGCAGCGGTGATCCGGCCCTGACGGCCGCGGCGATCAGGAGCCACTCGGCGCCCAGGAATTCGACGATGTGATCGGCCATGGTCCGAACCTAGATCGGATGGGTCACTGGCGACAGGTGCGGTCACCGACCGGTTCCTCGTGGACCACTACGGGCACCTCGCCGGAGGCGAACGACCGCGCAGGACGATGCCGGCCACCACCCCGATGACCCGGCACCATTTCCCGCCGCCCGCGGGCGTCTAGGCGAGGAAGGGTTCGAGCTTCTTCACGGTCGCCGGGATCGTCGCCGTCCCGGGCAAGGACGGAAGCACCCCGTGGCCGCGGGCCGCCGCATCGAAGAAGCTGAAACGCGTCGCCTCGTTGGCGGCCAGTTTCGAGGCGACCGACCGCAGTTCGGCGGAGCCGAAGGTCTCGGATGTCCCGAGATAGGCCTCGACGAAAGCCGTCTCGAGGGCGACGCCGGTCTTCAGCAGCGACTCGCCGGTCTCGGTGACGCTGGCCGGGATCTGGAATTTAAGACCGGTAGGGTCTTCGAGCCGAGCGCCTTGGCGATGAAGGCCTTGTGGTCTTTCTCGTTCTTGAGCACGGCGACGAAGTAGTCCTTGTTTTCCCTGAACCGGTCGGCGATCAGACCCGGTACTCCGGGTTCGGGAAGTCGAGGCTGCAGCCGGCGTCCCACGCCGGTCGCTGATTGCCGTGGGTGGGGATGCCGCCGGCGTCCTTCAGCATCCGCGCGAGGTGGAGCATGTTCCAGGCCGCGAAGGTCGTGTTGCGGTTGGTGAAGTCGTTCTCGGGACCGCCCGAGCCCTCGTCGAGGTAGGACGGCCCCGGGCCGGCCGCACCGATCCAGCCCGAGTCGGCCTGCGGCGGGATCACGTACCCGAGGTGCTGGAGCGAGTAGAGGATGTTCATCGCACAGTGCTTCACGCCGTCCTCGTTGCCGGTCACCAGGCAACCCCCGACGCGACCGTAATAGGCGTATTGGCCGGCCTCGTTGAGAAGGTGGGAGTTGCCGTAGAGCCGCTCGATCACCTGGGTCGCGACCGAGGACTTCTCCCCGAGCCAGATCGAGGTGCCGATCACGAGGATGTCGGCCGCCTGCACCTGTTCGTAGATCGCCGGCCACTCGTCGACCGCCCAGCCATGCTCGGTCATGTCGGGCCAGACACCGGTCGCGATCCCGTGGTCGACGGCACGGATGTTTTCGACCGTGACGCCGTTACGCCGCATGATCTCCTCGGAGATGTCCATCAGGCCCTGGGTGTTGGACACCTCTGGGCTTCGCTTCAGCGTGCAATTGATGAACAGGGCTCGCAGGTCCGAGTATTCGGTCTCGCTCGCCCGACACAGCTCCGCCTGCATCTCGGTCAACTCGGTCATCTCCACTCCCAGTATCGAAATGTTTGTCCCGGCGATGACGGTATCCGCAAGTTATGACAGCGAAGGAAACGAGATCCGAGAGGCTTGCCTATACAGTGCCTAGGCAATGGCTGAGACGGTCGGGATCGGCGAAGCAGCGAAGATGCTCGGGGTAAGTACCGACACGGTGCGCCGCTGGGACCGGGCAGGGAAACTGCGGACGACGCGTGACGAGCGCAACCGGCGCCGGGTGCCGGTGGCCGAGGTCGAACGGCTACGCGACGCGCCGACCCGGCACGGCACCGGCGACGGCTTCTCGGCCCGCAACCGCTTCCCGGGCGTGGTCCGCTCGGTCGAGGCCGACGGCGTGATGGCGCTGGTCGAGATCGAGGCCGGCCCCCACCTGGTCACCGCGGCGATCACCCGCGACTCGGTCGAAGAGCTTGGGCTGGCTCCCGGGGTGAAGGCGACGGCAACGGTGAAGGCGACCTCGGTGATGATCCAGGCGGGCGAATGAGGCGACCGAGTGCGTCGCTCGGACTTGCCGGGGCGATCCTCGCGGCGCTGATCGTGGCCGGCTGCGGCGGTGGCTCGTCGTCGAGCTCCTCTTCCGGCTCGGGCGAGGCGGGCTCCGACAGCACGCTGATCGTGCTCGGCGCCTCTTCCCTCACCGAAGCCGTGACCAAATACGGCGAAAGCTTCGAAGGCGCGGACGTGAAGCCCTCCTTCGCCGGGTCCGACGAACTCGCCGCGCAGATCCAACAGGGCGCCAAGGCCGACGTCTTCGCCTCCGCCGACACGGAATACCCGCAGGAACTCTTCGAAGAAGGATCGGTCGAAAAGCCGCAGGTGTTCGCGCGCAACGAACTGGTGATCGCGGTGCCGGAAGGAAGCGACATCAAGAGCCTCGCCGACCTCGCCAAGCCCGGCGTGAAGCTGGTGATCGGCGATCCGAGCGTCCCGGTCGGCTCGTACACCCGCACCGTGCTCGGCCGCCTTCCCGTCACGCAGAGCGAAGCGATCATGTCCAACGTCGTCTCCGAAGAGACCGAGGTCGCCTCGATCGTCGCCAAGCTCGAAGCGGGCGCCGCCGACGCGGGCTTCGTCTACGTCACCGACGAGAAGGCCGCCGAAGGGTTGGAACCGGTCGAACTCGAAGCGAAGCTGCAGCCGCGGGTCGAATACGGCGTCGCCGTCGTCAAGTCGAGCGGCGACAAGCCGGCCGCCGAAGAATTCGTCGCCGGGCTGATCGAAGGCGAAGGCCAGGAAGACCTCCGCGAAGCCGGGTTCCTGCCGCCCCCGTGAGGCGGTCGTGGTTCGCGGGCCTCGCCCTCGTCGCGGCGCTCGCGACCGTCGCCTTCCTGCTCGTCCCGGTCGTCGCCGTCTTCGCCAACGTCAGCCCGGCGCGCCTGGTCGAAGCGCTCGGCGAAGAATCGGCCCGCGAAGCGCTCCTCCTCAGCCTGAAGACGACCCTGATCGCCCTGGCGATCGTCGTCGTCGTCGGCACCCCGACCGCCTACCTGCTGGCCGCCCGCGACTTCCCGGGGCGATCGCTGGTGCTGACGATCATCGAGCTGCCGCTGGTGATGCCACCGGCGGTCGCCGGGATCGCCCTGCTCGCCGCCTTCGGACCACACGGGATCCTCGGCGGCGCCGTCTCGGCTCTCGGCGTCGAACTCGTCTTCCAGACGGCGGGAGTCGTCGTCGCTCTGATCTTCGTCTCGGCGCCGTTCTTCCTGCGCCAGGCGATCGCCGCCTTCGCCGCGGTCGACGGCCGCCTGCTGGAGGCGGCGCGGACCCTCGGCGCCGGCCCGTTCCGGGCGTTCGCCACCGTGGCGATTCCGAGCGCCCGCGACGGGCTGGCCTCCGGCGTGGCGCTCTCCTGGGGTCGGGCGCTCGGCGAGTTCGGGGCGACCCTCCTCTTCGCCGGCTCGCTGCAGGGAGTGACGCGGACCGCGCCGCTGGCGATCTTCTCGGCCTTCGCCGAACCGGGCGGCTTCGTCGCCGCGCTCGCCCTCTCGGCGGTGCTGATCCTGGTCTCCGCCGGGCTGCTCCTCGGGGTGAAGCTGCTCGGCGCCGACCGTCCGCTCGCGGGCGACGGGGCGGTGCGGCTTTGAGCGGGCTGGATGCGCGGGTCCGGACGCCGCTGCGAGGGTTCGACCTCGATCTGGAGCTGGCGGTGCGGGCGGGGGCGCAGCTCGCCTTGGTGGGGCGATCCGGCTCGGGGAAGACGAGCATGCTGCGGGCGATCGCCGGGTTGCTCTCGCCGCTCGAGGGCCGGGTCGAAGCGGCCGCGACGGTCTGGCTCGACACCGAGCGCGGCGTCGACCTGGCGCCGGAGCGGCGCGGGTGCGGCTTCCTCTTCCAAGACTACGCCCTCTTCCCGCGGATGAGCGCCTGGCGCAACGTCGCCTACGGCATCAGCGGCCCACGGCGCGAGCGCCGGCCGGCGGCGCTGGAGATGCTCGAACGCCTCGGCGTGGCGGCGCTCGCCGACGCGCGCCCGTCGACGCTGTCGGGGGGCGAGCGCCAACGGGTCGCGCTGGCCCGGGCCTTGGCGGCGGATCCCCCTCTTCTGCTGCTCGACGAGCCGCTCGCGGCCCTCGACTCGACCACCCGGCGCGAGGCGATCGCCGAGCTGCGCACCGTCTTCGCCGAGACCGGCACGCCGGTCGTCCTCGTCACCCACTCCTTCGAGGAGGCGGCGGCGCTGGCGGGCGAGCTGATCGTGATCGACGCCGGCCAGGAGATCCAGCGCGGCAGCGCCGCGGCGATCTCGGCCGCCCCCGCCTCGGCCTTCGTCGCCGACTTCTCCGGCGCGGTGGTGCTGCACGGCGAAGCGAGCGGGGAAGGCGAGCTGACCGCCGTGCGGCTGCCGGGCGGCGCGACGGTCTGGAGCGCCGACGGGGCGCGTGGCGCGGTCTCGCTGAGCGTCTTCCCCTGGGAGATCTCGATCGAGATGCCCGCCGCGGCGACAGCCCCCGGCGCCGACTCGCGGCTCAACCGCCTCGCCTGCGAGGTGACCACGGTGACGACGGTCGGCTCGCGCGCCAGGGTCGGCCTCGCCGCGCCGCAGCCGCTGGTCGCCGAGATCACGGCCGCCTCGGCGACGCGCCTCGACCTGCGCCCGGGCGTCCGGGTCGTCGCCGTCTGGAAGGCGTCCTTTACCCGCCTGATCGTCGAGGCCTAGGTGCCGGTCGGCCCGAAGCGCTCAGTGCGGATCCGCTCCGGCGCGTAACCGGCGGCGAGCAGCATCTGACTGATCGACTCGACGAAGGGGTTCGATCCGCAGACGAAGGCGAGGCCGGAGTCGAAGGCCTCGGCGGCGACCAGGCCGGGGAAGATGCGGCCGAGCTGAAAGCCGTGCAGGCCCTCGATCGGGACGCCCTCGAGCTCGCGGGTGAGAGCGACGATCGCGTCGTCGCCGAGCTCGTCGGCGTAGATCACTTCGGCCCGGGTGCGGGCCGAGTAGAGCAGGCGCATCGGCAGCTCGGGGGCGGTGAGGCGGCGGTGGCGCAGCATCGACATCAGCGGCACCACGCCGGAGCCGCCGCCGATCAACAGCACCGGTTCTTCGCCGCGCCAGACGAAGTAGGAGGCGAAGGGCCCGCGGACCTCGACCTGGTCGCCCTCGACCAGCACGTCGTGGAAGTAGGTCGAGACCTCGCCGCCCTCGAGCCGGTCGATGGTCAGCTCGACGGCTCCCTCCTCGAGTGGCGAGGAGGCGATCGAGTAGGAGCGCTCAGCGCGGTAGCCGTCGGGCGCGGTGAGGCGGACGTCGTAGTGCTGGCCGGGCAGGTGCGGGATCCACATCGGCGGCCGCAGGCGGAAGGTCTTGGTGCGCGGCGTCTCGACCCGGATCTGCTCGACGTCGGCGATCTGCCAGCGACCCGGGGCACGCTGGGCGACCGGGCTCAGTCCGACCAATACCGCTCCTCCTTCCACGGGTCGCCGTGATTGTTGTAGCCGTTGGCCTCCCAGAAACCCGGCTCGTCGTGGTCCATGATCCGCAGCCCGCGCACCCACTTGGCGCTCTTCCAGAAGTAGAGGTGCGGGACGAGCAGGCGCGCGGGACCGCCGTGCTCGCGCGGCAGCGGCGCCCCCTCGTGCTCGGTGACGACCCAGGCGCGGCCGCCGGTCAGGTCCTCGAGCGAGAGGTTGGTCGTGTAGCCGCCGAACGAGTAGGCGGTCGAGAAGGCGCCCTCGGGGCGGGCGGTTTCGAGCAGCACGTCGACCGAGACCCCGCGGAAGCTGGTGTCGAGCTTCGACCACTTGGTGACGCAATGGATGTCGCAGGGGACGTCTTCGGACGGGAGCTTGGCGAACTCGTCCCAACTCCACTCGAGCTCGTTGCTGACCATGCCGTCGATCCGGAAGCTCCATTCGGCCGGCTCTAGCCGAGGCGTCGGGCCGGCGGTGAGGACCGGGAAGCCGCGCTCCAGGTACTGGCCGGGGGGCAGGCGGTCCGCCTCGCGGCCGTGCGGGCGGCCGGTGAAGCCGCGAGATACGAATGCGGGTTCTTCACTCGCCATCGCACGAAGATAGCGCCGCGCCGGCAGGGTATGGGCATGGCGAAGGCGATCGAGGTCGGGGCGGCGGGGCGGGAGATCCTCGCGCGGGTGCGGACGCTGGGGGTGGAGGAGGTCGGGCTCGACGAGGCGCTCGGGCGCCGCCTGGGCATCACCGCGGTCGGCGAGTCGCCCGTGCAGGGCTTCGACAACTCCTCGATGGACGGCTACGCGGTGCGCGCCGTCGACGTCACCGGGGCGGCCGGGGCGGCTCCGGTGTCGCTGGCCGTGGTCGACGAGTCGCGCGCCGGGCACCCGGCGGCGCGGACCCTCGGCGCGGGCGAGGCGATCGCGATCTCGACCGGGGCGATGCTGCCTGCAGGCGCCGACGCCAGCGTCCCGGTCGAGGACACCGATCGCGACGGCGACCGGGTCCTGGTCGGCGTCGCGGTCGCGCCCGGCGAGAACGTGCGCCGCGCCGGCGACGACATCGCCCCTGGCGAGACGGTGTTGCGGCGGGGAGCCGAGCTGGGGCCGGCCGAGCTCGGCGCGCTGGCGGCGATCGGCCTCGACCCGGCCCCCGTCCACCGCCGTCCCCGCCTCGCGGTGGTGACCAGCGGGGACGAGCTGACCCCGCCGGGCCGGCCGCTCGGGCCTGGCGGCATCCGCGACTCCAACTCGCTGACCGTGCCGGCGTTGGCCCGGCTGGCGGGCGCCGAGGTGGCCTCGGTCGCCTCGGCTCCCGACGACCTCGAGGCGACCCGGCACGCGTTGGAGCCGGCCCTCGAGGCCGACGTCGCGATCGTCTGCGGCGGCGTCTCGGTTGGCGAGCACGACCACGTCAAGGAGGCGCTCGCCGAACTCGGCGCCGAGCAGGTCTTCTGGCGGGTGGAGCTGAAACCGGGCGGCCCGACCTGGTTTGGCACCCGCAGCGAGACCCTCGTCTTCGGCCTGCCCGGCAACCCGGTCTCGGCGATGGTCACTTTCCTGCTGCTCGTCCGTCCGGCGTTGATCGCCATGGCAGGCGGCGAGCCCGGTGGGCATCGGACCGTCGCCCGGCTCGGCGCCGACTACGCGAAGCCGACCGACCGCGCCCATGCAGTCCGCTGCCGGCTCGAGCTCGCACCGGACGGATGGGTCGCCTGGCCGCTACCGCGCCAGGGCTCGCACGTCCTCACCTCGATGCTCGCCGCCGACTGCCTCGCGCTGATCCCGACCGCAAGCGCGGGCGTCGCGGCCGGTGAGACGGTCGAGATCGAGCTGCTCGACCGGGCTAGCATGGGCCGATGACCGTCACCGTGCGCCTCTTCGCGATCCTCCGCGAGCGCGCCGGGAGCGACTCGGTCGAGATCGAGTTGCCCGACGGCGCGACGGTCGCCGACGCCTTCGAGCGGCTCGCCGCCACGCCGGGCCTCGCCGAGCTGGTCGGCTCGCGGTCGCTGCGGATGGCCGTCAACCGCGAGTACGCCAGCGCCGGCACCGCGATTCACGCCGGCGACGAGCTGGCCCTGATCCCGCCGATCTCCGGCGGCGCCCGGACCTGGGCCCAGGTGACCGAGGATCGGCTCTCGGCGGAGCGGCTCTCGGCCTGGGTCGGCGACCCCGGCGCCGGGGCGATCGTCACCTTCCAGGGAGTGACGCGAGATGTGGCGAACCTCGACTACGAGGCTTATCGGGAGATGGCCGAGGAGCGGATCGCGGCGATCCTCGAGGACTGTTGCGAGCACCACGGCCTGCTCGCCGCCGCCGCCGAGCACTGCGTCGGGCGGGTGTCACGAGGCGAACCCGGCGTCGTCGTCGCGGTCGCCGCCGCGCACCGCGAGGAAGCCTTCGCCGGCGCCCACGAGGCGATCGACCGGATCAAGGCCGAGGCGCCGATCTGGAAGCGCGAGCTCGACGCCGCCGGCGAGGGTGCCTGGGTCGAGGGTGCCGCCGCCCCCGAGCCGGAAGGCTCCGCGTGAGCGATCTGACCCATCTCGGCGACGACGGCCGCGCCCGCATGGTCGACATCGGCGCCAAGCCGGCGAGCGAGCGTCGCGCCACCGCCCGGGCGCACCTGCGCATGGCCCCGACCACGGCGCGGGCGGTCGAGCGGGGTGACGGCCCCAAGGGGGAGGTCCTCGGCGTCGCCCGGATTGCCGGCATCCAGGCCGCCAAGCAGACCGCGGCCCTGATCCCGCTCGCCCACCCGCTGCCGCTCTCCTTCGTCGACGTCACGGCGAGGATCGACACCGAGGCGGGCCTGGTCGCGCTGATTGCCGAGGCCCGTACGGTCGGCCAGACCGGGGTCGAGATGGAGGCGATGACCGCCGCCGCGGTCGCCGCGCTGACCGTCTACGACATGGTCAAGGGACTGGAGCGGGGCGTCGCGATCGAGGGCGTCGTGCTGCTCTCGAAGAGCGGCGGGCGCTCTGGCGACTACCGCCTCGAAGCGCCGGGCGACGCTTGATGCGCGCCGCGCTCCTCACCGTCTCGACCTCGCGGGCGAACGGCGATGGCGAGGACGAGAGCGGCGCGCGGCTCGCCGAGTTCGCCGTCGGGCTCGGCCTCGAGATCGCCGCCCAGGAGGTCGTGCCCGACGGACAGCGCACGGTCGAAGCGCGCCTCGCCTACTTCTGCGACGAGCTCGGTGCCGACCTCGTCCTGACCAGCGGCGGCACCGGCCTCTCGCCCGACGACGTCACCCCGGAGGCGACCCGCGCCGTGATCGAGCGCGACGCGCCCGGGATCGCCGAGGCGATGCGCGCCGCCTCCCGTCCCCACAGCGCCCATTGGATGCTCTCGCGGGCGATCGCCGGAACCCGTGGCTCGACCTTGATCGTCAACTTCCCGGGCAGTCCGAAGAGCATCCTCGAGTGCGGTGAGGCGATCGGGCCCGCCATCCCCCACGCCCTCGGGCTGCTCGCGGGCGAGCGCCCCGCCCACTGAGCGCTACCGTCTGTCGGTGGCCCTCGAAGACGCTCACGGCAGGCCGATCACCGATCTGCGGGTCTCGGTCACCGACCGCTGCAACTTCCGCTGCCACTACTGCATGCCCACCGAGGGGATGCCCTGGATCGATCGCGCCGAGATCCTCTCCTTCGAGGAGATCGAGCGATTGGTCCGCCTGCTGGTCGACCTCGGCGTCACCGACGTGCGGCTGACCGGCGGCGAGCCGTTGGCGCGGAGCGAATTCCCGGCGCTGGTCGCGCGGCTGGCCGCGGTCGACGGAATCGAGGACCTCTCGCTGACCACCAACGGCTACCTGCTCGCCGCCCAGGCCGCCGACCTGGTCGCGGCCGGGATCGACCGGGTCAACGTCTCGCTCGACTCCTTGTCGCGGGCCCGCTTCTTCGAGATCACCCGCCGCGATGCGCTCGACCGGGTGCTCGAGGGGCTCGACGCGATCGCCGCCTTCCTGGAGGTGAGCCCGGTCAAGGTCAACGCCGTGCCGATGCCCGACCTCGGCCGCGACGACGTGCTGCGCTTCTGCGAGCTCGCCCGCGGGCGCGGCTTCCAGGTCCGCTTCATCGAGTTCATGCCACTCGACGGCGACCGTGCCTGGCGCGCCGACAAGGTGCTGACCGGCGCCGCGGTGCGGGCGATGGTCGAAGCGGCGTATCCCCTGCTCGAGCTGCCGCGCGAGCCCCACTCGACCGCCCGCGTCTACGCCTTCGCCGACGGGCGCGGCGAGATCGGCTTCGTCAACCCCGTCTCCGAACCTTTCTGCGCCGACTGCAACCGGCTGCGGCTGACCGCCGACGGCAGGCTGCGGACCTGCCTCTTCTCGCTCCACGAGACCGACCTGCGGGGGCCGTTGCGGGCGGGCGCCGACGACGCCGAGCTGGGGCGGATCGTCCGCGACGCGGTCTGGCGCAAGGAGCGCAAGCACCGGATCGACGAGCCCGGCTTCCGCCCGCCCGCTCGGACGATGAGCGCGATCGGCGGCTGAGCGCCGCCGGGCCGGGTCAGTCGACCGCGGCCTTGAACAGGGTCACGTTGCGGTCGTGCGGGTTGCCCGCGAACCCTTGCGGCCGGCCGCCCTGGGCGTCGAGGTAGGAGAGTTCGCGCGAGATGTCCCCGAGTTCGGAGGGGACGTGGTCGAGCATCCAGGTCTGCAGCGCCACTCCGCCGCCGGCCGTCTCGTAGAGGCGCAGCGCGCGCGCCTGCTGGGGGAAGTCGATCAGCGAGGCGGTCGAGATCAGCCAGTAGCCGCCGCCCCGCCCGCGGCGCGGCTCGATCCGGTTCTCATGGGTGTGGCCGGAGAGCGCCGCGATCACCCAGGGATGGCGGGCGAGCAAGGCGAGCACGCCGGAGCCGCCGACCGAGTTGGTCAGCGGCTGGTGGGAGACGACCAGCACCCAGCGATCGCCGGCCCGGCCCAGCTGCCGCGCCAGCCAGGACGACTGGCCGGGATGGACGAGGCCGTCGGAGCCGCCGCCGCGCCGGGCCAGGTCGAGGACGATCACCCGCAGCCGCGCCCCGACGTCGAAGCTGTAGTCGAGCAGGGAGCCGGCGCGCGGCAGCGAGGCGACGTGGCGCAGCTGCGCGACCACCGTCGCGGCGCTCAGCTCGCGGCGGGTCGGATCGGCCGGCACTTCGACCGCCGGCGCGGTCAGCAGTTGGCGGATCAGCGGTTCGAAGAGGCCCGGATCGGGGAGGCCGTCCGGCGCCGCGGCCGCCAGGCTGCTCGCCCCGGGCGGCGCCTTCAGGCCGGTCGGCAACCTCCAGACCGCCCGGCCCCCGCGGGCGATGCGATCGGTGAGCGCGGTCGGGGTGAGGATCCCCTGCACGAGCAGGTCGTGGTCGCCCAGCACCGGGTACCAAGGCACCTTCGTCCCGGCGGCGTCGAAGCGCCGCGTCGCCGCGGTGAGCAGGCCGGGGTAGCGCGGGGTGTCGATGTCGGGGCGGTAGTAGAAGGGGTCCGCGTCGGAGGCTTCCTGGACCCCGTGGTAGCGGCGGGTGCCGCTGCCGGGATCGACCCGCCCTCCGGCGAGCAGCGTCAGCCCGCGGACCAGCTCGTTTTCCTGGGCGTTGTCGATCAGGTCGCCGCCCTGGATCACCGCGTCGGGACCGAGCGCGTCGATCGCCCGGACCGCGCCGTCCATCACCTGCGAGGTGAGCGCCTCCTGCGGTCGGAAGGTCGAGTTGAACGGCTGCCCGAGCTGCGAGAGGAACGGCACCCGGGCGGGTGACTCGGCGTCCATCACGTGGGCGTCGGTGAGGTGCCCGAGCGTCGCCAGCCGTTCGCCGAGCGGCGCCGCCGGGGCGAGCTCGGTCCGGGCGAGGAGGTTCGCCCCGGGGCCGACCTCGAGCTCACCCCCCTTTCCCTCCCAGGTGCTGCTGCGGGTCGAGCCGCTCTTCGCGATCCCAAGTCCGCCGCAACCGGCGAGCGCCAGGGCGAGCGCGCCGGCCGCCCCGCTCGCCAGCAGCTCGCGCCGGCTGAGCTCGCCGCGGCTCATCCGAGCCCCCCGGCGATCGGCCGCGAGGTCACCCGACGCACCACCCACCAGACCGCGAGCGTCCCGATCGCGGCGAGGCCGAGGAGCAGGACCGCGATCTCGGCCGCGTCGGCGGCGAGCGAGAGCGAGGCGTACCCCTCCGCCAGGTGCGAGACCGCGGGGCCGAGCACCAGCCGCTCGAGCAGCACGGCGACGATCGCCGCCGGCACCAGCACGGCGAGGGCGGCGCCGGCGAGCAGGACGCGGATCGAGCGGGCGCCGGCCCCGCAGGCACGCAGCACGGCGATCGCCGAACGGCGCTCGCCGGCGGTCAGCGCCAGCGCCTGGGTCAGCATGTAGAGGCAGACCAGGCCGTCGACGACGGCGATCGTCAGCAGTAGCCCGCGCAGCGCGTCGACCAGCGCCTTGCCGCCGCCCGCAACCCCGGTCGAGGTCGTCACGTTCGCGCCCAGCCGTTCCAGCTCGGCGGTCACCGCCTTCGTGCTCACCCCGGGGGCGACGATCACCGCGAGCTTCTCCGGCGCGGCCGGTTCGGCGCGCAGCAGCGCCCGCTCGGGCACGTAGGCGATCCGGCCGTCGTGTTCGAGCGAGGAGACGATGCCGCCGACCCGCAGGCGCAGTTCGCGGCCGGAGGGCAGGGCGAGCGCCAGGGTCGAGCCGACCCGCAGGCCGAGCAGCTGGGCCAACCCCCGGCCGACCTCCGCCTGACGAGGACCGTGCAGGCGCGATCCTTCGACCAGCGGCGGATCCTCGAACGGAGTGTGAGCGCCGCGATAGGCGATCAGGTACGTGATCTCGCCGAGCGAGTAGGCGTCGACCGCGCTCGCCTCCCACCGCGGCGCGGCGGCGCTGACGCCGGGCAGCGCTCGCACCCGGGGCACCGCCGAGGCGGGCAACGAGGCGCTCAGCTGGAAGCGACGGCCGAGCGAGGTCGGGTCGTTGGCGAGCGTGTTCAGCTCGGCGGCGAGCGCCAGCATCAGCAGGACGAAGGACGTACAGATCGCCAGCGAGACGAGCGTCGCCACCAGCCGCACGCGCCGGGTGGTGGCAAGCCGGGCGCCGAGGCGGAGCAGGCCGCCGCCGCCGCGACCGGGGCGGCCGCCGCGCAGCTCGGCGCCCCGCAGGAGGGCCAGCGGCGGCCCGCCGGCGGCGCGCCAGGCGGGCCAGGCGCCGGCCAGGGTCGGGATCGCAATGGTGAGCAGGAAGCAGCCGATCAGCGGGGCGACCAACCCGGTGCCGGGGCCGCTCTGGTTCAGCAGCGCCAGCAGGCGATCGCTCGGCCCGGCGGCGAGCAGGGCGCCGAGGCCGACCCCGATCGCCGCCGCGGGCAAGGCGACGATCAGCGCCTCCAGGGCGGCGACCCGGGCGACGTGGCCGCGCGAGGCGCCGATCGCCCGCCAGATCCCGATCGCGTGCAGGCGCCGCTGGATCTCGGCACGGGCCGAGGCGGTCAGCATCGTCGCCGCGGTCAACAGGGCGATCAGCGAAAGGGCCCCGAGCAGCGCGATCACGATCCCCGCCGCCTGGTCGATCAGGACGCGGACGCCGCTGCGAGTGATCAGCGAGAGGCCGGTCAGCCCGTAGCTGCTCATCCGCGCCTGGACCAGCACCGCGTCGAGCTGCGAGGGATCCTGGAGCCAGATCTGAGCCAGGTTCACCTTGCGCGCGCCGCGCTGCCGGGTCGCCGTCCGAAAGGCGGCGAGCGAGACGTAGAGGTGCGGTGCGGCGAGCGGATAGGCGACGTCGTCAGGCGCGCGCGCCAGGCCTACGATCAGTAGCGGCGGCGAGCGGTCCACCCTGATGTGGTCGCCGACCCCGAGACCCCAGGCCGTGGCGAGGCCCTGTTCGATCACCACCCCATTGCGCCGCGTCACGTCGTGGCCGGCGACGATCGAGTAGCCGCGCCGCCCCGGGCCGACCACTTCGACGACCCCGTTGTCGGCCGATTCGCGGCCCGAGCGGAAGGGCACCGAGACGAGCTGTTCGCGCAGCGAGAAGGCTTCCAGGTCGGGCAGCGAGGAGAGGCGTTCGCGGACCGAGGTCGCGGGCTGCGATTCGAAGCTGACCAGTACGTCGGGGAGGTCGGCTTCGGCGGCCGATCGATCGAAGCCGGTGAGGAGCCCGTAGGAGACGGTCGCCGCCACCGCCAGCATCGTCGCGACGAGGACGATCCCGACCCCGCTCAGCACGGAGCGCCCGCGCCGCGCGCGGACGTTCGCCCAGGCCTCGCGCAGCGCCCCGCTCACGGATTGCGGCCGGGGATCTGCGCGCCCGACCGAAGCTCGCCCCCGACCAGGTGGAGGACCCGATCGGCGGCCGCCGCCGACTGCGCCTCGTGGGTGACCAGGACCACCGCCCGGCCTTCGTCGGCGAGTTCGCCGAGCGTGTCGATCACCGCCGCCGCGGAGCTCTCGTCGAGGTTGCCGGTCGCCTCGTCGGCGAGGATCAGCACCGGGTCGTTGACCAGGGCGCGGGCGATCGCGAAGCGCTGCTGCTCGCCGCCGGAGAGCTCGTGCGGGCGGTGCGCGGCGACGCTCGCCACCCCGAGCCGGGCGATCAGCGAGGCGGCTCGCCGCCTGCCGCCCGACGGCGCGCCCGGGAGGCGCGCGGCGAGCAGCACGTTCTCCTCCCCGGTCAGCTCCTCGATCAGCTGGAAGGACTGGAAGACGAAGCCGATCCGCCGCAGCCGGATCCGGTCGAGGGTCCTTTCGCCGGCCCGGGTGAGCTCCTCCTCGGCGACCGCGACGCGACCGCCGTCGGGCCGATCGAGTCCGCCGAGCAGGTTCAGCAGGGTCGACTTGCCCGATCCCGACCGGCCGAGCACGGCGACCATCTCGCCGGCGCCGACGTCGAGGTCCACCCCGCGCAGGATCTGCTGCCGCGCCCGCCCGCTGCCGACCTCCTTGGTCAGGCCACGCACGCGCAGGACGGGCCGATCGGGGCTCATCGCGCGATGGTCGCAGGCATACGTAACGGGGGTCTTACGTCGGCCCGGCGCGTCCGGTTCATCGGCCACTCCGTACTCGTAAGGGATTCGTCACTTTTCGATGAGAGGATCGCGGGCTTGTCCGTGCGGGTCGTCGTCATCGCCAAGTCGCCTCAGCCGGGCCGCTCCAAGACGCGGTTGATGCCACCCTGCGATCCCCCCCAGGCCGCGCGCCTGGCCGAGGCCTCCCTGCGCGACACGCTGCGAGCGGTGGCGGATACCCACTGTGGGGAGCGCGTGCTCGCGCTCGCCGGCCCTCCCGGCGACTGGCTCCCCGATGACTTCCGGGTCGTCGATCAAGGTGAAGGATCGCTCGACCGGCGCCTCGCTCACGTCTTCTCTCGCTGTCAGGGCCCGACCCTGCTGATCGGCATGGACACCCCTCAGGTCGCCCCGTGGCTGCTGGAAGGGGCGATCTCCTCGCTCCTCTCCCCCGGCATCGACGCGGTTCTGGGCCACGCCGAGGACGGCGGCTACTGGGCGATCGGCTTCAAGCGCCCCGAGCCGCGGGCCTTCCTCGGCGTGCCGATGAGCGTCGCCGAGACCGGCGCTCGCCAGGAAGACGCCCTACGGCGACTGGGGCTGCGGGTCTCGGTCCTCCCGACCCTGCGCGACGTCGACCTGATCGGCGACGCCCGCGCCGTCGCCGCGATGGCGCCCGCCGGGGACTTCGCCCGCGCGCTCGAGGAGGTGGAGTCGGAGCTGTGCGTGAGCTGAGCAGCGCGATCGACGCCCTCACCGTCTACGAGGATGCGCTGCTCGGCGCCCCGGAAGGCACCGGTGCGCTGCACGCCGTCGGCGAGGACGGCTCCCGCCGCCGCCTCCCCCTCGGTCGTTGGCTGGGGACCCCCGACGCCGCCGAGGAGACGGTGCTGGAGCGCGCCGTCGGGCCCGTCCTCGACATCGGTTGCGGAGTCGGGCGCCACGTCGTCGCGCTGCGGCAGCGTGGGGTCGTCGCCGTCGGCGTCGAGATCTCCGCGGTCGCCGCGACGATCGCCCGCGAGCGCGGTGCCGAGGTGATCCAGGCTTCCGCATTCGAGCATCCGACCACCTCCGAGTGGAGGACGATCCTGCTTCTCGACGGCAACATCGGCATCGGCGGCGACGCGACCCGACTGCTGCGACGCTCCGCCACCCTGCTGGTGCCTGGGGGCGGGGTCCTGGTCGAGCTGGAGGCCCCGGCAAGCGCCCCGCGCGCCCAGCGGGTCCGGCTCGAGGGCGCCCGGATCACGAGCACATGGATGCCCTGGCACTTCGTCGGCCACGAGGAGATCGACCGGCTGGCGACCTCCGCCGGATTCGAGGTGGCCGAAAGCTGGCAGGCCGACGATCGCTGGTTCGCCCAGCTACGCCTCGGGGAGACGGTGTGCCACCCGTCGGGCTGACCGAGGAACGGCCGCCGGCCGCCACGATCGACCCCCGGGCCTCGCCGTCGCGGCGCGACCCGGGGCACGGGGCAGGTTTCTGGGTTCCGATCCTGATCTGCGGTGGGGCACTGCTGACGCTTGCGGTGGGGTTGATCGCGAAGGCCGCGGGGCTTGACTGGGGCGCCCCCGCCCAGCCGTTGGTCGTCTTCCTGCGTGCCGCCATCTCGACCTGGGCGCTGCCGGCGGCAATCGTGCTCGCCGCGGCGCTCTACGGCGCGATCCGGCTCGGCCGCGCCGACGCCGCCGTCGGGCCCGCCGGGTTCGCCGCCGCGACCTTCGTCCTCACCCTGGCGACGCGGCTCGCGCTGAACGTCTTCCGCGGCGGCCCGGGTGCTCTCGACCAGGCCTTCGTCGTCGGCCGCAGAGGCGAGGGCCGGACCGAGTTCCTGCCCGGGCTGCCGTTCGTCGAACACGGGGTCGGGCATTTCCTCTCCGACTTCCCCGCGATCACCGCCAAGCTGCCGATCCAGGCGGAGGGGCACCCGCCGGGGCTATTGCTCACCATGCACTACCTCGGCATCGACACCGCGGCCGGCCTGGCCGCGCTGACGATCGTGGTCGGCGCGCTCGCCGCCCCGTTGCTCTACCTGCTCGGCCGCGAGCTCGCCGCCGAGGCCGAGGCGCGCGCCGCGGCGCTCCTCTTCGTCTTCGTCCCCACCTCGCTGCTCTACGGGGCCACCTCGGCCGACGCGCTCTTCGCGACCCTCGGCGTGCTCGCGGCGGTCGGGCTGCTCGCCCGGCGCCCGGCCAACCGGGTGCTGGGCGCCGCCGCCCTCGCCCTTGCGGCGTTCTTCTCCTACGCTGTGCTCGCGGTCGGCGCCTGGTCGGCCCTGGTCCGCTGGCGCCGCGAGGGGATCGGCGCCGCCCTGCGCCTCGCCGCGGTCTGTGCGGCGGTCCTCGTCCTCGCTTACCTGGCGCTCGACCTGCTCACCGGCTTCGACCTGATCGCCGCGATCCGCGCCACCGACTCGCGCTACCGCGAAGGGATCGCCCGGCTGCGCCCCTACGCGTTCTGGTTCTTCGGCTCGCCGGCCGCCTTCATCCTGATGCTGGGGCCGATTGCCTGGTTCGCGGCGCGCTCGCTGGCCGCCAAGGAGGCGACCGCCGTGGCACTGGCGATCGTGATCGCGATCAGCGTCGTGGCGGGCTACACCAAGGCCGAGACCGAGCGGATCTGGCTCTTCCTCGTCCCGTTCGCGTGCCTCGCCGCCGCTCGGTCGCTGCCCGCCCGTTGGCTGGCGCGGGTCCTGCTCGCCGCGACCGCGCAGGCCGTCCTGATCGAGATCTTCCTCTTCACGAAGTGGTGAGCGCGCTAGCGAAGATCCGCAGCCGCGAACTCGGCCATCCCGGTGCCGAGGTCGACCTCGGCCTCGAAGCCGAGCTCGGCGCGAGCGCGGGCGGGGTCGGCGAAGACGTGGCGCACGTCGCCGAGGCGGAACTCGCCGGTCACCTCGGGTGGCGGGGCCGTCTCGCCCGCCGCCTCGCTCAGCAGCGCGGCGACGTCGAGGATCGATCGCGGCGCGCCGGTGGCGACGTTGAAGGCGGCGGGGTCGCCGCGCCGGCCGAGCGCGGCGAGGTTGGCGCGGACGATGTCGGCGACGTGGATGAAGTCCCGCAGCTGGCCGCCGTCCTCGAACACACGCGGCGCCCGGCCCGCCGCGATGGCGCTGCGGAAGATGCTGGCGACGCCTGCGTAGGGGGTGTCGCGCGGCATCCGCGGCCCATAGACGTTGTGGTAGCGGAGCATCGTCACGCTGACCTCGGGGTTCTCGCGGGCGAAGAGGCCGCAGAGGTGCTCCTGGTGGAGCTTGGTCGCGGCATAGACGCTGCGCGGCTCGGTCGGCGCGTCCTCGTCGATCGGGGCCGGCGCGAGCGGCAGTCCGCAGCGCGGGCAGGCCGGCTCGAAGCGGCCCGCCCCGAGCTCGGCCGGGTCGCGCGGCGCGGGCCTGACGTCGCCGTGCTCGGGGCAGCGATAGCGGCCCTCGCCGTAGACGACCATGCTGCTCGCCAGCACCAACGGGCCGCCGAATTCGGCGCGGGCGAGCGCGGCGAGCAGCCGCGCGGTGCCGAGGTCGTTGGCGGCGACGTAGTCGGCGACGTCGGCGAAGTCCTGGCCGAGCCCGACCATCGCCGCCTGGTGGCTGACCGCGTCGATCCCCTCGACCGCCGCGGCGGCGACGGCGGGGTCGGTCAGGTCTCCCTCGATCAGCTCGGCCGCCGGGTTCAGGTAGTCCGGCCGGCGCGAGTGGGCGGCGGGATGGAAGCAGTCGAGGACGCGGACCTCGTGCCCCTCGGCGGCCAGAAGGTCGACCAGGTGTGAGCCGATGAACCCCGCCCCGCCGGTGACCAGTACGCGCTCGCCCATCCGCCGCAGACTACGGGGCCGACGGCTCGGCGCCGCAGCCTCCCTGACGCTCGTGGCGGTCCTCGCGGCCGCCATCGCCGGCTGTGGCGGCGGCGGACCCTCGACCGCCGCCGGCCCCCGCCGCGCCGCCGAGCCGGCCGAATCGCCGCCGCTCCACGCCACCCCGGCCGGCCACATCGCGACGGTCGGCCGCGAACCCGAGGGGATCGCCTTCGACGAAGCGGCGGGGCTGATCGCGGTCGGGGTGCGCGAACCGGCCGCGGTCGATTTCGTCGATCCGACGATCCTCCGGGTCGTGCGCCGGGTGGCGCTGCCGGCGCCGCCCCGTCACCTCGCCTACGACCAGGCGACGGGGACCGTCCTCGTCCCGGCCGAGTCGGCGAACGAGCTGCTGGTCGTCCGCCCGCACGGCGTCGTCACCGCGACCAAGGTCGGCACGCACCCGCACGACGCGACCGCGGCCGGCGGCAACGTCTTCGTCGCCGACGAGCACTCCGACCAGGTCACCGTCCTGCGCAAAGGCCACGTCGTCAGGACCCTCGCCGCCCCGCACCAGCCCGGCGGGATCGCCGCCGTCTCCGACCGCTGGGTCGCGCTCGTCGCGGTCTCGGCCCGCGTCCTGCAGATCTACGGCGTCCATTCACTGAAGCCGCTCGGCTCGGTACCCGCCGGGCTCGGGCCGAGCCACATCGTCTCCCGCGCCGGCTACGCCTACGTCGCCGACACCCAAGGCGACCAGATCCTCGTCTACAAGATCCGCTCGCAGCCGCAATTGGTCGGCAAGGTCGCCGTGCCGGGGACGCCCTACGGTCTTGCCGTCGACGTCGCGCGCAGCCGTCTCTGGGTCACCTCGACCGCGACGAACCTGCTCTCCGAGTTCAAGCTGCTGCCGAAGCCGAGCCTGATCGGGACCTATCCGACCCTGCGCCAGCCGAACTCGGTCGCGGTCGACGAGCGCACCGGACAGGTCTTCGTCGCCGGTCGCGACGCCGGTCGGGTCGAGCAGATCTCCCCCCACGGGAGCGGGCGATGAAGCTGCCGCGCCCGCCGAGACCGCACCTGCCCAAGCTGCCGAAGCCCCCGGTCCCGAAGTTTCCGGAGGAGCCGCCGCCTGGGCCGACCCGACCGTCGTTCTGGAAGAGCCCCCTGCGCGGGCCCTGGCTGACCTCGATCCTCGGCTCGGCCCTGCTGCCGCTGATCATCATCTGCGCGGTCACCGGCTTCCTCTCCCAGGCCGCCTACAACCCCGACCTCGGCCACAACTCCTTGCTCCCCGGCGGCGGCTTCGGGATCGACCTCTACTTCTTCCACTGGCCGACCAGCCCTTCGTGGCTCTACGCCTTCACCCAGGGCCTGCACGTGATCAGCGGACTGGCGGCGATGCCGATCCTGCTGGCGAAGCTCTGGTCGGTGATGCCGAAGCTGTTCGAGTGGCCGCCGGTGCGCGGCGGCGCGCACGCGCTCGAACGGCTCTCGCTGGCGCTGCTGGTCGGCGGCAGTGTCTTCGTCTTCGGCACCGGGCTGCTCAACATCCAGGTCTTCTACCCCTGGCCGTTCCGCTTCCTCACCGCCCACTACTACGGCGCCTTCATCTTCCTCGCCGCCTTCGCCCTCCACATCTTCCTGAAGATCCCGGTCGCGCTCCGCACCTTCCGCGAGCGCGGCGTGCTACGGCCGCTGCGGGCGGGCCTCTCGGCCACCGTCGCCGAGCCCTACACGGAGGGCCACGTCGCGCCACTCGAACCGGCGCGACCGACGATCTCGCGGCGGGCCCTGCTGGCGACGGTCGCCGGCGCCTCGCTCGGCGCCGCCTTCATGGCGCTCGCACAGACGGTCGGCGGGCCGATCCGCCAGTTCGGCCTGCTGACCCCGCGCAGCACCCAGCTGAACCATGGACCGAACGGCTTCCAGATCAACAAGACCGCCGCCGCGGTCGGCATCGGCCCCGAGCAGACCGGCGCCGCCTGGCGCCTGAAGATCGAAGGCGGGGAGAGGCGCGAGTTCTCTCGCGACCAGCTGCTGGCGATGCCCCAGCACAGCTACGACCTGCCGATCGCCTGCGTCGAAGGCTGGTCGACGACCCAGCACTGGACCGGGGTGCGGCTCCGTGACCTCGCCGTTCTGGCGGGGATGTCGGGCGACGCCGAGGTCCTGGTCGAATCGCTGCAGAAGGGCGGCGCGCTGCGCGAGGTGACGCTCAGCTCCAGCCAGGTCGCCGCCGAGAACAGCCTGCTGGCGCTGAAGGTGAACGGCGAGGACCTCTCGCTCGACCATGGCTTCCCGGCGCGGGTGATCGTCCCGGGCGCCCCCGGCGTCCACCAGACCAAGTGGGTCGCGACGATGATGTTCGAGGCCGCCTGAGATGGCCCGCTTCCGCTCCGCCTACGGCGACTCGGCGCTCCACCTGCTGGCGGTGTTCGCCAGCTTCGCGATCGCCGGCTACGGCTTCCTGCGGATCGTCGAAAGCCCCTCGGCCCTGGGGACCCTGGTCTGGTTCGGCGCCGCCGCCGTCGCCCACGACCTGATCGCCTTCCCGCTCTACTCGGCCCTCAACCTGATCGCCCACCGGTCGATCGAGGGCCCCGCCCAAGCCTGGGAAGAGCGCCGGCGGGTGCCGCTGATCAACCACGTCCGCATCCCCGCCTTCCTGGCCGGCCTCGGCCTGCTGATGTTCTTCCCGCTGATCCTCGGGCTCGATTCGGCCAACTACGAAAAGGATGCCGGCCTCTCCGGAGACGTCTTCCTGACCCGCTGGCTGGGGCTCTGTGCGGCCCTCTTCCTCGGCTCGGCGCTGATCTACGCGGTGCGGTTGCGACGGGCGGCGAAGCAGACGGAGACGGAGGTCTCCGATGCCTGACGTGATCCTCCCCGTCCTCGACGAGGCCGCCGCGATCCCCGGGGTGCTCGCCGCGATGCCGCCCGGCTACCGGCCGATCGTCGTCGACAACGACTCGACCGACGGCTCCGCGGCGATCGCGGCCGAGCACGGGGCGCTGGTGATCCGCGAACCGCGCCGCGGCTTCGGCGCCGCCTGTTGGGCGGGGCTCAGCGCCGCCAACGCCGAGGTCGTCTGCTTCATGGACTGCGACGGCTCGCTCGACCCCGGCAACCTGCCGCGGGTCGTCGCCTTGCTCGACCAGGGGGCCGACCTGGCGATCGGTGCCCGCCAGGCCGTCCGCGGGGCCTGGCCCGTCCACGCCCGGATCGCCAACCGGATCCTCGCCCGCGAGCTGCGCCGCCGCACCGGCACCGCGCTCGAGGACATCGGGCCGATGCGGGCGGCCCGTCGGCTCCCACTGCTCAAACTCGACCTGCGCGACCGCCGCAGCGGCTGGCCGCTGGAGATGGTCGTCAAGGCCGTCGCCGCCGGGTGGTCGGTGGTCGACACCCCGGTCCCCTACGCCGAGCGCCAAGGCCGCTCGAAGGTCACCGGCACCGTGCGTGGGACGATCCAGACGATCGGCGACATGGGCGCGATCCTCCGCGCTGCGGACTGAAACCGGCAGACGAGGGCCTAGATGAGTAGTTCCACGACTCAGGCGATGTAGTCCACCAGCGCCCGGCTCGGTCGACCGAGTTCGTGGTTCAGGGAGACCGCTGCGGCCAGGGCCAGGAAGCGGGCGGCGATCCGCACCCGCAGCCCGCGCAGGGTGCGGGCGCCGTGGCGCTCCAGCGCCAGGATGTCCTTGGCGCTCCAGTAGATCGACTCGATCCGCTGGCGCAGCGGGGCCAGGTGAGGGCCACCCTCGGGCTCGTCCTTGCGGCGGGGCCTGACGATGGTCGCCCCGAGCCCGGCCGCGTCGGCCTCGAAGTCGGTGCCGGCGTAGCCCTTGTCGCCGAGGACGGTGAGCGGGCCTTCACGGTTGACCCGCCCTAGCAGCCGCAGGCAGACCTCACGCTCGCCCTCCCTGGGCGAGGTCAGCGCCATCTGCCGGGGGGTGCCGTCCGGCGCCATCAGGGTGTGGAGGCGAAAGCCCCAGAACCAGCGGCTGTGCGAGGCGCAATAGCCGTAGTCGGCGGCGTCGGAGAGCGCGTCGGCCAGGCAGCTCTCCCCGCCGCGCTTCACCGTCTCGCGCGAGCGGCCGCACTCGATCGGGGTCGAGTCGGCAAGCAGGAGATCGTCGTGGTAGCCGGGACTGCGGGAGGCGAAGACGTCGATCAGGGCCTCGATCTTCCCGGCGAGGCGGTCGCGGCGACGGTGGAAGCCCGAGCGCCTGGTCAGGCCGGGGAACAGGTGACGTAGCCGTCGGTGGGCGACCCGCACGAAGCGCTCGTCTGAGGTCACGCCCATGATCGACTGCGCGACACAGAGGGTGACGACCTCCGCGTCGGTCAATCTCCTCCTGGCGTTCTTCTTCCTCTCGGGCAGGAGATCGTCGGCGGTGCAGAAGACCGCAGTGAGCAGCAGGTCGAGGTCGGCGAGCATCGTGGCCCTCCTTCGGGTCGACGGGGCGATAGACACCGCCGACTTCGACCGCGTTGCTCGCTATCCCTGCCGCGGCTCCCGGGCCGGACGATTCGTGGAACTACTCATCTAGGCGAGCTCGGCCATCTGCTCGCGCAGCGAGGAGATCAACTGGGGGGCCTCGCGGGCGCGCGGGATCAGGCTGTGGTCGACGAGCATCGCGTCGGAGACGAGGCGTACGCTGACCCCGTGGTCCGGGCGCCCGGCGAGGTCGACCTCGATCGGATCGCCGGCACCGAGGTCGCCCTCCTCGAGGATCTTCAGGTAGGCGCCCGGGCGCGAGGCCTGGGCGAAGCGCTTGAGGAAGGTCGGATCGCCCACCTTCAGGCCGAGCTTGAAGCAGGGCAGGCGCGGCTGGACGACCTCGAGCAGCGTCGTGCCGATCCGCCAGCGCTCGCCCAGCAGGGCGCCGGAGACGTCGACCCCTTCGGTGGTCAGGTTCTCGCCGAAGGCGCCCGCCCCGAGCTCACGCCCGAGCTCCTCCTCCCACAGCCGTGTCTCCTCGAGCGCGTAGGCGTAGACGGCCTTGTCCGGGCCGCCGTGGACGGTGAGGTCGGCCTGCCGGTCGCCCTCGAGGTTGTCGTGGCGCACCTTCACCCGGCCCTCGACCCGCGCCTTCCAGATCGCCGTCTCGACGACCCGCTGCCCGGTATCGACCTCTTTCGGGAGACCGACGTTGACGCTGATCAGCCGGGCGGCGGCCATCTCCTCGGCGCGGCTGGAGCCATCCATCGCCCAGATGATCGCAGCCGCCGAGCCGACCACCTGGTGCGGCGGCTGTCAAACCGACGGGCACGGTCACCCGGTCGACTCGGTAGATCGTGGGTGAGTCGTCCCCGAATCAGGCCCTGGCCGTCCCCCCGCGGGGTGGGCGGGTCCGCCCGGAGTTGGACCCGCCCGTCCGCGCTCAGGGCAACGCCCGGCCGCGCCTAGGCGGAGCCGCCCGGGAGCCCAAGCTCGCCGGACATCGAGGTCAGGCTGACGATCGCGCCGCCGCCTTCGACTTCGCGCCGACCACCGAACAGGATCTCGACGGTTTCCAGAAGATGTTCGACGTCAACGTGCCTCGGGGATCGGCCGCGAGGTGGCGAGGAAGTTGGCCGCGGAGGGCGCGACCGTGATCGTCAGCGGTCGCGACGCGGGCCGCGACGCCGAGGCGGTCGCGGTGATCGAGTCGGCCCCCGAGAATGACCCTTATGTAGACGCGCGAAAGAGACGCCTTCGACGTGACCGTGACCTACGACAAACGGGGTCGCCGACTGGAATTTCTACGCGCGATCGTTGCTCCTCTGCTTCAGAGACACCAAGCCCGCGACAAGATCGCAGGTTCCGAGTCAGGGGGCAGGATTCGAGTCAGGGGGCAGGATTCGAACCTGCGACCTCCGGGTTATGAGCACATCACCGCGGGTTGAACCAGCCGTTTTTAGGCTTGTCCAAGCGGTTCTGGTTGATACGAGTTGGACCCAGTTTCGCTCAACTTAGTACCCGAATTAGCACCCGCAGAGGGTTGCCTGGCAAAGCGCGGGAAGGCGCCTGGGCATGTCCCCGAGCAGATCACATCGACGCTTATCGGAGCGACACGCGGCTGGAGTTGATCGAAAGCCTTGGGCTCTTCGAACTCAATCAGCAGAGGTTCATCGCGGGCCGGCTGGTGTTCACAACTCCGGGCACTTCGGCGGCGTCTCGGCCTCGGAGCTCGCCAAAGATCTGGCGCTCGCCGATGCCGACAGGGTCGGTATCAGCCGTTCGGCATGGAGGGACTCGAAGCGACTGCGAGCCAAGACCGAGGGCTGGGGCCGCAAAGGAAGTCCGTGCAGCGATATGCCGTTTCCCGACTTCAGCGTCGGCGGCTGAAGCAGCGCGTCACCCGCGCTCCGCGCGCGGCGACCCCGGCCGCCGCCTGATCAGGCGCCCGGCAACAAACCGATCGCTAGCGGTTGACCCGAAAGGTAAGGACCACGACGCCGGCAGGGCGGCCGGCGGTCTCCATCTGCACCCTCGTCGCGACGACGGTCCATCCTTGCGCCTCGAGCTCGGCCCCGGCCGTCGCCCGGCCGTCGACGGCGATGAGGCTGGCCCGTTGCCATCCACCTGGAGCCTCCAGGGTCGCCGTCAGCTCGATCCCGATCGGATCGACCCGCACGACGCGGGGTCCGAGGGACTCCAGGACCCCGGCGACCCCGGCGGTGTGGGCGATCTCGAGAAGCTTGCCGACGTTCCCCCAGGGGGGCGGCGGTGACGAGGTGAGCCGCTCGAGCCGGCGAGCGAACCCCAGGGGATCCACAGCGCGGAAGGGATCTTCGTGGGTCCCGTCACCTGGTGCTCCGGGTTCTACTTGGCTCACGCCGACTCCAGCAGGCCCTGCTCCTCCAGGAGATCACGGTTCACCTGGCCCACCTCGATCACACGGCCGTCCGGATCGCGCATGTAGCAACGGATCTCCACGCCCCGGTCGATCGGTGGAGTCAGGAACCGGGCTCCCTTGGCGCTCCAGTCTTCATAGACCTCCTGGACGTCGGCGACACGGATGTTCAGGAAACTGCTCGCCGTGTCGGGATCAGGCGCGGTGAGCGTCACGGTAGGCTTGTCGTCGGTCGGGCCACCGCCCGAGTTGATGATGATCCAGCTGTTCGCGAGCTGGACGATCGTGGGCTCGCCGGCGGACACGATCTCGCCGCCGAGGACATCGGCGTAGAAGTCTCGCGAGCGGGGGATGTCCTCGGAGACGATGAAGTGGGTCAGCAGGATGCCCGTCTCGGGGGCAGGGAAGGGTGCCATTTCAGTTCTCTCCTAATCGTTGAGGGCGGTGCGGGCCGTCGGCGAGGTGCTAGGCAACTGTCTTTGAGGTGATGAAGCGGTGGATGGCCTCGTCGGCGTGGTCCTGAAACGTCGGGTCGGCCAGGTCGGGGAAGATCTCCGCCTGGTCGACCATGGGGCCCTTGAGCTTTTTTTCCGGGCTGGCGTAGAACGTGCCGCTGGACAGGGTCGGGTCGGTGACGCCGTCGACCAGCCGCCCTGCGCCCACGTCCAGCTTGTGGGCGATGCCCAGGTGGGGCATCACGTGTCTGGCCATCAGGCGCAACGGCAATGCGAGGTCTTTGGGTGCTTCGGTGCCGGTGGTGTTGCCGGGGCTGACGCAGACGAACCGGCGGTCGGGGTATCGGCGGGCCAGGGAGGCCATCCAGAGGATGCCGATCAACTTGGCCTGCCCGTAGGCCAGATTGACGTCAGGCTTGCCGCCGGCGAAGTAGCTGCCGTCGATGACGGTGGCGAGCTCGTCGGCGGACTTCGAGACGAACGACGGCCGCTTGAACCCCATTTTCGGGATCCCACGGGCTGCCTCGCTTCCGGCGAAGACCGCCACCTCGCCGAGCCTGTCCTCGGCCAGGAGAGTCTCGAGGAGGACGACGTGGCCGAGGACGTTCTGCGCGAACATGTACGTGGCCCCGTCGGCGGTCAGGGCCATGGGCGTCCTGCCGCCCATTCCACCGGCGTTCATCACCAGTGCGTCGATCGATCCATCGACGCTCGTCAGGCCCGCACGGACCGAGCCCGGATCGGCGACGTCCATGAGGACGATGTCGAAGATGGTCCGGCCGGTCTGCGCTTCGAGATCGGTCCTCGCCGCTATCGCCTTGTCTCGGTTCCGGCACGCCAGATAGATGTTGGCGATCTCGGGACGTAGCGCCAGTTGCCGGGCCACCTCCTTGCCGATCCCGACGTTGGCGCCCGTGATCAACACGCTCTTTCCTGGGGTTGTGCTCATCTGAATTCGCTCTCACCTTCTGTAGGTCCGGCCGGGGTCGGCTGGATGGTGTGGTCGGGCCGCAGGGTCGTAGGACGGCCAGGCCGTGTTCGGCCTGGGCCGGCACGGCGGCCTCCTCCTTTCCCGGCGATAGCAGCGCCCGGGGTTGTCCGCCAGACTGGCATGCGCACTCCACTCTTGCAGAGATGTACTGGCATGTCAAAGCCAGTATTGTCGTTATACTTCTCCGATGTCCTCAACCAGTCCAGGTCGGCCGCGGTTGACGCGCAGGGGCGCCGAGACGCGCGCACGGATCGTCGACACCGCGGCCGAACTGATCTTCCGGCAGGGCGTCGCCGGCACGACGATCGAGGAGGTGCGCGACGGCGCCCGCGTGAGCAACTCGCAGCTCTACCACTACTTCGACGACAAACCGGCCCTGGTCCGCGCGGTCATCGAGCGCCAGGCCGAACGGGCCATCGGCACGCAGGAGAAATTCGACCTCAGCAGCCTCGACGGCCTACGGGAGTGGCGCGATTTCGTCGTCGATCACAACCGCGACACCGGGGGGCGCGGCGGTTGTCCGGTCGGCTCGCTCGGTTCCGAGCTCGCCGAGACCGAGCCCGAGGCCCGGGCGGTGGTCGCCGCGGCCTTCAAACGCTGGGAGGCCAGCATCATGGCCGGTCTGCTGCGGATGCACGCGCTCGGCCGACTCGCACCGGACGCCGATCCGCGCCAGCTCAGCCTGGCCCTGCTTGCCGCGCTCGAGGGCGGTCTCCTGCTCGCCCAGATCCAGCGCGACCCCGAGCCGCTCGCGGCCGCGCTCGACGCGATGCTCACGCTCATCGCCACCCTCGGCAGCACCACGGGCACCTCGCTCGACCGCTGAACCCTCCCGGACCGTCGACGACGGCGGCAGGCCGTCCCGGGGTGCGTTGCTGCAAGGTCCGGAGTCTGCCTCTATTGGAATGGACAGGCCACTTCTGCTACGTTCGCCGACAGCAAAGTGGCATATGTATTCCAACTACTGAGGGAAGTGGACGATGGATCTGAAGGACAAACGGGCTTTGATCACCGGTGGCACGTCGGGAATGGGAATCGGCACCGCGCGGTCCATGGCCGAGAAGGGCGCGACGGTGATCCTCACCGGCCGTGACGAGACCCGCGGCGCGGGCGCCGCAGAGGAGATCCGGGCGGGTGGGCACGATGCGCAGTTCATCGCCGCCGATCTCCCGGAGTTCTCCGAGGTGGGCCGCGCCGCCGAGGAGGCAGGCGAGATCGATGTCCTGGTCAACCTCGCCGGCGTCGCCGCCATGGGAGCGACGGCCGACATCGACGAGGCGGCGTTCGACAGTCAGTTCCACCTCAACGTCAAGGTGCCGTTCTTCCTCGTCGCCGCGCTCGCCCCGAGGATCGCCGCCCGCGGCGGCGGATCGATCATCAGCGTCTCGACGATGGTCGCGCGTTACGGCCAGCCAGGCCTGGGCGCCTACGGCGCCTCGCGCGCGGCGATCGAGCTGCTCACCAAGGCGTGGGCCGCCGAATACGGGCCGCAGAACGTCCGGGTCAACGCGGTCGCTCCCGGTCCGACGTTGACGCCGATGCTGGAGCCGAGGTTGGCGATGGCCGAAGAGTTCGCCAAGCAGATCCCGCTCGGCCGGGTCGCCGACGTGCACGAGCTGTCAGACGTCATCACGTTCCTCGCGACCCCGGCGGCCGGTTACATCAACGGCGCGGTCATCCCCGTCGACGGCGGACGCGCCGCAGTCTGAGAGTAGACGGATGCTCCCCGCCGCCACTCCCGGTGACGTTCGGACAGTCGAAGTCCTCGAGCGTCTTGCGGGCGGGGAAGCCGGCGGAGCGGATCCGCTGCCGGGCACCGGAGGCGTCGCGGGCGAAGACCTCGGCCTCCAGCAGCGCTTCGAGGAAGCGCTCGTAGGGCCACTCCTCGCGCCGCGCCTGCCCGGCGATCCGCCCCAGGCGCTCGCCGATCCGGGGTGCCTCCAGCTTCCCGATCAGGTAGGGCAGGCGCTCGCCCGCCGCGGCCTCCGCGCTCACGCCGAGAGCGCCGCGTAGTCGGCCGGCGCCGGTGGCACCACCACCGGGACCGCGATCTCGGCCGGCGTCGCCGGCGCCGGCGGCTCGGGGCGCATCAGCGGCTCCGGTAGCCAGGCGCCCGCCCGGTAGGAGCGCTCGTGGCGGGCGACGGTGGCGCCGCGGTGGGTGATCCAGACAGAGTCGCGGTCGGCGCGCGGCTCGACCCGCTGGTGGACGAGGGAGACCGGCGCCCGGTAGTGGCAGCCGCGGAATCGCAGGTAGCCGTCGAGCGGCACCCGCGAGGAGCGCCGGTAGGCGAAGTCGAAGCGCCCCGGCGGCAGCGCGCGGGCGGCCTCGCGCTCGGCCTCCAGGTGCTCGGCGACCGGGAAGCGCCCGGTCGAGTGGATGCGGCGGTTCGCCACGCCGTCCCGCCACTCCGCGTACTGGGCCGAGAGCTCGGCCAGGTCCCCGAAGCGCCGCAGCGGCCAGAAGCCCGTCTTCAGATAGCGGACGCCACCCTCCACCGAGCCCTTCTCGCGCGGGGTGGCCGGCGTGCAGGCGGTGTGGTGGAAGGCGTGGCCGCGCAGGTGGGTGAAGCGCTCGGCCCAGCGGACCTCGTCGCCCTCGCGGCGGGCGACCGCCGAGCGCAGGTTGTCGTAGACGCACTCGCGCGGCACGCCGCCGAGCCACCCGAAGGCGTGGACGTGGCCCTCGAGGAACGACTCGACGGCATCGGAGCGGCTGATCTGGGCCAGGAAGGTGGCAAGCGGGTCCTTGCCGGCCACCACGACGTCCTCGTCGCGCAGCAGCTCGAACCACGCGCGGTAGTGAACTTCCTCGCCCGGATGCAAATGCTTCTTCAGCACCTCGACGGCGACCTCGCGCAGCCTCTGCCCGCGGAGTGCCCCGCCGAGGTCGTGGATGGTCGCCTGCGGCGAGACCCCCCAACACCTCCGCCAGAGACCGGACCAGCCGCTCGTCGGCGACGACCTGGTCGGCGGCCTGGTCGGCGAGCTGCCTCAGTCGCTGGCCCGCTCGCGTCCCTTCTCCAACCGCACGAGCATCTGCTCGTACTCCCGACGGAGACTCTCGGTCATCGGGAGTTCCACGGCGCCAGCCATGAGTCGCATGTCGCCCCCGGCCCCGGACAGATGGCTACGGGATCCCAGCATCCCATACGCCACCCGAAGCTGTACCGGACCGGCACCGCGCCCACCGCCGGCTCGGGGGGTTGCGATCGGGAAGACGCGCGTCCCTCCGGACCTCGCTACTCGGATCGGTCACTCCCGGGCTCGGGTGGCAAATCCTCTCCGCGCCGCCAGAGCCGTAGGTGGCAGGCGATCTGGATCGCGATCGCCACGTCGTTCCGGGTGGTCGGTCCATGGAGACCATGGCTCACCTGGTTTCGGAGATTGACGCCGAGCGGATCGGCGAGCGCGTTTGCCAGATAGCGACGCCAGGACTCGTCCAGGCGCCCGGTCAGGTCGGCGAGGATGGCGCGGAGCCCGCGGACCCCTCCGGGCGCCGGCCCGCTCGGCGTCTTGATCACGACAACTCCCGCCCTCGCCGCGGCGCCTCGGATCGCGGCCTCCAGTTGGGGCACAAGGACGTGGAGGGCACCGTCATCGTCACCCTCGAGAAAGCGGGCCACGCCGTCGGCGATCCGGGCGGCGACCTCCCGGTCGATCAGCTCGGTCGCGAAGAAATCCGTCAGTCCGGCACGATCGGGCAACTCGAAGGTCGCCTTGATCGTGTCGAGGACCTCAACCCCGAGTGGTGCCCAGATGCGGATCCTCATCGCCTCGTGCTCTGCACGATCGAGCCGATCGTGCGCGTCTTCGCCAGCCGCCTGGGCGACGACGCTTCCGTGTGGACCGAGGATCTGGGTCGGGAATATCCGCCCCAGCGGATGTCTCTCGGCGAGCTCCTTCGTCAACCGGACGTTGTCGTCAGCGTCGCCGCTCGGGGGCCCTTCGGAGCCGAAGCGCCCGAGCGCGACCTCCCAGGAACCGGAGTTGGCGTAGCTGCGCAGGTGGGAATCCGCTTCCTCCCGCGGGACCTCTACCTCTACTGTGAGCGGCTTCAGGTCGAAGTCGGCGAGGTCGAAGGACTGCATCTCGAGCAGGATCTCCTCGGCAGTCTCGGTGAACCCGTTGGTCCGGGCCAGAGCGAGCGCCTGCTGGAGGCGGGAGTACCTCAGGATCCCGTCGCCCCCCGGTGCCTCCTCCCGCCAGTGCGACCTCCCGGCGTTGCAGGGCCTCTCGCTCCTCCGGATCCGATAGCGCCTGCCTCAACTCGCTGACCGACTGGGCGATGAAGGGGTCCTCGCCATAACGCTCGCCTGCGGCGTCGATCATCCCCACCAGGCCGACGGGGCGCTGTTCGGACTTCAGGTCGACGACGGCCTCGAGCAGAGTCAACGGGATGCCGGGTCGTCGCTCGGATCGATCCTCGATCTCGACCCTGCTGACCTCGAGGGCCAAGGCGGTCGCTGCCTGCAATCGCTGCTTGTCATTGATCTCGACAGCGATCTCGATCGCTCGGAGGATGCAGTCGACCATGCCCATCCCCTCGCCCGCCTGTGCGACAGCCATATATGCGTCATAGCCCCGACGCGCATGGTCGACCGCCGGCTCCCCGTGGCGACGAACCCAGAGCAGGTCATTGAGGCGGCTCGCCGCGAGCGGGAACTCGGCCGTCGCGTCGGCGTACGCCTCCCAGACTTCGAGCATCTCGTCCGGGATCTCAGCGAGTGGAGCCGGGAAGATCGACTCGCCGATCTCGAACTGTGCGCCGAAGACCCCGGTGCGCTCTCTTATCTGGTCGCGCCTCGAGGAGACCAGCATGTAGGCGAAGGCGAAAACCAACGGTCGGGAGTCCTCAATCCCCTCCTCCTCGTCCACACCTTTCCTGAAACACCGTTCCACGGCATGCCAATCGGTGGCGTCCTCGAGACAGGATCGAAGGAGGCATACGTAGTCGTCGCGAAGGTCCACGCACCGATGCTGCCAGCCGCCAAGGCGGCACGCGACGGCATCGCTCGACGGTCAACGACCTGATCCTCCGTCTAAGGTCCCGGCATGCAGACCTGCGCGCGACTAAATACGCTCCCCCGTAGCTCCGTTCGTAGCTCCGTCTTGAGCGAATCTCAGAACATCTGAGAGCACCTCAAACCCTCGATTTGCAGCGAAAATGTTCTCTCGGACGGCGTTCGACGCGTTTCAAATCCGGGCGCCCCGATGAGTTCCTCGCCCCGGTCGCTCGCGGCCGACTGAAGTCGCTTGTGGAGAGTTTGTAGCTCTATGCGCGACTAACTCTCCACGGCCCGCCCGGCCCCGGGGGGACGCCGGGGCACGGGGCCCTATTCGACCTTTTCGATCGCCCGTTCGACTTCCTTGAGCGACGGGTTTTCCTGCAGGGTCTCGTTGCCGTTGGGGCCCTCGATCACCATCGCCAGGCCGAAGCGGATGCCGAGCTTGGAGCCGAGTTCCTCCTGGGCGAGGAGGCTCTTTTCAACCGCGCTGCCGGAGACCTTGCCTTCTTCGAAGGCTTCTTGCCATTCGTTGTCTTCGAGTTCCTCGACCCCGCCCGCGACCGAGTCGAGGAAGTTTTCGCGCAGGCCGGAGCGGTGGTTTTCCGCTTCGGTGACGCCGAAGCGGTCGGCTTCCTTCTGGTTGGCGAAGAAGAGGTAGATGAACTCCCAGCCGTAGCCCTGTTCGGCGGCAGCTTCGGTCCCGTAGAAGCCGTACTCGATTTCGTTTTCGCTGTTCGAGTAGTGGCGGTAGAGGAACTTGACCGAGCCCGGCCGCGCGTATTTTTCGGTCAGCGCCGGGATCGTCGAGAGGAAGCCTTCGCGGCAGTCGGAGCTCTGCTCGTCGGCGAAGACCTGGACCGTGACCGGCGCGTCTTCGGAGCCGAGGCGAGCGCCTTCCTGCGGCACGCCGCCGAAGAGCTGCTGCGCCCGTTCGATCCCGGTGATGTGGACGGTGTTCTTGTTCGGCTTCTGGGTCGCGACGTTGACCAGCGCGTAGCCGAGCGCGATCGCGCCCAGCAGCAGGATCAGGATCACCCACGGCCGGCCGCGCCGCGGCATCGGCCGCTGCTCGACCTCGGGCTGCTCCGGCTCGGCGGTCACGTTGCTCACCAGGCCATTATCGCGGGCGGCGATCGTCGGCATCTCCCACCCTCCGCGAAACGCCGTTGACATGGGGCACCACCGGGGGTAGGAAGAACTACCTAATTTTCCTCTAACCGCGGGAGGGTCTAGATGGCCAATCACCTGACGCCGGACGAGCTCGCCGAGCAGCTTCACATGGACCAGCAGGAGGTGATCGGAAGATGCGTCGAGATGGGCATCCCGATCTTCCACGGCCGCATCGACAGGACCCTCTTCGAGATCTCCCTGCGTAACCTCGCGGCCGTCCAGCAAGGGAAGCTAGCCACCGACCTCCCGCACTGAATAGACTTCCCCGCGATGGAGGGGAGGGGGACCCAGTCGAAGACTTTGGCGGACCTGCTGGTCCGCTCCGCCGAGCTCTACGGCTCGCACCCCGCCGTGCGCTACAAAGACGGCGACGCCTGGGTCGACCGCAGCTTCCAGCAGGTGCTGGACATCGTCAAACCGCTCTCGCTGGGCCTCGTCGCGCTCGGGGTCGAGAAAGGCGATCGCGTCTCGATCCTGGGCAACACGCGTCCCGAGTGGACCTACTTCGACTACGCGGCGCTCTCGATCGGCGCCACCGTGGTGCCGATCTACCAGACCAACTCGCCCGAGGAGTGCGCCTACGTCCTCGAGAACTCCGACGCCAAGGTGGTCGTCGTCGAGAACGAGGAGCAGCTGGCCAAGGTCCGTGAGGTCCGCGCCGGCCTGCCGCGGCTCGAGCAGGTCGTGATGATGGAGGGCGCTGCCGACGACGTCCTCTCGACGGACCAGCTCGCACGGAAAGGCGCCGAGGTCGACGACGCGGTCTTCCAGCAGCGGATCGACGCGGTCACCCCGGCCGACATCTGCACCTTCATCTACACCTCGGGCACGACCGGGCCGCCGAAGGGCTGCATCATCAGCCACGGCAACTACCGCTCGATGCTCGACATGATCAACCAGACCAGCGTGATCGCGGAGAACGACGTCACCTACCTCTACCTGCCGCTCGCCCACTCCTTCGCCCTGCTGATCCAGCTCGGCAGCTTCGATCTCGGCGCCACGATCGCCTACTGGGAGGGCGATCCGAACAAGATCGTCCCCAACCTCGGCGAACTGAAACCGACCTACTTCCCCTCGGTGCCGCGCATCTTCGAGAAGATCTACACCGCCGCCAACAGCGGCATGGAAAAACAGGGCGGCCTCAAAAAAGCGATCTTCGACTGGTCGATCAAGACCGGCAAGAAGATGCGGGAGACCGAACGGGCGGGCGGCAAACCGGGCTTCCTGCTGCAGCGCAAGTACGCCTTCGCCGACAAGAAAGTGCTCTCCAAAATCCGCGGCCTGTTCGGCGGCAACCTGCGCCTCGCGGTCTCCGGCGCGGCCCCGATCAACCCCGACATCCTGCGCTTCTTCGACGCCGCCGGCGTCCTCGTGGTCGAGGGCTGGGGGATGACCGAGACCTCGACCGCGGCGACCGTCGCCTCCGAGGACGACTTCAAGTTCGGCACGATCGGCAAACCGTTCCCCGGCTGTGAGGTGAAGATCGCCGACGACGGCGAGATCCTCGTCCACGGCCCAAACGTCTTCCAGGGCTACCACAAGAACCCCGAGGCGACCGCCGAGACGATCGTCGACGGCTGGCTCCACACCGGCGACATCGGCGAGATCGACTCGGAAGGCTTCATCAAGATCACCGGCCGCAAAAAGGACATCATCATCACCGCGGGCGGCAAGAACATCACCCCGGCCAACCTCGAGGCGGAGATCCGCCAGCACCAGCTGGTCTCCCAGTGCGTGGTGGTCGGCGACCGCCGCCCTTACCTGGTCGCGCTGGTCACCCTCGACCCCGAAGAAGCGATCGCCTACGCCAGAGAGCACGGCCTCCCCGAGGACCCGGCCCAGCTGGCCCGGGACGCCGACATCCGCAAGGTCGTCGAAGACCACGTCGAGGAGATCAACCAGAAATTCGCCCGCGTCGAGCAGGTGAAGAAGGTCGCCATCCTCCCCCGCGACCTGAGCCAGGAGGGCGGCGAGCTGACGCCGACGCTGAAGGTCAAGCGCGCCGTGGTGACCCAGAAGCACGAGAAAGAGATCGAGGAGCTCTACGCGGCCTGAGCGCCGCCGTCCCGCTTAGGACGCCTGGCCGGACTGGCGGAGCAGCACCGAGGTCGTCTGCTCCAGCACGCGGCGCCAGGCCGAGGTCTGCTCCGGCTCCGTCTCCTCGGCCTGTTCGACCACGCGGCGGAGGCGCCGCTCGGAGATCTCGAGGCCGTGTTTGGCGGTGATCTCGGCGTATTTCTCGTAGTCCTGGGCGAGCGTCGCGGTGACCGATTCGAAGCCGTGGCGGGCGATGTCGAGCCGGTGGCCGTAGTCCATGATCGGCGTGCCGAACATGAGCTCGTCGTTCTCCTCGGGCTCGAGCAGGAGGATGTCGACGCCGGGGTAGCGCTCGCGCCACCGGTCGACCGCCTGATGGAGACGGGCGTGGGCGATCAGACGGAAGGTCTGGTTGCCGATCGCCGGCATCCCCATGTCGGAGACGCGGCGGACGCGGCTGCCGAACATCGTCGGGATCGTCTTCTCGAAATCGTTGATGTAGGGGACCAGCGGGTTGACAACGACGATGAATTTGGCCCCCGCCTCGACCGCGATGTCGACGTTGGTGGTCGAGCGGATCCCGCCATCGACCAGCTGGCGCCCCTTCAGGTCGATCGGCTTGTAGACGAGCGGCAGCGCGGTCGAGCATTCGACCGCTTTGGAGATCGGCACGTCCTGCCACTCCTTCTCGCCGAAGACGATCCGCTCACAGGTGTCGAGGTCGGTGGCGGTCAGGTAAAGCTCCGGCTCGATCGCCCGGAAGTCATTGGAGCGGCCGCCGTCGCTGAGGACTTCGGCCACGTAGTCGCCGATCCCACTGCCCGAGTAGAGGCCGGTCGGCAGGTTCTCCAGCAGGGCGATGCCGATGTCGATCGCCGAGAGGTCGTGGATCCGCAGCAGCGCCCGCACCGCTTCGGCGCTGCGGAACGGCAGCCCGATCGCTTTCTTGACGAAGCCCATGTAGTTGGGGCTGAGCATCTTCCCCAGCTCCAGGTCCTCGAGCTCGGAGGGGACGCGGGTGTTGATCACCTGCATCATCTCGTCGGGGGTGACCCCGTTGGCCAGCATCGTGGCGACGAACGAGCCGGCGCTGGTGCCGACGTAGACGTCGAAGTTGTTGACGGTGCTGTTGACGGCGAGCAGATCGAGCGCCCGCAGCGCCCCGATCTCGTAGACCCCGCCGGTGAAGCCGCCACCGCCGAGGACCAGGGCCGTCTTCGACGGCCTTTTGCGGCGGCGCGATTTCCGGCGCGGTTTTTTGGCCTCGATATCGACTACCTGTCCCATATCGCACGTCCAGTATCCCCGATAGGCCCGGCGGCGCCGCTACCTTGCGCCCCGAAAGTGTTCGTACAAACGATGAAAAAGGCCCTCCTCCCCGCCTTCCTGACCTGTCTGGGCCTGCTCCTGGCCCTCTCCGGAACCGCTTCGGCGGCCAATCCCTGCGCCCAGATGAAGGCCTGGCTGAGGGCCGGAGGCGGCGCCTCGAGCGGCCTGATGGTGATGGACGCGGAAACCGAAGAAGTCGTCTGCGCGAGCAACGCGGAGGCGCCGCTGCCGCTCGCCTCGAACACGAAGCTCTTCACCACCTCGACCGCGCTGGCGAAAATCGGGCCGACGACGACGATCCCGACCAAGGTGATGACCGACGGCACCGTGAACGCCGAAGGCGTGCTCGAAGGCAGCCTCTACCTGAAAGGCGGCGGCGATCCCACGCTCGGCACCCCGGCCTTCTACGACAGCTACCTGGCGGGCCTCGGCACGAACATCTTCGCCCTCACCCCCCAGCTGAAGCGGGCGGGGATCAAGGCGGTGACCGGGCGCCTCTACGGCGACGACACGATCTTCGACCGCAAACGCGGCGTCGCCGACTCCGACTACGCGACCAGCATCTACATCGGCCCGCTCTCCGGCCTCGACTTCAACTCGGGCTTCGCCGGCAACACCAGCTCCAGCCACTTCTCCTCCGACCCGGCGAAGCTGGCGACGCAGACGCTCGACAACAGCCTGCGCCACTCGGGGATCGCGATCAGCCCGACGATCGCGCTCGGCAAGACGCCCGCCGACGCGAAATCGGTGGCCGTCGTCCGCTCTCACCCGCTCAGCGAAATCGTCAACACCACCGACGTCTACTCCGACAACTTCTTCGCCGAGATGCTGGAGAAGCTGATCGGGGCGCGCTTCGGCGGCGCCGGGACGACGGCGGCCGGGACCAAGGTGGTCGAGGCCTACGCCCAGAGCCTGGGCTCCGACATCCACCAGGTCGACGGCTCCGGCCTCACCCGCACCAACGAGGCCTCGGCCGAAAACGTGGTGAAGCTGCTGATCGGCGTCCGCAAGAGCGAAATCGGCGAAGGATTCATCGAAGACCTCTCCTTGGCGGGCAAGGAAGGGACGACCGCCGGGCGGATGAAGGGGACCCCCGCCTATGGCCGCTGCCGGCTCAAGACCGGCACTCTGACCGGCATCTCGAACCTCTCCGGCTACTGCTTCGACAAGGACGGCAGGGTGATGGTCTTCTCGACCCTGATGGGGAGCGTCGGCAGCATCGAATTCGCCCACCTGGAGCAGGACCGGATCGCCGGCGCCGTCGCCGGCTACTGAACCAGCTCGCGTAGGCCCGCTTCGTCGAGCACCGCGGTGCCCAGGTCCTGAGCTTTGGCGAGCTTCGAGCCGGGGCTCTCTCCCGCCACCACGAAGTCGGTTTTTTTCGAGACCGAATTGACCACCTTGCCGCCGGCGTTCTTGACCAGCGCCGCCGCCTCCTCGCGGGTCAGCTCGGGCAGGGTGCCGGTGAGGACGACGGTCTTGCCTTCCAATGGGCCGCCGGTGGCACGCCGTTCAGAGGGGTCCGCCTCCAGCCGCAGCCCCTTCGCCCGCAGCTTCTCGACCAGCGCCCAGGTGGCCTCGTCGCCGAGCGACTCGGCGATCTGCTCGGCCATGATCGACCCCACCCCCTCGACCTCGACGATCGCCTCCGGGTCGGCCTCGTGGATCTTGTCGATCGAGCCGAAGTGGTCGGCCAGCGCCTCGGCGGTGACGTAGCCGACGCCGGGCAGCCCGAGCGCGTAGAGCACCCGTTTGAAGGGCCGCGCGCGCGAGGCGTCGATCGAGGCGACGAGGTTGCGCGCCGAGGTCTCGCCGAAGCGGTCGAGCTCGACCAGCCGCTCCTCGGTCAGGTCGTAGATATCGGCGACATCGGTGATCAACCCTTGATCTAGAAACACCGAGGCCTGTTTTTCCCCCAGCCCGTCGATGTCCATCGCGCCCTTCGAGACGAAGTGTTTGACGTGCTGCCAGTTCTGCCCGGGGCAGCCGGTGCGGTTCGGGCAGATCGTGAAGACCGAGTCCTCCGGCTTCACCGTCGGCGTCCCGCAGCTCGGGCATTTCTTCGGCGGCTTCGGTTTCCGCGCGCTCTTGTGCTTACGCGGCAGTTTCGGCGAAACGACCTGCGGGATCACGTCGCCGGCCCGCATCACCACCACCTCGTCGCCGTCGCGGACGTCCTTGCGAGCGAGGTCCTCCTCGTTGTGGAGGGTCGCGGTGGAGACGGTGACGCCGCCGACGTGGACCGGCTCGAGCATCGCGAAGGGCACCAGGTGCCCGGTCCTCCCCACGTTCCAGACCACCTTGTCCATCCGCGTCACCGCCGTCGTCGGCGGGAACTTCCAGGCGATCGCCCAGCGCGGCTCGCGGCCGACCACGCCCAGCTCGCGCCAGAGCGCCTTCTCGTCGACCTTGACGACGACGCCGTCGATCTCGTAGTCGAGCGTGTCGCGGCGCTCCTCCCACCAGTGGCAGCGCTTGACGACACCCTCGACGCCTTGATGATGAGCGGTGCCCGGGTTGACCTTGAAGCCCTGCGCCTCGAGCCAGTTCACCTCGTCCATGTGGGTCGGCAGGTCGAGTCCTTTCACCGCGCCGATCCCGTAGATCCAGGTGGAGAGCGGCCGTTCGGCGGCCAGCGCCGGGTCGAGCTGGCGGATCGAGCCCGCCGCCGAGTTGCGCGGGTTGGCGAAGGTCGGTTCCTCGTTTTCGGCGCGCCGCTCGTTCAGCGCTTTGAAGGCGGCGAGCGGCAGGTAGGCCTCGCCGCGCACTTCGACCAGCGCGGGCGGCGAGGAGGTCTTCAGCCGCAGCGGCACCGAGCCGATCGTGCGCAGGTTCTGGGTGACGTCCTCGCCGACCCGCCCATCGCCGCGGGTGGCGCCGCGGACCAGCACGCCGTCCTCGTAGGTGAGCGTGATCGCGAGGCCGTCGATCTTCGGCTCGGTCGTGTAGGAGAACTGCGAGGCGGTGATGTCGAGCCGTTTCAGGTAGTTGGCGAGGCGCGTCTCCCAGGCGCGCAGCTCCTCCTCGTTGCGGGCATTGCCGAGCGAGAGCATCGGCTCGTGGTGGGTGACCGGCTCGAAGCGCTCGAGCGGCGGCGCGCCGACCCGCTGGGTGGGCGAGTCGGCGGTCCGCAGGGTCGGGAACTCGCGCTCCAGGTCACGCAGCTCGTTCAGCAGCTCGTCGTAGACGTCGTCGCCGACCTCCGGTTCGTCGAGCACGTAGTAGAGGCGGTTGTGGCGGTCGAGCTCGGCGCGCAGCTCGGCGGCGCGGGCACCGACGTCGGCGCTCATGCGGCCGGCGCCGAGGTCCCGAGCATCTCCTCGAGGCCCCAGCCGCGCAGGCGGTCGAGGCCGCCGTGGTCGGTGAGGTCGAAGTGGATCGGCGTGACCGCGATCCGTCCGGCCGCGACGGCGCAGAGGTCGGTCCCCTCGGCCTCCTCGTAGCCGGGTTTCCAGCCGTAGATCTCGTAGCGGCTGCGGCCGTCGGCGGCGGGCTCGTCGAGCAGCTTCAACTCGTCGTTGTAGATCCGTTTGCCGAGCGTCGTGACCTCGATCCCGGTCACCGGGGTGCCGGGGAAGTTGACGTTGATCAGCGTCGCCTCGGGCATCGCCTCGGTGCGCAGGCGGTCGACCAGGCGGGCCGAGAACTCGGCGGCGACGGCGAAGTCGAAGCGGCCGCTGACGTAGCCCATGCCGCCGCCCGATGACTGCTGCGAGAGGGCGATGGCGGGGATGCCGAGGACGATCCCCTCCAGCGCGGCGGCGACCGTGCCCGAGTAGGTGATGTCGTCGCCGAGGTTGGCGCCGTGGTTGATCCCGGAGACGATCAGGTCGGGGCGGCCGCCGCCGAGGCCGAGCTCGGCGAAGCGGACGCAGTCGACCGGCGTGCCGTCGGTCGCGTAGCCCTTGTTGCCGTCGTCGAAGTCGATCTCCTCGACCGAAAGCGGCGAGCGGGTGGTGATGCTGCGGGCGGTCGCGCTGCGGTTCGAGTCGGGGGCGATCGTGACCACGTCGAGCCCGCCCAGCGCGACCAGCGCGCGGCGCAGGGCCTGCAGCCCGGGGGCGGCGATCCCGTCGTCGTTGGTCAGCAGAACGCGCACTCCTCGATTCTAGGTGTCGGGGCGTCGGGGATACTGCCGCCGTGACGACGGTGCGACTGGACATCGAATACGACGGTTCCGGCTTCCGCGGCTGGGCCCGTCAGCCTGGGCTGCGGACCGTCCAGGGCGTGCTGGAGGGCGCTCTGGCGCAGGTCCTGCACGAGGAGATCCAGCTGACCGTGGCGGGCCGCACCGACACCGGCGTCCATGCCCTGGGACAGGTCGCGAGCTTCGCCACCGGGACGTCGCTGCCGCCCGATCTGGCCCGCAACCTGAACGGGGTGACGCCCGAGGACGTCGCCGTGCGGGGCGCCGAGATGGTCGCCGACGGCTTCGACGCGCGCCGCGACGCCCGCTCGCGCTCCTACCTCTACCGGGTGGCGACGGCGCGGGCGGCGAGCCCGTTCGAGCGCGGCCGGGCGCTGTGGTGGCCGCATGCACTCGACCGTGAGGCGCTCGACGCCTGCGCCTCGGCGCTCGTCGGCACCCACGACTTCACCGCCTTCACCCCGACCCAGACCGACCATGTCCGCTTCGAGCGCGACGTCTTCGCCGCGTCCTGGCGCGACGAACCGAGCCCGTGGGGAGCGACGGGCGCGATCCTCGCCTTCCGGATCACCGCCGACGCCTTCATGCGCAACATGGTCCGCGCCCTGGTCGGCACGATGCTCGAAGTCGCCCCAGGCCGTCGCACCGTGGAGAGCTTCACCGAGCTCCTCTCAGGCGCCCCTCGGAGCCAGGGCGGCGACACCGCTCCGCCCCACGCTCTCTACCTCGAGTCCGTCAGCTACGACTGAGCGGGCATCCCCCCGCAGCGAGTTCGCAGTTCTCCTCGCTATCCGACGATTTCTGCGAACTCACTGGTGCGTTCGTCCCTGCGCGAGCGAGTGCGCTCCTCGGGCGGGTGGCGCCGTAGGGGGAACCATCCCGAGGAAGCTTCAGCTACCGGAGGAATGGTGGGTCCCGGCGGCGACAGGACCCGCCCGCCGGAGCACCCTGGCCCCTTAACGGACCGGGCGCCGACTAAACGAGCTCGAGATAAACCATCTCGGTCGAGTCGCTGCGACGCGGACCGAGCTTGACGATGCGGGTGTAGCCACCCGGCCGCCCTGAGTACCTCGGGCCGACCTCGTCGAACAGCTTGTGGACGATGAACTTGTCGTTGTGCAGCGTCGCCAGGGCCTGGCGACGCGCGTGCAGGTCACCGCGTTTGGCGAGCGTGATCAGTTTCTCGACCTCGGGCTTGACCGCCTTGGCCTTCGCCTGGCTGGTCTGGATCCGCTCGTGCTCGATCAGCTGCTTGGACAGGTTCGAGAGGAGCGCTTTGCGTTCGGCGGAATTGCGACTCAGCTTGTTGCGTTTCTTCTGGTGCCGCATCCTCTTCCTCCGTCGCTGCTCTCGTACCGGCCTAGGTTAGGTGCTGCCTAGTCCTGCTGGAGATCGAGGCCGCGGGCATGCAGCGTCTCGATCACTTCCTCGATCGACTTCTGGCCGAAGTTCGGGATCGCGTTCAGTTCCGCGCGCGACTTGCGCACCAGGTCACCGACCGTCTGCACCCCGGCCCGCTTCAGGCAGTTATACGAGCGGACGCCCAGTTCGAGCTCCTCGATCAGGATCTCGTCGAGGCCGTTGTTGGCACCGACCCCGTCGCCGGAGCCGTTCGAGGCGAGCCCGTCGGTGGGCAGCGCCGCGACCGGCTCACGCGCGGTCAGTTCCTCGACCCGGTCGGCGTCGGTGAAGATCGCCAGGCTCTTGATCAGGATCTCGGAGGCCTCGCGGAGCGCGGCACCCGGCTCGATCGAGCCGTCGGTCTCGAGGTCGAGCTCGAGTTTGTCGAAGTCGGTCCGCTGCCCGACACGGGCACTGGAGACGGCGTAGGACGCGCGGCGGATCGGCGAGAAGATCGAGTCGATCGGGATCACACCGATCGGCTGCTCGTCCGACTTGTTCTCTTCGGCGGGCGAGTAGCCGCGGCCACGGCCGATTGTCAGGTAGACCTCGAGTTTGGTTTTTTTCTCGAGCGTCGCGATCGGCGCCTCGGGGTTGAGGATCTCGACCCCGGAGGGCAGGTCGATGTCCTTGGCCTTGACCTCACCGGGACCAGTCGCCACCAGCGGCGCCTCGACCTCGTCGGCGTCGGTGTGCATGCGGACGACGAGGTCCTTCAGGTTGAGGACGATGTCGGTGACGTCCTCCTTGACACCGGGGACGGTCGAGAACTCGTGCGCGACCCCCTCGATGCGGACGCTCGTGATCGCGGCGCCGCCCAGCGAGGACAGCAGCACGCGGCGGAGGCTGTTGCCGAAGGTGTAGCCGAAGCCACGGTCAAGCGGCTCGATGATGAAATTGCCGCGACGGTCATCGACTTTCTCGGCGGTGATACGGGGGACCTGGAAATCAGTGGTCATGAGTTCCTTGCGTTGCTTGTTTCTGAATTGCGGGCGTCCGGGGACTACTTGGAGTACAGCTCGACGATCAGCTGCTCCTGGACCGGCGCCGAGATCTCGCTGCGCTCCGGAAAGCGCAGAACCTTGGCGGTCAGGGCGTCGTGATCGGCCTGGAGCCAGGCCGGCACGGTCGAGACCAGTTCCGTCGCGCGGCGGACGAGGTCCGTCGCGCCGGAGCCGGCTTTGATCGAGATGATGTCCTCGGGACGCACCTGGTAGGAAGGGATGTCGACGCGCCGGCCGTTGATCAGCCAGTGGCCGTGGTTGATCAGCTGGCGCGCCTGGCGGCGCGAGGCGGCGAAGCCCAGCCGCACGAGCACGTTGTCGAAGCGGGACTCGAGCAGCCGCAGCAGGTTCTCGCCGGTGACGCCGTCCTGGCGCGAGGCGTGTTCGTAGTAGGCGCGGAACTGCTTCTCCAGCACCTGGTAGTAGCGGCGGGTCTTCTGCTTCTCGCGCAGCTGCAGGCGGTACTCGCTCTGGCGCAACCGGCCCCGGCCGTGGTCGCCAGGCGGGTAGGAGCGGCGCTCGACACCGCACTTGTCGGTGAAGCAGCGCTCACCCTTGAGGAAGAGTTTCTGGCCCTCGCGCCGGCACTGCTTGCACTGCGGGGAGGTATCGCGAGCCATCTAGACGCGCCTCCGCTTCTTCGGCCGGCAGCCGTTGTGGGCCTGCGGGCTGACGTCCTTGACGGTGGTGACGTCGAGGCCGGCGGCCTGCAGCGAGCGGATCGCGGTCTCACGACCGGAGCCGGCGCCCTTGGCGAAGACTTCGACCCGCTCGAGCCCGTGTTCCATGCCTTTTTTGGCGGCGGCGTCGGCGGTCACCTGCGCGGCGAAAGGCGTCGACTTGCGCGAGCCTTTGAAGCCGGCGGACCCGGCCGACTCCCATGCGATGACGTTGCCGTCGGTGTCGGTCAGCGTCACGATCGTGTTGTTGAACGAAGTCTTGATGTGGGCCTGGCCGTAGGTGATGTTCTTTTTGACGCGACGGCCTTTGCGCCCTTTGGCGGATTTTTTCTCCGGCACTGTTCTCTCCTACCTGGGTTTCTTCTTGCCGGCGATGCTCAACCGCCGTGGGCCCTTGCGGCCGCGCGCGTTGGTCTTGGTGCGCTGGCCACGGACCGGCAGGCCGCGGCGGTGACGCAGGCCGCGGTAGGAGCCGATCTCCATCAGCCGTTTGACGTTCAGCGAACGCTCGCGCCGCAGGTCACCCTCGACCTCACGATTGTCGACCGCGTCGCGCAGCTTGATGACCTCTTCCTCGGTGAGGTCTTTGCCCTGCATGCCGGGGTCGATCCCGGTTTCATCGAGGATTTTCAGCGCGGTCGAATGACCGATGCCGAAGATGTAGGTGAGCCCGACCTCGATCCGTTTGCCATCGGGGATGTTGACCCCGGAGATACGTGCCATGCCTAGCCCTGCCGCTGCTTATGGCGGGGGTTTTGGCAGATCACAAGGACCGCGCCGTTGCGGCGGATGACCTTGCACTTCTCGCACATCGGCTTCACGGAAGCTCGAACCTTCATCGCTCCGGTTTCTCTCTCGAATACAGGATTCCCACGCGCCCCATGAGTCGGACGGCAGGGTCAAACGTGGCCCTCAGGGCCGACGAAGAAAGATAGCAGGAGACGGAACTTGGCCGCAACCGACCTCGGCGTGGCAAACTGGCCACCGTGGGACAGGATACCTATGACACGGTCGACCTCTTCATCGGCCAGACGCTCTTCGCCGTCGAGGACGAGGTTCTGGAGGAGGCGCTGGCCGACGCGACGGCCGCCGGACTGCCCGAGATCCAGGTCACCCCGCCCCAGGGCCGGCTGCTGGAGATCCTCTGCCGCACGGTCGGCGCCCGCCAGATCCTCGAGTTCGGCACGCTCGGCGGCTACAGCACGATCGTGATGGCCCGCGCCCTGCCCTCCGACGGCAACCTGATCACCCTCGAGTACGACCCCGACCACGCCGAGGTCGCCTGGGAGAACCTCGAACGGGCGGGCGTCGCCGACAAGGTCGACCTGCGGGTGGGAGCCGCCCTCGAGACCCTCCCCCTGCTCGAGTCCGAGGGCGCCGGCCCCTTCGACTTCGTCTTCATCGACGCCGACAAGGTCAACACCCCCGCCTACTTCGCCTGGTCGCTCGATCGCACCCGGCCCGGCGGCCTGATCTTCGCCGACAACGTCATCCGCGACGGCGGCATCGTCGACCCCAAGGGCGACGCCGACTCCGCCGCCCAGCGCACCTTCCACGAGTACCTCGCCGACGAGCCGAGGGTCACCGCGACGACGATTCAGACAGTCGGCTCGAAGGGCTACGACGGCTTCACCCTGGCGCTGGTCAACGAGTAGGGACCACAAAGGCTCAGGCCGGTAGGCGGTGCCTTCACGGTTCCGAGGTACGCCCAACTTTGAGGGCATACGGGGCGTGATGCCCAAATCACAGGCGGATGCGAGCGTGGCGCTTTAGAATGCTGGAAAGGGACGAAGCCGTGGCACCTAGCGCTGGTGAGTTCGCAGAAATCATCGCTATGCGAGGAAAACTGCGAACTCACGAGGCTTGGGAGTCAGCGGGCGGACCGGGGCAAACCGGCACCTGCGGGCGCTACTCGGCGTCGTGCCAGGGGGTGAGGATGCGCGGTCCGTCGGGGGTGACCGCGACGGTGAACTCGAAATGCGCGGCGAGGCTGCCGTCCTCGGAGAAGACCGACCAGCCGTCGTCCCCCATCCGCACCAGCGGACCGCCGGCGTTGACCATCGGCTCGATCGCCAGCACCGTCCCCTCCTCGAGCTCGGGCCCGCGGCCCGCCTCGCCGAAGTTCGGCACCTGCGGCTCCTCGTGCATCTCGCGGCCGATCCCGTGACCGACCAGGGTGCGGATCACCGAGAGGCCATTGGACTCGACCGAGCGCTGGATCGCGTTGGAGACGTCGCCGAGGTGGTTGCCGGCGACCATCTGCTCGACCCCGGCGAAGAGCGAGTCGCGGGTCACCTCGAGCAACCGCTTGGCCTCGGTCGAGATCGGCCCGATCGGCACCGTCATCGCGGCGTCGGCGACCCAGCCGTCCTTGGTGACGCCGACGTCGATCGAGAGCACGTCGCCGCGCTTGCATTCGTAGCCGCCGGGGATGCCGTGGACGACCATCGAGTTGGGCGAGGCGCAGATCGACCCGGGGAAGCCGCGGTAGCCCTTGAACGAGGGCACGGCGCCCTGCGAGCGGATGAACTTCTCCGCCGCCTGGTCGAGTTCCAGCGTCGTGATCCCCGGCCGCGCTTTCGCCTTGAGGACCTTCAGGGCGCGGACCAGGATGTCGCCGGCCGCGGCCATCTGGTCGACCTGCTCGGGGGTCTTGCGGATGATCATCTGAGAAACGTTAGTGGGCACGACTGCTCAGACGGAGTCGCCGCTCTCCAGGCGCATCGTCGCCAGGGTGCGGCGCAGCTCTTCGGTGACCACGTCGGGGTCGCGCTCGCCGTCGACCCGACGCAGCACGCCGCGGTCGTCGTAGTAGGTGACCAGCGGCTCGGTCTTCTCGTGGTAGGTCGCGAGCCGCTTGCGGATCACCTCCGGCTTGTCGTCGTCGCGGACCAGCAAGGGCGAGCCGTCGACGTCGCAGACGCCCTCGACCTTGGGCGGGTTGAACTCGACGTGGTAGACGTGGCCCTCGGCCTCGCAGGTGCGGCGGCCGCCGAGCCGGCGCACCACCTCGTCGTCGGAGACGGCGATCAGGAGCACCGCGGTCACCCCCCGCCCCAGCTCCTCGAGCTTCGCGTCGAGCGCCTCCGCCTGCGGCGTGGTGCGCGGGAAGCCGTCGAGGATGAAGCCGTCGCGGGCCTCCTCGGAGTCGATCCGCTCGGCGATCACGCCGACGATCACCTCGTCGGGGACGAGGTCCCCGCGGTCCATGTACTCCTTGGCGCTCTTCCCCAGCTCGGTCTCGTCGCGGACGGCGCCGCGCAGGATGTCGCCGGTCGCGTAGTACGGCAGGCGCAGGTCTTCGTTCAGGCGCTCGCCCTGGGTCCCCTTACCGGAGCCAGGAGGGCCGAGCAGGACAAGGTTCAGCTCAGGCATCCGCGAAGCCTATGTGAAAGGGCCCGGCGGTCGGTGCGCCGCAATCGGAAATCTCCCAAGCGAGGGAGCGAGTCCTGACCCGCTCCTCTCTCAAACTCGGGCTGGATCGGATGCGGACGAACGAGGTGCGGGTCGGGCCCTCGTTACAAGCCGTTCGGAGGGGGTCAGGACTCGCTCGACCGGAGCCGTCGCCGGGGTACGACAAGTCAGATACCACTCCTGAGGGTCCGAAAACCAAGCAGGTCGAGGGATGCAGGGAGGGCGACGAGGGGAGCGCACCGTGGTGCGTGACCCGAGGAGACTGACCGAAGACCCCGAGATGCGCCGGTTTGCAGGGCCCTCAGGTTATTTAAGAAAACCCTCGTAGTTGCGCATCATGAGCTGCGCCTCGAGCTGCTTGACCGTATCCAGGGCGACGCCGATGACGATCAGGATCGAGGTGCCGCCGAAGAAGAAGTTCGCCGAGGTCTGGCTGATCAGGATCGTCGGCAGCGCCGCCACCGCGCCCAGGTAGAGGGCGCCGGGGAAGGTCAGCCGGGAGAGGATCCGGTCCAGATACTCGGCCGTCGGCCGCCCCGGGCGCACGCCGGGGATGAAGCCGCCATAGCGTTTGAGGTTGTCCGCCTGGTCGACCGGGTTGAAGGTGACCGCGGTGTAGAAGTAGGTGAAGACGATGATGAAGAAGGTCTCGCCGAGCACGTAGGGCCAGCTGTTCGGGCTGAAGAATTCGGCGAAGTCGAGCGCCGCCGGGGTGTTCAGCAGCTGCCCGATCGTCGGCGGGAAGGCCATGATCGAGGCGGCGAAGATGACCGGGATGACGCCCGCCATGTTGACCCGCAGCGGCAGGTAGGTCGAGCCGCCCGAGGTCATTTTCCGCCCGACCACGCGTTTCGCGTACTGGACCGGGATGCGGCGCTGGCCCTCCTGGACGAAGACGATCGCGACGATCACCGCGAGCGCGATGAACGGCATCATCACGACGAAGACCTGGTCCGGGTTGTTCCACCACTTGGTGATCCCGTTCGGCAGCGAGGAGGCGATCGAGGCGAAGATCATCAGCGAGATGCCGTTGCCGATCCCGCGCTGGGTGATCAGCTCGCCCAGCCACATCAGCAGCGTGCAGCCGGCGGTCAGGCAGATGACGATCAGCATCACCTTCGGGAAGGTGAGCGTGCCGACCACGTTGGTGCCCGACGTGTTGCCGAAGGAGCGGAAGAGGAAGACGTAGCCGATGCTCTCGAAGAAGGCGAGCCCGACGGTCAGGTAGCGCGTGTACTGGGTGATCTTCTGCTGGCCGACTTCACCCTCTTTCGAGAGGCGCTCCAGCGAAGGGACGACGACGGTCAGCAGCTGCAGGATGATCGAGGCCGTGATGTACGGCATGATCCCCAGCGCGAACAGCGACAATCGCGACAGACTGCCGCCCGAGAAGAGGTTGAGGAAGCCGACGATGTTGGAGCCGCCGAAGTTGCTGGAGATTTCCTTGACGGCCTGGACGTTGACGCCCGGCGCCGGGATGTAGGCACCGAGGCGGTACAGGGCCAGCATCGCCGCGGTGAAGGCGAGCTTCTTCCTGATGTCCGCAACGCTGAAGGCGTTGAGAATAGTCCTGAGCATTACGGCTCCAGAGTGTGACAGGTACCGCCGGCAGCCTCGATCTTCTCCTGGGCCGCCTTGCTGAAGGCGTGCGCACTGACCGTGAATACGCCCGAGATCTCACCGCGGGCGAGAATCTTGATCGGATCGTTGCGGGTCGCCAGACCCTTGGCCTTGAGCGTCTCAGGGTTCACCTCGTCGCCCGCCTCGAAGCGCTGCTCGAGGTCGGCGAGGTTGACCGGCTGCGTCTTGGTGCGGAAGTTCTCGAAGGGCATCGACTTCTTCATGTGCGGGCCGCGCAGCTTTCGCATCCGCATGTGGATCGGGTTCTGCCCGCCCTCGTAGCCCGGCTTTTCCTTCGCGCCGGAGCGCGAGCCCGCGCCCTTGTGGCCGCGGCCGGAGGTCTTGCCGGTGCCGCTGCCCTCGCCGCGGCCGATGCGCTTGCGGCGCTTGGTCGAACCGGGCTTCGGCTTCAGGTTGTGGAGGCCGATCTCCTCGGCGCGCGGCGTGTCTTTGCCGGCGGCCATCAGTCGCCCACCTTGACCAGGTGCGAGACGACGCGCAGCTGACCCTGCAGCTGAGGCGAGTCCTCACGCTCGACCGATTTGCCGATCCGCCCCAGGCCAAGCGCCTTGAGCGTCGCTTTCTGCTTCGGGTTGGTGCCGTTCGGGGACTTGACCTGAGAAATCTTGACGCTCACGCAGCATCACCCTCGCCTGGGGCGCCAGCCGAAGCCTCCTCGGTCACGACCGAACCCTCTGCGTCGGGTGCGGCGACATCTGATGCGGGTGGCGCGGTAGGGGGAACCGGAGCCGAGGAAGCTTCAGCTACCGCAGGCTCCGGTGGGTCCCCTGCCGCGACAGGACCCGCATCCAGGTGCTCCTCGGTCCCTTTGCCGTTGGTCAGTCCCAGCACCTGGGAGACGGTGAGCCCCCGCAGCTCCGCAACCTCCTCCGGGCGCCTCAAACGGATCAGCCCGTCCATCGTCGCCTTCACGAGGTTGATCGGGTTCTGCGTGCCGATGCTCTTGGTCAGGACGTCGCGGACGCCGCCGAGCTCGAGCACGGCGCGGACGCCACCGCCGGCGATCACGCCGGTACCGGGGCTGGCCGGGCGCAGGACGACGTGCCCGGCGCCGTAGCGGCCGATGATCCGGTGGGTGATCGTCTGGCCGTATTTGGGCACGCGGATCAAGTTCTTGCGGGCGTCCTCGACGCCCTTCTGGATCGCCAGCGGGACCTCGCGGGCCTTGCCGTAGCCGATCCCGACCACGCCTTCCTCGTCGCCGACGGCGACCAGCGCGGTGAAGGAGAAACGACGACCGCCCTTGACCACCTTGGCGACGCGATTGATCTCGATCACGCGCTCCTGGAGGTCGAGGCCGCGCGGGCTGACCGTCTCGACGTGGTTCATGTCCATGCCCTTCATGGACGGGCCACCGTAGCGGAAGTTGAACGCGTGCGATTCATCAGAACCGCAGCCCCCCCTCGCGCGCGCCCTCGGCGAGCGCCTTGACACGGCCGTGGTACTTGTAGCCGCCACGGTCGAAGACGCAGGTGTCGACCCCGGCCGCCTTCGCCCGCTCGGCGAGCAGCTCACCGGCGCGCTTGGCCTGCTCGGTGGCGGCGAGGGTCTTCAGCTCCGGCTCGATCCAGTTGACCGCCGCCACGGTGTGGCCCTGGCGGTCGTCGATCAGCTGGGCGAAGACGCCCTTGTTCGAACGGAACACGGAGAGGCGCGGGCGCTCGGCCGTGCCGCTGACCCGCGCACGGACGCGGCGGCGGCGGCGCAGACGGCGCTGCTGCGAAGTCTGGATGGTCATGCGCGCTTACCAACCTTCCGGAGCACTTGCTCGCCTTTGTAACGGATGCCCTTGCCCTTGTAGGGCTCGGGCTTGCGACGCTTGCGGATGTCGGCCGCGACCTGGCCGACCAGCTGCTTGTCGATCCCGCGGACGATGATCTCGGTCGGCTGCGGCACCTCGAACTCGATCCCCTCCGGGGCGGCGATCGAGACCGGGTGGGAAAAACCGAGCGCCAGCTCGAGGTTCTTGCCTTTCAGCGCGGCGCGGTAGCCGACGCCCTGGATCTCGAGGCGCTTCTCGAAGCCGTCGGTGACGCCCTCGACCATGTTCGCGATCAGCGAGCGGGTCAGCCCGTGCAGGGCGCGGTGCTCGCCGCGGTCGGTCGGCCGGGCGACGAGGATCGTGTTCTCCTCCTGGGACACCTTCATGTCCTGGGAGAAGGTCTGGGTGAGCTCGCCTTTCGGCCCTTTGACGGCGATGTTGCCAGGGGCGATCGACACCGTGACGGCGTCGGGCACAGCTACGGGTTTTCTTCCGATTCGACTCATTCCAAATGATTCTGTTGGTTGACCTGGGTCACCAGACGTAGGCGACGACCTCGCCGCCGACGCCCTTCTGGCGTGCTTCGTGGCCGGTCATCACACCGCGCGAGGTGCTGACGATCGCGGTCCCGATCCCGCCCTGGACGCGCGGCACGTTTTTGTGATCGACGTAGCGGCGGCGCCCGGGCCGGGAGACCCGTTCGATCCCCAGGATGACAGGACGGCGGTCCTCGGTGTACTTCAGCCGCACCTGGATCGCCTCGCCCACCGTCGCGGGCTTTTTGTGGAAGTCGGTGATGTAGCCCTGCTCCTTGAGGATGCGCGAGAGCTCCATCTTCAGGCCGGACGCGGGGATGTCCACGTCGTCGTGGCCGGCGCGGATCGCGTTGCGGATCCGGGTCAGGTAATCGGCGATCGGGTCGGTATGCATCGCTACCAGCTCGACTTCGTCATGCCGGGGACGTAGCCCTCGTGGGCGGCCTCGCGCAGGCAGATCCGGCAGAGGCCGAACTTGCGGTAGTAGGCGCGCGGACGACCGCAGCGACGGCAGCGGTTGTATTCGCGGCTCTGGAACTTTGCTTTGCGGCCCTGTCGGACCTTCTGGGAAGTCTTGGCCATCTTGTGTCTAACTCTCCTCGGCCGGGGTCTCGCCGGCCTCGTCGTCGGCGCCCGTGGACTCGCCCTCGTCCTCGGTTTCGGGCTTGGCGTACGCCTCGGGGTTCTCCTCTTTCAGTTGTTCCAGCGCCGCCTGCTCGGTTTCGGCCTTCAGGCGGGCCTCCTCTTTGCGCTGCTCCTCTTCGGCCTCGGCTTCCTCTGCTTCGCGCTCGGCCTGGCCGGGACGGCCCTCCTGCGCGAACGGCATGCCGAGCCGCAGCAGCAGTTCGAACGCCTCCAGGTCGGTCTTCGCCGAGGTCGTCATCGTCACGTCGAGGCCGCGGACGACGTCGACCGAGTCGTAGTCGATTTCGGGGAAGATCAGCTGCTCTTTGACGCCCATCGAGTAGTTGCCGCGGCCGTCGAAGCTGCGCGGGTTGAGGCCGCGGAAGTCACGGATGCGCGGCACCGCGATCGAGGTGAGGCGATCGAGGAACTCCCACATGCGGGCGCGGCGCAACGTCACCGAGACGCCGACCGGCATGCCCTCGCGGACTTTGAACGAGGCGATCGACTTGCGGGCGCGGCGCACGTTCGGGTGCTGGCCGGCGATCGTCGCCAGCTGGCCCTGCGCCAGCTCGAAGGAGCGGTTGTCCTGTTTCTCGGTGCCGAGGCCCATGTTCAAGGTGATCTTGATCAGGTGCGGGGCCTCCATCGGCGTCGAGTAGCCGAATTTCTTGGTCAGCGCCGGCAGCACCTCGGTCTCGTATTTCTCGCGCAGGCGCGGCGGCGGGGCCGCCTGTCGGCTCTCGGTCACGGTTCCGGCCTCCATCAGTCGACCTCCGTCCCCGAGCGCTTGGCGATCCGGACGCGTTTGCCGTCGTCGCCGCGGCGCACGCCGAGGCGCGTGCCTTTGTTGCCTTTGGGATCGAGCAGCATCACGTTGCTGACGTTGATCGGCCCCTCCTTCTCGACGATGCCGCCGGGGTTGGCGGTGGCCATGTCGCCGGTCGAGCGGGGACGTTCGTGGCGCTTGATGATGTTCAGGCCCTCGACGTAGACACGGCGCTTCTTCGGCTCGGTGCGAAGCACCCGGCCGGTCTTGCCGCGGTCCTTGCCGCTGATCACGACCACCTGGTCGTCGGTCTTGATCCGCATCGTCTTCGGCATCGCTAGAGCACCTCGGGCGCCAAGGAGATGATTTTCATGAAGTTGCGGTCGCGGAGTTCGCGCGCGACGGGGCCGAAGATGCGGGTCCCGCGCGGGTTGTTGTTGGCCGGGTCGATCAGCACCGCGGCGTTCTCGTCGAAGGAGATGTAGGTGCCGTCGGGGCGGCCGAGCGGCTTCTTGGTCCGCACGACGACCGCCTGCACGACCTCGCCCTTGCGGACGCCGCCCTGCGGGCTGGCCGATTTGACGGTCGCGGTGATGACGTCGCCGACCGACGCGTAGCGACGGTGCGAGCCGCCTTTGACGCGGATGCAGAGCAGTTCGCGGGCACCCGAGTTGTCGGCGACCTTGAGTCGAGACTCCTGCTGAATCATCGTCTTGCTCCTAACGCGCCTTCTCGACGACGTCGACGAGACGCCAACGCTTGGTCTTCGACAGGGGACGGGTCTCGACGATCCGCACCACGTCGCCCTCGCCGGCCTCGTTGCGCTCGTCGTGAGCGTGCAGGGTGCGCGAGCGGCGGACGATCTTCTCGTAGGTCGGGTGGCGGCGGGCGATGTCGATGCGGACGGTGATCGACTTGTCGCCTTTGTTGGAGACGACGATGCCCTGGCGTTCCTTGGCGGCCACCGAGTCGCGCTCGGCCGGCGGCGTGCCGGTGCCCGCCTTGTGGTCGGCCTTCGTCGCGGCGCGTTCTTTGCGCCGTTCGTTCGCCTTCTGCTTGCGGCGGGCGGCGCGAGCGGCGGCCCGCTCCTCGACGGTCTGCTGCGTGCCTGCTTTGTGCGGCTCGCGCGAGCGAAGGATGCGGCGACGCTCCTTCCAGGGAAGGTCGTCGAGCGGGTCCGACGCAGCCGGCTCCGACTCGGGGGCAGCCTCGACGGCAGGGGTCTCCGCGGCCTGCGGCTCCTCGGTCGTCTCGGTTTTCTCGTTCGTCTCGTCGCTCATATCCGTCGCGTCTCTTTCTCCACATCGATACCGCGCTCACGGGCCACGGTGATCAGCCGCGCTACATCGCGCTTGGCGTCACCCAGCCGGGCGGTGTTCTCGAGCTCGCCGGTGGCGTGCCGAAAGCGGAGGTTGAAGGCCTCTTCTTTGGCGTCGATCAGTTTCGCCACCAGCTCGTCGTCTTTCAGATTGTGCACCTCGGCGGGCTTCACTGCTCCGCCCCCTCGCGCTTGACGAATTTCGTCTTGACCGGGAGCTTGTGCCCGGCGAGGCGCAGCGCTTCGCGCGCCAGCTCCTCGGGGACGCCCGCCAGCTCGAACATGACCTTGCCCGGCTTGACCACGGCGACCCAGCCCTCGGGGTTGCCCTTGCCCGAGCCCATCCGGGTCTCGGCGGGCTTCTTGGTGTAGGGCTTGTCGGGGAAGACGTTGATCCAGACCTTCCCGCCACGTTTGATCTTGCGGGTCATCGCGACACGGGCGGCCTCGATCTGCCGGTTGGTGATCCAACCGCGCTCGACTGCCTTGATCCCGTACTCGCCGAAGGCGACGCTGCTGCCGCCCTTGGTGTCGCCACGCATGCGGCCACGGAACTGTTTGCGGTGCTTGACCCGTTTCGGCATGAGCATCAGCGATGTCCCCTTTCGGCGTGGTGCGCCTCAGCCGAGCGAAAACCAAGCTGGGCGAGGACGCAGGGCGCAGCCTTTGGTGGTGCCAAAGGCAAGCCCGAGGACGAAGATCCAGCGCCGGTTTGCAGCCGGCTGAGGTGTGCCAGGACGGAAGGGGACATCGCTAACGACCACCTCCGCCGCGCGGGCCGCGACCGCCGCCGCCGCCCTGGCCACCACGACCGCCGCCGGGTCCGCGCCCTCCGCCGCCGGGGCCACGACCGCCGCCGCCCGGGCCACGGCCACCGCCGCCACCCGGACCGCCGCCGCGACCGCCACGGTCACCACGACCGCCGCGATCTCGGTCGCGGTCACGACCGCCGCCACGGCTGGGCGGAGCCTCGTCGGGGTTGATGATGTCGGAGCGGAAGCCCTCGGGCATCACTTCGCCCTTGTTGATCCAGCATTTGACGCCGATCCGGCCGGTCGTCGTACGGGCCTCGAAGAAGCCGTAGTCGATGTCGGCGCGCAGGGTGTGGAGCGGCACGCGGCCGTCCGAGTAGCTTTCGGTCCGCGCCATCTCGGCACCGCCGAGGCGGCCGGAGACCTGGACCTTGACGCCCTTGGCGCCGGAGCGCATCGCCGAGGTCAGGGCGCGTTTCATCGCGCGCCGGAAGGCGACCCGGTTCTGCAGCTGCTCGGCGATCGACTGGGCGACCAGTTTGGCGTCGAGCTCGGGCCGTTTGACCTCGCGGATGTTCACTTTGACCGGGCTGCCGGTGAGCTTGTGCAGCTCTTTGCGCAGCGCATCGACTTCCGAGCCCGATTTGCCGATCACGATGCCCGGCCGGGCGGTGTGGATGTCGACGGCGACCTCGCCGCGGCGCTCGATCGTGATGCTCGAGAGGCCCGCGTGCGAAAGCTTGTTTTCGATGTGGTCCCGGATCTGCAGGTCTTCCTGCAGGACGTCGGCGAAGTTTTTCTCCTCGAACCAGTTCGACTTCCAGTCGTGGATGTAGCCGACCCGGAAACCCTCGGGGTGGATCTTCTGTCCCATTGCGTTCTCGTTCCTAGTCTTCGACCGGGGTCAGGGCCACGGCGATGTGGCTGGTTCGCTTGTTGATCGGGGTGGCGCGGCCGAGCGCCCGCGGCCGGTAGCGGCGCAGGGTCGGCCCTTCGTCGACCGTGATCGACGAGATCCGCATCTCGTCACCGATCAGGTCGTGATTGTTCTCCGCGTTCGCCGCCGCCGAGTTGATCAGCTTGTGGATGTCCTCCGCGGCGCCGCGGGGCGAGAAGGCGAGCAGCGCCCGGGCCTGCTCGATGTGCAGCCCGCGGACCTGGTCGGCGATCAGGCGCGCCTTGCGGGGCGCGACGCGGACGTACTTGGCGCTGGCGCGGACGACCGGCAGCTCGCCCGATTTCGCCGGAGCTTTCTTGGCCGGTTTCTCGTCGGCCTTCGCGGCTTTTTTGGCGCGACGGCGCGGTTTTTTCTCTTTCGCCGGTTTCTCGTCTTTGTCGGCTTTCGGAGCTTTGTCGGCTTTGTCTTTGTCGGCTTTCGGCCCGCTTTTCCCTTTGTCCGGGTTCGCCGCCGGTTTTTTCGCCGCTTTGGCTTTCGAGTCTTTTTTCTCGGCTGCCTCTTTTTTGGCAACTTTCGGTTTCGACTCTTTTTTGGCAGCCCGAGTTTTCCCTTTATCCGGGTTTGCCGCTTTCGGTTTGGCGGCTTTCGACTCTTTCGAGCCGGTTTTCTCTTTGTTGTCTTTCTCGTCTGCCATCAGTCAGTCCGGCTCTTGCCTAGTCGCGTCCCGAGGTGTGGGAGCGGAAGGTGCGGGTCGGCGCGAACTCGCCCAGCTTGTGGCCGACCATCGACTCGGAGATGAAGACCGGCACGTGTTTTTTGCCGTCGTGGACGGCGATCGTGTGGCCGACCATCTCGGGGAAGATCGTCGAGGTCCGCGACCAGGTTTTGGTCATCTGTTTTTTGCCGGCCTCGTTCAGCGCGTTGATGCGAGACATCAGGCGCTCTTCGACCCACGGGCCCTTTTTCGTCGAACGCCCCATCAGCGACCGCCCTTCTTCTTGCCGCGGCGTCGGCCGCGGACGATGTAGCGGTCGGACTGCTTGCCCTTCTTGCGGGTGCGGTAGCCAAGCGTCGGCTTGCCCCACGGGGTGACCGGATGGCCGCCCGTGGTGTGGTGGGCCTCGCCGCCGCCGTGGGGGTGGTCGACCGGGTTCATCGCGATGCCGCGGCTCTGCGGGCGCTTGCCCTTGTGGCGGCTACGACCGGCCTTGCCCACCTTCATGTTCTGGTGCTCGGCGTTGGAGAGGACGCCGATCGAGCCGCGGCACTCGGCGCGGACCAGCCGCATCTCGGTGCTCGGCAGGCGCAGGGTGACCATGTCGCCCTCCTTCGCCACCAGCTGGATCGCGGTGCCGGCGGAGCGGCCCATCTTGCCGCCCTGGCCCGGGATCATCTCGACGTTGTGGACGATCGTGCCGGTCGGCATCTGACCCAGCGCCATCGAGTGGCCCGGTTTGATGTCGGCTTCGGGGCCCGATTTGACCGTGTCGCCGACTTTCAGCGCGGCGGGGGCGAGGATGTAGTCCTTGTGCCCGTCGGCGTAGTGGAGCAGGGCGATGTAGCACGACCGGTTGGGGTCGTACTCGATCGTCGCGACCTTGGCGGGCACGCCGTCCTTCAGTCGCTTGAAGTCGATTTTCCGGTAGCGCCGCTTGGCGCCACCGCCGCGGTGACGGGCCGTGATGCGGCCGTTGGAATTGCGGCCGCCGGACTTTTTCAAGCCCTCGGTCAGCTTCCGTTCCGGCTCGGACGCGGTCACCTGCTCGCGGAGCGGGTAGGTCGCGAAACGGCGGCCCGGGCTGGTCGGTTTGGTTTTGCGGTTCGGCATCTCTAAAGCTCCATCCCTAGGCGGTCTGTCCGCCTTCGAACAACTCGATCCGCTCGCCCGGCGCGAGCTGCACGATCGCCTTCTTCCAGGCGCGGGTGCGCCCTTTGGTGAGGCCACGGCGCTTCGGCTTCGCCCGCACCTTGGCGGTGCGGACCGCGGCGACGTCGACGCTGAAGACCTCTTCGACCGCCTGCGCGATCTGGGTCTTGTGGGCGCGGTCGTCGACCCGGAAGGTGTACTTGCCCTCGGCGATCAAGGCGTAGCTCTTCTCCGAGATCACCGGGCGGATCAGGATCGTGCGGGCGTCCATCAGGCGCTCGCCTCCTTGGCTTTGGTGGCGCCGCCGAGGCGCTCCTCGAGCGCCTCCAGCGCCGTCTCGGAGACGACGATCGCCGCCGCGCCGATCACGTCGGCGACGCCGGTGGCGCCGACCTCGAGCACGGTGGTGCGCGGGATGTTGCGGAAGCTCTTCATCGCGCCCGTCTCCTCGGCGGTGAGGACGATCAGGATCGGGTTCTTGGCGCCCCATTTGGCGAGCGCGCCAGCGGCCGACTTGGTCGACGGGGTGTCGAAGCCGGCGGCGTCGAAGACGGCGATCGAGTCGCGCTCGGCGTGGACCGAGAGCGCCGACCGCATCGCGCGGCGACGGGCTTTGCGGTTGACCTTGACCGTGTAGTGGCGCGGCTTCGGGCCGAAGGTGACGCCGCCGCCGAAACGGCTGGAGACGCCGAGCGTGCCGACGCGGGCGCGGCCGGTCCCCTTCTGCCGCCAGGCCTTGGCGGTGGTGAAGGCGACCTCGCCGCGGGTCAGCGTCGAGGCGGTGCCGCGGCGCCGCGAGGCGAGGTCGGCGCGCGCCGCCTCGTGGACCAGCGACTGGTGGAAGGGCTCGGCGAAGAGCTCGGCCGGCAGGTCCGCTTTGGTCGATTTGCCGAGCACGGCAGCTTTCTGACTAGCCATCGGTCCGTACCTCGACGATCGAGTTCTTGGCGCCGGGGACGGAGCCCTTGATCAGGAGAAGGTTGCGCTCGGCGTCGATCTGGGCGACTTCGAGGCCGCGCTGGGTGCGGCGCTTGTTGCCCATCTGGCCCGGCATCCGCATCCCTTTGAAGACGCGGGCGGGGAAGGCACTGGCGCCGATCGAGCCCGGGGCGCGCACGTTGTGCGAACCGTGGCTGACCGGGCCACGGCTGAAGTTGTGGCGCTTGATGCCGCCCTGGAAGCCCTTGCCGACCGTGATCCCGGCGACTTTCACCGTCTGGCCGGCCTCGAAGCCCTCGACCGTGACGTCGTCACCGATCTTCGGGCCCTCCTCGGCACCGAGGTCCTCGTCGCGGAACTCGACCAGGTGGCGGAGCGGCGGCGCGCTCGCCTTTTTCAGGTGCCCTTCCTCGGGCTTCGAGAGCCTGCCCTGCTTGACCGCGCCGAAGGCGAGCTGCACGGCCGCGTAGCCGTCACGCTCGGTCTCGCGGACCGCCGTCACCTTGCAGGGGCCCGCTTCGATCACGGTGACGGGCACGACCGTGCCGTCCTCCCGGAAGACCTGGGTCATGCCGAGCTTCTTGCCGAGGATCGCCGCCATCAGCGGTGCCTCCTTCCGCGGCAGCGCGACTCAGCCGAGCGAAAACCAAGCTGGGCGAGGACGCAGGGCGCCGCCTTTGGTGGTGCCAAAGGCAAGCCCGAGGACGAAGATCCGGCGCCGGTTTGCAGCCGGCTGAGGTGTGCTGTCGTGGGAGGAGTCACCGCATCTCCTAGAGACGGATCTCGATGTCGACGCCGGCGGGCAGCGAGTCGAGTCGTTGCAGCGAGTCGACCGTTTTCGGCGACGGCTGCAGGATGTCGATCAGCCGCTTGTGGGTGCGGATCTCGAAATGCTCGCGCGAGTCCTTGTCCTTGAACGGCGAGCGGATCACGCAGTAGACGTTTTTCTCGGTGGGCAGGGGCACGGGACCGGACACGGTGGCGCCGGTGCGCTCGGCCGTCTCGACGATCTCGCGCGCGGCGCGGTCGATCGCGTCGTGGTCGTAGGCCTTGAGCCTGATTCGGATTTTCTGTGCCGCTATGGCTGCCACTGGATTCTTTCTTCTCGTCTCGGTCTTGAGGCGCAAAGAGGGCGGGGCCCCTTGCTTTGGGGCGCCGCCCCGGTCGTATGTCCTTGCGGTTGTCCGCCCCGGAGGGCGTCGGGGGCGGGCGTCACTCCCCGCCCCCTGGTGGGAGTCGCTACTCGATGACCTCGGCGACGACCCCCGAGCCGACGGTGCGGCCACCCTCGCGGATGGCGAACCGCAGACCCTGGTCCATGGCGATCGGCTGGATCAGCTCGATCGTCATCTCGACGTTGTCACCCGGCATCACCATCTCCGTCCCCTCGGGGAGGTTGGCGATCCCGGTCACGTCGGTGGTGCGGAAATAGAACTGAGGCCGGTAGCCGGAGAAGAACGGGGTGTGGCGACCACCCTCCTCCTTCTTCAGGCAGTAGACCTCCGCTTTGAATTTGGTGTGCGGGGTGATCGAGCCCGGCTTGCAGAGAACCTGGCCACGCTCGATCTCCTCACGCTTGGTGCCGCGGAGCAGCGCGCCGATGTTGTCGCCCGCCTGACCCTGGTCGAGGATCTTGCGGAACATCTCGACGCCGGTGACGGTGGTTTTGCTCGTCTCCGGGTGGATGCCGACGATTTCGACCTCGTCGCCGGTGTTGACGATGCCCTGCTCGACGCGCCCGGTCGCGACGGTGCCGCGGCCGGTGATCGAGAAGATGTCCTCGATCGGCATCAGGAACGGCTTGTCGAGCTCACGAACCGGCTCCGGGATGTAGGAGTCGAGCGCCGCGGCCAGCTCGAAGACGGCTTTCTGCGCGTCCTCGTCGCCTTCCAGCGCCTTCAGCGCCGAGCCTTTGATGATCGGCGTCTCTTCGCCCGGGAAGTCGTATTCGTTGAGCAGGTCTTTGACCTCCTCTTCGACCAGCTCGACGAGTTCGTCGTCGTCGACCTGGTCGATCTTGTTGAGGAAGACGACGACGTGCGGGACATTCACCTGACGCGCCAGCAGGATGTGCTCGCGGGTCTGCGGCATGACGCCGTCGGCGGCCGACACGACCAGGATCGCGCCGTCCATCTGCGCGGCGCCGGTGATCATGTTCTTGACGTAGTCGGCGTGCCCCGGGCAGTCGACGTGGGCGTAGTGGCGGTTCTCGGTCTGGTACTCGACGTGGGAGGTCGCGATGGTGATCCCGCGCTCCTTCTCCTCGGGAGCGTTGTCGATCTCCTCGAACGACTGCGCTTCGGCACCGCCCACGGTCGAGAGGGTTTTGGTGATCGCGGCCGTCAGCGTCGTCTTCCCATGGTCGATGTGACCGATGGTGCCGACGTTCACATGCGGCTTATCGCGCTCGAATTTCTCCTTGGCCATCTCTGTCCGTTTGCCCTTTCGAAGTCGTGTTTCTGTCTGGTTTGAGTGCTTAAGTTGCTTGAGCGGTGCCTGGCAGGGAGTTTTTCCCTGCCTGCGGGCGAACCTCGGAAATATAGCCAGGTTCAGCCCTCGGCAGCGGTCCGCCTGTTGGTTGCTTCTATGCGGCCGTCCCCGCCGGCTCTCCAGAGCGGGTCGCGACGATCTCCTCCGCGATGTTCGAGGGCACTTCCTCGTACATCTCGAACTGCATCGTGTACGTGGCGCGGCCCTGGGTCGAGGATCGCAGATCGGTCGCGTAGCCGAACATTTCGCCGAGCGGCACGAAGGCCTGGACGGCCAGGGCGTTGCCGCGCTGGTCCTGCCCCTGGACTTTGCCGCGCCGTCGCGAGAGGTCGCCGATCACGTCGCCGAGGAAGTCCTCGGGGGTGACCACCTCGACCGCCATCACGGGCTCGAGCAGGACCGGGTTCGCTTTCCGCGCCGCCTCCTGGATCGCCATCGAGCCGGCGATTTTGAAGGCCATCTCGGAGGAGTCGACGTCGTGGTAGGAGCCGTCGACCAGTTCCGCTTTGACGTCGACCATCGGGTAGCCGGCCTTGACGCCGTTCTCCAGCGCCTCCCGCATCCCCTGTTCGGCCGGGCCGATGTATTCGCCGGGGATGGTGCCACCGCGGATTTTGTTCTCGAAGACGAAGCCCTCGCCGGGCGCCGGCTCGAGGTTGATCACGACGTGGCCGAACTGGCCGCGGCCGCCGGTCTGGCGGACGAAGCGGGCGACGACTTTCTCGACCCGCTTGCGGATCGTCTCACGATAGGCGACCTGCGGTTTGCCGACGTTCGCCTCGACTTTGAACTCGCGCAGCATGCGGTCGACGATCACCTCGAGGTGGAGCTCGCCCATCCCGTGGATCAGGGTCTGGCCGGTTTCCTCGTCGGATTCGATCCGGAAGGTCGGGTCCTCCTCGCCGAGCCGCTGCAGGGCGTTGCCCATCTTCTCCTGGTCGGCTTTCGTCTTCGGCTCGATCGCCACCGCGATCACCGTCTCCGGGAATTCGATCGACTCGAGGGCGATCGGGGCGTCAGGGGCGGCAAGGGTGTCACCGGTCGCGGTTTCTTTGAGGCCGACGCCGGCGCAGATGTCGCCCGAGTAGGCCTCCTCGATCTCCTCGCGGGAGTTCGCGTGCATCATCAGCAGGCGACCGATCCGCTCGGTGCGGCCGGTTTTGACGTTGAGGACGCGCCCCCCGGCCTGCAATTTGCCGGAGTAGACACGGAAGTAGGTCAGTTTGCCGACATAGGGGTCGGACATGATCTTGAAGGCGAGCGCCGCGAACGGACCGCTGTCGTCGGCCGGGCGGGTTCCCTCGGTCGGCTCGGACTCGCCTTTCTTGGCGGGCACCTCGCCGGTCACCGCCGGCACCTCGAGCGGCGACGGCAGCATCTCGACGACCGCGTCGAGCAGCGGCTGCACGCCCTTGTTCTTGAACGACGAGCCGGCCAGGACGGGGGTGATCTTGGTCGACAGGGTCGCCTTGCGGAGCGCCTCTTTCAGCTTCTCGACCGGGATCTCCTCTTCGCCGAGGAACGCCTCCATGATCTCTTCGTCGTAATCGGCGGCGGCTTCGACCAGGGCGGCGCGGTATTCGTCGGCTTTGCCGGCAAGGTCCGCGGGGATGTCGACGACCTCGAACTCGGTGCCGAGTTCGTCTTTCCAGACCAGCGCTTTCATCCGCACCAGGTCGACGATGCCGAGGAAGTCGCCCTCGGAGCCGATCGGCAGCTGGATCGGCACCGGGTTGGCGCCGAGGCGGTCCTTCATCGTCTCGACCGCGTTGTAGAAGTCGGCGCCGGTGCGGTCCATCTTGTTGATGTAGGCGAAGCGCGGCACGTGGTACTTGTCGGCCTGGCGCCAGACGGTCTCCGACTGCGGCTCGACGCCGGCGACGGCGTCGAAGACGGCGACCGCGCCGTCGAGGACGCGGAGGCTGCGCTCGACCTCGACCGTGAAGTCGACGTGGCCGGGCGTGTCGATGATGTTGATCCGGTGGCCCTTCCACTCACAGGCGGTCGCGGCCGAGGTGATCGTGATCCCGCGCTCCTGCTCCTGCTCCATCCAGTCCATGACCGCGGCACCCTCGTGGACCTCGCCGATTTTGTGGGTGCGCCCCGTGTAGTAGAGGATGCGCTCGGTCGTGGTCGTCTTGCCTGCGTCGATGTGCGCCATGATCCCGATGTTCCGGGTCTTCTCGAGTGGAAAGCTGCGTGCCATGGTTCCGTTCGGTTCGGTTGAAGTCTGTGGTGTCTCTGAAGTCTTGGTCGTGCGAATCCTGCGGGGTTGCTCAGGGTGAAACGGCGACGAGCCGGCGCTGCTTTGGATCGGCGCAAAAAAAAGGCCCCAGGGGGCCCGGCGAAGCGAAAAGCGGCGAAACGACCTGAGCGACGCGCGATCATAGCAGCGCCCCGATCTCGCGTCATGAGCTTGAGTCGGCGGATCGACGCCGCGGCCGACCGCGGGTTGGAGCGCGCCTACCCGCCGTTGCGGCGGGCCTGGCGGACCGCGGTGCCCGCCCTGTCGGCGGTGGCGGCCCTGCTCTGGCGCGGGCTGCGGCCGCCGCTGCGCCGGCTCTTCCTGGGACTGGCGGCGGGCGAGGCGCTGCTGCGGGCGATCGGCCGTCTGGCGGCGCGGCTCGCCACCGCGGCGGCCGCGGTCCTGACCCCGCGGCGGGCGATCGGGCTGGTGATCACGGCGGCCGGCGCGCTCCTCGTCGTCTCCCAGTTCCTCGACTATCACGGGGTGCGGATCGGCGGTCCGATCTACGTCGGGCTGCCGAACCTCGTCCAGCCGCCGGCCGTCGACCTACGGACGGCGGGCCAGGCGCACTCATATGTGTTGGTCCCGGTCGGCGCGATCGCGATCCTGCTCGGGGCGGCGGTGATCCTGCGTGGCGGCCGCGTGGCGCGGCTGGCGGCGCTGGGCGCGATCGTCGCCGGTGCGGTCTCGCTGGCGGTGATCCTGCTGATCGACCTGCCCCACGGGCTCGACGTCGGCAGCCAGTCCTCGCGCTTCGCGGGGGCCTCGGCGGTCCTCGAAAAGGGGTTCTCGGCGGAGCTCGCGGCGGCCGGCGGGATGGTTTTGGGCGGCGTGCTCTACTATGCGCGGCCGTGCCTAATACGAATCAGCTTGTCAGGAAGGGCCGCAAGCGCCCGAAGAAGAAGACCACGACGCCGGGCCTCAAGTCGGGCCAAGGTCGCAAGAAGCGCGTAGCTGCCCCGCAGCGACGCGGTGTCTGCACCCGTGTCGCCACGGTCACCCCGAAGAAGCCGAACTCGGCGCTGCGCAAGATCGCGCGTGTGCGGCTGACCAACGGAATGGAGGTCACCACCTACATCCCGGGCGAGGGGCACAACCTGCAGGAGCACTCCGTCGTCCTGATCCGCGGTGGTCGCGTCAAGGACCTGCCGGGCGTCCGTTACAAGGTCGTCCGCGGCACGCTCGACGCCGCCGGCGTCTCCGACCGCAAGCAGGCCCGCTCCCGCTACGGCGTGAAGGCAAGCTGAGCGTCTGATGCCGCGCCGTTCCGCAGCGACGATCCGGCCGATCGATCCGGACGCCCGCTACCGCAACCGCCTCGTCCAGCAGCTCGTCAACAAGGTGATGAGCGACGGCAAGAAGAGCCTCGCCGAGCGGATCGTCTACGACGCCCTCGCGCTCGTCGGCGAGCGCACCGGGGAGGACCCGGTCGAGACGCTCGAGGCGGCGGTCAAACAACTTACCCCGGTGCTCGAGGTCCGCTCCCGCCGGGTCGGCGGTGCGACCTACCAGGTGCCGGTCGAGGTGCCCGCGCGTCGCGCCCGCACGCTCGCCGTCCGTTGGCTCGTCCAGTACGCCCGGGCCCGCCGCGAGTACTCGATGGCCGATCGGCTCGCCGGGGAGATCCTCGACGCCAATCAGCAACAGGGCAGCGCCTGGAAGCGGAAGGACGACATATACCGCATGGCGCAGGCTAATAAGGCCTTTGCTCATTATCGGTGGTGAGGCCGTGAGGGCGCGCCTGGCGGTGTCCTCGGTCGCTCGGGTCGGGTCACGCACCTGAAGTGCGCTCCCCTCGCCTCGCTTCCTGCGTCCTTGCCAGGAACACCCTCACGGCCTCATAGAATTTCCCGATGAGGCCCATTCTTGCGGTCGATGTTGACGGGGTCATCTCGCTGTTCGGGTTCGACGAGCCCCCTCCCCCCTCCGAGGCGCGCTACGAGCTGGTCGACGGGATGATCCACTGCATCAGCCTCCGCGCCGGCGAGCGGCTGCGGCGCCTCTCCGAGTTCTTCGACCTGATCTGGGCGACGGGCTGGGAGGACAAAGCGAACTTCTACCTGCCGACCATGCTGGGCCTCGCTGAGCTCCCCCACCTCACCTTCGACGGTGCCGCCCGCTTCGGCTCGGCGCACTGGAAGCTCGGGCCGCTCGACGCCTACTGCCGCGGCCGGGCGATGGCCTGGCTCGATGACAACCTCGACGACAGCTGCTACCGCTGGGCGCGCGAGCGCGAGGAGCCGACCCTGCTGGTGCCGACCGAGCCGTCGATGGGCCTGCAGGAGGTGGAAACCGAAGCGCTGATCGCCTGGGGCCGCGGCCTCGCCGTCGAAGCCGGCGGATGAGTCTCTAGACTTTCCGCCTTGACCGGTTTCTGGCCTATTTTCTTTCTGATGGTGGTGCTGAAGATCCCGGTGCTGGGGTCGATCTGGCTCGTCTGGTGGGCCGCCCACCAGGAGAACCCGCAGCCGGAGGAGTCGGGCGACGACGGTGGCGCCAAGCGGCGCAAGATGCCGCCGAAACTGCCGAGTGGCCCGCGGCGCGGACCGCACGGGGGCGGCGTCGCCCAGCCGCTGCCGGACTGCCCGCCGGGCGGCCGGACCCGGGTCGTCAGGCCCGCGCCGAATCCCGCTTTCGCTCGCGCCGGATCTCGCGCAGATACGGATAGAAGTCGACCTCGACGGTATGACGCTTAGAGGCGACGAACCGCTTCCGCTGCTTCTCTTCCTCGACCGCGATCGCCTCTTTCATCTCCGCCGGCTGCGGCAGCTTCGCGCGGCCTGAGATCAGGTCGGCAACCCATTCCGACTGCGCCTCGGCGATCGGCATGATCGGCCCGAGCGGCTGGATGAAGCCGATGAAGTAGAGGCCGGGGCGCTCGACCGAGACGACCCGGCGGTAGAGCAACAGCCGGTTGTCGGGGGCGGCGAGGACGGCCGGATCGAAGAACGGGAAGGTGATCTTGTAACCCGTGCAGTAGACGACGAGGTCGATCTCCTCTTCGCTGCCGTCGACGAAGCGGACGGTGCGGCCGCCGGTGAAACGCTCGATGTTCGGCTTCGCGGCGATGTCGCCGTGGCCGAGTCGGGGGAGGAACTCGGAGGAGACGGTCGGGTGCGCCTCGAGCAGCTTGTGGTCGGGCTTCGGCAGCCCGTAGTCGGTGGGGCTGCCGACGGCGACCTTCAGCGAGCGCTGCATCACCGCCCGCATCACCGGGATCGGGGCGAGTCCGGTGAGCGAGTTGGCGATCTCGTCGATCGGCTTGCCGTTCAGGTACTTGGGGATCACCCAGGCGCCGCGCCTGGTGGAGACGAAGGTCTTGTCGGCGATCCGCGAGGACTCGACCGCGATGTCGACGGCGGAGTTGCCGATCCCGAGGACCAGCACCCGCTTGCCCTGCACCACGTCGGACTCGCGGTATTCGTGCGCGTGGAGCTGCTCGCCCTCGAACTCGTCGGCGCCGGGGAAGGCCGGTTCGGGCCAACGGGCGTCCCAATGGTGGCCGTTGGCGACCATCACCGTGCCGTAGCGCTCGGTGCGCCGGCCGTCGGGCCCCTCGACCGTGACGTCCCATTCCCCCACGCTGTGGGCGGCGGGCTCGGCGGCGACCACCTCGGTGCGGAAGCTGATCCGGTCGCGCAGGTTGTAGCGGTCGACGACTTCGTCGAAGTAGGCGGCCATCTGGAAGTGGTCGGGGTAGTCGGGATAGTCGCCGGGCATCGGCAGCGACTTGAAGGCCATCACCCGCCGCGACGTGTTGATGTGCAGCGAGCGATACGCCGACGACATCCCGTTGTCGTTTTCGTAGCGCCAGTTGCCGCCGACCTGCGACCCCTTCTCGAAGCAGTCGAAGTCGATCCCACGCGCCTGCAGCACCTGCGCTGCCGCGATCCCCGAGCTTCCCGCGCCGATGATGCAGGCCTTCATGTCGAGAAACCTACCGGCGTGGCGAGGGAGCCGTGGGGACTCCTCCCCACCTTGAGTTTTCGGCCCGTCAACGACCCGGGCTGACGGAAGCGTGGCGGAACTCGCTCGGGGTGCGCAGGACGCGTGCGCCTTCTGCGACAGCTCGCGGTCGACGGGCCGAAGACCGGACCATATGTCGGGTTTTCGGCCCGTCGGCAGGGAGGCTGACGGAAGCGTTGGGAAGTGGGCGCGGACCCTGCGCGGACTGTCGCAGGAGCCTCGCAAACCCTCCCTCAACATCCTCCGGAACGAAAAAGGGCCGCCCTCCCGGACGGCCCCTTCTCAGACTCGATGACGGCGAACGCTATTTGGCGTCGTCGCCGGAGGTCGACTCGATCTCCTGGGCGAGCTCCTCGAGCTCCTCCGCGAAGGAGAGGCCGAAGCCCTCGACCGGGGCCTCGACGCCGTCGACGCCGAGTTCCGCCGCGAGGTCGTCGTCCTCGAGCAGGTCGTCGGTCGGCGGCTCGATCGCCACGGCCGGTTCGATCGCCACCGTGCGGTAGTGCTTCAACCCGGTTGCCGCCGGGATCAGCTTGCCGATGATGACGTTCTCCTTGAGGCCCACGAGCCGGTCGCGTTTGCCCTCGAGCGCCGCGTCGGTGAGGACCTTGGTGGTCTCCTGGAAGGAGGCCGCCGAGAGGAACGACTCGGTCGCCAGCGAGGCCTTGGTGATCCCGAGGATGACCTCCTCGCCTTTGGCCGGGGTGCCGCCTTCCGCCTTGGTCTTCTTGTTGAGGCGTTTGAGGCTGCCGCGATCCTCCAGCTGCCCCGGGAGCAGGCTGGTCGAGCCCTTCGACTCAATCCGCGTCTTCTTCAGCATCTGGCGGGCGATCAGCTCGATGTGCTTGTCGTTGATGTCGACGCCCTGGGCGCTGTACACCTTCTGCACCTCGTTGACCAGGTAGACCTCGACCGCGGTACGGCCGCGGATCGCCAGCAGGTCGGCCGGGTAGAGCGAGCCGTCGTTGAGCTGCTGACCGACCTCGACCTTGTCGCCGTCGGCGACGTGGAGGCGGGTCCGCAGCGGGAACGAGTAGCTCGCCTCTTCGCCGCTCGACTCGGTGACGACCACTTTCAGGGCTTTGTCGGTTTCGTCGATCGAGACTTTGCCCGCGGCCTCGGCCATCTGGGCAAGGCCCTTCGGTTTACGCGCCTCGAAGAGCTCGACGATGCGCGGCAGGCCCTGCGTGATGTCCTGACCGGCGACACCGCCGGTGTGGAACGTACGCATGGTCAGCTGCGTCCCCGGCTCGCCGATCGACTGGGCGGCGATGATGCCGACCGCGTCGCCGATGTTGACCATCGCCCCGGTCGCCGGAGCGATGCCGTAGCAGGCACGGCACACGCCGGCCTCGGCCTCGCACTTGAGTGCCGAGCGAACCGGGATCTTGACGCCCTCCTCGTCGCCGAACGCCTCGGCGATCTCCTCGACGTCGCCCTGGGTGACCAGCTGGTTGCGCTTCAGCAGCTCGCGACCGCGTTTGGTCTCGAGCTTTTTCGCCGCCAACCGGCCGAACAGGTTGTCGTTGATCGAGCCGTCGTCCTTGTAGAGCTCCATCTCGATGTGGTCTTTGGTCTTGCAGTCCTCGTCGCGGACGATGACGTCCTGCGCCACGTCGACCAGGCGGCGGGTGAGGTAACCGGAGTCGGCCGTCCGCAGCGCCGTGTCGGCGAGGCCCTTTCGGGCACCGTGGGTGGAGATGAAGTACTCGAGGACCGATAGCCCCTCCATGAAGTTGGCCTTGATCGGACGCTCGATGATCTCCCCTTTCGGGTTGGCCATCAGACCGCGCATCCCGGCCAGCTGACGGATCTGTTTGAACGATCCGCGCGCGCCCGAGTCGGCCATCATGAAGATCGGGTTCAGCTCGTCGAGGTTGTCCTCCATCGCCTGCGCGACCTCGTCGGTCGCCCGGTTCCAGTGGGCGGTGACGGCCTCGTGGCGCTCCTCCGCCGTGATGTAACCATCGTCGTACTGGCCCTGGATGGCTTCCGTCTCCTTCTCGTATCGGTCGAGAATTTCCTGCTTCTCGGGGGGCGACACGACGTTGTTCTTGGAGACCGTGATGCCCGCCTTCGAGGCGTACTGGAACCCGAGGTCCTTGAAGGCATCGAGCACCTGCGAGACCACCGGCGCGCCGTAGGAGACGACGAGCTCGGAGACCATCGCGTTGATGTCCTTCTTTTTCAGCGAGGCATTGTTGAAGACGAACGAGTTCGGGTCGAAATCGTCTTCCAGCGCTTCGGCAAGGGAACGCTCGATCGTCTCGTTGAAGATGATCCGCCCGACCGTGGTCAGGAAGTGGCCGCGACCGGCACGCCGGTACTCGGCCTCGTCCTGCAGTTTGCAGCCGCCGTTCTCGTAGAGGAGTTCGGCCTCCTGCGAGGAGCGGAAGACCTTGCGTGCGCCGGAGCCGTTGCGGCTCTTACCCGACTGCAGGTCCTCTTCTTTGGCTTTCAGCGTCGCCTCGTCCGGACCGTAGGTCAGGTAGTAGATGCCGAGCACCATGTCCTGGGACGGGGTCGCCAGCGGCGCCCCGTGGGCCGGGGAGAGGATGTTGTTGGCGGAGAGCATCAGGATCCGCGCCTCGGCCTGGGCCTCGGCCGACAGCGGCACGTGGACCGCCATCTGGTCGCCGTCGAAGTCGGCGTTGAACGCCGAGCAGACGAGCGGGTGGACCTGGATCGCCTTGCCCTCGACCAGGATCGGTTCGAAGGCCTGGATGCCCAGACGGTGCAGGGTCGGCGCGCGGTTCAGCAGCACCGGGTGTTCATGGATGACTTCCTCCAGAACGTCCCAGACCTCGGGGATCATCGACTCGACCATCTTCTTCGCGGCCTTGATGTTCTGCACCGCTTTGCGCTCGACCAGCTGGGCCATGATGAACGGCTTGAACAGCTCCAGCGCCATCAGCTTCGGCAGGCCGCACTGCTGCAGCCGCAGGCTCGGCCCGGAGACGATCACCGAACGGCCGGAGTAGTCGACGCGCTTGCCGAGCAGGTTCTGACGGAAGCGGCCCTGCTTGCCCTTGAGCATGTCGGAGAGGGACTTCAGGGGACGGTTGCCGGGGCCCGTGACGGGGCGCCCGCGACGGCCGTTGTCGAACAGCGCGTCGACCGCCTCCTGGAGCATCCGCTTCTCGTTGTTGACGATGATCTCGGGAGCGCCGAGGTCGAGCAGCCTTTTCAGCCGGTTGTTGCGATTGATCACGCGGCGGTAGAGGTCGTTGAGGTCGGAGGTCGCGAAGCGGCCACCGTCCAGCTGGACCATCGGGCGCAGCTCCGGCGGGATCACCGGCACGGCGTCGAGGATCATCCACTCCGGCCTGTTCTCCGAGTTGAGGAAGGCCGAGGCGACTTTCAGCCGCTTCACCGCGCGCGCCTGTTTCTGGCCTTTCGAGGTGTTGATGATCTGCTCGAGTTCCTCGCAGTCGGCGGCGAGGTCGACCTGTTCGAGCAGGTCGCGCACCGCTTCGGCACCCATGCCGCCGCGGAAGTACTCGCCCCAGCCGAACGGGGAGCCGAAGCGGTCCTTGAGCTCACGGAAGACCGTCTCGTCGTTGATGACGTCCTTCGGCTTCATCTCGGTGAAGATCTTCCAGACCTCTTGCATCCGCTCGGCCGCCTCTTCCAGGTAGGCCTCGGTGTCGGAGATCTCCGCGTCGAACTGTTTGCGCAGTTCTTTGATCATTTTGCCGCGCTCGTCGTCTTTGAGTTTGCGCAGCTGGGTGGCGGTCAGTTTCAGCGAGTCGGCCCAGATGTGGTCTTCGTCGTCGAATTTGGCCTGGTCGCCCTCCTCGAGGTACTTGACCCGGCGGTCCAGGGACTCACTCAGCTCCTGGGTCCTTTTCTGCCGTTCGACTTCGTAGGAGTCGACGACTTTTTTGACCTCTTTCTCGAGTTTCCCGACGTCCTTGTCGCGAGCCTCCTCGTCGACCCAGGTGATCATCGAGGCGGCGAAGTAGAGGACCTTCTCCAGCTCTTTGGGCGCCATGTCGATCAGGTAGCCGATCCGGCTCGGGACACCCTTGAAGAACCAGATGTGGGAGACCGGCGAGGCCAGGTCGACATGCCCCATCCGCTCGCGGCGGACCTTGGAGCGGGTGACCTCGACGCCGCAGCGCTCGCAGACGATCCCCTTGTAGCGGACGCGCTTGTACTTGCCGCAGTAGCACTCCCAGTCCTTGGTCGGACCGAAGATGCGCTCACAGAAGAGCCCGTCTTTCTCCGGCTTCAGCGTGCGGTAGTTGATCGTCTCGGGCTTCGTGACCTCGCCCCAACTCCAGGAGCGGATCTTTTTCGAAGACGCGAGACCGATCTCGATCGCGTCGAAATTGTTGATGTCGATCATCAGTCCTCCACCTCTGCCGGCTCGGCCTCCTCGGCCGCCCCGGCGTCACCATCAGTTCCCGCCTCGCCCTCGGCGACGACCTGCTCCTCTTGCTCGTCGGCCGCTTCCGGCGTGCTCAGTCCATTGCCGTCCGGCCCGCTGTCGGCACGGACCCCGGTCAGGTCCATGCCCAGCTCCTCCGCGGCTTTGAGGAGGTCGTCCTCCTCGTCGGAGATTTCCACGTCGGTGCCCTCGGAGACCACGTTGGCGTCGAGCGAGAGGCTCTGGATCTCCTTCAAAAGGACTTTGAAGGACTCCGGGATCGACGGCTCGGGGATGTTCTCCCCCTTGACGATCGCCTCGTAGGCCTTGACCCGCCCGACCGTGTCGTCGGACTTGACGGTGAGCATCTCCTGCAGCGTGTAGGCGGCGCCGTAGGCCTCCAGGGCCCAGACCTCCATCTCGCCGAAGCGCTGACCGCCGAACTGCGCCTTGCCGCCCAGCGGCTGCTGGGTGACCAGCGAGTACGGGCCGGTCGAACGGGCGTGGATCTTGTCGTCCACCAGGTGCAGGAGCTTCAGGATGTACATGTAACCGACCGTGACCTTGCCCTCGTAGGGCTCGCCGGTGCGACCGTTGTAGAGCTGCGCGGTGCCGGAGGCCTTCGCGCCCTCGCGGCCGTTCGGGTCGACGCCGAGGTCGACGCCGCGGTCTTCGTTCTCCTTCTGCCAGTTGACCAGTGCCTCGTCGACGTCCTCGACGGACGCGCCGTCGAAGACCTGGGTGGCGACATAGACGCGGCCGTCACCCTCGTCGGAGTGGGCCTGCTTGTAGGCCTCGGAGCCGTCGTCGTACCAGCCGTTCCCGGCGACCCAGCCGAGGTGGGTCTCGAGGATCTGGCCGATGTTCATCCGGCTCGGCACGCCGAGCGGGTTGAGGATGACGTCGACGGGCGTCCCGTCGGCCAGGTGCGGCATGTCCTCCTCGGGCACGATCTTCGAGATCACACCCTTGTTCCCGTGGCGGCCGGCGAGCTTGTCGCCCTCCGAGATCTTGCGCTTCGTCGCGACGAAGACGCGGACCAGGTCGTTGACGCCCGGGGGCAGGTCGTCGCCCTCGTCGCGGCTGAAGGTGAGGACCTCGATGACGACCCCACCCTCGCCGTGCGGAACTTTCAGCGAGGTGTCACGGACCTCGCGCGCCTTCTCCTTGAAGATCGCGCGGATCAGCTTCTCCTCGGCGGTCAGCTCGGTCTCGCCCTTCGGCGTGACCTTGCCGACCAGCAGATCGCCGGACACGACATCGGCGCCGACGCGGACGATGCCGCGCTCGTCGAGATTGCGCAGGCTCTCCTCGCTGCGGTTCGGGATGTCGCGGGTGATCTCCTCGTCGCCGAGCTTGGTCGTGCGGGCGTCGATCTCGTACTCCTCGATGTGGATCGAGGTGAGTTCGTCCTCCTTGACCAGGCGCTGCGAGAGGATGATCGCGTCCTCGAAGTTGTAGCCCTCCCAGGACATGAAGGCGACCAGGCAGTTCTTGCCCAGCGCGATCTCACCGCCACCGCTCGAGGAACCGTCGGCGAGCACGTCGCCCCGCTTCACCTTCTGGCCGGTCTTGACGATCGGCCGCTGGTGGATGATCGTGCCCTGGTTCGAGCGCATGAACTTGTTCAGCGGGTGCTCGTCCTTGCCTTCGCGGTGCGTGACCTCGATCCGCTTCGCGTCGACGTAGGAGATCTCGCCGTCGTGGAGGGCGAGGACCACGTCGCCGGAGTCGATCGCGGCGCGGCGCTCCATCCCGGTGCCGATCAGCGGCGGGTCGGGTTTGAGCAACGGCACCGCCTGGCGCTGCATGTTCGAGCCCATCAGGGCGCGGTTCGCGTCGTCGTGCTCGAGGAACGGGATCAGCGAGGTCGCCACCGACCAGATCTGCGACGGCGAGACGTCCATCAGGTCGACTTCCTTGGGAGAGGCGGTCGCGTACTCCTGCTCGCCCGCTCGGACCAACACCTGGGGTCCCTTGAGCTTGCCGGTCTTCGCGTCGACCTCGGAGTTCGCCTGGGCGATGATCTTGTCCTCCTCCTGGGTCGCGTCGTAGTGGACGATCGTGTCGCTGACGACACCGTCCTCGACGAGGCGATAGGGGGTGGTGACGAAGCCATGCTCGGAGATCTCCGCGTAGGAGGCGAGCGAGCCGATCAGGCCGATGTTCGGTCCCTCCGGGGTCTCGATCGGGCACATCCGGCCGTAATGGGTCGGGTGCACGTCGCGGACCTCGATCGGGGCCCGCTCACGGGTCAGACCGCCGGCGCCGAGCGCCGAGAGACGGCGGCGGTGCGTGAGCCCCGAGAGGCTGTTGGTCTGGTCCATGAACTGGGACAGCTGCGAGGAGCCGAAGAACTCTTTCATCGCCGCCACGACCGGGCGGATGTTGATGATCGTCTGCGGGGTGATCGCGTCGGAGTCTTCCGTCGTCAGCCGCTCGCGGACGACCCGCTCCATCCGGTAGAGGCCGATCCGGAAGGCCTCCTGGATCAGCTCGCCGACCGTACGCAGACGGCGGTTGCCGAAGTGCTCGTACTCGTCGAGGTGCTCGTAGACCGGCTCGCGCGGGTAGGTGATGGCCTCCGCGGCATAGTCTTTGATCGGGTTCTCCTCGTCGACCTCCTCGGGGATCCCGAGCAGCTTCGGCAGGGAGACCAGCTCCTTGACCAGGGCGATGATGTCGTCGTGGGTGAGCACCCGCGTCTCGAGGTCGATGTCGAGATCGAGACGGGCGTTCAGCTTGTAGCGACCGACCCGGGTCAGGTCGTAGCGCTTCGGGTCGAAGAACAGCTGGTCGAGCAGGCCGCGGGCGGCATCGACGCTCGGCGGCTCGCCCGGGACGCTGTTTTTTGAACAGCTCGACCAGGGCGCCCTCTTCCGTCCGGGTCGCTTCGCTGTCGGCCTCGATCGTGTGGCGGATGTAGATCGAGTTGTCGAAGAGGTCGAGCAGTTTCTGGTCCTCGACGTAGCCCATCGCGCGCAGCAGCACCGTCACCGGCAGTTTCCGCTTGCGGTCGATCCGCACGAAGACTTTGCCTTTTTTGTCGACTTCGAGCTCCAGCCAGGAGCCGCGGGCCGGCATCAGGTTGGCGATGAAGACCTGCTTCTCGGGGTCCTTCGGCGCCATCACGTAGGCGCCCGGCGAACGGACCAGCTGGGTGACGACGACACGCTCGGTGCCGTTGATGATGAAGGTGCCGCGCTCGGTCATCCACGGGAAGTCGCCCATGAAGACGGCCTGCTCGCGGATCTCGCCGGTCTCCTTGTTCTGGAAGGCGACGGTCGCGGTCAACGGCCGCGAGTACGTCATGTCCTTCTCTCGACACTCCTCGATGGAGTGCGGCGGCTCCTCGAACTTGAACTCGCCGAAGACGATCTGGAGGTTCCCCGTGTAGTCCTCGATCGGGGAGATGTCGTTGATCGTCTCTCGCAGTCCACCATGCTCAGGATCGGTCAGTTCCTCGAAGGAACGACGCTGGATATCGATGAGGTGTGGGACTTCGAGGGGGTTCTCTAGTCGGGAAAAGCTCCTGCGGGTTACGGGGGCAGCGTTGGAACGTGCCAAGTCGGCGACTCCTCGGACGGTCAGAGGGACGGTGAAAAGGGCCCGGGCGGGCAGGCGAACTCAGAAAAGCGCGCGACCGGGGAAGATAACACGCGTCGTCCCCCGGCCGCAAACTTGGCTCTGCGACTGGGCCTCAATCGCGGAGCGCGCAACTTGGCGGCTATTTAAGCTCGACGGTCGCGCCCGCCTCCTCGAGTTCGGCTTTGAGTTTCTCGCCCTCCTCGCGCTCGACGCCCTCTTTGACGGGGCCGGGCGCGGCGTCGACGACGGCCTTCGCCTCTTTGAGGCCGAGACCGGTCGCGTTGCGGACGACTTTGATGACCGGGACTTTCTGGCCACCGACCTCGGTGATCACGACGTCGACGGTCGAGGACTCTTCGGCCCCGCCCTCGGCCTCGCCCCCGCCGCCGGCGGCGGCGGCCGGCGCGGCGGCCGCGACGGCGGTCGCGGAGACGCCGAACTCCTCCTCGAGCGCTTTGATCCGCTCGGAGAGCTCGAGGACGGAGATGCCTTTCAGCTCCTCGATCCAGTCAGCAGTTGAAGTTGCCATTCGGTGCTACCCCTCTTCCTCGTTTGAATCTTCTGAAGGTTTGTCCTCGGCCTGCGGCTCGTCCTCGGTCGAAGTCTCGGCGGCGGGCTCGTCCTCGGCGGGCGCCTCTGCCTCGGCGGGCGCGGCCTCCTCGGCGGCAGGAGCCTCCTCGACCGGAGCGGCGGCCGGGGCCTCGCCGGTGACGAGGCCTTTCTCGGCGATCTGGCCGAGCTGCAGGGCGAGGCCCTGGATCAATCCGCCGAGCCCGCGGACCAGGCCGGTCAGCGGACTGGCGATGACGCCGGCGAACTGGCCGACCAGCACTTCGCGCGAAGGCAGTTTGGCGATCGATTTGAAGGCCGCGTCGTCGAGCACGGTTTCGGCCATGAAGCCGCCCTTGTAGGTGAGGACGTCGTGCTCTTTGTTGAAGGTCGTGATCGCCTTCGCGGCGGCCGCGGTGTCGCCGCGGACGAAGGTCAACGCGGTCGGGCCGACGAGCAGATCGGCGAGGCGCTCCTCCCCCACCTGCGAGGCGGCGAGTTTCGTCAGCCGGTTCTTGACGATGCGGAAGCTGGAGTCCGCCTCACGCAGCTTGCCGCGCAACTCGGCGGCCTGCGGAACGCTGATGCCGCGGTAGTCGACGGCGAAGATCGCTTCGGCGCCCTCGATCTGGGCGGCGATCTCCTGGATGGTTGCTGACTTTTCCTCGCGGTTCATCGTCTCTCCTACACCGGGCTTACTGGCAGCGCCGAGCCGGTGGTCTCAGGTGGGCGGCGACGCAGTGTAGAGGAATCGCGACGCGTGCGTCCTACCGGGCCACCAGGTCGTCACAGATTTGTCAGACCCTCCCGTCGACCGTGCGGTTGTGCACCCTATAGGAGGCTTAAATGCACGGTCGAAGCCGCCTGCGCACGACTTTGTGACGGAGCTGCGGCGCTATTCGGAGTCGGAGGCGGCGCCGACCAGCTCGCGGTCGACGGCTTTGCCGGTGTCGACGCGGACGCCGGGGCCCATCGTCGTCGCCAGGGTGGCCGAGCGGATGTATTTGCCCTTTGCCCCGGACGGCTTGGCGCGGATGATCTCGTCGATCACGGCGCTGTAGTTGTCGAGCAGTTTCTCGTCGTCGAAGCCGGCCTTGCCGATCGCCATGTGGACGATCGCCTGGCGGTCGGTGCGGTATTCGACTTTGCCCGACTTCGATTCGGCGACGGCTTTCTCGATGTCTTCGGTGACGGTGCCGACTTTGGGGTTCGGCATCTTGCCCTGCGGGCCGAGGATGCGGCCGAGCTGGCCGACCACCGGCATCATGTCCGGGGTCGCGATCGCCACGTCGAAGTCGGTCCAGCCCTCTTGGATTTTCTCGGCCAGGTCCTGGGCGCCGACGAAGTCGGCGCCGGCGGCCTCGGCGTCGCGCGCCTTGGCGCCCTGCGCGAAGACCGCGACCGTGACGTCTTTGCCGAGCCCGTGCGGGAGGGCGAGGGTGCCGCGCAGCTGTTCGTCGGCGTGGCGGACGTTGACACCGAGCAGCACGTGCAGCTCGACCGTCTCGTCGAATTTCGCGCTGGCCGTCTCCTTGATCAGGCCGACCGCCTCGGCCGGCGCGTAAAGAGCGTCGCGCTGGACCTTCTGGTACTGGGTGCGGAAGCGTTTGCCGTGAGCCATCGCGGGTCTCCTATTTGACGTCTACGCCCATCGAGCGGGCGGTGCCGGCGATGATCTTCGAGGCGGCGTCGAGGTCGTTGGCGTTGAGGTCGGGCATCTTGCGCTCGGCGATCGCGCGGATCTGCTCCGGGGTGATCGTCCCGACTTTGTTCACGTGCGGCTCGCCGGAGCCCTTCGAGATGCGGATCGCCTCCTTGATCAGGACGGCGGCCGGCGGCGTCTTGGTGACGAAGGTAAAGGAGCGGTCCTCGTAGACCGTGATTTCGACCGGGATGATCGTCCCGCCTTCGCTCTGCGTCTGCGCGTTGAAGGCTTTGCAGAAGTCCATGATGTTGACGCCGTGCTGGCCCAGCGCCGGGCCGACCGGCGGCGCCGGGTTGGCGTTGCCTGCCTGGATCTGCAGCTTGATGACGGTGAGTACTTTTTTGGCCATGAGCGGTTGGTGAGTGTAGCTGGCGAGAGAATCAGGCGATCTTGGAGCGGGGAGCGAGGGCGAGAACCAAGCGATTCAAGGACGCAGCGAGCGCCGTGTGCTCTGCACACAAGCGAGCGAGGACACAGAAGCGCGCCGGTTATCGCCCTCGCTAGATCTTCTTGACTTGGTCGTAGCCGACCTCGACCGGCGTCTCGCGGCCGAAGATCGAGACCAGGACTTTGAGTTTGGCGCCGTCCTCGTTGATCTCGGCGATCTCGCCGGAGAAGTCGGAGAGCGGGCCGGAGATGACTTTGACCGATTCGCCGATCGAGAACTGCGCCTGGGTCCGCGGCCGCTCGGCGGTCTCGCGGTGGAGCAGGCGGTCGACCTCCGGTTTCGAGAGCGGCACCGGCTTGTTGCGCTCGGCGCCGACGAAGCCGGTAACCCCGGGGGTGTTTTTGACCAGGCTCCAGGCGTCGTCGGTCATCTCCATGTTGACCAGGACGTAGCCGGGCATCGTCCGTTTGTCTTTCGTTTCTTTTTGCCCGTCTTTGTTGACCTCGGAGACCTGCTCGGTGGGGACAACGACCTGCCGCACGTTGCGGTTCTGGCTCATCGTCTCGACACGGTGCTCAAGGTTGTGCTTGACCTTGTTCTCGTGCCCGGAATAGGTGTTGATCACGTACCAGCGAAACATCAGATTGAGGAAGCCTTCTTGTCTTGGGTTAGAGGATCTGCTTGACGAGCCAGCTGAAGAGCGCGTCGAGGGCGCCGAGGTAGGCCGCTGCCACGGCCACGAAGATGATCGTCACGGCGGTGGCCTGGACCAGCGTCTCGCGGTCGGGCCACTGGACTTTCTTGAGCTCGGCCCAGCAGGAAAGCAGGAAGCCGATGACGCCGCCGCGCGCCCCGCTCTGACGCTGGGCCGCGGCTTTTTTCTCCTGTTTGGCGAGCAGCTCACGCTCGCGCCGCTTCTGGTCGTCGCGCTGCTTGCGCTCCGCCTGTTTGGCGGCTTTCGCCTCGGCGCGCCGCGCCGAGCGTGAAGACTGGTTCGAATCGGGGGTTTCCAGGTCGGCTTCTGAGGCGCCCGCCGCGATCCCGGCCTCGACGGCCTCGACCTCGGCGACCTCACCGGAGACACCGATCTGGGTGTCGTGCTGCGCCCGCGACTCAGCGCGGCGCTCGGAGCCGGAGCGTTTCTGCTCCTCGGCTTCCCGAGCGCGGCGCTCGGCCTTGCGCTGTGCGCGGGTTTTCGCCATGGACCTCTACCGGGTCTCTTTGTGCGGGGTGTGATGCCCGCACCAGCGACAGAACTTGCGCAGCTCGACACGGTCCGGCGAGTTACGCCGAGACTTGTTGGTCTGATAATTCCGCCGCTTGCAGTCTTCGCAAGCCAGCGTCACCGCTATGCGGACATCTCCGCGAGCCATCTGTCCCCTCAAGATTCCGTGCCCGAAGGCACTCGTTACAAAGGAAAACCCCGGGCCGAGGCGCGAGGCTCCGACAAGGATAGCGGGGAGCGACCGCTTAGGTGGGAAGGCCTTGAGCGGGGGCGCCCGCCGGCGACGCGCGCCCCTCAGCTCAGGTCGCGACCGGCGATCCGCCACAGCCCGATCGCCAGCGGCAGCACCATCCACAGCACCAGGGTCACCAGCGCCTGGCCCCAGGCGTGGCCGCCCATCACTTCCAGGGTGAGCGGTTCGAGCGACTTGGCGCTGTTGATCCATTCGATCGTGCCGCTCAGCGAGTGGATCGAGCCGAGCGCGGCGAGCGCCGCGGGCAGGCCGAAGTAGAGGACGATCGCCGGCGCCGAGGCGAGCAGCGCCGCGCCGAAGGCGACCCCGATCACCATCGCCGTCACCACGTAGACGAAGTCCTGTCCGAGCAGGCCGACCGGGAGCGTCCAGACGTGTGGGATGGCGGGCGAGGCGAGCGCCGTGCCGAGCGCCGCGAAGGCGATCGCCACCACCGTCGCGACCAGCCCGAGGAGGATCCCGGCGAGCACCTTGGCGGCGACCAGCCGCGGCCGCTCGGGAACCAGCGCGAAGCTGACCAGGGCGGTCCGCTGCGACCACTCGGAGCTGACCAGGAGGATGCCGACGACCGGCAGCAGGACCCCGGCGGGCGCCAGCGCGTTGGAGAGGACGTGGCGAAAGGTCAGCTCGGATTCGTGGCCGGCGATGACGGTGATCACCACCGCCAGCAGGGTCAGCCCGAGCACCGCCAGCAGTAGCCAGAAGCCGCTGCGGGTGTCGACCATCTTGCGCAGCTCCACCTTGGTCAGGCGACCGAGGCCGGGACGCTCGTTCATCGCTCGCCCTCCTTCTCGCCGCTGGTCAGGTCGAAGAACAGCTGCTCGAGGCCGGCGTCGCCGGCCGGCGCCAGGTGGACCAGGGCGACGCCCCAGTCGCGCGCCGCGATGCCGACCGCGCGCGGCTCGGCGTCGACCAGGAAGCCGCCGCCTTCCTCGGGCCGCGCCTCGAGCCCGGCCGCCTCAAGGGCCCGGCCGAGCGCCGCCCCCTCCTCGGCGCGGACCAGCGTCCCGGCGTGCGAGAGCAGTTCTTCGCGGCGACCCTGGGCGACGATCTTGCCGCTGCCGATGATCACCAGCCGGTCGGCGATCGCGTCGACCTCGTGCAGCAGGTGCGAGGAGAGCAGCACGGTGCCACCGCGCGCCGCGAAGTCACGGAGCAGGCCGCGCATCCAGCGCATCCCCTCCGGGTCGAGGCCGTTGGCCGGCTCGTCGAGGATCAGCACCTCGGGCTCGCCGATCAGCGCGTTGGCGATCCCCAGCCGCTGGCGCATCCCGAGCGAGTACTGGCGCACCCGTTTCTTCGCCGCCGCGCGGTCGAGGCCGACCCGCTCCAGCAGCTCGTCGACCCGCGCCTCCTCGGCGCCCATCGTCCGCGCCGAGATCGTCAGCGCCTCGCGGCCGCGCCGGCCGCCGTGCTGGGCGGAAGCGTCGAGCAGCACCCCGACCCGCCGGCCCGGGTTCGGCAGACGGCGGTAGTCGCCGCCGAGCACCGCGGAGGTGCCGGAGTCCGGCTTCGCGAACCCGCAGATCATCCGCATCGTCGTCGTCTTCCCCGCCCCGTTGGGCCCGAGGAAGCCGGTCACGGTGCCCGGCTCGCAACGGAAGGAGACGTCGTCGACGACCGCCCTCCCGCCAAATCGCTTGGTCAACTTCTCGGCTTCGATCATGCCCGGTACTTTGGTCGCGGCCTCGGACTGGCTAGGGCGTCGTCGGTTCGAGCCCGACCACGGTGAAGTAGCCGACCAGGATCAGGCGCCTGCCGTCGGAGATGACCGGCGTGTAGCCGGCCTGCTCGATCTCGAAGTCCTTCTTGTGGGTGCGGACGTCGATGCCGAGCGTCCTGCGGGTGGTGAAGCTGGAGACGTACGCGGTATGGCCGATCACGGTCGCCGTCCCCGGCACCGGGCCACCGACGTCGTAGCTCCAGCGGACCTTGCCGGTGCGGGCGTCGAGGGCGAAGAGGCGGCCGTCTTCGGAGCCGATGTAGACGGTCGGCGGCGTGCCCGGGACCTGGGCGACGGCGGGCGAGCCGTAGACGGCGCCGCCGGTTTCGAAGGTCCACCTCACCTTTCCGGTGCGCTCGTCGAGGGCGTAGACGGTGCCGTCGTCGCGGGCCGCGTAGACGTCGCCGAAGCCGATCGCGGGCGAGGAGAAGAAGCCGCCCTTGCCGAAGGGCGCGACCTTGCTGGTGTTGGTGCGCCAGACCGGCTTGCCGGTGTCGGCGTCGAGCGCGTAGAGGGAGCTCTGGTAGTCGCCGACGAAGATGTCGCCCGCGTCGTAGCTGGGGCTGGCTTTGATCGCGGCGGGCGCCTCGAAGGTCCAGACCGTGTGGCCGTCGCCGGCGTCGAGGGCGACGACCTCGGCACTGTCGGTTCCGAGGTAGAGGTTGCCGTTGACCGGCAGCGGCGAGGATTCGAGGTGGGCGTGGAGGTTGCGCAGCCAGACCTCCTTGCCGTCGGCGGCGTCGCCCGCCGCGACGTAGCCGTCGAGGAAGGCGCCGTAGACCTTGCCGCGGTAGTAGGCCGGCGCGGTGACGTCTTTCTTATTCCCCTTGTTCTTCGGGTCGAGCTGCAGTTCCCAGAGGATCTTGCGGTTGCTCAGCTGGATCGCTTTGCCATTGCCGAACTTGTTGATCACGTAGGCGACGCCGCCGGAGATCGCGGGCGGGAACTCGATCAGGCCGTGGGTGTTGATCGACCAGGCCTGCTTCAGCGGCGGGTCGAGGGGGCGGTCGATCGTCGGGCCCTGTTCGGCGGGCAGGTAGTGGGTCCGCTGCGGGACGCGGCCGAAGAAGGGCCAGTCGACGAAGCCCGGTTCGAGCGGGATCGAGGGCGTGGTCCCACCCCCGCCGGCGGAGCCGCCGCCGCAGCCGGCGAGGAGCACGGCGATGAGCGCGAGGAGCGTGAAGGTGGCTGCGGTGAGTTTCGACTTCTGCACAGAGCGGGTGGCGCGCGAAGACTGCCGGGGAGGGCGGATTATCTCGTGGACCTCCTTCCTGGGGCCCGCTGGCATCGGCTGTTCGTCCAGCATCCCGGTTTCCTGCCGACGCACAGGCAAGCTGGATCAAATGCATGACACTCGGTTGGCGCCCGCACCGGGCCTTGTGACGACCCAGCTCGGTCGGGAGAGGATGGTCGCTGCCCTGCGCCGGCTCTACCAGGTGGTCGACATCCCCGACCCGCCGCGGATCGAGGACTACTGGATCGTCATCCCCGCCGACCCGGTGCTGGTCTACCGCGGCCTGCAGCGTGCCGTCCCCGACTGGTTCGAGCTCTTTGTGGTGCCGCGGAGGGAGCGCCGGCGGAGGTGACGATCTCGCCGTAGACGGCCGGGCTCAGCTGAATTTCGCCGGTTCGAGCCGGCAGTAGCGGAAGCCGAACGGGAGCACTTCGTTGTTCGCCTTGTTCGCGTTCGTGTAGAGCTTGGTGATCGTGCGCTGGGCGTCGGCCTTGTCCCCCGCCTTCAGCTTCGTCCCCACCGTGTCGAACAGTCCGGCCTCGACCTTGACCAGCGCGAACCACTTGGCGAGCCGCGCTTCGTCGGCGCTCGGCCGGGGCACCTTTGCGAGCTCGCCCAGCGCCTTGTCCAGCGCCGCGGCGGCCTTGCTGAACTTCGCCCCGGCCGGCTTCAGCTTCCCCGCCTTCACTTCCTTGCGCACCCCGGCGAGGATCCGTTCGTTCGCCTGCGTGTTTGTCTTGCAGATCGGTTCGGCCGCTTCTTTGTATTCCTCGCGGCTGACTTCGGCGGCAAATGCCGTTGCCGCCAGCAGCAAGGCGACGACCAGCAACCCGCTCACGATGGCAATAGTCCGTCTCAGCGCAATCCCCCTCCGCGAGGAACATAACAAGCGCGGTGACTCGCGTGCGGCAAAGGGGAGGTAGGGCGCGACCCGGCGCCGGGTCGAGGATCAGCCTCGAGATGATCGCTGAAAGCGCCCGAGGCCACTACTGGTGTCAATCCCACGGCGTGGGCGAGGACGCGGAGCCGCGCGGTGTGCCCCCGCACACCCTTCCGTCCCACTCCCCCATCACACCGATGTCGATGGGCCGAAAACCGGACATATGGGCGGGTTTTCGGCCCATCGACCCGGCGGTGATGGGGAAGGCGCGCCGGGGGCGCGCAGGAGGTGACGGAGGCCCCCGGCGCTCGCATCTGCCCGGGTCGCGGCTGGGGTGGGATCCCTACCGGGATAGGTCCTGAGCGCCGGCGCCCCAGTGATCCCAGTGGGTGATCTCGGTGACCGGCGGGCGCTTGGCGGGCTTGAAGTTGGTGCCCTTGGTGTAGGCGACCGGGATCAGGCTCACCTGGGCGACCCCGTCGGGGATCCCGAGCAGATTGGCGACGGCTTGTGCGTGGTGCAGGTGGAGAGTAGTCCAGGTCGAACCGAGGCCACGGGCGCGCAGGGCGAGCTGGAAGCTCCAGGCCGCCTGGACGATCGAGCCGAGCGCGACGATCACGCCCTCCCGGTCTTTCCGGTCGAGGTCTTCGGCGATGCAGGGGATGACGAAGGCCGGCGCACGCTCCAGGTTCTCCGCCAGGTAGAGCGCGCTTTCGTAGACGCGGCGATCCTGCGCGTCGCCGCTCTCTTCCGCCGAGGCCAACGAGCTGCCCAGGTAATCCATCGCCTCCTCGCGGTAGACGTCGGCGATCTTGGCTTTCAGCTCCGGATCGGTGACGACCATCCAGCGCCAGGTCTGCCGGTTCGACGCGGTCGGCGCCTGGACCGCCAGCCGCAGGCATTCGAGCAGGACCTCGCGCTCGACCGGCCGGTCGAAATCGAGCCGCTTGCGCACCGACCGCGTGGTCGAGAGCAGAAGGTCGGCGTTGGCGACGTCGATCGGCGACGGGCTGTCGGAGGGGGATGAGCGCTCCATGGGCTCATCCTAGGTGGCCCCGCCCGTCGCGAGGCTCAAGCAGCACGATCGGGATGACCCGCGGCCGGGCGCGCTCGCGGAAGGCGGCATAGCCGGGGTAGAAGGCGAGGAACTCGGGCCAGAGGCGCTCGCGCTCCTCCTCGGTCGCGAGCCGGGCCCGCACCGGCCGCACCTCGTCGGCGATCCGCACGGTCGTCTCCGGGTTCGCCATCAGGTTGTGGAACCAGGCGGGGTTCGTCGGCTGGCCGGCCTTGGAGGCGACGACGGCGATCGTCTCGCCATCGGCGTGGTACATCAGCGGCGAGGTGCGGGGCCTCCCGGTCCTGGCGCCGCGGTGGTCGACCAGCGCGATCCTCGCCCCCGGCCAGCCGGGCAGGTGACCGCCGGCCCGGCCGCCGCTGCGACGGTAGAGGGCGACGTGGATCCTGGTCGAGCGGCGGCCCAGGTAGATGCCGCGCCGGTTGAGCGCCTCCGAGGCCGCCGCGTTCAGCCGGCCGTAGGCCGAGGGTGCCGCGTCGGCCCGGGCGCGGCGGGAGCGACGGAGGAGGAGGCCGACGATCCCGCCGATCGCCGCCGAGCCGATCCCCACCTGACGACTCCTCCGCAATGCGCTCTGCTGATCCATCGCTCCTCCTTCCGCCCACATATATAGAGGGCGCGATCCCGTGACGCCTTGGCCCTCAACTCGACGGCGACGCGCTCAGCGTCGAAGCTGCTCGGGAGGGCGCGGCCGGGAGATCACGATCTGCACGGTCGCGACGATCAGGACGATCAGCGTGACCAGCCGCTCGCTGCGGCCGATCTCGTGGAAGAGCGCGTACACCTGGATCACGGCGGCGCAGAACTGCGCCGCAACCGGCAGCACGATGGCCCGCCAGCCGTAGACCTCCCGGCGGCTCTCGTCGGCGGGCGTCGAGGCCCAGGCGGCTCCCGCGATCAGCAACGCCCCGGCGCTCCAGAGGAAGCTGTAGTTGCCTTCGACCAGCGAGCCGCGCGCCTGCTGGACCGAGAAGAAGCCGTCGGCCAGGGCGATCACCACGCAGCCGACGCCGAGCAGGACCCAGGTACGGCCGGGCCGCCAGCCGAGCAGGCCGCAGACGCCGAGGACCCCGCCGACCAGGAGGACGTCGAGGATCGGGTAGCTGAAGTCGACGATCGTCGCCAGGCCGCTGTCGTTGGAGTGGGCCGCCGCCGGCTGGACGATCAGCGCCACCGCCGGCGTCATCACCACCAGCATCACCGCGAGCCCGTCCATCCAGCGATGCAGCTCGAAGCTCCTTACGCGCTCTTGGATCAGGAGCGCCAAACCCACCGCGGTCAGTGGGTACCAGGCCAGCCAGAGAGCGTCGGCGGCGGTCGGGTACGGCGGCCTCGAGTCGGCGGAGTAGAGGACGTCCCAGAGCACGGTCCCCAGCGCCCAACAGGCCAGTCCGATCCCGATCCAGAGCCAGGCCCGCCGGCCGCGCGGCTCGTAGACCGCCCGCGCGAGGCAGAGGATCGTCGCGGCGACCTGCAGGAAGGCCTCGATCCCGAGCCCGAAGACGCTGTTCGGGGACCCCAGCCCGAACAGTTCGTGCGCTGCCTCCGCCGCGGCGATCAGGCCGAGCAACCACCAGAGCGGCACCAGCACCTCGGGCTGTCGGACCCCTTCCTCGCGCGCGGGGGCTGGCTCGACGTCGACGGCGATCGGGCGCTCCACCGCCCCGAGGCTAGTTCGCGGGTCAGATCCTCGGGCCGACGGCGAAGCGCAGGTCGAGTCTGCCGGTCGCCTCGATCGGACCGAACCTCATGGACGAACCCGCCGAGGCGATGGATACTCGGGTCGGGATGACCGGAGTCAAGCAGCGGTCCGGGTCGGATCCGGCGCTCACCTACACGATCGACGGCGAAGACCGGCTCACCGACGCGGACGCCGGGTATTTCACCTTCGCCGAGCAGAACCATTGGGCAGGAGCCGACGGGAGCATCGGCCGCTCGCTCTGGGACTTCGTCTCCGGCCCGACGGTGGAGAAGGTCCAACGGTCCCTCCTGCGACGCGTGCGCCGCCGTGGCCGCGCCGTCGAGCTCCCGTTCCGCTGCGACGCGCCCGGGATGCGCCGCGAGATGACGATCGGGATCGAGCCGCATGGGCCCGACGGGACCGTCGTCTTCTCCGCCCGCGTCCTCTCCGAGGCGCACCGCCCCGCCCAGGCCCTGCTCGACCCCGACCGGCCTCGCGGTGAGGGATCGATCGAGATGTGCGCCTGGTGCGATCGCTTCCTGGTCGACGGCGAGTGGATGGAGGTCGAGGAGGCAGGCCAGGTGCTCGGGCTCACGACCGAGAGCGAGCTGCCACGGCTCAGCCACGGCCTCTGCGACCGCTGCGCCGAGATGCTCGTGGGCGCCTGAGGCTTGGTCACTCAGTCCCTCATTCCGAGCGCCGCGTCGACGTTGTCCATCAGGAGGTCGACGAGGGCCGGGTCGAAGTGGCTGCCCCTGCCCTCCTCGATGATCGTCAGCCCATCCGCCGGCGACAGTGCCGGCCGGTAGCTGCGGTCGCTGAGCAGGGCGTCGAAGACGTCGGCGACCGTGACGATCCTCCCCTCGATCGGTATCTCCTCGGCACGCAATCCACGCGGATATCCACCGCCGTCCCAACGCTCGTGATGGGTCAGCGCGATCGCCGCCGCCATCTTCAGGAGATCGCTGCTCGAACCGGCGAGGATCTCGTGGCCGACCTCGGCGTGGCGCTGCATCTCGCGGCGCTCCTCCGGCGTCAACGGACCCTCCTTGCGGAGGATCGCGTCGGGGGTCGCGACCTTGCCGATGTCGTGCATCGGTGCCGCCGCGCGCAACAGCACGGTGCGGGCCTCGGACAGCCCGTACTTCTCGCCCAGCAGCGTCGCCACCTTCGCCATCCGCTGGATGTGGGTCCCGGTGCCGGCGTCGTGCAGCTCGATCGCCCGGGTCAGCCGATCGACCGTCTCCTGACGGGAGGCCCGGAGCTCTTCGATCGCCCGCTCCTGCGATCGCGCCAACTGGTCCCGCAGCGTCTCCGCCCGGCGCAGATCGGTGATGTCGCGGGAGATGCCCCAGATGCCCGCCACGTCGCCGGCCTCATCGAGCATCGGGAACCGCGCGGTCAGGAAGGTGTGCTCGATGCCGCGGACCGTCAGCGTCTCCTCCTGCTCGAAGCTGACGCCGCAGCGGAGGACCTCGTCGTCCACCGCGGCGATCGACCGCTCGGCCTCGGCGGAGACGATCTCGGCGGTGGTGTGGCCGATCATCCCGTAGGGCTCGATGTCCCAGATCTCGTGGACGAGGCGGTTGGCGAGGACATAGCGGCGCTCGGCGTCCTTCATGTAGACGGGGATCGGCGCCCGGTCCATCAACACCCGTAGCCGCTCCTCGAGCGCCCGGCTGTGCTCGCGTTCGGCCAGCTCGAGCTCGCGACGGCGCAGGGCGTTCAGCACCGTGATCTTCAACTGCCCGGGCCAGAAGGGCTTGACCAGGTAGCCGCTGACCCCGAGCTCGAAGGCGTGCTCGGCGACCTCCGGGTCGTCCTCGCCGGTCACCAGGACGACGGCAGTGTGCGGGTGCTCGGCTGCCATCTCCCGGGCCAGCTCAAGTCCCGACTCCCCCGGCATCTCGATGTCGCAGAGGACGAGGTCGAAAGGGCACTCGGTCAATCGGGCGCGGGCTGCCGGCACGTCGGTCGCCGGTGCCACCTCGTACGCGCTGCCCAGCGAACGCTCGATCAGGCGCAGGATCTCGGGCCGGTCGTCGACCGCCAGGATCCGCTGCCTATCGGTCACGGTCGGTGCCCTCGCCGCAGCCGTCGAGGAGGCCGCGGACCGCCCGCAGCAGCTCGCCCGCGTTGAACGGCTTCTCGATGAAGGAGCTGTCGGACTGCCCGGCGAGCGCCTCCGGCGCCAGGACCTCGTGGCTGTAACCCGACATGAAGAGGACACGCAGCTCGGGCCGGCTCGCCCGCGCCGCGACGACGAGCTCGGTGCCGAGCACCTCCGGCATCACCACGTCGGTCAGCAACAGGTCGATCGCCTGAGCGCCCTCACCGCACATCTCCAGGGCCTCCGCGCCCCGATCGGTGCCGGTGACCTCGTAGCCCGCCCCGCGCAGGATCCGTTCGGTGATCTTCCGCACCCCGGGCTCGTCCTCGACGACGAGGATGTGCTCACCGCGGGCGCGGGGTCGCTGTCCGTCGCCCGAGGATGCGGGCCGCGGCTCGGCGCCGCTCGCCGGCAGGTGGATCTTCATCGTCGTCCCGATCCCCGGCTCGGAGTAGACGTCGATGCGGCCGCCAGCGCCTGTGACGATGCCGTAGACCGTCGCCAGGCCGAGACCGGTGCCGTCCTTCTTGGTGGTGAAGAAGGGCTCGAAGATCCGCTCGGCGACCTCCCGCTCCATCCCCGTGCCGGTGTCGCTCACCTTCAACCGCACGTAGGGGCCAGGCTCGATGTCGGGGTGGAGCTGCACGTACTCGTCGTCGAGCTGGACGGGCTCCACCTCGACGATCACCCTGCCGCCGTCGGGCATCGCGTCGCGGGCGTTGACGGCCAGGTTGACCAGCACCTGCTCGAGCTGCCCGGGGTCGATCTCGATCGGCAGCCGCTCCTCGCCGAAGTGCGTCTCCAGGGCGACCCGCTCGCCGAGCGCCCGGCTCAGAAGGTTCTCGAGGTCGGCTATGACGTCGCGCAGGTAGAGCACCTCGGGCTTGGCGACCTCGCGGCGGCTGAAGATCAACAGCTGACGGGTCAGCGCGGCCGCCCGTTCGGCGGCCTTCTGGACCTCTTCGATGTCGGCGAGGGCCGGTGAGCCCTCCTCGAGGCTCTCGGCCGCGAACTCGGCGTAGTTCAGGATCACCGCGAGGATGTTGTTGAAGTCGTGGGCGATGCCGCCGGCCAGCTGACCGACGCTCTCGAGGCGACGGGCCCGATCCAGTTGGCGCTGCAGGGCGCGCTCCCGCTCGCTCTCCGCCCGCTCGCCGACGTCCCGGATCGCGGCCGTCGCCAGCCGTCCCTGCCCGGTCTCGATCGAGGAAAGAGAGATCTCCGCGGGGAACTCGCTGCCGTCCCGACGCCGACCGAACAGCTCGATCCCGGCGGCCATCGGGCGCGTCCGCGGCTCGACGAAGTAACCGTCCCGGAGACCCGGATGGACCGTCGCGAAGCGCTTCGGGACGAGGCGCTCTACCGACTCGCCGAGCAGCTCCTGCCGTCGATAGCCGAAGAGCGCCTCGGCCTGGGAGTTGACGAACACGATGAGGCCGCCCGGGTCGACGCCGATCATCGCGTCGGGAGCGGCTTCCAGCAGTTGCTCGAAGGTCGAGTCGGTAGTTGGGGAGTCGACTGGACTGTCGTTCTTTCCCACCGGTTCGCCTCCCACCGGTCGCTCAGCACAATCAACGTAACAGTCGCTGAGTACTCTACTGGATTCATATGGAATCTTTAGTCTGCGCGGGTACGTGCCTTTCCGCCGTCCCTGTCGGGCGCACCCACTCCGATCGCGAAATCGGCCCCGATTCGGGGCCGATTGGCAGCAGCTTCGTGAGAGCCCGGGACGAGACTCGAACTCGTGACCCCTTCCTTACCATGACCCAGGCGGACTCCCGCAATCGCGCTTGGGAAGCGGAATCGGGGTTACCTCCACGGCCCATCCTACAGGGTGCGATGAAGCATCGATACCCGCGGATCCGGGCCGTTTCGGGGCGGATTTCTGGTCATGAAACACCTCGCCATGACCAATTGGGCCTGCATGCCGAGATGTCCACATCTGTCTATCCTTGTCCGATCTTGGCTATACTCTGCAACGCAGATCCGATCACACCGGAGAAGAAGCCATGGCGACCACCGCATCCAAACCGCAACTGCTGAAGGTCAGCGAGGCGGCCGCCCTGCTGAAGGTCAGCGAGAAGACCATCCGTCGCTGGATCGAAGCCGGGTCGATCCCCTACCTGAAGCTGCCGAGCGGCAGCTATCGGATCCCCCAGGGTGCCCTCCTTGCGTCGCTGCGCGGCAACTACGACCTGGGCCGGGAGCTGCGGGGGCTGGACGAGCGCAACGCGGACGTGACCGACGAGCAGGTCCTCGCCGCGCTCTCGGAGGAGTAGTTGCGCAGACCCGCCTGACGGCCTCCTAGGCTGGCGGTCGCCATGCCCAGCGTCGTCGTCGACACGAGCGTCTCCCTGCCCGCGACCCTGAGTCCGGGTGGCGCCAGGCGCAAGCTCTGGATCCTGCTCGCCCTCGGAGCCCTGACCTACGAGGTCGAGCACGGGCGGCTCGAGCTCGACGCCCTCCGCGCGCAGGCCGACCAGGAGGGCGGCATCGTCGGAGGCATGGAGAAATCACTCGACCGTCTGGGGAAGGCGAGCGATCGCCGTGCGGCGTTGTCGGAGCGCCTCCCCGACGGGACGCCGGACGACTGGGTCGCGATCGGCTCGCGCCCGCTCTTCGACGAGTACGAGCGGAAGTTGAGGGAGGTCGGCACGAGGCTCGACCCGCACCTCCGCGAGGAGGACGTCCCCGTTCTCCGACGGCAGATGGGGGCAATCTGCATGATCGCCGCACCGCCCTTCGGGGACTCCGCCGTGCCGGCGTTGACGGCGGACCCGAAGGACGATCCGATCCTCTACACGGCACTCCTCGCCAACGCGGATCTCCTGATCTCGAGCGACAAGCATCTCGTCCCCGACAAGAAGGAAGAGTTCTGGGAACACGAGGCCGGGACGGTCCTGGCACTGACCTTCGAGACCCTGTTGGCCGATCGCCTCAGCGGGGTCGCCTGGGACGAGATCGACGGCTCCTGGTTGGCGCCGGCCCACGACGAACCCCAGTGAACCGCTGCCCTGTCAGCCGCCCCCGACATAAATCTTCGCCCGAGAAAGAGCCGTTATGTCGACTGCCGTCGGACTTGGCCAATCTGCTCAGGGGGCGGTAGAAAGCTGACCTTTCCGAACCGTGCAGAAGACCCTGAGTCGATTACAGACGCCCAGGGATCCCCCGCGAAGGGGCGGCGGGGCTTGAACCCGCGACCTCGAGACACTCAGCCCCTTGCTCTACCTGGCGGGCAACGACCTCGGCGGCCTCCCGGCCGAGCTCTCCGAGTTTCCCGAGTTCCTCGAGCGGCGCAGGCGGCTCATCGGCGCCAGGCTGGCGGCGCTACTGGGGGTCGGGGCACCGACGACGCCCGACCCCGCGCCCGCCATCTGAGGCGCGGCCGGAGCCAAGTTACTTCGCCGGGAGACACCCGTTCCGTCGGATATGCGACCTGCCGTTGACGGCCCTCGGCGCAGAAAACGAGAGTTCGCGGCGCCCTACGGCAGTAGCTTCTCTTTCGCCTTCAGCGTCTTGACCCATTTGCGGAAAGCGGCTTCGATGTTCTTGACGTCGTCACCGGCCACCGGGTTCATGTGGGCGACCACGCGGCGGAGACGTTCATGTCGTTGACCGGCTCTTCGGAGAAGGACTGGCGTCCGAGATCGGCTTGAAATGACGCCGGTACTACCTGACGCCCGCTCAGATCGACCCGGCAAGGTGGAAGCAATCCCCCTCCCAGGGGAGGGCCGGCGGGGTGGTCGGAGGGCCAGCCTGCCAAAAGGCTGCCATTTGGCCTGATTTGACTACGCCGCTTTGGACCCAAAAACGAGAAAACCGCCCCGTAGAGCGGCTTCCCAGAGAGCCCGGAACGAGACTCGAACTCGTGACCCCTTCCTTACCATTTTGATCAAGGATCTTCGGTGCAATTCATTCTGCTTCGCCTTGGGTCTGGAAAGCCACATTCAGCATCAGGGCCTTTCATCCTGATCGGTCCTTTTTCGCCCTGCCGCTCCACGCGGACGTACTTGATGTTGCCGTTCCGGCAGAGATAGCGGATCAGCGAGGTCTTCCCGACACCCGTTGGCCCATAGGCGATCACTTGTTTTCCCTGTTCTTGAAGAGCCCCTTGCACCCGCTCTTGGAGTCGCTCGTGGCGGCGAGTAGCGAACATGTCGTCCCGAACGGGAGTCGCCGGAGTGAAAACGTCCTCTGGTTTCTCAGTCACGTGGCGAGTTTACCTCCCGCTTACCCAACTACCCATTCACTTCGACATGCCGCCAAAGGTCATCCGCAGTTCAACCTGTCGAGACTGCCCAAACTCACGATAATGTCGAGTTGGGAAATCAGTTGGTCAGGCGCCTCCCGGCGGTGTGGTGTTTCAGGTCGTCATGCCCTGCGGGACGCGGGGTGGCTCGTCAACAGTTCGAGGCGGAGGCATCGGGCTCGCCCCGGGGACGATCCTCTCCGCACGGAACAGGCACAAGACCAGCCCGCCCGACCGTGCGGCGGAGGGCGCGATGAGCGCAGGCCAGCCTTCGGCATGGAGTGCCTCGCCGACCTCCTGGAAGGCCGGCCACTGGCTTCGGGTCGGAGTGGGCATCGGAAGGCCGACGCTCTCGAGCTTGTCCGGTGTGGAAAGGTCGACGACATCAGGAAGGGAGATCTCCCAGCGCCAAAGGTCCCTGGGTAGAGCCTGCTGCGGAGGCAATCCGCTCTCGGCGAGGGCCCGATACCACTCGGCCCACGCCGTATCCTCGGCGTCGGCGAAATAGAGGGCGTCGATCACCTCGCCCCTCTGCCAACGCGAATCGGCGGGCGGGTCCGGTCGGTGGTGGACATCTCCCCCGGCCGGGATCTGGCGCCACCATATGCCGCTGACGGACGTGCTCTCGACGTCCATCGTCAGCTGACCGGCATCCCCTCCAGGCTCGACAGGGCGCGCAGGACCTGGCGGTAGCCGCCGGTGCGGACGAGGTCGAGCGGCTTGCGGTCGTCGAGCAGGCCGACCGGCTTTCGCATCCAGACCGGCACGTACTCGGCCTGCATGAGGTTGACCGCGCGCTCGACGATCGCCGAGAGCTCGGCGAGGCGCTCGGCGCGGCTGCCGCTTGGCGAGCGATCGCCGCGGATCCACGCCCTGACGGTGCTCTCGTCGGCCTTGGTCGCCCATGCGATGTCGACGGCGGAGAGATGGCCGATGTCGTGGATATGGGCTGCCTCTCCGGCGAAGGCGGTCGGCATCAGATGCCTCCTCATGGTCGGGACGGAGGATCAAGGGTAACACGGCACCCGGTGAACACCCGAGATTGAAGCGCAATTGTACGCCAGGTGCTGAGGGTGCCGGCCACCGATTCAGACCGCGGCGGTTTTCCGAGCCAGATCCGGTGGTAGCCATGTGAGACGACTGACGAACTCCAAAAGCAGGGCCGGTGAGCGTCCACCCGACCAAGAGCGGCAAGTGGGAAGCCCGCTACCGCGAGGGACGTCGCAATCGCTCGAAGACCTTCGACCTCGAGGAGGACGCCCGCGCCTTCGATGCCGAGGGGCGGGCAAGGCGCCAGCGTGGCGAGTACATCCGCCGCGCCTCCGACACGCCGACCCTGGGCGACTTCACGGCGGACTGGATGACACGCCGAGCGGCGGCGGGCCTCGCCGAGGCGACGCTGGCGACCAACCAGCGCATCATCGAAAAGCACGTCGACCCTTTTCTCGGCGGTCGGCGGATCGCCGATCTCAGCCCGCGGCGACTCGACGCCTGGCGACGCGAACTGGAAGACGCCGGGGTCAGCGTCTACATGCTGAACCGCTCGAAGACGCTCCTCGGACAGATCATGGCTGACGCCAGGCGCCTGGAATACGTCTCGGTCAACGCCGCCCGCGGCCTCCCGACCGTGCGTCGCAGGGCGAGGCAGGGCAAGACCGCGACGCCGGAGCAGATCGAGCTGATGCGCGCCAGCTTCATCGAGGCCGAACAGCTCGGGCATGCCACCCTGATCTCGCTCCTCGCCTACGTCGGGCTTCGGCCCAGGGAAGCGCTGGACCTGACCTGGGACCTGCTAGATCGCGACCGCCTGATCCTCCCGGCAGAGCTCACCAAGGGCAAGATGGCGAGGACGCCCGACGTGCCGCGGCCTGTGGTCGCCGACCTGGCCCGCTGGAAACTGTCCTCCGGCGCCGTCGGCGGACTGGTCTTCCCCAGGCCACTCGACGGAGAGCGCTGGACGAAATCCGACTGGGACAACTGGCGGAACCGCGGCTTCACGAAGGCCGCCGGCGCCGCCGGTCTGCTCGAGTGGGACACCGAGTCAAAGAGCTGGATCGGCGATTTCCGGCCGTACGACCTCAGACACACCTGCGCGTCGCTGATGATCCGGGCCCACGTGCCGCCGGCGGACGTGGCCGCCCAACTCGGGACCAGCCTGGAACTCCTGTTTCGCACCTACTCACACAGCATCGAGGCGATGAGGGGCCGACCGCCTACCTCGATCACCGACGCGATCCACGCCGCGCGCGGCTCGATCGCCCGCGGCGAGGCGCCGAGATCCGTAAGGGCTCGGCGCTCGTCGTAACAACGGCCGGAATCGGCTCGACAGCGCTCGGCACTTTGCTGAGGTTTCGCAGTAGGGCAGACAAGGCAGACACCTGCCGCTGGGAAACCGCTCCGACGTTTCCGAACTGCAAACCACTGAAACTGAAAGCAGCCTGCCTAGACCAAGTGAGGGCGCAACATCGGAAGCAGAACCAGGCGGACCAGCCGGGCGACGGAGTCCGGATCGTCGAGGGTGATGTCCCCGTCCCGCGTGAGCAGCAAGGAGATCGCGAGGCGAGCGATCACCTCCGCGACGCCATCTATGTCTGAGGTCGCAGCGCGACCCGCATCGACTTCGGCCCGAAGTCGACTCGCGATCAGCGATCGGTAAAGACCGAGCACAGGTCCGCCGTCGATCGTGAGCGGCGGCAGCAGGGCCTCGGGTTCACGCCGCAAGATCCCGTCGAACAGCGGGTGATCACGCACGTAGCGCCCGGCGAAGGAGAAGCCTTCGACGAACCGATCCTCCAAGGTTTCCGCGCCGTCCCAGAGCTGATCGAGCTCTTCCATGCCGCGGCGTACCTCGCGCGCGATGACGACCTCGACCAGGCCCTGCTTGCTCTCGAAGCGGCGGAAGACGGTCATCCGGGAGACGCCGGCGCGGCGCGCGACGTCTTCCGTCGACGTGCGACGGATGCCGTGCTCGGCGAACTCCTCAAGCGCCGCCGCGGCAACGCGGTCGAAGACCGCGTCCTCGCCCACAGGGGGGGTCGCTGCGAGAACTTCGGCGATTGGACTCATGAGATACGCTGGTACTCCATTCTCACAGAGTAACAATCGCCGAAGACGAAAGAAGGCCATGGACACAGCGCTTGCCGATCTGCCCCGACTGCGGCGCCCCGCAGCCGTCAATGCCTCTCAGTACTGGCTTGCCCCGGAGCGGTTCGCTCGCACCTGCCGGCATCTCGGTGATCGCTTCGTGGTCCCGATGCCGGCGGCGACGGGGCCGTGGCTGTGCCTGACCGACCCCGAGGACATCAAACTCGTCTTCACCGCCGACACCAATGTGCTTCGCCTCGGAGCCGCCCTGGCCAAGGCCTCTGCGCACCATCTCGTCCTCGGCCCGAGCGGACTGACCAACCTCGATGGCCCCGAGCACATGCGCATGCGGAAGATGCAACTCCCGCCGTTCCACGGACGCGCGCTCCCCGGCTACCAGGAGACCATGGAGCGCAAGGCCGAAGACGCTCTCGAGCGCTGGCCCTTTGGTCGCCCCACCCCCGCCCAGCCTCATATCGAGGGGATCACTCTCGAGGTGATGATGGCGACGGTGTTCGGGGTCACCGAGCCCGCGCGGGTCGAGCGGCTGCGCTCGGCGACGCACGCGCTGCTTCGGGAGGGCCACTCGCAACGCTTCTTCATCCAGACGATGGTCGCGTCGAGCCGCAAGAACGGATGGGACAGGCCCTTCCCGCGAATGGACCGCGCGATCGCCGCGGTGGACGCAGTTGTGATGGAGGAGGTCGCCCAGCGCCGCAGGGAGGACGAACTCGATGGCGAGGACGTGCTCGGGATGTTCCTCCGCACGCCCGATGCGGAGGGTCGCCTGATGAGCGACGAGGAGATCTGCGACTCGATGCGCACCCTTCTGCTCGGCGGCCACGACACCACCGCCTCCACTCTGACCTGGATACTCGAGCGCGTCAGTCGCTCACCCGAGGCTCTCGGGCGCCTCGAAGTCGCCGCGCTGGACGGAGACGACGAGTACCTCGACGCGGTCATTCAGGAGACGATGCGATTGCGCCCGGCCTTTCCTCTCACGGCACGGCTCGCCATCCGACCGTTCGAGCTGCCTGGGCTCACCATTCCGAGCGGCACCATGGTCGTCCCCTACATCACGCTCGTGCACCGCCGTCCCGAGCTCTACCCCGATCCACTCACCTTCAGACCGGAGCGCTTTCTCGGCACCCGCGCCGGCACCTACACCTGGATTCCCTTCGGCGGCGGGCCACGACGGTGCATCGGCGCCGCCTTCTCGATGGCCGAGGCCCGAATCGTGCTCAGGACAATCCTGCGCCACGCCCGCATCGAGCCATCAGGACGAGGTTCGGAGCGGGTTGCGCACCGCAATGTCTTCATCGTGCCGGCCCGCGGCGGCCGCGTCACGCTCCAACTCCGCGCCCCGGACTCTGATCGCCACCCTGGGTCTCTCCTGCGCGATCGTGCGGGAATCGCCTAAGCAGACGGAGCTACTACGAGCGAACGCCTTAAAAGGCCCGGCAGGCGTCGATGTTCGGAGAATGTTCGGCCTGAGTTCGGAGGACCCTCGATCGAGGCCCCAATGACCCCTTACCGATCACGTTCGTCGCGGCCTTTAGAGCGAAGCCCGGAACGAGACTCGAACTCGTGACCCCTTCCTTACCATGGAAGTGCTCTACCAACTGAGCTATCCGGGCGGGACGCGGCGCCTTGCGAGGGCCGCGAGGGTCGATCTTAGAGGGTCCTGGGTGAGCGGGGGCGTCTAAAAGGCGACACCTATTCTGGTGAGGAGGGAGCAGTCGCCTTGCCGAACTCGTGGGTGACAGCGAGCTCGGGCTTCATGCCAGCCGGCTACCCAGGTCTCCAGTCGCATAAGGGCACCGCCGGGCTGGCGGACCTCATCTTACGCGGGCGGGCGATCGTCCATCGACAGCGGGAACGGCGGCTGCGGATAGCGGCGGGCGGCGAGGATTCCGAGTGCTTCCTGCCAGTGTTTTGAAGGGATCGGCACGGCCGGCAACGCCTCCGCCGTGTCCCTGTTATGTGTGTTCTTGGCCGGCGGGCGTTCTTGCGGTGTCAGACGACGACCGAGCTTTTGACAAGCTCGGCCTCGGTAATGAGCGCAACGACGACGACCGCGGGGGACGCGCAAAGAACCACGTTCTGTCCGCCCTGGGTCGCCATTGCGTCGCAGTGTAGCGCTCGCCGCCTGGCCGCGTTCAAGGTCGGCGGCCGACGACGGTCAGGGAGCGGGGCTCAGATTGACCGGCGTCGCGGGCGGCGCGCCGTCCCGCAACAGCGTCGCCAGGTAGATGACGACCGGCGCCGAGCCGCGGTTGGCGGCCTGGTGGATGTCGCTCGGCTGCTCGACCAGCCACTGCCCGGCGCGAATCCGCGCCGTCTTGCCGGCGGTGATGTCACGGACCAGCCGCGGTTCTTCGGATTCGCCTTCGAAGAGTTCGGCCTGGCCGCGCCGCACGGTGTAGGTCAGCGTCCCCGAGACGACCCTCGAGATCTGCGTCCCGAGGTGATGGTGGACGGCGAGCTCGGCGCCCGGCGGGACCGTCACCTGGCTCAGCACCATGGTGCGGCCGGGAGCGCCCTGGACGTGGTCGGTCTGGGCGAGCGCCTTGCGGACCGGGGCCGGCGCGGGGCCCGAGGCGCCGAAGGCGGTCGGCAGGATGATCGCCATCGCGACCAGTCCGAGGACGGCGAGGGCGCTGAGCGGGAAGCGGAGCGGGAGTCGATGCACGACTGCCCGGTTCGCCCCCCACGGGGCGACTCCTGCTCAGACGGCCGCGCCGTTGGCGCTCAGCGTCACCTCGATGTTGCCGCGCGTCGCGTTCGAGTACGGGCACACTTTGTGCGCCTCGCGGACGAGCTCGGCGGCGGCGGCGCCCTCGACCGACGGCAGCGTCACGTCGAGCTCCACCGACAGCACGAAGGTGCGGTCCTCGCCGGGGTTCAGCGACACCTTGGAGTCGATCTCGACGTCGCCGGCCTCGAGTTTCTGGCGCCGCGCGACGGCGCCGATCGCGCCCTCGAAGCAGGCCGCGTAGCCGACCGCGAAGAGCTGCTCGGGGTTGGTGCCGCCCCCTTCGCCGCCCATCTCGGCGGGCAGTCGCAGGTCGACCTCGAGCGCCCCGTCGCTGGTCTTGCCATGGCCCTCGGCGCGACCCCCGGTGACGTGCGCCTCGGCGGTGTAGATGACTTTGCTCATCGGTTTCTCCATTCGGAAGTTGGTGTGGGACGGAGCCCACGGAGGCGCCGCCGGCCGTTGAGTTCGCAGTTCTCGTCGCTATGCGACGAGAACTGCGAACTCAACGGTGGTGGGCGCGGGCGACGACACGGACGTGGAAGAGCGCCGGGGTGCGGTCGCGGTTGCCGGCCGCGTCGATCGCGAAGACCCTGAAGACGTGGCGACCGATCGCGAGGTGGGCACGAAACGGCGAGCCGCAGCGCCGGTAGGGCTTGGCGTCGGGCCTGCACTCGAAGCGGGAGCGCTCGCTCGCGGCGAAGCGGAAGACGACCGCGGCGCGGTGGCGCGGGGCGACCCGGAGGAGCGCCGCCGGATGGCGCAGCAGCTCGGTCCGCGGCGGCGTGCGGTCGGGCATCGGCTTGGGTGGCGTCGTCGCCGGCGGCTGGGTCATCGTGCTCGGGGGCGCGCTCGCGACCGGCGGCGCGGGGAGCGGCTGTTCGATTTCTTCCTGGAATTCGTCCGCCGTGCCTTCGGGGACCCGCTCGCGGCGGTGCCGACGATGTAGTCGGAGAAGGGGGTGCCGATGATCCGCTCGAACGCGCCCGGCTGAACTTCGTCGTTGCCACCACCGTTGGACGGTTCGCCGTCGATCGCGTGGAAGCCGATTTCGCCCGCGCGGGGTTCGTCGATTTCCAGGTAGATGCCGCGTTCGCCTTCCAGTCCGGGGAAGTTCGCGGCGCCGGTCGGGTTCGTCGCGGCGAGAAGCCGGGCGTCACCCCGGTCGCGAAGCTGAGCGTGTCGGTGCCGGTGCCGGTATCGAAGATGTGGTCGACGGTGCCGTCGCCGCGCACGTAATCGCCGCCTTCGCCGCCGTCGAGCGTGTCGGCGCCGAACCCGCCCGACAGCCAGTCGTTGCCGGGCCCGCCTTCGAGCCGGTCGTCGCCGATCCCGCCGTAGAGCCGATCGTTACCGCCGTTGCCGCGGTCGCCGTAGATGATGTCGTTGCCTTCGCCGCCTTCGATCGTCTGGCTGCCGACGCCGAGGTGGCACGGCGTTTCGCACGAGGTCGCGTTCGTGCGGCTGCCGACGATCGTGTCGTTCCCCGGGCCACCGTCCACATAGGTGACGGTCGGCGGCACGACGATGTGGTCGGCGCAGGCCGTCCCGACGATCACTTCCCCTTTCTCCACCGGCCCTTCGGCGCAGGACGGGGGTTGGGATCGCCGCCGCCTCTTCGGCGAGCGTCGGTTCCGCCACCGCGCCCGCCCACGAAGGTCCGATCGAGGCGACAGCCATCCCGACCATCACCAGCGCCAACGCCAACGCCACCCTGCCTGAGAGTCGACCCATGCCCATGAGATACCCGCATCGCCCCGATGACTCGGTCGCACGCTCGCCCCGATCCCTGACGCGTTCGCAGTTTGCCCCTGCTATGCACGGATAACTGCGAACGCACTCCGGTGACCTGCGACTTCTTTGTCACGGCGCTCGCCTCGCCCCTACTCCCCCTCCGGCGGCGACTCGCCTTTCCAGTAGTCGACCTGCGAGTCGAGGTCGAAGAAGGTGTGGAGGCCGCCGCCCTCGGGCAGGCGCTCGGCGGCACAGATCTTGTTCGAGTCGGGATAGACGACGACGTCCGCCACGCCGTTGGTCGAGACGGCGAGGAAGCGGACCTCCTCCTCGGTCGGGTTCAGCAGCTGATGGGCGCCGGCCTCGCCGAGCGGGAAGTGGACCGCCTCGCCGGGCTCGAGCTCCCGCGTCCCCTCCGGCGTGCGCAGCGTCGGCCGCCCCTTGAGGACGAAGACGAGCTCCTCGTCCGAATAGTGGAAGTGGTACGGATAGGCCGCCTCGCCGGGCGGCAGCTTCCAGACGCTGGCGCCGAGCCGCTCGCTGCCCAGTTCGTAGCCGACCCGCGCGCGGACGGCCCGGAAGCCAGGTGGCGCCCCGTCGCGCTCCTGAAAGTTCGGATCGTCGATGTTCGGCACGAGGCGGAGCTTAGAACCGAAAGGTGGCCGAACCGGAGGAAGCGATGCAGAAGACCGTGCCTGGCTGACCGGCCGAAGCCAGTTCGGGCTTCGGTACAGTCCCGCGCAGCGCGACGCCGACGCACGATAGGGGTGCGCGGCGCCGGTCCCGGGCCGAGAAGCAGCGGGGGCACCCACCCGACGCCGCAAGGAGAGACATGAAGCACCGCCTGCCAGTTCTCGCACTCGTTCCCGTGCTGGCGGCCCTCGCCGGTCTGGTCGCGCCCACGGCCCCGGCGGTCGCCGCCAAACCGGTCAAGCAGAAGACGATGGTCTTCGAAGTGTGCCGCCACGGCTGCCACTACCGGACCATCCAGAAGGCGGTCGACGCCGCAGGCGGCTACGCCTTCGAGAACAAGCAGGCGAAGGTCATCGTCGCGATCCGCCCCGGCAAGTACGTCGAAGGCGTCGTCGTCGACGGCACCGAAGCCCGCAAGCGCTTCGACGGGATGACGATCGAGGGCACCAAGAAGGACCGCAAGCGGACGATCCTCGAAGGTAAGAACACGAAGGGCGAACTGGGAGCCGCGCAGAACGGGATCGAGGCGATCAGCGTCGACGGCCTCGTGCTGAAGAACATGTGGGCGCGCAACTATGAGTCGAGCGGCTTCTTCATCCACGCCTCGGGCGAAGAAGGCCAGCGGTGCGACGGCTACACGATGAACAACCTGCTCGCCTCGGGGAACCGCTCCTACGGGCTCGCCGCGCAGGGCTGCTTCGGCGGGAAGACGATCAACTCGGCCGGCTACCGACAGGGCGATGCGGCCTTCTTCGTCGGCGAAACGCCCTGCGACAACCCGAGGTGGAACGTGTACAGCGGCGAAGTGTGCCAGAGGGCGCCGCGCTGGACGCTGCTGAAAGACGATCAGAGCTACGAAAACGCCCTCGGCTACTCCGGCGCCAACTCGAAGTACGTGCGGATCATCGAAAGCGCCTTCTTCGACAACGGCGCCGGGATCGTCCCCGGCACGCTCGACAGCGAGGGGTACGAGCCGAACGGCTGGAACGTGATCGAACGCAACGACGTGTTCTGGAACAACTACAACTACTTCCTCGCAGGATCGGCGTTCCAGCCCGCCTCCGAAGGCCTCGGCGAGTTGAACGGGCAGACCCTCAACTACCCGACCGGGGTCGGCATCGCCCTCTACGGCGGCGACCACAACGTGGTCCGCGGCAACAGGGTGTTCGGCAACTACAAGTGGGGGATCGCGTCGTTCTCCGGTCCCGGCGAAACGTTCGTCGCCAACGAAGGCAACGAAGCGAAGAACGTCAACAACGAAATCGTCGAAAACGTGCTCGGCCGCGAAGGCGCCGACCCGAACGGCGAATACGACATCTGGAACGACGACACGGGCGGCGGCAACTGCTGGGGCGCCAACAGCGCCGACTCGACGTTCGCCCCGGGCAACGGCAAAGTGCCGCTGAGTCAGATCTATCCGACCTGCCCGCAGGGTGAAATCGAATACGCTGCGGCGAAGAGCATCAACCTGACGCCGCGCCTGCAGATCGCCGGCCTCGCCGAAACCGGCAACCCGACCACGATCCTCGGCTACGCCGGCACCAGCCCGCCGCAGGACCAGCAGTGCACGTGGGTCAAACGGGTCGCCTCGCACCCTCCCTTCCAGAGGTTCAAGCCGGTCGAAATCGCGCCGAAGCCGGGCGAAGTGACCTGCTGATGCCAGCGCCGGCATGGGCCGCGCGGCCCATGCCGTGAAGCCGATCGCGGTGCGGAGCCGAAGGAAGTCATCGTCGCCGACTAGCGCGGCTGCGGCCGATGGGGGACGGTGCGCCCGGGCGTTCGACGGCGACCCCGGCAGGGTGTGGCCGCCGCCGAACGCCCGGGACGTGACGGTTTCGGCGGGAAGTCGGTGAGATGTGGCCGTTACAAAGACGTGGCCACGATTTAGCCCCCCATAGGGGGGTCAAACCATGGTCACGTGTTTGTAACGCCTGAAGATCTGTGACGAAGCTCGCGTCCCTGTGACGACTCCCGCAGATCGGCCCTCCCCGGATCAGCGAGCCCGTTTGCGGGAGCGGCCGCGGCGCTGCGGTTTGCCCGCGTTGCGGAGCGTCTGTTCGGCGGCCTTTTCGGTCTCCTCGCCCATCGTGATCTGGAACATCGCGAGCAGGGCGTCGGAGGCAAGTGGCCGCAGCGCTTCCAGCGCCTCGAGCACTTTGTGCCAGTCGGGGTCGGGACGGCCCGCCTTGTCGAACGGCTCCCAGATCTGTTCGGTGAAGAGGTCGACGTAGGCGCGGGCGACGGCATCGGCGTGCTCGTGCAGCTTGGCCGCGAGCGCGACCGCCGCCGCCGGGCTGACCCCGAACTCGATCATCCTGGTGGCGGCGCGGTGGAGGCGAGGGCTGATCACCTCGATCTGGCCGTCGGGGAGCAGGCGCAGCACGCCGAGCTTCTCGGCCCGCTTCAGCAGCCGCTCGTCGACTGATTTCACCCCCCAGGCCCCGGCGAAGTCGGCCTTACCGAAGATTTCCGGCGTCTCGTCCTCGAACGGGGCGCGCACGGCGCGCGCGAAGTCGACCATCTCCTTGGAGGAGCCGCCGGTGCTCTCCAGCACCCGCCGGATCGCCTCCAGGTTCAGCCCCTCGGCCTGCATTTCGCGGGTCAGTTCGATCCGCGCCACGTGCTCCTCGCCGTAGTAACCGGTACGCCCCTGTACCTCGGGCGGCGGCAGCAGGCCGCGCGTCTGGTGGGCGCGGATGTTGCGGATCGTCATCCCGGTGCGGCGCGCCAGCTCGCCGATCGTCATCTTGCCCTCGGGGGTCGCCCCGCCCCTGGTCTCTCCGGCCATCAGGGCATGGTAAGGGCCAGACGCCTCCCGTTCATCTCCGCCGCGCCATCCGAGCAGAGCCAGGCGATCGCGTCGGCGACGTGCTCGGCCGGGGTGAAGGTCGGGAACGCCTTGCCGGGGTTCTCGGCCCGCATCGCAGGCGTCAGGATCGCGTCGACGACGACGATGTTGGCGGTCGCCCCGCCGGGCCCGAAGCCGTCGGCGTAGGAGAGCGTCCACGCCTCGGCCGCCGCCTTCGCCGCCGCGTAGGCGGCGTTGCCGTTGCTCGGCTGCTGGGCCTGCTTGGCGGAGACGAGCACGAAGCGCCCATGCTCGCTCGCCGTGAGCTGATCGTGGAAGGCGCGCGTGGTCAGCTGCACGGTGCGGATCAGCAGCGCCTGCAGCAGGTCCCAGTCGGCCAGCGGCTCCTCGTGCAGTGGCTGCCCGCCGCGCCAGCCGCCGACCAGGTGGACGAGCCCGTCGACCCGGCCGAACCGCTCGACCAGCCCGTCGCGCCATCCCGCCACCGCGTCCTCGTCGGTCAGGTCGACCGCGCGGCCGTCCCAACGGTCGCCGATCCCCAGCTCCGCCCCGACCGCGTCGACCTCATCCTGCCCGCGGTTGGCCCCGGCGACGGTCGCCCCGGCCGCGGCCAGCCGCGCCGCCACCGACGGCCCCAGCCCACCGCCGACCCCGGCGATCGCGATGATCCGACCCTCGAGCTCACTCATATGGGGGAGGCAGGATTCGAACCTGCGTAGGCAGAGCCAATGGGTTTACAGCCCATCTCCTTTAACCACTCGGACACTCCCCCAGGTGGATCGGCGGCGGATTCTAGACAGGCGGCTTCAGGCGGGCGGCGCGGCGCCGAGGCGCGCGACCATCAGCTCGTTGAAGGCGTGGACGGCGGAGAGCGGGCGGAGGAAGACGGTGAGGTCGATGACCCGGCCCTCGTGGTCGAGGGTCAGGTAGTCGATCCCCTCGATCTCGTACTTGCCTTCGACCTTCGCGGCGAAGCGCAGGCAGACGGTGTCCTCGCCGTGCAGCTCGTCGAGGTAGCGGAAGTCTTCGAAGACCTCGATCACGTTGCTGAGCACCACCATCGCCATCTCGCGGCCCTCGAAGCCCTTGAAGAGAATCGGGCTGTGGAGGACGACGTCCTCGTGGAGGGACTCGCGCAGGAGGTCGAGGTCCTTGGCTTCGGCGGCGTGGCGGAAGGCGTGTGGTTTCGGCATGGGCTCACTCTAACCGGGGATGAAATACTCAGCGTGGGATGGTGAGCGATCGCTTCGTGGCGAAGTTCTCGAACACGATCGGGGCGCGAGGGATGCGCGCGATCGGCAAGCTGAACGTACCCGTCTACCGGCTGAGCGGCGGGCGGATCGGCGGCAAGGTCGGCGACGGCCCGGTGCTGCTGCTGACCACCACCGGACGTAAGAGCGGCGAGCCGCGCACCGCGCCGATCCTCTACCTCGCCCACGGCGAGGCAATGATCCTGATCGACACCAACGGCGGCAACGAGCGCCTCCCCGCCTGGTCCCACAACCTGAAGGCGAAGCCGCGGGCCGAGGTCGAGGTCGGCCGCCGCAAGCTCGCGGTCACCGCCCGGGTCGCCGAGGGCGCCGAGCGCGAAGAGCTATGGCGCGCCTGCAACGACCAGTACAGCGGCTTCGACGAATACGCCGAGTGGCTGAAGCGCACGCCCTCAGTCTGGGTTCTCGAGCCGCGCTGACGAGCGCCTTCCGTAGCCCTTCCTCATCACCCCCAGGTCGATGGGCCGAAAACTCCACCTATATGGCAAGTTTTCGGCCCATCGACGGGAGCGGCGCACGGCTCGCGCGCATTTGCCGCGCACATCGTGACCAGACGCGGCCCGGGACCCTGGGCCGCGCGGAGCTCGCCTGACCCGAGGGGCTAGCTTGCGTCCCTCAGCATCTGCGCCTCGGGCAGGCGCTTCAGCTTTTTCAGCGTGTTGTTCTCGATCTGGCGGATCCGCTCGCGGGTGAGACCGAAGGTCCGACCGACTTCCTCGAGGGTCAGCGGTTCCGCGCCGCCGAGGCCGTAGCGAAGTTCGATCACCTGCCGCTCGCGCTCCGGCAACGCGTCCAGCGCCCGCCGCACGCCCTCCTTCTGCAGGTGCTCGCTCGCTTCCTCGAACGGCTCCAGGACCGCGTCGTCGGCGACGAAGTCACCGAGCTCCGATTCGTCCTCGTCGCCGACCGGTTTCTCCAGCGAGACCGGCAGCTGGGCGACGCGCAGGATGTCGCGGACGTCGCCGACCGGCCAGCGCAGCTCCTCGGCGATCTCCGTCGCCTCGGGCTCGCGCCCGAGCCGCTGCACCAGCTGCCGTTCGACGTGCGCGACGCGGTTCAGCTTCTCCACCATGTGGACCGGGATGCGGATCGTCCGCGCCTTGTCGGCGATCGCCCGCGTCACCGCCTGGCGGATCCACCAGGTCGCGTAGGTCGAGAACTTGTAGCCACGGCGGTAGTCAAACTTCTCGACCGCGCGGATCAGCCCGAGGCTGCCCTCCTGAATCAGGTCGAGGAACGAGAGCCCGCGTCCCAGATAGCCTTTCGCGATCGAGACGACGAGCCGCAGGTTGGCCTCGACCATCTGCCGCTTCGCCAGCATGTCGCCGCGCTCGATCCGTTTCGCCAGTTCGACCTCCTGCGAGGCGGTCAGCAGGTCGACCCGGCCGATCGACCGCAGGTATAGCCGTAGCGAGTCGAGGCTCGGTTCGACCGTCAGGTCGAGTTCCTCTTTCTTCGGCGCGCCGCCCGTGCCGTCGTTGCCGCCGCGCTGCTCCTTATAAGCGCTGACGCCGTCCTCGGCGATCACGTCGACGCCGTGCTCGACCAGGTTGGCGTGCAGCTGCGAGACCTGCTCCTTGGTGATCTCCACCTCCTCGAGCGTCGAGGTGATCTGCTCGTAGGTGAGGTAGCCGCGCTCGCGTCCCAGCGCGATCAGCCCGGCGAGCTCCTCGATCTCGGGCGCGTTGCTCGCGTCCTCGCGGTCAACGACTTCCACCGTCTCCATCGGTTCGATGATCGGTGCCTCCTGAACTATCTCTCCCCCGGGTTCCCCGGCAGCCGGCCCCAAAGCTCCGGCAGGCAGCGAATTATAGGCAGGGCCGAACTGGCCGGTCGAGCCGCCTCGACCGGGTCCCTCGGGTCGGCCATCGACGGGGTCTAGGCTTTTGTCCATGACGAACGACGCTAGCGCCTCCCTCCACCCGGTCCCCGACGTCCAGGCCGGCCTGCCGGCCACCCAGGTCAGCCTCTCGCGCGTCGGCGTGACCGGCGTCGAGAAGGTGATCCGGGTCCGCGACGGCGACCGCGAGAACCTCTTCTACGCCGAGATGGAGTGCTTCGTCGACCTCGAACCGCGGCAGGCCGGCGTCCACATGTCGCGCTTCGAGGAGATCGTCGGCGAGGCGATCGACGAGGTCGTCCTCGGCGAGGCCTTCAAGGCCGAGGTGCTCGCCGCCCACGTCGCCGAGAAGGTCCGCGAGCGCCAGCACGGGCGCCGCGCCGAGGTCTCGCTGACCGCTCGCTACCCGGAGATCGTCAACACCCCGGAGTCGGACATCGAGACCCAGGAGATCTACGTCCTCTTCGGCACCGCGGTCGCCTCCGAGGCGGGGACGCGGACGCTGACCGGCGTCCAGGCGCAGGGGATGACCGCCTGCCCATGCGCGCAGGAGATGGTGGCCGGGCTCTCGCGCGAACGGCTCGCCGCGGAGGGCTTCGACGACGAGCAGATCGACCGCATCGTCGACGTCGTCCCGATCGCCACCCACAACCAGCGCGGCATCGGCACCCTCCACGTCGGCTGCCCCGAGGGCGGCCCGGCCTGGATCGACGCGCCCGACCTGCTGCGGATCGTCGAGAGCTCGATGAGCTCCGAGATCTACGAGCTGATGAAGCGCCCCGATGAGATGTCGGTCGTCGTCAAGGCGCACGAAACGCCGCGCTTCGTCGAGGACTGCGTGCGCGAGATGATCCGCCAGGTGGTCGAGGGCTACCCCGATCTGCCCGACGACGCCTTCGTCATGGCGCGCCAGGAGAACCTGGAGACGATCCACCGCCACAACGTGGTGGCGGAGCGCTACGGGACCCTCGGCGAGCTCCGCGCCGAGCTGGCGAGCGGTGAGCACACGCCGCGCCACCTCTCGATGCGCGAGTGGCTCGAGGCGCCGGCCGCCTGACACATTTCCGCGCGCCGCCCATGTTGGTGGGCCGAAAACTCCACCAGGGCTTGAGTTTTCGGCCCGTCAACCTGGGGGGATTACGGAAGACGCACGGCTGGGGGCGGCGCGTTCGCGCTGCTGCTGCTCGATCCGCTTGCGCAGGCCGAAGAAGTAGTCGGCGCCGCTGATCACCGTCACTGCCAGCGCGACGTAGACGAGGACGTCGACCCAGGCGGGGGCCGGATCGGCGGCGATCAGCGCGATCACGGCGGCGATCTGCAGCACCGTCTTCGCCTTGCCGAGCCAGGAGGCGGCGATCACCAGGCCGCGCTCGGCGGCGATCGTGCGGAGGATCGTCACCGCGACCTCGCGGGCGATGATCACCATCGCGACCCAGGCTTCGAGCCGGCCCAGCGACACCAGCGAGACCAGCGCGCCGATGATCAGGAGCTTGTCGGCGAGCGGGTCCATCAGTTTGCCGAAGGTGGTGATCGATCCGCGCGAGCGGGCGAAGTAACCGTCGAGCCCGTCGGTCAGCGCCGCCAGGGCGAACACCACGGCCGCGATCACGTCGCCGTTCGGCGTCTCTCCCAGCAGCGCGACGACGACCACGGGCACCGCGAGGATGCGCAGCATCGTCAGCGCGTTGGGCAGGTTGAGCGGAAACACCGCCCGTCAGTCTGACGCAGGCGCGGGCGCCGCGGGAGCCGCGGCGGCGGCATCGCGCGCGGCGAAGTACTCCTCGCCCTCGATGCTGATGCGAGGCAGGATGCGGTCGAGCCATTTCGGCATCCACCAGGCCCACTTGCCCATCAGCTCCATCACCGCCGGCACGAGGAGGCAGCGGACGACGGTCGAGTCGATCGCGATCGCCACCGCCAGCCCGACGCCGAACTCCTTCACCACCGGGTCGCCGCTGAGCACGAAGCTGGCGAAGACGCAGACCATGATCCCCGCCGCCGAGGTGATCACCCGGCCGGTGTTGGCGAGCCCTTCGACCACGGCACGCCGCTCGTCCCCGTACTCGACGTAGTGCTCTTTCATCTGCGTCATGAGGAACACCTCGTAGTCCATCGAGAGCCCGAAGAGGATCGCGAACATCAGCAGGGGCACGAAGCTGACGATCGGGATCGAGTGGTCGAGCCCGATCAGCGACGAGCCCCAGCCGAGCTGGAAGACGGCGGTGACGACGCCGTAGGAGGCGGCGACCGAGATCAGGTTCATCGCCGCCGCCTTGATCGGCACCAGGACCGAGCGGAAGGCCATCAGCAGGACGAGGAAGCTGAGCAGGACGACGACCGCGATCATCAGCGGCAGCTTGTCGGCGATCTGGTTGGCGAGGTCGATGTAGCCGGCGGTCTGCCCGCCGACGTAGGACTGCGCCTTCGTCCCCTTGAGCGCGCCGGGGATCACTTCGTCGCGCAGGTTTTCCACCAGGGAGACCGTGTCGTCGGCCCACGGCTCCGATTTGGAGATCACCGTGAAGACGGCCACCTTGTTGTCTTCGGAGAGGCTCGGTTCGGTCACCGCGAGGACGTCCTCCGCCCCGCCGATCGATTTCTGCAGCCCCGGCAGGATTTTCTGCGCTTCTTCCGGCGAGCCGAATTTCGAGGCGATCAGGAGCGGGCCGTTGACGCCGGGGCCGAAGCCGGCGTTGAGCCCGTCGTAGGCCTGGCGCGAGGTCGTTTCCTTGGGCAGCGCGCTGATGTCGTTCTGGCCGAGCTGCAGCTGGAAGATCGGCAGCGCAAGGACACCGAGGATGACCAGCGCCAGGATCGCCGAGCGCCACGGCATCCGCACGATCCGTTCCGCCCAGCGCCGCCACCCGTGCGGCTCCTTGTCGTCCGGGTGGGTCTTGCCGAGGTGGAAGCGGAGGCTGTTGATGTGCGGGCCGAGCGCGCCCAGCATCGCGGGCAGCAGCGTCGCCGCCGCGCAGACCGCCACCACCACCGCGATCGCCGCGGTGAAGCCGAGCGTCGAGACCAGCGGGATGCCGGCGACGGCGAGCGAGCAGAGCGCGATCACCACCGTGAACCCGGCGAAGACGACGGCCCCGCCCGCGGTCGCCGTCGCGCGGGCGATCGACTCGTGCAGGTCCATCCCTTCCTTCAGCTGCAGTTTGTGGCGGGTGACGATGAAGAGCGCGTAGTCGATGCCGACGCCGAGGCCGATCATCGTCGCCAGCGTCGCCGCCACGCCCGGCACCTCGAGCACGTGCTCGAGCAGGCGGATGATCGAGAGTGCGCAGGCGAGCCCGATCACCGCCGAGACGATCGGCAGCATCATCGCCGTCGCCGTGCCGAAGGCGAACAGCAGGATGATCACCGCCGCGATCAGGCCGATCACCTCGGATTTCTCGGTCGACGGCTTCGACAGCTGGTTGCCGACGTAGCCGCCGACCGCGGCGTTGCCGCCCGCCGCTTCGAACGGCTTCGCCGAGTCGAGGATCTTCTGCGACTGGTCTTCGGCGATTTCGCCGGGACCGACCCCGAGCACGACCGGGATGTAGCCGATGTTCGGGTCTTTCTGACTGAGCGTCTGCGAGCCGGGGGCGAGCGGGCTCATCGCCGAGTTGACGTCGGGGAGCGCTTCCAGGTTCTTGGTCGTTTCTTCGACCGCCTTGGCGTACTTCGGTTCGCTCAGCTTGGCGCCCGCCGGCGCTTCCAGCACCAGGGGGTTCGAGCCGTAGGCCTGCTCGGGAAGATTTTCTTCCAGCAGTTCGGTCGCCAGGGTCGAGCCGGTCCCCGGCAGCGTCAGGTTTTCACTGGTCTTCGAGCCCGAAGCCTGGCCGATCACGACGAGGGCGATCGCCAGCACCACCCAGGCCCCGATCACGGGCCAGTGGTGTCGCGAGCAGAACCGGCCGATCGCGTAGAGGGGCCCGGTCACGCCGGGCAGTATCTCCTATCCGACCGGCGGTGGAAAGGTTCCGTCCTCGAACGGGACCGGAATCTGGGCGAGCGGCGGGGCGCCGAGCGCGCGCCGCAGCAGCGTCAGGTGCTGGGCCTGGTTGGCGACGGTCGAGGCGAGCAGGGAGCGCGGCCAGCTCGCTTCCAGCTTGGAGATCGCGCTCAGCTCCTCGTCGATCGTCGCGCTTTCGACTTCGTAGAGGAATTCGAGGCGGTCGCGGATGCTCCTCAGTTCGCCGGGTTCGAGCGGTTCCGCGGTCGGTTCGGCGGCGACCCCCAGCCCCCGCATCGCCTTCAGCACGGCGTCGACGTGTTCCTGTTCCTGGGCGCGGAAGTAGGCGGCCATGCGGGCGAGGCGCGGCGGCAGCGTCGGACCCACCTTGGCGTAGGCGGCGACCGCGGCTTCCTGGCGGGCGAGGACCTTGTCGAGGAGCGCGCCGTCGGCGGACTGCTGCGCCGAGGGGGTCGGGGTCGAGACGTCGGTCGCGGTGCCGGTGGGCGCGGGCGCACTCGCGGCGGGCGCGCCGCTGCTCCCTCCCCCGCCGCAGCCGGCGAGGCCGAGGACGACGGTGAGGAGGAACGCGGCGAGCGTCGCGCCGCCCCGCATGATTCGGTTCGGTCCCATGGATCGGTGGCGAACACTATGAGCTCGGGGCGCGCGGAGAAGCTGGCGGAGCTCGCCGCCGAGGTCCACGCCTGCCGTCGCTGCCCGCGGTTGGTCGCCTGGCGCGAGGCCGAGGCGGCCGATCCGCCGCGCCGCTTCCGCGGCGAGGACTACTGGGCGCGCCCGGTCAGCGGCTTCGGCGATCCGGCCGCGCGGATCCTGATCGTCGGCCTCGCTCCGGCCGCGCACGGCGCCAACCGCACCGGCCGTATGTTCACCGGCGACCGCTCCGGCGACTGGCTCTACGCGGCGCTCCACCGCGCCGGGCTCGCCAACCAGCCGACCTCGGTGCGCCGCGACGACGGCCTGCGGCTGCGCGACACCTACATCACCGCCACCGTCCGCTGCGCGCCACCCGCCAACAAGCCGACCCCCGACGAGCGCGACAACTGCCTGCCTTACCTGGAGCGGGAGCTCGACCTGCTCGGCCGCGCCCGCGTCGTCGTCGCCCTCGGGTCCTTCGGCTGGGACGGCTTCCTGCGCGCGGCGCGGGCGATCGGCGTCCCCACCCCGCGCCCGAAACCGCGCTTCGGCCACGGCGCCGAAGCCGAGCTCGGTGACCGCTGGACGCTGCTCGGCTGCTTCCACCCGAGCCAGCAGAACACCTTCACCGGCAAGCTGACCGTGCCGATGACCGACGCCGTCCTCGCCCGCGCCAAGGAGCTCGCCGCGCCGTCTCATTAGTCGTTCTCCCGACTATTCGAAAAATCGGATCGATTAGGGGAACGATTTCCACCTATATGAGACTCTCCTCCAATGCCTCGCCGGTTGGCGACGGGGGAGAACGACTTGGAGGTGAAGGGGGTGACGATGCGGCGACCGCGGATCAAGCGGACGACGGAGCCGATTCGAGACCCGGCGGGGGACATCTACCTGATGCGGCCGAGCGCCGGGCTCGACGTGAGGATCGAGAAGCCGGACGAGAACGAACGCGCACTGCTGGCGGCACTCGACGGCGAGCACACGCTGGAGCAGCTGAACGACGAGTTCGGCGAGGAGGCGGTGGGCGACGCGATCTCGCAGATGCAGGAGCTCGACGTGATGGAGGACGCCGCCGACGACGACCTGATCGATCCCGCCGAGCTGGCCCGCTTCGACCGCCAGCTGCGCTACTTCTCCGACATCGGCCGCGGCGAGCTGGCGCCCTCGGAGTGCCAGCGGCGGCTGCGCGAGGCGAAGGTCGCGATCCTCGGCGTCGGCGGGCTCGGCGGCTGGGCGGCGTGGGCGCTCACCACCTGCGGGATCGGCGAGATGTGGATGATCGACGGCGACCGGGTCGAGATCTCCAACCTCAACCGGCAGATCCTCTACACCCAGGCCGACCTCGGGCTGCTCAAGGTCGAGGTGGCGGCGGCGCGGCTGCGCGCCTTCAACCCGGCGGCGCGGATCACCGCGACCGCGCGGCAGCTGGGCAGCGAGGTCGAGATCGCCGACTTCATCGCCGGCGCCGACATCGTCATCGACGCCGCCGACTGGCCCGCCCACGACATCGAGCGCTGGTGCAACCGCGCCTGCTTCGAGGCCGGCATCCCCTACATCACGATGAGCCACTTCCCGCCGGTGGCGCGGGTCGGGCCGCTCTACGTGCCCGGTGTGACCGGCTGCTTCGCCTGCCAGGAGATCGCCTACCGGCGCGACTATCCGCTCTTCGACGTGATCATCGAGCAGCGCCGCGCCCAGCCCAGCCCGTCGGCCAACGTCGGCCCCGCCTGCGGGCTGATCGGCGGCCAGGTCGGGATGGAGGTGATGCACCTGCTGACCGGGCTGAGCGCCCCCTCGACACTCGGCGTCGGCCACATCTACGACCTGCGGACGATGGAGGTCGAGCGCGAGCCGGTGGTCCCGGAGCCCGATTGTCCCGTCTGCGCGCATCTTCCCCACGCGGACCGCACGGCGGTGAAGGAGACGGCGGACGGGTAGCTTCGGCGGATGAAGCTCTCCGCCCTGGCCATCCTCGCCGTCCTCGTCGCCGCCCTGTTCGTCGCCGGGTGCGGCGGCGGCTCGCGGAGCGGCGGGTCGAGCTCCGAACCAGGCGCGGCGAAGAAGGCGACGGCGCCGAACGCCCCGGCGGGCTCCAAGGTCGTGTCCTGCGGCATGACCACCGGCGGCATGGCCCAGCTGCGCGCCACCATGGTCGATTGCGGCACGGCGAGGCAGATGATGATGCGCTGGGGCCGGCGGGGCGGCTGCGCGCTCGGCAAGAGCGAGTCGCGCGGCTCCTGCTCGCTCGGCGGCTTCCGCTGTCAGGCGGTGCGGGTCGATCGCGGCACCGCGGTCAGCTGCGCGCGGCCCGGTGGCGACGTCTCCTTCGTCGCCAAGTCGCGGTAGCTCAGGAAGGCCGGGGCGGGCTGAACCGGTCGGTCAACCGCGTGGCCGGGTCGAAGAAGAGCAGGAGCCAGCAGTAGGGCGCCAGGTGGGAGACGAAGGAGACGACGATCGAGAGCAGGAAGACGGAGGCGATGTAGCCGACGCGGAACCAGTTTTCGACGTTTTCGCGCTCCCCGATCGTGGTCAGGCCGGCCCGCCGCGCGTCGGCACTCATCATCTGCCCGATCAGCACGACGCCGATCAGATTCGCCGCGTAAAGCGTCACGCCGGCCGTGGTGCTGGCGTACTCGCCGATCACCTCACTGCTGAAGGGAATCAGGACGACCCAGCCGAGGTAGAGGATGTTGAGCGCGATCAACCGCGCGTCGAAGGCTTTGACCTTGCTGAAGAACCCGTGGTGGACGACCCAGAAGCGCCCGATCACCGCGAAGCTGACGGCGTAGGCGAAGAGCTGTTCGCGCTGCCCCCAGAGAGCGTGCGCGACTTCGCCGTGTTCGAGGTCCTTGGGGATGTGCAGTGCCAGAACCAGCAGCGTGATCGCGATCGAGAAGACCCCGTCGCTGAACGCGACGATGCGCGAGAACTCGATCTCGTTCTCCTCCCGCTTCCTCGCGTTCTCTCGCCGCGCCACCGCTGGATCATCGAGATCGCCCGTGACGGAACCGCGACCGACGCCGATCAGCTTGGGCCGATCCCTCCTACAAGGCCGAGGTAGGGAGCGAGCAGTGCTTCAGCCGGCCCGGGGCCGAGCTCGGCGAGGCGCTCACCCTCGCGAGCGTCGACGCGGCCCCCGACGACCGAGATCGCGCCGCCGACGAGGACCGCGTCGAGGTGAACTCGCGTGGCAGCCCGTGGCGGCCGACCGGTAGCCAGGTGAGCGCCCAAGGTGCCTCGGCCCGTGTCGGGAGGTCGAAGGGTCCGCCCTCGGGGGGTCGTCGGATCAACCATCCAGGACGGCGCGGGCGAGACGCCCCCGCTCGCCCGCATCGAAGTAGTAGGCGAGGAGCGCCTCCAGAGTCCCCGGCAGGAGCCGGAGGAGGTCGGAGCCTTCACCATCGGAGACCATGCGCCCGATCTGGAAGCGCACGCCGTCGATCAGGGAGGACGGGACGAAGAAAGGCGGCCGGGCGGCCCGGGGGTCGTCGGCGGCGGCGGCGCTGAGAAGGGCGCCAAAGCGGACGGTCCATCGGCGCTGGCCATCCAGCGCCTGACCATCCCCGCCGGGATAAGGGTCGAGGGTGAGAAGGCGAGCGAGCTCGGGGTCGGCGGCGAGCATCGCGAGCGCGGCACGAAGGCCGAGCGCGAGGCGAGCGGGTCGCCCTCGCCTTCCGGCTCTCCGAGGAGGAGGGAGCGGGCCGGGTCGGCTCGCGCCTCCCCGAGGGGTGGGAGGCCGAGGCGCGCCGCCAGCTCGCCTCGGGGGTCGTGGGCGCCGGGCGCCACGCCGGGTGAGGGCCCGTCGGGCAGGTCCGCCCCTGCCCCGGTAAGCGCATCCAGGGCGCGGAGGAGGAGGGGCGCACCGAGCGGAGCGCCAGCGGAGCGAGGGAAAGGGAGCTCGCGACCTTGCGCCCCGACGAGCCGCGCCCACAATGTGCGTTCCAGGGCAGGCGGTGTTGCGGTTGGTCGTTCACAGCACCCCGGACGGGGTGCGTCCGCCTCGGCGTCGATCGCAAGGGGCCGGGCCACGGGCTCGGGGGTCACGGCTCCGCCGCGCCCCGGTTGGTCGTCCGTCCCTGATCGGCCAGTGCAACACAGCCGGCATTCCCCCCACGGGCAAAAGGGAACGCCGGCTGAATTGCACAAACGCTGAACGGGAGAGGAACGAACAACCGGGGACAACAGCAGCAAATCCTGGTGGCCCCATCCCGTGGCTCGGCGGAGTCCCACGATCGACGCCGGAGACATCCGGGCCGGCCGCCGGGGTCGGCAACCTCGGCCGGTGCGACCATCCCCGCGCGGGGCCTCCTCGCCGGCGGCGACCCGCTCTCCCGCCGTGAGACTCAGACCTCAAGCAATCGGACAGGGAGGGCTACACTCGCCGCGTTGCGGGCGAGCGGCCCGTCAAGGGTCAGGAGCTCGGCGTCAAGCTCCTGGGCCAGGGCGACGTAGGAGGCGTCGTAGGCGCTCTCGCGCCGTAGCCTCAATGCGATCTCGATCGCGGCGGGACCGTCATCAAGGTCGTGCATGGTGATCGGCATCGCCACGATCTGCCTCCACCCGCGGGCGGCATCGCCCGTGTCGATCTCCCCGGCGGCGACTTTGCGGGTCAGGGCGTTGGCGACCTCGTAGCGAAGGAGCCGGGGCGCGTGCAGCGGCTCGCCGGACTCGCCCAGCGCCCGGACGTGCCGGCCGATGGCCTCGGCCCGGCGGTCGGCGGTCACCATCGCGACGAGGACGTTCGAGTCGAGTACGACCGTCAAAGGCCGCGTCGTTCAAGTTCTTCGCGACCCTCGCGGACGATCGCCACGGCGTCGTCGGGGCCGCCACGGATACGACTGCGGATCTCGGCAAGCTCGGCCAGGGCGGCGTCCCAATCGAAATCGGTGGGGGCAAGCTCGGTTGCAAGCAACTCGTCGGCAAGCTCGTCCGGTGCCACGCCGCGACGAGCGGCCTCCTCCAGGAGGCGGCCGTAGGCGTCGGTGGTGACGTGGATCACGCGGTCGCGGGTTGCCATCAGGAGAAGTGTAGGGGCATGACCGGGGCATCTATGTCGGCCAGGTGGGAACTGCTGCACCCTGCCGACGAAGGAGGAATTGTGGGGCCGCCCATCGTCAGGGCACTCGCCTTGCTCGGCCTCGGCTACGCCGCCCTGCGGGTGACTGCGGGCGGCCTGCAAGCGCACGTCGAAGCACGGAACCGTCGCGGTGGGACATGTTGCAAGGCGAGATCGGTAGCCAAGAACTGAGAAACCCCGTCCGATTTAAGGTGCAACGCCGGACGGGGCTCTAGAAATCTCAGCTGCGACTGTCGCGATATCGCTTCTGAGGAGCCCTGCGGCTCGCTCGAAGGCTCCGAGAGTGCGGGTCGCAATCCGCTTGTTCTCTATGGCGGGTTCCGAGTGGGCGTCTCGTCCGGCTCGGTCTAGTGGTGCTTCACCGGCTAGAACCGCAAGCTCATCCTACGGGCGCCAGGCGGACGGAAAAACTCCGGGAACACGGGACCTTCGCGGTGTGCCGTCACGTTGATGCTTCTCCCTCTTGATCTGACCGGCGTCGTTGCTGCTGCGCCGGTCCATCTACTTCTTCCCCATTGGCGCGCCCGGTGCGTTTGCTGCGGTACCGGTTGCCTCTTGAATCCCCAGGGGCACGGAACCCTCTTCCGTACCGGATAGGCAGAATAGGACGACCTGGCGAATCCGTCAAGAAGCGGCGCGCTGTCGAACATGAACGGCGCTTCACTCTCGGAGAACGGTCGGCGCGGCGTGTCCCCTTTCGGGCAGCATGGTTCGCTGATGCCGGAAGCCGAGATGTCTAGGCCGCAGCATTCCTAAGCCGGGGCCGGGGCGGGCATAGGCTGGTTGCCGGTAAATTGAGGACCAACTGAGGACCACCGTCGATATTTGGCGATGGGGATATCCTCGATAAATGGCTCTGGAATGGGCCACACGCCGGCGTAGCTCAGTTGGTAGAGCACTTCATTCGTAATGAAGGGGTCCCCGGTTCAAGTCCGGGCGTCGGCTCTTTTCGCGATCGTTCCCATGTCCGCCAGGCAACACCCGACGATCGCCAGCCCTTGACCGAACCCTCCACCCCAGTTCTGCGCTCCGGGAGCGCCGCCGACGTCGCCGCGATGCTCGCGCTCTGGCGGCGCGCCGATGCATCACCTTCGTCGACCGAATCGGCGGCGGACGTGCGCGGGCTGTTGGCGTGCGACCCGGCGGCGCTGCTGGTCGCCGAAGCGGACGGCGAGGTCATCGGCTCGCTGATCGTCGGCTGGGACGGCTGGCGCGGGACCTTCTACCGGCTCGCGGTCGACCCGGCGCACCGTCGCCGCGGACTCGCCACGGCGCTGGTCCGAGCCGGCGAGGAGCGCCTGCGCGCCCTCGGCGCCCGCCGCCTCAACGCGATCGTCGAAACCGAGGAGGTCGACGCGATGGCCTTCTGGGCCGCCGCCGGCTACGAGCTGCAAACCGCCCGCAGTCGCTTCGTCAAGAACTTCTCTTAGCCTGCCCGCCACTTCGCGCGATCCGGTCACACTTCCGTGCGCCCGCCTCGTCGATGGGCCGAAAACCGGTCATATAGGTGGAGTTTTCGGCCCATCGACAGCGGCATCCGACCGAAGGCGCGCGGGAGACGCGCGGGCGGGCGACCGGGGACGACCGGGCGGCGCTCAGAGCTGGCAGCGCTCGCACCACCAGGTGGTGCGGTTGGCGTCGCCCTGGCCGCGGTGGTGGACCGTGCCGCGGCAGCGGACGCAGGGGCCACGATGCTTGTAGACGGCGAAGCGGTGGCGGCCGCCGGCGGCGACCGCGGCGAGCATCTGGGCGCGGGCGGCCTCGAGCACGGCGTGGAGGTCATCGTCGCTCACCACGCCGAGCGTGCGCCAGGGATCGACTCGTGCGGCGAAACAGGCCTCGCTCTTGAAGATGTTGCCGATGCCCGCCGTCAGGCTCTGGTCGAGCAGCGCGTCGCCGAGCGTGCGCGACTGGTCGGCGGCACGGAAGACCTCGATGAGCTCGTCGAGGTCGAGCTCCGGCGCCAGGATGTCGGGGCCGAGGCGGGCGAGCTGCGGGTCGATCGCGACTCGGCTCGCGGGTAGGACGCGCAGGGTCGGGCCGCCGAACTGGACCGCGTCGTGGCGCTCACCGCCCAGCACCGCCCAGGCCGAGGAGCGGGGCCGGCGCCAGCGGGCGCCGCGCGGGTAGACGTGCCAGCCACCGCTCATCCCCAGGTGGCTGTGCAGGATGAGGTCGCCGAAGTCGAACATCAGGTGCTTGCCGTGGGCATCGATCCCGGCCAAGGTGCGGCCGTCGAGGCGCTCCACCCCGGCGGCGCGGCCGCGCGGGTTGGGGGCGGCGACCGCGATCGCTTGCCCATGCAGCGCGTCGGCGAGACGGTGCTTCGTGCGCAGGATCGTGTCGCCCTCGGCCATCCCTCCATGATTACCCGCCGGCGAGGCCCGCTCCCGCCATCTAGGTTTGGGGAGTGCTCAGCCGCCGCCGCAAGCCCGACCCGCTCGCCCGCACCGCGGTGCTGGGGATCGCCGCCGGCCGCACCGCGATCGGGGTCGGCGCGCTGCTCGCCACGCGGCCGACCCTGAAGGCGCTCGGCTTCGAAGCCGCCGACACGCCGACCCGCGCCCTGGCCCGGATCGCCGGCGGGCGCGACGTCGCGCTCAGCCTCCTCACCTTCGCTGCCCGCGACGACCGCCTCGCGCTCCGCGACGCCACCGCCACCGCGGCCGCCGTCGACCTCGGCGACGCGATCTGCTTCGCGCTGGCCGGCCGTGACCCGGCGGCGGGCCGGGCCGCTGTCCAGGGAATCTTCTCCGGCGGCGCCGCGGCGCTCGTCGGCGCCTGGGCCTTCCGCCGCCTCTCCTGAGGGTGACTGTCCTTTGTCGCCCACAGGGCTACCAAGGACACGAATCCCCTCGGGTGACTAGGCCAGGTCGAGCTCCATCTGGGGACGGCTGCGGAGCCGCTCGATCGCCTCGGCGTAGGCGCCGTGGAGGGTGCCCCGGGTCGGCACGCCGCTCACCCCATAAGCCTCCTCCATCGCCCGCGCCAGCGTCGTCTTGAAGGTCCACCCGTGCCAGGCGTGAGCCTCGCGGGCGCGGCCGACGTGCAGGTGGACGAGCTCGTGGAGCAGCGTCTCCAGCACGTCGCCGGGGCGGACACCCGGGTAGGCGGTGACCTGGAGGCGGTGCTCGGTGGGGACCGCGAAGCCGACCCGGTTGGGCCGCTTGCTCGCCCGCCGCACCTTCAGCTCCGGCCGCCGCTCGAGCGGGCCGCCGGCGAACACCGGCAGCCCGCGCAGGCGCTCCAGCTCCTGGTCGAGGCGGACACCGGCGACCGCGAAGTACGCGGGCGGACGCTCGGCCGCGGCGGGCGGGCGCTTCGCCGGCGACCGCCGAACCGGCCCGCGCCGGCGCGACCGCCGCAGCTCAGGCGTCGCCGCCCCCGTTGGAATCGCCGTCGCCCGCGCGGAAGCCGGCCGGCGTCGATTTGAACTCGTGCGACTCGATCACCCGGTCGATCAGCCCGTACTCGCGCGCCTCTTCCGGCTTGAAGAATTTGTCGCGTTCCATGTCGAGGTTGATCTTCTCGATCGGCTGACCGGTGTGTTCGACGTAGATGTTGTTCAGTCGGTCGCGCAACTCGAGCACCTCTCTGGCGTGGATCTCGATGTCGGAGGCCTGGCCTTCGAAGCCGCTCGACGGCTGGTGGATGAGGATGCGGCTGTTGGGCAGCGCCATCCGTTTGTTCTTCGCCCCACCGGTGAGGATCAGCGACCCGGCCGACATCGCGATCCCGTAACAGATCGTCTGCACGTCGGGCTTGATGAACTGCATCGTGTCGTAGATCGCCAGGCCCGCGTAGGCGGAGCCGCCGGGCGAGTTGATGTAGAGGCTGACGTCCTTGTCGGGATCGTCTGCCTCGAGGTGGAGCAGCTGGGCGATGATCAGGTTGGCGAGGTCCTCGCTGACCGGCTCGCCGAGGAAGATGATCCGCTGCGCGAGCAGGCGGCTGTAGATGTCGAAGGAGCGCTCGCCGCGAGCGGTCTGCTCGACGACCATCGGGACCAGTGGCATTTCAGTCTCTCTTTCTCGGTGTTCCGCGAAGCTTGACGTGCTTTTCATGCGCAACTGCTAGGTTGCGCGTTCCCCAGCCTAGCAGGTGTGCAACCATTGGGTTGCGCATCCGTACTCGAGACGAGAGGAGCAGTCCCATGACCCTACTCAGGAGCGAACCCGGGGTGACCCGCAGCGTCGAGCTCGACGCCGCGCCCGCCGCGGTCTGGGACGCCCTCACCGAGGCGGCGCTGCTGCGCGAGTGGCTCGCCGACGAGGTCGAGCTCGACGCCGAGCCGGGCGGCGAGATCGTCTGTCGCTACGCCGACGGCGAGGAGCGCCGCGGCGAGGTCGAGCTGGTCGAGGAGGCCGAACGGCTGGCCTGGAGCTGGCGCCGCGAGGGCGACGGCCCGAGCCGGGTCGAACTGGTCCTCGACGCGGTCGCCACCGGTACTCGCCTGACGGTGATCGAGACTGCCCCGCTCCGCAGCGCCGGCCCGCTGCTCGCCGCCGCGCCGCTCAGCGCGAGCGCCTGGGGCCCGCCGCTGGCCCGCCTGCGCGCCGCCGTCCGCCTCGTCCTCGCCTAGCTAGGACGGACGGTGCCGCGGCCCCTCCCCCAGCCGAGCGACGCCGCGGCCGGCGCGGTCTTCGCCGCGCTCGCCGACCCGACCCGCCGCCACCTGGTCGCGGCGCTCGCCGCCCAGGGCGGCGCGACCGCGACCGGGCTCGCCGCCGAGCTGCCGATCAGCCGGCAGGCGGTCGCCAAGCACCTGGCGACCCTCGGCCGCGCCGGGCTCGTCTCGCAGAGCCGCCGCGGCCGCGAGCACCGCTTCGAGCTCGACCCCCGCCCCCTCGCCGACGCCGCCGCCTGGCTCACCACCGTCGGCGCCGAGTGGGACGTCCGCCTCGGCGACCTGCAGCGCCTGCTCAAATCCTGAGGCGGCGTGGGGGCGCCTCAGGATCGGTCTTCGTCGCGGCGCCTCAGACTTAATCGTCGTCGCCGCTGAACTTGTAGCCGACGCCGCGCACCGTCACCACCAGCTCCGGCTTCTGTGGGTCGCGCTCGACCTTCTGGCGCAGGTTCGAGATGTGGACGTCGCAGGCGCGCTCGTCGCCGTCGAACTCGGTCTGCCAGAGCTCCTCCATGATCTGCGACCGCGCGAAGACCTCCCCCGGCCGCCCGACCAGCAGCCGCAGCAGCTGGAACTCGGACCGGGTCAGGTTGACCGACACCCCGCGCACCGTGGCAACGTGGCGGACGAGATCGATCGACACCGGCCCCGACTCGATCTTCACCTGCTGGGCCATCGGCGAGCGGTCGAGTTCGCGCCGGCGCAGCTGCGCCCGCACCCGCCCGAGCAGCTCGCGGACCGAGAACGGCTTGGTCACATAATCGTCGGCGCCGACCTCGAGCCCGACCACCTTGTCGACCTCGGCGTCCTTCGCGGTGAGAACGATGATCGGCACGGCGCTGCGAGCCCGCACGTCGCGGCAGATGTCGAGACCACTCGGCCCCGGCATCATGATGTCGAGGATCAGCAGGTCGAAGGGGATACCGTCGCCCAGCAGCGTGCTCGCCTCGTCGCCGTCGGCGGCGGGCGTCACCTCGAAACCCTCCTGGGCCAGGGCGTAGCCGACCGAGTCGCGAACCGAGGGCTCGTCGTCGGCGATCAGGATGCGGCCGCTGCTCATCTATGCCCGTCGCTCATCGGTCCGCTCTCACCCGCAACGGCTCGCTCATATTTTCTTTATGTCGTCCAAACATCTGAGTTCGCCTTTATACGCCCTTCGGCTTAAGCGATGGGGGTCGGACTCGGTTGTGCGAGCGGCAGCCTGACCCAGAAGGTGCTGCCCTCGCCCAGCACCGATTCGGCCCCGATCGTCCCACCCATCACGTCGACCATGCGCCGCGCGATCGCCAGACCGAGCCCGAAGCCCTCCTGTTTGCGCGACTCGCTGCGCCGGTAGAAGCGCTCGAAGACGCGCTCGATCTCCGGTTCCGGGATGCCGGTGCCGGTGTCGATCACCTCGAGCACGACCTCGCCCACCCCCTGGTGGCGGCCACGCACCGTGACCGTGCCAGGCGGCGGCGTGTTCTTGAAGGCGTTGGTCAGGAGGCCGATCATCACCTGCCGCAGCAGGGTCGGATCGCCGGTCGCGGCGAGGTCCTGCTCGACGTCGACGACCAGGTCGACCCGCGGCGGCGGCTCGACCGCGGCAACCACGTCGCGGACCGCGATCGCCACGTCGACGACCTCGTTCTCGGGAGCACCGCGACTCTCCACCCGGGCCAAGGTGAGCAGCGACTGGGTCAGGGCTTTCATCCGCTCGGCGTCGTCGGCGAGCCGGTTGAGGAAGTGGTCGCGGTCGAGCGGTTTGTTTTTGGCGCCGCTCTGCAATACCTCGATCGCGCCCGAGATCCCGGCCAGCGGGTTGCGCAGCTCGTGCGCCGCGTTGGAGATGAAGTCGGCTTCGGCGAGCTCGCGGCGGAGCTCGTCGGTGCGGTCGCGGAGCACCGCGAGGACGGCCCGCTCGTCGGGCAGGGCACGGGCGGTCATCGCGTAGGCGCGGTCGCCGATCCGCAGCGCCGGGTGGGCGGCGAAGCCGACCTCGGCGGCACGGCGCAGCTGCGGCTCGATCACGTCCGGCGGCTCCCCGGCCGCCCCCAGCAGCCGCCCCGCCGCACTGTTGGAGAAGCGGACGGGCCCTTCATAGTCGGTCACGATCACCGCGTCGGTGAGCCCGTCGAAGATCGCTGCCAGCTTGTTGCGGTCGGCGGTCAGCACGCCAAAGCTGACCTGCAGCGAGGCCCGCATCGCGTCGAGCGAGCGCGCCAGGTCGCCGATCTCGTCGACCCCGGAGGTGTTGAGCGGCGCGTCGAAGGAGCCTTTCGCCATCTCCCCGGCGGCGCGCGCCAGCCCGACCACGCGGTGCGAGATCGCCACCGCGATCAGGAACCCGGCCAGCACCCCGATCAGCACCGCGGCCAAGAGCGCCTGGCGGTTGTCGCCGAAGAAGAAGACGGTCGCGGCCGTGATCAGGCTGACCGCCGCGAAGGCGCCGGTCAGCCAGAGCCGCATGCCGATCCGAGGAGTGTCGGGCCGCGGCCGTGAAATCTCGTTGCCGCTTGCCATGAAGAGGTACTAACACAATCCTGTCAAGGCGGGTGCCGAGCGCGGCCGAACGCGGCCCCCGTGGCAGAATCGGCTGCCCTTGCGGACTCTCGTCTTCATCCCTGCCTGGAACGAGGAGGCGTCGATCGACGCGGTGATCGCCGACGTGCGCGCCCACCTGCCCGCGGCCGACATCCTCGTCGTCGACGACGGCTCGACCGACTCGACCACCGAGCGGGCCCGCGCCGCCGGCGTCCTGGTCGCCACGCTGCCTTTCAATCAGGGCCTCGGCGCGGCGCTGCAGACCGGCTACCTGTGGGCGAAGCGCGAGCGCTACGACTGCTGCGCCCACCTCGACGCCGACGGCCAGCACCCGGCCGCCGAGGTCGCCCGCCTGCTCGCCGAGGTCGAAGCCGACCGCGCCGACCTGGTGATCGGCTCGCGCTACGCCAGGCAGACCGAGCCGCTGCCCGGCGCGCCGCCGGAGGGCGAGGATTACCGGGCGACCTTCACCCGGCGGATCGGAATCAACGTCTTCCGTTTCTTCCTCACCCTGGCGACCCGCCAGCGCTTCACCGACACGACCAGCGGCATGCGCGCCGCCAACCGCCGCGTGATGACCCTGTTCAGCGAGAACTACTCGCCCGACTTCGCCGAGATCGAGTCGCTGCAGCTGGCGGTGCGCGAGGGCCTGCGGGTCGAGGAGGTGCCGGTGCGGATGCTGGAGCGGACCGGCGGCACCTCCTTCCTCACCCCGCTGCGCTCGGCCTTCTTCATCTTCAAGGGCCTGGTCGTGATCCTGGTCGGCCAGTTCAAGCCGCGCCACGCCGAGGCGGAGCGATGAACGCGGCGCTCTCACTCTTCGCCGCGCAGGCCGACCGGGTCAGCCTCACCTCACAGACGCGCGTCATCGCCGCGGCGCTGGCGATCCTCTTCATGCTGTTGATCCTGGAGCTGATCCGCCGCGACCGCCTGCAGGAGCGTTACAGCGTGATCTGGTTCGTCGCCGGCCTGGCGATGCTGGCCGGGGCGGCCTTTCCCGGGCTGCTGAAGTTCGTCGCCGACCTGATGGGCGTCCGCGACACCAACGTCGCCCTGTTCTCGATCGTGCTCCTGCTGCTGCTCGGGCTGGCGCTGAACTTCAGCGTGATCATGTCGCGCCAGGCTGCCCAGATCACCCGCCTCGCCCAGGAGCGGGCGATCGAGCGGGCGAAGGAGCAAGCGGCGCGCGAAGCGCTCGAAGGGCTGAACGGCGCGAGCGAGACCGACCACGCGCGGCGCCCGAGCGACTCCCCCGGGACCGGCCAGGGCCCGACTTAAGCCTGGCCCACCGAGTTCGCAGTTTCCGTCGCTATCCGAGGATTTCTGCGAACTCGCCCTAGGCGGTGCGGGCGAGGCGGTAGAAGAGCGCTTCGAGAGCGAGCTCCTCGGAGACGTTCAGGTCGAGGCCGCGGCGGGTGTCCTGGACGGCGGCGGCGCCCGCCCGGGCCCAGGCCGGGTCGGCGGTGGCGGCCTGGGCGCGCAGCAGGTCGAGCCGGTCGCGGTCGAAGACGACCTCCTCGGCGCCCGCGGCGAGCGCCGCCAGGTCGCGCAGCCAGAGCGCGCAGAGCTCCAGGCCGAGGTCGAGAATCTCGGTGCGGCGCCGGCGCCCCGCCCGTTTGGCGCCGTCGCTGATGTCTTTCGCGGTCCGTTTGAGGCCCGCCTGGGACTCCTCCTCGAGCACCTCCCGGGCCGCCTCTTCGGCCTCCTCCCCGGCCCCCGTGGCGCGGTCGAGGAGGCGCCGCCAGGGGGCGCCGGAGAGCTCGTCGGCGAGCACCGCGGCAAGGCAGGCCTCGACCTCGGCGCGCAGCTCGCGGCCGATCGCCGAGAGCAGCAGTCGGGCCCGCTCCAGGTCGCCGGCGGCGAGCCGCGCGGCGGCGGCGATCTCCTCGGGCGAGGCGCCGGCCGCCTCCGGCACGCCAGCCAGCTGGGCTTCCAGGACCGCGGCCGGGAGCGGCGCGAAGTCGACCGGCTGGCAGCGCGAGGCGATCGTCTCCAAGAGGCCCTCCGGCTCGGAGCTGAGCAGGATCAGGTGGACGAAGGACGGCGGCTCCTCGAGGGTCTTCAGCAGCGCGTTCTGGCTCTCGTCGCGCATCGCCTCGGCGGCCTCGACGACGAAGACCCGGTGCTCGCCTTCGAACGGCCGGTAGGCGGCGGCGCGGATCACCCGCTCGCGGACCTCGTCGACCATGTGCTGGGCGCCGCGCGGGGCGAGCCAGACCAGGTCGGGGTGCGGCGATGGGTCGAGCAGGGCACGCCGGCGCGCGTCGTCGGGGTCAGCGGCGCCCGCCGCGACGATCTCCGCCGCGAAGGCCCGCGCCGTCGCCCGCTTGCCGGCTCCGCGCGGGCCGCGGAAGAGGTAGGCGTGCGACGGTCCGGCAGCGAGCGCCGCCGTCAACGCCACCCGGGCTCGCCCCTGGTGCTCGGTCGCCTCCTCGAGCGCGACGCCAGTCACGACGCCCCCCAAGCGCGTTCGCAGTTATCGCCGCATACCGACGAAAAGTGCGAACTCACCCAGCCGGGCCCCGCCGAGTTCGCAGAAATCTGCGGATAGCGCAGAGAAGTGCGAACGCGCTCAGGCACGGCGGGCCTCGACGGCGGCGAGGACGCGGGCGTGGACCTCCTCGACCGCGCCGGCGGCGTCGATCACCTCGACCCGGTCGGCGGCGATCATCGCGATCTCCTCGTAGGCGGTGGCGACGGCGCGCTGCAGGTCGAGCCCCTCGGCCTCGAAGCGGTCTTCGCTCTGCGCCCGTCCCAGGCCGACCTCGGGGTCGACCCGCAAGAGCAGCGTCAGGTCGGGCCAGAGGCCGTCGGTGGCGGTGTCGCAGAGGCCGATGACCTCGCCGACGCCGAGCCCGCGCGCCGCCCCCTGGTAGGCGACGCTCGAGTCGGAGAAGCGGTCGGAGACGACGTCGCGGCCCGCCTCCAGCGCCGGGCGGATCACCCGCTCGGTGAGGTCGGCGCGCGCCGCCAGGAAGAGCATCAGCTCGGCCAGCGGCTCCAGCTCCACCGCCGGGTCGGCGAGCAGCGTGCGGATCCGCTCGGCCGCGTCGGTCCCGCCCGGCTCGCGGATCGCGACCGTCCCCTCACCCAGCGCCTCGACCAGGAGGCGCGCCTGCGTGCTCTTGCCGGAGCCGTCCACTCCCTCCAGGGAGATGAACACAACTCAGCCTTTGGTGCCCGCTTTGGCGCGTTTGACCCCGCGCGTGGCGACGTCAGCTTTCGAGACTTTGGCTTTCGCTTTGGTTTTCGACCGTTTTTTCGGTTTCGGCGGCGCGGTCGCGTCCTCGTCGCCTTTCGGCTTCGGCTGCTTGTCCATCGCCTCTTTGGCAGCCCGCGCCGCTTCGCGCTCGGCGCGCCGTTTCTTCATCTCCTGCATCGACTCGCAGTCGTCGTTCAGGCAGAGGTTCCAGGGCCGGCCGCGGAAGGGCTGGACTTTCAGCCGCGGCGTCTTGTCGCAGATCGAGCAGCGCTCCTCGAGCCGGAAGACGTCGCCGCGCTGCGGCAGCGGAAAGGTCTGGTCGCACGATTTCGGATCGTCGGGCTCCGCTTCGGCTTTCCAGCCGCTGCAGCCGACGAACCGTTTGCCCGATTTTTTCGCGCGGATGATCCGCAGCATGTTCGGCGAGCCGTCCTCCTTGGTCCGCCCCGCTTCTTCGCAGACCTTGCAGGGGCCGAGGATGCGATCCTCGTCCATCCCTTTCCAGACGACTTTGGCGAGATCTTCTTTCTTCTCGTCGATCTCGGTCCAGGTCCGATGGAGCAGTTCGCGGCTGTCGCCGACGACCTTCGACTTGGTCATGTCGCCCTGCGCGATCTGGTCCATCTCCGCCTCGATGTCAGCGGTCATCTCCGGCGTCGCCATCCGCGGCACGTATTTCTTGAACGCCTCGAAGAGGGCGATCCCGGTCTCGGTCGGGATCGGCGGGTTGCCGTAGACGTAGCCGCGGTCGAAGAGCTTCTGGATGATGTCGGCGCGGGTGGCTTTGGTGCCGAGGCCGCGCTCCTCCATCAGCTCGATCAGTTTGCCCTGCGAGATCCGCGACGGCGGCTGGGTCTCCTTGCCGACGATCCACGGGTTCTCCGTCGGCTCGCCCTCGGCGGCGAACTCGGGCGCGGCCGCCAGCGGCAGCGTCTGGCCCTCGGCGAGCGCCGGGATCTCCTCGTCGGCGGAGCGGGCGTAGGTGTAGATGCCGGCGTAGCCCGGATCGACGACGACCGAGCCGCGGACGAAGTAGGTCTCCGAGCCGGCCTCGATGTCGGCGCGGGTCGACTCGGTGATCATCGGCGGGCTGAAGGTGGCGAGGAAGCGGCGCACGACCAGTTCGTAGACGCGCCGTTTGGGGCCCTCGAGGGCGCCCGGATGGATCGCCTGGGTCGGGTAGATCGGCGGGTGGTCGGTGGTCTCTTTTTTGCCGCGGGTCGGGGTCAGCGTCGCCTGGTCGGCCAGGGCGGAGGCGGCGGAGAACTCTTTGATCTTGGTCAGCGAGCCGATCAGCTCGCGCACCGGCAGCGAGCTCGGGTAGACCGTGTTGTCGGTCCTCGGGTAGGAGATGAACCCATCCATGTAGAGGTCCTCGGCGATCCGCATCGCGCTCGCCGGGGTGATCCCGAGCCGGCTTGAGGCGTCGGTGGTGAAGGCGGTGGTGTTCAGCGGGGTCGGCGGTTTGCGGGTGTTCTTCCGCGCCGTGACCGCTTTCACCGTGCCCGGCCCGGCGGTCCCGGCGAGCGCCTTGTCGGCTTCGGCCTTCTCCCAGAATTTGTCGACGGTGTGGTGCGTCTCGAAGCTGCCGTCGGGGTGCTCGAACTTGGCGAACAGTTCCCAGAACGGTTTCGCGACGTGGGCGCGGCGCTCCATCTCGCGCTCGACGATCAGCCCCAGGGTGGGACTCTGGACGCGGCCGACGGAGAGGAAGTTGGAGCCGAAGCGGCGGGTCGAGAGCGAGACCGCGCGGGTCAGCGTCGCCCCCCAGAGCAGGTCGATGTCCTGGCGCGCGGCGCCGGCGTTGGCGAGCGGATAGGAGAGGTAGTCGAGGTTGTCGAAGGCGCGCAGGAGTTCCTCTTTGGTCGTCGCCGAGTAGCGCGCCCGGAGGATTTTCAGGGTCCCGGCGGCGGTGTCCTCACGGGTGCCGAGCGCCGGGTTGGCGTCGAGCATCTCCTCCAGCGCCTCCAGGCCGATCAGCTCGCCCTCACGGTCGAAATCGGTGGCGATCACCAGCTCGTCGGCCTCTTTGGCCATCTTCTTGATCGCTTTGACCACGTTTTTGTCGGTCGGCTCCTTGATCAGGTCGGCGTCGATCAGATCGTGGAGGTCCGTCTTCTGCCAGTTCGAGTAGCCCTCGGGGAAGGCCGGACCGAGCACGTGACCCTTCAGGCCGATCGCCATCTCCTCGTTGCCTTCGGCGTCGGTCCAGGTGTAGAAGGGGACTTTGTAGGTTTTGTCCGCCTTCGGACCGCCGCTCGGCGCACCGAGCACCTCGGCGATTTTCTTGGCGCTGCTGTTCTTCTCGGTGACTATCAGCCTCATCGGGCGGCGAGGGTAGCAGGGCGGCTCGGCCGTCCTTCCGTCCTCCCCCCCGGAGATTCCACGCGTACCGCCGGCCGATCCGCGTAGGATCGGCGACCTGATGAAGGCCTTGGTCACCGGCGGCGCCGGATTCATCGGCTCCAATCTCGTCGACGCGTTGCTCGCTCGCGGCGACGAGGTGACGGTGCTCGACAACCTCTCGACCGGGCGGCGCGTCAACCTCGACGGCGCCCTCGCGAACGGCGCCCGGCTGGCCGAGGTCGACATCTGCGATGACGCCGCGGTCGGCGCGGTCTTCGCCGATGCCCGCCCCGAGCTGGTCTTCCACCTGGCCGCCCAGATCGACGTCCGCCGCTCGGTCACCGAGCCCGCCTTCGACGCCGCGGTCAACGTCGGCGGCACCGCCAACGTGCTGGAGGCGGCGCGGGCGACCGGGGTCGGGCGGGTGATCTTCATCTCGACCGGCGGCGCCCTCTACGGCGAGGGGGCCGACAAGCAGCTGCCGTTGCCCGAGTCGACGCCGATCGCGCCGCTCTCCGGCTACGGCCAGTCGAAGTACGCGGCGGAGGGCTACCTCGGCCTCTACGAACGGCTGCACGGCCTCTCCGGGATGGCGCTGCGGCTCGGCAACGTCTACGGCCCGCGCCAGGACCCGCTCGGCGAGGCGGGCGTGGTGGCGATCTTCTGCGGGCTCCTGAAGAACGGCGGCGTGCCGACCGTCTACGGCGACGGCACCCAGACCCGCGACTACATATATGTGGGGGACGTGGTCGCGGCGGCGCTGGCGGCGGGCGCGACGCGGCTCGGCGGCGCGGTCAACATCGGCACCGGGCGCGAGGCGAGCGTCCTCGACATCGTCGACGTCCTCGCCAAGCTGGCCGGGCGCGACGACTTCGTGCCCGAGTTCGCACCGCCACGGGCGGGCGAGGTGCAGCGGATCTCGCTCGACGCATCGCTCGCCGAACGGGAGCTCGACTGGGCGCCGGGGACGACGCTCGAGCAGGGCCTCCGGCTCACCCTCGACGCCGCCTAGCCGCGACCAGACATCTCGTTTAAGTGTCGCTGAACCCTCATCACTAACCTTTCGGCCATGCCAGCTCAGGCCTACGCCGGCAAGGAGTGCGTCTGCCAATTCCGCAAGGGGATCTGCGATCAGTCCTGTGTGCGCGACATGCTGGAGACGCCGTTCTACATCGCCTGCCTCAAACTGAGCGGGCGCAAGTGCCTGGTGGTCGGCGGCGGCGATGTCGGCCTGGAGAAGGTCGAGGGGCTGCTCGCCTGCGGCGGCGACGTGACGCTGCTCGCGCCGGAGGCGCATCCGGAGCTGCAGGCGCTCGCCGAAGAGGGCTCGATCGAGTGGGACCGCCGCGAGTACGCCGGCCCCGAGGAGCTCGAGGGCGCCTTCATGGTGATCGCCGCGACCGACGATTCCGAGGTCAACATCGGCGTCTACTACGACGCCGAGCGGCGGGCGATGCTCGCCAACGTCGTCGACGTGCCGCCGCTCTGCAACTTCATCCTGCCGGCGATCGTCCGCACCGGGCCGCTGGCGATCGCGATCTCCACCGCGGGGGCCTCCCCCGCCCTGGCGAAGCGCATGAAACGGGAGATCGCCGACCTCTTCGGCGAGGACTACGCGCGGCTGGCGGTGATGCTGAACGACGTCCGCGGCTGGGCGAAGGGCACACTGCCGACCTACGACGACCGCAAGGACTTCTTCGAGGGCATCGTCAACGGCGATCCCGATCCGATCGAGCTGCTGCGCGCAGGCCGCGAGGCCGACGTGCTGGCGATCATCGACGCGGCCAAAGAGCGCGCCGCCTCGACCCTGGCCTAGGGCGGCTCGACGGAGCGCGGGTGGTCGTCACAGATCCATGACCCACTCGAACGGTCAAAAAACTGCGCGGTTAGAACTCCTCGCCATACGCATATAACTAACCGCGCAGATTCCTGACCGTTCGAATATGCGCATCTCCGTGACGGACCTCCCGTCCTTCGTAACGGACCCATCCGCAGATCCCCCCGACCCGGGCGTTCGAGGCGTCAGCCGAACTGGCTCGAACCTTCAGCGCCTGGCGCCTGGCGCCCGGCGTCAGTCGCTGCCGCAGGCGGAGCCGCGGACCGAGTCGAGCGTCGCGCGCAGCTCGTCGGCCTGGCGCTCGGAGAGGCGGGCGGCGAAGGCGAGCTCCAGCTCGGCGGAGACGACCGGAACCATTTCCTCGAGCAGCTCGGCGCCGGCCGGGAGCAGCGTCGCGTAGCTGACCCGCCGGTCCGTCTCGCAGAAGGTCCGCTCGATCAGCCCCGCCTTGACCAGGCGGTCGACCAGCTTGGTGAGGCCGCCGCGGGTGATCACCAGCGCCTCGGCCAGGTCCCCCATCTTCATCCGCTGCCCGTCGGCGGCGGCGATCGCGGCGAGCATCTCGAACCAGGCCAGCGGCGGCAGCTCGGAGCCGGCGAGGGCGTCCTGCAGGCGGCCGCTTACCGCGGCGTGGGTGCGCGCCAGCGAGCGCCACGCCTCGTGGTGGGGCGAGCAGGTGCCGAGCGGGTTGCCCTGCCCGGCAGGAGCGGCGGTGAGGGTCGACGCATCGGCCATGTCTCAATAATGCCACACGGTGCTTGCCGAGACAATAGTTGTAGATCTAAGTATTTCTGCTAAGATCGTTTCTGCGTCAACCATTGATTTCGAGACGACTTCCCCAGCAGAGACAACGAAAGGCGAGCAGAAATGAGCACCGACACCGTCAACCAGAAGGTCCCGACCGGGACCTGGACCGTCGACCCGATCCACTCCTCGATCTCCTTCGCGATCACCCACAACAACGTCGCCACCTTCCGCAGCGGCTTCGAGACCTACGCGGCGACCCTGACCGGCGGCGAGGAGCCGAAGCTCGAGGGCACCGTCGACGTGCAGTCGATCGACATCGACGAGCCGCAGCTCAAGGGCCACCTGATGTCGCCGGAATTCTTCGATGCGGAGCGCTTCCCGAAGCTGACCTTCACGTCGGATCGCTTCGACGTCGCCGACGACGGCACCGTCCGCCTCGCCGGTGAGCTCGACATCCACGGCACCAAGCGCGAGGTCGAGGCGACCGGTCGCTTCGGTGAGCTCGGCGCCGACCTCGGCGGCAACCCGCGCGTGGCCCTCTCGGTTTCGACCGCGGTCGACCGGCGTGACTTCGGCATGGGGTTCAACGCCGACCTGCCGAGCGGCGGCTCCGTCCTCGAGTGGGAGGTCGCGATCAACGTCGACCTCGAGCTCGTCGCCCAGGAGGCCTAGCCATGAGGGTCCTGGGCATATCCGGAAGCCTGCGCCGGGACTCCTTCAACACTGCCCTGCTGCGGGCAGCCGCCGAGCGGCTGCCCGACGGGGTGGAGCTCGTCGCCTTCGAGCGGCTGGCGGAGATCCCCGCCTACGACGCCGACCTCGAGGAGGGCGGCGAGACCCCAGACGCGGTGGCCGACCTGCGCGCGCAGATGCGCGAGGCCGACGCGGTCCTCGTCTCGACGCCCGAGTACAACAGCTCGATCCCGGGCGCGCTGAAGAACGCACTCGACTGGGCCTCGCGGCCGGCCGGTGAGAGCGCCCTGATGGGCACGCCGGCGGCGGTGATCGGCGCCTCGACCGGGATGTTCGGAGCGGTCTGGGCGCAGGCCGAGACGCGCAAGGTGCTGGGCGCCCTGGGCGGCCGGGTGCTGGAGCGCGAATACCCCTTCCCCCGCGCCCAAGACGCCTACGCCGACGGCGAGCTGAGCCTCACGCCGGAGCAGTCCGAGGCGCTGGAGGAGCTGCTGCGCGAGCTGATCGCCTCGGCCGAGGAGGCAGCCGAGGCGCGTCAGGCGGTCGCAGCTTAGGCGGTCGATTCCACGACGGCGCTCCGGCGGGACGCTTGAGGGACGCGGCCATCTCGGCGGCGACCCCGCAGGGTGTGGCCGCCACCGAGATGGCCGAGATTCGGAGGGGACGGCGGGAGAGCGGCGGCGTCCGTGACGGAGACGTCGGAACATCACCGCGATGTCACGGAGAAGTCGTGAAGTTCACGACTTCTCCACCGTTACAGATACGTGACCACGGTTTGGCCCCCTATAGGGGGCCAAACTCACGCAGCGCGATGGTGGCGGCCGCAGACCCCAACGAAGGCGCACATCTTCCCGACGATCGCGGCGTCTCTGTCACGGACGCCCCGTCTCCCTCGCCAAACGCCGGGCCTCCCCCGCAGATGCCCTCGTCCCTGCGCCCGAACCTCCCGCAAAGGGTCCGTCCCGGGCGCACCGCCTCGCGCCGGCGTCAGGCCTTCGGCAGCGCCCAGAAGGCGATCACGGCAAACTGGATGGCGGCGGCGGCGATCACGAAGGCGTGGAAGACCTCGTGGTAGCCGAAGATCGCCGGGTTCGGGTCGGGACGTTGGGTCGCGTAGACGACCGCCCCCGCCGTATATAGGAGCCCGCCGCCCGCCAGCAGCAGGGCGCCGACCGGGCCGAGGGCGTCCCAGAGATCGGGGAAGGCGACGACGGCGACCCAGCCGATCGAGAGGTAGACCAGCGCCGAAACCCATTTCGGATGGCCGATCCAGACCATCTCGACGATCGCGCCGGCGATCGCCCCCGCCCAGACGACGACCAGGATCGCGGTGGCGAGGGCGCCGTGCATGACCAGCAGCGCGAACGGCGTGTAGGTGCCGGCGATGAGGAAGAAGATCATCGAGTGATCGAGCCGGCGCATCCACTGGCGTACGTTGGGCCGTTTCCAGTTGACCCGGTGGTAGAGGGCGCTGGTGCCGAGCAGGGCCGAGAGGCTGACCGCGTAGATCGCGACGGCGAAGGTCGCCTTCGGCGTCCTGGCGAAGAAGATCAGGGCGGCACCGAAGACGAGCGAGACGAAGAACGCCCACTCATGGGAGACGCCGCGCAGTTTCGGCTTGACTGCGGCGATCGCCTCGGCGGTCGCCTCTTTGGCGGCGACGGCGCGCTCGGTGGCGGCCTCGCGGGCGGCCGTGGCCTTCTCCCCCATTGCCTCGCGGGCGTCGCGAGCGAGGTCTCCCATCGATTCGGCGCCGTGGCGGAGGTCGTCGACCATGCAACGAGGCTACAGGCAACCTTGGAGGGGACCGTGAAAATCGATCGGGGCGGAGCAAGCCCCAAATTGCGGCCTGTCACAATATGAGGTGCCGAAAAGGCGGTATTCAGGGGTCCGGAAGCGCCCGTTCCGTCCGACGCTAGGAGGAACCTCGTCAACCCCTTCAAAGACGCCGCGAGAGGAGCAGTTTGATGTCCAAGACCGCCACTACCAGTCCCAAAAACGGTCTGCGGGGCCTCTCCGTGGAGCGACGCTTCTCCACGCCCGGCGTGCATCCTTTCGACCAGATCGAGTGGGAGATCCGCGACGCGCTGATCGGCGATCCCGCCAGCCCGGCCTTCGAGCAGCGCGGCGTCGAGTTCCCGATGACCTGGTCGCAGAACGCGACCAACATCGTCGCCCAGAAGTACTTCCGCGGCCGGATCGGCAGCCCGGAGCGCGAGAGCTCGGTCAAACAGATGATCGGCCGGGTCGCCGGGACGATCGCCGGCTGGGGCCGGGCGGGCGGCTACTTCGCCTCCGACGAGGACGCCGACGCGTTCGAGATGGAGCTCACCGCGATCCTGCTCAACCAGAAGGCGGCCTTCAACTCGCCGGTCTGGTTCAACGTCGGCTTCGAGGAGCAGCCGCAGTGCTCGGCCTGCTTCATCCTCAGCGTCGACGACACGATGGAGTCGATCCTCGACTGGAACACCAAGGAGGGGATGATCTTCCGCGGCGGCTCCGGCTCCGGCATCAACCTCTCCAACATCCGCGGCTCGGTCGAGCACCTCTCGAAGGGCGGCCTCGCCTCCGGCCCGGTCAGCTTCATGCGTGGCGCCGACGCCTGGGCGGGCACGATCAAGTCGGGCGGCAAGACCCGCCGCGCGGCGAAGATGGTCGTGCTCAACGTCGACCACCCGGACATCGAGCACTTCATCTGGTGCAAGGCCAAAGAGGAGGAGAAGGCGGCGGCCCTGCGCGACGCCGGCTTCGACATGTCGATCGACGGTGAGGGCTTCACCTCGATCCAGTACCAGAACGCCAACAACTCGGTGCGGGTCACCGACGATTTCATGGAGGCAGTCGCCGCCGGCGCGGACTGGAACCTGACCGCCCGCATCGACGGCTCGACTACCAAGACGCTGCCCGCGCGCGACCTTATGAACCAGATCGCCGAGGCCGCCTGGCGCTGCGCCGACCCCGGCATCCAGTACGACACGACGATCAACCGCTGGCACACCAGCCCCGAGTCGGGTCGGATCAACGCCTCCAACCCTTGCAGCGAGTACATGCACGTCGACAACTCGGCCTGCAACCTGGCCTCGCTCAACCTGATGAAATTCCGCCGCGCCGACGGCAGTTTCGACGTCGCCGACTTCGAGCACGCGGTCGACGTCGTCTTCCTCGCCCAGGAGATCGTCGTCGGCCCGTCGAGCTACCCGACCGAGGAGATCGGGATCAACGCGCGCGCCTTCCGTCAGCTCGGGCTCGGCTTCGCCAACCTCGGCGCGCTGCTGATGTCGGACGGGATGCCTTACGACTCCGACGAGGGCCGCAACGTCGCCGCCGCGATCACCGCCCTGATGACCGGCCGCGCCTACCGCCAGTCGGCGCTGATCGCCGCCGAGGCGACCGGGCCCTACGACGAGTACGAGAAGAACCGCGAGCCACACAACGGCGTCATGCGGATGCACCGCGACGCCTCCTACGAGGTCGACGGCACCGGCATCAAGGGCGACCTGCTCGCCGCGGCGCAACGGTCCTGGGACGAAGCGGTCGAGCTCGGCGAGGAGCACGGCTACCGCAACGCGCAGGCGACGGTGTTCGCGCCGACCGGGACGATCAGCTTCCTGATGGACTGCGACACGACCGGGATCGAGCCCGACTTCTCGCTGGTCAAGTTCAAGGAGCTGGTCGGCGGCGGCTCGATGACGATCGTCAACCGCTCGGTGCCGCTGGCCCTGCAGACGCTCGGCTACTCGCCGAGCGAGATCGACCAGATCAACGCCTATATCGCGGAGAAGAACACGATCGTCGGCGCGCCCGGACTGAAGGACGAGCACCTGCCGGTGTTCGACGTCGCGGTCGGCGAGCGGGCCATCTCCTACACCGGCCACATCGACATGATGGCCGCGACCCAGCCGTTCCTCTCAGGGGCGATCTCGAAGACCGTCAACCTGCCCGAGTCGGCGACCGTCGCCGACATCGCCGACGCCTACACGCGCGGCTGGCAGGGCGGCCTCAAGGCGCTGGCGATCTACCGCGACGGCTCGAAGACCGCGCAGGCGCTGCGCACCGACGCGCAGAAGGAAGATGAGTCCGAGGCGGAGGTCGCGATGGCCGAGCCGGTCCGCAAGCGGATGCCGCAGGAGCGCGAATCGCTCACCCACAAGTTCAACATCGCCGGGCACGAGGGCTACATCACGGCCGGCAAATACACCGACGGCACGGTCGGCGAGATCTTCCTCACCGACATCGGCAAGGAGGGCTCGACGATGCGCGGGCTGCTCAACGCCTTCGCCACGGCGATCTCCCTCGGCCTGCAGTACGGGGTGCCGCTCGAAGACTTCGTGCGGAAGTTCTCCTACATGCGCTTCGACCCGGAGGGCATGACCCAGAACCCGGAGATCCCGTTCGCCAAATCGATGCCCGACTACATCATGCGCTGGCTCGCGAGCCGGTTCATCGACGACGTCGAGACGCTCGAGGAACTGGGGATCATGACCCAGCAGGTCCGCAGCAAGAAGGAAGCGGAGACCTCACAGCTCGGGCTCGGGATCTCGACCGACACGGCCGGCCCCGCCAACGGCGGCAACGGCCACGCGGCTCCGGGCAACGGCGGCGCGAAGCCCGCCGCGGCGGCGTTCACCGAAACTCCCCCGGTCCGCCCGGCGCGGCTGTCCGGCCTGGAGCTCGGCCCAGCCTGCGACCAATGTGGCGGCATGATGCAGCGGACCGGGTCCTGCTATACGTGCAGCAGCTGCGGTAACAACACCGGCTGCGGCTGATCGAGCGCCCTGGACGGGCATGTGCCACCCCGATCCGGGGTAATAAAATCGTCGTATGAAGGTCTTGAAGACGGCGGCGCTGACGGGGATCGTCATCGCCGCCGCCGTCGTCTTGGCGCTGGAGCCGGCCGCCGGAGCGGGGACCGAAGCCAACGTGGCGGAATGCTCACAGGCGATCATCGGCAGCGGCAAGCCGGGCTGGCGGAGTGAATCGAAGGTCGCCGGGCCGGTCGGCGTGGCGAAGGGCGCGCTGCGGCAGATGTGGCGAGCGCCGAACGGCTTCCTCTACGCCAAGGTTCCGCTGCTGCTCGAGGGCACGAAGGCGGTGACGGTCAGCGTGCCACCGTCCCTGCGCAAGCGCGTCTTCCTCTACTACGGGCGGATCGAGGGCCGTGACGACAAGGTGACGACCTCCTTCGCCGACGCGCGCGGCTACGGCGAAACCGAATTCCAGCCCTGCACCGACAAGCCGCGGACGATCTGGGCCGGCGGCCTCGGGATCGAAGGCACCGCCCCGGTCCACCTGCTCGTCCACCAGGGCGGCGGCGCGGAACCGGTCCCGCTGCGGCTCGGCCGTCCTGAGACGTCAGGACACGGCGCGCTGCCGCACCCCCGGCTCCGCGTCGTGCAGAGCACTGCCGCATCTCCGCCGCATGCCCGCCATCGCTTGGTCCTGACGTCTCAGGCGCCGATGCCGCGACTCACGAGGTAATTTACGACCTGGCGGGGCGGCTCCTTGCCGAACGCCATCCGCACGCCCTCGCGGATGACGTGGTCGCCCTCGCGGTCCTCGTTGTGATCGCGCGGGTGCATGCCGATCCAGGCGGCCACCGCGGCACAGGCGAGGACAGCGTCGTCGTCGCCTTCGGGGTCGATCCCTTCGGCGGTCGCGACCAGCGTCCCGGCGAGATCCTCGACCGCCGTCACCGGCCGGTCGTCGTCCTCGTAGATCTCGTACAGCGCCATGATCGCGTCGTCGGCGTCGCCCGGGTCGACGATCGCCGCCGCGTCGCGCACCGCCTCGGAAACGGTCGGGGTCCGGTGATGATCGCCCTCGGGCACCGATCGGACCCTACCCCAGTGTTGACGGGCCGAAAACTCAAAGCATGGTGGAGTTTTCGGCCCACCAACACCGAGGTGCGACTTAGCTCAGGACGACTTCGGCGTTGTGGCGCGGCGTCTCGGTGATCGCGCGGCGGAAGTTCCGCTCGGCGGGCGGATCGGCGGGGCGGATCGTGCGGCGGGCGACCAGCTCGCGCAGCACGATCGCCATCTCCTGCTGGGCGAAGGCGGCGCCAAGGCAGCGGCGCACACCGCCGCCGAAGGGGATCCAGGTGTAGGTCCCGGGCGGCGTCTCGAGGAAGCGCTCGGGCCGAAAGCGGTCCGGTTCCGGATAGATCGTCGGGTCGCGGTGGATCAGGTGGATACTCGGCGCCACCGTGACACCCGCCGGCAGGCGGTAGCCGCCCAGCTCGATCGGCTCGTTGAGCCGGCGCAGGACGAGGACGATCACCGGTCGCAGCCGCAACGTCTCCTGGATCGTCGCGGTCAGGTAGGCGTCCTCCCCGGCCTCGACCTCGGCGCGCAGCCGCTCCATCTTGTCCGGGTGGCGGATCAGCCGCTCGACCGCCCAGGCGAGCGCCGTCGCCGTCGTCTCGTGGCCGGCGACCAGCAGGGTGAGCAACTCGTCGTGGATCTCGGCGTCGCTCATCGGCGAGCCGTCCTCGTGCCGGGCGGCGACCAGCAGCGAGAGGATGTCGTCGCGCTCCTCGAGATCGGCGGCGGCACGACGCTCGGTGATCTCGCGGACGATCAGCTCGGCGACCCGGTCGATCCGCCGACGGAAGGAAGGAATGCGGCGGATCCGGTCGGGGCCGACAGTCAGCACCGGCAGCAGCGCCTTCGGATCCGTCAGCAGGTCGAGGAAGGAGCGGAGCGCCGCGCGCAGATCATCCAGCCGCTCTCCCCCGTGGACGCCGAAGACGGTCTCGATGATGATCTCCAACGTCATCGCCTGCATCCGCGGCCGCAGTTGGTAGTGCTCACCGCTCGGCCAGCTGTCGATCTCGCGCGCCGCGATCGTCCGCATCGTCTCCTCGTAGCCCGCCATCCGCCGGCCGTGGAAGGGCGGTAGGAGCAGCTTGCGCTGGCTCATGTGGGTGGCTCCGTCGAGCACCAGCAGCGAGTTCTCGCCGAGCAGCGGGCGGAGGATGTCGTTGCCCTCGCCGGCGTGGAAGACGTTCGGGTCGCCGGTGAAGACCTGCTTGACCTGCTCGGGGTCGGAGAGGACGACCCAGGTCCCTTCATAGGCGATCCGGAGCGTGAACATCGGGCCGAGCCGGCCGCGGCACTGGGTGAGCATCCACTGCGCCTGCCGTGACCAGATCGCCGTCTGCACCGGGCGGGGCATCCGGGGGCTGGGCGGAAGGCTGGATCGCACTTCCATGGCTTGAACATACGCCCGTGTGCCAAGCACGGGGTGTGACGTCCGTCGCACAGATCGGTGTCACGTGAAATAGCCTGCCGGGCATGGCCGAACTGCCGCGACTGCCGGTGCCGATCGAGCACGGCATCCTCAAGTGGGCCTGCGGCCTCTCGCCGCGTGCCAGTCGCGCGCTCTTCGGCAAGCCGCCGACGATCGACGGCCAGACGCTCTCTTCAGAGACCCAGGCGCTCCTCGGCCTCGCCAAGCTGTCCGGCAGCGAGGGCTTCTACTCCGGCCGCAGCGCCGAGGAGGCCCGCGCCCAGTCGCGCCACGAGTCGCGCGTGATCGACCGCCGGCCGCCTATCCCGATGGCCGAGGTGCGGCCCGTCGACGTCCCCGGCCCAGGCGGGCCATTGCCCTCACGCTTCTACGTCCCCCATCCGTCGCCGGCCGGCGAGCCGGCGCCGCTACTCGTCTATTACCACGGCGGCGGCTGGGTGATCGGCGACCTCGACACCCACGACGGCGTCTGCCGGCTGCTCGCCGCGGCGGCCGGCGTGCGGGTGCTCTCGATCGGCTACCGGCTCGCCCCCGAGCACCCCTTCCCGGCGGCGATCGAAGACGGCCTCGCGGCCCTCGAGTGGGCGGGGGCCAACGCCGAGGTGCTCGGGATCGACCCGGAGCGGATAGGCGTCGGCGGCGACTCGGCAGGCGGCAATATGGCGGCGGTGGTCAGCCATATGGCGCGCGACGCCGGCGGCGCGCGACCCGCGATGCAGCTGCTGATCTACCCGGTCACCGACTCGGTCGACGACACCCGCTCGCGCAAGCTGTTCGCCGAGGGGTTCATCCTCACCAAGGCCGACATGGAGAAGTTCGAAGCGGCCTACCTCCCGCCCGGTGCCGACGCCTCCGACCAGCGGATCTCGGTCCTGCAGTGCCCCGACCTGCGCGATCTGCCGACCGCCTACGTCGCCACCGCCGGCTTCGACCCGCTGCGCGACGAGGGCGAGGCCTACGCGCTGAAGATGCGCGACTGTGGTGTACGGGTCGCCCTGCGGCGGCACTCCGGCCTCGTCCACAGCTTCGCCAACCAGACTCCGGTCAACGCCACCGCCCGCGGCGCGATGCTCGAGGCGGCGGGCGCCCTGCGGCTCGGCCTTGCCGCCGCCTAATCGCTGATCGCCTCGGCGCGCAGCGCCAGCTGCAACTCGAAGCGGGCGTCGGGTTCGTCGAGCTGGGCGCCGAGGAGCTCGCGCAGTCGGGCGATCCGGTAGCGCGCGGTCTGGGGGTGGACGTGCATCTCGGCCGCCATCGCGACCGCGTTGCCGTCGTTGCGGAGGTGGGCGAGCGCCGTCTCGCGCATCCGCCCGCGCGCCTTCGGGGTGAGGTCGGCGAGCGGGGCGAGGCGACGGGCGGCGATCCGCCCGGCGAGATCACGCGATTCGAAGAGGAGGAGCGCGGCGAGGTTGTCGTCGACGCGGAGCGGAGCGGCGCCGGTGACTGTGCCGGCCGAGTCCGCGTGTAAAAGCGCGAGCGCCAAGCGCCAAGACTCGCCCGCGGCTGTCGGTGCGACCGTCGGCCCCAGCGCCAGGCGCGTCTTCGCGGCCGCCCGCATCAGCGCCTCGGCGCGGCCCGGGCCCTCGGGATCGGGCAGCAGCACGCAGCCCTCGCCCTCGACCACCGTGACCAAGGCCTCGGGCGGCAGCCGCCGCGCCACCCGTGCCAGCTCATCCTCGGGACAAGCGAGCGCCGCCAGACCGGCCGGCACGTCCCACGAGGCGGCCCGCGCCGCCGCCGCCAGGTCGCCCGCGTCGGCGGGCTGGTCGGCGAGCAGCAGCGCGACCAGCTCGCGGCGACGGCGGCGGCGCAGGTCCTCGACCTCGGACTGCGCCTGGGCGTAGCCCTCGACTGAGTCGGCGGCGAGTTCGTCGATGTAGGCGAAGACCGCCTCGGCGAGCAGGGCGAGCGGTTCGGCACCCACCCCGGCCCGCCGACAGGAGTCGGCGAAGCGTCGCCAAGCGACCCGGGCCCCGATCCGATAGGCGGCCTGCAGCGAGTCGAGCGTCCGCCCCGCCCGCTGCTCGCCGCGGCCGAGCGCCAGGTAGACCTCGCGGCCCGAGTCGCGCCCCGCGTCGGGATCGCGGATCAGGGCGACGAACTGGGCGAGCGCCTCCTCGACGCCGCGACGGATCCCGCGTCCGAAACGCCCCTCCAGCGGCCGCGCGTACTCGGGCACCTCGTGGGCGATCGAGGCGAGGATCTCGGCGGTGATCGGCTCGATCTCGCCTTCGATCAGGTCGGCGACCTCGGCCGGCAGGCCGCGCCAGGGGTCGTCGGTGAGGGCTGGGTGCTTTTTTGTCATTGAAATGATGACTTCTGGTAGCTGAACTTGGCTCAGACGCTAATACATATCGTCCAGGTGGGCGTACCTTGGTTTCAGATGGGCGAAATGACCAAGATCGAGAAGGGCGCCAACCTGGCCGGCGTGGTGGTCCCCTTCATCGCCACAATCGTCGCGATCGTCCTCTTGCCCGGCAGCCTGGTCAGCCCCGGCGTCCTCGCGATCGCCGCCTTCATGTACCTGATCACCGCGATCGGGATCACGGTCGGCTTTCACCGTCTCCTCACCCACCGCTCATTCCAGACGTCGAAGGCGCTCGAATACACCTTCGCGGTCCTCGGCACGATGGCGGTGCAGGGTCCGGTCCTCTCCTGGGTCGCCGACCACCGCAAGCATCACGCCCACACCGACAAGGAGGGCGACCCCCACAGTCCCCACGTCGGTCACGGTGAGGGGCTCCGCGGCCTCTGGCACGCCCATACCGGCTGGCTGATGGAGACGCAAGGCCGCGCCGACTGGAAGAAATACGCGAAAGACCTCTACGAGGATCCCGGCATGCGGTTCATCTCGCGTCACTTCGTCGCGATCATCTACGTGAGCCTGCTGGTCCCGGCGGCGCTCGGCTACGCGATCACCGGCACCTGGCTCGGTGCCCTGACCGGTTTCCTCTGGGGCGGCCTGGTGCGGGTGTTCTTCGTCCACCACATCACCTGGAGCGTCAACTCGGTGTGCCACTTCTTCGGCACGCGGCGCTTCGACACCGACGATCACTCCACCAACGTGTTCTGGCTGTCGATCCCCTCGCTGGGCGAGTCCTGGCACCACAACCACCACGCCTTCCCCCGCTCCGCCGTGCACGGCCTGCGCAAATGGGAGCCCGATCCCTCGGCGATGATCATCGCCGGCATGGAGAAGGTGGGGCTGGCGCGCAACGTTGTCCGCATCTCACCTGAGCGCCAAGCCGAACTCACCCGCTAGAGATACCGCGCGGTACTTTATTCGCCGCCTGCCACGATAGGTCGACGGCCAAAAGGGTTATTGCATTCGCGGAATCGGTTAAACAGTGTGAGAGTTCGTGTGTCACACTCGCCTCACTGTTGACTGAACGCGGCATTCCATGGATGGAAAGGATCTAGATGCCAAGCACGACGAACGTCCTCGATGAGGCCCGCGAGCTTCTCGAGCGGCGCCTTGCCGACCTTCACGACGAGCGCCAGCGGCTCGAGCGAGCCCTCGCCGAGCTCGGCGGGAAAGTGAAACGGTCCCCGGGCCGACCGCGCGGCAGCGCCTCCACCAGTGCGCCGACCCGTGCGCCGAAAGCATCGAGGGCGCCGAAAAAACGTCGCCGTCGTCGCGGTGGGACCCGCGCCGATCAGGCGGTCGAGCTGATCACCTCGAAGCCCGGGATCAGCGCCTCCGACGTCGCCAAGACGATGAAGATCAAACCGAACTACCTGTACCGGGTGCTCGGTGACCTGGAGAAAGAGGGCCGGGTCAAAAAGGACGGCCGCCAGTACTACCCGGCGGGCTGACCCGTCGCCTGTGCGTTCGCAGTTTTCCTCGCTATGCGAGGAAAACTGCGAACGCACCGCTGTGCCTCGGCCCCTAGATCAGGCCGAGGTTCGCGACCGCGTCGCGCTCCTCCTGGAGCTCGAGCACGCTCTTGTCGATCCGCTCGCGCGAGAAGTCGGGGACGTCGAGGCCCTGCACGACCGACCACTCGCCGCCGCTGCACTGGCAGGGGAAGCCGCAGATGATCCCCTCGCCGATCCCGTAGGAACCGTCGGCCGGGACCGCCATCGACACCCAGTCCCCGTCCGGCGTGCCGAGCACCCAGTCGTGGACGTGGCCGATCGCCGCGTTGGCCGCCGAGGCGGCGCTGGAGGCGCCGCGCGCGTCGATGATCTCGGCGCCGCGTTTGGCGACCCGGGGGATGTATTCGTCGGCGATCCAGGCTTCGTCGTCGACCTGGTCCCAGGCGCTCTCACCGTCGATCTTGGCGTTCACCAGGTCGGGGTACTGGGTGGTCGAGTGGTTGCCCCAGCTGGTCATGTTGGTCACCGAGGTGACCGGCTTGCCGAGCTTGTTGGCGACCTGGATCTTCGCCCGGTTGTGGTCGAGGCGCATCATCGCGGTGAAGCGCTCGCGCGGCACGTCGGGCGCGTTCGACATCGCGATCAGGCAGTTGGTGTTGGCCGGGTTGCCGACCACCAGGACCTTGACGTCGGCGGCGGCGCCGGCGTTGATCGCTTCGCCCTGCGGCTTGAAGATCCCACCGTTAGCCTCGAGCAGGTCGGCGCGCTCCATGCCGGGACCGCGCGGGCGGGCGCCGACCAGGAGGGCGACGTTGGTGCCCTCGAAGGCCTGCTTCGGGTCATCGGTGATGTCGACCCGGTGCAGCAGCGGGAAGGCGCAGTCGTCGAGCTCCATCGCGGTGCCCTCGGCGGCCTTGATCGCTTGCGGGATCTCCAGCAGGCTCAGCTCGACCGGGGTGTCGGGGCCCAGCATCTGACCGCTGGCGATGCGGAACAGGAGGGCGTAGCCGATCTGCCCGGCGGCGCCCGTAACGGTGACCTTCACGGGGGTGCTCAAGAATCGTCTCCTCGGATTGGTTGTTCGGCGACGGCTAGGCCATCGCCCGCTGCAGGTTGTCGTCGATCGACGCCAGGAAGTCCTGCGTGGATAGATAGGTCTGGTCGCCGCCGACGAGCAGCGCCAGGTCTTTGGTCATCTTGCCTTCTTCGACCGTCTCGATGCAGACGCGCTCGAGGGTCTCGGCGAACTCGCTGACCACCGGCGTGCCGTCCATCCGGCCGCGGGCGGCGAGTCCGCGAGTCCAGGCGAAGATCGAGGCGATCGGGTTGGTGGAAGTCGGGTTGCCCTGCTGGTGCTGACGGTAGTGACGGGTGACGGTGCCGTGCGCGGCCTCCGCCTCGACCGTCTTGCCGTCGGCAGTCATCAGCACGCTGGTCATCAGACCGAGTGAGCCGTACCCCTGCGCGACGGTGTCCGACTGGACGTCGCCGTCGTAGTTTTTGCAGGCCCACACGTAGCCGCCCTCCCACTTCAGGGCGGCGGCGACCATGTCGTCGATCAGCCGGTGTTCGTAGAAGATCCCGGCGGCCTCGAAGTCGGCCTTGAACTCGGTCTCGTACACCTCGGCGAAGATGTCTTTGAAGCGGCCGTCGTAGCGCTTCATGATCGTGTTCTTGGTCGACAGGTAGACCGGGTAGCCGCGTTCGAGGCCGTACCGCATCGAGGCACGGCCGAAGTCACGGATCGAATCGTCGAGGTTGTACATCGACATCGCGATGCCGCCGGACGGGAAGTCGTAGACATCGAGCTCGATCGGCTCGGAGCCGTCCTTGGGGGTGAAGGCAAGGGTCAGCGAGCCCTCACCGGGCACGACCAGGTCGGTGGCCCGGTACTGATCGCCGAAGGCGTGGCGGCCGATCACGATCGGCTTCGTCCAGCCAGGGACCAGGCGCGGCACGTTGGCGATCACGATCGGCTCGCGGAAGATGACGCCGCCGAGGATGTTGCGGATCGTCCCGTTCGGCGAGCGGTACATCTCCTTCAGGCCGAACTCCTCGACCCGCGCCTCGTCCGGGGTGATCGTCGCGCACTTGACGCCGACCCCGTACTGCTTGATCGCGTTGGCGGCATCGACGGTGATCTGGTCGTCGGTCTCGTCGCGCTTCTCGATGCCGAGGTCGAAGTACTTCAGGTCGACATCGAGGTAGGGGAGGATCAGCTGCTCTTTGATGAACGACCAGATGATCCGGGTCATCTCGTCGCCGTCGAGCTCGACGACAGGGTTCTGAACCTTGATCTTCGGCATCGGCGGGCGATGCTATCTGGCCGGAGGCGTCGCCGGCCCGCCAGCGGGCGACTCGACACGGGCCGGCCGGCGAGCCGGCAGAATAAACGGTCATATGGCAACCAGGGAGCGCCACACGTTCGGCCACCACACCGTCGCCAACCAGCCGCCGCCGCTGGCCGACTACAACGTCTTCGAAGCCGATCGGCCGCTGGTCGAGGCGGTCGACCGTGAGGGCGCCGACTGGGCTACCGAGCGGATCGCCGCGGTCGGCGAGTTCGCCGGCTCGGCCGAGGCGCAGGAGCTGGGCCGGCTCGCGAATGAAAACGGGCCGAGGCTGAAGACCCACGACCGTTACGGCAACCGGGTCGACGAGGTCGAGTTCCACCCGGCCTGGCACGACCTGCTCGGCACCGCGGTCGAACACGAGCTGCACAGCTCGCCGTGGAGCGACCCCCGCCCCGGCGCCCACGTCGCCCGCGGCGCCGCCTTCATGTGCATGTCGCAGGCCGAGGCGGGGATCGGCTGCCCGATCTCGATGACCTACTCGGTGATCCCGGCGCTGCGCACCCAGCCCGAGCTGGCCGCCGAGTGGGAGCCGCACATCCTCGCCTCCACCTATGACCCGCGCAACGCGCCCGCCCCGGACAAGCGCGGCGCGCTGGCCGGGATGGGGATGACCGAGAAGCAGGGCGGCACCGACGTCCGCGCCAACACCACCCTCGCCCGCCCGGTGAATGGCGGCGGCCCCGGCGCCGAGTACGAGCTCACCGGCCACAAGTGGTTCATGTCGGCGCCTATGTGCGACGCCTTCCTCGTCCTCGCCCAGGCCGAGGGCGGCCTCTCCTGCTTCCTCTTCCCGCGCTGGACGCCGGACGGCGAGCGCAACCGCTTCCGCCTGCAGCGGCTGAAGGACAAGCTCGGCAACCGCTCCAACGCCTCCAGCGAGGTCGAGTTCGACGCCGCCTCGGCCTGGCTGGTCGGCGAGGAGGGCGCCGGCGTGCCGACGATCATCGAGATGGTCAACCACACCCGGCTCGACTGCGTGCTCGGCAGCACCACCGGGATGCGCGTCGGCCTCGCCCAGGCGATCCACCACGCCTCCAACCGCTCCGTCTTCGGCACCGTCCTGGTCGAGCAGCCGCTGATGCAGAACGTCCTCGCCGACCTCGCGGTCGAGTCGGAGGCGGCGACGATCGCCGCGCTGCGCCTTGCTCGCGCCTACGACGAGGCGATCGCCGGCGATGCCGAGGCGCAGAGCCTGAAGCGGGTCGCCAACGCCGTCCTCAAGTACTGGATCACCAAGCGCGCCCCGGCCCACGCCAGCGAGTGCCTCGAGTGCCTCGGCGGCAACGGCTACGTCGAGGAGTCGGGTATGCCCCGCCTCTTCCGCGAGAGCCCGCTCAACTCGATCTGGGAGGGCAGCGGCAACGTCCAGTGCCTCGACGTCCTGCGGGCGATGGTGAAGAGCCCGGCATCGGTCGAGTCGTTCTTCGCCGAGGTCGCCGACGGCGCCGAGGCCGAGCCCCGCCTCGCCGCCTTCACCGCCGACCTCCGCGACGAATTCCCCGGCGACCTGGCGACGATCGAGACTCGGGCGCGCCGGGTGGTCGAACGGATGGCGCTGGCGCTGCAAGGTTCGCTGCTGATCCGCTATGGCGACGAGGCCGTCGCCGATGCCTTCTGCGCCTCGCGCCTGGGCGGCGACTGGGGCCGCGCCTTCGGGACCTTGCCGGCCGGGTTGGACTTCCAGCGCATCATCGAGCGCCACGCGCCTTCGGTGTAAGGGACGAGAAGGGACGCGGCCATTTCGGCGGCGACCCCGGCAGGGTGTGGCCGCCGCCGAAATGGCCGGGAATCGGATTTACGGCCGAAGGGTGCGGGTGAGACGCGGGCATCGGCGGGATTCGTGACGAAGAGGTCGGAAACTCCAACGGTCAGAAATCTCCGTGGTTACTTATCTACGTATAGCGTGGGTTTCTAACCGCGCAGATTTCTGACCGCTCGAAATCGCCACCTAATCGCGACGGGCTCGTCCCGGGCGTTTCGGAGGCGGCCACACCCTGCCGGGGTCGCCGCCGAAACGCCCGGGCGCACCGTCCCCAATCGGTCAGCCTCGAATCCCCACGGGCCGAGCCCTACACCCGAGTCTGGGCGTCCCTTAGAGCGCGCCCGACCTGCTCGACCGTCACGACGCCCGACAACCGCCCATCGGCGTCGACCGCCATCAGGGCGCCGAGCCGCCGCAGGTTCTGGTTCGACAGCAGTGAATCGAGGGGGGTGTCGTCGCGGATGAAGAGGCCGCGGTCGGCATCGACGATTTCGCTGACGATCGAGCCGGCGCGGGAGACCTCGGGAACCTCGTCGGCGGCGTCGCGCTGGAGCAGGCCGAGGAAGCGGTGGGCGGCGTCGACGACCGGGAACCAGGGCCAGCGGTAGCGGAGGAAGTACTGGTCGAGCGCCTGCTCGATCGAGAGGTCGCCGCGGATCGCCACCGGTTCGCGGTCCATCACGTCGGCGACCGAGATGTCGTGGATACGGCCGGTCATCTGGGTCTGCGTCGCCGCCCCGCGGGCGGCGCCGTTGATCACCATCCCGATCAGGGCCAGCCAGATGCCGCCGAAGGTGCCGAGGATCGAATTGCTCACTGCCATGTAGAGGCCGCCGGCGATGAAGAGGTAGCCGAAGACGCGGCCGAGCTCGGCGGCGAATTTCGTCGCCGCGTTGCGGTCCCCGGTGACCTGCCAGGCGATCGCCCGAGCGACCCGGCCGCCGTCCATAGGGAAGGCCGGCAGCAGGTTGAAGACGAGCAGCAGGAGGTTGATCGAGGCGAGCCAGGCGATCATCGCCAGGACTCCCGAGGCGCCGGAGCCGGACTCGATCAGCGCTGCCTGACGGAACTCGTGCCAGCCCCCGGCGAAGAGGCCGATCACGGTCAGCACGACGAAGATCGCCAGCGTCACCGCCGGCCCGCCGAGCGCGACCCGCGCTTCCACCCCTGGCCCGTCGGCTTCGCGGTCCATCCGCGCCATGCCGCCGAAGATCCAGAGCTGGATCGAGCTGATCCCGATCCCGTTGCGCCGCGCGACGAAGGCGTGGCCGAGCTCGTGGAGGAGGATCGAGCCGAAGAAGCCGGCGGCGCTGGCGACGGCGAGGATGAATGGCGTGCTGGAGCTGCCCGAGCTCCCCAGCAGGTCGCTGTAGAAGTTGGACATCCAGAAGATGACCAGGAAGAGGATCAGGAACCACGACCAGTCGACCGCGATCCGGATCCCGCGGATGTGGAACAGGGTGATCGAGCCGCCGCCGAACATTGCTCAATGGTAAGCGGGTAGCGTGGCCGGCCACATGGCCAGTCACACATCCGGCACACCTTTGTCAGATGCGGTCGCCGCGCCGGACCAGGCCTGGCTGCGCGAGCGGCTGGAGGAACTGGAGCGCTTCTACCGGCCATCGGCCTCCGAGGGCGAGCGCCGCGCCGCCGAGTGGCTGGTCGACCAGTTCCGCCGGCTCGGCGCCGAGGCGCGCATCGAGGCCGCCCCCGCCCACGGCACCTATTGGTGGCCGCTGGGGATCGGCACGGCGCTCGGGGCGCTCGGCGGGATCGCGACGCTGCGCGGCCGCCGCCTCCTCGGCGCCGCGCTCGGCGCTCTCGGCGCCGCCGGCATCGCCTCCGACTTCCCGCCCCACCGGCGCCGCCTCCGCGCGCCGCTGCCGAAGCGCACCGCCTACAACGTCGTCTGCGAGATCGGCGACCCCGATGCCGCCCGCACGATCGTCGTCAGCGCCCACCACGACAGCGCCCACTCCGGCCTCGTCTTTCACCCGGCGCTGCCGCGGATCGCCGATCGCCTCGGATTGATCGAGGGGATCGAGACCAGCCCGGCGCTGATGGCGCCGGTCGTCGGCGGTCCGCTCCTCGTCACGCTCGGCGCGCTCACCGGCATAAGGGCACTGACCAAGCTGGGCACCGTGCTGTCCGCCGGCTCGACCGCGGCGATGGCCGAGATCGGCTCCCGCAAGGTCGTCCCCGGCGCCAACGACAACGGCACCGCGGTCGTCTCCCTGCTCGCGCTCGCCCGCCGCCTCGCCGAGGCCCCCGCCCCCGGCGTCCGCGCGATCCTCCTCTCGGCCGGCGCCGAGGAGTCCTTCAGCGAGGGGATGAAGGCGTTCGGCGAGCGCCACTTCGCCGACCTGCCGCGTGAGAGCACCTTCTTCCTCTGCCTGGAGTCGACCGGCTCCCCGCACCTCCTGGTCCTGCGCGGCGAGGGCTTCCTGAAGATGTATGACTACCCGGCGCGGGCGGTCGAGCTGCTCGACACGGCGGCCGAGGAGCTCGGCATCTGGCTCTATCCCGACCTCCGCCTCCACAACGGCACCGACGGCATGGAGCCGCTCGCCGCGGGCTACGAAGCGGCGGTGATCGCGGGCTGCGACGACCTCAAGCAGCCCTCCAACTACCACTGGCCGAACGACCTGGCGGAAAACGTCGACTTCGGCACCGTCGCCGACGGAATCCGGCTTTCCGAGGCGGCGATCCGCCGTCTCGCCTGACCCGCCGCGACAGGCGCGGCGCAGTGTGATGAATTAGGCGAATCCCGACTACCTGGTCGGATTTCCGCTCTATAGCATCCGCGCTCGTGCCATCCCACGACGTACTAGTCATAGGGGCCGGGCTCGCCGGCCAGCGGGCCGCTCTCGCCGCCGCGGAAGAGGGCGTCTCGGTAGGGATCGTCTCCAAGGTCCACCCCGTCCGCTCCCATTCCAATGCCGCTCAGGGCGGCATCAACGCGGCGCTCAATCCTGACGACACGTGGGAGTCCCATGCGTTCGACACCGTCAAGGGCTCCGATTACCTCGGCGACCAGGACGCGATCGAAATCATGGCCCGCGAGGCGCCGGAGGAAATCCTCCACATGGAGCACCTCGGCGTCACCTTCCACCGCAACGAGGAAGGCAAGCTCGGGACCCGGGCCTTCGGCGGCGCCTCCGCCGCCCGCACGTACTACGTCGCCGACATCACCGGCCAGGCGATCATGCACGTGCTCTACGAGCAGCTGATGAAATATTCGGAGCAGATCGCCCGTTACGAGGAGTGGTTCTGCTCCTCGCTGGCGATCGACGAGAAGGGCGAGTGCTGCGGCGTATGTACCCGCAACGTCGCCGACGGCTCGATGGAACTGTTCCAGGCCAAATCGGTGATCCTCGCCTGCGGCGGCAACGGCCAGGTCTGGAAGCCGACCACCAACGCCCTGATCTGCACCGGCGACGGGATCGCGATGGCCTACCGGGTCGGCGCCAAGCTGATGGACATGGAGATGATCCAGTACCACCCGACCACGCTGGCGGGCAAGGGCTTCCTGATCACCGAGGGCGCCCGCGGCGAGGGCGCCCACCTGCTCAACAAGAACGGCGAACGCTTCATGGAGAAGTACGCGCCGAACAAAATGGAGTTGGCCTCGCGCGACGTCGTCTCCCGCGCCGAGCAGACCGAGATCAACGAGGGCCGCGGCTTCCCCGACGGCACCGTCGCGCTCGACATCACCGTGGTGCCGAAAAAGCGCGTCCACGAGGCGCTGCGGGAGATCGTCCTGGTCGGCCGCGACTTCGCCGGCGTCGACATCACCCGCGAACCGATCCACATCAAGCCGGGCAACCACTACACGATGGGCGGGGTCAAGACCGACACCGAGGGCCGCACCGACATCCCCGGCCTCTACGCGGCGGGCGAGACGGCCTGCGTCTCGGTCCACGGCGGCAACCGGCTCGGTGCCAACTCACTGCTCGACACGCTGATCTTCGGCAAGCACTCCGGCCGCGACGCCGCGGCGCGGGCGCTGCGGACCGACTGGGCGCGGCCCTCCGGCAAGGCGTTGGAGGACGAGCAGACGATGATCGACGACATCAACGGCCGCGCCAAGGGCTCCGGCCGGCGCGTCTCCGAGATCAAGCTCGAGCTCGGCCAGACGATGGACGGCAAGGTCGCGGTGTTCCGCGACGAGGCTGGTATCACCGAGGCGCTGGAGACGGTCCGCCGGCTCAAGGAGGAGGCGAAGACCGCCTACATCGACGACCACGGCAGCGTCTTCAACCAGGACCTGCTCGGCGCGATCGAGCTCGGCTACATGCTCGACAACGCCGAATGCTCGTGCGTCGCGGCGCTCGAGCGCAAGGAGAGCCGCGGCGCCCAGTACCGCACCGACTACCCGGAGCGCAACGACGAGGAGTGGCTCAAACACATCGACCTCGAGCGCACCGAGGACGGCCCGGAGATCTCCTACTCCGAGGTCACCATCACCCAGTGGCAACCGGAAGCGAGGACGTACTGATGGCCGAGTACACGATCAAAGTTCGACGCTACCAGCCCGAGAGCGGCGAGGCCGCCTACTGGGAGGAGTTCGGGGTCGACCTCGATCCCTCGCTCTCCGTCCTCGACGGCCTGCTGCAGGCGAAGGACCGCGAGGACGGCTCGCTCGCCGTGCGCTGCTCCTGCCGGGCGGCTATCTGCGGCTCCTGCGGGATGAAGATCAACGGCCAGTCGACGCTCGGCTGCAAGACCCAGATCGGCGAGGCGCAGGAGCTGGCCGACAAGAAAGCATCGGCGGTCGGCGGCTCCGCCGAGGGCAACGTGATCGTGATCGAGCCGATGGGCAACATGCCGGTGATCAAGGACCTGGTGACCGACATGGAGTCGACCCACTGGACCAAGATCCGCCGCGTCACCCCCTGGCTGCTGCCGCACGGCGAGGCGCCGGAGCGCGAGTACATCGTCGAGCCGGAATCGATGATCGACATCACCCAGTCGATGGCCTGCATCCAGTGCGGCGCCTGCGTCTCCTCCTGCCTCTCGATGGAAGTCGACCCGCTCTTCATCGGCCCGGCGGCGCTGGCCAAGGCCTACCGCTTCGTCGGCGACCCGCGTGACGCGGAGACCAACGAGCGCCTCACCGACCTGGCGCACGACCCGCACGGGATCTACGACTGCACCCACTGCTTCAGCTGCGTCGACGCCTGCCCGAAGGACGTGGCGCCGATGGACCAGATCATGCGCCTGCGCCGCAAGGCGGGCGAGAACGGGATCGAGGACCCGAACAGCGGCCACTCGCACGAGATGGCGTTCGTCAACATCATCGAGAAGAAGGGCACGCTCGACGAGTCCCTGCTCCTGCAGGAGTCCTTCGCGCCGGGCCTGCTCGGCAAGCTGCTGCCGAGCAAACGGGCGATCAAGGAAATGATCGGCTCACTGCCGGTGGCGATCCGCGGGATCAAGACGGGCAAGATGCGCTCACTGCCGAAGCTGATCCCCGGTGTCCACCACAAGCTCCCGGGCGGTGCCCAGGACGAGGTCAAGGCGATCTACAAGCACGCCGAGGAGCACAACGAGGAATTCAACCTGTACATCAAGGGCGACGAGGGCGAGCTTGCCGAGATCGAGGCCGAGGAGGCCAAGGAGCCCGCCGCCGCCGCTTCCGCCGAGGAGGCCTCGAATGGCTGATCAGATCAAAGTCGCCTACTGGCCCGGCTGCGTCTCGCGCGGCTTCACCCCGGAGCTGCACGGCTCGATGGCCCTGGTCGCCCAGAAGCTGGGGATCGAGCTGGTCGAACTCGACCGCGCCAACTGCTGCGGCGCCGGCGTCATCGCCGAGCACAACCAGGAGCTCGCCGACACCTTGAACGCGCGCACCTTCGCGCTCGCCCAGCAGACCGGCCTCTCGATGATGAACATCTGCTCGACCTGCCAGGGCGCGCAGTCCGAGTGCCAGCAGCGCCTCGACGCCGACTCGCAGTACCGGGCGCACGTCAACGAGGCGCTCTCCGGCCAGGGCCTCGCCTATGAGAAGTCCGAGGACGGCTCCTGGAACAACAAAAACTTCCTCTGGCTGCTGGTCGAGGATTACGGCCTCGACCGCCTCGCCGCCCAGGTCAAGCGCCCGCTCTCCGGTCTCCGCGTCGGCCCCTTCTACGGCTGCTACATCGTGCGGCCGAAGGAGCGCCTCGGCTACGCCGGCTTCCCCGACCGCGACATCTACCTGGAGAAGGTGATCGAGACCCTCGGCGGCCAGGTCGTCGAGTACGACGGGGCGCGCAAATGCTGCGGCTTCCCGGTGATCACGATGAACCGCGAAACCTCCCTCACCCAGGCGGGCACCCACGTCGGCGACGCGATCGACGCCGGCGCCGACTGCCTCGTCACCCCCTGCCCGCTCTGCCACCTCAACCTCGACATGCAGCAGCCCGAGGCGGCCAAGGTGGTCAACCGCGACCTCGGTCTGGCGGTCCTCCACCTCCCCCAGCTGGTCGGCCTCGCCCTCGGCGCGACGCCGAAGGAACTGGGGATGGAGAAGCACATCGCCTCGACCAAGTGGGTCGAGGA
>CAWGPH010000005.1:0-21014 GCA_963824485.1 uncultured Actinomycetes bacterium
AGGGGGTCTGGGTGACCGGTCCGCTCGGCAACTCCTTCGCTTCCCCCCGTGGAGGTCTCTCCCGTGGCCGCCGGAGCGGTCCTGGTCGGCGGCGGAGTCGGCGTCGCGCCGCTGGCCCTCCTCCACCGTCACTTCAGCGTAACGCGCCGTTCCTCATCGCGTCCTCTTGGGCTTTCGCGACCGCTCGCACACGGGAGGCCTGGACCTCTTCTGCGGCTCCTCCGGCGCTCTATGCCCGGAGGTGAGGCTTACGACCGAGGATGGCAGCCAAGGAGTCCAGGGCCGCGTCACGGACCTTCTCCTGCCGATTCTGGCCGGCGACGACGTGTCGTCCGCTGTCGTCTACACGTGCGGACCTCCGGCCATGCTCGCCGCGGTCCGAACCCTCTGCGAATCCCACGACGTCCCCGTCCAGATCGCCGACGAGAGCCCCATGGCGTGTGGCTTCGGCGCCTGCTTCGGCTGCGCGGTCCCAAAGCCCGGCGGTGGCTACATGCGTCTCTGCATCGACGGCCCGGTCCTCTCCGCGGGTGGCACCGTAGGGGGGCCCGTTGGCGAGGAAGCTTTAGCTACCGCAGCCAATGGGGGGTCCCCTGCGGTGACAGGACCCGCGGACCAGGGCGCCTCCACCAAAGCCGTCGACTTCTGCGGCATCGAATTGCAGCACCCGGTGATCAACGCCTCCGGCACCTACGACGCACTGGCCGCCCGCGCCGTCTTCGGCGACGCGCTGCTCGACGACTTCCCCTTCGCCGCCTTCGTCTCGAAGACGATCACGCCGGAGCCACGCGCGGGCAACGCGCCGTGCCGGATCTGGGAGACCCCGATGGGCATGATCAATTCGATCGGCCTCCCCAACAAGGGGCTCGAGGGCTTCCTCGCCGAGGACCTGCCGCGGCTGGCCGAACTGCCGGTGCCGCTGATCGTCTCGATCATGGCGACCACCTGTGAGGACTTCGCCCACTGCGTCGAGCGGGTCGCGGCGCGCCGCGAGGTGGCGGCGATCGAGCTGAACGTCTCCTGCCCGAACGTCCACTCGGGGCTGATCGTCGGCGAGAACCCGAGCGAGACCGAGGCTCTGCTCGCGGCCCTGCGCCCGCTGACCGCGAAGCCGCTGATCGTGAAGCTGACGCCGAACACCGCCGACCCGGCCGCCGTCGCGGCGGGCGGCGAACGGGGCGGCGCCGACGCGATCTCGCTGATCAACACGCTGAAGGGGACGGCGGTCGATCCGGCGACCGGCGAGCCCGCGCTCGGCAACGGATACGGCGGACTCTCCGGCCCGGCGGTGCGCCCGGTCGCGCTCGAGCAGGTGCAAGCGGTACGGGCGCGGGTCGACCTGCCGATCGTCGGCATGGGAGGAATCTCGAGCGGCACCGACGCGGCCGAATTCCTCGCCCTCGGGGCGGCGGTCGTCGCGGTCGGGACCGAGAGCTTTCGCGATTCGCGCGCCGGCTCGCGGATCGCCGTGGAACTGGAGTCGATACTCCTCCCTGAGCGGTCGATCGAGCCCGCGCTTGACCTCGACTAGAGGTTGAGATGAATTTACGCGCGAATGGGTAACTTCGCCTTGCACGCCCCCGACCCGCGGCTATACTCGCCGCCGCATGACGACCTCCTCCGTCAAGACCTCCCTCGCGGCCCCGGAAAGGTCCCTCGACCAGAGGATGGAGGCGCTCAAGCGGGCAAACGACATCCGCACCGCCCGGGCCAAACTGAAGAAGGACCTGAAGGCGAGCCGCGCGAGCATCCACGCGATCCTGCTCGACCCGCCCGAGTACGTCCTCACCGCGAAGGTCTTCGACATGCTGCTCGCCGTTCCCAAGTACGGCCGTGTGAAGACGAACCGGATCCTGAACCAGTGCCGGATCTCGCCGTCGAAGACGATCGGCGGCCTCTCCGAGCGTCAGCGCACCGAGCTCGTTTCCCTGCTCCGTCGGTAAGCGAGCCGACCGACCCACCGGTAAGGATCGACCGCCGATGAACGGCGGTTCGGCAAAGGTCTTCGTCATCACCGGCCCCTCCGGCGTCGGCAAGGGCACGCTGATCAAGCGGCTACTCAAACGGGTGCCTGCCCTGGCGCTCTCGGTCTCGGCGACGACTCGCGAACCGCGCGACGGCGAGGAGGACGGCGTCGATTACCACTTCCTCACCGAGGAGCAGTTCCAGAAGCGGATCGCCGCCAAAGACTTCCTCGAGTTCGCCACCTACTCCGGCAACCACTACGGGACGCTGAACTCCGAGCTCGACCGCTGTCTCGAGCAGGGCCGCTCGGTCGTCCTCGAGATCGAGGTCCAGGGAGCCCAACAGGTCCGCGCCGCCCGTCCCGACTCGGTCCAGATCTTCATCGCCCCACCCGACCCGGCGGTCCTCCGCGAGCGCCTCCGCGGCCGCGGCACCGACTCCGCCGAGGCGATCGACAGCCGGCTCAAAATGGCCGAGCAGGAGCTCGCCCAGCAAGACGACTTCGACCACCGCATCGTCAACGACGATCTCGCCGAGGCCACCGACGAGCTCGAATCCATCGTCCGCGACTCGATCGGGCCCGATTCGTAGCGACGCAAGGGTCGGCGGGGTGCGTTCGCAGTTCTCCTCGCATAGCGAAGGTTTCTGCGAACGCACCGGGGGAGGGGGCCCGATTGCACGGCCGAACCCTTGGAGGCCCCGCCGACCCGACCGTCTACACTCCCTCGCCGATGATCAAACCACGCGTAGACAAGCTTCTCGTCCACGCCGACTCCCACTACGCCGCCGTTGTCGTGTCGGCGAAGCGGGCGCGGCAGATCAACAGCTACTTCCACAACCTCGGTGAGGGTGGCTTCGGCGAGTACCCGCCCCCGATGGTGGAGACCAACGCCGAGGGCAACTACCTGACGATGGCACTGGAAGAGCTGGCCGAGGGCAAGCTCAAATACGAGTACCGCAGCTAGGCGCGTAGCGCCCGGCTCCAAGGAGCTCTGACATGGCCCGGTTGTTGCTGGGTGTGAGCGGAGGGATAGCGGCCTACAAGTCGCTTGAGTTCGCGCGCCTCGCGACGCTGGCCGGCCACGGCGTCCGCGTCCTGATGACGCCGAACGCCGAACGCTTCGTCGGCGCCGCCTCCTTCGAGGGGATCGTCGGCGCGCCGGTCCTCACCTCGGAGTTCGAGCGCGACCCGATGCGCGGCGCCTTCCCCGGTGAACCCGGCCAGGAGGGCCACGACCCGATCGGCCACCTTGAGCTGGCCGCCAACTGCGACGCCTTCCTCGTTGCCCCGGCCTCGGCCAACACGGTCGCCAAGCTGGCCGGCGGCTTCGCCGACTCGATGCTGACCACGTCCTTCCTCGCCTGCACGGCGCCGCGCCTGCTCGCCCCGGCGATGAACGACCGCATGTACGCCGACGCCGCCACCCAGGCCAACCTGGCGACCCTGCGTGAGCGCGGGGTGGACGTGCTCGACCCTGAGGAGGGCCCGCTGGCCTCGCGCGGCGAGCGCGGCCGCGGCCGCCTGCCCGACCCCGTGCGGCTGCTGGCCGCCGTCGAAGCCGCCGCCTCCTGGGAAGGGGCCCGCCCCTGGGACGGCCTCCAGGTCCTGGTCACGGCGGGCGGCACGCGGGAGCCGATCGACCCGGTGCGCTTCGTCGGCAACCGCTCCAGCGGCCGCATGGGGATCGCCCTCGCCGCCGCCGCGGCCAGACGCGGTGCCTCGGTCACCCTGATCGCCGCCAACGTCGCCCTCGACCTGCCCGCCGGGGTGCGCCGGATCGACGTCGAGACGACCGCCGAGCTCCAACGGGTCGTCGCCACCGAGTTCCCCGCGTCCCAGGTCCTCCTGATGGCCGCCGCGCCGGCCGACTTCCGCCCCGAGACGATGGCGGCGGGCAAGCTGACCCGTGACGGCGCGCTCGAGCTCGAGCTGCAGCCGACCGAGGACATCCTCGCCGGCCTGGTCGCGACCAGGGTGCCAGGCCAGACGATCGTCGGCTTTGCGGCCGAGCACGGCGGTGACGCGGTCGCCCGCGCCCGCGCCCGCGCCAAGCTGACCCGCAAGGGCGCCGACCTGATCGTCCTCAACGACGTCTCCGACCCGCGGATCGGCTTCGAGAGCGCCGAGAACGAGGTAACCCTGGTCGCCGCCGACGGCGAGATCGAGGTGCCGCGGGCCGGCAAGGACGCCGTCGCCGAGGCGATCCTCGACCGCGTCGAGCGCCTCCGCGCGGCCGCCGGGGCCGGCGGCGCGCAGCCGGTCTGAGCAGCGTCTCGCCCATAAACAAGCGGTTCGGTCGAATGGCCGAGCGAGCTATACTGGCCCTAAGCTTTTCTGTCCTATCTGTATCGCGCAGTCGAGAAGTGGGCCTGGCCCACTTTTTTTACGGCCCAAATCGGGCATCTAGCGAGCGAGAGCCCCTCAAATGAACGACCTTCAATCAGACATCCAGCGCCAGCTTTCCGAGCTCGACCCGGAAATCGACCTGGTCGCCATCGAGCAACCCGGCGGCGACATGCTGCGGCTCTTCATCGATCACCCGGACGGCGTCGACCTGGCGCTATGCGAACGGGTGACCCATCACCTGAACCACCTGCGCGTCGATTACGCGCTGGAGGTCTCCTCGCCCGGGGACAAGTACCGTCGTAGACGCGCGAGCGCCACTTCCGAGACCAAGGAGTCGTCCCAGTGAGTAAAGAGATCGTCGACGCAGTCAAAGCGCTCGAGCAGGAGAAGGGAATCTCCGCCGACAAGTTGATGGACGCTCTCGAGGACGCGCTGCTCTCGGCCTACAAGAAGACCCCCGGCGCGGCCAAATACGCACGGGTCGACCTCGACCACGAGACCGGTGACTTCCTCGTCTTCGAACTGATCCTGCCGCCCGAGCTGGAGGAGAAGCTGCTGGCCGAAGCCGCCGAGCAGCAGGAGGAGCCCGAAGTCGACCCGGAGACCGGCGAACTGAAAGAGCCGGAGGACCCCGAGCTCGACCCGGAGATGATCGCCCCTTACGAGGACCAGATCACGACCCGCGACGTCACCCCGGAAGACTTCGGCAGGATCGCCGCGCAGACCGCCAAGCAGGTGATCCTGCAGCGGATCCGCGAGGCCGAGCGGCAGATGATGTACGACGAGTACCAGGACCGGGTCGGCGAGCTGATCACCGGGATCATCCAGCAGTCGGACAAGCGCTACACGCTGGTCCAGCTGCGCGAGCGGGTCGAGGCGCTGCTGCCGAAGTCGGAGCAGGTCTACAACGAGCGCTACGACCACGGGATGCGGGTCAAGGCGGTCATCACCGACGTCTCCGACTCGACCAAAGGCCCGGCGATCGTCGTCTCCCGCCGCAGCCCGGAGCTGATCAAAAGCCTGTTCGAGCTCGAGGTCCCCGAGATCGCCGACCGTCTGGTCGAAATCGTCGGCGTCGCCCGCGAGCCCGGCTACCGCTCGAAGATCGCCGTCGTCTCCCATGCCGACGGGGTCGACCCGGTCGGCGCCTGCGTCGGCCCGCGAGGCTCGCGCGTCCGCATGGTCGTCTCCGAGCTGCGTGGCGAGAAGATCGACATCATCCCTTACAACGAGGAGCCCGCCCGGTTCGTCGCCAAAGCGCTCAGCCCGGCCCGCGTCCGCGAGGTGATCGTCGACGACGAGGAGCGCCAGGCGACCGTGATCGTGCCCGACGATCAGCTCTCGCTGGCGATCGGCCGCGACGGCCAGAACGCCCGCCTCGCCGCCCGCCTCACCGGCTGGCGCGTCGACATCAAGTCGGAGACGGAGTTCGCCGCCGAGGAAACCGACGTCGAGTACGAGGGCGAAGAGACCTTCGACGGGCGTTGCATGGCGGTCCTCTCGAACGGCCGCCGTTGCCCGAACGCCGCGGTCCCCAACTCGACCTACTGCGGCCTGCCCTCGCACCAGGCGCTGACCCGCTTCGACACCAGCCAGGTGGCCGTGCTCGGCGACCTCTCTGACGCCGAGGTGGCGATCCTCGCCGACCCCGACGCCGACCAGCGCCAGGTCGACGAGATCGTCGCCCGCGCCGCCGCCAACTTCGTCGAGGAGGCCGAAGAGGTCGCCGCCGAGGAGTCGGTGGTCGACGAGATCGTCGACGAGGCGATCGCCGAGGAGGAGGTCGAGGAGGCAGTCGAGGACCCGGTCGAGGCCGAGATCTCGGAGGAGATCGCCGACGAGGTCGCGACCGAGGCCGAAGCCGCCGCCGAGAACGGAACCGCTGAGGACGCCGGTACGCCGGTGGCCGAGGAGGCTGAGCAGGCCTAGTGGCCCCTCCGGCAAATTCCGACACCCATCTGGCGGCTGCAAACCGGCGCCCGCCTTTGTCCTCGGTCGGCCGAATAGTGACCACTATTCGGCCTCGCTGCGTCCGCGGCGTGCTTGATTTTCGCTCGCCATATGGCCCCCGGACTTACCGGAGGAGCTACTAGTGGCAAAGAAGCGGGTTCACGAGATCGCCAAAGCGCAGGGCGTCAGCTCGAAAGAGCTACTCGCGGCGCTGAAAGCCGCCGGGATCGAAGCCAAAGCGGCCGCCTCGAGCGTCGAGGAGGCCGACGCCCTGCGGGCGATCGGCGCCTCGAACGGCAGCGGCGCCGCCACCCAGGCACCGCCCAAACCGAAAGAGGACCCCGTCAAAGTCGCTCCCAAAGCAGCGCCCGCACCCGCTCCCAAAGCCGCGAGCTCGGCTCCCGCCGAGGCCAAGCCCGCTCCCGCCGCGCCGAAAGCGTCCGCCGCCTCCGGCGCGCCGGCCAAAAACCCCGCCGCCGCGAGCAAACCGGTGCGTCCCGCCGGCGGTGGCACCGGAGGCTCGGCGAGCGGCAAAAAACGCCGCGTCGTGATCGACTCGCAGGCCGCCCGCCGCGACCAGATGGGCGGCCCGCCGCCGCAGCGCCCGCCGCGTCGCCGCGGTGGCCGCCGCCGCCGGCCGCTGCTGGAGGAGCCGCCGCTTGGCCCGCAGACCCCGGTCGAGCCCGAGGCGACCAAGGTCAACTCCGGCGCCACCGTGCGTGAGCTCGGCGAGGCGATCGGCCTCGCCCCGGCCGAGGTGATCAAAAAACTGATGATGATGGGCGAGATGGCGACGCTCACCCAGACGCTCACCGACGAGTCGATCCGGGCGATCGCCGACGAGTACGACCGCAAGATCGAGATCGTCCGCGCCGCCGACGAGGGCCCCGAGGAACCGGAATTCGCCGACGCCGACGAGGATCTGGTCGACCGGCCGCCGGTGGTCACGATCATGGGTCACGTCGACCATGGCAAGACCTCGCTGCTCGACGCGATCCGCGAGACCGAGGTCGCCGCGGGCGAGGCCGGCGGCATCACCCAGCACATCGGCGCCTACCAGGTGCATCACGAGGACAAGACGATCACCTTCCTCGACACGCCCGGCCACGCCGCCTTCACCGCGATGCGCGCCCGCGGCGCCAAGGTCACCGACGTCGTCGTCGTGGTCGTCGCTGCCGACGACGGGGTGATGCCGCAGACCAAAGAGGCGATCGACCATGCCCGCGCCGCCGACGTGCCGATGCTGGTCGCCGTCAACAAGATCGACAAAGAGGGCGCCAACCCGGAACGAGTCCGCACCGAGCTCACCCAGGAGGGGATCCAGCCGGAGGAATGGGGCGGCGACGTGATCTTCTGCGACGTCTCGGCGAAGACCCATGATGGCCTCGACAACCTGCTCGAGTCGATCCTCCTGGTCACCGAGCTCGAGGAACTCGCCGCCAACCCCGACGCGCCCGCATCGGGCAACGTGATCGAGTCCCAGCTCGACCCGGGCCGCGGGCCGGTCGTCACCGTGCTGGTCCAGCGCGGCACGCTCCGCGTCGGCGACTCGCTGGTCGCCGGGCCGCAATGGGGCCGGGTCCGTGCGATGCACGACTTCCGCGGCGAAGTGGTTTCCGAAGCGGTTCCCGGCATGCCCGTGGAGGTATTGGGTTTTGACGGTGTCGCCGACGCCGGCGAGTTCGTGCAGACGGTCGAGAACGACCGCCGCGCCCGCCAGCTCGCCCAGGAGCGCGCTGATCGCCTGCAACGCGAGCAGCTGGCCCGCCGCAACGCCCGCAAAGTCAGCCTCGACGAGGTCTTCAAACGCGCCCAGGCGGGCGACATCAAGGAGCTCAACATCGTCCTCAAGGCGGACGTCGCCGGCTCCCTGGAGGCGCTCCAGGACGAGCTCGCGAAAGTGCCGCAGGAACGGGTTGCGATCAACATCATCCACTCGCAGACCGGTGGCATCAACGAGTCCGACGTGATGCTGGCCTCGGCCTCCGAGGCGATCATCATCGGCTTCAACGTACGGCCGCTGGCCGACGCCCGTCGCGCCGCCGCGCGCGAGGGCGTCGACATCCGCACCTACTCGGTCATCTACAAAATCACCGAAGACCTGCGCAACGCGATGGAGGGCCTCCTCGATTCCCTCGAGGTCGAGGAGACGGTCGGCGAGGTCGTCGTCAAAGAGACCTTCAAAGCCTCGAAAGTGGGGCGGATCGCGGGTTGTCAGGTCGCCGAGGGCAAGGCGGTCCGCGCCGCCAGCGTCCGCCTGCTGCGCGACGGCACCGTCGTCTGGACCGGCAAACTCGCTTCACTGCGCCGTTTCAAAGACGACGTCGCCGAGGTCGAGGAGGGACAGGAGTGCGGCATCGTGCTCGACGGCTACGCCGACGTCAAAGAGGGCGACGTGCTCGAGTTCTTCCAGACCAAACAGGTCGAGCAGACGCTGGAGTAGGTGATGGCCGGCGCTCGGATGCGGCGCGTCAACGAGGTGCTGCGCGAGGTCGTCAGCGCGGTCGTCTCGGGTGAGCTCGCCGACCCCCGACTCGGATTCGTCACGGTGACCGCGGTCGAGGCCAGCCCCGACCTGCGCACCGCAAAGGTTTTCGTGAGCGTTCTGGGCGACGAGACCGAGCGCGACGCTACGCTGGATGCACTGCGTTCCTCCCACGGCGTGATCCAAGCGCGGATCGCCGCCGAGACCCGGATGAAGCGCACGCCTACCTTGACCTTCCATTACGACGACACGATCGAGAAGGGAGTGCGGATCTCCCACTTGCTCGACGAGGGCGAAGCGGAGGAGGAGGTGTGATGACCGACGTCACGACCCCGCCCGCGCCGCCGACCGCCGATGGTGCCGCCTCGACCGACCGCGAGCGGATGGTCGCCGAGCTGCGCGCCCACGACCGCTTCCTGCTGACCGCCCACGAGGGCCCCGACGGTGACGCGCTCGGCTCGCTGCTCGGCATGCACCACCTGCTGAAAAAGCTCGGCAAGGACTCGGTGATGTTCCTCGCCGCGAAGGAGTTCCCGCTGCCGATCGAGTACCGCTTCCTGCCCTTGGAGGAGGTCTTCCACGAGCCGCCCGCCGACATGGCCGACCGCACCGTCGTCTTCCTCGACTGCGGCAACATCGACCGCATGCCAGTCGACTTCCTGACCAAGGGCGGCAACCGCATCCTCAACATCGACCACCACCACGACAACACCCGCTTCGGCGACCTCAACCTGGTCGACGCGGACGCCTCCTGCACTGCCGAGATCGTCTTCGACATCGCCCACCTGATGGAGGTGCCGATCGACGCCGAGATGGCGATGCCGCTCTACGTCGGGCTGATCACCGACACCGGCAAGTTCATGTACGAGAACACCAACGCCCACACCCACCGCGTGGCCGCCGATCTGATCGACGCCGGGGTCGACGTCGACGACACCTACCGGCGCCTCTACGAGCACGTCCCGATCGAGAAGCTGCGGCTGGTCGCGCGGGCGCTGGAGGGGATCGAACGCCACTGCGCCGACCGCCTCGTGGTCAGCTACATCACCGCCGCCGACTACGCCGCGACCGGCTCCGGCGAGGAGATGACCGAGGGGGTGATCGACCACCTGCGCTCGATCGACGGGACCAAGGTCGCCGCCGTGATCCGCGACCTCGGCAACCGCGGCCGCGCCGCCCGCAAGGTGAGCCTGCGCTCGAGCGAGGGTGACATCGACGTCTCGGCGATCGCCCGCAAGCAGGGAGGAGGCGGCCACAAGCGCGCCGCCGGCTTCTCGACCGACGACGATCTGCCGACCCTGGTCGAGTTCCTCTGCGGCGAGGTCACCGAGCAACTCGGCGACTGAGCGATGGCCGACGCCGATGCCGCCGGAGCGGTGCTGCTCCTCGACAAGCCGGCCGGGAAGACCTCGCACGACATCGTCGCCGCGGTCCGCCGCAGGCGTTCCATAAAGGCGGGCCACGCCGGCACCCTCGACCCCTTCGCGACCGGCCTCCTGCTGGTCCTGCTCGGCAGGGCGACGCGGCTGCAACGCTTGCTGGTCGGGCTGCCGAAGACCTACCTGGCGACGGCGCGGCTCGGCTGGGCCTCCTCGACCGGCGACCCCGACGGCGAGCTGACCGAGACCGGCGTCGTCCCCGACTCGCTGGAGCTGCCGACCGGGACGGTGCGCCAGCGGGTGCCGATGACCTCGGCGGTTCGGGTCGGCGGCGAGCGCCTCTACAAGAAGGCGCACCGCGGCGAGACGGTCGAGACGCCCGTGCGCGACGTCGAAGTGCACCGCGCCGAGCTGCTCTCCGCCGGCGACGGCCTCGCCCACTACGAGATCGAATGCAGCGCCGGCACCTACGTGCGGTCGCTGATCGAGACGCTCGGTGATGCCTACTGCTCGGACCTGCGCCGGGTCGCGGTCGGTCCGTTCCGGGTCGAGGACGCGGGCCGCGAGGTGCCGGTCGCCGACGTGGCGGCGCTGCTGCCCGCCGTCGCGGAGGCGCTGCGATGAGGGCGGGAGGGCGCTGATGTCGATCAAGGTGACGCCCCTCGACCAGGCTGGGCCGCGCGCCCGCGACGTCGCGATCGGCACCTTCGACGGCGTCCACCTCGGCCACCGGGCGGTGATCGAGGGTGCCGACACCGTGCTCACCTTCGAGCCGCACCCGCTCGAAGTCCTGCGGCCTGAGATCGCGCCGAAGCTGATCAACTCGATCGAGGTGAAGCGCGACGTCCTCGACGGCCTCGGGGTCGAGGAGATGGTCGTGATCCACTTCGACGAGGCCTTCTCGCACCGCACCGCGGAGGAGTTCATCGACTACGTGCTGGTCGAGAAGCTGGGGGCGCGCCGCGTCGCCGTCGGCGAGAACTTCCACTTCGGCGCCAAGGCGAAAGGCGACGCGGCGATGTTGGCCGGACGGCCCGAGTTCGAGACCCGGGTCCAGAAGCTGGTCGAGGTCGACGGCGAGATCGTCTCCTCGTCGCGGATCCGTGCCCAGATCGCGGCGGGCGACATGGAGGGCGCGCGGCGCTGCCTGGGCGTCCCCTACATGCTCGAGGGCGAGGTCGTGAGCGGCGACAGACGCGGCCGCGACCTTGGCTTCCCGACCGCCAACATCGTCCCCGACGAGCGCCTCGTCACGCCTGGTCACGGCGTCTACGCGGCGTTCGCCAACGGCCACCCGGCGGCGGTCAACGTCGGCACCCGGCCGACCTTCGACTCCGACCGCGGCGTCCTGATCGAGAGCTACCTGATCGACTTCTCCGGCGACCTCTACGGGCAGAACCTGCGGGTCGCCTTCGTCGAGCGCATGCGCCCCGAGCTGGCCTTCGACGACGTCGACGCGCTGGTCGCGCGGATGGGCACCGATGTCGCCGACGCGCGGCGTATCTGCGCCGACTTCACCGAGGCGGCCGCGCGGGGTGGATGACGCCCACGCTGTGCTACCTTGCTCCGAGTCGCGACCCGAGAGGGCCGCGCTTTTTACGAGATGAGCCTGACCAAAGAGAAAAAAAGCGAGCTGATCGGCAAATACGGCCGCGGCGACGGCGACACCGGCTCGGCCGAGGTCCAGGTCGCGCTGCTGACCGAGCGGATCAACGAACTCACCGACCATCTGCGGAGCCACGCGAAGGACCACCACTCGCGCCGCGGCCTGCTGATGCTGGTCGGCAAGCGCCGGCGGATGCTCCGCTACCTCGAGCGCACCGACCTGGAGCGCTATCGCGCCCTGGTCGCCGATCTCGGTCTGCGCCGCTAAACCGGACGATGATCTCGGTAGGCGACGCGGCCCCCGACTTCGCCGTCAAAGACCAGGACGGGGAAGAGGTCACGCTTGCCGACTTCAAGGGCCGCAAAGTCCTGATCGCCTTCTACCCGCTCGACTTCAGCCCGGTCTGCTCAGATCAGCTCTCGATCTACCAGGAGGGCGTCAAGAGCGAGCTCGCCGACGCCGGGATCACCTTGGTCGGCCTCAGCGTCGACAGCCCCTACGCCCACAAGGCCTTCCAGGAGAAGCTCGGCATCGACACGGTGCTGCTCTCCGACTTCGAGCCGAAGGGCGAGACCGCCAAGGCGTTCGGCTCCTACATCGACGGCGCCGGGATCGCCAACCGCACCCTCGTCCTGATCGACGAGGGCGGCAAAGTCGCCTGGACCTACGAGTCGCCCAGCCCCGGGGAGTTCCCCGGCCCCGACATCGTCCGCCAGGCGCTCACGGCGTAGCGGACGACCCGCTCCGCCAGGAGAAAAAGGGACGCGGCCAGACTCGGAGGGACAGCAGCGGGTTCGGGCGGGTCGTCACGGATCGTTGCGGAAATCGAACGGTCAGAAATCTGCGCGGTTACTTATGCACGTATAGCCGTAGTTTCTAACCGCGCAGATTTCTGACCGTTCGAATGCGGCGTCGCGCCCCCCGGCCCCTGCCTCGGCCGGTGAACCGGCCGGCGCCCCGCCCTACACCTGGACGCTCATCCGGCCCGGTTTTCCCCGGCAGGCCTGGGGATGTACTCTTAGTCGGGAATAGGAACGAGAGTTCTGTAAGAAAGCTATGGCCGCCATCCGGGCGGCCGGAGGTAAAAATACGAATGAGCAGGTTTAACGTGACCCGTGTCACGGCGGATGTCGGCGACAGCACGATTTCCTTCGAGACCGGCAAACTCGCGAAGCAGGCGAGCGGCGCCGTCGTGGTGCGCAGTGGCGACACGATGGTCCTCAACACCGCCACGATCGGCGGCCTTCGCGACGTGGACTTCCTTCCCCTCACCGTCGACGTCGAGGAGCGCATGTACGCCGCGGGCAAAATCCCCGGCTCGTTCTTTCGTCGCGAGGGCAAATCGAGCGAGAAAGCGACGCTGACGGCGCGCATGATCGATCGCCCGATCCGCCCGCTCTTCCCCAAGGGCTGGCACTACGAGACGCAGCTGGTCGCGATGCCGATGTCGGTCGACGGGGTGCACCCGTACGACATCCTGGCGATGAACGGCGCCTCCGCCGCGCTGGCGATCTCGCCGGTCCCGGTCGCCAAGCACGTCGGCGCGGTCCGCATCGGCAAACTCGACGGTGACTTCGTCATCAACCCGCCGGAGGAGACGCACGAGGAGCTCGACCTCGACCTGATCGTCGCCGGCACCGACGAGGCGATCCTGATGGTCGAGGCCGGCGCCCAGGGCGTCACCGAGGCCGAGATCCTCGACGCCCTCGACATCGCCCACGGTGAGATCAAGAAGCTGACCGCCGCGATGGAGGAGCTGCAGCAGAAGGCCGGCAAAGAGAAGCTCCAGGTCGACGCGGTGAAGATCGACGAGTCGCTGCTCGCCGACATCCGCGCCTCGCACGGCCAAGCGTTGGTCGACGCGATCGCCACCGAGGGCAAGCTCGAGCGCTACGAGGCGATCGACGTGGTCAAGGCCGAGGTCGTCGCCAAGTACGCCCCTGAGGGTGGCGACGAGGATGCTGTCTCGGCCCGCAAGAGCGAGGTCGGCGCCGCCTTCGACTCGATCGAGAAGGACACGATCCGCAAGGCGATCGCCGTCGACAAGAAGCGCCCCGACGGCCGTGCCCAGGACGAGATCCGGCCGATCGAGACCGAGGTCGACATCTCCCCGCGCGTCCACGGCTCGGCCCTCTTCACCCGTGGCGAGACGCAGATCCTGTCCAACGTCGCCCTCGGGACGACGCGGATGGACATGCGGATCGACACGCTCGGGCTGGTGACCACGAAACGCTTCTGGCACCACTACAACTTCCCGCCCTACTCGGTGGGAGAGGCGGGCTTCATGCGCGGCCCGAAGCGGCGTGACATCGGTCACGGCGCGCTCGCCGAGCGGGCGCTCGCCGCGACGATCCCGGACGAAGAGTCCTTCCCGTACGTGATCCGGGTCGTCTCCGAGACGCTCGAGTCGAACGGGTCCTCCTCGATGGGCTCGGTCTGCGCCTCCTCGATGGCCCTGCAGGCGGCGGGCGTCCCGGTCACCGCACCGGTTGCCGGCGTCGCGATGGGTCTGATCAAAGAGGGCGACGACTACATCGTCCTCACCGACATCGCCGGCGTCGAGGACCACCTCGGCGACATGGACTTCAAGGTCGCCGGCACCGCCGAGGGCATCACCGCCCTGCAGATGGACATCAAGATCACCGGCGTCACTTTCGACATCCTGCGCGATGCGCTGGACCAGGCCCACAAGGGCCGCCAGTTCATCCTCGGCAAGATGGCGGAGGCGATCGACGGACCGCGCGAGAAGCTCTCGCCGCACGCCCCGGCGATCGAGTCGATCAAGATCGACCCGGAGAAGATCGGGGCCGTGATCGGCAAAGGCGGCGAAACGATCCGCGCTCTGTGCGAGGAGTTCGAAGCCGAGATCGACGTCGAAGACGACGGCACGGTGCGGATCTACGCGCCGACCGGCGAACTGGTCGAGGCCTGCGTCGCCCGCATCAACTCGATGACCAAGGAGGCGGAGATCGGCGATCGCTACAACTCCGCCAAAGTCGTCAAGACGACCACCTTCGGCGCCTTCGTCGAGCTGGTCAAGGGCACCGACGGTCTGCTCCACATCTCCAACGTGAAACCGGGTGAGAGGGTCGACTCGGTCGACGACGTGCTGTCGAGCGGCGACCTGATCGACGTCACCGTGGTCGAGGTCGACAAGGAGCGCGGCCGGATCGGCCTGCGCCTGTCCGACGACCCGTCGGTGGCGGGCAAATCGCCCGCCGAGCTGGCGTCGGTCGGCTCCGGCGACGGCGGCCGCCGCAATGGTGGCGGCGATCGCGGTGGACGCGGTCGCGACCGTGATCGCGGCGGCCGGGGCCGCGAACGCGAGCGCCGTAATTGAGCGGCGCTCGCGTCACGACGCTGGGCTCGGGCGTCCGGGTGGTCACCGAGGAGGTCCCCTCGGTGCGCTCGGTCGCGCTCGGTCTCTGGGTCCGCACCGGTTCGCGTAACGAGACCCCGGCACAGGCCGGGGTCTCGCATTTCCTCGAGCACCTGCTGTTCAAGGGGACGGAGCGCTACTCGGCGATCGAGATCTCCGAGCTGTTCGACAGCCTCGGCGCCTCGGTCAACGCGGCGACCGGCAAGGAGACCACCCACCTGCACGCCCGCTTCCTCGACGAGCACACCGACGAGGTCTTCGACCTGCTCGCCGAGATGATGCTGGCGCCCACCTATCCCGAAATCGACTCGGAGCGCCAGGTCGTGATCGAGGAGATCGCGATGTACGACGACGAGCCGCAGGACCGCGTCCACGACGTGCTCGCCGAGGCCGTCTTCGGCCCGCACCCGCTCGGCCGCCGCGTGCTCGGCGAGGCCGAGGTGATCGCCAACATCCCGATCCCGGACATCGACAGCTACCACCACGCTCGCTACACCGGCTCGGAGATCGTCGTCGGCGCCGCCGGCCACCTCGAGCACGACGCGATCGTCGCGCTCGCCGAAAAGCTCGTCCACCCGCCGACCGAGGGCGGCGGCGTCGCCCCGGCGACGGCGCTGACCGAGCCGCCCCGCCTCTGCTTCCTGGCCAAGGAGACCGAGCAGTACCACATCTGCTTCGGCGCGCCCGGCATCGACCGCGAGGACGAGCGGCGCTTCCCGCTGGCGATCCTCGACGCGATCTTCGGTGGCTCGACCTCCTCGCGGCTCTTCCGCGAGGTGCGCGAGAAGCGCGGCCTCGCCTACTCGGTCGGCTCCTACAACGAGCAGTTCACCGACACCGGCCTGGTCGCCACCTACGTCGGCACCCGCGAGGACAACGTCGAGGAGGCCTGCGCGATCATCGGCTCCGAGCTCGCCCGGCTGCGCTCCGAGCCGGTCTCGACCGAGGAGCTGCACCGCGCCAAGGAGAGCGTCAAGGGGAGGCTCGTACTCTCCTCCGAGTCGACCGCCGCCCGGATGACGCGGATCTCCCGCGCCGTGCTGTTCGGCCTGCCGATCGAAAGCCTCGACGAGATGCTGGCCAAGGTCGACGCGGTCGAGGTCGAGGAGCTGACCGAGCTGGCGGCCGAGCTCTATGCCGCCGACCGCCTCTCGGCGGCCTGCGTCGGCACCGACGAGGACCGCTTCCGGGCGGCCCTGGCGCCGGTCAGCGAGGCCCTGGTAGCGGCATGACCAAGGTCGCCGTCTCCGGCGCCGCCGGGCGGATGGGCGCGACGGTCTGCGAGGCGGTCGAAGGGGCGGAGGACCTCGAGCTGACGGGTCGCGCCGACCCCAGCCTCGGCGTCGCCCTGGCCGACGTGCTCGGCGAGGCCGACGTCGTCGTCGACTTCAGCGTCCCCGACACCGCGCTCGCCAACGTCGGGGAGTGCCTCGCGGCGGGCGTCCACGTGGTCGTCGGCACCACCGGCTTCGACCTCGACGCGGCCCGCGCCGCCGCCGAGGCCTCGACCGCGAACTGCTTCGTCGCCCCCAACTTCGCGATCGGCGCGGTGCTGATGATGGTCGTCGCCCAGACGATCGCCCCGCACATGCCGGAGGCGGAGATCATCGAGCTCCACCACGACAAGAAGCTCGACGCGCCCTCGGGGACCGCGGCGCGCACCGCCGAGTTGATCGACGCGGCGGGCGGCCACGTCCACCGGCCGCTCCACTCGGTGCGGCTGCCCGGCCTGGTCGCCCACCAGGAAGTGATCTTCGGCGGCACCGGCCAGACGCTCTCGGTCCGCCACGACTCGATCGACCGCCACTCCTTCATGCCCGGCGTGCTGCTGGCGGTGCGCAAGGTGCCGAGCCTGCCTGACCACTTCACCGTCGGCCTTGAGAAGCTCCTCTAGTGCCGGCCATGGAACACACGTCACCCATCCGCGGCAGAGAGGTACCCTGGGTGCGATGAAGGAGCTACGAGGAGTCCTCACCGCGATGGCGACGCCGTTCGCCGACGACGGCGGCGTCGATCTCGACGGTGCCCGGCGGCTGGCCGCGCACATCCTCGAGGACGGCTCGCACGGCCTGGTGATCGCCGGGACGACGGGCGAGTGCCCGACCCTCACCGACGGCGAGGAGATCGAGCTGTTGCAGGCGGTCCGCGCCGAGGTCGGCGACGACGCGCTCCTGATCTGTGGCACCGGCACCAACGACACCCAGCATTCGCGCGAGCTGACCCAGATGGCGGCGGACGCGGGGGCCGATGCCTCGCTGGTGGTCGTGCCCTATTACAACAAGCCCAATCGGGCCGGCATCCGCGCCCACTTCGAAGCGGTCGCCGAGGCGGTCCCGGAGCTGCCGATGGTGATGTACAACATCCCCTCGCGGGTGATCGTCAACGCCGACCCGGAGCTGCTCGGGGAGCTCGGCCGCGATGTCCCCAACATCGTCGCCGTCAAGCAGTCCAACGCCGACGAGCTCGGCCCGATCGACGGGCTCGCGGTCCTCGCCGGCGACAATGAGACCTTCTGCGACACCTTGGAGTTCGGGGGCGCCGGTGGCGTCCTCGTCGCGTCCAATGTCGCCAGTCGCCGGATGCGGGAGATCTGGGACGCGGCGCAAGCCGGCGACCTGGCCCGTGCCCGCGCGATCGACGACGAACTTCGACCGCTCTACACGGCGCTCGGCGTCACCACCAACCCGATTCCCGTCAAGGCTGCCCTTGACATCGTCGGACTGGCGAGCGACCGCGTGCGCTTGCCGCTCGTCAAGTGCGATGACGAGCAGCGCGCGGCGGTCCGGGCAGGCCTGGAGGCCGTCGGCCTCCAGGTCGCCCACTGACGATTTTCTTCCACACACACAGAGAGTGAGCTTTTCCATTGCCCAGTAAGACACTTCGAGTGCTGCCTCTAGGCGGCCTCGGCGAGATCGGCAAGAACATGATGGTCGTCGAATACGACGGCCGCATCGTGATCGTCGACACCGGATTGATGTTCCCGACGGCGGAGATGCACGGCATTGACCTCGTCCTGCCCGACTTCTCCTACCTGCGCGACCGCGCCGACGACATCGAGGCGATCGTCCTCACCCACGGTCACGAGGACCACGTCGGCGCGCTGCCCTACGTGCTGCGCGAGATCGGCACCCCGCCGGTCATCTATGGCGGCCTGCTGACGATCGGCATGGTCCGCTCCAAGCTCGACGAGCACAAGCTCGGAGAGAAAGCACCGCTGGAGGAGCTGCCGGCGGGAGAGAAGGTGCGGCGTGGGCCGTTCGAGCTCGAGCTCGTCCACCTCGCCCACTCGATCCCCGATATGCGCGGTGTCCTGATCACCACCGAGCTCGGCTCGATGCTGATGACCGGCGACTACAAGTTCGACCAGACCCCGGTCGACGGCCGCCCCGCCGACATCTCGCGGCTGGCCGAGATCGGCCGCGAGGGCCTGTTGCTGCTCTGCGGCGACTCGACCAACGCCGACCGGCCGGGTGTCGCGCCCTCCGAGTCGAGCGTCGGCCCGGCCCTGCTGCAGCAGTTCGCGCGCTGCGAGGGGCGGATCATCGTCACCTCGTTCGCCTCCAACATCCACCGCGTGCAGCAGGTGGTCGACGCCGCCGCCCAACTCGACCGCAAGGTCGCGCTGGTTGGTCGTTCGATGCGCAAGAACTACAACATCGCCTCCAACTTGGGGATCGCCAAAGCGCCGCAGGGGGTATTCATCCAGCCGCGCGAGATCGAGAACTTCCCCGACGAGAAAGTCGTCGTGATTTCGACCGGCAGCCAGGGCGAGCCGCTCTCGGCGCTGCGTCGCATGGCGAACAACGACCACCGCGACGTGACCCTCCACAAAGGCGACACGGTCGTCTTCTCGGCCAGCCCCGTGCCCGGCAACGAGCGCGCGGTCAACGAGACGATCGACCGGATCTACGAGATCGGCGCCACCGTGGTCACCGCCCAGGACGCGCCGATCCACGCCTCCGGCCACGGTTACCGCGAGGAGCTGAAACTGATGCTCAACCTGACCAAACCGCGGTACGTGATGCCGGTCCACGGCGACTACAAGCGGATCCGCCTGCACTCCGACCTGGCCGAGTCGGTCGGGATCGACCGCAAGGACATCTTCCAGGGTCGTAACGGGGTGCCACTCGAGATCGATGCCAAGGGCGCCCGCTTCGGCGAGGACCTGCACGTCGGCACGATGTTCGTCGACGGCGTCAACATCGGCGATCCCGACGACGCCGCCCTGCGCGACCGCCGCGACATCTCCGCCGACGGCATCTTCATCGTCGTCGTCACCGTTTCTTCGGACGACGGCGCGATCGTCGCCGATCCGGAGGTACTCTTCCGTGGCGTCGCCTTCCTCGACGAAGCCGACAAGCTGGTCGAGGAGCTGAAAGACATGGTCGAAGACTCGCTCGAAGACGCCGCCGAGGCGGGCACCCGCGAGTCCGACCTGATCCAGGAGGACCTGCACGAAACGATCGGCAAGTTCGTCTGGCAGCGTCTACGCCGCCGCCCGATGATCCTGCCCGTCGTGATTCAGGTCTAGCCACGGCCCTTTGGGGCGAGGCGGGCCAGCCTCGCAAGGACGCAGGGAAATGAGCCGAGGGGAGCGCACTAACAAGTGCGTGACCCGAGGCGAATGACCGAGGACACCGCGAGGCGCCCCCGCATCGCCCCAAAGAAAAAGCCCGCCGGGACAGTGTCTGGGGAGAATCCCGGCGGGCTAGTGTCTCGTCCACGGGCAAATTTAGGACTGGGTTCTAAAGCGCCCCTAAAAGATCGAACTTGAATGTTTCTCCGCCGTGCGGTCGGCCTGGACGATCGGGATTCGGGCCCGGAAGAGGGCTCCGCCGGAGGCCGATTCGGTCGCCTCGACGCTGCCGTTGTGGGAGTTGGCGACGGCGCTGACGATCGCCAGGCCGAGGCCGGTGCCGGTCCCGCGGGCGGTGTCGGCGGGACCTTGGCCGCGGACGAAGCGATCGAAGATCTGGGTGCGCATCGCGGCCGGGATGCCGGGCCCGTCGTCGGCGACTTCGATCACCGCGAAGGCCCCCTCCTGGGAGAGCCTCAGTTCGATCGTCGCCCCCTCGGGGGTGTGGCGGGTCGCGTTGTCGAGCAAGTTGAGGACCATGCGGTGGAGCTCGTCGGGGCTTCCTTCGACCCGCAGCGGCCGGTCGTTGTCGATCACGAAGTGGCGCTCGCCCATCAGCGGCGCCGCCTCGGCGGCCGCGTCGCCGGCGATTTCGGCGAGATCGCAGCGGCGGTGGGCGGCGAGCCGGCCGGCGTCGGCGCGGGCCAGCAGCAAGAGGTCCGAGACCAAGCGGCTCATCCGCCGCGATGAGCGCAGCGCCGAGTCGACGACCTCGCGATCTTCGGCCTGGTCGGCGCCGCCCAGCGAGGCCTGCAGCAGCTCCAGGTTGGCGAGCACGCTGGTCAACGGCGTGCGCAGCTCGTGCGAGGCGTCGGCGACGAACTCGCGCTGCTGCTGCAGCGCCTGCTCGCGCTCGGAGCGGGCGGCGTCGAGCGAACGCAGCATCTGCTCGAGCGTATGGGCGAGTTCGCCGACCTCGTCTTCGACCGGCGGAGCGGGCATATGCCGGGAGGTATCGCGGGTCTCGGAGATCTCCTTGGCACTCGCGGTCAGCGCCGCGATCGGCCGCATCGCGCGACTGGAGATCGCCACCCCGGCGAGGCTGGCGAGCAGGGTGCCACCGAGGATCCCGGCGAAGATCAGCAGCCAGATGCGGGTGATCGTGTCGTCGACGTGCTCGGTGCTGCGGCCGTACTGAACGTAGCCGGTGATCACGCCGGTGCGGTCGCGGAAGACCTCGGTCTCCACCCGCATCCCGTTTTCTTCGGTGACGCCCGGATGCGGTTCACCGAGGCGCGCGACGTGTTTGCTGTGCCCGATCTCTTCG
>CAWGPH010000006.1:0-98905 GCA_963824485.1 uncultured Actinomycetes bacterium
GTACTCTTAGTCGGGAATAGGAACGAGAGTTCTGTAAGAAAGCTATGGCCGCCATCCGGGCGGCCGGAGGTAAAAATACGAATGAGCAGGTTTAACGTGACCCGTGTCACGGCGGATGTCGGCGACAGCACGATTTCCTTCGAGACCGGCAAACTCGCGAAGCAGGCGAGCGGCGCCGTCGTGGTGCGCAGTGGCGACACGATGGTCCTCAACACCGCCACGATCGGCGGCCTTCGCGACGTGGACTTCCTTCCCCTCACCGTCGACGTCGAGGAGCGCATGTACGCCGCGGGCAAAATCCCCGGCTCGTTCTTTCGTCGCGAGGGCAAATCGAGCGAGAAAGCGACGCTGACGGCGCGCATGATCGATCGCCCGATCCGCCCGCTCTTCCCCAAGGGCTGGCACTACGAGACGCAGCTGGTCGCGATGCCGATGTCGGTCGACGGGGTGAACCCGTACGACATCCTGGCGATGAACGGCGCCTCCGCCGCGCTGGCGATCTCGCCGGTCCCGGTCGCCAAGCACGTCGGCGCGGTCCGCATCGGCAAACTCGACGGTGACTTCGTCATCAACCCGCCGGAGGAGACGCACGAGGAGCTCGACCTCGACCTGATCGTCGCTGGCACCGACGAGGCGATCCTGATGGTCGAGGCCGGCGCCCAGGGCGTCACCGAGGCCGAGATCCTCGACGCCCTCGACATCGCCCACGGTGAGATCAAGAAGCTGACCGCCGCGATGGAGGAGCTGCAGCAGAAGGCCGGCAAAGAGAAGCTCCAGGTCGACGCGGTGAAGATCGACGAGTCGCTGCTCGCCGACATCCGCGCCTCGCACGGCCAAGCGTTGGTCGACGCGATCGCCACCGAGGGCAAGCTCGAGCGCTACGAGGCGATCGACGTGGTCAAGGCCGAGGTCGTCGTCAAGTACGCACCGGAGTGCGGTGACGAGGACGCCGTCGCGGCCCGCAAGAGCCGAGGTCGGCGCCGCCTTCGACTCGATCGAGAAGGACACGATCCGCAAGGCGATCGCGGTCGACAAGAAACGCCCCGACGGGCGTGCCCAGGACGAGATCCGGCCGATCGAGACCGAGGTCGACATCTCCCCGCGTGTCCACGGCTCGGCCCTCTTCACCCGTGGCGAGACGCAGATCCTGTCCAACGTCGCCCTCGGGACGACGCGGATGGACATGCGGATCGACACGCTCGGGCTGGTGACCACGAAACGCTTCTGGCACCACTACAACTTCCCGCCCTACTCGGTGGGAGAGGCGGGCTTCATGCGCGGCCCGAAGCGGCGTGACATCGGTCACGGCGCGCTCGCCGAGCGGGCGCTCGCCGCGACGATCCCGGACGAAGAGTCCTTCCCGTACGTGATCCGGGTCGTCTCCGAGACGCTCGAGTCGAACGGGTCCTCCTCGATGGGCTCGGTCTGCGCCTCCTCGATGGCCCTGCAGGCGGCGGGCGTCCCGGTCACCGCACCGGTTGCCGGCGTCGCGATGGGTCTGATCAAAGAGGGCGACGACTACATCGTCCTCACCGACATCGCCGGCGTCGAGGACCACCTCGGCGACATGGACTTCAAGGTCGCCGGCACCGCCGAGGGCATCACCGCCCTGCAGATGGACATCAAGATCACCGGCGTCACTTTCGACATCCTGCGCGATGCGCTGGACCAGGCCCACAAGGGCCGCCAGTTCATCCTCGGCAAGATGGCGGAGGCGATCGACGGACCGCGCGAGAAGCTCTCGCCGCACGCCCCGGCGATCGAGTCGATCAAGATCGACCCGGAGAAGATCGGGGCCGTGATCGGCAAAGGCGGCGAAACGATCCGCGCTCTGTGCGAGGAGTTCGAAGCCGAGATCGACGTCGAAGACGACGGCACGGTGCGGATCTACGCGCCGACCGGCGAACTGGTCGAGGCCTGCGTCGCCCGCATCAACTCGATGACCAAGGAGGCGGAGATCGGCGATCGCTACAACTCCGCCAAAGTCGTCAAGACGACCACCTTCGGCGCCTTCGTCGAGCTGGTCAAGGGCACCGACGGTCTGCTCCACATCTCCAACGTGAAACCGGGGGAGAGGGTCGACTCGGTCGACGACGTGCTGTCGAGCGGCGACCTGATCGACGTCACCGTGGTCGAGGTCGACAAGGAGCGCGGCCGGATCGGCCTGCGCCTGTCCGACGACCCGTCGGTGGCGGGCAAATCGCCCGCCGAGCTGGCGTCGGTCGGCTCCGGCGACGGCGGCCGCCGCAATGGTGGCGGCGATCGCGGTGGACGCGGTCGCGACCGTGATCGCGGCGGCCGGGGCCGCGAACGCGAGCGCCGTAATTGAGCGGCGCTCGCGTCACGACGCTGGGCTCGGGCGTCCGGGTGGTCACCGAGGAGGTCCCCTCGGTGCGCTCGGTCGCGCTCGGTCTCTGGGTCCGCACCGGTTCGCGTAACGAGACCCCGGCACAGGCCGGGGTCTCGCATTTCCTCGAGCACCTGCTGTTCAAGGGGACGGAGCGCTACTCGGCGATCGAGATCTCCGAGCTGTTCGACAGCCTCGGCGCCTCGGTCAACGCGGCGACCGGCAAGGAGACCACCCACCTGCACGCCCGCTTCCTCGACGAGCACACCGACGAGGTCTTCGACCTGCTCGCCGAGATGATGCTGGCGCCCACCTATCCCGAAATCGACTCGGAGCGCCAGGTCGTGATCGAGGAGATCGCGATGTACGACGACGAGCCGCAGGACCGCGTCCACGACGTGCTCGCCGAGGCCGTCTTCGGCCCGCACCCGCTCGGCCGCCGCGTGCTCGGCGAGGCCGAGGTGATCGCCAACATCCCGATCCCGGACATCGACAGCTACCACCACGCTCGCTACACCGGCTCGGAGATCGTCGTCGGCGCCGCCGGCCACCTCGAGCACGACGCGATCGTCGCGCTCGCCGAAAAGCTCGTCCACCCGCCGACCGAGGGCGGCGGCGTCGCCCCGGCGACGGCGCTGACCGAGCCGCCCCGCCTCTGCTTCCTGGCCAAGGAGACCGAGCAGTACCACATCTGCTTCGGCGCGCCCGGCATCGACCGCGAGGACGAGCGGCGCTTCCCGCTGGCGATCCTCGACGCGATCTTCGGTGGCTCGACCTCCTCGCGGCTCTTCCGCGAGGTGCGCGAGAAGCGCGGCCTCGCCTACTCGGTCGGCTCCTACAACGAGCAGTTCACCGACACCGGCCTGGTCGCCACCTACGTCGGCACCCGCGAGGACAACGTCGAGGAGGCCTGCGCGATCATCGGCTCCGAGCTCGCCCGGCTGCGCTCCGAGCCGGTCTCGACCGAGGAGCTGCACCGCGCCAAGGAGAGCGTCAAGGGGAGGCTCGTACTCTCCTCCGAGTCGACCGCCGCCCGGATGACGCGGATCTCCCGCGCCGTGCTGTTCGGCCTGCCGATCGAAAGCCTCGACGAGATGCTGGCCAAGGTCGACGCGGTCGAGGTCGAGGAGCTGACCGAGCTGGCGGCCGAGCTCTATGCCGCCGACCGCCTCTCGGCGGCCTGCGTCGGCACCGACGAGGACCGCTTCCGGGCGGCCCTGGCGCCGGTCAGCGAGGCCCTGGTAGCGGCATGACCAAGGTCGCCGTCTCCGGCGCCGCCGGGCGGATGGGCGCGACGGTCTGCGAGGCGGTCGAAGGGGCGGAGGACCTCGAGCTGACGGGTCGCGCCGACCCCAGCCTCGGCGTCGACCTGGCCGACGTGCTCGGCGAGGCCGACGTCGTCGTCGACTTCAGCGTCCCCGACACCGCGCTCGCCAACGTCGGGGAGTGCCTCGCGGCGGGCGTCCACGTGGTCGTCGGCACCACCGGCTTCGACCTCGACGCGGCCCGCGCCGCCGCCGAGGCCTCGACCGCGAACTGCTTCGTCGCCCCCAACTTCGCGATCGGCGCGGTGCTGATGATGGTCGTCGCCCAGACGATCGCCCCGCACATGCCGGAGGCGGAGATCATCGAGCTCCACCACGACAAGAAGCTCGACGCGCCCTCGGGGACCGCGGCGCGCACCGCCGAGTTGATCGACGCGGCGGGCGGCCACGTCCACCGGCCGCTCCACTCGGTGCGGCTGCCCGGCCTGGTCGCCCACCAGGAAGTGATCTTCGGCGGCACCGGCCAGACGCTCTCGGTCCGCCACGACTCGATCGACCGCCACTCCTTCATGCCCGGCGTGCTGCTGGCGGTGCGCAAGGTGCCGAGCCTGCCTGACCACTTCACCGTCGGCCTTGAGAAGCTCCTCTAGTGCCGGCCATGGAACACACGTCACCCATCCGCGGCAGAGAGGTACCCTGGGTGCGATGAAGGAGCTACGAGGAGTCCTCACCGCGATGGCGACGCCGTTCGCCGACGACGGCGGCGTCGATCTCGACGGTGCCCGGCGGCTGGCCGCGCACATCCTCGAGGACGGCTCGCACGGCCTGGTGATCGCCGGGACGACGGGCGAGTGCCCGACCCTCACCGACGGCGAGGAGATCGAGCTGTTGCAGGCGGTCCGCGCCGAGGTCGGCGACGACGCGCTCCTGATCTGTGGCACCGGCACCAACGACACCCAGCATTCGCGCGAGCTGACCCAGATGGCGGCGGACGCGGGGGCCGATGCCTCGCTGGTGGTCGTGCCCTATTACAACAAGCCCAATCGGGCCGGCATCCGCGCCCACTTCGAAGCGGTCGCCGAGGCGGTCCCGGAGCTGCCGATGGTGATGTACAACATCCCCTCGCGGGTGATCGTCAACGCCGACCCGGAGCTGCTCGGGGAGCTCGGCCGCGATGTCCCCAACATCGTCGCCGTCAAGCAGTCCAACGCCGACGAGCTCGGCCCGATCGACGGGCTCGCGGTCCTCGCCGGCGACAATGAGACCTTCTGCGACACCTTGGAGTTCGGGGGCGCCGGTGGCGTCCTCGTCGCGTCCAATGTCGCCAGTCGCCGGATGCGGGAGATCTGGGACGCGGCGCAAGCCGGCGACCTGGCCCGTGCCCGCGCGATCGACGACGAACTTCGACCGCTCTACACGGCGCTCGGCGTCACCACCAACCCGATTCCCGTCAAGGCTGCCCTTGACATCGTCGGACTGGCGAGCGACCGCGTGCGCTTGCCGCTCGTCAAGTGCGATGACGAGCAGCGCGCGGCGGTCCGGGCAGGCCTGGAGGCCGTCGGCCTCCAGGTCGCCCACTGACGATTTTCTTCCACACACACAGAGAGTGAGCTTTTCCATTGCCCAGTAAGACACTTCGAGTGCTGCCTCTAGGCGGCCTCGGCGAGATCGGCAAGAACATGATGGTCGTCGAATACGACGGCCGCATCGTGATCGTCGACACCGGATTGATGTTCCCGACGGCGGAGATGCACGGCATTGACCTCGTCCTGCCCGACTTCTCCTACCTGCGCGACCGCGCCGACGACATCGAGGCGATCGTCCTCACCCACGGTCACGAGGACCACGTCGGCGCGCTGCCCTACGTGCTGCGCGAGATCGGCACCCCGCCGGTCATCTATGGCGGCCTGCTGACGATCGGCATGGTCCGCTCCAAGCTCGACGAGCACAAGCTCGGAGAGAAAGCACCGCTGGAGGAGCTGCCGGCGGGAGAGAAGGTGCGGCGTGGGCCGTTCGAGCTCGAGCTCGTCCACCTCGCCCACTCGATCCCCGATATGCGCGGTGTCCTGATCACCACCGAGCTCGGCTCGATGCTGATGACCGGCGACTACAAGTTCGACCAGACCCCGGTCGACGGCCGCCCCGCCGACATCTCGCGGCTGGCCGAGATCGGCCGCGAGGGCCTGTTGCTGCTCTGCGGCGACTCGACCAACGCCGACCGGCCGGGTGTCGCGCCCTCCGAGTCGAGCGTCGGCCCGGCCCTGCTGCAGCAGTTCGCGCGCTGCGAGGGGCGGATCATCGTCACCTCGTTCGCCTCCAACATCCACCGCGTGCAGCAGGTGGTCGACGCCGCCGCCCAACTCGACCGCAAGGTCGCGCTGGTTGGTCGTTCGATGCGCAAGAACTACAACATCGCCTCCAACTTGGGGATCGCCAAAGCGCCGCAGGGGGTATTCATCCAGCCGCGCGAGATCGAGAACTTCCCCGACGAGAAAGTCGTCGTGATCTCGACCGGCAGCCAGGGCGAGCCGCTCTCGGCGCTGCGTCGCATGGCGAACAACGACCACCGCGACGTGACCCTCCACAAAGGCGACACGGTCGTCTTCTCGGCCAGCCCCGTGCCCGGCAACGAGCGCGCGGTCAACGAGACGATCGACCGGATCTACGAGATCGGCGCCACCGTGGTCACCGCCCAGGACGCGCCGATCCACGCCTCCGGCCACGGTTACCGCGAGGAGCTGAAACTGATGCTCAACCTGACCAAACCGCGGTACGTGATGCCGGTCCACGGCGACTACAAGCGGATCCGCCTGCACTCCGACCTGGCCGAGTCGGTCGGGATCGACCGCAAGGACATCTTCCAGGGTCGTAACGGGGTGCCACTCGAGATCGATGCCAAGGGCGCCCGCTTCGGCGAGGACCTGCACGTCGGCACGATGTTCGTCGACGGCGTCAACATCGGCGATCCCGACGACGCCGCCCTGCGCGACCGCCGCGACATCTCCGCCGACGGCATCTTCATCGTCGTCGTCACCGTTTCTTCGGACGACGGCGCGATCGTCGCCGATCCGGAGGTACTCTTCCGTGGCGTCGCCTTCCTCGACGAAGCCGACAAGCTGGTCGAGGAGCTGAAGGACATGGTCGAAGACTCGCTCGAAGACGCCGCCGAGGCGGGCACCCGCGAGTCCGACCTGATCCAGGAGGACCTGCACGAAACGATCGGCAAGTTCGTCTGGCAGCGTCTACGCCGCCGCCCGATGATCCTGCCCGTCGTGATTCAGGTCTAGCCACGGCCCTTTGGGGCGAGGCGGGCCAGCCTCGCAAGGACGCAGGGAAATGAGCCGAGGGGAGCGCACTAACAAGTGCGTGACCCGAGGCGAATGACCGAGGACACCGCGAGGCGCCCCCGCATCGCCCCAAAGAAAAAGCCCGCCGGGACAGTGTCTGGGGAGAATCCCGGCGGGCTAGTGTCTCGTCCACGGGCAAATTTAGGACTGGGTTCTAAAGCGCCCCTAAAAGATCGAACTTGAATGTTTCTCCGCCGTGCGGTCGGCCTGGACGATCGGGATTCGGGCCCGGAAGAGGGCTCCGCCGGAGGCCGATTCGGTCGCCTCGACGCTGCCGTTGTGGGAGTTGGCGACGGCGCTGACGATCGCCAGGCCGAGGCCGGTGCCGGTCCCGCGGGCGGTGTCGGCGGGACCTTGGCCGCGGACGAAGCGATCGAAGATCTGGGTGCGCATCGCGGCCGGGATGCCGGGCCCGTCGTCGGCGACTTCGATCACCGCGAAGGCGCCCTCCTGGGAGAGCCTCAGTTCGATCGTCGCCCCCTCGGGGGTGTGGCGGGTCGCGTTGTCGAGCAAGTTGAGGACCATGCGGTGGAGCTCGTCGGGGCTTCCTTCGACCCGCAGCGGCCGGTCGTTGTCGATCACGAAGTGGCGCTCGCCCATCAGCGGCGCCGCCTCGGCGGCCGCGTCGCCGGCGATTTCGGCGAGATCACAGCGGCGGTGGGCGGCGAGCCGGCCGGCGTCGGCGCGGGCCAGCAGCAAGAGGTCCGAGACCAAGCGGCTCATCCGCCGCGATGAGCGCAGCGCCGAGTCGACGACCTCGCGATCTTCGGCCTGGTCGGCGCCGCCCAGCGAGGCCTGCAGCAGCTCCAGGTTGGCGAGCACGCTGGTCAACGGCGTGCGCAGCTCGTGCGAGGCGTCGGCGACGAACTCGCGCTGCTGCTGCAGCGCCTGCTCGCGCTCGGAGCGGGCGGCGTCGAGCGAACGCAGCATCTGCTCGAGCGTATGGGCGAGTTCGCCGACCTCGTCTTCGACCGGCGGAGCGGGCATATGCCGGGAGGTATCGCGGGTCTCGGAGATCTCCTTGGCACTCGCGGTCAGCGCCGCGATCGGCCGCATCGCGCGACTGGAAATCGCCACCCCGGCGAGGCTGGCGAGCAGGGTGCCACCGAGGATCCCGGCGAAGATCAGCAGCCAGATGCGGGTGATCGTGTCGTCGACGTGCTCGGTGCTGCGGCCGTACTGAACGTAGCCGGTGATGATGCCGGTGCTGTCGCGGATGACCGCGGTTTCCACCCGCAGCCCGTTTTCTTCGGTGACGCCCGGATGCGGTTCACCGAGGCGCGCGACGTGTTTGCTGTGCCCGATCTCTTCGCCTGCTCGGTCGAAGACGCGCAGCGAGGCGTCTTCGGTGAGGACGCTGAGCTGGTGCGGCACCGGCTGGGGCCGGCCGACCAGCGGGATTTCGATGTGGAGTTCCCGCTGCAGCGATTCCACCGCGTCGTGGACCTCGCCGTTGAAGTCGTCGCGGATGCGGGAAGTGGCGATCTGGCCGATCGTGCCGCCGAAAACGAGCAGGATCGCCAGGGTCAGACCGGAGGAGACCGCCGCCAGGCGCCAGCGGACCGGCCAGGCCCGAGGATGCACCACCCGCCGCAGCCAGGCCACGGTGTTGCTGCGGGCGGCGGCGACCATCAGTCTTTGAGGACGTACCCCGCGCCGCGTTTGGTGTGGAGGAGACGCGGCTCGCCGCCCGCCTCGAGCTTGCGTCGCAGGTTGGAGATGAAGACGTCGATCGTGTTCGTCGCCGCCATCGGGTCGTAGCCCCAGACTTCGTCGAGCAGGCGCTCGCGCGAGACGACGAGGCGCTCGTTGCGCATCAGGAACTCGAGCAGCTCGAACTCGCGGTTGGTCAGCTCGATTTCGCGCTCGCCGCGGTGGACCTCGCGGGTGTCGGGGTTCAGCTGCAGGTCGCCGACCTCGAGCGAGGCGGCGCCGCGCGGCGGCCGACGGCGCAGCAGGGCGCGGATCCGTGCCAGCAGCTCTTTGCGCTCGAACGGCTTGACCAGGTAGTCGTCGGCACCGCTGTCGAGGCCGGTGACCCGGTCCTCGGTCTCGGCGCGGGCGGTCAGCATCAGGATCGGCACGTCGCCCTCCATGCGGAGTCGGCGGCAGACCTCGATCCCGTCGAGCCCGGGCAGGCCGAGGTCGAGCACGACCAGGTCGGGGACGAACCCGACCGCCATGTCGAGCGCCTCGACCCCGTCGGCCGAAGTCCTCACCTCGTAGCCCTCGTTGCGGAGGGAGCGGCGCAGGACGTCGGCGATATCGGTGTCGTCCTCGACGACGAGGACACGACCGCCTTGCTGGACCTCGGGATCGGGGCTGAGCATGCAGCGATGTTAAACGGCCTTTCACGCGCTATGCGGTGGTTTTATGCCGAATTTAGTGCGGGTTCGCGGTACTGGCGTCCGCCGCGACAGGGGATGGGGGACCGACGTCGAAACGGGACGCGTGTTCGTTCGACAGAAGCGCTCCCCTGCCCGTAAACCCAAAGGCAAAGCCAAACGAGGCAAAGCCGCCAAATCCCGCGGTGGATTCCGCCTGGTCGAGGGCATCGAGCAGCGGCATCTCGACCTGATCGGCCTGTTCCTCGTCGCGGTCGGGATCTACCTGTTGTTCGTGCTCTTCTTCGGGTGGGAAGGGGGCAAGGTCGGCTATGGGATCGAAACCGGCCTGATCTACCTGTTCGGGGGCGTCGGCGCGCGGATCTTCACGCTCCTGATGCTGGTCGCGGGCGGGATGCTTTTGACCGGCACTTCGGTCTCGGCGCTCGCCCGGGGGATCGGCCACGGCCTCCGCGTCGTCTTCTTCGGCGGTGTCCGCGGCGGCGAGGCGACGGCGCGCACCGTCGCCAAGGGCCAGGACCAGTGGCGCCAGCGCCGCGGCGACCGGACCGCCGAGACCAGGGCGGCGGCAACGGATGTGATGAGCGACTACCCGGAGGACGACGAGGACTTCGAGCCGACGGTGGCGCTGGCCGATGACGACGAGGACATCTTCGCGCCGGGATTGTTCGACGTCGAAACCCAGGCCGATTTTGCCGACGACGGCCCGGCCAAAGACGAGCCGGAGCCGGAGCTTCCCGAGCCCGAGCCGGTGCGGCAGGTTCTGCCCGAACCCGTGACCGAAGAGATCTCCAAACCGACCCCCATGGGCAACCTGCGCGGCGTCACCACCTCGGAGGAGATCGACTACAAGGTGCCGTCGCCGCGCGTGCTGGAGCGCGGCAAAGGCGACAAAGGCCCGGATCCGCGCGACCAGCAGATCACCGGCCGCAAGCTGATCGAGGCGCTCGGCCACTTCGGGGTCGAGGCGAAGATCGTCGGCGTGGTCAGCGGTCCGCACGTCTCCTTGTACGAACTGCGCCTCGCGCCCGGCATCAAAGTCAAGAAAGTCACCGAGCTGGCGAACGACCTCGCCTACGCGCTGGCCTCCACCGACATCCGCATCCTCGCCCCGATCCCCGGCAAACAGGCGGTCGGGGTCGAGATCCCGAACGCCAAACGCCGCATGGTCCGCCTCGGCGACATCTACGCGGGCCGTCCGGCCAAGACCTCGCCGCTGGTCGCCTGGCTCGGCAAGGGGATCGACGGCAACGCGGTCTGGACCGACCTGGCGAAGATGCCGCACGTGCTCGTCGCCGGCACCACCGGCTCGGGCAAGAGCGCCTGCGTCAACGCGATCCTCTCCTCGATCCTGATGGCCTCCTCGCCGAACGAGGTGCGCCTGGTGCTGGTCGACCCGAAGCAGGTCGAGCTCAACCACTACGAGCACGTCCCGCACCTGCTGACCCCGGTGGTGACCTCGCCGCGCCTCGCCGCCAACGTCCTCTCCAACCTGATCACCGAGATGGAGACGCGCTACGGCGTCATGTCCCAGGCCCGCGCCCGCAACCTCGAGGAGCTGAACCGACTCCGCCGCAAGGCCGGCGAGGCGCCGCTGCCGCACATCCTCTGCGTGATCGACGAGCTCGCGGACCTGATGATGGTCGCCCCGGCCGAAGTCGAGGACTCGATCATCAGGCTCGCCCAGAAGTCGCGCGCCACCGGCATCCATCTGGTGCTGGCGACGCAGCGCCCGTCGACCGACATCATCACCGGCACGATCAAGGTCAACATCCCGAGCCGGATCGCCTTCGCGGTGTCCTCGCAGACCGACTCGCGGGTGATTCTCGACCAGGGCGGCGCCGAGTCGCTGCTGGGACAGGGCGACATGCTCTTCCGCGGTGCCGGCTCCTCGAAGCTGCAGCGGGTCCAGGGCGCCTTCATCACCGAGGGAGAGATCGCCAAGATCACCGGCCACTGGGCCAAGCAGGGCGAACCGGACTTCGAGGAGGAGCTGCTGGAGGCGCCCGAGGAGGCCGCCGACGAGGGGCGCGGGGAGGACGACTTCGATCCCGACTCCGACGACCTGCTGGACGAGGCGATCCGCCTGGTCGTGCAGACCGAAACCGCCTCGGTATCGATGATCCAGCGCCGTCTGCGGGTCGGCTACACGCGGGCCGGGCGCCTGATCGACATGCTCGAGCGACGCGGCGTGATCTCCGGCTACGAGGGCTCGAAACCGCGCCAGGTGCTGATCACGCAGGCCGATCTGGCCCGGGTGGTCGACGGACCGGGATCGGGCGGTGGCGGTGGGGCGCCTTCCCCGGTCGGGGTCGACGCCGACAGCGACGTTTCCTGACCACCTCGGTCCGGTAGTTTCGGTCCCGCCGATGGAGGGATCGAGAGTCGTCCGCGCGGGGATCGTGGTCACCGGGACCGAGGTGATCACCGGCCGCATCTCCGACGCCAACGGTCCTTGGGTCAGCGAACGGCTGGCCGAGCTGGGGGTCGAGGTCGCCCACATCATCGTCGTCGCCGACCGCCCCGACGACCTCGAGGACGCTCTCCGTTTCCTCGCCGCCGAGAGCATGGACCTGATCGTCACCAGCGGCGGCCTCGGGCCGACCGCGGACGACCTGACGGCCGAGATCGTCGGCCGCTTCGCCGGCCGGCCGATGGTCTTGGACGAGGAGATGGAGGAGAAGATCGCGGCGATCCTGCGGCGGTTCGCGGCGCGACGCAACTTCAAGATCGACGAAGCGGCGGTGATGGACGCCAACCGCAAGCAGGCGATGGTGCCGGAAGGGGCGGAGGCGCTCGACCCGGTCGGGACCGCGCCGGGGCTGGTCGTGCCGGCCGGGGAGAGCGTCGTGATCGTCCTGCCCGGGCCGCCGCGCGAGCTGCGGCCGATGTGGCCGGTGGCGATGAAGACCGACGCGGTGCGGGCCGTGCTGGCCCGGGCGACGCCGCTGCACGGCCTGACGATGCGCATGTTCGGCGTCCCCGAGTCGGAAATCGCCAAGAGCCTGCGGGAGATCGAGGACGACGACGGGGTCGATGTCGGGGCGGTCGAGGTGACCACCTGCCTGCGGCGCGGCGAGATCGAGATCGACGTGCGCTGGCGCGAGCAGACCGAGGCGGTGGCGATGGCGGTCCGCGACGGGCTGGCGCGGCGGCACTCGCGGGAAACGTTCAGCCTCGATGGCGAGACGATCGACGAACAGGTCGCGAAGCTGCTGAGCGGGCACCGGCTGGGGCTGGCCGAGTCATGCAGCGGCGGGCTGCTCGCGGCGCGGATCACCAACGTGCCGGGCGCCTCGGACTACCTGGCGGGGAGCGTCGTCGCCTACTCCTACGGGGCCAAAGAAGAGCTGCTGGGGGTGCCGAAGGACCTGCTGGAGACCCAGGGCGCGGTGTCGCCCGAGGTGGCCGAGGCGATGGCGCAGGGGGCGTTGGAGCGCTTCGGCGCCGACGTCGCGGTCTCGATCACCGGGATCGCCGGGCCCGTGGGAGGGACCGAGGGGAAGCCGGTCGGCTACGTCTGCTTCAACGCGCGGCTCGCCGACGGGACCCAGGTCGCCCGCGATCCGGTCATCCCCGGCGACCGCCACGACATCCGCGAACGCTCGGCGCTGGTCGCGATGCACCTGCTGCGGAACCTGCTCGGCGGCGATGCGGCGGCGCCGATCGCGTCCGAGACGGATACGAGCGCCTAAATTCACGAAGAAGTTGCGAAGCGGCGTTGAGCCGCGCGGATTTCCGCCCTAGCTTGGCCGTATGGCGAGTCAGGGCGAGCGAGAGGGGCGGCAGCGGGTCTTCGTGGCCCTGGACCTGCCCGAGGCGGTGAGGGAGGGGCTGGTGGCCTGGGGCGCGCGCGAGCTGGTCGATCCGGAGCTGCGCCCGGTGCGGCCCGAGTCGCTGCACGTCACGCTCGCCTTCCTCGGCCACCGCGAGGTGGAGGAGGTGGAGGCGATCGCCGCCGTGGTGCGGCGCGCCGGGGCGCCGGCGCCGTTGCTGAAGCTCGAGGATCCGATCCCGCTGCCGCGGGGGCGACGGCGGGCCGCGCTCTTCGCCCTGCCGGCGCCCTCTCCGGCCGCCTCCGACCTCCGCGAGGGGTTGGTAGGGCGATTGGTCGCGGCGGACCTCCACGAGCCCGAGGAGCGCGATTTCTGGCCCCATGTGACGGTCGCCAGGGTGCGCGCCGAGGGGCGCGGCTCACGTCGTCCCGCCGCGGTCGCGAGGCGGCCCGGAGACCTTCCCGACGGGCTCAAAGAGCCCTTTTTAGGCGTCCGGATGACGCTCTACCGTTCTGAACTCCAGCCGGGGGGCGCCCGATACGCCCCGCTGGCCCAAGTCGAGCTGTCCTGAAGCGGGCGGCAGTGAGGTGATGATCTGAGATGGCGGACAACAAAGTGAACTTGAAGGGCCTCACGGCGAAGGAGGCCAAAGCTAAGGACTCGGCCCTCGAGGCGGCCGTCACCCAGATCGAGCGCGACTTCGGCGAGGGCTCCCTGATGCGCCTCGGCGACAAAGGCACGGTCAAGGTCGCGGCGATCCCGACCGGGTCGTTGGCACTCGACCTGGCGCTGGGGATCGGCGGCGTGCCGCGTGGCCGGATCGTCGAGATCTTCGGCCCGGAGTCCTCGGGAAAGACGACGCTGGTCAACCACATCATCGCCGAGGCCCAGGCGCTCGGCGGCGTCTGCGCCTTCATCGACACCGAGCACTCGATCGACCCGGTCTACTCGCGGGCGATCGGCGTCGACACCGACGAGCTGTTGGTCTCGCAGCCCGACTACGGCGAGCAGGCCCTGCAGATCGCCGACCGCCTGATCGCCTCGGGCGCGGTCGACGTGGTCGCGATCGACTCGGTCGCGGCGCTGACCCCGAAAGCCGAGCTCGACGGGCAGATCGGCGACACCACGGTCGGCCTGCAGGCGCGGCTGATGTCGCAGGCGCTGCGGAAACTCGCCGGCAACCTCAACCGGACCAACACGGTCTGCCTCTTCACCAATCAGATCCGCGAAAAAGTCGGCGTCCAGTTCGGCTCGCCGGAGACCCAGCCGGGTGGCCGCGCGCTCAAGTTCTACTCGTCACAGCGCCTCGACATCCGCCGCATCGAGACCCTCAAAGAAGGCACCGAGGCGGTCGGCAACCGGGTCCGCGTGAAAGTCGTCAAGAACAAGGTCGCGTCGCCGTTCCGCCAGGCCGAGTTCGACATCGAGTACGGAGTCGGCATCTCGCGCGAGGGCGGGCTCATCGACTTCGGCATCGAGCAGGATCTGGTCCAGAAATCCGGTTCGTTCTTCTCCTACGGCGAGATCCGCCTCGGACAGGGCCGCAACAACGCGAAACAGTTCCTGGCCGACAACCCGGAGCTCGCCATGGAGATCGAAGCCAAGGTCCGGACGGCGCTCGGAATCGGCGCTACGGAGCCTGATGCGGCCATCGAGCCGGCCGATCCGATCGCGGAGGCGCAGGCCGCCTAGCGCGGCCTCGCCTCGGTCTGCAAGCACCGGGTCCCACGCACCAATAGGATTCCGGCCGCCCGATGCACGAAACGCTCTTCTTCATCTGCGGCGGCATCCTCGCCGCCTCGGCCATCGTCGTCAGCCTGTTCGGGCTGAAAAACGACAACTTCCCAGGCAAATGGATGCCGCTGATCATCGTCTGGTTCGCGGTCTTCGCGATCGGCGCCGGCACCTTCGCCGTCCTGCACGGCAAGGACGAGTCGAAGGACCACGACGCCGAGTACGCGAAGGCGAGCGAAGAGATCCAGAAACGGGAGACCACCGGCCCGTTCGAAGAAGCGGAAAAAGAAGCCGCCGAAGCGGAAGAAGCCGAAAACGGCGAATCGTCCGCGGGGGCGGAATCCGGAAAAGGCTCCGAATCCGGCGAAAGCTCCGAAGAAGAAGTCGAAAAAGCCCCTGAAGAAGGCGGCGCCAAGCAGGAAGGCGCGGCGGGCGAAGAGATGGAAGGCAAAGCCGGCGCGACCACGGCAGGTGGCGACCCCGAATCGGGCGCCGTCGTCTTCTCCGAAAACTGCTCGACCTGCCACGGCGCCACCGGTCACGGCGGCAACGGCGGTCCTGATCTGCGGACGATGCCGTTGGCCCAGTCCGAAGAAGGCGCGATCCAGCAGGTCACCAACGGCGGCGGTGGCATGCCGTCCTTCTCGGGCGTCCTGTCCGAAGAAGAAATCGAAAACGTCGCCGCCTACGTCGCGCAGGACATCACCGAAGGCGAAAAGTAGCTTCCGCGCCGAGCGCCCGGCCCTCGGTACCCTGAGCGCGTGAAGCGCTTCCACGTCACCACCTTCGGGTGCCAGATGAACGTCCACGATTCCGAGCGGATGCGCGGCATGCTCACCTCGCTCGGCTACGAGGAGGTGGCCGAGCGAGGCGAGGCCGACCTGATCCTCTTCAACACCTGCTCGATCCGCGAGTCGGCTGACAGCCGCTTCATCGCGCATCTCGGCGAGGCGAAGCGGCTGAAGAGCGAAGACCCGGGCCGCACGGTCGGGGTCGGCGGCTGCTGGGCCCAGTCGGTCAAGGACGAGGTCTTCGAGCGCTTCCCGTTCGTCGACGTCGCCTTCGGCCCGGGCCAGATCCACAAGCTGGCCGAGTTCCTCAACTCCGACTCGCTGACCGCCCAGGGCTACTTCGAGTTCGAGGACTTCTCCGGCCACTTGCCGGCCCGGCGCGAGCGCGAGTTCCAGGGCTGGCTGCAGATCTCCCAGGGCTGCAACTGCGTCTGCTCCTACTGCATCGTGCCCTCGACCCGCGGCCGCGAGGTCAGCCGCGACCCGGCCGAGCTGATCGCCGAGGCCGAGGCGCTGGCCGCCGACGGGGTGCGCGAGGTGACGCTGCTCGGCCAGAACGTCAACAGCTACGGCCGCGACCTGCCGCGCGAGCGCCGGCTCAGCTTCGCCGAGCTGCTCGCCCGGGTCGACGCGGTGCCCGGCATCGACCGCATCCGCTACACCAGTCCGCATCCGAAGGACATGAAGGAGGACGTGATCCGCGCCCACGCCGAGCTGCCGGCGCTCTGCGAGCAGATCCACCTGCCGCTGCAGTCGGGCTCGAGCGCGGTGCTGAAACGGATGCGGCGGACCTATGACCGCGCCCGCTACATGGACCGCGTCGCGCTGATCCGCGAGCACGTCCCCGACTGCGCGATCACCACCGACATCATCGTCGGCTTCCCGGGAGAGACCGAAGCCGACTTCGCCCAGACGCTCGAGGTCGCCGAGGAGGTCGGCTACGACGGCGCCTTCACCTTCGTCTTCAGCCCGCGCCGCGAAACCGAGGCGGCGGACGATGGACGACCAACTGCCGCACGCGGTCAAGGTCGAGCGGATGGAAAGGCTCCTCGAGGTGGTGCAGAGGCGCGCGGCGGAGCGGGCGCAGCGCTTCGTCGGGCGGACGATGGAGGTGCTAGTCGAGGGGCCGAGCCGTACCGACCCGACCAGGTTGCGGGGGCGAACGCGGCACAACAAGGCCGTCAACTTCGAAGGGGTGGCGAGTCCGGGCGAGTTTGTCGATGTGGAGATCGAAAATGCGACTTCTCAGACGTTGGCAGGGGTGTCCGTGAGGCCCCTCTCTCAACTTTTTCGGTGAGGCGGATGAGGACGCACGAGGTGCGGGCAACGAAAAAGTACAAGCCGTTCGGGGCCTCACGGACACCCCTGTAATGGTTCTGGCCGTGTTCGGTCCCACGGGCGTGGGCAAGACCGGGGCCGCCGTATCTCTGGCTGAATTGCTGCGCGAGCGGGGCGAGGAGCCGGTGGCGATCAACTGCGATGCGCTGCAGGTGTACGAAGGGATCGACGTGCTTACCGGGGCGGCTACGGCGGCTGAGCAAGCCGTGTTGCCGCATGAGCTGCTGGGGATCGTGCCGGTGACGAGTGACTTCTCGATCGGGGACTACATGCCGCTCGCGCACGACGCGATCGATCGGGCGCTGGAGGCGGGGCGGACGCCGATCGTGGTGGGGGGGACCGGGCTCTATCTGCGGGCTGCGCTGGCTGATCTGTCGCTGAAGAAAGTGCCGGCGTTCTCGGGAGAGTCGGAGCTCTGGTCGGGGGAGACGCGGCACCCGACGCGGATCTTCGGGCTCGATATGGACCGGGCGCGGCTCTACGAGCGGATCGACGCGCGGGTCGACGCGATCGTCGCCGGGGGCGGGGAGGAGGAGGCGCGGCGGGCCGCCGCGCTCGGAGCCGGTCGCACCGCGCGCAAAGCGCTCGGCCTGAACGAAATCCTCGCCGGCGACCTGGAGACGATGAAGCGCCGCTCCCGCAACTACGCCCGCCGCCAGCTCACCTGGATGCGCAAAATCCCCGACTTGATCACGATCGACCGCACCGATCTCACCGACGCCGAGGTCGCAATCCGCATCCTCGACTCACTCCGTTGACACACCCCCGCCGATGGGCCGAAAACCGGACAGATGGTCCGGTTTTCGGCCCATCGACCGCACGCCGTTGCGGGACCGCCACGCAATAGGGTCCGGGCTGTGAAATTTGAGAAGTGGCAGGCGCTCGGGAACGACTATCTGATCCTCGAGGGGGCGGAGCTTCCCTGGGATTTGAACTCGCAGCGGGTCGAGTGGCTGTGCGACCCGCACTTCGGGATCGGGGCGGACGGGATCCTGCTGTTGGCGCCGAGCGAGGACCCGGAGTTCGTCGCCGAGCTGCGGATCTTCAACCCGGACGGCTCGGAGGCCGAGCTGTCCGGCAACGGCGCCCGTGAGGCGATCCTTTACCTGCGCCGCCACGGCTGGACCGACGCCGACGAGTTCGCGATCTCGACCGTCGCCGGGCCGATCCGGCCGACGATCACCGGCGAGCTGACCTGCTCGGTCGACATGGGCAACGCCTCGACGACGTCCAAGGACTTCCCCTCCGGCGGCCCCGACGGCCGCGGCACGGTCTGCTCGGCGGGCCGCGCCTGGGAGTTCCAGCACGTCTCGATCGGCAACCCGCAGTGCGCGATCGTCGTCGACGCCGACGAGCTGGCCGACCTCGACCTGGAGGAGATCGGGCCGGAGATCGAAGCCTCAGACCTCTTCCCGAACCGCACCAACGTCTCCTTCCTCGCGGTCGACGGCTCGACCGTCCGCGCCCGCATCTTCGAGCGCGGCGTGGGGGAGACGCTCTCCTCCGGCACCGGCGCCTCGGGCGCCGCGGTGACCGCTTTCCTCCGCGGCGCGGCCAGTCCGCTCACGGTGGAGCTCGACGGCGGCGAGCTCGCGGTCGAGATCGGCGAGGACCTGGCGGTCCGCCTCGACGGCTGGGCCGAGCCGGTCTATGCGGGCGAGGCGTCACCCGAGCTGCTCGCGGCGCTGTCCGAGCAAGACTGATGGGCCTGGCTTCCAATAATCTCTCCGCGCCCATGGGCATCGCCGAGCCATCGAAGCGCCTGCAGGCGATCCCGCCCTACATGTTTCAGGAACTGGAGCGCCGGATCGCCGAGAAGCGGGCTGCCGGCATCGACGTGATCAGCCTCGGGATCGGCGATCCCGACCAGCCGACCTACCCTTACATCGTCGAGGCGATGCAGGCGGCGGTCGCCGATCCGGCCACCCACCAGTACCCCTCGAACCGCGGCCGTGAGGACTTCCGCGAGGAGTTCGCGAACTTCTACGACCGGCGCTTCGGGGTCGAGATCGACCCGGCGAACGAGGTGATCCCGGCGATCGGCGCCAAGGAGTGCGTCTACAACCTCTGCAACGCCTTCCTCGACCCGGGCGACGTGGCGCTCGCCTCCGACCCCGGCTACCCGGTCTACACCGGCGGCCCGCTGCTGCACGGTGCCACCGCCGAGCTGCTGCCGCTGCTCCCGGAGAAGGGCTTCGCGCCCGACCTGGGCGCCGTCTCCGCCGAGGCCGCCGCCAAGGCTCGCCTGATGTTCATCAACTACCCGAACAACCCGACCGGCGCGGTCGTCCCCGACGGGTTCTTCGCCGAAGTCGTCGACTTCGCCCGCGAGCACGAGATCCTCGTCGTCCACGACAACGCCTACTCGGAGACGACCTACGATGGCTACGTCGCGCCCAGCTTCCTCGCGACGCCGGGCGCCAAGGAGGTCGGGGTCGAGGTCTTCTCGCTCTCCAAGGGCTACAACATGACCGGCTGGCGGGTCGGCGCGATCCTCGGCCACCCCGACGCGATCCAGTCCTACTGGCGGCTCAAGACCAACGTCGACTCCGGCCTCTTCGAGGCGATCCAGATTGCCGCCGTGGCGGCGCTGCAGGGCCCGCCCGAGCCGCTCGCCGAGCAGAACGCCACCTACCTTCGCCGCCGCGACCTGGTCGTCTCGGCGCTCAGTGCGATCGGCGTCGAGGTCACCCCACCGAAGGGCACGATCTACGTCTGGGCTCCGGTCCCGAGCGGCCACACCTCAACCTCCTTCGCCGAGACCGTCCTCGAAGAGGCAGCGGTGGTCGTCTCACCCGGCTCGATGTACGGGCCGAGCGGCGAGGGCTTTTTCCGCATCTCGCTGACCGCCCCCGACGACCGGATCGAAGAGGCCGTCGAGCGGATGCGCGAGCACCTCGCCTAGCGCCTCCGCGTTCGCACTTATCGTCGGATAGCGACGATAAGTGCGAACTCACCGCGGGCGCTAGGTCTCGCGCTCGGCTTTCTTGCGCCAGTAGCGGTCGAGGCCGGCCCACTGGTAGGCGGTCGGCACGGCCTGGAACATCTCCGCCGCCGTCTCCGGGTCGAGCTGGGCGGCGATCCGCCGCTGCAGGTCGGCCTCGTAGGTCTCCTCGTCCATACCGCGGGCCAGCTCGGCCTCCTCGCGGAGGCGGCGCCTCGCCGCGGCGAGGTGGGCGGCGAGGGTCGTCGACGGGGCCGAAGTGGGTGAGGGCGAGCCGCTCGGGCGCCCAGGCCTCGACCGTGGAGATCGACTCTTCCCAGAGCTCGACGTCGATGTCGGGGGGCGGGGTCGGCGGGATCACCAGGTCGGTCGGCGGGATGCGGCAGGCGGCGACGTCGCCGACGAAGGCGGTGCCGGTCTCCTCGTGGAGGTAGCAGACGTGGTGCGAGGCGTGGCCGGGGGTGTAGGCGACGCGCATGCCGCGGACGATCTCGCCGCCCGCCAGCGTCGTCACGTTCGCCTCGGGGACCGGCTGGATCCTGCCCCAGAGGTACTCGAGTTTGTCGCCGTAGAGGCGCTCGGCGCTGGCCAGCAGGCGCGAGGAGTCGATCAGGTGCGGGGCGCCGCGCTCGTGGACGTAGACCGGCAGGTCGGGCCAGCGGGCGACCATCGCGCCGGTCGCGGCGGCGTGGTCGAGGTGGATATGGGTGAGCAGGATCGCCTCGGGCCGCTCGTCCCCGAGCTTCGCCAGCAGGGTGGGGAGGGAGGACTCGGGCCCGGGATCGACCAGCAGCCCGTCTACCTCCCAACAGCCGATCACGTGCGGACGGCCGAGGTGCTCGACATCGATCACTCGCATCGAGCGGAGCCTATGCAGCGGCGGTGCCGGCCGGCAGCCTGCCTTCGGCCTCGAGCAGTGCGCGCAGGCCCTCTTCGAGGCCACGCGGCTGGTAGCCGAGCTCCCGGGTCGCCTTGTCGTGGCTCGCCCAGAGGGTGACGCCGTCGGCGGAGGAGATCAGCTCGCGCAGGTTGGGCGGCTGACCCATCAATTTGCCGACCAGCGGGCCGATCGGGATCATCGCCTTCATCAGCCCGGTCGGCAGCGCGTGTTTCGGCGCCTTCTTGCCGGTCTCGGCGGCGACCACGCCGATCGCCTCGCGCACGGTCGTCACCGGGCCGCTGATGATGTAGGCCTCGCCGACCTTGCCTTTGTCGAGCGCGAGGATGATCCCGGCGGCGATGTCCTCGACGTGGCTGAGGCAGATGCCCAGCTCGGGGAAGGGCATCAGCGGCATCTTGCCGCTCAGAAACTGGTCGAGGAGGACGCCGATCGAGGAGGTGTCGCCGGGCCCGTAGACGCCGCCCGGCTGGACGATCACGCAGGGGAGCCCTTCGCCGATCAGCTTCTTCGCCACCTGATGGGCTTCCCACTTCGTCTTCTCGTACTCAGAGGTGAAGCTGTCGGCGGGGTGCTCGTAGCTCTCGTCGACGACCTGGCCATGGGTGTTGCCGAAGGCGCCGACGGTCGAGACGTAGACGACCTTGGCGATTTTCGCCTCCAGCGCCGCGCCGAGCACCCGTTCGGTGCCACCGACGTTCGCTTCGCGCATCGACTGCCGCTCGCTCGCCGGGATCCCGACCTCGTAGACGGCCGCGGCGTGGATCACCGCGTCGCATCCCCCCATGCCGGCGCGGATCGCCCGTTCGTCGTTCAGGTCGCCAGGGACCAGGGTGCAGCCGAGATCCTCCAGTGGCGCGGCTTTGGCGGGGGTGCGCACCAGCGCCACGACATCGTCACCACGGGCGCGCAGCTGGCGCACCACGGCACCGCCGATGAAACCCGTCCCTCCGGTGACGAAGACCTTCACGGAGACCACCCTAGACGGCCGAGGCGGCGCCGTACAATGGATCGAAGTGAGTGGATCGAGGACCGGCCGCGTCACCGAGACGCGGTACACGGCAGAAAACGGCAATGGCGCCGGGGTGGTCAACCGCCGGGCGCGCCAGCGCGCGCTCGCGATCGGCATCGTCGACGGGCGCGAGGACGGCGAGCCGCTCGCCGAGCTGAAGGAGCTGCTGCGCACGGCGGGCGTCGCGACCGCGGGCGTCGCCACCCAGCAGCGGCCCAAACCAGATCCCGACCGCTACTTCGGCCGCGGCCGGATCGACGAACTTAAGGCGGATATCAAGGCCGCCGACGCTAACCTCGTCGCCTGCGACGACGAGCTGCTGCCGCGCCAGGAGCGCAACCTCGAATCGGCGCTCGAGGTGCCGGTGATCGACCGCACCGCGGTGATCCTCGACATCTTCGCCGACCACGCCCACTCGGCCGAGGGCAAGCTGCAGGTCGAGCTCGCCCAGCTCGAATACAACATGGCCCGCATGCGAGGCCTCTGGACCCACCTCGAGCGGCTCGGCGCCGGCCGCATCGACGGCGGCATCGGCACCAGGGGTCCGGGCGAGAGCCAGATCGAGACCGACCGCCGACTCGCCCGCGACCGGATCTCGGCACTCCGCCGCCGGCTGCGGGAGACCGAAAAGAACCGCGGCGTGATGCGCGCCCAGCGCGCGGCCGCCTCGATCCCCAGCGTCGCCCTCGCCGGCTACACCAACGCCGGCAAGTCGACCCTGCTGAACGCCCTGACCGGCGCCGAGGTCGGCGTCGCCAACCGCCTCTTCGAGACGCTCGACCCGACCACGCGGAACTTCGAGCTCTCCGGCCGCGACTACCTGTTGACCGACACGGTCGGCTTCATCGAGAAGCTGCCCCACCAGCTCGTCGAGGCGTTCAAGGCGACCCTCGAGGAGACGACGCTGGCCGATCTGATCGTCCACGTCGTCGACGCCTCCGAGGCCGAAGAGCGCCGGATCACCGACATGCGCGCGGTCGACGAGGTGCTGGAGGAGATCGGCGCGGGGGAGAAGCCGCGCCTCCTCGTCCTCAACAAGGCCGACCTGCTGAGTGAGGACGAGCGTCAGGAGGTGGCGCTCGGCCACCCGACCGCGGTGCTGGTCTCGGCGCTCGCCGGGGAAGGGCTGGACGCACTGCGCGAGCGGATCGAGGCGGCCTTCGTCGAGACCCTGACCGAGGTCGAGCTGCTGATCCCCTACAGCCAGGGGGCCCGCCTGCACGAGCTGCACGAGCTCGCCGGCGAGCTGGAGCGGACCGACGGTCCCGACGGCGTCCTCGTCACAGCTCGCGTCCCGTCCGCGGAGCTACACCGCTTCGACGACCTGGCTGTGGTCTGAGCAAGGCGAAAGTCTCTACGCTGCGCGGCATGGATCTGCCGGTCATCAAGCTGAACGCCGCAGCCGCACTGCCGTCCCGGGCGCACCTAGGCGACGCCGGGCTCGACCTCTACTCGACCGAGGTCGCCCACATCGGCCCTGGCGAGCGCTGGGGCGTCGGAACCGGGATCGCGATCGAGATCCCCGAGGGCCATGCCGGGCTCGTCCTGCCGCGCTCCGGGCTCGCCCGCGAGCACGGGCTCACGCTGGTCAACAGCCCCGGGCTGATCGACGCCGGCTACCGCGGCGAAGTGCGGGTGCTGCTGCTGAACACCGACCCGGCCGAGACCGTGCGGATCGAGGCGGGCGCCCGGATCGCCCAGCTGGTGGTGACGCCGGTGACGAACGCCGAGCCGGTCGAGGCGACCGCCCTCAGCGAGTCGGCGCGCGGCGACGGCGGCTTCGGCTCGACCGGGCGCTGACTGTACGAGGGCGGCTAGATGTCGGAGTCGGCGAGCCGGCCGAGGATCTCGATGGCACGCTCGATCGTGTCGCGGTCGGCCTCGGGCAGCTGTTCGAGCGCCTTCACCAGCCAGCCCTCGCGGGCGCGGCGGTCGGCTTCGATCCGCGCCCTGCCGGCGGCGGTCAGGCTGACCAGGGCGCGGCGGCGGTCGTCGGGGTCGGGGCTGCGCGTGACCAGCACGTCGGCCTCGAGGTCGCCAACCGTTTGCGCCATCGACTGTGGCCGCACCCGCTCCGCCATGGCGAGGTCGGAGACGCTGCACGGGCCTTCGCGGTCGAGCCGGCCGAGCACCGAAGCCTGGTTCAGCGGGAAGAGGTTCTGCTCGGAGCGCAGCCGGCGGATCAGCTGCCCGACCACGACCCGCAGGTCGGCGGCGAGAGGTGCGATGTCGGTCTGCGTCGGCACCCACCAACCATAGCGCAATTCGACAGGCGAACTGCACAGGCTACCTGTGTATTATGTTGCCATGGTCTCCGCCGCAACCGCGAACGGCAACGGCGCGTCCCACGACGACAGGTACAAGTGGATCGCGCTCTCGAACACGACGCTGGCGATCCTGCTGGCGACGCTCGACGCCTCGATCACCCTGATCGCGATGCCGGACATCTTCCGCGGCATCCACCTCGACCCGCTGCTGCCCTCGAACAGCTTCTACCTGCTCTGGATGATCCTCGGCTACCTGGTCGTGACCAGCGTGCTGATCGTCAGCCTCGGTCGGCTGGGGGACATGTACGGGCGGGTGAAGATCTACAACCTCGGCTTCGTCATCTACACGGTCGCCTCGCTGATGCTGGCGATCGACTGGATGACCGGCACCGACGGCGCCCTCTTCCTGGTCGGCTTCCGGATCGTGCAGGGGATCGGCGGCGCCTGCCTGCTCGCCAACTCGGCCGCGATCCTCACCGACGCCTTCCCCGCCAACCAGCGCGGCATGGCGCTCGGGATCAACAACATCGTCGGGGTCAGCGGGATGTTCGTCGGGCTGATCCTGGGGGGGCTGCTGGCGCCGATCGACTGGCGGCTGGTCTTCCTGATCTCGGTCCCGGTCGGGCTCTTCGGCACGGTCTGGGCCTACGTGAAGCTGAAAGAGTTGAGTACGCCGCACCCCGGCAAGATCGACTGGTGGGGCAACGTCACCTTCGCCCTCGGCCTGATTCTCGCGATGGTCGCCGTCACCTACGGGATCCGCCCTTACGGCGGTTCGCCGACCGGATGGGGGAGCCCGCGCTGCCTGTTGCTGTTGGCCGGCGCGATCGTCTCGCTGATCGCCTTCGTGGTCATCGAGAAGCGGGTCAAGGAACCGATGTTCAGGTTGCCGCTGTTCCGCATCCGCGCCTTCACCTTCGGCACGCTCTCGACCTTCCTCGCCGCGGTCGCCCGCGGCGGCCTGATGTTCATGCTGATCATCTGGCTGCAGGGCATCTGGCTGCCGCTGCACGGCTACGACTACACCGAAGCACCGCTGCTGGCGGGGATCTACATGCTGCCGCTGACGATCGGGATGCTGATCGCCGGGCCGACCTCGGGCTACCTGTCGGACCGCTTCGGCGCGCGCGGCTTCGCCACCGGTGGGATGGTCGCCGCCGCCGCCAGCTTCGCCGCGCTGACCTTCCTGCCGGTCGACTTCTCCTATCCCGTCTTCGCCGCGATCCTCGCCTTCAACGGGATCTCGATGGGGATGTTCGCCTCGCCCAACCGGGCGGCGGTGATGAACAGCCTGCCGCCGGGCGACCGCGGCGCGGGCGGCGGCATGAACCAGACCTTCCAGAACTCGGCCCAGGTGATCTCGATGGGGATCTTCTTCACCTTGTTGATCATCGGCCTCGCCTCGACCCTGCCGCACGCGCTGTCGAGCGGGCTCGAAGCGCATGGGGTCGCCGCCGCCAAAGCCCACGAAGTCGGGCAGACGCCGCCGATCTCGGTCCTCTTCGCCGCCTTCCTCGGCTACAACCCGATCGAACACCTGATCGGCACCCAGGCGCTGCACGAACTGCCGCGGCACGCCCAGACGGTGCTGACCGGCCACAGCTTCTTCCCGAGCCTGATCTCGCAGCCGTTCAGCAACGGCCTCGACACGGCCTTCGGCTTCGCGATCGTCGCCTGTCTGATCGCCGCCGCCGCGTCGCTGATGCGGGGCGGCCGCTACACCCACACCGAGCCGAGCGAGGCGCAGGCGCCCGTAGCGGCTCCACCGATCCGCGAACTGGAGGAGAGTCATGCGAGTTGATTGGCACGGGCAGTCGGCATTCACCTTGGACGGCGACGACGCGACGGTCTTCATCGACCCCTGGGGTGACATGTCGGCGGCCGCGTCGCGCGGGATCGAGTGGGGGTACCCGGCGATCGAGGCACCCGCCGCGGTCGACCTGCTGATCGTCACCCACGAGCACGCCGACCACAACGGCGTCGAGATCATCGACGGCGAGCCGACCCTGGTCCGCTCGGTGGCGGGGACGCACGCCGGGCCGATCGGTGACGTCGTCGCGATCGCCTCCGAGCACGACGGGGTGGCGGGGACCGAGCGTGGCCCGAACACGATCGTCGTCTTCGACCTCGACGGGATCCGCGTCGCCCATTTCGGCGACTTCGGCCAGCCCGCACTGCGGCCGGAGCAACGGGCGCACCTCGACGGGATCGACCTGCTCTTCCTGCCGGTCGGCGGCGGCCCGACGATCGACGGCGCCACCGCGGCGGAGATCGCGATCGACCTCGGCGCTTCCTGGGTGGTGCCGATGCACTACAAGACCGCGAAGATCAACTTCCTCGAGACCGAGGAGTCGTTCGTCGAGGCGATGCCCGCCGCGCGGCGCCTCGATTCGCCCTCCTTCGACACGGCGGACCTGGAGCGGGGCTCCGGCCCGACCGCGATCGTCCCGGCCGCGCCCTAGACGCCGGCGGCGGCGCGGGCGCTCGCGTGGGCGGCGCGCTCGAGGTCGTCGGGGAGCGGCTCGAGCCCGGGACGCTCGCCGTAGCGACGCTCCAGCGCCAGTTCGATCAGGTGGTCGGCGAGCCAGGCATTCTTCGGCAGGAGGGGTCCGTGCAGGTAGGTGCCGACCATGTTGTCGCGCCAGACGCCCTCCAGGCCGTCGCCGCCGTTGTTGCCATGACCTTTGAGGACCCGGCCGAGCGGCCGTGCGCCCGACCCGAGATAGGTGCGCCCGCCGTGGTTCTCGAATCCCGCCAGCAGTCGCTTCTCTCCGCCCAGCCCGGTCTCGATCGCGACGTTACCGATCAGCCGCAGCCCCTCCTCGCGGACCGTGCGCAGGTCGGCGAGGCCGAGCCCGGGCAGCGTCTCCTCACCGAGCTGGTAGCTCTCGCCGAGCAGTTGGTAGCCGCCGCAGACCGCGAGCAGGACGGCGCCGTCGTCGACCGCCTCGGCCAGCGCGGCCCGCTTGGTGTCGACCATGTCGGCGGCGACGACCCGCTGGTCGCGGTCCTGGCCGCCGCCGATGTAGAAAAGATCATGCTCGGCCGGGTCGACCGACTCGCCCGGGCCGGCGCCGCCCCAGACGAAGGCGATCTGCCGCCATTCGCAGCGCCGCTGCAGGAAGAGGATGTTGCCGCGGTCGGCGTAGATGTTCATCTGCTCGGGATAGAGGCTGAGGACGCGGAGCTCCATCTCAGCTTGCCTCGCCGAGGACGACGACGGTCGAGCCGACGTGGTCGTCGGTCGGGTCGATGTGGAGGCGTTCGATCGGGACCAGGCCGACCACGGCGGCCTCGGCCTCGAGCCGGTCGGCGGTCAGCGTGCAGATCGTCACCTGGTCGGGGATGTCGGTCAGCGCACCGGTCGGCGAGACCTTCTGGCGCAGCCGGTGGACGACGATCCGCTCCGGCCCGACCACCGCCTCCAGCGGCAGGCTCGAGTAGATCCAACCGTCGACCTCGCGCACGTCGGGGAGCAGCGGCTCGCCCTCTTCCGGCTCCGGCATCCCCTCGACGATCGCCGCCGCGACGCGGCCGCCGGGGAGCAGCTGGGCGGCGATCGAGTCGAGGCAGGAGAGCCGCTCGGCCCGGTTGGCGAGCATCTGCAGGAGCTGCATCGGGGCCAGCGCCAGGGCGACCGGCTCGGGCAGCTCGAAGCCGCGCGCGTCGGCGAGCAGCGGCGTCACCGGCAGGCCGGCGGCGCGCTCACGCTGGGCGGCGATCATCTCCTCGTCGGAGTCGAGGCCGATCACCCGGTGGCCGCGCCGGGCGAGGTGGATCGCGAGCCGGCCGGTGCCCGCGCCGAGCTCCAGGATCGGGTCGCCGCAGCGGTCGGCGAGGTCGGCCCAGACGCCCAGGTCGGCGGCGTAGGCGCCGCACTCGACGTCGTGCCAGATCGCGGCCTCCGAGGTCGAGGAGGACATGCTCATCGCCAGAACTCCTCGGCGAGGCCGCGGTCGGCGAGCAGCTTGCGAAGTTCGAGCAGCGCGGTGTAGGTGGGGAGGGCGAAGAGGCGGCCCCGCGAGGCGGCGACCGCGGAATCGAGCGAGGCCGCGATCTCGGCCTCGGCCACGATCGACTCCTCCGGCCAACCCGCGTACTTCAGCCGTAGCGCCATCTCCGGGGCGCGGGTGCCGGCGCAGGTGACGCGGCGCACGGCGCCGGCGAGCACCTCGAAGTCGGCGTCCCAGACCCAGGAGACGTCGCGCCCGTCAGCGATCCGATCGTTCAGCGCGATCCACAGATCGATCCCGTCCCCGCCGCCGTCCCCGCCGGTGCGTTCGCAGTTCTCGTCGCTATCCGACGAGAACTGCGAACGCACCCTGGGGGGCGTTCGCTCGGCCTCGAGTTTCAGCGTACGCAGGACCTCGTTTGCTCCCGCCGGGTTCTTGATCAGCAGGATCGCCAAGCGGGCGCCCTCATCGTTCATATCGATCGTCTCGACCCGGCCGAAGGCCGCCCGCATCCCGCGCAGCGCCGCCGCGATCCGGTCCGGCTCGATCCCGAGCCGCAGCGCCGCCGCGGTCGCCGCCAGCGCGTTGTAGACGTTGTAGAGGCCGGGGAGGGGGAGCGTCACCTCGATCTCACCGCCGGGGACCCGCACGGTCGCCGCCGAGCCCTCCATGCCGCGCAGCTCGATCCGCGTCGCGGCGACGTCGGGCCGCGGCCGCTGCGCGCCGCAGTTCGGGCACGAGTAGTGACCGAGGTGTCCGACGAAGGCGACCTCGTAGGCGTAGGGATGCCCGCAGCGCCGGCAGTGCTTGGCGTCGAAGGCGTGCTGCAGCTCCGGCAGCGCCTGCGAGTGGTCCTCGATACCGAAGTAGAGGACGCCCTCGCGCGGCCGCTCGGTGTCGGGGTCGCGGCCGAGGTCGGCGATCAACGGGTCGTCGGCGTTCAGCGCCAGCCCGGTCCCGGCGGGCGCGGCGGCGACCGCCTTCGCCCACTCCTCGGCCAGCGCCTCCATCTCGCCGTAGCGGTCGAGCTGGTCGCGGAAGAGATTGCCGAGCACGATCAGGCGAGGGTTCAACTGCTGGGCGACGCGCGGCAGCCAGGCCTCGTCGACCTCGAAGAGCCCCTCGGCGCCACGCTGCTCGAGCAGCGCCGTGGCGACGCCCCAGGTCATGTTCGAGCCCGCCCGGTTGTGAACCGGCGGCCGCCCCTCGGCAGCGAGGATCGCGGCGATCATCCCGGCCGTCGTCGTCTTGCCGTTGGTCGCCGAGACGATCGTCACACCGCCCGTCAGCCCGGCGCCGAGCCGCGCGATCGCCTCTGGCTCCATCCGCAACAGCACCCGTCCCGGCAGCGTCGTGCCGCCGCCGCGGCCGCTGTGCCTGCTGGCCGCGCCGATCGCCCGCGCCAGCGCCCGCTTGGCGCCGAAGGCCGGGCCACCGCCCCCTCGGGCCGACACGCCCGCGCTCAAGCCGCGGCCGGCGGGACGAGCACCCGCAGGGCGCCGGGGATCACGCGCAGGTCGGCGGGCAGGTCGGTGAGGTGCTCGCCGTCGGCGTAGACCGCGAAGGGTCGGCTGGCGCTGAGGCCGAGCCGGGAGGCGCGGATGACGGTGACCTCGTCGATGTGGACGTGGGTGCCCTTGAACACCTTGGTCAGGTTATAGAGCGCCCGGAGCTTGCCCATGTCGGAAATCGTCACCACGTCGAACTTGCCGTCGTCGAGCTCCGCGTCGGGCGCGATGTACATGCCGCCGCCGTAGGCCTTGTTGTTGGCGACGACCACGTCATAGCCCTCCATGCGCGTGCGCTCCTCACCGATCACGATCGTGAAGCGGGCCGACTTCCAGGTCGCCATCGTGCGCAGCGCGGCGTAGAGATAGACGAGGGTGCCGCGCACGAAGCGGGTCTCGTTGGCGCGACGGTTGGCGTCGGAGTCGAAGCCGACGCTGGCGATGCCGAGGAAGGGTTTGCCGTTGGCCTCGCCGACGTCGATCGGGCGGCTGTGGTCGGCGAGGACGACCTCGATCGCCTCCTCCGGCTCGGTCGGGATGCCGAGCACCCGCGCCAGGTCGTTGCCGCGGCCGCCGGGGACGATGCCGAGTGGCGTCTCCTCGCCCGCCATCGCGCCGCCGATCGCGCCGACCATGCCGTCGCCGCTGATCACCACCGGCAGCTCGCCGCCCTCGATCGCCCGCAGCGCTTTCGCCACGGCGTGGTCGAGGCTCTTGGTGCGGACGACACGGAAGGGGACGCGGCGGGCGTCGAGCACCGCCTCGACCCGGGGGAGGGCCTTCAGCGCCCGGCCCCCGCCGGACGAAGGGTTGACGAGCAGGACCAGGGGATTCATCCGCTCACCCTATGGGCGACGAGGAAGCTGCCGGCGCCGGCGGGCTCCTCGGCGACCGTCTCGAAGCCGCGAGCACGCAGAGCGCGGGTCAGGAGCCAGGCGGAGAAGCCGCTCCCGGCCGCGGCGCCACGGGTCGCGGCGAGGGCCAGGTAGCCGCTGGGCCGCAGGACCCGGGCGAGCTCCGTCGCCGCGGGTCGCGCGTCGACCACCGCGACCAGGTCGAAATGGTCGTCCGGATAGGGGATGCGGCGCGGCCCGCCGACCTTGAAGGCGACCCGTCCCTCGGGATCGAGCCCGACCCGCCGGCTCGCCGCGGCGACCGCCCCGGCGTCGGCGTCGATGCCGCGCACCCGCGCCGTGGGGAACTCGCGGGCGAGGAAGAGCGTCGCCTCGCCGTCGCCGCAGGCGACCTGCAGGACCCGCTCCGGCCTGCCGACATGGAGCACCGCGGCGGCCAGTGGCGTCAGCGGCGGCGGGCTCGACATCGGGTCGATCGTAATTGCTCTACTCTCCTGGGCCGTGGCGGGGGAACAGTTCGACAGGCGCTGGTTCATCCTGGGCGGTTTCGCGGCCCTGGCGGTCGTGATCGTCGGGGTCATCCTGATCTCGCGCGGCGGCGGCAGCAGCGACAAGTCCGGCTCGAGCACCACCGCGAGCAAGGAAAAGGGCGCGAGCGAAAAGGGCGCCAACGGCTGCAAGGAAGTCGAACAGCCGGAACCGCGCGAAGAGAGCCTGCCGAAGCCGAAGATGACGACCAAGAAGGGCGAAAAGGTCACCGCGGTGGTGGAAACCAACTGCGGCACCTTCGATATCGAACTCGCTACCACCGAAGCGCCGACGATCGCCAACTCCTTTGCCTACCTCGCCGAAGAAGGCTTCTACAACGAACTGACCTTCCACCGGATCGTCCCTGAATTCGTGATCCAGGGCGGCGACCCGACCGGCACCGGCAGCGGTGGCCCCGGCTACGAAGTCGTCGAAGCCCCGCCGAAGAACCTCAAATACACGCTCGGCACGGTGGCGATGGCAAAGACCTCCGAAGCCCCGTCCGGCACGGCCGGCAGCCAGTTCTACGTGGTCAGCGGCCCGCAGGGCGAAACGCTGCCGCCCGAATACGCTTTGGCCGGCCACGTCACCAAGGGCCTCGACGTGGTCGAACGGATCGGCGAACTGGGCGGTCCGGAAGAAAAACCGACCGAGCCCGTCGTGATCGAAAAGATGTCGATCGAACGCGGGTAGGACCCGCTCCGTAAGCTCGGACAGTGGCCAAGGTCGACGTAGGAGACGCGGCACCGCAGTTCGAACTCCCCGGGACGGGAGGGCGGACCTACCGCCTGTCCGATTACCGCGCCAAAAAGCTGGTCATCGCCTTCTACCCGGGCGACTTCACGGCGGTCTGCACCAAACAGTTCTGCTCCTACCGCGACGAAGGCGAGCGGCTCGACCAGCTCGGCGCCGACGTGGTCGGGATCTCGCCGCAGTCGGTCGACTCGCACGAGCGCTTCACCGAGGAGAAGCGGCTGAACGTGCCGTTGCTGGCCGACGAGGACAAGGCCGTCGCCAAGGCCTACGGCGTCGTCGCCGGGCCGCTGGTGCGGCGGGCGATCTTCGTCGTCGATGAGAAAGGCGTGATCGGCTTCCGCAAGGTGACCCTGGCCGGACTCACCTACGAGTCGGTCGGCGATCTGGAGCGCGCGGTCGCGGGGGTCGGCTGATGCCGGCGGCGCCGGCCGGTGCCGATTTCGAGGTCGGCCCGGCACCGGTGCTGCGCGGCAGCGCCGCGGGGGAGGGGACGCCGATCGTCCTTTGCCACGGGCTGACGGCGAGCCGCCGTTACGTGATCCACGGCTCGCGGGCGTTGGAGCGGGCCGGGCACCGCGTCATCACCTACGACGCCCGCGGCCACGGCGAATCGGACCCGGCGCCGGCCGGGCAGAGTTATGGATACCCGGAGCTGATCGCCGACCTGGCGCGGGTGGTCGAGGCGGAGGTCGGCGAGGAGCGCTTCCTGCTCGGCGGCCACTCGATGGGGGCCCACACGGCGGTCGGCTACGCGCTGGCGCACCCGGAGCGGCTGAGCGGTTTGGTGATCATCGGGCCGACCTACACGGGAGCCAAGCTGGCGGCCGAGACGCTCGCCTACTGGGACGGGCTGGCGGCGGCGCTGGAAGGGGAGGGGATCGACGGCTTCGTCGACTACCTGACCCGCGAAGGGTCGACCGCCGATGCCTGGCGCGACTCGGTGGCACGGATAAGCCGCGTGCGGATGGAGCTGCACCGCGACCCGCGCGAGCTGGCGCGGGCGCTGCGCGAGACGCCCGCGTCGCGGCCGTTCGGGTCGCTCGAGGACCTGGCCGGGCTCGACGTCCCGGCGCTGGTCGTCGCCTCCCACGACGAGGCCGACCCTGGTCATCTCTATGCGGTCGCCGCCGCTTACGCGGCGGCGTTGCCGCATGCCCGCCTGATCAGCGAGGATGAGGGCCAGTCGCCGCTGGCCTGGCAGGGCGGGCGCCTCTCGCGCGAGATCGCCTTATTCGCGGTTGAACCTGACGTGGCACTATCCAAGTAGGGATTGGATATGAAACTTCCGAGTGAAAAAATCCTCCGGATCGCGATCGCCTTCGTCGGCGTCCTCGGGGTCTGCGTCGCGACCTACATCCTGATCTCCGACTCGACCTCGGGGGCGCCGGCCTGCCTGGCGGGCGGTACCGGCTGCGAGACGGTCGCCAAGAGCTCCTACTCGCACATCCTCGGGGTCAACGTCGCCGTCTTCGGCATCATCGGCTGGATCCTGGTCCTCGGCACGGTCCTCTTCGGCAACGACTACGCGCGGCTGGGGGGGTTCGTCTTCACGCTCGGCGGCTTCGGCTTCAGCATCTACCTGACTTACCTGGAGATCTGGAAGATCGAAGCGATCTGCCAGTGGTGCGTGACCAACGCGGTCCTGATGACGATCTGCTTCCTGCTCAACGTGACGCGGCTGCTCGGCTACGTCGGCACGCCCGACGGCGGCACCGTGTTCCGCGGTGGCGGCGGAGGAACCGCACGCCCCGTCGCCGAAGAAAGCTGAGTGGCCGGGACGAATACAGTCGCGGTCGCAGGGCAGAACCGATTTCCCACGTAAACGACACGGAGGACCGATGAGCAACCAGCGCGATAGGGAGAAACGCCGAGAAGAACGCGAAGCGGCCGAGAAACAGGCGGCGGGCGCCGACCGGCGGACGCGGCTGCTTCAGCTCTCGGCGGGCGGCGTGTTCCTGGCGATCATCGTCGTCGTCGTGGTGATCATCGTGGCGGGCGGGAGCAGCAAGTCCGGCGGCGACGCCTCGAACGTCGAACACGTCGCCGAAGTGAACAAGATCGTCAAGGGGATCCCGCAGGAAAAGCTCACGCTCGGCAAGTCGACCGCGCCGACCACGCTCTACATGTACGGCGATCTGCAGTGCCCTATCTGCAAAGAGTACATCGAAGAAATCCTGCCGGAAATCATCTCGACCGAAGTCAAGAGCGGGAATCTGAAGCTGACCTACCGGGACTTCATCATCATCAGCGAAGAATCGATCCCGGCCGGCGAAGCCGCCTACGCCGCGGGCGAACAGGGCAAAGGCTGGAACTTCATCGAGACCTTCTACCGCAACCAGGGCGAGGAGCGCTCCGGTTACGTGACCGAAGAATTCATCGAATCCATCGGCAAGGCGGCGGGTGTTCCCGACATGGCCCAATTCAACAAGGAACGCAAGAGCGGCAAGTTCAAAAAGCAGGTCGAAGCGACGACCAAGCAGGCCTCGACGACGTTTGGCTTCACCGGCACGCCGTCCTTTGCCGTCGAAGGCCCGAACTCCAACGGGATCGAACTGATCGGCACCCCGGAAACTCAGAAGGACCTCGAAGAACGGATCGAAAAAGCCGCCTGACATGCCCTCGCGGCTCCGGAAAAGGCCCGCCTTGAGCGGGCCTTTTCTCGTAGGGCGCGGCCGCCGATTCGTCGGGTGACGGTTCCTAAGTTGACATAAGAAATGTTATCGGGCATTGTGGACGAAAGAAACACAAGAATCAGCGCCCTGGACTACCAAGTTTTAGGGTTAAGCACGCGGGAGAAGCGAAGTCGGCCGGGATGATCGACGAGTCAGCCGCGAACGAGCCGCCGCCCACGGTCTTAAGGACACCAAGGGTCGGCGGCTCGTTGGCCGCTGAGCTTGAGCCGCTCCAGCTCGGAGACCACCTTGCGGACGGTCGTCCGCAGGACCTCGTACTCGGCGGCGGAGACGAGATAGGTCCGCTCGGCGTAGCGGGACCACTGTCCGCGCGACCGCGCCAGGAGACGATCGGCGTCGTCGGGACAGGCGAAGCGCGGACCGTCAGCGGCGAGCCAGGGCGGCGGGTCCAACTCGACCCAACCCGCCGGGAGGCGATCGGGAGCGCCGACGGCAGTCGCGTCGCAGCCAGCGCACATCCAGCGGACCGCGACGACCTCGCAGTTGAAGAAGCGGGTCACCGCAGGACGATCTCGGCAACGGCGATCGCGGGAGCCAAGATGACGGCAGCGCACAGGACCAACGGGCCAACCGCCGAGGACCCGCGACCCGTCGCGAGACGCGGGACGCGACACCCACCAGGACAAGGCTGATCGAGGGAGGCATCAGGCGTACCAGACCAGTCGTCGACGGCGAAAAAGGACCGCCGCCCGCAACGAGGGCAGATCGAGACGACCTCCCTCATCCGACGCCCCAGCAGTCGGTATCGAGAGCCTCCTCGATCACGTCGCCGAGGTCGATCTCGCGGACCTCCTCGTCGGCCTGCGCGAGGACGAGGCCGTGCCTACGACAGACCGAGCGGTCGCGGTACCAGGTCCTCCGCGACTGAAGGCGGTCGGCACCACCGGCGTCGAGCACCAGGTGGCCAAGCGCGCCCTTGGCTTCGCCCGGCGTCATATCGCCGTCTTCAACAAGTTCGACCACGCGGGCAGCGAGGTCAGCAACACCAGCCACGATCACCCCTTTCGACGCGCTCCACAACGGAGCGAACCGCCTGACAAAAGAATCCCGCACAAACGAAGTCTCGGCAAGTACATCGACCGCGACGCGCGCATCTTTAGCGAAGCGGCGCTGATCCTCCGGACGGACCCGGAGGCCGCGAGCATCCGAGTTCGCCTCAAGGCCCTTGTCGTACCAGCGACCGAGGACCGAGCGGCCCGAGGAGCCGAGCATCCAGACCGTCTCGACACGGCGGCCGCCCACCTCGCGCTGCACTTTCTTGGCCACCCGAGGCATCGGCACCGCGGCGACACCGGAGAGGACGGCCAGCCCCTCCCCAGGCGTGTCGAAGCGAAGGTCGACGGTGGAGTCGAGACGACGGACACCGGCGAAGCCGGAGTCACCGAGGAGAGGGCTACGACGGACGGCACCGTCGGGGATACCGCCCGGCCGGTAGTCGTGTCGCGGTAGGCTGATGCCGCGATCACGGACGGCGTCGGCCAGGAGGCGCGCCACCCCAGGCAACTCCCGTGGATCGCACAGTCCCTCCTCGCCTCCTGGCCGCCCCTCGGCGAAGACCAGACGGGAGCCGGGGAACCAGCCGACACGATGACCGGCGATCTTCTCCGGGAGGAGCTTCGAGCGGGCGGCGGGATCGGTCGCCAGCTGCCTCATCGCCTTCTCGCCGGACGACCCCTCCCGCAGGTACCAGGCGATCGACCAGGTATCGACACCGGCCGCGGCGACACTCAAAAGAAGGACCCCTGGACGCCACGGTAGATCGACTGGCGGGCCATGAGCCACGGCGTCGTCCTGATGATCTCACCGGTCTCGCCGACCCTGAGGACGACACGATCGTCGATCCTGAAGGAGCCACCACGGCTGCCGTCGAGCCTCGTCGCGCGTCGCCAGCGCGACTCCACCAGGATCACGTCGGCCCACAGCCAGCGACCGGCGATCTCGACTTCGACGGCCTCCCCGACCGACACGGGAGTGTCATATATGGCACCAGGATGGCTGTTAGAGGGGCCGGGCACCTATCCGTCCTCCTCGCGCAACCCGGCGGTTGCGTCTCGATCGACGTCGCGAAGGTAACGATCCGGGTCGAGGAGACGACGGCGGGCGTCCTCCATCTCGTCGCGGCGCGGGGCGGCGGCGCCTGCGGCGCCGGTCGCCCCCGCGAGCGCGTTCGCGGTGGGGGGATGCGCGACGGCGGCCCGTGGGAGCCGGATCTCGTCCTCCGGGCACAGGTCGAGCATGAAGGCGCTGAGATCGGCGGTGTCGTAGAGGCGGCGGGTCCAGTTGAGCCGATAAGCCTCCCGCTTGACGATCGCCTTACCGGCGGCGTGGTACTGCCAGATGGCGAGGAAGAAGTTGAAGGGGAAGATGGGGACGCCGAGCACTTTGAACTGGCGGAGGTTGCGCAAGGTGACGTGGTAGGTGAGCCGATCGCGGACCTGGCGATCGACGCTTTCCTTATCCTGAGTGATCAGATAGACGTCTAGCCCAAGCTTGCGGGTCGCGCTCATCCAATCGACGATGTCCTTGCGGTTGCCGTCGCGCCACTCGCGGGCGTTCATGAAGACGTGGCCCTCGTCGATGATCGCGATGCCCCGCCCCTCCCCCTCCCCGGCCAGGCGGACACGGCGGAGTTCGTCGAGGTCCTTGACGACGAGGACGCGACGAGCCCACTCGGCCTTCAGGGCGCGCCGCCTGCCGGGCATGAGCCAGCGCAACGGGTGGTGATCGACGACCTTCTCGTGCCAGTCCGGGGTCATGCGGAAATTGGTGATGACGAACCTGCCGGACTCCAGGGCCTCGGCAGCTTTGCGGACCGCGTAATAGCTCTTGCCAGCGCCCATAGGCCCGGTGACGACGATCAGCGCCATCAGTCGAACCACTTCAGGTCGAGGAGCCGCCCGTGGCCGTGACAGGCGTCGAGCAACTCGCGAGACCGGCGCTGCCAGTACTCCATCTCGACGTGGCAGGCCGAACACACGGCTTCGAGGTCCGAGTCCCTCTCCTCGAAAAGCCGGGAGTAGTTCAGGTGGTGGACCTGGGTCGCCGCAGCGGCCCCGCAGGACTCGCACGTCTCGTGCCCGGCCAGGTACTCGTCCCGGCGTCGCCGCCAGAAGACCGAGTGGACGTAGCCGTGGTGGGCGACCCGGTACGGATTGCTAGTAGCCATCAGCGCCTCCCGGTCCCACAGGCGGAGCTGACGGCCGGGTAGCCCCGGAAGCGGTAGCTCCGGCGACTCATCGCCACCGGGGGTGCTCCGCGCGGTGGTGGCGCTCACAGAGGACCTGGAGGTCGCCGGGTAGCTCGGCCCAGAGACGCGCGTAGGTCAGGTGATGGACGTGGGGGCGGGAGAGGCGCGGAGACCGAGGACCGCAGGTCGAGCACCTGCCGTCGGCGAGGGCGATCGCCCACCGCCTGACAGCGCGCCAGTGGGGAGAGCGAAGGTAGACCTCCCGGTACCAGAGGCGGCGACGGCGACGGCGGAACCAGGCGATCACCGGTAGCCCCCGGCGAAGTGTCGGACGACCGAGCGGGCGACGTAGGCGACCTCGGGACCGGCGCCGAGCGAGTAGGCGACCGCACCGGCGGCCGCCGCGAGGACGATGGCGACGACCCACCTCACAGGAGCTTCACCCACCGCAACGCCATCTTGACCGCGAGGAAGCCGATCCAACAGGTGACCATCAGGGCGAAGAACGAGAGGACGGTGCCGAGGGGGAAGAACCAGAGGAGGGCCCCGACGACACCGCCGGGGGCGGAGGGGGGTTCAGGGAAGCCCGGCAACAGCGAGAGGATCAGTTCGGCGAAAGCGGCGACCAGGACGATGATCGCGTTGATCAGGGCGATCACCAGGTTGACCAGGACGAAGGGCAGGTCGAGGACGCCTTCGACGATTTCGCCGAGGAAGGAGAGCATCAGTCGTCCCCCCCGCCCTGACCGCCGATCCCGAGGGCGGCGTAGGCGAACATGGCGGCGAGGGAGATGCAGGCGAGGACGACCAGCATCGGGCGAATGATTTCCATCGCCGGTTCGAAGCCGCACGTCGAGGTTTCGAGATGGGTGCCCGAGAAGTGGTCTTCGCCGGAGCCGAAGGAGACGAAGGGGAGGCTGAGGTCCGGACATTCGCCACCGGGACCCCAGCTGGTGAGACCGTCCTTCAGCCAGCAGAAGATCCCGAACGGGAAGGAGCTACAGCCGATGTGGACGGAGGCGAAGGGGGCGAGCGAGACGGCCGAGATGGCGGGAGGCGACCAGCCCGAGGTAGACGCCTCAGGTGCCGTCGAGGGATTGGTGCGAACCTCGAATTCGGGCGCGGATTTCGAAACCGCTTCCGGAGCAAGCTCGGTGCCGGGTTTCGGCACCGCAGTGACCACCGTAGAGGGATCGTAGGCGGGATCCGACGCCACTTCGGCGAGCGGCGAAGAGGTGACCGTCGCACCAGGGGCCTCCGGTTCGACCCGTTTTTTGAACCACGCTTCCTCCGATTCACCAGGCGCAGGATCGTCGGGCACGATGAAGGGCATCTTCGCCTCTTCGGGGTTGGCGTCAATCGTCACCGCCCCACCAGGCCGGACCTTGACGCCGGTCGCGGGTTCGAGACCCTGCACCTTTTCCGCCTGCGCCTCCAAGGAGAGGATCGGTTCATCGAGGTCAGGTTCTTCCACGGTAACTTCCGGCCAGTCCAGATACGCAACAGACGGCGTAAGCCCCAATTCTTCGAGGACTTTCACACACTCCGGCGCCGTGAGCCCAGCACAGGACGGAACAGTAAGCGTCGCGTACGGGTCGGACGTTCCCGACCCCGGCATAGCCGCGACGATAGCCTCGGCGAGCCGGTTCTTGACCGCCGGTTCGGCACCACCCGTGGCCAGCTGTTTGCCGAGCCGCGCAGGCCAATTGGAGGGGGGGCTCGTCGTACAAGTGGTCGGCGCTTCCTGCGGACAGTAGTGAGCGCCAGTATTTTCGGTAAGCCCTTCGCCGGAGAGCGTCGCTTTGGTACCCGCGCTCAGTTTGGTCCCTTCGCTGGCACCACGGGTAGCCGCACCGATTTCGACTTTCACACCACCGCAGGTCGTACTCAGGCCAGCCGACAGCCAAGTGCCTATATCGGCCGAAGGCGGCGTCTCGTTTTTACCTTCATAACAACTGGCGGTGGGATACCCCGGAAGAAACGGACCGACCTGCTGAGCCCCACCGGCTTCCCAGACCCAGGTATAAGGGGCGACCGGACCAGCTTTCCAGCCCGCATATTCGAGCTCCCCTCCTTCCTTGTCCAGCGCGAAACCACCTTTCTGTTTTTCACCAAGCCCAACCGTACTGCCGTCACTACTATCGCCCCAACAAAAGGACGCTTCAAGAATGTCACTACAAATAAACTGACCGATCCCGAAACCAGCACCGAAGGCAACAAGGGCGGCGCCCAGGGTGGGAAGCACCCCGGCGGCCTCAAAAAGCCCGGCTGCGGCAGAGCCGTCCTCCCCGGACAGGATCCCCTCCTCGCCAACATCTTCCTCGATAAAAGTAGGGTTCTCCAACACGGACTGAGCAGGCGGCGTGACCGTATCGTCCTGAACGACGAGATCGGCAGAGTTCGCACCTTCATAGGCCGCCGGATCTTCGGCCGCGAACTCACCTTCCATGGTCTTAAGCGCTTCACAGTCGCCATAGGCACCCTCGCAGTTGAACGCTTCTTCGGCCTGCGCGAGCGACGTGAAGTCGCCTTCCGCCACGCGATCTTTGAGCATTTCTTCCATCGCGTACCAATAGTCGCCTTCACCGACCTTGGCGTTACCCCACCAGGTGGCTTTCGAGATGAAGATTTCCGTCACTTTATTGAGGCCACCAGCCGCGACGTAACCGAACACCCTGCATTCTTTCGCGCCCGCCAGATGTTCTTCACACGATTTCTGGGGCGCGATCTGCCAGAAGGCCGAGGCCCGGCCAGCCCCTACCGTCATCATCGCGACCGCCACCAGGGCGAAGACGAGGACGGCAGGGGCTGGCCCGAACCACGACCTCATGAGCGCAGCTGCTACGCCCGGACGATCCGGCGAAGCAGCTTGTAGGCGATCATGATGCCGACGAAGAGGCCGACGACCCCGAGCGCGATCGGCACCGCAGCGCTGATCTGGGTCGAGGCCCCTTCGGTCACTTTGCCGTAGTCGGCCGCTTCTTCCGTCGCCAGAGCCTGGCCGACGAAGGACACCGACATCGCCGTGACGGCCATGCCGATGAGGAAAAGGCGCCCCTTGAGGCTGGTCAGGAACTTCATCTTGGATACCTCCTGTGTTGTTTTCGTGTGTGTGCATCAGCCGTCACGCGTTGACGATCCGGCGGATGATCGAGAGGCCGATCAGGGCGACGATCACGGCGAACGCGATCCCGAGCGCAAGCTCGAAACCGGCGAGGAACGCCGAAACGTCGGGTTGATCAGAGACGACGGCGTAGATCACGCGGCGGCGCCTCCCCGGCCAAGTGGGGACTTCCCCCCCGACCACAAGGGCCGGGGTACAGCGGGCTGGTTACGGGTGGATGAGATCGGAGGCGAGAGACGGAGGAGCGGCCGCCGACGAGCGCGGCAGAAGACCCAGAGGAGCGCCAGGAACAGCGCCTCCCGGCTTAGGCGCCGGTAGGAAGGCCCGGACTGCGCTGCGCTACGTCCGGTGTCAAGGACGAGAGAGGAACCACTGGCAGGCCGACCCGTCACGAGCGCCGACCCTCCCGGAGAAAGCGACGGATGCGGCGGCGGGCGAGGGAGCGGGCGAGGTCGCGGAGAAGCAGCGCGGCCGAGACGGCGGACGCGAAAACGACGAGCGCGAACAAGAACACGGCGTCGACCCACTGAGCGACAGCCGCGAAGCGGTCAGGCACGAGGCATCACCTGCCGATAGATCAGGTAACCGACGAACGCCCCGGCGGCGACGCCGATCAGGTACCAGAGCGCGGAGCGCTCGGATTCGCCGGCGGCGTCAACGGCTTCGGAGATCTGCGCCGTGCCTTCGGCGGTTTCACCGGCCGCGGCGTCTTCGACCGGAAGACTGCCACCGGACCAGGCGACGACCTCCGTGTCGAGCGTGCCGCCGAGCCTTTCGGCGATCGGTTCGAGACGGCCAAGCAGCGCGTCACCTTCGGCCGAGCGTTCGAGCTGGGCGACGCCCTGGACGTGCTCGCGCAGCTGCTCGCTCACAATCCACCAGAGACGTTCGGACAGGGCTTCGAGGCGCTGCGACCAGACCCTGCAGGTTTCGTCGGCTTCGATACGGGAGTCCCGCTGTTCGACCACAGAGGGATCTGCCCCTTCAGCGGCCGGTTCAGGCAGGACCGGGCAAACTGGCCGTTCCGCCGCCGGGGCCGGTTCCAGAAATTCGGATTCATCGGGGACGTAGGGGACCGGTTCAGAAGCTGAAGCCAGGGCAGAGAAGGCCGAGGAGCCGACGAGCAGCCCCACGACCAAGAACAGCACCCCGAACCGGACCCGCGCCAACGTGGAAGCCCACGCCTACGCGGCTTTAGCGGCGAGCTTGACCGAGGTCGGGCGGAAGCTGCCCGGACGGCCATCGCCGATCGCCACGTCACCGAGGACCGCGACCGGAGCGAACTTCGGCGCCTTGGCGACATCGAAGTCGGCGGCCTCGTCGAGGGCGCGGAGCGCGCAGCGGACGGTCTGCGTCAGGCCGTCCGAGTTCTCGAAGGTGATCTCGTAGGCATCGCCGTACTCGATCTTCTCGCCGGTGGTGCGATCGACGAACTCACCGCCCTCCCTACTTTTGCCTAGGAGGTTGCCGGTGAACTGAACTGGGAATGAAGTACGCATATGCGCCTCCCGAAGTTATGGCGAGGGACACAGCAGGGCAGACAGAAAGCCGGAAACCGTACCCTCGCCAGGTGGTCTTAAGGACGCCGAAAACGTACCCGACCAGGAGGACCGCAAGAAATGTTATCGTGCGTTAGATCTGAGCCTGGGACTCCGGGAGGTGGCTGGCGGCACCGGCCTGTCACGCCCAAGGTCGCTGGCTCAGTGGACGAACGCACGCAGCGCCACCGCGACCTCCGCCGCACTGAGCGGCCCGAAACGCAGGGTCCACGCGTCCCCGAGCTCTTGCACGAGGCTGAACCGGATACTCGCCGCCGCCAGTGCCGCCTCATGGATCTCCATCCGTTTGTAACCGCTGCGGCCCTGAAAGCTCGCGTCGAGCCCGTACTGACCCGAGTCGAGCGGCCAGATGCTCAGCTTGTCGGCAACTGGGCCCGTCGGGAGTGATGGAAGCGTCTCCACACCGGCAGTCTTCGGCTCACTTGCGGTCATCCTTGAGTCATCAATCCACCCAGGCACCTTGAAGTCGACATATCGACATAACTCTCGTAGCCGCTCCATGAGGGCCGGCCCTCGATGAGTTCGCAGTTATCTCCGCTATGCGGAGATAACTGCGAACGCCGGCCGGGCGGCCAGCGCGGCGCGCCGCGGGAACTCGCGGCGGCGGCTCATGAATTCATCTCCACCCTTCCTACCCGGCGAGCACCGCGCTACCCCTGATCAGCGGCCGGGCGATCGGCATCGCCTTCGGTAGCTTGCCGTGCTCGACCGCCTCGATCTCGAGGGCGGATGCGCCCAGCATCGCCTCGGTGTCGCGGTTGCAGTAGCAGCCGTCGGCCATGAAGCGCCACGGCTTCTCGAGTCGGTCCTGCCAGCGGGCGCGGCCGGGATCGTCGGAGCGGACGTGCTCGATGAAGAGGAGCCGGCCGCCCGGCTTCAGCACCCGGGCGAGCTCCGCCACCGCGGCGGCGGGGTCGGGGACCGTGCAGAGGACGAGCGTGGCGACTCCGGTGTCGAAGCTGTCGTCGGCGAAGGGGAGCGCTTCGGCGGGCGCTTCGACCAGGCGGCGAGGCACCGCGCCCCGGCCCTCTCCCAGCCGCTCGCGCAGGCGCGCCGCCATGTGCGCGTCGGGCTCGACCAGGGTCAGGTCCTCGATCCCGTCGTAGAGGTCCACGTTCACCCCGGTCCCGGCGCCGATCTCCACCACCCGGCCGCTCGCGCCGGCCAGCAGCGCCGCGCGCATCGCCCCCAGCCCGTTCTCCTCGCTCGCCTTCAGCGCGCGGTCGTAGAACCGCGCGAACGCCCGTCCCCAGGTCGCGTCGTATGCCTTTCCCAGCGCTCCGGCCGCCATCTGCTCATTTGACCACACCAGGGTGGGGTTGATGCGGCAAACGTCAGTTGATGGCGCGGTCCGCGGCGCTCTTCCGCGCCCGCTCCTCGTAGGCGGCGCGCGCCCCGTGGTCGACCTCGGTCATCAGCTTGTCGGTCCCCATCGCCCGCCCGATCCACTCGGCCGTGGCGCGCGGCAGCAACGCCGTGGTGCGGATCAGGGCGCCGTTCGACTTCGGCACGTAGACATCGAAGCGAGGCACCTCGAGGGCATCCACGATCGCCTCGGCGACGTCGGTCGCCTCTACCGGTTTCACCCGTTTCTGGCCGACGCCAGCGGTCAGTTCGGTGTTGACCACGGTCGGCATCACGCAGGAGACCTCGATATCGCGACCGTGCAGCTCCGCCCGCACCGACTCGCTCAGGCCGACCACGGCGTGCTTGGTCGCCGTGTAGGTGACGATCCCGGGCGCCGAAACCTTGCCCGCCAGCGAGGCGATGTTGACGATGTGGCCGCAGTTGCGGGGGATCATCCGCCGCATCGCCAGCTGGGTGCCGTGGATGACACCGATCAGGTTGATCTCGATCTGGCGCCGGAACGAGTCCTCCGACTCCTCGACGAACGGCGTCACCGGCATGATCCCGGCGTTGTTGATCACCACGTCGAGTGGGCCGAGCTGGCGCTCCGCCCCGTCGAGGAACTCCTCGAAGGAGCCGCGGTCGGAGACGTCGAGCGCCAGCGCCACGCTGCCACCGCCGAGCGCCGCCGCCGTCTGTTCGGCCAGTGCCAGGTCGACGTCGCCGATCGCCACCCGGCAACCGCGCCGCACCAGCGCTTCCGCCGTCGCCTTGCCGATGCCCCGCGCGCCGCCGGTGATCGCCACCACCTTGCCGTTCAGAGACCGCCGCTGCTTCGCCATGAAGAACTCCTCCTCCCGGCTACCCGGCCGGTTTGTAGACGGTGACCACGGCGGCGCCGCCGAGGCCGATGTTGTGTTGCAGGGCGATCTTCGCCCCCTCCACCTGGCGCTTGCCCGCTTCCCCTCGCAGCTGCCAGGTCAATTCCGAGCACTGGGCCAGCCCGGTCGCGCCGAGCGGGTGCCCCTTCGAGATCAGCCCGCCCGAGGGGTTGACCACCACCTGGCCGCCGAAGGTCGTCGCCTCCGCCTCGACCAGCTTGTGCGCCTCGCCCTCCTCGGCGAACCCGAGCGCTTCGTAGGTGATGAGCTCGTTGGCGCTGAAGCAGTCGTGGAGCTCGCAGACGTCGACCTCGTGGGCGGCCACCTCGGCCTCCTCGTAGGCGGCACGCGCCGCGGTCCGCGACATCTCCGAGCCGACGATCGTCATGCAGTCGGCGTCCTCGTCGAAGGTCGAGGAGAGGTCGGTGACCATCGACTGGCCGGCGATCTCCACCGCCTTGTCCCAGAGATCGTGGGCGTCGACGTAACGCTCGGAGGCGACGATCGCGCAGGCGGCGCCGTCCGAGGTCGGCGAGCACTGCAGCTTGGTCAGCGGGTCGTGGATCATCTTCGCCGCCTTGATGTCCGCCAGCGTGTACTCGTCCTGGAACTGGGCGTAGGGGTTGTTGACCGAGTGCTTGTGGTTCTTCCAGCCGATCCAGGCGAAGTGGTCTGGGGTCGAGCCGTATTTCTCCATGTGGTCGCGGCCGGCGTTGCCGAACATCTGCGGGGCAGGCGGCGAGGCCTCGGGGTCGCGGATTTCGAACATCCGCATCGCGTGTTTGTCGAGCGCGTTGGTGCGGTCGGTGTACTTGACGCCGAGGCTGCCCGGCTCCATCTTCTCGAAGCCGACCGCGAGCGCGCAGTCGACGAGGCCGCCCTTGACCGCCTGACGGGCGAGGAAGAGCGCCGAGGAGCCGGTCGAGCAGTTGTTGTTGACGTTGACGACGGGGATCCCGGTCAGGCCGAGGCCGTAGAGGGCGCGCTGGCCGTAGGTCGAGTCGCCGTAGCAGTAGCCCGCGTAGGCCTGCTCGACGTCCTCATAAGGGACGCCGGCGTCGGCGAGCGCCTTCTCCCCCGCCTCGACCGCCCAGTCCGGGTAGTCGCCCTCCTTCGTCCCGGGCTTCTCGAACTTGGTCATCCCGACCCCGATCACGAACGTGCGATTGCTCAACTCTCGGCTCCTCCCGGCGGCCGCCGCCCCACGGCGACCTGTTTGGCTGGCTGGCCAGTAAGTTAGCGGACCCCGCCCGGCGCGTTCGCACTTTGCTTCGCTATCCGACGATTTCTGCGAACGCGTTCAGGGCGATTCGGTGGGGCCGGGATAGATGCGGAAGGCGAGCCAGGCGATCGCGATCCCGATCGCCGTCCCCAGCGCCCGCTGCGCGTCGGCGTGCAGGGCGGTCTCGCCGAGGGTGTCGGTGAGCAGGACGACGTAGGTGGTGATCGCCGCCGTGAACAGCGCGTACTGGACGGTCAACAGGCCGAAGGTGAGCGCGGCGGAGACGCTGAGCGCGATCACGACCCACGGCTCGACCCCGGAGAAGGCGGCGGCGAGACCGGTGGCGATCCCGAGGCCGAGCGCGGTCCCGACCGCGCGCAGGATGAGGCGGTGGTCGGTCTCGTCGCGTTCGGGGCGTAGGACGAAGAGCAGGGTCAGTGGGATCCAGTAGCCGTGCTCATGCAGTTCCAGCACCCGGTAGAGGGCGACGCCGACCGCGAGCGCGGTGCCGAAGCGGAGCGCGTGGCGGGCCGCCTGCGATTCGAGGGTGAAGTTGGAGCGCAGGCGCGCCTTGGTGCGCCGCCAGTCCCAGCCGCTGTCGTTGTCGGGGCTGCGATCGTGGACGAGCCAGACGCACCCCGCCCAGGCCGCCTGCAGCAGCCCGCCGAGCGTGCCGTAGAGGAAGGCGGGAAGCACGTCGGAGGCAGGCAGGAAGAAGCCCTGGCTGAGCACCAGCGCGACCGCCGCGCCGAAGCCGACGAAGGCGAGCCGGAGGGTGTCGGCGAAGCAGTAGCCGGAGGCGGCGGCGATCAGGCCCATCGCGAGCACGGCGGCGGGCGCCGACTGGCTGGAGAGGATGCCGAGCGCCGCTCCCGCCCCGACCAGCGGCGCGGCGCCCGCCTGCCAGAGCGCGCGCGGGCCGGCGGGCGCGTCGAGCGCCGTGAAGCCGCAGACGAAGGCAGCGGCGGCGATCGCCCCGCGCGAGGGCCAGTCGAAGGAGAACTCGAAGATCAGCGCGAGCGCGATCGGCACCGCGACCAGGGCGCCGCGGCGCAGCGCCGGGCCGGGCGCGGCGGGGCCGATCGAGAAGAGCGGCGAGGCGCGCAGGCGCTCCATCTCGCCCGAGGCGTCGTAGAGCCGGGGCCTGGTCGGGGTGGGCATCGCGGCGAAGTATCCTGGGGGGCCGTGACGCTTGCCGACATCAGCGGCGACCCCGCGGCCGGGGTAGGAATCCTCGCGGCGCTCGCGGCGGGGCTCGTCTCCTTCCTCTCCCCCTGCGTGCTGCCGCTCGTTCCCGGCTACCTCTCGGCGGTCACCGGGGTGTCGGCGGCGGAGCTCGAGGACGCCGACTGGCGCCGCGTGCTCGGCCCCAGCCTGATCTTCGTCGCCAGCTTCTCGTCGATCTTCATCCTGCTCGGGCTGACCGCGACCGGGCTCGGCTCCTTCCTCTCCTCGAACAAGCCGCTGCTGACCCAGATCTCGGGGTGGCTGATCATCGCGATGGGCGCCCTCTTCGTCGGTTCCCTCTTCATCACCCGGCTGAACCGTGAGTGGCATGTCGACGCGTTGCTCTCACGGGCCGGGAAAGGGGGCCCGATCGTCGCCGGCGCCGCCTTCGCGATCGCCTGGTCACCCTGCATCGGGCCGACCCTCGGCGCGATCCTCTCGGCCGCGGCGGCCTCCGGCTCGGCGGCCCGCGGCGGCTTCCTGCTGGCGGTCTACTCGGCGGGCCTGGCGATCCCCTTCCTCGTCACCGCCCTCGCCTTCTCGCGGATGACCACCGCCTTCGCCGTGATCAAGCGCCACTACCAGGTGATCGTCGCGGTCGGCGGGCTGATCCTGATCGTGATGGGGATCCTGATCGTCAGCGGGGAATTCAAGCAACTGAACATCGAAGCCCAGAACTGGTCCTCCAACCTGGGCCTGGAACGCTGAGCCGGGCGGCCGAGCGGAGTCCAATCGTTCCTGTGTCCGCATAGCGGATACAGGAACGATCAGCGTCTGCAATTCATCGCCCCAGACGGTCAAACGCGGAGGCTCAGTTAATTCCGCGTCGCCGGGACGGCCGTCTCGAGCTCCTGGCCGATCGCCTCGGTGATCTCGAGCCCTTCGTCTTCCATGTCGCGCGAACAGACGATGCGGAAGCGGCCGGTGCCGATCTCGGCGTCGGGGACGACGGGGAGGCCGCGGATGTGGTCCCAGCCGAGGCGTTCGGCCTCGAAGGGGTTCATCCTCACCTCGGCCGCCGGGAAGGGGCAGTTCGCGTTGTGCTGGTCGATCGCCCGGGAGATCGCCTCGAGGTTCTTCGCCTCAGGGGAAGCCATCGCCAAAGGATAGGGAGCGAGGTCAGTTCCCGGTCGGCGCGACGTCCGCGGCGAGGAGGTCGACGGCATCGACGCCGCGCCAACTCCCCCGTGCCGCCTCGACCGCGAAGCGGGCGAACCAGGACTCGGAGAACCAGCCGCCGTCACGCTGCGACTTGACCGCCTCCTGGTGGATGCCGGGCGCGTAGGCGAAGGCGGTCGCGGCACCGGTGTCGCGCCAGAAGGAGAGCGTGCCGGTGTCGAGTCGCACCGGGTCGTCGATGAAGCCGTCGGACCAGAGTCGGCCCTCGGCGCGCTCCAGCGCGCGGACCACGGGGCGGTCGGCGACCAGGAAGCGGGTCATCCTGGCGGGGCGGGTGCGCGAGTGGGTGATCAGGACGGCCGGGCCGGGGCGCGGCTCGGAGCGCTCCCCGGCGAGTGGGTCGCCGCCGAGCCAGGAGCCGAAGCTCTGGACCGGGCGCAGGGTGAGGGCGAGGTGCTCGCGAGCACTGTCCCAGCGCCGCGGCGGGCCGGCGCGAAAGCGTTCGAGCGCCGCCTCGTCCCGCCACAGCGCGAAGTAGTAGGCGATCGTCGATTGCGGCACCGGCAGGGGCATCGAGCGCAACCGCATCGGCAGCAGCAGCCGGGCGAAGGCGGCATCGCTCCGACGGCCCGCCCGGCGCGCCGCCAACGCCTCCCACTCCGCGATGCCGAGCGGGAACCGGACGAGATCGAGCGAGGCGATCACGACCAGACGCCGCCGTTGGGCATCTAGCCCGCGAAGCGGCCGGCCAGCCAGGACTCGATGTCCTCGTTGGCGGCCGCCGCCATCGCGATCGGGAACGAGAGGAAGCCGTGGAGGGACTCGGGGTAGACCTTCAGGTCCACCTCCCCACCGGCCGTCGAGAGCCGCATCGCCATCGCCAGGCTGTCCTCGAGCACGAGGTCCTCGGTCCCGACCGAGAGCAGGGCCGGCGGCAGGCCGCGAAGGTCACCGAAGATCGGTGAGATGTCGGGGTTCGTGCGGTCGTCGACGTCGCCGACGTAGGCGTCGATGAAGAACTCGTTGGCGTGCGGGCGACCGCCCGGCGTCTGGCCACTGAGGTCGAAGGCGCCGTACTGGAGGGCCGCGGCGACGAAGGGCCTATGGAGGCCCTTGTCGCGGAGCCGCAGCAGGGTCGTCATCGCCAGGTTGGCGCCCGCCGAGCCGCCGCCGATCGCCAGGCGCGAGGTGCCGAACCGGGTCGCGGACGCCTCGAGGAGCCAGAGAGCGGCGGTCTCGCAGTCGTCGGGCGCGGCGGGCCAGGGATGCTCCGGGGCGAGCCGGTAGTCGACGCTGACCACGGCGACACCGAGCGCGTCGGCCATCCGGCGATTGCGGAAGTCGCTGCGCGCCGCTCGGCTCATATAGAAGCCGCCACCGTGGATCTCGAGGAGGACCCCTCGCGGCGGGGCGCCCTGAGGCTCGGTGACCCGCACCGGAACCCGCCGTCCGCCGGCCACGGCCACCATCGCGATCGCCGGGGGTCCCTCCGGGTCGGGTCGCTTCGACAGCCCGGTCCGATGCGCTTCGAGCCCGTCCGGCGTGCTCGGATCGATTTCGGTGTGCGGGTTGGCCGCCACCTCCGCCGCGGTGTTGAACTCCCGCGCCTCCTCGACGAATGCGGCAAGCCTGCCGTCGATCAGGTTGTCCATTCCGACCCGCATCTTCCCTTCCATTTCTACCGGGGCGGCCCTCGCGGCGTAGCCGAGTGCGGGAAGATGTCGGAGTGGATGCGATGTCACTCGCGGACTGGTGGCAGTCAGGGTCCCGGGAAGCGGTCGTGCTCTCCGGCGCCGCGCGCCAGATCTTCGTCATGCAAGTCGGCTCCGGTCCCGACGTGACGCTGCTGCACGGTTTCCCGAGCTCCTCTCACGACTGGGCCAAGGTGGCGCCCGCCCTCGCCGATGGCCACGCCGTGCTCGCACCCGATTTCCTCGGCTTCGGCGCCTCGGAGAAGCCGCGCGAGCACGAGTACTCACTGTCGGAGCAGGCCGACCTGATCGAGTCGTTGTGGGGGCAGGCGGGGATCGACTCGACCGCGATCGTCGCCCACGACTACGGCGTCTCGGTCGCCCAGGAGTTGCTCGCCCGTCGCGCCGAAGGGGCGCTGCGAGTCGACATCACCGCGGTCGCCTTCCTCAACGGCGGGATCTACCCGGGCCTCCATCGACCCGAGCCCTCGCAGCTGGCGCTGCTCGACCCTGAGCGCGGACCGGCCATCTCGGCGGCGATCGACGAGGCAGTCTTCTCGATGGCCCTCGCCCCCACCTTCGCCGAAGATTTCGACGCCGCCGAAGACACCGCCACGATCTGGCAATCGATCTCTCGTGACGATGGTCAACGGATCATGCACATGCTCATCCACTATATGCCCGATCGCGAACGCCACGCCGAGCGCTGGACCGGCGCCCTTGAGCAAACCGACGTCCCCCGCTCATTCGTCTGGGGGATGCTCGACCCCGTCTCCGGCGCCCACATGGCCGAGCGGATCCGCGAGCGCCTTCCCGGCGCCCCGATCCTGGCCCTCGAAGACGTCGGGCACTGGCCGCAACTCGAAGCACCTGAGCCGGTCGCGGCAGCGCTGCTCGACTCGCTTCCCTAGTGGCGTCCATGCCGCGAACAATTCGCACGTTTTTTCTACGGCGTCGCATCCGGGAGAAGTCGCGGAGCTACTCGACGACGGTCACCCTCGCTTCCTGGTCAGCTGGAAGTCGCGGTGTACTTCTAGCCCTTGCTTGCTTAGGCCTATTTTCTTTCTCGGCTATCGCGGTCGTGCGGAATGCCGCGGCGAGCACCAGAAACTCCAAGCCCGTCCCACAGCTTGCCCGCTTCTTTCTCAGCGGAACCAATGGATACAAAGTCATCGTCCTGGCCTCGGTCGAAGGGGCGGAATCCCCGGTACGCGTCGTTGTCGAAGACCATCGAGGCGGTGCCGAATACCAGGTGCTCGGAACCGTCACCGCGACCAAGATCAACGCCTCCTTCGGTCAGTTCGGCGATATCTCGCTTCGCTTCCACCCCTCCGGGCGGGTTCTTCATAGCCTCGTCTACGGGGATAAGGAATGCCCTCGGGGAGGGGCCCGCCTTGGAGACTTCACCGGCGTCTTCAGCTTCCGTGGCGAGGGCAACTACACGACGGTCTCCGCGCATCGGATACCCGGCGGTGTCGGTGCTCCTACCGCCCCGATCGACCAACACGAAGAACTCTCCCTCGGTTGCCCAGATCCCAACCGGCGCTCATATATCGTGCCGCCGGGTCAGGTTCCCCGGTCCGTTCACGAAAACCCATCCGGCTCCCGAGAATTGAGTGCGGTTGCCGCCACTCCCGACGAAACGATCGCCTTCGGGGCAGTGACCTTTTCGCTTCGCCATCCCGAAGCGCCTGGGGCGAAGCCTGATTCGTGTCTGTTTGTGGCGCTTGCCGAGGAAGTGCGAGAACCGGTTCAGATTGCTCGTGTCGTCTTTGGGGGCGGGCCCGCGAGCGAGTGCCCGCTCGCTGGATCGCCTGACCCGGTGACCGTTACGCCGCCATCCCCCTTTAGCGGCACCGGAACTTTGCAGCGCAACGCCGACGGCTCGACCAGCTGGACTGGTTTCCTCAGCGTCCCGATGCTCGGCCGGGGGCCCGTGGCTCTGGCCGGACCAGCCTTCAAGGCCGAACTGTCGAAGTAGCCGTGCCCAGGAAGTCCAAGCCCACGCGCCATGGGCCGATCCTCACCTCGCTCTCTTCACGTGATCCTGGAACCGTGAGGAAACTTTGACTCGCCAAGTAATCAAGTGGGTGCTTATTGTTGCCGCGGCGATGATGGCTTTCGCGTCCATCATCACCCTCATCCTGGCATTCGTCGCGCAGAAGATCATCAGCGGGCACTGAAATCCGCGTCGAGACAGGTGATCCAGGGGCCGACCCGTCGTCCAGCGGGCACGAACACCTGTTCGCTCCGCGACATCTGGGGAGGCGAGAACTCGCTAAGGGTCGCGTCGGAGCGCAGCAATGTCCCGTCGAGGTCGCAGATGTAGAGCGCGGCCAATGTCAGATGATCGCCTGACGCGCCGCGCCGGCCAGGAGTTTCCTCACGCTCGCTGCAAGCTCGGCCGGCACATCGACAATGGACTCCGCACCCGCCTTTCGCAACTCCTCGGCGCTGCCGATGCCCCAGGTGACGCCGATCGACGGCAGCGAGTTGGCATCGGCGCCGGCGATGTCATGCGAGCGGTCGCCGACCATGACGGCCCGCTTCGGCCGCCCAAGCATCTTCAGGGCGGCTGCGATGGTGCACGCCTTGCTCTCCCCCTGCACGCTCAGGTCGGGACCGGCGACCGCAGTGAAGAAGGACCGTAGCCCGAGGCTCCCCAGCAGCGGCTGCGCGAAGGCTAGCGGCTTCGACGTTGCGACCGCCAGCCGATATCGCCGTCCCAGCTCGTCCAGCGCGATCTCGATGCCTGGCATGACGACCGTCTCCCGCAACGAAGCCTCGGCATAGCGGCCGCGATAACTGCCGAGGCACGACGCGACGAGCGCCGAGTCCGGCGGGTGTCCGGTGAGATCCGCGAAGGCGTCTGCGAGCGAGGGGCCGATGAAGCGGTGAAGGGCATCCGCCGGCCGAGCGGGAAGATCGTGCTCAAGAAGAGCATGATTGATGCAGCCGGTGATCGCCGCCCGCGAGTCCACCAGGACCCCGTCGAGGTCGAAGAGGACGGCGTCATGGTCTGTCATGAGGCAAGCCTATGGTTCACATCGGAGCCGACCCTTCCTGCGGTCCGTAAGCTGCGCGAATACGCGCGCCCCGTCGCAACGTCGAGTTGAAAGCCAGGGACCGACACCCGGCGCGTTCGCTTGCCGCCTGTGCGTCCCTCGGAGCCGAGGATCACGGCATCCTCGGACAGCGGGACACCTATTTCCACGCAAGCCACGGGCGACTGAAGCTCCGCGAGCAGGACGGGGACAGACCGCACCTGATCGCCTACGAGCGCCCCGATCAGACGGATGAGCGAACGAGCAACTACCGGATCGTCGAGGTCGAACCCGCCGAGGAGTTGAAACGTGCCCTGGCGGCAACCCTCGGCATCCGGGCCATCGTCGTCAAAGAGCGCCACCTCTTCCTCTGGGAATCGGTCCGCATCCACCTTGACACGGTCGAGAACCTCGGCAGTTTCATCGAGTTCGAGGCAGTGGCGCCGCCCGAGTCGGACCTTTCGAAGGAGAAGGAGCGGGTCGCGTTCCTGCGGGAGACATTCCAGATCGCCGAGGATGACCTGGTCGCCACGAGCTACGGCGACATGGCCCTCGATGAGGACCGATAAGTCGGCGGGTTCAGGCTCAGGGATAGCGGCCGTTGAGGCGTTTGTGGGCGCGTTCGTAGACGGTCCGGGTCGCCGGGTTGTCGGGGTGGCCTGGCGCAACTTCGAGGCAGGCCACTCGACGGCATGGAGGCACGAACCTGTGTTCGCTCCGCCGCTTGTGCCGCTACCGTCTTCCCGTGTCGTCGATTGCCGACTGGCCCCGCGTGGTCGCAATTGTTGACATGGACGCGTTCTATGCGTCCGTCGAGCTGCGGCGGCATCCGGAGCTGAAAGGGAAGCCGGTGGTGGTCTGCGGATCAGGGCCGCGGGCGGTGGTGACGACGGCGAGCTACGAGGCGCGGAAGCTGGCCGGGATCCGCTCGGCGATGCCGGCCTCGGTGGCGCGGCGGAGGCTGCCGAACGCGGCCTACATCAAGCCGGACTTCCCCGCCTACCGGGAGGCGTCGGCGCTGGTGATGGACGTGCTGCGCTCGAACGTCGAGGTGGTCGAGGTCGTCGGCCTCGACGAGGCGTATCTCGACCTCACCGGGATCTTCTCGCCGAAGGCGACGATGCGCCGGATCAAGGCGGAGATCCGCGAGGTGACCGGGCTGACCTGCTCGGTCGGGATCTCGGAGAGCCGCATGCTGGCCAAGATGACCAGTGAGCTGGGCAAGCCGAACGGGCTCGTCGTGATCTCCCGCGAGGAGGCGCTCGCCCGCTTCGGCGCCGGGCCGCCCGGCGTCGTCCCCGGGATCGGGCCGAAGACCGCCGAACGGCTGGAAAAGCTCGGCATCGCCACCCTCGGCGCACTCGGCGAGTGGGACCGGGGTGACCTCGAAGCGCGTTTCGGGCCCCGCTCCGGCGCCTGGCTCCACGCCCGCGGCAACCTCCGCGACGAAACCCTGATCACGATCACGCGCGAGACGAAATCGCAGTCGGTGGAGACGACCTTCGACGTCGACGTCGCCGAGCTCGCGGCGCTCGAGCGGACGCTCCGCGACCAAGCCGAGGAGCTCTGCCGCCGGCTCGCCAAGAAGGAGCTGGAGGGGCGCTCGATCGGGATCAAGGTCCGCCTCGACGACTGGACCAACATCACCCGCTCACAATCCGTCGAGACACCGACCAACGACCCGGAGGTCGTCTGGCCGATCGCGCTCGACCTGCTGCGGGCCTACGACCCGCCGCGGCCGGTCCGCCTGCTCGGCGTCCGCCTCGCCTCGTTCGAGAACGAGGCCGACGACGACGCCGGGGAGGACGAGCCGCAACTCCGGCTCACCCTCCCCGGCTGACAACGGCCGGCGCGTTCGCAGTTCTCTGCGCTATCCGACGATAAGTGCGAACGCGGTCGGCGCGGCGCGGCTAGTGGTTGGCTTCGATGTCGCCGACGCCCGGGAAACCGAGCGCGTCCTTGGTCGCTTCGGTCAGGTCGTATTCCCGACCGGCGACGTAGGGACCGCGGTCGATCACGGGAACGGTGACCTGGCGGCCGTGATAGCGCAGCTTCACCTTGGTGCCGCAGGGCAGCGTCTTGTTGGCGACGCCGAGTGTCCCCGGCTCCAGGGTGCCGCCGCAGGCGACGCCGTTGCCGTAGAGCCCGGGCCCGTAGTAGGAGGCACCGGCCAGCCGGTAAGCGGTCACGTGGCGGGCGGGGCTGTGGGAGCCGCGCACCCGGGCATCGTGCACGCCGTAGGCGGTGACGTCGTAGTTGCCGACCTCCCCCGCGTCCCACTTCACCCGGAAGGTGCCGTCGGACTTGGTGCGGAGGGCGAGGATCTTATGGTCGGGGCCGCTGAAGACGACCTTGACCAGGTGGGCGCCGCCGGGGCGCACCTTGCCTCGAAGGGCCACGCTGTCGCCGCTGAGCACCGAGTGCCCGGAGACGTGCAGCGCGACGTGTGACTTGACCCGCTTGGGCGCCTCGTGGTGATGCCGATGCCGCTGTTGGTGCTGGGCGGCGGCCGGGGACGCGCCGATCGAGAGCGCCATGGCGGCGCCGATCACGGGCAGGATGAATCGCATCGTGTTTGACTCGCTTTCTGCTGCCTACGGGGTTAGCTGACGGGCTCGCGGACCCCGGCGCTGCGGCCGATGTCCGTTACAGGCGGCAAGCCGCCCGATTCGCCCCAGACACCGCGGCCTGGTGGTCGCCGCGGCAATTGGTTCCCCCGCTCCCCGTCGCGCTTCGGCGAGGGGACTCGGCAGATGGGTTCTTTCCTTTGTGCCCGGAACACGCTATGGAGCGGCCGGGTGCGTCCGTGTGACCGGCCTCACAGACGTGACGAACGGCACGAAAGCGTGCAAAGGCGCCCAAATGGCGCTGCAAAGCCAAAGAATCGCCGTCACACGGCCGGAACGCCGTATGCGAAGATGGACCGGTGGGTAACTCCGACCGGCTATCCGGGCTCGATGCGTCGTTCCTTCACATGGAGCGCGAGGGTGCCCACATGCACGTCGCCTCGACCATCATCTTCGAAGGGCCGGCCCCGACGCACGAGGAATTCCGCGACCACATCGCCTCGCGCCTCCACCTTGTGCCGCGCTTCCGCCAGAAGCTGCGCTCGGTGCCGTTCGGCCAGGGCCGGCCGGTCTGGGTCGACGACCCACACCTGAACCTCGACTACCACGTCCGCCAGACCGCCCTCCCCGTCCCCGGCTCGGACGAGCAGCTGCGCAACCTGGCGGCGCGGATCTTCTCCCAGCAGCTCGACCGCTCGAAGCCGCTCTGGGAGCTGTGGCTGGTCGAGGGCATGGCCGACGGCCGCTTTGCCGTGATCGGCAAGAGCCATCACGCGCTGGTCGACGGCGTCTCCGGGGTCGACATCACCACCGTTCTCTACGACCTCGACCGCGAGCCGAAGGGCCCGCCGTCCACCCCGCCCCCCTGGCTCGCCCGGCCCGAGCCGACCGACACCCAGCTGCTCAGCGAAGCGTTGAAGGAACGGCTGACCAGCCCGCGCGAGATCGTCCGCGGCGTCCGCCACGCGCTGCGCGGCCCGCGCCAGGTGGTTCACGGCGTCGCCGCGACGACGAAGATGGTCGGCGCCGGCCTCAGCGCCCCGCCCACGCCGTTCAACGTCGAGATCGGCCCGCACCGCCGCTTCGCGATGACGCAGACCGACCTCGCCGATCTGAAACGGGTCAAGGATGCCCACGGCGGCACCGTCAACGACGTCATCCTCTCGGTCGTCTCCGGCGCGATAGGCAACTATTTGCGCGCCCGCGGCCACGACACCGAGGGCCTCGAGCTGCGCGCGCTGGTCCCGGTCTCGATCCGCGAGGCCGAGGAGCACGGTGCGCTCGGCAACCGGATCAGCGCGATGATGGCGCCGCTGCCGGTCTGGTGCGAAGACCCGATCGAGCGCCTCCACGTCGTCACCGAATCGATGGGCGACCTGAAGGCCTCCGGCCAGGCGGTCGGCGCCGAGATCCTCACCCGCCTCACCGACTTCGCGCCGACCACGATCGTCTCCCAGGCGGCCCGCCTGCAGCCCGCCCAGCGCTTCTTCAACCTGGTCGTCACCAACGTTCCCGGGCCGCAGTTTCCGCTCTACGTGCTGGGACGGCAGATGGAGTCGATCTTCCCGATGGTCCCGCTGGCCCAGCGCCAGGCGCTCTGTATCGGGATCATGTCCTATAACGGGCAGGTCAACTTCGGCCTGATCGGCGATTACGACGCGATGGCCGATCTCGACAGCTTCGCGCTCGACCTGGAGGCAGAGATCGCCGCGGCCATCGCCACCGCGCCGCCGGCGGTCAAGCCGCCGAAGCTGAAGGCGGCGACCTCGCGCAACGGCGCCGGCGCGGCCGGCGCGCGCTCCGGAACCTGAGTTCAGCGCACGATCCGCCCGCTGACCCGGAACGGGGTTTCTTCGGTCAGGTAGCGCCAGTCGAGGCGGCGCGCGCTGAACCCGGCGGCGCGCGCGTCGGCGTTGACGACGACCGCGGTGATCCGCTGGAAGCGGCCCGGCTTGGGGAGGGTCGCGTGCAACACCCCACCCGTTTCGGCGTAGTCGATCGCCCGCACGGTGCGGCCGTGGCGTTCGGAGCCGATCCGCCCGACCAGCGCCACCCCGGCGTCCACCCCTTCCGGCGCTTCCACCTTCACTTCGACCGCACGGCCGCTGTGGGCGTGGACGCGGATCAGGCTAAAGGTGGTGTGGTTGAGCCGGCGGATCGCGGGCGGCGCGCCGAGCACCAGCGTCCCCTGCCGCGGCATGTCGGGATAGAGGTAGCTCTCGCGGAAGCCGATCCCGGTGCGCCACTCGGCGACATCGGCGGCGAAACGGGTGAGGTCGCGGCCGAAGGTCGACTGGCCGGCGGCGCGGATCGCCCGTTCGTAGGCGCCGACCGCGAAGCCGTCGGGATGGACGCGGTCGGCCCCGGCCCAGGCTTCGCGGATGATCGCGCGGCCGTAGCGGCGGGCCAGCCACTGATTCCAGACCGCCGTCCCGTACTCTTTGATCGAGTTCGCGGTCAGCGGCGTTTCCCACAGCTTCACCCAGCTGCGCACGTAGCGCAGGTAGTCGTTGATGCCGTTGTAGACCTGGTCCTCCATCCAGACCGCGGTCGACTCGGCGAACCAGGAGTCCTCGTAGGCGTCGTAGCCGAACTGCAGGATGTGGTTGTACTCGTGGGCGAGGGTGACCTTGAGGTCGTGGCCCGGTTCGGTGTGGGGGAACTCGAAGACGTTGTAGTCGTTGTCGAGCACGAGGTAGCCGTGCAGGTGTCGCGGCTGCCGGCCGTCGACGGCCTGGCCGCGGTCGGGTGCCGCGTAGCCGAACAGCTCGGGGCCGATCTCGGAGAGGTAGATGTCGGTCTTGCCGTGGCCGCCGCCGAGCGTCCCGTCGGAGAGCGGCTCGCGCCAGCCGAGCTTTTCGTTCTCGACATGGTGGACGTGTTGGGCGACGGCGAGGACCCGTTCGACGTAGTCGGGGATGCCGTCGCCGTCGGTGTCCTTCAGGTTCGGCGCGTCGAGGCCCTGGTCGACCCAGTGTACGCAGAAGTTGACATCGCAGGCGGGCGACGCGGGCGCTTCGGGGACGGTGTAGGAGTCGCGGCTCGGGGTGATCCCTTCGCCGGGCCGTTCGAGCGCTTCGGTCGGGCGGGGACGGGGCTTGACGAAGGGTTCGGCGGCGGCGGAGGCGAGGCCGGGGAGCGTCGCCGAGGCGGCGGCGAGCGCAGCGACGGCCGCGACGACGACGGTGGCTCGGCGGCGCGCGCTCATCCGGATGACCCTAGATGACCTCGGCCGGGATACTTGTAGGTCTTCCCTATGCGCGTGGCCCTCGCCCAGATCAACCCGACCGTCGGTGACGTCGACGGCAACAAGGCGAAGGTCGCCGCCTGGATCGACCGGGCCCGCGCGGCCGGCGCCGACCTCGCGATCTTCCCCGAGCTCTGCGTCCCCGGCTACCCGGCCGAGGACCTCTACCTGAAGCCACACTTCCTCGCCGCCAACGTGAAGGCCGTCGAGGCGCTGGCGGCCGAGCTCGAGCCCGGGATCACGGTGATGGTCGGCTTCGCCGAGCCGGTCCCCGGCGGCGGCGACTACCGCCACGCCCACAACTCGCTCGCCGTCCTCGCCGACGGCGCCGTGCAGGCCGTCTACCGCAAGAACCGCCTCCCCAACTACGCCGTCTTCGACGAGCAGCGCTACTTCGTCCCGGGCCGCGACGGGGACATGATCGAGGTCGGCGACACCAGCGTCGGCCTGACCATCTGCGAGGACACCTGGGTGCCCGGACCGCCCGGCCAGGCCGAGGCCGACTCCGGCGCGGCGCTGATCGCCAACCCCTCCGGCTCGCCCTACCACCGCGGCAAGGGCCCCGAACGCGAAGCGATGTTCGGCGAGCGGGCGCGCGAGTACGGCGCGTACTTCGCCTTCGTCAATCTGGTCGGCGGCCAGGACGAGCTGGTCTTCGACGGCCAGAGCCTGCTGCTCGGACCCGACGGCGAGGTGCTGGCCCGGGCGGCCCAGTTCGAGGAGGAGCTCCTGCTCGCTGAGGTCCCCCCCGCGCCCGGCGCCCCGGCGCCCCTCGCCGCGCCCCTCGCCGACCTCGACGAGGTCTACGCGGCGCTCGTCCTCGGCCTCCGCGACTACGTCGAGAAGAACGGCTTCGGTCACGTCGGGCTGGGGATCTCGGGCGGCATCGACTCGGCCCTGGTCGCGATGCTCGCGGTCGACGCGCTCGGGGCCGAGCGGGTCACGCTGGTCGTCATGCCCTCGCCGCATTCCAGTGATGAAACCCAGGAGGACGCCCGCCAGATCGCCCGCAACCTGGGGACCGAGCTGGTCGAGATCGGGATCGCGCCGATGATGGAGGGCTACCGCGAGGCGCTCGACGTCCACCTGCGGCCCGACGCCGAGGACGCGGGCAACTCCCCAACCGACCCGACCCGGCCCTCCGAGCCCGACCTCGCCGCCGAGAACATCCAGGCGCGGATCCGCGGCAACCTGATGATGGCGCTGTCCAACCGGCACGGCTGGCTGGTCCTCACCACCGGCAACAAGAGCGAGATGTCGGTCGGCTACGCGACCCTCTACGGCGACATGGCGGGCGGCTTCGCGGTGATCAAGGACGTGCCGAAGACGCTCGTCTACCAGTTGGTCGAACGGCGCAACGAACGGGCCGGACGCGAGCTGGTGCCCGCCGCGGTGATCGAGCGGCCGCCCTCGGCCGAGCTCCGCCCCGATCAGCTCGACAGCGACTCGCTGCCCGACTACGACCTGCTCGACCGCGTCCTCGAGGCCTACGTCGAGCAGGACAAGGGCCGCGACGAGATGGTCGCCGCCGGTCTGCCCGGCGAGATCGTCGACGAGGTGATCCGTCTGGTCGACCGCGCCGAGTACAAGCGCCGCCAGGCCGCCCCCGGCATCCGCATCACCCCGCGAGCCTTCGGCAGGGACCGTCGCTTGCCAATAACGAACCGCTTCGGCGGCTGATCCGTCACACCGCCGCCGCCGATGGGCCGAAAACCGGACCCATAGGCAGGTTTTCGGCCCATCGACCCAGGGGGTCCGACAAAGGGTCCGCGCCTCGGTGTCAGGACTGTGGCGCGGGGCGCACTGCCATGGTCATCTTGGCAACCGCGCAGAGGCGCTCGTCGTCGTCGACGATCTCGACCTGCCAGACCCAGGTGCTGCGGCCGCGGTGGCGGGCGACGGCGCGGGCTTCGGCGTGACCGCTGGTCACCGGACGGATGAAGCTGACCTCGATCGCCTGCCCCATCGCGATCATCCCGTCCGGGTAGACCGCCGCCGCGGTGGAGTAGGAGCAGAGGCTCTCGATCAGGGTCGAGTAGACGCCACCGTGGAGGAGGCCATAAGGCTGGCGCAGCTCGTCGCGGAACTCGACGCGGGCGCGGGCGTCGTCGGGGTCGAGCTGGATCCACTCGGTCCCGACGTGGAGGTCGAAATTGGATTGACTCTTAATCGGATCCTCGCTCACGTCGCCGCGGACCCTATTAGGGTTTCGCGCGGTGGCGCTGAGCGACGAGCAGAATGCGATGCTGCGCCTGTTGGCCCAGGGCGAGCAGAGCTACGCGGACATCGCGGCCCTCCTGGGGCAGAGCGAGGACGAGGTGCGGGCCAAGGTGGTCGGCGCGCTCGCTCAGCTGCAGGCCGAAGGCAAGCCCGCGCCGGACATCCCGCCGCCGATCGCCGGCGGGGCGAAACCGGCGGCCGAAGTCGCGCCGCCCGAGCCGGAGCCGATTCCCGCGCCGCCGCCCGCGAAAGAGGAGCCGGCCGAGCCGGTGGTCGCCGACACGGTCGCGCCGCGGGCCGCCGCGCCGACGCCGCCGAAACCGGCCGCCGCGCCGCCCGCGTCCCCTCCCTCTTCCGGGCCGCCGCCGTCCGGCGGGCGCACGATCACGCTTCCCTCGGGCCGAAACGCCTGGATCCTCGGCGGTGGCATCCTCGCCGCGATCGTGGTGATCGTCGTCGTCATCCTGGTCGCCTCGGGCGGCGGCGGAGGCGGCTCCTCGACCACCTCGACCGAAGGGGGCTCGACCACCGCCGAAGAAGGCGCCGCCGAAAACACCGCCGCCTCGAAAGAAGCGACTCAGGCCAAACTGAGTGCCGTCGATGGCAGCGAAGCGGTCGGGATGGCGACCTTCGGCCGAGTCAAGAACAAGCTGGCGCTGCAGGTCGAAGCCACCGGGCTCGAACCGACCACCGAAGGCACCAACGCCTACACGATCTGGCTCGCCCAGTCGCCGCGGAAGATGCTGCCGCTGGCCTCGACCGCGGTGAAATCGAGCGGTAAGGGCGCCGAAGAGATCGCCGCCGAGTTCGAAGTGCCGGTCGAAGTCCTCGCCTACCTGGCCGACGGCACGTTCGACCAGATCGCGATCACGCGGACCGAAACCGCACGGCTGACGGCCTCGATCAAAGCCGCGAAGAACAAGAAGACCACGCCCGCCTACACCGGGGAAGCGGTCCTGCGCGGGACGATCACCGGCCCGATCGTCGGCGTCGCCAAGCGCGAAGAAGAAAAGAAGGCCGAAGAAAAGGGCGAATAGCCCGCCGGCGGACTGCGTTCGCAGTTTCCTGCGCTATCCGAGGATAACTGCGAACTCGCCGGTCAGGGCAGCAGCTTGCCGGGGTTCATGATCCCGGTCGGGTCGAGCCGCTCCTTCACCGCCCGCAGCACCTCGAGCCCTGTCTCCCCCACCTCCGCCGCCATGTAAGGCTCATGGTCGCGGCCGACCGCGTGGTGGTGGGTGATCGTCGCACCGTTGGCGACGATCGCCTCGCTCGCCGCCAGCTTGACCGCCTTCCACTGTTCGAGCTCGGCGCCCCGCTTCGCCCGCGAGATGAAGGTGAAGTAGAGCGAGGCGCCGTCGGCGTAGGCGTGGGAGAGGTGGCAGAAGACGAGGCCGGGCGTGCCCTGGCCCGCCAGCGTGCCGGAGATCGCCGAGCCGACCGCCCGGTGGAGCTCGCCGAGCCGGGTCCAGGTGTGAGAGGTCTCGAGCGTCTCGGCCATCACCCCCATCCCCATCAGCAGGTCGCGCTGGTAGGGCCCACCGTAGCGCCCGTGCTCCCAGGAGCGGCCGGCGGCCCGGCCCAGGTAGACGGCGCCGCCGCCGCGCAGCGCCCGCACCGCGAGGGCGCGCCGCCGCGTCACCGTCTCCTCGTCGCCCTCGAAGCCGAGGATCATCAGCGCCCCGTCCTCGCGCCGCCGCGCCCGCAGGTAGGCGCCGAAGGCCTTCCCGGCCGTCCCGCGCGGGCCGGAGAGGGCGAGCGAGCCTACCGTCTCCTCCTCGTCGGAGACGCGGATCACGGTCGGCAGGCCGGGGCCCTGGGCGAGGGCGCGGACGATCTCCGTCCCCGCCTCGAAGCTCTCCGCCATCCAGGCCTCGTAGCGCCGCTGCGGCGGCGCCGGCCGCACCCGCACGGTGACGTCGGGGATCACGCCGAGCACACCCTCGGAGCCGATCACGACCTCGCGCAGCGCCGGGCCGGCGGCGGTGTGCGGGGTTTCCAGCGTGCTCAGGTTCCCGGCCGGGGCCAGCAGCCGGACCGAGCTGACCAGCGAGTCGAAGCGCCCGTAGCCGCTCGACGCCTGCCCGGCCGAGCGGGTCGCCGCGAAGCCGCCGATCGTCGCGTACTCGAAGGACTGCGGGAAGTGGCCGAGAGTGAGGCCCTGGGCGCCGAGCGCCGCCTCCGCCTCGGGGCCGCGCAGGCCGGCGCCGAGCCGCGCGGTCAGCGAGGTGTCGTCGACGACGACCTCGCGCAGCGCGGTCAGGTCGAGGCTGATCAGCGCCTCATGGGAGCCGCGCAGCGGCTCGACCCCGCCGACCACGCTGGTGCCGCCGCCGAACGGCACCACGGCGACCCCGTGCGCCGCGCAGGCGTCGATCAGCCGCCCCACCGCCGCCGCGTCGGCCGGGACGAGGACCGCGTCCGGCGCGTCCTCCAGCCGCCCCGAGCGCAGCCGCGCCAGGTCGACGTAGCCGCTCCCGTGGGCGTGACGCAGCCGGTCCTCCTTCGAGTCGAAGACGGCCGCCGCGCCGACCGCGTCGAGCACCGCCTGCGGCAGCGGCCGCGCCGCCGGGAGCTGGAACTTGTCGATCTGCGCCGCGAGCGGCCACGGCTCGAGCTCCCCGATCCGTTCCCGCAGCACCCCGAGCGCGGTGTCGTCGAGCTCGGCCTGGCGCGCCGGGTCGCCCCAGCCCCACCAATTGGTGTCGCGGCGCGGCGCGGTCACGCCAGCGCTTCCTCGATCCCGTCCAGCGCCGCATCGAGGATGTCGCGCTGGCCTTTGCGCATCAGCCAACCGCCGAGCCGCGACATCCCGCGCATCGTCTGCGAGGAGGTCATCACCACCCGCGTCTCCCCCTCGCCGGCGCCGTGCAGCTCGATCTCCACCCGCGAGTCCTTGATGTGCTTGGCGAACGGCGAGTCCTCCAGCTGCTGCTCCCAGACGTAGCGTTCCGGCTCGGCCGCCGAGACGCAGCGATAGTCGGCCCGCACGCCGCGCCCGTGCTGGGTCTCGAGCACCTTGGTCCATTGGCTGCGGCGACCGCCGGAGCGGGCGTCGACGTCCTCGACCCGCGAGACCCGCGGCCACCAGCGGGGCAGCGCGTAGGGATCGGAGACGAGCTTCCAGACCTCGGGGACGGCGGCCTCGACCGTCCGCCTGCGGGTCACCCGCGGCAAGGCGCCGCCTCAGTCGCCGGCGAGGCGGCGCAGGTCGCGGACCAGCAGCAGGTGCTTGAAGTGGCTGACGGTCGCGGCGAGGCTTTCGAGGCTCTGCAGGGCCTCCTTGCGGCGCTCCGGGTTGCGGGAGCGCAGCGACGGTCCCAGCAGCGCTTCGAGGAGCTGCGCCTCACGGTCGGCGGAGGAACGAAAGACGCGCAGGTTGCGCGCCCCGACCCCGACCCGTGACAGTTCGTTGGCGGCGCGGACGATCTCGCGGTCGGTCTCGTCGTAGACGATCCGCCCCTCGCGTTTCTCCGGCTGGACGATCCCGTAGCCCTCCAGCTCGGAGACGAGCTCCTCGCGCGCGCCGGTCTCCTCCAGGATGTCTTCGAGGCCCAGGTAGGTCCGCGAGGTGTCGACCAGGATCGCCCGCCGCACCGCGCCGGAGGCCGGTTTGCGGTCGCCGTCGCCAAGGACGCCGAGGTCGTTGCCGGCGGCGAGCTCCTGGCGGATCACCCGCAGTGGCAGGAACTCGTCGCGCTGCAGGCGCAGGATCGTGCGCAGCCGCTCGACGTCGGACTGGCTGTAGAGGCGGTAGCCGCCCGAGGTCCGCCGCGGGCTGAGCAGCTTCTGGTCCTCGAGGTAGCGGATCTTCGAGATCGAGACGTCGTCGAACTCACTCTGCAGGATCTTGCAGACGGCGCCGATCGTCAGCGCCTTGCGGGGACGGGAAGCGGAATCCGGCGTGCGCCGGGTAGGTTCGGAGACGGACGCCATCAGCGCTCCAGGTAGCTGAGCTTGTACTTGCCGACCTGGATCTCGTCGCCCTCGGCGAGCCGGTGCGACTCGATCCGCCGGCGGTTCACGTAGGTGCCGTTGAGCGAGCCGAGGTCGTCGATGTAGAGGCCGTCGCGGCGGCGGACCAGCAGCGCGTGATTGCGCGAGACGGTGACATCGTCGAGGAAGACGCCCGCGTCGGGGCTGCGGCCGATCGAGGTGCGGTCCTCGTCGATCGAGAAGCTCTCGCCGGCGCGGCCGCCGCCGGCCCGGATCACCAGCGCCGCGCCCGAGGCCTCGACCACCTCGTCGATGTCGACCGGCTGCATATCGCCGGTCTCGTCGACCCGGTAGGTCATCGTCGTCGGATCCTCACCGCCCTCGCCGGCACCGCTCTCCGCCGGGCCGCCCAGGTAGGCGCCGCATTTCTGGCAGTAGTTGGCGCCCTCGGGGTTCGCGAATCCGCACTCGGGGCAGTGGACGGCGGCCATCCGGACTCCTTGGCCCTAGGCGGCCGGGTCCTCGCCCTGGGCCTTGCCCGCGAGGATTCGGGTCAGCTGCTCGACGTCGTCGCCGGAGATCAGCGAATCGCCGCGCTCGCGTTTCTGGCGCAGGCGATTGACGAGCTCGGCGCGCAAGATATCGATTTTGCCGTGCAGAACGCGCCGTTTGTAGGAGATCTCGTTCTCCTCCGCGGTCAGGTTGTCGATCAGGTCCTTCAGCTCCTTGTCGCTGAGCGAACCGAGATCGGGAAAGGTGTCCTCCATCGTGCTCCTTAGAGAGAGTTGCGCCGGCCCGCCTTCACGACGGCGGGAGCGCAGTATAGATCGGTCGACCAAAAGGTTCAACCGCAGGTTGAAGGTTCCCGAGGAGCGCGCGGCCGATCGGCGCCCGAGGCGATTTCAACCCTCACCCCCACCCCGAGCGTTCGCACTTATCGTCGCATACCGACGAGAAGTGCGAACTCACCGGTGGTCAGGCCCCTACCTTGGTTGCGCGGACGGCGAGGATGCCGGTGCGGGCGTAGAGGACGGTGGCGATGATCGCCATGAACAGGCCGAAGAGCAGGAGCGCGGTCGGCACCCAGCCGGCGAAGACCATCGCGAAGAAGATCCCGGCCATGATCCAGAAGACCGCGATCCGCCCCGGCCAGTTGATCGCGATGTCGACACCGTGGCGGAGCCCGTACTCGGCGAGACAGAGCATCACCAGCTCGCGCAGGGCGAGGACGATCAGCGCCCAGCGCGGCAGCAGCTCGAAGCTCCAGCAGACGAGCGCCCCGGAGATCACCGTGAGCCGGTCGACGAAGGGGTCGAGCAGTGCTCCCATGCGGCTGTATTGACCGGTGGCGCGGGCGAGGAAGCCGTCGAGGTAGTCGCCTGCGGCGATCAGCCAGAAGAGCGTCGCGGCGGCGGCCGAGCGCCCGTCCGCCGAGGAGTAGGCGAGGATCAGGAAGACCGGGATGCCGGCCAGCCGGATGTAGCCGACCGCGTTCGGGATCGTCCACGGGTTGAGCGGCTCGCCTTTGCGCGTCTGCCGCGGTTTGGGACCGCTGCGGTCGAGCCCGAAGAGGCGGCGGACCCGGCCGCGCCCGAACGGATCGACGTCAGTCATGGAGCAAATCTATACGGCCTCCTGAAGGTCGAGAACCGGGTATCGACCCTCAGGCCCGGGTGAAGCGGCGGCCAGCGGTAGGTGACGCGTCCTCGGAGAGCAGCACCTTGTCCGCCTCGCCTTTTTCGACCGCTTCCTTCTCCATCGCGGCGATCTTCTCCGGGGTGAGTTCGCCCGCGTTCTCCTCCTCGATCTTCGCCAGCCAGGCGGCGCCCTCCTGAGCCTCGGCCTCGTCGACCTCGACCTTGCCACGGTCGAGCGACTTGTCGATCTCCTCGAAGAGCGTGTCGACCAGCTGCGCCTGCGGGACCTTGCGCAGCGGTTTGCCGCCGGCGAAGATCAGGCCCTCGTTCTTGGCCCCGGCGATGCCGAAGTCGGCGTGGCTCGCCTCGCCGATCCCGTTCACCGCGCAGCCGAGCACGGCCACCTCGACCGGCTCCTCGTAGCCTTCCAGCCGCTGCTCGATCTCGGCGACCACCGAGTCCATGTCGAACTGCAGCCGGCCGCAGGTCGGGCAAGCGATCAGGACCGGGCCGCGCTCGCGCAGCCCGAGCGCCTTGAGGATCTCCCAGGCGACCTTGACCTCCTCCTCGGCGTGGAAGGTCGAGAGGCTGACCCGGATCGTGTCGCCGACCCCGTCGGCGAGCAGCGTCCCCAGCCCGACCGCCGATTTCAGCGCGCCGGACCATTTCGTCCCGGCCTCGGTGATGCCGAGGTGGAGCGGATAGGGGATTTTCTCCGACAGCTGGCGGTTGGCGGCGATCGTGTAGGGCACGTTGGTCGACTTGATCGAGACCTTGAAGTTGGTGAAGTCGAGCCCCTCCATCAGTTCGACGAACTCGATCGCGGCGGCGACCAGCGCCTCGACCGGGGCTTCGCGCTCGAGCGCGTGGAGGTGTTTGGGCAGCGAGCCCGAGTTGACCCCGATCCGCATCGGCACGTTCTTGCGGTTGGCGACCTCGGCGACCTCGGCGACTTTGTCGCGGCCGCCGATGTTGCCCGGGTTGAGGCGGATGCAGTGGGCGCCCGCTTCGATCGCTTTCAGCGCCAGGGTGTGGTTGAAGTGGATGTCGGCGATGACCGGGATCGGCGATTCGGCGACGATCGTCCGCAGCGCCTCGGCGTCCTGCTCGCGCGGCACCGCGCAGCGCACGACGTCAGCGCCCGCGTCGGCGACCTTGCGGATCTGTTCCATCGTCGCGGTCAGATTCGCCGTCTCGGTCTTGGTCATCGTCTGGACCACGACCGGCGCCCCGCCGCCGATCGGCACGCGCCCGACGAAGATTTGCCGTTTGGAAGCCATGTATGAAGGTTATCCGGGACGGTCCCCCGGCCCGGTCAACGCCCTGTGTCCGGGCGGCGCGGCCCTATTTGGAGACGTTGAAGCCTTCTCCGGTGATGCGGCCGATGTCGTTGGAGACGCCGATCACCATCAGCATCAGGACGAGGGCGAAGCCGATGATCGTCGCCCGCTCCATCACCAGGATCGACACCGGGCGGCCGCCCCGCAGTTTCTCGATGATCGCCCAGAAGATGTGGCCGCCGTCGAGGGGCAGGATCGGCACCAGGTTGATCAGGCCGAGCGAGAGGCTGACCAGGGCGAGGAGCAGGAAGGCCTGCCGCCAGCCGTCGTCGACCGCTTCGTGGCCGACGTCGCTGATCCCGACCACGCTGGAGATTTCCTTGCGCTTTTCGGCTTCGAAGATGTGGGAGAAGACGGAGCCGGTGCGGCTGATCACTTCGCCCATGACCCCGGTCGAGTGGCTGACCGCAAGTGAGGTGCTGATCGGGGCGAATTCGCCGCCGTAGCTGAACCCGATCAGGACCTTCCCGGCTTCCGTGTTGTAGCGCGGGCTGGCTTCGATCGTCTTCAGTTGCCCGTCGCGGCGGATCGTCAGTTCGACCGGCGTCTTGGCGACACAGCCCTCGGTCTGTTCGCCCGCGCACTTATGGGCGGCGACCAATTTACCGAAGCGTTCGATCTTCTTTTCGGCCGGCAGGCCCGCGAAGCGGTGCCCTTCGACCGCGACGATTTCGTCGCCCGGCTGCAGCAGCCTGGCGGCCGGGGTCTTCGCCTCGACTTCTCCGACCTGCGGCTTGATTTCTTCAAGACCACCGATCTTGAAGACCGAAAAGAGGATCACGAAGGCGAGCACGATGTTGACTGCCGGGCCCGCCGCGGCGACGACGATCCGCTTCCAGACCTTCTGCCGATGGTAGGCACGGTGCTCCTCCCCGGCGGGCATCTCTTCCTCCGGGTTCATGCCGTTGATCTTCACGTAGCCGCCGAGCGGGATCGCCTTGATCCCGTACTCGGTCTCGCCGCGTTTGACCGACCAGAGGGTCGGCCCGAAGAAGAGGTAGAAGCCTTCGACCCGCATCCCGGTCGCCTTGGCGGCGACGAAGTGGCCCGCCTCGTGCAGGAGGATCAGGGTGCAGAAGCCGAGGAAGACGTAGAGCCAACTCACGCGGGCATCAGCTCCCTCGCCGCCGCGGCGGCGAGGTCGCGGGCCTCGGCGTCGGCGGCGAAGAGGTCGTCGAAGTGGGCAACCGGCCGCGCCGGCATCTGCTCGAGGCAGCGCTCGATCACCGCGGCGATCCCGGTGAACGGGATCTCCCCCTCGAGGAAGGCGGCGACCGCGACCTCGTCGGCGGCGTTGAGGACGGTCGGCGCGGTGCCGCCCGCCTCCCCCGCCTCGAGCGCCAGGCGCAGGCAGGCGAAGGTGTCGGGATCGGGCTCCTCGAAGGTCAGCTCGCCGACCGCGGCGAAGTCGAGCCGCGGCACGTCGACCGGCATCCGTTCGGGGAAGTTGAGCGCGTAGGAGATCGGCACCCGCATGTCGGGATAGCCGAGGTGGGCGATCGAGCAGCCGTCGGTCAGGTGGACCATCGAGTGGATCAGCGACTGCGGGTGGACGACGACGTCGATCCGCTCGTAGGGCATGCCGAAGAGGTGGTGGGCCTCGATCACCTCGAAGCCCTTGTTCATCAGCGTCGCCGAGTCGATCGTGATGCGGCCGCCCATCTTCCAGGTCGGATGGGCGAGCGCCTCGTCGACGCTGACCTCGCTGAGGTCGTCGCGGCCGCGGAAGGGGCCGCCGGAGGCGGTGATGACGAGGCGGTCGACGGCACCGGGCGCCTCGCGGCCGATCAACTGGTGCAGCGCCGAGTGCTCGGAGTCGACCGGCAGGAGGCGCGCCCCGGTCGCCTCGGCGAGCGCCATCACCAGCTCGCCGCCGAGCACCAGACTCTCCTTGTTGGCGAGCGCGACGTCGATCCCCGCGGTCAGCGCGACCACGGTCGAGGAGAGCCCGACCGCGCCGACGATTCCGTTGAGGACGAGGTCCGGTTCGGTCGTCGCGATCAACTCGAGCACCCCGTCCTGACCGGACAGCACGCGCCCGTCCCCCCAGTTGGCTCCGGCGCGGGCGGCGGCATCGCGGTCGGCGAGGGCGATCGCTCCCACCCCGTGCGTACGTGCCTGGGCGACGGTCGTCTCCCAGCCGCGCCCGGCGGCGAGACCGACCGCCTCGAGCTCCGGTGAGGCCTCGATCACCTCGAGCGCCTGTGTCCCGATCGACCCGGTCGAGCCGAGTATCAGCACCTTCCTCATCTCTTCAGAGGATACGGAGGGCACCTTCCGGCTCTTTAAATGGGGGGGCGGAAGGGTTGAGGAGGTTGAAGGGACGGGGCGCGCCGAGGGCTGTGATCGTCACAGAGAAGCCGGGAACCTCAACGGTCAGAAATCTGCGCGGTTACTTATGCGCGTATAGCGCGGGTTTCTAACCGTGCAGTTTTCTGACCGTTCGAAAGCGCGTCCCGCATCCGTCCCAATTCCCCAGGCCCGAACCTTCCCGTCCCGCCTCAATAAACGAGGGTGACGGCGAGGTAATAGCCGACGACGACGGTGAAGAGGACCGCGTCGAGGCGGTCGAGGATGCCGCCGTGGGGGCCGAAGATGGTGCCGGTGTCCTTTTTGCCTAGATCGCGCTTCAGCATCGACTCGAAGAGGTCACCGACCGGGGCGATCGCGGCGACGGCGGCGCCGATGATCAGCGCATCGGCTCCGGAGAGCCAATTTTGGTACAGCCCGGCGAACCAGAAGCCCATCGTGCCGATCACGAAGCCGCCGACCAGGCCCTCGATCGTCTTGTTCGGCGAGAGGCTCGGCGCGATCTTGTGACTGCCGAACATGCGCCCGGTCGCGTAGGCGGCGGTGTCGGTGACGAAGGTCCCGACCAAGACGTCGATCAGGAGTGCCGCGCCGTGGCTGGGCAGGTCGCGGAGGAAGACCGCGTGGGCGAGCGGCAGGCCGATCCAGACGATGCCGAGCAGGGTCACCGCGATCGAGACGGTCACGCCGTCGCGGTGCTTGGCATCCGCCCCGAAGGCGAAGAGCAACGGGAACGAGGCGACGAAGACGAGCAGCACGCTGTAGGAGGTGCCGACGTGGGCGGCGACGACCATCGCCGCGACCGCCGCGTAGGCCGGGATCGCCAGCGGCCGCGCCGTCGAGGTCATCTCGAAGTACTCGCGCAGACAGAGAACGCCGATCGCGATCATCGCCAGCGCGAAGACCCAGTCGCCGGCGACGGTGATCGCGATCGCGAAGACGATTGCCGGCACCGCGACGAGGATCCGCCGCGCGGTCTCGCCGCCGCCTTTCGGTCGACGGGCCTTTTTCTGTTTTCGAGGTTTCCTCCGTCTCGGAGGGCCTTGGATCTCTTGCTCTTCGAACATCTCTTCTTCGAAGAAGTCGCTCATCAGCGCCCCCCGAAGCGCCGCCGGCGCTCCGTGTACTTGCCCAGGGCCGCCTCGAACGCGGCGCGGTCGAAGTCCGGCCAGAGCTCCTCGGCGAAGACCAGCTCCGAGTAGGCGCACTGCCAGAGCAGGTAGTTGGAGATCCGCTCCTCGCCGCTGGTTCTGATCAAGAGGTCGGGGTCGTGCATGTCGGGCGCGTAGAGGTGGCTTCGGAACTCCTCCTCGGAGCCCCCCTGGAAGTTTCGCGCCGCATCGACGATCTCCGCCCTGCCGCCGTAGTTGAAGGCGATGAAGAGGGTGAGGCGCTCGTTCGCCGCGGTCGTCGCTTCGGCCCACTCCATCCGCTCGACCAGCTCCGCGTCGACCCCCTCGCGCCGGCCGATGAACCGCATCCGCACGCCCTCTTCGTCGAGCTCCGGCGTCTCGCCGAGGATCCGCTCGCCGAACATCGCCATCAGCCCGGCCACCTCCTCCTCCGAGCGCGACCAGTTCTCGGTCGAGAAGGAGAAGACGGTCAGCTCCTCGATCCCCAGCTCGACCGCGTCGCGCAGTCGCGCCTTGACCACGTCGGCGCCCGCCCGGTGCCCCTCGATCACCGGCAGCCCGCGCGCCTGCGCCCAGCGGCCGTTGCCGTCGGTGATGATCGCTACGTACTTGGCGACACTCACAGCCGGTGCGCCGCCCTCAGACCTCGAGGATTTCGGCTTCCTTGCCTTTGAGGAGCGCGTCGATCTCGGCGATCGCCTCGTCGGTCTGTTTCTGCAGCGTGGACTCGGCGCGGCGCTCGTCGTCCTCGCCGACTTCGCCCTCGCTCTTCAGCTCGCGCAGGTCGCTCATCACGTCGCGGCGCACATTGCGGACCGCGACCCGGCCCTCCTCGGCGACGCCGTTGACGACCTTGACCATCTCGCGCCGCCGCTCCTCGGTCATCTCCGGGATCGAGAGGCGGATCACGTTGCCGTCGTTGGACGGGGTGAGGCCGACGTCGGACTCCTGGATCGACTTCTCGATCGCCCCGATCGCGCTTTTGTCGAAGGGCTGCACGGTGAGCAGGCGGGCGTCCGAGGCGGAGACGTTGGCGAGCTGCTTGAGCGGCGTCTGGGTCCCGTAGTAGTCGACCACGATGCGGTCGAGCAGGTGCGGGGAGGCGCGGCCGGTGCGCACGGTGGCGAGCTCACCGCGGCTCGATTCGACCGATTTGGCCATCCGCTCCTTGGCGTCTGCGAGCAGTTCGTCGGTAATTGCCACGGCCTCCTCCTCTCTAGGCGGAGGTGCCGTTGGATACCAACGTGCCGACCGTCTCGCCGCTGACGATCCTATCTATGTTCAGCTCGTCGGCCATGTTGAAGACGTAGATGGGCAGGTCGTTGTCCATGCAGAGGCTGAGCGCGGTCGAGTCCATCACCTTGAGCCCCTGCTCGATCGCTTCGCGGTGGGTGATCCTGGGGATGAACTTGGCGTCCGGATTGGTCGCCGGGTCGGAGTCGAAGACGCCCTCCACGCCGTTCTTCGCCATCAGGATCGCCTCGGCGTGGATCTCCAGCGCGCGCAGCGCGGCGGCGGTGTCGGTGGTGAAGAACGGGTTGCCGGTGCCCGCCGCGAAGATCACGACCCGCCCCTTCTCCAGGTGGCGCATGGCGCGCCGGCGGATGTAGGGCTCGGCGACCTCCTTGACGTCGATCGCCGACATCACCCGCGTGTGCTGGCCCATCCGCTCCAGCGAGTCCTGCAGGGTGAGCGCGTTCAGCACCGTCGCCAGCATCCCCATGTAGTCGCCGGTCGCGCGGTCCATCCCGGCCGCGGCGCCGTCGAGGCCGCGGTAGATGTTCCCGGCCCCGACGACGATCGCCACCTCCACCCCGCGCTCGCGGACCGAGGCGACCTGGGTGGCGATCCGGTCGACCTCTGCGGCGTCGGTGCCGTACTCGAGGCGGCCCATCAGGGCCTCCCCGGAGAGCTTCAGGAGGATCCGTGAGAACCGCTCCTCGGCCATGCTCAGACGTCGCCGACCCGGAAGTAGGAGAAGCGGGCGATGCGGATGTTCTCCCCGGTTTTCGCGGCCAGTTCCTGGCGCAGTTCCTCGATCGTCTTCGAGCCGTGTTTCTCGGCGTTGACGTGGGTCTGGTCGAGCAGCGCGACCTCGGCCGCCCATTTGCTCAGCTGGCCCTCGACGATCTTCTCGACGATGTTGTCCGGTTTGCCTTCTTCGCGCGCCTTCTCCTCGAAGACCCGCTTTTCGGCCTCGCGGGCGTCGGCGTCGATTTCGTCGGTGGAGACGTACAGCGGCGCGGTCGCAGCGATGTGCAGGGCGACCTGGTAGGCGAAGACCTTGAAGTCCTCGTTGCGGGAGACGAAGTCGGTCTCGCACTGGACCTCGACCATCGCCCCGACCCGGTCGTTGGCGTGGATGTAGGAGGAGATGACCCCCTCGTTGGTGCCGCGGCCTTCGCGCTTGGCAGCCGAAGCCTGGCCCTTCACCCGCAGCAGCTCGATCGCCCGGTCGACGTCCCCGTCGGCCTCGACCAGCGCGGCTTTGCTGTCCATCATCGCGGCCCCGGTGCGGTCCCGGAGCGCTTTCACGTCGGCGGCGGTGACCTGCGCCATCACGAATCCCCTTTCTCTGTGTCGGTGTTCTCGGCGGCGGGAGCGGGCGCCTCGCTTTTGGGAGCCTCGGCTTTCGGGGCCTCTGCCGGTTTCGCCTCGGGAGTCGGGGCGGCGGTCGGGGCGGGGGCCGGAGCGGCTTTCGCGGCTGCCTGCTGTTTCTCCGCCGCCGCTTTGGCGGCAGCCTGTTTCGCCGCCTCTTCTTCGGCTTCTTTCGCCTGCTGTGCCTCGAGCCGCGCTTTCTCTTCCTCCTCGCGTTTGCGGCGCTCTTCCTCCTCCTTTTTGCGCCGCTCCATCTCCTCGGCGATGCGTCGCTCCTCCCGCACGCGCCAGGCCGAGGAGCCCTCCTCGACCGCGCCGCCGATCGTGCCGATGATCAGCTGGCAGGAGCGGATCGCGTCGTCGTTGCCGGGGATCACGTAGTCGACCGGGGTCGGGTCGCAGTTGGTGTCGACCAGGCCGATGATCGGGATCCGCAGGCGGGCCGCCTCGTGAACCGCGATCTCCTCGGTTTTCAGGTCGGTGACGAAGACCGCGTCGGGCAGCCGGTCCATGTCGCGGACGCCGCCGAGGTTGAACTCGAGCTTCGCGAGTTCGGCCTCCATCCCCATCCGCTCCTTGGTCGGCAGCAGGTCGAGTTTGCCCTCCTCTTTCCACTGGTTGAGCTCGTGGAGGCGGGCGATCCGGCCCGACATCGTGTTGAAGTTGGTCAGCAGGCCGCCCAGCCAGCGTTTGTTGACGTAGGGCATCTTGCAGCGTTCGGCCCATTCCTGGACCACGTCGCGCGCCTGCTTCTTGGTGCCGACGAAGAGGACGGTGCCACCGCCGGACGACAGCTCGCCGGCGAAGCGGCGGGCGTTCTCCAGCAGCGCCTCGGTCTGCAGGAGGTCGATGATGTGGATCCCGTCGAGCTCGCCGAAGATGAAGCGGCGCATGTTCGGGTTCCAGCGGCGCGTCTGGTGGCCGAAGTGGACTCCGGCCTCGAGCAGTTCTTGCAGGCCTGCCTCAGGCATGTGTTCTCCTTGATCTGGTTTGCGATGCGCCCGCCCCGCTCGCCGGGACCCGGGTTCTTGGCTCCCGGGCAGGATCCGGTCCGCTCTGGACGGGGATAGAGGTGATCGGTTGAAGGCGATTGTAGAGCCGATGCCTACTCGGCGTGGGCCGCCTCGAGCGCCGCCGCGAGGTCGTCCGGGAGCGGCGAGGAGAACTCGAGCCGCGCGCCCGTGGTCGGCTGCCGGAAGGCGAGCCGGTGGGAGTGCAGGAACTGGCGCCCGAGGCCGTAGCGGGCGGACCCGCCGTAGGTCGCGTCGCCGGTCAGCGGGTGGCCGATCGCGGCGAAGTGGGCGCGGATCTGGTGCGTGCGGCCGGTCTCCAGGCGGGCCTCGACGTAGCTCTCTCGGGGCAGCAGCTCGAGCACCTCGAAATGGGTGCGCGCCTCGCGCGAGGCCGCCCCGGCGACCGCCATCCGCGTGCGCCGCTTGCTCGCCCGCCCGATCGGCGCGTCGATCGTCCCCGTCCGCGACGCCAGCCGGCCGCCCGCCAGCGCCAGGTAGCGCCGCTCGACCTGGCGCTCGCGCACCTGCGCCTGCAGCGCCGCCAGCGCCTCGGGCCCGCGCGCCACGACCATCAGCCCGCTGGTGTCCTTGTCGAGGCGGTGGACGATCCCCGGCCGCTCGGGGTCGCCGCCACCGAGTAGGTCGCCGAGCTCCGAGACCAGGGTCGGGCCGCTGTGCGAGGGGGCCGGGTGGACGACCAGCCCGGCCGGCTTGTCGACCACGGCGAGATCCTCGTCGAGGTGGACGATGCGCAGCTCGGGCGGCCCCGCGTCGGGCGATGAGGCCTCCTCAGGAGCCACGCTCGGCCCGCTCCGCTTCGCGCAGGTAGATGACGAGGAGGATCACGACCCCGCAGGTGATCGCGCAGTCGGCGAGGTTGAACGGCGGCCAGTGCGGCAGTTCGATGAAGTCGGTGACGTGGCCGTGCCGGATCCGGTCGACGAGGTTGCCGAAGGCGCCGCCGGCGAGGAGCCCCGTTGCCACCCACATCCCCGACCGGGTCGGGTCACGCGAGAAGAGCCAGAGGACGACGGCGAGCGCGATCAGCGAGATCGCGACGAGGAGGATGCCGCCGCCGCCGGCGAGCCCGAAGGCGATCCCTTCGTTGTGGGACAGGGTCAGCTTCAGCGGCCCCAGCACGTTCACCTGTTCGCCCAGCACGATGTGGTGTTCGACGATGTCCTTGACCACCTGGTCGAGGACCAGGACAACGACGGCCAGGGCTGCGGCGAGTCCCCAGGCCCGCCCGACGCGATCGCTCACGACAGGGCGCTGACGACGATCCCCTCGGCGATGCCGAGGACGATCAGCCCCAGGATCGGGCTGAGGTCGAAGGCGAAGCCTCCGGAGCCGCCGATCGGGCGCATCATGCGCCGGAAGATGTTCAGGTAGGGGTCGGTCGATTCGGTGATGAAGTCGAGCACGGCGCGCAGCCACGGCGAGTACGGCATCCGCGGCACGAACGAGATCAGGATGTTGAGCAGGATCAGGATCGTGTAGACGACGAAGAGCGCGCTGACGTAGGTGGCGATGTCGTTGCGACTCAGGGCGAGCGGCAGGGTGGCGGTGATCATTCCCGCATCCTCCGCAGCGAGGCATCGACGGCGCCGACGAAGGCGGCACGGGCGCCCTGGCGGTCGAGCTCTTCCAGCCCCGCCTCGGTGCTGCCGCCGGGCGAGGCGACGGCGCGGCGGACGTCGGTCGGATGGCGGCGGCGCAGCAGCTCGGCGGTGCCCGCGGTGGTCTCGACGACCAGCTCGCGCGCGAGCTCGGGGTCGAGGCCGTCGGCGGCGCCCGCGTCGGCGATCGCCTCGACCGCCAGCGCCAGGTAGGCGGGCGCGCAGCCCATCACCGCGGTGGCGGCGTCGAAGTCATCCTCGTCGATCTCGACCACGTGGGCGATGCGCTCGAGGGCGGCGCCGACCGCGGGCGAGAGGGCGTCGCCGGCGACGCAGATCACGCCCTGGCGGACCTCGACGCCGACGTTCGGCATCGTCCGCAGGACCAGCGCCTCGGGGAAGGCGGCGTGGAGGCGGGAGAGCGGCGTCGCCGCGAGCACCGAGACGATCTCTCCGGCCTCCCACAGGGAGGGCGCGACGGCCTCGAGCGCGGCGGGCTTGACCGCGAGCACGATCCAGTCGGCGCGCTCGGCGACCTCCTCGTTGGAGAGTGCCTCGCCGCCCAGCTCGGCGGCCAACGCCGCCGCCCGTCCCGAGCCCGAGTCGGAGAAGAGCATCCGGTCGGCCTCGCCCACGAGCCCGCGGGCGAGCGCCGCCGCCATGTTGCCCGATCCGACGAAGCCGATGATCACGCTGCGGAGATTAGGCGACCGGCGGCGGCTTGCTCTCGGCGCTGGCGGCCAGGTCGGGGTCCCAGCCACAGGTCGCGCAGGCATGGAGGAACGTCTGGCGGGCGAAGTCGAGGGCGAGGCCGAACGGATCGGCGGCGGCGACCACGTCGTCCCACTCGAGCACGTACTCGCCGAGCGCGCCGTCCCAGCGGGCGCCGTCGACCTTGAGGTCGGCCTCGGCGAACCCGGGCTGGGCCGGGTGGGCGTAGGCGTAGAAGGCGGCGCCCCCGTGTTTGGGGTCCCCCGGCCACCAGCCGACCGCGACCTCCTGCGAGTCCATCGCGTTGCGCATGATGAAGTCGTCGGAGGGCGGCGTCGCCGGGTCACCGGAGAAGAGGCTGACCGCGAGGTCGAACGAGCCCCACCACGCGTTGACCGGCGTCGAGCGGCCGCGGAAGGGCGCCCGGAAGGCGGCCAGCACTTGGGCGGCGCGAGTCGCCATACCGAAGTACTCGGCGACCGCCTGGCGGTCGTAGGTGGCGTGCTCGGTGTCGGCGTCGAGCGGCGTCGTCCAGGCGACCTCCTGCGGCTCGGGATCGATCGTCGCCTCCCCCGCGACCTGGGCGACCGCCGCGAGCAGGTCGCGGGTCACCTCCCCCACCGCGCGGTCACGGACCAGCGGCACCGCATCGATCTCACCGTCGCTCGTCTCCACCAGCGCCTCGTGGCGGTGCAGGTCGAGAGCGACGACGAAGGAGGCGCCGGAGCCGTCAGGGGCGGGCAGCGGCAGGGTTTCCCAGCCGCGCGCGCTGAGCCGCAGGGCGGCGTGCTGCAGCTGTGGCTCGGGCGGCGCCAGGGTCGCGGCGAGCTTGCCCAGCACCTGCGTGTGGGCGTGCAGCGTGTCGCAGGTGGCGCTCCACTCCGGGTAGGAGATCGACGGCCAGTTGCTCATGCGACGAGCGTACTCGGGTCAGGACTGGTTGAAGAAGCCTTTGTCGATCAACCGCGCTTTTTCCTCCGCCGAGACCTCGACGTTGCGCGGCGTCAACAGGAACATCTTCTCGGCGATCCGCTGCATGCCACCGTCGAGCGCGTAGGTGAGGCCGGAGCAGAAATCGATCATCCGCTTCGAGAGCTCGTGGTCGGCGGTCTGCAGGTTGAGGATCACCGGCACCGACCGTTTGAACTGGTCGGCGACCTGCTGGGCGTCGTTGAAGTTGCGGGGGATGACGAGGTGGACCTGCAGGTCGCCGCCGCCGTTGTCGACCGGGCGCAGCGTGCGCGTGCGGCTCGCGGCGATCGGCTCGTCGTCGGCGAAGATGTCGTCGATCTCGTCGCGGCGGGCGCGGCGTGAGGTCGGCAGTCGGCGGACCGAGGCCGGTTCGCGGTCGCGGCGCGACTCGTAGACGTCCTCCGTGCCGGTTTCCGGCTCGTAGTCTTCCTCGTATTCGGGACCGTAGTCGTGGTCCTCGGCGAGGCCGAAGTAGACAAGTGCTCTATGCCAGGTATCCCTGAGGGCCATGCAGGCTGTTTCGGCTTATCGCGGCCGACTCCTTTAGCGAATCTCAGCCCAGATTAGCGCCGAATCACACAAACAGGGCCGAGCCGAGGCGGATGATCGTCGCCCCCTCGTCGAGGGCGACCCGCCAGTCCTGTGAGGTTCCCATCGAGAGGCGGCTCAAACCGTTGGCGGCGGCGAGCTCGGCGAGGCGGGCGAAGTGGGGCCGCGAGGCCTCCGGATCGGCGGCGAAGGGCGGCATCGTCATCAGGCCGGAGACGCGGACCGGGCAGCGGGCGATGAAGTCGGCGAGGTCGGCGGGCTCGACGCCGCCCTTCCCCTCCTCCGCGGCGACGTTGACCTCGACCAGGACCTCGGTCGCGGGGGTGCCGTGGCGGCCGAGCTGCTCCAGCACCGAGTCGGTGGCGACCGAGTGGATCAGTCGCACCAGCGGCAGGATCTGGCGCACCTTGCGGCTCTGCAGGTTGCCGATGAAGTCCCAGGTGAAGTCGGCTGCATAGCGCTCGTGCTTGGCGGCGAGGTCCTGCCGGCGGTTCTCGCCTACCAGCTCGACCCCGGCCTCGACGAGCGCCCCCATCTCCTCGAGCGGCACGTACTTGCAGGCGACCAGGACCTCGGCGCGGCCCGCCGCGGCGGCGGCCACCTCCTCGAGGTTGGCGCGGACCCGAGCCGGGTCGATGTCGTGGAAGAGGGTGCGCGGCATGATCAACCCTGGCTTACGGCCTCTGCACCAGGAGCCTCGATCCAGGCGAGGTTGCCCATCCGGCCGGCGCGGCCCTGGTCGCGGCGGTGGGAGAAGAAGAGCTCGGGGTCGCAGGAGGTGCAGAGGCCGGCCGACTCGACCTGGGACACGCCGGCGCGGGCGAGCAGGCGGCGGGCGACCTCGGGAAGGTCGAGCACGCGGCCGTCGGCGATGCCCTCGCCGAGGTCGGCGAAGGCGCCCGTGACCTCGGAGCCGACCTCGTAACAGCAAGGCCCGATCCCGGGGCCGATCGCGGCACTGGTGGCTTCGACCATCGCCGCGCCACGGGCGACGATCCCGGCCGCGAGCCCGCGCCATCCGCAGTGGAGCATCGCCACGCCGCCGGGCCCGGCGAGCGCCACCGGCAGGCAGTCGGCGGTGAGGACGAGTGGCGCCAGGCCCGCGTGGCGGACGACGTGCCCGTCGACCTCTTCCAGGGCCGTTCCCGGTTCGGCGAACGGGCTCGGCTGCTGTGGGGACTCGTGGACGGCGATGTCGGCCTTGTGGACCTGCAGCCCGATCGGCACGTCGCGAGGCTCGATTCCGACCGCCCCGGCGAGCCTGCGCCGGTTCTCGACGACGTGTGCTTCCGCGTCCTCGGTGAGCACGCCGATGTTGAGCGTGTCGTAAGGAGCCTCACTGACCCCACCGACCCGCGTCCCGAATCCGGCGCGCCCGGCCCCGTCCGCCGCCGGCCCGAGTTCGGCCGCAAGCCACCGCACCCCGTTCGTCTCTTGCCACTCCATCGTCACCCTCACCCAACCACATCCTGTCGACGGGCCGATAGGAGCGTGTCACCGGTTTGTGTCGGTGGTGGCGAGGGCGACTCGGAGCTCGTCGGCGCGGGTCGGGGCTTCGCCATCGAGCTTGGCGGCGAGCGCGGCGGCGAGGGCCTCGCCCACTGCGGGGCCCTGAAGGCCCGCCGCGGTCAGGTCGGCGCCGGTGATCTCGAGGGACACCTCACGCCACCGCAGCCAGTCTTCGAGCCAGGTGGCGCCGGCGGCGCGGGCGAGGGCCAGCTCGATGGCATCGTGGCCACGGGCCAGGGCGACGCCCTCGGACGGCCGCGACGGATGGGCGCCGGCGAGGATCCCCTCCCCTGCCTCGGGCCCGAGCGCCGCTGCGAGGATCGCCTCGGCCCGGTCGACCTCCCCGGCCCAAGGCGGCGCGCCCAGGAGCTCGTCCATACCCTTGGCCAGCTCCAATCCCCCGGCGCGCGGTCGGACAACACCCCACCGAGCGAGCAGTTCCAGTCCCTCGACCGCGCTCGCTTCCTCGGCCAGCCGCCGCAGCTCGGCGGCGCGCCGCTCTGGGGTTACCGTCCCCAGATCCGCGGCCCGCATCAGCTCCGCGGTCCACTCCTCCAACCCGAAACCGAACCGCGCCGCGTACCTCGCCGCCCGGATCGCCCTCGTCGGGTCGTCGACGAACGAGCCGTCGTGAATCACCCGCAGCACGCCTCGCTCCAGATCGGCCTGTCCGTCGTAGGGGTCGACCAGTTCCCGCGGTTCCGCCAGCGGCACCGCCATCGCGTTGACCGTGAAGTCGCGCCGCGCCAGATCGGTCCTGATCGGGGCGCCCAGCTCGACGCTCGGCAGCGCTCCCGGCTCCGCGTACGTCTCGCGCCGCGCCGCGGCGATGTCGAGCTCCGCGCCGCCGAGGTCCACCTTCAGCGTGCCGAACCGCGGGTGCGCGGCGAGCGGCTCGGCCCCGAGCGCCGCCGCCAGCGCCGCCGGATCGCCCTCGACCACCAGGTCGATGTCGGCCCGGCCCCGTCCCAGCAGCAGATCCCGCACCGCGCCACCGACCAGGTAGACCGGATCCGGCGCGGCAGCGGAGATCGCGGCCAGCTCCGGATAGGCGGCGGCGATCGCCTCGGCAAGGCCTTGGTCGGTGGTCATCGCTCTGCATCCCTCATCGGTTCCCCCCTACGATGATCCGCGACGCGGATGGCGAGTGACTGGCAAGACGACGAGGGGCTGCCGGAGAAGCGCCCCGACCACCACGCCCGGCGCCAGGCGCAGCGCCGCGCCCAGATCATCCGCCGACGCCTCGTCGCGGTCGGCTCGATCGTGGTCGTCGCGGTGGCGGTGGTCATCGTGCTCAGCTCGGCGGAAAGCGGCGACTCCGGCGGCAAGGCGTCCGCCAACGGGTCCCACGGCAAGGCGGCGCACAAGCCCGCGGCCGAATCGAAGCCGGAAACGACCGAGGTCCGCAACGCCACCCCGCAGCCCGGCTGGAAGCCCTACACCGGCCCGGTCCCGATCCTCGAGTACCACGTCCTCGGCCACCCGCCCGAAGGCGCCCCGTACCCCCAACTCTACGTCGGCCGCACCGACTTCTCCAAGCAGATGGACTGGCTCGAAGAAAACGGCTACCAGGCGGTCACGCTCGAACAGGCGCAGGAAGCCTGGTATCACGGCGGCAAGCTGCCGCCGAAGCCGATCGTCCTATCCTTCGACGACGGCTACCGTCCCCAGTTCACCTTCGCCCTGCCGACCTTGCGCGAACACGGGTGGGCGGGAGTCCTCGACCTCAAGGCCGAAGGCTCGGACCTCTACGAATCGAACGTCAAGGCGATGATCGCGGCGGGCTGGGAGCTGGCGGCCCACACCATCCACCACCTTGACCTGACCGAACTCGGCCCCGTAGAACTCGAAGAAGAAGTCGCCGGCTCGCGCAAGATCCTGCAACGCGAATACAAGGTCCCGGTGAACAACTTCTGTTATCCGGCCGGCAAGTTCGACGAAACGGTGATCGAAGCGGTCGAAGCGGCGGGCTACACCGGCGCGACCACGGAGATCTCCGGTTTCGCCGAAAAGGACAAGCCCTACGAACTCGCGAGGTTGGAGATCCTGCGTGAATCCCACGTCGCGGGGCTCGCCGAAGACCTCAGGAACGGCGAAGGCGCGACCACCGAAGGCGGCGGCTGACCGGTCCAGCTAGCGGCGGACCGGGATGCCGTCGGCGGCGAGGCGCTCCTTGGCCTCGGCGACGGTGTGCCGGCCGTAGTGGAAGATCGAGGCGCAGAGGACGGCGTCGGCGCCGCCGGTCGCGATCGCCTCCGAGAGGTGGCCCAGCTCCCCCGCCCCGCCCGAGGCGATCACCGGCACCGGCACCGCGTCGGCGACCGCGCGGGTCAGCTCCAGGTCGTAGCCGTCGTTGGTCCCGTCGCGGTCCATGCTGGTCAGGAGGACCTCACCGGCGCCGCGTTCGACCGCCTCGCGCGCCCAGGCGACGGCGTCGCGCCCTGGCACCCGCTCGCGGCCGCCCTTCACGTAGACGCCCCAGGTCCCGCCGAACCACCCGGCGAGCGCCGCGCAGGTCGGCGACGACGTCGGCGGCTCCTCCGCGTCGCGCTTGGCGTCGATCGCGATCACCACGCACTGGGCGCCGAACTGGTCGGCGAGCTCGCTCAGCAGCTCCGGCCGGGCCAGCGCCGCCGAGTTGACCGAGACCTTGTCGGCGCCCGCGTCGAGCACCGCCTGGGCGTCCTCGACCGAGCGGATCCCGCCGCCGATCGTGAACGGGATGAAGACGTTGTCGGCGGTGCGGCGGGCGAGCTCGACGATCGTCTCGCGCCGTTCGTGCGAGGCGGTGATGTCGAGGAAGACGAGCTCGTCGGCGCCCGCGGCGTCGTAGCGCTCGGCCAACTCGACCGGGTCGCCCGCGTCGCGCAGCCCGACGAAGTTGGTGCCCTTGACGACGCGCCCGGCGTCGACGTCGAGGCAGGGGATGACGCGCTTCAGTGCCATCCCTTCAGGCTAGACGAGCGGCGCGTTCGCACTTATCCCCGCATACCGCAGAGAACTGCGAACGCACACCGGGGGCGGGTCAGGCGGCCAGGGCGGCGACGGCCTCGTCGACCGAGAAGCGCCCCTCGTAGAGCGCCCGGCCGACGATCACGCCGTCGACGTTGGGCGCCGCCTCGGCGCGCAGCCGCACGAGGTCGGCGAGCGTCCCCACCCCGCCCGAGTAGGTGACCGAGGCGGCGGTCGCCGCCGCCACCGCGGCGAGCTGCTCGAAGCCCGGCCCGGCCAGCGTCCCGTCGACCTCGATCGGGGTGAAGAGGAAGCGTTCGACCCCCCGGCCGGTCAGGTCGGCGACCGCGTCGGCCGCCTCGACGTCCGAGGTCTCGGTCCAGCCCGCCAGCGAGACCTTGCCGTCGCGGGCATCGACCGAGACGACGATCCGCTCGCCGTGCGCCTTCAGCATCGCCGCGAGGAACTCCGGGTTGCGCATCGCCGCGGTGCCGATCACCACCTGTTCGGCCCCCGCCCGCAGCACGTTGGCGACGCAGTCGGCGTCGCGTAGTCCCCCGCCGACCTGGATCGGGAACGGTACCGCGGCGGCGATCCGCCGGATCGTCTTCAGGTTCACCGGTTTGCCCGCCTTCGCCCCGTCGAGATCGACCACGTGGAGGATGTGGACGCCCGCGTCGGCGAAGCGCAGCGCCGCGTCCACCGGGTCGGCGTCGTAGACCGTCTCGCGGTCGTAATCGCCCTCGACCAGCCGCACCGCGTGGCCGTCGCGGATATCGATCGCCGGGTAGAGGATCACGCCGCGGCGGGCGCCTTCGCGCAAATCCCGGCGAAGTTGGCGAGCAGCCGCAACCCGGCGGCGCTCGACTTCTCGGGGTGGAACTGGACGCCGAAGACGTTGCCGCGCTCGGCCGCGGCGGCGAAGCGCTCCTCGTACTCGGCGGTGCCGAGCGTGTCCGCGGGGGTTGCGCGCGCGACGAAGGAGTGGACCAGGTAGAACGGCGTCTCGGAGTCGATCCCGTCGGTGAGGCGCGACTCGCGCTCCCAGCGGACCGGCGCCCAGCCGATGTGCGGGACCTTGAGGCCGGGCGCGTCGAGCGCCGTCACCTCGCCCGGCAGCAGGCCGAGCCCGGCCGCCCCGCCGAGCTCCTCGCTGCGCTCGAACAGCAGCTGCAGGCCGAGGCAGATGCCGAGAATCGGCGTCCCCGCCGCGGCCCGCTCGGCGATCAGCACGTCGAGCCCGGTCGCCCGGATCCGCTCCATCGCCCGCGGGAAGGCCCCGACGCCGGGCAGGACCAGCCCGTCGGCGTCGTGCACCTGGTCGGGGTCGGCGCCGATCGTGGCGCGCGCACCGACGCGCTCGAGCGCCTTCTCGACCGAGCGCAGGTTCCCCATCCCGTAATCGAGAACGACAATCTGGGCGGCCGGATCACTCACTGAGCGTGCCCTTGGTCGACGGTACGCCCGACTCCTCCGGGTCGATCGAGACGGCGACCCGCAGCGCCCGCGCGAAGGCCTTGAACGAGCCCTCGATCATGTGGTGCGCGTTGGTCCCGTAGCGGACCGAGACGTGCAGGGTCAGCTTCGCCGAGTTGGCGACAGCGCGGAAGAACTCCTCGGCCAGCTCGGTGTCGAAGCCGGCGATCGAGGTCGTCGGCAGGTCGGCGTGGAAGGCACAGAGCGGCCGGCCGGAGATGTCGATCGCGCACTCGGCGAGCGCCTCGTCCATCGGCACCAGCGCCGAGCCGTAGCGGCGGATCCCGGCGCGGTCGCCGAGCGCCTCGTCGAGCGCCTGCCCGAGCACGATGCCGACGTCCTCGACCGTGTGGTGGGCGCCGGTCTCCAGGTCGCCGTGCGCCTCGACCACGAGGCCGAGCTTGCCGTGGCGGGCGAGCAGGTCGAGCATGTGGTCGAGGAAGCCGACCCCGGTCGCGGCGCTCGCGTCGCCGCCGTCGAGGTCGAGCGAGAGCCGGACCTCGGTCTCCCCCGTCTTGCGCTGCTTCTCTGCGATGCGTTCGCTCATCGCCTGATCATGGCCGATTCGGCGTGGACGGGGAAGCCCTCGGCGCGGGCGATCTTGTCGACGCTCGGGGCGAGCGCCGCCGCGGCGGCCTGGTCGATCTCGACGATCGAGATCCGCCGGCGGAAGGCGCCGGGCCCGAGCGGGCCGGTGAAGCGGCCGGAGCCGCCGGTCGGCAGGACGTGGTTGGAGCCCGCCACGTAATCGCCGAACGCGGTCGCTCCCCAGCGACCGGCGAAGACGCAGCCGGCGGTGGTGATCCGCCCGGCGAGCAGCGAGGCGTCCTCCTCGAAGATCTCGACGTGCTCGGGGGCGAAGGCGTTGCAGAGGTCGGCGGCGTCGGTCGAGTCGGGCACGTGGACGATCGCCAGCGGCGCCGTCGCGGAGACGCTGGGGCGCAGCGCGGCCAGCCGCTCGGTCGCCTCCGCCACCGCGTCGAGGACGTGGAGCTCGACCGCGGCGACGACCAGCGCGCCGTCGCCGTGCTCGGCCTGGGCACAAAGGTCGAGCGCCGCCCACTCGGGCTCGGTGTCGTGGCCGGCGATCACCATCAGCTCCGAGGGCCCGGCGAGGGAGTCGATGCCGACCGTCCCGAAGACCGCCCGCTTCGCCTCCTGCACCCAGGCGTTGCCGGGGCCGGCGATCACGTCGACCGGCTCGATCGTCTCGGTGCCGAAGGCGAGCGCGAAGACGGCCTGGGCGCCGCCGATCGCGTAGATCTCATCGATCCCGCAGAGCGCCGCCGCGGCCAGGGTCACGGAATGGATCCGGCCGTCGGGGCCGGGCGGGGTCGCCAGCGCGATCCGCGCGACGCCTGCGGCCTGGGCGGGCAGCGCCGTCATCAAGAGGCTCGACGGGTAGGCGGCGCGGCCGCCCGGCACGTAGAGCCCGGCCGCCCCGACCGCGACTTCGCGAAGCCGCACCGAGTGGCCCTGCGGCAGCTCGACCGTGCGCTCCTCGCCGAGCTGCGCCTCGGCGACGGCTCGGATATTGGCGCCTGCCGTCTCCAGCGCCTCGCGCAGCTTCGGGTCCAGCGCCGCCAGCGCCGCGACGGCATCCGCCGGGTCGACGCGGATCCGGTCGATCTCGCCGTCGGTGACGTCGTAGCGGCGGGTCAGCGCCAACAGCGCCGCGTCGCCGCCCTCGCGGACCAGATTGCCGATCGAGTCGACCTCGACCGGCGGCGCCGACTCGTCGCTCCAGGTCCGCACGGCCGCTGCCGTCGCGTCCGCCCCCGCCCACTCGAAGCGCTGCAGCTTCATGCGCGGCTCGCCACCCGCAATCGCGCCGTGAGGTCGTCGACTTCGCTCGCCCGCAGCTTGTGGGCGACGCGGTTGGCGACGAAGCGGGCGGTGCAGTCGACGATCTCCTCGCGGACCTCGAGGTCGTTCTCGGCCAGCGTGCGGCCGGTCGCGACGAGGTCAACGATGCCGTCACCGAGCCCGATCAGCGGCGCCAGCTCCACCGACCCCTTCACCTCGATCAGTTCGATCTGCCGCCCCGTGTCCTCGAAGTAGCGCTCGGCGATCCGCGGGTACTTGGTCGCGATCCGCATCATCCCCAGCCGCCGGTAGCTTTCGCCGAGGCGCTCGTCGCCGCGCCGCCCGGCCAGCACCATGCGGCAGCGGCCGAAGCCGAGGTCGAGCAGCTCGTAGACGACCCGGTCGGATTGCTCTAACAGCACGTCCTTGCCGGTGATGCCGACGTCGGCGGCGCCCGCCTCGACGTAGGTCGGGACGTCCGAGGGGCGCATCGTGACCAGGGTCATCTCGTCGGTCTCGAAGATCAGCGAGCGCGAGTCGCCGCGCAGTGGTGAGGTGTCGACGCCCGCCGCGTCGAGCACGTCGAGCGTTTCGGCGAAGAGGGCGCCGCGCGGCACGGCCAGCGTCAGCGGGCCGTCGGAGCGGGTCGGGCCGCCGATCCCGGAGAGATTGGCCATCAGCGGGCCGCCCTCTCCCGGCGCCGCGACTCCTCCTCCATCTGGGCCACGTGGACGCGCTCCAGGTAGAGGGAGAAGCCCGCCGCGGGCAGATCGACGCCGAAGCCAGCGAGGAAGCCGTCGTAGCGACCGCCGCCGCCGAGCACGTGGCCAAGCGCCGGGTCGTAGACCTCGAAGATCGCGCCGCTGTAGTAGCCGAGGTCGCGCAGTAGGCCGAGGTCGATCTGGACGCGGTCGGCGGTGCCGCGCTCGACCAGCGACCCGTAGGTCTCCTGCAGGCGGGCCAGGGTGCGCCCGATCGCCTCGCCGCCGAGCTCACGGGCGCGCTCCAGCACCTCGCGGCCGCCCCGCAGCTGGGTGAGGGCGACGCAGGTCTCGATCGCGGTGTCGCCGATCCCCGCCTCAGCGAGCGCCGCCTCGAGCCCGACCAGGTCGTGTGTGGCAAGCCGGCCGAGGACGGAGTCGCGCGCCTCGCCCTCGACCCCGAACTCGGCGAGCAGGCCGCGGTAGAGGTCGGCGTCGCCGAGCCCGATCACGGCGCGGTCGAGCCCGGCCGCGTCGAGCGCCGCCTCGAGCACGCCGATCACCTCGGCGACGCCGGCGGCGCCCGGGGCGCCGATCAACTCGATCCCGGCCTGGACGAATTCGCGCATCTCGCCGCGCTGCGGCAGCACCGCACGGTAGGCGGAGGCGAGGTAACAGAGGCGCAGCGGCAGCGGCGCGTCGGCGAAGCGGCCGGCGACGAGGCGCGCGATCGGCACCGTCATGTCGGAGCGCAGCGCCAGCAGGTCCCCGTTCTCGTCGAAGAAGCGGTAGGGCGAGGCCGAGGAGGCGCGGGCGCCGCGCGAGAGCACCTCGTCGTATTCGATCGCCGGGGTCGCGACCTCGCCGTAGCCCGCGTCTTCGAAGACCTCGATCAGGCGCCGGTTGAGACGGCGCAGCTCGCGCATCTCGTCGGGCAGCACGTCGCGCGTGCCGGGTGGGATCGGGTGGATCATGCGCCGGACCTTACGAGAACCGGCGCTACGCGTGGGCTAGGCCGGAACCTCGGCAGAAACCCGTTCGATCTGGGCACCGAGCCCACGCAGGCGCTCGTCGATCTGCTCGTAGCCGCGATCGATCTGGCGGATGTTGCCGATCTCCGAGGTGCCCTCGGCTGCCAGGGCGGCGATGAGCATCGCCATCCCGGCGCGGATGTCGGGACTCTCGACCCGCTCGCCGTGAAGCCGGCTCGGACCGCTGACGATCGCCCGGTGGGGGTCGCACAGCGTGATCCGAGCGCCCATCGCGACCAGCTTGTCGACGAAGAACAGGCGGTTCTCGAACATCTTCTCGAAGATCAGGACCTCCCCGGCGGCCTGCGTGGCGAGTGCCAGCGCGATCGAGGTCATGTCGGCCGGGAAGGCGGGCCAGGGGCCGTCCTCGATCTTCGGGATCGCGCCGCCGAGGTCGGGTTCGATCTCGAGGTGTTGCCCGGCCGGGACGATCACGTCCTCGCCGTCGACCTCGGAACCCAGGCCGAGGCGGCGGAACTGGCGGCGCACGTTGCGCAGGTCGGCGGGGCCGGCGTCGCGGATCCGCAGCGAGCCGCCGGTCGCCGCGGCCAGCGCCATGAAGCTGCCGACTTCGATGTGGTCGGGGCAGATCGTGAACTCGGCGCCACCAAGGCTGCTCTGGCCGTTGACGACCATCACGTTGGAGCCGACGCCTTCGACCGCGGCGCCCATCGCCGCGAGTAGGCGGGCGAGGTCCTGGACGTGCGGCTCGGAGGCGGCGTTGGAGATCTTCGTCTGGCCCGAGGTAAGGGCGGCCGCCATCAGGGCGTTCTCGGTACCCATGACCGAGGGCTCATCCATGAAGATCTCACAGGCGCAGAGCCCGGTCGGCGCGCTCAGCTCGATCCAGCGGGCGCCGTCGACCCGGGCGCCAAGGTCCTTGAAGGCGTCGAGGTGGGCGTCGAGCCGACGCCGGCCAATGAAGTCGCCGCCCGGCGGCGGCATCTTGGCGGCGCCGAAGCGCGCCAGCAGCGGCCCGGCGAGCAGGAACGAGGCGCGGATCTGGCTGGAGAGCTCCTCGTCGACGACCGGCGCGGTGACGCCCGCGGCGCAGAGCCGGACGCTGTTGTCGCCGACCCAGGCGACCTCGACCCCGAGCTGCTCGAGCAGGGCGATCTGCGCCTCGGTGTCGCGGATGCGCGGCACGCGGTGCAGCAGCACCTCCTCCTCGGTGAGCAGGCAGGCGGCGAGGATCGGCAGCGCGGCGTTCTTGTTGCCGGCGACGGTGACCTCGCCGGACAATGGCGCACCCCCTTGGATGACGAACTTCTCCATCGCCAAGCAGGGTAACGACCGCCCATGCGGACCCCTCGGCGAGAGAATGTGGCGGGAGACTTGCAAAGTGACGGCCGTCACTCTACGATCCAGCGCGCGAGACGTTGAGGGACGTGGTCTAGGCCACAGCTAAGTCCCGGAAATGGTCGTCTTGCGATGCGCTTCTGGGGGTTCGCGGCGCTGCCACAGTCAAGGCGGCGACCGCGACGTGTCCGCGACCGAGACCTGGAGGCCGATGCGGACAATGTCAAGGTCTCTTAATAACCGCCGAGCGGGGAACTTCCGTTCGCGGCGGCAAACGTAAAAGTCACGATTTGCGGGGCTTTCCTGGCTCTGCTGCAAGCCTCGTTGCAGATTCCACCTATCGTCCGAGACCCTCCCTATCGTACGAACCCATGTTCGATTGCAAGCAAACGCTAACGGCTCGGCTGACCGACGCCGTCGACCTGATGATCGACTTCGCCACGCTCGGCGAGTACGGGCTCGAGGAGCCCGTTGGGAGAACTTCTCCGAGCTGCGAGACCCGCCACCGCCGTCCGGCCCCCACTCCTTGCGAGGGGCCGCGGCGGCGTGGCGACGATCGTCTCTTCGACCGGGTCTCTCGGCACTACTCGTTCTAGCTTCCTGAGCTCCGAGAGGGGATCCCGGTAGGGGTTTCACTTAACCCGTCGGGAAGGGAAGTGGTGGGGGCTGACGCCCATGGGTGCTCTGGCCCTCTGGGTACAAGACGTTCAACCCCTACCGGGATCCCCTCACCACCGGTCTGGGGAAGGATTGGGGGGAGTGGCGGGTCTCGCCACGGCCACGCTCGCCGGCAGAGCTTCTCCCGACGGGTTAAGCGAAACCCCTGCTTGATGGGGCCCAACGCCCGAGTAAATCCGCCCCTACAGGGCTCAAAACGACGAAGAGCCGCCCTCGCGGGCGGCTCGATTCGTCAGAAAGAACCGGCGGCGACCTACTCTCCCAGGGGGTTGCCCCCCAAGTACCATCGGCGCTGAAAGGCTTAACTGCTCTGTTCGGAATGGGAAGAGGTGTCTCCCTTTCGCTATGCACCACCGGAATTTTACGAGACGCTCGGTGGAGCTTGAAAACTGCACAAGCCAAATACGGGCAAAGAAATAAAATATCCGTCAAGCCCTCGAACCATTAGTACCGGTCGGCTACGTCCATTACTGGACTTCCACCGCCGGCCTATCAACCTGGTGGTCTACCAGGGGTCTTACTCCCTTAAAGGGATGGGAGAGTTCATCTCGAGGACGGCTTCCCGCTTAGATGCTTTCAGCGGTTATCCGTTCCGTGCGTAGCTAACCTGCGGTGCCCTTGGCAGGACAACAGATACACCAGCGGCACGTTCATCCCGGTCCTCTCGTACTAGGGATGACTCCCCTCAACTCTCCAACGCCCACAGCAGATAGGGACCGAACTGTCTCACGACGTTCTGAACCCAGCTCGCGTACCGCTTTAATGGGCGAACAGCCCAACCCTTGGGACCTACTCCAGCCCCAGGATGCGACGAGCCGACATCGAGGTGCCAAACCGGTTCGTCGATGTGGACTCTTGGAACCGATAAGCCTGTTATCCCCGGAGTACCTTTTATCCGTTGAGCGACGGCGCTTCCACTTGCTACCGCCGGATCACTAAGCCCAACTTTCGTTCCTGCTCGACCCGTCGGTCTCGCAGTCAAGCTCCCTTGTTGCCTTTACACTCTACGCACGATTTCCAACCGTGCTGAGGGAACCTTTGGGCGCCTCCGTTACACTTTAGGAGGCGACCGCCCCAGTCAAACTGCCCACCTGACACTGTTCACCGCCCGGATCACGGCACGGTGTTAGAAGCCCAGAGCACCAAGGGTGGTATCTCAAGGGTGACTCCCCGGCAACCAAGGTCGCCGGTTCAAAGTCTCCCACCTATCCTGAGCGAGATACCCCAGACTCCAATATCAAGTTGCAGTAAAGGTTCACGGGGTCTTTCCGTCTAGCTGCGGGTACTCGGCATCTTCACCGAGACTTTAATTTCACCGAGCCTCTCGTTGAGACAGCGTCCAACTCGTTACGCCATTCGTGCAGGTCGGAACTTACCCGACAAGGAATTTCGCTACCTTAGGACCGTTATAGTTACGGCCGCCGTTTACCGGGGCTTAGCTTCGCTGCTTCGCTCCGAGGAGCTAACAAGTCCGCGTAACCTTCCGGCACCGGGCAGGCGTCAGACCCTATACGTCGTCTTACGACTTAGCAGAGCCCTGTGTTTTTGGTAAACAGTCGGTTGGACCAATTCACTGCGGCCCCCTCGAGCTCCCTCCGTGTGGAGTTCACCCTAACGGGGCGTCCCTTCTCCCGAAGTTACGGGACGATTTTGCCGAGTTCCTTAACGAGAGTTAGCTCGCTCACCTTAGTATTTTCTACCTGTCCACCTGTGTCGGTTATCGGTACGGGCACGCGAATCCTGCCTAGAGGCTTTTCTTGGAGGCATGGGATCAGGGACTTGCCGGCATACGCCAGCTGGCATCGCACCTCGCGTCAAAACGCCACCGCGGATTTTCCTACGGCGACTAGCTACGTACTTGCCCCAGGGCGACCATCGCCTGGGTTCCCTTACCCTTCCCCGTCCCCCCATCGGTCATAACGGAATCGACGTGGTACAGGAATATCAACCTGTTGGCCATCGGCTACGCCTTTCGGCCTCGCCTTAGGTCCCGACTAACCCTGAGCAGACGAACTTTACTCAGGAAACCTTGGACTATCGGTGGTGGAGATTCTCACTCCACTTTCGTTACTCATGCCGGCATTCTCACTTCCAATCAGTCCACGGAGCCTTACGACGCCGCTTCACCCAATTGGAACGCTCTCCTACCGCGTGCAGAGCCCGCAGGCCTGCACACCCATAGCTTCGGAGGCTAGCTTGAGCCCCGTTGAATTATCCGCGCCCGAACACTTGACCAGTGAGCTGTTACGCACTCTTTTAAGGGTGGCTGCTTCTAAGCCAACCTCTTGGTTGTCTCTGCATTCGGACATCGTTTGCCACTTAGCTAGCACTTGGGGTCCTTAGCTGATGGTCTGGGTTGTTTCCCTCTCGCGTACGAAGTTTATCCCCCGCACACTGACTGCCGATCTAACCGTAACGGTCTTCGGAGTTTGCCTGAAGTCGGTAACCTGGTAGGGCCCCTAATCCAAACAGTGCTCTACGGCCGAAACGCAATCAATCGACGCTATACCTAAATATATTTCGGAGAGAACCAGATATCTCTGAGCTTGATTAGCCTTTCACTCCGATCCACAGGTCATCCGCCCAGTTTTCAACCTAGGTCGGTTCGGCCCTCCACGAGGTCTTACCCCCGCTTCAGCCTGCCCATGGATAGCTCGCTCAGTTTCGGGTCTACCGCCAGTGACTATGTCGCCCTATTCAGACTCGCTTTCGCTGCGGCTCCGCTCATCGCTTAACCTTGCCACTGACGAGTAACTCGCCGGCTCGTGATGCAAAAAGCACGCCGTCACACCCGAAGGTGCTCCGACCACTTGTAAGTCTACGGTTTCAGGTACTATTTCACTCCCCTTCTGGGGTGCTTTTCACCTTTCCCTCACGGTACTAGTTCACTATCGGTCACCAGGTAGTACTTAGCCTTGGAGGGTGGTCCCCCCAGATTCAGACCACGTTTCACGGGTGTGGTCTTACTCAGGAACGTCAATCGACAGATCACAGCGCTTTCACCTACGGGACGATTGCCCTCTGTGGTGCGAGGTTCCACTCGCTTCGGCTAACACGTGATTTTGTAACTGCCGCCAGACCGGCACGGCCTGGACATGACGCCCTACAACCCCCGACCGACAACGCGTGCCGCTTACATCGGTCAGGTTTGGGCTGATCCCTTTTCGCTCGCCACTACTCAGGGAGTCTCGGTTGATTTCTTTTCCTCGGGCTACTTAGATGTTTCAGTTCGCCCGGTTCACCTCTGCCGGCTATGTATTCACCGACAGATGACGCCGCATTACCGACGTCGGGTTTTCCCATTCGGAGATCCGCGGGTCAAAGGCAGTTCAGCGCCTCACCGCGGCTTATCGCAGCCGTCCACGTCCTTCATCGACTCCTGGTGCCAAGGCATCCACCGTAAACTCTTACTATCTTGACGGTGAGCGACTCACTCCTACAAGAGGTGTGAATCGTTATTAAATTACCCTTGGAACCCACACAAGTGCGGGTTCCGTTTACTTGGCTTTGTGCAGTTTTCAAGGTCCACCGAGGCGCACCTCCGGGTTCTCCGGAGGTGGTCTCTCAAAACTGAGCAGCATGCCCGGCTACCGAAGTAGCCGACAACCCGGTCGACGTTCTAGAGAAATCTCCCTAGAAAGGAGGTGATCCAGCCGCAGCTTCCGCTACGGCTACCTTGTTACGACTTCACCCCAATCACGGGCCCCACCTTCGACGGCTCCCTCCTTGCGGTTAGGCCACCGGCTTCGGGTGTTGCTCGCTTTCGTGGTGTGACGGGCGGTGTGTACAAGGCCCGGGAACGTATTCACCGCAGCATTGCTGATCTGCGATTACTAGCAACTCCACCTTCATGGAGGCGAGTTTCAGCCTCCAATCCGAACCGAGGCGCACTTTATGGGATTTGCTCCACCTCGCGGTATTGCTGCCCTTTGTATGCGCCAATGTAGCACGTGTGTAGCCCTGGACATAAGGGGCATGATGACTTGACGTCATCCCCACCTTCCTCCGGTTTGTCACCGGCAGTCTCCTATGAGTCCCCAACTTAATGATGGCAACATAGGACGGGGGTTGCGCTCGTTGCGGGACTTAACCCAACATCTCACGACACGAGCTGACGACAGCCATGCACCACCTGTGATGGTGTCCCGAAGGAAAACCGTGTTTCCACGGCGGTCACCAACATGTCAAGCCCAGGTAAGGTTCTTCGCGTTGCGTCGAATTAAACCACATGCTCCGCTGCTTGTGCGGGCCCCCGTCAATTCCTTTGAGTTTTAGCCTTGCGGCCGTACTCCCCAGGCGGGGTACTTAGTGCGTTAGCGACGGCACGGGAGGAGTCGACACCTCCCACACCTAGTACCCATCGTTTACGGCGTGGACTACCAGGGTATCTAATCCTGTTCGCTCCCCACGCTTTCGCACATTAGTGTCAGTAACGTCCCAGCGAGCTGCCTTCGCTATTGGTGTTCCTCCTGATATCTGCGCATTCCACCGCTACACCAGGAATTCCACTCGCCTCTTCCGTACTCTAGCCCCACAGTATCCACCGGCTTTCAAAGGTTGAGCCTTTGACTTTCACAGCGGACTTATGAGGCCACCTACGTGCGCTTTACGCCCAATGATTCCGGACAACGCTTGCTCCCTACGTATTACCGCGGCTGCTGGCACGTAGTTAGCCGGAGCTTCTTGTGGAGGTACCGTCAATCCGCACGGCTATTCACCGGCGAACCTTCGTCCCTCCTGAAAGGGGTTTACAACCCGAAGGCCGTCTTCCCCCACGCGGCGTTGCTGCGTCACGCTTTCGCGCATTGCGCAAGATTCCCCACTGCTGCCTCCCGTAGGAGTCTGGGCCGTGTCTCAGTCCCAGTGTGGCTGATCGTCCTCTCAGACCAGCTACCCATCGGAGCCTTGGTAGGCCGTTACCCCACCAACAAGCTAATGGGCCGCGGGCTCCTCCCAATGCGGAGGCCGAAGCTTCCTTTAGAGACAAGGCTTACGCCAAAGCTCATCATCCGGTATTAGCCCGAGTTTCCTCGGGTTGTCCCGGTCATCGGGGCAGATTACCCACGTGTTACTCACCCGTTCGCGGCTTTGCCCCAGGGCAAGCCCTGGTTCGTCGCACCACTTGCATGTGTTAAGCACGCCGCCAGCGTTCGTCCTGAGCCAGGATCAAACTCTCCGTGAAATTTACTTCTACAGAGAGCCTGTCAATGACTTCATGGCCGCCGAGTACACAAGTACGGCGGCCGTCATGACGAGGTAAATCAAGAACCACCCGGCACGCTGGCGCACCGGATGGGTCGGGCTGAACATTCCGTAGGTCGATTGGAAAGGCCCACGGAGATGCACGCTGCTCAGTTTTCAAAGACCGCTGCGCCTCCGAGGCGGGACTCGCCTCTCTCAGACGCCGGGGCTCCACACGGGAGCCCCAGAGGGCGAGGGAATATAGCGCGATCGGCGTGGCTTGTCTAGCCCGATGCGTGAAGTTTCGCGAAGCGGCGCTTCCCGACCTGCAGAACCCGGCCCGCGAGCGCCTCGACGGGCAGGTCAAGAGGATGCCCGGCGAGCGGCTCGCCGTCAAGTTTGACCCCTCCCTGGGCGAGCAGGCGGCGCCCCTCGCTCGAGCTGATCCCGAACAAGCTCGCGATCAGCCGCGGCAGGTGGACCTCGCCGTCACCCTCCCCCAGGTAATCGGCGAGGTCGACCTCGGGCACGTCGGCGGGCACCGCGTGCTCAACGAAGACCCGGTCGAAGGCCGCCTCGGCCTCCGCCCCGGCCCCCGCGCCGTGGAAGCGGTCGACGATCCGCCGGCCCAGCTCGCGCTTCGCCTGGTTGGGCGCCCCCTGCGACTGCTCCGTCCCGAGCAGCAGGCGGAAGTACTCGTCCATCGCGTCGTCGGGGATGCTCATCAGCTTGCCGAACATCTCGGCGGGCGGATCGGTCACCCCGACGTAATTGCCGAGGCTCTTGCTCATCTTCTGCACGCCATCGGTGCCGACCAGGATCGGCATCGTCAAGATCGACTGCTGTGGCTTGCCGTAGGCGCTCTGCACGTCGCGCCCGAACAGCAGGTTGAACTTCTGGTCGGTGCCGCCGAGCTCGACGTCGGCGTCGATCGCCACCGAGTCGTAGCCCTGCAGCAGCGGGTAGAGCAGCTCGTGGGCGGCGATCGCCTGCCGCACCGCGATCCGCTTCTGGAAGTCGTCGCGCTCCAGCAGCCGGGCGACGGTGGTGCTCGCCATCAGCTTCAAGAGGTCACCGATCCCCATCTGAAGCCACTCGGAATTGCGGCGGACCTCGGTCTTCTCCGGGTCGAGGATCTTGTAGGCCTGCTCTTGGTAGGTGGTCGCGTTTGCCTCGATCTCCTCCGGCGTCGGCACCGGCCGCGAGGCCGAGCGCCCGCTCGGGTCGCCGACCCGCGCCGTGAAGTCGCCGACGATCAGGACGACCGTGTGGCCCGCCGCCTGGAATTCGGCCAGCTTGCCGAGCACGACCGTGTGGCCGAGGTGGATGTCGGCCGTGGTCGGATCGATCCCCAGCTTCACCCGCAGCGGGCGGCCGGCTTCCAGCTGCGCGGCGAGCCGCCCCTCGGGTAGCACGTCGACCGCGTTGCGCGTCAGGTCCGGCACCTGGCCAATGCTAGACTCCGCGCCTCGCTCGACGGGTCCCGCTGCCCGCTCGGGCCTATTTTTTGACCCTGGTTGTTCCCCGCCCGATGGCCGTCTCCTTACTCAAGCGTCGACGCAGCGACGGCGGCGAGGTTCCGCCGGTACCCCCGGCATCGCCACTCGCCCCCGGAGCGCCCGGCCCACCGAAACGGACGAAACCGCGCCTCAAGAAGCTGCGGTTCCTCTTCGTGCTGCTCGGGCTCGGGATCCTCGCCGTCGTCTCGATGGTCTTCGGGATGATGGCCGCGATCTCCCAGGACCTGCCGGCGATCTACGACTTCGCCCAGTACAAGGCCGCGAAGAACAGCGAGGTCGTCGACTCGAGCGGGCGCACGATCGGCACGCTCAGCTCCGACCAGAACAAAATCCTCCTCAACTCGAGCCAGATCAGCCCGAACATGAAGAACGCGGTGGTCTCGATCGAGGACGCCCGCTTCTACGAAAACGACGGCGTCGACCTGCGCGGCATCGCCCGCGCCCTGGTCAGCGACTTCATCAGCGGCAGCGCCCAGCAGGGCGCCTCGACGATCACCGAGCAGTTCGTCAAGAACGCGCTCGAAGCCGAAGGCAGCCGCACCGTGCTGGAGAAGTTCCGCGAGGCGGCGCTCGCCTACAAACTCGACAAGCATTGGTCGAAGTCGAAAATCCTCACCGAGTACCTGAACACGATCTACTTCGGCGAGGGCGCCTACGGGATCGAGGCCGCCGCCCAGACTTACTTCGGCGCCGCCCACCCGGGCTGCGGGACCGAAGCGGAACCCTGCGCTGCCGTGCTGGAGCCCTGGGAGGCGGCGACGCTGGCCGGGATCATCGCCTCGCCCTCGGCCTTCGACCCCAAGATCTACCCCGAAAACGCGCTCGGCCGCCGCAACCTGGTGCTCGAAAAGATGTACGAACAGGGCTACATAACGCACCAGCAGTACGTCGAAGGCATCCACAAGGCCCTCCCCGCGCCGGCCGACATCAAGCCACCGACGCTTGAATCGCGCGCCCCCTACTTCACCGCCTTCCTGCGCCAGCAGCTGGTCGAACGCTACGGGCCGGAGAAGGCCTACTTCGGCGGCCTCCAGGTCAAAGCGACGCTCGACCTCGGGCTGCAGGAAGCCGCCGAAGAAGCGGTCGGCTCCTACCTCGGCGGCTCGCCCGCGACCGCCTCGGTGGTCGTGATCGACGACCACACCGGCGGTATCCAGGCGATGGTCGGCGGCCCCGACTTCGAAACGGCGCCCTTCAACCTGGCGACCCAGGGGCAGCGGCAGCCGGGCTCCTCGATCAAGCCCTTCACCTTGATGACGGCGCTCGAAGAGGGGATCTCGCCGGACACCGAATTCCCCTCCGAACAGCGGACCTTCCACTTCGGCAAGAACGGCCAGGAAACCTTCACCGTCCACAACGACGAAGAAGGCTACCTCGGCTCCTGCTCGATCAGCTGCGGCCTCACCTACTCCGACAACTCGATCTACGCCGGGCTGGCGCTGGAAGGGCTGGAAGGCAAGACGATCCAGGATCGCACCCACTCGATCGCCAAGACGATCCACGAGGCGGGCTATACCGATCCGATCTCGACCAACCCGGCGATGGTGCTCGGCGGGCTGAAGGAAGGCGTCTCGCCGCTCGGCTGGGCCTACGCCTACTCGACGCTCGGCAACGACGGCGACCGCATCTCGGGCACCCTGGCGCCGCGGCCCGGCGACAGCCCGGTCGCCTTCACCGAAGTGACCAAGAACGGCAAGCCGATCAAGGGCGGCGAAAACAAGCCGATCCACCACCAGGTCTTCAACGAAGAAACCGCGGCGGAGGAGAAGGGCATCATGGAAACGGTGGTCAGCGAGGGCACCGGCACCGCCGCCCAGACCGGCGCGCCCGAAGAGTGGGGCAAGACGGGGACCACCACGGAAGAGGCGGACGCCTGGTTCTGCGGCGGCGTCGCCGCCGAAGTGACCGCCTGCGTCTGGGTCGGCTACCCCGACACGACGACGCCGATGCTGACCCTCTTCAACGGCGGCCCGGTGATGGGCGGGACCTACCCGGCGCTGATCTGGGCGCGCGTGATGACCGCCTGGGAAGAAATCAAGAAAGAACACCTGGCCGAAAAGAAGGCGAAGGAAAAGGCCAAGGAAGAAAAGGAAAACGAAGGCAAGTCGGGCGCCGAAGCCGAAGCGGAAATCGAAGCCGGCGA
>CAWGPH010000007.1:0-40880 GCA_963824485.1 uncultured Actinomycetes bacterium
CCCGTGCCGAAGCGGTCGCCTAGCATCGGCGGGCCGGCTACTTGAGTCCATGCGGCGCCTGGTAGTAGACAAACGATCTACGGTCGGGCACGCCCCCAGCCGCTGCTACCCTCCGCTGGTAGGCGATCCGCCTGCGCTCCCGTCGTCCCTACCTTGCGAGGAAAGCGCGCTCCTTGACCACGTTCGAGCGGTTCCCGACCGACCGCGACGGCCCCCGCGACGAATGCGGGGTATTCGGCGTATACGCACCCGGGCACGACGTCTCCCGCCTCGCCTACTTCTGCCTCTACGCGCTGCAGCACCGCGGCCAGGAGTCGGCCGGGATCGCCACCTGCGAGGGCGGCCACATCACCACGATGCGCGACGCCGGGCTCGTGTCCCAGGTCTTCGACGAGGAGAAGCTGCGGGCGCTGGAGGGCGACATGGCGATCGGCCACGTCCGCTACTCGACCACCGGCGGCGGCTCCTGGGAGAACGCGCAGCCGGTCTGGCGCGACGACGGCCGCGAGGTGGCGCTCGCCCACAACGGCAATCTGACCAACGCGGTCGAGCTGTGGGGTGAGCTGAAGGAGCGGGGGATCGACTTCCGCGGCACCTCCGACTCGGAGATCATGGCGGCGCTGCTCTCCTCTCACGACGGCAAGCTGATCGAGGACGCGGTCGAACAGGTGATGCCGCGGCTGGAGGGCGCCTACTCGACCGTGGTGATGACCAAGCACGCGATCGTCGCCTTCCGCGACCCGCACGGGATCCGGCCGCTCAGCCTCGGCCGGCTCGACGACCGCTTCGTCGTCGCCTCCGAGAGCTGCGCCTTCGACATCATCGGCGCCGAGCTGATGCGCGAAGTGCACCCCGGCGAGATGGTCTCGCTGACCGAGCGCGGGCTGGAGACGCGGCAGGTAGTGAAAGGCGTGCGGCGCTCGAGCTGCGTCTTCGAGCACATCTACTTCTCCCGCCCCGACAGCCGGATGGAGGGCAAAGTGCTGCAGCAGTCGCGCGGGCGGATGGGTGAGATCCTCTGGCGCGAGGCGCCGGTCGAGGCCGACCTGGTGATCTCGGTGCCGGACTCGGGCAACCCGGCGGCGGCGGGGTTCGCGCGCGCCTCGGGGCTGCCCCGCGACGACGGCCTGATCAAGAACCGCTACGTCGCCCGCACCTTCATCCAGCCCGGCCAGGAGCTGCGCAAGCACGGCCTGCGCCTCAAGTTCAACCCGCTGCCGGAGATCGTCGCCGGGCAGCGGATCGTCGTCGTCGACGACTCGATCGTGCGCGGCAACACGACCCGGCAGATCGTCGGGATGCTGCGCGACGCCGGGGCGCGCGAGGTGCACCTGCGGATCTCGGCGCCGCCGATCCGCAACCCCTGCCACTACGGCGTCGACATGTCGACCCGCGAGGAGATGATCGCCCACGGTCGGACGGTCGAGGAGATCGCCGACGAGCTCGACGCCGACAGCCTCGCCTACCTCTCGATGGAGGGCGTCTACGAGGCGATCGGCGGCAGTCCCGAAGACCATTGCGACGCCTGCTTCAGCGGCCATTACCCGCTCGGCGACCCCGAGGACGCGAACGGCAAGTTCGCCCTCGAGGACATCGCCGTCGTGCCCGCCGCGCCGTAGCGATCGATCCACCCCCAGCTGCGAACCGGATGAAGGATCTGCTCGGGGTAGCTCGACGGAATGGTTCGGCCGGGTTGAGCTGACGCCCGGGCTGAGGGTTCGGGCCGGGGAGATCGGGGACGGTGCGCCCGGACGGGGAGCTTTCGGGTGGTTCCGTCACAGGGACTGGCGTCCGTCACGGAGATGTCGCGCTTTCGAACGCTCAGAAAACTGCGCGGTTAGAAACTCGCGCTATACGCAGATAAGTAACCGCGCAGATTTCTGACCGTTGAGGTTCCCGGCTTCTATGTGACATCCACCGCCCGCAGCGCGCCTTCCGTCACGAACCCCGCCGTTTGCCTGCACCTTCGACCGTCCCTTCGGGGTCCTGCCGGCGGGTTGCGCCAGAATGGCCATGTGTCCGAATACCGCATCGTCGTGCTCGCCTCCGGCAACGGCACCAACCTGCAGGCGATCCTCGACCCGCTGCACGGGCGCGACGGCTTCGCGGTGGTCGGGGTCGGCTCCGACAAGCGCGAGGCGCGGGCGCTGGGGCGGGCGCGCGAGGCCGGGGTCGAGACCGCAGTCTTCCCGCGCGGGGAGTTCGCCGACCGCCTCGCCCGCGACGTCGCGATGGGCGATTGGATCGAGGGGCTGCGCCCCGACCTCGTCGTCCTCGCCGGCTACATGCAGCTACTCAGCCCCGGCTTCGTCGGCCGCTTCCGCGACCGCATCGTCAACGTCCACCCCGCCCTGCTGCCCGCCTTCCCGGGGCTCGACGCGATCGGCCAGGCGCTCGAGGCGGGGGTCGAGGTGACCGGCGTCACCGTCCACTTCGTCGACGAGGGGGTCGACACCGGCCCGCCGATCGTCGCCCGTGAGGTCCCGGTGCCGCCGAACCGCGACCGCGAGGAGCTCGAAAACGCGCTCCATGCGGTCGAGCACGAACTCTACCCGGAGGCGATACGCATGCTGGCGCGGGGCGAAGCTAGGATCGGCGCCGACGATCTCCCAGAGGTCGCCGACCGATGAGCGACACGACCGCGGACACCGGCAGCAGCGAGGCGGGCGCCGAGAGCGCCGGCGGCGCGATCCGTGTCCGGCGCGCCCTGATCTCGGTCTCCGACAAGACCGGGGTCGCCGACTTCGCCAGGGCGCTGGCGGCGCTCGGGGTGGAGATCCTCTCGACCGGCGGCACCGCGACGGCGCTGCGCGAGGCCGGGGTCGAGGTCACCGACGTCTCCGAGTTCACCGGCCAGGAAGAGATCCTCGACGGCCGGGTGAAGACGCTCCACCCGCGCCTCCACGCCGCGCTCCTGGCGCGGCGCGACGACCCCGCCCACATGGACACGCTGGCCGCCGAGGGGATCGAGCCGATCGACCTCGTCGCGGTCAACCTCTACCCCTTCGAGCAGACGATCGCCCGCGACGACGTCGACCCGCGGACCGCGATCGAGAACATCGACATCGGCGGGCCGACGATGATCCGCGCCGCGGCGAAGAACCACGAAGGGGTCGCGGTCGTGGTCAAGCCGGAGGCCTACGACGCGGTCTGCGCCGAGCTCGAGGAGTCGGGCGGCGAGATCTCGGCGACGACCCGGCACTGGCTCGCCAACGAGGCCTTCGCCCAGACCGCCCGCTACGACGCCGCGATCAGCCGCTGGTTCTCCACCTCCTACGAGGACTTCCCGGAACACCTCGCGGTCGCCTACGAGAAGGTGCTCGCCCTCTCCTACGGCGAGAACCCGCACCAGCGCGCGGCGCTCTACTCGGAGGCGGGGGCGCGCAGCCACATCCTCTCGCGGGTGCAGAAGCTGCACGGCAAGGCGCTCTCCTTCAACAACGTGCTCGACCTCGACGCGGCGCGCTCGCTCTGCGCCGACTTCGAGCCGCCCGCCTGCGTGATCGTCAAGCACAACAACCCCTGCGGGGTGGCGATCGGCGGCGACCTCGGCGAGGCGCACCGCAAGGCGCGCGCCTGCGACCCGATGTCGGCGTACGGCGGCGTGCTCGCCTTCAACCGGCCGATCGACAAGGAGGTCGCCGAGGAACTGCACGCGACCTTCGTCGAGGTGGTGATCGCGCCCGGCTACGACGAGGACGCGCTGGCGATCCTGCAGCAGAAGGAGCCGATCCGGATCCTCTCCGAAGAGGAGCGGCGGCGCTCCGATCCGACCGAACGCGACTACAAGCGGGTGCTCGGCGGGGTGCTGATCCAGGAGCTCGACGACGAGCCCGACCCGCGCGAGTCGATGGAGGCGGTCACCCAGACCAAGCCGACCGAGCGACAGTGGGAGGACATGCTCTTCGCCTGGACCGTCTGCCGGCGCGTCCGCTCCAACGCGATCGTGATCGCCAAGGACGGCGCGACGCTGGGGATCGGCGCGGGCCAGATGAGCCGCGTCGACTCGGTCCGCCTGGCGGTCGAGAAGTGCCGCGAGGCACGCGGCGAGGAGGCCGCTGAGCTGCTCGCCAACTCGGCGCTCGCCTCCGACGCCTACTTCCCCTTCGCCGACGGCCCCGAGCTCGGCATCCAGGCCGGCGTCACCGCGGTGATCCAGCCCGGCGGCTCGATCCGCGACGACGAGGTGGTCGACGCCTGCGACGCCCTCGGCGTCGCGATGGTCTTCACCCGGCACCGCCACTTCCGGCACTAGGCGAGGCGGCTGGGCCGGGCACGGGCGGCACCGAGGGCAGCCAGAGGTGGCCGATGCCGATCATCACGCGGGCCGGGGGAAGGAGAAGCCAGACGCGCAGGCGGCCCTCGCCGTCGAAGAGCGAGAAGTAGGGGGCCGAGTCGACCCGGTCGCCCTCGAGGGCCAGGCACCAGATGCCCTCCGTCGCCGAGGCCTTGAGCGGTGGGTGGACCTGGTAGTCGAGGAGGATCGTCGCGTCCTCGAGCGAGGTATCGCGCCGGTGGGCGCCGGTGCCATCCCCGGCTTTGGGATGGGAGGCGTGGAGGTCGCCGTCTCTTCCTCTCGGGTGGGCGGCGCACGGCGCCGATCTCCTCTCAGCGCCGTGGCCTCTGCCGGCGAGATCGCCCAGATTCTCGCCCAACTGACCTCCTCGGTGCGGCCGCTGGAGATCCGCGCCAGCCGCACCACCGTCTGCGGCACGGTCGCCCTCAGCACGCAGCGCTGGCGGCGCGGCGGCGCGGGCGGCGGCCCGCTGGAAGGCTCGACCACCGCGCGGCTGGTGCTGGCCCGGGCCCGGGAGGCTGGAAGATCCTCATCGCCGCCCCCTGGGAGTGAACCTGGCCGAGAGAAGGCCCGTCTCCCGGCCTACAGCTGAATTCGGCCGGAGTGGCGGGCGCGGCTCCAGCCGCCGCGGCTCGCGCACCATCGTCGGGTAGGAGCGCGAGGCCGAGGCCGTGTCAAGGGGCAGCGCCGAGGCGACGATCGGCGCTCGGAGATAGGCCCGGGCTCAGGCGAACGGATCGAGGAGCTCGATCTTCGCGAGCTCGAAGTCGCGACGGTCGAGCGTCGCCAGCGGGAGCCCGTGGGCGAGGGCACTGGCGGCGATCAGGCTGTCTTTGACCGACATCGGCCGGCCGCGCCGGCGCAGGTCGGCGAGGAGCCCGGCCCAGCACAAGCCGACGGTCCGGTCCCAGGCGAGGCAATTGATGCGGGCGACCCCTGCCTCGAACCAACGCTCGAGCTCGCGGCGACGGGCGCCGGGCTCGAGCAGCAGGATGCCGAAGCGGACCTCACCGAGGACGATCGGGGCGACGAGGAGCGAAGGCTCGTTGACGCGCAGCCAACGCACGACACGAGGATCGGGCTCGGGCTTCGTCGCCTCGGAGAGGACGTTGGCGTCGACCAGGCACCTCATGAGGAGACCTCGCGGCCGGCTCCCGGCGTGGAGAGGACGAGATCGACGGCGCGGGCCGCGCTCACAGGGTGTCGGTCGACTCGGACTCGATCGGGACGAACCAGCCCTTCCGCGGACAGTCGAGCAGCCAGTCCACAAGACCCTCGTTCGAGGGGGCGATCCGGGTGAGCTGATACTGGTCGGTGCCCACGCGCTCGATCTCGAATTCCTGGCCGGGCCGGATACCGTCACGCTGGCGGAACTCGGCCGGAAGAACGATCTGGCCCTTGCTGGAGACAGTGGTTTTCATCGTGATGTAAGATACCATCTTACGAGACGAAGCTGGCCCACCCGCCTCCGTCACCGCCGCACCGTGCATGGTTTGATGAAGGTGCCTTCGAGCCTCGTCCCGTCGAGGAAGGTGAATTCGCCCTTCGCCTGCAGCTTGCCGGTTTCGCAGCGCGCGTCGACGTAGGAATACTTCTTGCCCTCGTAGGTCCATCTCCTGCCGATCCGCAGGTGGCCGGAGATCGAGACGCCGGCGGCGCCCGCGATCGGCGGGATCGTCGCCACCATCCGCCTTCCGCGCCCTTGCCGAAGGCGCGACCGGGACGAAGGCCTGCGCGGAGGCGGGCGATGCAAGCAGCAGCGCGATCGCAAGCAGGGCGCCGGAGGCGCGGAGCGGAGCAAGCCGGCTCACCGGGCGGCTCCGGGCCGGGCCTCGGAAACATCAGAACAAATGCCGCGTCTTGGCTCGCGATGGCGCCGGCTCCGTGGTTGGCCAAGCTGGCCAACCGGTGCTACTCTGGCGCGATGGAGACGCGCACCTACTCGATCGGCGAGGCGAAGACGAACCTCTCCAAGCTCGTCGCGCTGGCCGAGCGGGGCGAGCCGGTGGTGCTGCGCCGTGGCCGCGAGCCCGTAGCCCGGCTGGTGGCGGTCGAGCATGCCGGCAAGGCGCGGCGCAAGCCGGGCGCGCTGGCCGGTCGGATCAAAATCGGCGAGGGCTTCGACAGCTTGCCCGCCGAGATCGAGCGGGCGCTCGGCATCCGCGACTGAGGCGCCTGCCCGCTGCGCCTGCTCCTCGACACCCACTCGGCGCTGTGGTGGCTGGCCGATGATCCCCTCCTCTCGGAGGGGGCGCGGGAGGCGATCGCCGGCGCCGAGGAGCCGTTGCTCAGCGCGGGCACGCTGCTGGAGGTCGCGATCAAGGCCTCGCTGGGCAAGCTGGAGGTGGCCGAGGAGTGGGCCGAGGAGCTGTTGGCGGAGGGGTTCGCGCTTTTGCCGGTCTCCCTCGCCCACGCCCGCGCCTACCGTGCCCTGCCCTACGTCAAGGTGGGCGGGCGGGCGCAGCGCGACCCCTTCGACCGGCTGCTCGTGGCGCAGGCCGAAGTGGAGCGGGTGCCGATCATCAGCCGCGACCCGGGCATCACCGCCCACGGAGTCGCGACCCTGTGGTGAGGAGGGCTCGCCGAGGGTCTGGAAGAGGTCTTGGCGCCTCATCGGAGAGAGGAAATCTCCGTAGATAGTGCTATCCGTACACGTGGAAAACGCTATACTCGCCGGGTGGCCACCGCGACGAAACGCAAGACCTCGTTCGAGATCGACACCGCGAAGGTGGAGGCGGCGAAGCAGGTGCTCGGCACCAAGGGGCTGACCGACACGGTCGACGCGGCGCTGGACGAGATCGTGAAACGGCGCGGGCGCGAACGGCTGATCGAGCTGCTGTCCGATCCGGAGGCGTTCGAGCTGAACGACCCCGAGGTCATGCGCGGCGCCTGGCGCTGAGAGCGGCGCGTGCCGTCCTTCCTGATCGACAAGAGCGCGCTGGCGCGACAGCAGACGCAGGCCGAGGTTCGCGAGGCGCTGGCGCGGTGGGTGGCCGCCGGGGAGATCGCCACCTGCGGCGTCATCGATCTGGAGGTCCTCTACAGCGCCGCCAGCCCGGCCCACTACTCGGCAGGCGCCAAGCAGCTGCGAGAGATGCCGCGGGTGCCGGTCACGGAGACGTGCGTCGAGCGGGCGCTGGAGGTGCAGGGGATGCTCGCCGAGCGCTCTCAGCACCGCGGCGCCTCCGTCCCCGACCTGCTGATCGCCGCCTGCGCCGAGCTGGCCGGGCTCGCCGTCCTGCACTACGACGCCGACTTCGATCGGATCGCCGAGCTGACCGGACAGCCGACCCGCTGGGTGGTGCCGCGCGGCAGCGTCTCCTGAGCGGTGCCGGGCCCGGGGCGTCATCGCCGGCCTCGCTTGTGATGGCGGCCGTGGCGCTTGCTGTGCTTCTTGGTGACACAGGCTTCCTTGCCGTGGCGCCTGACCGGCTTCTTGCCCTTCGGACAGGTCCTCTTGGGGGAGGGCAGCGGCGGGTTGCCGGGGCTGCTCTGAAGGGTGCCGGGCTGGGGGTCTTCGGGGTCGGAGGGCAGGCCCTGACAGGAGTCGTCCTCGCATTCGATTTCGGTCGGGGGAGCGGGGAAGCCGCCACCTTCGCGGGCGCTCGTTCGTGGGGTTGCAGGAGACGCAGGCGAGCGTCCCCCCTCCCCCGCCGGAGGCGCTCCAGAGGAAGACCTCGGAATCGGGCCGGCCCGTCGTCTGGTCGGTGTTGTCGTAGCCGGTGAGCCGCTCCTCGGAGAGGAAGGTGAGCGCCTGCCCGTCGGCCGAGACGCGCGCCGTGCCGGTGGCGGGCGGCCAGTCGGTTTCGGAGGCGGCTTCGGCGCCGGCCGCCACCTGGGTCGTCGCGCCTTCGTCCCAGCGATAGAGGCCGGCGGCGGCCTGGTAGTAGACGACAGATCCGTCTTCGGAGGCGCCGAGCACGCCCACCACCCCGGTCGCGACCTGCGTGGCGGATTCGGCGACCGCGCTGTAGCGGTAGAGCGTCCCGGCGGCGGTGAAGAAAGCGTAGGCGCCGTCGGCGGAGGCGGCCTGGAAGGCGGCCCCGCCGCCGATCGTGTCGGGCACGAGCCTGGTCGGGCCGCCGGCTTCGCGCACATAGAGCGGGCCGTCTTCGAGCGTCGTGAAGTAGACGCGAGAGCCGTCGGCGGAGATCGCCCCCGAGGGGGCGGCGAGCTCGGCGCCGGGGGTGCCGTGGCTCTGGCCGGGCAGGACGTTGACGAGGGCAAGGGGGCCCCCGCCCCACTCGTAGAGGTTCGGCTCGGCGGCCTCGCAGCCCCCGCCCCCGCCGGGGACTTCGGTCGCTTCCGGGGTCAGCGCGGCGCAGGTCGAGAGGACGATGTGGCCGAGGTCGAGCGTGGCGCCGGCGAGGCGCAGGTCGGGCTCGGCGGGGGCTTCGGCGATCAGGCCGCCCGAGCCGTCGCGCAGTGAGTAGGAGCGCGGACATACTTCGCCTTCTTCGCACCGCGCCCCGTCGAGCATCAGGGCGCGGGAGAGGTCGCCCGAGAGGAGCTGGTAGGGGACGCCTTCGGGATGATCGCCGTAGGCGCCCGCGAGGGTGGGCGGGGTGATGTTCCGCGTCACCCAGCCCGAGGCGGTGCGGGTGGAGAGGTACTGGCTGGCCGGCGGGGCGCCGGCCGCACCTTCGCCGAAGGAGGCCGAGGAGGAGAAGCTGGCGGCATCGCCCGAGGCGGCGGCCTGCAGGACGCCGCCTCCCCAGAGCGATCCGGGGGCGGCGACGGCGCCGCCGTTCTTTTCGACCGGGCTGACCATCTCCCAGCCGCGGCCGTCGAGCAGCGGCGAGGCGGCGGCGAGGCCCTCGGTGACGAAGGAGTAGGCGGTGCTCGCTTCCGTCACGGTGTTGGTCGCGACCACGCGGTAGCGGTAGGCGGTCGCGGGGGCGAGCGGCGCGATCAACTGGGCGACGGGCACCGCCGCGCTGCCCGAGCCGATCGAGGGATCGCTCCCCGCCGGGGCCTTGGCGGCGCCCGCGAAGCCTTCGTGGCCGGCTCCCAGGTTGGCTTCGTAGCCGGCCTGGGAGATGTAGTTGAAGTGGTAGGTGGTGGCGGCGCCCTCGGGGTCGATTTCGGCGTGCAGCTTGGCCGAGGTGGCAGCTACTTCGGCGGTCCAGGCGGCGGGGATCTGGGGCGGCGCGGCTTGGGCGGCGGCGGGAAACAAGACTGCGCCGGCCACCGCTACGGCGGCGGCGGACAGCGTGAGTGCTGCGCGTTTTCTCCCCGCCGCAAAGGACTCAGATTTCGATCCATGCTCGCATGACCCTGCTGCGCATCGCGGCGTCCTCAGTCGTCTCCATATCAGCGCTGCTATGGAGACTCCCTGCGCCCTGGCGCTGCTTGGTCTGGCGCACGGATGGCTGACCTTGGGCGGGGTCGGGCGGGCGATGACGCAGCGCATCTCAGCGGCTTGGGATTTGACGTCAACGCGAGATGAGCCCAAGGCGCGCCTCGAATCAGGGTGGTTTGTCAGGTGCCTTTTCTTCATGGCGTCTCCCGCACTGATCCAACGTGCCGGCGAAGCGCCGGCCGAGGCGGCGGGCAGCTCCGCGAGGGTGATCCTGTTCGGCTCCCATGCGCGGGATGAGGCGCAGCCGGACAGCGACGTCGACTTCCTCGTGATCGAGCCGGCGCCGGAGGACCGCTTCGGCGAGACGGTGCGGCCACTGACGCAGGGACGAGTCCTTGCCGGCGCCGGCTCGTAGCGGCAGGGACCAAGCGCGGCTGCTGATCGATGGCCGACCGAGCGTCCCCGGTGACGGTCAAGGACGCAGGGAGGACGGCGCAGGGAGCGCACTGTCGTGCGTGACCAAGCCGCCCGGACCGAGGACACAGAGATGCACCGTGCCAGGTGCGTCAGGGGCCGTCGGCAGGGCGGACCGGGCCGTGCTCGGCTTCGAACTCCGCCAGTGTCGCAGGCTCATGGCCCAGCCTGGCAAGGATCGCCTCCGCGACGGTCTCCGGCGCCAGCACGACGCGTCCCCCCGTCAGCTTCTCCTCAAGCACATAGCGGCCTTTGAGCCCGCTGCTTGGCCAGGCGCCCCAGAGGAGAGGGCCGGAGTTGAAGTCTGCGGCTCGGAGGCCTCCGAGTCATTGGAGCGAACGGCGAGCGCCCAAAACGAAACCCCGGCGGTTTGGCCTGCTTCCCGAGAGAAGCTGCACAGGGACCGTTCCGGGGTCTTCCGGCATAGGGTAGCGCTCTGCAGCGACTTATGCCAGGCACACCTGACACTCCGATCTCGCGCCGGCGACTCGAAGAGTTGTTCAGCGGTGAGCGACTCGGTACCTACCTCGCGCGCAGCGAAGGTGACTTCGACGCCGCGGTGCGGCTCTACCGTTGGAACGCGGCGATCACCGCCGCGTTCTGGGAGCCGATCGGCCATCTCGAGGTGGCGCTGCGGAACACGCTCGCCGGGCAGCTCGGTGAGCGCCACGCCGCGCTCGGACTGTCCGGCTCGTGGCTCGACGATCCCGGCCGGGAGCTGGGCGAGAGGGCGCGAGGCGACATCGCCGGCGCCCGCGACCGGGTCAGGCAGAAAGGCAAGCGCGCCAGCGAGGGCCAGACGATCAGCGAGCTCAGCTTCGGCTTCTGGCGGTTCCTGATCACCAAGAGGCTGACCGGCCTTTGGCCTGACCTTGCCGGCGGCTTCCCCCACGCGCCCGACCGTCGGCGGGAGACGGTCGAGAAGCCGATCGCACGGCTGCACGACTTCCGCAACCGGCTGGCGCATCACCAGCCGGTCTGGAACCGCCGGCCGCGGGACAGATACGAGGATCTGCTGGCCCTCGCGGGCTACCTCGATCCGGCGCTGCCGGCCTGGATCGAGGCGACGAGCACCGTGATCGGAACGCTGGACGCTGAACCGCGCGACTGAGGGCCGCTCGGCATCGTTTATCGGATCGCCAAGGACGAGAAGGAGCGCCTCTATCTCGATCACCTGGCCTTCGGAGTGCGACATCAGCCGCCTGGCTCAAAGGGAGAGAGCGTGTACAAAGTCGCGGACCGCCGGTTGCACCGGGACGACTGACATGCTCTCGACAGCCGACCAAACGTAGAGCCCGAGCCCTGAGGAAACCTGAAGCGGCGGCTGGAGGAGATGATCGAGGAGATCGGTCATCTCACTCCTACGACACACCCGCGGAGAGGGACAGCCGGCCGGCGCACAGCGTATGTACAATGGGTGGCGATGGCGGTGCGAGCGAAGGACTCCCGGTGGAACCTGCGAGTGAGAGCGGATGACGACATCGTCGTGCGCCGCGCCGCGGCGGAGTCCGATCGCGAGTTGAGCGAGTTCGTTCGCACGGCGGCGGTCCGGGAGGCCGAGCGGGTGCTGGCCGACCGCACCGTCTTCGAGTTGGATGCGGAGCGCTGGGAGCGCTTCATGGCGGCCCTGGACCGCCCCCCCCGTGTCCCCGCTGGCCTGCGGGAGCTGTTCTCGCGCCCCGGCATCTTCGAGTAGGGGCTCCCCTCCCCCGTCCGATGGCCTACTCCACTCCCCAGCCGCTCAAGCGTGAGCATGAGCGCGGGGGGTTTGCGTGCGGCGAGCCCGGGCTTGACCGCTGGCTCGCCGAGTATGCGCCGGCGGCGCAGGGTGCCGGGTCCGCGCGCGTCTTCGTGACGACGGTCGAGGGCCGGGTGGCCGGCTACTACGCCCTCGCCGCCGCCGAGGTGAGACCCGAGGAGGCAACGGCGCGAGCGCGCCAGGGACAGCCGCGGCGGCGGGCGGTGCCGGCGGTGCTGCTGGCGCGGCTCGCGGTCGACCGGCGCGACCAAGGCGCGGGGCTCGGCCGCTCGCTGCTGCAAGACGCGATGCTGCGAAGTGCCGAGGCGGCCGAGCAGCTCGGGCTGCGGGTGATGCTCGTCCACGCCAAGGGCGAGCGAGCCCGCCAATGGTACGAGCGCTTCGGCTTCGAAGCCTCCCCCGTCGACCCGCTGACGTTGACGCTGCTGATGAAGGATCTGCGGGCCTTCCTGGCGGGAGCGGCGGAGCGCTAAGGACCTATCCCGATAGCCGATCCACAGGTGGGTTGCAAACGGTCCCGCGCAGGGTCGGTCGGGGCGGCGGGTACCCATCGCCTAGTGTCCCGCGTCTGAAGTTGGTTTACGGGTGGCGCGGGGCAGGATGTCGTCGGCGGTCTTGGTCCAGACGAAGGGTCTGCAGCGGGTGTTGTAGGCGTCGATGAAGGCGCGGATGGCGGCGACGAGTTCTTTGACGCTGCCGAAGGAGCCGCGGCGGATCGCCTGGCGGGTGATGATCCCGAAGAACACCTCGACGAGGTTCATCCAGGAGCCCGAGGTCGGGGTGAAGTGCAGTGTGATCCGGGGGTTCTTGGCGAGCCAGCGGTTGACGTCGTCGTGCTTGTGGGTGTGGTAATTGTCGAGCACGACGTGCAGCCTGCGTCGCGGATAGGCCTTGGCGACGAGCTTCAGGAAGTCGAGGAACTCGGCCTTGCCGTGGCGGTCGTAGCAGCGGTCGGTCACGGCGCCGGTCGCGACCTCCAGGGCGGCGAACAGCGTGGTCGTGCCGTTGCGTTTGTAGTCGTGGGTGGCCTTCTCGGGCAGTCCGGGCCGGACCGGCAGGATCGGCTGGGTGCGGTCGAGCGCCTGGATCTGGGACTTCTCGTCGACGCAGAGCACGATCGCGTTGCGGGGCGGGTCGAGGTAGAGGCCGACGACGTCGCGGACCTTGGCCTCGAGCTCGGGGTCGGTGGAGAACTTGAACGTGCCCTGCCGCCACGGCTGCACGCGGTAGGCACGCCAGGCCCGGGCGACGGTCGCGTCGCCGACCCCGAGGTGCCTGCCCAGCAGCCTGGAGGACCAGTGCGTGACGGCCGGCCTGGCCGGCGGCGGCTCGAGCGTGGCGGCGATGATCTGTGCGTCGTCGATCGTCTTCGGCCGGCCGCTGCGCGGCCGGTCCCCCAGGCCGGCGATGCCGTCGGCGACGAACCGGTCGCGCCACTTGATCGCGGTCGGACGAGAGACCCCGAGCTGCCGGGCGGCAGCCGAGATGCTCGCCCCGCCGGCGACCGCGAGCACGATCTCGGCCCGCTCGCGTTGCCCGGCCGAGACGGTCGAGCAACGCGTCCATGACTCCAGCGTCTGACGATCCCTGTCGTCGATGGTGAGTGCGTTCGCGGGCATAGCCCACGATCCCATCGTCACCGCATATTGTCAACTAACTTATGACGCAGGACACTAGCCGGCCCTGCGATGGTGACGCCGGTGAGCCCGGTGTTTCTTGGTGAGTGGCCGGGGGGATTGCGCCCCCCGGCTCTCGCAGAACCGGACGTGACAGTCTCCCGTCATACGGCTCCCACCTTCCGGTCGGAGGGTCGGACCAGCTGCCAGTGGGCGAAGAGCTCCGGCTCGCGTGCGGACACGTCTGCCAGGAACTCCCAGGCCCGCTGTCGTCGGCCCCTTAGTCGTTTGAACTTTCGCATCGCCCAGCGCACCAGGTACTCGTCGATGCGACTGAGGGACTTGGCCAACTCGCTCGGGTAAAAGCGCCCGTAGTAGTTGATCCAGCCTCGCACGATCGCGCTGTGCTTTTGCGCGATATCCGTAAGGGGTGTCCCGCTCCATAGGTGAATCCTCCATGTCCGGATCGTTCGACGTATCGCTTTCGCGGCTTCGTCACTGACGGCTGGGGAGAAGCTGCGAAACAGCTCCCCCTGCCCGTTCTGGGCCCGTCGGTGGCGAAACGTGTACCCGAGGAAGTCGAAGCGCTCGTGCTCGTGGGAGCCGGTGCGGTTCGAGTCCTTGCAGTAGACGATGTGGGACTTCTCCTGGTTTACCTCCAGGTGACAGTCCGCCATCCGCTTCTCGATTTCGCCGAGCACGAACCGCGCCTGGCGCTCACTTTTGGTGTGCACGACAACGTCATCCGCGTAGCGCTCGAAGGGGATGGTGGGGAACTCCCGGTCCATCCAGGTATCGAACGCGTAGTGCAGGTAGAGGTTGGCGAGCACCGGGGAGATCGCGGACCCTTGCGGGGTGCCGCGATCACGTGCTTCCAGGTTGTCGTCCCCCATATCGAGCGGGGCCTTCAGCCAGCGCTCGACGTAGAGGAGAACCCACCGCTCATCGGTGTGGGCGGATACCGCTTTGAGGACGAGGTCGTGGTCGATGGTGTCGAAGAAGGAGCGGAGATCGAGATCGATCACCCAGTCCGACTTCCAGCACCGTTCCCGGCATACCCCCACCGCGTCGAGGGCCGAGCGGTTCGGTCGATAGCCGTAGGAGTCGGAGTGGAAATGAGGCTCCACCTGCGGCTCCAGATATAGCTTTGCGACCGTCTGCGCGACTCTGTCGGCGACCGTGGGCACGCCGAGGGTTCTGACCCCTCCCCCACCTTTCTTCGGTATCTGCACCGCCCTTACCGGAGGCGGCATGTAGGTCCCTGAGGAGAGCCGGTTCCAGATCTTGTAGAGGTTCCCCTCGAGGTTCCTCTCGAACTTGGAGACGGCTTCCTCATCGACGCCCGGAGCACCCTGGTTGGCCCGCACCTGCCGCCAGGCCTCCCAGACCACCCTCTTGTCGATGCTGTACGACTTGACCTTCGACCTTGGCTCGGTCATCGGCTCCTCCCACCCACCAGGTGGTTGACCGTCAACGTCGCCTGGATGGCCCGCCCGCTTCGCTCCAGCCCGATTACCGGGCCTTCATCGCTACTACCGGGCGGTCCGCCCCTGTGCCTCGCATCAGGACGTGACTCCTCGCGGTTTCTTCCGCTTGGAGCCTTCCCTGGGAGGGCCGGCCGGGGGTCAACTGACCACGAGCCGGTCTCCCGCGAGACGACAGGTTCCCATGTTCCGCATAGGAGCCTGACCCGCGCTGGCGCCGCATATATGCCGGACACCGCCCGGGCAGTAGACAGGTGCCCCCCAGGCTCATCCCAGGCTCCACAAGCCAGCCTGGTTTCGATGTCGTCTAGAAACTTTCGACACGTTACCTGCGGTTCAGTCGACTTCGCCTTCATCGGGTCATACCTGACGCACTCTTCGGTGCGCCTTTTCCCACGATGCTCAGCACGAACGGCTCTTGACCGCCGCACCTCGGGGTGGTTTGTGGCCTCCTCCTGCAAGGCGACCACGGAGGGCCTACCTCCATCTCCTATGCAGGATCGCTTCATGGGCGCACCGAGCCTTTCCGGTCGTGCTTGGCTCGGTGTTTGTGCTTGCCCTTGTTGCGTTCATGGCGCACCTTGTGACTCTTCTTCTTGCAGGAGTTGGCGATCGAGGGGTTGAAGTTGTCCACCTTGCCGCTCTGGGCGACGAAGTAGGCGATCGCCTTAATCTTGGTCTTCGGTGAGCAGAGGTTTTTCGAGTTTTCGAGCAAGGAGTACTTCGGCCCGCCCCTCATTTCGAGGGCGAATTTTTCGACCGGCGCGTCCGGCACCGCTTCGAAGGTGTTGCGGATCCCCTTGTTCGGGCCCGTATCAACTTTGCCGACCAGGAGCACCCGGATCTGGCCGTTGAGTTCGGCGACCAGGGCGGGGAGTTTGTAGCCGAAGCCGCCGACCAGATACACGGGGCCTTCGACGGGTTCGTCGAGCAGCGGCGTCCACGCCGTCGCCTTGCCGTAGATCGAGGTCGCCGGACATTTGCCTTCCAGCAGCACCGGTTTGGTGCAGGTCTTGTTCAGATTCCCCTGGTCGATGAACTCGGAGTGCGGCAGGTTGACCTGGGCGGCGGCGATGTCGGCTTCGCCAGGCTTCATGGTGAGCACCGCTTTGAGCGCAGGGTGCCCGGCGCGCCTGGTGGAGCCCTTGAGCGAGATGGCCAGGTGGGGCTTGAAGCCGAGCGCCTTGCAGCCGCCGACCTGGAAGCGGTTGGAGAGGCTTGCCGTCTGGCCGAGGGTCGAGGTCTCGACGCCGGTGATCGACTTGGCTTCGCAGTTGGTCGGGTTGAGGGTGAAGCCGGGGCGACCGATCTTGACCGCGACCGAGCGGACGTCGAGCGGGATGCCGTCGAGGATGTGGGGGATCGGGTCGCTCTTGACGCTGACCTGCGTGGTGTAGGGGTCGACGGAGAGGGCAGAGCGGACCACGACCGTGCCGAGGTCATAGGGGCCGGCGGACGACCTCTGATTCCCTGGGAGGCGCCGCTCCAAGGCGCAGGCGACCGGGTCCGCCGACCACCGCGGGGCCCGGTCCCTATGCCGTCCAGAGATCAAGTTCTCGGCCCCACCGTTCGATGTATGAGCAGTCATGGCAAAGCTCGCCCCTCGCCACCGCGTCATCCTGCGCGCCGCGGGCGCCCTCATCGTCGCGGCCTTCGCGGCCTTCGTCCTGCATGTCGCGACCGGCCTCGGCGGCGAAACCCTCTTCGGCACCTGGATCTACTGCTGCGTGATGGTCGGCGCGGCCGCCTCCTGCCTGGCGCGGGCGGCCCTGGTGCGGCGCGAGCGGGCGGCCTGGGCGCTGATCGGGGCGGGCCTCCTCATCTGGACCGGCGGGGAAATCTATTACGAGGCGGTGCTCGCGGTCACCGGCTCGGTGCCGACCCCCTCCCCCGCCGACGCCGGCTACCTGCTCTTCTATCCGCTCACCTACGCCGGGCTCATCGTCCTGGTGCGCGAGCGGATCGGCGCCTTCCCGGCCAGCCGCTGGCTCGACGGGCTGATCGCCGGGCTCGCCGTCGCGGCGCTCACCGCGGCGCTGGCGCTGGGGCCGATCGCCGCCGCGTCGAGCAGCGGCTCGGGCCTCGAAACCGCCACCAACCTCGCCTACCCGATCGCCGACCTGACCCTGCTGACGCTGGTCGCCACCGCCGCCGCCTTCACCGGCTGGCGACCCGGCGCCACCTGGTCGCTGCTCGGCGCCGGCCTCCTCGTCCTCGCCGTCTCCGACGTCGCCTACCTGCTCGAGTCCGCGCAGGGGAGCTACGTCGAAGGCGGCCTGCTCGACGCCGCCTGGCCGCTCGGCGCGCTCCTCCTCGCCGGCGCCGCCTGGACCCCGGCGCCACGTCGGCAGCACGTCGTCGCGCGCGGGATGCGGGTCTCGGCCGTGCCCGTGGCGGCGGCGCTCCTGGCGATGGCCGTGCTCGCCTGGGAACGCGCGGCCCACCTCCCGGCCGCCGCCGAAGTACTCGCCTTCCTCACCCTGCTCCTGGTGATCGGCCGCCTCGCGCTCTCGCTGCGGCACACCGGCGAGCGGCTCGCCGGCTCCGAGCGCGAGGCCCAGACCGACGAGCTGACCGGGCTCGCCAACCGGCGCGCGCTGATGGCCGACCTCGACGCCGCCACCGCGAAGCCGGCGCCCGGCGGCCACGTCCATCTGCTGGCGATGTTCGACCTCGACGGCTTCAAGCTCTATAACGACACCTTCGGCCATCCGACCGGCGATGCCCTGCTGGAGCGGCTCGGCGGTCGGCTCGGGAGCTTCGCCGAACCGCACGGGCGCGCCTACCGGCTCGGCGGCGACGAGTTCTGCCTGCTCCTGGAATGCAGCCCGGCCGAGGTCGATTCACTGATCGCCGGCGCGGGCGCGGCGCTCACCGAGCACGGCGAGGGCTTCGCGATCGCCGCCTCCCAGGGCAGCGTCCTGGTGCCGGGCGAGGCGTCCTCGGTGAAGGCGGCGCTGCAGCTCGCCGACCGGCGGATGTACGCGGACAAGGTGAGCGAGCGGACTTCGGCGGGCTCGCAGTCGCGCGACGTCCTGCTGGCGGCCCTGCGCGAACGCCAGCCCCGCCTGGCCGAGCAGGCGCTCGACGTCTCCGAGCTCGCCCTCGCCGTCGCCGAGGCGCTCGGGATGTCGGCCGAGGAGCGCGACGAGACTTGCCGCGCGGCGCAGTTGCACGAGGTCGGCAAGATGGCGATCCCCGACGCGATCCTCGACAAGCCGGGGCCGCTCGAGGACTCCGAGTGGGAGTTCGTCCGCCGCCACCCGCTGGTCGGCGAGCGGATCATCGCCTCGGCGGCGGCGCTGGTGCCGGTGGCGCGGCTGGTCCGCTCGGTCGGGGAGCGCTGGGACGGCGGCGGCTATCCGGACGCCCTGCGGGGCGAGCAGATCCCGCTCGGCTCGCGCGTCGTCGCGGTCTGCGGCGCCTACGCGGCGATGGTCGCCGAGCGCCCCCACTCGGTCGCGATGCGACCGGCGCGGGCGCTCGAAGAGCTGCGCCAGGCGGCCGGCGACCAGTTCGATCCGCGGGTGGTCGAGGCTTTCGTGCGGGTCGCCGAGGCCCGGGGACTGCTCGCGCCGGCCTGAGGGGGCGGCGCCCGCGCCCCTGGCGGTGGGAGATGTACGCTCGCGTCCGGTTCCCTTGATTCCTGTCAGCTCTTCAGCTTCGCGCTCAGGGTCACGTTGCCGCTGTGGCACTTGGTCCCGTCTTCGAGCGTCTCGGTGGCGTGGGCTTTGCCGGTGAGGGTGCCGTTGTGTCTCACCTTGAGACTCGCGACCAGCTTCGCGAAGCCTTCCTCGTCGCCGTCGACGTAGCCGTTCGGCTCGACCCGGTTGCCGACGAAGGAGAGGTATTCGTTGGTCGCCTGCCCGAGCGCCGGACAGGGGATCGAGATGTAGATCTCGTCGTTGTCGTTCGGCGCGAAGATGCAGGGGGCGCCTTCGCAGGCCTCGGTGCCGATCACGAGGCGCAGCTTGACCGGATAGCCCTGGCTGGTCTTGCCGACATAGAGGCCGGGCCGGAAGGGGCTCTTGCTCGCGGCGGTGCCGGTCGCGGGCGCGCTCAGCGCCGCCGCCAGCGCCACCAGTCCCGCCAGCGCACAGACAAGGAACCGACCCCCGGCGGCGCCTTCGCCACCTGCTCCTACGCGACCACCCATGGTGCCTCCGATCTCACGCCATCTTCTTCATCGACGGGCGGACGAGGCACCGTGACGATGGGGCAGCCTAATCGCACTGGCGCGCCCAATGTCTCCGTGCTTCGCGGAAACTGCGAAGATGCGCCCGGGATGAGCGGGGACGAACGGCTGCTGGAGCTGATCGGCGACGTCGCCGGACTGCTCGAGCTCGATGAGTTCCGCCACGGGCTGATCGCGGCGCTGCGCCGCGCCGTCCCCTCCGACTGGGTCTCGATCAACGAGGTCGGGCCGGAGCCGGGTGACCACTGGGAGCTGGTGGAACCGGCGCTGCCCGCCGCCTCGCACGAGGTCTTCGGACGCCTCATGCACCAGAATCCGCTGGTCGCGCGGATGACCTCCGGACCGCGGCCCGGCGCGCCGCTGCGCCTCTCCGACGTCGTGAGCCGGGAGGAGTTCCGCGCGCTCGAGATCTACCGCGAGCTCTACGGCCCGCTCGGGCTCGAGCACCAGATCGCCTTCACCCTGCCGCAGGGGCCGCCGCGCCTGCTCGGCGTCGCGCTCAGCCGGCGTGATCGCGATTTCAGCGAGGCCGAGCGGGATCTGCTCGGTCGCGCCCGCCCCTTCCTGATCCAGGGCTACCGCAACGCAGTCGCCTTCGAGGCTCTCCGCCGGGAAAGGGAGGCGGCGATGATCGCGGCACTGCGTGCCGCGGGCCTCACCGCCAGGGAGGCCGAGAGCACCGCCCTCATCGCCCACGGCGCCTCGAGCGCCGACGCGGCGGCGGCGCTCGGCATCGGCACCCGCACCGTCGACAAGCACCTCCAGCACGCCTTCGCGAAGCTCGGCGTCACGACCCGCTCGCAGGCCGCCGCGCGCGCCTGGGAGAGCGCCGGGCGCAGCGACGACTAGGCTCGTTCGTGCCTGGCACTTGCGATAAAGATTGCGGATCGGTGGTGATTCAGGTGCCGAGGCCGGCCATGTCGATAAGCCCGTATGGCTCCTCCCACGCGACTCCTCCGTCAGGGCGCGGTGGCCCTCGGCCTCCTCGCCGCCGTCATGCTCGCCCTCCTGCTCGCGCCCGCGAGCGGCCGGGCCGCCGAAGCGACCGCCCGCTTCACCCCCGGCTCGCAGGCCTTCGCCGCGACGGTCGTCGGTCAGCGCAGCGGCCAGCAATACTTCGAACTGCGCAACGAAGGGCCCGAATCGATCCAGGTGTCGAGTGTCGCGATCGGCGGCCCCGACAGCGGCGAATTCTCGATCGAAAGCACCGGCTGCGCCGGCGCGACCCTGGCGATGAGCCAAGGCTGCTGGGCCTACGTCGAGTTCGTGCCGGCCCGAGGCGGGACGCGCGAAGCGACCCTCGAAGCCGTCCACGACGGCGAAGGCTCGCCGGCCACGGCGGCGCTCTCGGGCACCGGGCTGCGCCAGGAACTGACCGTCTCGCCGTCCCTGGTCTTCCCCACGACGACCAGGTACATGAGCAGCGAAGAGCAGTTGACCGTCTCCAACCAGAGCGACGTGGGGGTGGCGATCTTCGGCACCAACTTCGAAGGTCCCGGCTCGGGCGCCTTCGGGACCAACGGCTCGAACTGCTCGGGCACGCTCGGCGTCGGCTCGAGCTGCACGATCGACGTGCGCTTCAATCCGCAGTCGGAAGGCGAACAGAGCGCGATCCTCCACGTCGGCGCCGAAGGCCCCGGCGGCGGGCCGACCGTCGCGCTCTCCGGCCTCGGAGCCGCGCCGCTGCTGCGCTTCGAACCGGAAAGCTTCGACTTCGGGCTGACCCAGGCCAACGAAGGCGGCGAACGGACCCGGATGGTGCTCCGCAACGTCGGTCCGGCGGCGGCCCAGGTGGGGATCGAAACGAGCGGTGGCAGCGGCGCCTTCTCGATCGGCGAAAGCGACTGCTTCGGGGCGACCCTCCCGCCCCAGGGCACCTGCTCGGTGCAGGTCGACTTCCGCCCGAACGAAACCGGTCCCTACGCCGGGGTGGTGCGGGCCGACTCGGCCGGGGCGAGCTTCGAAGCCGAACTGAGCGGCAGCGGCGGCGAGGCCATGCTCACCCCGTCGACCAACCCGCTCGACTTCGGCAGCGCCGCGGTCGGCTCGCACGGTGAACCGCGCACCGTGACGATCGAAAACAGCGGCGACCTCCCCGGTGGCTTCTTCATCGCGGTCATCTCCGGCGGCGACTCGGCCAGCTTCCAGCTGCTCGAAGAGGACTGCACCGGCATCCCGATCGTCCCCGGCGGGAGCTGCCAGGCGGTGGTCCGCTTCCAGCCGACCGCCGCCGGCCTGCGCACGGCGACGCTCAGCATGTTCGGCGACGGCGAAGGCGGCCAGCAGATCACCCTGTCCGGCGACGGCGTCGACCCCGGCCTGCCGACGCCGACCCCTTCCTCCCACTCGTTCGGCACCCAGCAGGTCGGGACGAGCGGCGGGATCGCGCTTTTCACCTTCAGCAACGAAGGCAGCGTCGCCACCGAACTGTCGGATGCGACGCTCGGCGGCGAAGACCGCGACCAGTTCCGCATCGCCCGCGACGGCTGCTCGGAAACGAGCCTCGCGCCCGGCGCCTCGTGCCAGGTGGGGGTGCGCTTCGCGCCCGACGAAGCGGGGGTGAAGAGCGCGACCCTGCGGCTCGGCAACTCGAGCGGGGTGGCGAGCGCGGCGCTCAGCGGCTACGCCGAAGCCGCGGCGGCCGCGTCGAGGTCGACGGCTCGGCTGCGGACCGGCCTGCGCCTCGCCGGGCGCCCGCTCCATCTCGTCGGCGGGCTGCTGCGGATCGGGGCGCTCTCCTGCCCCTCCGAAGAAGACTGCGAAGTGCTGACAAGAGCGACGATCGTCAAGTCCTCGGCCTCGGTGAGGTCGAGTGGCGCGCGGCCGCTCGGGCCCTGGAGCGCCAGGCTGTCGATCCCGGCCGGCGGCCGGCGCGCTCTCGTCCTGCGGCTGCCCGCCGGCGTGGGCGCGAAGGCGGCGGGCGGGCGTCTGCGGGCGCGCTGGGAATCGCGCAGCGGCTCACGGCGCGGCCAGGGCTCGGTCGAAGTGCCGCTGCGCTGAGCGAGCGCGAGACTGGGCGCGGAACCTGGTCGAAGTTCAGCCCAACGGATCGAGCCAACGCAGCCCGGCGAAGCGGGCGAAGTCGGTGTCGGCGGAGCAGAGCTCGGCGCCGTGTTCGATCGCGAGCGCGGCGAGGTGGGCGTCGGTGGTCAGGTTGCCGGCGGTGCCGAGCGGCGCGAGCAGCTCGCGCAGCCGCTCAGGGTGACGGGAGGTGGGCTCGAGGAGTCTCGCCACCGGTTGGGCGAGCCAGCCGTCGATCAGATCGAGCGCCTCCTCGGCACCGAGGGGCGCCTCGAAGATCAGCGGGCTGGTCGAGAGCCGCAGGAAGCCGAGCAGCACCACCCAGGCGAAGCCGATCTCCTCGGTCCCCGAAAGCACATGCTCAAGCCACTCGCGAGCCGGCCCGTGCCGCGGCGAGGTCTCGTCGATCGCATAGATCAGGAGGTTCAGGTCGGGCAGCTTCACTTGCGCAGCGCCAGCTTGCGCGCCGTCTCGGTGTCCTCGAGCTCGGCCGCCAGACCCAGCGCGCGCTCGAGGCCGACACCGGGACGGGCACGCAGCGCCCGCGTCGGTAGGCGGTAGGGAGATCCCTCGCGGACAGGCGAATCGAGACCGGCACGCACGGTGGCGTTGAGCGCCTCCTTGAAGCTGAGCTCGCGTTCCTCCATCAGCCGCCGCAGGCGGGCGGCGACGTCGGCGTCGAGGGTGACCGTCGTCCTCACGGAAGCATCATAGCATCAGGACTTTGGTGTAGTGATGCCTCCGACGCGGATGAGGTTCTCGCGCGGCCCCCCCGATCGACGCAGGTGGGAGCGACCTATTCGAGCAGCGTGATCGTCGTCGTCGATCCGCCTTTGACTTCCTTGGAGAGAATCGTGCCGGCGGCTCCCACATATTTGCCGGTGCCCCCGGTGATGACGCCTTCGGTCCCTGCCTTGACGATGCTGGCGTTCCCATAGAGGGTGCCGCCGGGGAGGGAGAAGACGCCTTCGCAGATGAAGTGGGCCTGGATGAAGGCGTTCTGATTCGCCGCCTTGGCGTTCGCCGTCGCGGTGCACCGGGCACGCAGCTTGCCGATCGTCTTCCCGCCTTCGGTCAACGGGTTGGTGATGACGAGCTGGTCGCCCGGGCTGATCGCGGTCGGGAAGCCGTGTTTCTTCGGCGCCGTCGGCGCGACGTCGACGTAGGTGAAGGTCGAGCCCTTTTCGGGTTCCTTGAAGGTGATCGTGGTGGTGCCGGCCGCCGCGGCCGGGGCGGCGATGAGCAGGCAGGTGAGGCCGGCCAGGGCGAGGGCGGAGCGGACGAGGCTGCGGGGGCTTCTCAAGTTTTCCTCCATGGTGGCGAGGCGTGGGCAAGGTGGGGAGCCAGGCGGATGATCGCCGCGGCCCGGGCGAACGGTGGATCGTCGCCACCGATGCCACCAGCGGCGGGACATTGCGTCAATACGTGATCTGACGTATAAGAGCATCGCGGTGTGAGCTGGGGAGCGCGTCGCCGCGACGATGGAGCGACTGCGCCGAACCGATCTCCGCGGGGCCATGGATCTGGTCGGCGAGTGCAGCGAGGCCGAGGACGTCGGTTCGCTGGGCGCCGCGATGCTGGGCGTCACCCGCCTCGTCCCCGGCGCGGTCGCCTTCAACGAGATCGACCTCGGCCGTCGCACCGCCACCGCGCTGCGCGACCCGCCCGACCTCGGCGGTGAGCGCTCGACGCTCGAATTCGCCCGGCTCGCCCATCAGAACCCACTCGTCGTCCACGGCGGCGACCGGGACCCGGCCTCGACGATCTCCGATTTCCTCAGCGACCGCTCCTTCCGCGCGCTCGAGCTCTACGACGTCATCTTCGCCCCGCTCGGCTTCCGCGATCAGATCGCGCTGCATCTGCGGACCTCCCCGGACCGGGTCGCCGGGATCGCGATCAACCGCGAGCGCCGCGGCTTCTCGGCCCGCGACCGGGCGATGCTCGACCTGCTGGCGCCGCACCTGCGCCGCGCCTACCGCCAGGCGGTGGAGCGGGAGCGGGGCGCCGCCGCCTGGGCGCTGCTCGAGCAGGGGATGCGGGAGGGCGGGACCGCGACGGTGCTGGTCGATCCGGACGGCCGCGTGGCCTCGATCGACCCGGGGGCGGAGCTGCTGCTGCGGCGATTCTTCGGCGCCGTGAGCGACGGCGGCCTCCCGGCCCGCTTGCGGGACTGGCTCGAGCGGCCCCGGGTCCCCTTGGTGGTCGAGGACGACCGCGGCGCGAGGCTGTCGGTCCGGCTGATCGAGCGCCGCGGCAGGCCCGGTTGGCGAGCCCTGCTCCTCGACCGCTGGGGAGCCGGCGCGACGCCGGCCGAGCTCGCCGGCCTCGGTCTCACCCCCCGCCAGGCGGAGGCGCTCGCCTGGGCGGCGCGCGGACTCGGCGACATCGCGATCGGAGCGCGGATGGGGATCAGCCCGCGGACGGTCAACAAGCACCTGGAGCACGTCTACCGGACGCTCGGCGCCCGCGGTCGGACGGAGGCGGTGGCGCTCGCGCTTTCGCGACCGTCGCGCGCCGCGACGCCGGAGCGGTCCTGAGGGGCCATAAAAAAGAGTGCTTGGATTACCGCGCGGTGGGACGGCCGTTATTAACGTAAACGAGGGATTGCTATATTAACTCTGTGGCGCCGAGGCAGGGGAAAGAGACGCGGTCGGGCCGCTTCGTACCTCAAGGAGACGGATATGCGGCCTTCGTCCCCAAGCCGCTTCCCCCGACACCCCCAGTCGCGCTGGACCCGGAACTGCTGGCGTTGCTGGAGCAGTCGGGCACCGAGCTCGGCCGTCTCGACGGTATCGCCCGGGTGATCCCCGACCCCGACTTCTTCGTCAGCATGTATGTGCGGCGCGAGGCGGTCCTGAGCTCGCAGATCGAGGGGACGCAGAGCACCCTCGAGGATCTGCTCGAGCGCGAGATCGGTGCCGGTGTCGACGACCACCGCTCCGATGTCCTCGACATCGTCAACTACGTGGGGGCGATGAACTTTGGCCTCGAGCGACTGCGGATGTTGCCGCTGTCGCTGCGCCTGATCCGCGAAATCCATCGGGAGTTGCTGAAGGATGGCCATGGCCGCGGATCGCACGCCGCTCCAGGCGAATTTCGAAAGACACAGAACTGGATCGGGCCCGACGAGGCGAGCATCGAGCAGGCGGCCTTCGTGCCACCGCCGGTGCCGGAGATGAACACCGCGCTCGGCGATCTCGAGGGCTTCCTCCATGAAGAGGGGCCCTACTCGACGTTGATCGAGGTCGGCCTGGCCCACGCCCAGTTCGAGACGATCCACCCCTTCCTCGACGGCAACGGAAGGGTCGGGCGCCTGCTCAACACCTTCCTCCTCGTTCAGCGCGGCGTGCTGCGGAAGCCGCTGCTCTACCTGAGCTACTACTTCAAACTGCACCGGACCGAGTATTACGACCGGCTGATGGCGGTCCGTGTAATAGGCGACTGGGAGGGCTGGCTCGCCTTCTTCCTGCGCGGCGTCGCGCAGACCGCGCGCGAAGCGACCGCGACCGCCGAGCGGATCTTCGAGTTGCGGGAGAGCGACCGCGCGGCGATCATCGGGCGCGGCCTGGGCGAGAACGCACTGCGGCTGCTCTCCGAGCTGTTCCGGCACCCGCTCCTGAACGTCAACCTCGCCGCCGACATCCTCGGCACGACCTACCCGACCGCGAGTCGTCTCGTCTCGGGACTCGAAGAGCTCGGGATCCTGGAAGAGATCACCGGCCGCAGACGCTCGCGGATCTATCGCTACGAGCCCTACGTCAGCTTGTTCGACGACCCACCGGTGCCGGATGACGAGACGCCGTCGCTCGAGATGACCGAAGCGGCAACCTAAGACGGGCCTCGGCGAGAACCGCGATCGTGGGGTGCCGACGTGGTTCAGGTCAGGACGTGGGCGGGTCTGGATGTAATGGCCCGCCGAACCAGCGCGGTGAAAAGGAGGCACTGGTACCCAAATGTGGTGCCCAGGCGACGTAAGGACCTATCCCGGTAGGGGCGTGCCACTGGGACGGTTCAGGACCAAGCGGGGCGGTCACGGCGGGGGTCCCGCATGGCAGCGCCATGCGGGAGACACGACGGGGCCGAATCCGCGCCGCGTCCTGGGCCGTATCCAGGGGTGCGATCCCTACCGGCATAGGTCCTAAATGCCGAATCCGGGCGGCGGATCGAGGCGGCATCCAGCCTCGCGAACGACGCATGCCCGGCGATCGCCCAGGCCTGCGTGATCGGCGACGGGCGTTCCCTTCTCGCGGCGCTGCTCGCGCCGGCGGGCTTCGACTTCGAGGCTGCATGGCACCTGGTCGCGGTCGTCGCCGCCCTCGGCCGTCATCAGCGGACCTTTGTTCGCGTCGACCGCCGCAACCGGCGCAGCCTCGCGCTTTGCGATCGCGTCGGCCTGACCGGGGAGCGCCCCGACCCTCATTCTGGGCTTCTGGTCCAGCGTTGGGGCGAGCTGCCGCGGGCTGTCTGACGAGATTCGCCGTTCCCTGCTCGCGCGGAGCAGTAGCAATCAGTCGAGGTCGAAGGCAGCCATGATCGCTTCGCTGAGCGCCGGCTCCTGACTGTCGAGCAAAACACCGATCTGCTTTCCCAGGGCATCGGCGGGAATCGTGGTGATGTTGTCGCAACTGACGACCGAGGGACCCGTAAGGCCGTTGGCGGCATCGACGGCCACCTCGCTGGAGAGTCCGCGGATGGTGGTGGTGATCGGCGCGACGGTCACCGTCCTCAGGTGCGGCCGCACGAGCTCTCGGGTGAGGATCAACACAGGCCGCGCCTTGTCGAGCTGCGCGACATGGATGGCCCGCATCAGGCCAGGTCACGCCGCAGGTCGGCCGCGTACTCGGCGAGCCCGGCGAGCTCTGGGTCCGGACCGGTGCGGGCAAGGATCCGGGCGTCGCGTTCCGCGAGGGTACGCCGACGCTCGCGCTCGAGCGCCCGGGTAACGACAGCGGCCCGGCTGCGCTCGGTGCCGGAGTCGACGATCTCGTCGACGAAGTCGACAAGGTCATCCGGGAGACGCACCGCGATCTGCTTGCTCATACCAAAATGGTAGCAAAACGGTAGCACCTTGCAGGGCCTCGCGCGAAGCGACAGCAAGCTGTCGAGGTCGCCGTCTAAAAATCCTCCCGGGCCACCGCCCGTTGGCATGAGATGAAGTCGTCAATTTCAGGCCCGAGCCGGAGGTGCTGCCTCGGTCCTGCAACGCTGACGTGATCAGCAAGTCGACGCTTTGAGGGTGACGGGAGGGGCGAGCGCTTCTTCAATGCAAGATTCGTCGCTCGTGCTCGTTACACCACTTCTACCGACGCGACCCTCGGACTCGCACCCTGTCGCGGTAAAATGCCTGTCGTGACCGTCAAGGAACGCCTGCAGCAGGTCGTCTCCCAGATGAGCGAGGAGGAGGCCGTGGATGCCCTCGCCCTGGTCCAGGCCGCCCGGGCCGGTGCGACCCCGACCGACGTCTACGGAACCGCGTGGGGAGATGTCCTCGCCGATATCGATCCCGAGGCGTTGAAGGTCTCGGGCAAGCCGACGATCGCGATCCCGAGCGGCACGCCCGACGTCAGGTGAATGCCGACGAGGTCCTGATCAGGGTCCTCGCCCCGGAGGACCTGCCCACCCTTGCCGCCTTCCGTTGCTCGGCGGGCGATCCCTGGGAGGCCGTGGTCGAGGAGCAGATCCGCGGCCCGCTGCCCCGACGCTATCTTGCCGCGCCGCCGCGCTTCGACGGCCGCATGCTCCTCGGCACCAACCACGACGGAGACATCCTCGTCATCGGCGCCCATCACGTCGAGCCGACCCTCCTTCCCGAGGTCGGCTACACCGAGGCAGTCGCCGTCTCGCTGGCGGCTCGCGGCACCCTCGTGCAACTGCCGGAAGAGCGTGGGGTCTCCCTGGGGGAGCTGATGCTCTACGCGACCTTCAAGCAGATGCGCGCCCTCGGTCGTCATCCGCGGACCTTCGTCCGCGTCGACCGCCGCAACCGGCGCAGCCTTGCGCTTTGCGATCGCGTCGGCCTGACCGAGGAGCGCCCCGACCCTCATTCTGGGCTTCTTGTCCAGCGTTGGGGGGAGCTGCCACGGGCTGCCTGATGAGATTCGCCGGCCGTTTCCCTGCTCGCGCGAAGCGGGAGCGTGCTTCTCAGCCGATCAACCCCTGCGTCTCACGTCTAATCAGCCAGAGTTTGATCGGCGTCGGCCTCTGCTTTCAATCACGACTTGAGCAGTACGTCGACTAGCTGTGCCGCCGCGCCGAGTCCAACAAGGATTACACCAAGCGTGGCAATACAACGCATTCTGCGGGTCCTCGCACTTTGCTCGGCAAACAATGTCTCGGTGCGCCTTTGTATCTCGCCAATGCCTGTAAGGGTCTTCTCGGGATTCATCGAGGACGCAAGATCGCTCTGAGCTTTGTCCAAGCGTTTGACGACCTCTCGGCGAACCGCGACGCTCGCTTTGAGCGTCTCGTCCTCCGTCTCCTTAAGCGATGGCTCAAATAAGTGCTCAAGATCAAGTTCGAGGTTCTTGACGTACCCTACGAACAGTCGGACGAAATCGGACATGACACTGCTGAGTCCGACAACGGACTTTCGCGTCAGGCTCTCGAGTTTGTCTTGGTTGGCACGGAACTCGGCCTCGCGACTATCGTCGTCCTTCGAGGTTATGAGATCGAACCCAAGGATGACCGTCCCCACAAGTGCCAAGCCAGCGCCAAGTGCTGCAAGCCAATGCTGCATCTGTCTACTCAACCACACATGATCGATGGTGACAAGTCAGGTTGAGTCGCGGATTCGTTATGAGCAATTGTGGGCCGGACTCTTCAATCTTGTGCAGGCTCGCTGATGGAAGGCACTAGGTCATCGCAATGAGTCTCACTCGCAGCAGGAACTCAACCACTGCCTCACAAAGTCCTCCTTACACGTGGTCGCGGGTCCCGATGGCCCGACCCCCTGAAATCGGTCCACCCTGTCTGAGAATCCTTCCCGCCCGCGACAATGGGCAAAGGAGGATCGAAGCAGGTGAAGAGGCAAAGGCACACCCCCGAACAGATCATCCGCAAGCTGCGCACCGCGGAGCAGATGCTCTCCGAGGGCAAGACGATCGGCGAGGCCGCGAAGGCGCTGGAGGTCTCCGAGCAGACCCTGCACCGCTGGCGAAACCAGTACGGCGGCATGAAGGCGGCCGACGCTAAGCGCCTGAAGGAGCTCGAGAAGGAGAACCGCGAGCTCAAGCAGATGGTCGCCGACCAGGCGCTCGACATCCGCGCCTACAAGGAGATCGCCAAGGGAAACTTCTGAGCCCGTCCCGGAGGCGCCGGGCGGTCCGCATGCTGGTGGACCGCCTCGGCCTCTCCGAGCGTCGGGCGTGCCGGATCGCCGGCCAGAACCGCTCCACCCAGCGCCACCGCCCGCAGGTGGCCCCAGACGAGGAGGCCTTGCGCAGGCGCCTGCGCAAGATCTCCGAACAGCGGCCCCGCTGGGGCTACCGCCGCGCCCACGGCCACCTGCTGAGCGAAGGGTGGTCGCTGAACCGCAAGCGGGTGCAGCGGCTCTGGCGCGAGGAGGGGTTGCGCGTCCCCGCCAAGGCGAAGAAGCGCCGGCGCCTCGGGGAGTCCACGGTGCCCGCCGAGCGACTCAGGGCCGAGCACCCCGACCATGTCTGGGCTCTGGACTACCAGCACGACGCCACCGAGGACGGCCGCGAGCTGAAGTTCCTGAACGTCGTCGACGAGTTCACCCGCGAGGCCCTGGCGATCGAGGTCGACCGCTCGATCGACGCCGAGGAGACGGTCGCAGTCCTCCGGCGCCTCGCCGCAGAGCGCGGTGCTCCCGCCAACATCCGCGCCGACAACGGACCCGAGCTGACCGCGGCGGTGCTGCGCGAATGGTGCCGCCTGGGCTCCACCGGCACCGCCTACATCGAGCCGGGATCGCCCTGGCAGAACCCCTACGTGGAGTCCTTCAACTCCCGCCTGCGCGATGAGCTGCTGAACACGGAGGTCTTCACCTGCCTGGAGGAGGCGAAGGTGCTCGCCGAGGACTGGCGCACCGACTACAACGCCAACCATCCCCACTCGGCGCTCGGGATGATGGCGCCCGGGCGCTTCGCCGCCTCGCTGCGCTCGCCCTCCGGGCTCGCTACGCGAGGCGGCGACCAGGAGCGATACTCACTACAGACCAACCCCGGACTCTCACTCGGGGTGGACCGATGAACGGGGTCCGGTCACCGACAGATCGTGCCACTCATCGCGCGAAGCGGGAGCCGATCGCGTGGAGGGCGCCCGTCTCGTAAAGGTGTCGAAACTGCAGCTCTCGACCTAGGGAGTTTCTAGCCCTGATCTTGCAACAAGGTGAGCGCCCCGGCCGGAAGGCCGGGGCGGTTTCGTCCGCCTGAGCGGGGATTCTGCGGGTTGCGAACTCGTCGAATCCGACCCAGGAGGTCTCACCTTGAAGGTGCAGCGCGATAGCCGCTCATTCACCGTAGAAGTCAGCGCGGACGGAGAGGGCCTGGTCTCCCACGCCGGCACCGCGCTGCTGAGTCAGGTCGCCGACAAGTGTGGGCTGACCAAGGCGCTCTCGCGTGAGCTGGCACCGATGCGCGAGCGTCGTGGGGGCCATGACCCCGGCCGCGTCCTCCGCGATCTCGCCGTGATGCTCGCCGACGGGGGCGAGGCGCTCACCGACCTCGGCGCGATCCGCGATCAGGCGCCGCTCTTCGGCGCGGTCGCCTCGGACTCGACCGCCTACCGGGCGATCGATCAGGTCGCCCGCGACCCAGAGCTCCTCGACGGCCTGCGGGCGGCACGGGGGCAGGCGCGCGAGCGCGTCTGGGAGCTCGGCCTCGCCCCCGGGCGGGTGACGATCGACCTCGACGCCTCCCTCCTTGACAGCCACTCCGAGAAGGAGGGCGCGGCCGGGAACTTCAAGGGCGGCTTCGGCTTCCATCCGGTGCTCGCCTACTTCGAGGAGACCTCCGAGGCGGCCGCGGCGATGCTTCGCCCCGGCAACGCCGGCGCCAACACCGCGGCAGATCAGGTCGCGGTCGCCGAAGCCGCGCTGGAGCAGATCCCCGCCGGGCGCGCCGCAGAGATCGAGGTGCTGCTGCGAACCGACTCTGCCGGCGCCGTCCACGAGCTGCTCGACTGGGCCAAGGAGGGCGACATCCGCTTCTCGGTCGGCTTCGACCTGAGCGAGCCGGTGCGCGAGGCGGTCAGCCGGATTCCCGATCGGCGCTGGGTACCGGCGGCAGAACAGGACGGCTCGGCGCGAGGCAACGGTGAGGTCTGCGAGGCGAGCGACCTGATCGACCTCTCCGCCTGGCCGGAGGGCTCGCGTCTGATCGTGCGCCGCGAGCGCCCCCATCCCGGCGCCCAGCTGCGCTTCACCGATCAGGACGGTCACCGCTTTCAGGCGATCCTCACCGACCAGGAGGGCCGTGACATCCCTGCGCTCGAGTGCCGCCACCGTGCCCGCGCCAGGGCCGAGAACCAGATCGCCGACGACAAGGAGACCGGGCTCGCCAAGCTGCCCTTCCGCGATTTCGAGATGAACTCTGTCTGGCTTGAGCTCGTCCTCATCGCCCACGACCTGATCTCGTGGACGAAGGGGCTGCTGCTCTCGGGCGAGCTCGCCCGCTCGCGTCCCAGGCGGCTTCGCCATCGTCTCCTCCACGTCGCCGCTCGCCTCGCCTTCTCGGGACGGCGCGCCAGGCTGCGCCTGCAGGCGGGCTGGCCCTGGGCGAGAGAGCTCGTGGCGGCGTTCGAGAAGCTGAAGTCACTGCCCGCTGCGGCGGGCTGAAGCCCGGCTCGATCTCCACCCACACCTCCGGCGGCTCCCCGGCGCCAGGCGCCCGCGAAGCCTGCTCGCGCTCGGCGCCCTGGCCTGCGTCTCCCCGTGAGATCGCGACTGCCGGCGGCTTCGGCCACCACACCGTGACCGTTACGTCACTGCTCGGGTCGCTGACTTACTCCTTGCGGCTTGTTGCAAGATCCGGGTTAGAGCGTTCTCGTCGTGCCGCTCCATCGTCCAATCATGGCCGACCAAGCCGTGATGCTCCACAGAGAAGGCTAACCTCGATCCACCGTTTTCACCCGCAGGGTGTGATCAGGTGACTTGAGGTAGGTAACTGCGCCAGGGCGGTTCCTCGGAACCGCCCTGGCGTTCCTGTCGAGGTCGGTCCTCGGCGAAATCGCAGCGCCGGCAAGCGTTCGCGGGCAGGCCGAGACCGACAGGTGCGACGAGGAGGGGTTGGGGCTGGGGAGCGAGGCCTGTGGCTACGTGCTCGACGCGAGCGGCAACGCCCGCAGTCGCGCGAAGGCCGCGACCAGCGCCTCGGCCCACGGCCAGTTTCGCGGCAGTCGCAGCGTCACCCGCCGACCCGAGCGCACCAGGCGCCCGGCGACGTGCAACAAGCGCCGGCGCACCCGCTTGGGCTCGGCCAGTGCGAGCTTCCCATCCAGGCAGAGCCGGGCTGTCCAGCGCAGCAGGGCCTGCGCCGCCAAGGAGACCTCCAGCCAGGCCTGGTTGTGGGCGAAGGCGGTGAAGGGCATCCTGCGCATCCCGGTCTCCTTGGCGACCCGGATCGCGTCCTCGACGCGGGCCCGGCGGCGGTGGCGCAGCTCCAAGGCGGCGATGTCCTCATCGCCCTGGTCGGTGATGAAGGCGGTGTGGCGGTAGCCGGTCTCGCAGTCGAGGACCGAGAGCTGGGCGCCGGGATGGGGGCGCTCGCGCCTGACGATCAGCCTGGTGCCCTGCGGCCAGGCAGAGAGGTCAACGTCGCCGGTGAGCTCCGTCACCTGGGCGCCCTCGCGCTCGGTGCCGTCGCCGTCGATTGCCGCCTGCCAAGCCGACTCCGCCAGCGCACCGATCGCCTCGCGGACCCGCTCGTCGACCCCGTGGCCGACCGAGAAGCGGATGCCGGCCTCGCGGCAGTCGGCGGTGAAGGCGTGGGTGCGTCCGCCGATGTCAGCCCGGACCAGGATCTCTCGATCGAGGTCTTGGGCAGGCAGCTGCTCCAAGGCGAGCTGCAGGACCTCGAAGTGATCGGCGGCGGTGTTGGCGCCGGCGTTGCCGGGGCGCAGGACGCCGGCCAGCGGCTCGCCGGTCTCGGCGAGGTAACAGAGCAATGGGAAGAAGCCGAAGCCGCCCTTGTAGGTGCCGGCGGCGCCCTGCTTCTCGGAGTGGGCGGCGAGGAGGCTGGCGTCGATGTCGAGGATCAGCTCCTCGGGTCGGGCGCCGGCATCCCAGGCACGCTGCAGGGCTTTTGCCCTGGCGACGCGGATCGCTTCGAGCAGGTCGGCGTCGACCGACTTCAGCACCCGGTGGGCGGTCGTCTCTGAGGCCACCGGCCCGAACAGGGCCTCCTGGCCGCGCAGCACCCCCAGGTCTGTGACGTGGTCGCCACCGTCGGCGATCGCCACGGCGAGGTCGCGAAGGACGACGCCTGGGTCGTGCGCGCTTCGGCGCTCTCGGGTCGGCGCCATCGCCTCGGCGAGCGCCGCGGTGAGGCCGAGCCGGTCGGAGAGCTCCATCAACAGGAAGGCCCCGGCGTGGGAGACGAGACCCTCGCCGTCCGCCCTGACTTCTACGGTTTGGCACGTCGTTTGTGTCTTCACCTTCCGGGTGTCCTCCTGGGTCGTTGCGAATACGTCGGCAAACCGCATTCTCAAGACCCAAGAGGACGCTCCCGGATGGCTTCCTCAGGTGCTTATCGTAGGGTCGACGGGAGGCGCCTGGGCCGTGCGGCTATGTGAGCCCGACTGGCCTGGTCTCCTCCCGCCGCCACATCGAACCGTGCGTGCGGTTTTCCCGCACACGGCTCACCGACGTTCTTCACCGTTGGCATTCGGCTATCCCCGCCACGCCCGGTGCGGGCGCGGTGCGACGATGATTCCGTTGAGGTCGATCAGGCCCAAGCGGTCCGGCGACTGGAAGGCAAAGACCGACCAGCCGTAGTCCCGGCTGCGCTTGTGACGCTTGGCCACGAGCAGAGCAAGGCGCTCGGCCGCGTAGGCACTGATCGTGTCGAAGTGGTGGGCTGAGTTCCCGTAGCGGAAGTAGCCCACCCAGCCACGCAGGAAGACGTTGATCTTCCCGGTGGTCTCATCGACCGGACGCAGCAGCCAGCGGCGATCCGTCATCTCACGGATTCGGTCGCGGGCGTGCTGCATCCCCTGGCGCGAAGGCCAGCGAGCGAGGAAGCAGACGTGCCGAGCGCCGCGGGCGCGCACCCAACGGTGGTGGAAGCCGAGGAAGTCAAGTCCCTCGCCTCCCTCCCGCAGGTGCACGATCCGCGTCTTGGCCTCCTTGGGCTGAAGGCCCAGCTCGGCCAGCATCTGCCGCAGCGACGCAAGCGCCGCCTCGGCCTCTGCCCGCGTTCGGCACATCGCCACCAGATCGTCCGCATAACGCACCAGAACACCGTGTCCGCGCCGCGCCCACTGCCGGTCAAGCCGGTGCAGATAGACGTTGCACAGCAGCGGCGAGATGACGCCGCCTTGTGGCGTTCCGGTGACGCTGCGCCTGATCGCCCCCTCCTGCATCACCCCTGCGCGCAACATCGCGCGCAGCAGCTTGAGGACGTGACGATCGACGACCCTCTCCTCGACTGCCGACATCAACTGCGAGTGCGGAATCGCCTCGAAGCAGTTGGCGATATCCGACTCGAGAACCCATCGTCGCCCGCCCCAGGACTCGTCTATGAGGACCTGGAGCGCATCGTGCGCCGAGCGCTTCGGGCGAAACCCGAAGGAGCACCCGAGCATGTCGGCCTCGAAGATCGGCTCGATCACCGTCTTCAGGGCCGTCTGCACGATGCGGTCGCGAACCGTCGGGATCGACAGCGGCCTTTGCTCTTTGGGCCTGCCGGGCTTCGGGATGAAGACCCGGCGGGTCGCGAGCGGCCGGTAGCTGCCGTCCTTGAGGTTCGCGGCCAAATCGTCGAGCAAGCGGCTGGCGCCGTAATGCTCGACATCGGCGATGGTCTCTTGGTCGATGCCGGCCGCGCCGCGATTGGCGCGCACCAGCCCCCACGCCCGCTCCAGGACGTCCCTGCGGTGGACCTTGTCATAGAGCGCGTGGAACCTTCGTCCGGGGTCGGCCTTGGCCGCCCGGTAGAGCGTTCGCTGCAGTTCTCGGACTTTGTCCTGCTTGGTGGTCCTAGCCATAAATGGCACTCACCGGCCCTTCCCCGTGCGTGACGCATGAACGAAGCAGCGGCCCTTCCCTCACCCCGGGTTCTGTTGTCCCGTCGGCTCAAGCGGTACTACGGCCGCCTCCGACGCCCACCCGGCACCCATCCACTTCCCGGCGCAAACCGGTTATAGGACGCGACTCCCCGGTGGACATTCCGCAGCCACCGGGCCGGGGAGGGCCTCCCCAGTTCCCGCCGTCACCTTCTCGGCGTTCCACGCCCCGTACGCCGGGAGGTTCCTCGGGGCTGCGCTCCAGGCTCTTCGCCCCTTCCGTGGCCTTCGCCGTGATACCCGCGGCTCGGCTCCTCCTCTACCCGCCCGCAGGCGGGCCCCTAACGACGCGGCAGGCTTCGCTTGATGCTGCGGACCGCCGAGTTGCTCCCCCCAATGGGGCCTTTGACGCTGGGCTTCGACCCGACCCGTTTCCAGGCCGAGCCGCCAGCCTGCTACCGAGCCTCCTGGCAGCTACTCGGACGGGACTCTCACCCGCTGGCGACGACGAGCTTATGTTGGTTTAGCTACTCATTGAGCACCTCCAACCCTGGGCGCGCGGTGGATCAGGGCTAAGGTGAGACCTCTGTGGCCCGTGTGCCGGCGAGAAAATACGACACCTACTTCCTGGGCGCTGGCTTTTCGCGCGCGGTCGGATTGCCAAACACCGCCGAGCTCCTCACCAAGGTGCATGCCCTCGCCAAAGACCATGGTTTGAAGATCGATGACGAACTGCGTGACGCCTACCGGTACTTCTACCCAGAGGAAGCCAAAAGCTTCGTACCGGAGTCGGTCGATTTCTTCGCTGTGCTCCGGGCCAATATGGATGTCGCGCGGAATATGCCCGGTGCCTTCGAGCATCCTTCACTGCTGAGGGAGCTGCGTGTGGCGATAGCTCGCATCCTCTGTGAGTGCATCCGCGGCGGGGAGATTCCGGCGAGCGGCTGGTCCAGCGTCGAGAGGATCATCCGGCCCGGAAACGTGGTCATCACGAGCAACTGGGATGTCTTTAATCGAGCATTACGCGGCCCTAAGGGGCATTCCGCTCCGCCTTGGCGGGCAGCCGGATGAGAGTCATGTGACGTTGATCAAGCTCCATGGCTCAATCGACTGGACCGAGCGTGACGATCGGCAGACCGGCTGGCCCGACACCGATTTCGCCGCACTCCGTGAACTTCAGAACGTCCCCGGTCGACGCCGCATCTCCCTCAAGGGGGACGGGGTGATCCGAATCCGCGCGGTCGAAAACATGAACCGGAGCTGGCAATTCATCAAGTCCAGAACCAGACAACCAATGATGATCACGATGTCCTTTGGGAAGACGATCGAGATGACTCCGATCAGGGACATGTGGCGGGACGCCTATTACGCGCTGAGCGCCACCAAACATCTGCGCATCCTCGGCTATTCGATGCCTGAGGACGACATCGAGATCCGAACTCTGCTTCGAGCTGGTGTCGCACGGGGGACCAAGACCGGAAGCGCAGCAGGAGCCAAGGTAACCGTGATCAACCCCGAGACCCAGGTGCATGTGCGCGTGCGGACGCTCGTCTCGCGAAGCATGCAGTCGGACTACAGCGCATTTCACCCAAGCTGACCCGATTGGGCCGCCCATTGGTGTCGGGCGGTTTGCTCGCCGCGGGCGATCTACACAGTCGTCGGCCTCGGCGGCGCCCGGGCGCTCGGGTGCCATCTCGCCGGAAGCCGATCTCAGAGCCGGGCGCATCCAGCACCATCCTCGGCTGGCACGGTCCGCGAACACGGACTTCTCCTTCCGCGTGAAAGCGAAGTAACCCCAAGTGCCCCCGGGCGAATACGAGACGAACCGGATAGCCCGGATCGAAGGCCAGCGAATCGCCCTGACTGGTTGGGCGACGAAAGCTTCCGATCGACTCCGCGGCCGCATTACACTCGCCTCATGAACGGGACCCTCGACCTGACGATCCTCTACGAGGACGGAGAGGAAGGCTGGATCGTCGCCTCGATCCCGGCCGTACCCGGCGCGCTCAGCCAGGGACGCGACCGCGAGGCGGGCGGCAACCACACGCGCTGGGTCTCGCAGGCTGGTCCACGGTCGGCGGTACCGCGCCACGGCGAGATCGACTGGAAGCTGATGTCGGGGTCCGCCTGCATAGACGAGCCCGTAGGGCGAAGTGGCGGAGGAGGGAGCGCTCAGTCTCGTGGTGGCGGGGAACCCAGGCCCTCGCCGCGCAGCCTCGACCAGAATTCGACCCAGATCCGCTCCGCTTCGATCCCCGCCCGCAGTGAGATCCGGGGTCCTTCGGGGATGCTCTCGGCCGCATCCCCGGCGCTTGCCCGCAGCTCTTCGTACTCGGCAAGCTTGGCTTCGTGTGCCGGCAGTTGCGCAGCCGCCATCGATTGTGGGTCGGAGCCGAAGAAGACCTTGAGCAGGGCGAGGTCGCGCAGCTCGGTCAGCTCCGCCGTCGGCTCGGTCAGCCAGGCGCGCAGCGCTTCGCGGCCACGTTTCGTCACCCGGTAGTGCTTGCGTCGCCGCCCGCTCTCCTCGCGCCGCTCACTGAGTAGCCCAGCTGCGGTCAGTCGTTCCGGCTCGGTGTACAGCTGGGCGTGCTGCAGCGACCAGAAGTTGCCGAGGCTGACCGCAACCATCTGCTTGAGGTCGTACGGGGTTGCCTCGCCGGCGGCCTCGAGCAGGCCGAGGACGATGTAGGAGGTCGGGGTCAGACGGATCTCAGTTGACATGGGCCGGGACGGATGGTATCTCTTAGACCATACATTAAGGACTATAGGCTTGGAGGCGCGATGAAGGTGATGACGCAGACCGTATCCCGTCCCGGCTATGCCCAGGGCCTGGAGACCCTCGACGCGGAGGTTGAGCTCGACTCCCTCCCGATTGAGGGCTCGATCCCCGAGTGGCTGACCGGCACGCTGCTGCGTAACGGGCCGGCCCGCTACGAGGTCGGCGGGCGGCCGCTCAACCACTGGTTCGACGGCTTCGCGATGCTGCACCGCTTCTCCTTCGGCGGCGGTCGCGTCTCCTACGCCAACCGCTTCCTCCGCGGCGAGGCATACAAGGCGGCCGAGCGCGACGGCGAGATCTCCTACAGCGAGTTCGCCACCGACCCATGCCGGTCGATCTTCCGCCGCGCGGCGACCCTCTTCCGGCCCAAGATCACCGACAACTGCAACGTCAATCTGACCCGGCTCGGCGAGGAGTATGTCGCGATGACCGAGACACCCCTGCCGGTCGCATTCGACCCCGAGACGCTGGAGACGCTCGGGGTCGCCTTCCGCCCGCCCGGGATTCACGCCACCGCCCATCCGCACCACGACCCGGCGCGCGGCGAGCTGATCGCCTACGTGACCAACTTCGGGCCGCGCAGCGAGTACCGCGTCTTCGCCCAGCGCGACCGCGCCACCCAGCGACGGATCGCCTCGCTGCGGGTCGCCGCGCCCTCCTACATGCACAGTTTCGCGCTGACCGAGCGCTACGCGGTCTTGGTCGCCTTTCCCCACGTGGTCAACCCGCTCGAGCTGGCGCTCTTGGGCCGGCCCTTCATCGAGAACTATCGCTGGAAGCCGGAGCTCGGCACCCGGGTGCTGGTCTTCGAGCGCGAGGACGGCTCTCTGCGCGGCACGTATGAGGCGGAGCCCTGCTTCTGCTTCCACCATGTCAACGCCTTCGAGCGCGAGGGCGAGCTGGTCCTCGACATGGCCGCCTACGAGGACGCCTCGATCGTCGACTCGCTCTACCTCGAGCGGCTGCGCGCCGAACCGCCGCCGCCGTCCTCGCTGGCGCGGCTGCGACGCTACCGGGTCGACCTCGACGGCGGCCGGGTCGGCGAGGAGGAACTCTGCGACGTGTCGCTCGAGCTGCCGCGGATCGATTACCGCGAGCGCAACGGGCGGCCCTACCGGTACACGTACGGAGTCGGCACCCCGGACGGCGAGGAGGTCGGGTGGCACGACCGGCTGGTCAAGATCGACGTCGCGACGGGCGAGGCGGTCGGGTGGCACGAGCCCGGCGCCTACCCCGGGGAGCCGGTCTTCGTGCCGGCGCCCGAGCCCGATCGCGCCGAGGACGGGGGCGTGCTGCTCTCGGTCGTCCTCGACGCTCGCGCCGCCGCCTCCTACCTGCTCGTCCTCGACGCGGCGAGCATGGAGGAGCTGGGCCGAGCCCAGGTGCCCCACCACATCCCGTTCGGCTTCCACGGGCAGTACTTCAACTGAGCACGGGCGGCCGAGTCCGAAGTGGCTTCGGCCCGCGCGGTTCGATCACCGTGAGGATCGACAGGCGAGTGCCCCCCCGGCCGAACACAATCCGAACCTGAGGGTGCGGATCGAAGCCGAGCCGGTTTCGCCACCCGGCGGTTCGGGCTCGATTCGACGCTTCCCTTTGGCGATGACCGCCAAGGAGAAACCGATGGAGCGGGTCGCAAACCTCTCGGAAGCCGAGGCCGACGAGACGCTTCGCCTGCTTGACATGAGGGCCGACCCTGTGGTCGTCAGCTTTCGCGACGCACCCGAGGATGATGAGCCCTGGACGGCGGAGGACGAAGCAGCGGTCGCCGAGACAGATGCCGACCTCGCCGCCGGACGCCCCATGTCGCTCGAGGACTTCGGGCGCAAGCACGGCATCGAGTGAGCGAGGCGCGCCGGCCGGCGCGGATCGAGGCTGAGCCAGTCTCGCCGATGCCCCTCAGCCGCACCGAAAGCCGAGCAGCCCCGCAACCTCCCCCTGGGCGGTGTCACGCGAGGCAAACGACAGCTCCTCGCCGCTTTCCACAAGCTGGGGCAGGGTGAGCGAGGCCACGGCGAGATGCCACGCGTCCATCGCTCTGATCGCGTGCTCTCGTACGAGCGATAGCGCGGTTTCCTCGACCTCCTCCTGCGGAACCGAGAGGACGGTCACCGGCCCGCCGGGCGCCAGGTCGGCATCGAGTAGGTCGAGCAGGCCCTTGGCGTCGATCCGACCCGACCGCGCGGCTCGGATCAGCACACCCGAGACCTCGATCCGCGTCCAGGTGCCGGTGACCAGCGCCACGTCGGCGTTTTCGAGCAATGCGGCCGACTCCGCATGGCCGACCTCATCCGCGAGGTAGGCGCGTGCGAGGACCGAGGGGTCGAGGTAGACGATCACACCCGGTCGCGCTCTTCGTCGATCAGCCGATCGACCTGCGCGCCGAGGCCCCGCGTCGACTCGATGATCCGTCGGCGCCGGGCGGCGCCGACCGTTCGCGCGGGCACCGTACCGGCGACGACACCGCTCGCGACCGCCGCCGCACGCAGGCGGGCACGGCGATCGCCACGGTCCGCGTCCGCGGCCGCATCGAGGATCTCCCCTGCCAGCGCGTTGACGCTCCGGTGCTCTCGACTCGCGCGCGCGGAGAGGCGGCGGTGAAGATCCTCTGGAACGCGGAGCAGCAGCTGCCTCATGGTCTTGATGATATCACCGCCCTCAGATGATATCTTCCCGAAGTAGCTTCGCGGTTCGACCACCGTCAAGGCGATCGGGGTCCTCGGGTACCAAGTGCCCCCGGCGGGACTCGAACCCGCGCCGCGCGGCTTAAA
>CAWGPH010000008.1:0-39180 GCA_963824485.1 uncultured Actinomycetes bacterium
TCAATCGAACTCCTGGCCTAGCCTTTGATTTCGGTCCAGGCCCGGACCCAATCGTTGTAGTCCATACAGTCGGTTTCCCCGCCTTCCGAGCATTCCGCCAGCGGCGTCTCCCAGTAGTAGACGCGCTTCCAGAACGCCGGTTCTTCAGCATGGTATTCGCTGCAGAAATTGGGGTTCTTCGTTTCTTCGCAGGCCAATTCCTGGGCCGGCGCCTCGCCGAAGTATTCGGCGACCTCGGCGTTCGCTTTCGGACTGATGATGTAGTTCATCCACATGTACATGCAGTTGGGATGCTTGGCGTGGGCGCTGATCATCCAGGTGTCCGACCACCCGGTCGCGCCCTCCTTCGGCAGGAACCCCTGGCTCTCCGGGCTGGCCTCGACCGGTTCGTTTTCGCCTTTGAGGGCGAAGTACTGGTACTGCCAGGTGGTGCCGACCTGGTTCGAGCCGTTGGCGAACCCTTCGATCTGCTGTTCGGCACTCGACCAGTATTCGCCGACGTAGGGCTTCTGTTCCTTCATCAGTTCGACCGCCGCGTCGAACTGTTCTTCGTTCAGCTCGTAGGGGTTTTCGATCCCCAGGCTCGGTTCGTGATTCTTCAGGTAGAGGGCGCCTTCGGCGATCGACATCGGGTCGTCGTACTGGCTGATGTGGCCCGAGTACTTGGCGGCCACCTTCGGGTTCAGGGTGACTTCCCAGGAGCTCGGCGGTGGCTTGACGTCGTTCTTGTTCCACATCAGCAGGTTGGCGCCGCGGCCGTGCGGGATCCCATAGGGCTTACCTTCGAAGGTGTTGTAGGGCTGATCCTTCAGGTCGGCGAAGACCGTCTTGTAGTTGGGGACCAGCGAGGTGTTGACCGGGGCGACTTCATGGGCGGCCCAGAGGCGCGCCGTCGCGTTGCCCGAGGCGGAGACCCCGTCGTACTGCCCGGTCTCCATCAGTTTCACCATTTCGTCGGAGGTGCCGGCGACCTTGTCGTTGACCTTGCAACCGGTTTCCTGTTCGAACGGCTTGACCCATTCTTCTTCGACGTAGCCGGCCCAGGAGATCAGGTTCAGTTCGCCCTCCCCCTTGCCGAGCTTCTGCAGTTCTTCGCCCCCGCCCCCACCGGAGCCGGAGCTCGAACTCGAGCTCCCACCCCCGCAGCCGGCCAGCACGACCATGAACGCGACCAGGCCCGCGACGACGAGCCACGCCGTGCGTGCCGCATGTCGGTCTTTGGATCTCCTCATGGTGCTACCTCCTGTTTAGTCGTGTTGCCGCGGATCGCGGCGGCGTATTGCGGCCGCCATCCCACGAGGACCTCGGCCCCCTGCTCGGGCACGGCGCCGGGCGCCTCGCCCACGTTCTGTCTGACCAACTGCAAGTCACCGCCGGCGTCGAGCGCCACGGAGTAGCGGGTCACCGCGCCGGCGTAGGCGACCTCGGTGACGCGGCCGCGCTCGGTGCGCAGGCCGTCGGTCGAGCCGCCCGGCGGGACCACCTCGATCTTCTCCGGCCGCACGGTGAAGCGCTCGCCGCCCCGCTCGAGCACGTTCGAGACGCCGACGAAGTCGGCGACGAATTCGTTGACCGGGTGCTCGTAGAGGTCTTCCGGGGTCGAGACCTGCTCGATCCGCCCGTCGTTGAAGACGGCGATCCGGTCGCTCATCGTCAGCGCCTCGTCCTGGTCGTGGGTGACGTAGACGAAAGTGATCCCGACCTCGCCCTGGATCGACTTGAGCTCGGCCTGCATCTGCTCGCGCAGCTTCAGGTCGAGCGCGCCGAGCGGCTCGTCGAGCAAGAGCACCCGCGGCCGGTTGACGATCGCCCGCGCCAGCGCCACCCGCTGGCGCTGACCGCCGGAGAGCTCGGCCGGCTTGCGGTCGCCGTAGCCGGGCAGCCGCACCATCTCCAGCGCCTGGTCGCGTTGCCGCGCCCGCTCGCCCTTGTCGACTTTCGCCACCTTCAGCCCGTAGGAGACGTTGTCGGCCACGGTCATGTGAGGGAAGAGCGCGTAGTCCTGGAAGACGGTGTTGATCGCCCGTTCGTAGGGCGGCACGCCGGAGACGTCGACGCCCGCCAGTTCGATCGTCCCCGCGGTCGGGTCCTCGAAGCCGGCGATCATCCGCAGGGTCGTCGTCTTGCCCGAGCCGGAGGGGCCGAGCATGGTGAAGAACTCACCGGCTCGAATCTCCAGGTCGATGCCGGCGACCGCGACCACCGCACCGTATTCCTTGGTGAGGCCCGCGAGGCGGATGTCAGAAGAGGAGCCCTCTATCCCGCGACGTTATCCCAGCGGGCCAAAGTTCGCAGGCTAAACCGGCCACGGCGCTTTATCCGGTCCGTAGTAAGGGGGTCGCCGAGTGGTACCGGCCGGGCACACCCGGCCACGTCGATTTGGGCCGCAGCGGCTAAAAGCCGGTGGGGTGACGCGCGACGAACCCTTCGTTGGTGAGGAGTTCGCTGTGCCAGCGGGGGCCGGTTTCGTCGACGCCTGTGTCGCCGGCGGTGTCGAAGCGGAACCCGGCGACCGTCATGTAGGCGTGCCCGGCGTTCGCGTAGACGGTGATCCAGCGCCCTTCGCCTTCTTCGCCCCAGCTCTCGAGCGGACCGGAGGGGAGGGGGCTTTCGAGGAACTTGCCGCCGTGCAGGGCGAAGGAGACAGAGCCCGAGCAGTCGTAGCCGCGGGAGACGAAGCCGGCGTGGCCGCCGCCCCAGATGTAGGGCTTGGTGCGGATCTTGTTCGCCGCCGCGATCACGGCCTTGACCCGGGCCGGGGCGCTGGCGGGCGGGATCAGTTCGCCGTCGGCGAGCAACTTCGCCTTCGCGGTCGGGGTACAGAGTTCGGTTTCGGCGGCACCGAGCCCGCCGAAGTTGCAGGCGGCGGACGCGCCGGAGGGGGCGACGGCAAAGGCGACGGCGACGAGCGCCACGAACGACGCGACACCAGCTTTGAGCTTGAAACTGCGCTTCGGCAAACCGATCTCCTTCGTCGGCCTACGGGGTTAGCTGTCGGGCTGGCGCTGAAAGAGCCGCGCCCCCACAAAGACGTGGGTTAGCCCCGAAAACGTGGTTCCCCCGCTCCCGCTGCCAGTTGGCGTGCAGGACTCGGCGTTTCGGTCGAACTGACCGGCGGCAGTGTAGTGCATCGCCCGGCTTCTTGCTCATGGAACGCAAACATTTAGTTTGATTTCGCACCAGAGCGGCGAGTTCCTGTCCCAAGCCGGGCTAGTAGATTGGGTTTTTGGCATGGAGATCGCGGGACGGACAGCACTGCTCACCGGGGCCACCGGCGGTCTCGGCCGGGCGATCGCGGCGGGTCTGGCCGGCGCCGGCGCCACCCTCGTCCTGAGCGGGCGCCGGGAGGAGGATCTCTTGGCGCTGGCCGAGAGCCTGCCCGGCGAGGACCACCGCGTCGTCGTCGCCGACCTCGCCGCGGACGGCGAGGCGGAGCGGCTGGCGGAGGCGGCGGCCGGGGTCGACATCCTCGTCGCCAACGCGGGCCTGTCGGCCACGGGCTGGCTCGCCGAGTTCTCGCCCGCCGAGCTGAAGGGGGCCGTGCGCGTCAACCTCGAGGCGCCGATGCTGCTCGCCCAGGCGCTCTTCCCGGCGATGCTCGAGCGCGGCTCGGGCCACCTCGTTTTCATCTCCTCGCTGTCCGGCAAGTCGGCCAGCCCGCGCAGCTCCGTCTACAACGCGACCAAGTTCGGCCTGCGCGGCTTCGCGCTCGGCCTCCGTGCCGATCTCGCCCCGCGCGGGGTCGGCGTCTCGCTGGTCTCGCCCGGCTTCGTTCGCGAGGCCGGGATGTTCGCCGACTCCGGCGCCAAGCCGCCGGCGCCGATGGGGACGACCACCCCCGGCGCGGTCGCCGCGGCGGTCCAGAAGGCGATCGCCGCGGACCGGGTCGAGGTCACCGTCGCACCCATTCTCGACCGGGTCGCCGCTCACGCCGGCCTGGTCAGCCCCTCGGTCGCGGTCCGCGTCCAGAGCGGCAGCTTCGGCCAGCGGTCGGTCGCGAAGGTCACGGGCCCCCTCTCCAAGGGCAAGCGTTGAGCCGGCTCCTCCCGCCCCTCTCCCCCCGAAAGGCTCACTCATGAGTAGCCCCACCGATTCCTTCGGCGCCCGCGCGACCCTCGAGGTCGACGGCCGCTCCTACGAGATCTTCCGGCTCGACGCGCTGCGGGAGCGCTTCGACGTCGCCCGCCTGCCGTACTCGATCAAGGTGCTGCTGGAGAACGTGCTGCGGCTGGAGGACGGGGTGTCGGTGAGCAAGGACGACGTCGAGGCGATCGCCTCCTGGGACGCCGCCGCCGAGCCCAGCGTCGAGATCCCATTTCAGCCCGCCCGCGTCCTGATGCAGGACTTCACCGGCGTCCCCGCGGTCGTCGACCTCGCCGCGATGCGCGACGCGATGGACGAGATCGGCGGCGACCCGGCGGCGATCAACCCGCTGGTCGACGTCGACCTGGTGATCGACCACTCGGTGCAGGTCGACGCCTTCGGCAACGCGCGCGCCTTCGCGGTCAACGCCGAGCGCGACTTCGAGCGCAACCGCGAGCGCTACTCGTTCCTCAAATGGGGCCAGGGGAGCTTCGACAACTTCCGCGTGGTGCCGCCGGCGACCGGGATCTGCCACCAGGTCAACCTCGAGTACCTGGCGCAGGTCGTCTACAGCCGCGAGAACGGCGGGACCCCGCAGGCCTACCCCGACACGCTGGTCGGCACCGACTCGCACACGACGATGGTCAACGGGCTCGGCGTGCTCGGCTGGGGGGTCGGCGGGATCGAGGCCGAGGCGGCGATGCTGGGCCAGCCGATCTCGATGCTGCTGCCGCAGGTGCTCGGCTTCAAGCTCTCCGGGCAGCTGCCGGAGGGGGCGACCGCCACCGACCTCGTTCTGACCGTGACCGAGATGCTGCGCGAGCGCGGCGTCGTCTCCAAGTTCGTCGAGTTCTTCGGGCCGGGGCTGCCGACCCTGGGACTGGCCGACCGGGCGACGCTCGGCAACATGTCGCCGGAGTTCGGCTCGACCTGCGCGATCTTCCCGGTCGACGCCGAGACGCTGCGCTACCTGGACCTGACCGGGCGGCCGACCGAGACGATCGAGCTGGTCGACGCCTACGCCCGCGAGCAGGGGATGTTCCACGACTCCTCGACCCCGGACCCGGTCTTCTCTGACCTGCTGGAGCTCGACCTCGGCGACGTCGTCCCCAGCATCGCCGGGCCGAAACGGCCGCAGGACCGGGTGCCGCTCGACGAGGCCAAGGAGTCGTTCCTGGAGGCGATGGCCGAATTCGCCCCCGACGCGGTGGCGAAGCTCGGCAACGGGCGCGACGAGGCGATCGAGGAGTCGTTCCCGGCCTCCGACCCGCCCGCCGATGACCACGACGACGAGCGCGGCAAGCCGCGGCCCGCGATCACTGGCGCGTCCACCGCGACGGCCGAGAAGCGCCGCAGCGACGACGCGATCGAGGTGACGGTCGACGGCGAGACCTTCGAGCTCGACCACGGCCGGGTCGTGATCGCCGCGATCACCTCCTGCACCAACACCTCGAACCCGAGCGTGATGATCGGCGCCGGCCTCCTGGCCCGCAACGCGCTGGCCAAGGGCCTCTCGCGCAAGCCGTGGGTGAAGACGTCATTGGCGCCGGGCTCGACCGTCGTCACGGACTACCTGCGCCAGGCGGGGCTCGACGAGGCGCTCGACGGGCTGCAGTTCAACCTGGTCGGCTACGGCTGCACCACCTGCATCGGCAACTCGGGGCCGCTCGCCGAGGCAATCTCCGGCGCGATCGCGGAGAAGGATCTCGCGGTCTGCGCCGTCCTCTCCGGCAACCGCAACTTCGAGGGCCGGATCAATCAGGACGTCAAGGCCAACTACCTGGCGAGCCCGCCGCTGGTCGTCGCCTACGCGCTGGCCGGGCGGATGGACCTCGACCTGACCAGCGAGCCGCTCGGCGAGGGCGCCGACGGCGAGCCGGTCTACCTGCGCGACATCTGGCCGGGCGCCGAGGAGATCAAGCAGGTGGTCGGCGGCTCGGTCGCCGCCGAGATGTTCAAGCGCAACTACGCCGAGGTCTTCGTCGGCGACGAGGAATGGAACGCGGTCGAGGTCCCCGAGGGCGACCGCTACGACTGGCCCGCCTCGACCTACGTGCGCCGGCCGAGCTTCTTCGAGGACATGCCCGCCGACCCGCCCGGCCTGACGCCGGTCGAGGGCGCCCGGGTGCTCGCCGTGCTCGGCGACTCGATCACCACCGACCACATCTCGCCCGCCGGCGCGATCAAAAAAGACAGCCCGGCGGGGAGGTGGCTGACCGATCAGGGGGTCGAGCCCGGCGACTTCAATTCCTACGGCTCGCGCCGCGGCAACCACGAGGTGATGATCCGCGGCACCTTCGCCAACATCCGCCTCCGCAACCAGCTGGTCGAGAAGGCGGGCGGCTTCACCCGCCACTTCCCGGACGGCGAGGAGACGACCATCTACGACGCCGCCACCGCCTACGCGGCCGATGGCGTGCCGCTGGTGATCCTGGCGGGCAAGGAGTACGGCTCCGGCTCCTCGCGCGACTGGGCGGCGAAGGGGACGAAGCTGCTCGGCGTCGGCGCGGTGATCGCCGAGTCCTTCGAGCGCATCCACCGCTCCAACCTGATCGGGATGGGCGTCCTGCCCTTGCAGTTCGCCGCCGGCGAGAGCGCCGCGAGCCTCGGCCTCGACGGCTCCGAGACGTTCTCGATCGGCGATCTCGACGGCGGCCAGGCGAAGACCGTCACCGTGACCGCGGTCGCCGACGACGGCACCGAGAAGACCTTCGAGGCGAAAGTCCGCCTCGACACCCCGAACGAGATCACGTACATCAACAACGGCGGCATCCTGCAGACCGTCCTGAGAAATCTGAAGTCCTGAATTTCCTCTCCTGCACCACGTCATTTCTGGCGAGTGACAGGGCCAGCAGCGCAAGGAGTCGCGAGGGAGCCTGCTATCGCAGGTGACCGAGCAACGACGCCGCGATGCGCCCCCTGGCGCCGCCAGAAATGACGTGGTGCAGGAGAGGCGCGGGAGGCAGGGGGGTCCGCGCGCCCCTCACTGCACCTGCGCGCCGGTAGCCAGGGAGGGATGCCGACGCGGCCGTTCCTGGGCCAAGCCCGCGGAACAGTCCACGGTTAGCTATACCGCCCGCTCCGCCTCCGGTCAAGGCTGTTCTACCGATCCCCTACGTTCGTTCGGTCGCGCTTTGGGGGGCGGAGGCGGCCGGGGCGGCGACGGGGCGGGCGATCCCCCAGCCCTTGCGTTCGATCAACTCGATCCCGATCACGCTGCCGATCGGGCCGAACGGGGTCAGGGTGGCGGCCAGCAGGGTGTAGGGGGCCTCGTGCCTGACGCAGGCGACCCAGATCACCACGCAGAGTCCGCAGAAGCCGATCCCGTGGGCCCAGCCGAAGAGCATCGTCTCGGTTTCGAAGCCGGGCGCGATCCAGAAGAAGAGCAGGCCGAGGAAGATCGCCAGCTCGACGTAGGAGACGCGCTTGACCCAGACGAAGAGCTCGCCGGGGACCGGCTTCTCGAACGGCCTGAACGGGTGCGGTCGGCGCATCGCCGGGGCGACCGCTAAATGCCGGGGGTGAGCGCCGTCAGGGCGATGCGCTCCTGCTCGAGCGCGTGGGCGGCGGCGTAGCCCTCGCCGGGGCTGGCGCGGCCGGGGCGGCCGATGTAGGTGAGGTCGATGCCCTCGGGCAGCACCTGCGGGAAGCGGCGCGACATCACCTTCCAGGCGCCCATGTTGCGCGGCTCCTCCTGGACCCAGGCGATCTCCTTCAGGTTCGGGTAGCCGGCGATCACTTCTTCGAGCCGTTCCTTGGCGAAGGGGTAGAGCATCTCGACCCGGGCGATCGCCACGTTCTCGGCGGCGGCGCGGCGGTCGGTGCCGTCCATGTCGTAGTAGATCTTGCCGGTGCAGAGGACGAGGCGCTCGACCTTGTCGCGGCGCCCCTCGACGGTCGGGTCGTCGAGGATGTGGCGGAACTCACCGTCGGTCAGGTCTGCCATCGTCGAGGAGGCGCGGTCGAGTCGCAGCAGCCCCTTCGGCGTGAAGACGATCAGCGGCCGTGCCTTGCGGATCAGCGCCTGGCGGCGCAGCAGGTGGAAGTACTGGGCGGCGGTGGTCGGGTTGGCGATCCGGATGTTGCCCTCGGCGCCGAGGGCGAGGAAGCGCTCGATGCGGGCGCTCGAGTGCTCCGGTCCTGAGCCCTCGTAGCCATGCGGCAGCAGCAGGGTGAGGCGGCTCGTCTGCCCCCACTTGGCCTCGCCGGAGACGATGAAGCTGTCGATGATCACCTGCGCCGCGTTGGCGAAGTCACCGAACTGCGCCTCCCAGAGGACCAGCGCGCTCGGGTCCGCCGCCGAGTAGCCGTACTCGAAGCCGAGGCAGGCGATCTCCGAGAGCGGGCTGTTGTGCAGCTCGAACGGCGCTTTCGCCTCTTTCAGGTGCTGCATCGGCGTGTATTTGAGGCCGGTGTTCTCGTCGTGGAGGACGAGGTGGCGGTGGGAGAAGGTGCCGCGCTCGGAGTCCTGGCCGGTGAGGCGGATGTGGACGCCTTCGGTGAGCAGCGAGCTGAAGGCGAGCGCCTCGGCCTGGCCGTAGTCGATGCCGCCTTCGGCCAGCGCGTCGGTCCGCTTGCCGAGCGGGCGGCGCAGCTTGCGGTGGACATTGAAGCTGTCGGGGACGCGCAGCAGTTCCTCGTTCAGGTGGATCAGCTGGTCGGCCGACAGCGAGGTGTCGACCGGCGGGCTGGCGGTGCGGTCGAGTTCGCCGGTGCCGGTGGCGACGGTCGGGTCCTCGTAATCGCCCGCGTCCATCCGCTCGCGCAGGCCTTTGAGCGCCGCCGACATCTCGGCTTTGCGCGCCTCGCCCTCCTGCTCGACCTGCTCGGCGGTGGTGACGCCTTCGCCGATCAGCTTCTCGGCGTAGAGCTCGGAGACCGGCGCGTGCGATTTGATCGCGGCGGCGACGGTCGGCTGCGTGTAGGCGGGCTCGTCGGTCTCGTTGTGGCCGTAGCGGCGGTAGCCGATCACGTCGATGACGACGTCGCGGTGCCAGCGCTCGCGGTAGGCCATCGCCAGCCGGACCGCCGACACGCAGGCCTCGACGTCGTCGGCATTGACGTGGATGATCGGCACGTTGAAGCCCTTGGCCAGGTCGCCGGCGTAGGGGGTCGAGCGGGCGTCCTCGGGATCGGTGGTGAAGCCCACCTGGTTGTCCTGGATGATGTGGACGGTGCCGCCGGTGCTGTAGCCCTTGAGCGACTGCAGGTTGAGAGTCTCGGCGACGACCCCCTGGGCGGGGAAGGCGGCGTCACCGTGGAGCAGCACCGGGACGGCGCGCATCGTGTCCTGCTTCAGCTCGGAGCCCTCGAAGTCGGACTGCAGATAGCGGGCGCCGCCGGTCACCACCGGGTCGACGAACTCGAGGTGGCTGGGGTTCGGGTAGAGGCGGACCGAGGTCTTCTCGCCCTCCGCCGACTCGTAGACGCCGCGGTGGCCGTAGTGGTATTTGACGTCGCCGGTGCCGCCATGCGGGATCGCCGCGACGGCCTTCACTGCGCTCAGCCGCTTCGAGCCCTCGAACTCGGCGAGGATCGATTCGACTGGGCGGCCGAGGTTGTGGGCAAGCACGCTGAGCCGGCCGCGATGGGCCATCCCGAAGACGACGTCGTCGGCACCGGCCCGGTGGGCGAGGGTGACGACCTCGTCGAGCATCGGCACGATCACGTCGAGCCCCTCGATCGAGAACACCTTCTGCCCCAGGTACGTTTTCTCGAGGAAGCGCTCGAACTGGAAGACGTCGATCAGCCGGTGCAGAAGGCGCTCTTTCTCGACCTCGGTGAGCGGCTGGCGGTGGGCGCCGGTCTCGATCATCTCGCGCATCCAGATCCGCTGCTGATGTGAGGAGATGTGCTCGAACTGGTAGCCGATCGTGCCGCAATAGGCGGCCCGCATCCGCGGCAGCGCCTCCAGCAGCGTTTCGCCGGGGACGCCGATCCGCAGGATCGAGGCGGGGATCCGCGCCATCAGCTCGGGGGTCAGGTTCTGGTTCTCCGGCTCCAGGCCCGGATCGCCCTGCGGTTCCGAGCCGAGCGGATCGAGCTGGGCGGCGAGGAGGCCCTGGGTGCGGTAGGCCTTGAGCAGCGAGGTCGCGGCCTGCACCGCCTGCAACAGCTCCTCGTCGACCGCGCCGGGGACGCCGGAGGATTCGGCGGCCGGGGCCGCGGTGGTGAGCGGCGCGGAGGAGGCCGAAGCCGGGTGGGCGTTGGTTATCGGCGCCGCGTCGATGCCGAGGTCGACGGCGACCGACTCGTAGAAGCCGTCCTCGCCCTGCAGGAGCTGCTCGACCTTGCGCAGGAACTCACCCGACTCGGCGCCCTGGATGACGCGGTGGTCGTAGGTCGAGGTCAGCGTCATGATTTTCGAGACGCCGAGCTGCTTGATCCGTTCCGGCGAGGCGTGTGACCACTCCGGCGGGTAGGCGATCGAGCCGGTGGCGATGATCGCGCTCTGGCCGGCCAAGAGGCGCGGCACCGAGGCGACGGTGCCGATCCCGCCCGGGTTGGTGAGGCTGATGTTGGTGCCCTGGAAGTCGTCGGCGGTCAGCTTGTTCTCGCGGGTCTTCGCGATCAGGTCTTCGAAGCTCGAGTGGAAGCCCGCGAAGTCGAGGTCCTGGGCGCCCTTGATCGCCGGGACCATGAGGCTGTGGGAGCCGTCTTTGCGGGTCACGTCGACGGCGATGCCGAGGTTGACCGGGCCGTTCTCGATCGCGTAGGGCTTGCCGTCGCGCTCCTCGAAGGAGCGGACCATCACCGGGATCTCTTTGGCCGCCGCGACGATCGCCCAGGCGACCAGGTGGGTGAACGAGGTCTTCAGGCCGCGCTCCTTGAGCGCCGCGTTGATCGCCTTGCGCTTGGCGTCGAGGGTGTCGACGGCGATCGTCCGAAACGAGGTCGCGGTCGGCACCGCCCGGCTCTCGTCCATCGCCTTGGCGAGCATCGCCGCGGGACCGCGCAGCTGCTTCTCCTGGCCCACGGTCGGCGCGGCCGTACCGTTGCCCGAACCGTTGCCTCCATTGAGCACGTCCTCTTTGGTGACCTTGCCGCCGAGCCCCGTGGGCGTGACGCTGCCCAGGTCGATCCCTTGAGCCTCAGCCACCCGGCGCGCGATCGGCGTCGCCTTGACATCGGCCCCGTCGATTGCCGAGCCGTTGCCCCCGTTGGTCCCTGCGTCAGTTCCACCGTTCCCATCCGCGGGTGGCGCCGTAGGGGGTGGGTCCCCTGCGGCGACAGGACCCGCGGTTGCAGCGCTTTGTCCCTCGCCCTCACCGGGCTCCATCTCGGCCAGCGGCTGTCCCACAGGAACTTCGTCGTCGACCGCCGCCACCAGCTTGGTGATCGTCCCGCTGGTCGGCGCCGGGACCTCGGCATCGACCTTGTCGGTCGAAACCTCGACGACGGTGTCGCCCTCGTTGACGAAATCGCCAACGGCGACGTGCCACTCGAGCACGATGCCCTCGGTCACCGACTCGCCCATCTCGGGCATGGTGATCTGCAAGGTGGCCGTCTCTGGCATTTCTTCGGTCCAGTCTTACAAACCGCAACGCCGGGCGGCTTTCTCGGGATAACCTGGTACCGGATGAGCTATTTCGTGACGGGCGCAACGGGTTTCATCGGACGCAATCTGGTCGAGCGGTTGCTGCAGCGCGAGGGCACGATCTACGCCCTGGTGCGGGCCGGATCGCGCGGCCGGCTGGAGGAGCTGCGGACCGGCTGGGGGGCCGACGGGGCACGGGTGGTGCCGATTTCCGGCGATCTGACCCAGCCCGGGCTGGCGATCTCCGAGGAGGACCTGGTCGCGATGCGGGGCGAGATCGCCCACTTCTTCCACCTCGCCGCGATCTACGACATCACCGCCGACGCCGAGGCCCAGCAGGTCGCCAACGTCGAGGGGACGCGCCACGCAATCGAGCTTGCGGGCGCGCTCGAGGCGGGCTGCCTGCACCACGTCAGCTCGATCGCCGCCGCCGGCCTCTACAAGGGCGTCTGGACCGAGGACATGTTCGACGAGGCGGAAAAGCTCGACAACAACCCCTACTTCCGCACCAAGCACGAGGCCGAGCGGCTGGTCCGCGAGGACAGTCAGCGGCCGTGGCGGGTGTACCGGCCGGGGATCGTCGTCGGCGACTCGCGCACCGGGGCGATCGACAAGATCGACGGCCCCTATTACTTCTTCAAGTCGCTGCAGCGGGCGCGGAAGGTGCTGCCGGCCTGGCTGCCGACGGTCGGGGTCGAAGGCGGCGAGATCAACATCGTCCCGGTCGACTACGTCGCCACCGCGATCGACCACATCGCCCACGAGCCGGGGCTCGACGGCCGCGCCTTCCACCTCACCGACCCGAGCCCGCGGCGGGCCGGCCAGGTCGTGAACATCTTCGCCAAGGCGGCCGACGCGCCGCGGATGCAGTGGCGGCTCGACACCGACGTCACCGAGCCCGCGACCGGCGCCCTGCGCTCGGCGCTGCGGCTGCTGCCGGGGTCGAAGCGGGCAGTCGCGGCGGTGCTCGCGGAGCTCGGGCTGCCCGCCTCGGTCCTCACCTACATCGACTACCCGACCCGGTTCGACTCGACCGCGACGCAGGAGGTGCTGGCCGGGAGCGGCATCGACGTGCCGCCGCTGGAGAGCTACGCGACGCGGATCTGGGACTACTGGGAGCGGAACCTCGACCCCGACCTGTTCAAGGACCGCAGCCTGGCGGGCGCGGTGCGCGGCAAAGTGGTGCTGATCACCGGCGCCTCGTCGGGGATCGGCCGGGCGACCGCGGTCAAGGTCGCCGACGCCGGCGCGACGGTGCTGCTGGTCGCCCGCTCGATCGACAAGCTGGAGGAGACGAAAGAGGAAATCGTCGCCGCCGGGGGCGTCGCCCACATCCACCGCTGCGACCTCGCCGACGTCGAGGACGTCGCGCGGATGGCCGAGGAGGTGCTCACCTACCACGGCCACGTCGACATCCTGGTCAACAACGCGGGCCGCTCGATCCGCCGCTCGGTGGCGCTCTCCTACGACCGCTTCCACGACTACGAGCGGACGATCCAGCTCAACTACCTGGGCGCGCTGCGGCTGATCCTGGCGCTGCTGCCGGCGATGCGGGCGCGCAAGTCGGGGCACATCATCAACATCAGCTCGATCGGCACGCAGACCAACCCGCCGCGCTTCTCCGCCTACGTCGCCTCGAAGGCGGCGCTCGACGCGTTCAGCCGGGTGATCGCCTCCGAGGTCAAGGACGACAGGGTCCACATCACGACCATCAACATGCCGCTGGTGCGGACGCCGATGATCGCGCCGACCCGGATGTACGACATGTTCCCGGCGATCACCCCCGAGGAGGCCGCCGAGATGATCTCCAAGGCGATGGTCAACAAGCCGAAGAAGGTCGCGACGAGACTCGGCAACTTCGGCGAGCTGCTCTACGCGGTGGCGCCGAAGGCGAGCGACTCGATCCTCAACACCGCCTACAAGCTCTTCCCCGACTCGCAGGCGGCGAAGGGCAAAGGCGAGGAGGCGCGGGAAAAAGCGCCCTCGACTGAGGCCGTCGCCTTTGCGCACCTCATGAAAGGCGTCCACTGGTAGCGCGTTCGCACTTTTCGTCGCTATCCGACGATTACTGCGAACTCACCAGGCGGGGATAGTTGTGGAGCGGCGCCTCAAGCACTGGGGTTGGGGGTACGAGGATCAGGCCCCGGCCGCGGCACAGCTGGCCGAGGCGGCGGCGGGGATCCGGGCGCGGTTCGGCTTCGGTGGTGAGGCGCGGGCGGCAGTGCCGCTGGACCAGGTCGAGGTCCGGGCGCCGCGGTTGAAGCGGCCCGAGGTCTTCGGCGACCTCTTCACGGACGAGAAGTACGAGCGGGTCTCGCGGGCGCTCGGCAAGGCCTACCGCGACATCGTGCGCGGCTTCCGCGGTGAGTTCGAGCACCCACCGGACCTGGTCGCCCTGCCCCGCGACTGCTCCGAGGTGGAGACGGTGCTGAGCTGGGCCGAGGCAGAGGGGGCCGCGGTGGTCCCCTTCGGCGGCGGCACCAGCGTGGTCGGTGGGGTGGAGGCGCGGCTCGGGGAGCGGCCGGTGGTGACGATGGACCTGCGCCGGCTCGACCGCCTGATCGAAGTCGACCCGACCAGCCTGGCGGCGCGGATCGAGGCGGGGGCGACCGGGCCGCGGCTGGAGGAGCAGCTGCGCGAGCACGGGCTGACGCTGCGCTGCTTCCCGCAGTCGTTCGAGTACGCGACGCTCGGTGGCTGGATCGCGACCCGGGCGGGCGGCCACTTCGCGACCAAGGAAACCCACGTCGACGACCTGGTCGAGTCGGTCAAGGCAGTGACCCCGCGCGGCACCTGGGAGAGCCGGCGGTTGCCGGGATCCGGGGCTGGCCCGTCCCCGGACCGCCTGCTGCTCGGCTCCGAGGGGATCCTCGGCGCGATCACCGAGGCCTGGGTGCGGGTGCGGCCGCGGCCCGAGTGGAAAGCGGCGGCGACGGTCCGCTTCGAGCGCTTCGGCGACGCCTGCGAGGCGGTCCGCGAGATCGTCCAAGCGGGCCTCGACCCGGCCAACTGCCGTCTCCTCGAAGCAGCCGAGGCGGAGCTGACCGGCGCCGGCGATGGCACCTCCCATCTCCTCCTCCTGTCCTTCGAGTCCGCCCACCACCCCGTGGACGGTCCGCTGTCCCAGGCCGTCGAGGCGGCAGCGGCCCACGGCGGCCACCCCGACGAGCCCCGCCTGACGGAGGCGCCCCCGGCGTCACACTCCGGCGCGCGGAAGGGTCACGAGTCTGCGGAGGAAGGTGGGGCGGCGGAGAGTTGGCGGGGGGCGTTCCTGTTGGCGCCGTACCTGCGGGACACGTTCGTCGCCTGCGGGGTGTTGTCGGAGACGTTCGAGACGGCGATCACCTGGGACCGGTTGGAGGAGTTCCACGCGACCGTGATGGAGACGACGCGACGGGTCGTCGCCGAGGTGTCGGGGGCGCCGCCCGAGGGACGTGGGGCTCCGTTCGTCACCTGCCGCTTCACTCATGCCTATCCGGACGGGGTCGCGCCGTACTTCACGGTGCTGGCGCCGGCGATCCGCGGCGGCGAGGTCGAGCAGTGGGACGAGATCAAGGCGGCCGTCTCCGAGGCGCTGATCGAGGGCGGCGGCACGATCACTCACCATCACGCGGTCGGCCGCGACCACCGGCCCTGGTACGACCGCCAGCGTCCCGCCCCCTTCGCCGCCGCCCTGCGCGCCGCCAAGGCCGAGCTCGATCCCGCCGCCGTCCTCAACCCCGGCGTCCTCCTCGACCCCTGACTCGCGCCGGCGGGAGCGCGTTCGCACTTTTCGTCGCTATCCGACGATTACTGCGAACTCCCGGAGGCGGCTGAGGCAGCGTTCGCAGTTCTCGTCGCTATGCGGGGAAAAGTGCGAACGCGGGGGCGGGGGAGGGGTCGGGGGCGGCCGGCGGTACCCTTTCGCGACCCGTTTGGCGGCGGGTACAACCGCCTGTGCCGCCTCCGCCGCCCGCGCGATGGAAACGATCACCTCCGAACAGCCGACCGTGCCGCCCCCCGCCGATACCCCGGGGATGGACGAGCCTGTGGTGCCGCGCCGCAGCCCGCTGCGCGCGGCGATCAAGACCGGCCGCCCGAAAGAGTGGATCAAAAACGTCTTCGTCTTCGCCGGCCTCCTCTTCTCCGGCAAGTTCAACCACTCCCACGATGTCTTCGAGGCCGTCGTCACCTTCGTCGCCTTCTGCCTGATCTCCAGCGCCGGCTACTTCGTCAACGACCTGCTCGACGTCGAGCTCGACCGCAAACACCCGAAGAAGCGCTACCGCCCGCTCGCCGCCCGCGAGATCTCCGAGGGCAGCGCTCTGGCGATCGCCCCGGCGTTGGCTATCGTCGCGATCGGCATCGGCTTTACCGTCAACTGGAAAGTCGGCCTGATGGTGGTCGGCTACGGCGTCGCCCAGATCGCCTACAGCCTCGGCCTCAAGCAGGTCGTGATCATCGATGTGATGACGCTGGCGGGGCTCTTCATCCTCCGCGTCGCGGCCGGCGCCAGCGCCGTCGACGCCCACGCCTCCGAGTGGCTGCTCCTCTGCACCGGTTTTCTTGCCGCCTTCCTCGGCTTCACCAAGCGCCGCCAGGAGGCCGTCTCCGAGCTGCACGAAGGGACCTCGACCCGGCCCGTCCTCGAGCACTACTCGCTCCCGTTCCTCGACCAGATGGTCTCCCTGGTCACCACCGGCACCGTGATCAGCTACGCGATCTACACCGTCAACTCGCCGATCATCGGCAACCAGATGATGCTGACGATCCCGCCCGTGGTCTACGCGATCTTCCGCTACCTGTACCTGATCTACGACCGCAATGACGATCGCTCGATGTCGGGGATCGTCGCCGGCGACCGCGGCATCCAAGGCGCCCTGGTCGTCTTCGCGATCGTCGCCTTCCTGCTGCTCTACGTCTTCAACTGACGGTGCGTTCGCACTTATCGTCGCTATGCGACGATAAGTGCGAACGCACCGGTGGCCTCAGGTGATCTCGCCGCCCTCGGGGACGCCTTCCATCAGGTAGAAGCGGGCGCGGCCGAGCTCCTCGCCGTTGACCTCGACCACGGCGGCGTGGGGGCCGGCGGTGGTGAAGGTGGCGGTGGCGGCGATCGACATCACCAGGCGCTGCTCCTGGCCTTGCGGCATGCCGGGCGGGCGGCCGGTCTCGAAGTTTGCGGTCAGGCCGTCGCCGAGCTCGACCCCGTCGGGGTCCTGGATCGTGACGTTGAGCTCGTGGGGGCTGTTGGTCTCGTGCCAGGCGACGTCGATGCCGAGGCCGATGTGGAAGGACCACTCGTGCGGCAGCTCGGGGAGGCGGAGGACGTTCCAGCCGCCGCCGGTCAGGTAGAGCTTCCCGTTCACCGCCTCCGAGTAGTCGGTGAGCATGAGGAAGCCGATGTTCACGAGCCGGCGCTCTCGCCCGCGTCGTCGTAGGGGGTGACCGGCAGGTCAGGGACGAGTTCGACTTTGCCGTCGCGGTGGAACTGGAGGTCGACCTTCTCGTCCTTGCGGTAGGTCCCCCAGAGGCCGAGGTACATGGCCAGCCAGCGGCTGGTGCCTATTTCCTCCTTGATGATCGGCCGCGTGAAGTGGAGTTCGTGGCCCTCGACGTCGTAGTCGACTCCCGGTTTCTGTTCGACCCCGTTGATGAAGACGGTGTAGGGCGCTTCGGCGCCGGTCGGCATCCTCACCCGCTCGCCGGCGGCGTAGCTGCCCTTCGGGACGTCGGTCGTCTTGGCTCGGTCAGGGCTCATCGGTGGTTCCCTCCAGAGTCTCCCGCACCAGGTCGAAGGGCGTGTCGTGGCCGCTCGGGTCGAGCTCCTCGCGCCGCAGGCCGCCCCGGTAGGGGACGAAGGTGCCGTCGCCGCGCACGTCGATCCCGGCCACCGGCTTGTGGAGGAGGCCGCGGCCGCTCAACTCGAGCCGCGCCTGCACCTGGTCCTCCGGTTTGTAGGTGTTCAGCAGCGCGGTGGTCTTCGGCGGCGCCTCGGCGCGGATCCGCATCGCCCGCTCGCGCATCGCCGCCACCGCCTCGCCGAGGTCGTCGAAAGCATCGTGTTCGACGTCGGCGCCTACGCGCACGGTCAGTCTCCAGCTCGGACGGGCCACCGACCGCAGGTTACGACGCTTGTCCTCGATACGAAGACAAGCGTCGGCGCGATCGTCGCTCAGGCCCCGCGGCGCGGGCGTTTTGGGCGACGCGCGGGCGGGCCGATGATTTTCTCGGGGCCCTGGCGGGAGTCGATCGCGACGTACTCGCGCTCGCGTTCGCCGGTGTAGATCTGGCGCGGGCGGGCGATTTTCTTGTCGGGGTCTTCCTGCATCTCCATCCACTGGGCGACCCAGCCGGCCGTCCGCGGGATCGCGAAGATCACCGTGAACATGTCGGTCGGGATGCCCATCGCCTCGTAGATGATCCCCGAGTAGAAGTCGACGTTCGGGTAGAGCTTGCGCTCGGTGAAGTACTCGTCGGCGAGCGCCTGTTTCTCCAGCTCGCGGGCGATCTCGACCAGCGGGTTGTACTCGGTCGCCTCGAAGACGGCGTCCATGTGCTCCTGGATGATCCGCGCCCGCGGATCGTAGTTCTTGTAGACCCGGTGGCCGAAGCCCATCAGTTTCTCCTCGCGGTCCTTCACCCGGGCGAGGAAGTCGGGGATGTTGTCGACGCTGTCGATCCGCCGCAGCATCCGCAGCACCGCCTCGTTGGCGCCGCCGTGCAGCGGCCCGTAGAGCGCCGCCACGCCCGCCGCCACCGCCGAGTACGGGTCGACGTCGGAGGACCCGACCCCGCGCACCGCGTTGGTGGAGCAGTTCTGTTCGTGGTCGGCGTGGAGGATGAAGAGCACATCGAGGGCTTTGGTCAGCGCCGGCTTCGGCACGTGCCGCGCTTCGGTCGTCTTGAAGACCATCGAGAGGAAGTTCTCGGCGAAGCTCAGCTCGTTGTCGGGGTAGACGTAGGGCAGCCCCATGTTGTGCCGGTAGGAGAAGGCGGCGAGGGTCGGCACCTTGGCGATCAGCCGCACTGCGGCCATGTAGCGCTCTTCCTCGTCGTTGATCTGCTTCGCGTCGGGATAGAAGGTGGAGAGGGCGCCGACGCCCGAGAGCAGCATCCCCATCGGGTGCGCGTCGTAGCGGAAGCCCTCGAACAGGTGCTTGAGGTCCTCGTGGACGAAGGTGTGGTGGGTGATGTCGAACACCCAGCGCTCGAGCTGCGGCTTGGTCGGCAGCTCGCCGAAGATCAGGAGGTAGGCGACCTCGAGGAAGGTCGAGTTCTGGCACAGGGTCTCGATCGAGTAGCCGCGGTGTTCGAGGATCCCCTTCTCGCCGTCGATGAAGGTGACGGCGGAGCGACAGGCGGCGGTGTTGGTGAAGGCGGGGTCGAAGGACATCAACCCGAAGTCGTCGTCGTCGACCTTGATCTGGCGCAGGTCCATGCCGCGCACGGTGCCGTCGGTGATCGGCAGCTCGTAGGTCTTGCCGGTCCGGTTGTCGGTGACGGTAAGCGTCTCGTTCCCGCCCGCGACCCCGCTCCCGGCACTGGCGTCAGTGGTCTGCTGCTCGGTGGCCATCACCCTCCTTTTCCTGCGTCGTGGGGAGGACCGAGTATCGCAGTTCGGCGGCGGCGGCCTGTTGCCGAGACGGGTACGGGGAGGGGCGCAAGGGGGCGCCGCCGAGCGAGGCTGGCCGACGGGACTGGAAGGGTTCGGGCCGATGCGGCTGAGGACGCTGCGCCCGGGCGTTTCGGAGGCAACCCCGGCTGGGTGTGGCCGCCTCCGAAACGCCCGGGACGGACCCTGCGGGAGGGACGGCTGCGTCTGCGGGGAGACGGGACGTCTGTCACGAAGACGCCGCGTCTTTTAACGGTCAGAAATCTGCCCGGTTAGAAACCTGCGCTATACGCCCATAACTAACCGGGCAGATTTCTGACCGTTCGAAATCCCCGCAGATCTGTGACGCCGGCCCGAACCCCCGACCGTTCCTCCCGAAACTCGGCCATTTCGGAGGCGGCCACACCCAGCCGGGGTCGCCTCCGAAATGGCCGCGTCCCTTCACCACCCCGCCCGAAGTGGCCCGTCCCTCCCGTCCCACCACGTGCCCGTCCCTATCGTGCGCCCGTCCCCGCACCCCGCGTCGTGGATCGTGGGAGAGAGTGGCTACTCGCGCGGTGCCGGGACACCCTCGAACTGGGTCATCCGCCGCAGCGCCTCGAAGCGCTCGTCGATCTCCTCGCGGTCGAGCCGCGAGACCCGCTCGGTGCCGAACTCCTCGACGTTGAACGAGGCGAGCACGGTGCCGTAGCCCATCGCCCGCCGCAGGTTCGCCTCGTCGAGGTCGCCGCCCGACCCGTCGAGGTAGCCGAAGAAGCCGCCCGCGAAGCTGTCGCCGGCGCCGGTCGGGTCGCGCACATCCTCGAGCGGGAAGCCCGGCAGGGCGAAGAAGTTGCCGCCCTCGCCCTTGGTGCCCGCATCAGAGGTGAACAAGGCGGCGCCGTACTCGCCGCGCTTGGCGACGACCGCGCGCGGTCCCATCTCCATCACCGCGCGGGCGGCGCGGGCGAGGTTCGACTCGCCGGTCAGCATGCGGATCTCGGCGTCGTTGACGACCAGGCAGTCGACCTCGGCGATCGCCGCCAGCAGCGAGTCCTTGGCGATTTCGATCCAGAGGTTCATCGAGTCGAGGCCGCTGAGCCCGCCGCCGCACTGGGCGCGGACCTGACGCTGCAGGTCGGGCTGGATGTTGGCGAGGAAGAGCGTGTCGGCGGCGCGCGCCGCGTCGGAGAGCTTCGGCTCGAACTCGCCGAAGACGCCGAGCTGGGTGTCGTCGGTGTGGGCGACGTTGAGGTCGAAGTCGTAGTGGCCGCGCCAGAAGAAGCTCTGGCCACCGGGGATCCGCTCGATGTCGTCGGTGCGGATCCCGCGCGATTCGAGCAGCTCGAACTGCTCGGCGCCGAAATCGTCGCCGACCGGGCCGACCGGCCGCACCTCGGTGAAGAAGCCGGCGGCGAGCGAGAAGTGGACGGCGGCGCCGCCGAGCATGCGCTCGCGCTCCCCGAAGGGGGTCTTGACGGCATCGAAGGCGATCGATCCGACCACGGTGAGGGCCATAGGGACGGCAGCCTAGTGAGATCCGCCGATTTGACGGGGTCTGCGAGACTGCGGCGCGATGAATCCGCGAGGAGAGGGCAGATGAAAGCGATCCAGCTGCGCGAGTTCGGTGGTGCCGACGCCTTCGAGTACGTCGAGCTCGACGACCCGACCCCAGGCGAGGGCCAGGTCCTGGTCGAGGTCGCCCGCTCCGGCGTCAACTTCGCCGACACCCACTCGACCCGCAACGACTACCTGGCCGAGCAGCAACTGCCGCTGGTGCCGGGTGCCGAGGTCGCGGGCCGCACCGCCGACGGCAGCCGCGTGGTCGCCCTGGTCGGGACCGGCGGCTACGCCGAGAAGGTGCTGGTCCCCGAGTCCAACCTGATCCCGATCCCCGACGAGGTCGACGACGAGCAGGCGGCCGGGGCGCTGCTGCAAGGCCTCACCGCGATGGCGCTGGTCAAACGCAGCGCCCGGATCGAGGCGGGGGAGACGATCCTGATCGAGGCCGCCGCGGGCGGCACCGGCACGCTCGCCGTGCAGATCGCCAAGACGGCCGGGGCGAAGGTGATCGGCCTCGCCTCCAGCGCCGAGAAGCGCGAGTTGGTCGAAGGGCTCGGCGCCGACGCCACGGTCGACTCGCGCGGCGACGACCTGCGCGCCGCGATCCTCGACGCCAACGACGGCGAGAAGGTCGACGCGGTCCTCCACATGAGCGGCGGCGACGCCTTCGACGCCGAGCTGGCGGCGCTCGCCCCGCTCGGCCGGATGGTCGTCTTCGGCAATGCCTCGCGCGAGAACCGCAAGGTCGACACCGGCGCGCTGCTGCAGGGCTCGAAGGCGGTGATCGGCTTCTGGCTCGTCCACGTGTTGGCCCGACGCGACCTCGCGGTCCCGCTGATCGGCGAGCTCCTCGGGGCGCTGGCGACGGGCGCACTGCGGGTGACGATCGGCGGTGTCTACCCTTTGTCGGAGGCGGCGCGCGCCCACGAGGCGCTCGAATCCCGCGCCAGTACCGGCAAGCTGCTCCTCGATCCCTCCCTGTGAATGACACCTCTGTCGTGACGACCTTCAAAGACCTCGGACTCAATCCTGCGATCCAGCAGGCGCTCGACGAGCTCGGCTATCAGGACCCGACGCCGATCCAGGAGGAGGCGATCCCGGAGCTGCTGGCCGGCCATGACGTGATCGGCCAGGCGCAGACCGGCACCGGCAAGACCGCCGCCTTCGGCCTGCCGCTGCTTCAATACCTGGACCCGGCCGACGACGAGGTGCAGGCGGTCGTCCTCACCCCGACCCGCGAGCTCTGCATCCAGGTCACCCAGGCGCTGCGCTCCTACGCCGAGCACCTCGACATCGAGATCGTCGCCGTCTTCGGCGGCGCGCCGATCCGCTCGCAGCAGTCGCAGCTGCGCTCCGGTGCCCACGTCGTCGTCGCCACGGTGGGCCGGATGATGGACCTGATGTCGCGGCGCTCGCTGGTGCTGACCGCGGCCCGCTACGTGGTCCTCGACGAGGCCGACGAGATGCTCGACCTCGGCTTCATCGAGGACGTCGAGAAGATCCTCCGGATGTGCCCGAGCGGCCGCCAGACGGCGCTCTTCTCGGCGACGATGCCGCCGCCGATCCAGAAGCTCGCCGAGGGCTACATGTACGACCCGGTGACGATCTCGATCACCCCGAAAACCCTCACCGTGGACGCGATCCAGCAGGCCTTCGTCGAGGTCCCCGCGCGGGAGAAGGCGGCCAAACTGGTCGAGCTGCTGAAGATCGAAGAACCAGAGCAGGCGATCATCTTCACCCGCACCAAGATCGGCGCCTCGCGGCTCGAGAGGACGCTGAAGGACAAAGGCCTCGACGTCAAAGCGCTGCACGGCGACATGAGCCAGGGCTCCCGCGACGGCGTGATGATCGCCTTCAAGGACCACCGCGTGCGGTTGCTGGTGGCGACCGACATCGCCGCCCGCGGCCTCGACATCGAGCACGTCACCCACGTCATCAACTTCGACGTCCCGAACTCCTCCGAGGTCTACGTCCACCGCATCGGCCGCACCGGCCGGGTCGGCCGCACCGGCCGCGCGATCACCTTCGTGACGCCCGCGGAGCGCGACGAGATCGGCCGCATCGAGCGCGACGTGAAGACGACGATCGGCGAGTGGGAGACCCCGGAGGAGCGGCTCGAGCACGCGCCGCGGCCGCGCCGTCGGGAGCGCCCCGAGCGCCCGTCGCGCACCCAGGGCGGCGAGGCGAAGGATGCCGAGCCGACCAGGGCGGCGGAGCCGGTCGAGGCGGACGACCGCACCGACGCGGTCGAGGAGGCCCGACCGGCCGCGCCGGCCGCGCCCGTCGCCACCAACGGCGACCGCGAGCCCGCCGAGGACGACGACAGGCCCGCCACCACCAAGCTCTTCATCAACCGCGGCGAGCGCAGCGGGATCGACGAGGATGATCTGCGCTGGGCGCTCCGCGAGGGCGCCGTCCTACCCGACGAGGCCGTCCACGACGTCCGCGTCCTGCACCGCTTCTCCTTCGTCGAGGTCGACCCCGACCAGGCCGAGCGCGCGGTCGAGTTCCTCGACGGCACCAAGCTGAAAGGCAAGGAGATCCGGCTCGAGGTCGCCCGCAGCTGAGGATCGCCCGCGTATCCTCGTGTGGTGACTGACGTCCCACCGACAGCGCGAATCGACGATTTTCCCGAGGTCGCCCTCACCAAGCGTGAGCAGCGGGTGGTAGAGCGCCTGTTGGCTTGGTTGCGGACCGAGGTCGGCGACGATCTGCTCGCGGTCTGGCTTTTCGGGTCCCGGGCCCGCGGGGAGGCGGACCTTGCCGAGACCGATCCCGATCGCCGCTCCGACGTCGACCTGATGGTCGTGGTCGGGCCTGGCATGGACGCGGCCCGTCTCAAGTGGACGCTCGCACCGCGCCTCGAGGAGATCGCCGAAGACGAGGGAGACAGTCCAGTCTGGTACTCGGTGCTGGTCTACGACAGTGCGTGGGTGATGGAACGTCGTCGCGTGCGGTCGTTCTTCCTGCAGGAGGTCGACCGCGACAAGGTCGTGCTCCTCGGCGGTCGGCTCGACGAAGCGGACCAGCCGTGAGCCCACGCTCCGAGGAGTTCATCGAGCAGGCGCGGGACAGGGCGGCCGCCGCAGCCGAGCTCCTCGATGCCGGCCACCTCGAGGCCGCGGTCAGCGCCGCCTACTACTCGATGCTCTATGCCGCCCGTTCCGCGCTGTCAGAGCGCGATGAGCATGCTCGGACCCATCGCGCGACCTGGGGCCTCTTCCGCGCGACCTACGTCGTGACCGATGCCTTCGACGCGGCGCTCTTCACCCTCTCCCAGCACGCCCAGGCCGCTCGCGAGGGAGGGGACTACGAAGCGGTCACGCCGAGCCGCGAGGAAGCAGAGCGCTACGTGGCCGGTGCCACCGAGTTCATCGCCGCCGTCAAGCGGATGCTTGACCGCGAGTGAGCCGGGGTCGCGGCAAGCCGATCAGCGGGGAGGGTGCCCTCAGGCCGCTTTCGCGGTGAGTTCGGCCACGGCGCCGAGCAGCCGGTCGAAGTCGATCGGCTTGGTCAGGTAGCCGCTGATGTCGAGGTCGGTCGGCGCGTCGGCGTCGTTCGGGTCCTGGTGGGCGCTGACGATCAGGGCCGGCGTCTCGACCCCGGCGGCGCGCAGCTCGCGCAGCGCGTCGATCCCCGATTTGCGCGGCATCATCGCGTCGAGCAGCAGCAGGTCGGGGCCGTCGGGGGCGGCCGGGTCGATCCGCTCGGTGACCTCCTGTCCGTCGGCGGCGGTCTCGACCTCGTAGCCCGCCAGCTCGAGCCGCCTCCGCATCAGCAGCAGGATCGTCTCCGAGTCGTCGGCGACCAGGACGGTGGTCATCGCGGGCCTTCGGCGACCGCGTCGCCACCGGCCGGCGGCGCCTCGACCGCGCCGCGCGGGGCGAGCGGCAGCGTGACCGTGAAGGTCGACCCGCGGCCGACCTCGGAGTCGACCGCGATCGTGCCGCCGTGCAGCTCGACCAGCGATTTCGAGATCGCCAGACCCAGCCCGGTGCCGCCGACCCGCTGCGTCAGGCCCGCATTGCCGCGGACGAAGCGCTCGAAGATGTGCTCCATCTGCGCGGGGGGTATGCCGGGGCCGTTGTCGGTCACGTCGATCTCCACTCCACCATCGGTTACCCGGGCGCCGACCTGGATAGACGCCCGTATGGGCGAGTACTCATGCGCATTGGTAACCAGATTCACCAATATTTGCCGAATCCGATCGGGCTCGACTTCGACCAGCGGCAGATTCGGCTCGATCTTCTCGGTGAGCGTCTGTTCGTCGGCTTCGGTCTGCGCGCGGATCGTCCGCACCACGTCTTCGATCAGCGGCGCCAGCTGGGTCGGCCGCGGGCGGATCGCCAGCCGGCCGGCGTCGGAGCGGGCGAGGTCGAGCAGGTCGTTCAGCAGCCGCACCAGGTGGCGGCAGTTGTCGAGGATGATCTCGACCGTCTCCACCTGGCGCGGGGTCAGCGACTCGCGGTCCATCATCAGCAGCTCGGCGAAGCCCTGCACCGAGGTGAGCGGGCTGCGCAGCTCGTGCGAGGCGGTCAGCACGAACTCGTCTCGCATGCGGTCCAGCTGGTCGCGCTCCGAGGCCTCCAGCTCGAGCTCCTCGGCCATCTCGTTGAAAGCGGCGCCGAGCGTCGCGGTCTCCGAGAGGCCGCCGACCTCGACTCGGGCGGAGCGGTCGCCGGCGGCGAGCCGGCCCGCTGCGCTGACAAGCTCCTCCAGCGGCCGGCGCATAGAGGCGATCAGCCCGGCGAAGAGGAGCAGGGCGCCGGTCAGCCCGGCGATCAGCCCGGCAGCGACGAGGATCGCGGTGTCACGGGTGTCGCCGGAGATCGAGTCGCGCAGGTGGACGCGGTTGGCTTCTTCCCGCGCGATCGTCGCCCGCGCCGCCTTCGCTTCGACCCCTTCGGCGACTTTCACCCGTGCCGCCATCTCACTCTGGTAGGAGCGTTCGATCGAGGTCTCGTAGTTCTGGCGCTGCTCGATGAAGCGGCCGACGCCGATCACCGCCATCGCGGTGAGCACCGCAAAGGCGATCGCGAAGCCGATCCGGAGGCGGTTGGCAAGCGATGGACTGAGGCGTCGGCCCCCGCGTGAATATGCTTGCGCGGCTATGGGGGACGAGGCTACAGGCCGCGCCGACGGCTCCGCCGCGCCGATCGACGGGATCGACGCCGCCGGGATCGGCGCCTGGTTCGCCGCGCACGTGCCCGCGGCGCGGCCGCCGCTGACCTACGAGCGAATCGCCGGCGGTCACTCCAACCTCACCTACCGGGTCACCGACGCGGCCGGGGCGGAGTGGGCGCTGCGGCGGCCGCCGCTCGGCAAGACGCTCAGCTCCGCCCACGACATGGCGCGCGAGCACAAGGTCGTGGCGGCGCTCGGCGAGACGCCGGTGCCGGTCGCGCCGGTGGTCGGCCTCTGCGAGGACGAGTCGGTGAACGGCGCGCCCTTCTACGTCATGGAGTTCGTCCGCGGCCCGGTCTTGCGCGGGGTCAGCGAGGCCGAGGCGGCCTTCCCCGACGAAAATGACCGCGCCCGGATAGGCCTCCGCGTCGCCGACACCCTGGCCGCGATCCACGCCGTCGATCCCGACGCGGTCGGGCTCGGTGACCTCGGCCGCAAGGAGGACTACGTCGCCCGCCAGCTGCGCCGCTGGTACGGGCAGTGGGAGAAATCGAAGACGCGCGAGCTGGCGGCGATCGACCGCGTCCACGAGCGCCTCTCGGCCCGCATCCCGGTCCAGGTGGGCGCCTCCATCGTCCACGGCGATTACCGCCTCGACAACATGATCTTGAGCGACTCCGGCGAGGTCGCCGCCGTGGTCGACTGGGAGCTCTGCACGCTCGGCGACCCGCTCGCCGACGTCGGCACCCTGATGGCCTACTGGCCGGAGCGCGGCCAGGAGAAGATCAGCCTCGGCATGCCCGCCAACCTGGCGCCCGGCTTCCCCACCCGCGAGGAGATCGTCGCCCGCTACGCCGAGACCTCCGGCCGCGACCTCGCCGAACTCGACTTCTTCGTCGCCCTCGGCTACTGGAAGCTGGCGATCATCCTGGAGGGCGTCTATGCCCGCTACGCCGCCGGCGGCTACGGCGAATCCGGCGCCGACTCCGGCTTCGAAGAGTTCGCCCGCCTGGTCGAGCGCCTCGCCGAGACCGCGGAAGCGGTCGAGGCGGGCGGCTGAGGTCTCCCGCATTCCCCGGCAGGGCGACAATCCACCTGTCAAGCGGGTTTCCCTTGCGGGCGTGAGAGCTTTCTGGGAGGGTCGAAGTGTCTGATCCCGACCTCCCAAAATAAGGAGTAACCCATGAAGTCCGTCCGCAAACGACTCACGTACGCCAACGTGATGTCGTCGCTCGCAGTTTTCCTCGTCGTCGCCGGTGGCACCGCCTTCGCCGCATCGCAGCTCGGCAAAGAAAGCGTCGGCACCAAACAGCTGAAAAAAGAAGCGGTCTCCCTGGCCAAAATCAACGCCGCCGCGAAGACCGCCCTGAAAGGCGCCGCCGGGCCGCAGGGTCCTGCCGGTCCGAAGGGCGAAAAGGGGGAAAAAGGCGATCCAGGTCTCTCCAACGGCCCAGCAGGAGGCGCTCTGGCAGGGAACTACCCGAATCCATCGCTAGCTACCAAAGTCGTGACCGCAGGTAAACTGGCTGTGATCAATGAAAAAACCGAAACGGCTTCGATCCCTAAGGAAGGATTCGGCTCGGCGACGGTCGACTGCGGGGCGGGGGAAGTCATCATCAGTGGTGGTAACGACGGCTTCGCGAATATGCCCGTCATCGCTTCGCGTAAGAACGGCAATGGGTGGGCGGTGTTTGCTCACAACGAAAGCACTACCGGCGCAGAGACCTTGACGGTCCACGCTTACTGCCTGGCAGGCCCCTGAGGCGCAGCTGGCCTACATCGTGGGGATGGCGTGCCGCGGCTCCTGCGGCACGCTTGCTTCTGCCTCGGTATGCTTCGACCAGCGGTTCAGCTCGCGGCGGGCGGGATCACCAGATCACCTCGACCTCGTAGTGACGCATTGCGGTATCACCGCTGACTAGCGCCAATCCATCGGTTTCGGCCTGGGCGAGGAGAAGGCGGTCGAAAGGGTCCTGATGGTGCATCGGCAGCGTCGCGACCCGGTCCGCGTGACGGGCGGTGATCGGCAGAAGGTCCACGTCTGCCTGTTCGAGGCGGACGAGGAGATCAGCGGGGCCCTCGAGCTTTTCGAGGCGACGCTTGATCGCGACCTCCCGGATCACGACGGGGCTGATCAGGATCTCTTCCTCGCCGCCGCCGATCGCCTCTCTTGCCCGCGGGCCGATCCGATCCGCTTCCCCCGCCATCCACCACAAGACAACGTGGGTGTCGAGCAGGAGCGTCAGGGCGTGATGCCGAGCGAGTCGGCGAGGTCGGCCGGCAGGTCGTCGAAGTCGTCGCCGATGCTCCCCCGACCCTGCCAGGCGCCGGCGAGCGATACGAAGCCGTCGCCCTGCTTCGCGGGGACGAGTCGGACCGCTGGCTCGCCGCGCCGCGTGATCACGATCTCCTCGCCACCTTTCGCGCGTACGGAGATTGCCGCTGAGGAAATTCGCCCTTGCTCAGTTGGTCAGACTGGCGACGGCTCGCTCGTCGGCCGGGTCGATCCTCTCCAGGCCATCGATGCCGTCGAAAGCGCGATCCGTGGTCAGGATTGCGTCGATGCCGCGGTTGATCGCGACGGCGGCGAAGACGGCATCGCGCCCGTCGAGGCCGTCGTGGGCTTCGAAAAGGTCAATCCCGCGCTGCACGTCTTTTGGCTCGACCGGGTGCCACCAGGCGAGCTTGGTGACACTACGGGCGACCTTCGCCGCTCCGAGACGGTCCCCGGTGCGTCGCGCTCTCTGGTGCACGAGCTCTTGAAGCAGATCTCCGCTGGCCTCTCCCTGTAGATCTCCGGCCGCGGCTCGACTCACGATCTCGCGGCAGGGCTCTTTGTAGGGATGTTCTCTGCCAAGGGCGTAGATGAAGATCGAGGTGTCATAGATGAAGCGCCTCATGCGTCCGGCCAACGGCGTGCCGGAGCGTCGAGCATCCCCCGCTTCTGATCCTCCCAGTCCGGCTCTGGGCCATCTCCCGGTGGGGGCGGCATCGTCAGCAGCTCCCGCCCGGCGTTTTCGCGTTCAGCGTCGGGTCCGACCGCCGGGAACTCTCGGTCTATCGCGCGGCGGACGAGCTCGCCGACCGGCGCCCCGCTGCGTCTCGACGCTTCCGCGAGACGCTCGAAGCGATCATCGTCGACGAGGATCTGCAGTCTCCGATTCAACATGTGCATAGCCTATCAGCAGGTATACACATATGATGCTGCTCTTACCGTTGACGAGTCCCTCGGGCTTCAGCCTCACACCATCCGCGTCGGGTGCCGCGGCTCGAGCGGCTCCCCGCTCGCTTCGGCCTCGGCGCGCTTCGACCAGCGGTTCAGCTCGCGGCGGGCGAGGACCATCTTGTGGACCTCGTCGGGGCCGTCGGCGAGGCGCAGCATGCGGCTGAAGCGCCACATCGGGGCCAAGACGGTGTCGTCGGTCATGCCGAGGCTGCCGTGGATCTGGATCGCCCGGTCGAGCACGTTCATCACCATGTTGGCGGCGACGATCTTGATCGCCGAGATCGACTGGCGGGCGGCGCGCTTGCCCTCGGTGTCCATCTTCCAGGCGGCGTAGAGGGTGAGCAGGCGGGCCTGGTCGATTTCCATCCGGGAGGTGGCGATCGACTCCTGGACGAACTGCTTGTCGGCCAGCGGGCCGCCGAAGGCGTGGCGCTCGTTGGCGCGGCGGCACATCATCTCGTGGGCGCGCTCGGCGGTGCCGATCGCCCGCATGCAGTGGTGGATGCGGCCCGGGCCGAGCCGGTCCTGGGCGATCGCGAAGCCGGCGCCGCGCTCGCCGAGCAGGTTGGCCTTGGGGACGCGGCACCCGGTGTAGCGGATCTCGCAGTGGCCGGGGCCCTTGTCGTGCCCCATCACCGGGATCGGCCGCACCATCTCGTAGCCAGGGTTGTCGGTCGGCACGCAGATCATCGAGGCGCGCGCGTGCATCGGCGCGTCGGGGTCGGTGACGACCATCGCGATCGCCAGGTCGGCCCCGACCGCGCCGCTGGTGTACCACTTGTGCGCGTCGATCACCCACTCGTCGCCGTCGAGGACGGCGCGGCCGCGCAGCAGGGTCGGGTCGGAGCCGGAGACCTCGGGCTCGGTCATCGAGAAGCAGGAGCGGATGCGCCCCTCGAGCAGCGGCTCGAGCCAGCGCTCCTGCTGCTCGGCGCTGCCGTGCTCGGCGAGGATCTCCATGTTGCCGGTGTCCGGTGCCGAGCAGTTGAAGGCCATCGGCGCGGCGAGCGGGCTGCGGCCCATCTCCTCGCAGAGGAGGCCGTATTCCCAGTTCTTGAGGCCCGGGCCGAAGCGCTCGTCGGGCATGAAGAGGTTCCAGAGGCCGGCCTCGCGGGCGCGGTCGCGGACGGCGGCGAGGTTGGCCGGGTAGGGGACGCCGGGGCCGACCTCGTCGTCGAGCGCCGCGCTCAGCTCGCGCTCGGCCGGGTAGATCTCGGCGTCCATGAAGTCGAGGACGCGCTCGCGCAGCGCGGCGACCTCAGGGGTCGGTTCGAAGTCCATCTCTTCCTCTCTGCTCGGGTCCCTGGTCGGGCCGAATCTAGTTCATCGACGCCGGTAGCGGCCGAAGAGCTCGCTGCCTTCCTGCAGCAGCCAGGCGAGCTCCAGCTCGGCGACCTCGGGCAGGGCGCCTTCGAGGATCGCCGCGCCGGCGCCGACCAGTTTCGGCGTGATCGTGAGGAAGAGCTCGTCGGCGAGCCCCGCCGCCTGCAGCTGGGAGTGGAGGCGCGGGCCGCCCTCGCAGAGGACCGCCCGGATGCCGCGCTCCTCGCGCAGGTGGCGCATCGCCACGGTCATGTCGACGCGGCCCTGGGTTTCGCGGACGAGGTCGACCGGCGTCGCGGTCGCGGGCGGATCTCCCTCCTCGGTGGTGAAGATGAGGACCCGGCCGCCGCCGTCGGTGAAGAGTGGCGCGTCCCAGGGCAGGTCGAGGCCGCCGACGATCACCATCAGCGGGTCGGCGGGGAGGCCATGCTCCTCGCGGCGGTCGCGCTGCCCGGGGTCGGTGACGATCCGCCCGTAGCGCTCGACCCGCATCGTGCCGGCGCCGATCATCACCGCGTCGAAGCGCTGCCGCAGGCCGACCAGCATCGCGGTGTCGGTGGCGGAGCCGATCGGGCCGGAGCGGCCGTCGATCGCCGCCCGCCCGTCCAGGGTGGTGGCGAAGTTCAGCGCCAGGTGGGGACGGTCCGCCGGCGGGTCGTCCCATGGCCGATAGCCGTCGAGTTGCTCGTCGACGGAGGTCGGTCCGGGATCGGGATCGAGGCGCCGCACGTCCCGAACCCTAAGGGGCAGCGCTCAGGAGTAGTCCTTCCAGCCGGCGAACTCGCGGCCGGCGAACTTCTGCAATTCGGCGACATCCTCGGTGAAGTAGCCGCGCAGCTGCTCGAAGAGATCGTCGGGGAGGGCCGGCTTCGGCGCCGGCGGCTTCTCCGGGTCGTGGACGACCTTCTCGACCACCCAGCGGAGGCGCTCCGGCAGGCGATCGAAGTTGCGGTCGAAGGAGCGGAAGCCCGGCAGCTTGATCAGCTTCTCCATCAGCTGGTATTTGTCGCCGGACTTGGCCGCCGACTTCTCCCACTCGCGGTCGAACTGCTCGGAGGTGAAGTTCTCATCGACCCCGGCGAAGCCAAAGGCCTTGCGCATCGTCCCCTCGCGGTCGGTCTGCAGCTCCTCCTGGGTGATGATCTCGATCTGGTCGCGGTCGAAGTGCTCGAGGTAGGGCCGCAGCTGCATCCAGTAGCGCGAGCGGTTGACGTACTGGGTGTCCGGATCGGAGAGGACCTCGGCCATGTCGCGTGTCTCGTAGCCGGCGCCGGTGGCGTGGACCCAGTGGCTGAGGATGCGCTTGATCGGGTCTCGCACCATGTAGAGGAGGCGGGCGTCGGGGCAGTGGGTACGGATGCGCTCGGCGACGCCCCCGTAGCGGGGCAGGTTGGTGTAGTGCGGGGAGGACTCGCCGCGCACCTTGAAGCGGTCGTCGAAGCGGCTGGCGTACCAGTCGAGCCCGAGGTCCCAGTTCAGCTCGGTGACGAAGAAGTTGAGCTCCTTCGGCTTCGACATCTGGATTTCGGGATGGAGGCCGAGGTAGTGGTGGATGCTCGTCGTGCCGCACTTGAGCCCGCCGATGATGATCAGGTTCGGCATCGCCGCGTGGGCCTTGCGGCGGCGGCGGAAGGCGCTTTTGCGATCGGCGCTGTAGCGCTCGCGGGCACGGGCGCACATCGCCTGGTCGGCGGGATCGGGGGGCAACCGCGGGGGCAGGGTGTGCGTGTCGGTGTCCGGCACGGGCGGGGCTAGTCTAGCCGCGATGCCGGTTTTCCTCGTGCAACTCCCCGCCGCCGACCTCGGTTCGAGCCTCGAACACTTCTTCAACGCGACGACGGAATTCTTCCGCCACCTCTCCGAAGTGCACTGGTCGCAGTTCGGATTGGCCCTGCTCTGCCTGCTCGGGATGCAGCTGGTGCGGGCCTGGGCGTGGCGCAACGTGCTGCGCGCGGCGTATCCGGAGAAGCGGATCGGCTTCCTGCCGCTGGCGGCGGCCTACCTGGCCGGGGCGGGGATCAACGCGGTGATCCCGGCGCACGCGGGCGACGTCACCAAGGTCTTCCTGGTCAAACGGCAGATCCCCGGCTCCTCGTATCCGGCGGTCACCTCGTCGTTCCTCGTGCAGACGGTCTTCGACACCTCGGTGGGCATCCTGGTGCTGCTCTACGCGATCACCCAGGGGCTGCTGCCGCCGCTGCCCGAGCTGCCCCACCTGCCGGCCTTCGAGGTCTCCTTCTGGGCCAACCATCCGAAGACGCTGGCGATCACCGTCGTCGTGCTGATCCTCGCGATCATCGTCGCGGTCTGGCTGCTGGCGCACCGGGTGCGGCGCTTCTGGGCGCGGGTCAGGCAGGGCCTCGTGATCCTCACCCGGCCGCGCGACTACATGCGCCAGGTCTTTGCTTGGCAGGGGGTCGGCTGGCTCCTCCGCTTCGCCGCCTTCTGGTTCTTCCTGGAGGCGTTCGGGCTGGAAGGGTCGATCGGCAACGTGATGCTGGTGATGAGCGTCCAGGCGATCGCCAACATCGTCCCCTTCACGCCGGGCGGCGCGGGCGCCCAGCAGGCGCTGCTGGTCGCGACCTTGAGCGGCCCCTCGCGCGCCGCCGTCCTCTCCTTCTCGGTCGGGACGCAGATCGCGATGGCGGCCTGGTCGGTGGTGCTCGGCTTCGGCGCCATCCTGCTCGTCTTCCGCACCACCGACTGGCGCGGCCTGATCCGCCAGGCGCAGGAGGACGCCGACCGCGACGACGGCGACGGCGGCGCGGCGGCGGGAGGCGCGGGCGGCGCCGCGCCGACTCCGACCTCGGCCTGAGGGTCGCCACGGGGCGCGGGGGCGTGGAGAGTTAGTTGCTCTATGCGCTACTAACTCTCCACGGCGGTCAGTCCGACCAGCCGGGGTAGCGCGCTTCGACCTGCCATTGCCACGGCGGGGCTTCATCGGCGGGGAAGTCGTAGTGGTTGCGGCCGGGGAGGGTCTCGAGCGGGACGAGGGCGGGGTCCTGGGAGGCGAGGAGCTCGGTGCCGGCGGCGGCCTCGACATCGGCCGCGCCCGCGGTGCGGCGGACGGCGCGCCAGCCGAGGGTCGGGCGGTACTCCCAGTAGATGACCTCGACCGTGCCGTCGGCGGCGCGGTGGTCGAGCAGCTGGGTGAAGTCGGTGGTGCGGCGGTTGGAGGCGGTGAGGTGGGGGCCGGCGGCGACGGCGCAGCTCTCGCGGCGGCAGCGGCGGAAGTCGACCGGCACCAGCGGCAGCCCGTCGGCGGCGGGGAAGGCCGCGGGCGCCGGGGCGAGCGCCCGGGTCAGCCGGGCGAGCGGCCAACCGTAGGCGGGGACGACCGCCTCGTGCCGGCAGGCGTCGGGGAGGTGGGGCGCGCAGACGATGTGGCGGCCGATCGCGCCGGCCAGTTCCCGCCCCGCCCTCACTTCACCGCCGCCGACGATCGCGGCGATCGCCGCGACGAGGAGCAGAGCGATGAGCGCCGCCAGCCCGGCGCTCTCGATCGTCGCCTGGCCGCGTTCGGTGCTTGCCGCCGCCCGTCGTCCCGTTCCAACCCGTTTCCTCTGCCGCGCGGCCACGCGCCGACGCTAGGCGGCGAAGTCGCGCGCGTGGCGCGCACAGGGTGCCGAATGTGGGCCGACGAGGTGTCGTTCTGCTTAGATCTGCCCATGGAGGGAAGTCCTTTCAACCTCTTCGGCGATCCCGATGAGTTCCGCGCCCGGATGGAGGAGCTCTCGGAGCAGATGCAGTCCTCGCAGCGCGTCGCCTGGGCCGACAACGCGATCAAGCTGGCGGTCGAGATGACCGTCGCCTCGATCAACCGGCTCGACCTGACCGGCACCGCCGACGAGCAGGCGATGCAGGTCCGCGACGCGATCCGCGTCCTCTTCCCGGAGGCCGTGACGCTGGTCCGCGAGGCCCGCGAAGGCCTCAGTTAGCACCTCGCCGCGGAGCTACAGCAGTTCGAAGCGCAGGTCGACGACCGAGCCGTGCCGGAACAGCGCGCCGAGCAGCTCGATCGGCAGCGCGATGACCGCCGCCGGGATCGCCAGGACGATGCTGGCGAGGCCGTCGATGCGGCGCTGCCAGCGCTCCTCGGCGGGCGCCGCCCGTCCCTTGCCGAGCGCGGCCAGCGCCACGTTGTGGCCGAAGGTGACCGAGTTGAGCAGCGTCTGCCAGGTCAGCAGCAGGCCGGCGGCGGGCGACCAGCGGCGCCGGCGGACGACCTGGTCGCGGCGCGCCACGAGCCGGCGGACCGCCTCGACCGTGAAGAGGTAGTGGGCGCCCGGTTCGAGCCCGGCCCAGCCGGCGCCGCCGAGCGAGCAGGAGAAGCTCGCCCGGTTGACGATCCGCGCCCGCTCCTGATCGCCGGCCGTCGCGTCGAGCGCGTGGAGCGCCTCCTCGGTCCCCTCCGAGTCGCCGACCACGCCCAGTCCGCAGCTCTCGCAGCGGCGCACCGGCGCCCCCAGCTGCTCCTGGTCGGCCAGCCATCCGAAGAGCGGCTCGCCGCAGGCGGGGCACGGAGGGTTGTCGGGGCTGGCGCCGGCCTCCAGCGGTACCGTGGGTGCGCGCGTCGTCAATTCATCCATGCGCTGTAGCGTACGGATCCGTGCGAGAGGGCATCGAGAGTTGAACAGCCGCAAAAGGGACGTCCTGGCCTGGGAGTCGCGATGGAGCACGCCCACCGGCCTCGCGACCTTCGCCGCGGTAGTCATCCTGATCGTCTCGGCGGTGGTGATCGCCTCCGTCAACGGGACGGGCGAAGCCGAACTGCTGGTCGCGGCGCACGAACACGCGTCTTCGGTGACGATCTCCTCGATCCTGGAGGCGATCGGCTTCCTGATCCTGGTCGCGCCGCTCTACTTCCTCTTCCGCGCGGCGCTGGCGCGCTCCTCGGGGCGGATGAAAAGCCAGCTGGTCGGGGTGATCATCGTCGCGCCGCTGTTCTTCTCGATCAGCGGGGTGCTGAACGGGATCGCGACCAACGAAGCGGCGAACTCCTTCACCAAGGGCGAAGCGAAGTCGACCCTGTCCGCCGCCAAGGGCGGCGAAGAATGCCGTGAAGAAGAACGCGAAAAGGGCTCGAAGTCGTTCGGGGAAAAGTACGACTCCGGGACGAGCCCGCTCAAAGACTGCGAAGCGACCGAACAGGAAGAAAGCAAGGCCGAAAACGCGCTGAGCGGCGCGAGCCTGCGCGACGCGGCGACCGGCTTCGGGCTGGCGGGGCGGATCGGGCTCGCGGTGGCCCTGATCTACAGCTGCCTGTGGGCGATGCGGGTCGGGCTTCTGTCGCGCTTCTGGGGATCCCTGGGGATGGCGCTGGGGGTCGCCGCCCTGCTCCTGCTGGTCCAGTTCTGCCTGATCTTCTTCATCTACTTCGCCCTGCTGCTGGTCGGCAAATTGCCCGGCGGGAGGCCGCCGGCCTGGGCGGCCGGCGAGGCGGTGCCGTGGCCGTCGGCGGGCGAGCGGATGGCGAAGGAACTCGAACCGAAGGACGGCGGGCCGGGGCCGGATCCGGATGGGCTCGACGACCAGCGGGGATCGGCAGGCGTCGAAGCGCCCGAACCTGAGGAAGCGCCCGAACCTGACGGCAACGGCTCTTCGTCGGGAGGTGGCCCGCAGCGCAAGAAGCGCAAGCGGCGCAATTAGCTCTGTTCGAGCGCGATGCGCTTCCGGTGCGTGCGCAGCTCGCTCATCATCCGCTCGAGCCGCGGCTCGGTCGAGTCGTCGACGAACTTCATCGCCGCCGCGACGCCGGGATGGACGGCGGCGATCTGCTCATGCATCTCCTGGGCGACGGCGCGGTAGGTTGGGTGGCCCTCACGGCCGGAGCGCAGCTCGACCAGGTGCATCGCCTCGCGCGCGTTGAGGTCGAGCACGTAGCGGATGCGGAAGGCGAGGCTGAGCGCGTAGGGGGCGAGCTCGTCGAGCCCGGCGCCGGCGAGCCGCTCGTACTCGCCCTGGGAGATCTCCAAGGCGCGCTCGAATTCGCCGCCGACGCCCGCTTCGCGGACCTCCTCGGGGACGCCCGCGCCGAGGTCGGGGCCGAGCCGCTGCCACTGCACGGTGAGCAGGCGGTGGCGCTGCAGATCGCGGAAGGCCCCGTAGTCGGAGACGATCTCGAAGCGGTAGCGGAGCGCCTCGAAGCCGCGGCCGGGGCGGTGGCGGCGGTTGGCGCGCTCGCCGACCACGGCGGCGAGGATCGCGCCGCGCTCCTCGTCGTCCAGCGAGTCGATCCGGGCGCGGATCTCGGGCTCGGGGACGGCGGCCGCCTCGAACAGGGAGGCGGCGAGCAGGTCGACTTCCCTGCCCTCGACGTGGAGGAGGTCGACCGAGGGCGCCGGATCGGCTTCCGCGCGGCGGCCGAGGCCGAGCCGCTCGACCCACCGCTCGGTGCCGGCGCGGCGCTCCTGTAGGTAGGAGACCCACTCGCCGCCGCGCTCGGGGCGGTCGACGCGGGAGACGAAGCTCGGCATCACCTGCCGCAGCTCGGTGAGGATCATCGCGCCGAAGTCGCGCGCCTCGGGGAGCGGCGATGCCATCAGCCGCAGCAGCAGCTGCTCGTAGGCCTGGCCGGAGGCGTAGATGCCGACGTGGCTGAGCGTCGCGGCGGGGAGCAGGCCGCGCAGGAGGTCGAGCGCCTTGGCGCGGATCGAGCGCCGCCAGGCGGCCTCGGGCTCGGCGTCGTCGCGCGGCCAGCGGTGCGCCGCCCACTTCTCGACGATGCCCAGCGAGCGCGAATAGATGACGAACAGCTCGTCCATCGCGGCGCGGAACTCGGGGCCGAGCTGCTCGTCGCGGTAGAAGCGATAGCCCCCCTCGGGGAGCGCTTTGTCGTAGGGGATGTAGCGGGTCGACTGCTCCAGGTAGGAGGCGAGCCGGCCGCGCTGCAGCAGCTTGGTGAGGATGTTCGAGACCCACTCGCAGGCGACGTGGGCGCCGCCGACCTGGGCGATCGAGTCGTCACCGTAGCCGACGAAGACGCGCTCGTAGAGCTGCGCGGCGCGGGCGCCCTCCTCGGCGTCGAAGGGGCGCCCGGCGGCCGGCGCGTCGGCGGCGAACTCGTCGAGGTAGAGGCGGCGGACCGACCCGGAATAGCGCGAATAGCGGGCAAAAAGCGCGCCTTTGACGGTCTCCGGGAGGTTGACGAGGGCGAACACCGGCCGGTCCAGGTTGGTGAAGTGGGGGGTGAGGAGAGCTTGCTCGGAGGCGGTGAATTGTTCGGCCGGATAGCGCATCGGGTTGGCCATCGTACGCGCCCGATCCGATGGCCCCGGAATGTGCCGGAAGGTCTCCGGCGGTGCCAACTTCTGCGCCTTGGTGCCAGTTCGCGCGCAAACGCTTGACCCACCGCGAGGCGCCCGCTTGGGTGGCCGCCATGCGGATCGCCACCCTCGCCCTGCTCGTTCTCTTCCTCCTCGCCGCGCCGGCCGCGGCCCGGCCGACCGCGATCGTCGCGATCGGGGACAGCTTCATCTCGGGCGAGGGTGGGCGCTGGTTGGGGAACGGCTCCGAACCGTTGGGGACGAGGTCTGGGACCGATCGCGCGGCGTTCGACTGCGGCGCGCTCGGCTGCGAATACGACGCTACGCGGGTCTACGGGGCGAGCGAGGCGAACGACTGCCACCGCTCCGACGTGGCGCCGATCGAGAGCGCCCCGATCCCGGTCGACCTGAAGGCGAACCTGGCCTGCTCCGGGGCGAAGGCGCGGGACCTGTGGCCCGGGAAGGAAGGCGGGACGTCGCACCTCGGTGAGCCGCCCGAGGCCGATCAGCTGGCGACGGTCGCGGCGCGCGACCAGGTGCGCATGGTGGTGGTGACGGTGGGGGCCAACGATGTCGGTTTCGGGGGGCTGGTCGCCGAATGCGCGCTCGATTGGGCGCGGAGCCCGGCGGGCGAATCGACCACCTGCCATCGCGAAGCCGAGGCGCAGATTCGCGCCGCGCTGCCGCGGGCAACGCGGGGTGTCACGGCGGCGCTGCGCGGGGTGCGGAGGGTGATGCGGGACGACGGCTACGAGCGCTCCGACTACCGACTCGTCGCGATGGGCTACGGGTCCCCGTTCCCGGAGGGGCGCTGGTTCCGCTATCCCGAGGATGGCTGGAGCCGCCTGACCGAAGGCGGCTGCCCGGTCTGGAACGCCGATGCCGATTGGGCGGCGGACCGGGCGACCGTCGATCTCGGCGAGGCGCTCCGCGACGCCGCGACCGCGACCGGCGCCGAGTACCTGGATCTGACCCACGCCTTCGACGGCCACCAGCTCTGCGACCGTCGCTCCCAGCGGGTCGGCGCGGCGGGCCCGTCGCCGCTGGCCGCCGAGTGGTTTCGCCGCCTCTCGTTCCTCCAAGGCTCGACCCGCGAATCGCTCCACCCGAACGCCTACGGGCAGAAAGTCATGGGCATGTGCCTGGGCCTCCTCTTCGCCCGGCCGCGGGGCGACCACGCCTGCGCCGACACCCCCGGCGAGTGGCTCGCCGGGGTACATCTCACCGCTATCGGTTAGAGCCCCGAGAGGGCGCGCCCGTCCGTTCCTCGGCTTGGCAGGTAGGTAGGGGACTGGCGCACCGCAACCGGCCCCGAATGAGTTCGCAGTTATCACCGCATAGCGAGGAAAACTGCGAACTCACGTGGTGGCGCCCCGGTGAGTTCGCAGAAATCGTCGGATAGCGACGAGAAGTGCGAACGCTCTTGTGGTGGGGTCAGGCGGTGGGGTCAGGCGGCGCGGGGCGGTGGGGCCTTCATCAGCTCGAT
>CAWGPH010000009.1:0-570794 GCA_963824485.1 uncultured Actinomycetes bacterium
TGGAGACCGGGCAGTACGACGGGGTCTCCGCCTCGGGCAACGCGACGGCGCGCCTCTGGGCCGCCCATGAAGTCGCCCCGGTCAACACCTCGCTGGTCCCCAACTACAAGACGGTCTTCGCCGACCTGAAGGATCAGCCCTACAACACCTTCGAAGGTAAGCCCTATGGGATCCCGCACGGCCGCGGCGCCAACCTGCTGATGTGGAACAAGAACGACGTCAAGCCACCGCCGAGCTCCTGGGAAGTCACCCTGAACCCGAAGGTGGCCGCCAAGTACTCGGGCCACATCAGCCAGTACGACGACCCGATGTCGATCGCCGAAGGCGCCCTCTACCTGAAGAATCACGAACCGAGCCTGGGGATCGAAAACCCCTACGAGCTGAACGAAGAACAGTTCGACGCGGCGGTCGAACTGATGAAGGAACAGAAGCCCTACGTCGGCGAATACTGGTCGAGTGCCGAACAGCAGATCGAAGGGTTCGCCAACGGCTCGAACCAGGTCGGCACCACCTGGCAGTACCAGTACTTCGCCCTCAAAGGCGAAAACGAACCGGTCGAGGCCAGCCCGGAGAGCCAGGGGTTCCTGCCGAAGGAGGGCGCGACCGGGTGGTCGGACACCTGGATGATCAGCGCCCACGCCAAGCATCCCAACTGCATGTACATGTGGATGAACTACATCATCAGTCCGAAAGCGAACGCCGAGGTCGCCGAATACTTCGGCGAGGCGCCGGCCCAGGAATTGGCCTGCGAAGAAACGAAGAACCCCAATTTCTGCAGCGAATACCATGCTGAAGAACCGGCGTTCTGGAAGCGCGTCTACTACTGGGAGACGCCGCTGGCGGAATGCTCGGAAGGCGGGGAAACCGACTGTATGGACTACAACGATTGGGTCCGGGCCTGGACCGAAATCAAAGGCTAGGCCAGGAGTTCGATTGACATTGGGCGGTCGCGATGGCGACTGACGCGGTCGTCATGAAGAGGTCGGCGGGCAGGCGGCTCGCCGGCCTCTTCAACGGTCGCCCCCGGTTGCGGATCGGGGCGCTGCTGGCAGCCCCGATGGCGTGGCTGGTGATCCTCTACCTGGGGTCGCTGGTCGTCCTCCTGATCACCGCCTTCTGGACGGTGAATCCGCTCAGCGGCAGCGTGATCAAGGAACTCAGCTTCGTCAACTTCGAAGAACTGGTCAGCGTCCCGGTCTACCGCGAGATCATCTGGCGGACCGTCCGCACCGCCCTCCTCGTCACCCTCACCGACGCCGTGATCGCCTTCCCGATCGCCTTCTACATGGCGAAGGTGGCGGGGCGGAAGACGAAGGCGGCGCTGGTGGTCGCGGTGCTGATGCCGCTCTGGGCAAGCTACCTGGTGAAGATCATCGCCTGGCGGGCGATCCTCGCCGAACACGGGGTGCTCAACTGGGCGCTCAGCCCGATCGGGCTGCACGGCCCCGGCGAGGGCGTGACCTCGGTGTGGCTGGTGATGAGCTACCTCTGGCTGCCGTACATGATCCTGCCGATCTTCGCCGGGCTCGAACGGATCCCCGACTCGCTGATCAGCGCCTCCGAGGACCTCGGCGCCCACCCCTTCACCACCTTCCGCCGGGTGATCCTGCCGCTCGCCTTCCCGGCCGTGGTGGCGGGCTCGATCTTCACCTTCTCGCTCACCCTCGGCGACTACCTGGCGCCGAAACTCGTCTCCAACGAACAGTTCATCGGCACCTCGATCTTCGACTCGATCACCAACAACCAGCCGTTCGCGGCAGCCTTCGCCCTGGTCCCGATCGTCGTCGTCATCGCCTACCTCGGCGTCGCCCGCAAGCTCGGCGCCTTCGAGCACGTCTGATGCGGCTCTCGAAGCGCGACAAGATCCTGTTGCGGGGGGCGGTGGCGATCGTCCTCGCCTTCATCTACATCCCGCTGCTGGTGATCGTGGTCGAGGCCTTCAACTCGAGCAAAATCCTCAAATGGCCGCCGCCGGGCTTCACCCTCAGCTGGTTCGGCAAGGCGGTCGAAAGCGAATCGGCGCGCGAAGCGCTGCTCACCTCGATCGAGGCGGGCGTCGTCGCGATGTCTATCGCGATCGTGCTCGGGACGCTGATCGCGCTCGCGGTCGGGCGGCGCAAATTCTTCGGCCGCGACACGATCTCCTTCCTCGTCGTCCTACCGATCGCCCTGCCCGGGATCGTCACCGGCGTCGCCTTCTCCAACACCTTCACCCAGGTGCTCGGCATCAGCCTCACCCTGATGACGGTGATCATCGGCCACGCCACCTTCTGCATCGTCGTCGTCTACAACAACGTGGTGGCGCGCCTGCGCCGCACCTCGGGGTCCTTCGAGGAAGCCTCGGCCGACCTCGGCGCCGACCCCTGGCAGACCTTCCGCTGGGTCACCTTCCCCTCCCTGCGCAGCGCCCTCGGCGCCGGTGCCCTGCTCGCCTTCGCCCTCTCCTTCGACGAGATCATCGTCACCAACTTCACGATCGGCGCCGGCGAAGAAACCCTGCCGATCTGGATCTACCACAACCTCTTCCGCCCCAAAGAGCTGCCGATCGTCCCCGCCGTCGCGGTGATCCTGATCCTCCTCTCGATCGTCCCCGTCTACCTTGCCCACCGCCTCTCCACTGACGACGGCGGCCTCACCCCCGGCCGCGGGGGCGCCGCCCCGACCTCAGCCCCAGCCACGATCGCCGAGGCCGAGGCCGCCTCCGCGCATTAGCGCCGCGCGAGCAGGCCGGAGATCTCTCTCATCGTCTCGTCGGGGCGGTCGCGGAGGTCCTCCCAGCCCAGGCGCGGAATCCGATACCCGGCCGCCGCGAGGGCGCGATTGCGGTCGCTGTCCCTGCCGCCCGCGATCGGGTTGTCGTGGAAGCGACCGCCATCGGTTTCGACCACCACCTTCTGCCGGCGCCAGAGGAAGTCGACCTCGTAGGACTTGTCTCCAAGCCGCAGCCTCGCATTGGTCTGCGGGATCGGGAGCCCCGCTTCGCTGAGCAAGGGAAGAAGCTTGGCCTCCATGCGGCTGCGGATCTTGATCCCGCGCGGATAGCGTCGCCAGGGCTCGAGCGCCCGCAGCAACCGGCGCGTGCCGCGCCGACGTGGCCCGTCGAGGACACGGTCGATCGCCTCGACGTCGAGCAGCCGCAGGACCGACGCCTGCTCGATCAATTCGCCCACGCCCTTGGAATCCGAGATCCCCGCACAATCGACGATCGTGCGCGCCGGGCTGGTGACCGGGACCCCGTGGCGTCGCCAAACTTCGCGCCCGGCCGGCGCCGGGACGAACCGCCTGCGGATCCCCGCGATCTTCCGCCCCGCTTCGACCGGCGCGATCACGTCGATCGCTTCCGGCCGCCAGTCGCGAAGTCCCAGCAGCCAAGCCGCCGTGCCGTGGGACACCACGCTGCCCTCCCCGCACGCCATCGTCGCCGCCAGCAACCTTCCATGCACGGTCAGATATCGGTGCCCGACGCTGTAGACCCCGTGGAGGACGGGGTGGAGTCGACCGCGCGCCACCGCGTCCCAGATCGCCGCGTCCACGATCCCCGCCCCGCGCAGCTGTCTCACGGTAACGAGCCCCGCCTGCGACCCCGCAACTGCGGCAATCCTGCCCCACGCCCCCGGCTGGCTGTTCCTTTCCTCGACCATTCCGAAGAAAGGAACAGCTGGCGGAGGTTCTCCCCCGCGGGAGGGCTCGGAGCTCGCTCGGGGGACGCTTAGAGCGGGATGTTGCCGTGCTTGCGCTTCGGCTGCGGGACGCGCTTGGACTGCAGCATGCGGAGGGCTTTGATCAGCTTCGGGCGGGTCTGGCGGGGCTCGATGACGTCATCGATGTAGCCGCGCTCCGCTGCCGCGTACGGGTTGGCGAAGTGGGCTTTGTAGTCGTCGATCAGTTTCTGGCGGCGCTCGTCGGGGGTCGGCGAGCCGGCGATGTCTTTGCGGTAGATGATGTTGACGGCGCCCTCGGGACCCATCACCGCGACCTCGGCGGTCGGCCAGGCGTAGTTGAAGTCGGCGAGCATGTGCTTCGAGGCCATCACGTCATAGGCGCCGCCGTAGGCCTTGCGGGTGACCACGGTGAGCTTCGGCACCGTCGCCTCGGTGTAGGCGTAGAGGAGCTTGGCGCCGTGGCGGATGATGCCGTTCCACTCCTGGTCGGTTCCGGGCAGGAAGCCGGGCACGTCGGTGAAGGTGAGCAGCGGGACGTTGTAGCAATCGCAGGTGCGGACGAAGCGGGCCGCCTTCTCGGACGCCTCGATGTCGAGCACGCCGGCGAGGAAGGCGGGCTGGTTGCCGACGATCCCGACCGGATAGCCGTCGAGGCGGGAGAAACCGCAGATGATGTTCTTGGCGAAGTGCTCGTGGACCTCGAAGAACTCCTCGTCGTCGACGATCCGCTTGATCACCTCGCGCATGTCGTACGGTTTCGACGGGTCGTCGGGGACGACGGTGTCGAGGTCCTCGTCTTCGCGCTCGGGGTCGTCGCTGGGCTCGAAGCGCGGCGGCAGCTCGAGGTTGTTCGAGGGCAGGAAGCTCATCAGGTAGCGCGCGTCTTCGAGGCAACTCTCCTCGTCCTCGGAGGCGAAGTGCGCGACCCCCGATTTCGAGTTGTGGCTCATCGCACCGCCGAGCGCCTCGAACTCGACTTCCTCGCCGGTCACCGTTTTGATCACTTCCGGGCCGGTGATGAACATGTGCGAGGTCTCTTTGACCATGAAGATGAAGTCGGTCATCGCCGGCGAGTAGACGGCGCCGCCCGCGCAGGGGCCCATGATCAGGCTGATCTGCGGGATCACCCCGGAGCATTTGACGTTGCGGGCGAAGACGTCGCCGTAGGCGCCGAGCGAGACGACGCCCTCCTGGATCCGGGCGCCGCCCGAGTCGTTGATGCCGATCACCGGCGCCCCGACCTCGGCGGCAAGATCCATCACCTTGCACATCTTCTCCGCCATCACCTCACCGAGGCTGCCGCCGAACACCGTGAAGTCCTGGGAGAAAACGAAAACAGTTCTCTCTTCTATGGTCCCGTGGCCGGTGACGACGGCGTCGCCCCAGGGCCGTTTTTTCTGCATCTCGAAGTCGTAGGTGCGATGCCGCACGAAGGTGTCGAGCTCCTGGAACGAGCCTGGGTCGAGCAGCAGGTCGATCCGCTCGCGCGCGGTCAGCTTGCCGCGGGCGTGCTGCTTCTCGACCGCTTCCTCGGAGGCCGAGTGGATCGCCGCCTCGCGCAGTTCGCGCAGATAGGAGAGCTTCTCCTCGTGGGTGATCGGGTTTTTCTCGCGCATCTGGTTCAGCCGCTGCAAGGGTGGCGAAACGCGGCGCGGGCGATTCTATGGAGTCAGCTGAAAGGGCGGCGCCGCGGTTCGGCGAGCTGGTCGAGAACCGCTTCCAGATCCGCCTGCAGGAGGCCGCTGCCCTCGGCCGCGCGGAGCTCCACGCGGGTCCCGAAGCCCTTCTCGGCCATCGTCACCTCGACGCCTTCGACCTCGGCGATCAGCTCGACGAGCTCCGGCTCGGACTTCATCAGGGTTCTTGCGGCCTCAATCATCTGACCCGGATTCGGCCATCGCCGGCGGGTTCCTTCCGCCGCCCACCGTCTGGGAAGGAAAGTTCAGCGCCGGGTACCGTGCGCCCGTGGCGCGCGCTGCGGAGATCGAACGGCTGGCGAAGGAGAAGCTCGGGATCGAGGCACTCCACCCCGGTCAGCTGGAAGCGATCGAAGCAGTCCTCGGCGGCCGCGACACGCTGGCGGTGATGTCGACCGGCTACGGCAAGTCGGCGATCTACCAGCTGGCGGGAGAGCTGCTCGGCAAGCCGACGATCGTCGTCTCGCCGCTGATCGCCCTGCAGCGCGACCAGGTCGAGGCGATCGAGGAGCACATCTCCCCCGGCGAGGCCGCCGAGCTGAACTCGACCGTCTCGCCGAAGCGCCGCCACGCGCTGATCGAGGCGCTGGAGCGCGGCGAGCACGAGTTCGTCCTGCTCGCCCCCGAGCAGCTCGCCAAGCCCGAGGTGCTGGCGGAGCTGGCCGCCACCGAGCCCTCGCTGTTGGTGATCGACGAGGCCCACTGCATCAGCGAGTGGGGCCACGACTTCCGCCCCGACTACCTGCAGCTGGGCGCCTTCGCCGAGCGCCTTGGCCGTCCCACCATCCTTGCCCTGACCGCGACCGCCTCTCCCCCGGTCCGCCGCGAGATCGTCGCCCGCCTCGTCATGGACGACCCGGCGCAGGTGATCCGCGGCTTCGACCGTCCCAACCTCCACTTCGAGGTGCGCCGCTTCTCCGACGCCACCGGCAAAGAGGAGGCGCTGGTGCGGGCGGTCGCCGAAGCCCCGAAGCCCGGCATCGTCTACATCGCCACCCGCAAGGCGAGCGAGGAGCTGGCCGCGGCCCTCGCCGCCGCGGGCGTCAAGGCCGAGGCCTACCACGCGGGCCTTGCGGCGAAGCGCCGCGGCGAGCTGCAGGACCGCTTCATGGACGACGAGGTCGACGTGATCGTCGCTACCACCGCCTTCGGCATGGGGATCGACAAGCCGAACGTCCGCTTCGTCTTCCACGCCGGGCCCTCCGACTCGATCGACTCCTACTATCAGGAGGTGGGACGGGCGGGGCGCGACGGCGAGCCGGCCGACGCGGTCCTCTTCTACCGGCCCGAGGACGAAGCGATCCGCCGCTTCCTCGGCAGTGCCGGCGGGGTCGATGGCGAAGACCTGGAGGCGGTCGGCCACGCGGTCGAGGAGGCGGGCGGCGATGCCGACCCGGCGGCACTGGTCGACCGCCTCGGCCTCTCGCGCTCGAAGGTGCTGGAGGCGGTCGGGCGGCTCGAGCAGACCGGCTGGCTGCAGGTCTCCGAGGCCGGCGACGTACGGCGGGCGAGTGGCGGCCCGAGCCTCGAGACGGCGGTCCAGGCGGGCGTCCGCGAGAGCGGCGAGCGCCGCGAGTTCGATCGCACCCGCCTGGCGATGATGCGCTCCTACGCCGAGACGCAGGGCTGCCGGCGCGACCACATCCTCAGCTACTTCGGCGAGGAGCACGAGGTCCCATGTTGGAACTGCGACAACTGCGACGCGGGCCTGGTCAAGCCCGACGACGCCGTGCGCCCCTTCCCGATCGGCGCCGCCGTCACCCACAAGAGCTGGGGCGCGGGCGAAGTTCAGCGCTACGACCGCGACCGCGTCGTCGTCCTCTTCGAGGCGGTCGGCTACCGCACGCTCGACCTCGGCCTGGTCGAAGACAAGGGACTGCTGGAAGCGGCGGGCTAGGGTCCAGACTGCTGAAGCGCGCCGGGTGCCGCGGATGCCGGTCCGACCCCCGGCTTTGTGAGGTCGGCCCGGCATCCGCGGCAGGCTCGGGCGGGGAGGGTGTGACGGAAGGCGGGAGATGGCACGGTCCCGTGCGCCTGGCCCGCCGACCGTGCGATTGAACACACCAGGGTGTGGTCGATCGCACGGTCGTGCAGTTGAGCCGGTCATGGGCGGCTCAGGTGCACGGTCGCGGGGCGCCTCACACGCCTTCGTGCCGTCTCCCGCCTTCCGTGACCCAGGAGCGCCTTCCGTGATCCCCCGGCGCGCCTTCCTCCTCGATCCCTCAAGGGCCCGCCGGCCGATGGGGGACCACACCCGGCGGGGGTCGCCCATCGGCCGGCGAGGGCGTCAGCTAGAAGAAGGCGCCGCCCTTGTATTCCCCGAAGACGTCGCGCATCGCGCCGCAGACCTCGCCGATCGAGGCGTCGGCGGCGAGCGCCGCGCGGATCGGGTACAGCAGGTTGCCCTCGCCGCGGGCGACGTCGCGCAGCGCGTCCAGCTTGGCGTCGACCGCGGCCTGGTCGCGGCGCTCCTTGAACGCCGCCAAGCGCGTCAGCTGACGCTGCTCCGACTCCGGGTCGACCTTGAGGATGTCGAAGTCATCGACCTGGTCGGTGACGAATTTGTTGACGCCGACGATGATGTCCTGACCGGAGCGGTAGCGCTCGTGGTAGCTGTGCGCCGACTCCTCGATCTCCCGCTGCATGAACTCCAGCGCCTCGACCGAGCCGCCGAGCTCTTCGACCTTGCCCATCAGCTCCCAGGAGCGCTCCTCGACCTCGTCGGTCAGCGACTCGACGAAGTAGGAGCCCGCGAAGGGGTCGACGGTCTCGGCGACGCCCGACTCGTAGGCGAGCACCTGCTGGGTGCGCAGCGCGATCCGGGCGGAGCGCTCGGTCGGCAGCGCCAGCGCCTCGTCGAAGCCGTTGGTGTGCAGCGACTGGGTGCCGCCAGCGACCGCCGCGAACCCCTGCAGCGCGACCCGCACGATGTTGACCTCGGGCTGCTGCGCCTGCAGCGTCACCCCGCCGGTCTGCGTGTGGAAGCGGATCTGCATCGATTTCGGGTTCTCGGCGCCGAACCGCTCGGCGACGATCTTCGCCCACATCCGCCGCACCGCGCGGAACTTGGCGACCTCCTGGAAGACGTTGTTGTGGCAGTTGAAGAAGAAGGCGAGCCGCGGCGCGAACTCGTCGATCTTGAGTCCCCGCTCCAGCGCCGCCTCGACGTAGGCGATCGCGTTGGAGAGCGTGAAGGCGACCTCCTGCACGGCCGAGCAGCCCTTCTCGCGGATGTGGTAGCCGGAGATCGAGATCGTGTTCCATTTCGGCACGTTCTCCTGGCAGTACTCGAAGATGTCGGTGGTCAGGCGCATCGTCGGCACGGGCGGGAAGATGTAGTTGCCGCGCGCCATGTACTCCTTCAGCACGTCGTTCTGGACCGTGCCGCGCAGTTTCTGGGACGGCACGCCCTGCTCCTTGCCGACCAGCTCGTAGAGCAGCAACAGGACCGCCGCGGGCGCGTTGATCGTCATCGACGTGGAGACGCCGTCGAGCGGGATCTGGTCGAAGCAGATCCGCATGTCCTCGATCGTGTCGATCGGCACCCCGGTCCGCCCGACCTCGCCGTAACAGAGCGGGTCGTCGGAGTCGCGGCCGAGCTGGGTCGGCAGGTCGAAGGCCATCGAGAGGCCGGTCGAGCCGTTCTCGATCAGGTAGCGGTAGCGCTCGTTGGTGTCCTCGGGCGAGGCGAAGCCGGCGTACTGGCGCATCGTCCAGAGCCGGTCGCGGTACATCCCCCCGTGGATGCCGCGGGTGAAGGGCGGCCTGCCGGGCTCGCCGAGGCGCGCCTCGAGGTCGGGCGCGACGTCGTCGGCGTCGTAGAGCGGGTCGATCTCGATGCCGGAATCGGTGAAGACCCGCTTGTCGTCGGGACCGACCAGCGGCGCGATCGTCAGGTGCGTGTCCTCCGCCGAGCTGTCAGGGGTCGTCGCCATGCCCAGGAAAGGATATTGGGCGACCGCAACCAGCGGCCGGCGGCGGGTCTCAGGCGATCGTCGGGACTAGTCGCCGGCGCCGACGAGGCGCTCGACGCCCGACTGGTCGATCGTGCGGCGCAGGCCCTCGTCGAGCTTGATCGCCGGTTCCCAGTCGAGCAGGTCGCGGGCGCGGCCGATGTCGGGGCGGCGCTGCTGCGGATCGTCGGTGGGCAGCGCCTCGTAGACGATCTCGGAGCGCGAGTCGGTCACCTCGATCACGGTCTTGGCCAGTTCGAGCAGGGTGAACTCGTCGGGGTTGCCGATGTTGACCGGCGTGTGGACGTCGGACTCGGCCAGCGAGACGATCCCGCGAATCAGGTCGTCGACGTAACAGAAGCTACGCGTCTGGCTGCCCTCGCCGAAGACGGTGAGCGGCCGGTCCTGCAGCGCCTGGCGGAGGAAGGTCGGGATCGCACGGCCGTCGTGGGGCCGCATGCGGGGTCCGTAGGTGTTGAAGATGCGGACGATCGCCGTGTCCACGCCTTGTTGACGGTGGTAGGCCATGGTCAGCGCCTCGGCGTAGCGCTTCGCCTCGTCGTAGACGCCGCGCGGGCCGATCGGGTTGACGTGGCCCCAATAGTCCTCGCGCTGGGGATGCACTTTGGGGTCGCCATAGACCTCACTGGTCGAGGCGATCAGGAAGCGGGCGCGCTTCCACTTGGCGACGCCGAGGATGTTGTGGGTCCCCTGCGAGCCGACCTTCAGCGTGTGCAGCGGCAGTCGCAGGTAGTCGATCGGACTTGCCGGCGAGGCCAGGTGGTAGACGAAGTCGACCGCCTCGGGCACGTCGACGTACTCGGTGATGTCGGTGTGGCGGAACTCGAATTTCTCGTCGCGGATGTGCGCGATGTTCTCGAGTGAGCCCGTCTCCAGGTTGTCGAGGCAGATCACCCGGTGTCCCTTGCCGAGCAGGTGCTCGCAGAGGTGGGATCCGAGGAAGCCGGCGCCGCCGGTGACCACGCAGGTCGTCATCCCCACCGATGCTATCGGCTCGCCGCGGACGACCCGGCCGCGACCGGGAAGACGGTTTTGCCAGGTACACGCTGTGCGCAAATTGCGCGGGTTTCGTCACAAAGTCCACATCTTCGGGGGGAGAAGCCCCCCAACGGGCCCCCTTCTCCTGGCAGTGTTAGATCTAGACAAATAAAGCGGACGGGGAGAGTCAAACAGTGAGTCCGGGCAGGGATTCGCGGCGCGAGAGCGCCGTGCACGATGTTGATCGTGAGGATGGCGGCACGCCGATCGACGCGGCGGCGCGCAAGCGGGCCGCGATCGAGACCTTCGCGCGCCACCAGGCGAGCCTGCGCCGCACTGCCCGGCGCTACTCGATTTGCGCCGACGACGCTGACGAAGCGCTGCAGCGGGGCCTCGAGATCCTGCTCCGCAAGGCTCCCTCGGCGGACCCGCGCGAGCTCGTCCGCTGGACCCAGACGGTGGTCAAGCACGAGGCGCTCGCGGTCCGCGCCGACCGCGAGCGGATCCTCGCCGGGCCCGCCGCCACGGCCGCCGAGCCGGGCCACGAGGACTGGGTGGCGATGCTGCCTGCCGAGATCGACGGACCGGCCGAACGGGCCGAGCGCCACGAGGCGATCGAGCGCAGCCGCGAGGCGCTGGCGACGCTGAAGCCGCAGGAGCTGCGCGCCCTGACCCTGCTCGCCGAGGGCTACTCGTACCGGGAGATCGGCGAGATCACCGGGTTCTCGGCGACCAAGGTGAATCGGTGCGTGGCGGAGGGACGCGAGCGGTTCCGCCGCTTCCTGGTCCGCCGCGACCGCGGCGGCCGCTGCGCCGAGCTGGCGCCCCTGCTCTCGGCGCTCGCCGACGGCGAAGCCGTGCCGACCGACGCGGCGACCCTGCGCGAGCACCTGCGCACCTGCCCCCACTGCCGCGCCACCTTGCGCGCCTATCGCGCCGCGCCCGGCGCGGCGGCGGCCCTCGCCCCGGTGCTGCCGCTGCGCGGCTCGCTGGTCGACCGCCTGCACGATGCCTACGTCGCGGTGGCGACGCGAGTCGGCGGCGGGTCGGCGGCCTCGGACTCGACCCTCGGCGGCCTCGCCACGGCGGGTGGGACGCGCGGCGCCGGGGTGGCGGCGCTCGCCAAGGTCCTGGCGATCTGCGCCGGCACGGTCGGCGGCGCGGCGGCCTGCGTCGCCACCGGGGTCGTCCCGGCGCCGCTCCTCGACCCGCCCGACCAGCATTCGCGACCCGCCGCGAAGGTGTCGCGACATCCGCAGCACCTCGCCGAGGAGGCCGAATCGGGGTCGACGGTCGAATACCAGCCGGCGCCGCCGGCCGAAGCCGGATCGGAACCGCAGCCGCAGGAAACGCCCAAAGCCGATCACGAAAAGGCGAAGCGGAAGCGCGAAGAGGCGGACACGCCGGCGACCGCGGAGGTCGCCTCGACCCCGCCGCCGAGCGAAAGCGGCGCGGTCGAATACACCGAACCGCCGCCCCCACCGCCGCTCGAAACGTCGAGCTCCGCGTCGGCGTCTTCGGCGAGCGCAACGTCTGCGGCCCCCTCGAGCGGGAGCGCCGCCGGGGAGTTCGGGCCGTGAGCGGAGCGCGCCGTCTGTTCGCCGCGGTCACCTTGGCCACTTCCCTCGCCACGGCGCTGCTGTCCGGCGTCGCCAGTGCTTCGGACGGCTTCAACCTGACCGGGTTCCGCGTAGAAGAAGGCAACGTCTGGCACGCCGAGAACAGCTTCGCCGTCGGCTGGGACCCGAACCCGCCGGGCTCGGTCCCAGTTCAGTTCGCCGTTCGCGATTCGGCCAAGAACCCGATCCCGGGCTTCGGGCTGATCTCGACGCCGTACTCGTACTACGGCGGCTTTCAAGTGCCGCCCGTACCCGGCGTGTACCTCGTGGAAGCCTTCGCCCTCGGACCGCCCGTCTTCGCGACGCTGCTCTTCGACGACGCGCGGCCCGCGCCGGTCGTCGTGACCGCCCCGCCCTCGGTCGCCGCCGGCGAAGCCATCGCGGTGCGACTCTCGCACCCGGCCGCGCCGCTGCCGATCGCGGGGATCGCGGGCTATGCGGTGACCCTCGACGACCGTCCGGACGCCTCGCCCTGCGCCCACTCCGACCGCTGTGGCCCGGCCGAGCTCACCCTCCCTCACGGCCCCGGCGACGACTCGATCAGGTTCCCCTCGCCGCCCGAAGGGTTCAGCTGGGTCCACGCGGTCGCCGTCTCCAACTCGGGGATGGCCTCCAGCGCGGTCGCCTCGGCGCGGATCGTCGTTGACGGGGCGCCGCCGCAGGTCCGCCTCGAAGGCGTTCCGGCCGGCTGGTCGGCGGGGCCGGTGAGGCTCACCGCCGTCGCCGTCGACCCGGTCGCCGGGATGACCGCGGCGGGGCCGGGTGGCCCGATCACCGCGCTCACCGTCGACGGCGGCCCGCCGCTGGTCGTGCCCGGTGCCACCGCCGCCACGACGGTGACCGGCGAGGGCGTGCACAAGGTCGACTACTACGGGCGCGACGCGCTCGGCAACAGCGGTGACGGCAGCCTCCCCTTCGCGCGACCGGGCTCGGCGACGGTGCGGATCGACGAAAGCGGGCCGACCGTGCGGTTCGCCGCCCCCGACCCCACCGACCCGGAGCGGATCGAGGCGACGGTCGCCGACGCCCTCTCCGGCCCCGACCCCGACCGCGGCCAGATCGAGCTCCGCCGGGTCGGCAGCTCGACCCGCTTCCAGCCGCTGGCCACCGACGCCCGGCACGGCCGGCTCGTCGCCCGCTGGAACTCCGACGACTTCCCGCGCGCCGCCTACGAATTCCGCGCGACCGGCTTCGACGCGGCCGGCAACACGGCGACCTCGGCCCTCGGCGCGGATGGCGCGCCGTTCGTCCTGCGCAACCCGGTCAAGCAGGAAACCGGGCTCGCCTTCGGCTTCGGCGCCGGGCAGCTGGTCTTCCAGCGCTGCTCGCGCGCCGACGGCAGCCGGCGCTGCCACCGCGCCGTGGTCCGCTCCTTCGCGCGGCGCCCGGCCGGCCGCACCGTCCCCTGCTGCCACGGCGCGGTGGTCGGCGGCCGCCTCGTCGACGCCGCCGGGGAGCCGCTGGCGGGCGAGACGGTCGACGTGGTCGAGACCTTCCCGGCCGGCTCCCGCAATGCCAATCGCGGCACCGCGCTCACCACCGACGCCGACGGGCGATTCAGCACGCGGCTGGCGCCCGGGCCGAGTCGCGAGGTCACAGCCGAGTTCCCCGGCACCGGCCGGCTCACCCGCGCCGCGGGGCGCCTGCTGCGGCTGCGCGTGCGCGCCGCCGTGCACCTCGGCGTCTCCACCACCCATGTCGTGGTCGGCGGGCCGCCGGTCGTCTTCAACGGGCGCATCGCCCACCCCGAAGCCAAGCTGCCGGCGAGCGGCCTGCCGGTCGAGCTCGAGTTCCGCCTGCCGGGGATGGCCTGGACCGAGTTCCGCACCGTACAGAGCGACGCCGAAGGGCGCTTCCGCTACCCGTACTCGTTCAGCGACGACGACAGCGCCGGCGTCCGCTTCCTCTTCCGCGCCCTCGTCCCGGCGGCCGGCGGCTGGCCCTTCGCGCCCGCGACCTCACGGCCGCTCGCCGTCACCGGCTGAGCCCGAGTTCGCAGTTCTCGTCGCTATGCGACGAGAACTGCGAACTCACCCCGTGGCAACAAAAAGGCCGCCCCGGGAACCCGGGACGGCCTCGAAACCGTAGGCGGCTTGGACGGTTAGCGGAGCGCGGCGAGCTGGTCGGAGACCTGCTTGACCCGGCGCTCGACCTCGGTGCGACTGCTCTTGATCGTTTCGGTCGCGGTCGAGGTGACGGCCTTCTGGTGCTTGCGGGCTTCGCGCTCGACCCGGTTGCGGGTTTTGCGAGCCTCGGTGGTCGCTTTGCGGCGGGCGCTGGTGCCGCGGCGCTCGGTGCGCTTGGCCGCTTTCTCGATCTGGCGGCGGTAGGACTTGAGCTGTTTCTCGGCCTTCGTGCGGCCGGTCCAGGGCTCGACGATGTCGCTGAGCTTGTCGCTCACCGAAAGCACGGCGCCGACCGGGAAGTCGACGGCGGTCTCCAGGATCACCTGCGCCTGGTTTTTCTCCGCGACGGCGGTCTTGGTCGCGGCTTTTTTCGTCGCGCTCGCGGTTTTGGCGGCCGATTTTTTGGCTTCGGTCGTGGCGCGTTTGGCCTGGTTTTTGGATTTGCTGCTGTTGGAGCTGGTGCTCTGCGTTGCCATGAAGACATACCCCTTAAGTTTGTGTCGGATGGCTCGGGCGGCGCCGAGTCTAGCGAACATACGTTCCTTACGAACAGACGTTCTTAAACGATTTAGGGGCGGTGGTTACACCCAATATTCGCGGCTCAGGCGATCTGCGCGGCGCGGACGGTGGTGAGGGCGGCCTCGTCACGGGCCGCCGCCATCGGGTAGCGGGCGCTGAGGTCGAGCGGGGTCTCCTCCAACGCAACGTCGCCGAAGACGATCGCGCCGCCCGCCTCACGGACGATCAGCTGCGCCGCGGCGGCGTCGACCGAGCGGCAGGGCCGCAGGCTGAGGAAGGCATCGAAGCGGCCCGCGGCGACGTAGGCGGCGGTGATCGCGATCGAGCCGACCACCCGCAGGCGGTACGCGTGACCGGCCAGAGAGTTGAGCGCCGGCACCGTCCAGTCGGGCTCGGCAGACTCCAGGCCGACCACCTCGAGCCGCCCGTCGCCGGCCGCGACCCGCGCCTCGCGCTCCCCCACCGTCGCGCCCTTGCCGAGCGTCGCCATGAACTCCTCTTCGGCACCGAAATCGTGGACGAAGCCGAAGCGGACGTCGGCCATCGAGTCGCCGTCGGCGACCGCGATGCTGAGGCTGTGGGAAGGGATCGTGCGGCGGGCGTTCAGCGAGCCGTCGATCGGGTCGATCACCACCCGCGCCGCGCCGCCCTCGCCGAAGACGACCTCGCCGCGCTCCTCGGAGACGGCGACGAAGGAGGCGCCTTCGGCGGCCAGCTTCTCCAGCTCGGCGAAGACCTCGTCCTCGCAGCGGCGGTCGATCACCAGGGTGTGGTCGCCGCCCTCGCCGACCCCCTCGTAGACGGTGCGTTCCTCGCTGCTCACCACCTCGGCGAAGATGCGCCGCTGAGCGGCGACGATGCGGCGGCAGATTCCCGGCCAGTCTGCGGAGAAAACGTCGATGAGCCGGACTTTACGGCGCGCTAGCTTTGGACGATGCGTCAGACCGACCCGATCGCGGAGAGGGAGGCGGGCGGGCGGCAGCGCGCCGCCGCGCACGTCGACGGGCCCCTGCTCGTCCTCGGCACCGCCGGGACGGGCAAGAGCGAGATGCTCGCGCGGCGCCTCGCCGACCTCGCCGCGGACGGCACCGCGCCGGAGCGGGTGCTTGTCATCGGCGCCCGCCGCGCCACCGCGCGGCGCCTACGCGAGCGCTGCGAGGCGCTGCTCGACCGCCCCTATGAAGAGTTCTGGGTCGGCTGCTGGGACGAGATCGGCGAGCGGCTGCTGCGCGAGCACGCCGAGGCCGCCGGGCTCGATCCCTTCTTCGACGTGCTCGGGCGAGCCGAGCGGCTGGCGGTGCTGCTCGACCGCTTCGACTCGCTGCCGCTGCGCCGCCACGAGATCCGCGGCAACCCGGCCGGCCTGCTGGCCCGCCTGCTGGCCCGGATCGACACGCTGAAGGCGGAACGGGTCGGGCCGACGACGCTCGCCGAGCTGGCCGAGCGCCAGGCCGTGGACGCGGGCGCCGAAGCCGACCGCGAGACGGCGCGGCGCGAGCTCGAGTTCGCCGAACTCTACACCGCCCACGACCGGATCCTCGCCGAGTCGGGCAGCCTCGACCGCGGCGACGTCTTCCTCGCGCTCGACTGCCTGCTGGTCGAACGGCCCGACGTGCGGGCCGGGATCGCGGCGCGCTTCGTGCAGGTGATGGTCGACGAGCTGGAGGAGTCGACGCCCGCCCAGCGGGCGCTGCTCGAGGGGCTCGCCGCCGACAACCCGAACCAGCTCTTCGCGCTCGAGGCGAGCACCGCGGATGGGCCGTCGCCGGGCGACGCCGACGCCGGGCTCGAGGCCTGGTACCGCGACCTCCACCCGGACGGCGACGCGGTCGTGCTCGAGCGCCGTTTCCGCGAGCCGCGGTTGCGCTTCTGGAAATGCGCCAACGAGCGCGCCCAGGCGCAAGCGACGGCGCGCGAGGTCGAGCACCTGCTGGTGGGCGGCGCAGCGGCCGACGGGATCGCTGTCCTGCTCGCCGACCCGATCCGCGAAGGCGGCGCGGTCGCGGCGGCGATGGAGGAGCGCGGCATCCCCTTCCACCTGGCCGGGCCGACCGCGCTCTTCCAGCGCGCCGAGGTGCGCGACGCGATCGCCTGGCTGCGCGTCCTCGCCGATCCCGACGACTCGGCCGCCGCGGCCCGGGCACTCACCCGGCCGCCGGTCGAGCTGCGCCCCGGCGACCTGGCGCGGCTGACGACGATCGCCCGCCGCCGCAAGCTCGACATGGTCGCGGGCTGCGAGGCGGCGCTCGACAGCCCCCAGTTCCAGCCCGAGGCACGGGAGCGGATCCAGACCTTCCTCAAGCTCTACGGGACCGCGGCGGCGGCGATGGAGGAACGCCGCGCCGACGTCTTCGTGCGGCGGCTGATCGAGGCGGTCGGACTGCGCCGTCAGCGCCTCTTCGCCGCCCAGCCGGAGGTCGCCGAGCGGCTGCTCGGGCTCTCGCGGCTGGCCGAGTTGGCGACCGCCTGGGCGCGGCGCGAGCCGCACGGTTCGACCCGCGGCTTCGTCGCCTACCTGAGCGCCGTCGCCGAGGCCGGGGTCGAGCCGACCGGCGGCGAGGAGCCGCCCGCGCCGGGCGCCGTGGTCGGGCTGGCACTCGACGCGGTGAAGGGGCTCGGCTTCGACCACGTATTCGCGCTCGGGCTGGAGGGGGAGGCCGACTGGGGACGGATCGGCTGGCCGGCGCGCGCCGAACTGGTGCTCTCGCGCGCCGGCGGCGAGGCCGACCGTCCCTCGCGCGCCTACGTGGAAGCGCTCGCCGCGTCTCCGGACGCGGTCGAGGAGGACCACGAGGAGGAGCTCTTCGGCCCCGCCGAGGGCCTCCACGCCACCTATCGGACGCTGCGCGAGCAGGTCCTCGAGGCCTCCTGGCGGGCGGGCCGCGAGCTGTCGGAGCCGCGCCTCGACACGGCGATCGACGTCAACCGGGCGATCGCCCGCTACCTGGAGCTGCTGAAGCTGGCGGCGCTCGCCCAGCGGCCCGGCGAGGAGCCGACGGCGGAGGCGATCGAGGCGGTCAACGGCCTCCTGCGCCAGGTCGCCACGCCCGAGCAACAGGCCGAGCTCGACGCCTCCTCACTCGACTCCTACCTGCTCGACTCGGAGAGCGAGCGGGGCCGCCGCCTGCGGATGATCTCGGCCCGCGAGGAGCCCTCATTGGAGGCCTTCCTGCCGCGGCGCGGCGACGGCCGGCTCAGTCTCTCGGCCTCCGACCTCACCCTTTACCTGACCTGCCCGCTGAAGTACAAGTTCGCGCGCGTCTTCGGCATCCCGCAGGAACCGACGATCAACCAGCGCTTCGGGATCCTCATGCACAACGTGCTCGAGCGCTTCCACAAAGAGCCGCCGGAGGAGGGCGTCGACGGGCTGCGGGTGCTGATGGGCCTCTTCGAGGGAGGCTGGCGGCGGACCGGCTTCGGCTCGACCGACGACGAGCTGCAGTACCGCGACCGTGGGCGCGAGGCGCTGCGCCGCTACTGGGAGCGCGAACGGGTCGCCGAATCCGAGCCGGTCTGGCTGGAGCGCAAGTTCGACTTCAAGGTCGCCGACCACCACGTGCGCGGCCGCGTCGACCGGGTCGACCGCCTGCCCGACGGCGACTACGAGCTGATCGACTACAAGACCGGCGAGCGCAAGACCGAGGAGGATCTCGACTCCGATCTGCAGCTGGCGCTCTACCGGCTGGCGGCGCGCGAGGCCTGGGACATCGAGGCCGCCTACGGCAGCTACTACTACGTGCTCGACGGCGACAAGGTCGCCGCGCCGACCAGGCCCGACGACGCCGAGCGGGTCGAGCGGACCGTGGTCACGGTCGGCGAGGGCGTCCTCTCCCAGGACTTCGAGCCGCGCCCATCGCCAAGCGTCTGCGGCTGGTGCGACTACCGGCTCGTCTGCCCGGCCGCCGAATCCTGACCCACCCGCGCTCAGCTCTGCTCGGGGCCGCCACGTTGGCGGAGGAAGCGTTGGAACTCTCTCGCGATCGAGTCAGCCGAAGGCAGTTCGTCGACCTCGTCAGCCAGCATGTCGACCTGTTCGGCCTCGATCCGTTCGACCAGCTCTTCGATCTCCGGGTTGGCGGCGATGGCGCGGCCGATCTGCTCCTCGTAGTCGGTCGTTTCCTCCTCCAGCTCGGAGGCCTCGACCGCGATCCCGGTCATCCCCTCCAGCCGGCGCAGCAGCGCCAAGGCCGCCTTGGGGTTGGGGACCGCGGCGACGTAATGGGGCACGGCCGCCCAGAGCGAGGCGGAGTCGATGCCGGTCTGCCGGCAGAGGTCGTGGACCACACCGACGATCCCGGTCGGCCCCTCATAGCTGGAGCGCTCCAGGTCGAGCTCGTCGACCAGCTCCGGCGAGGAGGCGAGGCCGGTGATCGGCACCGGCAGGGTGTGGGAGACCTCGGCGATCAGCGAGCCCATCGTGATCATCAGGCCGACCTCGAGCGCGTCGGCGGCAGTCGCAACCGTCTCTGCAAAGGTCCGCCAGCGGAGGTTCGGCTCGGTGCCGTCGAGCAACACCAGGTCGTGCTCGGCGCTCGGCACGCGCACCGCGATCAGGTTGTTCTCCGGCCACTCGATCCGCCGCGTCTCGCCCGCCGTCATCGTGATCGTCGGCCGCGTCGACTGGAAGTCGAAGTACTCCTCGGGGTCGATCGAGGCGACCATCTCCGAGTCGAGCGAGTTGCCGATCGCCGCCAGCGCGGTCGAGGCGGCCGCGGCGGCGTCGTTCCAGCCGCGAAAAGCGCAGACCATGACCGGGGAGCGAAGCTTCGGCAGTTCGCCTTCCCATCTCAAGGAGTCCACGAACTCAGCGTAGAGGATGGCTCGCACGGCGGGCCGGGAGTCGGGGGACTCCCGGCTCACGTGTCGCTACCCGAGCGCGCGGGCCCGCCGAACGAGATGGGCGGCCATGAATAGGGCGAGGGCGGCGAAAGCCAGCTGTAAAGCGCGCTCCGGCAGCAGGTTCGAGAGGGCGACACCGGCCAGCACGCCGAGCGGCGAGAGGGCGCCGATGATCGCCGCCTCGCGCAGGCGGACGTTGCCGTAGCCGCGCTGGCGGGCGGCGCCGACCAGGGCGACGATCACGATCATCAAGAGCGAGGTCGCCTCGCCTTCGACCTGGCCGAGGCCGATGAAGACGGTCAGCGCCGGGACGAAGAGGATGCCACCGCCGACCCCGACCAGGCCGCCGGCCAGGCCTCCCGCGATGCAGACGAGGACGGCGAGGACGTCGTTCATCGGCACGCCCCGATCATTTGAGGATGAGGTCGATCGCGACGCCGACCAGCAGCAGGGCGAAGAGGTAGGAGACGGCGCGCTGCGGGATGCGCTGCTGGATCGCCGTGCCGAGGACGACACCGAGCACCGCCGGGATCGCCAGCAGTAGGCCGGTGACGACGTGGACGTTGCCGTAGAGGCCGCCCTGGGCGAGGGCGCCGAGGCTGCCGACGATGACGATCGCGGCGAGGCTGGTGCCGGTGGCGAGCCGCTCCCCGAAGCCGAACCAGAAGATCAGCAGGGGGACGATGACCGTGCCCCCGCCGACCCCGAAGAGACCGCTGAAGGCGCCCGCGGCGGTACCGATCACGGCGAGTCGCAAAAGCTCGTTGGGGCGCGCCGCGGCCTCCGGGTCCGGCATGTGGCGATACTACGGCCGGATGGCAGGCGATTCCGAGACGACGCGAGCGGCCTGGCAGGCGCTGCTCGAGCCGCTCCGTGCCGAGCCGGGGCGCGCGGCGATCCTCACCGACGTCGACGGGACGCTGGCGCCGATCGTCGAGCGGGCCGAGGAGGCGGCGGTGCCGCCCGAGGCGCGCGCGGTGATGGCGACGCTGGCCGGCCGCTACGGGCTGGTCGGGGCGGTGTCGGGACGGCGCGCCGCCGACGCGAAGCGGCTGGTCGGGCTCGACGAGATCGCCTACGCCGGCAACCACGGGCTGGAGCTGCTGCTGCCGGGCGAGGCCGAGCCGAGCCCGGACCCGTCACTGGACGGGCGCGAGGGCGACGCGGCGGAGTTCGTCGCGGCGGTCGAGGCCGGGCGACTCGACGGCGCCGGGCTGCGGGTCGAGGACAAGGGCCCGATCCAGGCACTCCATTGGCGCGGCGCGGAGGACGACGCGCGGGCCGAGGCGGCGGCGCGGGCGATCGCCGTCGAGGCGGGCCGGGCGGGGCTCGAACCGCGCTGGGGGCGCAAGGTCTTGGAGCTGCGGCCGGTCGGCGGCGGCGGCAAGGACGCCGCCGTGGCGTCGCTGCTGGCGGGCGACGGGCTCGACCGGGTCGTCTACGCGGGCGACGACCGCACCGACGTCGACGCCTTCCGCCGGCTCGCCGAGCTGCGCGAGGCGGGCGAGCTGATCGCCGCGGTCCGGGTCGGCGTCCTCTCCGCCGAGGTGCCGCCGGAGATCGCCGAGGAGGCCGACCTGACCGTCGAGGGTCCTGCCGGGTGGCTGGAGATCCTCGGCTGGCTCGCGGAGTGAGTGCCTGCCGTGCCCTACACCGACCTGCTGCGCACCACGGTCTTCATCACCGGCGCCGAGGCGACCGTGCTGGGGGCGATCAGCGCGATCTCGGTCGGCGGCGAACCGAGCCCGACGACCCTGATCGTCGCCGTCGCCTGGTGGCTGATCGCGATCATCCTCGGCTTCTGGCTGGGCCGGCCGGATCGCGCTCGCGAGGACATGCGCGAGCCGCTCGCCCGTGCCCGCATGGCGACCTCGCTGCCCACCGAGACGCCGGCCCGGATCACCCTGCAGCGCCTCTGGCCGATCGCCGTCACCGCGATCATCGCCGGCGGCCTCGGCCTCTTCTTCCCCGGCGTCGCGATCATCGGCACCGGCTACGCCCTGATCGTCTCGCTCGGCTGGCACACCCGCGAGGCAGCGGTCGTGGCGATCGAGCAACGCGACGGCGTCCGCTTCTACGTCGTCCCCAACTCAGCATTGCGGCCGATCGAGCTGGTGCGCACGCCGGGCCTCCGCAGCGACAGGCTTCATGCGATGTGAGGGGACCATCGGGTGTCCCTCCGCCTGAAGCCGTCGCGCAGCTGGGATGTGCGAAAGGGTTTGGTTTCGGCGCCCGTGAGCTTCATTCGGAGGGACACCCGATGGTCCTTCGGAACGGTTGAAATTGACGGAGCTCGCCTGAAGCTAGAGCGAGCGGTTCGAGCGCGCCCCCGGCCCCGGGCCACCGTGGACGCGTCCGCTTGGGAGCTTTGAGAAGCGGTGCGAGCTACCGGCGAGCCTCGCGACGCATGAAGCGTCCGCGCGGATCGCCCGGGCGGTTGTGTCCCCTCGCTAGGACTTGAGCAACTTCTTGAACTCCGCCCAAGTCCGCGTGTTCGCGACGTCGGCCTTCGTCAGCCACGCCCGCCGCGCCGTCGCCACCGCGTAGGCCATGTCGTCGAGGGTGTCGACACCGTGAGCGTCGGTGTTGAGGACGATGCGGACACCGGCGTCGGCGGCGAGGCGGGCGTGGCGGTCGGAGAGGTCGCGACGGTTGGGGTTGCCGTTGATCTCGATCATCGTGCCGGTCCGGGCCGCCGCCTCGGCGACCGCCTCGACGTCGATGCCGTAGGGCTCGCGGCGGCCGATCAGCCGGCCGGTGAGGTGCCCGATGCAGTCGACGTCCGGGTTCTCGATCGCGGTGACGACGCGCGCGGTCATGTCCTTTGCGGAGATGTTGAAGGAGGTGTGGACGCTGGCGACGACCCAGTCGAGTTCCACCACCAGGTCGTCGGGGTAGTCGAGCGAGCCGTCGAGGCCGATGTTGATCTCGGAGCCGACCAGGAGGCGGAAGCGGCGGCTGCCGTGCTCCTCGTTCCAGGCGCGGACCTCCTCGATCCGCTCGCGCAGGCGGTCGGGCTGGACGTCGTCGCCGAAGCCGTGGCTGGCGGAGTGGTCCGTGATCGCCATGTAGGCATAGCCCCGGTCGCGGCCCGCGGCCGCCATCTCGTCGAGCGTGTTGCGGCCGTCGGAGAGGGTCGTGTGGGCGTGGAGGTCGCCGCGCACGTCGCCGAGCTCGATCAGCTCCGGCAGCTTGCCTTCGCGCGCCGCCTTCAGCTCACCGCGGCCCTCGCGCAGCTCCGGCTCGATGAACTCGTAGCCGAGGCGCTCGTAGACCTCGTGCTCGGTCTCGCAGAGGGTCGTCTCGCCGGCCTCGGCGTCGGCGATGCCATGCTCGGAGACGGAGAGGCCACGCTTGACCGCGTCCTCGCGCAGCTGCACGTTGTGGGCCTTCGAACCGGTGAAGTGCTGCAGCAAGTTGCCGAAGGCGGCGGGTGGGACGATCCGCAGGTCGACCGAGACGCCGTTGTGGGTCTGGGCGCGGACGCCGCTTTTGCCCGGTTTCCCGGCGGCGGCGATCAGCGGGTGGCCGGCCAGGTGCTCGGCGAGCTCTTTCGGCTCATCGGCGGTGGCGATCAGGTCGATGTCCTTGCAGGTCTCGGCCCAGCGGCGGACCGAGCCCGCGACCTCGACCCGGTGGGCGCCCGGGTGCTCGCGCAGCGCCTCGGCCAGCTCCTCGGCGATCGGCCGCACGGTCGAGAGCAGCAGGCGCCCGGGCCCCTCCCCCGGCTCGCCGAGGCGCTCCAGCGAGGCCAGCACGTTCTCCTCGGCCTTCGGCCCGAGCCCTTTGACGGCGCGGATCTTCTCTTCTTCGGCGGCCTTTTTCAGGTCCTCGAGCGAGGAGATCTCCAGCTCCTCCCAGAGCAGGCGGGCCGTTTTCGGGCCGACCCCGGGGACGCGGGTCACCTCGACCAGGGTCGCCGGGAATTTCGCCTTCAACTTCACCGCGGCGGGGATCTCGCCGGTGTCAAGCAGGGCGTCGATCTTTTCGGCGAGCGTCTTGCCGACCCCGGGAATCTCGGTGGCGCGGTGGGCGCGGGCGAGCTCCTCGACCGAGACCGGGCTTTCGCGGATCGCTTTCGCTGCCGTCGAGTAGGCGAGGACGCGGTATCTGACCGCGCCGTCGAGCTCATAGAGGACGCCGAGCTCATCCAGGGCGGCGGCGATCTCGGCGTTCGTCATCGCTCCAAAATTAACGCCCTGATTCTCCAATCTCGCGCTTATCCCGCTTTAGCCGCGGCTTAATCCACCAGGAATACGATCAATTCCCATGACAGAGCCGAACAGAGGCCCCGCTTGGTTGGTCCTGCCGACCTACAACGAGGCCGAGAACATCGAACCATTCGTCGCCGCGGCGCGTGCCGATCTACCCGCCGACGCGCGCATCCTGATCGTCGACGACGGTTCGCCCGATGGCACCGGCGAGCGCGCCGACCGGCTCGCCGAGCGCCACGCCGACGTCAGCGTCCTGCACCGCCGCGAGAAGGAAGGGCTCGGCCCCGCCTACATCGCGGGCTTCCGCCGGGCGCTCGCCTCGGGGGCGGGGCTGGTGCTGGAGATGGACTCCGACTTCTCCCACGATCCGGCCTACCTGCCGCGCCTGCTCGACGCGGCGGCGCATGCAGACCTCGTGATCGGCTCGCGCTACGTCAACGGCGGCGGGGTGAGCGACTGGGGGCGGGTGCGCCGGCTGATCAGCCGCGGCGGCAGCGCCTACTCTCGGGCCGTCCTCGGGGTCGAGGTCCGCGACCTGACCGGTGGCTTCAAGTGCTTCCGGCGCGAGGTGCTCGAGGCGGTCGACCTCGACTCGATCGAGGTGCGCGGCTACGCCTTCCAGGTCGAGATGACCTACCGGGCGATCCAGCTCGGCTTCAAGGTGGTCGAGGTGCCGATCGTCTTCCGCGACCGGCGGGCGGGCGAGTCGAAGATGGACAGCGCGATCGTCGCCGAGGCGATCTTCCAGCTGCCGCGCCTGCGCTTCGGCTCCCACCACGTCGAACGGGCGGAGCGGCCGCGCGAAGAGCCGACGCCCGAAGAGGCCTGAGGCCGGCGTTCGCACTTATCGTCGGATACCGACGATAAGTGCGAACTCACTCCGCAGCCGGGGTAAGGACTAGCCTTGGAGCCCTTACAGAGCGGCGCTATACTTTTTGAAGTATTGAGCTTCTAAACGCGATCTCGGGAGAGCGATCACCGTGAGTGGAAATTTGGCCGACGTAACCGACGCCACCTTCAAATCCGACGTCCTCGACGCCGAGGGCGCCGTCCTCGTCGACTTCTGGGCCCCTTGGTGCGGCCCCTGCCGCGTCGTCCACCCGGTCCTCGAGGAGATCGACGGCGAGCGCGAGGACCTGACGATCCTCAGCCTCAACGTCGACGAGAACCAGCAGACCGCCGCGCAGTACGAAGTCCTCTCGATCCCGACCATGATCCTCTTCAAGGGCGGCCAGATGACGAAGAAAATCGTCGGCGCGATGCCGAAGCGCCGCCTCGAGGCGGAACTGGAGCCGGCGCTCGCCTAACGGCGGGCGCCTCACGCCATGCCCTTCGTCGAGGTCCACTGGTTCGAGGGCCGCTCGGACGAGCAGAAGGCCGAGATCGCGAAGCGCATCGAGCAGGCGCTGGTCGAGGTGGCCGGCGTCACTCCCGACCACTGCTGGATCATGTTCGCCGACTCGGCGAAAACCGACTTCCTGATCAACCCGGGCGCCGAGAAATAGCGGACGCGCCGCGAGCGCGTTAGGCGGCGTCGGCTTCGGCCGCTTCGGCGGCGACAAGGTCTTTGCCGACTTCGATCCTGATTTCACGGTCAGGAGCGGCCAGCGCGGCCGAGGCGCCGGCGCGGAGGCCTTCAGCATCTAGCTCAAAGCGCTTCGCGGCTTCATCAAGGCGGGCAATGTCGTCGTCCGCACTAAGTAATTGGATGCTTTCCGGGCGACCGTCATGAATCCAGATGATGCAGGTTCCACCTGCCAACTCCTCGACGTAGTCGCCGTCTTCGCGCTCCCGAAACTCTCCGAATTCGAAGAGCAGAGAACGGGCCTCGCTGTCGTAGTCAACTTTCATCCGCGCTCCTTCTCGAAGATGGTGATGATCAAGTCCCGGTCGTCCCGCGCGACCACTACGCAGCAGCGCTTCCCGGCGATGAACCCACGGTAGCGCGGGTTGCCCTTCCAATCGAAATCTTTTGCGAACTTATTTGTCACAACGGATTCCGCTTTCCTGAGCGGTGCCGTCCAGCCAACGCAACTTGTTCTTGGCGTGCCGTTTGAATCTCACCCGGGCCCAAGGGCCTGAGCCTCGAGATCTCTCCCCCGCCCGCCCTACAGAAGCCCGGCTTCGCGGAAGTCGGTTTCGAGCATCGGCTCGAGGGTGCGGGCGAAGGTGGCGGTGAGGTGGTCTTTGTCGCGGTAGGTGAGGGCGTTACCGATCACGGCGCGGCAGACTTCGCCGGGGCAGATATCGGCGATGAAGGAGATCAGGTGGGTCTCCGGTGACCGTTCGGCGGCGCGGACGTCGTATTCGTGGTCCCATTCGCGGTGGCGCGGGAAAGCGCAGCGGCCGAGATGCTGGATGTCTTCCGACACGCAGCTGGGCACGTCGGAGGTCGAGGTCGGGTTGTCGCGGATCACCACCGTGCGCGGGCCGGCCGCTTCGATGCGTTGCAGGGTCCGCAGGTAGCCGGCTTCCATCGCTTCCGCCGCCGTGTCCCCCGACAGCTCTTCGCCATTCGCTCCGTAGGGGGTGTATTCGGTGTCCCCGCTCATGACCACCGTCGTGTTTTCGCCGCCGGTTTCGATCCGTTCGAGCGCGTCCTGGCGCCACTCGTCGCACTGTGAGTACTCGCGGTCTTCGATCATGCTCCGAACTTCGAGTTCCTCCGGCGGGCATTCGGCCTTGGTCAGGACGACCAATCGCCAGTGGCGATGGTTGACCATTTCGTCGACGGTGGGGAAGTACTGCATGGCGTGGGAGTCGCCGAAGAGGACCAGCGTTTTCTTCCCTTTCGGGTCGCCGTAGAGGCACTTGTCGGAGTTGGTGCCCGGGATCCCGACCATGCAGCCTTCGTAGTAGCTGCGCCCGCGGTCGGCGCTCGCCTTCAGCGGGTTCGGGCGCAGCGCCGTCGCCGTTTCCTGCGGGACCGGCTGGTCGGGCAAGGCGGCGGCGCCGGGGACTTCGCTGAGCGGCGCCGTCTGCACGGTCGGCTGGGCGGCGCGCAGGCCGATCCCGACGCCGAGGGCGACGATCGTGCAGGCGAGGCCGAGGGCGAGCGCCCGGTTCGGCAATCGCGCCAGGGCAGGGGCGCGGCGGACCGGGTCCTCGATCAGCATGTGGGTGACCTGGGTCGGGATCCAGGAGACGGCCACGGCGCCCAGACCCGCGGCGACCGAGAGGCGCGGTCCCCAGATCGCCGCGGCGAAGACGATCGCCGGCCAGTGCCAGAGGTACCAGGAGTAGGAGATGCGGCCGACGTAGCGAACCGGCGGCAGGGCCAGGAAGTTGGCCACCCCGAAGCGGCCGCCGGTGATTCCCTTGGCGGTCGCGGCCAGCGCCGTGCCGGAGAGGATCAGCGCGGCGGCGCCGAGCGTCGGCACCAGCGCCGCGGTCCCCGGGAACGAGGTTTCGCCGGTGAAGGCGAAGCTGGCGTAGACGATCGCGGCGATCCCGGCCCAGCCGAGCGCCACCGCGCCGAGCCGCGGCAGCCGCACCGAGGCGGCCAGCGCCAGCGCGGCGCCGAGCGCCAGCTCCCAGGCGCGGGCGAAGGTCGAGAAATAGGCGAAGGCCGGTTGGTCGTCGGTGAGCACGATCCCGTAGATCAGCGAGCTCGCGAGGATCAGCGCCAGCACCAGCCAGAGGACCGGCCGCACCGAGCGGCCGCGGCGCCGCCAGAACCAGGTCGCGAGCAGGATCAGCCCCGGCCAGACGAGGTAGAACTGCTCCTCGATCGCCAGCGACCAGAGGTGGAGGACGGGGCTCGGTTCGAGGCCCTGGGCGAAGTAGTCGACCGACTGCGCGGCGAAGTGCCAGTTGGCGACGTAGAGGGCGGAGCTGACGATGTCCCCCGCGACTTCGGTGTCGCGCAGCGGCGAGAGCAGGATCATCGAGAGCACGGCGACCGCCGCCAGCAGCACCGCCGAGAGCGGCAGCAGGCGCTTCGCGCGGCGGCCGTAGAAGCCGCGCAGCGAGATCGTCCCGGTGCGGTCCAGCTCCCCGACCAGGAGGCGGGTGATCAGGAAGCCGGAGATGACGAAGAAGACGTCGACCCCGACGTAGCCGCCCGCCAGGAACGGCACCCCGGCGTGGCAGAGGAGGACGGCGACGATCGCCACCGCCCGCAGCCCCTCGATGTCGGGGCGGAAGCGGCGGCCCGCCTCTGCTTCGTCAGGATTGCTTCTTGAGTCCATAGGTCAACTTTAGGGCGTTGGAGAGATGAGGCCGCGGGACGCGGCGCTCAGTGCGCCGCGGCGGCCTGGCGCGACGCGATCCGAGCGAGCCAGTGCATGGCACGGGTGACCAGGAAAGGGCGCACGCGCTCGGTCGTGTGCCCGCCGGCCACCAACCAGAGGCTTACCCGAGGATAGGCCGCGGCGAACGTTTCGTTCATCGCGGGCGGCACTATGTGGTCGCCGCGGCCCTGGATCACCAGCAATGGAGCCAGCTGCGGGCGGCGGATCGGCGAGAGCCGTTCGCGGGCGGCGAGGTCGGCGCCGATGCTTTCCCAGTATTCGGGCCCGTACTTGCCGATCGGCCATTCCCAGCTGACGAGGTCGGAGACCGGCGCCTTGGCGACGGCGGCGGCGACCAGGTCGTCGCCGGAGAGGAGCGCGGCCAGCGTCCCGCCCGCCGAGGAGCCGTAGGCGTAGACGTCGGCGAGGCCGAACTTCTGGCGCAGGCGCCGTGCTTCGGCGCGCGCCCGCTCGACCGCCGCCGGCAGATCGCCGAGCGGATAGGTGACGTAGTGGGGGACGAAGCCGGCGGCGAGCGCGCGCGGCCGGGTCAGCGGTTCGAAGTAGGCGTCGTTGTAGAGGAAGGAGCCGCCGTGGAAGAGCAACAGCTGGGGACGTTGGCCGGGACCGATCGCGCCGCCGGCGCTTTCCATGCCGGCGCCGCCTTCGTTCGCGGCGAGCGCCGCGCTCGGCCAGAGGGCGACGACGCAGAGCGTCGCGACGATCGCGGCGACAAGTCGGCGGCGGGTCAAACCGGGTTTACCGAGATCCGCAGCTCGCGGCCTTCGATCGAGGTCGCGCTGCCCATGCCGTCGCCGTCGCCGAGGGCGACGCTGCTCGCCAGCGTCTCGCCGGCGATGTAGGACTCGTGCTCGCGGGCGACCTCGATCAGCTCCTCTTCGCCGGCGAGGCCGAGCTCGATCCGGTCGGTGATCTCGAGGCCCGCCTCTTTGCGCGCGTTCTGGATCGCGCGGACGATCTCACGGGCGAGGCCCTCGCGGCGCAGCTCCTCGTCGATCTCCAGCCGCAGGGCGACCGCGTGGCCCGCCTCGGCCTCGACCTCGTAGCCCTCGAGTGGGCGCAGCGCCATCGTCAGCTCGTCCGGGCCGAGGGTGTGGTCGGTGCCGTCGATCGAGATGCCGATCTGGCCGCCCTCGGCGAGGGCGCTCGCGACGTGCGCCGGGTCGAGCGCCGCCACCGCGGCGGCGACCTGCGGCATGCGCTTGCCGAAGCGCGGGCCGAGCGCCCGGTAGTTCGGCTTCGCCTCGTAGGTGACGAGGTCGCCCTGCTCGGAGACGAAGTCGAGCTCCTTCACGTTGAGCTCGGCGGTGACCAGGTCGGCGCGCGCCTCGATCGCGGCGCGCTCGGCCTCGTTGGCGACGATCACCGCGCGGCGCAGCGGCTGGCGCACTTTCACCTTGCCGGCGGAGCGGGCGGCGTGACCGAGGCGGACGGTGCGCTGCACCGCGGCCATGCCGGCTTCGAGGTCGGGGTCGTGGAGCGCCTCGTCTACCTCAGGGAAGTCGCTCAGGTGGACCGAGTCGGGAGCGCCGTCGAACTCGCCGCCGGCGCCGCCCAGCAGGTTGCGGTAGATCTCGTCGGCGAGGAACGGGGTGAAGGGCGCGAGCATCCGCGCCGTCTCGAGCAGGCAGGTACGCAGGATCGCGAAGGCTGCCCGGTCCCCGTCCCAGAAGCGCCGGCGCGAAAGCCGCACGTACCAGTTGGAGAGCTCCTCGACGAGGTCGGCGATTGCGCGCCCCGCCGTCGTGCAGTCGAAGTCGTCCATCCGCTCGCGCACCGTCGCCACCGTCGCCTGCAGGCGCGAGAGCGCCCACCTATCGAGGTCGGTCAGCTCGTCCGCGTCCCCCGCCGGCTCGAGGTCGTCGGCGCCGAGCCCCTCGGCGTTCGCGTAGAGCACCCAGAACGAGTAGGTGTTCCAGAGGGTGAGCATGAACTGGCGCACCGACTCGCCGACCGTCTCCAGCGAGAAGCGGTAGCCGGCCCAGGGCTGCTGCGTGGTCAGGTAGTACCAGCGGAAGGCGTCGGCGCCGTGGGCGGCGAGCACGTCCCAGGGGTCGACCACGTTGCCCTTGCTCTTCGACATCTTCTGACCCTCGGGGTCGAGGATCAGCCCGAGGCAGACGCAGTTGCGGAAGCTCGACCGGTCGAAGAGCAGGGTCGACTCGGCGAGCAGCGTGTAGAACCAGCCGCGGGTCTGGTCCTGGGCCTCGCAGATGTAGTCGGCGGGGAAGCGCGACTCGAACTCCTCCTGCCCCTCGAACGGGTAGTGGAACTGGGCGAAGGGCATCGCGCCGCTGTCGTACCAGGTGTCGATCACCGAGCTGACCCGGTGCATGTCGCCGCCGCAGTCCTCGCAGCACAGGGTGACATCGTCGATGTAGGGACGGTGGAGGTCGTCGGGGACTTCGCCACCGGCCGACTTGGCGCGCAGTTCCTCGACCGAGCCGATGCAGGTCACGGCCGCGCACCCACTGTCGTCGCAGCGCCAGATCGGCAGCGGCGTGCCCCAGTAGCGATTGCGGGAGAGCGCCCAGTCGACGTTGTTCTCCAGCCATTTGCCGAAGCGGCCGTGCTTGACGTGCTCAGGGTGCCAGCCGATCGTCTCGTTGTTGGCCAGCAGCTCCTCCTTGACCGCCGACGTCCCGATGTACCAGCTGGTCGTCGCGTAGTAGAGGAGCGGCGTGCCGCAGCGCCAGCAGTGCGGGTAGGCGTGCTCGTAGGCCTGCTCGCGGAAGAGCAGGCCGCGTGCGTCGAGGGCGTCGATGAGGCGGCGGGTCGTCCCACTCCCTTTCACGAACTCGCCGGCGAAGCCGATGACTCGGTCATCGAAGGTGCCGTCGGGCTTCACCGGGTTGTAGAGGGTGCCCGCGATCGTCGGGTCGAAGAGCTCGTTTTCGGCGCCGACCCGATAGTCGTCCTCGCCGAACGGCGGCGCGATGTGGACGAGGCCGGTGCCGTCCTCGGTGGTGACGAAGTCGCCGGCGACGACCGGGAACCCGCCTTCCTGCTGGTCGGTCAGGTCGAAGACCGGGCCCTTGTAGTGGTGGTAGGTCAAGGACGATCCCGGGATCTCCTCCAGGATCTCGGCGTCCTCACCGAGCACCCGCTCGACCAGGTCGCGGGCGACGATCAGGACCTCGTCGCCGAGCCGCGCCCGCACGTAGGCGACCGACGGATTCACCGCCACCGCTTTGTTGCCGGGCAGCGTCCAGGGCGTCGTCGTCCAGACCAGGAGCGATTCGCCCTCCGCCCCGAGCAGCGGGAAGCGCACGTAGATCGAAGCGTCCTTGACGTCCTGGTAGCCCTGGGCGACCTCGTGGGAGGACAGCGGCGTGCCGTCGCGCGGGCAGTAGGGGACGACCTTGTTGCCCTCGTAGAGGCGGCCCTTCTCCCAGAGTCGGCGCAGCGACCACCAGACCGACTCGATGTAGCGGTCCTCGAGCGTCACATAGGGGTCGTCGAGGTCGACCCAGAAGCCGATCCGCTCGGTCAGCCGGTTCCACTCCTCGACGTACTCGAAGACCGACTCGCGGCAGCGCTGGTTGAACTCGGCGATCCCGAACTCCTCGATCTCCTGCTTGGAGGAGATGCCGAGCTGTTTTTCGACCTCGAGCTCGACCGGCAGCCCGTGGCAGTCCCAGCCCGCTTTGCGCGGCACCCGGTAGCCGCACATCGTGCGGTAGCGCGGGTAGATGTCCTTGAAGACGCGGGCGAGGACGTGGTGGGAGCCGGGCCGGCCGTTGGCGGTCGGCGGGCCCTCGTAGAAGGACCAGATCGGCGCGTCGGCGCGCGCGGCGAGCGAGCGGGCGAAGAGGTCCTGCTCGCGCCAGCGCTCGAGCGCCCCCTCCTCGAGGTCGGGGAAGGACTGCTTGGGGTCGACGGGCGCGAATCCGGGCATCGCCCCGATTCTAGGTGGGAGCAATATGGTTACACCGATGCCTGCATTCGATCTGGATGGCAAGGTGGCCCTGGTGACCGGCGCGGCGCGCGGGATCGGCTACGAGACGGCGCGCCAGATGCAGATGCGCGGCGCCTCGGTCGCGGTCCTCGACCTCGACCCCGAGCAGGCCCGCGAGGCGGCCGAGCGGATCGGCGCGCGGGCGATCGGGATCGGCGCCGACGTCACCGACCAGGGCGCGATGATGGCCGCGGTCGCCGAGGCGGTGGAGAAATTCGGCGGGCTCGACTGCGCCGTCGCCAACGCCGGGATCGCCCAGAAGCAGATGTCGACCGTCTACGGGATGTCGGGCGAGGAATGGGAACGCGTCCTCGAGGTCGACCTGCTCGGCGTCTTCCGCACGGTGCGGGCGGCGCTGCCGCAGATCGTCGAGCGGCGCGGCCAGATCGGCCTCGTCTCCTCCGTCTACGCGTTCGCCAACGGGATGGGTAACAGTCCCTACGCGGTCGCCAAGCCGGGGGTCGAGTCGCTCGGCCGCGCGCTGCGGGTGGAGCTCGCCCCGCACGGCGCGTCGGCCACCGTCGCCTACTTCGGCTGGGTCGACACGACGATGGTCCAGGACGCCCTCTCCCAGCCCGACGCGCAGAAACTGAACGAGGGCATCCCCGACTTCCTGATGAAGCGGATCAAGCCCGACGAAGCGGCGGCCGCGTTCGTGCGCGGGATCGAAGAGCGCGCCCCGCGCGTCTTCGCGCCGAAGTGGTGGCGCTATGTCTCCGCGTTCCGCGGCCTGATCAACCCGCTGATCGACAAGCGCCAGGAGCGCGACGCGCGGACCCAGGCGCTGCTCAAAGAGATCGACGACCGCGCGACGGCGGGCATCGCCGACGAGCGCCCGGTCAACGGGTAGCCCCGGCCGACGGGCCGAAAACCTGCCCATGTGTCCGGTTTTCGGCCCACCGACATCGTGGGCGCACGTCAGTGTGACGGGCGGGTGGCGCGGTCCAGGGCGTTGATCACGGATTCGTACTCGCGCCCGGTGGCGCGGGACATGCCGATCTCGCAGGTGCGGTTTGAGCTGAGGTAGGCGTCGAAGCGGCGGCCGGAGAGCTCGGACGCCTCGGCGCCGGTGGCCGCGGCGGTCAGCTCTGGATGGGAGATGCCGCGGTCGCCGGCGAAGCCGCAGCAGGTCCCCGTCGGCGGCAGGTAGACGTCGTCGGCCAGCGCCGCGGCGAGGGCGCCGAGGCGCCAGGCGTGACCCTGGCGATGGGTGGCGCAGGTCGGGTGGATCGCCGCCGCGGCGACCTTACGGACGACCTCGAGGCCGGGCAGCAGGCGGTCGTGCGCCCAGGCGACCGAGTCGAGGACGTTCAACTCCGCGAGGTGCGCGGCGTTCACCTCGCTCAGCGTCCCCTCCCCCGGTTCGACGACCTGACCGGTGCAGGAGGCGGCGTCGACGACGATCGGCAGCGCCCCCTCCCCGCTCCACTCCCAGAGGCGCTCGACCAGCTCGTTGGCCTTGTGCCGGTGTGCCGCGCCGAACCCTTTCGAGCTCCACGGCAGCCCGCAACAGCTCCCCGCCACCTCGGCCGGGATCCAGACCGGCAGCCCGGCTCGCGCCGAGACCGCGACCAGCGCATCGACCGGGCCGCCGCCGAAGATCCGGTTGGTGCAGGAGGGGACGTAGACCGCGGCGGCGCCCTCGCGGGTCGTCGCCGGCAGCTTCGCGTGCGCCGGGCCGGGGAGCGCCCGCCCCTTGCGCGTCCGCCGCGCCGCGCCGCCGCCGACCCGCAGCGCCGTCCGCGAGGCCGACTCGACCGCGCCCCAGCGCTTCGCCGTCGCCAGCGCCGCCCGCTCGGCGTGGTCGGTGTGGCGCTCCGCTCGCAGCTCCTTGACCAGCGCCCCGGTGTCGATCCCGACCGGGCAGGCGATCTGGCAGGAGCCGTCGGCGGCGCAGGTGGCGAGCACCTCGTAGCCGAGCTCGTCGAGCAGCGCCCGCTGGACCGGCGAGCCGTTCGGCTGGCGGGCGATCTCCCGCCGCAGGACGATCCGCTGGCGCGGCGTCGTGGTCAGGTCGCGGCTCGGGCAGACCGGCTCGCAGAAGCCGCACTCGACGCAGGAGGTCGCCGACTCCTCGATCGGCGGCTGCGTTTTCAGGTTGCGCAGGTGGACACCTGGGTCGCGGTTGAGGACGACGCCCGGCGAGAGCACCCCGTCGGGGTCGGCGAGCCGCTTCACCCGCCACATCAGCTCGGTCGCCTTCGTCCCCCACTCGCGCTCCACATAAGGGGCCATGTTGATCCCGGTCCCGTGCTCGGCCTTCAGCGAGCCGTCGTACTTGTCGACGATCAGCTCGACCAGGCCGTTCATCAGGGCCTCGTAGCGCGCCAGGTCCTCCGGGTTGGCGAAGTCCGGGGTCAGCATGAAGTGGAGGTTCCCGGCCGAGGCGTGGCCGGCGACGCCGGGTAGGAAGCCGTGCTCGGCGAGCAGCGCCTGCAGGTCCCGCGCCCCTTCGGCGATCCGCGCCGGCGGCACGCAGACGTCCTCGACGATCAGCGACGTCCCCGGCAGGCGCACCTTGCCGACCAGGCCGTGCAGGCCCTCGCGGACCCGCCAGGCGGTTTCGATCTCCTCCGGCTCGCGGGTGAAGACGGGGGCGGCGAGGGTCTCGTGGCCGGCGAGGAGCGCCAGCGCGCGCTCGACCCGCGCGTCGAGGTCCTCCGGCGTCTCGCCGCCGAACTCGACCAGCAGCGCCGCCCCGGTCGGGTCGAGCTCTTTGAACTCCGGCGGCGCGCCGACCATGCTCCAGCCGGCCGCGATCAGCGCCGGCGCGACCATCAGCTCGACCGCGGTGGCGCCGCTCGCGACCAGCTCGCCGACCGGGGCGATCGCGTGGTCGATGTCGGGGAAGTGGACCCAGGCGGTGGTCGTCAGCGGCGGCTGCGGGACCGTCTCGAAGACGACCTCGGGGATGTAGGCGAGCGTGCCCTCCGAGCCGACCAGCAGGCGGCGGAAGATCTCCACCGGCGACGTGGCGTCGAGGAAGGCGCAGAGCCGGTAGCCGGTCGTGTTCTTGATCTCGAACTTGCGACGGATCCGGGCGGTGAGGTCGGCGTCGGCGCGGATCTCGTCGCGGATCGCCGCCAGGCCCGCGGCGAGCTCCGGCTCGGCCGCCTCGAACGCGGCCGCGGCCCCCGGCGCGGCGGTGTCGATCCGCGTCCCCGAGGGCAGGACGAAGGTCAGCGAGCGCAGGGTCGAGTAGGAGTCCTTGGTCACCCCGCAGCGCATCCCGCCCGAGTTGTTGGCGACGACGCCGCCGACCGTGGCGACGTCGGTGCTCGCCGGGTCGGGGCCGAGCCGGCGGCCGAGCGGCGCGAGGACCTTGTTGACGTGGCCGAGGATGGTGCCGGTGCCGACCCGCGCCGCGGCGCCGTCCTCCTCGACCGTGAGGCCGCGGAAGTGGCGGCGGACGTCGACCAGGATGCCGTCGGTCTGACCCTGCCCGTTGAGGCTGGTGCCGCCGGCGCGGAAGGTGACCGGGATGCCCTGCGCGCGGCCGAAGGCGAGGAGCTTCGCCACGTCGTCGGCCTCCTTCGCCATCACGACTGCGCGCGGGAGGAGGCGGTAGGGGCTGGCGTCGGAGGCGTAGCGGACGAGGTCGCCCGGGCGGGAAAGGACGCGGTCGGCGCCGAGCAGCCCCTCGAGTTCGCCGCGCAGCGGCTGGGCGATCCCGGCGGCGAGCGAGTCCGGCGCGCGGTCAGGCGAGGGGTCGTGGGACGGCGGGGCGAGCGCCGCGGGGCCACGGTCGAGCAGCGAGCGCACGGCTAGAAGAGGGACATCCCCGGCGCGACCGGGACTTCGACCAGCTCCGGCCGCGACGAGGCGAGCGCCGTGGCGAGCGCGGCGGCGACCCCGTCGCGGTCAGTGGCGCGGTGGGCGGTGACACCGTAGCCCTCGGCGACCGCGGCGACGTCGAGCTTCGGCAGGTCGAGGCCGGGGGCGCCGGTGATCTGCTCGACTTCGGCGAACCACTTGAGGATCGCGTACTCCTCGTTGCGGAGGACGAGGAAGGTGACCGGCACGTCGTAGGCGACGGCGCTCCAGAAGGCGGTGATCGCGTACTGGGCCGAGCCCTCGCCGAGCACGCAGACGACCGGGCGGTCGGGCTCGGCCAGCTGCACGCCGATCGAGGCCGCGAGGCCGAAGCCGAGGCCGCCGCCGGCGCTGAAGTAATAGGAGCCGGGGCGCGAGAGGCGCAGCTGGTTGCGCAGGGCGAGGGTCGAGGAGGGCGACTCGAGGACGACGATCGCGTCCTCCGGCAGCGCCTCGCGGAGGGCGCCATGGACGGTCGAGGCGTTCAGCGGGTCGGTCACCTCGAGGTCCCCCGGCCCGGGGTTCGGCTCGGGCGCGGCGCGGCCCGACTCGGGGACCGCCTCCACCAGCGCCGCCAGGGTGAGGCCGACGTCGGCGACGATCGCGTCGCCCATCGGCGCGCGCACCGCCTCGTCGGGGTCAGAGGTGATCGCGACCAGGCGCGCCCCCTCGGGCAGCAGCGGCCCGGGGATGTGGGGGTAGTAGGGGAAGACCGAGCTGCCGACGACGACGATCAGGTCGTGGCCCTCCAGCGTCTGGCCGACCGGGCCGATCGCGGGCGGCAGGACGCCGCGGAAGTTCGGGTGGTTCTCAGGGAAACCGAGGCGGACGCCGCCGGTCGCCGGCGAAGCCCAGACCGGCAGACGCTGGCGCTCGGCGAGCGCGATCGCGCTGTCCCACCCGCCGGCGGTGTCGATGTCGGGGCCGGCGACGAGGACCGGGTTGGCGGCGGCGTCGAGCTCGGCGGCGAGGGCGGCGACCGCGGCCGGGTCGGCGACGGCGCGGCCGGTCACCTTGCGGGTGGTCGCGTGGCGGGCGTCGGCGGCATCGACCTCGACGCCCCAGTCGTCCATCGGCAGCGAGACGAAGACCGGCCCGCGCGGCGCCAGCCCGGCGAGGTGGCCGCCGTGGGCGAGCGCCAGCGGCACGTCCTCGGCGCGCGGCGGCTCGTAGCTCCACTTGACCAGCGGGTGCGGCATCAGGGTCGCGTCGCGGTTGGTGAGGTTGGCCTGCAGGGTGATCTGGGCGCGCGCCTGCTGGCCGGCGGTGATCAGCAGGGGCGAGTGGTTCGCCTGCGCGTTGAAGATCGCCCCCATCGCGTTGCCCACGCCGGGCGCGGTGTGGAGGTTGACGACGGTGGTGCGGCCCGCGGCCTGGGCGAAGCCGTCGGCCATCCCGACCACCACCGCCTCCTGCAGCCCGAGCACGTAGCGAAAGTCGGCCGGGAAGTCGGCCAGCATCGGCAGCTCGGTCGAGCCGGGGTTGCCGAAGATCGTGGTCATCCCCTGCTCCCGGAAGAGGTCGAAGGTTGCCTCGCGGACGGTCGGCATCGGCGGCAGCCTATCCGCAACCGTAGCGAGGCAACGCCTACGCCTTAGCGGCGCGCGGCCTAGGATGGGCGCCGATGCGCGCCCCGCGGACCACGCTCGCGCTGCTCCTCGCCGCGGCGCTGCTCGCCGGTTGCGGCGGCGGCGCCCGGAAGGGCGAACACGCGCCGGCCGCCTGCCGCGAGGGCAAGGCGACCTTCCTCGCGGCGCTGAAGGCGGCGCCCGGCGAAGCGATCCTGGCGGGCGAAGCGCCGATCAGCGACTGCCTCATCGTCGGTGCCGAAGAAGGCGAACTGGCCGACCTCGGCGAAGGCGCGCTCGCCGCCGCCACCCAGCTGAACGCCGAAGCGCGGGCCGAACCGAGCGGCAAGGCGGCGGTCGAGCTCGGCTACCTGCTCGGCGCGATCGCCCGTGGCAGCGCCGACACCGAGGGCGTCCACGCCGAGTTGCTGCGTCGCCTCACCGTCGCCGCGCGGTACGCGCCGGACGGCGAACCGCTGTCGCCGCGGTTCCTCGCCGCCTACGAAAAGGGCTTCACGGCGGGGCGCTCGCACGGCTGAGCGAGGCGCGGCGGGCCGCCGCCGGCCGCCGCCCAATACGCTTGTTCCCCCCCAAAGACACGATGGAGGCGCAAGAGTGAGCGTTGACGCAGAGACCACCACGGGCGAGCAGCTCTGGGGTGGCGAGACCACCAAGGCAGTCGACAACTTCCCCGTCTCCGGCGAGCGCGTGCCGGTGCCGGTGGTGCGCTGGCTGGGCCGGATCAAGTCCGCCGCGGCGGAAGCCAACGGCGCGCTCGGCAAGCTCGATGGTGACCTCGCCGAGCGGATCGCCGCGGCCGGCGCCGCGGTCGCCGAGGGCGAACACGACGACCAGTTCCCGATCGACGTCTTCCAGACCGGCTCCGGCACCTCGACCAACATGAACGCCAACGAGGTGATCGCCAACCTGGCCGGCGACGGGGCCCATCCGAACGACCACGTCAACATGGGGCAGTCGTCGAACGACGTCTTCCCGTCGGCGGTGCATCTGGCGGCGCTCGACGAGGTCACGCACGACCTGCTGCCCGCAATGGGCGCGCTCGAGGACGCGCTCGAGGCGAAATCGAAGCAGTTCACCGACGTCGTCAAGGCGGGTCGCACCCACCTGATGGACGCGGTCCCGGTGACCCTCGGTCAGGAGTTCGGCGGCTACGCGGCGCAGGTGCGGCTCGGCGTGCAGCGGGTCGAGGCGACGCTGCGCCGGGTCGGTCAGATCCCGCTCGGCGGCACCGCCACCGGCACCGGCCTCAACACCCACCCCGAGTTCGCCGCGCGGGTGCGCGAGAAGCTCGCCGCGGAATCAGGGCTTGCCATCTCCGCGCCGCTCGATGCCTTCGAGGCGCAGGGCAACCGCGACGCGCTGGTCGAGCTGTCCGGTGCGCTGAAGGTCTACGCCGTCTCGCTCAACAAGATCGCCAACGACCTGGCGTTGATGGGCTCCGGCCCGCGGGCGGGGCTCGCCGAGCTGCGCCTACCGGAGCTGCAGAAGGGCTCCTCGATCATGCCGGGCAAGGTCAACCCGGTGATCCCCGAGGTCGTGATCCAGGTCGCCGCCCAGGCGATCGGCAACGACGCGGCGATCACGATCGGCGGCATGCAGGGCCAGTTCGAGCTGAACGTGCGGGTGCCGCTGATCGCCCGGAACCTGCTCGGCTCGATCAAGCTGCTCGCCTCGGCGACCCGCCTGCTCGACACCAAATGCGTGGAGGGGCTGGAAGCAAACGAGGAGATGACCGAGCGCCACGCCGAGGCGACCCTGGCGACGGCGACCGCACTCAACCCGCACATCGGCTACGACGCGGCGGCGGCGATCGTCAAGGACGCCGCCGACTCGGGCCGGCCGCTGCGCGAGGTCGCTCTTGAGCACGGCGTCTCGGTCGAGACCCTCGACGAGGCGCTCGACCACCGCGCGATGGCGCGGCCGCACGAGCAAAGCTGAAGCTCAGGCGCGGCTGCCCTTCGCTCCAGGCGGGCGCGCTTCGGCACGCTCGCCTGCCGCGACGGCATGAGGCGGACCCGCCCCTCGCCTACCCCTGAAGCGTGACGAAGCGCTCCTCGGTCAGCTCGTAGACGGCGAAGGCCGGGCCCTCGCGGGTGTTGCCGGAGTCCTTGACGCCGCCGTAGGGCATCTGGTCGGCGCGGAAGGCGGGGACTTCGTTGACCATGATGCCGCCGAACTCGAGGGTTTTGCCCGCCTCGATCGCGCGGCCGAGGTCGCGGGTGAAGACGCCCGCCTGCAGGCCGAACTTGGAGTCGTTCGCCATCGCCAGGCCTTCCGAGAAGTCGTCGAAGGTGTCGATCGTGGCAACCGGCCCGAAGACCTCCTCGCACCAGACCTTGGCCTCTTTGGGGGCGCCGCGGAGGAGAGTTGGCGCCAGACAACGGCCCTCGTCGACGAGCTCGCCACCGATGACCAGCTCCGCGCCCGCCGCGACCGCCTCGTCGATCCACTCCTTGACCCGGTCGCGGTCATCGGGGGTGATCAACGGGCCGACGTCGGTGTCCGGGTCGAGCGGGTCGCCGACCACCAGCCCTTCGATGTTCTTGACCAGGCGCTCGGTGAAGCGATCGGCGATCGCGGAGTGCAGAAGGATCCGCTGGATCGAGATGCAGACCTGGCCAGCGTGGGCGAAGGCGTGGATCTGGGCCTTGTCGGCGGCGGCTTCCCAGTCGCCGTCGTCGTTGACGATCAGCGGCGCGTTGGAACCGAGCTCCAGGTTGACCTTCTTGTGCGGGGCCTTCGAGCGGATGCCCCAGCCGACCGGCGCCGAGCCGGTGAAGGTGATCGCGCCGACCAGCGGGTGCTCGACGATCGCGTTGCCGACTTCGCGGCCGGAGCCGGGGACGACGTTCAGCCAGCCCTCCGGCAGCCCCGCCTCGTTCAGGATCTCGACCAGCTTGATCGCCGTGATCGGCGTCTGCCCGGCGGGCTTCAGCACCACCGCGTTGCCGGCGGCGATCGCCGGACCGAGCTTGTGGGCGACCAGGTTCAGCGGGAAGTTGAACGGCGAGATCGCGCCGACCACCCCGTAGGGGACGCGCAGCATCACGCCGAGCTTGCCGACCCCGCCGGCCGAGGCCTCCATCGGCACCGTGCCGCCGGTCAGCTTGCGCGCCTCGACCGCGCTGAAGGTGAGGGTGTCGACGCAGCGCCGCGCCTCGACCGTCGCGGTCTTCAGCGGCTTGCCCGCCTCGGCGGCGATCGTCCGGGCGAGGTCGTCGACCCGCTCGCGGACCAGCGCGGCGGCGCGGTCGAGGGTCGCGGCACGCTCGTACTGCGGGAAGTCGGCGGTCTCGAAGGCGTGGTGCGCGGCCTCGATCGCCCGCACCGCGGTACTTGCGTCCCCGGTCGCGACGCGGCCGACGACGGTCCCGTCATAAGGGCTGACGACCTCCTGCCAGCCCGTCCCCTCGATCCACTCGCCGGCGACAAGGATCTTGTGATCGGTCGGTACAACCGTCTGCGTTGCCACTTCGACCTCCGTCCCTCTCGGACTGAACTGATCTCGATCACCCAGCGTAGCGCCGCGACTACCCCGGGCGGCCGCTGTTGATGTGATGCAGCCTTGACCTCCCGCCACCGCCTCATCCCCACCCTGCTCGCGATCCTCGCGGCGCTCCTCTGCGCCGCCGGCGCGACCGCCGCGAGCGCCCGCGCCCAGGTCAGCTGGGTCGTGCACGGGCACGGCTTCGGCCACGGGGTCGGGATGAGCGCCTACGGCGCCTACGGCTACGCCCTGCACGGCAAGGGCTACAAGTTCATCCTCGGCCACTACTACCCGGGGACGGCCCTGGGGACGATCTCCGGGCCGAACGTCGTCCGCGTCCTGCTCAGCACCACCTCCGGCGACGTCACCTTCTCGGAAGCGACCAGCGCCTGCCACACCAAACTCGAACCGACCCGCACCTACGAGGCGCACCTGTTCGACAATCAGGTGGTGCTGAGGACCTCCGGCGGCAAACCGCTGGCGCGCTGCGGCGGCAAGCTGCGGGCGGCCGGGGCGGGCGTCATCAACATCGGCGGCCTCGGGCGCTACCGCGGCGCGCTGGAGACGGTCCCGAACGAAAGCGGCGAACTGAACGTGGTCAACGCGCTCGCCGTCGACCAGTACGTGAAGGGCGTGATCCCGAACGAGTCGCCGCCCTCCTGGCCGATGGCCGAGCTGAAGGCGCAGGCGGTCGCCTCGCGCTCCTTCGCCCTGACCGGCGGCGTCGAAGGCGACGACTACGACCTCTACTCCGACACCCGCAGCCAGGTCTACAAAGGCCTCGAATCCGAGTACACGACCTCCGACGAAGCCGAGGAACAGACCGCGGGCCAGGTGCTGACGTACGAAGGGAAGATCGCCGAGACGCTCTTCTCGGCCTGCTCGGGCGGGAAAACGGAGAGCATGCAGAACGTCTTCGGGACCGCCGTCCCCTACCTGGTCGGCGTCCCCGACCCCTACGACAGCCTCTGCCCGCTGCACGAATGGACGCTGAACCTGACCGGCCCGGAAATCAGCAAAAAGCTCGCCGGGCTGCTCGACGGCAAGCTGGCGAAAGTGGCGATCACGAAGACCGGCTACTCGCCGCGGATCATCGAAGCGAAGCTGTACGGGACCAGCGGCGTGACCACCGTGACCGGCGAACAGCTCGAGGTCGCCCTCGGCGCCTACTCGACTTGGATGACCTTCGAAAAGGTGGTCGGCAAATGAGGATCTTCCTGGCTGGGCGAGCGGCCTGATCGGCCGACGCCGTCGGGGTCGATGCCTACGACGCGGAGGGACTGCGCGCGGCGGTAGTCGCCTTCGCGCCCGACCTGGTCATGCACCAGATGACCGACCTCCCCGATGACGCGGCCGAGATCCCCGACTAACGCCCTCGGCGTGGTGCCTTAGTTGCGCATAGAGCAACCAAGTCTCCGCGAGTCGATCGCCTCAGACGCGGATCGTGATCACGTCGCCGTCTTGGACGACGTAGTCGCGGCCCTCGACCCGCAGGGCGCCTTTCTCGCGGGCCGCGACGTAGCCGCCGTACTCGACCAGCTCGGCCCAGCCGATCGCCTCGGCTTTGATGAAGGCTTCCATGATCTCGGTATGGATCGTCCCCGCCGCCTCGAGCGCCGTGGCGCCGCGGTGCAGAGGCCGCGCCACCGCCTCCTTGCCCTCGCCGGCGGTGAAGAAGGTGATCAGCTCGAGCAGGTCGTAGGCGGCGCGGACGAGGCGCGCCAGGCCCGAGCCCTCGACCCCGTAGGACTCGCGCATCTCCGCCGCTTCCTCGGGGTCGAGCTCGGCCAGCTCGTTCTCGATCCGGGCGCTGACCGCGACCGCGCCGGCGCCGACCGAGTTGGCGTGGGCGGCGACCGCCTCCGGCACCTCGGCGTCGCCCTCGTCGACGTTGGCGACGTAGAGGATCGGTTTGGTGGTCAGCGCGCCGAGGTTGCGGACCGCGTCGGGCGCCGCCTCGGGGACCGGCACCGAGCGCGCCGGCCTGCCCGCCGCCAGCGCCTCCTTCACCGCTTCCAGCCACCCCTGTTCGGCGATCGCCGCCTTGTCGCCGGCCTTCGCCTGCTTGCCGACCCGGGGGATGCGGCGCTCGACCTGCTCGTAGTCGGAGAGGATCAGCTCGGTCTCGATCGTCTCGATGTCGGCGATCGGGTCCACCCGCCCATCAGGGTGGATCACGCCCGCGTCCTGGTGGCAGCGGACGACGTGGCAGATCGCGTCGGTCTCACGGATCGAGGCGAGGAACTGGTTGCCGAGCCCCTCCCCCTCGCTCGCCCCTTTGACCAGGCCGGCGATGTCGTGGAAGTCGATCGTCGCCGGCACCAGCTCCGAGCTGCGCGCCGTCTTGGCCACCGCCTCGAGCCGCTCGTCGGGCACCTGGGCGACCGCGACGTTCGGCTCGATCGTCGTGAACGGGTAGTTGCCGATCTGGGCGCCACCCTGGGTGAGCGCGTTGAAGAGGGTCGACTTGCCGGCGTTCGGCAGCCCGACGATCCCGACCTTCATCGGCCGACCTCGTCGGCGGGCCGCGGCGGGCGCGGCAGCGGCACCGCGAGCCCGAGCGCGACGCCGAGCCCGAGCCCGACCGCGACGTCGGAGGGGTAGTGCATCCCCAGGTAGGGACGGCCGAGGGCGACCGCGACGGCGGGGACGAAGGCGACCGCGGCGCGGCGGTCGACCCTGGTCATCGCGGTGGCGACGGCGAAGGAGGAGGTCGAGTGGGCCGAGGGGAAGCTGTGCGAGTTCGGCGCGCTACCGAGCGCCGGCAGCCCGTCGAGCACCGGGCGCGGCCGTCTGACGATCAGCTTGATCCCGAAGTTCACCCCGATCGCGGCGGGCCCGAGCGCGGCGCAGACAGCCCAGGCGCGGCGGCGCGGCCCGTCGGCGGCGGCCAGCGCGGCGCCCGCGACGAGCCAGCCGGCCCCGTTGTTGCCCGCCTTGCCGAGCAGCTTGGCGGCGCGCTCCAGCGCGGGCGTGTGCCCACGGGTCCGCATCGCGCGGAGAAGCTTCAGGTCGAGGTCACGCATCGGCGGCGGAGGATAGCCGCGGCGTGGCCCGCTACTTGAATTCGAAGCTGGCCAGGTCCTGGCCGAAGGTCGGGTTGTAGACCACGTTTTCGAGGTTGATCGCGCTGGAGACGAAGGTCGAGACGGTGTTCGTCCCGTACGGTGCCAGCGGCGCCTGTTCCATGAATTCCTTGTCGAGCTGGGCGTAGCCGGCTTCCTGCTTGGGCCCGAGCGGTTCTTCGCCCAGTTCGGTGATTCGCTTGCTCAGCGCCGGGTCGGCGAAGCGCGCCAGGTTGGTGCTGTTGGTCGGCGCGATCGCTTCTTCGGAGAGCAGCGGCTGCAGGAAGTCGTTCGGGTGCGGGTAGTCCTCGAACCAGCTGGCCCAGCCGGTGTCGAGGTCCGGGGTCGAGCCGTTGCCGATCACCGCGAAGTAGTTCTCCGGCGACAGCACCTTCAACGCCACCGTGAAGCCGAGTTCTTCGAGCACGCCCTGGTAGTAGGTGGAGGCGTCGCGCGTCTGCTGTTCGTTGTCGGACCAGACGGTGATTTCGCGGTCGCTCGGGTTCGCTTCGGCGATCAGTTCCTTCGCCTTTTTCATGTCATGCGGGTAGAGCTCGAGCTTCGAGTAGCCCGGCATCCCCGGCGGCAGGACCTGCTGCAGCCCTTTCAGGTGGCCCGAGTAGATCCGTTCGAGCGCCGCCGGGTCGATCGCGTAGTTGACCGCCTGGCGCACCTTGACGTCGTTGAACGGCGCCGTCGTCGTGTTCATCCAGAAGAAGTAGGTGCTGACCGTCGGCTCGACCCGGAACTGGGTGCCTTCGTACTGGGCGGCGACCGAGGCGTAGCGGTCGGGCGGCAGTTCGTTGTCCATCCAGTCGAGCTGCCCGGCTTCGACTTCGTTGACCTCGGTCTCCGCGTTGGGCAGCACCTTGATCTTGATCTTGTCGACGTGGCCCGAGGGGATCTGCGGCATCAGCTTGCCGTTCGCCTTCGCCCACTGCGGGTTGCGTTCGTATTCCCAGCCGGCGCCCGGCTTGGACGAGGTGATCACGTAGGGGCCGGTGGCGGGCGGCGGGTCGGCGGAGAGGTCTTCGTCCGGGGTGTCGGCCGGGAGCGGCGCGACGAAGGGCAGCGCCAGCTCGTTCTCGAAGGTGCCGCGCGGGCGGGTCAGGTGGATCGTGATCTGGCCCGTCTTGTCGTCGGTGACGACGCCGGGGATGCCGCCCTTCTTCGTCTTCGCGAACTTTTCGGCGCCGACGATGTCGGTGTAGAAGGGCGAGCCGCTCGAGTTGAGGCGGAAGACGCGTTCGAGCGCATGCGTGAAGTCGCTCGCCACCACCGGTTCGCCGTTCGAGTAGCGCAGGCCCTTGCGCAGGGTGAGCGCGTAGGTCTTGCCCTCGTCGCCGACCTTCGGCATCGCGGTGGCGAGGCCGGGGATCACCTTGCCGCCCGCCTTGCCGTCGGCGTGGGCGTAGGTGAGCAGCGGGATGTAGGTGTCGTAGGTGGCGGTCCAGCCTTCCACCGTGTGGGAGAGGGCCGGGTCGAGGTAATCGGGGAAGGCCGAGTAGGCGCCGAGCAGCGTGCCGCCCTGGTTGCCGGCGGAGCCGGTCGTGGCCGAGCCGGAGCTCGAGCCGCCGCCTGACCCGCAGGCCGTCAGCGCCAGCGTCGCGAGCCCGCAGGCCGCGACGAGCGGAATTGCCTTTCTGATCCCCACGCAGTCGCCCTTTCGGCAGGCGGGCGGCGGACCTTTAGCCCTGGGACGTCCCCGCCGCGTCATCGCCGAAACCGGTCGCACCGGGCGCCGAGCGCGCTGCCTGCGCCGGGCCGAGCTTCTCGGCGATCTCGGCGCGGATCCGCCCGACCAGGTCGACCGTCGCGGCGCACAGCCCGTCGAGGTCCTCACCGAGGGTGCGCTGTCCCAGCACGCTGACGCAGAGCGTCCCCTCGACGTACTCGAAGGCGAACCCCTTCGGTGCCTGTTCGATCAGGAAGACGATGAAAGCGGGCGAGAAGAGCTCGTGGAACCAGACGTCATCGCGCCGCGGCGAGGCGTAGACGCGGTAGTGCTGGTCGAATTCGGCGCTGCCCAGCTCGACCAGGTTGCCGTCGCCGATCAGCGCCGCGGCGGCGCGGCCGAGCAGGTGCTCGTCCTCGGCCCGGTGGCAGAACATCCAGGGGACGAAGCGCTTCGCCTTCGGCACGTGGGTGACGGCGACCGTGAAGTGCGCGTCGCCACGGTTGATCAGGGCGATCTTCGCTTCGACGTATTTGGAGAGCCAGCCGCCGATCAGCGCGTCGACGCTGTGGACCTCGCCCTCGGCGAGCAGCGGCGTGGTCCGCGGCAGGCGGACGCCGTCTTCGACGGTCAGCTCGTGCGCGGCCGCGTAGGCGGCGAGCCCCTCGGCCCCGTTCGGTTCTCCCATGGCATCCGTATACAACCCGATAATCGCCGCGATGGCGAGGCACAGGCCGGTCAGGCACGCCGGGCACGAGGTGGTCGCGGTCGCCCGCGCGTCCTCGCGCACCCACTACCACCTGCGCCGCCGCATCTCGATCATCTTCGGCGCCACTGCCGTCTTCGCGCTGCTCTGCACGCTGATCGTCTACCTCACCGAGCACCACGCGCGGCACACCGAAATCCACAGTCTCTTCGACTCGTTCCTCTTCACCACCTCGCAGCTGCTCACCGGCTCCTCGGTCGCCAACCCGGCGACCGACCTCGGCAAGGTCCTCGAGCTGGTCTTCGACCTCTGGGCGATCACCGTGGTCGCCTCGCTGGCGGGCTCCTTCGGCGCCTTCTTCCACGCCCGCAGCAAAGAGATGGACCTGGAGGTGGCGAGGGAGAAAGAAAGAGCCGAGGCGCTGCTCCACCACCGCGCGGCCCCGGGCGACGCCGCTACCCCGCCACCAGCTCGCTGACGTCGAAGAGGCCGTCGTGGCCGGACCGTTCGGCCGGCAATTTCGAGCGCCTACGATCGGTGGGTGCCACTGGCGCTCGGACAACGCCTCCTCCTCCACCACATCTTCCGCGGCGGCGGCATCGTCACGATCCTGGCGATCGCCGCGATCGTCCTTCTGATCCGCTTCTGGCCAGCGATCATCGCCTGGTGGCAGCGCCGCTAACACCCGGTGCGTTCGTCCGTGGGGCTAACGGCGGTCGGCGGCGAGCGCGGCGGCGCCGGCGGCGAGCGCGGTCACGGCGAAGACCGACGGCCAGGCGCCGATCTTTCCCGCCAGCGGGTGGGAGACGCCGAAGGCGGCGACGTAGGTGAGGCCGAGGCCGGCGGCGAGGGCCGGGCCGCCCGCGCGGTTCCACTCGCGCCCGCTCCACGCCCCGCAGGCGGCGAGGAAGAGGCCGCCGAGCTCGCGCCGGCCGCTGTATTTCGCGATCGCGAAGCCGCCGATCAGGCCGGTGGCGACGACGGGTGAGGTGGGCGGGGTCCGCACGCCGCAATCCTCGCAGGCCGGCGCTCGCCGGGGCGGGTCCGGCCGATCGTTAGCCTGGTGCCGATGCCCGCGCCGGGTCGCGACGAAGCTTGGGACCTGTTCCGCGAATGGACCGAGTCGGAGTCGCTGCGGCGGCACATGCTTGGGGTCGAAGCGGCGATGGTCGCCTATGCCGAGCGCTACGGCGAGAACGCTGAGCCGTGGGCGGCGACCGGGATCCTCCACGACCTCGACTACGAGAAGCACCCGGACCTGGGCACCGGTCACCCGCGCGTCGCGCTGGCGCTGTTCGAGGAGCGCGGCTACCGCCGGAGCTGATCGACGCGGTCGCCGGGCACGCGCCCTACCTCGGGGTGCCGCGGGAGACGCGAATGTCGAAGGCGCTCTTCGCGGTCGACGAGCTGATCGGCTTCATTGCCGCGGTGGCCTTGGTGCGACCGACCGGGATCGCGGTATGAGTCCCAAGTCGGTGAAGAAGAAGTGAAACAGCCGAGCTTCGCCGCCGCGGTCAGCCGCGACGACATGCGTCTCGGCACCGGGGAATTGGGCGAGGATTTCGATGCGCATCCCGCCTTCGTGATCGCGACGCTCGAACCGCGCGCCGCCGAGCTTGGCCTGACCGGTGCCGTCGCCGGCGAGGCATAGGATCGGGCGATGGCACTCTTCAACGTGACCGTGCGCGCCCAGTTGAGCGAGGGCACGGTCGATCAGCTGACCTCATCCGGCCTCTACTTCATGCAGGGCGCCGCCGACGAGGAAGGCTCGAACCGGCGCCGCCACCACCTGCGCGTGCAGGCCGACAACTGCGACGACGCGGTCGAACGCGCCCGCGAGAAGCTCGAAGACGCGGGCGGCGACGGCACCCAGGTCGAGTGCGGCGGCCCCGTCTACACCTGAGCCCGGCCGAGCGCATCTTTGCGCCCAACAGCGCATCGCACCGCCCCAGGGTGAGTTAATAGGGACATGGTCTGGCAGAGGCCCGGTCGCCGCGCTCTGATCGCCACGCTCACCGTGGTCGCCGCGCTGTTGCCGATCTCGCTGGTGGTCGCGGTCTCGGCCTTCGCCGGGGACTCGCCGCGGGCCGGTGGCAACGGCGGCGCCGGCCCGGCGATCGTCGGCTTCTCGCCGCAGCAGGGCTCGATCCGCGGCGGCACCGCCGTCCAGATCAGCGGCGGCGGGTTCAACGACGTCAGCGGCGTCTCGTTCGGGACCCATCCGGCGCGCTCTTTCCAGGTCAAATCGGAGAACCTGGTCACCGCGGTCGCGCCCGCTGTCCCGCGCGGCCTCAACGTCCGCATCCACGTCGCCGCCGCGGGCGGCGCGGCGACCAGCAACCGCGACTTCACCTTCATCGGCTGCCACGTGCCGCGGTTGAAGGAGGACCGGATCGCGCGGGCGCGCAAGACGCTCGCCGCGGCGGGCTGCAAGACCGGACAGGTGATGCCGGCGCGCGACGCCGGCGAGCCGCTGCGGGTGATCGCCGAGAGCCCTCACCCCGGTGCCTGGCTCGAACCGGGCGCCGCGGTCAGTATCACCGTGCGCTGACCCCCGAATGGATGAGGGGCGTTGTTTGGTGCCCTGGGCGCCGGGTACGTCCCAACGCCGAGGAGAGAACCCTCGCCCGCGCCGCATCCGCGGCGTGCGAAGACCCCCGTCAACAGGAGGCCTTATCGTGACCATCGTCTGGATCCTCATCGTCATCATCCTTGTCCTGCTCGTGATCGGCCTCGCCCGCCGCGTCCTCTGACGGCGAGGTTTTACCGGCGCTTCACTTCATCCCAAGGTTTCGGCGCCACCCTCGGCTCAAGACAACGAGAGGAGGCAGACGATGGCGCAGATTCTGGTCGTGACCGATCCGTCGGAGACCGACGGCGAGGTCGTCTACAGCGAGAGCGTGGGCTCGGTGCATCTGGAAGGCCACGCGGGAGCCCAGCTGGTCGAGCGGCTGCGCTGGGCGGTCGGCGACGCCCAGGTGGCCGAGCACCGCGCGGTGCTGCGCGCTGCGGCGACGCCCGACAGGAGGCCCGCCGCGGCCTGAGCGGCGCCAGCTGTTCCTTTTGGCCGTGAGAGGGCCAAAAGGAACAGCCCGGGGAGGATTTTCAGCACGTAGGTATTCGCGTCACATATAGTGACGCGAAATGACGACCCGCACCTACCGGCAGACGCGGCGCGCCGACGCGACCGAGCGGACCCGCGAGGCGATCCTCGCCGCCGTGCAGACGGGCTTCCGCGAGGACCCGGACCGCGATCCCTCGCTCGAGGCGGTCGCCGCCCGGGCCGGCGTCAGCACCCGCACCGTGATCCGCCGGTTCGGCTCGAAGGAGAGCCTGATGGAGGCGGCGATCGCGGTCGGGATCGAGCAGGCCGCGACGACCCGGCACGCCGAGCCCGGCGACGTCGACGGCGCGGTCCGCAACATCGTCGCCCACTACGAGGCGATGGGCGACGAAGTGATGCGCTGGCTCGCGCTGGCGGAGCGGTCGCCGGTCGTCCGCCGGGTCACCGAGCGCGGCACCGAGTCCCACCTCGAGTGGGTCGAGGCGGTCTTCGCCCCTGACCTCGACGGCTTGGCCCGTGGCGAGCGCCGCGCCCGTCGCGCCGCGCTTGCTACCGCGACCGACGTCTACGCCTGGCACCTGCTGCGCCGTCGCGAAGGGCTTGGGTGCGAGGCGACGCGAGGCGCGATGCTCGCGCTGGTCGAAGGCGCGCGCGGCGCCGGGACGGGGGCGCGGTGAAGATCCTCGCCTACACCTCGCCCGCCCGCGGCCACCTCAACCCGATGATGGGGCCGCTGCTCGAGCTGCGCCGGCGCGGCGCCGAGGTCCACGTGCGGACGCTGACCCCGGCGATCGAGTCGGTTCGCGCCGCCGGCCTCGAGGCCGAGCCGCTCGCGCCCGCGATCGAGGCGCTCGTCCACCGCGACCACACCTTCCGCACCCAGATCCAGTCGGGGGCGGCGTCCTTCGCCACCTTCAGGGCGCGCGCCCCGCACGAGGTCGGCGACTTCGAGGCGGCGTTCGACGCCGTCCGCCCCGACCTCGCGATCGTCGACTGCACTACCTACGGGGCCAAGGCGGTGGCCGAGCGCCGCGGCCTGCCCTGGGCCGAGTCGCGCCCCTTCCTGCTCGAAGAAGCCGCGCCGGGGGTGCCGCCGTTCGGGCTCGGGCTGCGGCCGCTGGGCCCGCCGCTCGGCCCGGCCCGCGACCGCGCCCTCGGCCTCTTCGCCGGCTGGTTCGACGGCCGCTCGCGGATGCCGCCGGTCAACGCCGGGCGCGCCGCCGCCGGCCTGCCGCCGCTCCACAGCGTCGCCGAATCGCGCCACCGCGCGCCGCTCACGCTCTACTACACGGCGACCCCGTTCGACTATCCGCGGCCGGGGCTGCCGCCGAGCGTGCGCCTGGTCGGCCCGGGACTGTGGGACCCTCCCGCCGCGGCGCCGATCGAGCTCCCGGGCGGCGAGCGCCCGCTCGTCCTCGTCGCCTGCTCCTCGGAGTTCCAGGACGACGGCGCGATCGCCGCCGCGGCGCTGGCCGGGCTGCGCAAGCGCTACCGCCTCGTCGTCACCACCGCGGGGGTCGACCCGGCCTCGCTCGGCGATCCCGGCGGCGCGCTTGTCGACCGCTTTCTGCCGCACGCCGAGATCCTGCCGCACACCGATGTCGTCGTCTGCCACGGCGGGATGGGCGTCACCCAGAAGGCGCTCTCCTTCGGCGTGCCCGTCTGCGTGGCGCCGTGGGGGCGGGATCAGCTCGACGTCGCCGCCCACGTGGTCGAGGCCGGCGCCGGGACCCGCGTCGCGCGCCGTCGCCTCTCCCCGGCGAGGCTTGCCGCCGCGGTTGAGGCGGCGCGCGCCTGCCGCCCGGGCGCGGCGCGGGTCAAGGCGGGCTACGAGGCGACCGGCGGCCCCTCGGCCGCGGCGGACGCCCTCGAAGCGCTGGTCGACTAGCGCCGCGCTCCGCCCCCCGGGGTGCGTTCGCAGTTCTCGTCGCTATGCGGGGATTACTGCGAACTCACGAGGGGCCGCGCCCGATGCGTTCGCAGTTCTCGTCGCTATGCGGCGATAAGTGCGAACACACTCGCTACGGACGCTCGCCAGGGTGCTGGTTCAGAACCTCCTCGATCTGCACCGGGTGGACGTTTCCGCCGTCCGAGATCAGCATTCGTCGTCGCACCCGACGATCGTCACGAACCCCTCCGCGTCCCAGATCGCGAGGTCGCCGGTGTCGAACCGAAGGTCCAACTGCGCTCCCCCCTCCGGCTTGGCCGGCGCCGAGCCGATCGGCGAAGCGCGAGGCATTCCGTGCCACGCCGGCGAGGCGGCCGAAAACGCCGCGGAACGCAGTTGGGGTCGTACTCGCACAAAGGGCCGGCCCTCCTCACGGCGGACACTATTGCGCTGTCAGCCTGCGCCCGCCGCGCTCCTTCCGGCGGCTCGGCGACGCGCGCAGCGGCGCAGTTTGGCGCCTTCACCATCCGCTACCGCGGCAACAAGGCGCCCGGCGTCAATACCTGCTCGACACGCGGCCCCGCAACGGCCCCTGAACCCCTAGGCTGGGTGCCTTGGCGCCGCTTTTCGCAGAGGGTTCGGACGACCGTTCACACCGACGCCGCTGGACCGACCGCCTGATCGGCATCACCGTCGGCATCGTCCTCGGCCTCGGCGTCCTCGTCTATTTCGTCTTCGTCCACTCGGAAGGCACGATCGACGCGCCGAAGGTGAACAGCGGCGGCTCCGGGGCGACGTCGGCACAGTCGCCGAACCCAATGCTGCCCACCTATCCCCCCGGCTCCTCCGGGCAGCCGGCCGAAGGGGGATCATCCCCCGGCGGCAAGCCTCGGAAGAAGCCGAAGCCGGTCCCGGTCGTCAAGGTGATCGGCGGCGCCCCGCCCACCGGCAGCGGCCCGAAGCAACTGAGCTTCAAGCAGGGCGAAAAGGTCCGCTTCGAGATCGACACCGACGAACCGTTCGGCTTCGAAATCCGCGGTCTCGGGATCACCAAGTCGATCGAAGCCCCCTCGGTCATCTCCTTCAAGGCGACCAAAGCCGGGCAGTTCCCGGTGATCGCCACGGCGACCGTGATCGGGGTCGCCGACCTGCTGATCGAGCAGAAGAAGTAATTCGCGCGGCGGCGGACGGCGCATGTTCCGACGCTATTGGACCTTGATCGACGTTTTCGCGATTTGCGAGATCGGACCGCCGCGTCGGCCGTGCATCCGCCTCGATCGTCGCTAGCCTGGGTCGATGGCTGGAAAGAGGAAGCGCGGGGGGGCCGGTCGACGAGGGGGAGGCGGCGGTCGACCCGGTTCGGCGGAGCGACGGGGGCAGGCACTCGAGCCGAGCCCGGATCGAATCGCGACCGAGCTCGCTCGCGGGATCGCGGCCGAGGCACGCCACAGCGTAGGCGAGGTCCGCGATGCCCTGGATGCGGAACTGTTCGCCTCCTCATTCGTTTCGTTGTGGGATCTCGGACCGGGGGCCATGGTCGACGCCGACCCCGAGGAGGAGATCGGCATGCGCGTCGTCGTGGCGCTCGAGCGAGCAGCCGACGGACGCGCCCTGGCAGTGCTGCGGGCGCTGGCTTCCATCGGCTCCGAGCGCATAGGCGCGGCGAGCGATGCGGCCGCGAACCGCCTCGCGCAGAAAGGCGTCCGCGAGCCGGAGTGGCGCGACGGCCTCCGTGCCGCGCACGGGGTGCGGGCGCGACTGATGCGCGATGTCGTCTTCGACGACGCCGCGAACCTCATCTTCGAGTTCGAGCGTCCCGGGCTGGAGCCCTACGCGATTCTCGTCCTCGTCGACAACAACCTTGGGGGAATCGCCAAGGACATAATCGTCGGCGCCGACCTCGAGCGTCTGGTCGAAGCGCTTGAGGGGGCTTCGGAGATCGACGAGGGAGCGGGTGAGCTCCAACTCGAGGAGATCGAACTCGCCGATGCTGCGGCACGCTGCCGCGAGGCGCTGGGGCGCACCGCTCACGCGCTGGACCCGCCGGTGGCCGATGACTTCAAGTCCCAGATCGCTGCCCTGGCCGCGCACCTGAGGGCACTCCCCGGCGAGGATCGCCGCGAGGACGAGGAGATTCCCGAGGACGAGCGCGAAGCCGCGTTCGATGGCTTCCTCGCGTCTCCCGAGGCGAAGCCGTTCCACGACAGCGAGGACTTGGCGGACTTGGCGCAGCTGGCAGTCGACTACGGCGCCGATCACGTGGGCGGCGAAGGCAGGCCGTTTCGCTGGAGCCCCACCGTCGTCGAGCTGTTCATGTGCGATTACCTCCCGCGCAAGGTGCTGCGCGAGAGCGAGTTCTTCGAGCGCGCCGTGCCCGAGCTTCTGCCCGCCTGGGTCCGCTACGCGGGGCGGTGCCGGGGCATCCCGGAGCCGGCGATCGAGGAGGCCGCGTCAGCCGTCGAGCTCTTCCGCGACGAAATGCTCGAGTTGGTCGGCGACGATTCCACCTGGGGACCGACCAAGATGTTCCTTGCGGCAGCGAGCGAGGCCGGTGTCGACCTCACCGATCCCGCGGCAATCGAGGCGTACGTGGAGCAATACAACCAGGACCTCGCCGCCTGAGTGGAATTTCCGCAGCCAGTCCGCGCGGATTCAATCGGCATCCCTCCCGCTCGATCAGCTTCCGTCTCTCCGGTCGTCGACCCGCAATCCGGTGACAATCGCGGCACGGATCTGAACCGCCCCGCCAATTTGCAGGAACAACGGGAGCGACGGGACTCGAACCCGCGACCTCCGGCGTGACAGGCGCCCCAGACGGCGTCTATTTCGCATAGTCATGCCGATTTTGGCTTAGGGAAGCGCAGTCTCGTTCAGCTTCGCGCCGGCAGCATTGTGGCCCAAAGTGTGGCCCAAATCGCTGCGGCAGCGAAGGGACCCGATGCACGCAGGCGGCTCATTGGACAACGCAAGCATCGGGTCCCAGATCAACGGAGGTAAACAAGATGGCGACGAATCGACATGGCGGAAGCGCGCTACTGGTCGACGAGCGAAGCTGCGAGGAGAATCGGGGTCCGGCTGTCGAGTCGGAGACGAGGCGAGCCAGGCCTGTCTCCCTTCCTCAGCCAACCGCAGCGGAAGGCAAAGGCTCGCTGCACGTTCGAGCGCATAAAGGCACGCCGTTCTACGAGGCTAGGTGGCGCGACCTACATCGAACCGAGCGGCGTCGCAGGCTCGGCAGGGCGTGGGTCGAGCTTGGTGAGGATGGGAAATGGATCCCGCGCCACGGACGGGTCCGTGCTGGGTATTTGGACGAAAGGCGCGCATATCCCTTGATGGCCCAGGTCATCGAGGCGCATGAAACGGTGCTGCGGGAGACGACGCCCTCTCTGCGGCAGGCACTCTTCGACGAAGCGGTGCTGGCTTGGCTCGACTACCTGAAGACGGAGAAGCGGATCAAGCCGTCGACGCTGGCTGGTTATCGCTCGCTGCTCGCCCGACAGATAGGGAAGCGCAAGGCACGGATCATGCGCGCGTTCGGCGGGCGACGCCTCTTCTCCATCACCCAGAAGGAGGTCCGTGAATTCCTCGCCAAGCTGGACCGGGAGGACATCTCCGCCCGCACAGTCAACATCCATCGGCAGGTCCTCCACTCGATCTTCGAGTTCGCTCGTCGCGAAGACAGCTTTGGCCTGCCGTCGAATCCCGTGGCAGGGACGACGAAGCGACCGGAAGACGGAGCGAAGCCGATCGAGATCTTCGAGCCCGACGAGATTCGGGCGATCGCACGAGCCGCCCGGGAAGGGCTGCACCGAGGGAAGGGGGGCTACCCGCACTCCGTCTACTCGATGGAGACCGAGCGAGAGTGGCAGCGGATCAACGATCAGGACGCGGCACTCTTCACCTTTGCCGCCTTCACGGGGCTTCGCCTCGGTGAGCTACTCGCCTTGCGCTGGCGAGGCGTTGACCTGAAAGGCGGGATGATGATCGTCTCCCGGGCGATGTCGGAAGGAGAGGAGACGAGCACCAAGTCCCGGCGCCCGCGAAGCGTGCCACTCGCTCAGCAAGCGAAGGACGCGCTTGAGTTGGTGCGGCGGCGGCGTCACTTTACCAGCCGCAACGACATCGTGTTCTGCCGGGCGGACGGCAACCCGCTTGATCGCTCCGCGGTTCGCACTCGTTTCATCCGGGCCCAGGAAAAGGCGAGCGTTCGGGTACGGCGTTTCCACGACCTTAGGCACACCTTCGGCAGCCTCGCGATCCGGCGCTTCGACCTCGTCGCAGTGAAGGAGATGATGGGCCACTCGAAGCTGACGACGACCGAGCGATACCTGCACTCCAAGCCCCGTCCTACCGATGCAGCGATGCTGACGACGATCTTCGCCGAGCATGTCGATGGCGGCCAGCTGGCACTCGTCACCTAGTGTCCCGCGTCTGAAGTTGGTTTACGGGTGGCGCGGGGCAGGATCTCCTCGGCGGTCTTGGTCCAGACGAACGGTCTGCAGCGGGTGTTGTAGGCGTCGATGAAGGCGCGGATCGCGACGACGAGATCCTTGACGCTGTCGAAGGAGCCCCGTCGGATCGCCTGGCGGGTGATGATCCCGAAGAAGACCTCGACGAGGTTCATCCAGGAGCCCGAGGTCGGGGTGAAGTGCAGCGTGATCCGCGGGTTCTTGGCGAGCCAGCGGTTGACGTCGTCGTGCTTGTGGGTGTGGTAATTGTCGAGCACGACGTGCAGCCTGCGTCGCGGATAGGCCTTGGCGACGAGCTTCAGGAAGTCGAGGAACTCGGCCTTGCCGTGGCGGTCGTAGCAGCGGTCGGTCACGGCGCCGGTCGCGACCTCCAGGGCGGCGAACAGCGTGGTCGTGCCGTTGCGTTTGTAGTCGTGGGTGGCCTTCTCGGGAAGGCCGGGCCGGACCGGGAGGATCGGCTGGGTGCGGTCGAGCGCCTGGATCTGGGACTTCTCGTCGACGCAGAGCACGATCGCGTTGCGGGGCGGGTCGAGGTAGAGGCCGACGACGTCTCGGACCTTGGCCTCGAGCTCGGGGTCGGTGGAGAACTTGAACGTGCCCTGTCGCCAGGGCTGCACGCGATAGGCGCGCCAGGCCCGGGCGACGGTCGCGTCGCCGATGCCGAGGTGCCTGCCCAGCAGCCTGGAGGACCAATGCGTGACGGCCAACGACGCCGGTGGCGGCTCCAGCGTCGCGGCGATGATCTGCGCGTCGTCGATCGTCTTCGGCCGGCCGCTGCGCGGCCGGTCCCCCAGGCCGGCGATGCCGTCGGCGACGAACCGGTCGCGCCACTTGATCGCCGTCGGGCGCGAGACCCCGAGCCGCCGGGCGGCGCCCGAGATGCTCGCCCCGTCGGCGACCGCGAGGACGATCTCGGCCCGCTCGCGTCGCCCGGCCGAGACGGTCGAGCTACGCGTCCAAGACTCCAGCGTCCGGCGATCCCTGTCGGTGATGGTGAGTGCGTTCGTGGGCATGGCCCCACGATCTCATCGCCTCTGCAGACTGTCAACTAACTTATGACGCGGAACACTAGCGCCGCGAGTCGAAATCGAAGAGACGGTCGAGATGGCCATCGAGTAGTGGCTTAGGTGAGTACCAGCGTCGCCCGATCTTGCAGGCAGGCACGATCCCCTGGCGCATGTAATTGAGGGCGGTCGTGCGCTCCACGCGCAGGATGCGGGCGACGTCGGTGGCCGTCAGAAGATCCTCGCGCGAGAAGTGCAGATGATCGGTTGCCATCGGCCCTCTCCTCAGAGCCCCGGCGGGTGTCGCAGCTGGAAGCCGGCCAGGTAGGAGGCGGAGAACTTGTCTTCGCCGATCCAACCCGGACCCTTGCCCGGGGCGACGATTCCCGAGGTGCCCCAATAGCGCTCGCCCGGCGGCGTCACTCCCGCTGAGAAGCGGATGAAGGTGTGGGCGTCGGCGCCGTAGGGCTTGACGAAGATCGTCACCCATCGCCCCGGTCCCGGTTCGCCCCACCCCACCAGCAGGGTCGTGTCCATCGTCGGGTTGCCGAAGCCGCCGACCTGGAGCAGGTGACTGACCGCGCTCGAACAGTCGAAGGGCCCGTTGGGTGGAGTCGGCGTGGAGCCGTGGGAGCCGCCCCAGACGTATTCGGAGGTCGGGCGCAGGGCGCTGAGGCGGGCCGCCTCGGCGACCATGCGGCCGACGGTCTCGTTGGGCGCGCTCGCTGCCGCAGCACAGCCGCCGGTGCTGGCCGCCTCGACCGTGCCGTCGCCGGCGAAGCGGTGCGCGTGCGCCAGGACCTCGGCGACGTACCAACTGGCGTGGTTGTAACTGAAAATCGCCGCGTGCCAGTCCTGCGGAGCGCCGGAGGCGCGCAGAAGGCGGGCGGCGGCGAAAATCGCGTCCCAGGGGTTGTAGGGGTCCTTGGTGCCGTCGCCGTTTCCGTCGACGCCGAAGGCTTCCCAGCTCGAAGGGAGGAACTGCATCCAGCCTTCGGCTTCCGCCGAGGAGACGCCCAAGTTGGTGCCAAAGCCGGTCTCGACCCAATTGATCCCGGCGAGGATCGACGGTCCCTGTTCCCCCAGCCCATACTTGGCGGCAGCCTGCTCATAGATCGGTACGAGCCGCTTCGGTACCTTCGAGCTGAGAGCGCCGACGGCTTCGCCCCCGCCGCCGCAGCTGGGCGATGCGCCGAACATCACCGTGATTGCGAGCAGGGCGCCGATCAGCGCTGCGAGCAGACCGAGCGGTAAGCCGAGCAGTAGCTTCGGCGCGCGGGGAGCGGGAAGTGAGCCGGCCTCCACGGCAGCCTCAACCCGGCGCCGAGATCGCGACGACGCGCCAGCGCGAGCCGCTTCGCTTGACCAGGAAGCCGACCGAGAAGGGCGGCGAGCGACCGTCGCCGATCTCCACCGTGCCGGCCAGCGTTCCCCCATCGCGCGGCTGCACGGTCACCGCGAGAGCGCGAGGGTGAAGACCGCGCCGAGCGGGCGGCACCCTCGACTCCGCCGCCGAAAGATCGCGGCGAAGCGCGGCGGTGGCACCGGGGAGTCGAGTGGGCCGCCGCCGGTAGACGGTGCGGGCATAGGCGGCGGCGAAGCGACGGGCGAGACGGGCGGCGGGCGCAAGCTGCTCGGCAGCGATCGCGCCGCTGCGCGTGCCGCTCAGAAGCGAGGAGCCGGCGGAAGTGTGCTGGTGCCCGGAGGAACAGCCGAGGAGAGCGACCGCGAAGAGTGCCAACCCGGCGGATGCCCACGAAGACCGTGAGCACACTCGCCACGTCGCGCCGAATCGGCGACGGCACCGCGGGGTGTGACGGGCGTGCTGCATCCGCCCTGCCTGTCCAGCGAGGGGCCGGTTTGCATCGTTTTCGGGACTGCCCGATGCAAATGGCCCCCACGATGGACATACGGGTAAATGGACACAGCGCGAATACCTAAAAAGTAGGATGAGTGCTGTGGTACCTCGGCGTAAACACCGAAGGCTGGAAAGACCCGATGTACGGACGCAAAACCAACGGTGAATTGAGGCAGGCGGAACTGGAGGAGGCCCGCCTGGGCTTCATCCAGTTCCTGCGGCGCAAGAACTTCTCACCCCAGTTCATCGCCAGCCACGGCGACGACCTCTTCGCCACGGCGGCGCTCGAATACAGCCGCAAGATCGCCGAGGGCACCGATATCGACAGCCCCGCCGGTTGGCTCATCACCTGCGCCTGGCGGCGGACCAAGAGCCTGCTGGAAGCCCAGGGCCGATCTCCGCAGATCGTCTCGACCGACAAAGCCGAGACGATCAAGGACGAGCTGGGCCAGAGCCCCGAGGACGTCACCCTCGATGAGGACCGACTGCGAAAGGTGCAGGAGGCGGTCGGCCAGCTCTCGGTCGAGGAGAGGCGGCTACTCGAGCTTGCCTACTTCGAGGGGATGGCGGTGCGCGAAGCAGCTCGCCAACTCCACTGGCACCCCTCCAAGGCGCAGCGCTGCCACGAGGCGGCCCGCGAGCATCTGCACAAGCTGCTCGGCGTAGACAGCCTCGACGAGCTGGAGATCATCGTCGGCCTCGCCGCCTACGTCTCACTCGCGAAACGCGCATCAGCGCCGCACCTCCCACCGGGAGTCGAAGCGGTCACCGAGGCGGTCAGCCGGGGCATCGCCCACGGCTGGGCGCGGGCTCAGGATCTCGGGCGCCGGCTTCCGCTCGGCGGCGGCACCGAGCCCTCGGCGAGCGCTGCGCTCGGCGGCAACGCCGGACGCGCGGCGGGAGTCTGCGCGACCGCCGCGCTGGCCTGCCTGGCGAGCGGTGTGGTCGGGCCGGGCGTCGGCGGTCTGAACTTGCTCGGCGGCGGGGGTCAGAGCAGCCCTCCCGCAAAGCAGCGCCACATCGCCGAGGCGCCGCGCGTCGCACCGCTGACGCCGAGTAGTCATCGGGCGCCGACGCCTCCCGCGTCTCAGAACACGAGCGCCTCCGCTTCGGCAGGACAGCCGCAGAACGCGAGCAGCCCGAGCGCCTCCGCGAGCGCGCAGCGGACTCGCCGCGCCACTCGCGCGGTTCGCTCGCAGTCGCTGGAGTCGGCGGCCGGAGGGGCTCCGGTCGAAGAAGCCCCTGCCCCGGAAGCCAGCGCCCCCGCCCCCGTCGAACCCAGCGCGAGCAGCTCCAGCTCGACGCCGACCCGAGTTGCAAACGAACAGTTCGGACCCTGAGAGAGGCAAGTGATGAAAGAAGCGATGCCCCGATCAAAAAGCAACGCCCCAAGCTGGCTCGTCGCGATCGTCGTGTCGGCGCTCATGTTGGTGCTGCCCTCGGCTGCGCTGGGAGGCAGCTACACCGTCGCCCAGTGCTCGCCCGGCGTCTACCCCGGCGCAGACGACGCAGGGTTCACGGCGTCGAGCACTCACTACGCGCCCCGCGCCGACTGCTCCCCCTCAGGGCCCGGCCTCCAGGTCATTCACGCTCTCGCCAACGGAGAAACCGGCACCGTCCAGGGCGGCTTCGGCGCCTGGGTGTGGACGGCGCCCGCGGGCACCTACATCACCGGCGGCTCCACGTTCAGCCGACTCGCAACCGAATCCGGTCAGCACGGCTACCTCGCGGTTTCCGCCGACACCGGAGCCGGCCTCTCCTTTGAGAATCAGAACGACGACCAGGGGCACGAGTCGGGCATCCCCGCCGGCAACTGGCGCTACCTCGTCGCCCGCCTGGAATGCACCCAGCCGAACGAAGGCAACCGCTGCGTCGGCCCTGCCGGGGGAGCCCACACCTACATCAAGCAGGTCCGAATCCAGCTCACGGATGTCGTCGGCCCGACCATCTCAGTCGGTGGCTCGATGTTCTCGGGATCGGAACTGCGCGGACCTCAGACGATCTCGGTCGCTGCTGCCGACCAAGGTGCCGGTTTGCAGTCGGTGCAGATCGCCGTCAACGGCAAAGGCGCAGCGGGCGATGACCTCTCGGCTTCTTGCAATCCGGTACCGGGAAGTATGACTTCGCGCCTGGCTCCCTGTCCGCCCAGCCTGAGCAAGACCTACACGCTCGACACGGCACAGGCTCCCTTCCAAGAGGGGGTCAACTCAATCTCGGTCTGCGCCTATGACTACGCGCAGACCGGCACGCCCAACGGCGGCTGCGAAACGAGGGAAGTCCTGGTCAACAACCTCTGCCCCGGCTCGCCGGTCGGCGGTGGCAACACGATCACCGCGGGCTTCGCTGGCAACGGTCACGCCGATCGGACCCTCGCCTTCCGGCGGCGCGCTCTGCTTCGAGGTCGCCTGCATGACGCCGGTGGCAACCCGGTCGCAAACGCTCAGGTCTGCGTCCAGGGCCACACCGATCTGGAAGGTCGTCCGTTCCACCTGATCGGCACGGCGACGACCAATGAAAACGGCGGCTGGACATTCAAGCTGCGCCGCGGGCCGTCGCGGTCTTTCCGCATCGGCTACCGCTTCGGCGCCTTCCAGACCTCGACCGATCTGAGCCTGCACATGCGGGCGCGGGCGACGCTCCACATCAGTCGTCACCGCACTCGGCCCCACCGGCGCATCTACTTCTCCGGCGAGATCGCCGGACCCAACTGCGCCCTGCGCGTCGTCGTCGTGCGCGGCTCGGTACCAGGCTCGAAGCGACGTTTCCTCGTTCGCCGCGCGAAGACCGACGCGCTCTGCCATTTTCGCGCCGGCTACGCCTTCTCTCCAGTTCCGGCGACTACGAGATTCGTTTTCGCGGCCGTCATTCCCGAACAGAACGGGTATCCCTACGTGCGAGGCCATTCCGTACCTCGCTACATCCGGGTCAGGCGGTAATCACCGCGTGCTCGGATTCAACGGCTGCTACCAAGGAGGACTGCCATGAAGGCCAAGCTCCACCGTCCGTCGACCGTCTTGGTGGTGGCTCTGATCGCGCTTTTCGTAGCGCTGGGTGGAAGTGCCCTGGCGCACTCAGGTCAGACCGCCGCCCGGCCAACCCAGCACGGCAAGATCAAGCTGCGCTTCGGGAAGATCGTCGACACCGACACCACCGCGAACGATGGTGCCTTCAACTACGCGCACGGCCATGCGAACTGCAAACACGGCGAGCGGCTGATCTCCGGTGGCCTGCGGTGGCATCACGGCAGCATCACCGCGATCATCGGTCACTTCGCGATGGTCGAATCTGGACCGTTCGGGCGCGAATGGAGAGTCACCGCCAGCTCCGACATGGGCGGAGCTGCACGTGCCGATTTCGTCGTTGTCGCTTCCTGCGAAGTCAGATAGCGGGCTCTTGGCCAGCTCAAGCAGAATGGGGTATTGGATGTCGTTTAGGACGTTGTCAAACCTGCTGTTTACCTGTATGATCTACCTGTCATGCAGGCGACCCAAGCACCTCCAGCCAGCAGCCTCTATGCCCACTTGGTCGATGATCTACGAGGCGGCATCTTGACCAACGCCGAGCTGGCGAAGATCACCGGTGTCAAGGTGCGCCAGGTTCAGCACTGGGCCGCCGGCACCCACCGGCCCCAAGGCGAGGCGAAAGACCGGCTGCTGGAGCTGCACTACATCTTGGAGCGGCTGCGTGACGTCTACACCGCCGAGGGCGCCGACATCTGGGTCCACGGTCGCAACCGCGATCTGGGCGGCGAGAAGCCGATCGACCTGCTCGCTGCGGGGCAGTTCGAGCGAGTGCTCGCCGCCGTCGAGCGCCTCGGCGCAGGGGCGATGTAGGGGTGGAGAGCGACATCGCTCGCGCGCTGTCGAGCGCGAGCACGGCCACGGTCGCGGGTCGCTTTCAGCGCCATGTCTCACCCCGACAAGAACCGCTTCGTGGCAGCCGCTCCGGGGGTCGCTGGGGTCCGGATGGTGCCTACCCGGTTCTCTACTTGGGCCGACCCACCGACTCGGTGATCGTCGAGGCATACCGCCATCTGGTCGAGACGGTGGATGGCATGCAGCCGCACATGGTCGGACCTCGCCATCTCGTTACCTGCGAGGTCGAGATCATGAGCGTGCTCGACCTGCGCGAGGGCGCGAGCCGCGATGCGGTCGGCCTGACCCTCGCCGAGTTGAGCAGCGAGGTCGGGACCTACGCGCCGTGTCATCGCATCGGCCAGGCCGCGTACGAGCTCGGCCGGCACGGCGTCATCGCCCCGGCCGCCGGTGGCCTCGGTGAAACCCTCGCGGTCTTCGAAGATCGCCTGCCCGACGATGAGCAGCCGGTGCTGGTCGGGCAGCAAACCTGGGAATCGCTCCCCGCCGATCCGCGTACTGAGCGCCGATAGCCGACTATGGACGCGTAGTCATCGTTGTCGCCTCCTGCGAAGTTCGGTAGCGACGCAACGCACCTGATCGCTCGTAGGCGCCCAAGGCGGGCGTTCGCGACGCTGTAGTCGATTCTCCGCCTCGGCCAATTTGGGCCGGGGCCGATGCAAGCGGGCCTGACGTTGGACAGCGGGGGTGCAGAGGCACCTCTAGCCAAAGGAGTCCATCGTGGCCCTCGCAGTCTTCGTCAGGTTCCAGCTCGCCGCCATCAGCATCAAACCCAACCCAAACGGGGGACCGGGAACCCCGGCGCTGGAAAAACTCGTCAACTGGCTCGCCGCGCTCGTCCTGCTCGGCTGCGCCGCCGGCCTGCTGATCGGCGCCGCACAGTGGGCGCTCGGCAGCAAATCCAACAACTTCAGCCACTCCTCTGACGGCAAGCAGAAGGTCCTCTACTCGCTGATCGGCGCCTTCGTGGTCGGAGCCGGGGCGGCGCTGATCAACTTCTTCTACACCTCCGGCACGGCGGTCAAGTGATGCGGCGGCCCGGTGAAGGCTCCACGCCGGGGCGTCGGCGTCTCCTCCTCGCCTGCCTCGCCACCCTCCTCCTCGGCCTGCTGGCGGGCCGCTCCCTCTCCCCCAGCGGCAGCGACCGCGCCGCGACACCTGCCAAAGCCGGCGCGGCGCGGTCGCTCGCCGGCGTCCCGGTCTCCTTCCCCGACACCCCTGCCGGAGCGGCCCAGGCGGTCGCCTCCTACCAGCGTGCCTTCGCCACCCCGGCGATCCTGCGGCCGGAGGTGATGCGGGCGCGGATCGAAGCGGTGGCAACACCCGACTACTCGGAAACGATGCTGGCCGCCAACTCGCCGGGCGCTCAGCGCCTCGCGGCAGGACCGATCGGCGCGGGTGTCCGTCGCGGTTTGCAGACGCTCTACGCCGCGGTCCCGATCGGCTACCGGGTCGAGTCCTTCGCACCCGACCGCGCCCGCGTCCTCACCTGGGGGTTCACCCTGCTCGGGAATGCATCCTCGGTGGAACCGGCCGCCTACTTCGGCCTCACCCACACCGAGCTCGCCTGGATGAACGGCCGCTGGCGGATCGCCGAAACGCGGGGCGGCTTCGGGCCGACGCCGAAGCTGGCGACGAAACCGGGTCCCCTGGGCGCCTATGGCGTGATCGACCTGGCGCAGGGGCTGGAAAGCTATGAGCTGGCTCCCTAGATGCCTGGCGGCCGCCCTCCTGGCCGCGCTGGCGCTCCTCGCGCAGCCCTCGCCCCCGCCCGCCCAGGCGAACCCCCTCTGCGACGTTGGCAGCGCCCCGGCGGGGGCCGTCACCGAAGGCGTCGGCGCGATCACCGGCGGCCTGGTCGGCGGCGGCAACCCGGTCGGTGATGCCTGCAACGCGGTCAGCGGCGCGGTCACGGGAGCCGTTACCGCCCCGATCACCGACGCCTTGAAGGGCGTCGGCAACGGGATCTTTGAGCAGATCACGACCTGGGTCGCCGAAGGGGCGAGCTGGCTGATCGGGCAGGTCGTGACGGCGATCGAGGAAACAACGACGCCGCAGTTGACGACCAAGGGCTTCCTCTTGCAGTACGGGAAGATGGCGGAGATCGCCGCCCTGATGGGGCTGGCGATGCTGCTGCTCGCCGTGCTGGAGGGACTGGCGCAGGGCAACGCCGCTCTGCTGGCCCGCGTCGTGCTGGTCAACCTGCCGCTCGCCTTCATCGCGACCAGCGTCGCCTACGCGGTGGTGCAGCTGCTCCTGGTCGCGACCGACGGCCTCTGCCACGCGATCGCCGGCGCCAGCCACGACAACTCAGAGCACTTCTTCAAGGCGGCGATCACCGGCCTCGGCGAAGCGGGCGGCACCGCCGGCAAAGAAGTCGGCGGTGCCGGTGGTACCGACCCGAGCGGGGCGGTCGCCGGACAGGCGGCGGGAACCGTGGGCGCCCCGTTGTTCGTCACCTTCCTCGCCGCGATCATCGGCGCCTTCGCCGCCTTCTTGGTCTGGCTGGAGCTGCTGATGCGCGACGCGGCGATCTACGTGGTCGCGCTGTTCATGCCAATGGCGCTGGCGGCGTCGATCTGGCCGCGCTGGATGGGCGCCCTGCGTCGTACCGGCGAGCTGCTCGTCGTCGTGATCGGCTCGAAGTTCGTGATCGTCTCGATCATCTCGCTCGCGGCGGGACTGGTCGCCGAAAGCGGCTCAGACGTCGAGCACATCCTCGCCGCCTCGGCGCTGATGCTGCTTGCCTGTTTCGCTCCCTTCGTCCTGCTCAAACTCGTTCCCTTCGCGGAGGGCGCGATGACTTCCGCCTACGGTCGGCGCTCGGCCGCAGGCGGCGCGGCGAGCGGGATGCAGGCCGCCAGCAACGTGCAGATCCTCCGCAACATGGCTCAGTCCAATTGGGGCGAGTCGGGCGCGACCCTCTGGAACGCGGGCGAGAAAAGCGGCGGCAGCGCCGGACCCGAGCCCGGCGGCCTCCGCGGCGGCGGGCCGGGAGCGGGACCGGGCGGCGGTGCGGGTGGCGCTGGCGCTGCGGGCGGTGGCGAGGCGGCAGCGGGCGCAGCGGCCGGCGCGGGCGCAGCAGCGGCGGTGCCCGCCGCGGCCGTACGCGGAGCCAAAGCCGCCGCCCAGCGACTGCAAGGGACCGGCGTCGCCCAGCAGGCCGCCGGCTCGACGGGCGCGGGGGCAGCGCCGAGCGAGGAGCCTGCGGCGCCCCGCGAGGCAGACGGCGGCGGTGCGCCGAGCGCCGGAGAGAAACCGCCGCGACCGGCGCCTGAGCCACCGGGAGCAAAGCCCGAGAAAGGGGCGAGGTCGTGAGCGCGCGGCGCTATCGCTTCGGTCCCCTCGAGCAGCGCGCCGTGGTCGGGCCGCTTCGCATCGGCCAGGTTTTGATCGTGGCAGCGGGCGCGCTGATCGGGCTGGGGGCGCTGTATGCGATGCGAAGCGTCGCCGGGCTGCTCGTTGCCCTGGTGGCGCTCGGCGTCGGCGTCGGCGCGATCTGCGTTCCGGTCGAGGGGCGCACGGCGGAGGAGTGGGCGCCCGTCCTCGGGCGCTGGGCCCGTCGGCGCCGACGGGCCGAAGCGGGCCACCGCTCGACGGCGCCGGGCGCAGGCGCTCGCGACGGCGGCGAGGGCGAGGCGGAGCACGAGACCTCGCTGCCGCCGGAGCTGGCCGACCTCGACCTGCTCGCGGTCCCCTACGGCTCCGAGCAGGTCGGCGTCATCGAAGACCGCCGCGATGGCACCTTCACGGCGGCGCTGGCGGTGCGGGCCGGAGCCTTCGCGATGCGCGACGGCGCCGAGCAGGAGCGAGCGCTCGACGCCTGGGGCGCGGTGCTCGCGAGCTGCGCCCGCGACGGCAGCCCGATCCGCCGCCTGCAGTGGGTCGAGCAGACCCTGCCGGGCCAGGGCGACGAGCTGGCCGCCCACTTCCAGGCCCAGCGCGACCGCGCCGTGCCGCTGGACTCCGACCTCGTTCGCTCCTACATCGAGCTGGTCGAGTCGGCCGCGCCGCAGAGCACCGAGCACGAGGTCCTGATCGCCTTGCAGATCGACCAGCGCCGCGGCGCCCGCGAGCTGCGCCGACTCGGCGGCGGCGTCGAGGGCGCCTGCGAGCTGCTCCTCCGCGAGGCCGAGAGCCTGGCGGAGCGGCTGAGCATCGCCGAGGTCTCGGTCTCGGGCCTCTTGCGCCCGCGCCAGTACGCGGCGTTGATCCGCGACGCCTTCGACCCGTTCGGCCGCCAGGCGCGCACCCGGGCCGCCCTGGGGCCCGACGGGCGCGAGGGAGTCGAGCCGGCGCTGATGGGTCCGCTCGCCGATGAGACGAGCTGGTCGACCTACCGCAGCGACTCCGCCTTTCACGCGACCTATTGGATCGCCTCCTGGCCGCGCTCAGACGTCGGGCCGATGTTCATGGCGCCGCTCTTGATGCAGACGAGCGCCCTGCGGAGCGTCGCGGTGACGATCGAGCCGGTCCCCTACTCGCTGGCGATGCGCCGCGCCGAGGCGGCGCAGACCGCCGAGGTCGCCGAGGAAATCAACCGCAACCGCCAGGGCTTCATGTCAACCGCCCGGATCCGCCGGCGCCAGCAGGCCGCCTCGCGCCGCGAGGAGGAGCTGGCCGACGGTCACGCGGAGCTGCGCTGGTCGGGCTACGTGCGGACCTCCGCGCGCTCGGCGCAGGAGCTGGAGCGGGCCGAGAGCGAGGTCGAGCACGCCGCCCAGCTCGCCCGCCTCGGCCTGCAACGCCTCTACGGCGAGCAGGACTCAGGCTTTCCCTTCACCCTGCCGCTCTGCCGGGGGCTGCGATGAGGAGCCGCGCCGCAGAGCGGCCGGGCCACGGCGGCACCACCGCCCACTTCCAGGCGGTCTACCCCTTCCTCGGCCAGGGCGGCCTCGGGGCGCCCGGCACCTACATCGGCCGCGACGCCTACGGCGGCGCCTGGATGTATGACCCTTGGGCGCTGTATCCGGCCCACCTGCCGGGGCCGAACATGCTGATGCTCGGCGGCCTCTCCTCGCGCAAGTCGAGCCTGGTCAAGACCTACATCTACCGCCAGGCCGTCTTCGGTCGCCAGGCGTGGGTGCTCGACATCAAGGGCGAGTATTGGCCGCTGGCGAAGGCGCTCGGGGTGCGCCCGATCACCCTCGCCCCCGGCGGTGAGGTTCGGTTGAATCCGCTCAGCCCGCGGGGCGGGCGCGAGGGACCGCTGAGCCTTCTGCGGTCGGTGGCGCAGGCGGCGCTGCGGCGCGAGCTGAGCCCGGAGGAGGACGCCGGGCTGCGGGTGGCGCTGGAGATCGTAGATAAGGAATCCGGCGCCGCCGAGCCGACCCTGCCGATGATGGTCGACGCGCTCCTTCATCCCCGCGAGGCGATGGTGCAGGGCGTCTCGGCCGCCAGCCGCGAGGACTTCGCCGAGGCCAATCGCTCCTCGGCGCTGGCGCTGCAACGGCTATGTGCGGGCGACCTGCGCGGCATGTTCGACGGCCCGACCAGCGAGGGTCTCGACCTCGACGCGCCCCTGGTGGTGCTCGACCTGAGCGCTGTGCGCGACTCGGCGGCACTGGGAATCCTGATGACCTGCGCCGCGGCCTGGCAGCAGGCGATCCTCTTGGAGGCAAAGCACGCCGCCGAGCAGGAGGGCCGCGAGAGCCCGAAGCTGATCTCGGTGGTCGAGGAGGGCTGGCGAGTGACCAGCCACATCGGCGTCGCCGAGTGGCTGCAGGCCAACTTCAAGCTCTGCCGCTCGCTCGGCGTACAGAACATCGTCGTCGTCCACCGCCTCACCGACCTCGGTGCCTCCGGCGATGCCGGCTCGCGCGAGGCGCGGATCGCCGAGGGGCTGATCGGCGACGCCGACACCAAGGTCATCTACCGCCAGCCCCACGACCAGCAAGAGCTGCTGCGCTCGCGCCTCGGATTGAGCCGAACCGAGGCCGAGCTGACGACGACGCTGCGCCTCGGAGAGGCACTGTGGCTGGTCGGGCGGCGCTCGTTCCTCGTCCAGCACCGGCTGTCGGCGGTCGAGCGCGAGCTCGTCTACACCGACTGGCGCATGGTCGAGCACTCACTCGCGGAGCGCTCGTGAGTGGCTCCGAGCGCCAGCTCTACCTGGCGCTCGCCGCGATCGCCGCCGGGGTGCTGGCGCTGGTCTGGCTGACCGGCGCTCTGGCGAGCCTCCTCTTCGGCGCAGGCTGGACCTCGATCGGGACGAGTGAATTGGCGGCGACGGCTTTGCGCCTCCCCTCCCACCTCGGCGACCCCGCTGCCGCCTGGCCGCGCGAGGCGCGGGCGGCGCTGCCGGGGGCACCGGGCTTCTACGCGAGCGCCGCGCTGATCCTCACCGCGCTCTGCGGCCTGGCCTTGCTCTGCCGCCGCTACCTGGAGCTGGAGGAGCTGCTCGCCTTCGGCCGCGGTCGGCGGCGAGCGCCGAGCGCGCGTTGGGCGAGCCGCCGCGACCTGGCGCCGCTGATCGTGCCCGCGCCGCAGCGACGGCGGCTGACGCTCGGCCGCAGCGGGCGAGCGCTGCTCGCCGCCCAGGAGCGCCAGTCGGTGATCGCCTTCGCCCCGACCGAAAGCCACAAGACGACCGGCCTGGCGATCCCAGCCCTGCTGGAGTGGCAAGGGCCGGTCCTGGCGACGTCAGTCAAGAGCGACCTGCTGGTCGACACGGTGGCCCACCGGCAGACCCTCGGCGAGGTGATGGTCTTCGACCCGGCCCTGGTGACGGGGATGGAGCCCTCGCGGGCGACGCCGCTGTGGGGCGCCGGAACCTGGCGCGGGGCGATGCGGGTCGCGCACTGGCTGGCCGCCGCCGCGCGTACCGGCTCGGGCGGCCTACAGGACGCCGACTTCTGGTACTCGGCGGCGGAGAAGCTGCTGGCGCCGCTGCTCTTTGCTGCCGCCTCCAGCGGCCGCACGATGGAGTCGGTGGTGCGCTGGCTGGACGAAGGGCCCGACGCAAATGACGCCCATATCGAGGAGCTGCTGAGCGAGGCGGGCGAGGAGGCGGCGAAGCGAGCCTGGCAGGCGACCCAGAACCGCGAGGAGCGCCAGCGCAGCTCCGTCTACACGACCGCCGAGATGATCGTCGGCGCCTTCGCCGACCCGCGTGTCGCGGAGGAGACGAAAGGCGCCGACTACAGCCCTGCCGCCCTGCTGGACGGCGGCGCCAACACCCTCTACCTCTGCGCGCCGCTGCATGAGCAGGAGCGGCTTCGGACGGTCTTCTCGATGCTTGTGCAGGAGCTGCTCGCCGTCGTCTACGAGACCGTCGCGGCGACCGGGAAGCCGCTCGACCCGCCGCTCCTACTGCTGCTGGACGAGTGCGCGAACATCGCGCCGATCCCCAACCTCGCTGAGATCGCCTCAACCGGCGCCGGACAGGGGGTGCAGCTGCTGAGCGTCTTTCAGGACATGGCCCAGGTCAGCTCGCGCTATGGACGATCGGCGGCGACGATCGTCAACAACCACCGCGCCAAGGTCTTCGGCACCGGGATCTCCGACCCCGAGACCCTCTCCTACGTCTCCCGGGTGCTGGGCGCTGGCGAGTTCGAGCAGCGCTCGCGCAGCACCGGCGAGAAAGGCCGCCACTCACAGACCGAAGGCGACACCTACCGCGACCTCGCGCCAGCCAACGTGGTCCGCGAGCGCGACCCCGGCACCGGCCTCCTCGTCTACGGGCATCTGCCGCCAGCGAAGATCAAGCTGCGGCCCTGGTTCGAGGACGACGAGCTGCAAAGTTTGCGATATGCGTCGGCGAACGGTTCCAAGTCAGGCAGGCAGCGATGAGCCCGGCGCCTTCCTCGAGAGCGCAGGATGAAGCAGCGGTGCCTCTCCACAAAGCTGCAAAAACACCATGCGAAGATGAGCCACGGAGCGCTTGGGGCTCGGAAGACACGGTGCCGCTGCGAATCAATACAGCGCGTGTCGAGGCAAAGGAACGGACCGAGCGCCTCCGTCTCGTTACTGGACACCGTCGATCTCTCTCATACAGCCAGAACTCGGCGTCGGTGAGGTGAGCTGGGCGGAATGGATTTCAAGCGCTACCGCGCCGTCACCCTGGACCTCGTTCCTAAGCGCAAGGTCTGTTGTGCGGCTTGGTGACGACGCTGACGTAGTAAAGACGGAACAGAAAGCGCTCGGTCTCGACCGGGCCGTACGCAGCGAGATCGTCCCACGGGTTGGAGTAGGGATCGCCCGGGGCGAGCTTGTCGAGAAGCCGGGCAATCGGATCGAGCAGGCGATGGAGTCCGCCCTCGGTCAGGCCTAAGTCCATGACAACGACGCTAGCCGAGGAGCGAAGCCGCGCCCAGGCCCGCGCCAACGCGGGGCGCGGTTCGGGCAATACCGAGTAGCTGAGGCTGAAGAGCACCCCGTCGAGGTCGCGGTCGACCTGGAGCTGAGCCGCGTCCTGTTCGAGCAGCTCCACATTCGACCAGCCATTGCGCTCGATCAGCTTGCGCGCCTCGGCCAGCATCCCCACCGAGACATCGACGCCGATCACGGTGCCGCTCGGGCCAACCGCCTCGACCAGGTAGGGGAAATTACGCCCGGTCCCGGCACCGATCTCAAGGACAACGTCGCCGGGCTTCAGGTTGAGCGCCGCAACTGCCTTGCGCCGGGCGGACGGGAAGATCAGGTAGAGCGGCTCGAGCGTGCTGTACAGACGGGCGACGCGGTCGTACTGCCTGGTGATCGCGGAGAGCGACTTACGCTGCGTTCGGCCTTCAGGGACTGGGCTCATAGGTGGCAACATATACTACGCACCTGTAGTAGATTGCACTCGATGGGCAGCGTCGCGACCAGCCGTAATGACTTCGGCCCACTGGAGAGCGAAGTCATGGATGCCGTCTGGAGAGCCGGCGAACCCGTGGTCGTTCGGGAAGTGGTTGACGAGCTGAACGAACGTCGAGCCGAGTCTCTCGCCTACACGACCGTGATGACGGTGATGAGCCGCCTGGCCGACAAGGAGGTGCTCGCTCGCCGCAAGGTGGGACGCGGCTACGTCTATGAGGCCAACGCGCCCGACGCCGCCGGCATCGCGGTCAAAGACGTACTCCGCAACTACGGCGACGCGGCGGTGGCGCACTTCGTCGACGAGGCGCAGACCGACCCGGCGCTCCTGCAGCGGCTGCGGCGGTTGCTGAGCGACTCCGATGGATAGCCCGACTCGCAATTTCCTGGCCTTGCTCGGCATCGGCGCGGTCCTGGGCACCTACGCCATCTGGGGATTTGTCGCCTACGTGGCGACCCCACTCCTCGGCTCTGGCGATCGGCTGGCGCCGGCCTGCGTCCTGCCCGCGATCATCCTCGCTGCCCTCCTCGCGGTCTCCACCGGCCTGGCACTGCGGACGCTTCGCCGGCAGGTATCCGCCTCGCACCGGCTCTCACGTCGCATTCAGACCGCGGCGCTGCCGCCAACCCCGAAGCTGCAAGCAGCGGCGGATCTGGTCGGGCTGGAGGGACGGGTGGGAGTGGTCGACTCCGGGGAGCCGTTCTCCTTCGTATACGGCGCCCTCGTTCCCCGGGTCGCGATCAGCCGAGGCCTCCTCGAGAACCTCACCGCGGAGGAGCTTCGGGCGGCACTCGAGCACGAGCGCTATCACGTCCGCAATCTAGATCCCCTTCGCGCGTTGATCGGGAAGCTGCTGACCGACGCGTTCTTTCTTCTGCCGTCGCTTGAGGTTTTGCGCAGCCGCTATGCAGCCGGCCGCGAGCTGGTCGCAGACCAGCGCGCCGAGCAGGCTTGCGGTTCTCGCCCGCTCTTGGGCGCTCTGTTGAAGGCACTGGAGGGGCCGGAGTCGGGGTCGGCGCTCAGAGCTTCGCTCGCGGCGCCCGACCTCCTGGATGCGCGCATCTCCCGCCTGGAGACCGGGCGAATGCCGAGGCTCGCCGTAGCGAGCTCTTCGAGCTTGGCCTGGTCGGCTCTCGGCGCGAGCGCTTTTCTTTTCGTATTCGTCTCGGCGATGATCGGGGTGGGCGGCACCTCGGCGCTTGTCAGGGCGGTGGCCTACGAACTCAGCCCAACCGGCTTCCTCCTCGACGCATTGTGCGTCGCACCCCTCGCCGCCTTGGGTTTGTCCTACCGGCGAGTGGCGCGGCGGGCAGGCCGACCCCTGCCGATCGCGAGTCGCGCGTGAAGCGTCCCGCCTCGCCGCCGCTGCCCCCCGGGCCACGATCCCCGGCGCTCGTCAACACCCTGCGGCTCACGCAGCGACCGATGGAGTCGCTGCTCGGCTGGCGCGAGCGCTATGGCGATCTGTTCACGGTCCGGTTTCTCGTCTTCGGCACCGGCGTCTATGTCGCCGACCCGGAGGCGATCCGGGAGATGCTGACCGGGGATCAGTCGGACCTTCACGCGGGCGAGGCGAACGCCCCACTTGGGGCCGCGCTCGGTGAGCGCTCGGTCCTGGTCCTCGACGGGCCCGAGCATCTGCGCCAGCGAAAGCTCCTGTTGCCGCCGTTTCAAGGGTCCGCTATCGGGGCCTTCCGCGAGGTGATCCGCGAGGTCGCCGACGCCGAGGTCTCCGGATGGGCCGTGGGCGATCGCTTCACGATGCGCGAGCGGATGCGGGCGCTCACCTTCGAGGTGATCGCCCGCGCGGTCTTTGGCGTCACCGAGCCGGAGCGAATCGAGCGGCTGCGCCGAGCGCTGACCGCGGTGATGGACCTTGCGCCGCTGTTTCTCCTGCCCAACGCCCTGCGACGCGACCTCGGCCGCTTCAGTCCGTGGGGCCTTCTGCAGCGGCGCCTGCGCGCGGCCGACGAGCTGCTCTATGCGGAGATCGATCGGCGGCGTCTTGACACAGACCTCGAGCAGCGCACCGATGTCCTCTCGCTATTGCTGCGCGCTCGCGACGAGGACGGTGAGCCGATGACCGACGTCGAGCTGCGCGACGAGCTGATGACGATGCTGCTGGCCGGCCACGAGACCACTGCGACCGCTCTGGCGTTCGCCTTCGACCTCCTGCCTCGCAACCCTCGCGTGCTCGCTCGGCTGCGTGAGGAGCTGGCCGCCGGGAACGATGCCTACCTCAACGCGGTCGTGACCGAGACGCTGCGCCTGCGGCCGGTGATCGACGCGGCCGAGCGCACCCTGACCAAGCCGCGCACGATCGGCGGCTGGGAGCTTCCCGCCGGCATCCGCGTCTATCCCGCCATCGCGCTGGTCCATCACCGCGAGGACCTCTACCCCGCTCCGAACGAGTTCCGGCCGGAGCGTTTCCTGGATGGCACCACCGAGTCCTACTCCTGGCTCCCGTTCGGCGGCGGGATCCGCCGCTGCATCGGCGCCGCGCTCGCGCAGGCCGAGATGGCGGAGGTGATTCGGACGGTCGTCACCCGCGTCGACCTGCGACCGACCCGCCGCGAGCCCGAACCGGTGGTGATTCGAGGAGTCACGCTCGTGCCCCGGCACGGCACTCCGGTTGTGGTTGAGGACACTTTCTAGTCGGCGTCGCGTCGCCGACCAAGACCGCTCTGCTGGACAGTGAGATCCGGCGAGTCGAGAATCCGCCCCAGCTGAAGGGCGGCAAGCGCGGCGGGGGTCCGGCGCGCCGCGAGATTGCGCACGCCGGCAGCGAGCGGGCTAGAGGTTTGCGCGATACGCCCCATCGCTCGCGATTGCCTGACGATGCGCTCGGCGCGGCGCTTTCGTGCGCGTTCCAATCCTCGGAAGGCCTCGACTGGAGGCTGTGCCTTCAACAGCGAAGCGAGCGCCGCGACATCTTCCAGCGCCTGGGCTGCGCCCTGGCCGAGATTCGGCGTCGTCGCGTGGGCGGCGTCGCCGATCAGAACGATGCGACCACGGTGCCAGCGCGGAAGACGCGGAAGGTCGAAGAGCGGCAGGTAGCTGCGCTCTTGGGCCGGAGTCGCTGCCAGGACATCTGCGATCGGTGGGTGCCAGCCGACGAACTCGGCCTGCAGGTCATCGCTGCCGTCGCCATCGGCGAGGACCGCGAACCAGTAGGTCCGCCCGCCCTTCAGCGGGACGAGGCCGAAGCGCCTGCCCCGGCCCATCGTCTCCGAGGCACGATCGGGAGTCGCCTCGCCGGTCTCGGCGACCCCGCGCCAGGCGGCGTAGCCAGCGGCCCGAGGTGCAATGCCAGGGGCAACCGCTTGGCGAACGGCTGAGCCGATCCCGTCGGCGCCGACGATCAGCTCGGCGTCAAGCTTCTCGCCCAGCGCGAACAGCTGGCCATCTGCGGCGCTCACCTCGACTCCGAATGTCACTTCCGCGCCGACGCGTGCCCGAAGGGCGCTCAATAGGTCGGATCTTTGTACGCTGACCAGCGGGCCGAAGCGCTTGGCGATGCGGTCAAGGGGCACCCGCGTGAGAAGCTCCCCCGTCGGGGTCAGCGTCACGGCCTCGTCAACGATCTGCGTGGACTCGGCGACGACATCCTCCAAGCCGACGGCGGCAAGCGCGCGGGTCGCATTCGGCCACAGCGTCAACCCGGCACCTTCAGCGGGAAGCTCGGCCTCTCGCTCAAGCACCCGCACCTCGTAGCCGAGACGGTCGAGCGCATGTGCCGTAGCCAGCCCCGCGATCCCTGCGCCGACGACCACCGCCCGTTGCTCCATTCCAGCCAACCTAGCAATCGGTCGCACACGCGGAGGAGCGTCGTTCGGCCAGAAGCAGGGCTTAGGATCGCCTGCGATGCGCCTCAACCACATCACGCTTGGAGTTGCCGACGTCGACGCGTCAGCCGGCTTTTACGTACGGCTCGGCCTCACGCAGATCGTCGCCAGCTACCCGGACTACGCGCGCTTCGTTGCTCCGGACGGCGATACGACGCTCTCGCTCCACCGGACCGAGCGGCCGTCCCTCGATCCTGGCGTCAGCATCCACTTCGAGGTGGATGACGTGGACCGAGCCGTGGGAGAGCTCGAGGAGGCGGGCTTCCGCTTCGAGTGCGAGCCGGTCGACCAGCCATACCTGTGGCGCGAGGCGATCCTGCGCGACCCCGACCGACACCGGATCTTCATCTACCACGCCGGGAAGAACCGGCTCGACCCGCCCTGGCGCCTGAGCGCAGATCCACCGACGGTAGGTAGCGCGCCCGTGGCGAGCGAGTGGTCTGATCCAGAGCGCGTCACCGAGTATCTCTCTCGCGAGATTCCACACCGCGAGGTCGCCGAGGAGATGCTGTTGGAGGCACTTCCGAACCGCGTCGACCGCTTCCTCGATCTGGGCACCGGGGACGGGCGGCTCCTGAGACTGGTCCGCCAGCGCTTCCCCGAAGCGCTGGGAATTGGCCTTGACTCCTCCGAGCCGATGCTCGCCCAGGCCGCGGATCGCATGAGCGGTGATCCCGGGATCGAACTGCGAGCGAACGACCTCCGCACCCGGCTGGCCGAGACGGGCACATTCGACGCGGTTGTCTTGGGGTTGGCGGTCCACCACCTGGAGGACGAGAGAAAGCGGGAGCTGTTCGGCGAGATCCACGCGCTGCTCACTCCGGGTGGAGTCTTCGCCAACCTCGATCTCGTCAAGTCCTCCACTCGGCAACTGCATGAGCGCTTCCGAGCGGAGATCGGCCGCCAAGAGGACGATCCGACTGACCGCTTAGCTGGCCTTTGCGAGCAGTTGACCTGGCTGCGCGAGGCAGGGTTCGAGGCGGTCGAGTGCCACTTCAAGTGGATGGAGCTGGCGCTGATGGTTGGTCTGAAGAAGCGGTAGACCTGCGCGTCGTTGTCAGCCAGCTTGAGCCAGCTCGACCACGGCGCGCTGCGCGTCGGGAAGGGTGCGCGCCGCCGCCGGGCCGAGGATGCGTCGCCATAGCGGCGCCAGGGCTCCCTCGATGTAGATGGTGTTGGTGAGGCGAACGCCGCCGCCCTCGGTCGGCTCGATCAGGTGGCGGTGGCCCATACGGGCACCGGGCATTCGCGACTCGTCGGTAAAGAGGCGGCCGTCCTCGAACTCGACGACGCGGAAGCGCAAGCGCAGGCCGGTGCCAAAGACGATCTTCGCCTTGGCGCCGAGAGCCAACGGCCCGTCGAGGCTGGCCCGTTTGATCTCGGCATTCCACTTCGGCCAGGCCTCGGCGTCTGCGTAGGCCCTTTCCCAAACTGCCGCCGGCGACACCTCGGCCTCCAGCGTGCTCGTCGTCTCCCATCGACTCATCGGTAAAGCCCCTCCTTGAGTAGTTCCACGTTCGCGGTGACCCAGCGATTCAAGATCGCCTCGTCCAGTAGGGAGCCGCCCAGCGCCTCCTGCTCCAACAGGGGCATGAAGCTGAGCGGAGCCCAGATCAGGAAGAAGTGCTGAAGCGTGGCCCAAAGGCGATCGGCGTCCTCGCGCAGGGCGCCCTTCTCGGCGAGCGCGTCGATCTCGGCCCGGCCTCCCTCGATCATCAAGCGAAAGAGGCGGGCGCTGCCGGGGGTCCCCTCGACCAGTGCCCGGCCGAGGTAGGCGCAGACCTCGGGGCGCTCGCGCATCACCCGAGCGGTCTGCTCGGCGCGCTGGCGCAAGAGGTCCGGGCCTTTGGCCGGCTCGCCGGAGCCGTAGGCGGCACCGAACTCCCGTAGGGCGAACTCGTCGACTGCGGCGACCAGGCCCTCCTTGCCGCCGAAGTGGTGAACGACGAGGGCTGGTGAAACCGCGGCGGCCTTGGCTACTTCTCGCAGGGATGTCGCGTCGATCCCGCACTGGCCGAAGAGGCGGAGGGCCTTCTGGATGATCGCATCATGCCCTGGGGAAGGCACCGTTACTGAACACATGTTCAGGACAATACACGTGCCCAAAGCCGAGGTCTCGGTGCGAATGCCCGAGCACAGTGTCGGGACTTCAGTCCTCGGGCCGGCGCTCTCCCTCCCAGTAGTCGACGGCGTCGACGCGCTTGAAGAAGACGCGCAGTCCGGCTCCGTCGGGGCGACGCTCGCTGGCGCTGACCTTGTCGGAGTCGGGGTAGACGACGATGTCAGGGCGACCGTTGCTGCTCACCGCCAGGAACCTCACCGGCTGATCTGTGGGGTTGAGGATCTGGTGCGCCCCCTCCTCGCCGAGGGGGAAGCGGACCGCCTCTCCTTCCGCCAGCTCTCGCACGCCGTCGGGCGTCCTCAGACTTGGTCGCCCGGAGAGGACGATCAGGAGCTCCTCGTCGGAATAGTGGAAGTGGTACGGATAGGCGGCCTCACCGGGCGGCAGCTCCCAGAGGCTGGCGCCGATCGACTCGGTGCCGAGCTCGTAGCCGATGCGCGCGCGCCGGGAGCGAAAGCCGGGCGGTCCGTCGCGCTCCTCGAAGTTGGCGTCGTAGATGTTGGGCACCGCCGCAGCCTAACGCTGCCCTGCCCGGCCAGAAAGAAGGCCTGGGTCATTAATAGGCTGCCGCGATCTCCAGGCCACGCCGAAACATCGAGCTGAAGGCGAAGGACACCGATCCCGAGCGCTCGCTGGCGACCTGTGAGGCCCTAGGCGCCGAAGCACAGGGCGTCCTGATCCAGCGCGACACCTACTTCAACGTCGCGCAGGGTCGGCTCAAGCTGCGCGAGGAGAAGGGTGCGACGCCGCACCTAATCGGCTACGAGCGGCCTGACCGCAGCGGACAGCGCGAGAGCCGCTACCGGATCGTCGAGGTCGAGGATGCCGAGGAGCTGAAGGCGGCCCTTTCCGGCGCGCTCGGCGTCAAGGTCGTCGTGGCGAAAGAGCGGCGCCTGTTTCTTTGGGAAAGCAACGTGCGGATCCACCTTGACCAGGTCGACGGCCTGGGGAGCTTCATCGAGTTCGAGGCGGTCGCCGGTTCCGGCTCAGACCTCTCTCACGAGCAGGCGCAGGTGGCGAGCCTTCACAAGGCCTTTGAGATCAAAGAGGGCGAGGTGATCGGTGGCAGCTACTGCGATCTGGCGCTGGGCGGCGGCGGTGAAGCGATGCACTCGTGATGGGCGCAAGTACGAAGGCCGGACACGACGGTGGCCCGTTCGCCAGACTCCCCCCGGTGTCCGATCCCAACCACGCTTGCGTCCTCTTCGACCTCGACGGCGTCCTTGTGGACTCGCGGGCGGCCATCACCGGCTGCATCAATCACGCCCTCGTCGAGCACGAGCTCCCCACTCAGCCGATGGAGGCTCTCCACCGCTTCATCGGCCCCTCGCTGGCCGATGCCTTCGCGGAGCTCACCGGGCGCCCGCCGGACTCGGCTCTTGTCGCCTCGTGCCTGGGCAGCTACCGCGCCCGCTACGCCGAGGCTTCGTTGCAAGAGACCGTCGTCACGCCGGGCATTGAGATGGCGCTGGGCGAGTTGCGGCAGCGATACCGGTTGGGGGTGGCGACATCGAAGCCGCTGGCCTTCGCGGAGCCGCTGCTGAGGAGCCTCGGACTGCGGCCCTTCTTCACGGCGGTCGCTGGTCCCGATTTGAGCGTGCAGGGTGAGAGCAAGTCGAACACCATCGCGGCCGCTCTGGAGATGCTCGGGCAGCCAAGGCGGGCCGTCATGGTCGGCGACCGCTCGCACGACATCGTCGGCGCCCGTGCCCACTCGCTGCCGTCGATCGGCGTGACCTGGGGCATCGGCAGCCCCGCGGAGCTGCGAGAGGCGGGAGCGGGGTCGATCGTAGGCGCCCCGGCTGAGCTTACGGAGAGCGTGAGGGCGCTCCTCGAGAACGGGCCTGAGCGCGCGGCTGGCGAGGCAACTATCTGAGCAGGCTCGCAGGCGTCTGAGCCCTGTGGGAGAACCACTCATGGGAAGCCGCTCGCAACTGCTCGGGACTACTCAGCCAGCTCGGCTTTCGTATTGCTAGGCGTGATGGTCGAGCAGATATCGAACAATCCCGTCCTCGTCATTGGAGGCTACGACCTCCGTTGCGACCTCAAGTACCGACGGGTGGGCGTTAGCGGGAGCAATGCTTCGCTCCGCCACAGCGAAGAGGCCGAGGTCGTTGAGGTGGTCGCCGCAAGCAATGACGTCGGCGCCAACGGCGTCACAGGCTTCGAGCAGCGCCGGCACCGCGGCACCCTTCTCCGCCGCACGGTCCTGAACCTGCACCTCAGTCCAACCGGGGCAGTAGTAGTTGCGGGCGCTGTAGACGACCGCGGCATCGCCCACGAGCTTGCCCAGCCGCTCGGTCAGCGCTGCGCCCTCGGCATCAGGCACGAACCCGGTGATCGCGGCAACCTTCTGCCGCTGGGCGACGGCAAGCAGATCCTCGCACGCCACCAGCTCACGATCGCCGTAGGAGCGCTTCTCCTCTACGTACCAACTGGTGCCTGCATTCATTCGCGACCCGAAGTAGACCCGATCACCGATGCCGTCCCACGCGGAGAGCACTGGATCGGCACCGGTTGCGATCAGCGCCTCTACCGCGGCACTGGCCACGGGAGCGGAGAGAAGGTTGCTGGTCAGATGACGTCCGCTCTCCAGCTCGGAGACGAACGCTCCATTCAGCTCTATGACCGGCAAGCGCAGCTCGACGCCCGCGAGCAGAGCGCGCATGGCGATCGTTCTTCTCGAGGTGGCGATCGTCAACTGGACGCCAGCGCTCAGGAGCCGGTTGAGCCCATCCCTGGAGAAGTCGCTGAGGGCTGCGTCGGAGCCCAGCAGCGTCCCGTCCAGATCACAGATGTAGAGGAGGGGCTTCGGCACGGCGCACATCATCTCTTCTAAAAGCGGCGGCGCCCGTAGATGACTCCATATGCTTTCGGCTTGACCGGCGAGGAGATCTTCATACGCAGGTGCGGACCGCAGGACGCGCGAGCGGTAATGGAGCTATGGGCTCGGGCAGGGAGCGAGCACGCAAGCACGGCGGACCGCATAGAAGACGTCGAGCGCCTGATTGAGGATTCGCCGGCGGCGCTCTTCGTCGCCGAGCGCGATGGTGAGATCGTCGGGGCGCTGATCGCCGGCTGGGACGGCTGGCGCGGGAACATGTACCGGCTTGCTGTCGTCGAAGGAAACCGGCGGGAGGGCATTGGGATTGCGCTGACGCGCGCTGGGGAAGAATACCTACGGGAATGTGGGGTCCGCCGTGTAACCGCCTTGGTCGCCTTTGAGGACGAGGTCGCAGCAGCCTTCTGGCAATCGGCTGGCTATCCGCAAGATCACGATATGGGCCGACGAGTCCGCAACCTGTGACAGCGCGAAGGTTCTAGCAAGCTCGGGGCAGCATCGCGGAGCTGGGCTCGCGGGCCTTCTGATCTTTGCGCTCCAGAATCCGAGCGAGGATCGGCGTGCCGGCCTATGTAGACCTTGTTACTCCCAGGGAATGAGGTCAAGCACATCGGTCAAGTCCTCGGTGTCGAGGGAGACCGAGGCGGCTTCGCGAGCCTGAGGCGTGGCGTTGAGCGCAACCGAGAAGCCGACCGCCTCAAAGAGCGGGATGTCCGATCGCGAGTCGCCGACGGCGATGCACTCGGCGAGGTCGACGTCGTTCACCTTGCAATAGGAGCGGACGAACTCCAGCTTGTCCCACTCGTCGAAGTGGTGCTTCACCTCCCCGGTCGGAATTCCGACAGAGTCGAGCTCGATCTCGGTCCCGGAGACGGCGGCAAAGCCGTGTCGACGGCCGAACTCCTCGGCGGCGAAACTCCCTGTCACCGTGCCGAGCAGGCATTTGATCCCTCGCTCACGGAGAGTCGTGAGAGTGGAATCGATGCCCTCGATACAGGGGATGTCGCCGAGCTTTTCGACCAGCTCTGGCAGGGGGATGCCTCGATAGCTGCGACCCGTCTCCTCGGCGACGACCGAATTGGAGATCTCCCCGATCGCGTAGCGGCGCTCGAGCTCGGCCATCAGCACGCCGTGGCCGAGGCGGTCAGCCAGATGCTGGCTCACAGTCGTGCCGCGGGTGAGGGTGCCGTCGAGATCGAAGCAGGCGAGGCGCCAGCGGTTGGATTGGTGAGTTGTGGACATTGGGATGGGACAGTCTGACGGAGCCAGGCGCGATGCCTGCTCTTATCTAGAAATGTGCCTCCGTGTGCGGAAAATCTCTGCCGATCAACCGCTACACCAGCCCTAAGTAGACCCCGCCGTAAGTATCGTCGCCTTCGAGCGGCCGCTGACGGCGTCGGGCGGTGGTCCTCGTCGCTTGTGCAGCGCTTCGCGCGTTCTCGTCAGTTGCTCGCCCGGACTGTTCTGTCGGTGGGACCGTGATTGCGACGGGAACCGATTTAGCTAAGGGTCGCGCGGGCCAGCTCGCCCGGTTGGAAACCGGTTCGCGTGATCGCCGTTCCGTGAGTTGTCCAGATCGACGAGACGCCGGCCGTGTGATCGAAGCCACCGCCGGTGGGGCCGGCGAAGCTCGCAAAGGCCACGTATGCAGCGCACGCGCGTGCGATCCGGATAGCGCGGTTCTCTTGCATGTCGAGCTCGCTTGGAAGGTGGACGAGACCGGCGGCGTAAAGGTCGACGTCGAGGCCTGCGGTGGCGAGAATGTGCTGCTCGACGCCGGTGTCCTTGCAGATTCCGAGTCCAATGCGCCAGCCATCGAGCTCGAACGCGACCGGCCCGCCGCCGGGCGCGAAGCGGACCGGCTCCTCGCCACCGAGGTAGCACTTGCGGTAGGCCACGTCGATGCCGTCCGGCCCGATCTGCAGCGTGCCAATGTGGGGGCGGCCGTCGATGCCCGCCACTGGGGCGCCGACGAGCGCGACGCTGTTTGCTTCGGCGCACGCCTCGACGATTGTCACCAGTGCCTGGTCGCCCGGCGAGACGGGCTCAGCGTCGAGCTCGTAACCGGTCAACGACAGCTCCGGGAACACAATTACACGCGCGCGCGCCGACCGGATCAGACTCGCGTGCGCTCGTGCGTTTGAGGGCACGTCTTTCGGTCGGCATCGTGGCTGAGCCACGGCAATGGTCAGCGGCGGTCGGATTCCCGCAGCCTAGTGGTACGTAGCTCAAGGATGGTCGATCAAACCTCCCGCGTACAGCTCACTTTTGGCGCCGGTATAACTCGGCGACCAGGTCCAGCGGTGAATGTCTACCGGCATCCCCCTCCTCCGCTATCAGCCCTCGCCCACCATCCGCACGAAGCGACTCGTATCCGCCTGGAGGCGATAGCCGGCAGCCTCCCATAGAGCGACCGCCCCCTGCTCATCGCTGGCGACGATCGCGGTCAGCCTCACGGCGCCGAGCTCCTTCAACCGCTCCTCCCCCGCACGGACGAGTGCCGTGGCGATTCCTCTGCGCCGCCAGTTCGGATGCACCGCGAGACGATAGAAGCTCCCTCGCCAGCCATCCCAGGCAACGATCAGAGACCCGATGATCTCTTCGCCTACGACGGCGAGAAGCAGAGAGTCCGGATCGCGATCGAGCAGGAGACGAAGCGCTGGTTCCGTGTCGATCGGGGAGGTCGGGGTCTCCGACTTCCGCCAGAGCGCCAGCACGGCAGGCGCATCGGCCGCGCTGCCGAGCCGAATCCTCCAGGTGTCAGGGCCGTCCATTGCCGCGGTGTGGTTGTCCGGAGTGATTTCCTAACCGAGTTCCGCCGTGATGAGGCGCAGGCCTACGTCGAGCGAGGCCTGGGTCCGCAGCGGTCCGTAGCGGCGGTCCCACTCGCCGCTCTCCAAGTCGCGGCGGAGCCGATCCAAGGCAGGCTCCACCACCGAATCAGGGAGCAGGTGCCAGGTCGATGACGACCGCCGCACGCGTGGGTCGAGGTGGGCCTCGGGCCGGCCCCACAGCGCGACGCAGAAGCCGTCGCTGCAGTCGCTCGGAACCGGGATTGCCTCGACCCGGACGTTCGGAAGGGTCGCTTCGAGATGCGCGATCGTCGGGAACATACCTCGGTCGTGCTCGACGATCTCCGGCAGGTAGTCGCGACAGAGCCACATCTCCGCCGTCACGTCCAGGTCGAGGGTCAGGAAGACGATCCGGTCGCGGGTGACCCGGAGCACCTCGGCGAGCCCCCGATCGACGTCGTCCCAGTGCTGCATCGTGAAGACGCCCATCGTCGCGTCGACGCTCTTGTCCTCGAGCGGGAGGGCCTCGGCGACGCCCTGGATCGCGGGCGCGGCTCCCGGTGGGCGCTGGGCGATCATCACCGGGGAGGGCTCGACCGCGATGACCTCGCGATCCCTCGGCTCGTAGGAGCCGGCACCGGCGCCGACGTTGAGGACGCTCTTGGTGTTGCCGAGCCGGTCCCAGATCGCCGCCTCGAAGCGCGGGTCGGCACGACGGACCTCGCTGTAGTCGATGCCCATACGGTCGTAGGCGGGGGTCTTCATCACTTCGCCCTCCGCCGGCGGTTGCGAGGCGGCTCTGCGGAACGGCTGTCGCGCAGGAGCGTGACGAGCAGCTCGACGAAGTCGCCGTAGAGGTCGTGGCGCACGGCATCGGGGCTGACCAGCGATTCCACCCCCAGGCCGATGCCGAGCGCACGCAACACCAGAGCGAGCTCATCGGCGGGCAAGACCGACTCGATTCCCTCCTCCTCTTGATATTGGGAGATATAGCGGGAGACGGCCTCCCGCATCGCCGAGGATCGGGTGCCAAATCGTCTGGACAACTCAGGGTCCCGATCCGCGTGGGCGATGAACTCCATGTGCAGGGCGACTGAGCCGCGGTCTCGCGCAAGCCGGTCCATCCACTGATCCGCGAGGGCGCGGGCACGGGTCTCCAGAGGAGCCTCCGGGGGAAGCGCGGCCTGGGTGTCGGCGAGCTCGCGCACCCGCTCGGCCATGTAGTCCTCGAAGACCGCGAGAAAGAGGTCGGCCTTGCCCTCGAAGTTGGAGTAGACGGCGCCATGCGAGTAGCCGGCCTCCTCGGCGATCTCCTCGACCGAGGCGCCTTGGTAGCCGCGACGGGCGAAGACCTTGGCGGCGGTCGCGATCAGCTCGGCCCGGGTGCGGGCCTGCTTCTCGGCGCGGGTTTCCCTCTTTCGCTTTGCGGTCATTCAGATTGCACTCCGAACTCGAATGCTGATAATAATCCAAAGATGAGCGAGACACCGCTGCCGCGTCTGTTCGTTGTCGTCGGAACCAAGCGCGGGCTCTGGAGCCTGGCGGCGCTGACGCTCCTCTGTGGCGCCGCGATGCTGCCAGCGATGCGGACGATGGCCGACCACGGCGCCTCTCTGATCGCCTTCGAGTCTGCCGGCAGCGTCCCGCGCAGCCAGGAGATCGTCACCGAGTGGGGCTCGGCGGGCAAGACCGCAATGTGGTGGCAGCTGGCGCTCGACACGCCGTTCCTGATCGGCTACGGGCTCTTCCTTGCTGGCGCCTGCGCCGCGGTTGCCCGGCGAGCGCGTAGCGTCGGAAGGCTCCGGCTGGAACGCGCTGCGACGGTGGTTGCCTGGTTCGGCCCGATCGCCGCGGCCGCCGACTTCTCGCAGAACGTCTCGCTCGCCCTCGTCCTCGGAGGCCATGTGGCGCAACCGTGGCCGCGAATCTCGGCCCTCGCGGGACCCGTGACGACTACGCTGGCGCTTGCGGCGGCGCTGTTTGCCGTGGGCGGCGCGTTGGCGACGCGCGGACAGGCAATCGCTGCGCCAGCTCGCTCTAGCGAGTCCGAATGAACGACCTCTATTTCCTCGCTCGTCCGGTTCAGGCGCAGCTGCTCAGTTGCCGGGTGGAGCGAGCGCAAGCCGGAAAATCAAACGCTTCGCGCCAGCCTCATCGACCGAGTCTCGCTCGGGCACGCGGCGGTAGCCGAGCGATTCATAGAGTCGATGCGCCTCGACCTGAGCCGGACGGCTCCAGAGCACGATTGCGGCAGCGCTAACCCCCTCCTGGCATAGCCGGGCCAACGCTCGGCCAATCCCCATGCGGCGCACCCCGGGAGCGACGGCAAGACGGGTCAACTCGGCCTCACCGCACTCACTGATAGCTCGACCGGACGCCCCAGGCTCGTACAACACCGCCACTCCGACGATCGCGTCTTCTTGCTCCGCGACGAAAACTGCACCGTGCCGGGCGGAGTCGAGGAAGTCAGCCTCCGTGTAGGGCGCAGTCCGTCCGCCGGTGCCCGGCGCGACATATGTCTCGGTCCACAGTCCCGCGACGGCGCCAGCATCGCGCCCGGTCGCTCGGCGGATCGTCCAGTTGGTCAAGCGGAGCGAGGATAGCCCGAGCCGAGCGTGCCCGGCCCGGAACGTCAGCGGCTCAAGCTGCGTTGCCCAGAAGCTGGTCTCGGAAGCGCCAGCCGAATCGTATGACCCCGATGCTCGACAGAGCGGTGATGGCGTTGATGGCGAACTCGATCGCCCCACCGTTTCCATTGGCGTAGATGCCATGTTGAAGGTCGTAGAGCACGTCGAGTGCACAGAGGTAGACACCGGCTCCTCCGACCACTACCAGCCAGACGAGGGCACTTGGCCGACGGCGCCATAGCTGGACGGCCGCCAGTATCGCCGCCGTCGCAAGCCAGGCGTCGGCGAGGGGGAACGCCTGCTCGAAGGCGATGTAATAGGAGGTCTGAGCGCTGGCGACGATACTTCGATCGGTAAACCAGGCCACCCAGTAGGCCATTAGCAACGCCGCAGCGACTAACAGCCACGCGACCACGCGGGGGCGCCAAAGCTCGAAATCGTCAAGCGCGAGCCGACGAGAGCTTCGCCAGGCGCCGATGTCTGGTGTCGTCCCACCGTTCAGGAGCCGGCCTTGGACTGGGGTCGCAACAGGACGACGCTGGTGGCCAAGATCCAGCCGAACAGAAGGGCCGGGATCGCGATGGTCACTCCCCCCTCTAAAGAAAAGAAGCCGCTCGGGATCCCAAGCGAGGCGAAAAGCACGAGATGCGCCAGCGCCACCACAGCGGCGATCAACGCCGTCCACGCGGGTAGGCAGCTACTGCGGAAGACCAACATCGCGTATGAACCCAGCGCCAGCGCTGTGGGAACCCCGGACATGGCCAGCAGGCCGAATGAGACGTCGTAGAGCAACCGCGGATCGGATGCGCTGGGAGCGCGATAGACGAGCACCATGAAGGACGCAAAGCCGGCGAAAAGGAGCGTGACGAAGCCGATGAGCCCGACCAGGAAGCAGCCTGAAAGCAGGCTCTCCCCGCCGGTCGCCTCTCGCAGTCGCTGCCAGATCCCGACACCGAAGACCAGCCAAAGGGCCACCGTTGCCGTAGTGAGGTACATGTCGAGGAGGACTGCCGTGCGGTTTGCGTCGACGAAGGCCATGATCTCGGCTGCATTCGCGCCGGTCGCGGGAAACGTCCACATCTGAGCGATGAATACGCCGGCCACCCCAGGCGCGATGCTCAGGATGCCGGCAAAAGCGGCAAGCTTGGCGTCGTTGTACTTGGCGGCCACGGCGGGCTCACTCCTTGTCGTCATGTCCCGTTAGCCGCCGTCTTTCGGGCGCGGCAAGCGAAGCATCAGCCGCAGCGGCGGGCTGTCGGCAACCCGCAGCTCCTCGGTGACGCGGAAGCCAAGGCGCTCATAAAGCGCGGCGTTGCGCTCACTCGATGCCTCCAGGTAGGCGGGTAGGCCCTCTTGGTCGCAGCGATCAAGCGTCGGGCGCATCAATGCGCTGCCGAGCCCCTTCCCCCGCATGTCCGGGAGGACGCCGACATCGCGCACGTAGTAGTGGGGCTCGCGTGGGTGGCGCCGCTCCATCGCGGCCCCAAGTCTCGCCGCTCTGGGCACGTAGGTCCCGAAAGCAGTGCCCTCAAGCAGGGTCGCACGCAGCGGCGCCCGCCAAGAGCCGGGCGGCATGCTCAGTGCGGCGCCGACGCGATCCTTTGTCGTCCATATGCGGCCCCGGGCCAACGCCATGTGTCGCAGCTCGATCGCGAAGAAACGACGCAGGCGCGTCGGCCTCTTGGTGTCATTGGGCATCAGCCAAGTGAGGACCGGGTCCTCAAAAAACGCCTCGGCCATGACGGCCTTCAAGCGTTGGACGTCTTGCGCGGCTGCAACCCGAAGCTCGGGATCGGCGGCTTTGCTCGGCGGAATAGCGGAGCTGGCAACCGCAAAGCTCTTAGCCATGACCGTCTCCTTTTTCCACGGTCGCTGTCCTCGGGGAGGTATCGTCGAAGCCCGCGTCGGTCTCCTTTGCAAGTGCTCCCAAGGCTTGGAGAATGAGCACGAGGATGTCTCCGAAAAGAGCATCCGGGACGGCATCGGGATCAGCCAGCTTCTCAAGCGCCAGGCCATTGCCCAAGGCATTGATAACTGTCGCCACGAGCTCGCCGGCCTCGGCGTTCGGGGGGAGGCCCATTTGCCCCGCTCCTTCCAAAACCATGCGGGCGGTGGCCGAGCGAAGAGCCGCGAAGCGCTCGCCCAGGCGCTCCCGAAGCCGTGGCACTCGCACTGCATAAGCCCAGAACTCGATCAGCAGGGGAAAGTAGGCGGGCCGCTCACGCAATATCTGCATCCAGTGGTCCCCTGCCTGGCGAGCTTGCTCCTCGAGCGTTGCCCCGGCCGCGACAATCTGGGAGTAGTCGCCGACGTCGGTGGCGATCCGCTCCTCGAAGAGAGCGAGGAATAGGTCCTCCTTGCCGGCGAAGTTCGAGTAAAGCGCGCCGGTCGTCGCCCCAGCCTCCCGCGCAATTTCCTCGACCGAGGCACCGTGGAAACCGCTGTGAGCGAATACGGCTTCGGCGGCATCAATGAGCCGGCGGCGAGTGAGCGCCCTCTGCTCGTCGCGAAGAGAGGGGCGAGATGGGCCATCTGACATAGTGGATGATCTTAGAGATAATGATTGCTATGTCAAGAACCCGAACTCGGCTTTGGTCGGCGACCTTTTTTGAGTCGGGTCGGCGCGGCTAGGCTGGCGGTCGCTTGCTCGTCGATCTCCACGCCCACTATCCGATGCACCTCACCCCGAGAAAGGTGTCGGGACTTGGTGCGCCGGCGTCGTCTTCACGAGATCGTCGCTCCACACTGCTGGATCACCTGGACGCCCGAGTTATTGGCTTCGCCGGACGCCTTTGGAATCACGAATCGTTCTCTGCTGGCCCACGGGTCGCGGTGGATCGCCTGTTGGATGGAGACGTTGGCGTCGCACCCTCCGTACTGGTGTTGCCTCTGCTTGAGACGGGGAACCGTCTGACGAGGCCGTATCGACGCCGGGCCCCGTATGGCGGACCACCTAAGGACAGCTTCTTCCCCGCAATCCTTCGCCAGCTTGAGTTAGTCGAGCGCCAAGTCGCCGAGCGGCATGAGGGTCGAGCGCTCGTAGCCCGCAGCCCTGCAGAGCTGGAGGCTGGTATCGCGGCCGGGAGGCTGGTCTTCGTGCATTGCGTCGAGGGTGGCTTTCACCTCGGCGCGAGCCCCGCCAGCATCGATCACGCGGTTGCCGAACTAGCCCGTCGCGGGGTCGCCTACATCACCCCGGCGCACCTCTTCTGGCGCCATATCGCCACGAACGAGCCGGCCGTGCCGTTTCTCTCTGACCGCCTCTACCAACGGCTTTTCCCCCAGCCCGCGCTCGGATTGAGCGAACTCGGCCGCGCCGCCGTCGCTGCGATGGTGCGAGAGGGTGTGCTGATCGACGTGACCCACATGAGCGGGTTCGCCCTTGCCGACACCTTCGCGCTCCTCGACGAACTAGACCCCGACCGTTCGGTGCCGGTCATTGCCTCCCATGCTGCCTACCGATTCGGCAACCGCGCTTACAACTTGGATACCTCGACTGTAGAGCGAATCGCGGCACGTGGCGGCGTGATTGGTCTGATTTTCTCCGAGCACTTCGTCGCCGACGGCTTACGAGCGACGCGGACCCGCTCCTTTGATGAGTCCTTCTCACTCCTCTGTAGGCACATCGACCGCCTTAACGAGATCACCGGTTCGCATCGCCATGTCGCCCTCGGCTCAGATTTGGATGGATTCATTAAGCCGACCCTGGCGGGGCTTGAGCACAGCGGCCTTCTCGGCGGATTAGAGAAGGCTCTGGCTACCCGTTATGGGAGCGAGGTTGCCTCCCTAATCGCGTGCGAGAACGCACTGCGGCTGCTGCGGCTGCATTGGCGCTCCGGAGCGCTTACCAATCCTGCTACTTGAACGGCGCCCTAGTCGAGGTCGGCCATGTTGCAGGCGATCCACTCGACCTCACCGTTAACGAGCGGCACCTCCTCGGGGTAGCGAGCCGCCCACACCCAGCGCTCCCAGCGGGTGAAGCCGCCGTGGCGCGAGGCGCTGATGCGCTCGGCCGGGGTCATGCGCCGCAGCACCGAGGCGAAGCTGTCAACGAGGCGTTCAGTCTCGCGGGTGTCACGGCCTTTCAAGCCCTCGTAGGTGAGGTGCTGCTCACCGGCCTCAACGTCTTCGATCAGGGTGTCCCACGTTTGCGCCATCTCAGCCTCCTTCGACCTGGCTCCGCCCGTTGCGGGAGCCGGTGCCCGTCCCAAGCACGCCGCAGGCGTGGAAGATCGAGGGCACATCAACGGCTCCCGCACGGGCGGCCCGACCCGCGCGAATGCCTGAGCGATCACGCGCGGGGGCTCGCCGCCGGGCCTCAGAACGGCTCTGAGCGCCTCGTTTTCCGGGCAGAGCGTCCATTCACCCCTGTTGTCCAGCGAGACGCCTCATTGCTTCGGGTACTCGCCATAAAGCGAACGCAACCGGTGCTCAGATATCACCGGCCATCAAATGTGACTCGGAAGCCGCAGCATTCGCCACGGCGCGTTCGGTTAGGTGGCTATGCGGGGTCTCGAGTAACTGCTCGGTCGACCGCAGCATCTACTGTTTCAACGTGGCTGGGACGGAGTTCTCCGTCCTGTCGTCGGCTCCAAATCGTGTATCCGACCGAGTCTTCCTGCTCTAGCTTGGCATTCCACTTGCCGGGTGAGACCAGGCGGACAATGAGACGGCCGCCTGCCTGAGTCGCTGGCGCAATCGAAAGTAGCTTGTACGCGGTCTTATCGCTGAGGAGGTGCCCGCCGGTTGTGTCGATGGCGAATACGTCCTTTTTCTTCCAGACGAGGAAATCGGGGTAGAAATTCCTAGTGGGCCCCAGGCTAATCAGCGGAATGTTGTAGCCACTTCGAGATGGATTCCGACACCAGGCAAGTCCAATCTTGTCGATGGCATGCGCGAAATCACGCTCTAGGTCATTAAGTCCGCTGTATCCCTCATGAAGGGCATTGGTGAATGGCTCCATTTCATCTCTGCGAACCAAAACGGGTCCGACGACATACTCGTCGACCTTCTTCTGCTTGAGGAAGACGTTGTCTATGTAGGAGTTGACTACCTTCTCGGCGACCGTCTCAATTTGTTTGTGCGCGCGGCTGCCAAAGCCAACAAGGGCATCGAACTTGGGTGCGTCGGTCGGCGCGACGCCGAGCGCACCTTGGAAGCGACGTACGACCTCGCGTTGGAACAACCACCGAGCCACTACACGGTTGGTGTGCTCGAACTCCTCCCATTCGAACGCGACTTCGGAGTTGTCACCGACTAGGCGCTGGATGAGAGTCCGGCCTCCGGCGCTCTGGATGTTTGAGCCGGGATCCTTTCGGTAATCGATAAGGCTGTCGATGATCTCCGCGATCGGCTTGATCGCCTGATCGGTGATGTAGGCGGTCTCGAAGATCATCTTCTCTTCCTTAGCCGGCACTGGCACCGGCTTCGCCTTCCCCGGCTTGGTCTCGACGATCTTGATGCCGGGCGCGTCAGTTGCGAGCTTCCTGTTGACCTTGTCGAGGATGTCGCTGAACACGCCACGCTTGTCGACGCGGATGTAGAAGTGCGCGGTGTTCAACCTCTCGACCGGGTAGTGCTTGGTCCCCGGTTGGCGGAGGAGCCGGCCAATGATCTGCTCGACCTGGATATTCGATTCCATACTCTTGTCGATATAGGCGAAGTAAGCGAGTGGGTCGTCCCACCCCTCCTGAAGGCTGAGGTTGAAGATCACGTGGTGGTAGTCGCCGGCGATGAATGCCTCGTAGTCTTTGTCCGCTCCCTTGAATAGGCGGAACTCCGGAGGCAGTGGGTAATCTTTGTGCGTCGCCAGTGAGCAGTACACGGCGATGTCTGCTGGATCCACGTCGCAGTTCTCGGTGAGGTGGCGCCAGATCAGGATGGGTGGCGACCGGCGCTGCTTGAACGGCTGCTTGGGGTCGTCTTTTTGGAGGCTGTTGCCCTCGACGATGTTGGTCTTGCTGACATAGATTGCCTTCGGCTTACCGACCCCGTGGGCTGACGCTTCCGCCTCGGCGTCGTGCATATCGGCGATCAGGGCGTCGATCGTCTCCTCCATTGGGGCCTCGTAGCCCCCGAGTTGAATGCGGCTCTTGACCAACCCCGAATCGGCGACGGCCTTTGCATCGACGTTGGTGCGCAGCTCCTCGTCGGTCCAGCCCTCGTCCTTGAGCGCCTTGACCTCGTTGCCGAGCTGCGTCGGCAACTTCATCGTGGCACTGGCCGCGATTAGCGCGTCCGGCTCCAACTCAAGCAGGAGATCCATCTGCTGGTCGGTGAGGTTGTGCCCCTCGTCGTACACAACTAGTAGCGGCCGACGACGGTCGTCTGCGTCGAGCCGGAGCTTGAGCGCCTCCCACGTGCTGTTGTCGGCGGTGTCGATCTCGCTCTTGAAAATCAGGCGCTCACCCTTCTCCTTGTCTTTCTGGTTGAAGGTGCCGACCGTCGCGAAGTAGATGAGTGGCTCCTGCGCGTCGCGTACCTCCTGACGGTCGTACTGCGCCAAATAGCGAATGCAGGACGCCCCGAGTAGATGGTGATACTTGCCGCCCGTTGCCAGGTTGGCATATGTCTGATCCACCACCACCTTGCCCTTCGAGAGCCACAGGATCACTGGCGGTATTGGCAGCAGCCTGCAGATTGTCGAGACGGCGTCGGAGAGGATGACCGTCTTGCCCGACGCGGTAATCGAGGCGAGCCCCTGATAGAAGGGCACGACCCGCGGGTTCTTCCTTGTGCCACGCATCGGTGGCTCGTCGGAATATTTCGCGAATCGCTCGGCAATCTGGTCCGCCGCCTGCTTTTGGAACTCCTTGAGTTCGATCACGACGCGTCGTCGTCGTGGTACGGCTCACCACGCAAATCGAGTCCGAAGTCCATCAGGATGCGATCGGGAATCTGGTAGAAGACGACGTTGCTCGTCTGGAAGCGGTAGAGCCGTGCGTACACGTGGTATCGCGACTCAAGTCCAGCTTTCTTCGCCTCCTTGGCGACGGCCTCGTAGATATCCTCGGTGAAGTCGGTGTTGCCCTCGGCGCCATTCCAGATCAGGAAGAACCCCTCGGAGTCGGTGTTGTGCGCGACGAGGTATCTGTAGCCCTCGTCCGCTGGCACATTGACCAGTGCATCCCGACGCCGTGTTTGCGCGTCGAAGTGTGATGCGATGATCGTGTCCGCAAGCTCCTCCCGCTCCATGCTCAGAAGGGCATCTGCGTCGACCTTCTTGTCAAGAGTCCAGAATCGGTAGCCGCCGCCGAGTGGTTCCTGGGGCTCCGATTTCCAGTGACCGGTGGCCACTCGCTTCAGGCGATCAGCGGTCAGTGAGCGTGCGTAGGAGTCACCACGGTCGGGTCGACCCTGCTCGAGCAGGATGAAGCGGCGCTCCGTCGCCGCGACCGCGTTCAGCTGAATGACCGCATGGCCGGTGGTCCCCGATCCCGCAAAGGGATCGAGTACGACGCCGTCCCCCGGGCACCAGAGTTGGACAATCTTGGAGAAGAGCTTCAGCGGCTTGACCGTTTCGAAGCCATGGTCCTTGCCGACGATCGCGCTCAACTCCTTGACCCCGGTCTGGCTGAGACCACTCTCCTCATAGTCCCAGGAGGTCGAGTCGAGCGCGATCGGCTCGTCCATGTCGTCATCGGCCCAGTAGGTGATTGGGACCATTCCCTGCTTCACTGACTCTAGGTAACGCTTCACCCGGGGCCCGCCGGTGCCGTCCATCCCGAACCAAACGAAGGGCCAGACCTTTTTTGCCAACCGTTTCTCCGCCGCAGCGGTCACCCGCTTGGGCAGGTCGTCCTTTGCGCCCTTCACGACGAGCGCCGGCGCCTTTTCATCTCCGATGTCTGCCTCGACGTACTGCGCACCCCACTCTTCAAGCCATTTCTTGATGTTGAGCTTGGGGTGGGACCACGAGCGCGCCCCGGGCGGGTAGTACATCTTGCCGGTGAACGGCGACTGGATCGCGTACTGGTCCTTTGCGGACGGCGTGCGGGCCGTGAGGTCGTGCTCACGCCACCGCCCACGTGGGTCGTCATCGGGATTCCGGTAGCGGCGGTTGGCTGATTCCGAGCGCGGGAGCTTCTGCGTCGATGCTTTCTCACTGTCCTTGGCATAGACCAAGACGTACTCCGTGGCCGTCGAGACGTGCGTTGCGTCGTTGCGTGGCGCGGTCGACTTCTGCCAGTTGATGATTGCCAGCCGGTTATCCTGTTTGAAGAGCTCGTCGAGCATCTGGCCAAGGTGGAAGAGCTCGCGGTGGTCGATGCAGATCGCCAGCACACCCCCCGGCTTCAGCATCCACTTCATCATCTGCAACCGCGGCCACATGAAGCGCATCCACTTGGTGTGCTTGGCGCCATCGTCGGCGCTGACCCACTCGCCGATGCCATCGTCATTCGGATCCTCGTCCCAGCGGTCGTTGTAGCGCCAATCGTTGCCGGTGTTATAGGGCGGGTCCGTCAGGATCAGATCGATGTGGCCGCGCTCCTTGAACAGAGTGGCCATTGCCTGCAGATTGTCGCCCTCGATCAGAAGATTCCGGGACTGATCGCTCTCCGAGCCGACCGAGTACTTCTTAATCTTTCGCGTGACTCGTGGACGAACTCGACGCGCGAGCTTGCGGGCGTTGTCCTTGCCCGAAAAGTCAATGCGGATGCCGCCCTCCCCCTTGACTTCCAACATCTCGATGAGCTCTTCCCGGGAAAGGTCCGCCAGCCGGGGATCGAGGCTGAGCGCATGGACGGCAGTGCTGGACACAGGGCCACAATACGTCAAGAAGAGGCGCTTCTTCTCAGGCATTCCCTGCTCGAACAAGCCGGGAGAATTTTCCGCCCACCTTGCCCGGTGGGGGGCGAAATGGATGCGACCCGCGTCTTAGCGAGCAAGGAAAGCTTGATTAGGGGGCATTCATGGGCTGGACCGCTGGATATCTCGAGGGGCCTTTCACAGCACGCGCGGCAATCGCCTTCGACCTCGGTGAGGGGTTCGTCGAGAGGGTGCTTGACACCGCGCGTTACGGCTCCGTGATCTATGCCGCAGTGCGGTCCGTCGATTCTCGCGAGGTCTTCGGTCTTGTCCTGCTCACCGAACAACGCGATGGCGTCCTCTATACCAAGCCGATTACGGAGGACATGGGGCCTGCCGAGGATGGCTGTCCGGCGGCAATTCTCGATCTCTTGACGGCCCCTGGCAACGACAACGCGCGAGCATGGCGCGAACGATGTCGCGCTCGATTAGGGCGGGTACCGCCCGGCAAGGGTAAAAACGCTGTTGCTCCACCAAGGCAGCCTTAGCTTCTGGTTCCACGGTTCAATTCGGCTTCCGCTTTAACCGGCACTTCAGCGTGCCGCGAGTCTCCTCCCCCGGCTGGTGCGCGAGGCGCTGGCCCCCCAGGCTGAGATCAACCGGTCACGATGAAGTCGCGCCTTCTGCGGTTGCTCGTTCGACCACAACGGATATTCCATAGGCCGTCCGAAACTCCAGCCAGCCGCTGTCCTGGGTCTCGGGTGCGACATAGACCTTGGTGTCGGCGGGGTCGAGGTAGAAGCCCGTCTGCCCGTCCAAGACCAAGGCGATCGCTTCGTGATCGGGCGGCAGGGCCTCGACGCGGTTCAACTGCCCCTGCAACCCGCAGCCGAAGAACTGGCCGTAGAAGTTGACGGTCGCTTTGATCTCTGTGCCGATTAAGCCCTGCAAGAGGCTCAGCGCATCGGTGAACTCGACCTGTCCCAGCTCATCCATGGGGGACAAAGGCGCTGGCATCGCTAACCCTGATCCACCGATAAGCACCTGAGGAAACCCTCCGGGAGCGTCCTCCCGGCTCTTGAGAATGCGGTTTGCGACGACCCATTCCCCAAGCCAGGAGGACACCCGGAAGGTGAAGACACAAACGACGCGCCAAACCGTAGAAGTCAGGGCGGACGGCGAGGGGCTCGTCTCCCACGCCGGCGCCTTTCTCTTGGTCGAACTGGCCGACCGGCTTGGCCTCACTACTGCGCTCGCCGAAGCGATGGCGCCGACTCGCGAGCGCCGCTCCGCCCACGACCCCGGCGTCGTGATCCGCGACCTCGCCGTCGCGATCGCCGACGGTGGCGATCACGTTTCTGACCTCGGCGTGCTGCGCGGCCAAGAGGCGCTGTTTGGGGCGGTGGCCTCAGAGACAACGGCCCACCGGGTGATCAAGGCGATCGACGCGCAGGCACTGGAAGCGCTCCGCGCCGCCCGCGCCAAGGCGCTGGCCAAGGCCTGGGATGCCGGCGCCCGACCCGAGGAGCTGATCCTCGACATCGACGCCAGCCTGCTCACCGCCCACTCCGAGAAGCAGAGCGCCGCCGGCACCTACAAGGGCGGCTTCGGCTTCTTCCCGCTGCTCTGCTACCTCTCGGAGACCGGCGAGCCGTTGGCCGGGATCCTTCGCCCCGGCAACGCCGGCGCCAATACCGCCGCCGATCACTTCGAAGTCTTGCAGCTGGCCCTGGAGCAGTTGCCCGAGGCTGACCTCGATCGAGAGATCCTGGTGCGCGCCGACATCGGCGGGCGCACCCACGCCTTCACCTCCGACTGCCGCGAGGCCGGCATCCGCTTCTCGGTCGGCTACGAGGTTGACGAGCGGGTGCGGGAGGCAATCGCCGCCTTGCCGGAGTCGGCCTGGCGAGCGGCAATCGACGGCGATGGCACCGAGCGCGAGGGCGCTCAGGTGACGGAGCTGAGCGAGCACGTCGACCTCTCAAGTTGGCCCGAGGGCACGCGGCTCATCCTCAGACGCGAGCGTCCCCATCCCGGCGCCCAGCTCTCGGTCCTCGACTGCGAGACCGGCTACCGCCACACCGCCTTCATCACCGACCAGCATGGCGCCGACATCGCCGCCCTAGAGCTGCGCCACCGCCGCCGGGCCCGCGTCGAGGACGCGATCCGCGTCGCCAAGCAGACCGGGATGGCCAAGATGCCCTTCGCCGCTTTCGCCCACAACCGGGCCTGGCTGGAGGTCTCCCTTGCAGCCCAGGCGCTGCTGCGCTGGGCAGCCCGGCTCTGCCTGGACGGCGAGCTCGCGCTCGCTGAGCCCAAGCGGGTGCGCCGGCGCCTGCTGCACGTCGCCGGGCGCCTGGTGCGCTCGGGGCGTCGGGTGGCGCTGCGACTGCCGCGAGGCTGGCCGTGGGCCGAGGCGCTGGTGGCGGCCTTCGCCCGATTGCGGGCGCTACCGGTCGCCTCGAGCCCGTAGCCACCGGCTCGCCCCCAGCCTCAACCCATCCACGCCGCACCTGCCGATCTCGGCCTGCCCGCGAATGGGCGCCGGCGCTGCGATTCGTCGGCGATCGACCTCGAAAGGAGCGCCAGGACGATTCCGAGGAACCGCCCTGGCGCTGTTACCTACCTCAAGCCGCTCGATCACACCCCGCGGGGTGAAAACGGTGGATCGGGGCTAAGTGTCCCCCCTCGCAAGCAATTCCCTCACCCGCGCTCGTCCCTCGCTTATGCAGCGGTTTACCTTCGTATTGCTCCAGCCCCGCAACTCGCCGATCTCCTTGTAGGAGCAACCGAGCCCAAGGAGGATGAGTGCCGTGCGCTCGTCGGGCTTCAGCTGCTCGACCAGGGCCAACACCTTCGCCGTCTCCTCGGCGCGCTCGATCAGTTCGGCAGTGTCGTAGCGATCATCGGGGATGACGGCCTCGACCAGCTCATCCTCCCGGTCGCGGGCGCCGATGTGGTAACGCGACTCGCGTGTAACCGCCCTGCGCCGGATCGCCCAAGCGCAGCGCTTCGTGACGAGCAGCATCCAACGAAGTGCATGGACGCCGGTCGGGCCGTCGTAGAAGCGAAGGAACTGAACACAGGCATCGCTCAGCGCATCCTCGGCATCCTCGACCCGGCGGGAATGGAATCGCGCCTGGCGCATGAGCCGGCCACGCTCGGCGCGAAGGAGACAGTCGAGCACTCGCGCTCGGCGCTCTCTTTCAAGTGTCCGGCTCTGTGGCGGGGAGGCCATGCAGCCGCCCCGCACGCGCAGCGTGCGATCCTAGGGCGGCGTGGCCTCCCCCGCCGCCGGGAGCTACCTGCGGCCTCAGCGTGCGATTCGGATGGCCCTCTCGGCGCTGCGGACCCGCTGCTTGCCGAGCTGCTTCTGCACCCGGGCGAGGCGCAGTTGGGCCTCGCGCCGATCCCGTCGCTGCGCGGCGTCGCGGGGCTTGCCGCCGAGAGGGTCTTTGCCGGTGGAGGTGATGCCGTAGCGCTGGCGGTAGCCGTAGATGGCATCGACGCCGTTGTTCCAGAGCGAGGCGTTCAATGGGTCCTTGGGACGCTCCCCGAGGCTCTCCTTGATCAGCTTGCTCGTCTGCGAGCGCTCGGTCGCAACCGCGCGGCGGCGCAGGTCGACCAGGCGGTCCTCGATCAAGGCGAGCTCGGCCCGCTCGGCTCCGCTGAGGCCGGACTGCCGTGGCGCGGCAGTCGCCACCCCGACGGTGAGGCCGTCGCGCTCGCCTTCGAGGCGGCGGAGCTGGGCGGCACCGAGGCTGGCTCGCTCGCCGTCGGTTTCCGCGAGTCGAGACTTGGCGGCCTCGATGCGCCGCTCGAGGTCGGTAAGTCGCTCCTCGACGGGGGAGCGCTCGGAGGCGGCGGCGCGGCAGCGCTCAAGCTCCGCCCGTCGCCCTGCCAAGTCGAGCGGCGCCATCGCCTCGACCCGCTTTCGCGCCCCGACCTCGACCGCGGCGTACTCGCCGGCCGCCCGCTCTGCACCGAGGCGGAGATCGTGGGCGGCGTCCTCCACCTCCCGGGTCCCCGGCCCGAAGTCCGCGTCAGTCAGCTCCGAGGCGGCGACGCCGTAGGCGGTGGTTGCACCGGAGCTACGCGAGATCGCAACGGTGAAGTCCTCGCGGCTGATGCCGGAGTCGAGCAGGGCGAAGGCCGAGTCGAAGGTCTTTGACTCGGTGCTGTAGGTGGTGAGCGCGTAGGCGTGCTGGATCGCCGGCTCCCGCGAAGGCGTGACTTTCTCCAGGTAGTTGCGGTCGAGCCGCACCCCCTCGCCTTCGACGCCAAAGCGCTGGAGGTAGAGGTGGTGCTTGACCTGATCGACGCCGACGACCTCCCAGCGTTCGCGGTTCGACACCTGGGGCGTGTTGATCCGAGTGACGACGCGATCACCGACGGCGAAGTGCTGGCCGCCGACGACCAAGGACTGAGCCGCCACCGCACCGTCTGCGACGAGCAGCTCCCGGGCGCGTTCGTTCAGCTCGGCAACGTCGCGGGTGCGGCGGGCGATCATCACCGCGTCATCGCCGGCGGCGTAGCGCTTGTGCCAGTCGAGAACCTGGGCGTCGAGCGCCTCGGGCAGGGTGTCGGCGATCACCAGGCGGTCGTGAGCGCGGAGCACGTCGAGCGCGTCAGAGCCGCGACCTTCGTGCGCGAGTTCAACGATTTCGCGGTCCACCGGATCGCGCTGGCGGCGGATCTGCGTCAGCACGACCGGCTCGATCTCGCTGGTCAGGTTGCCGTAGAGGCCACCGGGACCGACCGCGCCGATCTGACGAGGGTCGCCGATCAGGACGAGCTTGCCATCGCAGCCCTCGGCGAGGTCGGCAAGCGCGGCCATGTGAGGCGTCGGGGTGGTCGAGGACTCGTCGACGACGATCACCGTCCCCGGCGGCAGCGGCGCAATGCCGCGCTCGGCCAGCTCGCCGGTCTGGATCAGGAAGGCGGTCACTGAGGTCGCCGGAACCCCGGCGTCGGAAAGCTCGCCGGAGGCGCTGCGGGCGGTGGCGACGCCGACGCCGCGAATCCCGGCGGCCCCCCACGCCTCCTGCGCGGCAGCGAGCGCGGTGGTCTTGCCCGTCCCCGGCAGAGCCGCGACCGCAACGATCCGCTCGCCGCCGGTGGTGAGGCGGCGCACCATCTCGACCTGCTGCTCGCTCAGGTAGCGGTGGCGGTCGAGGACGGCGGCGAGCGTGGCACCGTCGACCACGGCGGCTCCGGCCTTCTCTCCCTTCCGGGCGGTCGCCATGAAGCGCTGCTCCATCTGCCACAGGCGCGGCGTCGTGTAGTAGGTCGAGTCGAGCGGGCCGGCGCCGCGATGAACCTCGATCAGTCGCTCGGAGGAAAGTAACCCGGCAACCGCGCCCTCCAGCTCGTGTGCGTCGGCGCCCTCGCGCAGCTGGTTGGCCAACGCAGACAAAAGATCGCGGCGGTCGAAGTGAGAGTGATGGGCCTCCAGGTCGGCGAGCGCCTGCTCGACGTCGGCGGCGGCGATCGGCCTCGGCTCGCGGCGACGGACCTTGGCGAGCGCCCGGTCGATCGAGTCGGCCGTGAGGTCGAACTCGGCCGCCCGCGACACCCACTCCGAGCGCTGGGTGTCGGGGTCGACCGCATAGTCCTTGGCGTCGCGGGTGCGGTAGGCGGCGACTTCGGCTGCCGCCGCCGAGCTGGTCCCCCGCTCCGCCATCGCCGCCACGATCTCGGCCCGCCGCTGGGAGAAATGGTCGATCTCGGGCCGCCCGATCATTGCGAGGTCCGCGTAGCCATTCACTACCGGCTGCCACTCGGCGCCGATCTCGCGGGTCAGCCCGGCTCGAAGTGCCGCCTGGAAGACGTGGCCTGCGGCTTTCGCCTCGCGCAGAAGCGGCGAGGTGCGCCTCGGGTTGGCGAGGCTGAGCCAGCGCCCGTCCGAGGCGGCGCGGGTCATGTTGGCGGTGACGAGGTGGGTGTGAAGGGCGGGATCGCCGGCCCGCGAGGAGCGGTGGCGGAAGCTCATCGAGAGAAAGCCGGAGCCGCGCTCAATCGAGACTCCGCCCTTGCCTCGCTGCACGAAGCACGCCGTCCACTCCAGGTAGCCGACCGCCTCGGCAACAGCGTGATCGTGGGCGCGCAGGATCGCGGCGCGGACCTCGGGCGAGCCGACCGCGTAGAGCAGCGAGACCGACTTCGGGGCGGCGAAGCGAATGTCGTAGCCGAGGATCGGGTCGAGGCGGCGCTCGCGTCCCTCCGCGTCAACGAACTTCCGGGCTTCGGGGCGGGCGACCAGGACGTCGCCGGTGAGGGGGTGCTTCCCGGCGAGAACAGCGGCATAGGCGTCACGGTCAACTTCGCCCTCAAGGCCAAGTTCCGCCGCCAGCTCTCCCATCCACTCCCCCGGCACCTCGCCCGGCTTCGTGTAGTAGTCCTCGCCGCCTTCGGCTACGGCGTTTATCCAGTAGTCGGCGTTTCGGCTCCCGATCTTCGTCACTCCCACCATCGCCCCTGTTGTCCACCGCGCGGCCCTGTTGCATCGGGGGGAACCGGAGGGTTCGTAGTGTGTCGGGCTTCGAGGCTGGGGCTGCTGGGGGCGTTGGAGCGACTGCCAGATCGGCCGGTAGCACTGGGCTTTTTGCTTGTTGGCCTTGGCTATTGCTTCGGACCTGATTCCTTTTCCTGGTGCTGGCTTGCTGTGTTGCTAGCGGCTTTTCTTGCTCGAGATTGATTGTCGAGATCGACTACTGGCCGCCCGCACGTCCGCGCGGGCGGTGTCCTTAAGCAAGAGGCCTAGCCTCCGCTGACGATGTGCGCTGCCTGTGCATTGACCGCAATGGCGGGGGCAACGGGGCGCGGTCCTGGCTGCAAGCCCACCACGCGAGCTGACTGACCGAGCAACGGCTACAGCAGGCGACAGTGGGCGTCTTCGTCGGCGCCACGATCGCCGGGACGACGAGGATGAGCGGCTCCTCCACCCCGCCGGTTCCGCACCAGTCCGGACTCCAGGTTGCGCAGCAGACTCCGGGCCATTAGTCCGTCTCAACTTGGCGCGGAGCGCATGAAAAAAGGGCGCCCACCCTTGCGGGTGGACGCCCTTGGGCGATTCGAGTCTAGAACGGGATGTCGTCCTCGCCCTCCTCACCGGCCTCCTCGGCCTGCTCGGGCTCTTCCTCGTCCGGCGCCTCGTCCTTCGGCGCGCCACCAAGGAACTGGACCGTGTTGGCGACGATCTCGACGTACTCGCGGTGACCGTCGTCGGTGTCGCGCTCGCGGAAGTCGAGCCGGCCTTCGACCGCCACCTGGCGGCCCTTCCCCAGGTACTCGGCGCAGCTCTCGCCCTGGGCGCCCCAGACCGTCACGTTGAAGTAGTTGGGCTTGTCGACCCACTCTCCGTTGCCGTTCTTGCGACGGCCGTTGACCGCAACCCGCAGGTTGGCGACCGAGGTGCCGCCGTTGGTGTTGCGCAGCTCCGGATCACGGGTCAGGTTGCCGGTGATCACAACTGAGTTGATGTTCTGCATTTCGGGCCTCCTTTGAGAGGTGGTTCGTTTGACGAGCCCAGGTAGGGCGCGCGACCGAGCGCGCGGAACCGGAGCCGAAGGCGGAGGGGAACCCCCTTGTGGGGTTGAAGCGCGGGCGGCGCGTGCCAGCCTGGTGGGAGGAGATCGGACTGCCTCTCTGGAGACCGCAAGCGCCACGCAGGAGTTGTCCAATCTTCTGACCCAATGCACCTGCATGCGCTCGCACCATCGGCGGCACCCCTAGCCAAAGCTGCCGTTCGGGCAGCGGCCGTTGCCTAGACGATCAGGAGGAGACTGCAACCTCCCCATCCTCTGGGGTCCCTGCGGCTAGAACTGCGTCCTCGAGCCGCCTCGCCAGTCGATCGATCAGCTCGGCGTAGCGCTCGATCTCCTCACCTTTGCTCCAGCTCGTCATGTACGGGACCGAGGCCCCGGCGGTGTCGAGGCCCAGTGTCGAGCAGACCGTGTAGGCGACGCACTCGACAACTACCTCCTCCTCGGCATAGCTCAGCGTCGGATCGTCCTCGCGGCGGTCGACGCCGGCGAGGGCATGGGCCAGCTCGTGGATCTCCACCGCCACCTGGGCGTTCGGTGAGAAGTCCTCGTCGACCTCGTCGACCTCAATGCGGTGCGACTCCCTGTTGCAGTAGCCGCGAGAGCTACCCGAGATCGGCTGGACTTCGACGCTGAAGCCGATCAATGCGCCGAAGGTCGCCAGCGGCTCGAAGAGGTGAGCGAGGCCGTCGCCCTCGACCGGCTCGACCGGCGGCTCGAGCTCGACCGAGCCGCCGGGGAACTCGGGCAGCGGCTGGACCTGGGAGCGGTCGAAGACGGCGGCGAGGCGGAAGAAGGTGCGCGGCTTTGTGCTCGGGTCCGACCCGGCATCTCGCCACTCGCGCAGCTTCTTCGCCGAGGGCGGACACGGCGCCCAGATCCGAATCCCGTGCTCGCCCTTGCGCACCGCGTAGCCGAGACTGAGCCAGCGGCGGAAGCCGGCGACATAGGTCGCCTCCGGTCGCTGACTGGCGATCAGCAGCTGGTTTTGGAAGCTGTAGGAGTGGAAGTGGCGACGGACGTGGAGCCAGCGCTGCCAGCCCTCGCTGGAGCGCAGCTCCTCGATCGCCGCGGCCATCAGCTCGCGCTCGGCGGCTCGCTTGGCGGCGCGCTCGTCCTCCGTCAGTGCCTTGCGGCGTCTCGTTTTCGCCATGAGGTTCTCCTTGGTCCGGCCGTAGCGGCGCGGGCTTCGAGTGGATGTACCCTCAGCGCCAAGTGGCGCTGGATCCCCAACCGGCCAGTTCGTCGGCGCGGACGGCCGCCGCGTCACCTCTGCGCTCTGTCATCTCGCGGCTGAGCTCGCGGGCTTCGCGGCGACGGTCCGCCGTGGGGGTTCGCTTTGCCTTGCACAAGCGCTTGATCTCGCGATCGGCCTCTTCGAAGCTCTGCGGGTAGGCGAAGGACCCGCCGGTCCTGAGCGCCAGGTCCTTCAGGTAGTGGAGTTGTCGGGACGTCGGCTTTCTGGGCTGTGGCTGTGAGTTGGTCATGGCCCAGCCAGAGCGGGCCGGAGGAGGCCGGGCGCAGCCCGGCCGGGGGAGGTCTGCTAGGCGTCGGGGCCGGGGCCGACTCGCAGCCGACGGCGAAGATTCACCGGAGGAGAGCCCGGCCCGATCGGGCCCTCCCCCGGCTTTCTCCTACCTGCCGCTCTTGCCGCGCCGCCGCCGCGGCCGCACCGACTTGATGTCGGCACCGAGCAGCTTCTCGACCTCGCGGGAGGCCCGAATGCCGCCGCGGACCTGCTTTGACTGCGGCAGCTCCTCCTCGTCGGCGAGTAGAGAAGCGATCAGCGCGTCGCCGAGGATCTCGAGCACCTCGCTGTCCGAGGTCGCCTTTGTGACCCGCTTCGCTAGGTACTCCGAGCACTGCTCGGCATCCGCGTAGCTGACCTTCTCGCGCGACTCACCCGATTTCAGCTGCTTGACCTCGACGTCCCGCAGCTGTGGGATGACGAGGCGCAGGCCCCTCGCCGCCAAGCGCTCGTTGTCGGCGATCACGATCGCAGCGAGCGCCTTGGCCCTTGCCAGCGAGAGCTGCTTGCGGCTCGCCCCTCCGCGTCGCTTGAGCAGGCTGTTGCCGAGCTCTTCGTTGAAGCGCCTGGCATCTGCTGCCTTCTGCTTGGCCTCCTGGCGCTTAGCGCGACGGGCTTCCTTTGCCTCCTCGGGCGTCTGGTTGGGATCGCCGCCGTTGGCCTGGGCGGCGAACTCGGCCTGGCGCTTGGCGTATTCGGCCTCCTCCTTCTCGGTCCGCTCCACCGCCCGCACCGCCAGATCAGCGGCCAGCTCGGAGTCGGTGATGAAGGCGATGCTCGAGACCCATTCGCCGTGGTCGATCTCGTGCTCGACCAGGCAACCGGCGGCACGGGCAGCGTCGACCTCAGCCTCGCTCAGCCGTAGGACCGGGTCCTCGGCCTGGTCGTAGCTGTGGGCGGCGCGGTAGCGATCGCCAAGTTCCTTACGCTGCTTGGGATCGACGATCACCTTGCCGAGTCGCACCGCCCGCGGGTCGATCATCGTCGGGCCGTTCTCGAAGCGGCCCTTGGAGGTCGCGACGAGCAACTCAGCGAACTGGTTGACGAAGTCGCGGCCGCTGACTTTGCAGCGCTTCCCCATCTCACAGACGCACTCGGCGACTCGCGGTGAGACCTTGGCGATGCCGCGCAGGTTGCGCTCGGCCTCAACCGGCACGTGGCCTTCCGCGATGTGGGCCTGGACACCCTCGGGCAGGTTCAACAACCGTAGGTGCTGGCTGACCCAGGTGTCGGAGACCGCCAGTTCCTCGGCGATCTGCTTGTGAGTGGAGAGGCCGAGCTCCTCACCAAGGGCCTTGAGGCCGCGGGCGGTGTCGACCGGGTCGAGGTCCTCGCGGTGGTGGTTCTCGACCAGGGCCGCGGTCAGCGCATCGCCAGACTCGCGGACGTGGACTGGGACCTTCTCGATGCCTGCGATCTTGGCCGCCTCCAAACGCCGGTGCCCGGCGATGACGACGAACTTGCCGTCCCCGTTCGGGCGGACCGTGAGTGGCTGCACGACGTCGGTCTTGCCAAGGCTGGCGGCGAGCCGCTGCAGGCCCTCGGGGTCCATGTGGGTTCGCGGGTTGAACCCCTCCTCGACGTCGATCTTGGTGACCTCGACAAGGGGAGTAGCTAGGTGAGTCATGAGTGCTCCTTTTGATCCATCGCTCACGCCCGATGCGCGAGCCGGTGCACCCGCCCCGCACGCGGAGCGTGCGATCCTGCGGGGGCCGGCTAAGCGAGGGCCGAGAGCTCCAGTGTGCGATCGGTTCCCTCGCGGCTCATCGGGCAGGCCCCCAGCCGTTCGGCCCGGCGGCGGTAGTCGGCGATCAGCGCCGCCAGCTCGACCTTCGACCCAAAGCCCTTCTCGACGAAGTAGCGGCGGCCGTTGCCGCCCTCCGGGTAGTCGTAGACGTAGACGGTCTGCTCGATGCGGCGGCCGACCAGGACCCGAGATTCGTCGGGGACCGAGTAGTGGCCGAGAACGTTGAGCTGGGATGGAGTGGACTTGGTTGCCAGGGCGCTCATCGCATGCCTCCTTGGGCTCGTTGACCGGAAGTCGTTGAGCCGAAAGCAGCGGATCAGGCGGCGCGGAACCCGAGCGTCAGCGAGGGCGCGTCAGCGAGGCCCGCGAAAGCGGTGCCTTGTAGGGCCGCCGGCCGCTGCCAGACTCGGAGCGGCTTCCTTCGAGCCCAAGACCTGCGGTGGTTGGAGCACGGGGACCGTTCCTGGCTACCCGACCGCATCACGACACGTGGATGAGCGAGCGGTGCGCATTGTGCCTGCACCGACAGACAACCGATACATAAGCATTGATACTCCGAATCGTAATTGTGTCTACGTGACGACCGATATTGTCCGGTGCGATGGAGGAGACGCCGCAGCCGGCTCGGATTGAGCTGATCGAAAACCTCGAACGGGTTCGGGGCCGCCCGGTGATTGCCTACGTCACTTCTACGCGCCCCGGCTCCTACAACGGCGCGATGGCGGTCGACGCCATTTCTGTGATCTTCGAACACCTCCGGCGACTCGGCCTTCCCGATCGCGAGGAGGCGAAGATCGACCTCCTCCTGCACACAAACGGGGGCGAGAGCACTGTGCCGTGGCGGCTGATGTGCCTGCTGCGGGAGTTCGCCGCTCGAGTGGATCTCCTCGTGCCACACCATGCCTTCAGCTCGGGCACCTTGACGGCCTTGGGCGCGGATGAGGTCGTCATGCACCCGATGGGATTTCTGGGTCCTACCGACACCACGATCATCGGCCCGTTCAATCCCAAGACCGAGGAAGGCGTCCCGATCCCGATAGAGGTCGAGGACGTTCTCTCCTACATCGAGTGGGTAAAGAGCGACGTCGGGATTAGCCACGAGGATGAGCTCGTCCAAGCACTCAAGTTCCTTACGGACCAGGTCAATCCGCTCGCTCTGGGCGACGTCAAGCGCTCGGTGCTCCAGTCACGGATGATGGGCGAGAGGCTGCTGGGTATTCGCTCCCACAAGGTGGACAGCCTCAATGCGAAGGAAATCGTCAACACCCTTGCGCAGCGGCTCTTCTACCACGGCCATCCGATCAACCGGCATGAGGCAAAAGATGACCTGCAGCTGGACTGGGTACGGCCGGCCAAACCAGACGAGGAAGAGGCGATGTGGGCGCTCTATGAAAGCTATGAGGCCGAGATGCTGCTCAACAAGGAGTTTCAACCCCTGGCCGAGGCCATTGAGCTGCTTGGCGGGATGCCCGAGCTGCCGAAGTACGACGCGAAAAAGCCCGAAATCGAGCCGCACCCAACCGTGAAAGAGGTGACCCTCAGCCCACAGCAGCTGGTTTGGGTGGAGTCAAAGAAGCGGGCCGACTGCCGCGAAGAGGAAATGACGGTGACGCTGTCCCGCAATGCGCGGGGTCGGTTCTACCCTGCCTACACGCTTCTGGACAAGGGCTGGAAACAGCGCCGCTAGGGCTTGCGGGTCGGCTTTTTGTCCTTGTCGGCAGGCCGGGCGCCGCCCTGCTCGGGCCACCGCGAGCCGGACCCACGTCGGTACTCGCGGGGAACATCGATGCGGGGCTGATCTGGCCGCGGGTACTTGCGCGAGCCTTGGCCGATCTGGCCGCTGCCAAAGCTGCCCTGAATCTGATCGTCGTAGCGCGCTCTATCCATTTCTAGCCTCGAATCCGGAGCACAACCCAGTGCTCCCGTCGGTATCGGCAGGACTGCGGAGGGCTTTAGATCCACGGATGAAATTGGACGCCGGTGACGTTCGGTCGGGCTCCCGGGGCGAGCATCGCTGGGACTCTATTCTCACTTGCCCCGGCCGCGCAACCTTAATCAGGGACCGTCCACCAGCCAATAGGCGGGTATATTTGCTTGATGGTTGGAAACTATTCACTAGCTATACAGTAGATGCCTCAGCGGATCCGAACTGAGCTTTCCGATTTCGGGGACGAGGAATCGATCGAGGGCTGCGAACCGAGACGAACGACTGTTCGCTGGCCGGAGCCCGTTTTTGCTCACCTCGACCTTCTCGTTAACACGGCCAAAGCGCGAACCGACCGCCAAGAGCTGGCGGCGGCGCTGATCTGCGCCACGTCGGCTGACCGTGATCAACTGCGTGCGGCGCTCGCCCTCTTCCGAGAGGGGACCGTCGGGCAATTGGGTTCGCGCGAAGTTCATGAGTGAGCACCACCTGGCTGTCTGAAGTCCGTCCTACTAACGGGCTCAATCCTGATCCGCTTCCCCCTTGCCCCGGTTAAATCTTTGCCAAACGATTCGACGGCGTCCTTAATCTCGGCGACGGGGGTCGATCGGGCGCGAGCTCTGCTCGTATTCGGCCAGCTGCTGCGAACAGGTCGGTCGAGAACGCGCAGGCCGTAGCCGTGGATCCGGGCATCAGCGCCATAGGTCCCTGGTGTCACGCGGGCCGGCGATGCTCTCACGCACGCCGCTTTGCCTTAGCGAGTCCCGCGCGCCACTCGCTTCCACTCCTGCTCGACCCCGCTCGAGTGCGGCGCGGAAATGGCGCGAGCGATAGTTGTGCCAGTCGATTTCCGCCAATGCCGTCGGGAGGGTGTCCGGAAGACAAAGTCGTCGGCACCGTCATCCGTCCGCTCACGGAGCAAGCGCAGATCGTCGCGAGCGGCTCCAGCAACGGAGCGACACGGGGCGCAACAAGCCCCACCCTCGGTGCGCGGATCCTCAGGCAGCGCTTCGCAGTGCCGAGTAGCCGGCGCATCGCGGATTCGGACAGTCTTCTCGGGCTGCAAGAGGTGTTCGCATTAGAAGGGGGCCATCGAAGCCGAAGGGCTGGCAGTAGAGAGTTTGGGCACTGGATGGGTGACCGTCGGCGAAGCTGAGGAGTTCCATTGCCAGCAGAAGCCCGGCCCAGAAGGAGACGAAACTGATCGTCGCCACTTCACCGTCGTCCTCAAGCGGAACCGGATGCTGGCATCGCGCACAGGCTTCCTGCGGGCGGTGCGAAGAGACCAGCGCCGTCAGCGCCTGGGTCGAGCCGACCCCGAGCCAGTTCGGCGAATGTTCGGCGACGAGCCATCGAGAGGGGATGTGGTCAACCCCGACGATGACTTTCTCGGCCAGAGGGGAGAACCGCGCCGCAGCTGCCTGGTCGTAGCGAAGCTTCTGCCCTGTTACCCGTAGCGCCGGGATCCCAGCCGCCGCGAGGTGATCGATCTTGTCGATGCCCATTTCGCTGGCACGCGAGAAGAAGTAGCGGTTGAGGTTGCTCATTTCGAGGATGTCGTCCTCGAACACGCGGACATCGCCCGTGGTTGAGCAACACTCGAGGACATAGACGGCGCTGCTGTTGATGGCGCCGCCACTGATCGCGTCGAAGTCCTTGAGGTCCAGCCCGGTCGCCTCGAACTCCGGGAAGTAGTCCCTGAGGTCGAGTCGGATCTTCCCTCCGACCTCGAGACGGTGGGCATCGGCACTCAGTGAGACCGAGATCCGCTCAGCCAGCGCGGGCAGCAGGACGCGGAGCACCTCGGCCGCGGCCGACGCGGCTCCGGCGCAGGACCCGAAGGGCATGGTTCCGCTCACCGTGGCTCCGTGAGAGGCGTGTGCATCCTCGATCTCCATGGTCCAATCGCTGGCGCCGACCCTGAGGGCGTGTGTGGAGGCATTCGCACTGGGGCTGTCGCCGATGCACAGTTCGGCTATCGGTCGGGTCTGCGGGTTGCCGTCGCGGATCAAGACGCCGGGGATCAGGTCTCCACCGAGCTCGACCAACCCTTGTTTCAGTCGATCGCCCCGGAGCGGGGGATGGACGCCGTACAACTGCGCCTCCGGCATATCGAGGGCGACATTGACCCCCATTCGCGCAAGCAGCAGGCTCGTGACGATGATCAGTTGTTGGCCGTTTCGCGACTCGACGTTGGACTTGTCAGCGGCGATCAGAACGCTGAACTCGGAGAGTCCAGCGGCAATTTCTCGACGATCTGCAGCGCCCGCGAAAAACTGCTCGTCGAGCAGCCGCGCCGTGCGTTGCGTTGCCTGGAAGGTGGTCGTCATCGTCAGTCCTCGATCAGGATGCTTGTTTCGGGCGGGATCGAGTCCCAGCCCCCGTCGTCGTTGCGCCGGGCCAGATAGGTGTCGTCCAGTCTCGCCGGACCGAGGGCGAAATTCGGGATAACCAGCGAGAGGAAGCCCTCGATCTGCAGGGCGGCCATGCGATCGTCGCGGGAGCTGTGGTAGGCCGCACCAGGATGGGTATGCAGCTGAGTACGCAGCTGGCGGGCCTCGCTTGCCAGTGTCAACCAAAGCTCGGTCTGCCAGGCTCCGTCCACGTCATAGCCGCCGGCGTGGGCGCTGTGAAGGGGATGGACTACCTCGTCGACAAGCTCGGGCCGATCACGCGGCCCGAGCCAGTAGACGACGCACTCGGCGCTCCCAGACCCGCAGGCCCGGAGGATCTCGAAGGACTCTCCGAGAACCGCCTTTGGGACGTGCAGCATCAACCGCCTCCCTGGGGCTGGCGCAGGACGAGCACCTCGCCCTTCTCGAGGTCGTAGCTGCCGATCTCGCGGCTCTCCTCAAGCTCGGTGTTGTCTGCGCGGAACAGACGCAGCGTGTCCCGATCGGCGACGATTTTGAAAAAATCCATCGCTTCCTCGCGCACCGCCGATACGAGGGCGTCCGCCTCGGGGTGAAACGGATGCTCCCGGTTGTAGACGATTTTGATGTTGAGCTTCTTCTTCTCTTTGGCCTCTGCGGCCTCCGTTTGGGTCATATCTCGCCTTCCCTGACCTGCCTTTGACAGATCATTTGTAGTTGCTTAATTGCCGGTTAATTGCTAGAGTCGAATTCGACTGATCGGCAGTATTGCAGATGTGCATGTCGGTTGCAACTATCGAATTAAGGAGAAAGAGGTTGACGAGAGCGAGCTTCGATGTCGAGGCCTTCTACGCCGCATTGGATGCGCAACGCCAAGCGCGTGAACTGACTTGGAAGAAGGTCGGCGAAGAGGCGGGAATCAGCGCTTCAACGCTTACTCGGATGGGAAAAGGCAAACGACCCGACGTAGACAGCCTCGCCTTGCTGTGCGCCTGGGCCGGCCTCGACGCCGACTCGTTCCTCGAGGGCTCGCGAAGCAGAAAAAAGAAGGGGGTCGAACCGCTGGCGATGATCTCGACCGTGATCGCCAATGATCCGAACCTGAGTCGCGACGGCGCTCGCGCGATGGACGCCATGGTCAAGGCGACCTATGAGCAATTCCGCAAGCAGAGGAGCTGACCGTGATCGGCATTGAGCAGAAACGTCCCGAGCCGGCGCCAGGCCGACCCGATCGCAGAGGATCTTCGCCAGAGATCCGCGCGACTCGGTGCTACTTTGGGAGATTGAGATGAGCGAGACGAAGAAATCACTGGCATTCATCGACGTCTTTGAGCAGGAGCCGGGCAGCCGCCCCGCCGACCTGATTGGCGGCATCAATCCAAGCCGCGGCACCCATCATCGGGCGCCGGTGACACTCTCCGAACTGTTCGATGATCGCCGCCTCCCCAGGGATCTCGCCGCTGACCTCGAGGCCCTTCGCGAGGCCAGCAAGGTCGATCGCGGCAAGCACTCCGGCTGAGAAGGGCTGGGGTCTACGCAGCGACGCGGGAGCGTCGCCACGAGGCGACGAGGATCGCGAGGATGGCGCTGGCGAGGATGGCGCAGAGGAGCCAGACCAGTGAGAGAACCTCAGGAGCGTCTGGATCCTTGACGTTGGAGCCGGGGGAAAAGGCAACGAAGGCGGCCGCGGCAAGCAGCGCCAGGATTCCATCGAAAGTGAGAAGCCAGCGCCATGGCCTGCGAAGCTTGCGAGCAAGAAGATGCTCCCCCGGTCGAACGATGTAGGCGGCCAGTAGGCCCGGCGCGAGCAGCAGAATTGATGCCGAAGTCGTTTGGCCGGCGATCGAGTCCGCGCGCAGGAAAAAGAGCCACAGCATGGCGGTGATCAGGAAGGCCGCCGCCAGGGCTCCTCGTAGAAAGCCCCCATGGGAGCCGCGCAGCTCTGTTCGCAGGCTCCCCATTCCGATCTGGGGAGTGTTGTCGAGGTAGATATGAGCACGCCGCGTCGGCCCGGTCTCCCTTTTGACATAGGTTGGAATCGGCGCGCTGATCGGCCTGTCGATCATGCCCGGGTTGAGCCGATCCCGGGGGCTGAAGGCCTTCAGTTCTGCACTGCTCAACTCGACCTCGGGCGGAGCTTCGATCTGAACGTGGTGGGCCTCGGCGCCACCGACGAGCGACATGTCGAGGGAGGCAAGGGTGTCTGAGAAACCAAAGGCGGCGGAGAGTCGCCTGCGAAGGGCCTGTGGTCGACGTTTGGGCCGATCGCTGATGTCGATCTCACCGCCGGCGGAGAGCGGCTCATCCCAGCCGATCTTGATGATCCGTCGCCGACCGAGCGAATCGGCGAGCGGAACGAGGACGATCGATCCGATCGCAAAGAGCGACACCAGGTTGCAGAACCTCTCGTCACTCGCCAGCAGACGTCTGTCCGCCAGCGAGTCGCGCACGGCTGGACCGAACCACTCCATGCTGCGTGGATCGATCAACGCCCGCACGATCGAGGGATCGGCCAAAGATCTTGGGCTGTCGGTCGCCGCGCCGGCGAAGAGGCGCAGCAGGTGATCGCTGATATCGCGTTCAAGGATCCGTTCCGCAGCAACCTTAAGCGCCATCGTGCTGACTCGGGCCGATACAAAGCGGTTGATCAGCGGGACGTCATGGCCCTTCTCATCCTTGAGATCGAATCGAACGAGGTCAGCGCGACGACGAAGAACCGTAAGCGGGACAAAGCTCACGGCCTGACCGCCCAACGGCTCTAGGACCGGCTCGACGTCCATCGGCAGGCGAATATCGACACTCAATTGATGGCGAGCCAAATGCTCGTCAACGAATCTGATTGTGTCTACCCGCCGATTGACCCAGAGGTCGGCGGCCTCGAGTAGCTCCAGAACGCTGCTACCGGCGCGCGCCAGCTCGGCGGCCGTCAGGGCGATGTTGTGTTTCCAGTTGTCGGCTCGATTGGAGCCGGGCGGCGGTGTGGCCACAATCAGCGCGAAGGCTCTAGCGCAGCAACTCGATCCCTAGAAGTGCTGCCGCCAAGGAGAAGGGCACCGTCGAGATCAGGAGCGCAGCAACCGGCGGCTTCAATGCCGCGAGCTTTTCAGCCAGCTCGGCCATCGCCTTGAGATATTCAGCTGCACCAGAAAAGGCCACCTGGACATCCTCGGTAGCGGTGGCGCCCCCCTGTGATTTGTCGATGTTCGCTTTCACCGATTCGGTGAGATCGGTAATCGATTGCTCTAGCCTTTCCTGGAGACCTTGCTCCCTGAATGCGTAGTAGGCAAAGGTCATGATCAGAAGGCCAGCAATGGCGAGAAGGACAATGAGCAGCGTCAGGTTTTGCGTGGTTGAGAGGGCGACGGGGATCATCGACGCAAAAACATACCTGCTGGCGCGCTCCCGGGCGAATCGAGGACTGTAAGTCGTTTGGGAGGACAACCAAGCGATATCCGGCCTAGCGGCCCGCAGCCCGGCCTACTCAATCGACGGGCTCGTCGTGGGTCTTGTCGTAGGGCGGATAGGCAGCGGGCCCCGCCCATTCGCCGAGTGGCTCTCTCGCCAGCGCCGACCGGTAGCGCGCTTTCTCCTTCGGCTTAACGACCTTTGGCTCTTCGCTGTTTGGCGGCCAGAGGTAGGCCCAACCGTCAATGTTGCCGAACAATGGGCTTGGGTCCAGGTGAAGACTTGTCGCGTCCACCGCCAGCTCCCCCAGGATCTGACTCTCGCCACAGCTCTCATCGCTGAACTCCGTAACCCACAGCCAGTTCGACTTGGGAACGTAGATGTGATGGTTTCGCAGATAGTCGGGGACGCCGCGCCCCTCCAAATCACGCAGATATTGCGAGGATGGCGTCGCGTAGGTTTGCGAGGTGATCTTTCCCTCAAGGAAGGGCTTGAGTAGGTCGTTTGGGCCGGTCTTGGCACGAATACGGTCCTCAAATGCCTGCTCTGCACGGGCCTCCGCCCCCTCCCCGGTGACGTGGATGCGCCCGGGCAGCGGGATGATCAGCATGTTCCAGGCTCCGGATCCATCCCCCTCGACCAGCCCGGACAATATGTAGGGCCCGAAGTTGTCATCGCTTGCGATATAGAAGCGCCCGGCTTCGGTATCGCCGTAACCGACCAGGACGAAGATGTGGTTGGAGGTCAGAACCGCGACCGGTATGCCGGAGTTCAGGTAGCGCTCGACCAGGGTATGAAGCGTCTCGGATTCCGACCCGGACTCCGGGATGTCGGATACCGGATACTGCAGCGAAGGCAGGCCCACGCCCCGCAGGGCGCCGACAATTTCAAACGCGTACAGGCCGGCCGAACGGATTGTTCGATCGGCTCGCTCCCGTAGCCCCGCCGACTCGATGATTCCCGAAATCGTGTGTCGGTCCGCGCCGAAGCGAAGGTGGTGATAGCGGGCAATCGACCAGAGCGCGGCATGAACGCAACGTCCGTACTCACCGTCCTGGCTGACGAACGGGTATCCCTCGATTCGCCAGCTCTCGCCGAAGGCATGTACATCCATCGGCGCCTTACAGGTGACATATGGAGCCAGCGGGCGAGGCGGTGGGACCATGCTCCTGCCGACCTGCTGCGGGAGCGGTCTCATCACGCTGGTGCCGATGATGTCGACGTCATCGGCGAAGAGCAGCCGCTCGCACTCCTGCGGCGGTGGGCGAAAGCCACGGCTGTAGAAATGCGAACGGTCGCTGCGATAGTCGAAATCGACGTAGGGGCGATCGATGTAGACCGTGGTGGCGCCGGCCAGGAGGGCGGCGCCAAAGACGTGATCGAGCTGGCGCGAGGGGCTCTCTAGGGGCGCCAGCTGGCGATAGCGTTCGCGGACCCTGGTCCCATCTGGGAGAAGGTCGAACCTCCTCGGTCCAGGATGGGGACTCCCCCACTGAGCAGGGAGCATCTACCGAATAAAGAGGTGAAGTGCCTTCTCAGCGCCCGCTGCCTGAGCTTCAATGGAATCCCGGATACGTGCCTCATATCGACGGCGACGCTCTTCGGGCATCGGCTGGAGGCTGCCTGGAGCCGGCTGTCCGAAATCGACCTGCAGATCGCCCGCAGGAAGTCGGGACGGAGCAGGCTGCTCCGCCATACCAGGCATCACTCTGTCGGCAATGGGGTCGATCATGGGCCCACCGATACTCCAAAACAAAGAAGGGGCGCGAAGTCGCGCCCGTCGCCGAACTTGCGCTCGGGACCTGCCGAGGCTACCACGCTTTTCCGTCCGACAAGCCTGTAATGGTTGGTTGTTTCGCCTGTTTCCCCACGAACCCTGCGGCCTGGATTCATGAGATTCAAGGCTATGAAGACGGCCGGACAGATCAATGCCCGTCGGGTGTTAGCCGGATCTCGCCCACACAAGCGATTAGCTCCCGCGTAGGTCCGACTTGTGGCCCAAATGCGTGGCCCACGACTCCAAGTGGCACTGTCGGGCCACTGCGCTAAACGGCAGCAACCGGCGCTACACTGCGGTTGCTGCTGAAGCGGGAGCGACGGGACTCGAACCCGCGACCTCCGGCGTGACAGGCCTGTGTCCTTCCGGAGACAGGAGTAGGTACAGAGCCGGGTCCGGTGGACGGAAGGCGCGCTTTGTAGCGGAGATGTAGCAGTCGGGCGACCCGCGGTCCTCTCCGTCGAGGATCCCGTCTTCGGACGAGAAGGACTTGCCGACCAGGCCATCCTCTGCAGGGTAGCGCCGGTGCATCCATCCTCATGGGGATGGGCCATCCGCCGCCGGCCGTCTGGCCGCCTCAGCCGATGACCTCCCTGATCTCGGCGTGACTCCGGTGCAGGGGGGTACTCAGAGTAGATCGGGATCGCCAGGAAGGCGAGACAACCCGTCGATCCGGCCTTCGGCTTGGTCGAAGAGCGAAGAAACCCGACGAACTCAGGCCAGCGTCCCGTCGGCGACCAGCCACTCCTGGCGGAGCCCGCCGACAGCGGCAATCCGCTCGTAGTCACGGTCGTAGTGGATGAGGGCCACGCCGGCCTGCTCGGCCGCGGCGGCGAGCAGAAGGTCGGCGGGCGGGACGCGGCGATGATCGCCGTTCGCCGCCAGCGCCAGCTGGGTCTCCCGGGCGCGGTCCCAGAGCCCGGCGGGCATCGGGACCGCCTCGAAGGCGGCGAGGCGCCCGGTGACCTCCCGCGCCCGTCTCTCGTTGGGGGCGAGGCGGGTCAGCTCGAGGATGACGAGGTCGCAGACCAGGACCAGCCCTGCCTCGACGGCGGCGTTGAACCAGGCGGTGAGCTCGGGGAAGCGGCGGTCGCGCGCCCAGGTCCAGGCGCCCGTGTCGAAGAGGGCCGGCCGATCGAGCCGAGGCAGCCGGAGGTCGGCCACAGCGCTCAGGGGCGCTCGCGGCCGGCGGCGACCTCTGGCGGGGTGCCGTCGACATCGCGAACCACGTCGAACCCCTTCAGGGTGCGGCGCCTGGCGGCGTCGCGGAGAGCGGCGTTGACCGTCTCGCTGAGCCCCTTGGTGCCCAGCTCGCGACGGGCGGCGTCGAGGGCCCGCTCGTCTACATCAATCGTGGTGCGGGTCATATGCATCACTGTAGGGCATCAACGAGACTTTCATCGGAACGCGCGAAGCTCGCCGTCCGCGACAAGGCCGGGCCGGCGATCACCCGGGCAACAAACCGCTGCCTCGTCCGGCAGCCCGGCGCGTCGCGGTCCGTCGACGCCTTCCTCTTGGGCCCCGGATTGACCCACGGACGCCGGATAGCCGGCTTCGCGGAGATCGCTTTCGCGCTCGGTCCGGGCGCTATCCTCGGGCCACCGTGAAGGATCCCGCCGTCAGCACCGTCCCGACCGCCGAGAAGCCCGCGCTCAGCGACGCGCAACGGGCGGCACGGCTGCGGCGGCTGGCCGAGCGCCTACACCGCCCCGACGGCCTGGATCGGGAAGCGCTCAGGCACATCGAGCAGCTGACCGGCGACGCGCGCCAGTAGGCGCAGTGGACGCCGTCGAGCTGTTGCGGGGCGAGGCACCGCGCTCCTCGACGCCGCGATCCTCGCCGATCGCCTGTGGATCACCCTGATCGTGGGATGAAGATCCTTGACTCGACCCGCAGCTCTGCCGAGTACCTGGCGCTCGAGGGGTGAGCTCGACGCCCTGCGGATCCTCCCGAGACGACCGCGCCGTGACCGATGCAGCGATGGTCGCCTTGGGCGAGTTGGCCGAGCGCAGCGACGGCTGCCACCGCGTGATGCCCCGTCGGAGGGGACGATCCGTCGCGGGTCGATTGCGCGTCCAGAGGAAGCCTGCGGCTTGGATATCCGCGTGTATACTGATCTCATGAAGGTGGTCAAGGTTCGCCGGGTCGGCAACAGCAACGTGGTCTCGATACCGCGCGAGTTCGAGGGGCGTGGTTACGCCGCCGGGACGTCGGTGCTCGTCGAGGAGCTCGAGGGCGGCGGGCTGCGGATCATGCCCACCGAGGAGGTACGCGATCGGATTCGCGGCATCGGACGGCGCGTGGTCGCCGAGCATGCCGAGGCGCTGGAAATCCTTGCCGAGCACGATCCCGACGCCGGGCGAGCCCAGCGGTAGACAGATCGCCCGATGGGGGAGAGCGAGCCGGTCTACCTTGAGCTGATCGACGCGCTGGCGCTCTACGCGGCGATCATCGACGGGACCACCCAACAGGCCGCCGACCAGCTTCGCGATCGGGCCGGCCTCGAGAGCGCGCTGGGGCGACCACGCAATTACGCCCACTACCAAGAGGCGGACCTCGCGCTGCAGGCCGCGGCGCTCGCGCACGGCGTCGCCGAGAGCCAGGCGTTCATCGACGGCAACAAGCGCCTGGCGCTCGTCTCGATGCTCACCTACCCCGGGGGAGCTCGCAGAGCTGATCCGCTCACGACTCCGAGCGGTCGGGTAATCGGCCGTCTTCCAGCTCCGGGAGGAGCTTCATCAGGTTGCGCTTGCGCCTGTGCCTCTCCCGAACCTCCTCCAGGTAGGCCGGGAACTCATCGCCGTGCCCGGTGCGGTCCATCAGGTCGCGGACCTTGGCGAGCATGTCGGCGGCTTCGCGGTAGTCGGCCTTGCGCTTGCGTTCGATCGTCGGCTCGACCTGCTCGCGGTAGATGATCATCGCCTCCCAGGGCTCGGCCTCCTCGAGGGCCTCGGCAAGCGCCAGCCAGACCTCCTGCCGGCAACCTCCCCTCCGCGCATCGGCGAGCGCGGCGTCCACGTCGCCCTCCCAGAGGCGGATGCGGACGAGTTCGGTCGCGTCGCGGTGGGACCAGCCATATCCGCGCGCACGCCGCTCGTCCTGGGCGGCGGCGATCCGCTCGCGCAGCAGGTCGAGGGCACGGCCGCGGACGCCATCCCACGTCCCGGCCTCCTCCGCGTAGGGCTTGAGCTTTTCGAGGTGGTCGAGTCCGGGATGGGCCTCGTACAGGCCCCACATCAGCTCCGCCGCCCGCGCGTGCTCGCCGCGCTCGCGCCTGGCCGCGGCGAGAAATGTGACGAGACGGGGATCGCCGCCATCGGGGAACGCCTCGACTCCCCGCTCGGCCCACTCGATGGCGTCGTCGTCGCGGCCGGCCTCGGCGTAGACCTCGGCGATGCCGAGGAAGTAGTAGGGCAGGGAGAGGTCATGGGAGAGCACGGCGACCAGCTCGTCCGGGTCGCCTGACTGTTTCGCCAGAAGCTTCATCACGTAGGTGATTCGAAAGCGCTTGCTGCGTTCGGAATACTCCTCATCCTCGCCGAGGAACGTCGTAAACGCCTGCTTTGTGCGCCGATCGTGCTCGGGACGCAACGCCGGCAGGCGCTCCCACTCGGCTCGCACCAGCTCCGCGTAGCGACGCCGCCCCGACTCCCCCAGCAACGGCGCGTAGGCGTCGACGGCGTCGTAGAAGAGCTCGTAATCGGTCGCCATCATCTGCTCGAAGAGCCGCTCGGCGAGCTGCGCGGGTGCGAAGTCGGCCTGCTCGCAGGCCTCGCGATGAAGGCGCTGGAGGCTGTCGAAGGCGCCGCCGAGATGGCCGTCGGAGTCGTCCATCCGGTCGGCCGTGCGTTCGATCGCCGCGTAGCAGTGCTCGATCAACTCCACCGCCTCGGCCGCATGGCCCGCGGTGAGAACCGCCCGCAGGGAGGCGATCGTCTCGTCGACGGTGCGGGCGTAGTCGTAGGCCTCGGCGTAGCTGACGAAGCCGCCGGGGTCGACTGCTCGGTCGATCGCGTCGCGGAACGAGGTCATGTCGATGCCGTCCTCGCCCGTGGCGACGCGCAGCCGCAGGCGGTCGAGCAGGCGCTCGTCCTCGCGTGCCTCCTCGATCAGCAGCTCGACCAGCTCCTTCTTCTTCAGCGAGCCGAGGTGCCCCCGCACGTCATCGATGGAGATCGGCGTGGGAGCGTCCTCGCCCGCCTCGAGCGCGGCGAGTCCGGTCGCGACGCAGTGCTTGCAGAAGGCGCCGCCGGCGCCCATCGGGCAGCTGCAGCGGCCTCGCAGCTCGCCGTCCTCCTCCCACAGCTCGACCCGGTAGCGGTGGGTGCCCTGCACGCCGGCTTCGACGCTCGACTCGCCGCGAGCCAGCCGGGCGACCTGGCCGGCCGCCGCGTAGTCGACGCCGCGCTCGAAGGAGCGGCCTCCGGCCAGGCGACGCAGGTTCTGCTCGTCGAGCAATGTGGAGAGGGAGGTCATGAGCGGCGATTCTGCCCCACGGCGCGGCTGATGTCGGCGACCCCATCTCCCCGGTTGCGCGCAGCCATGGCGATCCGCTACACATGATCGGATCGCCATGACCGTGAAGGCCGAGGAAGCCACGAAGCGAGGTGACAAGGCGCCAGACCTGGTGGTGGTTTCCGCGCTGAAGAGCTGGGCTTGTGCCGAGTGTTCCGGCACGGGCGACCTCCTGACGATGGACGACGCGGGACCGCTCTGCCTGAGCTGTGCCGACCTCGACCATCTCGTCTACCTGCCGGCCGGCGACGCGGCCCTCACGCGGCGCGCGAAGAAGGCAGGTGGCCTCTCCGCCGTGGTCGTGCGCTTCAGCCGCGCCCGACGCCGATACGAGCGGCAGGGCATCCTGGTGGAGGAGGACGCGCTCGACCGGGCCGAGCGCGAATGCCTGGCCGACGAGGAGTCGCGGGCGCGACGCAGGCTGCGCGAGCGAGAGCGCCGGGCGGAGTGGGACGCGAAGCTCCAGGTGCGCGCCACCACCGAGATCCTGCGCCACTACCCGGGCTGCCCACAGGATCGAGCCGAGGAGATCGCCAGGCACGCCTTCACCCGCGGCAGCGGGCGCATCGGACGAAGCGCTGCCGGACGCGATCTCGACCCTGGGGCGCTGAACCTCGCCGTGACCGCCGCGGTTCGGCACGTCGACACGCCCTACGACGAGCTGATGATGAACGGCATGGACCGGCAGGAAGCGCGAGCCCGGGTCCGACCCGAAGTCGAGCAGGTCATCGCCGGGTGGCAGGAACCGTCGGCCCAGGCCGGCTGAGATTCTCCTCGAAGTCGATCGGCGAAGGCGACGTCGAATAACGACATGCGCATCAAATTGATGCGCTAGCTCGACCGATGGCGACGAAAGAGAAGAGGGCGACGACGAAACGCGGCGGGGCCTCCCCCAAACGGGCCCAGGCGGCGGGACGGAAACTCGCGGCCGGGGGGTCGAAGCGCCCCGCGGGCGCCGGCACCGGAGGTCGGCCGGGCCGGCGGACCACGTTGCGTGTCCCCGATCGGCTCGAGGCGGAGATCTCACGGACGGCGGGTGAGCTGGGGGTCAGCGAGAACGAGGCCCTGGTCCGCCTCGCCGAGATCGGCGCGAGGGCGGCGGCGCACGAACGGGACGTCCGCCGCGTGATCGGCAGACGGCGCGCGGCGGTCTCCGGCTCGCAGGCGGACCCGGACTCAACTGGTCCTCGCAACACCGGTTGTCAATGAGCGAACCGTAGCGGTCGACCAGAAGCCCGGGCCGGTGTGGAGGTCGCGTAGGTGCCGTCGTGGAGGCTCGCCCGGAAGGCGGCCGTAGCGACGGCACCTACGGCCGCGACCCGCTCCTCGATCTCTTTGAGATTCATTTGGCTCCGCCAGTAGACATCAGCGGCGCCAGTCTATGCGGGGTGGCAGCCGCGGCCTTGGCCGCACGGTCAGAGCCCATTACTCAGAGGTCGACTGGATACTCCCGACAGCGGCTTCGATTGGCGAACATCGGGGCTGAGCGCGATACTTGGTCCCATGAACGAGCGTCGTGGCGCATATACCGCTGAGCGCGCAGCCGCGCTTTCGGGAGTCCCGAAGTCGACCGTCCATCATTGGGCTCGGCAGGAGTGGCTAGTGCCGAGCGTCTCTCCGACACGGGTGAAGCTCTGGTCCTACACGGATCTGATGGGACTTCGCGCCATGTACTGGCTGCGCCACCCCAAGCCGACTCCTGAGGGAGACGAGATTCCGCCGACGCCAATGTCGGTCGTCCGCGAAGCGCTAATCGAGCTCGACAGGATCGATCTGGGCCTGTGGGACGAGGACCGCGGATACATGGTCCGGGTGAGCCGCGCCGGAGAGGTGTATGTCGGGAGCGCTGAGGAGAGCGTGCCGCTGGATGGACAGATGCCGCTGGAGAACCTGGACCTGATCGAGCCGTTCGAATCAGAGACCGGGATTCGCGGACCAGACCTACTCAAACCCCGATCGAGACTTCGGATCATTGCCAGCAAGTTGGCCGGAGCCCCACACCTTCTAAGGACTCGACTGGAGACCGAGGCGTTGGCCGCTATCGCCACGCGCGGCGTGAGCAAGGAGAAGGTCTTCGGCCTCTACCCCGCCTTCGATAGAGAGGCGATTGAGCAGGCACTCGACCTTGAGGCCCAGCTCGCGAGAAACCTTGAACCAGTAGCTGCCGCGGCGTAGCCGCTGAGGTTCTGCCGGTGGCTCTGTTCTACCCGGCACCGATCATCGACCGGGCGCGACCCTTCCTACGGGATGTCGAGCTGGTGCCGATCGGCGAGATCGACCCGCGCCTGCCCGAATTCGACGATTGGCAGTTGCTGTTGGCGCTTCATCATCACCCTCGCGCCTGGGACGGAATTGTCAGCAACGACACGAGCATGCTTGAGCAGGATCGGGAGCTTGCGGTTCTCGGCTATACCTGTTTGACGCTGGTTGCCCCGGTAGCCGCCGGCCATGACCCCATCCGCTCGACCGGCCTCGTGCTCGCGCACATCGAGAACATCGCGAACCGCACGATGACGGCGAGGCCACAGGTCTGGAAACTCCACGGGAGGACCCCCGGTGGTCAGCATCCCGATCTCTTCTTCGAGAAGCTCGCAAAGCAGGCGGGACTTGATCCGCTCGACTTGCGCAAGGAAGCGATGCCGGCGAGAGAACTCCTTGAACGAGACCCGCTCGACGGCGATGGGTAGCCCCACTACCGCCGGGCCTCGCGTCAAGTCCCCGCAAGGCAGGTAAGCCCGAGCAGCCTGCATATGTGCGGGCGGGTGGTACCCAAATGTGGTACCCACGGGTGAGAGTCGGGGTCCTTCGGCCCTGAGGATAACGCCGCACACCGCGCTACGATGCCATTGCTCGCGTAACGGGAGCGACGGGACTCGAACCCGCGACCTCCGGCGTGACAGGCCGGCGCTCTAACCAGCTGAGCTACGCCCCCGAGCGGACTCGGACGGGCCGGCGGGGGCCCGGACGGGAAAAGCTAGCGGATCGGGGGACGGGGAGCGGGTCGAGGGGTAGCCGGGAGTCTCTGGCGACTAGGCTGCCGCGCATGAGGCTGGTGACCTATGACGCGGGGGACGGCGGGCGGGCCGGGATGCTGGTCGACGGGCGGGTCGTCGACGCGTGGGCCGCGCTTGGGGAACCGCGCCGAGGGAGCCTGCGGGAGCTGATCGCGCACGGGCGGGTGGATGACTTGCGGGGGCGGGTCGGCGACACCGGCGCGCCGTCGCATCCACTGTCCGCCGTGCGCCTGGGGCCGCCGATCCCCGACCCAGACAAGATCGTCTGCATCGGCCTGAATTACGCCAAACATGCGGCGGAGGGCCGGCAGGAGGTGCCCGAGAGCCCGACGATCTTCGGCAAGTATCGAAACGCGCTCGCCGCCGACGGGGCGACCGTCACCTTGCCCGAGACGAGTCGGAAAGTCGACTACGAGGCCGAGGTCGCCTTCGTCGTGGGACGGCGGGCCGCCTCGGTGGCCGAGGCCGACGCGCCCGACTTCGTCGCCGGCTACATGCTCTTCAACGACCTCTCCGCCCGCGACCTGCAGTTCGCCACGCCGCAGTGGATGGCGGGCAAGGTCTTCGACGGCGCCGCCCCCTGTGGGCCGGCGCTGGTCACCCCCGACGAGGCCGGCCCGGCCGACGGGATCGAGATCGAACTGACGCTGAACGGCGAGAAGATGCAGGGCGACTCGACCGCCAACCTGATCTTCGGGGTCGCCCGGCTGCTGTCACACCTCTCCGGGCTGATGACGCTCGAGCCCGGCGACATCGTCGCCACCGGCACCCCGGACGGCGTCGGCGGCGCCCGCGAACCGCGCGTCTGGCTCGGCGACGGCGACGAGCTGGTGGTCAGCTCGCCGACCCTCGGCCGGCTGACGACGAAGATCGCCCGCTAGCGCGCCAGCCTCGCGCGACCCTCGTCCAGCTGTTCTTTTTGGTCCCCACAGGGCCATAAGGAACAGCTGGACGGGACGAGCTCGTCCCTGCGCGGCGGGAGCGACGCCGAGAGCGGCTTGCGCGGCGCGCTCGCGCCGGCCCCTCCGCGCGCGCCGTGTGCCAGGGAGCTCGCAACGGATCTGCTCGCGCCCCATTCGACCTTGAACGGCGTGTAGTCGACCAGCTTCGCCCACGTTTCACTGCCGAGCTGCCCGTCCCCCGGCAGGCCGTGCGCTTCCTGGAAGGCCCTCACCGCGCGGCGCATCGTCCGGTCGAAGATCCCGTTGACTTCGATTTCGTCCCCGGCCGTGATCAGCCGCTCCTGCGCCCAGACGACGAGGTCGCCCTTCGCGCCGATCCTCAGCAGCGGGTATTCGACTTCGGGACTGAAGCCGGGCAGCTTCCGCGCCGCGCTGCGGGCGCCGAGCGCGCGCCACTCCGGCACCGTCGTCTCCTGCCAGTCCCACCAGCTCGGCACCGTCCCGTAGCTCGCCGAGTAGCGCCGGAAGAGGCGCAGCGGCCCACGGCCCGGCGCTTCGTAGGTCTGCCCGATCGGGAAGATCGGCCGCCCCCAGAGGCGGTTATAGAGGTAGGTGTGTGCGAAGACCTGGCGGACCGAGGTGCCGATCGCCTTCCAGTACATCTGCGGCTGGTTGACGGTGGCGCCGCCCGGCCCGAGGAAGACCGAGTAGGGAAACGCCGGGTGGTAGTCCACATAAGGGAAGCCGGCGAGGGACAGCGGGAAGTTGGCGCCGATCGCGGCGCGCAGGGTGCTCAGGTAGAGGTCGGCGGCGGCGTATCTGCCTTCGTACTGGGCCTCGGCGTCGATCACCAGGCAGTCGGCGCCGTCGGCGACCGCTTCCGCCCCGACCTGCGCCTCAGCCACCGGCGCGTCGCCGTAGACGAACTGCCAGGCACAGACCTTGAGCCCGCCGCGGTGCAGTTCGTCGACCAGGGTGCTGTCGAACTGGCCCCAGCGGGTGGTGCCGTCGCCCGCCTTGATGTAGACGGTGCCGACGCCGTTGCGCCTCGCCTGGGCGACGATCGCCGGGACGCTGCCGCCCTGCGACTGGTCGACGTACCAGATCCACATCCCCTGCCGGGCGAACGGCGAGTGGCTCCCGACCGACGGGTTTTCGAACTGGCCGGCGCCGCCGGTGTCGGCCGCGGCGGCAGCCGGGAGCGCCGCCAGGGCGAGGACGAGCGCGAGCGCGCATAGGGATCGGAGGGTCATCATGACGGCGGAGGACCACCTTCCCTACCCGGGATCGCAGGCGCCGGACCCGGCGTCGGGCCGCAACGTCCCATGCGCACCATGTACAACGGGTAGAGATATCTCGATGCGTCCAATCCAGTTTCCACTTCGTAGTGCTTGACCGATGAAGATCGCAATCGTCGGAACCGGGATCTCGGGGCTCGTCGCCGCTCACCACCTGCACCGCGACCACGACATCACCGTCTTCGAGGCGGCGACGCGGATCGGCGGCCACACCCACACGGTCGCGGTCGACGACCCGGCCGGCGAGCAATCCATCGACACCGGCTTCATCGTCTTCAACGACCGCAACTACCCCGGCTTCGAAGCGCTGCTCGGCGAACTCGGCGTCGCCGCCCAGCCGTCCCACATGAGCTTCTCGGTCAGCGACGGCCGCGGCGGCTTCGAGTTCTCCGGCACCCCCTGGGGCCTCTTCGCCCGCCCCGCCCACCTGCTCTCCCCCACCTTCCTCCGCATGCTGGGCGAGTGGCGCCGCTTCAACCGACTCGCCCCCGGGCTGATCGGGATGAACGGCACCGCGCCCTCGCTCGGCGCCTGGCTCGATCGCGAAGGCTTCTCCCGCCACTTCATCGACCGCCTGATCGTCCCCCAGGCCTCCGCCGTCTGGTCCGCCGACCCGGGCCAGATGTGGAGCTTCCCGGCCAGCTTCATGGCCGAGTTCTTCGACAATCACGGCATGTACAGCCTGCGCAACCGGCCCGCCTGGCGCACCGTCGCGGGCGGCTCCCAGACCTATGTCGAGGCGATCGCCGCGCCCTGGCGCGACCGCGTCCGCACCGCCGCCCCGGTGCGCCGCATCGAGCGCCTCCCCGACGCGGTCCGGATCGAGGCCGAGGGCTGCGAGACCGAGAGCTTCGACCGCGTCGTCATCGCCTCCCACTCCGATCAGGCGCTGGCGATGCTCGCCGACCCGAGCGCGGCCGAGCGCGAGGTGCTCGGGGCGATCCCCTACCAGCCCAACGAAGCGGTCCTCCACACCGACCCCACCCTGATGCCGCGCCGCCGCGCCGCCTGGTCGAGCTGGAACTTCCACCTCGCCGCCGCGCCGCGCGACCGCACCACCGTCACCTACTGGATGAACCACCTGCAGCGACTGCGCACCCGCCGCCAGTACTTCCTCACCCTGAACCGGGCCGAGGAGATCGACCCGGCCACCGTCCTGCGCCGCTTCACCTACGACCACCCGGTCTACACCGCCGCCGGGGTCACCGCGCAGGCGCGCCGGCCCGAGGTCAGCGGCGTGCGCCGCACCCACTACTGCGGCGCCTACTGGGGCTGGGGCTTCCACGAGGACGGCGTGGTCAGCGGACTGAAGGTCTGCGCGGAGCTTGGTGCGGCGGGCGCGACGCGCGCCGAAGAGCCGGCGCGGCAGCCCGCCGCCACCGGAGACGTCCGCGGGCCGCGGGCCGACGCCGCCGAGGAGGCGCTCGCCGCTTGACCGCCTCGGCGGTCTACGAGGGCTGGGTCCGCCACCGGCGCTTCGACCCGGTCGAGCACTCGTTCCGCTACCGCTTCTTCCTCACCTACCTCGACCTCGCCGAGCTGCCCGGCATCCTCGACCCCTACCCGCTCTACTCGGCCCGCCGCCGCGCGCCCGCCCGCTTCCGCCGCGCCGACTATCTCGGCGACCCGGCGCGCCCGCTCGACGCGTGCGTCCGCGATGTCGTCGCCGACTCCGGTGCGCCGCGCCCGACCGGCCCGGTCCGCCTCCTCACCGGCCTCCGCTACCTCGGCCACAGCTTCAACCCGGTCAGCTTCTACTACTGCTTCGACCCCACCGGACGGCGGGTCGAGGCTGTCGTCGCCGAGGTCGAGAACATACCCTGGGGGGAGCGACACGCATACATACTGGAACGGGGAGATCAAGAGGGAACGGTGTTGGCGTCCGAGCTCGAGAAGAACCACCACGTCTCGCCCTTGATGGGGATGGACCAGACGTACTCCTTCCGCGCCGGCACCCCCGGCGAGCGCCTGCAGGTCCACATCGAGTCGCGCCCCCGCGACGGCGGCCCCGCCCCGAAGACCTTCGACGCGACCCTCTCCCTCCACCGCCGCGAGCTCTCCCGTCCCCTGATGCTGGGACTGCTCGCCCGCTACCCGGCGATGTCGCTGCAGGTCGTCGCCAAGATCTACGCGCAGGCGGCCCGCCTGAAGCTGAAGGGAGCCCGCTACCACCCCCACCCCGGAGACGCCGAGGTGGCCCCGTGAAAGACGCGGCGGCGCGCACCCTGGTCGGCGGCGTCCTCACCCGCACCCGCGGCGGCCAGATCGAGGTCGTCGAAAACGGCCGCGGCCGCACCTACGGCGAGACCGGCTCGGATCTCCATGCCACCGTCCGCATCAACGACCCGACCGCCTGGCGCGGCCCGCTGCACGGCTCGGTCGGGCTCGGCGAGGGCTACGTCGACGGGCTCTGGGAGACCGACGACCTGGTCGCGCTGATCCGGATCGCCGCCCGCAGCCTCGCCAACCAGCACCGCGGCATCAGCGCCGCCGTCGCCTCGACCCGCAGCGCCCTGCACCGCCTCCGCGGCGTCGTCCCCGAGAACACCCGGCACGGCGCCCGCGCCAACATCAGCGCCCACTACGACCTCGGCAACGACCTCTTCAGCTCCTTCCTCGATCCCACGATGATGTACTCGTGCGCCTACTTCCCGCGCGCGGACGCGGGGCTCGAGGAGGCGCAGTTGGCGAAGCTCGACCGGATCTGCGATCGCCTCCACCTCGGCCCCGACAACCACCTGTTGGAGATCGGCACCGGCTGGGGCGGGATGGCGATCCACGCGGCGCGCACCACCGGCTGCCGGGTGACGACGACGACGATCTCCCGCGCCCAGTTCGAGCTCGCCACCGAACGGGTGCGCGAGGCGGGTCTCGAGGACCGGATCACGATCCTGCTCGAGGACTACCGCGACCTCGAGGGCACCTACGACCGGCTCGTCTCGGTGGAGATGATCGAGGCGGTCGGCTGGCAGTACTTCGACGACTACTTCAAGACCTGCGACCGGCTGCTCGCCGAGGACGGCCTCTTCCTGCTGCAGGCGATCACGATCGACGACCGTCTCTACGAGATCGAGAAGGCGTCGAGGAGCTTCGCCAACACCCACATCTTCCCCGGCGGCTGCCTACCGTCGGTGAAGCGGATCGCCGACAGCATCGGCACCGTCACCGAGATGCGCCAGATCTGGCTCGACGACATCACCGCGCACTACCCGCCCACCCTCGCCAACTGGCGCGAGCGCTTCTTCGTCGCCTGGGACAAGCTCCGCGGCCACGGCTACGACGAGCGCTTCCGGCGGCTCTGGGACTTCTACCTGAGCTCCTCCGAGGCGGGCTTCCGCGAGCGGCGGATCGGCGACGTCCAGGTCCTCTTCGCGAAGCCGTCCTGGCGGTGAGCGCGGCGGGCGCGGGCGCGGCGGGCGACGCCGCGCCTGGCGGCGGGACCCGCGAGCCGCTGCTCCTGATCCACGGGCTGGGTGCCAGCTCGACCGTCTGGGACCCGGTCCTGCCGCTGCTCTCGGCGGAGCGCGAGGCGCTCGCCCTCGACCTGCCCGGCTTCGGCGGCGCGCCCTCGCTCCCGCCCGGGATCGAGCCGACCGCGGCGGCGCTCGCCGGCGCGCTCCTCGACCAGCTCGCGGCCCGCGGCATCGACCGCCCCCACGTCGCCGGCAACAGCCTCGGCGCCTGGGTCGGGCTGGAACTGGGACGGATCGGGGCGGCGCGCTCAGTCACCTGCCTGTCGCCGGCCGGGCTCTGGCGCGCGCCGATCGGTCCGCGCAGCACCGTCACCCGCCAGTGGGCGCGGCGCCTGCGCCCACTCGTCGTCGCCGGGCTGCGGATCGGCCCGGTCCGCCACCGCGCGCTCTCCACCCTCTGCGCCCGTCCCGGCAACATCCCGGCCGCCGCGGGCCGCGAGCTGGTGCTCGGCTGGATCGACGCCGACGGCTACGACGGCGCCAACAAGGCGATGCGCGAGCACATCTTCGCGCCCGCGGGCTACCCGGCCGGGGTGCCGGTGACGATCGCCTGGGCGGAGCTCGACCGGCTGGTCGGCCCGCCGCGCCCGGAGTGCCGGCCGGCGGGGGCCGAGTTCCTCGTCCTGCCCGGCGTCGGCCACACGCCGATGTGGGACGACCCCGAGCTGGTCGCCCGAACGATTCTCGACGGGACCGCCTGGGTAGGTTCCGAGGAGACCGTCGCCAGCGAAGGAGGAGCAGCTTGATCGTCGAGAGGACCGAGAACCCGCAGTGGCTTTCGAACGCCTACCTGGTCGCCGACCCGGAGCGCGGGACGGGCGTCCTGATCGACGGCAACGAAGACGTCGACCCGCTGATCGACCGCGCCGAGCGCGACGGCATCGAGATCACCCACTACCTGGTGACCCACCCGCACGCCGACCACGTCGCCGGGATCGCCGCGGCGCGCGAGCGGCTGGGCGGGCCGCCGCTGGTCGCCCACGCGGCGACGGCGGCGGAGCTCGACGAGGAAGTCGCCTTGATCATCGGCGACGGCGACAAACTCGACGCGGGCGGGATCGAGGTCGAGGCGCTCTTCACCCCCGGCCACGCCGCCGGCCACCTCGCCTTCCTGATCGACGGCACGGACGTCTTCACCGCCGACGTCCTCTTCAAGGGCACCGTGGGAGGCACGATGGCGCCCGGCGCGAGCGGCTTCGACGACCTCAAGGCCTCGGTGATGCGGCTGATGGAGCTGCCGCCGGAGACCGGCGTCCACCCCGGCCACAAAGAGCCGACGACGATCGCCGAGCAGTGGGCCGAGAACCCCTTCGTGCGGATCTGGCGCGGGCTCGACGCGACCGGCGAGGAGGAGGTCACGGTCTGGGACCGCCCCGCCACGATGAAGCTCTGGGCGCCCGACTACGACGGCGGCAACAAGGCCTGGATCGTCTTCGGCGACTCCGGCGAAGAGGCGATCGTCGGCGGCTCCCAGGTGGTCCGCGGCTGATCCCCGGCGAGTTCGCAGTTATCACCGCATAGCGAAGAAAACTGCGAACTCACGCGCGGGGGGTGAGGCAAAAGGGCTGGACCTTTAGGCCTTACCCCTATATCTGGACGGATATCCGTTGCCGTCCAGTCGCGGCATCGCCACTATTCGGTAGATGGAATCCGTCCAGGAATGGTTCTTCAACTGGTACCCGGTCTTCGGCGTCATCTTCATGGCGATGCTCCTGTTCGTCTTCTTGCGCCTGATGCGGAGCACGGTCGGGTCGACCAAGCCGGAGACGGTGAAGGCCTCGCAGACGAAGCCGGTCCTCTGGGAGGAGGTCCAGGGCGTCGACGCCGCCAAGGACGAGCTGATGGACGTGGCCGAGTGGCTGCGCGAACCGGACCGCTTCAAGGCGCTCGGCGCCCAGCCGCCGCGCGGCGTCCTCCTCTACGGCCCGCCCGGGACCGGCAAGACGATGCTGGCGCGCGCGGTCGCCGCGCAGGCCGGGGTCGACTTCTTCGCCGCCTCCGGCTCGAGCTTCGTCGAGATGTTCGTCGGCCGCGGCGCCGCCCGCATCCGCCGGCTCTTCAAGGAGGCGCGCAAGTCGGGCCGCGCGGTCGTCTTCATCGACGAGCTCGACGCGGTCGGCGGCCACCGCTCCGGCGGCGGTGACGGCGGCAGCTCGGAGCGCGAGCAGGCGCTGAACCAGCTGCTGGTCGAGCTCGACGGCTTCGAGAAGGACAACACGACGGTGATCGTGATCGCCGCCTCCAACAACGTCGACAAGCTCGACAAGGCACTGCTGCGGCCGGGCCGGTTCGACCGCCAGGTGCTCGTCGCGCCGCCCTCGCGCGACGGCCGCGAGGCGATCCTCCGCTCCCACGCCCAGGGCAAGCCGCTGGCCGACGACCTCGACCTCACCGACGTCGCCCGCAAGACGACCGGGATGACCGGCGCCCAGCTCGCCAACGCGCTGAACGAGGCGGCGATCATCGCCGGCCGTGCCGGGCGCGACGCGATCCACCGCGAGGAAGTCGACGAGGCGCTGCTGCGTCAGTCGGTCGGCTCGCAGCAGGCGCGCGGGCTCAGCCTCAAGGAGCGCCGCATCGTCGCCTACCACGAGGCCGGCCACGCGACCTGCCGCAAGCTGCTCGGGCTCGACCCGCCGGAGATCCTCTCGATCGTGCCGCGTGGGCCGGCGCTCGGCTTCGTCGGCCACTCGCCGCAGGAGGACAGCTATCTGAAGTCGCGCGACGAACTGGTCGACGAGGTGGTGACGCTGCTCGGCGGGCGGGCGGCCGAGGAAGAGGTCTTCGGCGAGTCCTACTCGGGGGCGGTCGACGACCTCGCCCGGGTCCACATGGTCTGCAAGCAGATGGTCGGCGAATTCGGCATGGGCGTGGCGATCGACCATGACGGGCCGCCGCCGATCGCGATGCCGACCGGCGACTACGCGGTTTCCGACGCGACCCGGCGCGACGTCGACCTCGCCTCGATGACCCTCGCGCGCGAGGCCTACCGCCGCTCCCGCGCCCTCCTCTCCGCCAACCGCGAGTGCCTCGACGACCTCGCCGAGCAGGCCCTCTCCCGCGAGACCCTCACCCGCGAGGAGCTCGACGAGATCTTCGCCCGCCACACCCTCCGCGGCCTGGTTGACCAGAAGGGCTCCGGCCCCGCCCTGGTCGCGATGTCCCGCCTCCGCCACCCCAACACGTAACGAGCTCCGCCACTTCCGTGCGGAACTCGTGACGCTTCCGTCGCACCCCTCGGCCGATGGGCCGAAAACCGGACCATGTGTCAGGTTTTCGGCCCATCGGCCGAGGGGTGCGGCCAAACTGTGGAGGGATGGTGGAGAAACGACAGGCGGAGCGCGCTCGGTGGTGGTCGATGCGACCGGCCCAGAATCTGAAGGCGTCGACCTATCGCTGCCCGTTTTGTGGGAAGCACCTGGCTTCGATGTCGGAGCACGTGTTGATCGCACCGGAGGACGATCGGTCGAAGCGGCGCCACGCGCACACCGAGTGCGTGATGAAGGCGCGGCGCGACGGCCGGCTGCCGACCCGGGACGAGTGGCTCGAGGCGACGCGCGGGCCACGGCCCTCGCTCGGCGAGCGCTTGCGGCGACTGCTGCCGGGTAGGAGGATCGAGCAATGAGACACCTCCCAACTTTCCTGTCGATCACCCTCGCCACCTGCGCGGTGGCGCTCGCGGCCACTGCTGGTGCGGGGGCAGCAGCAAATCCCGTCCTCGGCGCCAAGGCCTTCGCGGCGTCCGATGGCGAAGGCTTCGGCACGGCCGAACCGAGCGAGATCTTCAACGGCGGCGACCCGAGCGGCGAGGTCACCAAGATCCACTGGACCGGCTGGGGCAACCCGACCGCGATCGGCTACGGGCTGAACCCGATCTTCAAGCCGAGCGGCGGCTACTTCCGCAAGCCCGCCAAGATCGAGCTGCGGGCGACCGACCTCGGCAAGTGCGGCGCCCGGCGCGCCTACACGAAGCTCGAAGCGCGCGTCCCCAAGCACCCCGGCGGCAAGCTCGGCAAGTGGTTCTCGTGGGCCGGGGCGAAGACGATCTGCAAGCCGCCCTACTGAGGACGCGCCGGGACATCCGCGCTCGCGGCGATCACGCGGTCCGCCCAGCGGCGCGCCCGCGCGGGGACGAAGCGGCCGAGAAGGCCGCGGTGGTCGGCCACCCAGCGGTAGGCGCGTTCGGCGAGGTGTGGCATGCGGGCGACGATTGTCGACGGGATGCGGCCGCCGGGCAGAAGCGCGAGCGCCGGAGCGAGTGCCGTACCGGCGGAGGTCCGCACTCCGGTGTCGTCAACAAGGTGCCAGGACGCCATGCGCTCGTCGGGACTCAGATCGGCCAGGAGACGATCTGCCTCATCGGTCCCCAGAGGCAGGGGTCGCAGCGCTCCGGGCACGGCCGACCTTCCCCACCTCACTTGCTGGATAGGTGGGGAAGGTCGGCCGTGTTCGCGGCGGCTGCGGCCGCCCCTCCGGCGGCGCTCTCCGCGCGTACCGCAGGGGCGGTCGGCCCAGAGCAGGAGCGCCAGGCACCATTTGCAGAAGCCGCAGTCGGCGTCGTAGATCACGGTGGCCATCGACCGAGCCTAGAGGTGGGGCGATGAGGCCCTGGAAGCGACGGGCGGCGGTCATCCCGGGGGCCGAGGTCGGCGATCTGGTCGACGAGACCTCGACCGACGCCGAGACCGGCGCGGTCACCTCACGGCAGGCCGCTGACATCGTCCTGCCCGCGGCGGCGATCGAGGGGCTGTGGAACCCCGAACACCTGGAGCGGGTGGCGCGCACCTACTGGACGACGCTGCAGCGCTTCACCCTCGGGCTGCTCCACGTCCACTACACGGCGGGGGAGCGGGCCATCGTCTTCTTGATCCCGCAGCTGCGCCTGTTGACCTTCAAGGCGCCCGAGTACGAGATGGACCAGTGCCACGGGATCGTGCGCTGGCGGATCGAGAAGGGGCTCCTGGTCTCCCGGCGCGGCACCGATGGCGACGGCTACCTGGAGATCGACATCCACAGGCACGACGGAACCGAGCGGGGAGAGGTGCGGCTCCGCGTCGGGGTCGAGGTCGCCAACTACTACCCGCGCCTCGGCGGCCTCTCGCGCCGGCTCTACTCGGCGACCCAGTCGCGGATCCACGTGATCTCCTGCAACTACTTCCTCCGACGCCTGGTGCGCCGCGACCTCTCCCCCTCCAAGGTCGGCCACTTCGCCGGCCCCGCCTCGGCCGAGCAGGCTCCAGATCCTTCTTGACATCAGTTATTAGTCGCTGCTAAGTTATTCTTAGTTGCTGCTACTAACTACGGAGGGACAGCTGATGGAAACGCAAGAGAGAGGGAGGATCTGGACGCTGGTCCTGGTCTCCGTCGGCCTCTTCATGGTCGTCCTCGACAACCTCGTCGTGAACGTCGCCCTGCCCAGCATCCACAACGACTTCGGCGCCTCGGTGCAGGCGCTCGAGTGGACGGTCAACGCCTACGTCCTCACCTACGGGGTGCTCTTGCTGACCGGCGCCGCGCTCGGCGACCGTTTCGGCCGCAGGCGGATGTTCGTCTCCGGCATCGCGCTCTTCACCGCCGCCTCGGCGGGCGCCGCGCTGGCGCCCAGCACCGACTTCCTGATCCTCGCCCGCGCGATCCAGGGCGCCGGCGCCGCGATCGTCACGCCGCTCACCCTGACCTTGCTGGCAAGCGCCTTCCCGCCCCACAAACGCGGCATCGCGCTCGGCGTCTGGTCCGGGATCAGCGGCGTCGCGGTGGCGGTCGGCCCGCTGGTCGGCGGCGCCGTGATCGAGCTCGCCGACTGGCACTGGATCTTCTGGATCAACGTCCCGATCGGCCTCCTGCTCGCCCCGCTCGCCTACCGCAAACTGGAGGAGAGCTACGGCGCCAAGGCGCCGCTCGACCTGCCCGGCCTGGGCCTCGCCTCGACCGGCCTCTTCGGCCTCGTCTTCGGCCTCGTCCGCGCCCAGACGATCGGCTGGACCGCCCCCGAGGTGATGGTCAGCATCGGCGCCGGCCTGGTGCTGCTCGCTGCCTTCGTGCGCCAGGAGCTGCGGACCGAGTCACCGATGCTCCCCATGCGGTTCTTCGCCAAGCGCAGCTTCGCGGTCACCAACGTGGTCTCGATGGCGATGTACTTCGGCATGTTCGGCTCGATCTTCTTCCTCAGCCAGTTCATGCAGAACGTGCTCGGTAACACCCCGCTGCAGGCGGGCCTGAAGCTGCTGGTCTGGACCGGGGCGACGATGATCGTGGCGCCGCTGGCCGGCGTCTTCTCGGAACGGTTCGGGCCGCGGCCGTTCATGGTGGCCGGCGTCTCCCTGCAGGCGGTCGCGCTCGGCTGGCTCGCCAGCGAGGCGTCGACGACGATGGGCTACGGCGAGATGATCATCCCGTTCATCCTCGCCGGGTCCGGCATGGCGCTGGTCTTCGCCCCCTCGGCGAGCGCCATCCTCAACTCGGTCCGGGTCGACCAGGCCGGTCAGGCCTCCGGCGCCACCAACGCGATCCGCGAGCTCGGCGGCACCTTCGGGATCGCCGTCCTCGCCACCGTGTTCAGTGGCGCCGGCGCCTACACGACGCCGCAGGCATTCGTCGACGGCCTCGTCCCGGCCCTCTGGGTCGGGGTCGCGGTGCTCACCTTCGGTGCCCTGGTCGCCCTTGTCCTCCCCTTCGGCGGCAAGGCGACCGCCGGTGAGGAAGAGGAATTCGCCGAGCTCAATTCTCCCCTCCCCGCCGCGAACTAGGATCGACCGATGGCGGCGAGCGGCACCAAAGCGGAGCCTCGAAAGCGCGTCCCGGCCGCGGAGCGCCGGGACGCGCTGATCGAGGCCGCCGTCCACCACTTCGCCCACGGCGGCCTGCACGGGACGAAGGTCTCGGCGATCGCCGCCGAGGTCGGGGTCGCCCAGCCCTACGTCTTCAGCCTCTTCCCGACCAAGCGCGACCTCTTCCTCGCCGCGGTCGGGCGCTGCTTCGAGAAGATCGGCGCCTTCTTCGAAGCCGTCGGCAAGGAGTACGACCGCACCGGCCCGGCCGAGCCCGACGAAGACAAGCTGAAGGCGATCGGCCACGCCTACATGGGGGCGATCGCCGACAACCCGCACATCCTCCTCCTCCAGCTCCAGGCCTACGCCGCCTGCGGCGACGACAAGGAGATCCAGACCTTCGTCCGCCACGAGTACGCGCAGCTGATCGAGCTGATCCGCAAGATCAGCAAGGTCGACGACGACGAAGAGCTGGACGGCTTCTTCCAGGCCGGGATGTGGTGCAACGTCGCCGCCGCGCTCGGCGTCGAGGACTTCTCGGTCGGCTCAGGCTGGGTCGAGAGCTCGCTCGCAGTCGACGACCAGCCCGCGGGCGCGTAGCACCGACAGCAGCCCCTCCCCGACCCGGTAGGCCTCCTCCAGGTGGGGATAGCCGGAGAGGATGAACTCGTCGATGCCGAGATCGCGGTACTCGGCGATCCGGTCGGCGACTTCCTCGTGCGAACCCACCAGCGCGGTGCCGGCGCGGGTGTGTTGTGTCAGAGCCGCGGTCATCACCCAGGCCTCCTCGCGCCAGGAGCTGGTCGGCGTCAGCGCCGCCTCGAAGCCGAGCGCCTCGGCGGCGCGGGCGACCTGGGCCATGTAGCCGATGTCGCCCGGGCGGGCGGTCGTCGACGCGGCGTCGATCCGCGCCCCGTGCGCGCCGACCGCGTTGCCGAGGCTGAGATCGGTGCGCGAGTCGCCGTTGGTCGGTAGGAGCCAGTGCGGTCGGACCGGCATCGCCGCGTCTTCTCTCAGGCGGCCGCGGGCGTGCAGAGCCGCTCACGCCGCGTCTTGCCGCCGGGATGGGTGTCGGACAGGCGGGCCTCGGCGGCACCGCTCGCCGGCTTCTCGCGCAGCGTCCCGCGCGTACTCGCTCTGCTGCAGGCCGCGCTCCTGCAGCACGGGGGTGACCCCGTCGATGAAGTCGCGGAAGGAGCCGGGCGTCGTGCAATACGGCGTGTTGATGCCGCCGACCCCGGCCCGGGGCCACTCCTCGAGCCGGTCGGCGATCTGCTCCGGCGTCCCGACCACCCGGTTCATCGAGCGGTTGGCGAGAAGGTCGCCGAAGGTCCAGGTCTTGTCGGGAGCGGTGTCGATCAGGCCTTTTGACGACGCCCTGCGTGTTGTATTGCCCGATCTCGCCGATCGGGGCCTCGAGGTCGATCTCGGCGAGATCGACGCCCATGCCGCCGCCCATGTGCGCGGCGTAGCCGTCCTCCCCGACTACAGCGTGCTCGGCGACCCGCTCGAGCGCAGCGGCGAGATCACCCACCGGCCGCTGGAGGAGGACGGCACCGGCGTGCTCCTCGTCCTGCAGCGCCGCCGCTCCGCCCCCGCCCACAATGCGATCTCCAACCTGCACGACTTGTTCGTGGCGGAAGCGCGGCGGACGCATGACGGTGACGCGGGTAGCGCCGACGCCGGCCGCCCCCATATCGTGCCCTGGGGTGAGCCGCATGACTCTGGTCGACCTCTTCGCCGGCTGCGGCGGGATGACGCGCGGGTTCGAGGACTCCGGCGCGTTCCGCTCGGTCTTCGCGGTCGAGTTCGACCGCGACGCGGCGGCGACCTACGCGGCCAACTTCGGTGAGCACGTCGCCCGCCGGCGGATCGAGGACGTCGCCGCCTTCCCGCGCGCCGACGTGGTGATCGGCGGGCCGCCCTGCCAGGGCTTCTCGCCGCTGAACCGGGCGGCGGTCGGCTTCGAGCGGCGGGGGCTGTGGCAGGAGTACCTGCGCGGACTGGAGGCGGTCGAGCCGCGGGCCTTCGTGATGGAGAACGTGCCCGAGCTGCTGCGCTCGGCCGAGTACGTCGAGTTCCGCCGCCGCGCCGAGTCGCTCGGCTTCCGGGTCGAGGGCGAGGTCCTGAACGCGGCGGACTTCGGAGTCCCGCAGAGAAGGCGGCGCGCGATCGTGATCGGCACCCGGGCGAGCGCCGCCACCCCCTGGCCGTCCCCGACCCACGCCAACCCGTCCCGGGCCAACCCCCTTCCTTTTGTAACCCACAGGGTTACAAAAGGAAGGGGGGTCCTTACCGAACCGTGTCGTGCGCCCTGGGTCACGTTTCGGGAGGCGGTCGAGGGGTTGGCGCTCCGGCCAGACGGGCGGCGGTGGCATCGGCCGCGCAAGCCGCGGCCGATGAGCGTGCGCCGCTACAAGGCGGTGCCACGTGACGGCGGCGATCGATTCCAGATGCAGCGGAACCTCGACCGCGCCGGGCTCGGCGACCTGGTGCCGCGCTGCTGGCGGGAGAAGCCGACCGGGACGACCGACGTCTTCGGCCGGCTCTGGTGGGACCGTCCCGCGCTGACCATCCGCACCGAGTTCTACAAGCCGGAGAAAGGCCGCTACCTCCACCCCTCCGCCCACCGCCCGATCACGGTGCGCGAGGCGGCGCGACTGATGAGCTTCCCCGACGACTTCGTCCTGCCCGAGGAGCAGGCGATGTCGAGCATCGCCCGCCAGGTCGGCAACGCCGTCCCCCCGCTCCTGGCCCGGCGCATCGCCGAGGCGTTGGCGGCGTCGCTCGCCGCCGGCGAGCCCTCGCTAGCCGCGGCGGCCTAGCGACGCGCGCACCGCCGCCTCGACCCGGTCGGCGGCGACGATGACCTCCTCGTGCTCCCAGATCCGCACCACGGTCCAGCCCACCGAAGCGAGCGCCTCGTTGACCGCCGCGTCGCGCTCGCGGTTGCGGGCCAGCTTCTCCTGCCAGAAGGCTTCGTTGGAGCGCGGCATCGTGCCATGCTCGGGGCAGGAGTGCCAGAAGCAGCCGTCGACGTAGACGGCGACCTTGGCCGGGCCGAAGACGAGGTCGGCGCGGCTCGACACCCCGGCCGGCGGCCGGCGGTCGACCCGGTAGCGGAAGCCGCGCCGGTGCAGCTCCGAGCGCAGTTCGAGCTCCGGCCGCGTGTCCCGTCGCCGCACCCGTGCCATCCGCTCGCTGACACCCGGCGAGGAGGGCGTCATCGGCGGGCGGGCGCGGCGTGCCACGCCCCGGACTCTAATGCGGCTGCCCCGCTCCCTCAGCCTTCGGGGAGGCGACGACCTCGTCGCTCAGCGGCCGCTTACTTGACAAAGAGCACGATCGCGACGATCACGCCGACCGTCACCACGGTCCAGCGCAGGGTTTCGTCGGGGATTCGGCGGCCGTGGCGGGCGCCGACCTGGGCGCCGCTGATCGAGCCGACCGCGACCAGCGCCGCCGCGTCCCAGGCGACGTGGGCGACGATGATGAAGAGGACCGCGGCGACCCCGTTGGCGACCCCGACCATCACGTTCTTCAGCCCGTTCAGCCGCTGCAGGTTGTCGGGGATGAGGAAGCGCAGCGCGGCGAGCAGGATCACTCCCTGGGCGGCGCCGAAGTAACCGCCGTAGACGCCGACCGCGAAGCCGATCGCGATCAGTGCGATCTTGCGGTGGTGGCTGAGCGAGCCGTGGCTCAGCTTCGGCTTCGGCCGCACGACCATCAGCGCGCAGGCGAGCAGGATCAGCACCGGCACCACGGCTTCGAAGACGCCTTCGGGCAAGGTCAGCAGCAGCACCCCGCCGGTGATCGCGCCGAGCGCCGTCCCCGCCCCACCGATCAGGGCGCGCTCGCGCTGTCCCTCCAGCTCCTCGCGGTATCCCCAGGCGGCGCTGACGTTGCCGAAGACGAGCCCGACCGAGTTGGAGACGTTGGCGGTGACCGGTGCGTAGCCGACCGCGAGCAGGACCGGGAAGGTGACCAGCGAGCCGGAGCCGACGATCGCGTTGATGCCCCCCGCGGTGAAGCCCGCGGCGAGGACCGCGAGCGCCTCGAGCAGGGTCAAGCCGCGGACCTAGCCCAGCTCGGTGAGGAAGGCGTCGACGTCGTCGAGCGGGTTGGCTGCGCTCCAGATGATCGTCTTCTCGATCTCGCCGTAGTCGCGGCCCTCGGCCTCACAGTGGCCCTTCAGGACCTCGAGTTTGTGGGCGACCACGTCGCGTTCGTTGCCGAAGAGGTTGCAGGTGTCCGCGTATTTGGCCACCAGCCGCAGCTTCTTTTTCTCGCCGGAGCCGCCGATCATCACCTCGAGCCGCTCGAAGCGCTCGGCGATCGGTGGGTAGGGGACGCCGAGCGCGTCGTGCTCCTCCTCGAACCAGGCGGCGCCGATGCCGAGCTGGGCGCGGCCCGCCGAGAGGACGTCGAGCGTGGTGACGATCTTCGCCAACAGACCGGGATGGCGGTAGGTGACGCCGGTGACGAGCAGGCCGAGGCGCATCCGCTCGGTCTGAGCGGCGACATAGCCGAGGGCGGTGTAGCCCTCCAGCATCGGCTCGCCGGGGGCGCCGATCGAGGCGATCTGGAACCAGTGGTCCATCAGGGTGAACTGGTCGGCGCCGCCGTCCTCGGCGGCACGGGCCGTCGCGGCGAGCACCGGCGCGATGTTCCCGGAGCCGCCGGGATAGGTGAACGATGGGTTGTGGATCGCGAGCTTCAAGGACTTTTCCTAGGAAGGAGAGCCACCGCCGACCACCTCGGCGACCGCGCCCGCCGCCAGCACCTTGCGGCCGAGCCGGGTCGGTGTGTAGTCGAGGCTGTTCATCGCGGTGTGCATCTGGGGACGGATCAGCGCCGCGTGCTCGAGCGCCTGCACCCCCTCGGCGACCAGCCGCTGCAGCCGCAGCCGGGTCGGCTCGTCCGCCCCCCTGGTCGAGCCACCCGGCGCCATCGCCGCGGCGATCCCGCCCACCGTCGCCCCGGCGCCGACGTTGGGGCCGCCGATCGTCACCTCTTCCTCGGGGTCCTCCCACTCGGCGCCCGGCCCGAACGCCTTCGCCATCACCTCGGCCGCGAGCCCCGGCAGCGGCAACTGGTCGAGCCGCTCGACCTCGGCGTCGAGCTCACCCGCCTCCGCGCTCTGATTCCCCCTACCGCCGAACAGCGCCATCCCACTTTCCTTTCGTCGATCCCCGCCGCCAAACCGCGGCGCCGGCAAGGATAAATACGGGGACGGACCGGCTCCGGTTCGGCGGCCGGGCGTCCGCTCAGAGGCGGACGGCGATCAGCCCGATCGCCAGCAGCGGCGCCGCCAGCGAGAGCGCCCGCAGCGCCCCGTCGAGCGGGGCGATCAGGTCCTCGCGGGTCAGGATCCGGACCGTCCCGTCCTTCAGCTGCTGGGTGCCGGCGACGGCCGCGGTCCGCCGGCGCAGCTCGCGGACCGGGGTCGAGAGCCGCCGCTGGGCGGTGACCAGGAACGCGGTGCCGACCACCACCCCGACCACGGCGATCGCTTCGCCGACCGAGTGCACGCCGAGCGCGTTGACCCACCAGCCGGTGAAGGTCGCGAAGCCCGCCCAGGAGATCGCCAGCCAGAGGTCCGTGTGGAAGCGGCCGCCGAACCACTCGAGGTTGTAGGCGGGGGCGATGAAGGCGCCGAAGAGGATCAGCGGGATCAGGGTCGGCGAGACGACGAAGACGCCGACCACGCCGATCGCCAGCGCGCCGGCCAGCGACCCGGCCGCGAGAGCGATCAGCGCGCGGTCGGAGAGCCGCGTCCCGAGCGGCCGGCCGTTCAGCTCGTCGAGGCAGTGGGCACCGATCCCGACCGCGAGGAAGAACGCCGCGACGGCGGCGGCGAGGCGCACCGGGTAGACGTGGAAGGCGACCGAGGCGCCGATCGCCACGTTGCTGACGTTCCACAGCGTGTAGGGCGGGTGCAGGACGGTGACCAGGTCGCGCCAGCCTCCCGGCCGCAGCGCGTAGAAGGCGGGGCGATCGCTCGTCCCACCCTCCGGCTCGCTCCCTTGCGCTCCCACCGGGTGAAGTTACCTCCCGCCGCACCGCCGCGGTCACAAGGCGCCCGCGATACCCGCGACCGTGCAGGCCTCAAGTTCCCCCACCTCCTGGCCGAAAGGAGGGTTTGAAGAGAACGCACGACGGGTCGCTCCGAACGGGCGGGCCGGTTGCTGGGGCCGGCCGGCAGTCGCGCGGCCGGCCCCGTCACTCTTTCCTGCCGCTGGATCCGGAGGCTGCCCACCTGCCGCGGCCCGCGGTCCCGACTGGACCCTTCGGTACCCTCAGTCGCATGGCCGTCGATCGCGCCATCCTTGAGAACATCGCCGCCGCCAGGCAAGTGCGGATGCTGCCCGACGGGCGCTTCCAGTTCAATCTGACCTCTGAGCAGACCGAACGATCGGCTCGGATAGCGATGGAACTCGCCGACGCCTCCAGGGCTCAGGTGGAAGCGCGGCTCAAGGCGGAAAAGATCTCCCCTCGATAGGCGAGGGACGGCTTGCCGTGCCCAGGGCGTTCGAGGCATCCGCGGAATTCGTGCGCAGCGGTGCGCAGGCGCTCCACGTATTGGAGCAGGTCGCCACTTCGAGGGAGCCATGGCCGGTCGACTTCAAACTCGTGAAAGAGATCCACTTCCGCTGGTTCGAGACGACCTTCCCTGTCGATGCGGGAGAGTTCCGCACGCAGATGTTCCTCAACCGCAAGGGCACTGCAGTCGAGGTCGAGGCGATCCTTCCCGCGATCGACAGCGCCTGTGGAAACTGGAACTGGCGTCGAGAACGTCGGACACCCGCGGACGGAGTAGACCTGATGCAGTTCGTGGTCGCCGGGGTGAACACCCTCACCGTGCGCGTCTATGACGTCCACCCGTTCATCGACGGCAACACGCGAGCCACCCACGACCACCGATCACGAAGCACTCGACGACGCCGTCCTCGCCGAGCTCAACATCCAGAAATTGACCTAGCCCGGTCGCTCAGTCCGGCAGCACCGCGACGCGGCGGGTCCAGCCGGCGGGCCGGCGCGTCGCCGCTCAGGGCGCGGCGCGGATCAGCTTCTTGTTGACGAACTCGTCGGCGCCGAAGCGGCCGAGCTCGCGCCCGAAGCCGGAGCGCTTGAAGCCGCCGAACGGCAGCTCCGGGCTGTCGGCACCGACCAGGTTGACGTAGACCATCCCCGCTTCGATCTGGTCGGCGACGCGGGCGGCCTGCTCCTTGTCGGTGGTCAGCAGGTAGGAGCCGAGGCCGAACTGGGTGTCGTTGGCGAGGCTGACCGCCTCCTCCTCGGAACCGACCTTGTAGACCTGCGCGACCGGGCCGAAGAACTCTTCCTGAGAGGCCTCGTCACCCGGCTTGATCCCGGTGAGGATCGTCGGTTCGAAGAAGTTGCCGTCGCGTTTGCCGCCGACCACGACCTCGGCGCCGTTCTCGATCGCCCGGTTGACCTGCTCCTCGAGCCGGTCGGCGGCGGTCTTCGAGGAGAGCGGGCCGACCGCGGTGTCGTCGGCGGTCGGGTCGCCCGGCTTGGCCGCCCCGAGGCTCGCGGTGAACTTGGCGAGGAAGTCATCGTAGAGGTCCTCGCTGACGATGAACCGCTTCGCCGCGTTGCAGGCCTGGCCGGTGTTCTCCAGGCGCGCTTCGGTCGCCGCCTGGACCGCGCCGTCGAGGTCGTCGGTGCCGAGCAGGATGAACGGGTCCGAGCCGCCCAGCTCGAGCACGACCTTCTTCAGGTTGCGGCCGGCGATCTCGGCGACCGCGGCCCCCGCCCGCTCCGAGCCGGTGACCGAGACGCCGTGCACGCGCGGGTCGCCGATCACCCACTCGATCTGGTCGTTGGTCGCGTAGATGTTCTCGTAGGCGCCCTCGGGGAACCCGGCGTTGTCGAAGATCTGCTGCATCGCGGCGGCTGATTCCGGGCACTGCGGCGCGTGCTTCAAGAGGATCGGGTTGCCGATGATCAGGTTCGGTCCGGCGAAGCGGGCCACCTGGTAGTAGGGATAGTTCCAGGGCATGATCCCGAGCAGCGTCCCGTAGGCGCTGCGCCGCACCATCGCCGTGCCGTCGCCGCCGAGCAGCTTGATCGGCTCGTCGGCCATCAGGTCCTCGGCGTTGTCGGCGTAGAAGTGGTAGATGTCGCCGGCGAAGTCGACCTCGCCGACCGCCTGCTCCATCGGCTTGCCCATCTCGCGGACGATGATCTCGGCGAGCTCCTGGCTGCGCTCCTTGTGCAGGTCGCCGACCTTGCGGATCAGCGCGGCGCGCTCGGCCACGGTCGAGGAATGCGACCACGATCTGTAAGCCCGGTCGGCGCGGTCGATCGCGGCGCGCAGCTCGTCGTCGCTGATCGTCGGATACTCCTTGATCGTCTCCCCGGTGGCGGGATTGACCACTGCGTAATCGCTCATCTGGTTCCTCGCGGCTGAAGTTTGCGTCGGTACCTAGAACCTAACCGGTCGGCCTGGTGGGCTAACGCCGGTCTGTACAGGCCGGGCGGGGTCGCGACTCCACTCCGACCAAGAGCCGGGAAAGAGGCGGCCGCGGCCGAGGCCGACCAGCTCCATCGCCAGCAGGTTGTGGCAGGCGGTGATGCCGGAGCCGCAGTAGGAGATGACCTCGGTGGCGCCGTCGACGGCGAAGCGGGCGCGCAGGTCGGCGGCCGGGAGCAGGCGGCCGTCGGCGTCGAGGTTCTCGCGGCAGGGGACGCTGCGCGCGCCGGGGATGTGACCGGGGCGTGGGTCGAGGTCATCGGGGGCGCCGGCGAAGCGCTCGGCCGGGCGAGCGTCGATCACGGGGGCGCCGGCGGCCGCGGCGGCCGCTGCCTCGTCGATAGTCGCCAGCCGGTCGGTAGGCCACGGACGCGGCGTGAAGTCGGCGGGTGCGTTCGCAGTTTCCGTCGCATAGCGCAGAGAAGTGCGAACGCATGCCTCGAGCTCTCCCTCCCAGGCCGCGAGCCCGCCGTCGAGCAGCGCCGCCTCGTGTCCCGTCACCCGCAGCATCCAGACCAGCCGTGCGGCGATCACCCCGCCCGCGTCGTCGTAGGCGATCACGGTGTCGTCGTCGCCGATCCCGAGCGCGCCCATCGCCGCGGCGAACGCCTCCGGCTCGGCCAGCGGGTGGCGCCCCGCCGCGGCCGGGTCGGCGTGCCGGGTGAGTGCGGTGTCGAGGTCGACGAAGACCGCGCCGGGGATGTGGCCCGCCGCGTAGGCGTCGCGCCCGGAGCGCTCGTCGATGTACCAGCGGCAGTCGGCGAGAATCACCCCGTCGCGGTGCTCGCGGGTCCAGTCGATGTCGACGAAGGGCTCGATCATGGTCGTTTCCCAACCTATCGAGGGCCCGGCTGAACCCCGAGGCCGAGCCCCGCGTAACCCACACAGCCCACTTGCGATGGAGGTAAGGAAATGAAGCAGAGGACCACTTATGGCCTGGCGTTGCTGGCGGTGATCGGCGCGGTCGTGATCGCCGGCTGCGGCGGCGGGTCGAGCAGCTCGAGCACCGAATCGTCCGGCAGCGAAGGCGGCGGCGAAAGCGCCGCGACGTCGACCAGCAGCTCCGGCGGGAGCGGCACGATCGCGGCCTCGGAAGTCTCCGGCCTCGGCACCGTGCTGGTCGACTCCGGCGGGATGACCGTCTACGAGTTCACCGAAGACAGCGGCACGACGTCGAACTGCTACGGCGAATGCGAAGCGGTCTGGCCGCCGGTGACCGCGTCGGGCAAGCCGACCGCAGGCGAAGGCGCGATGTCGTCCGCCCTCGGCACGACCAAACGCAGAGACGGCACCCTGCAGGTGACCTACGAAGGCCACCCGCTCTACACCTTCACCGGCGACAAGGCGCCCGGCGAAGCGAACGGCAGCGAACTCGACGGCACCTGGTTCGCCCTCGACGAAGCGGGCTCGCCGGTCAAAGGCCACGCCGGCGCCGCGGCCGGATCGGAATCCGAACCGGCGGCGGAAGAAAGCGAAGAAAGCTCGGGCGGCGGCTACGGTTATTGAGCCCGAAGGCCCTCCCGATCGGGGTCGCCAACCGAGGCGGTCATCTAGGGTCGGGCCGTGGCTCGGCCCTTCCTCCTCGCTCAACTCAGCGACCCGCATCTAGGTGCCGATCAGGAGGCCGGGGTCGACCCGGCCGCGAGCCTCGAAGCGGTGGTCGGCGCCCTCGGGCGACTGCCGACGCCGGTCGACGCGATCCTCGTCTCCGGCGACCTGGCGGACCACGGCCGCGCGGCGGAGTACTCGCTCGCCCGCGAGCTGCTCGGCCGGGCGGGGGTCCCGGTCCACGTCCTGCCCGGCAACCACGACGACCGCGCCGCGATGCGCGAGGCCTTCGCCGTCCCCGTTGAGGCGGACGAGCCGATCGACTACGCGGTCGACCTCGGCCCACTCCACCTCGTCGTGATCGACTCGACCGTGCCTGGGGAGGATCCCGGCGACTTCACCCCCGCCCAGTTGGCGCGCCTCGGCGACGAGCTCGCGGCGGCGCCCGAGAAGCCGACGATCGTCGCGATGCACCATCCCCCGCTCGGCACCTCGATCCCCGATTGGGACCGGGTGAACCTGTCGCGCGAGCAGCGCGAGGCCCTCGCCGCCGCGCTCGCGCCTCACCCCCAGGTCCGCGCGATCGTCGGCGGCCACCTCCACCGCGTCGCCGCCTCGACCCTCGCCGGCCGCCCGGTGATCTCTGCCCCGAGCACCTACCTGCAGGCCCGTCCCGACTTCGTCGCCGAAACCGTCGAGACCGACGGCCGCCCCCCCGGCTTCGTCCTCCACGCCCTGCGCGACGGCGAGCTCTCGTCCCAGGTGGAGATGGTCCCTGGCGAGAGGTAGGTCGGGGCGACCGGCCTCGGCGGCTCACCGGCCGCAAGACCAAGCCCGAGGCGCCGCATCTCGCCCTCGACCGCAGAAAACATCGTGTCGCGATATTTTCTCGGAGATGGCCTCCGCCCCGCCCACCGACCTGCGCCACCTCGGCGACTTCGACGTCGGGCCTCGCCTGCTGGCGATCACCGCCTGTGCCCTGCCGATCGGGGCGTTCAGCGCCGGCGTCGCCTGGTGCCTGCTGCGGCTGATCGGCCTGATCACCAACCTCGTCTTCTACGGGCGGATCGGAACCGCGCTGGTCGCCCCCGGAGAAGGGCAGCACTCCTTCCTGGTGATCCTCCTGGCGCCGATCTGCGGCGGCCTCCTGATCGGCCTCGTCGCCCGCTTCGGCTCGGAGAAGATCCGCGGGCACGGGATCCCCGAGGCGATCGAATCGATCCTCACCTCGGGCAGCAAGATCCAGCCCCGGGTGGCACTGCTGAAGCCGCTCGCCTCGGCGGTGGCGATCGGGACCGGCGGCCCGTTCGGGGCCGAGGGGCCGATCATCATGACCGGCGGCGCCTTCGGCTCGATCGCCGCCCAGTTCCTGCACCTGAGCGCCGACGAGCGCAAGACGCTCCTCGTCTGCGGCGCCGCCGCCGGCATGGCGGCGACCTTCGACGCGCCACTCGCCTCGGTGCTGCTGGCGGTCGAGCTGCTGCTCTTCGAGTGGCGGCCGCGCAGCTTCATCCCGGTCGCCGCCGCGGTCGCGGTGGCGACGATCATCCGCGTCCCGCTGCTCGGCTCCGGCCCCGTCTTCCCGACGCCCACCGGGGCGCTCCACCTCGACACCGCCTCCTATGGGCTCTGCGTCGTCTCCGGGGCGATCGCCGGGCTGCTCGCGCTCGTCGCGACCTCGCTCGTCTACCTCTCCGAGGACTGCTTCGGTCGCCTGCCGATCCACTGGATGTGGTGGCCCGCGATCGGCGGCCTGATCATCGGCCTCGGCGGCCTGGTCGTGCCGCAGGCGCTCGGGGTCGGCTACGACGTGATCGAAGCGGAGCTGAACGGCAGCATCGCGCTCCACCTGATCGTCGGCATCCTGATCGTCAAGACGCTGATCTGGTCGCTCTCGCTCGGCTCCGGGACCTCGGGCGGAGTGCTGGCGCCGATGCTGATGATCGGCGGCGCCCTGGGCGGGCTCGAGGCGCGGGTCTTCCCCCACGTCGCCGCCGGCTTCTGGCCGCTGGTCGGCCTGGCGGGCGTGCTCGGCGGGGTGATGCGCTCGCCGCTCACCGGCGTCGTCTTCGCGCTCGAGCTGACCCACCGATACGAAGCGCTCCTCCCTCTGCTGATCGGCGCCACCGCCGCCTACGCGATCTCGGTCCTCGTGCTGCGCCGCTCGGTGCTCACCGAGAAGGTCGCCCGCCGCGGCGTCCACCTCAGCCGCGAATACAGCGTCGACCCCCTGGAGGTGCTATTCGTCGGCGACGTGATGAGCGACGGGTCAGGGGATGGGGCCGGCGTGCCCGGGGAGCTTGCCGGGGCACCGTTCGCCTTCGTCGACGACACCCTCCGCCACGTCGCCTACGCGATGGCCGCGTCGGGGCGGACCGAGCTGCCGGTGGCCGAGCGCGCCCGGCCCGACGAGCCGGTCGGGACGATCCGCCTCGAGCACCTGCTGGCGGGACGCCTGCGGGAGCTCGACGAGGAGCGCCATCGCACCCGGGTCCTGCGCCCGTTGGACCTGATCGGCCTCGGGCGGGCGAGCCGGACGACGGGTGAGGCGTGACCCCGGCTCGCCGGCTCACCGACAAGGACTACGAGGAGCTGCTCGGCTTCCGCACCGCCCTGCGTCGCTTCCTGCGCTGGAGCGAGGAGCAGGCGCGCGCCGCCGGCCTCACCCCCGCCCAGCACCAGCTGCTGCTGGCGATCAGGGGGCACCCCGGGGAAGTCGGCCCGACCGTCGGCGAGCTCGCCGACTACCTCGTCTCCAGACACCACAGCGTGGTCGAGCTGATCGACCGGGCGGTCGAGGCGGGCCTGGTCGAGCGGCACCGCGACGAGAGGGACCAGCGTGTCGTCCACCTCGCGCTCACCCAGCTCGGCGAGGAGCGGCTCGAGGCGCTCTCGCGCCTCCACCTCGAGGAGCTCCGCAACCTGCCGCGCCGCCCCGCCGACTAGCGGCACTTCGGCCTCGAGGCCGGCCTCGGGCGTGATCAGGATCGCGCCGGTCGAGCAGGATTCCATGGACCGATAAGTGCCTTGGCGAAGACGACCCCCGGGCGCCCTGGCGCGTCGACGCCGAAGAGAGGATCCGGTCAACGATTAGGTTTGAGGTCCGTGGCCGAATACAGCAAAACGAAGGTCGATCGCGCGGGGCGCTTCTTCGCGGAACAGCTGCAGACCGCGGTCAGGGGGCAACGTAGGGTTGGAGAACAGCGCGAGGCGCTTGAAGAGGCGGCACGAGTCATCGACTGGTGGCGGGGCCAGCATGTGAGGCCGCTCTCTGTGGTGTCCGCGAATCTCTATCGCTACGTGGGCGAGGAGGGAGAGCCGATCGTCGCCCAGCGCCTGAAGCGCGTACCGACGATCGCGGGCAAGCTGCTGCGCGAGCCGGGGATGAAGCTCTCGCGGATGGAGGACGTCGGCGGCGTGCGGGCGGTCCTGCCGAGCCAGGAAGCCGCCTATCGGGTCGCCCGCCAGCTGAAGCACAACTGGACGATCACCCGATCCCGTGACTACGTCGCAGAACCGAAACTCGACGGATACAGGGCCTTGCACCTGATATAGGGGCCTTGCACCTGGTCGACCGCAACCGGGGAAGACTGATCGAGGTCCAGTTGCGGACTCCAAGGCAGGACGAATGGGCAAACGCGGTCGAGGGGGCCGCGCAGCGCTTTCCGGGTTTGAAGACCGGTGGCGGCCCGGCCGCCCTCAGAGAGTTCTTCGCCGCCGCCTCAGAGATCTACGCGATGCTCGACGGCAGCATCGAACCGTCGCCGTCGCGCCTCGCCGAAATGGAGGGCCTGGTGGCGAGAGCCGATACCTTTACCACGGAGCAACAGAATGAGCCCTGAGGAAATCAAGCACTTCCTGATCACCCGCGACCCGGACACGGGTGAGACGATGGTGGAGGACTTCGGCACCGACTACAGTGGCGCCCTCCTCGCCTACGCCGAGGCCGAGCGGGCCAACGGGATCAATCCGCGCCGCAACACCGTGCTGATCAGCGCCGACTCGCTGGCGACGATCGAACAGACGCACTCCAGCTACTTCGGGGCGAGCGGCGCCGGCCTCAAGCAGCTGCTGGAGCGCTGACGCGGCGCCCAGATCGCCCGGATCCGGTCGTGGGGTCGATGTGCGTCCCACGGGGCCACTGGGGAAAGCCGGCCCGCCGTCGGCTTGTAGACGGTGGCTCATCAGCGTTCGCGCTGAGAAGCCGCAGCATCGAGCCGATCGGGCGATCTCCCCGAGAGTCGAGGGTTTTGGGCGGGTGGCTGCGCTCCAAGGTGGGCGGCAGGCCGAGCAACCCGAGCTCGCGGACCATCGAGCCATGACCGCGACGGCGACCGGTAGCGAGGGCCGCCCTCACCCGGGAGGGGCGGAGACGAAGCGGCGGGCGAGGCGCCGGAGGAGGGTGGCCCCCGGCGCCCGCGCCTTGCCATCGCTCATGACCAAGCGCCGCGAGAAGATCGACGCGCCGAGGAGCATTCGGATCGCCGTCGAGCTCGCCGCTCAGTTCTCGGTAGCGCTCGGCGAGGGAAACGGCGACCCGTTGGGAAAAGCGCTGGTCGGGGTGGTTTGAGACGTAGTGCTGGACGGTTGGAACGATGGGCATCGCGGCCTTGACGAGGATGCGGACACCGTCGTCGAACTCGTTGCGATCCATCTTCTGCTCCAGCCCGACCAGCTCTAGGTCCCCATCGAGATCAGGGATGGGTTGGTCGGCGATGTAGGTGAGCAGGACCTGGACCTCATGGTCGGTGGTGGCGGTGATCTCGGCGGGGATCGGAACGACGCCGAAGAGGTCGATGCGGTCTCCCTCGGGCAGCGTCCTGACCTGCGACCAGAGGCGCTCACGTCCCCACTGATCGACCTCGATCTCCTCGTTTTCGGTGACGAGATCGTTCAGACAGCTGAGGACCGCCGCGGGGATCCCTTTCTCTCGTGCGCTCCAGACGAAGACCCGGCGCTTCATCTGGCCGCCCCACTCCGCTGCGGCGCCGGCGAAGTCGGCCTTGATCTTGGCCACTGTCTCAGAGACGGTCAACTCCTCGGGGGCGTAGACCTGAAAACAGGTGCCAGAACCCGGTAACCAGCCGTCGCATTTCCAGTCACCTTCCTTACCGGAGGGCTTGACCTTGACGAAACTCGGATCGAGCTTTTCCATTATTTGCTCGAAGAAGGACTGGAATTCGATGCCGGTTCGCTCCGCACATTGGAGGCGGAACGTGAGGGAGTGCCAGGCCAGGACGATCTCCTCGCGGCCCATCAGAGTCCCCGCCTCCGCGGGTCCACGCCTTTCATGCGGTCACCCGCACACCGCAATCCAGCACGTCCGCACCCCCCGAGACCTCTCCGCTCCACAGCCGTTCCGGCAATGTATTCAATCTAGGTACTGCGGCGGACCCCACCGGGGCCTACGCCGCAGTTTGGTTCGCTGCCGATGCGCCTCCTGGCCCCACCCGCGGCGATGTGGCAATGAAGTGGCAGTGGCCATGCGCCAGGGCCAATTCGTGTCGCGCCAGTTCCATCCGGAGCGTCGGCAAACCGCTCTGTGATGCGGATTGCGAGGCGACCAAGGCCTGATCAGGTCCCTTGAGCCGGGGCGGGGACACGGGCACCCGACGGTGGCCTCAGCGCGGGTCAGGCGGGTGCGCGAAATCCCATACTCATCCGCCACCGCGGACGGTGTCGTCGACGGTGATCAGGGTCGAGATATCGGAGCTCGGTGTGCACGGCTCGACCAGGCGCTCTTCCAGCTCCTCCTCGGAGGGCGGCTCGTAGAGCGGCGGCTCATAGTCGGGATCGGTCCATTCGCACTGGCGACAGTGCCCGGCGCTCAAGGCGTAGGAGTCGCAGCGCGGACAGCGGCCCCGGTCTTCCCGGCCGGCCCGCAGGAGGGTCGCACTGAAGGATGCGAGGAAGTGCTCGACAGCGGCGACGCCGAACTCGGCATCGTGGTAGCGCGCGTTCTTGGCGTGGGTCAGCCAGTTGACGTAGTCCCAGGTCTCACGGGCAAGCTTGCGCAGATAGGACCGCCAGGCCTTCGCGTCCATCAGCACGTTGGCGATCAGCAGCTCCGTCCAGCCGACGACGTCTGCGCCTCTCGGGGCAGGATCGCCGTCGCCGACCAGATCGTCGCTTGAGATCTCGCCCGCGAAGGAGACCAGGCACTCACGCAGCCGCACGCCGACCGCCTGGAAGTCCTCGGCCTCACGCGCGGTACCGAGCGCATCGACCGCCTGCTGCCAGCGGCGCCACGACCCGGGGATCAGATCGACCGCGTGTCCAGCGACTGGTGGGCGGCGTTCCGCCGCGATCCGCAGTGCGAGTCCGACGTGGAAGGTCAGGACGACGTCGCGGCTCTTGAAGTCCTCCTGGGAGTAGCCGTTCAGCGGAATGGTGACCGCCCACCAACGCCCGTCGGCGGTGTGCACGTCCCAGATGTCGTGCTCGACGCTGCCGACACGCTCGCTCGCCACCTTCTCAAGGTGGGTGGGCTCGCCGTAGTCCTGCATCTGGAAGTAAGCCCTGATGTCTTCGCGCTCGGAGTCGCTGGTACGCATCGGACAATCGTGACAGGCTCGTGGACCCGTCACGCGGAGCTTCAGAGGCGGCCGCGCCAGACTGGTGATGAGTTCGGGACCACTCTGCCGGCGCTGATGCCGGCCGCTTTTGAAAGGCCATCGCCAGCGAGAGCTGGCGGCCTCAGCGCACCGTATTTGCGAGGCAGCCGAAGGTAAGTCAGCGTTTTGGATGATATTCTCACCTTTATGTCTGACGTAGATCACGACGCGCTCTACACCCAGGCCGAGGCACAGGCCGGCTACTTCACCGCCGGGCAGGCCCTCGAGGCGGGCATGGACCGCGCAACGCTGCGCCACCATGCGCGTGCCGGTGGCCGCTACCAGCGGGTCGGCCGCGGCCTCTACCGCCTGCGGCACTTCCCCTCCAGCCCTCAAGAGCATGTGGTGGCGGCGTGGCTACCGCTGCGCGGCAACGGTGCCGTCGTCTCCCACGAGAGCGCGCTCGAGCTGTACGACCTCTCCGACGTGATCCCCGATGCCGTCCACCTGACGGTGCCGCGCTCGGAGCGCGGTATCCGGCCCCGCGCCGGCGTCCGGCTCCATACGAGCGAGGATCCGCCGCGCGGCAAGGAGGTCCGCCAGATCACGGGCCTCCCGGTCACCGGCCCGGAGCGCTCGATACTCGACGCGCTCGAATCCGGTGCGCAACCGGAGCAGATCGAGATGGCGATCCACCAGGCGCTCGATCGCGGGCTGACGAGCGCCTCGCGCCTGCGGCGCTCGGCCGGCTCCCGGCCCGAACGGGTGCGGAGGTTCGCCGAGCACGCCGTCGAGGAGGTCGCGGCGTGAGATACCAAGATGCCGCCGCGTTTCGCATGGCGCTGGAGCAGCGGCTGAAGGACGGGGCCGGCGACGGTGCCGCGCTGAGCCGCGACAGGAAGCGCGTCGCCTTCGATCGGCTGCTGGTCCGCCTGCAGGCGGTGGCGACGGATCGATGGGTGCTGAAGGGCGGGTTCGCACTGGACCTGCGGCTGGCCGCGCGCGCACGGAGCACCAAAGACGTCGACATCGAGTGGCGGGCGGCCGAGGACGAGCTGGCGGACACGCTGCTGGATGCCGCCGACCACGACGCCGGCGACTTCTTCGCCCTCTCGATCGAGCGGACCGGGACGCCCGCGGACCGACTCGGCGGGGCCCATCGCTTCAGGGTCTCGACCTCGCTGGCGGGCCGACCCTTCGAGACCTTCATCCTCGATGTCGGTCTGCGGGTCGACGAGGGAAGTGGGGCCGAGACCCTTCGGACCGATGACCTTCTCGCCTTCGCCGGGATCGAGCCGATCGCGATCCTGGCAGTCCCACTGGAGCTTCAGATCGCCGAGAAGCTCCACGCCTACACCCAGACCTACGAGGGCGGGCGCGCCAGCACGCGGGTCAAGGACCTGGTCGACCTGGCGCTGATCGCGGAGCTCTCGCGACTCGATGCCGTGACGTTGCAGCGGGAGATCGAGTCGGTCTTCGACCGGCGCGGAGCGAAGTCTCCACGCTCCCTACCCTCGCCGCCTTCGGAGTGGGCGCGGCCCTTCGGGCGGCTCGCCGATGAAGTCGGGATCTCGGCCGAACTCGTAGCCGGGCACCGGGACGCCGCCGCGATGCTCGACCCGATCCTGGCCGGAGAGGTGGCGAGCGGTGCCTGGGATCCGACCCGGCGACGCTGGGGCGAGGCGGCAGAGACGTAGCGGGTCGAGCCTCGGCGGGGTGCCGCAGGGACCGCGCTAGCGTGGCTTCCTGGTCGGGCCGGGGGGTCCCGGAACGGGCAGCGGCAGCAGCTCGACGTCCGCGAGCGGGGGAAGGCGGCGCGGCCTCCGGCGCCGGGGACGGCGTGCCGGCGAGGTCGGGCCAGGCGCCCCGCCGGGCCTCGGAAGGCCGGCGAGGACAGCATCGACGTCGAAGCGCAACCTGGCGCCCGGACGGTCACCGAGCCTGATCGCCCCCAACCTCGCGGCGTGTCGATAGACCCAGTCGCGCTCGACCCCCAGCAGGCGGGCCAGTTCGGCGGCATCGACCAAGGGAGTGCGGGCCGGCGCCCGCTCCTCGACCAGCTCGGCGACCCTGGCGGCGATCGCCTCGATCGTCCCCGGGTCGAGCTCTGTCCGGGTCGGCTCCACGGGCAGTGGATATCAGGCGGAAGGATCGAATGCCGGCATGACCTGGAGGGAGGCGAAGAGGTAGGAGTCGCCGGTCCGACGGACGGAGATGTGGTCGCCGTCCTCGACGAGAGAAGATGGAGGCAATCGACCGGGATCGCCGGCAATATCCACACCCGAGGTGGGTGCCCGCGTCACCGTCGATGAGCGTCGAGACCGACGCTTCCCTAGCCCCGATCCACCGTTTTCACCCCGCGGGGTGTGATCGAGCGGCTTGAGGTAGGTAACAGCGCCAGGGCGGTTCCTCGGAATCGTCCTGGCGCTCCTTTCGAGGTCGATCGCCGACGAATCGCAGCGCCGGCGCCCATTCGCGGGCAGGCCGAGATCGGCAGGTGCGGCGTGGATGGGTTGAGGCTGGGGGCGAGCCGGTGGCTACGGGCTCGAGGCGACCGGTAGCGCCCGCAATCGGGCGAAGGCCGCCACCAGCGCCTCGGCCCACGGCCAGCCTCGCGGCAGTCGCAGCGCCACCCGACGCCCCGAGCGCACCAGGCGCCCGGCGACGTGCAGCAGGCGCCGGCGCACCCGCTTGGGCTCAGCGAGCGCGAGCTCGCCGTCCAGGCAGAGCCGGGCTGCCCAGCGCAGCAGCGCCTGGGCTGCAAGGGAGACCTCCAGCCAGGCCCGGTTGTGGGCGAAAGCGGCGAAGGGCATCTTGGCCATCCCGGTCTGCTTGGCGACGCGGATCGCGTCCTCGACGCGGGCCCGGCGGCGGTGGCGCAGCTCTAGGGCGGCGATGTCGGCGCCATGCTGGTCGGTGATGAAGGCGGTGTGGCGGTAGCCGGTCTCGCAGTCGAGGACCGAGAGCTGGGCGCCGGGATGGGGACGCTCGCGTCTGAGGATGAGCCGCGTGCCCTCGGGCCAACTTGAGAGGTCGACGTGCTCGCTCAGCTCCGTCACCTGAGCGCCCTCGCGCTCGGTGCCATCGCCGTCGATTGCCGCTCGCCAGGCCGACTCCGGCAAGGCGGCGATTGCCTCCCGCACCCGCTCGTCAACCTCGTAGCCGACCGAGAAGCGGATGCCGGCCTCGCGGCAGTCGGAGGTGAAGGCGTGGGTGCGCCCGCCGATGTCGGCGCGCACCAGGATCTCTCGATCGAGGTCAGCCTCGGGCAACTGCTCCAGGGCCAGCTGCAAGACTTCGAAGTGATCGGCGGCGGTATTGGCGCCGGCGTTGCCGGGGCGAAGGATCCCGGCCAACGGCTCGCCGGTCTCCGAGAGGTAGCAGAGCAGCGGGAAGAAGCCGAAGCCGCCCTTGTAGGTGCCGGCGGCGCTCTGCTTCTCGGAGTGGGCGGTGAGCAGGCTGGCGTCGATGTCGAGGATCAGCTCCTCGGGTCGGGCGCCGGCATCCCAGGCCTTGGCCAGCGCCTTGGCGCGGGCGGCGCGGAGCGCTTCCAGTGCCTGCGCGTCGATCGCCTTGATCACCCGGTGGGCCGTTGTCTCTGAGGCCACCGCCCCAAACAGCGCCTCTTGGCCGCGCAGCACGCCGAGGTCAGAAACGTGATCGCCACCGTCGGCGATCGCGACGGCGAGGTCGCGGATCACGACGCCGGGGTCGTGGGCGGAGCGGCGCTCGCGAGTCGGCGCCATCGCTTCGGCGAGCGCAGTAGTGAGGCCAAGCCGGTCGGCCAGTTCGACCAAGAGAAAGGCGCCGGCGTGGGAGACGAGCCCCTCGCCGTCCGCCCTGACTTCTACGGTTTGGCGCGTCGTTTGTGTCTTCACCTTCCGGGTGTCCTCCTGGCTTGGGGAATGGGTCGTCGCAAACCGCATTCTCAAGAGCCGGGAGGACGCTCCCGGAGGGTTTCCTCAGGTGCTTATCGGTGGATCAGGGCTAGGGAACGTGTAGGGAACGAGAGGGGGTCGAAAGGGGCCTTTTCTGTCCTCCGTAGGCCCGGGTTGGCCTTCGGTGCTCTCCCGTACGAAGTTGTCACGATCCCGCTCCCAGAGCCAGATTCGGCTCTAGAAAAGGCCCAGAAGAGATGCGCCCGACTGGATTCGAACCAGTGACCTTCGGTTTCGTAGACCGACGCTCTATCCGGCTGAGCTACGGGCGCGTGCCAGCGGAGGCGGGGTGGGTGGGCACTCCGCGGGAGGCGGAGATTCTAGCTGCGGACGACCATCGCGGCCCACCGGCCGGTGTTGTGGGCGACCTCGACCTCGATGTCGAAGGTGGTCGAGACGGCGCCGCTGGTGAGGACGTCGGCGATCGGGCCGGCGGCGACGATGGCGCCGCCGCGGAGGAGCAGGGCGTGGGTGGTGGTCGCCGGGATCTCCTCCAGGTGGTGGGTGACGAGCACCGTGGGGAGGTCGGCGTTGGCTTCGGCCATCGCGTCGAGGGAGGCGATCAGGCGCTCCCGCGAAGGGAGGTCGAGGCCGGAGCTCGGCTCGTCGAGCAGCAGCAGGTCGGGCTCGTCCATCAGGGCGCGCGCCAGGAGCAACCGCTGGCGCTCACCCTGCGAGCAGTCCTCAAACCTCCGGTCGCGCAGCGCGCCGACGCCGATTTCCCCCATCAGGCGCTCCGCCCGCCCCCGGTCCGCCCCGATGATCCGATCGTGCAGGAGCGCAATGCTCCCGGTCGCCCCGGTCAGCACCACCTCGAAGCCCGTGTAACGCCCGCGAATCCGCCGCGCCAGTCCCGGCTCGACCGTCCCGATCGACTCGCGCAGCCGCCGCATGTCGACCGCGCCGAGGCGCTCGCCGAGCACCTCGACCGTCCCCTCCGAGGGATGCGAGAAGGCCGCCGCAAGGTTGAGCAGGGTCGTCTTCCCCGCCCCGTTCGGCCCGAGCACCACCCAGTGCTCCCCCGGCTCGACCGTCCAGTCGACGTCGCGCAGCAGCACCGCGCGGCGCTGCTCGGCGGCGACCCAACGCCACACCAACACCTCCGACATCCGGATCGCGGCCACCGTCACCCCGCCGCGCTCAGGAGTCGGACTTTTTGAGCCGGACGTTCCAGTCGACCGTCGCGGTGGCGACGACCAGGCCCTCGGCGTCGATCATCTCGACCTCGACCGAGAAGTCGACGCGGCCGTCGCCGTCGAGCTTCGCCAGCGCCTCGGCGGCGGGCATCCCGAGCGTCGCCTTCGCCTCGACCGGGCCGCGCGCCACTTTGAGGTAGGCGATCTGGGCGCTCCGCGCGAGCGGCGTGACGTCGCCCATCCGCGCCGCGAAGCCGCCGACGAAGGCCGCCCCACTCGCCGTCTCGGCGACCCCGAAGAGCGCCCCGGCGTGCTGGCTGCCGACATGATTGTGGAGCTCGGGCCGGTCGGGCAGCAGCGCTGTCGCCGCGCCCTCCGACATCTCCGTCACTTCGATCCCCATGTGGCCGATATAGGGCACGGCCAGCGCCATGCCTTTGGCGATCGCGTCGAGATCCACGTCCATTTCGGGACCCTACCGCCCGTTGAACTCCGCGTGTCCCGGCCCACCGTGCTCGAGGAAGGCGCGCACCGCGCCGCGCAGATCCTCGGTCGCGAAGAGGTCGGCGGCCTCGGTCCGCACCGCCTCGTCGGCCGCCGGGACGCCGCCTTCGCGGAAGCGCCGCAGGATGCGCTTGGTCATCGCGTGAGCGCGGGTCGGGTCGGCGGCAAGTTCCTCGGCCAGCGCCCGGGAGCGCGCCTCGAACTCATCCTCCGGATAGATCGCGTTGACGACGCCCCAGCGCTCCAGCTCGGCCGCGTCGAAGAGGTCGCCGCTCATCACGAACTGCCGCGCCCGCCCCGAGCCCGCCCGCTCGGCGAGCCGCTGCGTGCCGCCCATCGACGGCGTCAGCCCGACCACCTTCTCGACCAGGCCGAAGCGGGCGCCGGGCGCGGCGACGATCAGGTCGCAGGCGAGCGCCACCTCGAAGGCGGCGGTCAGGGTCAGCGCGTGGGCGGCGAAGACGACCGGCGCGGGCAGCTCTTCGATCGCGTCGATCATCTCCAGCAGGTCGGTCCAGAGGGCGGATCCCTGCTCGGGGGTGAGGCCGTCGAAGACGTGGACGTCGACCCCGGCGGAGACGGCGCGGCCGGCCGCCCCTATGAGGACCGCGGGGCGGGGACGCGGTGAGCGCCTCGACCGCGGCGCCGAGCTCGTCCATCATCGCCTGGTCGAAGAGGTTCAGCGGCGGGCTGTCGAGGGTGAGGACGGTGAGGCCGTCCGAATCAGCTTCCACTCGAACGACCGGCTTGCGATCTTGCATAAGCGCCAATCTATCCAGGGCGGCTCGCTGGAACCTCCTGGGGAAGACTCGCCGGAACCTCCCCGCTGTTGTTCCGCCGAGGCTTCCCCAGGAGGTTCCCCGGCTACGGCACCCGATGCACCTCGAAGAGATTCGTCCCCAGTTCCTGGTCGGGCAGCCCGGCGGTGATCCCGATCAGGTCGCCGGAGTGGGCGATGCCGTGCTTGGCGGCGATCGCCGCACAGTCGTCGAGCAGCGTGCGGATGTCCTCCTCCGGCTTCGACTGGACCGCGGTCACGCCGAAGAGGAGGCTCATCCGGCGCACCGTCTCGAGCCGCGGCGAGATCGCCAGCACCGGCACGTTCGGCCGATGCGCCGAAAGGATGCGCGCGGTCCGCCCGCTCGTCGTCGGCACCACGAGCGCTTTCAGCCCGAGCCGGTAGACCGCGCCGACGGCGCTCTGGGCGACCGAGTCGGCGACGTCCTGGGTCGCCTGGTCGGTGCGCGAGAAGAGCCACTCGCCGTAGCGCAGGTCGGGCTCGGTGGCGCGGGCGATCCGGTCCATCACGCGGACCGCCTCGACCGGGTTGTCGCCGACCGCGGTCTCCTCGGAGAGCATCACCGCGTCGGTGCCGTCGTAGATCGCGTTGGCGACGTCGGTCACCTCGGCCCGGGTCGGGCGGCGCGCGGTCACCATCGAGGCCAGCATCTGGGTCGCGGTGACGACCGGCTTGGAGAGACGGCCGGCGGTGCGGATCAGATGCTTCTGCAGGACCGGCACCTCGGCCAGCGGCACTTCGATCCCGAGGTCGCCGCGGGCGACCATGATGCCGCCGGTCGCCGCCGCGACGATCTCCTCGACGTTGCGCGCCGCCTGCGCGCGCTCGATCTTCGCGACCAGCGGGATGTCGGAGCCGAGGCTGCGCAGGCGCTCGGTGACCGGCGTCAGGTCGGCGGCGGTGGAGACGAAGGAGACGGCGATGATGTCGACGCCCTCGCGGACCGCGAAGTCGACCCAGTCGAGGTCGCTGTCGGTCGCGGCGGGCAGTTCGGCGCCGCCGGGGATGTTCATCCCCTTATGTGAGGAGAGGGTGCCGCCGACCTCGACCTCGGCGTCGACCCCGTCGCCGAGCTGGTCGCCGACCCGAAGGCGGATCGCCCCGTCGGCGAGGTAGACGAGCTGGTTCTCCTGCAGGCCGGTGACGCCCGCCCAGGAGACCGGGATCGTCTCGCGGTCGCCCTCGATCTGGCGTGGGGTGAGGGTGACGTGCATGCCGGTCTCGAGCTCGGCGTAGTCGTCGCGGAGGCTGCCGATCCGCAGCTTCGGACCGGGCAGGTCGCCGAGGATCGCCACCTCGCGGCCGAGCGTCGCGGCGGCCTTGCGGATCGTCTCGATCGTCTGCGCCTGTTTGTCGGGGCCGGCGTGCGAGAAGTTGAGGCGGAAGACGTCGGCGCCGGCCGCGATCAGCTGCTCCAGCACCCCGAGGTCCCAGGAGGCCGGGCCGACGGTGGCGATGATCTTGGTGCGACGCTCGAGGTGGGCGCCGGGCTTGGCGAGGGGGTAGGAGGACATCGCCGTCCAGGGTAGTCGCCGCCGCGTGGGCTGGGTGAACGGGGGGTGATCGGGAAGGTCGACCGCGCCCGGGTGGCGATTTGTGTGAGATTGCTCCGGTTGACCGTGACATCGTTCTGTGCAACCTTGACGGCGCGATGGCGACCTCACCGAGCGCAGTCGAGCCCCACCGCGAGGCGGCCACGGAGGAGCGGCCGGGCGAGTCCCAGACGCCCCTCTTCCCGGACCTCGTCGGCGCCGCGCCGCCCTCCCCCGCCGGGCCGATCGACGCGGCCGAGCTGGCGGAGCTCGCCGCGCCGCCCGACATCGCGCTGCCGAAGCTCTCCCAGACCCTGCGCTTCTCCATGCGCCAGATCGAGTTCGTCTTCAAAGGGCGCCGCGAACACGGCGAAGTCTTCCGCATGCAGGGGGTGATCCCGGGCGGCCCGATCATCACCAGCCACCCGGACCACGTCCGCTCGCTGTTCACCGCGAAGCCCGAGCAGGCGCCGTCGCTTACCGGCGAATCGCCGCTGCGGCCGATCCTCGGTCCCAACTCGGTGCTGACCGCGGTCGGCCCGCGCCACATGCGCCAGCGCAAACTGCTGCTGCCGCCCTTCCACGGCGAGGCGATCGACCAGTACACGCAGATGATCGCGGCGGCGGCGGAGCGCGAGATCGACAACTGGCCGGTCGGCGAGACGCTGGCGCTTGCGCCGCGGATGCAGGCGATCACGCTCGACGTGATCATGGCCGGGATCTTCGGCGTCGAGGGCAAGCCCGAGCCGGGGACGCCGGAGGCGGCGCTGCGGACCGCGGTCCGCAAGACGGTCGCGTCCTCGACCTGGCCGACCGCGCAGCTGACCGAACTCCTCCACGTCGGGCGCGAGGAGCCGATGGGGCTGCTGAAGTTCGGCCTCGCGATGCTCGACCGGCCGACCTACGCGGTGATCCGCGCCCGGCGGCAGGCGGCGGACCTCGAGGAGCGGCGCGACATCCTCTCGCTCCTCCTGCAGGCGCGGACCGAGGAGGGCGAGGCGCTCGACGACGAAGAACTCCGTGACGAGCTCCTCACCCTCGTGCTGGCGGGCCACGAGACGACCGCGAACTCGCTCGCCTGGGCGTGGGAGCGCCTCGTCCGCAACCCCGAGGCGCACGCCGCGCTGGTCGAGGCGGTGCGCCGCGAAGAGGGCGCCGAGGAACGGGTCGAGGCGACGATCGTCGAGACGATGCGCTCCCGCCCGGTGATCCCGATCATCGGCCGCCGCGTCACCGTCCCCTGGCGCCTCGGTGACTACGGCGTCGAGCCGGGCACGGCGATCGCGATGAGCATCCTCCTCGTCCACCACCGCGAGGACGTCTACCCCGACCCCTTCGCCTTCCGCCCCGACCGCTGGCTCGGCCGCAAGCCCGGTACCTACGACTGGATCCCCTTCGGCGGAGGAATACGCCGCTGCCTCGGCGCCGCCCTGGCGATGGCCGAGCAACGCGTCGTCCTCACCACCATGGCCCGCCGCCTCGACCTGGTGGCCGCCGACCCGGCCCCCGAGCGCGCCATGCACCGCAACGTGACGATGATCCCCTCACGTGGCGCGCGGGTGAAGATCGTCGCGAAGCACGACTGAGCGCCCTGCGCAGCCGCGAAGCGCGGTCCCGTCGCATCGGCCTTTGCGGGGATTTGGGCCAGCCTGGTAAGGACGCAGGGAAGTGAGGCGAGGGGAGCGCACTCCAGTGCGTGACCCGAGCCGAACGACCGAGGACACAGCCAGGCTGGCCCAAATCCCCGCAAACGGAGAGGGAGGGATTCGAACCCTCGAGAGAGCTTGCGCCCCCTACTCGCTTAGCAGGCGAGTGCCTTCAGCCACTCGGCCACCTCTCCGGGCAACTCGGGTCCGGTCCGCCGGCCCCGCCGGACGATTGTAGGTATTGATCGCCGGCCAGGCGGAATCACGGCCGGCGCGGGATAGGCTGATGCGGGTGTCCTCACCGCCCCCGCAGTCGCACGAGCGCTATGAGCGGATCTTCGCCGCGGTCGAGGCGCCTTTCGCCTTCGTCGACCTCGACGCGATGTGGGCCAATGCGGACGCGCTGCTGGAGCGGGCGGGGCGCAAGCCGATCCGCGTCGCGACCAAGTCGATCCGCTGCCGGGCGCTGATCGAGGAGATCCTCGGCCGCGACGCGCGCTTCTCGGGGCTGATGACCTACACGCTGCCGGAGACCCTGTGGCTCGCCGAACACGGCCATGAGGATCTGCTGCTCGCCTACCCGACCGCCGACTCCTCGGCACTGCGCGAGCTGGCGCTGCGCTCGGCCGCCGATTCGGCGCGGGCGCCGCTGATCATGGTCGACTGCGTCGAGCACCTGGAGGCGATCGAAGCGGTGCTGGGGGCCGACGCGCCGCCGATCCGCGTCTGCATCGACCTCGACGCCGGCTGGTGGGCGCTCGGCGGGCGGATCAAGATCGGGCCGAAGCGCTCGCCGGTCCACACGGTCGAGCAGGCGGTGGCGCTCGCGCGCGAGATCGAACACCGGCCGCAGATCGAACTCGACGCGCTGATGGCCTACGAGGGGCAGATCGCCGGCGTCGGCGACCAGCCGCCCGGCCGCCGCCTGCGCGGCGCGGCGATCCGCTTCATGCAGAGGCGCTCGGCGAAGGAGCTGGCCGAGCGGCGGGGTGCGATCGTCGCCGCGATCAGCGAGTTCTGCGAGCTCGAGGTGGTCAACGGCGGCGGCACCGGCAGCCTGGAGACGACCGGGGCCGAGGCGGCCGTGACCGAGGTGACCGCGGGCTCCGGCTTCTACGCCCCCACCCTCTTCGACCACTACAGCCGCTTCAGCCCGATCCCGGCGGCCGGGTTCGCGCTGCCGATCGTGCGCCGCCCCGGCCCCGGGGTCGTGACCGCGCTGGGCGGCGGCTACCTCGCCTCCGGCGCGGGCGACGCGGCGCGCCTGCCGTCGCCGTGGCTGCCGCCGGGGCTGAAGCTCGACGCCGAGGAGGGCGCGGGCGAGGTCCAGACCCCGCTGCTCGGGCCCCCCGCCGACGGCCTCGAGATCGGCGACCGCGTCTACATGCGCCACACCAAGGCGGGAGAGCTCTGCGAGCGCTTCGACGCCCTCCACCTGGTCGAAGGCGAGGAGATCGTCGACATCGTCCCGACCTACCGGGGCGAGGGCAAAACCTTCCTGTGACGCTCCCATGGCACCGCCCCGTTGACGGGCCGAAAACTCAAGGCATAGTTGAGTTTTCGGCCCGTCAACACAGGCGTGCTGGGAGATCGTGACGAAGGGCGCGCGGGTTAGGGGCCGAGGACGCGTTCCGCGTAGGGGTTGGTGAAGGCGCGGCCGGGATCGAGCTCGTCGCGGGCGCTCTGGAAAGCGTCCCAGCGGGGGTAGCGGGGGGCCAGCGTGGCCGCGGTCTGGAAGTGGCGCTTGCCCCAGTGAGGGCGGCCGACATAGTCGTCCATGATCGCCTCGACCGCCTCGAAGTAGGGCCGCCACTCCATCCCCCGGTACTGGTGGACGGCGATGTAGGTGGTGTCGCGTTCGTGGGACGGGCTGAGGTCGGCGTCGTCGCCGGCCGTCGCCCGCACCTCGATCGGGAAGAAGACCGGGAAGCGGTTCACCCGCACCCACTCGACGACGCGGCGGACCGCGGTCGGGCCGTGCTCGCGTGGCACCCCGTACTCCATCTCGGTGAAACGGACGTTGCGGCGGTTGACGAAGATCCGGTGGCTGTGGTCCTGGTTGCGGCCGCCGTTGGCGACCAGGCCGGCGAACTTCGCCAGCGCCGGGATCGTCCGCGGCAGCGCCTTGCCGGTCGCGGCGAGCGTCCCGACCGCCCAGTTCTCCAGCACGACGTCGTTGAGGTAGGCGGCGGTGCGGCCACGCGGCGCGGGCGGCTCGTCGGTCCGGTTGCGCTCGAGGACGAGGGCGCGGTCCGAGTAGGGGAAGGTGAAGAACTCGAAGTGGTCGTTGGCGGCGGCGAGCTCGTCGAAGCGGTCGAGGACGTCGGCGAGCTGGTGCGCCGAGTCGACCCGCCGCAGCGTGAAGGCCGGGAAGCAGCGCAGCGTCACCGCGCTGATCGCACCCAGCGCGCCGATCCCGATCCGCACCGCCCGCAGCAGCTCCGGGTCGCCCGCCGCGGTCAGGTCGCGGACGCTGCCGTCGGCGAGCACCAGCTCGACCCCCTCGACCCGCGAGGAGATGTTGCCGAAGCCGGCGCCGGTACCGTGGGTGCCGGTCGAGATCGCCCCGGCCACCGTCTGCGCGTCGATGTCGCCGAGGTTCTCGAGGGCCAGCCCGAGCGCCGCCAGTTCCTCGTTCAGGTCGGCGAGCACCGTGCCGGCGCCGACCCGCACCAGGCCGCTCTCGCGGTCGGCGTCGATGACCCCGCGCAGGGCGTCGAGGCGCAGCATCGTCTGATCGGTCATCGCCGCTTCGGTGAAGGAGTGGCCGGAGCCCGTCACCGAGAGCTTCTCCCCGGCGGCCGCGGCGGCGCCGACCGCCTCGGCGAGCTCCTCGGGCGAGCGTGGCGCCAGCACCCGCGCCGGCCGGCAGCGCTGGTCCCCCGCCCAGTTGGCCCATTCGCCGGTCTGCGTCAGCGGTCCCACAGGCGGATTATCGCTGCGTCCCGGATGCGCTTTTCATCCCTCGGCGGCGAGCGGCTGCGGGCCGAGCGAATGGAACGCGTAGAGGATCGTCAGCGCCAGGATGACGGCGATCGCGATGCTCGGCGCCGCGGCGCCGGTCACCCCCGCGACCGCCGCGCCGGCGACCCCACCCACCACCTGCGCCGCCGCCCAGGCCATGTTGGTGACGCCGACCGCGTAGCCCTGGTGGAGGCCACTCGCCGCGGCGCTGTCGGAGATCAGCGTCATCGCGGGGGCGAAGCAGAGCCCGGCGCCGAGCGAGGTGAGGAGCAGCGCGACGATCACCACCGGCAGTGAGCCGGCGAGGCCGAAGATGACCAGGGCAATCGCGCAGATCGCCATCCCGAGCACGTATGGGGCGCGGCGGCCGACCCGATCGGAGAGACGGCCGGCGACCGGCGAGAGCACCGACTCGATCGCGGCGCCGCCGATGAAGCCGCCCGCGATCAGCGCATGGCCGCCGCCGAGCGCGTTGATCCGCAGCGGCAGCAGCACGTCGACCGCGCCGAACATCAGCGACGGCGAGCCGACGAAGACCGCCGCCTCGACCAGCGGCCGGTCGAGCAGGCAGGCGAGTACCTCGCGCAGCGGCTGGCGCTCGCGGACCACGGTGTCGGGCTCGCGCGAGGCGACCCAGGCGAGGCCGAGGGCGACGACGAGGACCGAGCCGAAGACGACTTCGGTGCCGATCGAGGCGGCGAGCGCGCCGAGCACGGGGCCGAGCAGCGACCCGGCGACGGCGGTGCCGAGCGCGGTGCCGATCACCGAGCCGCGTTTGTCCTCCGGGTAGCTGTTGATCAGCCAGGTCAGCGCGCCGGACCAGATCAGCGCCCCGGAGATCCCCTGGATGAAGCGCGCCGCGTCGAGCGGGTAGGCCGTCTTCAGCAGGCCGAAGAGGAGGCTGGCGAAGCCGAGCGCGCAGAGCCCCCAGATCACCGTGCGGCGCGGGCCGAAGCGGCTGGCGACATAGCCCGCGGGCAGCGAGGCGGCGAGCGTCCCCGCCGCGTAGGCGGCGGAGAGGATCCCGGCCTGCGCCGTGCTCAGGTGAAGGTCGTGGACGTAGGTCGGCAGCAGCGGCGCGATCGCCGTGAAGAAGGTGAGGTCGAGGAAGACCATCGCCGAGGCGAGCAGGAGGAGACGGCGCATGCCACCATCCAATCAGCCTCCGGAGGGGTGGCAGAGCGGTTGAATGCGGCGGCCTTGAAAGCCGTTGGGCCTCGCAAGGGGTCTCGTGGGTTCGAATCCCACCCCCTCCGCTCCGTGGCCGGCGGCGGCGCGACGGCGCGTCCACAAGCAGGAAACGACGCCGCCCGACCGAACGACCCGAACATGGATCCGTCCGGCATCCGTGCCCCCGGGGGCGAAAGGTGGCTGCGCCGCGCCGAGCAGGTCACCGACGCGTTCGGCCTGGTGCTGGGGCTGGTGCTCGTCACCTACGTCCTCACCTCACTCGTCCCCAACACCGGTTGGGGCTCGGTGGCGATCATGCTGGCGACGGCAGCCACCGCGGTCGTCGCGCTGACCAGCTCCCACTCGCCCCCGCACTACGTCCACATCGCGATCTACCTCAGCGCGCTGAGCCTGCTCCTCGCGATCCTCACCGCGGCCACCGGCGCCCACCTCTGGCTCAACCTCGGCGCGCTGGTCCAGGTCAGCCTGTTGGCGGTCGCGATGGTCACCGTGTTGATCCGCGTCGTCACCGCGGCGGAAGTCAACGCCCGCACGATCCTCGGCGCGATCAGCGTCTACACCGTCCTCGGCCTGCTCTTCGGCTTCGTCTACGAGGCGATCGCGCGGCTCCAGAGCACCCCGTTCTTCGAAGGCGTCGCCCACACCCAGCACGGCGACTTCCTCTTCTTCAGCTACACGACCCTGACCACCACCGGCTACGGCAACCTCGTCCCCGCGGGCCAACCCGGCGAGATGATCGCCGGGGTCGAGATGCTGCTCGGCCAGATCTTCCTGGTCACGCTGGTCGCCGGGCTGGTCAGCCTCTGGCGACCCGGCGCGGGCCTGAAGCGGCGCCGCGCGGAACGCAGCGGCCCGAAGGAGCCGGGCCCCGACGAAGCGACGCCGCTCGCCGACTAATCGGCGAGCTCGACCTTCTCGATCGTCTTCGCCTCGAGCGGCTTGTCGCGGGCGTCGGTGTCCGACGCCTCGATCGCGTCGACCACGTCCATCCCGTCGACGATCTCGCCGAACACGGTGTGCTTGCCGTCGAGCCACGGGGCCGCGCCGGTGGTGACGATGAAGAACTGCGAACCGTTGGTATTGGGGCCGGCGTTGGCCATCGCGAGGGCGCCGCGGACCACCTTGTGGTCGTTGAACTCGTCCTCGAAGGTGTAGCCGGGACCGCCGGTTCCGGTGCCTTCCGGGCAGCCTCCCTGGATCATGAACTCCGGGATGACACGATGGAAGATCAGCCCGTCGTAGAACCCTTCGCCCGCCAGTTTGCGGAAGTTCTCGACGGTTTTCGGCGCGTCGTCATCGAAGAACTCGACGGTGATCGGCCCGGCATCGGTCTGCAGCGTTGCTTTCGACATGGCGTGCAGCCTAACGACCGCGAACCTCGACCGTGACCGGTGCCGAGGAGCCCGGCGCGTAGGGCCAACGCTCCTCGGCGAGCGCCGTCGCCCGCAGCCGGATTCGGGCCGCGCCGCTGACGTAGCGGAAGCGGTAACGGGCGTGGAAGCGGCCGTCGTGGTCGGTGCGGGTGACGAGCACCGGCCGCCAGCGCCCCGTGTCCGTCTCCAGGTACTGGATCGCGACCAGCTTGCCGCGGCGCGGGATCGGCGCGCCGCGACTGCGGACGCGGCCGCGCAGGCGGACCGACTGTCCCGTGCTCAAGGTGCCCGGCGCCGCCTCGAGCGTCACCCCGGAGCGCACCCGCAGGTCGAGCGAGCGGTGGCTGGCCGGCGCGAGGCTGTCGTTGCCGGGGAAGGTGACCGAGATCCGCCGCGAGGTGCCGGGACCGAGGCGCAAGACGAAGCCGCCGCGCTCACCGGTCGTGATCCGTTCCACCGCGCGCGGCGCCAGCGCCCCGTGCGAGGGCCGCGCCACGATCTTGATCCGCCGCCCGGCGAGGCCGGCGCCGCCGGCGCTGGTCAGCCGGCCGGAGAGGAGCGCCGGGGCGCCGAACGGAACGGTCAGCGCGTCGCCCTTGCCGTGGCCGCCGCGCAGTCGCGCGAAGAGCCTGGTCTTGGCCCGTCGCGTCGCCGGGCCGCTCGAGGCGCCGGCGCCCTTCGCCCCACCAACCTTGCCACCGCTGCCGCCCTTGCCGGCGCCCGGGTCGGCAGGCTTGACGTGGATCGACATCTGCGTGCCGTCGGCGCGCAGCGAGGTGCTCGCCGCGTTCCCGGCCGCGTCGCTCGCTTCGGCGCGGAAGACCCAGGTACCCGCGGGCAGATCGGGCATCGGCGCGACCAGCATCGACTTTCCACCGTCCTGGTGGAGCTTGATAGGCAGATCGGTGAAGTCCTTGCCTTCGGCCCGACGGTAGGAGATCGTCCCGCCGGCCGGGCCCGAGAGCGAGTCGGCAACGTCGGCGACCACCTGCGCCGGGGGCGCCCGGTCCTCGTCACCTTCCTTGCCCTCGAAGGCGACCGTCGGCGGCGCCGCGTCGAAGCGGAAGTGAGCCTCGGCATAGCTCGACGGGTTTTCGTTGCCGGCTTCGTCCCGCAGCCAGACCCAGACCGTCCAGTCACCTTCACCCGGCACCTGCGCGTCGGCGATCTTGGCGATCCAGGTGCGCGCGACGAAGTTCTTCGCTCCCGAGTCATAGCCCCCCGGTCCGAGCAGTCGGTAATGGGCACCCGCGATCGGGCTCGCCGGACCCTGGTCCGGATTCCCCCATTCGAGCGTGAAGCCGTTGGTCCGTCGCCACGCTTCGCCCCCGACCACCCGCAGGCCGTTCGGCGCGCCGGGCGGGTTGTTGTCGATCAGCACCGTCCGCGACGGCGCGCAGGCCTCGACCCCGGCGAAGTCGTACTCGCAGCTGCCGAGCGTGTGCGGCCCGTCGCTGAATCGCGTGGTGTCGATCGTCAGCGTTCCGGAGACGTTGGTGAGGCATGGCTGCATCCGCGCCGCCACCCGCCGGCCGTCGATCGCCCCGACCGCGCAGTCATATGGATCGAGGCCCACCCGCGAACCGTCCAGCGTCGTTTCCCCGGTCGGCACCCCGCTCCCGGCGTCGTACCCGGCGTAGGAGACGAACTGGCTGCCGCGCCGCCACCCCCCATCGGTCAGATCGCCGCCGGTGATCCACGCGCCGGGCGGCACCCCGTCGTCGATCGTCAGGACGACGTTGCGCAGCGACGACCAGGATTCGGGGTCGAGCGCGCACCACTTGTCGTCGCCGCGGGCGCAGAGCAGCCGGTCCTCGACGGCGGGGACCGAGGGCGTGAAGGTGTTCGAGAAATCGGAGCCGACCGCGGTCGTCGCGCTCGCCAGGAACGGCCAGAATTCGCCGGCTACGGTCGCCCCGCCGAGACGCTCCTGGAAGCCGTCGTTCAGGGTGTGCCACCAGGATCCGCTGATCGCCCTGATGTTGGTCGTCGGCGGCGCCACCCAGCGCCAGCGCGCGAAACGTTCCCCGGTCACCGTCCCCGCGCCACCACGGGTGAAGCTCTTCAGGTGGTCGCCGCACCCTTGGTCGGGGCGGAACTTGGCGCCGCCGGTGCTGTCCCACCAGTCGGCGTCGACCCCGACGCCCCAGCCGCACTGTGCGACGTCGTAGAAGCCGGCTCGCGCCTCGCCCGCCAAGAGCAGGAAGAGCACCACCACGAGCGCGAACACCATCCCCGCCACCCGTCCCCCACCGCCACGCGTCCCCGCCACCGCTCCTCCTTTCGCTGCCTTGCCGTCTGGGCGCGTCAAGGGACCGGGCGGGGCGATCTCTCCCCCTCCCACCCGCCCCACACCCCCCGCGCCCCGGCCGGAACCCGGCCTTTGCGAGAATGGGCGGCAATGGCACTCCCCACGAAGGACCAGGTGAACGAGGCGCTGCGAGGCGTCATCGATCCAGAGCTGCGCCGCTCGATCGTCGAGCTCGGCATGGTGCGCTCGATCGAGATCCAGGACAGCGGCCGGGTCGAGGTGGTGGTCTCGCTGACCACCGCCGGCTGCCCGATCCGCTCTCACTTCGAACAGGCCGTCGCCCAGCGGGTCGGCGAGATCGACGGCGTGACCGGGGTCGCGGTCGGCTTCGATGTCCTCTCCGACGACGAGAAAGGCACCCTGCAGCAGACGCTCGGCCGCGGCAAGCTGCCGCAGGGCGCCCTCGCCAAGGTAAAAAACGTGATCTGCGTGTCCTCCGGCAAGGGCGGCGTCGGCAAGTCGACGATGACCGCCAACCTGGCCGCGGCGCTGACCGCCGAAGGCCACCCGGCGGGCGCCCTCGACTGCGACGTCTACGGCTACTCGATCCCCCGCATGCTCGGCGTCAACGCCAAGCCCGAGGTGAACGGCGAGCGCAAGATCCTGCCGCTCGATTCGCCGAGCGGCGTGAAGGTGATGTCGATCGGCTTCTTCGTCGAGGACAATGCGGCGGTCGTCTGGCGCGGCCCGATGCTCCACAAAGCGATCCAGCAGTTCCTCGAGGACGTCGCCTGGGACGAGCTGGAGTACCTGTTGCTCGACCTGCCGCCGGGGACCGGCGACGTCTCGATGACGCTCGCCCAGCTGCTGCCGCAGGCGAAGTTCGTCGTCGTCACCACCCCGCAACCGGCCGCCCAGTCGGTGGCGCGCCGCGGCGCCGAGATGGCGAGCAAATTCGACCTCGAGATCCTCGGCGTGATCGAGAACATGTCGGGCTTCACGACCCCCGACGGCGAGCGCTTCACGATCTTCGGCGAGGGCGGCGGCCAACGCCTGGCCGACGAGCTCGACGTGCCGCTGCTCGGCAAGGTGCCGCTCTCCGAGCCGCTCCGCGAGCACTCCGACGAGGGCACGCCGCTGGTCACCGCCGAACCCGACTCCCCCGCCGCGCAGGCGATCCGCCAGGCGGCGCGCGGGATCATCGCGATGACCCCGCAGGAGCTGCCGGTCCTGCAGGCGACGCCGGCGATGGCCGAGATGCCGTCGATCGGCGGCACCCCGCTGCCCGTCGTCCAGTAGCGGCCCGAGCGCCTGACGGCGCGAGGCTGGGCGCCGCGTTCGCAGTTCCCGTCGGTATGCGGCGATAAGTGCGAACGCGCCCGCCGACGACCGCAACTATGCTCTCGCCCGCGCGTTAGCGCTTACAAATAAATGCCTAATCCCGGCCTTAAGAGAGGCCGGGAGCGGGGGAACCAAGTTCCTGGGGCGAACCCACCACGCGATGGTGGGAGCGCAGGCTCCTTCAGCGCCAGCCCGACAGCTAACCCCGCAGGCTCCCGAAGGAGGTTGTGAATGCCGTTTGCCCCCGGGGTGGCCAGATGCGTCGCCCGCCGCAGTCCGATAGCAGCGCTCTTCGTCGCCGCCCTGTTCGCCACGCTCGCCGCGACCCTGCTGGTCGCCGCACCGTCGGCCTCGGCGAAGAAGACCCTCCCTGGCGGGATCAGCCCCCGCTCCGGCCTCGAAGCAGAAATCCCGGAATCGACCGAACCGACGGAAGAAGTCGGAACCGGCGAAACGGAATACGAAACCGGCACGGCCGGCAAGGCCGCCCTGATCGGCGGCCGCGCGATCGCGCCGCTGAACGCGCCGCCGGCGGTCAAAAAGGTGATCGCCGCCGCCAACCACATCCGCACCCTCCCCTACATCTGGGGCGGCGGGCACGGGCGCTGGCAGGACAGCGGCTACGACTGCTCGGGCGCCGTCTCCTACGCGCTGCACGGCGCCAGGCTGCTGACCACGCCACTCACCTCCGGCTCGCTCGAGACGTTCGGCGAAGCCGGGCCGGGCAAGTGGATCACGATCTACGCCAACGCCCAGCACACCTACATGGTGGTCGCCGGGCTGCGGTTCGACACGGCCGGTGACAGCAGCGGGACCGGACCCCGCTGGCACCCGACCACGACCGCGGCGGCCGGCGGCACCTATGTGGCCCGCCATCCGGTCGGCTTCTAACCGCACGAAAAAGGGCCGCCCGTGGTGGGCGGCCCTTTCGGCGGTTCCTGCCAGAGCGGCGCTAGGCGCTCTTGAAGTAGTTCGCGTTGATCTCGGCGTATTTCGCCCACTCGGCGGGCAGCTGGTCCTCGGCGAAGCAGGCGTCCACGGGGCAGGCCTCGACGCAGGCGTCGCAGTCGATGCACTCGTCCGGGTCGATGAAGAGCTGCTGGACGGAGTCGTAGTCGGCCTCGTCGGGGGTCGGATGGATGCAGTCGACGGGGCAAACCTCGACGCACGAGTTGTCCTTCTGGCCGATGCAAGGCTCGGCGATCACGTAGCTCATACGGGAAGTCTCCTAGGTCGTTGTCGGTGTTGCCCGACAGGTGCCGGGCGGCCCCTGCGAAGAGCGAAGCGCCATTTTAGAGATATGCGACAGCGGGGGCGTCCGATCCGGGGGGCGCCTGGAAGCGGGCGGGGCCACCTCTAGGCTTCGGGGCGACGATGGCGGGCGAACGACAGGCGGGGGCGCGGTGCTGCTGCTGACCGGGGCGACCGGCAGCATCGGCTCGCGGCTGCTGCCGCTGCTGCTGGAGCGCGGCGAGGACGTCCGCTGCCTGGTCCGCGATCCCCGCCGGCTGGGGGCGCGGCGGGTCGACGTGCAGATCGCGCTCGGCGATCTCGGCGAGCTGGCCGATCCGCACACCGTGCGCCAGAGCCTGCGCGGCGTCGACACCGTCGTCCACCTGGCGGCGACGATCCGCGACCAGCCGCCGCGCCGGCTCGAGGAGCTGAACGGCCTCGCGACGGTGCGCCTGCTGCAGGCGGCCGAGCGGGCCGGGGTGCGGCGCTTCGTCTTCTTCAGCGCGCTTGACGCGGGAGCGGCGCAGCGGACCCGCTTCTTCAGGGCGAAGTGGGTGGCGGAGCGCGCGGTCGAGAGCTCGCCGCTCGAGACCTCGGTCTTCGCCCCCTCGATCGTCTACGACCGCGGCGATCCCTGGATTACCCTGCTGCGCCGCTTCTCCTTCCTGCCGGTGCTGCCGGTGTCCGGGGAGGGGCGCGCCGCCTTCCAGCCGATCTGGGCGCGGGACGTCGCCGAGTGCGTGATCGCGGCGCTGGCGGCGGAGGAGCCGCGGCCGCGCTACGAGCTGGCCGGGCCGGAGACGCTCACCTACGACGAGATGTCGGACCTGGTCAGTCGCATCGCCGGGCGGCCGCGGGATCTCGTCCACGTGCCGCTGCCGCTGATCAAGGCGAGCCTGGTCGGCCTGCGGGCGGTCTTCGGCGAGGCGGTCTTCGCGACCTGGGAGGAGGCCGAGCTGATGGAGGTCGCGATGGTCAGCGGGCGGGGCACCGGCGACGCGCAGGCCCTCGGCGTCGAGCCGCGAAGGATGGGTGATGTGCTCGCGGCCGCGTAGGACCACCTGGCTCGCCCTCGCGGCGACAGCCCTGGCCCTCCTCTTCGCCGCCCCCGCCGGCGCCGCGATGTCCCTGGTGCCGCCGAAGCCCGACGTCCTGCTCGGCGTCTCCGACCGTGGCTCGACCGAAGAGTTCAACGCCTTCACCGAACTGACCGGCAAGCACGCGGCGCTGATGGAGACCTTCCTCGGCTGGGGCAACAGCGTCAACAAGGCCTACGAACGGTGGCGCGAAACGCAGACGCGGCCGATCGTCGCGATCTCGACCCAGAACGCCCAGACGCTGGAAGAGATCATCACGCCCGAGCAGATCGCGCTCGGCGCCGGCGACGACTACCTGCTGCAGCTGAACAGCTTCTTCGCGACCCACGGCCTGCCCGCCTACATCCGGCCGCTCGGCGAGCCGAACCGCTGCCTCAACGCCTGGTCGGGGGTCGAATGCGACGGCACGCTGAAAGGCGGCGAACACAGCTCCTTCTGGTACAAGGAGGCCTTCCGGCGGATCGTCGCGATCGTCCGCGGCGGGCAGACGCTGGAAGGGATCAACGCCACGCTGACGACCGAACTCGGCCTCCCCCCCCTCGATCGGACGAAGGGGCTGCCGCCCGAATCGCTGCCGGCGGCGCCGGTCAGCATCATCTGGAGCCCGCTCCCGGCCGGCTCGCCACGGGTCGAGGGGAACTTCCCGGGCAACTACTGGCCGGGCGGCAAATGGGTCGACTGGGTCGGGACCGACTTCTACGCCAAATATCCGGTCTGGGAAGACCTCAACCGCTTCTACGCAGGCGCGCAGTGGAGGAACAAGCCGGTGGCGATCACCGAGTGGGCCCAACAGGAAGAAGACGAACCACGCTTCGTCAGCCAATTGGTCAATTGGGTCGTCACCCACAAGCGCGTGCAGATGCTCAGCTACTACCAGGGATTCGGCCCCGGCAACACCTACGAACTGGGTCTCTACCCGCGCACCGCCAACACGCTGCGCAAGAAGATCCGCCGCGCCAACTTCCTCCCCTACGCCGAATACAACGCCGGCCTCCTCCCCCCGCTGCCGCCGAAGGAAAAGAAGGCGCAGTACTAGCCGAAGCGAGCTCCGCCCACCCTGCCGATGGGCCGAAAACCGGACAGGCAGGCAGGTTTTCGGCCCATCGGCAGGGTGGTGTCATGAGTTTGTGACGGCTTCCGGGAGGGACTTGGCGGTAGGTGGGTCCTGGGCCAGGAGGGCTCGGATCGTCGTCGCGAGGCGCCGGGGTTCACGCTCTACCTGGGACCAGGTGCAGCGGCTGACGCGCCAGGCGGCGCGCTGTAGGCGCTGCTCGCGCTTGCGGTCTTCCTCAAAGGCTGCGGGGGTGTCGTGGAATTCGCGGCTGTCGGCTTCGACGATCAGGCGGGCATCGCGCCAGAGGAAATCGGCCTGAAGCGGGTTGCCGCCCGGGACTTCGAGCCAGACGTTTGCTTCTGGCTGAGGCAAGCCTGAACGAAGGCACATGGCGAGGAAAAGGCGCTCCAGCTCGCTACGGGTCCTTTTCGTCTGAGGATGGAGCGTTTCGACGATCAGCCTCAGGCGGGCAACGCCGCGCCGACCGTGGCCACGGCGCAGCACCGATCGCATCGCGGCGTGGTCGAGGATCCGGAGGACCTCGGCCTGGGAGACCGCCTTGCGGAGTTCCCATTCGGGGACGACCCCGGCGTAGTCGAGCAGGGTGCGGGTCAGGCTCGTGCAGGGAATTCCATGAAGCGTCGTCTTGTCGATCGGCTGCAGTGATCCGTCGCGGTGCGCCGCTACTCCCGCCGGGCTACGACCGCGACGGTTCGGCGCCGTGACGTCGATCGGCTTCTGCCACTCGTCGATGAGTCCCCAGAGGTAGGCCGCCGAACGATGCGAGAGGACCGCATCCGGACCACAGGCAAGCACCGCCGCCATGAACCGTCCGCGCCGGGTCATCACTTCCGGCGTCAGCGAGTAAACCGTTTGATGGATGCGGTAGAGACGCCCTCTCACCGCCCGCTTGACGATCGCCTCGCGGAGAAAGCCCAGCCCTTCAAGCTGCTCCAACGTCACCACGCCGTTCTGCTCGACGGCAAGTCGTCCCACTTCCGCGTCAAGCCCCTGCCGATGGGCCGAAAACCTGCCTGCCTGTCCGGTTTTCGGCCCATCGGCAGGGGTGCGGTGTGGCGGATGGGGCATGCCGCGGATCGTGACTCGGAAAAGCGCGCGGGTGGTGCCCGGGGAGTGGCGGAGCTCGTACGTGTCTCGCGCGGAACTCGCGTGGCCGCCCGTACCCCGCCTACCCGCGGGCTCTCGGAGCACAAAAAAGGGCCCGGCGTGAGCCGGGCCCTCTTGCCCCTGGCGGGGCGAAATCCCAGAGGGGACTCCTTACATCATGCCGCCCATGTCGGGCATGCCGCCCGGCATGCCGCCGCCGCCGTTTTCCTCCGGGGCCTCGGCGATGATCGCCTCGGTCACGAGGATGTTCTTGGCGATCGACGCGGCGTTCTCGAGCGCCGAGCGGGTCACCTTGGTCGGGTCGATGACGCCGGCCTTGATCAGGTCGCCGTACTCACCGGTGGCCGCGTTCAGGCCTTCGCCCGCCTTCAAGCCGCGGACGGTGTTGACGACGACCGAGCCCTCCTCGCCGGAGTTCTCGGCGATCTGGCGGACCGGCTCCTCGAGCGAGCGGTAGATGATCCGCGCGCCCGTCTTCTCGTCCGGATCGTCCAGCTCATCCGGGTCGAGACCGGCCTGGGCGTTCAGCAGCGCGACGCCACCACCCGGCACGACGCCCTCCTCGAGCGCGGCGCGGGTCGCCTGCAGCGCGTCCTCGACACGGTGCTTTTTCTCCTTCATCTCGGTCTCCGTGGCGGCGCCGACCTTGACCACGGCGACACCTCCGGCGAGCTTCGCGAGACGCTCCTGGAGCTTCTCCCGATCGAAGTCGGAGTCGGTGTTCTCGATCTCCTGTTTGATCTGCTTGATCCGGCCTTTGATGTCGTCGGCCGCCCCGGCGCCGTCGATGATCGTCGTGTTGTCTTTGGCGATGACGACGCGACGCGCTTTGCCGAGCTGAGCCAGCTGGGTGTTCTCCAGTTTGAGGCCCATCTCCTCGGTGATCACCTCACCGCCGGTGAGGATCGCGATGTCCTCGAGCATCCGCTTGCGACGGTCGCCGAAGCCCGGGGCTTTGACGGCCACACCGGTGAAGGTGCCGCGGAGCTTGTTGACGACCAGGGTCGCGAGGCACTCGCCCTCGACGTCCTCGGCGACGATCATCAGCGGTTTCCCGCCCTGCATCACCTGCTCGAGCACCGGCAGGATGTCCCGCACGGAGCCGATTTTCTGGTTGGCGATGAGGATGTACGGGTCCTCCAGCACCGCCTCCATGCGGTCCTGGTCGGTGACCATGTACGGGGAGATGTAGCCCTTGTCGAACTGCATCCCCTCGGTGAACTCCAGCTCCATGCCGAAGGTCTGGCCCTCCTCGACGTTGACGACGCCGTCTTTGCCGACTTTCTCGATCGCGTCGGCGATCACGTTGCCGATGTCGTCGTCACCGGCGGAAATCGCGGCGACGCGGGCGATCTGCTCTTTGCCGGCGACCTCTTTGCTCTGCTTCTCGCGGAGGTTCTCGACGACCGTGTCGACGGCCTTCTCGATGCCGCGGCGCAGGGCCAGCGGGTTGGCGCCGGCGGCCACGTTCTTCAGGCCCTGGCGGACGATGATCTGGGCCAGCAGGGTCGCGGTCGTCGTGCCGTCACCGGCGACGTCGTTGGTCGCCGTGGCGACCTCGCGGACGAGCTGGGCGCCCTGGTTCTCGAAGACGTCCTCGACCTCGACCTCGCGGGCGATCGTCACACCGTCGTTGGTGATCGTCGGCGCGCCGAATTTTTTGTCGAGCACGACGTAGCGGCCTTTCGGGCCGAGGGTCACCTTCACCGCGTTGGCGACGGCGTCGACCCCCGCCTGCAGCGCGCCCCTGGCGTCCTCTGCGTACTTCAGCTCCTTATGAGCCATTGTTTTCAGTCCTCCTTGGTTCTTCTAAGTCCGGGTTGGGCTAGCTGACCTTGGCCAGCACGTCCGACTCGCGCAGGACGAGGACGTCCTCGCCCTCGACGGTCACCTCGGTGCCGCCGTATTTGGAGTAGAGGACTTCGTCCCCCTCCGCGACGTCGAGCGCCCGGCGGGAGCCGTCCTCGTTGATGGCGCCATCGCCGACGGCGATGACCTTGCCCTTCTGCGGCTTCTCTTTGGCCGTGTCGGGGAGGACGATGCCGCTGGCAGTCGTCTCCTCCTCCTCGACCGGCTTCACGATCAGCCGATCCCCGAGGGGCTTCAGATTCATCAATGAACCTCCGTCATTCGGTAGGTGATTTGCATTTGAAGGGGGGAAATGCCGGTCTGAAGCCCTTTCCTGCTCCGTTCCGGCTTGGCACTCTCTAGCCAGGAGTGCCAACACGACGAAAGATAGCAGCGCGGGAGCGCCGGGCCGGTGAAAATCCTGGGTCCGGGACCGTGCCCTAGTCGAGCGCCAGCAGCGGGCAGCCGAGGTGCGCCGCGATCCCTTCGCCGCCGCGCCGCATCACCCAGTCGTGGTTCCACTCGAAGACCGGTCGCAGCAGCGGCGCCATCCGGTTCATCCACCGCACCGTCGTCGCCACGTTCCACTCGTAGAGGACCGCGGTGACGCCGTCCTGCTCGTAGAGCCGCCACCGCCCCACCCCTTCGAGGTCGCCGGTCGCCTGGCCCTCCATCAGCGAGAACGGCTCGACCTTCGTCGCCCTCACCTCGAATTCCACCCGGTAGGGCAGGAGACCGCGCCAGACCATGCGCGAGATCGTCCCCACCCCGCTCGCGTCGCCGGGGCGGACCTCTTCGGCAACCTCGACCCCGCGCCACCACTCCGGCCAGACGGCCTCGTCGTGGATCGCGTCCCAGACCGGCTCCCGCGGCGACCCGAGGAGCCAGGTGGTGAGGAACGAGTACTGCATCCGCGCCCGTTCCCCCCGCCTCAGTTGTGGTGCGGCGTCTCTCCGTTGCCGAGGTGCGCGCGGGGCGGCTCGACGATCTGCGAGAAGCGGACCACGGTGACCAGGTCGTCGTCGTCGATCGTCCGGCTGTAGATCTGTTCGAGGAAGCGCTGGGTTTCCTCGAGGCGGCGGAACTCGGGGTTGTCGTGCTCGATGTCGCGGCGGCTGAGCTCGGACAGCGGCTTCACCTCGACGTCGTCGATCACCGCGCTGAACAGTTTCTCGCGCGGGCTGTGGCGGAAGCCGATCGTGATCCAGACGAGCTGGCCACGCTCGTACTTCGAGCTTTTGTCGCCGAGCCGGATCGTCGCCGTCTTGCGGCCACGTTTCAACTGGTCGCCGAAGACCGCGGAATAGAAGTTAAGGACGTAGATGCCACCCCTCATTTGCGCAGGGAGCGTATAGGAGGGGGGCTGCGACCGACCGGCGCCTAGAAGCCCTCGGCGCCGATCAGCGGCACGAAGCGGCAGGGGGCGATCGCCACCGTCTCGAGCTCGGCGCCGCGGCGGCGGATCAGGGTCAGCATCTCCTCCGGGCCGGCGACGACCGGGACGACCAGGCGCCCGCCCTCGGCGAGCTGCTCGACCAGTCCCGGCGGCGCCGCGGGGGCGGCGGCGTGGACGGCGATCGCGTCGAAGGGGGCGCGGTCGGGGACGCCGCGGCTGCCGTCGCCGACCATCAGCTCGACGTTGTGGGCCGCGCAGGCGCGCAGGTGCTCGGCGGCGGCGCGGGCGAGGCCGGCATGGCGCTCGACGCTGACCACGTGGGCGGCGAGGCGTCCCAGCAGGCAGGTCGAGTAGCCCGAGCCGGTGCCGATCTCGAGCACCCGCTCCTCGCCGGTCAGTTCGAGAGCCTGCAGGATCGCGGCGACGATCCAGGGCTGCGAGATCGTCTGCTCGGCACCGATCGGCAGCGCCGCGTCGACGTAAGCCTGCTCGCGCCGCCGCTCCGGCAGGAAGGCCTCGCGCGGCACCTCGCCCATCGCCGCGAGCACGCGCTCGTCCCCGATCCCCCGCTCGCGTAGCTGGTGCTCGACCATCTTGGCGCGGCGCTCGGCGAAGTCGCTCATCGAATGAGGCTACCCGGCGCGTTCGCAGTTCTCGTCGCTATGCGACGAGAACTGCGAACGCAGGCCGGTGGAACGCAGGGCGGTACTGTCGGCAGATGACCGCCCGCACGATCGTCGGCGCCTGCGGCCTCGCCGTCCTGCTCGGCGTCGCCCTCTACCTGCTCCTCCAGATCCCGGCGGTGTTCGCGATCGGCGGAGTGGTGGCGCTCGCCGGCATCCTCGTCGCCGTCGCCCACGACGCTCCTGCGCTCTGACGCGGCGGCCTGACGGGAGGGCGAGGTGGCCCCCGAACGAACCTCCATGCTGTTCGTGAGAGAGGGGGCCACCTCGCCCTCCCCCTCGGCGCTCCCCTTCAGAGCTCAGTAGATGTAGTTGCGGAGCTTCCCCGGCTGCAGCACGGTGACCCGGCCGCGCCCGGAGCGCACCACGCCAGCTCGCTCGAGCTCCGCCAGGAAGCGGCTGACCGACTCGCGCGAGGTCCCCGCCAGCTGGGCGAGGTCGGTCTGGTTCATCCGGATCGTCACCTCGGTCGGCTCGCCGTCGCCATCCTGGCCCTCGCGGCTGAGCTGGGCGAGGATCCCGGCGACCCGGCTCGGCACCGTCTGGAAGGACTGGCGCGAGAGCCGCGCGTTGGCGGCGCGCAGCCGGCGGACCAGCCCGGCGACCAGCTTCAGCGCGATCTCCGGGTTCCGCGCCAAGAGGCCGCGGACGTCGTTGGCGGGCAGCGCCAGCAGGGTGCCGTCGGTGATCGACTCGGCCGAGGCGGAGCGGCGGTCGCCGTCGAGCATCGCCAGCTCGCCGAAGATCTCCCCCGGCCCGAGCGTCGCCAGCGTGATCGCCCGCCCGTCGGAGTGTTCGCGCGTCACCCGGAAGCTGCCCTCGCTGACGATGTAGCAGGCGTCGGAGCTGTCGCCCTCGTGGAAGACCCGCGTCCCGGCCGGGAAGGAGCGGGGCACGGCGACGTGGGAGAACCGCTCAAGCTCGCCCTCCTCGAGATCGGCGAAGAGCGGGACGCTCTTCAGCAGCTCGACCGCACTCTGCTCCGTAGTTTCAGACACCCCGGTCGATTATGACGGCGGGTCGTCGCACAGATGTTGCGCCCCGGACACATGGCCCGTTCGGGGAGTTCGCACTTATCGTCGCTATCCGACGATAAGTGCGAACGCAAGAGTCAGGCGGAGGCGGTCAGTTTGCGCGGGCCGCGGCTGAAGCCGGCGCCGATCAGGGCCTCCTCGTGGCCGGAGCCGATCACCGCCTCGCCGTCGAGCTTCTCGATCGCGAGTTTCGACAGTTGCCCCGCCCTGACCGCGTCGGCCAGCGCCCGCATCGCGGCGCCGAGCTCGCCCTCGCCCATCTCGCGCAGGCGCAGCAGGCCGCGGCCGCCGCGCTCGACGAAGACCTCGGGCTCGCCGTCGCGCAGCAGCAGATAGGCGCCGGGGGTGCGGCCGGGCCGGCGGCCGCCCTCGAGTTTCGGCCAGGACAGCGAGGCGCCGTAGGGGTTGGCCGGGTCGGTCGCCGCCAGCACCAGGTAGTCGCCGCGCGCTTCGGGCAAGGAGCGGAGGCGCTCGACCGCGCCGGGCAGCGCGAACTGGGCGCCGCCGAGGCCCTCGACGAAGTAGCCGCGCCGCGCCGTCCCCAAGAGCTCGAGGTTGCCGAGCTCCGAGTAGAGGGTGGAGAAGCCGCCGGGGACGCCCTCGGCGAGCACCGTCTCACGGGTGACGATCCCGTAGCGCTCCATCATCAGCTCGGCCTGGGCGCGGAGGCGGGCGCCAGGTCCGGGGGCGCCGGCGAAGATCGGCGCGGTCAGGGACCAGCGTCCCTGCACGGCGGCGCCCGCGCTCGAGCGGCGGCGGGCGAAGCGGCGGCCGCCGCGTTCGGTCTGGGGGACGGCGCGGAGGCGCGGCGCCCGCAGCGGCGAGAAGGCGTCGTTGGTCACCTCGCCCGCCCAGGCGAGATCCCAGAGCGCGTTGTGGAGCTCCTCGGTGGGGTGGGCGACGTCGGCGACCAGGTCGAGCCAGAACGAGGGCCCGGCGGCGAGCCGCTCGCGGATCGCGTCGACGACCTCCCCCCGCGGGGTCTCCAGCTTGCCGTTGGCCGGCGGCGGGCCGGCGAGGCGGACGTCCTCGCGGAAATAGAGGGCGACGCGGCCGTCGCTGCGGCCGAGGCTACCGGCGCCGATCCAGATCAGCTCGCCGCTGGTGCAGAGCTGGTCGAGCCAGTTCGGCGAGTAGGCGCCGAGCCGGCGCGGAAGCACGTCGCGCTCCCAGACTTTCGGGGTCAGCGCCACACCCTGTAGCGGCACCAGCGCCTCGCGCAGGCGGTCGGGGCCGGCGCCCGCGGCGCGGAAGGCGTCGACGTTCTGCCAGCTCGGCAGGAAGCGGGCCAGCTCGGTGCGGTCGGCCGCCTCGACCTCCTTGCGCAGGCGGGCGAGGCTGGCGCGGCGGACGCGGCGGAGCACGTCGGAGTCGCACCACTCGCGCTCGGTGCCGCCGGGCAGGAGCTCGCCGCGGACCAGCGCCCCTTCGCCCTCCAGCTCGCGCAGGGCCGGGCCGGGGTCGACGCCGTAGCGCTGCGTCAGCTGCCCGGTCGGGAAGGGGCCGTGGGTGCGGGCGTAGCGGCGGACCAGGGCACGCATCGCGTCGGGGTGGTCGGCGAGGAAGGTGTCGGGGAGGCCGGGCGGCGGCGGCACGCCGAGCGCGTCGCGGTAGAGGCCGGCGTCCTCGGCGGCGATCCAGCGCTCTCCGCCGGCGATCCGCACCTTGGCGATCCGCCGCTCCCCGGCCAGCTTCTCCAGCATCGACGCGGCCGAGTAGCCCTCGGAGACGCGGTCGGCCGCCTCCGCGGTGGTCAGGTCGCCGAGGTTGCGGAGCATCTGCTGGAGCGCGTCGCGGTCGCCGGCCCGGCCCGCCTCGGTGCGGTGCTGCAGCTGTTCTTCGACTTCGACCAGGGCCTCGGGGTCGATCAGTTCGCGAAGCTCCTCCTGGCCGAGCAGCTCGCGCAGCAGGTCGCGGTCGAGGGCCAGCGCCGCCGCCCGCCGCTCGGCGTTCGGCGTGTCCCCCTCGTACATGTAGGTGGCGACGTAGTCGAAGAGCAGCGAGGAGGCGAAGGGCGAGGCGGTCGGCGTCTCGACCTCGACCAGGCCGAGCGAGCGGGCGTGGAGCTTTTCCAGGATGTCGGTGAGGGCGGGCAGGTCGAACACGTCCTGCAGGCACTCGCGGTAGGTCTCCAGGATCACCGGGAAGCGGGGGAAGTCGCGCGCGACTTCGAGCAGGCTCTGCGACTTCAGCCGCTGCTGCCAGAGCGGCGTGCGTTTGCCCGGGTAGGCGCGGGGGATCAAGAGCGAGCGTGAGGCGTTCTCGCGGAAGCGGGCGCCGAACAGGGCCGAGCCGGAGAGCTCGCCGACGATCAGGTCCTCGAGCTCGGCCGGGTCGACCAGCACCAGGTCGGCAGGCGGCGGCTCGTCGGCGTCGGGGAGGTGGATGACGATGCCGTCGTCGGACCAGATCGCGTCGGCCTCGAGGTCGCGCTCCTTGCGGAGCTTGGCGGCGAGGGCGAGGCCCCAGGCGGCGTGCACGCGGCCGCCGTATGGCGAGAGGATGCAGAGGCGCCAGTCGCCGATCTCGTCGCGGAAGCGCTCGACCACGATCGTCTGGTCGGAGGGGACGACGCGGGTCGCGTCCTGCTGTTCGCGCAGGTAGGTGACGAGGTTGTTGGCGGCGCGCGCGTCGAGGTCGTACTCCTTGGCGAGCTCGGCGGGCTCGCGGTTGACCGCCTCGCGGGCGAATTCGCCGATCGCCCTGCCGAGCTCGGCGGGCCGGCCGATCCCGTCGCCGCGCCAGAACGGCACCGCGCCGGGGGCGCCGGGGGCGGGCGTGACGATCACCCGGTCGCGGGTGATTTCCTCGATCCGCCAGGTCGAGGCGCCGAGCAGGAAGGTCTGGCCCGGGCGCGCCTCGTAGACCATCTCCTCGTCGAGCTCGCCGACCCGCCGGCCGTCGGGGAGGTGGACGCCATAGAGGCCGCGGTCGGGGATCGTGCCCGCGTTGGTGACGACCAGCTGGCGGGCGCCTTTGCGGCCGTGGATCGTCCCCTCCATGCGGTCCCAGACGATCCGCGGGCGCAGCTCGGCGAAGCGGTCGGAGGGGTAGCGGCCGTCGAGCATGTCGAGCACGTTCTCCAGCTGCTCGCGGGAGAGGTCGTGGAAGGGCTCGGTCGCGGTGACCACCGCCTCGACGTCGTCGACCTTCCACTCGTCGAGCGCCGCCATCGAGACCAGGTGCTGGGCGAGCACGTCGAGCGGGTTCTGGGGGATCGTCGTCTCCTCGATCTCCCCTTCGCGCATGCGCCGCGCGACCACCGCGCACTCCAGTAGGTCGCCGCGGTATTTGGGGAAGATCCGGCCTTTCGAGGTCTCGCCGAGGCCGTGCCCGGCGCGGCCGATCCGCTGCAGGCCGCGGGTCACCGACTTCGGCGACTCGACCTGGATCACGAGGTCGACGGCCCCCATGTCGATCCCCAGCTCGAGCGAGGAGGTCGCCACCAGGCAGGGGAGCTCGCCCGACTTGAGCATCTCCTCGACCAGAGTCCGCTCCTCATGGGAGAGCGAGCCGTGGTGGGCCCTCGCGATCTCGACCGGCTCCCCGAGCGCTGCGCCGCCGTTCGAAGCGGCATCCGGGGAAGACTCGCCGGAACCTCCCCGCTGTTGTTCCGCCGAGGCTTCCCCGTCCTCCCCGACCCCGTTCGCCAGCTCGTTGAGCCGTTTGGCGAGGCGCTCCGCCGCGCGCCGGTTGTTGACGAAGATGATCGTCGAGGTGTGGGTCTGGACCAGGCGCAGCAGCTCCGGGTAGATCGCCGGCCAGATCGAGCGGACGTGGGCGCTCGGCTCGATTTCGCTCGGCTGCGCCGTCCCGTCCTCGCTCGGGTAGGCGGGAGCGCCCGGGTCGGCCATGTCCTCGACCGGCACCACGATCTCGAGGTCGAGGTCCTTGCGGTGCCCGGCGTCGACGATCTTGCAAGCTCTTTTAGGCCCGACGAGAAATTGAGCTATCCGCTCCAGGGGGCGCTGGGTTGCCGACAGGCCGATCCTTTGAATTCCGCTCGAAGGCTGGGTCAGCACCAGGTTGTCGAGCCGCTCCAAGGTGAGCGCCAGATGGGAGCCACGCTTCGTCGAAGCGACCGCGTGGATCTCGTCGACGATCACGGCCTCGACCCCGGTGAGGATCTCGCGGACCTGTGAGGACATCATCAGATAGAGGGACTCGGGGGTGGTGATGAGGATGTCGGGCGGCGTTTTCGCCATCGCCCGGCGGTCTTTCTGCGAGGTGTCGCCGGTCCGGAGGCCGACCGAGATGTCAGCGCCTATTCCTCGGAGGGGAGCGCGGAGGTTGCGCTCGATGTCGTAGGAGAGGGCTTTGAGGGGCGAGATGTAGATCAGCTTCACACCGGTGCCCAGTTGTGGCTCCCGCGCGAGCTTGTCGATCCCCCAGAGGAAGCTGGCGAGCGTCTTGCCGGAGCCGGTCGGCGCGCAGATCAGCGCGTTGTCGCCGCCCGAGATCGCGGCCCAGCCGCCCGCCTGGGCGGGCGTCGGCCCCTCGAAGGAGGCTTCGAACCAGCGCCGCGTCGCCGCCGAGAACGGCGCCAGCGGGTCAGATGCGATGGGTTGTTTCGACTTGGTCGCCAACCCATCGATCTTACGCACCTATTTTGTCGGACTCTCTCAGGACCCCCCGGCCGATGGGCCGAAAACCGGACACCTAGGCTGGTTTTCGGCCCATCGGCCGGGGGCGGCTACGGATTTGTGACCGCGGGTGGCGGTCAGGCGGGGCTCGTTACGGGGTGCCGCCGGTGAATTTGGTGAATTCGGTCCAGGACTTCTTCGGGACGAAGCCTTTCTTGAAGAGGCCTGAGCCGTCGCAGAAGTTGCAGGTTTCCGGGGCGTCGTCGACCGAGAACCAGTAGACGTGCTGGAGGCGGAATTTGACCTGGTCCTCCCTGAGCAGCGTGAAGGCGCCTTTCAGTTCGCGCGCCTGTCCTGCGGCCCCGACCGCGAAGACGTTGCTCGGGCCCTGCGGCGGTTCCGAGCTCCAACCGAGCTCGGTGATCCAGAGGCCCTTGGTGCCGTCGCCGGCCCGGCTCATCACCCCGCGGATTTCTTCGATCTCCGCCGGCAGCTGGTGGTAGCGCGCCACGTAGGGGTGCAGCGCGACGCCCTGGAAGCGGGAGCTGATCCCCGGGTTCGTCTTGTACATATCTTCGAGGAAGTAGGAGGCGAACCAGTTGGGGCTGGTCCGGTTGGCGACCCGTTTGCCCGCCAGGCGACGTCCCCCGGCCGGCTTCGAGAAGAGCCCGGCGAGGATCACGTGGGCGGTCGGGTCGACCGATTTGATCGCCGCCGAGGAGATCTTCACCAGCTTCCCGTATTCGGCCGGGTTCGGCTTCGCGACGAAGTACTTGAAGTTCGGCTCGTTCCAGATCTGCCAGTCGGCGATCGGCGCGGCCGGGACCGTCGGGTTTTCGCTCCAGAAGGTCCCGTTCGGGCCGTAGCGGGCGACGGCGGCTTTGAGGAACGCGGTCCAGGCCGAGGCCGAGGTGCCGCCCGCGGGCAGGTGGGCCGGGGCCTCCGCCCCGTCGGTGCCCGGCACGGTCGCGTTGGGGACCGCCCAGGCCGGCGTGCCGACGACGAAGGGCAGCAGTTCGATGCCGCTCTTCGCGGCCCGTTCGACGATCGGGTCGAAGCTGCCCCATTCGTAGGCACCGCCGCGCTTCGACTGGATCGCGCCCCAGACCAGCGCCACCCGCATGCTTTGCACGCCACCCTGCTTGAGGGTCGTGAACTCTTCCTGGGTGAGCGTCGACTGCGGCACGACGCCGAAGAACTTCGCACCGACGTTCGCCGCGGCGCTCGCGGCGCAGACGCCGAGCGCGGCGACCACGACCAGCGCGGCCGCCAGGGCGCGCGTCTTCCTGCTGACTTCAAGCATCGATCTCTCCATGTCTGTTTGCGGCCTAGCTCGCGTTGGGCGAGGTGGCGCGGCCATCATCAGGGCCGTCTTGGCCCGACTTGCGCTGGCGGTAGAGGACCACTCCGATCGAGATCGCCGCGAGGACGACGACCGCGATCAGGATCGGCACCACCGGCGAAGAGCCGCCGCCGGAGGATTCGGTCGTGCCCGGGACCGCCCTGCCTTCGGCGACACTTCCTTCGGCCTTGGCACCGCCGGAGCCGCCGCCCGAGGAGTTGCCGCCCCCACCGCCGCCACCGGCCGTGGGAGGATTGTTTCCCCCTTCGTGCGAAGAACCTTTCCCTGATGACTTCCCTGATGACTTTTGACCTTCGGTTTTCGATTCGGTTCCACCGGTGGTTCCACCGCCGGCGGAGTTCCCGGCTCCGGAACCCTGGGCCTTGGCGTTGTTAGAAGACTTGTGATTCCCGCCCGAATTCGACTTGTGAGCATGGTTCGTCGGCGGCGGCTTGCTTTCGACGCTCGGGATTTCGACTTCGTAGACCTTTTCCGCCGATTCGGCGTGAGCCAGCACGGGAAATAGGGCCAATGCCAGCAGAGCAAGCACTGACGGAAGCGCGAAGAAGGAGCGGACCGAGCTACGGGCCGGACGGCGGAGGGCACCTTGCATTCCGCGCAAGGTTAGAGGAATCGGCGGCGTTCCTCGCTCCGATCCTCCTGGTCGGCGGTCTCGGCCTTGCCGGAGGAGGGTTCTCGTTGAGCTCCCGCCACGTCGCCGGACTGGTCGTCTGGCTCGTGGTGGTCGGCCTTCTCGTCCTCGGCGCCGCGGGGCGGACGCTGCTCGCGAAGCCGTTCTACTGGGCTTCGGGACTGCTCCTGGGTCTGGCGATTTGGTCTGCGATCTCATCTCTCTGGTCCGGTTCTGTCGAGTTGAGCGTCACCGAGGCGGACCGCGTGTTGATGTACCTCGGAGTCTTCCTTGCCGCGTTCCTCGTCGCCCAAACCACCCAGAGGCGCCAACGTTTCGGTGAAGGCATCGCGCTCGCCTTGATCCTGGTGGCGATCCTCGCTCTCTCCACCCGCCTCCTCCCCCACGTCTTCGACCTCTCCTTCGACCAGAGCAGCGGCTCCCGGCTGCGCTATCCGACCGGATATTGGAACGCCGACGCGATCCTCTTCTCGTTCGCCGCCGCGCTCTGCCTCTGGATGAGCCGCCGCTCGCTGAACCGGATCCTCCGCTGGTTCTCGGTCGCCGCCCTGCCCGCCGTCCTGCTCGCCCTCTACTTCACCCACTCGCGCGGCGGCGTGCTCACCCTGATCGTCGCCGCCGGGACGCTGGCCGTCCTCTCCCGCGACCGCCTCTGGCTGCTGGCGACGCTGCTGGTTGCCGCCGCGCTGACCATGCCCGCCGTGATCGCGGTCGGCTCGCGCCCCGAACTCTCCAACAACGCCAACTTCCCGCCGATCGTCGGCCAGGGCCTCGCGGTCGGCGGCATCCTGCTGGGCGGGATCGCGGTCACCGTGCTCGCCTTCTGGGGCCTGCGTCGGCTCGAGGCGGGCGGCTCGGCACCGGTCAAGCGAGCGCTGGCGATCTCGCGCGACCGCCGCGTGCTGGGCGGCATCGCGATCGCCGCCGTCGTCGTCCTGGTGATCGTCGGGGTGCTCTACGGCGGCACCGCCTGGCACAAGTTCACCAGCTCCGACCTCGGCACGCCGAGCGGCCTGACCGAAGTCTCCAGCCGCGGCCGCAGCCAGTTCTGGGACGTCGCCCTCGAAGCCTTCGGCGAAAAGCCGATCCTCGGCCACGGCGCCGGCACCTACCAGTTCGCCTGGGACCAGCTGCGCACGATCGACATGCCGAACACCCAGGCCCACTCGCTCTACCTGCAGGCGCTCGAGGAGCTGGGGATCGTCGGCGGGGTGCTGGCGCTCGGCATGGTCCTCGTCATGCTCTGGGTCGGCTTCACCGCCTGGCGGGCCGGCGGCGGGAGGGAGCGAGAGCTCTTCGCGGTCCTGCTCGGGGTCAGCCTCGCCTTCGCGGTCGGGGTCGCCTACGACTGGTTCTGGCAGCTGGCGATGGTCGGCTCGGTCTTCTTCATGGCGACCGGGGCGCTGGTCGCGGCCCGCTGCGGCCAGCTCTGGCGGGCCCGCGCCGCCGCCCGCGCCCGCGAAGGCGTCGAAGTCGAGACCAACCAGGAAAGCCGGCGTTTCGGCCTCACCATCGTCGGCCTCGCCGTCGCCTGGCTGACGATGCTCGCCCTGATCGGCCCGCTGCTGGTCGACCACGAGATCCACGCGTCGAACAACGCCGCCGACGCCACTCCCCCTGAACTGGAAAGCGCGATCGAACACGCCAACACCGCCCGCTCGATCGAGCCCTGGGCGGCGACCCCCTACCTGCAGCTCGGCCTGCTCGAGCAGGCGAAAGGCGAAGATCAGGCGGCGATCGGCAGCTTCGAGGAGGCGATCGACCGCGAGAACCACAATTGGGTCCTCTACTACCTGCGGGCGAAGGCCGAGCACCAGGCGGGGCAGAACGAAGCCGCCCAGGTCGACCAGGCCGAGGCAAAACGCCTCAATCCACTCGAAACTTGCATAACCGAAGGGTTTGAAGGTTGCGGATGACCCGAACGCCGGACACCGAGAAGATCGCCGCCGAACGCCGTGCCGCCGCCGAGGCGGAGCGGCGCGAGCTCGAGCGCCGTGTGCCGATCTCCTACCGGGCCGCCGACCGGCTCGGCCTGAGCGGCCCCGAGGGCGCGCGCCGGCGCGGCGCCCTGCTGCGCCGGCTGCTGGCGCTGGGCGACTGGACGGCGCTGATCGTGACCCTCTGCGCGGTCACCGCGGCGACCTCCTCGACCGACGTCGCCGACCTCTTCTGGGCGGTCCTCTTCAGCCCCAGCTGGATCCTCGTGGTCAAGCTCCACGGCCTCTACGACAACGACCACCGGCGGATCCGCCACAGCACCCTCGACGAGGTGCCCTCGCTGGTCTCGGCCAGCGTGCTGGGGACGCTGGTGCTGGACGCGCTGCTGGCGATCAGCCCGGTCGGGCCGCTCTCGCCGAAGAGCGCGATCGCGCTCGGGGTCGGCACCCTGGTCGGCAGCTTCGTCCTGCGCGGCGTCCTGCGCTGGGTCTGGAGCCGGGCGACGCCGATGGCGATCGGCGTCGTCGTCGGGCCGCCCGCGACCGTCGACACCGTCGCCCGCCGCGTCGTCACCCACCCGGAGACGCGCCTCCGCCTGGTCGGCTACCTGTCCGCCTCGACCGAGGAGGACTCGGCCGAGCTGCCACGGCTCGGCGGCCTCACCGACATCGCCGCGGTCGCCCACGCCGAGGGCATCGAGCGGGTCGTCGTCACCGAACAGCAGATGAGCGAGCCCGCCGCCGAGCGGCTGATCGAGGAGTGCAAGGAAGCGGGTCTGGCGCTCACCCTCCTCCCCCAGCACTACGGCCTGCTGGGACCGGGGATCGAGCTGAACCGCCTCGCCGAGCTGCCGGTCCTCGACTTCCGCTTCTCCGACCCGCCGCGCTCGACCCAGGCGATGAAGCGGGCGATGGACGTCTTCGTCTCCGGCCTCGGGCTGATCCTCACCTCGCCGCTCCTGCTCGCCGCCGCGATCGCGATCCTGATCGACTCCGGCCGCCCCGTCTTCTTCCGCCAGAAGCGGGCGGGCAAGGACGGCGTGCCGTTCACGGTGCTGAAGTTCCGCACCATGGTCGCCGACGCCGAGGACCGGCTCGCCGAGCTGATCGACCTCTCGAAGCTCGACCAGCCCGCCTTCAAGATCCCCGACGACCCGCGGGTGACCAGGGTCGGCAGGCTCCTGCGGCGGACCTCGATCGACGAGCTGCCGCAGCTGATCAACGTGCTGCGCGGCGAGATGTCGCTGGTCGGGCCGCGGCCCGAGGAGGTCGCGGTGGTCGCCCTCTACGACGAGCGCCAGCGCGGCCGGCTGGCGATCAAGCCCGGCCTGACCGGGCCGATGCAGGTCTACGGGCGCAGCGACCTCACCTTCGAGGAGCGGCTGGCGATGGAGCGCGACTACCTCGACAACCTCTCGCTGCTCACCGACCTGCAGATCCTGATGCGGACGCCGCGGGCGATCGTGCGCGGCGAAGGCGCCTACTAGCGTTGCCCGACCTCGAGGTCGTGATCGTCAGCCACGGCGCCGAGGCGCTGCTGCGGCGCTGCCTCGAGAGCCTCCGCACCCACCCGCCGCGCGCGGCGACGATGCGGGTGACGGTGGTCGACAGCGGCAGCCCCGACGGGACGCCGGACATGGTCGCCCGCGAGTTCCCCGAGTTCCATCTGGAGCGGCGCGGCAACATCGGCTTCTCGGCCGCCAACAACCTGGTCCTGCGCGAGAGCCGGGCCGGCGCCGTCCTGCTGCTCAACCCCGACACCGAGGTCTACGCCGGGACGCTCGACACCGTCCTCGCCCGGCTCGCCGCCGACCCGGCGATCGGCATGGTCGGGGCGAAGCTGGTGCGCGAGGACGGCGAGCTCGACCACGCCGCCAAGCGCTCCTTCCCGACGCCGCTCGCGGCGCTCGCTCACTTCACCGGGATCGGCCGCGGCGCCGAGGCCGGCGCCACGCTCGGCCAGTACCGGGCGACCCACCTCGGCGAGGACGAGCCGGGCGAGGTCGACGCGGTCAACGGCGCCTTCATGCTCTGCCGTGCCACCGCCGTCGCCCAGGTCGGCCTGCTCGACGAGGGCTACTGGCTCTACATGGAGGACCTCGACTGGTGCCACCGCTTCTGGGACGCGGGCTGGAAGGTCTTCTACGAGCCCAAGGCCATCGCGCTCCATGTCAAGGGAGGGTCGAGCACATCCCGCCGCGCGCCGCGCCAGGAGATCGCCTTCCACCGCGGCATGGGGCGCTTCTACCGACGCTTCGACGCCCCGCACGCGAACCCGCTGCTGAACCTCGCGGTCTACCTCGGGATCGGCGCCAAGCTGGCGGTCAGCCTGGCGATCACGGCGCTGCGCGGCCGCCGCTGACGAGCGTGTTCGCACTTATCGTCGGATAGCGACGATAAGTGCGAACTCACCGGGGGGTGGCGGCGAGCTCGACCCGCATTGAGAAGAAGCTGTAGGTGACCCGGTCGGCGGCGCCGTCGAGGGCGATCGTCCGCGCTTCCGGGATCGGGTCGAACGGACCTGGCCGGACCACGCCGGGGAAGGCGCGCAGGAGGAGACCGTCGCCGGCCGTTTCCGGGACCAGGCGGTAGCGCGTTTCGCCGTTCACGGTGAGGTGTCGGGAACCGGCGTGGAAGAGGAAGGCCTGCACCCGTTCGAGCCCCGACACGCCGGCGCCGTCGATCCGCACGAAGACGACCTGGCCGCCCTTCGGCGTCGGCACCCGCACCGCTTCGCCCGCCGCCGCCTCGACCGTGCCGAGCGCCCGCGGCGCCGAGCAGCGGTCCGCCACCCGGCCCAGCACCTGCCAGCGTTCGCTGGTGTAGAGCGGGACGAAGTTGCAGAGCGCCGCGCGCGCCTGTTCGGGCGGGTCCCAACCCGGGAAGCGGTTGTCGAGGTCCGGGGTCGGGAACTGGGCGTCGACCACCTGCTGGTTCTCGCGCAGCAGGCGTTCCGGGCCGTCCGGGTTTTCCGCCATCCGCGCGTTCAGCCGGTCGAGCCCCGACGTGTAGGCGCTGTAGTTCTGGAAGATCGGCAGCGGGCGCCAGTCGAGCCGGTAGGCCCACGCGGCCGCCGCCTCCCACGGTTCGACCGCGACCGTGCGGCCGCGCAGCGCCGCTAGCGCCCCCGGTTCCAGCGCGTAGGTCCCGATCATCCCGTGCCGACCCGATTCCATCGCCGCGGCGCGCCGGCCGGGGCTGACCAGGTTGCGCGCCTGGTCGAAGGCGTAGCTCAGGTTGGAGACGAAGTTCAGGTTGTCGGCGGTGCCTGCCGGGCGCAGCGGCAGGCTGATCACGAAGACGACCAGCGCGATCGCCGGCAGCACCCACCGGCGCCCCGGGCCGAAGCCGACCGCGACCCAGAGGATGCAGGCGTTGGCGAAGTAGACGGTGAGGTGGCCGGCGTCGACCCGGACGATCCCCTCCTTGTAGATAGAGAAGGCGACCAGGGCGACGATCACCGTCGCCGCCCAGCGGCCGCGGCGGTCGCGGTGGCCGGTGAGCCAGGCGGCGGCGACCACGCCGATCGTGAGGCCGATCGCGGCGAGCGACGCGGCGACCACCTTCCACGGCGCGACTTCGGTCGAGCGCAGCATCGCCGAGCTGTAGCCGCTGGAGATCTGCACGGTGTGGGAGACGAAGGCGGGGACGTCGCCGAGGCTCTGGCCGGTGGCGAGCCAGAGGACGAGCAGCCAGGCCGCCAGCAGGACGACGTAGGCGGCGACGCGGCGCCCGCCGGCGCGCGCCCCGAGCAACGCCAGCAGCAGCACGACCGGCACCAGCGGGCCGGTCGAGAGCTTGATCAGCGCGGCGGGGGCGGCGAAGGTCGCCGCGGCGACCACGAAGAGGTCGAGCTGGCGCGGGCAGCGCTCGGCTTCGAGCAACCAGAAGGAGGCGAAGACGGCGCTCAGCAGGCTCAGCTCGAGCAGCGACAGCACCGCCACCGCGACGAACGCCGCGACGCCGGCGAGGACCAGCGGCAGTCGGCGGTGCAGCGCCCAGACCAGGCCGACGCAGAAGACGACGTAGATCAGCCCCGAGTAGAGGAACGAGAGCACCGTCTGCCCGGTGAACCAGACCAGCTGGGTCTGCAGGAAGCCGAGCGGGCCGTAGGTGAAGACGATGTCCTTGCCCCAGTGCAGGCCCTGCTCGGCCCCCATCGCGAGGGCGGCGTTCCAGCTCGCGTCGATGCCGACCCCGGGCGGGTTCATCCCGACCCGCCAGCCGAGCAGCGCGACGAGCAGGCCGCCGACCCAGACCGGCACCCGGTTCGCCCGCGTCATGCCGCGCAGGCTACAGGCGGGCGCTGAGGACGGAGGGGGCGCTCAGGCGCTCGGCCGGAGCCCATCGAGGGCGACCGCGACGATCCGTTCGATCTGCTTCGGCTCGGCGGTGCGGATCCCGGCGATGCCGCTCACCATTTTGGTGACGTCGACGATGTCGACGTCGTCGCGGACCTCGCCTGCCGCCTGGGCGCGGACCAGCAGCGGCTCGCCGGCGTCGTAGATCGCCCCGGAGCAGGACTTGAAGACCGGCGCGTCGCGATCGAGGTAGGCGAACATCTCGTCGGCCAGCACCCGCTTCGTCGCGGCGAAGCCGACCAGTTCGAGCAGCCAGCCGGTGAGCGCCTCCCAGGGCTCCTCGCCGTCGTGGCGGGCGACCGCGGCGCAGATCTCCTCGACCCCGTCGAGGTAGGCCGCCTCGATCAGGTTCTCGCGGGCCGGAAAGTGTCGGTAGAGGGTGCCGATACCGACTCCGGCGCGGCGGCTGATCTCCTCCAGCGTCGCGTCGCTCCCCTGCTCGGCGAAGACATCGCGCGCCGTGGTGACCAGCTTGTCGTAGTTGCGACGCGCGTCGGCCCGCTTCGGCCGCTCCGCGAGGGGGGTCGGCGAGGCGGTCGTCGTGTCTGGGGTCGCAGCCATCTGCAAATCCTCGATCCGCACCTGACAAAGCGGGGGCGCCCTCCGATTTACCCGGAGGATGGCTCCATTTTACCACCCCTCCCGATTCGACAAAAGGATTTCCCGCATGCTTTCCCAACTTCAGAGGCCCTCGTGGTCGCGCCGGCGCTGGTCGTCACACTCGGCCTGATGCGAACGCCGGGTGCCGCGGATGCCGGTCCGGCCCCGGCTTTGTGAGGTCGGCCCGGCATCCGCGGCAGGCTCGGGCGGGGAGGGTTGTGACGGAAGGCGGGAGACGGCACGGTCCCGTGCGCCTGGCTCACCGACCGTGCGATTGAACACACCAGGGTGTGGTCGATCGCACACTCGTGCAGTTGAGCCGGTCATGGGCGGCTCAGGTGCACGGTCGCGGGGCGCCTCACACGCCTTCGTGCCGTCTCCCGCCTTCCGTGACACCCGGCGCGCCTCCCGTCATCCCCCGGCGCGCCTTCCTCCTCACCCTTCAGGGCCCGGCGGCTGATGGGCGACCACACCCAGAGGGGGTCGCCCATCAGCCGCCGTGGGCGCCAGCTATCCATCCCTCGCGCCCGGCGCGGGCGCCAGCTATCCCGTCTCGCTCCCCCCACGTGAAATCAACCCCTTAGCCGGTCGCCGATTCCCCGGGGTGCGGCGGCGGCCGGCGGGTGATCGCGGGCGAGCGCCCGCTGGTCGCGAAGATCCACCGGGAGCGGCGGGTGAAGACGCCCGCCGCTTTCAGCCGGTCCTGCTTGCGGACCAGGATGAGGCTGAAGAAGGCGCCGAGCACGGCGATCCCCGCCGAGGCGTAGAAGGTCACTTCGAAGGCGGTGACGTGGGAGGCGATCACGTCGGGCTTGATCAGGTCGAGGATCCTGCTGTGGGGCAGATGGTCGAGGCCCTTCTGCTCGGCCTCGAGGATCAGGTTGCGCCCGACTTCGCTCTGGTGCGCGGTCGGGTGGATCCCGTGTTCGTTGAAGCGGTCCTTCAGCTTGGCGAAGTTGACGCCCAGCTCGATCGCCTCGAGGATCGCGATCCCCAGCGCCCCGCCGAGCTGCTCGGAGGTGTTGATCATCCCGGCCGCCTCGCCGGAGTCTTTGTCCGGCACCGCCGTCAACCCGGTCGGGTCGTTGACGGTGAGGACGATGCCGAGCCCGATCCCCTGCAGCAGCAGGCCGGGGATCAGCGCCACCGCCGATTCGCTCGAGACCGAGACCGCCAGCACAACGCCCGAGGCGGCCAGCACGAGGAAGCCGCCGACCAGGGGCCAGCGGCCGCCGAAGCGGTCGAACGACTTCCCCGCCAGCGGCCCGGCGAGGATCACCGGGACCGTCGCCGGGATCAGCGCCACCCCTGCCGCCGCCGGTGAGACGCCGACCACCAGCAGCAGGAAGAACGGGGTGAGGAAGCCGAGCCCGAGCTCGATCATCCCGGCCAGCAGCTGGCTGACGTTGGAGGCGAGGAAGTTCTGGTGGCGGAACAGCTTGAAGTTGATCATCGGGTTGTCGGAGCGCCGCTCGATCGTCAGGAAGACCGGGATCAGGGCGAGGCCGACGGCGATCGGGACCAGCGTCTCCGCCTTCCCCCAGCCTTCCTGCGGGCCCTGGCTGAGACCGAAGATCAGCGCCCCGACGATCGCCGCGAAGGTGACGACGCCGGGCAGGTCGAGTTCGCGCGAGGCGTTCGGGTCGGGCTCGATTTCGGGCGTCGCGCGCAGGGTGAGGAAGATCGTCAGCGCCGCCAGCGGCACGTTGATCAGGAAGACGAGGCGCCAGTCGATCGCCGTCAGGGCGCCGCCCAGCACCGGCCCGAGCGCGGCGAAGAAGGCCGAGGCGCCGGCCAGGATGCCGAGCGCCGAGCCCTTCTCGTCGTCGGGATAGACCGCGCTGACGATCGCCAGCGCGGTCGGCATCATCAGCGCCGCGCCCGTCCCCTGCAGCGCCCGCGCGGCGATCGCCCAGGCGATGTCCTGGGAGGCGCCCATCGCGGTCGTCGCGAGGCCGAAGATCACCGCGCCGATCAGGAAGACGCGGCGCATCCCGAACAGGTCGCCGAGCCGGCCGCCGAACACCATCAGCGCCGCCAGCGGCAGGATGTTGGCGGTCATCAGCCACTGCGACTGCGAGATTTCGGCGTGCAGGCCGATGATCGCGTGCGGGGCGGCGAGCGGGACCGCGGTCTGGTCGACCAGGATCATCGAGCTGGCCAGCGTCATCGCGGCGAGCGTGATCCTCATGTTCCGCCGCGAGGTCATCCGCGGCGGCAGCCTACGTCACCCGGAGCGGGTCACCAAGGCAGCGAAGCGGCGATCTCGGCGAGGCGCGGCGCCTCTTTGTCGCGCGCCGAGAGCAGCGGCTCGGCGACCTGCCAGTCGACCCCGATCTCGGGGTCGTCCCAGGCGATCCCGGCCTCGGTCGCCGGGTCGTAGAGCGAGGACACCTGGTAGCAGACATCCGCGACCTCGCTGAGGACGACGAAGCCGTGGGCGAAGCCGATCGGGACGAAGAGCTGGTGATGGCGCTCGTCGTCGAGCACATGCGCCTCCCACCGGCCGTAGGTGGCGGAGTCCCGCCGCAGGTCGACGGCGACGTCGAGGATCGCGCCGCGGGCACAGCGCAACAGCTTCGCCTGCCCCGGCGCGGTCTGGAAGTGGAGGCCGCGCAGCGTCCCCCGCGAGGAGCGCGAGTGGTTCTGCTGGACGAACTCGGCGTCGACCCCGAGCCCTTCCCACTCTTCGCGGGCATAGGTCTCGAGGAAGAAGCCGCGCGAGTCGCCGTGCACCTGCGGCTCGACCAGGACGACGCCGTCGAGCTTGGTCGGCAGCGCCTTCGCCATCAGCCGAGCGCCTTGCCGTACTGGCGCTCGTAGTACTCGCGGTACTCGCCGGAGCGGATCGGCCCCCACCAGTCCTCGTTGTCGCGGTACCAGTTCACGGTGCGCTCGATCCCCTCGTCGAAGTGGACCTGCGCCTCCCAGCCGAGCTCCCGCTTCAGCTTCTCCGAGGAGAGCGAGTAGCGGCGGTCGTGACCGGGGCGATCGGTGACGTATTCGATCATCGACTCGTCGCCGCCGACCAGCTCGATCACCCGCTTCACCACCTCGATGTTCTCGCACTCGTCGGGGCCGCCGACGTTGTAGACCTCGCCCGCCTCGCCGCGCGCCAGCACCGCGTGGATGCCGCGGCAGAAGTCCTCGACGAAGAGCCAGTTGCGGACCTGCCTGCCGTCGCCGTAGACCGGCAGCGGGTCCTTGTGCAGCGCGTTCAGCACCATCAGCGGGATCAGCTTCTCCGGGTACTGGCGCGGGCCGTAGTTGTTGGAGCCGCGGACGATCGAGGCATCGAGCCCGTAGGTGTGGACGTGGGCGCCGACCAAGAGGTCACCCGCCGCCTTGGTCGCCGAGTAGGGCGAGGAGGGGTCGAGCGGCGAGGCCTCGGTGAAGGAGCCGGAGTCGATCGAGCCGTAGACCTCGTCGGTGGAGACCTGGACGTAGCGCTGGACGCCGAGCTCACGGGCGGCGTCGAGCAATGTCCCGGTGCCGATCACGTGGGTGCGGGCGAAGGCGTCCTGGTGGTCGATCGAGCGGTCGACGTGGGACTCGGCGGCGAAGTTGACGACGGCGTCGACGCCCCGCATCGCCTCGCGGACGATCGCCGGATCCTCGATCGCGCCGACGATCAGCTCGGTCCCCGCGGGCAGGTTCTCGGGCCGGCCGGCGTAGGTCAATTTGTCGAGGACGACGACGTCGTGCTCTGCCCCCGCGATGCGGACGTAGGTCGAGCCGATGAATCCGGCGGCGCCGGTGACCAGGAGCTTCATCTCGTTCCTTCCTCTCTCAGTGACTATCCGAGGACTCGCGCTGGGCGAGGTACCCGGCCAGCCCATCGTGCCAGGAGGGCAGCCGGATCGCGTGCTCGCGCTGGCTCTGCATGACCGAGTAGGGCGGCCGATGGGCGGCCTGACCGTACATCTCGCTGGTGATCGAGAGCACTTTGCAATCGACTTTCCCCTGCTCGAAGATCTCGGCCGCGAACTCGTACCAGGAGCAGCCGCCGGCGGCGGCCATGTGGTGGATGCCGTACTCGATCCCGTCGATCAGGCGGGTGAGGCCGTAGGCGAGGTGCCAGGTGTAGGTGGGCGCGGTGACCTGGTCGCGGACGACCGTGACCTCGCTCATGCTTTCGCCCAGCCGCAGCATGGTGGCGACGAAGTTCTTGCCGGCGATGCCGAAGAGGCCCGACGAGCGGACGATGAAGTGGCGCTTGTTGGCGGCCGCGGTCGCCTCCTCGCCGGCCAGCTTGGTGCGGGCGTAGGCGGAGAGCGGCGCGGGCTGATCCGACTCGACGTAGGGGGTGCCCTTCTCGCCGTCGAAGACGTAGTCGGTGGAGACGTAGAGGATCGCGGCGCCGACCTCGCGAGCGCCGGCGGCGAGGTTGCCGGCACCGGCGCCGTTGACCGCGAACGCCCGGTCCTCGGCCGTCTCGGCGCCGTCGACATCGGTCCAGGCGGCGCAGTTGACGACCATGTCGGGCCGCTCACGGTCGAGCCGGCGCCGCACCGCCTCGGCGTCGGCGACGTCCATCCGCGCGCGGTCGAGGCCGACCACGTCGTGCCCGGCGTTGCCCGCCGCGAGCACCATGTCGCGCCCGAGCTGCCCCCCGGCGCCCGCGACCAGGACCTTCATCGATTTTCCCCTGCGCTCCGCGTCATCTTCAAAGGCCGCAACAGGCTATTGCCCTGAAAGGTGTGCCGCAGCGTGGCCGGCTTCTGGACGGGACGCGGGCGATCGGCGACCATGGGGACGTGGTCAAAGTGAACGAGAAGGCCGTCGTGCCGGAGGTCGACGAGGCGGCACGCGGGCGGCTGGCCAAGGCCCTCGATCGTGAAGGCGTGGTAGCCGCGATGCTGATCGGCTCGCAGGCACGGGGGAACCCGGGGCCGCTCTCGGATGTGGACATCGCCTATTGGCACGAGCCCTCGCTCAATCGTGACGAGAGTTGGAACCTGCGCCTGGCGCTGATCGGCGCCGCCGAAGAAGCGCTGCGGACCAGCGAGATCGACATGGTCCCGCTCAACGAAGCCCCTCCGCTAATGCAGCAGCGGGCGATCGACGGCGCGGTGCGCCTGGTCGAGCGCGACCGCGACGAGCGGGTGCGGCTGGAGACGCATGCTGTCCTCGACTACCTGGACACCCAGCCGCTGCGCGTGGCGGTGCGGCGGCGACTCAAGCGACTGTTCGAGGAAGACCGTTTTGGTAGATCCTGATCGGGCTTCAGCCCGCCTCGAACGCCTGCGCGAGTTGCTGTGGCGACTGGAGGATGTGGGGAGAGGGGGCGAAGACGCTTACCTCGCCAGTCCCGAGGTTCGCGCGATGACCGAACGCTGGCTGGAGCTGGCTGTCCAGATCTGCATCGACCTCGGCACGCAGCTCCTGATGGAAGGCTCCGCGCGCGCTCCCGACAGCTATGCAGGTGTCTTTCAGTCGATGGGTGCAACGGGCATCTTGCCGGTGGACCTCGCAGATCGGCTGTCCGAGGCGGCGAAACAGCGCAACCTTTTGGTGCATCTCTACATGGAGATCGACGACCGGAAGGTCTTCGCCTCGCTCGGCTCGCTCGACGACTTGCGCCGGTTCGCGGCGATCGTCGGCAGCGAGATCGACTGACGCGCTACTGGATTTCGATCAGCGAGTTGTCGCCGACCAGGAGACGAAGCGTCTTCGGCAGGCCCTCGCCGCGGGTCAGCTTCACGTTGCGGCCGAGCAGGCTGGCCTCCATCCGGGTGCCGAGGTCCTCGACCGTCGAGTTGGCGAGGACGATCGAGTGCTCGACCTCGCAGCGGCGCACCGCGACCTCGTCGCCGATCGAGGTGTAGGGGCCGATGAAGGCGTCCTCGATCACGGCACCGGGCCCGATCACGGCCGGGCCGCGGACGATCGAGCGGACGATCCTCGCGCCGGGAGCGATCACGACGCGGCCTTCGACCCGCGACTCCTCGTCGACCTCCCCCTCGGAGGACTCCTCGATCTCCTCCAGCACGAGGCGGTTGGCCTCCAGCATGTCGGCGAGCTGGCCGGTGTCCTTCCACCAGCCGCGCACCACCTCGGACTGGACCTTGCGACCGTCGTCGATCAGCGTCTGGATCGCCTCGGTGATCTCGAGCTCGCCGCGCCAGGAGGGCTCCAGGCGGCGGGCGGCGTCGAAGATCAGCGGGCTGAAGAGGTAGACGCCGACCAGGGCGAGGTTGGAGGGCGGGTCTTTCGGCTTCTCGATCAGGCGGACGATGCCGCCCTCGGCGTCGAGCTCGGCGACCCCGTAGGACTGCGGGTCGTCGACCGGGGTGAGCAGGATCAGCGCGTCGGGGGAATCGTCGGCGAAGGTCGAGACGAGGCCGCGCAGGCCGTCGCGCAGGAGGTTGTCGCCGAGGTACATGACGAACGGCGAGCCGCCGATGAAGTCCTCCGCGGTCAGCACCGCGTGGGCGAGGCCGGCCGGTTTGTCCTGGACGATGTAGGTGATGGAGGCGCCGAAGCGGGAGCCGTCGCCCGCCGCCGCGCGGATCTCGTCGCCGGTCTCGGGGGCGATGATGATGCCGATCTCGGTGACGCCGGCGTCGACCAGCGCCTCGATGCCGTAGAAGAGGACCGGTTTGTTGGCGACCGGGACCAGCTGCTTGGCCGAGGTGTGCGTGATCGGGCGCAGGCGGGTGCCGGCGCCGCCGGAGAGAATCAGTCCCTTGAGAGGCTCCATCGGACGCTGCAACCCTACTTATCTGCGAAAGGTGCTGTGAGAGCGGCGGTCTACATCCCCAACTTCAACGGTGAGCGCTGGTTGCCGCGGACGCTCGAGAGCCTGCGCGCGCAGACGCGGCGGCTCGACGTGATCGTCGTCGACAACGGGTCGAGCGACGCCTCGGTGGCGGCGGCGCGGGCCGACTTCCCGGAGGTGACGGTGCTCGAGCTGGGCGAGAACCTCGGCTTCGGGCCGGCCCTGAACCGCGCCGTCGCCGCGCACCCGGCCGACGCGATCACGCTGCTGAACAGCGACGTCGAGTGCGAGCCGGAGTTCTGCGCGGCGCTCCTCGATGGGCTCGGCGATGGGGTCGACATGGTCGCCGGGGTGCTGCTGCAGGAACGCGAGCCGGGCCTGGTCGACAGTGCCGGGGTGGTCGCCGACCACACCCTGATGGGGTTCGACCACCTGCACGGCGAACCGGTGGCGGCGCTCGACGGGGCGGCCGATCCGCTCGGGCCGACCGGCGGCGCGGCGCTCTACCGGCGCGAGGCCTGGGAGGCGGTCGGCGGCTTCGACGAGCGGATCTTCCTCTACTACGAGGATCTCGACCTGGCCCTGCGGATCGCGGCGGGCGGGGGGCGCTGCCGGCTGGCGCCCGGGGCGCGGGCGCTGCACGCCTACTCGGCGAGCCTCGGCGCGGCGAGCGGCGCCAAGTACGCGCGCACCGGTTGGAGCCGCGGCTACATGCTGCGCCGCTACGGGGTGATGCGCGACCCGGCGCTGGCCCTGCGGGCGCTCGCCTGCGAGGCGGCGATCGGCACCGGCCAGCTGCTCCGCGACCGCACCGCGGCCGGACTCACCGGTCGCCTGCGCGGCTTCCGCGCCGGCTCCGGCCTCCCCCACCGCGAAGTCGGCGCCGCCCCGCTGCTGGAGCTCAGCGCCCACGAGGCTCTGGCCCTGCGCCGCCGCCGCCGCGGCTGAGTTCGCACTTTCCCTCGCTATGCGACGAGAACTGCGAACGCACCCGTCGGGGCCGCCGGTGAGTTCGCACTTTCCCTCGCATAGCGACGAGAACTGCGAACGCGCTCGCGGTCCGGGACTCGCTCGCGGTCCGGGACTTAATCGCGGCCGAGCCAGGCGCGGGGGCGGGAGAGGTCGCCGCTCGTGGCGAGGTGGCGGCGCTCGCGGAGGGCGCGGGGCAGCCGCGCCAGGCCTTCGAGCTTGCCGCGCAGGGTGGCGACGAGGCGGCCCTGGCGGGCGGCGCGGACCAGGGCGCCGGCCTCGACCGCGAGGATCCGCGGCAGCGCCGCGAGCGGCATGAACTTGGCCTGGGTGACGATGCGGTTGCGGGCGACGAGGCGCGCGTTCTCCGCCCCGGGCCGCTCGAACCCCGCCTGCCAGGAGGCGTTGCCGGCATGCCAGACGACCGCCTCGGGGACGTAGGCGAAGCGCCGGCCGAGGATCCGCGCCCGCACGTTCAGGTCGACGTCCTCGTAGAAGGAGACGTAGCTCTCGTCGTAGCCGCCGAGCGCGGTGAAGAGCTCACGCCGCAGCAGACAGGCGGCGCCGCAGACGCCGAAGATCTCGCGCGGCTCGAGCCAGGCGGCGGACTGCGCCTCCCCCGCCCCGATCTCGACCGCGCGCCCGTCGCGGGTCAGCGCCATTCCGGCGCTGTAGAGGCAGGCCGCGGCCGGGTCGCCGGGGCTACCGCCCTCGAGCTGCAGGATGCGCGGCTGCACACCGCCCAGCTCAGGGTCGGCGGAGAGCGCGGTCGCCAGCACCTCGATCGCCCCCGGCGCCACCACCGTGTCGGCGTTCAGGCCGAGGACGAACGGCGCGCTCGTCGCCGCGACGCCGCGGTTCATCGCCACCGCGAAGCCGAGGTTGGTCGGCAGCGCGAGGTACGGCACGCCGCGCTCCTCCAACAGCTCGACCGTGCCGTCGCGCGAGCCGTTGTCGACCACCATCAGCTCGACCTCCGCCCCGCCCCCGGAAAGCGAGTCGAGCAGGGCCGGCAGCTGCGTCGCCGAGTTCCAGCTGGGGATCACCACGGCTACCTGCGGCAGGGCGCTCACGCGGGGCAGCCTGACACACGGATATCGTGCGGCGAAGGATGCGGGGCCGCGGCTGATGACCATCTCCACCTTGCGCCGGCGCCTCGACGAGACGCTCTTCCGGGATCCCCCGCCGCCCGATCCCGCCGCGCAGGGCGCGCCCCGGTGGATCCTGATCGCCGCTCTCTTCGTCCTCGCGGTCCTTTTGCAGATGCTGCGGATCGGCTGGTCGATCTCGCTGCACTCGCTCTGGGCCGAGGACGGCGCGGTGTACTTCTCCGGCGCCGTCCACAACAGCTTCGGCGGCAGCCTCTTCGACACCTACGCCACCTACCTGGTCTTCGTGCCGCGCCTGATCGGCGAAATCGGCGGGCTGGTGCCGCTGCAGGACGCGCCCGCCGCGATCTCGATCCTCGCCGGCGCCGTCGTCGCGCTCAGCGGCTGGATCGTCTGGGAGGCGACCGCGGGGCTGATCGAGAGCCCCTGGCTGCGCGGCGCGCTCGTCCTGCTCACCGTGCTGGCCCCGGTCGGCGGCCTGGAGTCGACCGACTCCGGCGCCTACGTCCCCTGGTACATGCTCTTCGCAACCTTCTGGATCCTGCTCTGGCGGCCGCGCACCAGCCTGGCCGCGGGCGGTGCCGGGTTCTTCGCCCTGCTGACCGGGCTCAGCAGCCCCGGCGTCTGGTTCTTCATCCCGCTCGCCCTGCTGCGCACCGTCGCCGTCCGCGACCGCCGCGACGGCCTCGTGCTGGCCGGCTACTGGGCGGGCGCCGTGGTCCAGATCCCGGTCCTCGCCTTCAACAAGGAAGAAGCGGTGACGCCGCTCTGGACCCACGACATCTGGACCTCCTACCTGCAGCGCGTGGTCGACGGCGCCTTCCTCGGCCTGAAGCTGGGCGGAAAGGCGTGGGACCACCTCGGCTGGGTGCTGCTGATCGGCCTCCTCGTCGTGCTGATCGCGGCCCTCGTCTACGGCGTCACCCGCACCAACCTGACCGCGCGCCTGCTGGCCCTGCTGGCGATCCCGATCTCGCTGATCATGTTCGTCGTCTCCGTCTACCAGCGCGCGGTCGGCGCCGAAATGGTCTGGCCCGCCGGGGCCTGGTCGGAAGCGGCGGGGCGCTACGCGATCGTCCCGGCGCTGCTGCTCTTCTCGGTGGCGGCGGTGATGATCGACCGCCGCTCGCGCCGCCGCGAGGGCGAATCGCGGCCGCGCTGGCTCGCCTGGGGCCTTGCCGCCCTCGCGGTGGTGATCGTCGCCGCCTCCTTCCACGTCGAGAACCCCGCCGTGCGCGGCGCGCCGCCCTGGGAAGCCTCGCTCGAACACAGCGCCGAAGTCTGCGAATCGGAACCGCCGGGAGCCGAAACCGGAGTTGCCACCTCGCCCCCCACCTGGGGGCTGCTGATTCCCTGCGACGAACTGGCCAAGTTCGGCAAGTAGGCGGCGCGCCCCGAGCCGAGCGGGCCGCCCCGGCTAGCCGCCGGTGCAGACGCGCGCCGTCTGGCCCGCTTCGACGTGCATGTACCAAGGCTGGGTCGCCCGGTCCTTGGGGATCTCGACGACCGTCGTCTGATCGGCCTCGCCGCCCGGGATCGTCACCGGGAAGGATTCGGTGGCAAAGCGGCGCAGGGCAATCGCGGCGGGCCCACCCGCAGCGACTTCGATCGTCGTCCTGCCGGGCTTGAGCGGCACCTGCTTGCCGGACGAGGCGCCGCCGCCGGGCAGCGTCACGCATGCCACCCCGGCCGGCGGCGCCCCGACCAGACCGCCGGGTTCGGTGCTGCTGGCGATCGGCAGCGCTTCGGCGAGCACCAGGTCGGCGTGTTCCTTGCCGCCCTCCGGCTCGGTTTCGATCTGGGACGGGCTGTCGGCGGGGCTGCCCCACTTGTCGACGGCTTCGAACCAGAGCCCGGCGTTGACCAGGCCGAGCGACGCGGTGCCGGTCGATTCGACCGAGAGCAGGGCATATTCGGGCGAGACCGTGTCGCGGGCGATTTCGAGCGCGCCGAGGTCGGAGCGGGTGAGCACGCTCTGTTCCTTCTCCCAGCTGCTGCCTTCCTTCATCTGGACGATGTTCGGACCGATCGCGCAGACTGCCACCGCGCCCGCGATCCAGAGCGCCTTACGGCTGAGCGGCCACTTGCGCAGCACCTCGGCGATCATCAGGAGCGTGAAGAGGGCGCCGGCGTAGACGTAGCGCGCGGCCGAGGCTTCGCGGCCGGGGACGAAGTCGAAGGCGGCGAGCAGCCAATAGGAGACGGCGGCGGCGGTCACCACCCAGAAGGTCTTCGAGAAGCCGGGGCGGCGCCACTGCGAGAAGGCGAGCAGCCCGATCGCGCCGATCACCAGCGGCCGGCCCCAGTCGTTGTTGCCGGAGACGTTGGCCTGGATCGTCGAGAGGCCCGCCAGCGAGTCGAGCGAGGAGGCGAACCCTTCCAGCACGTACTGCGGCGAGTGGAGGATGTTGTGGATCGTTATGTGATGTTCGGCGGTGTGGCCCCAGCCCGCGTACCAGGCGAGATAGACCAGCAGCGGCACGGCGAAGACATAGGCGCGCCGCCATCCGCGCCGCTCGCGCTGCAGGACCACCTCGACGAAAGCGGCGGCGATGAAGCAGACGCCGAGGCTGCCGGAGATCGTCCCGAGGACGAACATCGCGCAGGCCCAGGCGTCGCCCTTGGCGTCCTCGCGCTCGAGCAGCAGCAGGCCGGCGAGGCCGAAGACGACCGGCAGCGTGAACTCGTTCTCGAACGGCCAGAGGATCGTCGGCCAGGCCGAGCCGAGGAAGAGGAAGAGGACGGCGCCGATCGTCGCCAGCCACGGGTCGAGGCGGCGGCGCAGCCAGACGAACAGCAGCGTCGCGGCGGCCAGCACGGTGATCCCCATCTGGATCTGTTCCGGCACGTTGGAGGTCATCCCGAAGATCGCCAGCAGCGTCTTCGTGATCGCCACCGGCAGGATCACGATGTGCTCGTTGTGGGGGAAGAGGAAGTTGTACGGCGTCCAGGGCTGCCGGTCGAGCAGGAAGGCGAAGGTGTCCTGGAAGAAGGCGATCCGCCACTGGGCGACGATCAGGACGATCGCCATCGCGACCAGCGCCGCGCCGAAGACGAGGACCGGCGCGTTGCGCCTCCGCAGAGCCATCAGGCGGGCGAGTCTATTGCGACCGCCGGGCGCGGCTCGGGCGCCGCCGGGGCCTCGCCACCGCGCCGCCGGCCGAACGCCATGAGGCAGTATCCGACCAGGCAAACGGCGGCGGTCACGGCCGACCAGAACGAGTAGCTGGTCGCTTCCGGCGGAGTCAGGGCGGGCACGTAGAGGGCCAGCATGAAGACCGCCCAGACGCCGACGATCCAGCCGCCGACCCGCGGCCAGACCGCCCGCAGCCCACAGATCCCGGTGACCATGCCGAGGATCGGCAGCAGGTAGCTGCCCTGGTGGATGACTGCGCGCGAGGCTTCGTTGCCGAACATCAGCAGGCACCAGACGAGGATGCCGAGGACGAAGACGATCAACGATTCCCGGGCGAGCTTCCATTCGGCGGGCGCGTCGCCGCTGCGCCGGCGTCGGCGGCCGACGAGCATCGCGACCGGGCCGAGCAACAGCAGCCCGAGCGAGGGCAGCAGGTAGTAGAAGAGCGACCAGCGCGTTTCGCGGACGGCCCCCGCCCAGTCGCCGTTGCCGATGTCGGTGATCGCGTGGCGGATGTCCTGCACGAACGGCCCGCCGCCGGAGACGACGACGAAGTTCTCAGCCTTGTTGTGGATCGTCCCGCCGAGCCCGGCTTCGCGGTAGGAGTCCTCGATCGCTTCGGTAGTGCCACGCCCGTCGATTTCGACGACGCCGCCGAGCTGCCACTTAAGCAGCCGGTTGCCGGGCGGGTCGCCCCACTTCTGGTAAGCAGACCAGGGGGCGACCACGACGATGAAGACGGCGAGCGCAACCCCGAGCCAGCGCCGGCTCGGCAGGCCCCGATAGGCGGCGACGAGGGCGAGCGGGATGATCGCGAAGGCGCTCGACCCGTGTCCCATCATCGCCAGGCCGCAGAGCGCCGCGATCAGCGCGCCCGCCCAGAGCTTGCCGCGCAGCTCGTCCCAGAGTGGGGTGAGGATCAGCGCCGCCGCGCCGAGCAGCAGCGCCGCGGGGAGCATCTTCGGCCAGACGAAGAAGCCATGGACGATCGCCAGGTCGCTGACCAGCACGGTGATCATCGCCAGCGCCTTGGTGCGGCGACCGACCCCGGCGGCGACCAGCAGCGCCCAGAGGCCGATGATCCACAGTTGCTGCAGGCAGACGCCGAGCACCTCGTAGTTCAGTTCGGCGGAGTTGAAGGCGAAGGGCTGCTGGGAGAGCAGGTAGCCGACCTGGAGCGGCGGCCGGTCACTGGCCAGCCATTCGCCGGGGAAGACCGCGATCGGCCCATGGTGGCTGTGCGTATAGAAGAATTCGGCGAAGAAGAGTGGGATGTCGTTGTCGGAGGGCAGTTGCAACTCGAAGCGGGTGGCGGCGGTGCCGAGCGGCGCGTGGGTGCCCCCGTGCAGGAAGCCGAGGAAGACGAGAAAGACCGAACCGAGCATCCAGAGGGCCAGCGGCGTGCCGAGCCCGCGCAGGACCTCGCCGGGGATCTTCCGTTCGAACAGGATCCAGCCGGTCGCCAGGGCGGCGCCAAAGGCGAGCAGGTAGGTCCAGGTCTCCCCCGCCGAGTGATCGCCGTAGTAGATCCAAAAGCCGAGCAGGCCGCCGACGCCGGACGCGACCAGCGCGACGACAAGCAGGATCGGTACCCGCCGCTCCCCCCTGCCGGCCACGAACAGTGCCGCCGCGACGCCGGGCAGCGCCGTGAGGACAAGGTGGGTGGCGAGCAGAAGCAGTAGTTCGCCCTGCACCATTCGCGGTAAGACTGGCAAATCCAGCCGCCTGAACGTCGCGCTAGCGTTGTGTCGGGCGCACCGGGACTTCCGGGCCGTCCCGATGTTGACGCGAATATGCCCCTAGAGAAAGAGCTGACCATCCAAGCCGCCGCGCCTTCCGCGCCCGGCCCCGACGCGCCGCCGGCGATCCGGGTCGAGGATCTGCACAAGTCCTTCCGGATCCCGACCCAGCGAGTCGACTCGCTGAAAGAGCGGGTGGTCCATCCCTTCGCGGCACGCGACTTCCGCGAGCTGCACGCGCTCGACGGGATCTCCTTCGAGATCCGCCAGGGCGAGTTCTTCGGCATCGTCGGCCGCAACGGCTCCGGCAAGAGCACCCTGCTGAAGCTGCTCGCCAGCATCTACCGGGCGGATTCCGGGCGGATCCAGATCGCCGGCCGCCTGGCGCCGTTCATCGAGCTCGGCGTCGGCTTCAACCAGGAGCTGACGGCGCGTGAAAATGTGCTCCTGAACGGCGTGATGATGGGCCTCACCCCGAACGAAGTGCGGGCGCGCGAGGACGCGGTGATCGACTTCGCCGAGCTGCACGAATTCGCCGACCTGAAGCTGAAGAACTACTCCTCGGGGATGCTGGTCCGGCTCGCCTTCTCGGTGATGCTGCAGGCCGATGCCGACGTGCTCCTGATCGACGAGGTGCTGGCGGTCGGCGACGCCTCCTTCCAGCAGAAGTGCGCCGACGCCTTCCACGATATGAAAGCCGCCGGGAAGACGATCGTCCTCGTCACCCATGACGTGGTCGCGGTCGAGGCATATTGCGACCGGGCGATGCTGATCAAAGACGGTGAGATCGCCCACCTCGGCGATCCCGGCGAGGTGGGCCGCCAATACATGCGCCTCAACTTCGAACACGGCGGCGACCCGACCCCGACCGGCTCGATCGGGGAAGGCGACGAGATCAGGGTGCTCTCCGCCGGACTCGAGAACGAGGCGGGCGAAGCCGTCGACTCGGTCGAGCACGGTGGCCAGATCCGACTGCGGATGGAGCTGGAAGCGGTGCGCGACCTCGTCGGCGTCGACGTCTTCCTCAGCGTCGACGACGCCGACGGAGTGGCGGTGACCAAGTTCGGGGTCACGGTCGGCGACCTCGAGGACCGCCGTCTGCGGGCTGGCAGGCGGGTGCAGATCGAGGCCGATCTCGACAACCCGCTGGCACCCGGCCGCTACCACTTCAACTGTGGGATCAACAAGGCCTTCAGCGGCGACGTCCTTCTCTTCGTCCCCAACCTGGTCGGCTTCGTCGTATTCGGCAGCTCCCACGACTACGGGATGGTCCAGATCCCGGTCGAGTACAAGGCCACCGTGGATGCCGAGGCCGGGCGGGTGGAGCGATGAGTGAGGTGACCGTGAACGAGCCGGCGGCAGCGCTGCCACTGCGCACCGTCGAGGGCCCCTCGGCGCTAGGCGGCGGTCGACGTCGCTTCTTCGACCTGCTCTGGCTGATCTCGGCGACCGAATTCAAGCGCGTCTACTTCGGAACCGTGCTCGGCTACCTCTGGTCGCTGATCCGGCCACTACTGCTTTTCGGCGTGCTGCTCTTGGTCTTCACTCAAGTATTCCGGGTCGGCAGCGAAAAGGTCGAACATTATCCCGTGTTTTTGCTGATGGGGATCGTCCTCTACACCTTCTTCAGCGAAGCGACCAGCAACGCCGTAACCTCCGTCGTCTCCCAGGAGGCGGTCGTCCGCAAGACTCAGTTCCCCCGCGCCGTGATCCCGCTGGCGACCTCGGTGACCGCCCTTTTCAACCTGCTGTTGAACCTGGTCATCGTGCTGGTCTTCCTGCTCGCCTTCGGCGTCAGCCCGGCCTGGACCTGGTTCCTTTTCCCGGTCGCCCTCACCTTTCTCTTCGTCGGCGCGGCGGGGACCTCGATGGCGCTGTCGGTCCTTTATGTCCGCTTCCGCGACACCGCGATCATCTGGGTCGTCCTCGCCCAGGTGCTCCTCTACCTGACGCCGATCCTCTATCCGGTCAACGCCCTCGGCGAAGAAACGAAAGAGCGCCTGCTGATGTGTAACCCGCTGTCGGTGATCTTCGAGCAGGTCCGCGTCTGGGTCCTGCACGAACCCGCTGCGCCGACCGCGGTGGAGGCGGCGGGTGGCTGGCTCGGGCTCTTGCCCGCGGCGATCATCTTCTTCGGCGTCTGCGGCTTCGGCGTCTGGTATTTCAGCCGCGAGGCACCGCGGATCGCCGAGGATCTATGAGCCGACCGGCTCAATCGCGTCGGCAGCGGAAATAGCCGTTGATGGTGGCGAACTCGCCCGGCGGGCCATCGGAGAGGCCGAAGGTCTTCTCCACCCGGAAACCGACCGACTTCAGCATTGCTTCCATCGCCAGCGGCCCCGGCGTCCACCACCAGGTGTCGTCGCCGAAATAGGAAAGCGGCACCAACCGCGAGAGGTCGGCCTTTGCCGGGTCGGCGTGCATCATCGACCCGAAGATGAAGGTGCCGCCATCGGCGGTCATCGCGTACAGCGCCTCGAGCATCCCGATCGGGTTGGGCTCGTGGTAGAGCACGCCATGACAGTGGACCAGGTCGAAGCGGCCCATCTTCTCCGGGTCGAGGCCCTGCCAGCCGATTTCGCGAATCTGGATCCCGGCCTCGTAGATCTCCTCAAGGAAGCGCATCTGACTGATGAAGGCGAATGGCTCGCAGGCGACCAGTTCGGCGGGTCCGAGCAGACTGAAGCGGAAGGGGTCGTAACCCGCGTTGGAGCCGACGTCGAGCACCCGTTTGCCCTTCAAGTCGGGCACCTCGCCCGCCAGCGTCACCCAGCGGGTGTCGGTCCGCCAGGCGCCGCCGACGACGAGATCGTCACCGAGCAGGAACGGCCCCTGCAGCCAGGGCGCCAGCGAGTCGGCGCGCTGCTGCAGCGCCTGACGCTCCGCGGCGGTCAACTTCTCCTTCAGGTTGGGGGAGAAGCGGATCAGCGCCCCCTCCTCGAAGTCCTTCGGCTGGGGCGCCGTCGTTCCCAGCTGGCGCTCCGTCACTTCGCCGATTTCGGCGAGCGACTTCTGCACGTTCATCTCGCTGCTCTCGTGATCGGGCATCGGGTCGCTCATCGGTCGGCCGACAGGGGGATCGAGAAATCGAGGGCGGGCGTGCGGGCGACGCGGGTGGCGAGGAGGTAGGCGTCCCCTTGCCCAGGGCCCGCCTCTAGCGCGGGCGAATCGATCCAACGGTCGATGTCGAAGCCCGAGGTTTCGACCAGCCAACGGAAGGCCAGGCGACCCGGCATCCATTCGAACTCGCCCTTGGCAAGACGCGCATCGACGAAGTTGGCGTACATCGAGAGGTCGGTGGCGGTCATCACCCGACACTGGATCAGCAACGTCGCCCCGTCCGCGGCCGCCGCCCAGACGCGGGAGAGGAAGTTGGCCGGGTAAGCAGTCCGGTTCAGCGCCTCGCGGCAGACGACCAGGTCGAAGCCGCCGGCGTCGGCGGGCAGCTCCTCGGCCCCGTCCCAGGCGCGGACGTCCTCAGCCTCCCGCGCGGCGAGCTCCTCTGAGACTCGGTCGGCGGCGGGACGGATGTCAAGCACCTTGCGGCGAGCGAGGTCCGCCGGGAGGTCGCCGGCCAACCGCTCGAAGTGGGACTGGGCTGCGGCGTCGCTCATGAGACCTGTGGGACGTGGCCGCTGCGGCGTGCCCAGGACACGGCGGTCGGGTGGTTCTCGGTATCGCCGGTGAGGGGTCCGGCGGGCGCCATGAAGCCGAGCAACTGGGTGTCCTCATAGCCCATCTGGATCGCGTCCTCGACCGAGCGGGTGAGCAGCTGGTCTCCGGTGACCGGATGGTGGGACGCGAACAGCGGCACCAGGTCGGAGCGGGCGCTGTCGAAGATCCAACCGAGCGGCTCGCCCTGCGGGCCGGGCGCGCTGCCGTCGAGGGTGCGGCGACTTTGGGCGCTCTGCACGCCGCGTCGCGCCATCACTTTCAGCCGATCCGGGAGCGGGCCGATGTCGCCCCAGTTGAGCGGCTCGCCGATCCACCGGGTCGCCGCCCTGCCCGCCGGTTTGCGCATCGGCGGACGGTACCGGCTGGTGGTCAGGTAGCCATCGGCGATCCAGGCGGGGATCGTCCCCTGGAGCCCGGTCTCGGCGATCCCGCCGAGCTCGGTGACCAGCCGGCCAGGGGGGATCTGGCCGATCCCGTAGCGGTGACGGCGAGCCGCCGGGTCGGCGACCTTGACCACGCCGACCAGGCCGAGCGGTCGGCCCGCCGCCGGGGTATCGCGGGGACGCAGCGGGAAGGGGTCGGCGAAGCCGAGGTGCTCGAGCACGTCGAAGCTGCCGTCGATCGGATCGGTCGGTTGGCTGACCAGGATCGGCTGGCCGGTCGTGCGGTGCACGGCCAGCGCGATCACGTCGAAGCCCGGCAGCGACACCTCCTCGAGATAGCCGAGCTCGACCGCCCCCGGCGGCAGCTCGCGCCACGCCTCCCGCGGCAAGGCGCGAAAGGTGCCGTCGACGGCGATCAGCTTCTTCGTCCCGGCGACGCCGGTGCTGCGCACGCCGCCGACGAAGTGTTCGATCTGAAAGCCCTCCGGTGGGTCGCCGGTGGTGATCATGCGGCGCTCGCCCTCGCGCTCGCGGTACCGGATGATGATCGTCGAGAGCGGCGCGATCCAAGTCGGCGTGCGGTTCCAGCGGACGATCTCGTAGTCGCCCTGGCCGGGGAGCAGCGGTGGCGGCGGGCGGCGCAGACCGTGCGGGTCGTCCTTGCGGGCCGGGTCCTTCGGCATCGCCACCCAGTCCCACGGCCGGGTGTCGGCAGGCGCGCCCAGGCTACCGTCGAAGCCGACATGGCGCCACTCGACCTTCGCCCCGGCGCCGATCAGCAGGCGGACGATCGAGGCAACGGGCGCAGCGGGGTCCGCGACCAGGCCGTAGGGCAGATCGGCCTCGATGCGGCGGCGCCAGACGACCGTGTGCGGAGCAGCGTCGGGGGCATCGTCGGGCTGAAGCGTGGCGAATGCGTGACGCCCGGCTGCGCCCGCGTCGACGAGCACGATCGCGTCGGGCTCCTCGCCGACCGCGTCGAACCGGCGCAGAGTCTTCTCGGCGAAGGCCTGGTCGGCGACCAGCTCGGCGCCGTCGCCGACGGTGAGCGCGATGTAGGACCCGCGGGCGGCGGCGAGAGCGCGACTGGCGACCTCGCCGGGGTCGCCGCCAGGGACACGGCGCGCGCCGGGGCCGTCGCCCGTTTCCGGTTCGGCACGCAGGTCGGCGATCAGCTCGAGGTCTATGCAACTTTGGCCGGCAAGCCCGTCGAGCAGTGCTTTGCCGGATGCCGCAGCCGGATCGACCTCACCAAGGGCAACCAGCGACAGGGCGGGCGACTCGGCCGCTTTGATCTGTCCTTCGCGCTGCACCAACACCGCGGCCTCGCCGACGAGGAAATCCTCTCGGAACTCGGCCAGCGCGTGATCGACGATGTCGGAGCGGTTGAAGCCCCACTTGCGGTAGCGCACGGTCGGTTTGTAGGCCGGTTCGCCGCGCACCCCACGGGCGGCCAGCTGCAGCACGAACTCCCAATCCTCGTGACCAAGCTTGATCTCGGGGTGGTAGCGCACGCCGGCGTCGAAGACGGTGCGGTCGAGCAGCGAGCAGGTGTCGCAGAAGTTGGCATGCAGCAGCGTGTAGAGGTTGTAGGGCGGCGCCTCGTGGTACTCGTCGCGGTTGCCGAAGTAGTCGAGGTTCGGGTAGATGAAGCCGATGTCCTCGCCCGCCGAGTTCAGCTGTTCGACCAGCGCTTTGATCGCCCCAGGCAGCAAAAGGTTGTCGCTGTCGAGCGGCAGGATGTAGTGGCCGCGGCAGTACTCAAGCCCCGCGTTGCGGGCGCGGCTGGGGCCACCGTTCTCTTTCAATCGGACCACGGTGACGGTGTCGCGCCGCTCCATCTCGGTCAGCGTCTCGGCGGCGCCCGCGTCGGTCGAGGCGTCGTCGACGATCACCACCTCGACGCTCTCGTAGTTCTGCTCGGCCACCGAGTCGAGGCATTCGCGCAGGAAGTGGGACTGGTTGTAATGCGGAATCAGGACCGAGACCAACGGCTTCGCCAGCACCGGCCGGTCGAGGAAACGGATCTGCTCGGGCAGCGGCTCGGGCTTCTGAACCAGGGCAACAGTGCGCTCAGCGGCGAGCTCAGCATAGATCTCGCCGTGGCGCTCAGCCATCTCCGTGACCGCGAACTGTGAGCGCGCGCGCGCGCGCAGCGCCTGCCCGGTGGAGGCCCGCGCCGCGGGGTCGGCGGCCAGCGCGGCGAGCGCTTCGACGTAGGCGTCCACGTCGGCCTGGTCGGCGATCAGCCCGTCGTCGTCGGCGTCGAGCATCTCGCGGATGCCCGGCAGCGCCGGGGCGACGATCGGCAGGCCCATCGACATCGCCTCGAAGACGACGACCGGGACACCCTCGAATTTGCTCGTCATCAGCATCGCGTCGGTGGCCGCGTACCAGCGCTGCAGGCCGGGCGTCGGAGGGTTGAAGGAGATCGCGGGACCGAGCTCCAGCTCGGCGGCGCGGGCATGGACCTGCGCCTCCATGTCGCCGTCGCCGACCACGTGGAACTGGACCGGGACGCCGCGGTCGCGCAACCTGGCCGCTACCTCGAGCATCAGCAGCGGGTCCTTCTGATCGGTCAGCCGGGCAGCGAAGAGGACGTGCAGCCGTTTCTCGTCGAACTCCTCGATCGGCTTGTGGCGGTCGGGCGAGAACTCCCCCTCGACGTCGACGCCGGTGTAGATCACCTCGATCTTCTCGCGCCGCACGCCGTAGCCATGGACGGCCTCGGCGACGTGCCGGTTGGAGATCGAGAAGCGGTCGACGAGGTTGCCGTACCGGGTGGTGACGTAGCGCACGTAGCCGGAGCGGTCGATCTCCTCGACGTGCAGCTGCACCACCACTTTCGGTGGGTTCGGCAGCGACTGCAGGTCGGGCAGCAAGTCGAAGGCGATCCGCGAGTTCATGATGTGGAGGACCTCGATCCTCCGCGCGCAGATGAAGTCGAAGATGAAAGCGGGCATTTCCTCCGCCGGCATCAGGTCGGGGAGCGCCCAGACCTCCTCGGCGAATGGCTCGACCTGATCGATCAGCGGATTGTCGGAAGGCTGCGTGGTGATCAGGTAGGCGGCGAAGCGATCGCGGTCGAGGTGGCGGAACCAGTCAATCGTGTTCTTGTCGCTGCCGCCGTAGCCGACCCACGGGGCCAGATAGAGAACCGGGATCCGCTCGCTCATTCGGCCCGGCCAACGTTCGCGAGCAGCCATTCGTGCGCGCGGGCTATGCCGGTGGCCAGAGGCGTCGGTTCAAAGCCGATCGCCTCCCGCAGGCGGGTGTTATCGAGGACGATCCGGTGGACGTCGAAGCCGCGCTCGGGGTGGTTGGCGACCTTCGCCTCACGGCCGACCTGGGTTTCGGCCAGCCGCAGCACCTCGAGCAGCGAGGTGCCCTCACCGCTCCCGACGTTGATCAGTTCTGGCGCCTCGGCCGATCCCATCGTCGCGATGATCGCCTCGGCCACGTCGCCGACATAGACGTAGTCGCGCACCGTCGAGCCACCACCGAAGAGGTCGATTTGCTCGCCTTTTTCGATCCGGTGCAGAAAGGTGACGATGGCCCCCTGGCCGCGGTCGGGTTGTTGGTGCTCGCCGTACACGGTGGCGCATCGTAGAACCCGCGCGCGGAGGCCTGAGTTGCGGCTCGCCGTCGTGATCAGTTCCTCGCAGCCCAGATGCAGCTTCCCGTAGGCAGAGATCGGCGCGGTCGGGTCGGTCTCGCGGACCGGGATCCGGCCAGGCTCGCCGTAGACGGTGCCGCCCGAGGAGAGGTAGGTGAGGAAGACCTCCGGTCGGCCCTCCAATGCGGTCAGCATTGCCTCCACCGGCCCCAGCGTCAGGACTCGGTCGAGCTCCGGGTTCTGCTCCGAGGCGGCGGGCAGGAGGCCGCCGGCGGAAAAGACGACGCGGCCGACGCCGGGCAGCGCCGCCTCGACCACCTCGCGTTCGGCGGCGTCGCCGACGATCAGGTTCGCCTCGCCGATCAGCGCCACCAGCGCCTCGCGGGGGCGTGAACGCGTCAGCACAACGGGCTGCTCACCGGCGGCGCAGAGCGCCTCGACCAAATTCGACCCGATGAAGCCGCAACCGACCACCAGCGTTCGCGACGCGTCGTTGTTCACAGGCGCGGAGACCCTCGCAAGATATCGCTGCGCGGATCGCCGGGCTGGCTAGCGGCGGCGCGCGACGAGCGCCAGCGAGCCGCCCGCAGGGAGGCTCACGCCGCGTCGGATCAGAGCCTGCTCTCCGTCCAGCAACGCTTCCAGGGCGCGGTTCAGCGTCTTCCCCGGATACAGCTCGGCGACTGCGTCGTAAGGCTGCGGCGAGTGGCGCTGGCGCCAGCGGGTGAACATCATCGCGGGCAGGAGCGAGGAAACGAAGGAGGTCACGCGCACCGGCTCGAAGCCAGACCTGCGGACGTAATCGACGAGTTCGCGACGAGAGTAGCGGCGGACATCCACTATGTGCCGCTGCACTCCTCGCCGGCCGAGGAAGAGTTCGGGCGGGGCGGTGGGATCGCTGGAGACGACCACCGACCGGAGCGAGCGGCTGCTGAGGCTGCCCCTCTGGGTCGACCTCGACCCCGACGAGGTGCTCGACGCCTTCGAGGGGGCCGTCCAGGAAGTCGTCGCCCACGCCTCCTCGCCCCCCTAGGGATTGCGCCCCGACGGGTACACTCGCGGGCCGATGCCTGAACCGATCACCGACCGCCGGCCCACCACCGACGAGGTGGCCCACCTGCGTGAGGAGAACCTCCGCCTGCGCGACCTGCTGATCGCGAAGGACGCCGAACTCGGCTCGCTGAAGGGCCAGGTGGCGGCACTCGAAGCGGGCACCGCGCGCCTGCTGAACCTGGTCGGCCGGATCCGCGCGCTGATGCCCGACCCGCTGGCGAAGATCGTGAGCGCGGTCATCCGGCGGCTGCCACGGGGCTAGAGGTGCCTGCGCCCCGCTTCTCGGTCGTCACGCCGATCTACGAGACGCCGCCCGACGTCCTGGCGGCGATGCTGCGGTCGGTTGAGCGCCAGTCCTACGGCGACTGGGAGCTTTGCCTGGTAGACGACGCCTCCCCCAGCCCCCATGTCGCCGAGATGCTCGCCGCGGCGGCGGCGCGCGACCCGCGCATCCGGTTGCAGCGGCGGACCGAGAACGGCGGCATCGTCCCCGCCTCCAACGACGCCCTGGAGATGGCGAGCGGCGAGTTCGTCGCCCTGCTCGACCACGACGACACCCTTCATCCAGACGCCCTCGCCCATGTCGCCGAGGCGATCGACACCGCCCCCGACATCGACTACATCTACACCGACGAAGACAAGATCGACGCCGCCGGTCACCACCAGGGCCCGTTCTTCAAGCCCGATTGGTCACCGGAGCGGATGCGGACGCAGATGTACACCTGCCACCTCAGCGTGCTGCGGCGGGCGCTGGTCGAGGAGATCGGCGGCTTCGACCCCGAGTTCGAGGGCTCCCAGGATTGGGACCTGGTGCTGCGGGTGACCGAGAAGGCCCGCCGCGTCGTCCACGTGCCGCGGGTCCTCTACCACTGGCGCACCCTCCAGACCTCGACCGCCGGCGCCGGCGAGGCGGCCAAGCCGTGGGCCTTCGAAGCCGGCACGCGGGCGATCCAGGCCCACTGCGACCGCACCGGCATCCCGGCGGCGGCCGAGCGGGACACCGAGCACCCCGGGGTCTACCGCCTCCATCCGCGGCTCACCCGCGAACCGTCGGTCAGCATCGTCATCCCCACGGCGGGGACCGTGCGCGAGGTTCGCTACGAGCAGATCGTCCTGATCGAGCACTGCGTCGCCAGCATCCTCGAGACCTCGACCTATGAGAACTACGAGATCGTCGTCGTCGCGGGGCCCGGCGTCGACGCCGGAATGCGCGCGCGGCTGACCGAGCGCGGCGGCTCGAAGCTCCGCCTGGTCGAGTACGACGAGCCCTTCAACTTCTCCGCCAAGATCAACCGCGGGGCCGTCCACAGCAGCGGCGAGATGCTGCTGCTGCTGAACGACGACATGGAGGTCGTGACGCCCAACTGGATCGAGCGCTTGGCGATGTACGCCGGTCTGCCGGGAGTCGGTGCCGTCGGCGGTCGTCTGATCTGGGAGGACGGACGGCTCCAGCACGTCGGCATCGCCTTCGAGAACATCGGCTACCCAGGCCACATCTACCGCGGCTTCGCCGGCGACTGGAACGGTTACTCGAACAGCGTCCTCGTCGCCGAGAACTACCTCGCCGTGACCGGCGCCTGCATGATGACCCCGTGTGAGGCCTTCAACCGGGTCGGCGGCCTCAGCACGACCTTCCCGATCAACTACAACGACATGGACTACTGCCTGAAGCTGGTCGCCGACGGCAGGCGGATCGTCTACGACCCGGACACGATCCTTTACCACTTCGAGTCCTCGAGCCGCTCGACCGACGTCGAGGACTGGGAGAAGGATCAGCTGCGCGGGCGCTGGCTGCCGATCACCTCGGTCGACCCCTACTCCAACCCGCACCTCAAATACGGGATCCCGCGGCTCAGCTCGCCGCTCGCCTGGATGCGACGCCGACCGCGCCTCCCCTGGTGAGCGTCGCCTATGGGCCGACGTTCACGATGGGTGAATACCCTCTGATCGAACTTCTCATCTGCCAGGGGCCGATGTCTGAAACGATCAGTTCGTGCGGCGGGTGCGATCCTCGATCCTCGCCCGGCCGGGCCTCTCAGCGTTGTCACAGGCGACAGAACATCAACACGAGATAGCCGACCTCGAGCGATCGCTCGGGGAGCTCTCCTTCGAAGCTCGCATCGGAGCGACGCCGCGGCGGATCTGGTTCCGGACCGAGACTCTGACGCTCCCCGCCGTTGAGGCGGCGCTGGCCGCCTGCCTGATGCCGGCGATGCGCCTGGGCGGCAGTCTCCGTCTGGAGGAGCCGATCAGCCCACGAGTTCTGCGTTCCCAGCGCGAGTTCCAGGCGATCCAGCGGGCGTGGTCCCCGGACTGGTCCTTCGACGACCGGCCCCTGCGCGAGGTCGAGGTGATGGCGTCGGCGCGGACGATCGAGCCGGCGGCGCCGAGTGGGCGCGTTGCCGCCTTCTTCAGCGGCGGCGTCGACTCCTGGGCGACGGTGCTCTCCGAGCCGGACCTGACCGACCTGATCTTCGTCGAGGGCTTCGATCTGCAGCCGGGAGAGCCGCATCACGCGAAGCTCTCGGGCGAGGTCGAGGTACGACTGCGCGCCACCGCGACAGAGCTCGGGCTCCCCCTCCACGTGGTCCGCACCAACCTGCGAGAGCTCTCGGATCCGCTGGTCCCTTGGGACTCCTACTACGGCTGCGCGGTGGTCGCCATCGCCTTCCTCTTCGAGCCGATCTTCGACCGGGTCCTGATCGCGGGCGACTCCGACTACGAGATCCAGGAGAAGTTCGGCGCCAACTGGATGGTAGATCAGCTCTGGAGCGCCGAGGCGCTGGAGATCGTCGACGCCGGCGGCCTCCTCAACCGCGTCGAGCGGACGCGGCTGGTGGCCGGACACCCCGCCGCGCGGCGCTCGTTGCGGGTCTGCTGGGAGAACCCCGGCGGCGCTTACAACTGCGGCCGCTGTCGCAAGTGCCTGATGACGATGGCGACGCTGGAGGCGCTCGGCCTGCGGGACGGGGTCGAGACCTTCCCCTCCGAGTTCGACCTCGAGGCGATCGCCGACATCGACCTCTCGCAGCCGATCCTCCGCGCCCTCTGGGAAGACGTGCTCGACGCGGCGCGCGCGGCCGACAGGACCGACCTCGAGCGGGCCGTCGAAGGCCCCGTGCAGCGAGCCAAACGCGAGCAGGGGCTGGCGCCTGGCTTTCGCCGCCGGCACGGTCCTGGCCCTGCCCCGTCGGTGCGGATCGCGGTCGTAGTCCCTGCCTGGAAGCAGGCGCAATACCTGGCGGGGGCAGTCGGCTCGGCGCTGGCGCAGGAGGCCCCGTTCGGCGTCGGCGTGACGATCGTCGACGACGGCTGCCCGGATCCGGAGACCGAGCGGACCGGACGGGCGCTGGGCGACGCGAATCCCGATCGGGTGGAGTTCCTGCGCCAGGACAATGCCGGCGTCGGCGCCGCCCGCAACGTCGGCGTCCGCCAAGCGATCCGCCGCTGGCCGGGTGTCGAGGCCTTCTTCTTCCTCGACGCCGACAACCTCCTTTCCCCACAGACCCTGGCCGAGCTGTGGCAGCTGCTGGAAGAGAAGCCGGGGCTGGCCTGGGTCTCGCCGGCACTGGAGATATTCGGGGGCGAGCGCGCCGAGTGGAACGTGCTCGGCCCACATCTCCCTTATCGTCAGCTGTTCGCCAACCAGTCCGACACGGGCACTCTCGTCCGGCGCACCGTCTTCGAGGCGGGAATCGAGTTTGACGAGACGATACGCACGGGATTCGAGGACTGGGAGTTCTTCCTGCGGGCGGGGCTGGCCGGGTTCACCGGCGCGGGGGCAGGCCTCCGTGGCTTCCGCTACCGTCGGCTGCCCGACTCGATGCTGGCGGGCGCGCGACGGATTGAAGAGCAGCTCACGGCCGAAATCCGCTGCCGGCACGAGGGCGACTACCGAGCCGGCTCGCTCTGCCGCCGTGAGCACGCGGAAGCGCCGCGCTTCGCGCTGGTCCGCTGCGATCGCGCCGACGTGCTGCTGTTGGCCGCCGCTGACCTGGAGCCGAGGCGCGTGCCGCTGGCGACGCTCTGCGAGGAGGAGCAGGCCGCGGCTGTGATCGTTCTGACGACCGCGGGGGAGGTCGAGAGGCTGCGTGAGCGACGGCTGCTGGCCGGTGTTCTCCTGCGCCTCCAGCTGGAGTTACACAGCCATCAGGCGGTCGCCCTGGACGCCGGGGGGGAGCGGATCGCGACGGCGGTGACGCCTGCCGCACTGGGATGGCTGCGACTGCCGGCCGGCGATCTTTGGATCGACCGCTACCTCGGGCTGGAGGGCGCGGCGGCCACGGCGCCGCTGCCCGTCCGCGGGGAGCCGCTCGCGGAAGTCCTGGACTGCCTCTGCGCGGTCCCCGAGCGGCCGACATGCACCTGCGGCGACACGCCGCACGGGCGGTTCTTCCAGGGGTTGCACCTGGACCAACTGGAAACGACCGTGCCGTGGGCAGGGGCACCCGGTGGCCGCACCCTGCTGGCGCTGGCGCCGGCCGGCAACGGCAACGGGTGGGATGCGATGGTGGAGCGCGTCGCCGCCGCCCGCGCTCACGAGCCCGACCTGGCGGCCCATCTCGTCCTGACCGAGACGTCGCCGGCGGCCGACCCTCCCCCCGCCGGGTTCGACACCGAGACCCGCCTCGGCGGCGCCGACCCCGAGAGCGTCGCGCTGCTGGTCGAGCGTCTCCGCGCCGGCGCCGACCTGGTCGAGGATCTGATCGGCACCGGACAGCAGGAGAACCTTGCCGCCGGGACCCCGGCGTGACGGCACTCGACCTCCCGCTCTTCGCCACACCGGCGACCCAACGGGCCCTTGCGGACGCGCGCGCCGCAGCGATTCTGGTCGGCGGATACGACGGCTCCGGCAACTTCGGTGACATCGCCCAGCTCGACGCCGCGCTGCGATTGCTGGAGCCCCTCGGGCCAGAGCTGCTGGCGCTGCCGGTGCTGGAGCGGGCTTATCGCCGGGAACATCGCGAGCGGCTGGCGGCCTTCCAGCGGCCCGCCGAGCACGCGCTCTTCTTCGATCCCGAGGGTTCCGGGGAGGACGACCTGCTGCCGGTCGCCGCGCCACCGGCCCTCGCCGCCGGCGCCATCTACCTCTACGGCGGCGGCTACCTCAACCCCGCCTGGGGAGAGCGCAAGCTGGCGATGGTGCGCGCCGCGGGGGATCTACTGCAGACCGCCGGTGTCGCGGAGGCGGTTCGCCTCGCCAGCGGCCTCCAGGTCGACCCGGACTGGCTGGAGGCCCAGCCGCCGGGAGATACGGCGCTGCTTCGTTCCTTCGAGCCACTGGGGGCGCGCGATCCTCTCTCGGCTCGTGCGCTCGCGGACTTCGCCCCGGCGGCGACTGTCGTCGAGACCGCCGACGACGCGCTCGGCGCGATCCCCGTCCCCGTGCCGACGGAAGCCGAATCGGGGACCCCGACCAGACTCGAGGTCAATCTCCATTTCAGCGAACACGAGTGGGTAAGTGGGCGCCCCGCCGAGCTGCGCGACCTCGCGCTCGACCTCGTCACGGAGCTGGGGCGCCAGGCCGCCCTCCCGGTCCGCGTCCGCCCCGTGATCGCCTACCTGGACGGCCGCGTCGACGAGCGCGCCGGGGTGGCGGTGCTCGGCGCCGAGGCCGCTCGGCGCGGGATCGAAGTGGAGGAGCCACGGATCCTGTATCCGTCCCAGCTCGAGGCGACACTGCCATGCCTGCGGCAGGCGGCAGCGACGATCAGCTGCTCCTACCACGTCGCCCTCACCTCGCTACTGCTCGGCATCCCGACGGCCGTCTTCGCCGACAATCCCTACTACCGGCAGAAGGCGGCCGGCCTGGCGGCGGCCTTCGGGCTCCCACCCTCCTTCGTGCTCTCCCCTGGCTCCGATCCGACGCCCGTCGCCACCGCCATCCTCGACGGCGCCAGTCCCCTGCGCGACAAGATCGCTCACGGCGGAGCGGCCTTACGGCGCTCGCGCGCCAAGGCCGAAACGGAGCTGTTGGGTCGTCTCGCCGGCGGCGTCCTGACGGAGATGGCGGTCGAGATCGGGCAGCTCGGCGAGCGGCTGCGGGAACGGTCCGTCGAGCCCGCCGAGCTGCGGATCGAAGTCGCCTCGTTGCGGACGGAGAATGAGGAACTGCGGCAACCGGCCGTGGAGGCGGCGATCCTGGGCGCCGAACGGAGCGCCGACCGCGCCGATAAGAGGTGGCGACAGGCCGAGGTCGAAAGAGACGCCGCCCACCGAACGCTGGCCGAGCTGCTCGGATCTCGCACCTGGAAGCTCGGGGCGCCGCTGCGGTGGATCGGCACGGTGCTGCGCCGCCTCAAGGGCGGCCGCTGACGTCCGCGGTCAGGAGCGGCCCGCCGGAGCCCGCCCCGTCCGCGGCTCGCGCACCTGGTAGTCACCGCGGCTCAGCACTTTCTCCAGCCAGACGTAGAGCACGATGAAGAGGTAGCGGCTGCCCATCTCTTTCATCTTCAGCTTCGCCTCGCCCGAGGTGCGGTTGGTCCACGAGGTGGGGACGACGGCGAAGCTGTGGCCGCGGACGACCGCCTTCAGCGGCAGCTCGACGGTGAGGTTGAAGTGCTTGGAGAGCAGCGGCTGGACGGTTTCGATGACCTCGCGCCGGTAGGCCTTGAAGGCGTTGGTGGTGTCGTTGTAGCGGTGGCGGAAGAGGAGGCGGATGAACTGGTTGGCGAGCCGGTTGATGAAGAGCTTCAGCGGCGGGTAGTCGTGGATCTCGGCGCCCGGCATGAAGCGCGAGCCGAAGGCGCAGTCCCAGCCCTCCTCGAGCAGCTGGTGGTAGCGGATCAGGTCGCGCGGGTCGTCGGAGGCGTCGGCCATGACGATCGCCACCGCGTCGCCCTCGAAGACGTCGAGGCCGGCCCGGATCGCGTTGCCGAAGCCGCGTTCGTAGTGGGACTTGTGGACGCGGACGCGCGGGTTGGCGACGCCGATCGCCGCCACCACCGCTTCGGTCGAGTCGTCGGAGTCGTCGTTGACGACGACCACCTCGTAGTCGATCTCGGCGCGCTCCAGCACCTCGACGATGCCTTCGACCGTCGCCCCGACCGACCCCTCCTCGTTCTGGGCCGGCAGCACCACCGAGAGTCTCATGCGGGGGTCGCCGTCCAGCGCTCGAGGTTCTGCTCGTACATCTCCCGCAGGATCTCCTCGACCCCGTAGCGCAGCTTGAAGTCCGGGTAGTCGGCCTGGAACGGCGCCAGGTCGGAGATCCACCAGCGGTGGTCGCCGATCCGCGGCTCCTCGCCCATCTCCCAGGAGAGCTCGTTGCCGGAGACCCGTTCGCAGATCTCGATCGCCTCCAGCATCGAGCAGTTGGAGAAGCGACCGCCACCGATGTTGTAGACGGCGTGCGGGCGCGGCGCTTTGCGGAACTCGTCGAAGGCGGCGATCAGGTCGGCGCTGTGGATGTTGTCGCGGACCTGCTTGCCTTCGTAGCCGAAGACGGTGTAGGGCGTGCCGGTGACCGTGCACTTCATCAGGTAGGCGAGGAAGCCGTGCAGCTTGGCGCCGGCGTGCTGCGGCCCGGTCAGGCAGCCGCCGCGGAAGCAGACGGTCGGCATCTCGAAGTAGTAGCCGTACTCCTGCACCAGCAGGTCGGCGGCCGCCTTCGACACCCCGAACAGCGAGTGGGTCGAGGTGTCGATCGACATGCTCGTGTCGATCCCCTTGTAATAGGGGTGGTCCTCGGGCAGCTCCAGCCGCTTCTCCAAGGAGAGCAGCGGCAGCCGGTTCGGCGTGTCGCCGTAGACCTTGTTGGTCGAGGTGAAGATGAAGGGGGCGTCGATCGCGTGGGCGCGCGCCGCCTCGAGCAGGTTCAGGGTGCCGTTGGCGTTGACCCCGAAGTCGGTCTGCGGCTCCGAGGCGGCCCAGTCGTGGGACGGCTGCGCGGCGGTGTGGATGACCAGCTCGATCCGACCGGCGTGGTCGCGGAAGATCCGCTCGACCTCGGCGGCGTCGCGGATGTCGACGTTCTCCCACTTGAAGGAGTCGTGCTCCTCGACCAGGCGCTGGGTGACGTGCGAGGTCGACGACTCGGGGCCGAAGAAGCGGGCCCGCATGTCGTTCTCGATGCCGACCACGTCGAAGCCCTGGCCGATGAAGTGGTCGACGGCCTCCGAGCCGATCAGGCCGCCGGCACCGGTGATGATCGCAACGGGCACAGTGCTACTCCTTCCCCCCCACGGGGGTCTCGATTTCAAGCGCCTCGGCGATCCGCTCCTCGTCGGAGGCGATCCACTCGTGGATGTCGGCGAGAACCTGCTCGGCGCTCCGCCGTGGCCGCCACTCGTCAAGCTCGAACAGCCTCGCGCAGTCGGAAAGATAGATGGGGACGTCCCCCTGCCGCGTCTCGGCGACCGGGGCGATCGACACCTCGTTGCCGGTCAGGCGTCGGCAGATCTCCGTCGTCTCCAGCAGCGAGAGGCTGCAATCGCGGCCGCCGCCCGCGTTCACGGTCTGCCCGTCCCACTTCGCCGGGTCGAGCAGCTGCCGCTCGACCAGGTCGACCAGGTCCTCGACGTGGAGGAGATCGCGCACCTGCTTGCCATGCCCTCCGAAACCGATGTAGGAGAGCGGGTTGCGGAAATGGTGGGCGAGCATCCAGTGGGTGAATACCCCCTGATCGACCTTTCCCATCTGCCAGGGGCCAGCGATCACCCCGCAGCGGTCGATCACGGCGGGGACGCCGAGCGCCGCCCGATACTCCTCGATCAGGAGCTCGGCGGCCAGCTTGGTGGCGCCGTAGAGGGTGCGGGCGCCATCGAGCGGGAACCGCTCGGAGATCCCGGCCGGGCCGACGCCGGGCACGTCCTGCTCGGCGGCGAGCTCGAAGCGCGTCGCGGCCTCCTCCAGGCGCAGCTCGACCTGCGGGGCGACGGGGTAGACGCGGCTGGTCGAGAGGAAGACGAAGAAGGCGGAGTCGCGGCGCGCCAGCTCCAGGCAGTTGTAGGCGCCGGTGAGGTTGGTGTGGACGAGGTAGCCGGTGTCGCCGTCGACGCCGCTCATCACCGAGGGCTCGGCCGAGCACTCGATGATCGCGTCGCAGGCGGGCAGCGCCAGCAGGTCCTCGGGCTCGCGCACGTCGCCGCGGACGAACTCGACCCCCGCCTCCTCGAGCCGCGGCAGATTCAGTTCCGAGCCCCGCCGGTAGAGGTTGTCGAGGGCGACGAATTCCCAGTCCGGGTGCCGCGCGGCGAGGGAGACGGCTAGATTCGAACCGACGAACCCCGCCCCGCCGGTGATCAGGATCCGCTTGGCCACAGGCTCGACGCTATCGAAAGTGGCGACGGGACCGTGCCTGCGACGATCGGTTCAATACGCGTACATGATGTAGGCCTGCCCAGGAGGAAAATCTTCCAGCAGCTGTTCGCAATCGGCCCGGTTCACTGGGATAGCGTGTTTTCCGGTCGCGATGCTCAGCAGGCGAGCCGCCCCATATGGAGCCACGTATGGTGACGCTTCGACTCCGGCCATCGCTACGCCATCCTTGCGGCAGACGAGTTCGTTTCCTTCGTAGACCGGATAGCCGCTGAGCGTTCCGTCCTTGTATTCGTCCTTGAGCATCCCGCCGACGTCCCAGGTGGCCGCGAAGATGGGCACCCCCCAGGTGTAGTAGGCGGGAAAGCCGGTCGTGAAGACAACGCTTTCGGGGGGCAGGGTCGGGTAGGCCTGTTTGACGCGCCCGATCAAGGTCCGCTCTTCGCGATATGCGGCATCCCAAAGCTGGATATGTCGCCTGAGGACGTGGACATACGACGCGCCGAGAATGACCGCCAGGGCCACGACAACCGCAGGCGCCCAGCGCCGCACCTGCGGGAGGAGACGGGTGGCGACGGCGACAGCAACCCCGATCGCGGCGTAGACCAAGATCACCAGGCCGAGTCCCGCGACCGCGTTGACCCGGTTGGTTCCCCCCAGCAGGCTCGGCGTGTAATAGACATTCGCCGGAATGAACATCGCCCAGCCGAGCACGGCGATCGCGAGCCCCGCACCACCCAGCAGCAGCCATCTGCCCAGGTCCCAGCTCGCTTCAGACCGGCCGACGGGAACGAGGCGGCCCCGCGATCGCGCCCAGACAATGGCCCCTATCACGAAGATCGCCAACAGGACGAGCAGCGCGAGCAGGGTCGGCGGGTTCGACCCGAGCGGATCCGCGGTGCTGGCGACCACGGTCCGCGATTCCTTCATGATCGTCCAAAGGTGTTCGAAGTCGCCCCCGATGCCGGAGACTTCGCGGTTCGTGTGGAGGGCGTTCCAGAGGCCGGCGGTCACCACCGCGACCAGGTCGACAGCCCAGCGGCTGCGGCCGGTCCGCCAGCCAGCGCGGAGCACGTAGAGGATCCCGGCGGCGGCGATCAGTGGAAGAGTGATCTCGTAGGTGAGGATCGAAATCAGGTAGAGAGCGGCGGCGCAGAGGTGCAGGGGCCAGGATCGTCGGTCTAAGGCAATAAGGGCGAGCCAGATACCGCCGAACGCGAACAACATCGCGACCGTGGGAAGGCTGGCGGCCTCCCAGAGTCGAACTGAGTCGAAGCAGGGATAGACGATCGTCAGCGCCGCAATCGTCCAGGCGTGGTACCAGGGAACGGCAAAGAACCTGAGGAGGCCATAGAGAAGGAAGGCGACGGCAACCGCCAGGGCGACGGCGAGCGAGAGCTGTGCGGCCGGGTCAGCGCCCAGCACGAAGTACTTGAGCGGGATGTAGAGGATCAGGGCCGGCCGATATGGAAAGAGATTCCCGAAGTAGCTCAGGGTGTTGCCCAGGCTGCGACCCCCCGGCGGGTAGAAGGTGCCGGCCACGTCGGACCAATCGTCCAGGTAGAAGCCGCCGTGCCGTAGATGCGGCAGGTAGGCGAGGGCGCCGACGATCAGCAGCGCCAGGATCGCGATCCCAGCCTCCCTCCAGGAGAGCCGACGCGATCGCTGCGCGTCGGAGGTTCCCTCCGCCGGGACGGCCTGCGTCGGTGATGGCATCCGTCGGAAAGATAATCGACCCGCGGTGGACACCGAGAGCCGCAACACACTCAGGCGACGAAGGACCAGAGAGCGAACTCGGCCGTCAGAACCGCCATTCCGGCGGCTGATAGGGCGATCACGATCGTCGTCCAACGACGCCGCTCGCAGACCACGGCCAGCCATAAGAAGATCGGGAAGAGGACGGCGATGAACCTAGAGGACGAATAGAGGGGATCGTGTTCCGGCTGTGACGCGAAGATCGGCAGCAACGAGATCAACACCCAGCTTCCGTAGGCCACCGGGAGTAGACGGAGGGCGCCGATTCCGCCGACGACGGCCAGCGCAACGAAACCGACCTGCGCGACGTTCAGATGTTGGTAGATCGGCGGATGCTGGTTATAGGTGTTGGAGACGATCTGCCAGAAGCTGACCCCGCCTGCCTTGAGCCCGTACCAGATGCCCAGCACCGGGTCGATCGTATGGCGGCCGAAATCGGTCGACTGCACCTTCTGCCAAGCGAGGCCGCTGCCGATCGCGAAATGCAGGTATCCAGTGAAGGCGATCAGGCCGACCGGGGCCAGGAAGAGCCAGCAGATGTCCGCCCGGATCGGATACCGGGGCCGCCATCCGTGGCGGTCCGGTATCGGCTCACGATCCGCTCGCGGACCGTAGAGATAGAGAAGTGCCACCGGGACGACCAGCAGGAGGCCCGGGACACGGGTCGCCGACGCCAAGGCGAGGATCACGCCGGCGAGCCCCCAACGGCCCAAACGTGCCGCGAGGAACGCGCCTACCGCCAGCAGCAGGAAGAGCGACTCCGTGTAGGGGATGCCGTAGAAGAACGCGGTCGGGAAGAAGGCAAGAAGAAGCAGGGTCGGCTTCGCGTAGCGCTCGCCGATTTCGATGGTGGTGAGGCGGTGGAGAAGGGCCAGGGCCCCGGCAAAACAGGCGAGTGAGACCACGTAGGCCATCACCATCACGAGGGCGGGACTCGACCCAAAGCCGCTGAGGACATGGACGATGCCGGGATAGAGAGGAAAGAAAGCCGGCCTCACCGAGACTGGAGGAAGACCGACATGGCCTTCCGAGTAGCCATCGTAGGAGATCGCCAGGTAGTGCAGCGAGTCCCACTTCGCCATCGGGGAAAGAACGACTTCGAACAATCCCCGCAGCGGCCACGTCGAGAACGGGTGCGAGAGGACCGGGTATTCGGGCTGAGCGTCGGGTGGCAGGTCGGAGACCGTGACCCAGATCGCGACTACGAAGACGACCAACCTGCTCGGCCAGAAAGCGCTCCAGGCCGCTCGCCAACTGGCCTTCCAGGTTGTCGGCTTCCCCACGGGCGCCGAGGCTATAGGAGTGAGTGGCGCCCGCGGGCAACCCCCCGGCGTGATTCCAACCGCAGCAGGGGCACCCTCCAGGCCGCTTCGAGGACTATCGAGCCGCTCATCTTCGAGGTGCCTGCGCGGCGATCATGGAAGGAGATCGGCACCTCACGGACCGAGAATCCCGCCTCAACGACGCGGAACGTCGTCTCGATCTGAAAGCTGTAACCCCTTGCGGCGATGGAATCGAGGTCGATCGTCTCCAGCGCCTCGCGGCGAAAACACTTGAAACCCCCGGTAAGGTCGTGAAGATCGAGGCCGAGGATCATCCGCGCGTAGAGACTGCCCCCACGGCTGATCGTTCGCCGCAGAAGACCCCATTCGGCGACCCCGCCACCCGGCACATACCGAGAGCCGATCACGAGGTCGACGTCCGCGGCCGTTGCGAGCAACCGCGGCAGGTCGTTCGGATCGTGAGAGAAGTCGCAATCCATCTGGCAAATCAGCCCGGCGCCAGCGACCAACACGCGTCGAAACCCTGCGATGTAGGCGGGGCCGAGGCCTTCCTTACGAGGCCGGTGAAGCACCTCGATGGCACCACCACTTGCGGCCGCCAGGCGATCAGCGATCTCACCTGTGCCATCCGGCGAGTTGTCGTCGACGATCAGAACGTGGCCATCGTCAGGCAGGACAGCCCGAACCTCCGAAAGGAATGCTTCGATGTTGTCTGCCTCGTTGTAGGTAGGCAGGATGAGCCACGGTGGGCCCGGCTTCGCTTTTTGGCGCACCTGGGGCATACTAATCAGAGTCCAGAGTTCCGTTCCACCCCGCAATCGGCCTGATCGCGCAATTCGATCTTGAGCCGAGACCACAACCAGATGACACCGCCGTCCAGGGGTGAGGTCCACGTCTGGCGGATCGAGGTGGGGGGCGGCGTGCGGCGTGCTCTGGCCGAGATCCTCGCCGCCTACCTGGGCGACCCCGCGGCGGCCCTGGCCACCGACCCGGGTGGCAAGCCGCGACTCGCCGAGGCGCCGGAGCGGCTCTCCTTCAACCTCTCGCACTCGAGCGGCCTGGCGCTGGTCGCGGTGGCGCCGGGCGGACTAGAGGTCGGCATCGACGTCGAGCATCTTCGACCGCGCCGCGACCTGGCGCGCCTCGCCGCCCGCTGGCTGCCGGGCGCCGACGCGGCGGCGGTCGCCGCCGCCATGAGCGACGACGAGCGCGAGCGCCTCTTCTACGCCGCCTGGACCCGCCACGAGGCGCGGGTCAAGTGCACCGGCGCCGGGCTCGGCGGCCCGCCGCCCGGCGACGAGATCGTGGCGCGGCAGCTCGAGGTCGGCGCGGGCTACGCCGCCGCGGTGGCGATCTCAGGCGCCCCCGACAGCGGCCCGCGGATCCTGCTCAGGGATGCGCCTTGCCGTGGGTGATGCCGACGAAGGCGCGCCAGGCGGGCTTCGCCCGGAAGCCCGCGCCTTTGTAGAAGAAGCCGACCGAGGAGCAGAAGTTGCACGATTCGGGCAGGTCCTTCCAGGAGAACCAGTAGACCTGTTTCAGGTCGAGCCTGGCACGGTTGGCGATCAGGTAGGTATAGGCGCTCCTCAGTTCCTTGACCTGCCCCTGGATGCCGTGATCGAAGGCGTCGACGTTGAAGTCGTTCTGCGAGCCCCAGCCCATCTCGGTGATGTAGAGCGGGACGCGGTCGCGGGCGGCGACCGTCACTTCGTGCATTTCTTCGACGATTTCTTCGAGCTCTTCGCTGTCGATCGCGTACGGGTGGAGCGCGACGCCGTCGAAGTAGTTCTTGATCCCCGGCACCTTGTAGAGCTGTTCGAGGAACTGAGCGGCCGGCATTCCCTTCTTCCCCTTCGCGGTCGGCCGGCCGAAGAGGCCGGTGAGGATCACCTTGGCGCCCGGCTCGGCCTTTTTGACCACCGGCGTCGACAGTTTCAGCAGCTTCGCGTAGTTGGTCGGGCTGACCGGATAGGCGAAGTAGAAGAAGTTCGCCTCGTTCCAGATCTGCCAGGTGCGGATCGGCACCGGCTTCGGGATCGGGGTGAGCTTCGCGCCTTCGAGTTCATAGTCCGGGCCCTTGGCCGCTTTTTCTTTTTCGGCGCGGATCACGGCCGGCGAGTGCTCCTGCCAGAACACCCCACCCGGGCCGTAGCGTTCGACCGCCGCTTTCAGGAAGGCGGTCCAGGCCTTGCGCTGGGTGGCGTTGCCGATCGGCAGCGTCGTTTCCTTGCCCGCGATCCACTTCGGCGTCGCGACCACGAAGGGCAGCGTCCGCAGCCCCTGCAGGGCGGCCTGTTCGACCACCGGGTCGAACTCGGCCCAGTTGTAGCCGCCCTTCTTGGTCGGCTGGATCGCCGACCAGAGCAGCGGCCAGCGGATCGATTCGATCCCGCCCGCCTTCATGTACGTGACGTCCTTTTCGGTCAGCGACGTCTGCGGGGCGATCCCGAAGAAGCCCTTCGGCGCGCGTGGGGTCGCCGCCGCCGAGGCGGGGGTCGTCGACTCCTGGGTGAGGAGGTAGATGCCGCCCGCGAGGGCGACGAGGAAAAGTACTGCTGCGAGCAGGCGCCTCAAGAGAGTTGGACAGGGTAGCGGGAAGGGGCGATCATCACGGGCCGGGGCAGTCTTCAACACGACTTCGGCCAGGATGTATCGGTTTTGTCACCAGGTGGGGCCCTAGATGTCGATCTGGCCGTAGTCGGTGCCTACGTCCACAAAGGCCCAGGCCTGTTCGAGTTCGTAACCGGCGGTCGGCGTAGCCACCAGTTGCACGGTGATTCGCGAGGAAACGTTGCGCTCGGCCAAATCCTGGTAATCGAGCAGAAGTTCATAGCGTGGAGCCCTGACTTCTTCAATTTCGCGGAACGACAACTCCACTCTCTCACCCTCATGGAGTATCCCGTGGGACCAGGTGTCCGGTTTGAGTTCGGGCGGATCCAACCGGGCCCGGATCGCGAACGCCGGCCCTTTGCCGACATTCTGTATGGCGAGCGTGATTTTTGGTCCGTTGAATCTGACGCAGACTTCCTCTATGCCCATGGTCACGGGGAGGAGAATTGGCCGGCTCAGTGCCTGCGCCTCATCGCGCGTCGCTCTGCTGACGCGCGAGGTGGTTACCGCTAACGCGAAGGTGACGGCTGCCAGCACGCCGGTCGCAATAGCGACCAGAGCATCCCAGCCAAGGTCCCACGATGAGTTCGCCAGCAGGAGGTGCATTCAGGCAAGCTAGACAGCCGAGCCGCTGCGAAACGCCTCGGTCATTCGCTCAGCCGTCCGCTGCTCCGCGCCTTGGCCGCGCTGCTCGGCCACCTCTCGTTCGCGTCGTGCGCGAGTCGTTCGGTCGAACTCTAAATTGGCGCGGGCGACCGCCGTGTCGAGAAAGAGCCTCAGCGAAGTGACCGACTCCTCAGCGATACCGCCCACGAACAGACCCGCAGGGGGCTCGTCCACTCCGCGGATCAACTGCCAGCGTCCGCCGGGAGTCTCACGCGAAACCTGCTCAAGAGCGTGGGTAAACGATTCCCACCACAGTTCCGGCGAGGGCGCGCGGAATTGAACCGCGAGATCGAAGTTTCCCTCTCGGCCGACGACTTCGGCGGTGCTCCAATTGATCTGCACCGGTTCCATCAGCGGAGATTGTACCCCGGTTCAACAACCATCCCGCGTGTGAGCGTGCTGTTGCGGCAGGTGGGAGATCGCGTCGTTTCAAAAAAAGAGGCAGGCCGCAACGATGCCGACGATGCGGGCGCTGAGCAGGATCGCCGCGCCGTGCGGGTCGTCGGGGTACCCGCTGCCGTCGACTTTGCGCGTGAATCACGCTCGCGCAGGTTGGAAGGTGCGGCGATAGGCGGTCGGGGTGGTCGTGGTGGCGCGGCGGAAATGCTCGCGCAGCGAGACCGCGCTGCCGAACCCGGCCCGCTCGGCCACCGCCTCGACCGGCAGGTCCGACTCCTCCAGCAGCCGCCGCGCCTCGAGCACTCGTCGCGAGAGCAGCCACTGCAGCGGCGTCGTCCCGGTCTCGGCGCGGAAGCGGCGGGCGAAGGTGCGCGGGCTGACCGCGGCGTGGCGGGCCATCGCGGCGACCGTGAGCGGCTCGGCGATCCGTTCGAGCGCCCACTCGCGGGTCGGCTCCAGCGAGCCGTCGGGGATCGGCCAGCGGGCCGACGGCGGTGCGCGGAAGAACTGGGCCTGGCCACCGTCGCGGTGCGGTGCCGCGACCATGTGCCGGGCGACCCGGTCGGCGCAGGCGGCGCCGTGGTCGGCGCGGATCACGTGCAGGCTGACGTCGATCCCGGCGCTGAGCCCGGCCGAGGTCAGGATGTCGCCTTCGTCGACGAAGAGGACGTCGGGGTCGACCTCGACCGCCGGAAAGCGCGCCGCGAGGTCCGCCGCCCAGGCCCAGTGGGTGGCGGCCCGGCGGCCGTCGAGAAGCCCGGCGTCGGCGAGCGCGAAGGCGCCGGTGCAGACCGAGAGGACGCGGGCGCCGCGCCGGGAGGCGGCACGCAGCGCGGTCAGGGCCGGGGCGGGCGGCGGCGCGAAGATCCCGTGGAAGCCGGGGACGACGACGGTGTCGGCCCGGCGCAGCGCGCCGAGATCGTCGTGTACGCCGATCTCGAAGCCGCCGATCTCGAACCCGTTGGTGGTCGTCACCGGCGCCCCCTCGACCGAGCAGGTGGAGAAGGCGTAGTGCGGCGTGCCGTCGGGCGCGGCGGCCAGGGCGAAGGCCTGGGCGGGCGCGGTAAGGTCGAAGGCGACGGTGCCGGGCAGGCAGAGCGCGACGACCCGGTGCCGCCCTCCCCCTCCCCCCTGCGCGTTCGCACTTCTCGTCGCTATCCGACGATTTCTGCGAACGCTCGCGTGGGGGGCCATGGCAGAAATCTATCGGGCATTGTCTTTCCTGCCACTGGCGAGATCGGCGCGGAAGGGTCACCATGTGGTCCATGCAGATTGCGATCCTTGCCTTCGACGGCCTCACCGCGCTCGACGCGGTCGGCCCCTACGAGGTACTCCGCTCGGTCCCCGGCTGGGAGGTCGCCTTTGTCGGCAAGGAGCGCGGCGAGGTCCGCACCGACGTCGGCAGCCTCGGCCTCACGGTCGACCACGACTTCGGCGAACGCCCCGAAGCCGACGTCCTCCTCGTCCCCGGCGGCGACGGCACCCGGGCGCTGATGGAGGACGACGAGACGCTCGACTGGATCCGCCACATCCACGCCGGCAGCCGCTGGACGACCTCGGTCTGCACCGGCTCGCTGGTGCTCGGCGCCGCCGGCGTACTGCAGGGCAAGCGGGTGACCGGCCACTGGCTCTACCTGGAGCCGCTGCGCGAGTACGGTGCCGATCCGGTCGGCGGCCGCTGGGTCGAAGACGGCAGCGTGATCACCGCGGCCGGCGTCTCGGCCGGGATCGACATGGCCCTCCACCTGGCCGGCCTCGAGGTCGGCCCGACGATCGCCCAGGCGATCCAACTGGCGATCGAGTACGACCCGCAGCCCCCCTACGACGCCGGCGCCCCGCACAAGGCGCCGACGGCGGTCGTCGAGGCGGTGCGCGCAGTCGAGCGCAGCAGCGCAAGCTGACGCCTTCAAGTCGGCGCAACGGTGAAATAGCGCGGACAGACAGGGGTCGAGGCGGCAAGCGCCAGGGCCGCCACATGCCTTGCCCCGAGCTCGATCGGCTGCACCGCGATCGGCGCGGCCGAAGACTCGCCGCCGAGCCCCTCGCCGCCGCACTTGGCGATCGCCTCGCGGCGCACCCACGCACGGTAGAAGGCGATCTCGCGCGCGCCCTGCGGGGCCGCAAGCACGACGGCGCCGGCATCGTGATCGAGGGCATGTGGGACCAACGCGATCACGTCGCGGCGAGGGTCGACGAGCTCGACGTCGATGCCTACTTCCAGCCCGGCGGCGACGGCAACCAGCGCCAGATCATCCGAGTGGCTGAGATTGAAGCGGATCCGCGGTGCGGCGCCGGGCAAAGCCGGCTTCCCGTGCGGTCCGAGAACGAACTCGGCCGGCAACGGCCCTTCGTCGCCGAGATAGCGGCCGAGCACCGACCGAAGCGCCCGCCGGGAGGCGCACCAACGCTCTCGGGTCGCGCCCTTGCGCAGAAGCTCGGCGCGATGGCGCTCTGCAGGCGACAGATCGGCCGACGACTCCCAGCGTCGATCGCCGAGCTCGACACGCCAAACATCGACAGCCCCGTCCACAAGCGAGGGCGCCGCCGGACCCGGTCTCCAGCGGTGGACACTCATCTCGCCAACGCTTCTCCGATGTATCGCTCAAGGCAGTCGGCGAGTTGCTCGACTCCTGGCTCGCGCAACATCTCCACATGCCCGACCGACAACTGACGGCGCTCGATCCCTTCACCGGCGCGTGCACCCCAGGCCATATACGACGGCTTGTCGGCGAACTCGGCCGAGACCACCAGCAGCACCTCGCCCGGCCAGGGCTCGGCGCGATAACTGGCGCGGGCACGACGAGCGGCGGCGAGGACCCGGCGCTCGATCCGCCTGCGTGCCCCTGGCAACGGACGGTCGACTCGCCGCTCGACGCTCTCCAGCGCCCGCGCCCGCAGCTCGGCGCCGATCGCCCCCACCTCGGATCGGCCCCGCTTCAGCGCCCGCCGGGCGCCGCGGCGAGCCGGGATCGTGCGCAGCGCCAGTCGGCGGTTTCTGCTGAGAGGCGCGGGCGGAGGCGGCAACAGCCCCGGGTCCATCCCCTCCTTGACACCGTGCGTCCAGGCCCAGTCGAGGAGACGCTCGCGATCGGCCCCGGTCGGATCCGTGAACACGGGAACGAGGTCCGAACGACGGGCAGCTGCCAGCAGGTAGCGATTCAGCTTCCCCTCACCGTCCACGACCTCCAGTAGCGAGTCACGGAACCACGCCCAGCCAGCGACGGAGAGCGGGTCCTCGTCCCGAGAGCCAAGCTCCCCCCAGGCCACATCCAGAGCCCAATGCCATGGGGCGCCGCTCGGCAGACGACAACGGTCGGTGGAGGCCGGAAGAAGCAGGTCCGGGATCAACTGCATCTCGTCGAGACCGCCTTCCCAGGCCCACCAGGCAAGACCGACCGCATCGGCGCCGCGGGGGTCGGGGCAGGAAGACCTCAGATCCTCTCTCCAATGCCAAGCCTCGAGCAGGTAGCGCGAGACGCCGGGGCCGACGGGTTCGCGCAACCAGGCGCGCAAAGCCTGGCCGTCCTCGACCGGCGGAGGCCGGAGGCCCTCGCGCTCGCCTCGAAGCACTGCCAACTCGACCAGCGGGTCGAAGGCGATCCCCCCGCCGATCTCCATGGGACCGACTGGCGGCGGATCGGAGTCGAGCGCGGCGAGCACTGGCACCTCCTCGCCGGCGGCCCTCAGCCGCTGAGCCATCTCGAAGGCGACGCTGGCACCGTTGCAGCGACCGGCGAGGAGATAGGGTCCGCGAGGCCGGACCTCGCGGACCTTCGCCAGGTAGCGGTCGGCCATCGCTTCGATCCCACGGTCGAGCGGCTGGCGTCCGTCGAGCCCGCTCGGCTGTAGACCGTAGAGAGGCTGCTCGGCCGAGAGGTGGCGAGCGAGCGGAGCGAAACCGACGAGGTTTCCGTCCCCGGCACTGACGACGAAGAGCGGAGGCCGACTTCCACCAGGCTTCAGCGCGACCAGATTGTCCCAGTCCGACCTCGGGGTATCGGTGCCGAGCCGCGCAGCGAGCTCGCGCGGCGTCGAAGCCTCGAATATCACCGCCAGCGAGAGGCGCCGCGAGACGAGCCGTTCGAGGTCGGCGAAGAGCTCGACCGCCAGCAGGGAATGGCCACCGAGGGCGAAGAAGTCGTCCTCTGGCCCGATCGCCTCGACTCCGAGCACCTTCTCGAAGGCAGCGATGACCGCCTTCTCGAGGTCGCTCCGGGGGACTGCGTCGCCGCTGTCGACGGCGAGATGCTCGCGGGTCGGAGCGGGCAGGCGGTCGCGGTCGAGCTTGCCGTTGGCGGTCAGCGGCAGCCGCGGCAGCGGCACCCAGGCCGCAGGGACCATCGCCGCCGGGAGTCGCGTCGCCAGGTGGGAGCGCAGCGCCACCGCGTCCGGCTCGGACCCCCCCGCGGCGCCGACGACGTAGGCGACGAGGCGGCTTTCGCGCCCTTCCGGAACGGCAACGACAGCCGCGTCGGCGACGCTCGGAAGCTCGCGCAGAACGGCCTCAACTTCGCCGGGCTCGATCCGGATCCCCCTGATCTTCACCTGGCGATCGACGCGGCCGAGGAAATGGATGATGCCGTCGGCGTCGCGGTAGACGCGATCGCCACTTCGATAGCGACGAGCCCCCGTCCTAGGGTCGGGCCGAAAGCGCTCGGCGGTCAGCTCCGGGTCGCCGTCGTAGCCTCGCGCGACCCCGTCCCCGCCGATCCACAGCTCGCCGGCGATACCGACCGGTGCGGGCCGGCCGGCGGCGTCCAGGACCTCGCAGACGGCCCCCTGGACGGGCCGCCCGAGCGGAACCGGCCCCTCGGGCTCGTCGCCCGGACGCATCGTATGGGTGAGCGCGAAGACGGTCGTCTCGGTCGGCCCATAGCCGTTCACCAGGCAAGCCGTCGTCGGCATCGCGGCGAGCGCCCGGCGGACGTGGTCGGGCGAGAGGACGTCGCCACCGGCGAGCAGCTGACGGACCCCGGCGAGGCACTCGGGGCGGCGGTCGACGAGCTCGTGGAACAGCCCGGCGGTGAGCCACAGCGTGTCGACCTCCGACTCGATCGCTGCCGCGATCGAGTCGGAGGAGGGAGGATCGGCGAGCGTCGCCACCGTGCCGCCGTTCAGCAGCGGCCCCCAGATCTCAAGCGTCGCCGCGTCGAAGGCGGTCAATGCGGCGTGGAGCATCGTCGTCCCCGACCCAAGGTCGGCGAAGCTCGGCTCGTCGAGGAGGCGGACGACGTTGCGGTGGGTCACCTCGACGCCCTTCGGCGCGCCGGTCGATCCCGAGGTGAAGATCACGTAGGCGAGATCGTCGGCCGCCGCCGCGGCGCCCTCCCAGAGCTCGCCGGAGAGCGCCTTGGCGATGTCCAGTCGTGGAATGCCATCGGGCAGGCCCTCGGTGGCGGCCGCGGCGATCACCACGGAGGCTCCGGCCGCCGCGAGCGCGGCGGCGCTGCGGGCCACCGGGTGACGGAGGTCGAGTGGGACATAGCCCGCTCCGGCGAGGAGCACGCCGAGGTGCGCGGCAACCCCGTCGGGCGACCGCGGCAGGAGGATGCCGACCCGGTCGCCTGGCTCGACCCCGTGACGGCGCAGCGACCCGGCGATCCGACTGCCACGGGCCAGCAGCTCACGGTAGTCGACCTCCTCGCCGGGGCCGCGGATCGCGATCGCCTCGGGATCACGCTCTGCCCGGCGCCGCACGATATCGGGGATCGTCGCCTCGGCGTCGTAGCTGACGTCGCCGGCCGCCCAGCGACGGAGCTGCTCACGCTCGGCGTCGTCGACCAGCTCGAGGGTGGAGATCGAGGCGTCGGGCTCAGCACAGAATTGCTCGAGCAGAAGCAGATGGTGATCGGCGAAGCGGGCGGCCTCGGCGTCGGTGATGAGCTCCGAGTGCTCCCAGATGAAGAACGGATCGTGGTCACCGTGGTCGATCCCGATCACGTTGAGATCGGCCTTTGCGGTGCGATTCGACAACGTCTGGACCACCCTGTGCTCCAGCCCCCGCCAGACGATCGACCGGGCGGGCGCGTCGTCGAAGGAAAAGAGAGTCTGGATCAGGGGCGAGCGACCGGGCCGGCGCGGCGGCGCAATCTCCTCGACGACGGCGTCGAAAGGCACGTCGGCATTGGCGATCGCGCCGAGCAGAACGCCACGGACACCGTCCAGCAGATCCCGAACGGTGGGGTCACCAGACAGTTCGATCCGCAGCGCGACCGTCTCTACGGTCATTCCGATCAGCTGCTCAGAGGCAGGGTCGCGCCGGTTGGCCAGTGCCACCCCGGTCTGGACCTCCTCCACAGCACCGACACGGCCGAGCAGGACTGCGAAGGCGGCGAGGCAGATCTGGAAGAAGGTCGTCCCCGTCTCCCGCGCCAACTCGCGCAGCTTGACGGACAGCGCGGGGTCCATCGGGCATCGGATCGAGCTGCCGGAAAAGCTCTCGCGGCGCGGCCGGGGGCGACCGGGGGCCAGATCCAACAGCGGCGGGTCGGGGTCGAGCGTGCGCCGCCAATAGTCGAGCTGCTCGCGGCGGCACTCGTCGTCGAGGACGCGCCGCTCCCAATCGGCGAAGTCGCCGAACTGCACGGAGAGCGGTCTCAGCGCAGGCTCCCGACCGTCAACGCGTGCCGAGTAGAGTTCGGACAGCTCGGTCAGCATCACGATGAACGACCAGCCGTCGTGGACCGCGTGATGCTCGCGATCGATCAGCGACCAGCGCCGCTCAGCGCGGCGGACGAGCGTGAATCGCATCATCGGCGCCTTGTCGATGCGGATCTTCCGGGCGAGCCGGCTACGCAGGAGCCGCAGCCAGACGAGTCCGTCCTCGCCCCGTAGGTCGACTGTCTCCAGCGGCGTCGCGACCCGATCGTGGACGATCTGCATCGGCTCGCCGTCGCGCACGACCAGCGCCGTGCGCAGGATCTCGTGCCGCGCCAGCAGATCGCCGATCGCTGCCTCCAGCGCGGCCGGGTCGAGCTCCCCCTCGAAGTCGAGGACGGCGGCGAACTGAAAGGCGTGGCTGTCTGGATTCATCTGCTCGAACAGCCAGGCGCGGCGTTGCGCGAAGCTCGCCGGCGCAGGTTCGGACCTGGCGACGGCGAGGAGCGGTGGACGGCGGGCTCGGCCTCCCTTCTCGATCAACGCCGCCAGCCCCCGCGGCGTGGGGGCCTCAAAGACGGCGTTGATGACGATCTCGGCCTCCAGCGACTGGCGCAGCCGACCGAGCAGCTGGATCGCGAGCAGTGAATCGGCGCCAAGGGAGAAGAAGTTCTCGTCGACCCCGACTTGCTCGAGACCGAGCAGGTCGGCCATCAGCTCGGCGACCGTGGCCGTCACCCCTCTCGCCGCGAGGACGTGACCATGGGGGCCGGGGCGGACAGGTTCCGGAAGGGCCGCGCGGTCGACCTTGCCACGTTCGGTCAGCGGCATCTCGGGGAGGACTTCGATCACCGCCGGGACCATGTAGGTGGGCAACACACCGGCCAGATGCGAGCGCAGATCCTCCTCGGTCGCCTGCGCGTCATCGATGAGGGTGACGAAGCCAACCACCCGCTTGTGCCCAGAGACATCCTCGCGGGCGACGACAGCGGCGTGGTGGACATCGGGGTGAAGGCCGAGGACCTGCGAGATTTCCCCCGGCTCGACCCGGTGGCCGGCGATCTTCACCTGGTCGTCGACCCGGCCGGCGATCTCGTAATTGCCATCGGCGCGGCGACGGACGACGTCGCCGGTGCCGTAGATCCGCGCCCGTCGATCGTCCCCGAACCGATCAGACCGGAAGCGTTCGGCGGTGCGCTCGGCATCACGACGATAACCCCGGGAAACGCCGCCGCCGCCGACCCAGAGCTCGCCGGCCTCTCCGTCGGCCACGGGCTCGCCTTCCTCGTCGAGGACGTGGAACTCGTAGCCCGAAAGCGGCCTACCGATCGGGATCGACGTGCCGTCGGCCACATCGACCTCGAACTGCGAGCAGATGATCGTCGTCTCGGTCGGTCCATAGGCGTTGATCACGCGAACCGAAGGGTGGGCTGCGCGGACCGCGGCTACGGCGCCGGCGGAGATCACGTCGCCGCCCGATCCGACCAGCCTCAGGCCGGCGAGGTCGGGCAGCGCCGCGCGCACGAGCTCGGCGAAAAAACCGGCCGCGGAGAAGATGAAGGTGACCCCTCGCTCACGGACGAGGCGCCCGACGTCTTGCGGGTCCGGCCGTCCGGCCGGGACGATGATGAGCCTGGCGCCGGCGGCGAGGCCACCCCACATCTCCAACACGGAGATGTCGAACTCGATGGGCGCCAGCATCAGCACCACGTCCCCGGGAACCGCGATCAGGTCCGATCCGCTGGACAGAACGTGGAGCACTTCCCGCTCGCCGATCTCGACTCCTTTGGGGACGCCGGTCGAGCCCGAGGTGAAGAGGACGTAGACCAGCGGATCTTCGACGGTCGGTGCGGGCGCCTCACCCTCCGCCAAAATCAGGTCGTCGCAATCGAGAGTCTCGAGTTCCGGCGGCAGCCGTCCGGTCGTTGCCTCGTCGGTGATCACCACCGCCGCACCGGCCCGGTCGAGCAGCATCCGCAACCGCCCTGGGGGGCTCTCGGCCGACAGCGGCACGTAGGCGGCGCCGGCGCGCACGACGCCGACGACGGCACAGACGAAGCGCCAGGAGCGCGGAACGCAGATCGCGACAAGGTCGCCCGGACCGACGCCCCGGGCCCATAGGCCGGCGGCGACTGCCGCGCTCTTCGACTCCAACTCGGCGTAGGTGATCTTCTTCCGGCCGTCCTCCACGGCGATCGCATCCGGGTCCTCGTCGGCCCTTTCGGGGACCAGGGCAGCCAAGGAACGGGCTGGCCGGGGCGGCCCAGGCCGTGGCTGTCGGCAACGGTAGCTCGCCAAACTCTTCTCTTCGAGCGGATTCGAGGACGGGAAGCAGATCAATCTATCTGCATCGGGCCCTGATTCAAAAGAGGCGTTTGTCCTAGGCGGCCGCGACCCCGGCGTCTGTGGCCGGCGACCGATCGGCTGCGGCCTTCCGCGCCGCGGCCCTGGCGGCGGCGAGGGTGACGGTCGAGCCGATCGCGCCCGCCGCGAGGGCGGTCAGGGCGACGCCCGTGCCGGTCTCCTCCAGACCGAAGGCGGCGTCGACCGAGATCGGCCCGGGGCCGCCGTCGACGATCAGGATCAGTGCCGCGATCAGGGTCAGGTTGAACTCGTAGCCGCCGGCCGTCGACCAGAAGCCGTTTTTCAGGTGGACGGTGCGGATCGCGGTGACCATCGTCCCGATCAGCGCGGCCGCGGCCGCCGGGGTGAAGGCACCGAGCGCGATCCCGACCCCGCCCAGCGTCTCCGCGGCGGAGGCCGCGTGGGCGTTCGCCCGGGCGGGCGCCAGGCCGAGTTTGCCCATCGTCCCGGTGGTCGCCTCGATCCCCGGGCCGCCGAACCAGCCGAACCACTTCTGGGTGCCGTGGCCGATGAACAGACCGCCGATGATCAGGCGGGCGAGCAGACGTCCGAACTTCATAAGGGAGTACCTCCGGGGAAGAGAGAAGAGGGAAACTGTTGAGCGGGAAACTATTGTGACGCACGGCTCAGGCCGGCGTCATCTCCAATACCCGCCACGGCCCCTCGCCGCACATCGGCTGCGTCTCCCCCGCCAACCAGCGCTCCTGCAGGTCGGCGTAGTGCGGGCTGGCCGGATGCCCCGACTCGCCGGTGAACATCTGCCAGCGCGAGCGGTCGGGATCGGTCGGGTCGGCGACCATCCGCCAGCTCGGCGCCCAGACGGCCCGGTAGGGGTCGTTCGGGTCGTAGGCGATCTGACAGACCGTCTCCTGCGCGCCGCCCGCCCGCACCTTGCGGTTCAGCAGCCGGTGCAGCAGCGGGTTGGCGTTGCCGAGCGCGTGCGGGAACTCCATCTCGTGGACGTCGCCCCAGCGCCAGCCGTCGGGATCGGGGCCGAAGCGGTCGCTGAGGTCGTCGAGGGCGCCCGCCAGCGCCTCGACCACGAGCTCGTCCCAGGGCCGCCCGACCAGCTCCTCGTCGGCTTCCTCCCAGAGGGCCATCAGGTGTGAGTGCCAGCGCCACGGTGAGGTGACATGCGGGGTGAAGCCGTTGTCGGCGCGGTCGAGCCAGCGCTCGCAGAGGTCGCGGTCGCCGATCGCGGCGCGCGCCACCTCGCGGGCCAGGCGCAGCAGGAAGGCCTGGTAGATCGTCCCGGCCACGGTGTCGGGATCGAGCCGGCCGTCCCAGGCGCGCAGCCGCTCGATCGCGGCGCGCTCGCGCTGCCCGGGCGGGCGCAGGCGGGAGAGCCGGCGCGCCGCCTCCAGGCCGGGCAGCGAGAGCACGTCGGTCTGCATCTCCGCGAACCCATCGAGGTCGTGCTTGTCCTTCCCCAGCAGGAGCTCTTCGATCCGCTTGGCGCGGAAGCCGTCGAGCCATTCCGAGGTGATGTGGTGCGGGTAGTCGTCGCCGACGATCCGGTTGTTGGCGGTGACCAGGAAGCCCGACTCGGGGTCGACGACCTCCGGCAGCTCCCCATAAGGGACCGTCCCCTCCCACTCGAACTCGCCGGTCCAGCCCGGCTTCGGCAGGTCGGCGACCTCGCCGCGGCGGATCGGCAGGCGGCCGATCAGCTTGTAGCCGATCGAGCCGTGGCGGTCTGCCCAGACCATGTTCGAGGCGGGCGAGGTGTGGCCGCCGAGGCGCTCGACCAGGTCGGGGCCGGAGGTGACGTCGAGCAGGTCGAACATGCCGTGGAAGGCGGTCGGTTCGCGCAGCGTCTGCCAGGCGAGGGCGAGCGGCTCGGCCCCGTCGGCGCCCAGCGCCTCGTTGACGATCGGCCCGTGGTGGGTCTCGCGGATCTCCAGCGGGACCGGCTGCGCGCGGCCCTTGACGACGATCTCCTCGCGGCGTGTCTGGACCGGCCGCCACTCGTCCTCGAAGCGGTAGCGGTCGCCCTCGACCCGCTCGATGAAGAGGTCCTGGACGTCGGCCATCACGTTGGTGATCGTCCAGCAGACGTCGTTGGCCTGGCCCATGTAGACGCCCGGCATCCCGGGCAGCGAGGCGCCGCGGACGAAGCGCCCGCCGCAGCGCAGCTCGATCTCGTGCCAGATCCCCGGCATGCTCGGCGGCAGGTGCGGGTCGCCGGCGATCAGCGGCATCCCGGTCACCGAGCGGGCGCCGGAGACCGCCCAGTTGTTGGAGCCGCTCGCCTCGGTGGCGAGGCCGAGGGCGCGGCGCACCGAGTCGATCTGCTCGACCAGCGGCAGCCCCTCGCCGTTCCACGGGGTCTGGTCGACGATCGGGTTGTCGCGCGGGTAGGCGGGGTCGAGCCGCGCGGTCAGCTCGGCGCCGAGCTCACGGACCATGTCGGCGCGCAGCAGCTCACGCTCCCAGTTGGTCGAGAGGCCGAAGGCGAGCAGCTTGCCGAGGCTGAGGATGTCGACCGGGCTCCACGGCTCCCACTCCAGGCCGAGCAGGCGCATCTCCAGCGGCGGCGTCTTGGCCGCCGCGGCGCCCGCGTTGACCCCGGCGCAGAAGTGCCGCAGGAGCGCCCGCAGCTCCGGCGCCAGCTCCGCCTCCTCGCGCTCGGCGGCGCGCCGGATCCCGAGCGTCCGCAGCAGCCGGTCGGCCGGCAGCGTGTCCTCGCCGGCGAACTCGGAGAGCCGGCCGCTCACCACCCGCCGGTAGAAGTCGAGCTGCCAGAGGCGGTCCTGGGCGTGGACGAAGCCCTGCGCGAAGTGCATGTCCCAGCGGTCCCCGGCCTCGATGCGCGGGGCGCCCCAGCGGTCGCGCCGCACCTCGACCTTGCCGCGCAGGCCGGGCACCTCGACCTGGCCGCTTTCCCGCGGCAGCGCCCGCCGCGCCAGCCGCTGCCAGGCGACCCCGGCCGAAGCCGCCGCGAGCCCCGTCCCGGCCGCACCCGCCAAGAGGCCCGCCTTGGCCGCCCGTCTTGCGTCGATCGCCGCCATACGAAGTGTGTATCAGACCCTGGCCGGCCGGCCAGTTTTTGCCCTTGGACCCTGGACTATTCGACCAGGTCGAACGGCAGGCGGCCCTCGCCCTCGAGCTTTTCGAGGTGGGCCTCCATCGCCATCGCCGCCATCGGCAGCAGCTCCGGCGGGACGTCGTCCCAGGTGCCGGCGAGGAGGGCGGCGCGGGAGCGCTCGCCGGCGTCGAGCGAGGCGAGCAGGCGACGCTCGCGCATCAGCCGGTGCTCGACGTATTCGGCCAGCTTCGCCGCCGGGTCGGTGATCCACGGCCCGTGCCCCGGGCACATCAGCTCCAGATCCTCGGCCTGCAGCAGCGCCAGCGAATCCATGAAGGCGGCCAGCGAGTTGCCGCCGGGCGGGACGATCGTCGAGCCGAGCCCGAGCACCAGGTCGCCGCTGAAGCAGACCCCGTCGGCGCCGAGGAAGGCGACGTGGTCGGCGGCATGGCCGGGGGTGGCGAGGGCGCGCAGGCCGCCGTGCTCCTCGCCGTCGCCGGGCAGGACGACCGGCGCGCCGAGCTGGTCGGCGCCGGCGGTGTGGTCGCCGTGCGAGTGGGTGAGGAGGACGGTGCCGATGCCGCCGCGCTCCGCCGCCGCGGCGCGGACCCGGTCGAGGTGGCCGGCGTCGTCGGAGCCGGGGTCGATCACCACGCAGGGGTCGGCGCCATAGACGTAGGTGTTGGTGCCTTCCAGGGTCATCGGCCCCGGGTTGGGGGCGAGGATCCGGAGGACCTCCGGGTGGCCGGGGGCCGACTCGGTCAGTCTTCGACCTCGGCGGCGATCGCCGCGCGGGCGTCGGCCGGCTCGAGCACCACGAGGTCGCCGGCGCCGCGGAGGATCTCGCGGACCAGCCAGGCCTTGCCCGCGTAGGGCAGCTCGACCACGACGGCGCCGTCGGCCAGCTCCTCGACCACGGTCCGCTCCTCGCGCAGCCAGCGGGCCCGCTCCGGCGAGACCCAGACCCGCGCCACCTCGGCGGCGGGCACCTCGCCGTGCGTCATCCAGCCCTCGACCCGGGCGAATTCTTCGATCTCGGGGCGCGGCTCGAAGCTCTCGTCGGTCAGCTCGGCCTCTTTGATCCGGTCCAGCTTGAAGTGGCGGACGCCGTCTTTTTTCAGGTCGTAGGCCTCGACGTACCAGCCCTCGCGACCGTTCTGCAGGCGGTAGGGCTCGATCCGCCGCGCGGTCAGCTCGTCCTCGTTCTCCTTGTAATAGGAGAGCTCGAGCACCTTCGAGTCGGCGATCGCCTGGTTCAGGAGGCGCGCGACGCTGGCGTCGCCGCCACCCGCCGGGACGATCTCCAGGCCCTCCTCGGAGGGGTCGTGGCCGAGCGCCTTGACGATTTTCTCGCGCGCCTTCTCCAGGTTCGACTGCGGCAGGTGGTCGCCGAAGAGGTCGATCGCCGCGATCAGTGCCTTCGCCTCCAGCGGCAGCAGGCGGGCCGGGCGGGCGAAGTTGTCGCCGTAGGGCTCCGAGTCGACCTCGATCTCGTCGCCGAGGATTTCGGCGTAGAGGACGTAGGTGCCGCCGCCGAAGTTGACGACGTTCAGCAGCTCGACGTCCTCGCGCAGCTCTTCCTCGGTCAGCTCGAGCCGCCGGCGCAGGTCGGCGACCTGCAGGCGCTCACCGAGCTTGGCCGCTTCGATCAGCATCCCGGCGAGGGTGACCAGGCGGGCGAAGCGCTCCGGCCGGATCGCCGCGTCGCCGCGGCCGTTGGAGCGCGAGCGGCGGGGCGCGTCGCGCAGCGGTCGGTCGACGATCTCGGCCGGCTCGAAGCCGTTCTCGTGGCGGTCACGCAGGGTGGCGACGCGCGCTTCGGTCTCCTCGCGCAGGTCGTCCGGCGCCAGCACCCGGGCGTTGGCGCGCCAGCGCAGAACCCAGGCGATCAGCTCGCGGTGGGAGGCGTAGTCGGTTTCGAAGATCTTGCCCTTGCCGGGGGCCTTGTCGCTCGCCTTCGCGTCGCGCAGCGCCCCGTAGGCGCCGAAGTCGCGCTCGATCAGCCAGGCGATCCGCTCGCGGATCCAGATCTTGGCGCGGCCCTGGGTCTCCCCCAGCTGCCAGTCGGCGCGGCTGCCGTAGTCGCGGCGGTCGAAGTCCTCGGGCGGCGAGAAGTCGTGCTCGGCCTTGGTCGCGTAGCCGACCTTGCCCTGGATCCGCGAGAGGCGGAAGACGCGCACCGCGTCGCGCTCGTGGGCGTGGCCGATCAGGTAGAACTGGCCGCCGCGGAAGACCAGGTGGAACGGGTCGACCTTGCGCTTCGAGATGTCGCCGCGCTCCATCGTGAAGTAGGTGAACTCGATCGTCTTGCGGCGCGAGATCGCGGTCTCGATCTTCGACAGCCGCTGCGAGAGGTCGCGGCCCCCGGCCGAGGCGGTCATCGCCATCTCGACCGGCGCGCGCTCGCCCTCGGCGAGCGGGTTGGGATGGCCCCAGGCGACCTGCTGCAGGGCGAGGCGGAGCGGCTCGGCGTAGGCGAAGCCGCCGTCGGTGAGCAGCAGCAGCGCGGTCGAGAGCGCCGCCAGCTCGTCGTCGGCGAAGGAGATCGCGTCGAGGTAGAAGTTCTCCGGCGGCAGCGAGTAGAGCTCGGCCTCGAAGAAGCCCTCGCCGGGCTTCTCCACGCCCAGCTGGATGCCGAGGCTCTCCAGCTCGGCCCGGTCCGCGTAGAAGCGCCGCGCGAAGGCGTCGTCGTTCATGTCGCTGTATCCCTCGACCTCGCGCTTGATCTCGAGGGCCGATACCGGCCTCCCCTGAGCCATCAGGAACGAGATCAACGAGAGCTGTCGAATCAGCTTCTCGGTGTCCTTTGCCACTGCGCCCCAGGATAGTCTGCGCGCGCGTAATGGCACTCCTGCTCGCGCCCCTCCGTTGGCTGACTTCCTCGATTATCCGGCTCGCGATCCTGGCCGGAGTCCTCGTCGCGCTCTGGTTCCTCCTGCTAAAGCCGGCAATCGACAGCGGCGAGAAGACGGTCCGGCACTCCCTCCACTCGCTCGAGAGGGCGGCCGGCCCGCAGCGCCTCGAGCGCTGCTTCAAGCGCGCCGACGGCGACGTCGACAAGATGAAGCGCTGCACGCGGCTGTTCTAGAGCCAACCTTTATGGCATAGGCTCAAGCATTAAGGTTAGACGCGTAAACTTTATGCCTACGCTGAATGCTTAAAGGTTAGGACCGACCGATGACCGAGCCGCGAGGACATTACGTCGAGCTGAGCTGGACCCCTGACTTCGCGCGAGCGAGCGGTCGGGGAGCCGTCGGTCGATACAAGGCGTTCGTTCCTGATCCGATCGGTGAGTACGAGCCGGCGCTCGAAAGTGCCACGACCGCTTTGGGGGAGAGAGCGGCCGTCGCCGTCCGCGAGCTGAACTCCGACTCCGCGAGCCTGCTGCCGCTCGAGGGCCTGGGGCGTCAGTTGGTGCGGTCCGAGGCTCTGGCCTCGTCTCAGATCGAGGGACTGGATATCTCGCATCGAAAACTCGCCGAGGCAGACCTGACGGATCGCGATGGCCACTTCAAGGCTCGTGAGATCCTCGGGAACATCCGAGCCCTCGAACGAGCGACCGAGATCGGCGCGAGTGGCGAGGAGATCGACATCGACGCGATCACGGCGATCCACCGCGAGATCGCGATCGTGCCGCCGCTCGACGGGATCGCGGGAGAAATCAGGGAGGAGCCGAGTTGGATCGGCGGCAACTCTCCGCTTGAAGCTGAATATGTCGGGCCCCCATGGGAGGAGGTCCGCCCCCTCTTGCAGGACCTCTGCGAGTTCATGAATCGCGACGACATCTCACCCGTCGCACAAGCCGCGATCGCACACGCCCAGTTCGAGACCATCCACCCCTTCGGTGATGGCAATGGCCGGGTCGGAAGGTGCCTGATCCAGGTGATCTTCAGGCGGCGGCGACTCTCGCCCAGGTACGTCCCGCCGGTGAGCATCGTTCTCGGCGCGAACAAGGACGCCTACATCGCCGGCCTGGTCGGCTTTCGAGAGGGGAACGTCGACGGGTGGGTTCGTCAATTCGCGCGCTCGGTGGAGATCGCGGCAGAGCAGGCCGGGTCTTTTTCACAGGCAGTCGCCGCCCTGCAGTCAGATTGGCGCGAGCAACTGGGTCAAGTGCGTGCCGACGCGGCGGTCCTGCCGATCATCGCCGCTCTTCCCAAATATCCGATCATCACCGCCACGGTCGCCGAAACCGAGGTTGGACGCACCCGCCCGGCGATCATCAACGCCTTCACGCAGCTCGAGTCGATCGGTGCGGTCAAACGCCACCGCAACCAGAAAAAGGGGGACAGCTGGGAGGCGAAGGGGCTGTTCAAGCTCCTCGACGAATTCGAGAAGGCAGTACGACGGCCCCTTTCGGGACGCCCGACGCCGGGCAGCTAAGCGGCGCGCTGGGAGAACCAGGCCGAGCCGGAGAGGGCGCGGTCGAAGCCGGACCAGGACTCGCCCTCCGGGAGCTGGCGCTCCAGGCGGTCGAAGGAGCCGAGCCGGCCACCGAGGTTGTCGATCATGTGGACGAGGACGGCCTCGCGGGTGGCGGGGACGACCGGCGAGCCGTGCTCGAGCTGGCCGTGGTGGCTGAGGATGATGTGGAGGACGCACTGGGCGAGGCGCGGGTCGAAGCCGGGGATGTCCTCGATCGCGCGGCGCACCGTGTAGTAGCCGAGCGGGATCTCGCCCTGCAGCCGGCCGGCGTCGGTGAGGTCGATCGCCAGCGGGTCGTCGTTGTAGGCGATCAGCTTGCCGATGTCGTGGAGGAGGGCACCGGTGACCGCGACGTCGCGGTCGATGCCGGGGAAGAAGTTGGCGGCGGCGGAGACCGCCTGGGCGACCGAGAGCGTGTGCTCGAGCAGGCCGTGGCGGTAGGCCTGGTGGTAGGTCTTGGCGGCGGGGGCGTCGCGGAAGCGCACCCAGGTCTCCGAGTCCGGGGCGAAGAAGAGGTCGAGGAGCGCGCGCAGCTCGCTGTCCTGCACCGTGTCCAGCAGGTCGCGCAGGTCGGCCTCCAGGCGCTCGACCGAGACCTCGGAGCCGATCGCCAGGTCGTCCATCTCGAACTCGCCCTCGGCGGCGGCGCGCAGCTCGGTCACCTTGATCTTCGCGCCCCACCGTTCCGAGTTCTCGAAGACGCCGCTGACGTGGATCGGGGTGCCGGAGGCGCAGAGCGCGTAGCGGACCTCGGCGTCGTCCCAGCAGACCGCCTCGGCGGTGCCGGTCGCGTCGCCGACGGTCATCCGCAGCCACGGCTCGCCGTTCTTCTTGCGCCGCAGCTCGCGGCCGCGGACCGCGTAGACGCCGCGCACCCGCTGGCCGTCCTCGAGGTCGCGGATCGCGACCCGGGCGCTCGCGGTGATCGGCTCGGCCCGGCGCTCGGGCGGCGCGGATTCGGGCTCCACCGGAGGCTCCGGATCGGGTGCCGCCTCGACCGGGGCGAACGCCGGCTCGCTCGGCAGGAGGCTTTCCATCTGCGTCTGCTCGGTCATCTCCAAACGGAAGGTAGAGAGCGTTCCGGACGCAATAGCCAACCCCTATCGCCGCCGACCGCAGGTCGAAAAGTCCCGCAAAGAGCGGTTTTTCGGCCCGTCGCGAGGGAGCTCTCCCAGAGGAGAAGGGGTGGCTGCCATCTCGTTCGAGGATCGATCGCTCGTCCCACCTCGTGTACCCAGTCTGGACTCAGTCCAAAGTGAAGATCCTGGGAATGCGCTGGGAATAGACGATGTCGTCCTCACTCGCGAGCGAGAGCGCCAGCTCGAGCCACTGCTCCGCGCGCTCCGGGGTATCGACCGTTTCGACGGCGATCGGCACATCGCGCCGCAGCGCGAGCACACGGTCGCCGCGCGGCTCGCGGTCGCCGTGGAAGCCCCAGACGCCGCGCAGTGCCGTCGCCCCCGCCGCGCCTTCACGGCGCAGCGCGTGGATCAGCGCGACGTACCGAGGGTGCGCGCCGTGCCGCGCTATCTCCGAGGTGACGAGCGTGACCCGGATCGCCGCTCCGTCGCCCTCGGTGTGGTGACTTTGTTGCTCTATGCGCAACCAACTCTCCACGGCCTCGACGCTGACGGGGTGCGCGGCGCCGTTGACCTCCGCCACCGCAGCGTCGACCGCCGAGCGCTCCCCGATCGCGACCGTCAACGCGGGCACACCCTGATTCCCCGCGACGAACCGAGCCCTCCGCCGCTCTCCCTCGAGCACCCCGTCGACCCCGAGCAGCACCGTCGCCGCCTCCGCCCCATGCCGCCTGAGCGCCGCCACGGCATCGAAGTGCGGCGACGTCGGCCCGCTCCGTGGTCCCCAAATCATCGCCTTCACCAGGCCCCTTCCCCCCTCATCCTCCGGAGCTCGATCCCCGACCGCCCCGCCATCCACCACGCCGACCTGCTCGAGCACCACCAACCCCTCGCCTGCGACCTCGCGCACCTCCTCCGCCAACCCCTCGATCACGTCCGCATCCCCCACCGCGACCGCGACCAACGGCGCGTCTTCCGACAGCGAGAGAAGCCGATCCGTCCGCAGCTGATGCTTCGCCCCGAACCCCTCCACGCCCCGGAGCAAGACCGCGGCCCGGACGCCCCGCCGCGCGCACGCGTCCATCACCGCCGCGTCGAGGGGCCCGTCGTCGCACCGATCACGCTCGCCGAAGTGAGCGCGCAGCTGCACCATCTCACCGCCGCTCACAGCAGTCCTCCGATCCAATGGCCGAGCGCCACGGCGGCCAACCCCGCGACCAGCGACCCCGCGATGTTCGCCCACAAGATCCGCGCGTCGCCATCCTCGCCGGCCCGGTGCGACTCGAGCATCCAGGTGGAGAACGTCGTGTAGGCGCCGAGCCCGCCGCCGGCGAGGATCGTGTAGGCGCTCCCCGACAACGCCGCGCCGGAGAAGATCCCGAGCGCCACCGCGCCGCTCAGGTTCACCGCCAGCGTCCCGATCGGGAAGTCGCCGTCGAGCCGCGTCGCCATCGTGCTGTCGACGACGAAGCGCACGGTCGCCATCGCCCCGCCGAGCGCCGCCACCGCCACCCACGTGAACGCGTTCATCGCCGCCCCCCCGCGCGTTCGCAGAAATCACCGCATAGCGACGAGAAGTGCGAACTCATCGCAGCACCCGCGCCCGCCGCGTCGCCACGGTGCCGAAGTGGACGCAGGCGAAGCCGCCCGTGATCGTCGCCGCCGCGTAGGCCACGGCAAGAGGGAGGTAGCCGCCTTCGATCATCTTGAAGAGCTCCAGCTGCAGAGTGGAGAAGGTCGTCAGCGCGCCGCAGATCCCGGTCGCCAGGAACGGCCGGCGGTAGGTCGACGGCGGCAGCCGCTCGCCGAGCCGGGTGACGAACCAGCCGAGCAGCGCCGCCCCGACCATGTTCACCGCGAAGGTCGCCCAGGGCCAGGCGTCGACGCCGTGCGGCAGGGCTTCGGAGAGGCCGACCCGGGCGAGCGCGCCGATCACGCCTCCCGCGTAGATCGCCCCCAACTCGCGGCGATCGAATCGTCTCTGTCGCATTTCCGCAGCCTCCTACTCGTCGTGGTCGACGTCAGTAGGAGCCATCAGCGGTCGGTGCCGCGGTTATGGAGCGAGCCCCATCACTCGGAACAGGAGCGGAACCTTACCCCAGGTGAGCGGCTCCGGCGGGCCGCGCCGACGGCCGGCGATCGCCGTTCACTAACCTTCCGTAAGTGGAACCGATCGTCGCCTGGCATTTCTCCGACCCGGGTTGTCCCTGGGCCTACTGTTCGCGCCCGGCGATCGCGCGACTGCGCTGGCGCTTCGGCGACCAGCTGGACTGGCGGCTCGTCATGATCGGCCTCAGCGAGAGCGCCGACCGCTACGAGGAGCGCGGCTTCACTCCCGGCCGGATGGCGGCCGGGATGCGGACCTTCGAGCAGCGCTTCGGGATGCCGTTCGGCAGCGGCGTGAAGCCGCGGATGGCGGCCACCTCGCGCGCCTGCAGGGCGATCGTCGCGGCTCGCGAGGAGTCGCCCGAGCTCGGCTACGCGGCGCTGCGCGCCCTGCAGCTGATGCAGTTCACGACGACCGGGCTGCTCGACGACGACGAGGCGCTGCGCGGCGCCCTCGACGGCGTCGACGGGCTCGACGCGGCGGCGATCGTCGGCCGCATCGACGACCCGGCGATCGTCGCGATCTATGAGGAGGACAAGGCCCGCGCCCGCTCCGCCGACGGCCGCCCGACCCACGTCCAGAACCGCCACTCCGATTCCGACGGCCCGGTCCGCTACACCGCCCCCTCGGTGATCTTCGAGACGCCCGACGGCCATTGGCTGGAGGTCGGCGGCTTCCAGCCCTTCGAGTCCTATGACAATGCGCTCGCCAACCTCGAGCCGTCGCTGGAGCGCCGGCCCGCCCCGGCGCGCGCCGCCGACGCGGTGCTCGCCTACCCGATCGGCCTCACCACCGCCGAGGTCGCCGCGATCATGCGCCGCTCCGACCTCCAGGACGCCGACCTGCCCACCGCCGAGCGCGAACTGATCGCCGCCGTCGACGACGGCGAGCTGGTCTGCATCCCGGCCGGCACCGACGCCCTCTGGCGCCCGGCCGCGGTAGCGGGCTCCGGCGACGCGCAAGCGGCCAGCCTCGGCGTCGCCGCCTGACCGCAGCGCGTTCAACCGCAGCGCGTTCGCACTTCTCGTCGCTATCCGACGATTACTGCGAACGCCCGGCGAGTCACTTCGCCACCTGGGCGCCGCCGCGCAGGCCGGAGAGGTCGCCGTCCTCGCGCATCCGCGTCGCCACCGCCGCCGTCGCCGCGGCCGTCGCCCAGGCGAGCGGGCGCCCGACGGCGCCGACCGCCGCCGCCGCTTCGACCGCCCGCGCCGCGTGCTCGGGGGTCGCGCCGAAGCCGTTCTCCAGGTCGACCGAGATCGGCAGGTCGGTGGCCGCCGCCAGCGTCGCGACGTGCTCCGCCAGCTCGTCGAGCGTCACCCCGCCGTCGCCGCGGCCGAGCGTGAAGGCGAAGGCGCTCGAGCTGGTCGCCAGCGCCTCGAAGCCGAGCGCCTCGAGCACCCGCGCCGAGCCGCCGTCCCAGGGGTTCGGGATCAGGAAGCAGGGACCCTCGTGGAGCGCCGCGAAGCGGCGGCCACGCTCCTCCTGGGTCGGACGCGTCGTCACTTGAGCAGGCGCAAGGCGAACTCCATCACCGCCGCCTGCCGCCTCGGCGGCAACCGGTCGGGATAGAGGAGGGCGTGCAGGCTGAGCCCGTCGATCACCGCGCCGAGCAGCTCGAGCACCTCCTCGCGATCGTGGTCGGCGGAGACCGCGCCGTCGTCCTGGGCTTTCTCGACCAGTTCGCGGAGCAGCGACCGCAGCCCCTCGGACTCCTCCTGCTGGATCTCGTGCAGCGCCTCGTTGCGCAGCGCCCGCGCCCAGAAGCTCATCTCGATCCGGGTCTCCAGCTCGCGCTGCTCGTCGAGCGGCAGGTTGTCGAGGAGGATCGCCTTCAGCGCGTCGGCCGCGACCGGCGTCTCGACCTCGGCGTCGTAGCGTTTGCGGATCCGCGTGTGGGACAGCCGCAGGGCGTGGGCGAGCAGGTCGTCCTTGTTCTCGAAGTAGTGGGCGAGGACGCCTGAGGAATAGCCCGACTCGCGGGCGATTTCGCGGATCGTGACCTCGTCGATACCGCGCGCGGCGATCACCCTCCAGGCGGCGAGGACGAGCTCTTCGCGCCTCGCGTCGTGGTCGACTTTCTTAGGCATTGCGGGAGATTCTTTCAGTTGCCCGGGCGTCGCCGAAACACATCTTGTCCATCTCGTTTTCCTTCGCATATCCCTGCTTATCTCCGTGGTCATCCGCTCGGCAGGAGGCGCCGGCCGCCGAGGACCGCGGGCAGCGACGCCAGCGGCACGGCGATGGCCAGAAGGACGCCCAGCCGCCAGCCGCCCAGCTCGATCAGCGGCCCGGCCAGCGCCGAGCTGGCGCTGACCCCGACCATCACCGCGAGCAGCAGCCAGGTGAAGGTCTCGGTGCCGGTGCCGGGCGGCATCGCCAGCTCGGCGAGGCGGCTGCGCAGGGTCACGGTCGGCGCCGCGTAGCTGCCCGCCAGGAGCGCGAGGACGACCAGCACCGCCGGCGTCGGCGCCAGCAGCAGCGGCGCGATCAGGAGCGGCTGGGCGACGGCGAGTCGCGTCAGCCCCTGGCGCATGTCGCCGAGAGGCGTGCCGACGGCGCTGTAGAGGAAGGCGCCGAGCATCGAGCCGAGCGAGAGGGACGCGGCGAAGAGGCCGCCGAGCGCGGTCGACCCGTGCGAGGCGCCGAAGGCCGGCAGCGCCACGTCGAGCGCGCCGAAGCTCGAGCCGATCGGCAGCCCGGTGAGGATCAGGAAGCGGATCGCCGGCGAGGCGAGCGCGCCGGCCGCGGTGTGGTGCTCTTGGCCGAGCGGCCGCTCGTGGCGGACGACCGGGACGAGGAGGAACCAGACCGTGCCGAGGAGAACCAGGCAGGCGGCGGCGAGGAGCGGCGCGGCCGGGTCGACGGCGGCGGCCAACACGCCGGTGAGCAACGGGCCGCAGACGAAGACGATCTCGATCAGGACCGAGTCGAAGAGGTAGGCGGTGGTCAGGTCCTCGCGCGAGATCAGCGCCGGCCAGGTGCGGCGCAGGACGCCGCTGACCGGCGGCACCGACGCGCCGGCGACGGCGCTCGCGGCGACCAGCGGCAGCGTCGCCGCGCTCCCCTCGCCGATCGCGACGACGGCGAGCAGCGCCAGCGTGCAGACGACGCCCGCCGGGAGCAGCACCGGCCAGGGGCCGCGGCGGTCGACCTGGCGGCCGAGCAGCGGCCCGGCGAGGGCGAAGCCGAGCGTGTAGAGGGCGGTGGCGAGGCCCGCGATCCCGAACGAGCCGGTGCGGGCGTGGACGAAGATGACGAGGGCGACGCCGCCCATCCCGAACGGCAGCCGGGCGACCACCGAGGCGGTCGCGAGCGCCGCCACCCGGGGAGCCGAGATCACCCGTGCCCACGGGCCGCGACCGCGGTTCGGGTTCGTCGATTCGGAGTACATGCTCGGCGGGGGCGGCGGCCGCACGATGTTTGCTCGGACGCCCGATCTAGATTACCGTTACGCGTCGATGAGCGCCCCCGGTCCCTTCGAGTTCGGCGTCGAGATGATGGAGCCGTTCGCCGGCCTGAGCTGGGCCGACTCGGCGCGCGAGCTGGAGGCGCTCGGCTACTCGACCCTCTTCGCCCCCGACCACTTCGACGAGGGCCACGGCCCGCTCGTCGCGATGGCCACCGCGGCGGCGGCGACCACCGAGCTGCGCGTCGCCACCGCCGTCCTCGCCGCCGACTTCCGCCACCCCGCGGTGCTGGCCCGGGAGCTGGCCTCGATCGATGTCCTCTCCGCAGGGCGGCTCGAGGTCGGCCTCGGCGCCGGCTACCAGGTCGACGACTACCGCGCCTCGGGCATCGCGATGGACCCGCCGAAGGTCCGCGTGGACCGCCTGATCGAGTACGTCGCGGTGCTCCGCGGCCTCTTCGCCGACGGACCCTTCAGCTACGAGGGCGAGCGCTTCCAGATCGACGCGCTCGACGGCACCCCCCACCCCTTCACCCCCGGCGGCCCGCCGATCTTCGTCGCCGGCGGCGGCCCGCGGATGCTCCGCTTCGCCGCCCGCCAGGCCGACATCGTCGGCGTCAACCCGTCGCTGCCGACCAGCGAGAAACGGGCCGAGGCAGGTCGCGACGGCGTCGCCGAGCGGGTCGACGAGAAGTTCGAGCTGATCCGCGCGGCGGCGGGCGACCGCTACGACGACCTCGTCTTCCACGGCTGGCTGCAGGCGGCGCGGGTCACCGACGACGGCCGGGGAGCCGCCGCCCAGATAGGCGCGACGCTCGGGCTCGGCGCCGACGACATCCTCGCCTCCCCCTTCGTCCTGGTCGGCAGCGTCGCGGAGATCGTCGCCCGCCTGCACGAGCGCCGCGAGCGCTGGGGCTACAGCTACTACACGGTCCAGCAGCCCTCCGCCCACGAATTCGCCCCGGTCCTCGCGGCGCTCGCCCCCGGGTGAGTTCGCAGTTCTCGTCGCTATGCGACGAGAACTGCGAACTCACCCGGCGCGCCGGCCGTCAGTTGGCGACGAAGCGCATCCGCGGATCGGGATGCGGGTGGGCGCGCAGCAGCGCCTGGGTGTACTCGTCCTTCGGGTGGGCGAAGACCTCCTCGGTCGACCCGGTCTCGACGATCTTGCCGTGGCGCATCACCGCGATCCGGTCGGCGACCTCGGCGATCACCGCCAGCTGGTGGGAGATGAAGAGAACGGCGAGGCCGAGCTCCTCACGCAGGTCGAGGAAGAGGTTCAGCAGCTGCGCCTGGACCGAGACGTCGAGCGCGCTCACCGCCTCGTCGGCGATGATCAGCTCCGGGTCGACGGCGAGCGCGCGGGCGATCGAGACCCGCTGGCGCTGGCCGCCGGAGAGCTCGCCCGGCTTCCGCGTCGCGATCCGGTCGGTCAGCTGGACCAGCCCGAGCAGGCGCGAGACGAAGGCCGCCTCGTTCTCCGCGCCGGGACGATCGTGGACCTTGCCCGCTTCGTACAGCGCCGCGCCGACCGTCATCCGCGGGTTGAGCGAGGCGTAGGGATCCTGGAAGACCATCTGCATCCGCCGTCGCATCTCGCGCAGCTCGGCGCCCTTGTGGGCGCGGATGTCGGTGCCGTCGACGCGGACCGCACCGCCGTCGGGCTCGATCAGGCGGATCAGGCAGCGGGCAAGCGTCGTCTTGCCCGACCCCGAGCCGCCCGCGATGCCGAGGATCTCGCCGCGGTCGAGGGTGAAGCTGACGTCGTCGACGGCCCGGTGCGGGGCGACCCGGGTGCGGGTCAGCCGCTCGGCGAGGCCGCGGCGCAGGCCGAATTCCTTGACCAGCGAGTCGACCTCGAGCAGGTGCGCAGCCGCACTCACGCTTCGATCCTCTCCGCCGCCGAAACGCCGCCCGGGCCGTCGCCCGTCCCGGCCGCCGCGAAGGGCCGCACCGGGCAGGCCGAGGCGTGGTCGGGACCGACCTTCTCCAGCTTCATCGAGACCGCCTCGCAGCCCGGCCGCGCGTGCTCGCAGCGCGGCGCGAAGACGCAGCCGGGGATCACGTCGCTGAGCTCCGGCGGGTGGCCGGCGAGGGCGGCGCGGCGGTGCACGTTGCCCGCCGAGTCGAGCTCCGGCACGGAGTTGAGCAAGGCCCGCGTGTAGGGGTGTTCGGGTTCGTGGTAGATCGTCTCGACCGGCCCGGTCTCGACGATGTGCCCGCCGTACATCACCGCGACCCGGTCGCAGGCCTGGGCGATCACGCCGAAGTCGTGGGAGACGAGCAGCATCGCCATCCCCTCCTCGGCCCGCATCCGCCCGAGCAGTTTGAGGATCTGCGCCTGGGTGGTGACGTCGAGCGCCGTGGTCGGCTCGTCGGCCAGCATCAGCCGCGGGCTGGACGCGGTGGCGATCGCGATCATCACCCGCTGGCACATGCCGCCGGAGAGCTCGTGCGGGTAGGCGCGGAAGCGCCGCTCCGGGTCCTCGATCCCGACCCGCTCCAGCAGCGCCACCGCCTCGGTCTTGCCGGCGTCGCGCCTCATCCCGCGGTTGACCCGCAGCGTCTCGGCGATCTGCGCGCCGACCCGCATCGTCGGGTTCAGCGAGCCGAACGGGTTCTGGGAGATCATCCCGACCGAGTGGGCGCGGAAGTCGCGCAGCTTCGACTTCCCGAACGCCAGCACGTCCTCGCCGTCGAAGTGGATCGCGCCGGAGGAGATCGAGCCCGGCCCGGGGACCAGCCGCATCACGGCCCGGCAGGTGAGGCTCTTGCCGGAGCCCGACTCGCCGACCAGCCCGAGCACTTCGCCCTGCTCGACCGCGAGGTCGACGCCCTTGACCGCGACCAGCGGCCCGTCCTCGCCGGGGAACTCGACCCGCAACGACTCGATCTCGAGCAGGCTCATGGACTGCCCCGGTCGAGGCCGCGGTCGGAGAGGCCCTCGCCGATCAGCCCGACGCCGACCCCGAACAGCACCAGCACCAGCCCCGGCAGCGTCGCGATCCACCAGGCGGTCAGCAGGTAGCCCTGGCCGTCGGCGATGATCGAGCCGAGCTCGGCGGTCGGCGGCTGCACGCCGAAGCCGAGGTAGGAGAGGCCGGCGAGCAGGATCAGGTTGCCGACCAGGTCGATGGTCGAGTAGACGAGGCAGGGCCGCAGCACGTTGGGCAGCCCGTGCTTGAGGATCGCGCGCCGCTTGGTGTAGCCGAGCGCGGTCGTCGCCATCATGTACGGCTGCTCGCGCACGATCAGCATCTCGGAGCGCGCCAGGCGCGCGTATAAGGCCCAGGCGGCGAGCGGCACGCCGATCAGGAAGCCCTCGACGCCGGGGCCGACGATCGCCACGATCGCGATCACCAGGATGATGAACGGGAAGGCGATCATCACGTCGGCGAGGCGCGAGACGATCATGTCGACCCAGCCGCCGAAGTAGCCCGCCAGAGCGCCGGCCAGGACCGCGAAGGGCAGCGGCACGTAGGTGACCAGGAGGACGAGGACGAGGTCGAGCCGCAGTCCGTAGAGGGTGCGCGAGAAGACGTCGCGGCCGGTGTCGTCGGTGCCGAACAGGTGCTGGGACGACGGCGAGGAGAGCAGCGAGGTGACGTCGATTTCGTTCGGCCCGTAGGGGGCGATCAGCGGCGCGAGGATCGCGGCAAGGGCGAGGATGCCGACGATGCCGACGCCGATCTTGACCGAGAGCGACCAGCCCCGGACGCGGCCGAGGATCCGCATTCGCCGCGGGCGGGCGACCGTCCCGCCGGCCGCTGCCGTGGCGGCGCTCATCCGCGACCCGCCACGCGGATGCGCGGGTCGAGCCAGCCGTAGGCCATGTCGGTGAGGAAGCCGATCACGACGACCACGGCGCCGCCCAGGAAGACCAGGGTCTGGACCAGTTTGTAGTCGCGTTTCGCCACCGCCTGGACCAGCAGGGTGCCGGCGCCGGGGATCTGGAAGACGTTTTCGACCAGCACCAGCAGGCCGACCAGAAAGCCGAAGAGCGAGGCGAGGATCGTGATCGTGCCGATCACCGAGTTGCGCATCGCGTGCTTGCCGACCACCCGCAGTTCGCTGTAGCCGCGCGCCCGCGCCGCCTCGATGTACTCGCTGTGGAGCACGGTGACGAGGTTGGCGCGCAGGTTGCGGACGACGATCACCAGCAGGCCGAGCCCGATCGTCAGCGCCGGCACGGTGCAGGTGCGGAGGATCCCGCCGATCCCCGATTGGTAACCGGAGACCGGGAACCACTTCAGCTCGAAGCCGAGCAGCAGGGCCAGCATCAGCCCGAGCCAGAAAGGCGGCATCGCGAAGGTGAAGGTGGTGAGGACGCGGATCGCGTTGTCGATCCAGCCACCCTGGCGGAGGGCCGCGACGATCGCCAGCGGCACGCCGATCACCAGCGCGATCAGGATCCCGTAGACCAGCAGGACGACGGACGGCCCGACCCGGTTGCCGATCAGTTCGGCGACGCCGGAGCTGAAGGCGGTCGATTCGCCGAAGTTGAAGGTGACGATGTTGCCGAGGTAGAGCCAGAACTGCTCCGGCCAGGAGCGGTCGAGGCCCCACTGGTGGTGAAGCCGTTCGACCGCTTCCGGCGTGGCGTGGACCCCGAGCTGGATTTTCGCGGGATCGCCGGGGATCAGGTGGATCATCAGGAACGTCGCCAGCGCGATCCCGAGCAGGACCACGATGCTGACCATCAGTCGTTTGACCAGATAGGTGAGCATCGCGGTCCCTCGATTACTCCTTCATATGCACTCTACGAGGACTTCTTGGCGATCCAGGTTTCCTGTAGCTGGTCGACGCCGAGGCCGTTGGCCTTGGTGCCGCAGACGTTCGACTGGTGCCCGTTGATCAGCGGGAAATCCATCACGTTCAGCGAGGGCATTTCTTCGTTGAACTTTTCCTGGATGTTCTTCCATTCGGCTTTGCGCCCAGCTTCGTTGGTGCTCGAGACGAATTTCTTCACGAGCCCTTCGATTTCTTTGTTTTCCCAGAAGGATTTGAACCCGTTGAGTTCGGCTTCCGGGAGCGCGTAGAACGAGGCGTACTCGTCCGGCACCGGAACGTCGCTCGAGGTGCCGGTGAAGGGGAAGGTAAGTTCGAATTCCCCTTCCAGCCATTTTTCGGCGATCGTCGCCGCTTCCAGTTCTTCGAGCTTCACCTTGACGCCGATTTCGCCCATCTCCTGCTGGATCAGGAGCGCCATCTGCTTGAAGTAGTCGAGGCCGGCCGGGTACTGCAGGCTGACCGAGAAGCCCTTGGCGAACTTCGATTTCGCCATTTCCGCCTTGGCCTTTTCGACGTTGTATTCGAACGGCGGCACTTCCGCGTCGGAAGCGTCGAGTTCGAAGTTCTGGATGACGCTGTTCGGCACCGTGCCGACGCCGCGGAACACCGTTTCGTTCAGCTGTTCACGGTTGATCGCGAGGCTGAGCGCGCGGCGGACGTGGACGTCGTTGAGGGCCGGGACTTTGGTGTTGGTCACCATCAGCACCTCTTGCGGCAGTTCGACCTGCTGGATCGCCAGGTTCGATTCGCCCTGCAGCGATTCGACCTGGGCGAACGGGATGCCGTCGGCCATCTGGGCTTCACCCGATTTGAGGGCGAGTACCCGGGTGTTCGAGTTGGGGACGAAGTTCCACCGCATCGTCTGCAGGTAGGGCTTGCCCTTTTCGAAGTAGTACGGGTTTTTTTCGAACGTGATGTGCGACCCGCTGGCGAATTCCTTCAGTTTGAACGGGCCGGTCCCGACCGGGTGCTTCCAGAACGCCGGGCCTTCCTTTTCCAGCTTTTCTTTGTCGACGATGAACGCCGGGAAGATCGCCAGGTTGTAGAGGAACGCGGCGACCGGGTGTTCGAGCTTGACGACCACCGTCGTGTTGTTCGTCGCCTTGGCGCTTTCCATGCCCGCCGCGACACCGGCCAGCGAGACGTTGACTTCCGGGTTGGCGAACTGTTCGAGGTTCCAGGCGACGTCTTCGCCGGTCACCGGCGAGCCGTCGGAGAACTTCAGGCCGGGACGGAGGTGGAAGGTGTAGGTGAGGCCGTCTTTCGAGACTTCCCACTTTTCGGCGAGGCCGGGGACGACTTTGTCCGGCCCGTTCGGGTCGTTGCGGACGATGCCGTTGTAGAGCATTTCGTCGGCGAAGATGTCGCCGTTGCCGTTCTTGATTTCACGCGGGTTGAGCGTGATCACTTCGAGCTGGCGCGAGTAGACCAGGTTGCCGCCCGCCACCGGTTCTTCTTCGCAGGCGGCGTTGGCGGTCTTCGCGCCTTCGCCTTCCTTGGCGACGGAGATCGTGCCGCCGCCACCGCTGCTGCCACCGCAGGCGCTCACGAGCAACGCCAGCAGCGCGCCCATCGTCCCGATCAGTAAGAGCTTTTTCATGCTTCTCTCCTCTTCATGGTCATCAACGACGGACGCCTGCGAACGGCAGGCATTCGGTTGGCTGTTTCCTCACCCAGGATCAGCGGCTGTCCGCTTTCGATGCGACTGCATCGACTCCAGCCTCGACCGCGGCGAGCGCAAGGTCAAGGTCGCGCTCGTCATTGGCCGCCGAGACGAACCAATTGTGGCGCGGATGGAGATAGAGGCCGTGCTTCCCACACTCGGCCGTGAAGACGTCGGCGAGGCCGCGATCGTCGTCGTCGTCGGTGAAGCGCGCGTAGGGCATCGCCGGCGGTCCGCTGACCGCGATCCCGACCCCGCGCTCCTCGGCGGCGGCGGCGAGACCCTCGCGGAAGCGGGTCCCCCACTCGTTGATCGCGCCGAGCGCGTCGTCGCGCTCGAGGATCTCGAGGGTGGCGAGGCCCGCCGCCATCGCGTCGCCGGACCACCAGAAGGTGCCGGTGGCGAAGACCTTGGCCGCCGCTGCGCGGATCTCCTCGGTGCCGACCAGGGCCGAGAGCGCGTAGCCGTTGGCGATCGCCTTGCCCCAGGCGCTCAGGTCCGGGGCGACGCCGAGCTGGCGCCAGCTGGAGCCGAGCTCGAGCCGCATCCCGGTCCGCACCTCGTCGTGGATGAGCAGGGCGCCGTGCACGTCGCAGAGCTCGCGCAGACCGACCGCGAACTCGCGGGTCGGCAGCACCTGGTCGAAGCCGGCCGGTTGGCGTAGCGGCGAGATGATCACCGCGGCGAGGTCGTCCTCGTGCCCGGCGACGGCCGCCGCGACGCTGCCCAGATCGTTGAAGTCGAAGTAGGCGAGGTTGGCGCGGTCAGCGGGGACGACGCCCTGCGTGTCGGGATTGCACCAGGGCAGCGCGCCGTGGTAGGCGCCGTTGGCGACCAGCACCGTGCGGCGCCCGGTGTGGGCGCGGGCCAGGGTCACCGAGAGCGTGGTGACGTCGGCGCCGTTCTTGGCGAAGAGCGCCCAGGCCCCGTCGTCGATCAGCGAGACGAGCTTCTCGGCGAGGTCGACCATGACCGGCGCGGCGCCGTTGCCGCAGTCGACCATGGCGTGCTGGCGGGCGACCGCCTCCTCGACCTCGGGATGCAGGTGGCCGAGGACGATCGGGCCCCAGCTGCACATCATGTCGAGGTACTCGTCGCCTTCGACGTCCCAGAAGCGCGAGCCCTCGGCGCGCGCGATGTAGTGGGGCGCGCCGGGCCAATTCACCCGCGGGGAGAGGTGGCCGGCCAGACCGCGGGGCAGTGCCTTTTCGGCCCGCTTGTCGAGATCGACGCCGGCGTGACCCTGGAAAGTGGTCGTCATGATGGGATCTTAAACAGACGTACGAAATAGAATCAAGGTCTTATTTCAGACGTACGTATAAAATCGCCGGACACCGCCTGTCCAGGTGGCGCAATGGGAACCGAGCCGGCTACAGAGAGGAATCGGTGGTGACCAGTCGACCCGAAGAGGACCGCTCCGACCGCGTCCAGGAAGTCCGCGACCGCGCCGCGACGGTGCGCCGCGAGACGATCCGGCTGGTCGGGATCGCGGGCAGCGGCCACTACTCGAGCGTCTTCTCCTGCGCCGAGATCCTCGGCGCCCTCTACTCGGGGGTGATGCGGCTGGCCGAGGACCCGGAGTGGCCGGAGCGCGACCGGCTGATCCTCTCCAAGGGCCACGTCGCGGTCGGCCTCTACCCCCTGCTCGCCGAACGCGGCTACTTCCCGGCCGACTGGCTCGACTCCTACACGCGGCTCGGCAGCCCGCTCGGCGACCACCCCGACATGCGCCGCATCCCCGGCGTCGACTTCTCCTCCGGCAGCCTTGGCCACGGCCTCTCGATCGGCACCGGGATGGCGAAGGCGGCACGCCTGCGCGGCTACGACGAGACGCGGATCTGGGTCCTGCTCGGCGATCAGGAGCTGAACGAGGGCCAGGTCTGGGAAGCGGCCGGCTCCGCCTCCCACTTCGGCCTCGGCAACCTCTGCGCGATCGTCGACGCCAACCAGATGGGGCTCGACGGGACGACCGAGGAGACGATGTCGGTCGAGCCGATCGGCGGCCGCTTCGAAGCCTTCGGCTGGGACGTGGTCGAGCTCGACGGGCACGACCCTGAGGCGATCCTCGCCCAGGCCGACGCGATGCCGCCGCCGACCGGCGACAAGCCGCTCTGCATCGTCGCCCGCACCGTCAAGGGCCAGGGCGTCTCCTACATGGAGCTGTCGCGGACCTGGCACATCGGCTACCTCGCCCCCGACGACGCGGGCGCCGCCGTCGCGGAGATCGATCAGCGTGGCTGAGCGCGAGGGGGTCGAATTCGCGCCGGTCCCGAGCGACGCGGGCAGCTGGGACCTGGCGGGCATGGAAAAGCTCTCGACCTCGGCGGTCGCGGGCAAGGTGCTGGCGGCGATGGGCGACGAGGACCCCGACATCGTCGTCCTCACCGCCGATCTCAAGTACTCGAACCAGACCGTCGATTTCGAGCGGGCCCACCCGGAGCGCTTCGTCAACGTCGGCATCGCCGAGCAGCACATGGTCTCGATGGCGGCCGGGATGGCGAGCGTCGGCTTCAAGCCCTACGTCGCCACCTTCGCCCCCTTCGTCGGCCTGCTGGCGGGCGAGCACATCCGCACCGACCTCGCCTACCCGAACCTGCCGGTGCGGGTGATCGCCCACCATGCCGGGATCGCGATCGGGTTCTACGGGACCTCGCACCACGCAACCGAGGACCTCGGGCTGATGCGCTCGATCGCCAACCTGGCCGTCGTCTGCCCCTGCGACGCGACCGCCACCGAGGCGGCGCTCCGGCAGACCGCCGACCTGCCCGGCCCGGTCTACCTCCGGGTCGGCCGCGGCCGCGACGTCGACGTCTACGACGCGCTGCCGGCGGGCACCTGGCGCTTCGGCGAGGCGGCGGTGCTGCGCGAGGGCAAGGAGCTGACGATCGTCACCAACGGCATCACGGTCGCGGCGGCGCTGCTGGCGGCAGGCGCGCTGGCCGCCGACGGGGTCGAGGCGGCGGTGATCGACGCCCACACCGTGCGGCCGTTCGACGACGCGACGATCGCCGAATACGCCGGGCGCAGCGGCCGGCTGCTGGTCGCCGAGGAGCACAACGTGGTCGGCGGCGTGGCGTCCGCGTGCGCGGAAGCGCTGGTCGAGCACGGGCTCGCCGGGGTGCGGATGGCGCGGATCGGGATGCCCGCCGACGAGTACTCGCTGATCGGCCCGCCGACCCACCTCTACCGGCACTACGGCATGGACGCCGCCGGGATCGAGGTCAAGGCGCGCGAGCTGCCACCACCTGACCTCACACTCCTTATAGACCGCAGATCGAGACAGAGAGGAAGCCGTGGCAGACGATCAACTGGAGCAGGCTCGGCTGGAAGTGGTCGAGCACGGCCGGCGGATGTTGGCCGACGGCCTCGTCAAGGGAACCTCGGGGAACATCAGTGTCCGGGTCGGCGACCAGGTCGTGATCACGCCGGGCAGCGTCCCCTACGAGGAGATCACGCCCGACGGCCTGGCGATCGTCGACCTCGACGGCGACCCGATCGCCGGCGGGCGCCCCTCCTCGGAGACGCCGCTGCACACCCTCGTCTACCGCGAGACCGATGCCGCCGCGGTCGTCCACACCCACTCGATCTACGCGACGACGCTGGCCTGCACGGTCGACGAGCTGCCCGCCGTCCACTACATGATCCACGCCTTCGGCGGCGACTCGATCGCGGTCTCCGACTACGAGCGGTTCGGCTCCGAGGAGCTGGCGGCGGCGGTCCACGCGGCGCTCGGCGAGCGGCGCGGGGTGCTGCTGCGCAACCACGGAGCGGTGGTGCACGGGCCGACGCTGTCGCGGGCCTACGACCTCGCGGTGCTGCTCGAGTGGCTGGCCGAGCTCTACTGGCGCGCCTCGGTGTTCGGCGAGCCGCGCATCCTCAGCCACGAGCAGCTCGCGGAGGTCGCGGCCGAGGCGCGGCGACGGGCCTACGCCGGCGCAGGCGAGGGTGAGGACGCGGGGGGCGCGTCGTGAAGTCGCCGAAGGTCATCTGCCTCGGCGTCCACCTGCTCGACGTGCTGGTGCGGCCCTCGCGACAGCCGAGCCCGGCCGCCGGCTGGCAGCTGCTCGACGACCTGCGGATCACCGCGGCAGGGACGGCAGCGGGACCGGCGGTCGACCTGGCGAAGCTCGGCGCGAAGCCGGTCAGCATGGGCGTGATCGGCGACGACTTCGAGGGCAACGTCGTCGTCGACCTGATGGCCGAGCACGGGTGCGACGTCAGCCGCCTGGTCCGCGCGGACGGCGCGCCGACCCACGTCTCGCTGCTCTTCATCGGCCCCGACGGCGAGCGCGACCCGGTGATGATCCGCCCGACCGGGGCGCGCCCGCTGACCCTCGACGACATCGACTTCGACGCGGTGGCGGAGGCCGACGTGCTGCACGTCGGCGGCGCCGACCAGCTCGGTGACTTCGTCGGCGAGCCGCTGCTGGAGGTGATCCGCCACGCGCGGGCCAACGACGTGGTCGTCACCGTCGACGTGCTGGCGATGTGCGATGCGGAGATGCGCGACCGCCTGGCGCCGGCGCTGCGCGAGGCCCGGTTCTTCTTCCCCAACGAGGGGCAGCTGGCCGGGATGACCGGCACCGAGGACCCGGCCGAGGGCGCGGCGCGGCTGCGTGGGCTCGGGGTCGAGACGGTGGTCGGGACGCTCGGCGGCGAGGGCAGCCTGATCGTCGGCCCGGAAGGCGAGGCGCGGGTGCCCGCCTTCGAGATCGACCTGGTCGACACCACCGGCTGTGGCGACGCCTACGTCGCGGGCTTCATCGTCGCGATCGCCAACGGCTGGGACGCCGAGGCGGCGGGCTGGCTCGGCTCGGCGTCCTCGGGGCTGGTCGCGACCGGCCTCGGCTCGGACTTCGGGATCGTCGACCTCCCCTCCACGCTGGAGTTCATGGCCTCCCAGGCCCCCACCCGCATCGCCGCCCTCGCCCGCGCCGCCGCCGAGCCTTCGTGACGAAGCCGTCCCCCTTCCGCGCGCCCACTTTGTCGGTGGGCCGAAAACTCCACCCTGTCTTGAGTTTTCGGCCCATCGACCTGGGGGTGATGGGGAGGTGTGTCCTAAAGGACGGCGATTGGATTGACCGGGCCGCCGACGCCGCCGCGGATCGGCAGCGGCGCGCCGGCGAAGAGGAACTCGTGGCGGCCGGCGGCGGCGCAGGCCTCGGCGAGCGCGTCGACCTCGAAGTTCTCGCCGAGGATCATCCCCATGTAGACGAGCGCCAGCTCGTGGACGGGGAAGGCGGGCGGCCCGCCGCGGAGCTGCTCGACCGCCCAGTTGTCGGCGGCGATCGCGCAGGTGCCGAGCTCGTGCAGCAGCGGCAGGGCGCTGGGCGCGATGCCGGGGGTGTTCGGGAGGTCGGGGCCGCACTGGGCGAACTCGGTCCACCGGCCGGAGGCAACGGTCGCTCCGAGCAGGCCGGTGCGGACGAGCAGCGCGTCGCCGGGCCGGACCTCCACCCCCTGCGCGTCGAGCACGTCTCGGAGCTCGTCGGCGTCGATGCCCTCGCCGGGCGGGAGCACCTCGACGCCGCGGTGGCGGGCGACGTCGGCGAGCACGCCGCGGGTGACCATGCGGCGGGCCACGGGGACGATGTCGTTGTGGCCGGCCCCGTGCGTGGCCGTCACCTCGGCGGCGTCGATCCCGCCGTACATCTTGCCGCCGTGGAAGCAGTGCGAGAGCGCGTCCCAGTGGGTGGCGGCGTGGACCGCCATCGTCAGCATGTCGTCGGCGAAGACCGGCCCGTCCCAGCCCGGCGGGGCGTCACTCGGCAGCTCGGTCATCGTGTGCACCGGGTTGAGCCGGCCTGAGCCGGGCGGCTGCGGCAGTTCCGGCTGCAGCTCGAAGCCGAGCGAGAAGACGGCACCGTCGCGGATCGCAGCGCCCGCCTCGAGCCGCTTCTCGGGCGTGACCAGGTTGAGCGCGCCGAGCCCGTCATCGGGCGACCAGCGGTCCCAGTCGCAGAGGCGCCCGGAGAGCTCGGCGACGACCCGCCGGGCCTCTCCTGATTCAGAGCGGACGTCCGTCATAGCTCCCGGTCGCGAACTCTACCGCCCACTCGGCCGATTTCGGCGACCCGAAGCATCTACGTGCTCGAACTGCGGGCGGCGGTGCCGGACCTGGTCGGCTTCGAAGAACGGCTCAGAGGCTGACCGAGGTCGACCAGCAGACGTGACTCGAAGCGATGCCGCCGAAAGCGGCAAGCCGGGTGACCACGACGCCGCGTCCGGCGACCTCGGCTCCAGCGTGGTCGACTCGACCCGGGCACGCCCTTCGGTCGCCCGCCGGGCAATCGGGTCCTGACGCATGGCGAGGGCGGGATTCGAACCCGCGACACCACGATTTTCAGTCGTGTGCTCTACCAACTGAGCTACCTCGCCGCAGCGGGCAATCGTAGCGACGCCGGGGTGGCCGAAGGCGGCCGGTGATTGCATGCAGGCGTGCGAATCGCCCGGGTCGCCCTCGCTTGTGCCGCTGTCGTCGCGGTCGGCGCGGTGCTGGTCTCGGGCGGGACGGACAGCGATCCGCGCACCCCGGCGGCGCTGCCGGGACTGTCGCCGCCCTTCCTGGGCACCGCGGTCAGCGGCAATGGCGGGCTCACCGCGGCGGTCGACGCCTATGGCGACGTGGTCGACCTGCGGGCGCCCGGGCCGGCCGGGATGGCGCTGATCGACAACCCCTCCGACCGACAGGCGGCGGGAACGGTCCCCGCCGACACCGGGATCGTGCCGCGGGTGCGGGTCGGCGGCGGGCCGGCGCTGCCGATGTGGCGGGCCGATTCGGTGACGCAGCACTACCTGGCCGGGACCGACGTGGTGCGGACGATCGCCCGGTTCGGTGGCGCCCGGGTGACGATGACGACGGCAGCGGCGGGCGAGTCGCTGGCGGTGGTCGTCCGGGGGGGCGGCGGGGCGGTGGGCCGCGTGGCCGGCAGCCGCGTGGTTCCTTCGCTTTCGGTCGACGTCCAGGGCGGGGTTCGCTGCGCGCGCGAAAGACGGGCGGGACGGCTCGACCTGCTTTGCGGGGTGGGTCGAAGTGTCCCGCCCGTCTCCGGCGCCGCGGCGGGGGACCTGGCTCGGGCGTGCGCCGGGTTGATCCGGAGGGCAGCCGGGGACGGTCGCCGTTGGCTCAGGCGATCGTTGCCGCTCGGCTCCGAGGGCGCTCACCATCGGCACACGAGCTCACGGTTGGTCGGTCCGCGCCCGCCGGCCTGGGCCCGCTCGATGTACCGGCGTTCGCTGTTGACGATCCACGCGCTGACCTCCCGGGCGACCGGCGCGGTCACCGCCGGCGCGCGCGACGGCTGGGCCTATGTCTGGCCTCGCGACGCCGCCACCGCAGCGCTGGCCCTCGACGCCGCCGGGCACACCGCCGAAGCTCGAACCGTGGCGCGCTTCCTCACCGACCTCGACCTCGGTGCCGCGGCGCGCTTCGACGAAGCCGGTGCCCCGGTCCCCGGCCGCGCGGCCCAGGGCGACGCCTCCGGCTGGGTCGACGCCGCCGCCACGGCCACCGGCGTCCCTCCCCCACGCGGCCATCTGCCCTGGCGAGACCGCGCCGACTACCAGGAGTCCTCCCCCGGCACCTACCTCGGCAACGCCCTCGCCGCCACGAGCGCATCCGCCGTCACAAAGCTGCCGGCCGACGGCGTTGACGGGCCGAAAACTCAACCATGGCTGGAGTTTTCGGCCCGTCAACAGGGGGCTGCGGCGGAGGCCGCACGGGTTGCGCGCGAATTTGGGACGAGGGGCGGGCTCGTGCGGAGTGCGGGGGATCCGGGGTCGGGGCTCGACTCGGCGGCGGGGTGGACGGTACGGCCGTTCGGGCTCCGGCCTCTCTATCCGGCCGCGGAAAAGACCCTCCTGCGGCTCGTCGGCGAGGGGACACGGTACGGGATCACACCGGGCGAAGGCTGGGAAGGCGGCGAAGACCCATGGTCGGCGCCGACCGCGTGGAGCGCCTGGGCGCTGGCCGGGCTCGCCGCCGAAGGCCGGGGCGCGGCCGACCGGCGCGCGGCGCTCGACGCTGCTCGCCGACCTCCGCCGCGCCTCCACCCCGGCCGGTGATCTGCCGGAGCGCGTCGGCGTCCGCACCGGGATCCCGACCTCGACCACGCCGCTGCTCTGGTCGAGCGCCTTCGCCGTCCTCGCCTTGCGCGAACTCTGGCCGTAGCTAGGCGGCCCCTCGATCAGGGCCCGCGCCAGCGGAAGAGGGCGTTGCGATAGCGGAGCAGGCGACGGTCGCCGGCGTCGCTGACGTTGAAGCTCTCTGCCGTCGCCGGCTTTTCGCCGAGCAGGCGCTCGATCAGCTCGGCGTTGGCCGGACCGCCGGAGCCGCGGTTCAGCCACTCGTCGTAATCGATCTCGAAGGGGACGACGCGGTCGAGATCGGGCTCGAGGCCGACGCGATCCGCTCGCCGCCGCGATCCGGGACGGGGTCAGCAAGGCCCAATGCGACGGGTCGCGCAGACGCTCGATCTGTTCCTGCCAGGCGGCGCCGGCGATCGTCATCGGTGACGAAATCGGCGACGACCACATGACCGCCCGGCTTCACCACCCGCTTCATCTCCTCCAGCACCCGCACCGGCGCGGGGATGTGGTGGAGGCTGAAGCGGGTGATCGCGCCGTCGAAGGAGTCGTCGGGCAGGTCGAGCGCGGTCGCGTCGCCGACCTCGAAGCTGACGTTCTCCACACCCGCGGCGGCCGCGTCGGCGCGCGCTTTGTCGACCATCGCCGAGGTCAGGTCGAGGCCGACCACCGAGCCGGCCCGCGGCGCCATCGCCCGGGCGATCAGCCCCGGCCCACAGGCCACCTCGACCCAGCGCGCCTCGGGGTCCTCGGGGACCAGGTCGATCAGCACGCCGAGCGTCTCGGCCAGGCTCATCGTCGGGCTCCTGGCGAAGGACTCGGCCTGGTGGGCGAACTCGTCGCGGATCGACGCGCTGTGGCTGTCGATGGCCTCGCTCATCGGTCCATCGTAGGCAAACGGCCCCGCCTGGCAGGCTTGACGGATGCGCGTCAGGCCCACCGGGACGGCCGCCTCCACTACCCCCTGATCATGGCGCCTTCCCCGATGCCACCCCGCCGAGTTCGCAGTAATCGTCGCATAGCGACGAAAAGTGCGAACGCATTCGCTGTGGGTGGGGTCAGAGGTCGGCGAGCGCCGCCGCGACGGCCTCCTCCGCCGTCTCGGCGAGGATGACGCCCGGCGCGCCCTCCATGCGGTCGCGGCCGCCGAGGGTCCAGCTGCGCAGGGCGACGACGGTGCGGCCGAGGACCCGCGCGTGGCCGATCTCCGAGAGCGTCCCCCACTCGCCACCGATCGCGATCACGACCTCTCCGGACCCGACCACCGCCAGGTTCCGCGCGTGGCCGACGCCGGTCGCGACGACGTGCGTGCAGTCCGGGTTGGCTTCGCCGGGATCGCTTCCCGGCAGCACCCCGATCACCTCACCGCCCGCCGAAGCCGCCCCACGCGACACAGCCGCCATCACGCCCCCGCGCCCACCGCAGACGACGACCGCGCCGGCCTCCGCCAGCCCTCGTCCAACTTCCTCGGCCAGCCGCCAGGTCTCGGACCCTTCCTCAGCTTCACCCGCGCCGATGACGGCGACCTGCCGCCCCGGCTCGAAGCGGCGTGAGGGACCCCCGAACGAACCTCCATGCTGTTCGTGAGAGAGGGGGTCCCTCACGCCGCTCTCCGCTCCGATCCGCCGGCCGCCCGCATCTGCCCCATGAGCTCCAACGCCCCCGCCTTGTGCAGCGGTTCGTTCAGGTTCCCGCACTTCGGGCTCTGCACGCACGACGGACACCCGCTCTCGCACGGGCACTCGGCGATCAACCGCTCGGCGTCGCCGAGCAGCCGCTCGAACTCGTCGTAACCCCGCTTCGTGATCCCCACCCCGCCCGGGTGCCCGTCGTAGATGAAGATCGTCGAGCGCCCGGTCTGGAAGTGGACGTTGGTCGAGAGGCCGCCGATGTCCCAGCGGTCGCACATCGCTATCAGCGGCAGCACCGCGATCTGCCCGTGCTCGGTCGCGTGCAGCGCGCCGAGCAGCACGTCGGGCGGCAGCGCCCCGCTCAGCCCCTCCGGCAGCACGTACCAGAGCGCCTGGGTGACGAAGCTCTGCTCGGGCAGCTCGAGGGCGACGATGTCGATCGGTTCGTTGTCGGAGATCGAGACCCGCTGGAAGGCGATCACCTGCTCGGTCACCGAGACCTCGCCGAAGTTCAGCTGCACGCCGGCCACCTCGCGCTGCTGGTGGGTCCGCTCGATGTAGATGTCGGTCTCCTTTTTCGGCCGCGTGTACCAGTCGCCGTCGAAGCTCGACACCAGCGCCCGCCGCTCCCGCACGTCGAGCCGCTCGACCTCATACGAGCGCCCCAGGTGCAGGTAGACCGCCCCCGGGTGGATCGTGGTGAAGGCGCGCTCCGCCTCGACCAACCCCAGCATCTCCCCAGCCTCGCGCTCGATCACCGCGACCGAGTCGGCCGAGGCCGAGCGCAGCGGGATCCGTGAGGCGACGAACTCGCTCCGCCGCGGCGCCAGCCGCCCGCCCACTTCCCGCAGCTCACCCGCTTCCAGCAGCCGCTCCGCCCGCTCGCGCCAGCCCACGCCGAAGAACTCGTCGTCGGCCTCGCTCAGCGGCATCTCGTAGGCGGCCGCGATCAGGTGCCACATCGCGATCTGCTCGTTGCCGTGGTCGAGGATCGCCGCCTCGACCGGCCGCCCAAGGAACTCGTCGGGGTGCCGGCAGAAGAACTGGTCGAGCGCGTCCTGCCCGGCGACGTAGACCGCCAGCCCGCGCCGCCGCCGCCCGGCCCGTCCCCACATCTGCCGCAGGCTCGCCACGGTGCCGGGGAAGGTGACGCAGATCGCCGCGTCGAGCTCCCCGACGTCGATCCCCAGCTCGAGCGCGTCGGTCGCCACCACCGCCAGCAGCTCCCCCCGCGACAGCCGGTCCTCGATGTCGCGCCGCTGCTGCGGCGTGTAGCCGCCGCGGTAGGGGGCGATCCGCGCCGCCAGCTCCGGCCTCCCCCGCCGCTCCAGATTTTCCCGCGCGAAGCGCTGGATCAGCTCGATCCCGCGCCGCGATTTGAGGAAGCAGATCGTCCGCACCCCGTGGGTGACCAGCTCGGCGAGCAGGTCGGCCGCCTCGGCCAGCGCCGAGCGCCGCATGCCGGTCGCCTTGTCGATCAGCGGCGGGTTCCACATCGCCACCTCGCGTCCGGCCCGCGGCGCGCCGTCGTCGTCGATCAGCTCGAACTCGGTGCCGACCAGCCGCTCGGCCAGCTCCTCCGGGTTGGCGATCGTCGCCGAGGCGAGCAGGAAGCGCGGCTCGGCGCCGTAGGCGCGGGCGACCCGCCGCAGCCGGCGCAGCACGTTGGCGACATGGGACCCGAAGACGCCGCGGTAGGTGTGGGCCTCGTCGACGACGACCCAGCCGAGGTTGGCGAAGAAGTCCCCCCATTTCTTGTGACTGGGCAGGATCCCGACGTGCAGCATGTCGGGGTTGGTGAGGATGAGATTGGAGCGGCGGCGGATCGCCGGGCGCTCTTCGCGCGGCGTGTCGCCGTCGTAGATCGCCTCGCGCAGGCCGGGCGGCCGCAGCTGCGCCAGCTTGCGCGCCTGGTCCTGGGCGAGCGCCTTGGTCGGGTAGAGGTAGAGCGCCCGCGATTTCGGCGCGCGCGCGATCCCGTCGAGCACCGGCAGGTTGAAGGCGAGGCTCTTGCCCGAGGCGGTGCCGGAGGTGACGATCAGGTCGGAGCGCGTCGCCGTCTCCCAGGCGCGCAGCTGGTGCGAGTAGAGCGACTCGATCCCGGCCCGGCGCAGCGCCGCGACCAGGTCCGGGGCGAGGTCGCCAGGCAGCGCCACCGGCCGCGCGGTGCGGTCCGGCTCGGAGCTCTCGGCGACGATCCGCCCGTCGCGCCGGGCGGCCGAGATCGCAACGGACCACTGGTGATCGAGCAGCGACCCGCGCGCCATCAGCCGACGCCCCCCGCGTCGCGTTCGCACTTCTCGTCGCTATCCGACGATTTCTGCGAACGCATCGTGTGGCGCCGGGCGGCGTTCGCACTTCTCGTCGCTATCCGACGATTTCTGCGAACGCGCGGCTTAGCCACGGACGACCGCCCCCGCCAGCCGCATCGCCTGCAAGGAACTCCGGTCGTGGATGCGCAGGACGTCGGCACCGGCGCGGACCGCCAGGGTGACCGCGGCGACCGTCCCCCACTCGCGCTCCCCCGCCGGCCACCGCTCCTCCCACGACCCGGCCAGCACCGCGCCGATGAAGTCCTTGCGCGACAGCGAGACATAGAGCGGCAGCCCCAGCGAGCGCAGCTCGCCGAGCCGTCGCATGATCTCGAGGTCCTGCTCGGGCGAGAGGTCGAAGTCCAGCCCGGGGTCGATCGCGATCTGCTCCTCGGCGACGCCAAGCTCCCGCATCCGTTCGACCCTCCCCTCGAACCAGCGCACCATGTAGTCGACGACGTCGCCGTAGTCGCGCCACGGCCGGTCGACCCGCGGCGGCCCCTCGATGTGCATCAAGACATAGCCGCACCCTCGCGCGGCGACCAGCTCGAACATCTCGTCGCAACCTCCGGAGATGTCGTTGACGGCGACCGCCCCCGTGTCGAGCGCCCGCCGCGCCACCTCGACCGAGAAGGTGTCGGCGGAGACCGGCGCCGCGCCCGCCATCCCCTCGATCGCCGGCAAGAGCGCCGCGCACTCGTCCTCGACCGACACCGGCGGCCCGCTGCGCGCCGCCACCGCGCCGACATCGAGCATGTCGAAGCCCGCCTCGGCCAGCCCGATCCCGTCGGCGACCGCCCGCTCCGGCGTGCCGCTCCGCGCCCCCTCGAACATCGAATCGACCGTCACGTTGACGATCCCGGCCGCCACCGGCCGCGCCAGGTCCAGACTCAAATCGCCAAGCCGCCATTCCATCGTCGCTACGGTAGCGAGCGGCCGATGTCGCTCCGCTGCGTCTACACCGACCTCGACGGGACCCTGCTCGGCCGGGGAGGGTCCCTCTTCCACGACGCCGAGGGCGCCTTCTCGATGTCGCAGGCGCGCGCGCTCGACGCCTGCGCCCGCGCCGGCGCCGAGGTCGTGATCATGTCCGGCCGCCGCGAGCCGCAGGTCCACGAGGCCGCCCGCCTGATGGGCCAGGCCTCCTACATCTTCGAGGCGGGCTGCGCCGTCGCGATCGAAGGCGAGACGACCCTCCTCACCGGCGAGCTGCAGCCCGACGAATACGAGGGCACCGTCTACGAGCAGATCGAGTCGCGCGGCATCCCGGCGATGCTCTTCGAGCACTTCGAAGGGCGGCTCGAGTACCACTCCCCCTGGCATCACGGTCGCGTCCACTCGCACCTCTTCCGCGGCAAGGTCGATGTCGACGAGGCCAACGCCCTGCTCGGCGAGCACGGCGACGACGACCTCCGCTTCCTCGACAACGGCGCGATCGGCACCCCGATGGCGACCGTCGAGGGGCAGACCCACGCCTACCACCTGGTCCCCCGCTCGGTCTCCAAGGCGGCCGCGGTCGCCGCCCACGCGCGCGCCCGCGGCTTCGCCCGCGAGGACTGCATCGCGGTCGGCGACTCGGTCGAGGACCTCGAGGTCGCCGCCGCGGTCGGCCGCTTCTTCGTCGTCGCCAACGGGCCAGAGCGCGACCCCGGCCTGCGCGCCTACCTGCCCGCCTTCGACAACGTCACGGTCACCGAGGCGACCAACGGCGACGGCTTCTACGAAGCGGTCGTCTCGGCCTTGATGGAAGCCTGAGGCGCGGCCGCGATCGGCGGCGCCGCCGGGTTCAGCATCGGCGGCGGTGCCTCGGCCCGCACCGCCGGCACTTCGGCCCGCTTGCGCGGCCGCTTCACCCGCCAGTACTCGGCGCCGAAGTAGGAGCCGACGACGAGCGCCGCGGCCAGAGCCTGGGCGACCAGCCCCTCGAGGGTCGGGAAGATCGCGAACCAGAGGCCGACCCAGCCAGGGATCGACAGCGCCACCGTCGTTTCCGGCAGCCAGCCCGCCAGCTGCATCTCCTGCACCGACTCGCCGACCATCACGATCAGGACGATGCCGAGCATCACCCCCGTCAGCACCAGCATCCGCTTGTAGGGCATGTGGCGGTGGGCGAGGAAGGTGACGGCCCCGACCACCGAGGTCAGCGCGAGGCCGAGCGCGACGCCCTCGAGCACCACCCCCGCCCCGTAGGAGAGCCGCAGGTTCTGCAGGAAGAGGACGACCTCGAAGCCCTCGCGGTAGACCGAGGTGACGCCGAGCAGGACCAGCCCCCACATCGTCGCCCGGCGCCCGTCGATCCCGGCCCGCGAGACGATCTTCCGCTTGTGACGGTTGCGGTTGGCGATCCAGCCGGTCCAATAGACCTTGTGGAAGAACCAGTTCATGACGACCAGCAGGACGATCACCGCGAGCAGCCCGGTCGCCGCCTGCACCGCGAGCCCGCCGCCGCCGAGCTGCCCCAGCACCCAGGCGGCGAGGAACCAGGTGGCGACGCTGGCGAGGAAGCCGGTGCCGGCGCCGATCGCGATCGGCCGGCGGTAGACCTGCGTCGCGCCGACCATGCTGGCGGTGACCGCGGCGAGGACGAGGATCGTCTCCAGCCCCTCGCGGAAGACGAGCAGGGCGCTGTCGAGCACCACCGCGCCGTGGCTGAGGTGGTCGCCGGCGGTCGGTTCAGGGGTGCCGCCGTGGGCGTCGAAAGCGCTCCACGCAAGCAAGGCGACCAGCAGGCCGCCCAGGTAAAGTGGCCAGTGGCGCCGGAGCGATTTCTGGATCGCCGTCAAGGACCTACATATTAGGCGAACCTGATTAGGAGAGCCTAAGAGGAGACAAGGTGGCAGCCGAGCAGGCAACCGTCGCGGAGCAGGAGTACCTCGAGATCATGTTCTGGATCGACGAGGCCGGGCTGCCGATGACGGGCGCCAACATCGCCCGCGCGATGCAACTCTCGGCGCCGACCGTGCACGAAATGATCGGCCGCTTGATCAAGGACGGCTATGTCGAGCGCAACCCGGACAAATCGCTCGTCTTCACCGAGGAAGGGCGCGAGCGCGCCTCCTACATCGTGCGCCGCCACCGGATGATCGAGCGCTTCCTCACCGATGTCCTCGGCATCCCCTGGGATGAGGTCCACGAGGAGGCGGAGCGGATCGAGCACGCGATGTCGCCGGTGCTGGAGGAGCGGATGCGGGCCGCGATCGGCGACGCCACCACCTGCCCGCACGGCCACCCGATCGTCGAGGGGATCCGCGAGCGCGGCTCGCTGCTCGCCGACGTCGAGATCGGCGCCGACGTCACCGTGCTGCGCTTCGAGAACGAGGCCGAGGAGCTCCTCCACTACCTGAAGGACGCGGGCCTCGACCCCGGCCTGGAGGGCAAGATCTCGGAGAGCGACGACGACCATGTCACGATCAAGTCCGCCGACGGCGACCACGTCGTCAGCCGCAGCGTCGCCGAGACGGTCTCGGTGCGCGCCGACCCGGCGCCGCCGCCGCGCGCCGCGATCCCCGAGCAGCTCGTCCTCTCCAGCGACCGCTACGGCCGCTGAGCTGTTCTTTTTGGCGTCCCCAGCGCCAAAAAGAACAGCTGCGCGGTCCTAGCTTTCGAGCGGCACCTTCACGATCGGTTCGGTGGTCGGTACCTTGGTGCCGCCCGCCGGCTCTCGCGTCACCATCACGAGGCTGACGTTGTGCGTGTCCTCGATCGTGGTCGAGGCGTTGCCCGCGTGGTCGGGGGCGAACAGGGCCGGGACCGGTTCGACCGCGTTGCCGCGCTGGACCCAGGCCTCGAGCACCTTTCCTTCCGGCAGCTGCTTGACGTTGGCGAGGCGGACCTCGGCCCGGTTGCCTTCGGTGACGACCTTGGCGACGATCCCGTTCGGCTGTTCCGATTCGGTCGTATGGATGCCGCTGCCGCCTCCGCCGGTGCCGACCGCGTAGCCCGCGACCGCGGCGACGATCAGGACGACGGCCGCGATCCCGGCCAGCGGCTTATAGGTCAGCCCGCCCAGATGCAGCCCGCGGAGCCACTCGCCGAAGCCTCCGTGCGAGGCGGCGCGCTCGCGGCGCTGCTCCTCACGAGCGCGCTTCGCCGCGGCGGCGGCGTCGGCGCGCACCTCCTCCATCAGCCGCTGCTTCAGGCCGGGTGGCGGCGTCCGCGGCTCGACCACTGCCGGCAGCGCCCGCACCGCCGGCGACAGCCAGCGCAGCTCCTCCTGACAGCGTTTGCAGCCTTGCAGGTGCTCTTTGACGTCCGCGATCCGGTCGGCGTCGAGCGAGCCGAGCGCGAACGCGGCGACTTCCTCCAGGCGGCGATCGTGATCGTGCGCGTTCATGCCAGTCCCTCCGCCAACTCGCCGCGGATCTTCTCCAATCCCAACCGCATCCTCCCCTTCACGGTGCCGAGCGGCACGTTAAGCATGCCCGCGATCTCCGACTGGCTGAAACCACCGAAGTAGGCGAGCTCGATCACCTTCGACTGCTCGGTGGGCAGTTGCGAGAGCGCGCCGCGGACCTCCTGCGCCGTCTCGTGGCGCATCGCTTCGTCGTCGGTCAGCTCCGCGGCCGGGCGCGACTCGAGGATCGCGTCGTCGTCGAAGGTCAGTTTCGGCGCTTTGCCCGCCTTGCTGCGGAGCGCGTCGATCGCCCGGTTGCGGACGATGCTGAGCGTCCAGGAGCGGACGCTGCCGCGGGCCCGGTCGAATCGGGCTCCACTCCGCCAGATCGAGATGAACGCCTCCTGGATACAGTCCTCGGCGGCCGTGCGGTCACCGAGGATCCGGTACGCGAGCGAGTAGGCGACGCCGCCGTGACGGTCATAGAAGACTTCGAACGCCTCGGGGTCCTTCTCCGCGATCCACGGCATCAGCTCCTCGTCGGCCAGCCGCTCTGCTTTGTCGCGTCTCACGGGCATCCTGTACCCGCCCTTACGCGAGATCGCGCAAGGTTGGATCACACAAACGGGAGTCCATACCCGCCGCGGGCGGAAATGAATCCGACTCAGGCAGGAGAACCGGCGCGCAGGCTCTCGAGCGCCGCCGCGATCCGGGCGACGCCCTCGCCCGCGTCGGCGGCCGGCACCGGGGCGAAGGAGAGCCGCAGGCTGTTCTGGCCGCCGCTCATCATGAAGTCGGCGCCGGCGACGAAGGAGACTCCCTCGCCTTTGGACTCGGCCAGCAGGGCGACGCTGTCGGTGCCCGCGGCGAGGTCGAGCCAGAGGAAGTAGCCGCCCTGGGGGACGACGAACTCGGCCTCCGGGATCTTCTCGCGCAGCGCCTCGACCAGCGCGTCGCAGCGCGCCTTCAGCTCGCCTTTGACGAACTGGATGTTCTCGTCGAGGACGCCGGAGGTGCAGAGCTCGAGCACGATCGACTCGGCCAGCATGTTCGGCGAGATGTACTGCTCGTTGGCGTGTTTGGCGAGCTTCGCGATCTCCCCGGGCGGGCCGACGAGGTAGCCGACGCGGACGCCGGGGCTGACCGTCTTCGAGAAGGAGGAGGCGTGGAAGACGCGGCCCGCCGTGTCCAGCGCGAGCATCGTCTGCAGCGGCTCGCCCTCGAAGGGGAGCTCGCGGTAGGGGTCGTCCTCGAAGATCCAGAAGCCGTGCTCGGCGGCCAGCTCGACCAGCCGGCCGCGCTTCTCGGTCGAGAGCGTGCAGCCGGCCGGGTTGTGGGCGTTGGGGATGACGTGGACGAACTCGATCGGCCCGTCGGCGAGCGCGGCCTCCAGCGCGCCGACGTCGAGGCCGTCGGCCTCGAGCGGGATCGGCACCAGCTCGGCGCCGAGCTGTTGGAGGAGGAGCAGGGTGCGGTCGTAGGTCGGCTGCTCGACGGCGACCCGGGTCCCCGGCTCGACCAGATGCGCGAAGAGCATCGCGCCCGCCTCGAGCGAGCCGTTGGTGATCATCACCTGCGCCGGCTCGACCCCGCCGTGCCGCCCGGCGACCCACTCGCAGAGCCCCGGGTGCCCGATCCCGACCCCGTAGGAGAGCGCCGTCACCCAGTCGTCGGTGAGCGCCCGCTGGGCCGCCTCCCGCACCTGCTCGTGGGGGAGGATGTCGGCGCTCGGGGCGCCGCGCGCGAAGGAGATCGTGTCGGCCATCGGTCGCCCGAATCTAGCAACGTCGCCTACTCCGGCGAGCCCCGCCAAATTTCCCTCGCCGGGGGAGAACCAAGGGTGCTTCCGAGCTTTACCGCCACATATGGCAGAAAGGATCGGAAGCACGTCCCGGGAACGGGCAATCGTCGAGCTGGTGGGGCGTCAACAAGGCTTGTCGACGCACGCCCAGCTCGCGTCCATCGGCGTGGGACGGCGGACCATCGACCGTTGGCTCGCGTCCGGCCGGCTACGCGCGGTCCATCGCGACGTCTACGCCTTCGGCCCACGACCGCTCACCAAGCGCGGCAAGTGGCTCGCCGCCGTCCTGGCGCTGGGGCCAGGAACGATGCTCAGCCACGAGAGCGCGGCGGCACTCTGGGGACTGGCCGGGGACCGGCCCGAGGTCCACGTCACCGCACCGCGGGGACGCCAGTGCCGGCCCGGCCGCTCGGGCATCCGCCTCCACCGCTGCAAATTCCAGGCCGACGAACTCGTCGTTCGCGGTGGCATCACTGTCTCGACCGTCGCCCGCACACTCTTCGACCTCGCCGAACGCTCCCCACACCACCAGCTGAAGAGCGCCTGGGACGAAGCCTCGAGGCTGGGGCTCCTACGGGTCTCCGAGGTCGCCGCCGTCTACGAGCGCGGGCGGGGCCGCCGAGCGCGTCGTCGCATCGAGCCCTTCCTCGATGCCGAGCAGCGCCGCGTCGAAGACACCGCCTCACCGCTCGAGGACCGCTTCGCCGCGTTTGTCGTCGCCCACCGGTTGCCGCCACCGCAGACCAATGTCCTGGTCGACGGCGACGAGGTCGACGCGCTCTGGCCCGCTGCCCGACTGATCGTCGAGCTCGATAGCTGGGAATTTCACGCGCACCGAGCCGCCTTCGAGACCGACCGCAGCCGCGACACTGACCACATGCTCGCCGGTTACCGAACGATTCGCGTCACCCACCGCCGCTTATCCGACGAGGCGGACCGGCTCGCCATCCAGATCCGCGCGCTGCTCGCCGCGAGTTAGCCGCGCAGCGTCTCGACCGCGATCGCCGCGGTCTCGGTCGGGCTTTCGCCGACCCGCACGCCCCTTGCTTCGAGCGCGTCTTTCTTCGCCTGGGCGGTGCCCGAGGAGCCGGAGATGATCGCCCCGGCGTGGCCCATCTGCTTGCCGGGCGGGGCGGTGAAGCCGGCGATGTAGGCGACCACCGGCTTGGTCACCTCGGCGGCGATGAACTCGGCGGCCCGCTCCTCGGCGTCCCCGCCGATCTCGCCGACCATCACGATCAGCTCGGTGTCTGGGTCGGCCTCGTAGAGCTTCAGGATGTCGATGAAGTCGGAGCCGACGATCGGGTCGCCGCCGATGCCGACGATCGAGGAGTTGCCGGTCCCGGCCTGTTTCAGCTCGTTGCCGATCTGGTAGGTGAGCGTCCCCGACTTGGAGACGACGCCGATCGGGCCCGGGTCGAAGAAGCTGTCGGGGATGATCCCGACGTTGGCCTTGCCGGGGCTGAGGATGCCGGGGCAGTTCGGGCCGATCAGCCGCACCCCCGCCTCCTTCGCCTTCCAGTAGGTGGAGAGCATGTCGAGCACCGGGATGCCCTCGGTGATCGCGATCACCGTCTCGACGCCGGAGTCGATCGCCTCGTCGATCGCGGGCGCCGCGAAACGGGCGGGCACGAAGATCATCGAGGTGTTGGCGCCGGCCTCGTCGACCGCCTCCTCGATCGTGTCGAAGACCGGCGTCCCCTCGACGTCCTGGCCGCCCTTGCCGGGCGTGACGCCGGCGACGAGGTCGGTGCCGTAGGCCTTGTTGCGCAGCCCGTGGAAGGAGCCCTCGCGGCCGGTCAGGCCAGAGACGGCGAGCTTCGTCTGACCGTCGACGATGATGCTCACGCGATACCTCCCGCCAGCTCGACGACGCGGCGCGCGGCGTCCAGCATCGTCTTCTCCTGATGCAGGTTGGGCAGGTCGGCCGCGGCGAGGATCGCCAGCCCCTCCTCGGAGTTGGTCCCGTCGAGGCGCACGACCAGCGGCATCCCGAGGTGGATCTGCTGCGAGGCGGTGACGATCCCCTTGGCGATCTCGTCGCAGCGGGTGATGCCGCCGAAGATGTTGAAGAGGATCGCGCTCACCTTGGCGTCGGATTTGATGACTTCGAGCGCGTTGACGATCGCGTCGGCTTTCGAGCCGCCGCCCGCGTCGAGGAAGTTGGCCGGCGCGCCGCCCGCCTGGGCGACGACGTCGAGCGTCGACATGCAGAGGCCGGCGCCGTTGGCGAGGATGCCGACGTTGCCGTCGAGTTTGACGTAGGTCAGGCCCTTTTCCTTCGCCATCTGCTCCTGCGGGTCGTCGACGGTGTCGGCGATCTCGGCCAGGTCCTGGTGGCGGAAGAGGGAGTTGCCGTCGATCGTCACCTTGGCGTCGAGGGCGACCACCTTGCGGTCGGCGGTGACGATCAGCGGGTTGACCTCGATCAGCGTCGCGTCCTCCTCGCGCGCCGTCTCGGCCAGCCTCGCCAGCACGTCAGCAGCGCCGTCGAGCGCGTCCTCGGCGAGCCCGGCGGCGGCGACGATCGGCCGCGCCGCAGCGGCGTCGAAAGGCCTGGTCGGATCGATGTGGACTTTGGTCAGCGCGTCGGGGTCCTCGGCGGCGACCGCCTCGATGTCCATGCCGCCTTTGGCGGAGACCATCGCCAGCAGCTTCTTCTCGCCGCGGTCGAGGATGACCGAGGCGTAGTACTCCTCGGCGATGTCGGAGCCGCCCTCGATCCAGACCTGGTCGACCCGGAAGGGCCCCTCGCCGTGCGGCCCGACGATGTCCATGCCGATGATCGCGTCGGCCGCCTCGCGGGCGCCCTCGGCGTCCTGGGCGATCTTGATCCCGCCCGCCTTGCCGCGCCCGCCGATCAGCACCTGGGCCTTCACCGCGACCGGATACCCGATGCGCTCGGCGGCGGCCACGGCGTCATCGACCGTCGCCGCGACCTCGCCGCTCGGGACCGCGATCCCGTGCTTGGCGAAGAGTTGCTTTCCCTGATACTCGAGGAGGTCCATTGGAGGTGGCGGCCGAAGCGCGCGGCGCGGACCCTATCCGAATGCCATAATCCCGCGCTCCCTCATGGCCCTTCCCTCCCTCAAAAGCATCAACTGGGTGACTACCGACTGTTACGGCACCCTCATCGATTGGGAGAAAGGCATCATCGAGGCGGTCAAGAAAGAGGCTGCAAAAGACGGTTTTTCGTTCGAAGAGCAGCCCTTCCTCGACCGCTTCTTCGAAGTCCAGGCGGAAATCATGGCGGGGTCATATGAGCTCTACGCCGAGGTGCTGCGCCGCACGATCGTCAAAGTCGCCGGCGAGCTCGGCTGGGAGATCGAGCCCTCGCGCGCCCAGTTCCTGCCCAACAGCGTCGCCTACTGGCTGCCCTTCCGCGAGGCTAACGCGGCGATGGACCGACTCGGCAAAAGGTACGAGGTCGGGATCATCTCCAACATCGACGACAAACTGCTGGGGATCTCGCGGCGCCACCTGCGCACCGAACTCGACCTCGTCGTCACCGCCCAGCAGGTCCGCAGCTACAAGCCGGACCCGGTCCACTTCAAAGAGTGCGCGCGCCGGATCGGCGGCAAAAAAGGCTGGCTCCACATCGGCTGCGACTACACGACCGACATCGCGCCGGTGCTCAAAATGAACGTCCCGGTGATCTGGGTGAATCGCCACGGCGAGAAACTCGAAGGCCGCAAAGCGCCGTCGGCGACGGTCAAAAACTTCCGCGAAGCCGCGAAAAAACTAGGCGCGTCCTGAGCGTCTTTTAAGTTTGCGCAGCGCAACTCCGGCCTGCGCCGGCGGTTTTCCTCGCGGTAGGGGCTGTCTGAGAGCTTGATGAACTCGCGTGATCCCATAACCCAGTCGTGGCGGGCCGGCATAGCGGTTCGCTTCGCGGCGGCGGTGGCCATGCTCGCGCTCGTCCTCGGGCTGGTGATCGCGACCAGCGAGGAAGCCCGCGCGGCGCGGGCCAAAGCCTCCGAACTGCAGAAACCGAGCTTCGTCGTCATCCAGACCGACGACTCGACGCTCGAAGAGCTCTACGACGGCGTCAAGATGGCGAACGGCACGGAAGAATTCGCGATGCCGAACACGCTCTCGCTACTCGGCGAAAAAGGCGAGACCTTCAGCCGCTACTACACCCCCTACTCGCTCTGCGCCCCCTCGCGGGTCAGCCTCCTCACCGGCCGCTACGCCCACAACGACCACGTCCAGGGCAACGTCCCGCCGAACGGTGGCTGGACCGGCTTCCAGTCCCGCCAGGCCTACTCACACAACCTGGCGACCTGGCTGCAGGGCGCCGGCTACCGGACGATCCACGTCGGCAAGATCCTCAACGGCTACGGCGACGCGCCCTACAGTCCCGGCACCGAAGTGCCGCCCGGTTGGAGCTCCTGGCACTCGGTGTTGAACTCCGACACCGACCACTACTTCTACGGCTACACGATGAACAACAACGGGGTGATCGAAGGGCCGTACGGCAACTCCGGCAGCTGGGAAACGCGTGAATACGGGGAAATCGACGACGCCGGTTGCCCCTATGCGCCGCTCAACGGCAAACCCTGTTACTACGAGACCGACCACTTCAACCAGCTGGCGACGGAAGAACTGGCGGCGACCTCGCCGGAACAGCCCTTCTACATGCAGGTCGACTACACGGCGCCGCATGGGGACTTCCGGCGCCCCGCCGGGCCGCAGCCCGCGACCCGCGACATCGGTCGCTTCGCCGGGGCGCCGCTCCCCGACGACCGCGCCGAAGGCTTCAACGAGGGCAACGTCAACGACAAGCCTCGCTTCATCCGCGAAGCGCCATACCTCAACGCCCAGGAAATCCACACCTACCGTGTCTACTACCAAAACTGCCTCAACGCACTGGTCTCGGTCGATGAAGGCGTCAAACAGATCGTCGACGAGCTCGGCGCCCTGCACCGGCTGCGCAACACCTACGTCCTCTTCACCTCCGACAACGGCTTCTTCTTCGGCCAGCACCGCCTGGTCGGCGGCAAGTTCCTCGCCTACGAGCCCTCGACCCACCTGCCGTTCCTGATCCGCGGGCCGGGGATCAAACCGGGCAGCGTCTCCGGCCAACTGGCCTCGACGGTCGACATCGCCCCGACCATCCTCGAACTCGCCGGGGTCTCCCCCGACAAAAGCGTCGACGGCATCTCGCTGGTGCCCTTCCTCAAGGAACCGAGCCTACGAACGCGGACGCCGGTCCTCTTCGAGTCCTTCGTGCAGACCAACGATGTCGAACAGGACGGCAACGCCTCGCCGGCCGAAGAGTCCGCCCAGGGCAGGGCGCGCGGCAAGCTCGGCCTGAAGGGAGCGACCGCGACCGCCTCCCGCGCCTCCTCGCCACCGCGGAGCCCGGCCGCCCACGCCTCCGAGGTGGCGCCGCCGAAAAACTATTACGGGATCCGCCTCGGCCCCTACAAGTACATTGAGTGGCCGGACGGCGAGAAAGAGCTGTACGACATCAACAAGGACCCCTACGAGCTCAACAACGTCGTGCGCGACCCCAACTTCTTCCCGATCCGCGCCTTCCTGCACAAAGAACTGGAACGCCTGGAGGAATGCTCCGGGCGCACCTGCCAGGAAGCCTCACCGCCACTCCCGCTGACCCGCCAGCAGCAGGTAAAGGTCAAACGGGAAAAGGAAAAGGAACAGCGCGAACGGGAACAGCGCGAAGAAGAACGTCGCGAACGCGAAAAAGCCCACAAGCACTGAGGCACCCCACTGTGAGTTCGCAGTTATCGTCGCTATGCGACGATAACTGCGAACGCGCTACTCGATGACGGCGATGACGTCGCCGGAGCCGATCGCGGCCCCTTCGGCGACGTTCAGCGCGGTGACCTTGCCGGAGCGGTGGGCGGTGATCTCGTTCTCCATCTTCATCGCCTCGATCACGCAGATCAGGTCGCCCTCGGACACCTCGGCGCCCTCGGCGACGGCGACTTTGAGGACCGTGCCCTGCAGCGGTGAGGGCAGGGCCTCGCTCGAGGCGGCGGCACCGCCGCCCCCGCCGCGCTCCCGCCTCGGCGGTTTGCGACCGCCCGCAGCGGGCGCCGCACCCCCGGCGACCGCCTCGCCGATCACCTTGACGTCGAAGAGCTTGCCCGACACCTCGACCTTGTAGTCGCGGGTGACGATCTCGGCACCCTCCTCCGCGGGTTCCGGCGCGGCGACGACCTCAGGCGCGGTGGACTTCAGCCAGTCGGCGTCCTCCATCAGGTCGCGGCAGGTCTCGCCGTCGGCCCACTGGCGGGTCCGCAGGATCGCCTTGTGGAAGGGGATCAGGGTGGTCAAGCCGCCCGAGTCGTATTCGTCGAGCGCCCGCAGCATCCGCCGCGTCGCCTTCTCGCGGTCGACGTCCCAGACGATCAGCTTGGCCACCATCGGGTCGTACATCGGGGTGACCTCCCCGCCACCCTCGACGCCCGAATCGACCCGGACGCCGGGGCCCGAGGGCTCACGGTAGGACGGGCCGATCGGCCCCGGGGCGGGAGCGAATTTCTTTGCCGCGTTCTCGGCGTTGATCCGGCACTCGATCGACCAGCCGCGCAGGTCGACCTCGTCCTGGGAGATCGAGAGCGGCTCGCCGGCGGCGACGAGGATCTGCTCGCGGACGATGTCGAGGCCGCTGATCATCTCGGTCACGCAGTGCTCGACCTGGACGCGGGTGTTCATCTCGAGGAAGAAGTACTCGTCGCCGACCTGCATGCCCTCGATCGTGCCCGCGCCGCGGTAGCCGACCGCGGCCGCCGCGTCGGTGGCGATCTTGCCGATCCGCTCGCGCATCTCGGCGTCGACGTGCGGCCCGGGGGCCTCCTCGATCACCTTCTGGTGACGGCGCTGGATCGAGCAGTCGCGCTCGCCGACGTGGATCACGTTGCCGTGCGAGTCGGCCAGCACCTGAACCTCGACGTGGCGCGGGTCCTCCAGGTAGCGCTCGATGTAGACGCGGCTGTCGCCGAAGAATTTCTCCCCTTCACGGGCCGAGCCTTCGAAAGCATCTTGCAGGTCGTCCGGGGTCATCGCGACGCGGAAGCCCTTGCCGCCACCGCCGCCCGCCGCCTTGCAGGCGACCGGGTAGCCGGCTTCGTCGGCCTGCTTGCGGGCCGCCTCGAGGTCGGGCGCGACCTCGGTCGAGCCGGGGACGATCGGCACGCCGGCCTCGGCCATGATCTCGCGGGCGCGCGTCTTCGAGCCCATCGCTTCGATCGCCTCCGGCGGCGGGCCGATCCAGGTGATCCCGGCCTCGGCGCAGGCGCGCGCCATCTCGGCGTTCTCGGCGAGGAAGCCGTAGCCGGGGTGGATCCCTTCGGCGCCGGCCTCCTTGGCGGTCTCGATGATCTTGGCGATGTTCAGGTAGCTCTCGGCGGGCAGCGCCGGGCCGATCAGGAAGGCCTCGTCGGCGGCGCGCACGTGCGGCGCGTCGCGGTCGATCTCCGAGTAGACGGCGACCGAGCCGATCCCCATCTCGCGCAGCGTGCGCGCGACGCGGATCGCGATCTCCCCGCGGTTGGCGATTAAGACCTTCTCGAACATCGGCGCGGCAGTCTATTTGTGTTTGCCGTGGGAGGGCGGGCAGACCCTCCCGGGACGCTCGCTTATGCTCGCTGGAGTGTCCCGGGAGGGTCTGCCCGCCCTCCCCAACGAGCCGTAGCCGGCGCCCATAGACCGTGGCAAAAGCTGATGAAACGGACCGTAGCTAGGCTGCGGCGATGTCTCTCATCGAGCTTCAGAGCCACTCCACGCATTCCGATGGCCAACTCGCCCCCGCCGACGTCGTCGCGGAAGCTGCGAAGGCCGGCGTCACCACCCTGGCGCTGACCGACCATGACGCCGTGGCGGGGGTGCCGGAGGCTGAGGAGGCGGGACGGGAGCTCGGGATCGAGATCGTTCCGGCGGTCGAGATGTCGTGCGTGCACGAGTACGCCGAAGACCTCCACATCTGCGGCTACTGGGTCGACCCGACCGAGATCGAGCCGGCCTGCGAGCGCGCCCAGCAGGAGCGCCGCACCCGGGCCGGCGAGATCGTCGACAACCTGCGCGACCTCGGCTTCGACCTCACCCTCGACGACGCGATCCGCGAGGCGGGCACCGCCGACTCGATCGGCCGGCCCCACATCGCTCGCGCCGCCGGCGCGACCGGGGACCTCGGCCCCTTCTTCGAGGAGTACCTGGTGCCCGGCGCGAAAGCCTTCGTGCCGCGCCGCTGGCCCGATGCCGCGCAGGCGATCGCGCTGATCCGCGAGGCGGGCGGCGTCGCCGTGATCGCCCATCCCTACTGGGACATCTCCGAGCCGGGCGAGGTCGACGACCTGATCCGCTCACTGGAGGCCGACGGGGTCGAGACCTTCTACCCGACCCACAGCGAGGAGCAGACGAGGCACCTGCTCGACCTCTGCGCCGAGCTCGACCTCGTCCCGACCGCCTCCTCCGACTACCACGGCCCGACCCACAAGACCTTTGCCAAGTTCGGCGCCTACGACACCTATGGCCTCGGCGAGCCGCGCGTCCCGCCCAAGCCCTGAGTTCGCAGTTATCGTCGCTATGCGACGATAACTGCGAACGCGCTCAGCGGAGCAGCGCGAGGACCTGGCGGACGGCCTCTTCGAGGTCGGCCGCGGTGCGCAGCTCGGGCCTCTCCGGCTCCTCGTAGGGAGCGCCGACGCCGGTCAGGTCCTTGATCTCCCCCGCCCGCGCCTTCGCGTAGAGGCCCTTCGGGTCGCGCCGTTCGCACTCCTCGAGCGAGGTGTCGACGAAGACCTCGTAGAACGGGATCCCGGCCTCCTCGTGGATCGCCCGCACCCGATCGCGCTCGGCCCGGTAGGGGCTGACCAGCGAGGCGATCGCGACCGTGCCCGATTCGGCGAGGATCCTCGCCACCTCGCCGACCCGGCGCACGTTCTCGTTGCGGTCCTCCTCGGAGAAGCCGAGGTCGGCGTTCAGGCCGTGGCGCAGGTTGTCGCCGTCGAGCATGAAGGCGTGGCGGCCGGAGGAGACGAGCGTGTGCTCGATCGCGGTCGCGATCGTCGACTTGCCCGAGCCCGAGAGGCCGGTCATCCAGATCGTCGCGCCACCCGTCTTGAGCGCCTCCCAGCGCTCGTCGCGCGAAAGTTTGCTCGGGTGGAAGGTGATGTTCTCGGCGACAATCGAGGCGGTGTCGGCGATGCCGACCGTCGGGTCGCCGCCGGAGCCGATGATCATCCCCGCCGCGACCGTCAGGTCGGTCGCCGGGTCGACCAGGATGAAGCTGCCGGTGGTCCGGTTCAGCCGGTACTCGTCGAGGAAGAGCGGCGAGGTGGTGTGAATCGCGACGCGGCCGATGTCGTTGACCTCGAGCGTCTCGGCGTCGAGGTCGCGGTGCAGCGTGTCGACGTTGAGCTGGTAGCGCAGCTCCTCGACCTCGGCGGCGACCCAGCGGGTCGTGTGCTTCAGCTGGTACGGGGCGCCGGTGCGCAGGTGCGAGGTCTCGTCGAACCAGCAGATCATCGCCTCGAAGCGGCGGCTCGCGGTCGGCTGGTTGGTCGGGCGGCAGATCATGTCGCCGCGCGAGACATCGACGTCGTCCTCCAGCCGCAGCGTCACCGCCATCGGCGGGAAGGCCTGCTCGACCGGCCCGTCGGGGGTGTCGATCACGGCGATCTTCGACGCCTTGCGCGAGGGCATCACCATCACCTCGTCGCCCTGCTTGAAGATCCCGCCGACCACCGAGCCGGCGAAGCCGCGGTAGTCGCGGTGCTCGGCCGACTGCGGGCGGATCACGTACTGGACCGGGAAGCGATTGTCGACCAGGTTGCGGTCGGAGGCGATGTGGACGTCCTCGAGCTGGCCGAGCAGCGGCTGCCCGTGGAACCAGGGCATGTTCAACGATTGCTCGACCACGTTGTCGCCGGCCAGCGCCGAGATCGGCACGAAGCCGAGGTCGGTGATCTCGAGCTTCGCGGCAAAGGAGGTGAACTCCTCGCGGATCTCGTCGTAGATCCGCTGGTCGTAGTCGACCAGGTCCATTTTGTTGACGCAGAGGACCAGGTGGGGGACGCGCAGCAACGAGGAGAGCAGCGCGTGGCGGCGGGTCTGTTCGAGCACCCCTTTGCGGGCGTCGATCAGGAGCAGGGCGAGGTTCGCGTTGGAGGCGCCAGTGACCATGTTGCGCGTGTACTGGATGTGGCCGGGCGTGTCGGCGATCACGAACTTGCGCTTCGGCGTCGCGAAGTAGCGGTAGGCGACGTCGATCGTGATCCCCTGCTCGCGCTCGGCCCGCAGGCCGTCGGTCAGCAGCGCCAGGTCGGTCTGTTCGTCGCCGCGTTTCTCCGAGGTCCGCTCGATCGACTCGAGCTGGTCTTCGAAGATCGATTTGGTCTCGTAGAGCAGCCGCCCGATCAGGGTCGACTTGCCGTCGTCGACCGACCCCGCGGTCGCGATCCGCAGCATCTCGGCCACTAGAAGTAGCCCTCCCGCTTGCGATCCTCCATCGCCGCTTCGGAGAAGCGGTCGTCGCCGCGGGTGGCGCCGCGCTCGGTGATCCGCGAGACGGAGGTCTCCTCGATCACCGCCTGGTAGTCGGTCGCCCGCGAGGGCACGGCGCCGGTCAGGGTCGCGTCGCCGACGGTCCGGTAGCGGACCATCTCGACGTGGGAGTCGGCGCCCTTGGGCAGCGGGAAGAACTCGTTGACCGCCATCAGCAGCCCTTCGTGGTCGACCACCTCGCGCTCGTGGGCGAAGTAGATCGGCGGCAGGTCGATCTCTTCGCGCGCCAGGTAGCGCCACACGTCGAGCTCGGTCCAGTCGGAGATCGGGAAGACGCGGATGTGCTCGCCCTTGCGGTGGCGGCCGTTGTAGAGGCGCCACAGCTCGGGCCGCTGGTTCTTCGGGTCCCACTGGCCGAACTTGTCGCGGAAGGAGAGGACCCGCTCCTTGGCGCGGGCCTTGTCCTCGTCGCGCCGGCCGCCGCCGAAGACGGCGTCGAAGCCGCCGTCCTTGATCGCGTCGAGCAGGGCGCGGGTCTGGTGGCGGTTGCGGCTTTCCAGTTCGTGGCCGACCTTGATGATCCCCTCGTCGATCAGGTCCTGGACCGAGGCGACCTCGAGCCGCAGCCCGTACTCCTCGACCACGCGGTCGCGGAACTCGATCACCTCGGGGAAGTTGTGCCCGGTGTCGACGTGCATGATCGGGAAGGGCACCGGGGCGGGCGCGAAGGCCTTGCGGGCCAGCTGCAGCATCAGCACCGAGTCCTTGCCGCCGGAGAAGAGCATCACCGGGTGCTCGAACTCGGCCGCGACCTCGCGGATGATGAACATCGACTCGGCCTCGAGCGTGTCGAGATCGCCGAGCTCGACCGAGGCAGGGCGCACTTTGGTCGTCTCGTCCATCAGCGGCCCCTCACGGGAGCGCTAGTTGATGCCGCACTCGGTCTTTGCGACCCCGGCCCAGCGGCCGTCGCGGAGATCGCCGCCAGGCCCCACCGGCTGCGTGCAATGTGTGCAGCCGATCGACGGGTAGCCGCGATCGTGGAGCGGGTTGTACGGAAGGCGATGCTCATGGATGTAGTTCCAGACGTCTCGCTCGGACCAGTCGGCGAGCGGGTTCAGCTTCCAGAGGCCGAATTTCTTGTCCCAGGCGAACTTCGGGGCCCCGGCCCTGGAGCTGGAATCCGCTCGGCGGACGCCGGCGACCCAGCAGTCTACGGATGAGAGGGCGCGGCGCATCGGCTCGACCTTGCGCACTCCGCAGCAGGCATCCGGCTCGCGCTTCCAGAGCTCGTCGCCGTACTCGGCGGCCTGCTCGGAGAGGGTCAGATTGTGGAAGCGGTCGAACTCGATCCCGAGCGTCTCGGCGAGGCGGTCGCGGGTCTCGTAGGTCTCCGGGAAGAGGACGTCGGTGTCGAGGTAGAAGAAGCGCGCCTCGGGGTTGATCACGCTCGCCATGTGGGCGGTCACCGAGCTCGTTTTCTGGAACGAGCAGGCGATGTAGTGGTCCTGCCCGAACTGGTCGAACATCCACTCGATCGTCTCCCGCGCGCTCAGGCCCTCGAGGTCCTCGGCGATCGCCTCGTGGTCGAGGTCGGAGATTGTCGGCACGTTGCCGGAAAGCGTGATGGGCGGTGGTTTCATGAGCCGGCGGGCGCGAGCTAGATCGCGCACTCTCCCTCGCCGCGCTCCACCTTATAAGGCGTGGCGCGCTGCCAGTCGATGAACTGCTGCATGGTCTCCAGGGAGAACTCGGCAGGCAGGGTCAGATCCTTGACCTCGCTTTCGAAGCGCTCGGCGCCGGCGCGCTCGGCGAAGGCGTTGAACTCCTCGCCGTCGGCGCGCTCGGCCTCGTAGAGGCGCACCCAACGCTCGACCGCCTCGGGGACCCGTTTGGCCGGGAGCCGTGATTTCAGGCGCTTGCCGTAGATCACCTCGCCGCCCTCGTAGTTGCCGCCGATGTGCGGGATGTAGGCGGGGATCTGCCGGCTGCCGACCTTCAGCGAGGCGCCGTAGAAGCCGATGTTGGCGATGTGGTGCTGGCTGCAGCCGTTCGGGCAGCCGCTCATTTTGATGTGGATCTGCCGGGTCAGCTCGTCGTCGAGCCGCATCTCGTCGACCCGCTCTTTGACGGCGCGGTTGAGGCCCATCGAGGAGGTGATCCCGAGTTTGCAGCTGTCGGTGCCGGGGCAGGAGACGACGTCGGTGATCTCGCGGGCGCCGGGGTCGCCGAGGCCGAGCTCGGAGAGCCGCTGCCAGACGTCGTAGACCGACTCGTCGCGGACCCAGCGCAGGACGAGGTTCTGCTGCACCGTGCTGCGCGCGTTGCCGCCGCTGAACTCGCGCATGATCTGGGCGAGCCCGCGGAACTGCTCCGGGGTCAGGTCGCCGCGGTTGATCTTCACCTCGACCGCGGAGAAGCCCTGCTGGCGCTGGCGCTGCACGTTGCTGTCGACGAAGCGCTCGAAGGCCTGGCGGTCGCCGTTCGGCGAGGCCAAGCTGGCGGCGCGCGGCTTCGGTGCGCGGGCCTCCTCGTCGTCCTCGAAGGCGAGGCGCTCGACCAGCTCGGGGCCGAATTCGCGCTCCTCGACCCAGTCGCCGCGGAGCTCCTCGTCGAGCAGCTCGCGGAAGGCGTCGGCACCGATCTTGTCGACCAGCACCTTGATCCGGGCGCGGGCGCGGTTGACGCGCAGCCAGTCCTGGCGGTCGAAGATGCGGAAGACGGCCTCGGCGACCTTCAGGTAGTCGCCGTTGTCGGCCTCGACGAAGTCGTAGATGGTCGGCGCGACGCGGGCCATGATCGAGGTGCCGCCGCCGACCCGGACCTCGAAGCCCTTGACCCCGTCCCGTTCGCGGGCGAGGAAGGCGATGTCGTGGATGCCGGTGATCGCGCGGTCCTCGTCGGAGCCGGAGAAGGCGGTCTTGATCTTGCGCGGCATCAGCTGCGTCGTCGGGTGGCGGACGAAGTAGCGGACGTAGGCGATCGCGTGCGAGGTCGGGTCGAAGATCTCGTCGGCGGCGATGCCCGCCCAGGGGTCGCCGGTCACGTTGCGGACCGTGTTGCCGCAGCCCTCGCGCGAGGAGAGCCCGGACTCGGAGATCACCTTCAGCAGGTCCTCCATGTCACGCAGAGGCACGTGGTGGATCTGGATGTTCTGGCGGGTCGTGATGTGGCCCTTGTTCAGCGGCGCCCAGCGCTCGACGACCTCGGCGAAGGCGTCCATCTGCTCCGGCGTGACGCCACCGAAGGGGAGCTTGACGCGAACCATCTGGACGTCGGGCTGGCGCTGTCCGTAGACGCCCTGTTTGAGGCGGAAGCCGATGAACTCGTTCTCGGGGATCTGGTCGGCGAGGAACTTCTCGGCTTCGTTGTCGAAGTCGTCGAACTCTCGCTCGATGATCGGGATGATGTGGCCCGGGACGTTGGTGTAGGCCTCAGGGTTCTCCTGGGTGCCGACCCGTCCCTTGCCCTTCTGCTCCTTGTTCTCGGCGACTATCACCTCCATGGGGAGGAAAATAGCAAAACCTGACCGGGATTAGGGTATTTATCCGAGAGGCTTCATATCTCGGCCCAGGGAATCGGCTCAAGAAGCGCGCTTGCGCGCTTCGAGAACCGCCGCCGCCTCACCCGATTCGGCGACGTAACCGCCCTCCGGCTCGAGTTCGAGACCCTCTTCCTCCCAGCCGGTCGCGCCCTCGCTCAACTTCACCGCGTCGTAGCCGGCCTCGGTCAGCGCGGCGGTCGCCATGTCGGAGCGGTTGTCGCCGCGGCAGTAGAAGATCACCGGCCGGTCCCTGTCGATCTCGCCGGCGCGCGCCGCGAGCTCGGGCAGGGCGATGTGGGTCGCCCCCGGCAGGTGCCCCGCCTCCCACTCGTGGTCGGCGCGGACGTCGATCAGCTGGGCGCCCGCCCCGATCATCTCCCGCGCCTCGGCGCGGGAGACTTCTCTGGGGTTGGCGTCGGTGCCGTCTGCCATCACTCGATCTCCGAGCCCTCGATCAGGAAGGCGACGCGTACGTGCGCCCGGAACTCGTCCAGGTTCTCGCCGCGGATACCGGTCGACACGATGTCGACGGCGCGGATGTTGCGCAGTGAGCCCTGTGCCTGGGCCAGCGCCTGTTTGGCGGCGTCGTCGGTCGAGGTCTTCGAACTGCCGACGAGCTCGATGATTTTCACGACTGCCATCTCGCTCCTCCTCCTTGTGGGTCCTGAATGGTCTGCTTGGCGCCCACTCCCTCCAGCAACGCCTGGCGCTGCCACGGTCCGACCGCGTCCTTCGGCTCCGCCGCCGGGCCGGCGGTGAACTCCGACTCGAAGCGCGCGATCGCCGCTGCGATCGCCGCCGCCTCGTCTCCGGTCGCGGTCTTCTCGGCCACGTCCCAACCTTATTCCAGCGCCGCCGGAGCACGGCGGGCGAGGTGGCGACGCAGGCTGTCGACGATCGCACCCGGTTCGCGATCGAGCCGCGGCCCCGTGACCCTGGTGGTCTCGATCCCCGCGAGGAGCAACTCATCGTCCCGTTCCCGGTCCTCCTCGAAGGAGAGCCGCGACCCATGCGTCTCGAAGACGTCGAGTTCGACTCCGAACCGCTCCGCCTCCCACCAGGCGTCGATCTCATATCCGGCGACGAAGGCGTTCATCGCCGGCCGCGGCAACTCCGCCGCGGTCACCACCTCGAGGAATCGCCGCTCGAGGCCCGAGCGGGTGAACGGCGCCGCTTCCTCGTAGGTGTCGAGGGCCGCGAGGACCTTGGCGTGCCCCCGGTGCCCCGAGGTGCGCGCGAGCAGATCGCTCATCGCCCGCAGGTCGAAGAGCTCCGCGTCATCCGCGCGCTGGATGAACCGCCTCACGGTGTCCAGCCGGATGCCGGGCGCGACATCGAGCACGGTCCGCGCAAGCGAGGTCAACGGGATCCCGTTCCGGACCGCGCGGTCGATCGTCGGCAGGTCCGCGGTGTGCACCACGAACGGCCGCTTCGAATGGCGCGGCTTGGGGCACGTGACGTGCAGCGTCCCCGGTCTCACTTGCATCAGCCCCCAGAGCCACGCGGCCGAAAAATGGCTGGCGACGGATGGATACGCGGCGAGCACAGCCGCCATGCATCGTCCCTCCCACGAGAGATCTCGGTGCCCGACCCGATACACGCCGCGATGGATCCGGTGCAGCCGTCCAACCCGATTTGCCTTGGACGCCGAGTTGCGCACGTACCCGAGCGCCGCCAACTGCCGCGTCGTCACCACCCCGTGCTGCCTCGTCGCCAGGTCAGCCAGCCCTTCATGCCCAACCCTTTTCCTTTTGTCACCCACAGGGTTACAAAGGGAAAAGGGCCTCCGAGTTCTCCCCCCTTGCTCTAGCCGTGGAGGCCGGGAACGGGGTGGCCGTGGACGACGGTGGCGCACTGGATCGGGGCCGGGTCGATGGAGTCGATCAGGGCGCGTCCTTCGGGGCGGCCCGTGGCCGGGATCGGGGGCACACGTTTGTGGTGCTTCGTGGCCGGGACCGCGGGGACGCGGGGGTGGCCGCGGCCGCACTGGATCGAGTCGTCTTTGACGCCGTCGCGGGCGTCGATCACGTCTTCGCCGCCGTTGCCGATGAAGACGTCCTTGCCGGGCTGGCCGAGCATCGCGTTGGCCTTCGCGTTGCCGATCAGGATGTCGGGGCCGAAGGAGCCCTCCATGTCCTCGTCGGTCGGCGAGAGGTGGACATGGTGGCAGCCGGGGACGCCGGTGAGCCAGGCGCTGTGCTCGGGGAAGCTGACGACGAGGACGCCGGGGTGGCTGCCGATCTCGGCGAAGGAGGCGTCGTCGCGGCCGCCGCCGCCGACCAGCGCGCCGCCCGCGCAGCCGCCGCCCGCCGCCAGGAGGTCACCGTTCGGGCCACCGTAGAGGTAGGTCGGGCCGGGCAGGCCGCCAACCAGGCCGTCGGCGCCGGCGCCGCCGTAGAGCTTGTCCGCACCCGGGCCGGACTCGAAGAGGTCGTCCTCGGGGCCGCCGCGGATCACGTCGTCGCCCTCGCCGCCGTTGACCCTCACGCTGCCGACCGCGACCAGCGAGCCTTCGACGGTGAAGCGATCGTTGCCCGGGCCGAGATCGGCCATCAGCCAGCGGGCCGGGCCGTCGAGCGGGCATTCGACAGTCTTCGGACGCGAGCCGGCCGGGCCGCCCACCGGATGCAGGCAGCCGGGCCCGGCGGCGAGCCTCGCCTTGGCGACGACGGTCAGCGTCGCCGTCGCTTCGTCGAAGGAGACGGTGATGTCGTCGCGCCCCGCCCCACCGACGATCTGTACGCCACCGCCACCGCCGCCACCGGCCACCGGGTCGACCTGGACGTAGGCGGAGCCCACCGGCGGCGCTTCGGGGCCGCAGCTGGCGGTCCGCCCGGGCGCGCCGCGACAGTTGTCGCTCCCCTGGCCGCCGTCGAGCGTGTCGAGACCACCGCCGCCGATCAGCGTGTCGTTCCCCGGGCCGCCGTCGATCTCGTTCGGCCCGCCGTCGCCGATCAGCGTGTCGCGGAAGGCCGAGCCTTCGAGGGCCTCGAATTCGTAGAGCTTGTCGTGGCCGTCGCCGCGGGCTTCGTGCTTGCGCAGCGAGGCCCAGATCCCAGTCCCCTTGCCGCCTGCCACCGCGGTCGCGAAGGAGGCGATGTCGTGCTTGCCCGGCCCGCCGCTCATGCGGTCGTAGCCGTAGTCGCCGTGGACGAGGTCGTAATTGCCGGGGCCGCCGTTGACGGTGTCGATGCCGAGCCCGCCGGAGACGTCGTCGTAGGAGCCGGGGCCGCCGCTCACCTTGTCGTCGCCGAGGTCGCCGAAGACCCGGTCGGCGCCGCGGCCGCCGTAGATTTCGTCGTTGCCACGGCCGCCGTGGATGACGTCGTCGCCGCCCCCGCCGCAGATCAGGTCGTTGCCGAGGCTGCCGTAGATCGTGTCGTTGCCGGGACCGCCCCAGATCACGTCGCGGCCCGGGGTGCCGTGGATGACGTCGTCGGCGGAGGTGCCGACGATCGTCGCCCGCCGGCCGTGGCAGCGGTGCACTTCTTCTTCGCCTTCGCCACCGGCGGCGAAGGCGTGCGCGGCGAGCACCCCGAGCGACACGACGATCGCGAGCGCCGTCCCCTTGAGTCTGCCCTGGCCTCGACCCACGACGCGGGGCAGCATATGCGGCCGGCTAGCCCAGCCCGAGTGCGGTGTCGACCGGCACGTACTCCATGCCGACGCCCTCGGCGACCGCGGGGTGGGTCACCTGGCCGCCGGCGACGTTGACGCCGGGGCGCAGGCCGGGGATGCGGGTGATCGCGCCGCCCAGCCCGTGGTCGGCGATCGCGATCGCGTACGGCAGCGTCGCGTTGGTCAGCGCCTGGGTCGAGGTGATCGGCACCGCGCCGGGCATGTTGGCGACGCAGTAGTGGGTGATGCCGTCGACCTCGAAGGTCGGTTCGTGGTGGGTGGTCGGGCGCGAGGTCTCGAAGCAGCCGCCCTGGTCGATCGCGACGTCGACCATCACCGCCCCCGGTTTCATCAGCTTCAGATCCTCGCGAGTCACCACATAAGGGGCGCGGGCGCCGTGGACGAGCACCGCGCCGATGATCAGGTCGGCGCGCGGCAGCATCTCCTCGACCGCCAGCGTCGTCGAGTAGACGGTCGAGCAGCGGCCGCTGAAGATCACGTCGAGCTCACGCAGGCGGTCGATCGAGCGGTCGAAGACGAAGACGTCAGCCTCCATCCCGATCGCGATGAAGGCGGCGTTCATGCCGACCACACCGCCGCCGATCACCATCACGTTGGCCGCCGCGACGCCGGGGACGCCGCCGAGCAGGATGCCCCGGCCGCCCTCCGGTTTCTGCAGCATGTAGGCGCCCGCCTGGGTGGCGATCTTCCCCGCCACCTCGCTCATCGGCGCCAGCAGCGGCAACCGGCCGCCGCTGTCCTCGACCGTCTCGTAGGCGACCGCTGTCACCCCCGAGGCAGCGAGGCCGCGGGTCTGCTCCGGGTCGGGCGCCAGGTGGAGGTAGGTGAAGAGCAGTTGGTCGGGGCGCAACATCTCGATCTCCGAGGCCTGCAGCTCCTTGACGTGGAGGATCATCTCGGCCGCGGCGAAGACCGCCGACGCGTCGGGGAGGATCTGCGCCCCCTGCAGCGCGTAGCGCTCGTCGGAGATCGCGCTGCCCTCGCCGGCACCGGACTGGATCACCACCTCGTGCCCGTGCTCGACCATTTCACGCACCCCGGCCGGGGTGATCGCGACGCGGTACTCGTCGGACTTGATCTCGGTGGGGACGCCGACCTTCATCAACTCACCAGCTCCCGGGCGCGCAGCGCCAGCCAGAACTCGATCCGGTCGTGGGCGCGCGAGAGGTCGCGCCCGGTCAGCTCTTCGACCTTGCGCATCCGGTAACGCAGGGTGTGGCGGTGGCAGTAGACCTGGCGCGCGGCGCGCTCCCACTGCCCGTTCTGCTCGATGAACGCCTCCAGCGAGCGCAGCAGCTCGCCGCCGTACTCCTCGTCGCCTTCCTCGATCGGGCCGAGCACGCTGTCGCAGTAGAGGCCGAGGGCGTCGTCGTCCTGGATCGAGAGCAGCAGGGTGAAGGCGCCGAGGTCCCGCCAGGAGGCGACCTCGGGGGCGGAGCCGTTGGCGAAGGCGGTCGCTTCGAGCGCGCAGCGCGCCTCGTGGAAGGAGTGGCGGAGCGCCTCCGGCGCGGCGATGCGGCTGGCCGCGGCGCGGACCGCGGCGCGCTCGACCAGCAGCCCCTCGCGGGCCGTCGCGGCGACCTCGATCGGGTCGTGGTCGGCGGCGTCGACCACCGCGCAGAGCAGCTCACGGCCGCCGACGTCGTGCGGCGCGACCACCGCCGGGCAGCCCTCGGCGGCGAAGATCGATTCCAGCGTCGCCGCCGCCGCGCCGGGATGGTCGACGTCGAAGATCAGCACCGCGGCTTCCTCGCCGATCCCGAACGGCTCCAGCCGGCGGCGCAGCTCGATCGGCTCCATCAGCCCACCGAGCGCCCCGGCGAGGACGTCGCCCGCCAGCCGCCGCTCGGTCTCACGGGCGACCCGCCGGCGCATCAGCTCCAGCGCGACGATCGCCACCGCCTGCTGCAGGATCAGCCGCTCGAAGTCCCCGAGGCCGCCCGAGTCGCGGACGATCACCACCCACGCCTGCGGCGGCCCGCCGCCGGGCGAGACAACCGGGTGGGCGAGCGCCCGCCCGGCCAGCGAGGGGTGCGAGGGCACGAACGGGTGCCCGTCGCCGGCGTGGCCGAGGACCTCGCGGCGGATGCCGCCGATCGCGTCGGCGGAGAGCTGGCGGCGGAAGCCGCGGCCCGCCAGCCGCTCGCCCCGCCCGTCGAGGATCGCCACCGTGCCGCCCACCGCCGAGACGACGGTGGCGGCGATCTCCTCCAGCCCGCGCTCCTCCAGCACCAGCCGCTCGAGCCGCCGCTGGATCGCCAGCCCGCGCTGCAAGACCTCGTACTGCTCGTTGACCAGCCGCGTGAAGGCCTTCTCGGTGATCGCGATGAACGGCGTCGAGTAGGGGACCTCGAAGAGCGGGAAGGAGCGCTTCTCGGCCTCGTCGACCAGCGCCTCGGGCAGCCGCTTGTGGCTGAAGCCGGTGCCGAAGCCGAGCCCGGCGAGGTTGCGCTCGGCGAGGTCGGCAACGAAGGCGCGCTGCTTCTCCTCGGTGTCGAGCGGGATGCCGGTGGTCAGCATCAGCTCCCCGCCCGACAGCCACGGCGTCGGGTCCTGCAACTCGGAGATGTGCACCCAGCGAACCGGTGCCGCGGCACCCTTGGCCCCGGTCGCCAGTTCGAGGTCGAGCTCATCGAGGAGGCTCTGAACCGTCAGCACCTGGCCTCCTAGCCGACCACCTGGTCCCACGCCTCGGCGAGGACGCCGGACAAGACGTCGTGGATTTCCTCGAATTGCTCGGTGTCGGCGATCAGCGGCGGCGCCAGCTGGATCACCGGATCGCCGCGATCGTCGGCGCGGCAGATCAGGCCGCGTTTGTAGAGCTCGCCAGAGAGGAAGCCGCGCAGCAGCTTCTCCGACTCCTCGTCGTCGAAGCTCTCTTTCGTCTCCTTGTCTTTGACCATCTCGATCGCCTGGAAGTAGCCGGCGCCGCGCACGTCGCCGACGATCGGCAGGTCGCGCAGGCTCTCCAGCATCCCGCGGAACTCGTCTTCCTTGGCGAGCACGTGGCCGCAGAGGTCCTCGCGCTCGTAGACGTCGAGGTTGGCCATCGCGACGGCCGCGGCGAGCGGATGGCCGGCGAAGGTGAAGCCGTGGGCGAACGAGGCGTTGCCCTCGCTGAACGGCTCGAAGACCCGGTCGGAGGCGATCACCGCGCCCATCGGCGCGTAGGCCGAGGTCAGCGCCTTGGCGGTGGTGATCATGTCCGGCTGGTAGCCGAAGCGTTCGCAGCCGAAGTAGTGGCCGAGCCGGCCCCAGGCGCAGATCACCTCGTCGGAGATCATCAGCACGTCGTACTGGTCACAGATCTCGCGCACCCGCTGGAAGTAGCCGTCGGGCGGGACGAAGCAACCGCCCGCGTTCTGGACCGGCTCGACGATCACCGCGGCGACCGTCTCCGGCCCCTCGAAGACGATCCGCTCCTCGATCGCGTCGGCGGCCCAGAGCGGGTCGCGGTCCTCAGGCCAGCGGTAGAGATTGGTGTTCGGCACGTGACAGGCGCCGGGGACCAGCGGCTCGAATTGGGTGCGCAGCTCGGTGATCCCGGTCGCCGCGAGCGCCCCCAGCGAGGTGCCGTGGTAGGCAACCTCGCGGGCGATGAACTTGTGCTTCTGGCCTTTGCCGTGGGCGCGGTGGAAGTTGCGGGCCAGCTTCAGCGCCGACTCGACCGCCTCGGAGCCGCCGTCGGTGAAGAAGACGCGGTTCAGATCACCTGGCGCCAGGCCCGCGATCCGCGCCGCCAGTTCGATCGCCCGGGGGTGGGCGTAGCTCCACAGCGTGTAGAAGTCGAGCTCTTCGACCTGGCGCGCCGCCGCCTCGCCGTACTCGGCGCGGCCGTGGCCGGCGTTGACGCAGAAGAGCGCCGAGAGGCCGTCCAGATAACGGTTGCCGTGCTCGTCGTAGACGTAGCAGCCGTCGGCCCTGGTGATCAGCGGGATCTCGTGGTCGGGGCCGTAGGCGCCCATCCGCGAGAAATGCATCCAGAGGTGCTTGCGGGCCAGTTGTTGTAGTTCTGAGTCGACTACCTGCGGTGCGGTCGCCATGCCGCTCTCCTCTCAAACGCTTGCGACGTTATGGACAAAGCTAGAGGCCTTCCGATACGCGCGCAAGTGGCTCCAGGGTCAAGCGCCCCGCCTACGTTTATACACCAGGTACAAGTCGTGGCTGTCCTTTTAGGACATCTGCCACTTGCTACCTGATCCACAGGGGCTTACGGTCGGACCGATGGAGACCCACAGGCCGGGTGCTCGTAGTCCCGGCGGAGGAGAGATGACCGGACCCGACCCCACCACCACGATCGAGACCGAGCCCGACAGCACCGAGGCCCCGAGCGTCGTCCTCCACAACGTGACCAAACGGTTCGACACGTTCACCGCGGTCGACGACCTCTCGCTCGAGTTGGGGCACGGCGAATTCTTCACGCTGCTCGGACCTAGCGGCTGCGGCAAGACGACGACGCTGCGGATGATCGCCGGCTTCGAGCGGCCGACCAGCGGCGAGATCGCGATCGAGGGCGAAGACGTCGCGGCGCTGCCGCCCCACAAGCGGCCGACCAACACCGTCTTCCAGAGCTACGCCCTGTTCCCCCACCTGAGCGTCGAGAAGAACGTCGCCTTCGGGCTGAAGCGCAAGCGGGTCGGCAAGGACGAGATCGCCGAACGGGTGGCGACCGAGCTGCGGCGCGTCGGCCTGGCGCGCGAGGCGAACCGGCGGCCCTCGCAGCTCTCCGGCGGCATGCAGCAGCGGGTCGCGCTGGCGCGGGCGCTGGTCAACCTGCCCAAGGTGCTGCTGCTCGACGAGCCGCTCGGGGCGCTCGACCTGAAGCTGCGCAAGGGCCTGCAGGTGGAGCTGAAGCGGATCCAGCGCGAGGTCGGGATCACCTTCGTCTACGTCACCCATGACCAGGAGGAGGCACTGACGATGAGCGACCGGATCGCGGTGATGAACCGCGGCCACGTCGAGCAGGTCAGCGTTCCCGAGGAGGTCTACGACCGACCCAAGACGACCTTCGTCGCGGGCTTCATCGGCGTCTCGAACCTGATGCCGGCGACGGTCCCGGCGCGAGGGCGAGTGAAGCTCGACAGCGGGCCGGAGTTCGACGCCGACACCGGCTCCCTCAACCCGGGAGAAGGCTGTGCCGCGGTGGTGCGGCCGGAGAAGCTGAAGGTGACGCTGCCCGGTGAGGTCGCCGCCGACGGTGAGCCGCGGGTCGAGGGGATCGTCGAGAGCTCCCTGTACCTGGGGACGGCGACCCAGATCGTCGTCAACCTCGGCGGCGAGGTGAGGATGACGGTGCTGATCCCGAACGCCGACGAGTCCGAACGGCAGCTGCTGCCCGGCGGGGGCGCCAAAGTGGCCTTGAGCTGGGCACCCGAGCACATGCACGTGGTGACCGCGTCACCGCACGGCGAGGCGCCCGCGGCGGAGGATGGCGACGCGGCGTGAGGACGGCGAGGAAACCCGGCAAGGCGGCGGCCCGGAGGCTCGCACTGGCGCTCGCTGTGCTGGCCGCGACGATCGGCCTGGCCGCCTGCGGCAGCGGCATCGAAGGGCCGGTGACCGTCACCGTCTCCAAGGTGGAACTGGAGAAGAAGGCGAGCGGCAACCTCGTGATCTCCAACTGGCCCCTCTACATCGACAAAAAGACGGTGCCCAACTTCGAAAAGGCGACGGGCATCAGCGTCGAATACAAGGAAGACATCAACTCGAACGAAGAATTCTTCAACAAGGTGCAGCCGCAGCTGACCAATGGTGAATCGGGCGGTCGCAGCATCATGGTCCTCGCCGACTACATGGTCGCGAAAATGATCAAGCTCGGATACCTGGAGGAACTGAACCACGAAGCGCTGCCGGAAGTGAAAGCGAACCTGGCGAAGAATCTCCGCCACCCGCCGTTCGACCCCGAACGCCAGTACAGCGTGCCGTGGCAGAGCGGCATGACCGGGATCATCGTCAACAAGGAAAAGGCGCCCGAAGTGCACACCATCTGCGACCTGTTCAACCCCAAGTACAAGGGCAAGGTCGACTTCCTGAACGAAGTCAGGGAAACGGTGCCGCTAGTGATGAAGTGCGAAGGAGTGAACCTCGAAGAAGCCACCGAAGCCGACTGGCTGAAAGCAATCGAAAAAATCAAGGGGGCCGTCGAAGACGGCCAGATCAGCCGCTTCACCGGCAACGACTACGCCCAGGACCTGACCAGCGGCAACGCGGTCGCGGTGATCGGTTGGTCGGGTGACGCGGTGCAGCTCCAGGCCGACAACCCGAACCTCGAATGGCGGATGCCGACCGAAGGTTGCATGCTCTGGTCGGAAGACATGATCATCCCGGTCGGGGCGCCGAACCCGACCGCCGCCGAGGCATTCATGAACTACGTCTACAAGCCGGAAGTTCAGGCCAACATCGCCGCCTACGTGAACTACGTGACCCCGGTCGAAGGCGTCCAGGAAGTGCTCCAGAAAACGGAACCGGAAGTCGCGGAAAACGACCTGATCTTCCCCAGCTCCTCGTTCACCAAGAAGTGCTCACCGACCCCGACCCTCGAAGGCAAAGAGGAAAAAAACGTGCTCAAAGCCTTCGACGAAGTCCTCAACGGCTAGGGGGTGACGGTCATGTACGAGGCGATCCGCCGCCGCGTTCCCGCCTACCTCCTGCTCGCGCCGGGGACGCTCTGGCTGGTCATCTTCTTCGTCATCCCGCTGTATTTCATGGCGAAGCTCTCGCTGGACACGGAAATTCCCGGCACGCTCCACTACCACTTCAACTGGCACTGGGCGAACTACAAGGAAGCGCTCGAACTGTATGACACGCAGTTCGTCCGCTCGTTCTTCTACGCGGCGGTCGCGACGCTCCTCTGTCTGGTGGTCGCGTACCCACTTGCGTACGTGATCGCCTTCAAGGCCGGCAAATGGCGGAACCTGATGCTGTTCGCGGTGGTGGCGCCGTTCTTCACCACCTACCTTATCCGCACCCTGGCCTGGAAGACGATCCTCGCCGACGAAAGCCCGGTCACCGAATTCTTCCACACGATCGGGCTCGCTCCGAGCGGGCACATCCTCTACACCGGCTTCGCCGTCATCGCCGGCATCACCTACAACTTCCTCCCCTTCATGGTGCTGCCGCTCTACGCGAGTCTCGAGCGGATCGACATCAGGGTCCTGGAGGCATCGAAAGACCTCTACGCGAGCGCCCCCTCGACCTTTTGGAAAGTGACCTTCCCGCTTTCGCTGCCGGGCGTCGTCGCGGGCACGCTGCTCACCTTCATCCCCGCCGTCGGCGACTACGTCAACGCGGAATTTCTCGGCGGCGCCAGCAACTCGATGATCGGCAACGTCATCCAAAGGCTGTACCTGACGCAATCCAACTACTCCTCCGCCGCAGCACTCTCGTTCGTCTTGATGGCGGTGATCATGATCGTCGTGATCATCTACATCAGATTCGCCGGCTCCGAGGCGCTGATGGGACAGGAGGCCGTATGAGCGCCACGCCCGCCACCGCCACTCCGGGGCGCGGCTCGCTGAGCGCCGAGACCGGCGCGGCACGCGCCTGGCGCTGGCTGCGCGAACACGCGGTCAACATCGTCGCGATCCTCGTCGTGATCTACCTGCTGATCCCGATCGTGTTGATCTTCGTCTTCTCCTTCAACAACCCGGCCGGGCGGTACAACTTCACCTGGGTCGGCTTCACGCTGAAGCATTGGAGTCATCCCTTCCACGACTCCGAACTGACCAAAGCGTTGCTGGAGAGCATCAAGTTGGCGGTCCTGGCGACGGTGATCTCGACGATCATCGGCACGATGATGGCGATCGCCCTGGTCCGCCATAACTTCCTCGGCCGGCGCGCCGCGAACTTCCTGATCGTCGTCCCGATGGCGACTCCCGAGGTGGTGATGGGGGCATCGCTGCTTTCCTTCTTCCTCATCCTCGGCACCTCGCTCGGCTTCACCACGCTGCTCATCGCCCACGTCATGTTCTGCATCAGCTTCGTCGTCGTGGTGGTGAGGTCCCGCCTGATCGGCTTCGACCGCAGCCTCGAGGAGGCGGCCAAAGACCTCGGTGCGGGACCGTTCACCACGTTCCGGCTGGTGACCTTCCCGCTCATCCTGCCCGGCATCTTCGGCGCCGCGATGCTCGCCTTCGCGCTCTCGATCGACGACTTCGTCATCTCCAACTTCAACGCGGGATCGACGGTGACCTTCCCGCTCTACATCTTCGGCGCGGCCCAGCGCGGGATCCCGGTCGAAGTCTATGTAGTGGCGATGCTCCTCTTCTTCGCCACGGTGCTGGCGATGGGCTTCGCCACCTGGCAGCAGCGGCGCGCTGAAAAGATGACGGCGATCCGGCCTGAACAGGAGGGGTCGGACATCGCGTTGCCGGGGATTGCGTAGCGAGGGGGCGAGGGACGGCCCTCCCGGTCCGGCCGTCCGCGTCGCTGTGTGAAAGGGCTCGCTTCGTCGAGTGCTCCCAGAGCCTCCCGGGAGGGCCGTCCCTCGCCCTACCTGCCGATGTGGAAGCCCAGCAGGGCGGGGACCTTGGAGATGGCTGAAGGGATCAGGCCGGGGCGGCGGCCTTCCTGCTCGGCGGCCTCCTTCTTGTCGATCGCCAGGCGGATCGCTTCGCCGCCGATCCAGTGGAAGGGCTCGGGCGGGACGCGGGGCATCTTCGCGTCGACGAAGGCGAGTCGGGTCGGGTCGTCGCGGCGGTCGAGGGCGAGTGAGGCGAGGCTGAGGCCGACCATGTTGGTCGGGCCGACGCCGTTGCCGGTGTAGCCGGCCGCCACCCAGGCGCGCGAGCGGGGCAGCGAGGTGATCGCGGGCAGGTGGGTCGGCGAGGCGTCGATCGGGCCGCCCCAGGCGTGGGTGACGCGGCGACCGACGAGGTCGGGGAAGTACTCGAGCATGTGGCGGCGCTGCGCCGCGACCACGTCGGCGTCGACCTCGGCGCGGCCGCGCAGGCGGGCGCCCATCGCGATCCGGCCGCCGCCCCAGCCGAAGGCGATCCGGCCATCCGGGGTGGTGCGGAAGTAGTGGACGAGGGCGCGGCCGTCGGTGATCGCCTCGCCCCCGGTCCAGCCGATCTTCTCGATCACGTCGGGGACCGGCTCGGTGATGACGATGTGCGAGGAGGCGACGGTGAGCCGGTCGCGGAGCGGGCCGCCGGGCGCCTTGGCGGCGCTGCCGATCGCGAGGACGCCACGCGGGGCGCGGACCCGGCCGCCTGTCGCGGTCGTCGCCTCGACCCCGTCGTCGGCCTCGCGGAAGCGGCGGACCGGCGAGGACTCATATACGTCGACGCCCTCCTCGATCAGGCGGCGGCGCAGGCCGAGCGCGAGGCGAGCGGGCTGGACGGTCGCCGTGGTCGGTTCGGTGAGCCCGGCGCGGAAGGCGGGCGAGGCGCAGCGTTCCTGGACCTCGGCGGCCGAGACGGGCCGCAGCATCTCCGGCACGCCGAGCTCACGGCAGGCCGCGAGCGCATCGCCCCCGCCGCCGTCGTTGACCGGCGTCGTCGACACCCGCAGGTAGCCGCCGCGCCGGAACCAGGCGTCGACCCCCTCGTCGGCGCAGAAGGCCTCGATCCGCCCGACCGCCGCCTCGGCGGCGCGGCCGACCGCGAGCGCCGGCGCGTCCCCCCAGCGTGCCCGCATCGAGGCCAGCGACAGCCACATCGCCTCGCAGAAACCGCCGTTGCGGCCGCTCGGCCCGCGCCCGCAGACCGGTTCGGACTCGAGCAGGACGATGCGCGCCTCCGGCGCCAGCTGGTGGGCGTGCCAGGCGGTCCACATGCCGGTGTAGCCGCCGCCGACGATCAGCAGGTCGGCGTCGCGATCCTCGGCCAATGGGGGGCGCGAGGTGACGTCTCCCGCCTCCTCGATCCAGTAACCGAGACGAGTGTGTTCCATCTCTGTGCAGTCTTGCCTAACGGGCGAGTCGGCGTGACTAGACTCGCCGCATGGCCGATCCCAAGCAGGAAACGACCCCGTACGTCGATGCTCTGCTCGAGTACGCGGCCCGCGAACCGGGGCGCTTCCAGGTGCCCGGGCACAAGGGCGGGATCGCCGCCGATCCGGGGATGGTCGCCCTGGTCGGGATGACCGGGCTGATCAACGACATCCCCTCGGTGACCGAGGGCGTCGACATCGGCCCCGAACCGACCCCCTTCCAGCAGGCGCAGCTGCTGGCCGCCGCAGCTTGGGGGGCGCATCGTTCCTGGTTCCTCGTCAACGGCGCCTCGCAGGGCAACCACGCGACCTGCATGGCGCTCGGCCACATGGGCGAGCGGGTCGTGGTGCAGCGCAACGTCCATTCCTCGGTGATCGACGGGCTCGTCCTCAACGGGATGCGGCCGACCTTCGTCGCGCCGGAGCTCGACCCGGAGCTCGGCATCGCTCACGGCCTCACCCCCGAGTCGCTGGCGGTGGCGCTCGACGCGACCCCCGACGCGGTCGCGGCGATGGTCGTCTCCCCCACCTACTTCGGCGCCTGCGCCGACGTGGCGGCGCTCGCCGAGGTCGCCCACTCGCGCGGCGTGCCACTGGTCGTCGACGAGGCCTGGGGCGCCCACCTCCACTTCCACCCCGACCTGCCGCCGGACGCGCTGGTGAGCGGCGCCGACCTGGTCACCTCCTCGACCCACAAGATCGTCGGCAGCCTCACCCAGGCGGCGATGCTGCACCTCGGCCACGGCGGCCGGATCGACCCGGCGGTGGTCGACCGTTGCGTCAGCCTGGTCGAAACGACCAGCCCCAGCGGGCTCCTCTCCGGGTCGCTCGACGCGGCCCGCCGGCAGGCCGCCGTCCACGGCGTCGAGTTACTCGGCGAGACGCTCGAGGCGATCGCCCGGACCCGCGAGGCGATCGCCCAGATCCCCGGCCTCGCTGTCCTCGACGAGTCGATGGTCGGCCGCGCCGGGATCGCCGGCTGGGACCCGCTGCGCCTCTCGGTCGACGTCCGCGGCACCGGCTCGACCGGCTACCGGCTGGCCAAAAAGATCTTCTACTCGCACGGGATCGACCTCGAGCTCTACTCGGAGAACGTCGTCGTCGCGATCTTCGGGCTGGGCGAGCCCGCCGCGGCGACCGGGGAGCGGCTGGTCGCGGCGATGCGCGCCGCGGTCGGCGAACTCGAAGCCGAGCCCGGGCCGCCGCAGGAGAAGCTGGCGCCGCCGCCGCCCTGGGGCGAGCTGGTGATGACGCCGCGCGAGGCGTTCCTCGGCCCGCAGGAGGTGATCGCCTTCGACAACGCCGCCGGCCGCGTCGCCGCCGAGGGCCTCGCCGCCTACCCGCCGGGCATCCCCAACGTGCTGCCCGGCGAGCGACTCACGGTCGAGACGCTCTCCTACATCCGCGAGAGCATCGCCCACGGCGGCTACGTGCGCGGCGGCTCCGACCGCGAGCTGAAGACGATCCGGGTGGCGCTCGAGCGATGAGCTCCTACGAGAAGATCGCCGACCTGCCGCTGACGATCGAGTCCTGCGCGTTCGAGGGCCTCGACGTCACCGTCGGCTCCTTCGAACGGGCGACGACGCTGATCAAGCTCCAGGGCGCCGGCCACGAGGGGATCGGCGAAGATGTCACCTACGACGTCGTCGACCACATCGCCCAGCAGGACGCCGGGCCGCCCGCGGGCCTCGCCGGCGAGTCGACCTTCGACGAGTTCTCGAAGAAGCTCGACGGCATCGATCTCTTCCCGGCCGCGCCCCCGCAGCGCGAGCCGTCGATTGACTACCGGCGCTGGGCATTCGAGTCGGCGGCGCTCGACCTGGCCCTGCGCCAGGCGGGGACCAACCTGGCGGCGACGCTCGGGCGTGAGCCGCGACCGCTCAACTTCGTCAACTCGCTGCGCCTCGCCGGCTTCGAGGAGGGCGAACGTTCCTCGATCAGACCGATCGAGGAACGGCTCGCCGTCTACCCGACGCTCCGCTTCAAGCTCGATCCCGTCAACGACTGGGACGACGAGCTGATCGCGGCGCTGGTCGCGACCGGTGCGGTCGACTCGCTCGACCTCAAGGGCTTCTACAAAGGCACCCCGGTCGACGTCGTCACCGATCCCGAGCTCTACGCGAAGCTGATCGACGCCTTCCCCGACGCCTGGCTCGAGGATCCCGACGTGACCGACGAAACGCGGCCACTGCTCGAGCCGGTCCACGAGCGGGTCACCTGGGACGCGCCGATCCACTCGATCGCCGACATCGAGGCGATGCCCTGGTCGCCGCCGCGCACGGTGAACGTCAAGCCCTCGCGGTTCGGCCCGATCTCCCGCCTCTTCGGCGCCTACGACTACTGCGAGGAGCGCGGCATCGGCGCCTACGGCGGCGGCCAGACGGAGCTCGGGCCGGGCCGGGGCCAGATCCAGTACCTCGCCTCGATCTTCCATCCCGACACCCCCAACGACACGGCGCCGGGCGCCTACAACGACCCGGCCCAGGCCACCGCGCCGGGGCTGCCGTCGAGCCCGCTCGAGCCGCGGATCGACGAGCTCGGCTTCCGCTGGGCTTAGGCCGGCCGAACTCCGGCTTTCGGCTACGTTGGGGCGGCGTCGTCTCAGCCCTCAATCAAAGGAGCCACACAAGATGGCCGAGAAGTCATTCGCAGCCGCCCTCAACGAGCAGATCTCCAACGAGTTCGCCGCCTCCCAGCAGTACGTGGGCGCCGCCGTCTACTACGACGCCGAAACGCTGCCCCGCCTCGCCTCCTTCTTCTACCGGCAGGCGCTCGAGGAGCGCGAGCACGCGATGATGATGATCCGCTACCTGCTCGACGTCGGCGAGGGCGTCGAGATCCCCGACATCAAGTCCGTCAAGACCACCTACGCCGATGGCTCCGAGCCGGTGAAGATGGCGCTCGAGCAGGAGAAACGGGTCAGCGACGAGATCTTCTCCCTCTTCGAGCTCGCCCGCGAGCTGAAGGACTACCGCGCCGAGCAGTTCCTGCAGTGGTTCGTCAAGGAGCAGGTCGAGGAGGTCGCGCTGATGGGCGACCTGCTGAACGTGGTCGAGCGCTCGAAGGAGAATCTGCTCCTCGCCGAGGAGTACATCGCCCGCGAGAGCCTCGGCAAAGAGGCCTCCGATCCGACCGCGCCTCCCACCGCCGACGAGTCGGCGTAGTCGAAGGTCGCCTCGGTCTTTGGCGTGAGGGGTCCGGGCGTCGCTCGGGCGAATTGAGTCGCGCACCCTGCGGGTGCTGCTCGCGATATTTGAGCGCGCCTATGGCGCGCGGATATCGGATTGCATTTCCGCCGCTTCGCGACATTCGCCCGAGCGACGCCCGGACCCCTCCCCACGAAGCGCACGCACCCTGCAAACGCATCCCACCAGATAGGCCTCGAAGCACGGAAGCTCCTTCGCAAGAGCTGACTGGCCTCGGGCGTCCGCCGGGAGTTCGCCACGGAGGACCACCGGGGGACCGACCCGCCGGAATGTCGCGAAGCGGCGACATGCAATCTGATCAATGCCCGCCATAGGCGGGCTCCATCATCCGGAGCAGCGCCCGCAGGGCGCGCGACTCAATTCCGCCGGGGCGGTCCCCCGGTGGTCCGGCCTGAGCGCGTCCTCCGGAGCTCTACCCGAGCCAGCCCGCTCGCCGGCGCATCGTTTTGATCCGGCGGAACTCCGCGATGTCCTCGCGCAGGGCGGCCGGGGCGGGCGCGGGCAGGAAGCGGGCCGGGAGCGGGCTCTCGGTCACCTCGTCGTCGTGGGCGCGGACGCGATAGGCGCGGGCGCCGCGGCGGGCGGTCACGGCGGAGGGGGAGTCCTCACCCTCCCAGAGGAGGCCGGCGTAGTCGTCGAGGCCGTAGCCGCCCGGCATGCCGTTGCCGACCGCCCGCAGATAGGCGGCGCGGCGCTCCGGCTCGTTGTTGTAGTGGACGCAGAGGCTGCCCTGGAGCAGGCCGAGGCCGGCCGCCTCCAGCGGCTTGCCCGACGATTTGGTGATGCCCGCCTCGAACCAGCACATCGCGCCGGCGCTCTGGCCCGCGAGGACGATCCCGCGCCGCCAGGCGAGGCTGAGGATCGAGGCGATGTCGTGAGCCTCCCAGACCGCCAGCAGGTTGACCATGCTGCCGCCGCCGACGTAGATCAGATCCTGCGAGAGAAGGTGGTCGCGGAGCGCCATCGGGCGCCGGCCGAGCCGGAAGAGGGAGACGTCGGAGGGCTCGCAGGAGCGGTCGCCGAAGGCCGCGTAGAAGCGGCCGATCTGCTCGGAGGTGTCGCCGCTCGCGGTCGGCAGGATGCAGAGCCGCGGCCGCTCGCCACCGCGCTCGGTCGCCAGGCGGAGGAGGAACTCGCAGACGGCCCGGTCGGGCGGCCGCGAGGTGAAGTCGTGACCGCCCAGGGTGAGGATGCGACGCACCGGCGTCGTCGTCCCGGGAGTGGAGCCGTTGTCCCCGATCGCCGCGCCGCCCATCAGATGGCCGCGACCGCGGTGGACAGCGCCTCGGGGATCGGCGGGGCCGGCACGACCCCCCGTTCACCGAGGTAGTTGGTGGCGATCCTCATCTCCACCACCCGCTGCCCTGAAACATCGAGCCGGTAACCGCGCGCCTCCGGACGAGAGGCGACGACGCGGCTCAGCTCCTCACCGATGAAATGCAACGCGGCGCCGTCCTCGGCGGCGTAGCCCGGCCGCATCCCTTCGCGCAGGAAGCGGTGGTAGGACTCACGCCGGTCCGACTTCCGTTCGTAATGCACGCAGTTGCTGAACGGCAGCAGGCCGAGGCCGTCGAGCCGTTTCGGCGCGCCGTGGAAGCCGGTCACCGCCTCCGCGAACCAGCAGAGCGAGCCCGCCGAGAGGCCGCAGAGGATCACCCCCGCTTCCCACGCTTCGCGCAGGATCACGTCGATCCCGTGCGCTTTCCAGACGCCGAGCAGGCTGACCACGCTGCCGCCACCGACGTAGATCAGGTCCTGCGAGAGAAGGTGGCGGCGGATGTCCCCCGGTCCCTGCTCGCGGCGGAACAGCGAGATGTGGCTCGCCTCGCAGCGGTGCGCCGAGAAGGCCCGGTAGAAGCGGACGATGTAGTGGTCGGCGTCGCCGGAGGCCGAGGGCAGGAAGCAGACCCGCGGCCGCTCCGCCTTGGTCAGTCCCAGCACGTAGTCGTCCAGGAGCGGGTTCCCCGACTCCATCGAGAACCCACCTCCGCCGAAGGCGACGATCTGTCGCGGGACCGTTTTCACGTACTAAATACTCGCTGTGCGACACTCGATCGTCCTTATCCAGCCGTCCGAACTTGGGCGTACCCCGCTCGCCCCCGTGTACAGGGGTATTTCGGATGCCCGCTAAGGGACGTAGACCCGCCGCAGCTTGACCCGGGCCCGGTGCAGCTGCACCTTCACGGTGCCCTCCGGGATCCCCAGTCGGGCGGCGATCGCGGGCTGGGTCAGGTCCTCCTCGTAGCGCAGCGACAACAGCATCCGCTCGCGCTCCGACAACCGGCCGAGCGCCGCCTGCAGGTCGGCGCGGTCGACCGTCGAGACGACCAGCTCGTCGTCGCGCGCCTCCAGCTGCTCGATCTCGGCTGTCGGGTCGGGCCGCGGCCGCGAGTAGTGGCGGAAGGCCTCGTTGCGGACGATCGCCGCCAGCCACTGCTTGCGGCTGCCGGAATCGCGCAGCGTGGAGCGACGACGCCAGGCGCGGAGCAAGGCCTCCTGCGCGATGTCCTCCGCCTCGCTCGGGTTGCTCGCGTAGCGATAGGCCAGCCGCAGACAGATCCTCTGTGCCTCACCCCACTCCCAGCCATCGTCACTTTCGTGCGGATGGTCCCTCTGAGAGTCGATGCGACGAACCTATCTGAACCTTGTGCGCCCCAAAAAAGCAATGAACGGAATACGCGGATAGATCGTTTGAAACCCTATTGATCAAGATTCAGGTCCCAGACTGACATGGAGACTTCAACCAAACCCGCGCAAGGGACGGAGCGTCACGCGGAGATCGCCTACGAGGCGATCGCCCCCGTCTATGACGACTTCACCGCCCACCACGACTACCGACTCTGGGTCGGCAACCTGCTCGAGCTCGGCGCGGCGCACGGCCTGCGCGGCGACACCGTGCTCGACGTCGCCTGCGGGACCGGCAAGAGCTTCCTGCCGTTGCTCGAGCGCGGCTGGAAGGTGACCGCCTGCGACATCTCGCCCTCGATGGCCGAGCTGGCCCGGGCCAAAGTCGGCCCCGAGGTGCGGATCGAGTTCGCCGACATGCGCGAGCTCCCCGTCTACGGCAGCTTCGACCTCGTCTGCTGCCTCGACGACGCGGTCAACTACCTGCACTCGGCGGCCGAACTGGAGCAGGCGCTGCGGGCGATGGCCGCCAACCTGGCGCCGCACGGGATCCTGATCTTCGACTCCAACACGCTGACCACCTACCGCGGCTTCTTCGGCGAACACGTCGAGCTGGAGATGAACGGCCGGCGGATGATCTGGGACGGCCGCGCCGACGCCGGCTTCGGGCCGGGCGAAATTGCCGAGGCCAGCTTCGCGTTCGAGCCGGTCACGCCGGGAGCGGGACCGTCGATGCCGCCCGAGCTCCATCGCCAGCGCCACCACCCCGAGCCGGAGGTTCGCGCGGCCCTGGCCGGCGCTGGGCTCGAGCTGTGCGGGCTGTACGGCCATCATCACGACGGCATCCCGCACCAGCCGATGAGCGAGGAGGACCACACCAAGGCCATCTACCTCGCCCGCCATCAGCGGCGGTGTAGAGCCACCTAATCGACCGAGCCGAAGCCGACCCGGTGGTCGTTCGAGGCGATCCGCAGGAAGGCGACCTTGCCGAGGTAGAGCGAGATCACCCCGTCCTCGGTGTGGAGGTCGTGCCAGCCGCCCTTCTCGAGCTGCTTGCGCAGGTCCTTGAGGTCGTCCTCGGCCAAGCGGGCCTGGATCACCTGGCCGCCTTCGAAGCCGATCTCGACGCGCTGTGCCTCTGCCATCAGTGCCCTTTCGCTCGTTCGACGATCTCGGTCAGGACCCCGCCGGTGGAGCGGGGATGAAGGAAGGCGACGCGGCTCTCGCGGATGCCGATCCGGGGCTCGGCGTCGATCAGGTCGATGCCGGCGGCGGCGAGGCGCGGCAGCTCGGCGTCGATGTCGTCGACCGCGTAGGCGACGTGGTGGAGGCCGGGGCCGGAGCGGGCGAGGAACTTGCCGACCGCGGTGTCGGGCCCGAGCGGTCGCAGCAGCTCGACGTGGCCCTCGCCGACGTCCAGCAGCACCGCCTCGACGCCCTGGGACTCGACGGTCTCCCGGTGGGCGAGCTCCATCTCGAAGCGGGTGCCGTAGAGCGCCAGCGCAGCGTCGAGGTCCTCGACTGCCACCCCGATGTGGTCGATCCTCCCGAACACGCGGCGGAGTCTATGGGGCGGGCTCGGCGCGGAGGATCTCGGCCATCGCGGCGAGACTGACCTCGAGCTGCGCGGGGCTCGGCTCCTTCGTCGCCCAGAGGCGCTGGATCTCGCGGCCGGGGGTGTGGAAGGCCTCGGCCAGCGGCTCGCCGTGGTGGCGGTCGCTCCAGGCGAAGGCCTCGACCGCCAGCGAGGCGCCCGCCAGGCTGACCACGGTGCGGGTCGCGTTGCTCGGCTTGTCTACCAGACGCTCCAGCAGGATCGTGCCGACGGCGGAGAGCAGCATCATCGGGACGAGCAGGTTGGAGCCGCAACGGTCGTGCTCTTTGGGCACCGTGGCGACGTCATCGACTCCCTGCTCGTAGGCGGCGATCGCCTTGTGCTCGGCGCCGTGGTAGGCGGCGAGGTCGCGGTCGGAGAGGGCGACGAGGGCGGGGACGACGCCGATCGCCTGGATCACGCCCTCGCGGGCGGCGGTGGCGGGAGCGTTGCGGCGCAGCAGGCTGGAGAGCGCCAGGGTGGCGGCGCTCGCGGCGAGGACGCGCTTGTCCTCGAAGGGGAGGCGGGCGGAGCGCATCCGCCGGCGGACCAGCGGCAGCACCAGCATCGCCTCGGCGAGTTTGACCGGGCCGCGCAGGCCGGGGACTTTGGCGACCAGGCCGGGGACCAGCTCCGGCTTGCGTTCGGAGGTGACTTCGATCGAGCCGTCGGGGCGGCGCACCGCGGCCGCCCAGTGGGTCGGGCCGTGGACGAGCAGGCCGTTGCGCAGCGCCATGCCGCCCAGCCGCAGCCGCTTCGTCTTCGGTTTCCCCCCGTCAGCCGCCATGGACAGACGATAAGGGAACCGCCCAAACAGAGAGGGCGCCGAGGCAAGTCTCGGCGCCCTCTCCCCCCTGTTAAGTCCGGCCGGAAGCCCCCAGTCCGAGCCTCCGGCCGGTGTTACGGCTCTCCCTGGCTTAGCTTGGAAAGCCGCCCCTTATAAACCCGGACCAGCGAAGAAGTTGCGCGCGATTCAGGACTTGCCGAGCCGGCGGCGCAATTCGACCAGGCGCTCGCCGAGAGCCTTCTCGCGACCGCGGTCGGTCGGCTCGTAGAAGCGGCGCTCCGCGAGCCCGTCCGGCAGCAGCAGCTGGGCGGCGACGCCGCCGGGCTGGTCGTGCGCGTAGAGGTAGCCGTCGCCGCGGCCGAGCGCCTTCGCACCCGGGTAGTGGGCGTCGCGCAGGTAGTCGGGCGGGGTCTGGGCGCCGTGGGCGCGGACCTCGGCCCGGGCGGCGCCGATCGCCGTCGTCGCCGCGTTTGACTTCGGCGCCATCGCCAGGTAGATCGTCGCCTGCGAGAGGTTCAGCGCGCACTCGGGCAGACCGACCCGGTCGACCGCGCGGGCGGCGGCGTCGGCGACCAGCAGCGCCATCGGGTCGGCGTTGCCGATGTCCTCGGAGGCGAGGATGACCATCCGGCGGGCGATGAAGCGCGGATCCTCGCCACCCTCCAGCATCACCGCCAGGTAATAGAGCGAGGCGTCGACGTCGGAGCCGCGGGTCGCCTTGATCCAGGCCGAGATGAAGTCGTAGTGGCGGTCGCCCTGGCGGTCGTAGTCGATCGCCCGCCGCTGCAAGGCGTCCTCGATCGCGGCGATGTCGACCTCTCCCCCGTCGGCGCGCTCGACCGCGCGCTCCAGCGCCGAGAGGGCGACGCGGGCATCGCCGCCACTGCGCTCGGCCAGCATCGCCAGGGCCTTCTCGGCGATCGGCGGCGGGTCGGCGATCCCGCGCTCGGGGTCGGCGAGGGCGCGGCGCAGCAGCTCCTCGACCTGGACCGGCGACAGCGGCGCCAGCTCGTAGACCTGGCTGCGCGAAAGCAGGGCGCCGTTGACCTCGAAGTAGGGGTTCTCGGTGGTCGCCCCGATCAGGGTCAGCAGCCCCTCCTCGACCGCGGGCAGGAGGGCATCCTGCTGGGCCTTGTTGAAGCGGTGGATCTCGTCGAGGAAGAGGACGGTGGCGCGGCCGTTGGCGCGGCGGCGCTCTTTCGCCCGCTCGATCACCGCCCGGATCTCGGCCCGGCCGGCGTTGACCGCCGACTCCTCCTCGAAGGCGCCGTCGGCCATCCGCGCCGCGATCCGCGCCAGCGTCGTCTTCCCCGCCCCGGGCGGCCCGTAGAGGATCGCGCTGTGCGGCCGGCCCGATTCGATCGCCGCCCGCAGCGCCGACCCCTCGCCGACGATGTGCTCCTGGCCGACCATTTCCTCCAGCGTCCGTGGCCGCATCCGCACCGCCAGCGGCGCGTCGGCGGGGACCTGTTCGGGCGCGTCGCCGCCCGCCGCGGGGCGCGGCTCGCCGGTGTCGAAGAGCTGGTCGCTCATCCCCTGAGTATGAGGGAGCCGATGTACGCTCAATTGGTGGAGAGCGCCACCCAGGCCCAGTTGTCCCTGAACACCCTCGAGTCGCGCAGCCCGACCACCGGCGAGGTGATCGGGGGCGTGCCGATGATCGCGCCGGGCGAGGTCCAGGGCGTGGTCGACGAGGTGGCGCGGATCCAACCTGCCTGGGCGCAGCTGAGGGCGAAGGACCGGGCGCGCTACATGCTGCGGGCGGCCGACGCGCTGCTCGACGAGCTCGACGACGTCGCCGAGCTGCTGGTCCGCGAGCAGGGCAAGCCGCGGGTCGAGGCCTACACCATGGAGCTGCTGCCGACCGTCGACGCGCTGCACTGGGTGGCGAAGGCCGGGCCGAAGATCCTCGCCGACGAGCGGGTGCGGATGACCCAGGCCTTCACGCTCTCGAAGAGCGGCCACTTCTCCTACGAGCCGATCGGCGTGGTCGGGGTGATCGCGCCCTGGAACTACCCCTGGTCGATCCCCTTCGGCGAGGTCGCGATCGCGCTGATGGCGGGCAACGGGGTGGTGCTGAAGCCGGCCAGCTTGACGCCGCTGCTGGGCGAGCGGATCCGCTCGGTCTTCGAGCGCGGCGGCGTGCCGGAGGGCCTGGTCCGGGTCGTCCACGGCGGCGGCGCGGCCGGCGAGGCGCTGACCCGCTCCTCGGTCGGCAAGGTCTTCTTCACCGGCTCGGTGGAGGTCGGAAGACATGTCGGTGAGGTCTGCGCGAGCGAGCTGAAGGGGAGCGTGCTGGAGCTCGGCGGCAAGGACCCGATGATCGTCTGCGCCGACGCCGACCTCGGCAACGCGGTGAGCGGCGCGGTCTGGGGCGGCTTCGCCAACGCCGGGCAGACCTGCTCGGGGATCGAGCGCGTCTACGTGATGCGCGAGGTCGCCGACCGCTTCCTCGCCGGGGTGGTGCGTGAGGCGGAGCGGCTGCGGCTCGGCGACCCGCTCGCCTGGGAGACGGAGATCGGGCCGATGACCGCCGACTCGCAGTACGAGACCGTGGTCGGGCTGATCGACGACGCCGTCGGCGCGGGCGCCACCAAGCTCTGTGGCGGGCCCACCGAGGTCCCCGGCCTGGCCGGCAAGTTCATCGCGCCGACCGTCCTCACCGGTGTCACCCACGAGATGCGGATCGTGCGCGAGGAGATCTTCGGGCCGGTCCTGCCGATCGTCGTCGTCGACTCCGAGCAGGAGGCGATCGACCTCGCCAACGACTCCGAGTTCGGGCTCGGCGCCTCGGTCTGGACGCGCGACCGGGCGCGCGGCGAACGCATCGCCCGGGTGCTCGAGTCGGGGATGGTCTGGATCAACGACCACTCCTTCAGCCACGGCGCGTGCCAGTGCTCGTGGGGCGGGGTGAAGAGCTCCGGGCTGGGCCGGTCGCATTCCAAATTCGGCTTCTACGAGTGCGTCAACATCAAGATGAACGCCTGGGAGCCGGGGCTGACCCGGGACTTCTGGTGGCACCCCTACGACCGCACCCTGGGCGAGGCGGTGCGCAACTCGGCGCGCCTCCTCTACGGTCGCGGCGAGGTGCGGGCGCGGGCGCTCCGCGAGGGCGCCCGGCCGCTGCTCCGAGTCGGCCGCCGCACCGTCCGCCGCGGCTGACCGACAGAATCACCCCGTGCTCCCTGAACCCGAGAACGGGCCGCAGCCGGCGATCAAGCTGGTCGGGCTGCGCCGCGTCTACGGCGACCGCGCCGCGCTCGACGGCGTCGGGCTCGAGGTCGCGGCCGGGCAGTCGCTGGTCGTCCTCGGGCCGAACGGGGCGGGTAAGACGACGCTCTTGCGGATCCTCGCGACGCTCTTGCGCCCGACCGGCGGCGAGGTCAGCGTGCTCGGCTGCTCGCTCCCGAACGAGGCCTGGAAGCTGCGCGGCAAGATCGGTTATCTCGGCCACGAGCCGCTGCTCTACCGCGACCTGACCGGCCGCGAGAACCTGCGCTTCCACGCCAAGCTGCACGGGATCACCGGCGCGCGCGCCGACGCCCGCATCGAGGAGCTGCTCGACGCGGTGAAGCTGTCCCACCGCGGCGACGAGCGCACCTACGAGTACTCGGCCGGGATGCGCCAGCGGATCGCGATCTGCCGCTGCGTCCTCCACCAGCCGGAGCTGCTGCTGCTCGACGAGCCCGACTCGAACCTCGACATCGCGGGCCGCGAGATCGCCCGCGGGCTGATCGGGCCGGGCGGCGACTACACCCGCGTCGTCGTCACCCACGACCCGGAGCGCTTCCTGCCCGAGGCCGACCAGGTGCTGCGGCTCGGCATCGACGAGCGGGCGGTGGCGTGACCTCCTCGCGCGCCGCCTTCGCGGCGATCCTCGGCAAGGACCTGCGGGCCGAGCTGCGCACCCTGCAGTCGCTTCCCGCGATGGCGCTCTTCGCGATCACCTCGTTCGTCATCTTCCGCTTCGGCCTCAACCGCACCAGCCTCTCCGGCAGCCTCGCCGCCGGGGTGCTCTGGGCGACGCTGCTGTTCGCCGCGGTGCTCGGCATCAACCGCCTCTTCGTCGCCGAGCGCGAGGAGGGCGGCTTCGACGCGATCCGCCTCGCCCCGATCGACCGCAGCGTCCTCTTCACCGCCAAGGTCGCGGCGCTGACCGTCTACCTGGCGGCGCTGGAGCTGATCGCGGTGCCGATCTTCGCGCTCTTCTTCCTGAACAGCGCCGCCTCGCTGCCGCCGCTGATCATCGTCCTGCTGCTCGCCGACGTCGGCCTCGCCTCGGCGGGCACGCTGATCTCCTCGATGGCGGTCAACTCGCGCGCCCGCGACCTGCTCGTGCCGCTCGTCCTGCTGCCGCTCGTGGTGCCATTGATGATCGCCGCCACCGCCGCCACCGAACCGCTGATGCTGCTGGGCGGAGTTTCTTACCACCGCTTCGGGACCTGGCTGATAGTGCTGGGTCTATACGATCTGATCTTCGCCCTGCTGGGCTACGCGGTATTCGACTTCCTGCTCGAGGATTGAGCGCGGCGCCCGGCAGCCGGACGAACGCTCGGTATGTACGGCAAAGGACTCAGACCCCTCTCGATCGCGACCGTCGTGATGTTCGCGATCACCCTCTCGCTGGTCTTCTTCTACGCGCCGATCGAAGCCAACCAGGGCTTCCTGCAGAAGATCTTCTACCTGCACGTGCCGCTGGCGATCGTCTCGCTCTGCGGCTTCGTCGTCGGCGGCATCTTCGCGATCCTCCACCTGCGCCGTGACGACCCGCGCTGGGACGCCTACTCCTACGTCGCGATCCACATCTCGGTGATCTTCGCCGCAGGCGGCCTGCTCACCGGATCGATCTGGGCGAAGGGCTCCTGGGGGCACTGGTGGGTCTGGAACGAACCGACCCTGGTCAGCTTCCTGATCGTCTTCCTGCTCTACGCGACCTACTACCCCTTCCGCTACGCGATCGAGGACCGCCGGCGCCAGGCGCGCTACGCCTCGGTCTTCGCGATCACCGCCGGCGCCTTCGTGCCGCTCAACTTCCTCGCCGTGCGCGAGTCGGCCTCGCTGGTCCACCCGCGCGTCTTCGCCACCGCCGAAGGCGGCCTGCCCGGGTCGATGCTCTTCACCTTCCTCTGCGCGCTCGCCTCGATGACGCTGCTGTGGACGACGCTGGTCAAGTTCGAGCTCTCGGCGAAGAGCGCGCAGGGGCAGCTGAAGCGGCTGCGCCGCGCCCTCGACGCGCCGAGCGGCCCGCCCGCCTCGCGGATCGCCCCGGAGGTCAACTAGTGGTCCATCCGGTTGATTCGTGATCTCATGCGCTGAGAACCTTGCCGGTGTAGGTCCAGGCGAACGGTCGGGCGGTCTGGTTGTAGGTCTCGACGAAGCAGAGCATCTGCTCGACCAGGTCGGCCTCGCTGTCGAAGTGCCCGTGCCTGAGCAGGCGGCGGGCGAGGATCGAGAAGAAGATCTCGACCTGGTTCAGCCAGGAGGCATGGGTCGGGGTGAACTTGAAGCTCCAGCGTGGATGCTCCTTGAGCCAGGCCTCGACCTCGGGGGTGGTCCGGGTCGAGAGGTTGTCGGTGATCGCGACGATCCGTCTGCCCTCGAGTTCCGGGATGCCGGAGTCGAGCATCTCCAGGAAGGCGATCAGATCGAAGCGGTCGCGCGTCTCGGAGGCCATCGCCGCGACCTCGCCGGAGTGGACCTCCAGGCAGGCGAAGAGGTTCTGGGTCCCGTTGCGCACGTACTCGTTGTCGCGGCGGGCCGGGCGACCGGGCCCCGGCGGGGTGTCGGGGCGAGCCAGGCCCTTGGCCTGGATGCCGGTCTTCTCGTCGATCGAGACGACCAGGGTGTTCTCGGGCGGGTCGAGGTAGAGCCCGCAGACTTCGGCGGCGCGCTCGTCGAAGTCCGGCCCGAGCTCACTCATCACCCAGTACTCGGTGAGGTGCGGGCGCACGTCGGCGGCCCTGAGGATCTGGTGGGCGTGGGAGGCCGACATGCCGACCTCGCCGGCCAGCTCCTCGTAGGTCCAGCGCTCGCGGCGGGCACCCTGGGCGCTCGGCCCCGGTCGCGTGCAGGCTTTCGCGATCAGCCTCGCCCTCGTCGCGTGATCGTGGACGAGCGGCTTGCCGGGCCGCGGCAGGTCGGCGAGCCCTTCGAGCCCGCTCTCCTCAAAGCGCCCGCGCCACTTCTTCGCCGTGTTCAGGGAGCAGCCGACCTCGGTGGCGATCCGCCTCGCCGAGCGACCCTCGGACGCGCCGAGCACGATCCGTGCCCGCTCGACCATCCGCCGCTCCGACGTTCCCGCCCGCACCACCCGTTCGAGCTCGGCCCGCTCCTCGGCACCCAACTCGATTCTCTTCGCCTTCGCCGCCATCGCGTGACCTCCATCGTCGCTGGAAAGGATCAGCAACGGGTTCAGCGGTGGCGACAGGACACCTGCAAAAGACCGCGAACTATGCGGATGGACCACTAGATGCTCGCCCTGCTCCTCGCCACGGCCCCGGCCATCCCGAACGACGTCGGCGGCAAGTACGTCGCCGGCGCCTACATCGTCTTCATCCTGCTGCTGCTGATCTACGTCGCGATCATGGGGATGAAACTGGCGCGGATCGAGCGTGACCTGAGGGAGATCGCCGAGATCGCCGAGCGGCGCCGGGACGACGCGGTCGTCGAGACGGCGCCGGCGGAGGTGAAATCGTGAGCGAGCTGCTGGCGCTCGGCGTCTCCCACAAGACGGCGCCGCTGGAGCTGCGCGAGCGCCTCTCGCTGACCGAGGGACGGGCGGTCGCGGCGCTCCGCGAGCTGACCGAGGCGGAGACGATCACCGAGGCCGCGGCGATCTCGACCTGCAACCGGACCGAGCTCTACCTGGTCGTCGCCGACCCGGTCGAGGCCGAGTCCGAGGCGCTCGGCGTGCTCACCCGCAAGGCCGAGATCCGGCCCACCGAGCTGCTCGGCCACCTCTACTCGTTGCGCGCGGAAGACGCGGCGCGCCATCTGCTGCGGGTGACCGCCGGGCTCGACTCGATGATCGTCGGCGAGGCGGAGATCCAGGGCCAGGTCAAACGCGCCTACGAGCTGGCGCTGGTCGAGGGCGCGACCGGGCCGATCCTCAATCGCCTCTTCCGCGGCGCCCTCGCGGCAGGCGGGCGGGCGCGCGCCGAGACGGCGATCAGCGAGCGCGGCGTCTCGATCCCGTCGGTCGCGGTCGAGGTCGCGCAGCGGGCGCTCGGCGACATCTCCGAGCGCAAGGTGCTGATGATCGGCGCCGGAGCCACCGCCGAACTGGTCGCCCGGGCCTTGGTCGCCCGCGGCGTCGACACCGTCTTCGTCGCCAACCGCCATCACGACCGGGCGCTCGGCCTCGCCCAGCGCTTCGAAGGCGAGGCGATCCGCTTCGAGGCCCTGCCCGAGCAGCTGACCGAGGTCGACCTAGTCGTCTCCACCACCAACTCGCCGCACCACATCATCGAGCGCGACGGGCTGCAGGCGGTGATGGCCGAACGCGGCGGCCGGCCGATCCTCCTGATCGACATCGCCGTGCCGCGCGACATCGAACCGGGCTGCCGCGAGGTGGCCGGGGTGAGCGTCTACGACATCGACGACGTCCAGCAGATCGTCGAACGGAACGCCGGGGTGCGCGAAGCCGAGGCGACACGGGCGGAGCGGATCATCGAGACCGAGCTCGACCGCTTCCAGCGCTGGCTGGCCTCACTCGAGGTGGTGCCGACGATCGCCGCGCTGCGCGAGCGCGGCGACGAGGTGGTGCGCCGGGTGCTGGCCGAGAACGAGAACCGCTGGGAGAACCTCGGCGAGGCCGATCGGGCGCGGATGGAGCTGATGGCGAAGGCGATCGCCTCGCGGATCCTGCACGAACCGACCCGCCGCATCCGTCGCGCCGCCGGCCACGACGACGCCTACCAGTACGTGAGCGCGCTGCGCGAGCTCTTCGGTCTCGACGTCGAGACCGAGGTCGAGTCCGAGGCCGACGCGGCTGGCAAGGTCACCGAGCTGCGCCCCGGCCAGGGCTGAGCTTGCTTGGCCCTGCGCATCGCAACCCGCGGTAGCGCGCTGGCCCTGACCCAGGCCGGGATGGTCGCCGAGATGCTCGGCGGTGCCGAGCTGGTCGAGGTCTCCTCCGACGGCGAGCCGGGCGACAAGTCGCGCTTCGTGCGGGCGGTGGAGAGCGCGCTGCTCGACGGCCGCGCCGACCTCGGCGTCCACTCGGCGAAGGACCTGCCGGGCGAGGAGGTCGAGGGGCTGGAGATCGTCGCGGTGCCGCCCCGCGAGGACCCGGCCGACGCCTGGATCGGGGCGGGCCCCTCGCTCGAGGACGCGCCGGAGGGGGCGCGGGTCGGGACGGTCAGCCTCAGGCGGCGCGCCCAGCTCCTGGCGGTGCGGCCGGACCTGCGGATCCTCGACCTGAACGGCAACGTCGACACGCGGCTGCGCAAGCTCGCCGAGGGCGACTACGACGCGATCATCCTCGCCGCGGCCGGGCTGCGGCGGCTCGGACGCGAGGGCGAGATCGGCTTCGCGATCCCGGCCGACCGGATGGTGCCGGCGGCGGGGCAGGGCGCGCTGGCGGTTCAGGTGCGGACGGGGGACGAGGAGGCCGCGGCGGCGGTGCGGGAGATCGGCGACGACGCGTCGTTCGCCGAGCTGCGCGCCGAGCGCGCCTGCTTCACCCGCCTCGATGCGGATTGCTCGACCCCGATCGGCGTCCACGCCACTCTCGCCGGCGAGCGGTTGCGGATCGGCGCTTTCGTCGGGCTGCCCGACGGCGGCGAGTGGATCCGCGACGAGCTCGAGGCCGACGCCTCAGATCCTCAAGCCGCCGGGGTGGCTCTGGCCAAACGCCTGCTAGGCGCCGGCGCCGCCGAGCTCCTCGCCCGCGCCGCGGAGATGACGAACTCCGATGACTAATCCGCCACACCCCGCCGCCGATGGGCCGAAAACCGGACCTATGGGCAGGTTTTCGGCCCATCGACAGGAGCCTGTGACGTGGGTGTGACGAGACGGGGGGTCGTTTATCTGGTCGGGGCCGGCCCTGGGGATCCGGGGCTGATGACGGCGCGGTCGCTGGAGCTGATCGTGGCGGCCGACTCGATCTACTACGACCGGCTGATCCCGCCGGGGGCGCTCGACGGGGCACGGGCCGACGCCGAGCTGATCTACGTCGGCAAGCAGCCGGGCGTACCCTCGGTGCCGCAGGAGGAGATCGGCGAGCGGCTGATCGAGGCGGCGCGCGCCGGCCGCAGCGTCGTCCGGCTGAAGGGCGGCGACCCGTTCGTCTTCGGCCGCGGCGGCGAGGAGGGCGAAGCTCTGCGCGAGGCGGGGGTCGAATTCGAGGTCGTCCCCGGCGTCACCGCCGGGGTCGCCGCGACCGCCTACGCCGGGATCCCCGTCACCCATCGCGACGACGCCTCGGCGGTCGCCTTCGTCACCGGCCACGAGGACCCGGAGAAGGCCGAGACGGCGCTCGACTGGGACGCGCTCGCCGCCTTCCCCGGCACGCTGGTCTTCTACATGGGCGTCAAACGCCTCGGCGAGAACGCCGCGGCGCTGATCGCCGCCGGGCGCGACCCGGAGGAGCCCGCGGCGGCGATCGAACGCGGCACCTGGCCAGGGCAGCGGACGGTGAGCGCGACGCTCGGGACGATCGCGGCGACGGTCGAGCGCGAGGGCGTCGGCGCGCCGGCGCTGATCGTGATCGGCCAGGTCGCGGCGCGGCGGGAGGCGCTGGCCTGGCTGGAGCGGCGGCCGCTCCACGGCCGCACCGTGGTCGTCACCCGGGCGCGCGCGCAGGCGAGCGGCCTGGCATCGACGCTGCGCAGCCTGGGCGCGACGGTTGTAGAGCTGCCGGCGATCCGGATCGAGCCGCGGATCGAGACCGACGAGGTGCGCGCCGCGGCGGCGGCGATCGGCGACTACGACCTCGTCTGCCTGACCAGCCCGAACGGGGTGAACCTGGTCTTCGAGGCGCTCGCCGAGGCCCGGCGCGACGCCCGAGCGCTGGCCGGCGCGACGGTCGCGGCGATCGGCCCCGGCACCGCCCGCGCCCTCGCCGCCCACGGGATCACAGCCGACGTCGTCCCCGAGCGCTTCGTCGCCGAGGCGCTGGTCGAAGCGCTGGTCGACATCGAGGTGGAGGGGAAACGGGTGCTCCTCGCCCGCGCCGCCGAGGCGCGCGACGTCCTCCCCGATGCGCTGCGCGAACGCGGCGCCGAGGTCGACGTCGTCGCCCTCTACGAGACGGTGCGCGAAGCGCCCGACGACGCCGCCATCGAGGCGGCGCAGGCCGCCGACTACGTCACCTTCACCTCCTCCTCGACCGTGAAGAACCTGACCGACGCCCTCGGCGACCGCTTCCCCCCCGCCGCGCGGATCGTCTCGATCGGCCCGGTCACCAGCGGCTCGGTCCGCGACGCCGGCCTCGAGGTCGCGGTCGAGGCCGACCACCACGATGTCGACGGCCTCCTCGCCGCCCTGCTCGCCGACGCCGCCACGCATTGACCGAGTCGCCGTGGAGAGAAAGTTGCTCTATAAGCAACTAAGTTTCCGCAGCGAGCGGTTCGGAACGCCGCATCGGCACTTCGCGCGCGTGGGGTCTACCAACACGATCGCGCGTGAATTGGCCGGGGCCGGGGCTCCGCACGGGACCGTCGTCACCGCGGACGAGCAGACCGCGGGGCGCGGGCGGCAGGGGCGCACGTGGACCGCGCCGCCCGGAGCGGCGCTCCTCTACTCGGCGGTGCTCCGGCCCTTGGAGCCGCGCCACTCCCTGCTGCCGCTCGCGGTCGCCCTGGCCGTCTGCGAGACGGCCGAGCAACTACGACCGGGGATCGAGTGCCAGGTCAAGTGGCCCAACGACGTCCACCTCGACGGCCGCAAGCTGGCCGGGATCCTGATCGAGGCCCGCCCCCAGGACGGCTGGGCCGTCCTCGGCATCGGCCTGAACCTCACCATCGCCCACGAGAACTTCCCCCCTGAGCTCCGCGACCGCGCCACGTCCCTCTTCCCCCCTCGCCCAGCCGGTCCTCATAACCGCCCTGTCGAGATGAGGACCGGCTGGGCGAGCGAGGCGTCAGCCGCATTAAGCGGAGCGCTTGAGCAATGGCTCGACGCCGACGAGCAGCGGGTGCTCAACGAGTGGCGCAAACACGATGCGCTGCTCGGGCACGAGGTGAGCTGGGAGAAAGGGAGCGGCGTCGCCGATGGGATCGACGAGCGAGGCTACCTAGTCGTCCGACTCGCCGACGGAGATCGCGTCGCCCTCGGCGCCGGCGACGTCCATCTGATCGCCTTCTGAGCCTTTCGCCGCTTTCGGTTTCCGTTTGCGTTTCGGTTTGGCTTTCGCGGCTTTGGGTTTGGCCGGTTTCTCGGCCTCGTCCCCGACGTCGTCCTGCGCGGCTTTCGACGATTTGCGCCGCCGTTGCCGTTTCGGTTTCCTCTCGCCGCCGCCCTCGGGCCCGTCGCCGTTGCTCGAGCCCCCGAGGTTGAGGTCGTCGTCGAACTCGACTTCGACCCCGTTCCGCACGGCCTCCGGCGCGTCGCCGTTGCCGCCACCTTCGGCGTCGCCGTTGCCGCCGCGTTTGCGCTTGCGTCGCTTCTTGCCGCCTTTGGGGAAGTTGCGAAGCAGCTCACGCGCGACCGCCGACGGTTTCCGCGCCATCCGCATCCGCGCCCCACGCAGCACCTCCTCGCCCTCGGGCGTGTGCGACACCGCGGCGGCGAGCAGCGCCACCGCGAGGCGACGGTCCTGTTTACGCGCCGCGTGGACGAGCCGGCGCGCGTTCCGCCCGTGCGCCCGCCCCGAGGAGTTGACCAGCAGCCCGAGCAGCCGCTTCGTCTCCGGCCAGCGCTGCACCGCGTACTCCTCGTGCAGTTCGCGGGTATAGCCGGCCAGCCGCCAGACCCACGCCTGCGCCTGGTCACGGCGCCCGATCCGCTTGTCGATCAGCGCCTGCAGCATCGTCTTGGTCCCCGCCCGTTTGTCCTCGCGGCTCCAGGTGCCGACGATGTCGATCGCGTCGTCGAAGGCGTCGGCGTCGCCGAGGTCGGCGATCTCGCCGAGCGCTTTCAGCCGCAGCTGCGCGTTGCGGTTGCGCTGCACGCAGGTCAGCAGGAAGCGGCGGCGCAGCTCCTTGGTGCGGTCGTTCTGCAGCATCGCGCGGGCGCGCCGCCAGCCCTGCGTGTTGACCCGCGCCCCGGCCAGCGCCGCCCAGGCGTGCTGCTCGGGGTAGTCGAGGTTCTCGACGGCGATCCGCCAGATCTCCCGTTCGAGCACCTCCATCCGTTTCTCCTCGACGTCGGAGACCGGCACGATCCGCCGCTCGACCCGCACCTTGCGCCCGCGCCCGCGCCGCACCGGCCCGACCACGATCGCGCCGCCGCGGTAGACATCGCGGTCGAGCAGGCTGTGCAGGGTGACGATCGTCTCGTCGTGGGTCGTCGCCGGGTGGACGAAGTCGATCACCAGCCCCGCCTCCTTGCCCGGCGCGCGCCGGGTCACGCGGCCGACCCGCTGCTGGTAGATCCGCCGCGAGGCGGTCGGCGCCAGGTGCATGCAGATCGTCGCCCGCGGGCTGTTCCAACCCTCGGCGAGCAGCTGCGCGTTGGTGAGCACGTCGACGTCGCCGCGTTCGAAGGCGGCGAGGATCTCGGCCAGTTCGCGCTTCGGCGTCTGGCCGGAGACCGCCTGCGCGTTGATCCCGACCGCGCGGAACGCCTCGGCGACGTTGTGCGCGTGCTGGACGCCCGCCGTGTAGACGACGCCCGGCGTTTTGCGGAAGCGCGACTTGTAGAGATCGGCGATCGCGAAGTTGAACGGCCCCTGGTCGAGCAGCGCCGCCAGCTCCTCCTGGTCGAAGTCCTGGTCGACCTCGCCTTTGCGCAGCGGCACCTTGGCGATCGTCCGCACCCCCGGGCCGGGCGGGATCCGCAGGCAGCGCAGCGGCGAGATGACGCCGCGCCGCGCCGCCTGGGCGAGGTCGAAGCGCGAGGTCTGGGTCGGGAAGAGGTCGGCGACGTGGCGGGCGATCAGCGCGCCGGTCGCGGTCATGCCGATGAAGACGGGGCCGGGCCAAGCGCGGATGCAGGCGCTGGTTTTCTCGCCGAGCGCAGTGTGGGCCTCGTCGCAGATCACCACCGAGTAGGCGTCGGAGACTTTCTTGTGGTTGCGGACGAACCACTGGTAGGTCTCGACCGTGACCGGGCCGTCGGGGTCGTCGCGGCCGTTCATGAGCGGCGGACGGAGGCGCTCCTTGTAGCCGCGGTCGGAGATCTCGCCGATGAACTGGTCGACCAGGTTGCGGCGGTGGGTGAGGATCAGGACGCCGCCGGTGCGGGTCGCCTCGATGAAGCCGACCGCGGCGACCGTCTTGCCGGCCCCGGTCGCGTGCTCGAACCAGAAGCGGCGCGCCGCGCCGGGGTCGTCGGGGGCCTCCTCGACCACCTCGTCTTCGTCGTCGGGCGAGGCTTCCGACCAGTCCTGCGGCTCTTCGTCCTCCTCGCCTTCGTCGGGCGCTTCGTGTTCCTCGGCGCCTTCCGGGTCGGCGTCGTCCGCGATCGACGCTTCGTCGGTGTCGGGCTCGTCGAGGGCGGCTTCGCCGTTCCCCGTCTCGCCCGCCGCGGTGGAGCCGACCTGGGCCTGGGTCATCAGCTCGGCGAGCGTGCCGGAGAGCGCGTCGACCTGGTGCGGCGAGAGCTCGGCGCCGTCACGCAGGGTCAGCGGTTCCTTCGCGAGGAAACGCTCCAGCCCGAGCAGCAGCGAGTAGTTGCGGCGCCACTCGATCGAGGGATCCTCGGCGCCGGCGTCGATCTCGATCAGCGCCGCGTCGAGCGCGTGGCGCCGCGCGGTGCCGGGGGCGAGCGCCTCGGGCCCCTCGCCGCCCTGCAGGAACGGCTCGCGGGCGAACGAGGACGCACGCTCGATATCGGCGCTAGATGGGACTGCCGCGCCAGCGGCAACATCGGTGGTGTTGGCCATAGAAGGCTTTGTGTGTCTGCCCCGGCCGCAACTGGAATGGACGGCCGTGAGGCGAGAATGGAACGAGGGCGAGAAGCCGGATGTCCGTCCCCCCGAGAACTCTGCGGTCCGCGAACCGCGAACCGAACGTGCTCGTATTGTAATCACGGAGCGGATGGGACGGCGGATGACACTCGCGCTCGCCCTCGTGGCGGCCCTCGCACTCACTGTCTTCGCGGTCGGTTGCGGCTCCTCGGAAGAAGGCGGCTCGACCCATCCCGACTACGCGAAGAAGCTGGCCGGCGCGCCCGCGCCGCTGGCCGAGCTCTACGGCGAAGCGGATCAACTGCTGCCCGGTGGGGTGAGCGCCTTCGAACGGCGCGTCGCGGCGCTCGGCTACCCGGTCGTCGCCAACATCTGGGCCTCCTGGTGCGGGCCCTGCCGCTTCGAGTTCCCGAAGTTCCAGGAAGCCTCCGCCGCGCTCGGCAAGCGGGTCGCCTTCCTCGGCGTCGATTCCGAAGACTCCGAAGCGCACGCCGGCGACTTCCTCGAACACCACCAGGTCCCGTACCCGAGCTATTTCGACCCCGGCCACGAGGTCGCCGCCTCGCTGAAGGTGAGCGGGCTCCCCGCCACCGCCTTCTACGACGCCGACGGCAAACTCGTCTACACGAAGATCGGCCCGTTCACCCAGACCGCCGAACTCGAGGAAGACATCAGGCAATACGCGCTGGAAGGCGCATAATCAAGGTATGGAAGCGTTCGTCGTCATCGCCTTGATCGGGATCGGGTTGCTGGCGGCGGAGCTGTTGCTGCCGACCGGCGGGATCCTGGCGCTGCTCGGGATCGTCGGGCTGGTGGTCGGCGGCATCCTCGCGCTCGGCTCGAACTCGAGCTCGGCCGACTACATCGGCGGCGCGCTGATCACCCTGGCGATCCTCTCCGCGGCCAGCTTCTTCTACATCACCCGCAAAGTGATCCGCACCACCGGCGACCTGCCGAAACGGGCGGGCACCGAGGAAATGGTCGGGGCCGAAGCCGAGGCGCGCTCGACGATCGACCCGACCGGCCAGGCCTTCATGCGCGGCACCCTGTGGTCGGCGCGGCTCGCCGACGGCGGTGCCCCGGTCGGGCCGGGGGATAGAGTCAAGGTGGAGGCGGTCGACGGGCTGACGCTCGTGGTGCGACCCGTCGCCACCCCAGCCCAGCAGTCCACCTAAGGAGCCTGAATGGCGGCAGTTGCCGGAGTGCTCGTTGTCATCGTCCTGTTCGGACTGATCGCTCTCGGGCTGTCGGTGCGGGTCCTGCGCGAGTACGAGCGCGGCGTCATCTTCCGGCTCGGCCGGTTGATCGCCACCAAGGGTCCCGGCCTGATCCTGCTGATCCCGCTGATCGACCGGATGGTCAAGGTGGAGCTGCGGACGGTGACGCTGAGCATCCCGCCGCAGGAGGTGATCACCCGCGACAACGTGCCCTGCCGCGTCAACGCGGTCGCCTACTTCCGCGTGGTCGACCAGAACCGGGCGGTGGTCGAGGTCGAAAACTACCTGGTCGCGACCTCGCAGATCTCGCAGACGGCGCTGCGCTCGGTGCTCGGCAAGGCGGAGCTCGACCAGCTGCTCGCCGACCGCGAGCGCCTCAACGAAGAGCTGCAGAAAATCATCGACGAGTCGACCGAGCCGTGGGGCGTGAAGGTGACCGCGGTCGAGATCAAGGACGTCGAGATCCCCGAGCAGATGCAGCGGGCAATGGCGCGCCAGGCCGAGGCCGAGCGCGAGCGCCGCGCCAAGATCATCAACTCCGAGGGCGAGTTCCAGGCGGCGCAGAAGCTCACCGACGCGGCCGACATCATCAGCACCAACCCGGCCTCGCTGCAGCTGCGTTACCTGCAGACGCTGCTCGAAATCGGCTCCAACCAGAACACCACGGTCGTCTTCCCGCTGCCGATGGACGTGATCGAGCCGTTCCTCGGTCGCTCCGACCACAATCGCGGTGGCAGCAAGGCCAAGCCGGACCCGGAGCCCGAGCCGACGCCGCCCGAGACCGATCTGCCACCCTCCCGCTCCTAGATGAGTAGTTCCCCGGCGAGCCCCACCCGGATCCCGCGCCCGGCACACTGCGCATCTCTGCGTCCTCGGGTTTGCCTTTGCCACCCGGCAAAGGCTGCACCCTGCGTCCTTGATCTGCTTGGCCGGTCGCGGTCCCGGTCAGACCTCGCCGGGGAACTACTCATCTGAGCGCCGGTACGCCAGAGATCCGGATCGACCAGCTGAGCGGGCTGAGGACGATCCTCGCCCCGGGTCGCGCCGCGCGGCCGGACAACTTCACGGCGCGGCGGTCCGAGCCGAAGGGCCCCGAAGGGTGCCCGTTCTGCGAGGGCAACGAGGACAAGACGCCGCCCGAGATCTTCGCGCTGCGCGCGGAGGGGAGCGCGCCCGACACGCCCGGCTGGCGCACCCGCGTCGTCTCCAACCTCTATCCGGCGCTGGGCGCGCCGGAGGCGACGACGCCGGGCGGCAGCCCCGGGTCGGAAGCGGGCGCGTTCTCCTCCAGCGGCGACCCGCTGCTGACCTCGCGGCGCTCCGGCGAACCCGACTTGTTCAGCGCGCGGCCTGCGACCGGGGCGCACGAGGTGCTGATCAATTCGCCCCGCCACGTGACCGCGATGGCCGAACTCGACGACGACGAGTTCGCCGACGCGGTGGCGACCTGGCGCGAGCGGATGCGCGCCCACCACGACGCCCCCTACCAGCAGCTGATCGTCAACGAGGGCGGCGGCGCGGGCGCCTCGCTCGAGCACACCCACGCGCAGCTCTACGCGCTGCCCTTTGTGCCGGCGGCGGTGGCGCGGGAGCGCGAGCGGGTCGGCGCCTACGGCGAACGGACCGCCGGGGCGGGGCTGCTCGCCGACGTGCTGGTCGAGGAGGTGCGGCGCAAAGAGCGGCTGGTCGCGATCGACGACGAGGCGGCGCTGATCTGCCCCTGGGCGTCGCGCTCGCCGTTCGAGCTGCGGGTGATCCCGCGGCGCGAAGTCGGCAGCTTCGAGGAGGACTCGGGGGGGGCGGGGATGATCACGGCCGCGATGCGCGTGCTCGCCGCCCGCTTCGGCTCGCCGCCGGAGTTGAACCTCTGGGTGCGGACCGCGCCGCGGGGCACCGACCAGTTCCAGTGGCACGTCGACATCGCGCCGCGCCTGACGATCAGGGCCGGCTTCGAGCTCGGCACCGGCGTCGACATCAACATCTACCCGCCCGAGCAGGCGGCCTCAGACCTGCGCGACTGCCTCTGAGCCGAGCACCGAGTCGAGCAGGCCGGGGAAGCGGGAGTCGAGATCCTCGCGGCGCAGCCGGCTCATCTTCAGGGTCCCCTCCTTCCACTGTTCGATCAGCCCCGCCTCGCGCAGCACGCGGAAGTGATGGGTGCGGGTCGATTTGGTGATCTCCGGGGCGAAGCTGCCGCAGGGGCGCGGCTGCTCGCTGCGGGCGAGTTCGGCGACGATCCCGCGCCGCTGCGGATCGCTCAGCGCGTGCAGGACGGCGGAGAGGTCGAGAGCCTCGCTGTCGGGGTGCTCGAAGGTCATGGCCAGAATGATACGACGATCATCAAACTTTATGGTACGGTGATCGTCGAACTATGAAGCGAATCCAAAAAGACGCCCTCCTCCTCACCGTCTGCCTCGCGCAGTTCATGGTGATCCTCGACATCTCGATCGTCAACGTCGCGCTGCCGGACATCCACTCCTCGCTCGGCTTCTCCGACACCGGCCTGCAGTGGGTCGTCAACGCCTACACGCTGACCTTCGCCGGCTTCCTGATGCTGGCCGGCCGCGCCACCGACCTTCTGCCCCGCCGCCAGGTCTTCCTGGTCGGCGTCGGACTCTTCGCCGCCGCCTCGCTCGGCTGCGCGCTGGCCGACGGTCAGGGCGTCCTGGTCGGCGCCCGCGCGGTCCAGGGCTTCGGTGCCGCGGTCATCTCCGCCGCCAGCCTCGCGATCGTCACCGGCTCCTTCAAGGAAGGCACGGAGCGCAACCGGGCACTCGGCCTCTGGGCGGCGATGGGCGGGGTCGGCGGCAGCGCCGGCGTCCTGCTCGGCGGCTCGCTCACCCAGGGCTTCAGCTGGCCCGCCGTCTTCGTCATCAACATCCCGGTCGGGATCGCCGTGCTGATCGCCGGTCGCCGGCTGATCCCGCGTGAGCCCGCGGTCGCCAAGGAGCGCAAGCTCGACGTCCGCGGCGCGGTGCTGATCAGCGGCGGCCTGACCGCGCTCGTCTACGGCGTGGTCCGGACCGACTCGCTCGGCTGGGGATCGCTCGGCGTGCTCGTCCCACTGGCGCTCGGCGTGGTCCTGCTCGGCCTCTTCGCCTTGGTCGAGGGCAAGCTCGCCGCCGACCCGCTGATCCCGCTCGACGTCTTCAAGATGCCCGCGCTGCGCGCCGCCAACCTGATCGTCGCGCTGCTCTTCGCCGCGATCTTCGGCATGTGGTACTTCGTCTCCCTCTACCTGCAGGAAGTGAAAGGCGACGACGCGCTGCTCGCCGGCATCTCCTTCCTGCCGATGACGCTGCTCGTCTTCGCGGGCTCGGCGACGGCGCCGAAGCTGGTCGCCCGCTTCGGCGTGCGGACGACGCTGACGATCGGCATGTCGCTGGCGACGCTCGGCTTCCTGATCCTGGCGACGGTCGAGGCGTCGAGCGCCTACGAGGTGGCGATCCTGCCCGGCGGGATGCTCGCCGCGCTCGGCACCGGCTGGTCGCTGGTCCCGGCGACGATCGTCGCGGTCAAGGGCGTCCCGGCCGCCCAGAACGGCCTCGCCTCCGGCGTCGTCAACACCTCGCGCCTAGTCGGCGGCACGCTCGGCCTTGCGGTGCTGACGACGCTCGCCACCTCGCACACCAACGATCTCCTGGCGGGCGGCACCGGCCAGCTCGACGCCCTGACCAGCGGCTACCGGATCGCCTTCCTGATCGGAGCCGGGCTCTGCCTGACGGGGACGATCGCGGCGGTCACCTTGCTGCGCGGTCGCACCGAGGCCGTTCCGCAGACCGCCTGACCCGCGGGGCGTCTTCCCGCGGGGCGCGTTCGCACTTCTCGTCGCTATGCGGGGATAACTGCGAACTCTCCGCGGTGTAGGGTCGGCGGCCGTGGCACCTAACCCGCGACCCATCCCCCACTTCATCGCCGACACCAGCCAGGACGGCATCGCCGCGGGCCGTTTCGCCACGCGGCTGCGCGAGACGTTCGTCGAGGCGGTCGACCGGATCGGCGACCTGCCCGCCGGGACGGCCGTGCCGGAGGAGCTCGACTGGTTCCCGGAGCGCGCCTGGGGTGGCCGCGTCTGGATCCCCTGCTCGGCGCGCACCGAGAGTGACGAGGGCACGCTCGAGCTCTTCGGCCACGTCTCCTACGAGCTGCCGAGCGGTGAGGGCGACCCGACCGGGTTCGCCGCCACCGCCGACTTCACCGATGTCCTCGCCGAGGACAACGCGGACTGGAAGATCGACCTGAACGACGACGTGATCGGCCGCTGGCGCGGCGAGAACGGGCGGGCGGGCGCGGTCACCCTGGTCTGGGGACGGCCGCTGGTGCGCGGGGCCGTCGCCGCCACCGCCGAGCTCGACGGCGAGACGGTCGACCAGGAAGAGATCAGCCGCGACCGCTTCACGCTGGTCGCGCTCGACGCCCTCGAGGCCTACGGCGACGACATCTTCATGGAGGTCAAGCTGTGGAGTCGGCGGGCGCAGGAGCTCGCCGCCGAGAGCCTCTATGCCGCGGTCGACGAGGACGAACCCGCGGCCGACGAGGCCTAGGCCGGTCCCACCAGCTCGACCTCGGTGCGCAGTCCCTTCACCTTCGCCAGCCGCGCGTCGAGCGTCAGCAACGGCGAGTCGAGCTCCTCGGCGAGCGCCACGTACAGCCCGTCGTAGAAGGTGACGTTGTCGCGTAGCTGCCACGCACGGTCCACCAAAGCGGCAAGTGGTATCCGCTGCAGACGCATGTCGAGCAGATCGTCGAGAGCGACGCCCGCTTTCCGCGCGCTGATTTCCTTCGCCCTCGTCTGCCGCCGCAGCGCGCTCCCCACCTCGGCATCGACCAGGGCGGGAGCCCAGACCCAGCGCTCCCGCCCGATCGCGTCTTCCGCTGCATCGCGATGCTCTCCCCCGGCCAGGAACTCGACCAGGACCGAGGCGTCGACGACGTTCAAAACTCACCCCGCGATTCGCGGATGTAGCGGACGGTATTCGCGGTTTTCACTTTCGAGGGCCCGCGGGCCTGCACCCGGGCGGACAGTTCCTCGAACGTGAGCAGCCCCGACATCACACCGAGTTCGCGCTTGATGAGGTCCGACAGGGAGATCCCCTCCGCGGCGGCCCGCATCTTCAGCATCCGGTGCATCTCGTCCGGCACGTTTCTGACCTGAATCATCTTGGACATGTCCACCACATTAAACCCCGTGGAGGACACCTCCATCAATTGGCTCGTTCTCATGCAACCGATCTTGGCTCCCAAATCCGCACGCGTGGCTCCCACAAAGCAACTTTTCAGCCACGTAACCCCCATCTAAGCCACAATCCGGGCCGCGCGCCCCGATAGCTCAGCCGGATAGAGCGATCCCCTCCTAAGGGATAGGCCGCTGGTTCGAATCCAGCTCGGGGCACTACTCGCGTCAGGCTCGCGGCGTCAGCACGACGACCGGGATCTGCCGCTCGGTCTTCTGTGCGTAATCGGCGAACTGCGGCTGCTGCTCTTCCTGGATGCCGTAGAGGCGGTCGCGCTCCTCGCCGGTCGCCTCCTCGGCTACGACGTCGAAGGTGTCGGTGCCGACCTCGACCGAGACGTTCGGCCCGGCCTTCAGGTTGTGGTACCAGCCTGGATTGACCGGCGCGCCGCCTTTCGAGGCGAAGATCACGTAGCGATCGCCGTCGGCCAGGTAGACCAGCGGGGTGACGAGCTCGCGGCCCGATCTGGCGCCGACGTTGTGCAGGAGGAGGAGCGGCATCCCCTCGAACATGCCGCCGGCCTCACCGCCGTTGGCGCGGAACTCCTCGATCACTCCGGCGTTGAAATCAGGCGGCGTCGTCGACACGGCTGGGAACTGTACTCGGCCGCCGCCTTCGGCAATTCAGCTTGCCGATCACCGCAAGGGAGCAACTTCGGCGGTCGAGACCCGTTTAATCACTGAGGCCTGTGATCACCGGACACGGCAAACGTCTGCACGCCCATTTCCTGCTGGGCGCCCTCCTGCTCCTCCTCGCCTTCGCGGCGGCGGTCGGCTCGGCGCGCGCGGCGGGTGGGCAGCCGGGCGCGCGGACCGTCCACTTCAAGGGCCGCGCGGTCCACGTCCCGGCGGGCTACCGGGTGGTGCGGGTCGCGCCCCACTCGCGGACCTGCGTGCGACTCGATCGGCGCGTCGTCTACCTCGGCGGCCCTTCGAAGGAACAGAGCTGCCCGGCCGGGCCGATCCTCGGCAAGCGGCAGGCGATCGTCGTCGCCCCGCACGCCAAGCGCGCCACGGTCCGCCCCCGCGCCGCCCGCGCCAGCAAGGCTGCCGCGACCGGCTCGGTCGGCGGCTCGGTCTTCACCGGCCTCGGCTTCGACACCTGCAGCACGCCGTCGAGCAAGGCGATGGCGGCCTGGGCCGAATCGCCGTTCCGCGGCGTCGGCATCTACATCGGCGGCGAAAACAGCGCCTGCTCCCAGCCCAACCTGAGCGCCAGCTGGGTGAGCGCCCAGACCACCGCGGGCTGGCACTTGATCCCCACCTACGTCGGCCTGCAGGCCACGACCTCGAGCTGCGGCAGCTGCGGCAAGATGACCACCGTCGCGGCGGCCACGCAGGGGGCGGCGGCGGCCGAAGACGCGGCGGCCGAGGCGACCACGATCGGGATCGGCGCGGGCAGCCCGATCTACTTCGACATGGAGTCCTACACGCCGACGACGAGCGCGACCAAGGCCGTCCTCACCTTCCTCGAAGCGTGGACGACGACGCTGCACGCGCTCGGTTACCAGTCCGGCGTCTATTCCTCGAGTGGCTCCGGGATCGGCGACCTCGCCGCCCAGGTCGGCAGCGGCTACCCGCTCCCTGACGACATCTGGATCGCCGAATGGAACAACCAGGAAAACACCCTCAGCCCGGTGGTGCCCTCGACCGCCTGGGCCAACCACCAGCGGATCCACCAATACCGAGGCGGCCACGACGACACCTACGGCGGCGTCACGATCAACGTCGACAGCGACTTCGTCGACGGCGCCACGGTCGGGGTCGGGGCCGTGCCGGTCGGCGAATCCGACCCGATCGGCCGGCTCGAACTGACCGGCTCGCCGGAAGCCGGCCAGGTCCGGGTCAAAGGCTGGGCATTCGATCCCGACGCGCCGACCGAAACGCTCTCGATCAACGTCTACGTCGGCGGCCGCGAAGGGCAGAAAGGGGTCGAAGGCTACGAACTGGGGCAGATCGCCGACCTCTCGCGCCCCGACGTCGCCGCCTCCCACACCACGGCGGGCCCGGCCCACGGCTTCGACACCCGCATCGTCACCGTCAAGTCGGGGCCGGAGCCGATCTGCGTCTACGCCGTCAACGTCGCGCTCGGCGGCAACCGGTTGCTCGGCTGCCGGACGACGACGATCCCGGTCGCGATCACCCTCTCCGGCCTGCGCGCGACCCGCTCCGGGATCGCCGTGAACGTCACCTGCTCGTGGCCCGCGGGCACCACCTGCCCCGGCCACCTCGGCCTCCGCACCACCTTCAAGGTAGCGACGCCGCGCCGGCGCAAACCGCCGCGCATCCACTCCGTCACCCGTTCGCTCGGCTCGCGCTCCTTCCACCTGACCGGCGCGAAATGGCACCGGTTCATCCTGCCGCTCTCGGCCGGCGGGCGCAAATTGCTGCTGGAACGCGGCAAGCTCCGCACCCAGCTGGTCGCCGCGATCCCGGGCGGGCAACGCACCGCCGGGCTACCGCTCGAAGCGCCCGCGGCGCGGCGCTAGTCGCCGAGCGCCTCGCGCAGGCGGGCGATCTCGCCTTTGAGGTCGAGCAGATCGGCTTCGAGCCGGTCGAGTCGCGCCGCCTCGTCGGCGACCGACGGAGCGCGGTCGTCCTTTCCGGCAGGCACCGAGGCGGGCTCGGCCGGCGGCACGAGCTCCACGGCATCGTCGCCGCCGAGCACCTGCTCGTAGCGGTCCTCCTTCTGGCCCGGCCGGCGCGGGTGGCGGATCACGAAGCCGCGCCCGATCAGTCGCTCCAGCACCTCCTGGACCGTGGCGAGGTCGGCGAAGCCCTCGAGCCGCTCGGTCCGCTGTTTCAGCTCGCCCGGGGTCTGGGCGCCGCGCAGCATCAGCACGGTGAGCACCGCCAGCTCCCCGGCGTCGACATCGAGCGCCTCGCCGAGCAGGTGCCGGTACTTGCGCGCCCGCGAGCCCGCCCCGCTCGCCAGCCGCGTCCAGCCGCGCAACGCCGTCCGCCGCAGCGCCTCGGAGACCGTCGCCTCGTCGTAGCCGACGACCGGGTCGCGGTTGGTCGACTGGTTGCAGGCGAGCCGCAGCGCGTTCAGCGAGAGCGGGTAGACGTCCGGCGTCGTCCGCTGCTTCTCGACCAGGCAGGCGACGACGCGGATCTCGACGGCGTCGGGCTCGTTCGGCACGGGCGATCCTAGGCGCGGTCGGGGCGGTCGGGGTAGATTTCGTCGATCGTGACGAGGGCGCGGTAGGGCGCCTCCGCGGCGGCTTCGATCCGCTCCGCCCCGCCCGCGAGGCGGTCGACCACGGCGACGACGCCGGCGATCTCGAGGCCCTCCTCGCGGCAGCGCTCGATCGCCTTCGCGGTCGAGCCGCCGGTGGTCACGGTGTCCTCGACGACCAGGCACCTGACGCCCGCCTCGACCGGCCCCTCGACCCAACGCTGTAGCCCGTGCTCCTTGCGCTTGCCACGGACGAAGAAGGCGACCAGGTCATCGCCAGTCGGCCCCGCGAGCGCCGCGCACGAGGGCGGGATCGCCGCCGTCGCCGGGCCGCCGACCGCCGTCGCGCCGAGCTCATGGGCGGCCGCCGCGATCAGCTCGCCCGCCGCCCGGAAGCCGCCCGGCCGCATCAGGGTGCGGCGCGCGTCGACGTAGTACTGGGCGACCTGACCGCTGGCCAGGATCACTTGCCCGATCACCAGCGAGTGCTCACGCAGTTCGCCGAGCAGCGTGGCCTTGGCGGCGTCCAGGTCAGTCACTTAAAAAACGAAGATCGACTCGCCGAAGTGCAACTGTTCGTAGATCCGCGGCTGGTCGGCGATGAAGGTCCGCACGCAGCCGTGGCTGGCGGCGTAGTTGGGGACTTCGGCGTAGCCGTGGACCGCGTATCCGTTGTGCCAGTAGAAGGAGTAGTACATCCCCTCCGAGTTGTAGCCCGGTTCCTGGCGGTAGAAGCTGTAGTGGCCGGTGATCGTCGGCGTCGAGGGCTTGCCGGTCGAGACCGGGTAGATCGCGAACGGCTTGCCGCCTTTGATCAGCACCAGGACCTGCTGGGCGAGCGACACCTCGGCGTGTTCGCCGGCGTCCGGGTACTTGACGTGGTAGCCGCCCTTGCCTTCGAAGACCGCCTTGAGGATGCTCGGGCCCGCCTTTTTGGTGCGGTCCATGCCGTTGACTTTGCGGTAGGCGAGCACCTCGCGGCCGAGGCGCGCGGTGAAGCACCTGCCGCCGCCGGAGACGTAGCCCATCGAGGCCATGTGCGCTTTGAAGGCCCCGACGACCGGGCTGCATTCGCCGCGGTTCAGCTTCGGGAAGCTGACCGTCCAGCTCTTGCGCACGGTCGAGTCGGCGCCCAGCGTCGCGGTCGCCAGGTGCTTGGCGCTGACCGCGTACTTGCCGCCTTCCTTGACGACGACGCTCGATTCGAAGGTCCCGGTCTCGTTCGGCCCCTGCTGGACGGCGATCTGGTGGCTGACCACCTGCTTGCCGTTGAGGTAGAAGGTGACTTCGACGTGCTGGCCGGTGACGAAGGGCGCGACCGTACCGGTGACCGGCACCGTGTCGAGGATCGTCACCTTGCCGCCGTGCAGGTGGCCGACGTCGATCGTGACCGTCGCCTTCGGCACTTCGGGCCTCGGCGTCGTCGGCTTCGGCGCGGCCGCGGCGGTGGCGGGCGCCGCCAGGAGCGCGGCGGCTCCGACGACGAGGGCAAGGCGACGGATCACGCGCGGAATCCTACTGGCCGAGCAGAGCAATCGAGTTGTTCAGCATGTGCAACAGGATGCCGGGCACGATCGAGCCCGTCCTCTCGTAGAGCAGCGCGAGCAGGAAACCGAAGACGATCAGCGGCGGCACCGCCGACACCCCGGTGATCGCGTGCAGGGCGCCGAAGATCAGCCCGCAGATCAGCGCCGCCGCGATCCGCGGCAGCTTCTCGCGCAGCCCGCCGAAGAGCATGCCGCGAAAGCAGACCTCCTCGGTCACCGGGGCGGCGATCACGATCAGCAGGATCTGGACCGGGATCGCGCCGAAGCCCTTGGCGATGTCCTGCTGGTGCGGTTCGGTGATCACCGCCGAGTAGAAGACGTTGAAGGCGAGGTAGAGGACGACGGTCAGCCCCATCCATTTGAGCGCGCCGCGGTCGAAGGAACGGAGGCCGAGTCGCTGGAAGATCTCGCGCGGGTTCTTGGCGCCGCGCATCGCCGCCAGCGCCATCGGGACGAGGAGGAAGCCGAGCGCGGTGGCGATCTGGGAGAGGACGTTGCCGAGCGTGCTCAGCGTGCCGTCGAGTTCGCGGGCGACGAAGAGGTGGCCGCCCGCGAAGAGGAGCGCCGAGACTTCGTCGCCGGTGGTGATCTTGCGTCCGGTCCGGGTCGGCGGCCGGGCGGCGGAGGAGGCGCCGTATGCGTAGGCGTCCCCTTCGCGTTCGGCGATCCAGAGGCCGCCCGCCGAGTCGACCGCGAGGGCACCGAATTCGTCGCCGGATTCCGGGGTCAGTTCCCAGAGGAAGTGCCCGCCCGCGGAGAAGGCCCAGACCGTGCCGGCGCCCTTGCCGGACATGACGAAGACGTCGCCGCGGCCCGGGCCCGGGGCGGTGTCGACGGCGATGTCGTTGTCGTTCGAGCCGAGGTCGAAGCTGCCGGGGGTGGACGAGCCCGGCCGTTCCAGCCGTCCCCGGTATTCGCCTTTCGAGTCGAAGCGGAGCACCTCGCCGTCGCCGGCGTCGATCGCGTAGAAGCCCGCCGCCGCGCCGGGAGCGACCGCGAGCCGTTCGGGTTCGAAGCCGGACAGGTTCCCCGGCAGGCGGGACGGCTCGATCGAGGCGAAGCCCGGCACCGACTTCCCGTTCAGGTAAGTGGTGATCCGGCCAGGGCCTTCCTCCGAGACGATCAGCGCGCCGCTCTTCGGGTCGAACGCGAGCCCGTGCGAGTCTTCGATCCCTTCGATCCTCGCCCCGCCGATTTCTTCGCCGCGCGCGCCGAACGCCCGCACTTCGTCTTCGTGGTCGGCGAAGAGGCGGTGGGTGCCGGGGTCGACCGCGATCGCCGACGCGTCGCCCTTGTCGAAGCTCGCCGCGGTTTCGAAGCCTGGCGGGAAGCGCGCTTCGATCTTCCCTTCCTGGGAGCCGACGAGCAGCGCCGGGGCGGCGAAGAACACGCCGACCGCGAGCGCCGCCAGCACCCCGAGGATCGCCGCCCACGGTCCCCAGTTCGAGTAGGGGAACGACCGCTGCGGTTTGGCGACACCGTCGCCGACTAGGTTGGCCTCCATGTCGCCGGCAGTTTCCCAGGTCTCCCGCTCCACCAAGACCCGACTGACGATCCTGCGCCGGCTGCTGCTGCTCGCCGTGATCCTCGTCGTCGCCGCGATCGTCCTCGCCCAGTTCACCTCACTTGGCCGACTCGCCGCCGGCATCTTCGCCTCGACCGCGGTGCTCGGCCTGATCATCGGCTTCGCCGCCCAGAACACGATCTCCAACATCATCGCCGGGGTGCTGATCGCGATCACCCAGCCGATCCGGATCGGCGACCGCATCGGCTTCGAAGAACGCGAGGGCCGCGTCACCGACATCACGCTCTCCTACACCTATGTCGACCCCGGCGACGGCAGCCGGGTAGTCATCCCCAACCAGATGCTGGTCCAAGGCATCGTCCACAACCACTCGGGCGCCGACACCACGGCCTGACCCTTTGGCGCGCCGGGGCCTTAGGCTCTGGACAATGACGCAGCGGGGTCGGCGTCGGCAGCGGCGCCGCGGGAGCATCGGCAGCAAGGTGGCGATCGTCGCCGGGGTGGTCCTCGCGCTGATCGCGATCGTCGTGATCGGGGTGACGACCTGGGTGCTAAACGTCGCCGCCGACGCGCCCTCCCTGGCCAGCTGCAAGCACGCCGAGAGGCACGGCAACTCGGTGATCTACGCGGCCGACGGGGAGCGGCTGGGGGCGATCGTATCGCCCGAAGCGAGCGCCCCGGTGACCTTGGCGAAGATGCCGCGCGAGCTGGAGCTGGCGACGGTGGCGATCGAGGACCAGCGCTTCTTCCACCACGGCGGGCTCGACACGCTCGGCATCCTGCGCGCCGCGGTCACCGACGTCGAAGCGGGCGAAGCGGTCGAGGGCGGCTCGACGATCACCCAGCAGCTGGTCCGCAACCTCTGCATCGAGCACCCGAAGAAGAACCTCGAACGGAAGATCGAAGAAGCGAAGTTGGCGCTCGAGTACTCCGAACACCACTCGAAGCGCCAGATCCTCGTCCAGTACCTGAACGCCGCGACCTACGGGACGATCGAAGGGTCGACCGCGGTCGGGGTCGGCGCCGCCGCGCTGATCTACTTCTCGCGGCCGGCCTGGAAGCTCGACACCGAGCAGATGGCGCTGCTCGCGGGCCTCCCTCAGGCGCCCTCCGGGTACAACCCGCTGCTCTATCCCCGGGCGGCGAAGGCGCGCCGCAACGAGGTCCTGCAGAAGATGGCGAAGCTCGGCTACCTGGCGCCGCCGCGGGCGCGGGCGCTCGAACGCAAGGGGCTCGAGCTGGACGTCTCGCACGGCTACTTCGCCCACCGCCAGCCCTACTTCTTCGACTACGTCGAACACCTGCTGATCCAGCACTACGGGGCACGCGAGGTGCGTAGTGGCGGCCTGCAGGTCCACACCACGCTCGAGCCGGGGCTGCAGCGGGTCGGGCTGGCAGCGATGCACGCGGCACTCCCCTACTCGACCGACCCGGCCTCCTCACTGGTCTCGATCGACCCCCGCAACGGTGACGTGCGGGCGATGGTCTCCAGCACCTCCTACGCGCAGAACCAGTTCAACCTGGCGGCGCAGGGGCACCGGCAGCCGGGCTCGACCTTCAAGGCGTTCGTCCTCACCACCGCGCTGAAGCAGGGCATCGACCCCTACGACACCTACTACGAATCGAAGCCGCTCGATCTGAACCTGCCGAAGTGGGGGCACTGGGAAGTCCACACCGCCGACGAGGGCTACCAGGGGACGATCAATCTGAGGCAGGCGACGGTCACCTCCGACAACACCGTGTTCGCGCAGCTCGACCTCGACGTCGGGCCGGAGAACGTGGCGGCGACGGCGAAGTCGATGGGGATCACGACCCCTCTGCAGGGGCTGCCGGCGGAAGGGATCGGCGGGCTGAAGTACGGGGTCAGCCCGCTGGAACTGAGCGACGCCTACGCGACGCTCGCCTCGGGCGGGATCCGCCACCGGCCGGTGGCGATCGAAAAGGTCGTCCTCCCCGGCGGCAAGGTCGAACATCCGCAGGGCCCGCGGCCGAAGCGGGTGCTGAGCCCGGCGGTCGCCTGGCAGGTGACCCGTCTGCTGCGCGACAACATCACCGAAGGGACCGGCACCGCCGCCTACACCGGCTGCGTCGGGCAGGCGGGCAAGACCGGGACGACCGACGAATACACCGATGCCTGGTTCTCCGGCTACCAGCCGAACCTGGCGACCGCGGTCTGGGTCGGCTACCCCGAATCGAACGCGATCTCGATGACCGACGTCAACGGGATCACCGTCTTTGGCGGCACCTACCCGGCCGAAATCTGGCACTCGCTCTACGCCGACGCCGGGGTGCCGTGCGACGAATTCCACGAACCCGAAGAAGAAATCGAATGGAGCCCGGGGTACGGGGCGTTCACGGCAGCGGCGCCGGGGACGGAGGGGGCGAAGTTGAAGAAAGGCCACGGCGGCGGGAAGGGTGGCGGCGCGGGCGAAGAAGAACTGCCGGGCCAGGGGTCGGTCGGCGGCTACAACCCGAATGCCTACGCCCCGGGTGTGGGACAGGAACCGGCACCTCTGCCTCCGCCCCTGCCACCCGCCGATGGCGGTCCCGAACCGGGGATTGGCGGGGGCGAGACCGCGGGCGGTGGGCCGGGATGAACGAGGCGGGCGAAACCGCCGGCGGCAGATGAGCGCGCGGCGCCCAAGTCTGCGCGCATCTCGTCGCACGCACGCGCCGACGGGCCGAAAACCTGCCGATATGTCCGGTTTCCGGCCCGTCGGCCTGAGGGGCCTTCGGGGGACGCGGGTCGGCGTCGCGAACGGCAGGTAGCGGCGCATCACCCCTGGGCTCGCGTACGGCCTGATCTGGGCGGGGTTCCTCGCCTACCTCGGCCTGCTCGCGACGGCGCCGCGGCTCGGCGGGCGCGTCATCGGCGCGCTGATCGTCGTCGCCGTCCTCGCCTTCGCCTGCGCCCCGGTCCTCCTCTCCCACGACGCCTTCAGCTACCTCGACTACGCGCGGCTCGGGGTGCACCACGGCCTCGACCCCTACGTCAACGCGCCCGACGCCGCGCCCGCCGATCCCGCCTTCGCCCACGTCACCTGGACCGAAACCCCGAGCGCCTACGGCCCGCTCTTCACGCTCGCGACCTATCCGCTCGCCTGGCTGCCGATCTGGGCGGCGGTCGCGATCCTCAAGGCGGTCGCCGCGATCTCGGTCCTGGGACTGGCCTGGGTCGTGGCGCGCCTCGCCGCCTGGCGGGGCGTCGACCCGGCGCGCGCCGCCGCCTTCGTCGCGCTCAACCCCCTGGTCCTCGTCCACGTCGTCGGCGGTGCCCACAACGACGGCCTCGCGATGCTCCTCGCCACCCTCGGCGTCGCCGCCCTCGTCGTCCGTCGCGAGTCCTCCTCCGGCGCCCTCCTCGTCGCGAGCGCCGCGATCAAGTCCTCCGCCCTCTTCGTCGCCCCCTTCGCCCTCGTCACCACCCTGCGCGACTCCCGCGCGAGCTCCGCCACACATTCGAGCGCCTCCCGCGCGCGTCCCTCCCCCCACCCCCTGCCGATGGGCCGAAAACCTGCCTATATGTCCCGCTTTCGGCCCATCGGCGGGGGGGTGCGACGAAACGCGCGCGGGGCGATCGGGCGCCTGATCGCCGGGGCGCTCGCGGCGGCGCTCGTGCTCGGGGTGGGCGCGTATCTCGCCTTCGGCTGGGAGTGGCTCCACGCTTTCGGGCTGGCGGGTGAAAACCAGGGGCGGACGAGCCATCTCTCGATCCCGGTCACCTTCGCCCGGCTGACCGGGATCGACGAGGGGACCGTGCGGGTGGCGGCGCTCGCCGTCTTCGGGGTGGCGCTCACCTGGCTGCTCGTGCGGACCTGGCGCGGCGCCGACTGGATCCGCGCCGCCGCCTGGGCGGGGACGGGACTGCTGCTCGCCACCTCCTGGCTCCTCCCCTGGTACCTGGTCTGGCCGCTGCCGCTCGCCGCCGTCGCCCGCGACCGCATCCTCGCCGCGGTCCTGCTCGCCCTCACCGCCTACCAGCTGGGCGCCCGCATCCCCCTCTAACTTCGCTCGCCGCTGACGAGTTCGCAGTTCTCCTCGCTATGCGACGAAAAGTGCGAACGCACTCGGGGGGCCGGGCGGCGGCGAGCTTCAGAGGATTTCGGGGGCGTGGGCGCGAGTGTCCTCGGTATCGGCTTCTGCCTCCTCCGGGGACGGGTGGAGGATGCCGGTGGGGATCGTCCACCCGGCGCGGCGGCCCAGCACGGTCACCGCCCCGACGTACATCAATTCGGCGACGGTGGTGACGCCGCGCACCGCGATCGCGATCAGCGAGCCGACCGCGAAGCTGCGGCTCGGCAGCGCCGCCTTCACCGCCCAGGCGAACGCCGCGTCGCGGACACCGAGCCCGGCGGGCGCGACCAGCGTGACCAGCGCCGCGAAGTAGCCGATCGCCTGCGCCGAGCCGACCAGCAGGATGTCGCTGTAGGGGATGTAGGTGACCGAGCGGGCGACGGCGTAGATCCCGAACGCGATCAGCAACCAGTTGCACGAGTAGTAGACGATCAGCCCGATGACATGGCGCAGCGGCATCACCACCGGCAGCGGGTCCCGCCCGAAGGCGGCCAGCGCCTTGTTGGCGAGCGGCCCGAAGACGCGCGGCGAGAGGATGAAGATCGCCGCCGGGATCAAGAGCAGCACCGCCCAGCGCTCCGGCTGCCCCTGGAGATCGGGGTGCTTGATGATGAAGTAGGCCGCGACGACGACCGCCGAGGTGGCCGAGATCGCCTGTTCGTAGACGATCGAGGCGACCGAGATACGGCGCGGCACCCCGGCCCGCTCGGAGAGCAGCACCCGCCCCAGCACGTAGAGGATGCTGCCCGGCACGTAGCGGGCCAGCAGCGGCTGGCCCCAGGCGACCTGGGCCCGCCCGAAGCCGATCCGGTAGCCGAGGCTGCGCAGCGTCAGATCCCATCCGAAGGCGCTGAAGACGAAGTAGAAGGGCAGGATGATCAGCGCCGGGATCAGCCAGAAGACGTCGAAATGGACGCCTTCGCTCTGGATCTCCGACCATTGGTCGATGACCGTGAGGACGAGGAAACCGAAGACGACGACGGCGAGCCCGACCTGCAGCGCAAGGCGCACCCCTTTGCTGCGGGGTGGTTTGTTCCCGAATCGAGCCCCTGCGTCACCGATCCGGTGGAGGAGTGGTTGCCGTCGCTCCACTCCGCATCAGGTTAGTGACTGCCGCAGAGCCACCGTGCGCTTGAGGCCGTACGGCGGGGTTCTGGGATAGTCAGCCGATGGGCGAGTTCGAGCTGCTGGCGCTGCTACGCGAGCGGCTGCCCGCGCCCGGCTCCCGGGTGCGTCTCGGCAGCGGCGACGACGCCGCGATCAGCGTCCCCGGCGGGGCCGTCGCGACCTCGATCGACGCGCTTGTCGAGGGCGTCCATTTCCGCCGCGAGACCGCCTCGCCGCGCCAGATCGGCCGCAAGGCCCTCGCCACCGCGCTGTCGGACCTGGCGGCGATGGGGGCGGAGCCGGGCGAGGCCTACGTGGTGCTCGGCGCGCCCGAGGAGATGAACGAGCGGGAGCTGCTCGAGGTCGGCGAGGGACTTGCCGCGGTGGCGGGCGAGACCGGGACGACGCTCGCCGGCGGCGACCTGACCCGGGCGCCGGTGCTCACCCTGGCCGTCACCGTGGTCGGTCACGCCCCGCGGCCCGAGGACTTCGTCACCCGCGCCGGCGCCCGGCCCGGCGACGCGCTCGTCGTCACCGGTGAGCTCGGCGGCGCGGCGGCGGGACTGCTGCTGCTCGAGGACACGGCGCTCACCGGCGACGACGCGCTCCGCCGGCGCCAGCTCGATCCCACCCCGCGCCTCGCCGCGGGCCGGGCGCTCGCCGTGGCAGGCGCGACGGCGATGATCGACATCTCCGACGGGCTGGCCGGTGACGCGGGCCACGTCGCCGCGGCAAGCGGCGCGCTCCTCGCGATCGACGCCGACGCCCTCCCGCTCGCCGCGGGCGTCGCGGAGGTGGCCGCCGCCGCGGATCGCGACCCGCTCGAGCTCGCCGTCGCCGGCGGCGAGGACTACGAGCTCCTCGCCGCGCTCTCCCCGGACGCCGTCGACGCCACCCGCGCGGCGCTCGCCGCGGTGGGCACGCCGCTCACGGTGATCGGGAAAGTCGAGATTGCCGAGGGCGCGCGGGGACGCGCCGAGGTCAGGCGGCCCGGTGGCGGAACTGTGCCGAACGGCGGCTACGATCAGCTGCGCCCCCGTAGGCGCCGGTGAGCAGCTCGCGCACCCCGCGCCGGCGCAGCATCGCCGTCGCGACGCGGGAGGGATCCGGCTTGTAGCTGCCGGATTCGACGAGGTTCTTCAGTTCCGTTGCCTTCATCGAGTTCATTATCGGCTCGCCCAGTTAGATCCTTAGTATCGGGTAATCGCACATGCGTCCAAGCATTGATCTAGACGTGCGTCCGTCCGCTCAAGAGGACTACCAGTACGTTCGCGTTCCAGGGCGGATTACCCTTCTTCTATGGCAAATGGGTCTGCCCGCATACTTCTCGTCGACGACGAGCAGTCGATTCAGACGTTGCTCAGCTACCCGCTGCGCAAGGAGGGCTACCACGTGACCTCCGCGCTGGACGGCAGCGAAGCGCTGCAGCGCTTCGACGAAGGCCGCTTCGATCTGGTCGTCCTCGACCTGATGCTGCCGCGCCGCGACGGCGTCGAAGTCTGCCGCGAGCTGCGCTCCCGCAGCCAGGTGCCGATCATCATGCTGACCGCGAAAGGCTCCGAGTCGGACAAGGTCGCCGGGCTCGAGGTCGGCGCCGACGACTACATCACCAAGCCCTTCTCGATGCGCGAGTTCCGCAGCCGCGTCAAAGCGGCGCTGCGCCGCTCGCGGATGGCCGCCGGTGCCGGCGCGGTCGAGAGCGACGACGCCGGCCCGATCGTCCACGCCGATCTGACGATCGACTTCGACCGCCGCCTCGTCACCCTGGCCGGCGAGGAGATCCGCGTCACCTACGTCGAGTTCGAGATCCTCGGCGCGCTCGCCCGCTCGCCCGGCCGGGTGCTCACCCGCGAGACGCTGCTCGAGCACGTCTGGGGCGACTCCGAGTACCGCGACCCGCGCACCGTCGACGTCCACATCCGGCACCTGCGCGAGAAGATCGAGCGCGACCCGAAGGAGCCCGAGTTCCTCTTCACGGTGCGCGGCGTCGGCTACCGCTTCGTCGAGTAGGCGATGAGGCGGCGCCTGCGATCGAGCCGCTTCGGCGGGCGCATCGCCCTCACCACGCTCGGCATCTGCCTCGGCACCGTCGTCGTCGTCTACATATATGTGGTCGCGATCGGCGGCGCGGGCTCCGGCCAGGAGTCGGTCAAAACGCAGATCATCGTCGGCGGCCTGATCGCGGCGGCGCTGGCGCTGGTGATCGGCATCTACTACGCGAGCCTCGCCGCCTCCAACGTGCGCCGCCTGCAGGAGGCCGCACGCAAGGTCGCCGACGGCAACTTCGAGACGACGATCCCGGTCGCCTCGGTCGGCCAGCTCGCCCCGCTCGCCCGCACCTTCAACGAGATGCAGCGGCGTCTCGCCGAGCTCGACTCGGCCCGCAAACAGTTCATCGCCAACGCCTCGCACGAGCTGCGCACGCCGATCTTCAGCCTCGGCGGCTTCGTCGAGCTGCTCGAAGAGGAGGACCCGAGCCCGGCCGAGCGCGACGAGTTCGTGCGCACGATGCGCCAGCAGATCGAGCGCCTGACCAAGCTGACCACCGACCTGCTCGACCTCTCGCAGCTCGACGCCGGGGCGATGGTGATGACGGCGGGCAACGTCGACCTCGGCGCTCTCGCCCGCGAGGCGGCCCGCGAGTTCGGCCCGCGCGCCGAGACCCACGGCTCGCGCCTGCAGCTGCGCATCGCCGAACACCCGGTGATCGCGCTGGCCGACCGCGACCGGGTGCGACAGATCATTCGTATCCTCCTGGACAACGCCCTCACCCACACCCCCGAGGGCACCGAGGTATCCGTGACCGCCAACTCCTCCAGCCGACGCCGCGCCGAGCTGATCGTCTCCGATCAGGGCCAGGGCATCCCGCAGCGGGTGCAGGGGCGCATCTTCGAGCGCTTCTACACCGGCGACACCTCGGGTGGCTCGGGCCTCGGCCTGGCGATCGCCACCGAGCTCGCGCAGCGGATGGACGGCCGGATCACGATCAGCTCGAGCCGCCGCTTCACCGCCTTCACGCTGGAGCTGCCGCAGGCCCGCCCGACCGCGGCGGCGCCCGCGCGCACCCTCGCCAAGGCCACCCAGTGAGGCGCGAGCGCGGCGCGAGCGCGGCGCTCCTCCTGTTGGCGGCGGCACTGGCGCTCGCCCTGCTGGCGGGCTGCGGGAGCGGCAGCTCGACCGTCATCTTCAAGGACAAGACCGAAGCCGAAGGCGCGTCGACGACCGCCGGGTCGGGTCCCGCCGAAGCGGGCGAACCGTTCCCCGAAGTCGCGATCGAGACCGCCTCGCCCGGCTTCGACGCGGCCCAGATCTACAAGGAGGCCTCGCCTGGCGTGGTGACGATCCGCTCCGTCTTCGGCGGCGCCGCGGGCGGCGCCGAGGGCTCCGGCTTCGTGCTCGCCGACAACGGCGAAATCGTCACCAACGCCCACGTCGTCACCGACGAATCGTCCGGGACGCGCAAGCCCGCCTCCGAAGTCTTCGTCGAATTCTCCAACCGCAACGTGCTGGAAGCAAAGATCCTCGGCTTCGACCCGTTCGCCGACGTCGCCCTGCTCAAGGTCGAACCGGAAGGCTTCCCGCTCCACCCGCTCGAGCTCGGCGACGACAAGACGCTGGAAGTCGGCGAGCCGGTGGCGGCGATCGGCAGCCCGTTCGGCGAGCAGCGCTCGCTCTCGGTCGGGGTCGTCTCGGCGACCGACCGCTCGGTCAAATCGCTGACCCAGTTCCAGATCGAGGGCGCGATCCAGACCGACGCCTCGATCAACCCCGGCAACTCGGGTGGCCCGCTGCTCGAAGCGGACGCGAAGGTGGTCGGGATCAACCAGCAGATCGAGACCGACTCGGGCGCCAACGACGGGGTCGGCTTCGCGGTGCCGATCTCGGTGGTCGAGCGCTCGGTGGAACAGCTGCGCGAAAAGGGCAGCGCCGAATACGCCTACATCGGCGTCTCGACCCAGCCGGTCTATCCGCAGCTGGCGCGGAAGCTCGGGCTCGACACCGAATTCGGCGCGCTGGTCGCCAAGGTCATCCCCGGCGGCCCGGCCGCCAAGGCGGGCCTGCGCGGCGGCGACGGCACGATCCGCTTCCAGGCGGCCGAATACGAAACCGGCGGCGACGTGATCGTCGAAGTCGAAGGTCACCAGCTCGTCCAGCCCGATTCGCTGATCGAACTGATCGACGCGAAAGAGCCCGGCGAAAAGGTCGAGCTGACGATCCTCCGCGACAACAAGCGGCAGCAGATCGAGGTGACGCTCGGCAAGCGTCCCGACCAGGTCGAACCGGAATAGACCTCGGCCGCGCGGCGCCGACGCGGCCTACGGCGGATTCGTCACACAGGCGTCCGCTCCGAACAACTCAACCGGCCGGACGTGTAGAACTCCGGCCTTGCTTCAGGAAGTTGCCATCGGGCAGAAGTCGCTCGCCGACTACGGCAGCATCGTCGGCAAGGAGACGATGGACCGCATCCGCGAGCTCGCGGATCCGCTCGAGGGCAAACGCGTCCTGCACGTCTCCGCCACCGCGTTCGGCGGCGGCGTCTCCGAGATCCTCTACACGATCGTGCCGCTGATGCGCGACGTCGGCCTCGACGCGCACTGGCACGTGATCTTCGGCAAAGAGGAGTTCTTCAACGCGACGAAGCTCCTCCACAACTCGCTGCAGGGGGCGCCCGAGACGCTCTCCGACGAGCAGTGGGCGATCTTCGACGAGTTCAACCAGATCAACGCCGACGGGCTGGAAGGCGAGTGGGACGCGGTGATCGTCCACGACCCGCAGCCGATCGGCCTGCGGCGCGGCGCCCGCGAGCAGGGCAAGAACTGGATCTGGCGCTGCCACATCGACCTCTCGACGCCGAACCCGGCGCCGATCGCCCGCCTGCTGCCGTTGATCGAAGAGTACGACGCGAGCGTCTGGCACCTGCCCGAGTACGTGCCCGCCGACATGGGCGCCCACCGCGACGCGGTCAACATCATCCCGCCCGCGATCGACCCGCTCTCGCCGAAGAACATGGCCTTCTCGCGCGAAGACGCCGCCTTCATCTGCCAGCAATTCGGGATCGACCCGGAGCGACCGCTGCTCACCCAGGTCTCCCGCTTCGACCCGTGGAAGGACCCGATCGGCGTGATCGACGCCTACCGCCAGGTCACCGAGAAGGTGCCGGACACGCAGCTGGCGATGGTCGGCTCGATGGCGACCGACGACCCCGAGGGCCGCGAGTACTTCCAGAAAACGTACGAATACGCCGACAACGACCCGGACATCAAGATCCTCAGCAACCTCAACAACGTCGGCGCGATCGAGGTCAACGCCTTCCAGTCGCAGTCCGCCGTCTGCCTGCAGAAGTCGATCCGCGAGGGGTTCGGGCTGACCGTCACCGAGGCGCTCTGGAAGGGGCGGCCGACGATCGGCGGCAACGTCGGCGGCATCCCGCTGCAGATCGAGGACGGCATCTCCGGCTTCCTCGTCAACTCCGCCGAGGAGTGCGCCGAGCGCAGCCTGCAGATCCTCGAGGACCCGGGGCTGGGCAAAACGCTCGGCCGCGAAGGCAAGGAGCATGCCCGCCGCGAGTTCCTCTCGCCCCGGCTCCTGCGCGACTGGCTCGACCTGCTGACGCGCCTCGACACCTGAGCGGTTTCACCTGAGCCCTTTCCGCCTCCCGTAACCTTGGCGGCGATGGCCGAGCAGCCGCTGATCATCGTCTCGAACCGAGGCCCCGCCCAGTTCGAGCGCGACGAGGACGGCGAGCGCACCGTGCGCCGCGGCGCCGGCGGCCTGGTCACCGCGCTCTCCGGCCTCGTCTCCCACCGCGACGCGCTCTGGATCGCCTCGGCGATGACCGAAGAGGACGTCGTCGTCTCCGAAGAAGAGGGCGGCCCGGTCTCGCTCGACATCGACGGCATCGACTACCGGGTGCTGATGGTCGAGTCGAACCCGCAGGCCTACGACCGCTTCTACAACGTGATCGCCAACCCGATCCTCTGGTTCATCCAGCACTACCTCTGGGATCTCTCCAACGCGCCGGACATCCGCCAGGAGGAGCTCGACGCCTGGGACTACGGCTACCAGCAGGTGAACCGCGACATCGCCGAGGCGGTGGTCCGCCAGATCGAGGGCCAGGACGAACCGCTGGTGATGCTGCACGACTACCACCTCTACACCGCGCCGGGGATGATCCGCGAGGCGCGCCCCGACGCCTTCCTCCACCACTTCGTCCACATCCCCTGGTCGCAGCCGGACAGCTGGCGGGTGCTGCCGCGGCGGATCCGCGAAACGCTCTACGAGGGGATGCTGGCCAACGACATCATCGGCTTCCACACCCAGGCCTACTGCATCAACTTCCTCCGTTGCTGCGACGAACTGCTGGAGGGCGCCGAGGTCGACTACCTGAACGCCGAAGTCGACTACAAGGACCACACCACCCAGGCGCGCGCCTACCCGCTGGGGATCGACGCGGAGCGGCTGCGGCGGGCGGCGGACTCGGCGGAGGTGGCGGAGGCGGAGCGCGAGGTGCTGGAGCGGCGCCGGCGCTACCTGATCATCCGGGTCGACCGCGCCGACCTCTCGAAGAACGTGCTGCGCGGCTTCACCGCCTTCGACACCTTCCTCACCCAGCACCCTGAGTTCCGCGAACAGGTCACCTTCATCGCCCACCTGCAGCCCTCGCGGCAGGACGTGGCGGAGTACGCCGAGTACCGGGAGCGGATCGAAGCCCTGGTCGCGGTCGTCAACCACCGCCATGGCACCACCGACTGGATGCCGATCGACCTGCGGATCTACGAGAACTTCCCCGACGCGGTGGCCCGTTACAAGCACTACGACCTGCTGATGGTCAACGCGATCTTCGACGGGATGAACCTGGTCGCCAAGGAGGCGCCTGCGGTCAACACCCGCGACGGCGTGCTGATGCTCTCCGAGAACACCGGCTCCCACCAGGAGCTCTGGGACTGGGTCATCTCGGTCAACCCCTTCGACATCCAGGAGCAGAGCGACGCGATCTACCGCGCCCTGACCATGGACCCCGGGCAGAAGGCCGAATGGGCGCAGGGCCTGCGCGAGATCATCTTCTCCCGCAACCCCGGCGACTGGGTCGACGACCAGCTCGCCGATATCGAAAAGGCACGCGGCGCGCGAGCCTGAGCGCAGCCCCCACTGGTGAGTTCGCACTTTTCGTCGCTATGCGGGGATTACTGCGAACGCTCAGGTCGGACGGGGGGAGAAAGTGTGACGCGCCGTCCCTTGGCGAGGGATGGCGGGCGTGCGGATCAGGTGGCGCGGCGTCGCGCGGGTCGCGGCGATCGTCGTCGTCGGCCTGGTCGTCCTGCGGCTGCTGCCGGGACTGCTGCGCGCGCCGGAGCCGCCGCCGCTGGCGGCCGATGTCGGGCTGCCGAAGGCGAAGCCGATGGTGGTGGCTGCCGCGTCGCCACGGCCGCGACACCGAAGGGGCGGGGCGCGGATCGTCCCGGATGCACCGGCCTCAACCGCGGTGATCGGCACTCGACATAGACGTAGACACAGACATCGTCGAGTCGAGAGACCACAGAGACCACATCCGCACCACGAAACGACCGTCGAATCGACTCCTCCCCAGGTCCCGGAATATGTCGCACCGCCACCGCCCGAACCGGCGCCGGAACCTCTTCCCGCACCCGCGCCCGCACCCCCATCGACGCCTGGCGACGGCAGCGAGGAGTTCGCTCCACACTGACACCGCTATAGTCCTCCGTCGCTTTGCCCGCGCCACGTGAATACGAGCTTGTGCTGATGCTGGATCCCCAGCTCGACGCCCCCGCCAGGGACGCCTTGGCGCAGCAGGCGCGTGGGCAGATCGAGACGGCCGGCAGCCTGAAACAGGAGAACACCTGGGGGCTGCGCAAGATGGCCTACGAGATCAACAAGCGCACCGAGGCCGACTACCGCTGGTACCGCTTCGAGGCGCCGACCGATCTGCTCGGCACGCTCGACCACAACCTGAAGATCGCCGACGGCGTGCTGCGCTTCCGCATCTTCAAAGTCGATCCCGGCACGCCGACGATCGTGCCGCCCGCCGTCGCCGCCCCCGGGCCGCGCGAGCGCACCGGTGGCCCCGGCGAGCGCGGTCCGCGTGAGGATCGCCCCGAGCCCGCCGCTGCCGCCGAGCCGGCCGGCGAGTAGCGCCCGCTCTCGTAGCGCCGCTCTTTCCGGGAAACACTCCCCGCCAGGGGGGAGGGTCGCGCCGTCCCCGCGCCTAGACTGGAAGTCAACAACGACTTCAGAGGAGTGAACTCTTTTGGCAGCTTCGAACGTGAACGTGGTGGTCATCACCGGGAACCTCACGCGCGACCCTGAACTGCGCAGCACCAGCGGCGGGACCTCCGTTTGCGAGATGCGCGTCGCCGTCAACAGCCGGCGCAAAGACGGCCAGAGCGGCCAGTGGGTCGACAAGCCGAACTACTTCGACGTGGTCGTCTTCGGCGCCCAGGCCGACAACTGCGCGACCTACCTGCAGCGCGGCCGACCGGTGGCGGTCGAGGGCCGGCTCGACTGGCGCGAGTGGGAGGCGAAGGACGGCAGCGGCAAACGCCAGGCGGTGCAGATCATCGCCAACACCGTCCAGTTCCTAGGCTCGCGCGACGGCGGTGGCGGCGCCCCGAACGGCAACGGTGGCGGTGGCCAGCAGCCCCATAGCGCCCCGGCGAGCGACGTCCCGGCCGACGAATCGGACTTCGGTTCGGTACCGGCCGGTGGCGGCGGCCAGGAAGACGACATCCCGTTCTGAGATTCCGCACCTCGCGCCGGCCGGCATCTAGCAACTCGACCGGTCGGCGCGAAGGCGCTTGCCGTCGCACATCTGTAACCTCCGCGGTCGCTTATGCCTAGAGGATCACGTGAGAGTTCATCGACCGGAGGCGCCCGACGTGGGGGCCGCCGTGGCGCCGATCGCGCCCGGCCGCGCAAATACACCCGGGTCAACGCCGAAGTCGTCGATTACAAGGACCTCAACCTGCTCCGCCGCTTCCTCTCCGACAAGGGGAAGACGCGCGGGCGTCGAGTCACCGGCCTTTCCCGCGCCCACCAGCGGCAGCTCTCGGTGGCCGTGAAGCGGGCGCGCGAGATCGCGCTCCTGCCGTACGTCGGAGAGCGCTGATGGCACAGGCGATCCTGCTGGCCGACGTCGAGTCGCTCGGCGAGCGCGGCGAAGCCGTCGACGTCTCCCCCGGCTACCTACGGAACTTCCTGATCCCCCGCAAGCTGGCCCAGCCGGCGACGCCGGGCGCGCTCGAGGAAGCGCAGCGCCGCCGCGAGGCCGCCGACCGCGCCGCCGAAGCGCGCGCCGTCCGCGAAGCCGAAGCCGCCGGCCTGCTCTCCAAAACCGTGCTCACGATCCACGAGCGCGCCGGCGAGGACGGTCATCTCTTCGGCTCGGTCGGCCCGCAGCAGATCGTCGACGCCCTGCGCGACGCCCGCGACCTGCGGATCGACAAACGCAAAGTCCGCCTCGAGCAGCCGCTGCGCGAACTCGGCACCTTCATGGTCGAGATCGATCTCGGCGATGGCAACGTCGCCGCGGTCAAGACGATCATCAGCGAGGAGAAATAGCCGACGCGCCTGCGCGGCGCCTCCCTCGCTCCGTCGCCTCTCCCCCGCTCGCGGACGCATGTCGCAGGCGTCGCGCGCAGTGTGCCGCAACTGCCGACCTTCGTAACGGAAGCGTGAATTTCTTTTCAACGTATTTGCACGCTCGCGCGCTCGCCCCGCATCCCGCCTCTGGTTTGATCGGTCCCCGTCCAGCGGCGCGCTCCTTGCCGCCGCCCCACCGTCTATCCCTAACTTCCTGATGCCTCCGTCCCCGGCAACCCACGTACCCCCGCAGAACATCGAGGCCGAGGAGTCGGTTCTCGGCGCGATGCTGGTCGCCGAGCCGACCCTGACCCGGGTGATCGACGAGGTCAAGCTCAACTCGGCCGACTTCTACCTCGACCGCCACCGGGCGATCTTCGACGCGATCCACGACCTCTACGCCGCCTCGAAGCCGGTCGACGAGCTCAGCGTCTCGGAGGTGCTGACCCAGCACAACAAGATCGAGCAGGCGGGCGGCAAGCACTACGTCTCCGAGCTGGCCGCCAAAGTCCCGGCCGCCGGCAACGCCAAGCACTACGCCGAGATCGTCCAGCAGAACTCGCTGCTGCGTCGGCTGCTCGGCGCCGGCCAGGAGATCCAGGGCTGGGTCAACGAGCGCGACGGCGAGCCGCGCGAGCTCTCCGAGCGGGCCGAGAAACTCCTCTTCGAAGTCGCCCACAAAGAGCAGGCCTCCGACTTCCGCATCCTCGGCGACATCCTCCACGACGAGGTTGACCGCCTGGAGAAGCTCTCGACCGGCGAGATCGAACTGACCGGCACCCCGTCCGGCTTCCGCGACATCGACGCGGTGACCGGCGGCTTCCAGCCCGGCAACCTGATCATCGTCGCCGCACGCCCGGCCATGGGAAAGAGCGCGCTGGTCGCCAACATCGCCGAAAACGTCGCGGTCAAGCGCGACAAGCCGGTCGCCTTCTTCTCGCTCGAGATGTCCGAGGTGGAGCTCGCCCAGCGCTTCATCGCCTGCCGGGCGCGCATCCCCGGCGACAAACTGCGCAAGGGCCAGGTCTCGCAGCGCGACTGGCCGAAGGTGGTCCGCGCCTGCAACGAACTCGAGCAGGCGCCGCTCTGGTTCGACGACTCCTCCGACCTCGGCATCCTCGACCTGCGGGCGAAGGCGCGCCGGCTCCACGCCCAGGAACAGGACCGCGGCGGCCTCGGCCTGATCATCCTCGACTACATGCAGCTGATGCGCTCCGACGACCCGCGGGCCAACCGGGTCGAGCAGGTCGGCCAGATCAGCCGCGGCCTGAAGATCCTCGCCCGCGAGCTGCAGGTGCCGGTGCTGGCGATCTCGCAGCTCTCGCGCGCGCCCGAGCAGCGCTCGCCGCCGAAGCCGCAGCTCTCCGACCTGCGCGAGTCGGGGCAGATCGAGCAGGACGCCGACCTCGTCGCCTTCCTCTACCGGGAGGACTACTACCGCGACCCCGCCGAGGAGCCGGACGGCCTCGCCAATCTGATCATCGCCAAGCATAGGAACGGCCCGATCGCGACCAAAGAGCTGGTCTTCCTCGATCGCTACCCGAAGTTCGCCGACTACAGCGGCCAGGACGCGCCGATCGACCGGCCGGTGGGCGAAGACCCGCCGCCCTACGAAGAGGCGGTCGCGTCGGGGCCCGAGTTCTGATGGGGACGCGTCCCCCGATGGGAGCCAGCTGAATGCCGGCGGTCGCCCGCTCCGAACCGTTCCGCGACCAGGTCTGCCCGCTGGGGATCTGCGACGGCTCCGGCTGGATCCTCGGCCCCGAGGATGTCGCCCGCCCCTGCGACTGCCGCGAAGAACGGCTGGAGCGGGGCCACAGCCGCGGCATCTCCTCGGTGATCCCGGCCCGTTACCGCGGCGTCTCCTTCGACCGCCCACCGGTCTCCGACATGGCCCGCGACCTGCAGACGAAGGCGGCCGTCGCCGAAGTGCGCGCCTTCGTCGACGACCTCGACCGCCGGCTCGCCGAGGGGCGCGGACTGTGGATCTTCGGTGACACCGGCACCGGCAAGACGACGCTGGCGATGCTGATCTCGAAGGCGGCGCTGGAGGCAGGGCGCAGCGTCGCGATCTACTCGCTGCCGAAGCTGCTGGCGCGGATCCGCCGCACCTACGACTCCGAACCGGGCGGCGACTCCTACCTCTCGTTCTTCGACAAGCTGACCTCGGTCGACCTCCTACACATCGACGACCTCGGTGCCGAGAAACGCTCCGACTGGGTGCTCGAGCAGCTCTACGCGCTGGTCAACGAGCGCTACGAGACAGAACGCTCGGTGGTGATCACCACCAACCTCGGCCACGAGGACCTGGAGGAGCAGATCGGCTCGCGGACCATCTCACGGCTGACCGAGATCTGCGACGAAATCCCACTGTTCGGGGACGATCGTCGTTACGGCAGCATCTCGCGCGTCGCTTAGTTGGTTGATCCCACGACTGGGCCCTGCCCGGCCAGGCGGCCGGGTAGGGCCGGCGCCTGGGCTGAGGGCTCGGGCCGGCGCGCCCGGGGGAGGGGCCGGACCGATCGGGGACGTTGCGCCCGGGCGTCACGGTGACGCGCGCCTTCGTGGGGGTCTTCGGCGGTCACGATCGCGCTGCATGAATTTTCCACCCCATAGGGGGGCGAATCCATGCAGCGCGATCGTGACTGTGGAGGGGCCGTGGCATTCGCGACCTCTCTCTCACGTCTCCGTGACGTTCCCGGCGTCTCCGTGACGACCGCCGCCGCCCGCCCGCACCCCGGGCCGTCCCTCCGAACCTCGGCCCCTGACCATCCCGCCTAAACGGCCCCGTCCCTCACCCGTCCTTCCCCTACCCGCGCCCCCGATCGACCGCGCCGCCCCAGGTGGGATCGACCGTCTAGAGCGCCCCGGCTGGGGCGACCCAGACGCTCTCGAAGCGAAGGCTCGTCCGCTCCGCGATCACGTCGTAGTCGCGGTCGTAATGGAGCACGCCGGCACCGGCCTCGTGGGCGCAGGCCGCGATCATCAGGTCGATCGCCGAGAGGCGATGATGGCCGACGCGGGCCAGCTCGCGTTGCGCTTTGCGCGCGGTTGCTTCGATGTCGGCATCAATGGATACGGACGGCAACGTGCCAAGTCGATCCATGCTCCGTTCGTGGTCCTCCGCCGACTGGGTCGAATAGCCAGCCTCCAGCAGGAACGGCAAGCAGGTGGCGATCTCCTCCGAGTCGAGCATTTCGACCACTACATTGACGCGCACGCGCGGCACCACGCCGGCGAGGAGCCGCGACCACGCCGAGTTGTCGATCAGCAGCACGCTACTCGTCGTCATAGCGGGCGATCAGACCAAGGTGCTTGACCTCGTCTGCCGCATCGAGGTCCACCTTGGGGCCGTTGCCTTTCAATATCCAGTCGATCATCTCCCGGCGCGCCCGTCTTGCCTCCTCGCTCTCGTCAACCAGCCGGCGCGCCTTGGCTTCGGCCCCGAGCCTGACCAGCTCACCAAAGTCGATCCGCTCTCCCTCGCCGAGCTTCGCCCGTAGCTCATCCAACGCCGCCTGCACAGAGGGCGTCTCGGTGATCGTGTGTCGGGGCCTGGTGGTCGGCACGAGAGCGAGTGTAACACCGTGCTGCACCGCCTCTGATCGAAGCGGCGCCAGGGTGCCTGGCCGCACCCGCCGCCGACACACGTCAGAATTCACCCAGTGCCGGGCGTGGTCATAGTCGGCGCCCAGTGGGGCGACGAGGGCAAGGGCAAGATCACCGATCTGCTCGCCGAGCGGGCTACCACGATCGTCCGCTTCCAGGGCGGCAACAACGCGGGCCACACGATCGTCCGCGACGGCGAGGAGTTCAAGTTCCACCTGATCCCGTCCGGGATCCTGCACGAAGACAAGACCTGCGTGATCGGCAACGGGGTCGTCATCGACCCCCGCGTGCTGCTGAGCGAGATCGACGGGCTGAAACGGGCCGGGGTGAGCGTCGCCAACCTGCGGATCTCCGCCAACGCGCACCTGATCATGCCCTACCACGTGCTGCTCGACACCGCGAGTGAGACGAAACTGGGGAAGAACTCGATCGGGACGACGCGGCGGGGGATCGGCCTCGCCTACGCCGACAAGGCGCTGCGGCTCGGCATCCGGGTGCAGGATCTGCTCGACGAGAAGATCCTGCGGACGAAGATCCGCGCCGCGCTCGAGCCGAAGCAGCAGGCGCTGCGCGAACTCTCTGTGCAGCGGCGCAAACTCCGCAAGGAAGCCGGCGACGAAGCGAAGGCGGCGGCCGAGGGCTCGATGGGCGGCGTCGTCGACCCGCGCCCCGACCTGCACGCGATGGTCGAGGAACACGTCAGCTACGGCCACCGGCTGGAGCCGCACATCGCCGACACCGCGAAGCTCTGCTGGGACGCGCTCGACGGCGGCGAGACGGTGATCTTCGAGGGCGCCCAGGCGACCCTGCTCGACCTCGACCACGGCACCTATCCCTTCGTCACCTCCTCCAACCCGATCGCCGGCGCGGCGACGGTCGGCGCCGGGGTCGGCCCGACCGACATCGACGAAGTCTGGGGGATCGCCAAGGCCTACACGACCCGGGTCGGCGCGGGGCCGTTCCCGACCGAGCTCCACGACGAGGTCGGCGACCAGATCGTCGAGCAGGGGCACGAGTACGGGACGACGACCGGGCGCAAACGGCGCGCCGGTTGGCTGGATCTGGTCGGCCTGCGCTACGCGGTGCGGCTGAACAGGATGGACGCGCTGGCGATCACCAAGCTCGACGTGCTGAGCGGGATCGGCCCGCTGCGGGTCGCGGTCCGCTATCGGTCCAAGGAAGGCGCGATCCTGGAGGAGTTCCCCTACCACCAGTCGATCCTCCACTCGGCGACCGCCGAGTACGAGGAGCTGCCCGGCTTCGACGTCGACCTCGGCGCCTGCCGCACCGCCGACGACCTGCCGACCGCGGCGCGCGACTACCTCGCCTTCATCGCCGAGAACGTCGGTGTGCCGGTGAAGATCGCCGGGGTCGGGCCCTCGCGCGACCAGGTCGTCTGGATCGATTAGCGATCCCCACCGGCGCGTCGGGGTGCCGAAGGTGGGCATCGAACCGCTTCTTTCAGCCGATTCAGGTGTTTACAGAGTGCGAGAGGGTGGTATAGGTCCCCCCGCCCGCAAACCGCTCACGGTTCAAACGTAAGCTTTCGACGGCCAAGGCCCCCGGTGGGCAGGCCGCTTTAAAGGAGAGACATAGGGATATGCGCAAACACGTGCTGATAGTTCTCGCCCTGGGGGCGTTGATTGCCGTCTCGGCAGTCGGGATCGCCACCGCGGCAGGGGGCGAAACCCCGGTCACGGTGAAAGTCGGCAATCTCGAATTGACCGCGAACGGCGGCTTCAGCCCGAAGGCGCTATCGAAGACCAAGCAGACGCCGATCTCGCTCAAGGCGTCGGGCGAAGTCAAGGAGGCCGACGGCAGCCACCCGCCGGCGATCCGCGAAATCATCATCGAAGGCGACAAGAACGCCGAAGTCCACACCAAGGGCATACCGACCTGCAAGTCGGGCCAGCTGCAGGCGACCGACACCACCGCGGCGCTGAAGGCCTGCAGGCCGGCGCTGATCGGCGAAGGTAAGACGACCGCCCAGGTGGCGTTCGCCGAACAGAAACCGATCAACGTTCCCTCCAAGCTGCTCGTCTTCAACGGCGGCCAAAAGGGCGGCAAGATCACCTGGTACGTGCACGCCTACTTCTCCAACCCGATCTCGGGCGCGATCGTCACCACGGTGACCATCACCAAGCACAAGCACGGGCGCTTCGGCACCCTGGCGGTCGCGAAGATCCCGCAGATCACCGGCGGCAGCGGCTCGATCACCTCGTTCAACCTGGAAATCAAAAAGAACGTGGCAGGCAAAAACCCGATCAGCTCGACCTGCCGGGACGGGAAGCTCAAAGTTCACGTCCTCGGCAAATTCGAAGACGGGACCAAGGCGGAAACGGAAATCATCCGTCCCTGCACGCCGAAGGGCTGAGCCTCAAGGCAAAGCTCTCCTACGAGAGCGGCGGTATCGAAGGGCGGCCTCCGGGCCGCCCTTCTTCGTGCCCGGAACTCGGCGTCACTTCCCGGAAAGTTCTCAGGATCCCGGAAAGTAAAGATCCCTCTTCCATACAGTGGGGCTGGGGAAGGGACTTGATGATGCCGTGGGAGGCACTGATGTACGACGGATCTGCGATCGCCGCGGCCGAACTCCGCTTTCGTGAGGATCTGTGGCGAACCGCGCCGGTCGATGCGATCGAAGAGGCGGAGGTGCAGCGCCGGTGGTTCGGCCCGATCCTCGCCACCGTCTTCGGCGAGCTCCCCCACATCAGCCTGCTGAACATCGTGCAGGGAGTGGCGGAGCCCAACGCGGTCGGCCACGGCCACCTCGCCGCGGCAGTCGAATGGCAGCGGACATGGGAGGTCGACTACCGCGTCTCCGTGGTCGGCGATCGTCCCGGCACGCAGGAAGCGGAGGACTGGCTCGCGGCGCGCGGCTACGAACCCGGCATGACAGTGCGCCGCTACGTCCATCTCGGGACGAATGACTTCGACTACGAGACCGGCGAGGTGGAGATCCGCGACCTCGCGCCGATCGAGACCGTTCATCTACCCGACCAAGGCCTTGGCGGTGTTGAGCCGCCGCGAGGTCGAGCGACCCAGGACGCTCGGGCTCGTACCCGCGACGGCCGGCTACATCGACGAAAAGGGGTGGCAAAAGATCGTCGACGTGGCATCGAAGCCGACCGTCGCGCGAGAGCTGCTCGAGGGGCGCTACGAGGCGGGTCTGACCCACCTCGAATATGCCGAGCGCCACCCCGAGCAGCTCCGCGTCGAGCAGGAGATCGGGGAAATCGACACGACCTGGGTCGTCTACGGGACGCGGAAGCGGTTCCGGGGCGAGGTGATCGGGATTCCCTCGCCGGAGCTGTTCCGGCCCGTCGCCCTCCAATGAAAAGCGGGGCCGCTTTGACGGCTGCGGCCGTCATGAATTCGGAACGGATATGTTGGCACGATTCGCCGAGGCGCGGGAGAAGGGTGCCTGGAAACCGATTCGGAAATCGTTCGCGATCGGCTCGTCGCCGGCATTTCCGTCGCTGCGGCACTGGTGGCGCGATCGTCGAGTTCGTCGGGCCCCTTGTCGGACCCTCTCTTCGGACGGCGGCGGCTAACGCTTGCGTCCGGAGGGACTGGAAGGCAGATCAACGGAGGCGTCGAACAAGTTTGGCGTGGCTCTGCGGCAAGTGACGCCCATGTGGCGAAAACGACCTCAACTCTCGTCGAAGAGCTCTTCGACGAAGAACCTGGCCGTCGGGTCGAGCCGATCGCCGTAGGTCCGCTCGGCGACGGCAAGGACCTGACCGGCGCTCCCGAGGCCCAGTCGGGAGGCCAGCAACCGCACATCGTCATCGTCCTCCCCGATCCGGTGGGCCAGCACCTTGAGGGCCAGGAGCGTCTCCGGCAAAGCGGCAAGGACGCGCAGACCCGGCAGGTCGAGGACGGGCGCGGCGGCGGGGTCCTCGCTCTCGAGGAATCCCTTGACAGTGTCGCTCAACCAGCCACCCGGCAGCCCCAACCGCTCGGCGACGAGCGCGATCGCCGCACCGCCGACCACATACATCTCGGCGCTCACACCGCGGCGGTCGAGCTCGCTTGCCAGGGAGGTGAGCGCGCCGATGATCTCGCGGCGATCCACAGCTAGACCCGATGCAAGGAGCGCTCGGGGATGAAGACCCCGCGGCGGCGGAAGGCGGCCGGCGCCTGGGCGATCGCGGCGGCGCGGAATCCCGGTACGTCGCTGACGAACCAGAAGCGGTCCAGGAAGCGCTCGGCCCCGACCGACCAACGGGGGCGATCCAGACCGTGGACAGTCGCGAGGTGCTCGGCCAAGGCGCCAAGGTAGGCGTCATGCCTTCGATCCCCGGTCGGCACCGGACGCTCGGCGATCGCCGCGGCGCGGGACCGATTGCCGTCACGCAGAGAGAACTCGTCGAGGAACTCGCGGACGGCGTGGCGAAAGTCCTCACCGGCCCGGGCGCGCTCGGCGACCCCGGCGAGGGTCGCGGTCAGTCGAGCGGCCGGCGGAGGGTGGCGTCGAGCCAGTCCGAGCGGGTGGTCAGCGGAGTCGCCATACCGGGATCGTAATCCCCCTAGACTCGCTCTCCATGAGCGACTACGCGGTCAAAAACTTGTTGGAGATCGATGACGTCTTTGGGGACGGCCCGGTCGAGGCGCGGTTCTCGAGGAAATACATCGACTCGGAGGAACTCGGGGTCAGCCTGTTCCGTTACGCGCCGAACATGGTGGCGACGGACGGGCACCACCACAAAGAGCAGGAGGAGGCCTACGTGGTCGTCGGCGGGTCCGGACGGATCAAGCTCGACGACGACGTGGTCGAGCTGCGGCAGTTCGACGTCGTGCGGGTCGCGCCGCACGTGGTGCGCGGGTTCGAGGCCGGGCCGAAGGGGCTCGAAGTGATCGCGGTCGGTGGCAGCAAGCCCGAGGGCGGCGACGGGGTCCGCGACCCCGACCGCTGGCCGGCTCGGTAGGCATCACTCTCCGCCGGTGGCTCAGGCGTGCGCTACTTTGGGTCGGTGAAAACGGTGAGACGAATCGGGAACTGGCGCTCCGACGGACGTGTCGAGCGAGCCGCTCAACGTCGAGATTTCCTGGCCTACACCCCTGCTCAGCGGATGGAACAGGTCTTCGAGATGTCGCGGTTCATGTCTCAGGTGGCAGAGACCGGCCGGCGCCGGCGCGTTGGCTGAGCTCGACATCCCGGGGATCCTCCGGCAGCTCTCAGAGGCAGACGTCGATTTCCTGCTGATCGGCGGCGTCGCGGTCGGCTATCACGGCCATGTCCGAGCAACCAAGGACGTGGACATAGTCCCGGCACCGGACCCGGTCAATCTGGAGCGCCTGGCCGCGGTGCTCAAGGCCCTCGACGCCAGAATCGAGGGGGCCGAGGAGTTCGACCCCGCTGAGCTACCAGATCCGCTCGACCCAGCCGCGCTCGCTTCCGGGGGGAACTGGGTGCTGCTCACCCGACTCGGGCGCCTTGACATCATGCAGTGGATCGGCGACCACCCACTCTGGGAAGAGCTTTCCGCCGCTGCGATCGAGGACGAAGTCGGAGACCTTCCGATCAAGGTCGTCGGCTACGAGGACCTGGTCCGGCTAAAGCAGCTCGCCGGCAGGCCAGAGGATTTGACGGACCTAAGGCGGCTGCGCGAGGCACGGGGCGAATAGCCTCACGACTCCTGTAGGAGGAGGTCGTCATCACGCTGAGCACCGATCGGCGATGACGTCATCGCCGCGAAGCCTTGCAGCTACGCGGTCAGTAGCCGTATTCGCTCATCGGCGGCGCTTCTTCCTGAGCCGCTTCGGTTTCGCCGCCGTGGTCGTCGCCCTTGCCGTTGTGGTGATGGCCTTTGCCCTTGTGGCCGTGTTTGTGCTCCTGATGGTGGCCGGGCGAGTCGTCTGCACCGTTCGACGCCAGCGCCGCGGCGGTGCCGCCGAGCGCCAGGACCAGGGCCGCGGTGATCGCCGTTGCGGTTCGCTTCAACATTCTCTGCCTCCTCGATTCGGACGAGTGGGTCGCGGTCGGGTGCTGATCCGCTCTGGCCCGGGTATACGAAGAAGGTCTGGGACGGGTTCAGACCCGACCGCCACGTAGGATCTGAGCCGTGGGACCACAGGAGAAGAAGCCGACCAACTGGCGCGCCTGGATCACCGGGATCCTGATTGCGCTGGTCGTCGTCGTCTGCCTGCAGAACTCGCAGAAGGTGAGCGTCGAAGTGCTCTTCGCCAGCTTCGACGCGCCGCTGATCATCGTCCTCGCCGTCGCCGTCCTGATCGGCGCGCTGATCGGCTACATCGGGCCGGTCTACCGACGGCATCGCCGCGAAGAAAAGCGCGCTGGCAAGGAGATCGAGAAGGGGTAGATCAGCAGCTGTCTCAAATAGTGCCTTGAGTTTCAGCCCGCTTGATGCGAGAGCTGGCCGACGATCTGACCACCTGGCGCAAGCTGCGCGGGCTGACCCAGGCCCAACTCGCCGATCGGGCAGGCGTGTCGCGCGACACCTTGACTCGCCTGGAGAGCGGCGCGCGGGGTCGGCCCGGAGACGCTGCTGCGCGTCCTGCGTGCCCTGGGGCTGCTCAAAGCCTTGGCGGAGGCGTTCGACCCTCACCGCACCGACATCGGTCGGATGCGCTCCGACGAACAGCTGCCAAGCCGGGTCAGGCCTCGGCGGCTGAGTGGATAGCCATGTCCGCCGAGGTCGAGGTAGTGGTCGCCCTCGGCGGGGAGAACGTCACCACTTCGCTGATGCAGCCGGGGCTCGGGTAGATCTTCGCCAGCTCGGTCCAGTCGGTGGCGGCAGCGCGGCGATAGCGGCGGATCTCGACGTCGACGCCCTCGTAGGCCAGCTTGCTGTCGAGCAGCTCAATCGGCTCAGCTGTCGAGGTCCGGGATCGGATCGATCGGCAACTCGCCGTGGACACGCTCCAGATTTTCGAGATCGAGGCGATCCTGGCCCCTTCCGGCCAGGCCATCGGGGTCGGTGACCTTGCGCAGCGTCCCCTGGTAGCGGAGCTCGACGGTGAACGCTTCGCCCTTGACGATCGGCGTCGCCGGCACGACCTTCACCTTCCCCCGGCCGCGGCTGTATCCGGCCGGTTCGCCGTCGACGCTGACCGAGGCGACCTTCAGCCCGTCGAGGTCGAGTGCGTGACGTTGTATCCCCGGTTGCCGCTGGGGGGAAAGAAGGGTTCGGTCGGGTGCTCGGGAGCGCTCGCGGCCGAGGCGATCGCGCCGCCTCCGAGGGCGAACACCGCGACGAGCAGGGGCAGCCGCCGCCTACTCTTCGACATACCGCTGCAGCGCCTCACGGGTCAGGTTGCTGAGCGAGCGCTTTTCCTTTTCTGCCTTATTTTCGGCCGCCTCGTACAGCCGGCGCGGAACCCGGACCGTAATTCGCTCCGCCGCCATGTTCCCGTCTAGAGGAGGCCTTCCCACCGGTCGGCGTCTCCAGGTCGAAAGATCAAAGCCTTCCTCACATTCCTTTGACCAACGCTCTTCGACCTCGGGAGTGACCACCGTGCCGCTCTCGGTGATCCAGTAGCCGTCTTTCGTTTTCGGTGGTTTCCTTACTTTCGCCATCCAAGGGCCTCCGCGTAGTCGGGTCCGTATTCCTCGCGCATGGGCATCGCGTGAATCACGAGGAGGCCGCCGCCTTTTGGGCTGCCTGCGATGACCTCGAGTTCTTGGCCGCTTTCGTCATCACCCAGGAATACGAGCCGCGCGTCCGGTGGCTCCCACTCCCGGCGCGGCCATTCGACTTCCTCGAAACAGATACCGGCGTGCCTGATGACGTGAAGCGATTGCGGTCGACTGATCCGGTGCTTCGTCGCCGACCTCGCCCAGTGGATGTCCTCGCTTTCAAGCCACTCATTTTGTCTGACGATTCTAGCGCGGCTTTCTCGGCCTGCGAAGACCACCTGCAACATCCACTCCGGATCCTCCGCCTCTTCCCAACGATCGTTGCCCGGATTGACGAAGGTGCGACCGCCGAGGTCGAGACAGAGATAACGGCGGGACCAGTAGTGCTTGTAGAGCTGGATCTGGGTCCCATCACTGAGGATCACCTCGCCCATCCACATGAAGTCGTCGATGTCCTCAGGGAGGAGTTCGAGCAGGGGCTCCCAGATCGGATCGCGCCGTTCGCTGAACTTTCCCCGCTGCCATTTTCGTCGCCGCTCTCCGATGCCACGACCTTGGGGCCGAAGAACGCACCGAACAAGACGCGGGTGAGCCAACTTCGTCGCGGGTCTGTTGCGGGAGACTGACGCGGTGAGGGTGCTTGCGATCGTGCACGAGGATCACGCCGGGCCGGGGGTGTTCGGTGAGGCGATGCGGGAGCGGGGGGACGCGCTCGACGAGTGGATGGTGCCCGCGGAGGAGGAGCCGCCGGGGGACCCGCTCGGCTACGACGCGGTGCTCGTGCTCGGCGGCGCGATGAACATCGACGAAGTCCTTCCAGTGGCACAGCTACGAGTTCCCGCTGCCGCCCGGCGCGGTGGCGCTCGCCCGCGGCGAGCTCCGCCTGCAGGCCGCGCGGATCGGCGAGGTCGCCTGGGCGATCCAGTTCCACCCCGAGGTGAGCGCCGCCGACGCGCTGCACTGGACCGCCGACTACGAGTCCGATCCCGATGCGGTGCGGACCGGCCTCGACCCAAGCGCCCTCGCGTTCGAGATCGAAGCGAAGATCGGTGCCTTCAACGAGCTGGGGCGGGATCTCTGCCGGCGCTGGCTGGACGTGGCGACTCAGGCCGGTTCGGAGATGACCAGGCGCAGCGAGCCCTCATAGCTCGGGAGGTCCCGCAGGGAGCCGTGCTCGTCGTCCCACCTGCCCGAATCGAGGTCGGCGGCGAGCCGCTCGAAGATCCGCTCCTCGACACCGGGGTCGAGGAGCTGCCAGATCGACTGCGAGGCGCGCACGGTCGGGTCGAGCAGCGGCTCCGGGCGATTCCAGTAGGCCTCGAAGAAGCCGTCGGCGCAGTCGGCCGGGGTCGGGATCGTCTCCACCCGCACCTCGCCGCCGAGCTCGGCCGCGACTTCCTCGATGGTGCCGAAGCGGGGCTGCTCGATCGCCACCGCCTCGGCGAAGTAGTCGCGCTGCCAGGCGATCAGGTCGGCGAGGTCGAAGGTGAAGACGACGACCGGGCCGCGGGCGACGCGGCGGAGCTCGGCGAGGCCGGCAGCGCGGTCCTGCCAGTGGTGGATCGTCACACAGGCCATCGCCGCGTCGACCGAGTCGTCGTCGAGTGGCAGGGATTCGGCGGAGGCGGCGAGGCAGGGGGCGGCGTCGGACGAGCGCTGGTCGCGCATCGTCGCGCTCGGCTCGACCGCCAGCACCCAGCGGTCGCGGGGCTCGTAGGACCCCGTCCCGGCGCCGACGTTGACCACGGTCCGCGCGTCACCGAGGGCCGCCTCGATCCGCGCCGCGATCCGGTGATCGGCGCGCCGCCCTCGCGCGTAGCCGCGCCCGTGCGTCTCGTAGTCGACCCGCGTCGGCACGTCGCGACCGTACCGCGTTCGCAGAAATCGTCGCTATGCGAAGAGAACTGCGAACTCAGCGGGGTGGGGGGTCGGTCGACCTGGCCGGGGGTGATGTAGGCGGAGCTGAGGCCGCCGTCGGCGAGGAAGGTGGAGGCGGTGACGAAGCTCGACTCGTCGCCGGCCAGAAAGAGGGCTGCCGCCGCGATCTCCTCGGGCTCGCCGAAGCGGCCTATCGGGACGTGGACGAGGCGCTTGGCGGCGCGCTCCGGGTCCTTGGCGAAGAACTCTTTGAGGAGGGGCGTGTTGACCGCGCCCGGGCAGAGCATTGACGCGGACGCCGCGCGCGGCGAACTCGACGCCATTTGGCTTCCGGCGCTCCGTCTCCGCCCGCCAGTCGGCTTCCCGACGGTCCGTCTCCGCTCGCCGCTCGGCTTCGCGACGGTCCATGTCCTCGCGGTGGATCTCCCACTTGCTCTTCCACAGGCCCAGCTCGCGTTAGTGGTGCGGGGAAAGTAAGGATTCGGCGCCGACTTTGTAGCGCTCGCGTGTTAGATCGCCAGGACGCCGGCGAGCAGGAGGATCGCGCCGACGACGCCGACCGCGGCGCCGCTGCCGAGCAGCCAGCGACGGTGGGCGATGATCGAGACGGTGGAGAGGACGATGCCGACCTCGAGGCCGACCTCGGCCAACTCGTAGAGGAGGTGCTTCGAGTTGTAGTGGTCGACGTGCTGTTCGTCGTGGTACATCTCCTCGGTCAGCGCGTGGTCGGCGGGCTGCAGTTCGTTCTGGATGCGGCCCTCGTGGACGCGCGCCGCGACGGCCGCGACGGCCTCGTCGCGGGGGCCGTCGGCGAGCACCCGGAGCATCGTCGCGGCGCCGCCCGCGACGTCGATCTTCAGCTGGTTGCTCTCCAGCCGCGAGGAGGTGTCGGCGCGCTGGGTCTCGCCGGTGATCACCTCCTTCACCGCCTCGTTGGAGAGGAAGGTGGCGACCGCGAGGAAGGCGGCGAGCACGGCGACGACCAGCGCCGCCTGGCGGGCGAACCCGGGCGTGTCGAGCTCCCCGCCCTCGGCGCGGTGACCCTGCTCGAAGCGCTCCACGGAGCGGTGGGCTTCCATCGACCGCGCAATCTATGGGGTCCAGCCGCTCCAACGCCGGACGTCGACCGCGAGCACCTCGCCGGCGGCGCGCTGGCGTGGGTAGCGGTCGCGGAGGAGCTCGACCGCACGGCGCGCCTCGGAGTCGCCCGGGTCGAGCACCCGGCCCGTGCCGTCGGCACGCGCCCACCAGAGCCGCGCCCAGTCGTCCTCGTCCCAGTGGTCGACCAGCATCGACACCGCCGGGTTCTCGCGGACGTTGGCGAGGCGGCGGAGCGCCCGGGTGCGCTTCGGTTTGGCGTCGACCGCGCTGTAGATCGTGTCGCCGTCGACCGCGAAGGCGATCGGCACGAGGTGGGGACGGCCGGCGGCGTCGGCGCTGGCGAGGCGGGCGACACGGGCGCCGGCGAACCGGGCGCGCGCCTCCGCCGCGGTCACGCCTCGCCGGTGAATTCGGCGATCGCCTTCTCGATCCGCTCGAGGCGCGGCTCGATCACGCTGAACCCGGCGCTCGGCAGCCACCAGGCGACCCGGCGGGTGCCGGCCGCGGCCAGCTCCTCGATCGCCTCCGGCTTGGCGGGCGGGCCCATCGCCATGAAGTCGATCGGCCGCTCGGCGCGGGCGCGGAGCTCGGCGGCGCGGTCGAGGATGTCCGGGGTCCAGTTCGGGAACCAGGCGTCGCCGAAGGCAAGCACGCGGTCGATCACGGTCGGCCCGAGGCCGCCGACCAGGACCGGCGGGTGCGGCCGCTGCAAGGGCTTCGGCTCGCAGAGGATCCGGTCGAAGTCGACGAACTCGCCGTGGAAGCTCGCCTCGCGATCGGCCCAGATCGTCTTGATCGCTTCGACCCGCTCGGCGAAGAGGCGCATCCGGGTGCGCGGGTCGGTGCCGTGGTTGGCCATCTCCTCACGGTTCCAGCCGGCGCCGACGCCTAACTCGAGGCGCCCGCCGGAGAGGACGTCGATCGAGGCCGCCTCTTTGGCGGTGATGATCGGGTCGCGCTCGATCACCAGGGCGATGCCGCTGCCGACCCGCAGCCGGGTGGTCGCCAGCGCCGCCGCGGTCAGCGCGACGAAGAGGTCGAGCGTCGCCGTGTACTTGCGGGGCAGGTCGCCGCCGCCCGGGTAAGGGGACTCGCGGCTCGCCGGGATGTGGGTGTGCTCGGCGAAGAAGAGCGACTCGAAGCCGCGCTCCTCGATCCAGGCGGCGAGCTTACCGGGCCCGACCGCGTCGGCGGTGGGGAAATATCCGATTCCGAAGTCCACGCTGCCCGTATGTTTAGCAACGTGAGCGAGCCGGCCGCGACGATCGTCTTCTTTCCGGAGGGGGCGTTCGGGCCGACCAACAACTGCGTCGGCATCGGCGACGTGCTCCGCCGTCGCGGCCACCGGGTCGTCTTCATCGTCGAGGAGTCCTTCGCCGGGACGCTCGAGGCGCAGGGCTTCGAGGAGCGGACGATGCGCCTCACCCCGCCGCCGGAGACCGAGGAAGTGCCCGGGCAGTTCTGGAAGGACTTCATCCACGACACCGCACCCGTCTTCCGCAGGCCGACGGTCGACCAGCTCGGCGAGTTCATCGCGCCTACCTTCCAGGCGCTGATCGACGGCGCCAAGTACGCCGACGCGCAGCTCACCGAGATCATCGGCGGGCTCGAGCCCGACCTGGTCGTCGAGGACAACGTCGTCACCTTCCCGGCCCTCTTCGCCGGCGACGCCCCCTGGGCACGGATCGACTCCTGCAACCCGCTCGAGATCAAGGATCCCGACCTGCCGCCGGTCTTCTCCGGGCTGCCCGCCGAGGACCGCTCCGGATGGCCGGGGTTCTGGGACGCCTACCGCGCCGCCCATGCCGAGATGCACGCCGACTTCGACGAGTTCTGCCGCGAGCGCGGCGCCCCTCCCCTCCCCCGCGACGACTTCATCCACGCCAGCCCGACCCTGAACCTCTACCTCTATCCCGACGAGGTCGACTACCCGCGCCGCGAACCGCTCGGCCCGACCTGGCACAACCTGCAGGCGAGCGTGCGCGCGACCGATCCGGACTACCGGCTGCCCGAGGAGCCGGCGGCCGGCGAGGAGCCGCTCGTCTACCTCAGCCTCGGCTCGCTCGGCTCGGCCGACGAGGCGCTGATGCGGACCCTGGTGGCGGAGCTCGCCGCGGCGCCCTACCGCTTCATCGTCTCCAAGGGGCCGCAGGCCGACGAGTTCGAGCTGGCGCCGAACATGGTCGGCGCCGAGTTCCTCCCCCAGACCTCCGTCCTGCCGCTGGTCGACCTGGTGATCACCCACGGCGGCAACAACACCGTCACCGAGTCGCTCTTCTTCGGCAAGCCGATGGTCGTCCTGCCGATCTTCTGGGACCAGCACGACAACGCGCAGCGGCTCGACGAGACCGGCTTCGGGATCCGCCTCGACACCTACGCCCACGAGCCCGCCGAGCTGCGCGGCGCGATCGCCCGCCTGCTCGACGACGGCGACCTCGCCGACCGCCTCGCCCGGACCTCCCGCCGGCTGCAAGCCGCCCGCGGGACGGAGCTCGCGGCGGACCTGATCGAGCGCGTCCTCGAATATTGATCGCGATCCGTTCGGACCAGCGTTCCTCCGCTAACGAACTGTCGCCGGCTCGGCGGGCCGAACAAGTCTTCGAGTTGTCGCGATTCATGTCCCAAGTGGCACAGGCGGGGCGGCCGGCAGGCCGGAGGATCTTGCCGATCTGAAACGCCTACGGGAGGCGCGGCGCCTAGCGCCCGGTCTGTTCGTAGGTGTGCTGGTACTGCGTCTTTTCTCCGCCGCCGTAGATCGATTCGAGCTTTTCCTGCTGCTTGCAGACCGGCGTCGGGGCGGCGCCGGTGCTCGACTGTTCGCCGAAGGCGAACTTCTTGATCCGGTTGAAGAGGCTTTCGGCCTTGACGATCCGTTCCTGTTCGGTGAAGGTGGCTTCGCCTTCTTCTTTGTGGGTCTGGATCCGTTCGAGGAAGGCCGGCGAGGTCGGCGTCGCCGGGTCGAGTTCGGCGACCAGGCCGGAGGCGCAGTTGGTGGTGTTGAAGCTCGGCAGCCCCTTCAGGATTTCTTTCGCCCAGCCCGGCGGGCTGTAGGCGCTGTTGCGGTTGAGGGCGAGGCGGGTCGGATAGCTGGCGACCGATTCGGGATTGATCGGCCCGAGCGTGCGGACGAAGTGGATCTTCTGCCCGGCGGCGTTGGTTTCGGTGAGTTCGCCGTTGGTCGCCGCGGCAAGGTTGCCGAAGAAGGAGGTGACCTCGTTTTTGTAGAGGTCGAGGCCGGTCAGCAGCGGGTTGAGGTTGCGGATGAACGGATCGACCGCGCGCAACAGCGGCGGGAAGTCGTCGCGGAAGAGCTTGCGCAGCGCCGGGAACCCGGTCGGGGCCTCCTTCTCCACCGCGGGCAGCGCTTCGAACAGCTTCTTCGCTTCCGGCGCCAGCTTGCCGAAGGCGATCAGGGTCGGCGACAGTTCTTCGGCCACCGGCACCAGCTGCTTGGAGAGGGGGTCGGCGTTGGTCGCGAAGCCCTGCAGGCGGGCGACGGTCAGGCGCGACTCGTCCTCGAAGGTCGGAAAGGCGCGGAACAGCGCTTCGATGTCCTGGTTGCGGGCCGCCGTCGTCTTGAACAGTTCGTTCGAGCTGCGGATCAGGTTCGCCAGTTCGCCTTCGCGCCCGCGTAGCGCTTCGAACGTCTTCGCCCCGTTGCTGAACAGCTGCGAGACGGCGACCTTCTGGCTGTTGAGGACACGGAAGAGGTTTTCGAATTCGGTGAAGGTCGGATCGAAGTTGCCGATCGCGTAGGAGAGGTTCTGGCCCTGGCCTTCGATCGCCACCGCCGCTTCCTGCATCCAGGTCTGAAAGGCGCGCCGGGTCTTCGGGTCGAAGGCCCGGAAGATCTCGTCGAGCTGGACCGATTCGGCGACCTGTGCGGCGGGCAGGCTGCCGCCGTCGGCGAGCGGCGGTTCGCCCTTCGAGCCGGGCGTCAGTTCGACGTAGGTCTCGCCGAGCAGCGTCTTCGTCCGCAGCATCGCCCGGGTCGAGCGCGGCAGCGGCGCGTACTTGTCGTCGATGGTGAGGAGGGCGACCGCTTCCTTGCCATGCGGCCCCAGTTCGATGCTTTCGACTTTGCCGACGTCGACCCCGGAGATCCGCACGTCCGACTGTTCGGCCAGCTGCGAAGCCTCGGTGAACGGGATCTTGACCTGGTAGCTCTTCGCTTTGAACGGGGTCGGGCCGCCGAAGGTGATCCAGAGGAAGAGCAGGATGCCGAAGCAGGCCAGCGCGAAGGCGGTGATCACCAGGAGCTGCGTCGTGCTCGGGGCGCGCTTGCTCACTTGCTTCCTTCGATGGTCGTGCAGTGGCCCGGTTCGCCGAACGGGTTCGGCAGTTCCGGAGCGCGCGGCGCCCCGATCAATTCGAGCAGGGTCTGCAGCTGTTCGGCTTTGATCTGTTCGACCGTGCCGTAACCGATGGAGGAGCCGGTGCAGTTCAGCAGCACCTGGCTGCGCAGAACCGGGCCGCCGCCGTCTTCGAGGCTGAAGCTCGAGTTGAAATCGTGGTTCACCCAGGGCAGGTAGAAGAGGTAGCTCTGTTTGGCTCCCTTCGGCTTGTAGGCGAGTTCGTTGAAGAACGAGTTCAGACCGCCGAGGCTGTTGCCGAAGTTCCGCACCGTCTTTTCGAACGGCTTCGACGCTTCGTTCGCGTTGGTGAGCAGCCGGCGGATTTCGCGCGTGAAGGGGCGGATCCCGTCGCGGATCGGTTCGGTCGTCTGGCTGAACAGCTTCTCGGTCGCCTTGAAGGCCGGGGTCGAGGCCTGCGCCTGCGGGATCAGCTTGGTCAACGTCGGCAGCGCCACGGTCGAGAATTCGTTCGAGCTGGCGAATCCTTCGCGGGCGGCGCGCAGGGTCGCCGGGAACTGTTCGAAGGCTTCTTCCACCGCTTCCTGCTGGTTGGCGAAGTTGCCGAGCGCCTTGTCGGAGGAGCTGACGAAGCGGCGGACCTGGGCGTCGTGCTTGCCGAGTTCCGTGGTCAATTCGCCGAAGTCGTGGATCGCCTTGGCCAGCTCGGTGCGGCGGCCGGCCAACGCCTTGTTCAGTTTCGCGTTGTACTCGACGAACGGCTCGAAGCGGCGCAGCGCGTTGCCGAGCTGCTTGCTGTGGCCGCCGATCCCCTGCGCCCCGCCGGCGACCAGCAGCTGGATGTACTGGCGGGTGTCGGCATCGAGGCTGTTCCAGAGCGCTTCGAGCTGGATGTCGGGTTCGGTCTGGGAGAGGGGGAACTTGTAGCCGTCTTCGACCTGCTTGGTGCCGGCGCCCGGTTCGACCTCGACGATCATGTCGTTGAGTCCGGTTTTCGGTCGCAGGAGGAAGTGCGCGTCGGGATGGATCAGCTCCATGTACTTCGGCTCGATCTCCATCCCGACCACCGCGTGGCCGTCTTCGAGGCTGACCGAGGCGACCTTGCCGATCTGGATGCCGGCGACGTCGACCGCCTGGCCCTGGCCCGGGGTGACGGCCTGGGCGGTCGTGAACTCGGCCGAGATATGTTCGAATTCTTCGCCGACGAAGGGCAGCCACGACGGCAGCGAGGCTTTCTGCTGGGTGAAGATCCCGAGCATCATCGCGATGCCGACCAGCGCCAGCACGAGGATCGCGATCGTGTCGATGCGGCGGCCACGCGCCTGGCGGCTGATCCAGGCACGGAAATGACGGATCCGGCTGCGGCTTTCCGGCGTCGGGTTCGGCGTCTGGTCGGCCATCAGCCTCCGCTCACCACCTTCACGCCGGTCGGCCCGACCTGGCCGAGCCCGCTGTTGAGGTCGGGGACCGGGTTGGATTCGCAGCGGACTCCCGGTTTCGATTCAGGCTGACCGCCGAGCTGCGGCTGGACCCCGGCGGGCGGTTCGATCGAGCGGGTGAACTGGTGCTGCTGCGGGATGTTTTTGAAGGTCGGGTTGAATTCTTCGAGCAGGTAGGGACCGCCGCCGCCCTGGGCACGGACGTAGGGCCCGTTGCCGTCGAAGTTCTGACTGGCGCCGGCGAAGTTGGCGAGCAGATACCAGAATTCGCGGTAGTTCGGGCCACCGGTGCTGAACTTGTCGTTGATCGTCTCTTCCGAGGTCGGCACCAGGACCTTGGTCGTGCAGAGGCTGAGTTGGTTGAGCTGCGGCAGCGCCACTTCCTTGCCCGCCTGGGCCGCCCCGGCGAGGCCCGGCGTCGATTCGGCGAGCAGCTTCACGGCGCCCCCGGCCTCCTTGCCGGAGAGCAGCGGCCGCACCTGCGCGAGCCACGGTTTCGAGGCATCGATCAGGCCCGGCAGCTCGGCGACCGCCGGGGTCAGCTCGATCGCGTAGGTGCGCAGCGGCGGCAGCGACTTGTCGAGGCTGACCAGCGAGGTGTGCGCGACCTGCAGGGTCGGCGCCAGCAGGTGGACCGTGGTCGCCAGGTTTTCCGACTGGTTGGCGAGGGCGCCGGTGAAGACGTTGAAGTTGTCGATCAGCCCCTGCAGTGCCTGCTGGTTGGCGGCGAAGGCGGCGGCGGTGCGGCCGGTGCCGGCGACGAGCCTGGCGAGGTCCCCAGGTTCGGTGCCGGTCAGCGCGTTCGTCACCTGGGCGCTGTATTTGCCCGCTTCCCCGCCGTACTGGAACGTCTCGTTGAGCGCCTGGCCGCCCGAGAGGCCCTGTACCTGGGGCAGCTGGCTGAGGTCTTCGGCCGCGGTCGGTTCGTGGGTGAGCGCGGCGCCGTAGCTCTCCAGCAGGCGGCCGAGGTCGGCGCGGACGGGCGACTGCAACGCGGTCAGCACTTCGTCGATCTGCACCGCGGTCGAGGTGTGGCTGACCGGGATCGTGCCGCCGCTCGCCAATTCGGGCGAGCTCGGGCTGCCCGGATCGAGTTCGAGGAAGAAGTTGCCTTCCAGGAAGATCCTCGGCCGGATCGCGGCAAAGGCGTTTTCGTGGATCGGCCGGCCGGAGCCATCGACCGTGAAGGTGACGGTGGTCGCATCTCCGTCGCGTTCGGTCGAGATCACTTTGCCGACTTCCACGCCGGCGATCCGCACCGGCGATTTCAGCGCGATGTTGGCCGAGTTGGCGAAGGTCGCCTTCAGCTCGTAGCCGTAGCTGGTGAAGGGAATGTGTTTGGTGAACGCGAGGTACGGCCCGATCGTGAAGACGAGGATGAAGATCACCGCGATCAGCCAGTTCGGCACGCGCTCGCGCCGGCGGCGCTTCTTCTTCTGCACGGTCGTCGGTTTCTTGGGCTCGGCGGCGGGACTCATTCGCTCTTTTCCTTTTCCGCTCCGCCGCTTTCCGGTTCGACCTGACCGCGGGTCTTTTCGCCGTTGAAGACCTGGGTGTTGCCGATCACGGTCTTCCCCGGGATGTACTTCTCGTTGCCGGCTTCGCAGATGTTCTTCTGGCCCGGCGCGCCGGTCTGCGGGTAGGGGTTGAAGTGCAGGTGGTTGCCCTTCGGGCCGTTCGCCGGCGCCGCCGCCTGGCCGCCCTCGGAGTTCGCGCCCTCCGCCGGCTCGAAGCCGATGATGTTCAGCCACTTGCCGTAGTTGTTCCCCTGACTGTTCGAGTTGGCGAGGTTCCCGAATAGCAGCGTCACGTAGTTGCAGGTCGTCTGCGCCGGGACGATGAACCGCAGCGACGGCTTGAGGATCTTGTTCGTGTCGGTGAGCAGGCCGAGACCGGTGAAGACGCCTTCGGCCTGCTGGAACTTGAGCAGCGCTTCGGCGGTCGGCGGCAGCTGGTTGTTGAGCACCGGCGAGGCGTTCAGCGCCGGGATCCCGGCGTGCAGCGATTCGGCGATCACCGGCGAGGTTTCCTCGAGCGCCTTCGCGCCTGGCCTCAGGGCCGTGAAGAAGCGCGCGGTGTCATGGAGGAAGGGGTTGATCTTCGGCAGACCGGCGTTGACGGTGTCGAGCGTCGCCGGGCCCTTCTCGATCGTTTCCTGGATGTAGGGGCGCGAGACGTGCGCGAAGGCGGCAAAGGTCTGGTCGAGGACGACGAACATGCTCGCCTGCTGCTGGGCGACCGGCGCGACCGTCGCCGAGAGGGCCTCCAGCGCCCGGAAGAAGCCGCCGAAGTTGGTGCTCTGTGCCGCCAGCAGCGCCGCCGCCGGTTCACCTTGTTCGACCAGGCCGCGCAGCGCCCCGATCGCTTCGTTCAGCTGCGGCCCGCGCCCGGCCAGCGCGTTGCCGAAGCCCGCCAGGTTGCGCTGGATCGCTTTCCGCGTCGGCGTGTTGAACATGTCGAAGAATTTGTCGATGTCGCCCGGTTCGGGCTTCGCGTAGCGGACCGGGATCGTTTCGCCGGCCTTGAAGCCGGTGGTCGAGCTGCCCGGCGTGATCTGTAGGTACTTGAGGCCGAGCGGCGATTTCGGCCGCACCAGGATCGTCGAGTCGTTCGGGATCGGTTCGGCGCTCTTGTCCAGGCTCAGCGTCAGTTCGGCCTCGACTTCGCCGTCCTTCAGCTGCACCGGCACCACCGACTTGACCACGCCGACCCGGGCGCCGCCGATCCGCACCTCGTTGGCTTTGACCAGCGCGTCGGCGTTGGGCAGGCGCGCCTTCAGGTCGTAGGTCGAGACGAAGGGCAGGCCGTTGTTCGCGTTGTAGGCGAGGAAGACGGCGACGATGATGACCAGCACGGTCACCGCGCCGATCAGCACCGGGCTCACCGCGAATCCTCCGTTCCGGTTCCTCATTGGCCGAGGAGGTAGTCGAGAAGCGGTTCGGTCCCCGCTTCGGTGGTGGTGGCTTCGCCGAGCCCGTGTTCTTGTTCACGTTCGGCCCGGGCCCGATCCGCGGGCGCCGACGGTTCGGCCGATTCGGCGAGCGCGAGGCCGGTCGTCGATCCTTCCCCGCCTTCGCCGCCCGCCAGGGTGCCGCCGCCCTGCTTCGCGCGGCTCTCCTCCAGCAGCCGCTCGAGCTGGGCTATCGAGGCGTTCGCTTCCTGCGGTTCGGCGGCGTTCGGCCCGGTGAAGCGTGCCGAGCAGCCGGACGTCCCTGCCTTGGTCGGGATGTATTCGAGGCAGTTGCTGAGGGTGACCAGGGCGCGGCCGAAGTGGCCGTATTTGTCGAAGCCGTTGATCGCCCCGGTCGTGTTGTAGATCAGTTCGGTGAGCCGCTGCCAGCCCCGGCTCTGCTGCAGGCTGGTGAAGAGCCCGGCGAGTTCGGTGGTCGGGATGACGCCAGTCTTGGCGAGCTTGCTCGCCTTCTTCACCACCGGCGTCGCTTCGGCGAATACCGGGCCCGACTTTTCGCCCGCGCTCGCGAGGCTCTTCAGGGCGACCGTCGTCGCTTCCGAGAAGGGGGTCAGCGCGCGGGTCGCGTCGGTCAGCGAGGGGGCGGCGACGCCGAGGTCTTCGAGCAGCGGCGTGCCCGCATCGGAGAACTCTTTGAGGTTGTCCATCGTCTGGCGGAACTCGACCAGGAACTGGGGGAACTTCCGCAGCGCCGCTTCCAGTTCGGGGCCGTGTTCGGAGCTTGCTTCGGCCGCTTCGCCGGAGTGCGCGAGGAAGCCGACCACGTGTTCCTTTTCCCGGGTCAGCGGTTCGAGGATTTCCTGCGAGTCGGCGGCCAGCTGGGCGAGCTGATCCTTCTGTTCGGTCAGCGTCTTGAAGAGCAGGTCGACGTCGCGCAGGGTCGGGTTCGCCCGCTTGATCGCCGCCTCGAGGTCTTCGCCGCGGCCCGCCAGCCCGGCGCCGAGTTCGTTGAAGATCAGCCGGAAGCGCTGCGCATAGGGCAGCGAGTTGATGTCGTTGATCAGGTCGGGGTCGACGCTGGTCGTGTTGTGGCCGAGGCCGAGCAGGTACTGGCCTTCGCCCGGTTCCCCTGCGGGGATCTGGCGCAACGGCGGCGCCGGCTTCTGGCCTGGCGCCCGCGGCACGGTCGGCGTGCAGTTGACGTACTTCTCGCCGATCAGCGACTGCGGGCGGATTTCACAGGCGGCGTCCTGGCGGAAATCCTGGAAACCGGGGTTGGCGATTTCGAGCTCGATCACCGCCTTGCCGGGGACGTCCTTCAGCTTGCCGTCTTCTTCGGCGGTCGGTTCGCCGGGCAGCGAGACGCTGACCGACTTGATCTGCCCGACGTTGGCGCCGGCGACCCGGACCTGCTCCCCGCTGACCATGAACGAGCCCTGGTCGAAGACCGCGCGCACGACATAGCCGTTGCCCGAGTCACCGCCCGAGATCAGGAAGATCGCGACGACCACGGCGGCCACCACCACGGCTCCGGCGAGCACTTTTTTCATCCCCCCGCCCCCTGGTTCGGGTTGCATTCGGCGGCGCTGACGCTGCTCCCCGAATGCGCCGGGCTGACGTAGGGGTTGGACCCGTCGGTCGCGGCCTGGGTGGCGCCGCCCGGGCAGCGGCGCGGGGTCGAGGTCGAGGTGAAGCCGTTGAACTGTTCGCCGCGGGTGATCGGTTCGAGCTTGCCGCCCGCGTACTTGAAGAGGTTCTGGGCGGAGATCGAGGCCCTGACGTAGTGGCCGTTGCCGTCGTAGGCACCCGCCGCCGCGCCGAGGTTGCCGAGCGCGTTGAACAGGTCGGGCGTGTAGGAGCGGGCGAAGTTCAGCTGCGGCTGGAAGGCGGCGATCGCGCTTTCGGCGTGCGGGAAGGCGTTCGAGGCCAGCTGCTCGACGCTGGGGATCGTCGCCAGCAGTTCGGTGGTGTCGTTGTGCTGCCCGGGCCGGCTCAGCGCCAGGCCGAGGTTCCGGGTGAAGGGGATGAATTTGCTCAGCACCGGGCGCAATTCGGCGAGGAAAGGCGCCAGGTTCTTGGTCGCCGGCTTGGCGGTGTTGATCAGCGGTTCGACGTCATCGAGCGCGGCGCGCAGATTGACGAAGGTCGTGTTCGACTGGCGCATGACCGGTGGCAGCTCCCGCAGGGACGTGTCGAGGGCGGCGTTCTGGCTGCTGATCGACTTGAACGCGGTGGTCGCGTGGGAGATCGCGCTCGAGAGCGCTTCGCCGCGGCCCGCGACGGCGGTCGTCAGCTTGCTCGAGCTGACCAGGAAGCGGGAGAGCAGCTGTTCGTCGGAGTTCAGTTCGTGGGCGAAGGCGGTGGCCCGGTTCAGCGCCGTGCCGAAGTACTTGTAGCTTTCGTTCGCTTCCTTGCCGCGGCCGGCATAGATCTGACCGTTGCCCTTGATGAAGTTCTTCAGGCCTTCGAGCACCTTGGGCGGGAAGCTGTTGAAGAGCTGGTCGATGTCGACCGGCGTCGTGGTCGAGGCGAGGCCGAGGGTGGCGCCTTCTTCGAGCGCCGGGCTGCTGTTCGGCCCGGGGCTGATCGAGACGTAGTGGTTGGCGACCCCGGAGAGCGAGGTGGCGCGGATCACCGCCGTCGTCCCTTCGTGCAGCTCCTGTTCGACTTCGACTTCGACTTCGGCCAGGTTTTCGGGGCTGAGTTCGATGCTGGAGACCGTCCCGACCGGCGACCCGCCGACCATCACCTGGTTGTCCGGAACGAGCTGGCCGGCGTTCTGGAAAAGGAGCGTGTACTTGTGGCCGCCACCGCCGCCGAACAGCACGATCGCGAGGACGATCACCACGACCGCGAGGGCCGCGATCGTCGCGATCCGCGCGGGAGTGGTCCCACGGCTTGGAGCCGAGCGTTTCTCCTCGCCTTGGGGTTTCGCAGCCACAGGTCGTTGCCTGCCCATCCCTGGCCCCCTCGACCCTGCGGAACGGGCGCGGGAATCGTATCCGAGGGCCTCCCCGCCAAACGGCGCCTAAGCGGGGACTTAACTGGAAATCAACGCGCTACTAGACGTCGAACCGTGGCAGCACCCGCGCCAGCGGACGTGGCAGCCACCAGACGCAGTCGCCGATCAGCAGCATCAAGGCCGGCAGCAGGACGATCCGCACCACGGTGGCGTCGAGCACGACCGCGACGGTGAGGCCGACCCCGAGTTGGCTCACCGTCGCGATCGGCGCCCCGGCGAAGACGACGAAGACCGCGAGCATGATCACCGCGGCGCCGGTGATCACCCGCGCCGTTTTCTCCAGCCCGAAGCGGACCGCGGTGGCGTTGTCGTCGCCCACCTCATACCGCTCCCGCATGCGGCTCAGCAGGAACACCGCGTAGTCGATCGAGAGGCCGAAGACGACCGCGAAGATCATGCAGGCGCCGACCGCGTCGACGTAGTTGTGGCCGCCCAGCGGCCAGTTCGCCGGGACGTGGAAGAGCAGCGTCAGGATGCCGAAGGCGACGCCGACCGTGAGCAGGTTGAGCCCGACCGCGATCGCCGCCAGGAGCAGCGCCCGCAGTACCACGACCAGCACCAGGAAGGTGACCAGGGTGATCGTCGCGATGATCCAGGGGATCCGTTCGCGGGTGATCTGGCTGTAGTCGTTGAGCTGCGCCGCGCCGCCCGCCACGCCGGTTTCCAGGGCCGCGTTCTGGCCGAGTTCAGTGGCCGCCGCCGCCAGCTTCTTGTTCAGTTCGACCGAGCCCGGCGAGTTGAATTCGTACTTCGAGATGACCAGCATCGAGGCGGCCTGGCCGCCGTGGTCGAGGTCGATCGTCGCGTTCACTTTTTCGCGCGCGGCGGGCGGCGCCCCGTCGAGCGCCGAGAGCACGAAGTAGCCCGAGTTGAAGAGCCCCGGCGAGGCTTTCTGGACTTCGCCCGCCTGGTGGTGGATCTTCGCCTGCCCTTCGAGCACCTTGACGCTTGCTTCTTCGAGCCCGGTCTCGAGCGGTTCGACCTTCCCCACCCCGGCGGCGAGGTTCTGTTCGAGCGCTTCGGCGCCGCCGCTCAACTTGCTGAGGCCGCTGACCAGCGACGTCGTGCCCGCGCTCAGCCGGTCGAGGCCTTCGCCCAGCGCGCCCGCAGCCTTGGCGAGTTTGTTGGCGCCGTTGGCGAGCGTGTTGGTGCCTTTGTGGATTTTGTAGAGCCCGGCGATCAGGCGTCCCATTTCGTTTGAGATGCGGTGCATTTCCTCGATCGTCGAGTTCATGTACTGGGCGACTTTGTGGGCTTCTTTGCCGTCCTTGCCGATCCGCCGCTCCAGCGCTTCGATTTCGCTGGTGAGGCCGGCGTAGTTTTCGGCGTAGGGCGCGCCGGTCGCCGGGTCGGTCCCGGTGATCGCGGCGAGCGCCGCCTGCACCGATTCGAGCGCCGCCGCCGCGGTCGGATCGCCGGGCGCCGCTTCCTTCAGCTTCGCTTCCGCCGCCTGCAGCTTTTCCACCGTCACCTCGGCCGGCGCCAGCAGGCGCGGCAGCGTTTCACCCGCCTCGGCGAGCAGTTTGCGGACCAGCTTGCGCTGAGTGCGCAGGGCGTTGTAGCGGAAGGTCGGGCCGATCTCGGTCTCGGTGGCGGCGCGCAGCTGCTGGGTGCCGATCGCTGCTTGCAGCTCGAATTCGACCAGTTTTTCTGAGCCTTTCGCGAACCGTTCGAGCGCGTCGATCGCCCGTTGGCTCCCCCCGGCCGCACGCGCCAGACCGTGGGCGATCAGCTGCGCGCCTTCGGTCGCGTGGTCGGAGCCGAGCGCCAGGAGGCCGGCGCCGTCGCTCGCTTCGCCGATCCCTTCCTGCAGCGCCCCGACTCCGCCCGCCGCCACGTTCAGTTCCTTGCCGAGGTGGCCGAGTTCCTTGACCGGGCCGATGTTGCCGCCGGAGGAGAGGGCGGCGTTGCCGAGTTCCTGCAGCGGTTCGACCCGCTTCGTCGCCGCCTGCGGCCCGATCACCGCTTTCACCCCTTCGAAGGAGGCGACCTCGTGCTGAAAGTGTTCGAGCGCCGCCATGCTGCCGGCGTCGGTGATCGGCCCATTCGGGTTGGTCGCGACGACCTGGAAGGGCGCGTCCCAGCCGGGGCCGATCGCGTGGTCGATCAGTTCGGCGTTCTCCCGCGCCGGGGCGTCCTTCGAAAGCTGTTCAGGACTCGGCGGGCCGAGCTTCAGCCCGACCGCGGGCGCGGCCAGGACGAGCAGGACCGCGCCGATCACCAGCGCCGCGACCAGCGGCTTGCGCAGCGCCGCGTTGACGAAGCGGATCACCGCGGAGCGCTCGGCGCTCGCCGGCGGACCGATCCGCCAGCGGTTCACGTTGTGGCCGACCAAGGTGAGGATCGCCGGCCCGACCAAGGTCGCCACGGTGACGCTGAGGACGACCACCATCGCCACCGTCCCGGCCAGCGAGACCAGCAGCGATCCCGGCAGGATCAGCAGCGAGACGAGCATCGAGAGCAGCAAGGTGCTGCCCGCGAAGGCGACGGTCCGCCCGGCGTGTCGCCTGGTTCGTCGCGCCGCCTCCAGCGGCTCGGCCCCGGTCGCCAGCTCCTCGCGGAAGCGCGAGACCATCAAGAGCGCGTAGTCGACCCCCAGCGCCAAGCCGATCATCGTGCAGACGGTCAGCGCGAAGGCGTCGATCGAGAACCAGTCGGTGAGGAAATAGAGGATGCCGCGCGAGGCGAGCACGGTGATCGCCCCGAAGCCGAGCGGGATCGCCGCCGCGACCGGCGAGCGGAAGACGAGCAGCAGGACGATCAGGAGGAGCGGCAGGGCGATCAGCTCGTCGTGCTCGGAGGCGTTGATCGATTCCTGCTGCAGGGCCCGCGAGAGCGTCGCATAGCCCGTCTGCGTCGCCTCGACCGGCGCCGTCACCTTTTCTTCCAGGATTTCGTCGAGGCGCGGCACGATTTTGTTCACCGCCGTTTTCGTGTCGACGTGGAAGTCGGCGAGGATCAGCGCCTTTTCGGAGGTCGGCCGCAACCCTTCGACCGAGCCCTTGTCCCAGGGCGAGAGGGTCGAGACGTCCGGTTCGGCCCGCAGCGCGTGGACCAGCCGTGGCCCCTGTTCGTCGAGCGCCGCCGCCGGGCCCCGCAGCAGGATCGCGAACGGCGCCGAGGGGCCGAAGTGTTCTTCCAGCATCGCGTTGGCTTCCGCCGAGGCGCTGCCGGGAACGTCGAGCGTGGTCGGGTCGAGCCGCGAGTCGACGCCGGTGCCGAAGATCGCGAGGGCGGCAAGGACGATCGCCGCGACCAACAGGATCTCGCGCGGATGCCGCAGCAGCCAGGACTTCCCTCCCACCCATGGTAGTTTGGCGCTCCGGGGCTACAGAGGAGCGAACCTATGCGGAAGAATGTGTTAAGGACGGCGGTCCTCACCGTCGTCGCGCTGGCGGCGATGAGCGGGGCGGCGGCGGCGATCGTGTTGCATGAGGGGCCGCTCGAAGTGATCGGTGAAGGCGGCTTCACGCCGACCACGCTGCCGAAGCACAAGACGGCGCCGATCACCCTGCACGGGGAAGGGAGGATCGGGACCACCGACGGCTCGCTGCCGCCGATCCTGCGGACCCTGACCATCTGGTTCGACAAGCACGGCGCGGTCGTCACCAAAGGCCTGCCGTATTGCACGAAGGGCAAACTGGCGGCGACCACGACGGCGGTCGCGCGCAAGGTCTGCGCGGGCTCGATCGTCGGCGAGGGCTCCGGCACGGCGCTGATCGCCTTCCCCGAACAGCGGCCGTTCAAGGCGACCTCGCCGATCACGCTGTTCAACGCGGCCCCGCACAACGGCAACCCGACCGTGCTGGCCCACGCGTATCTCAGCGTCCCGGCGCCGACCACCTACATCGTCCCGGTCGAAATCCAGAAGGTGCACAACGGCCCGTTCGGATTCCGCACCGAAGCGCGCATCCCGAAGATCGCCGGGGGCGCGGGCATCCCTCTCGAAGGCCGCCTGACCGTCGGCAAAAAATGGACCTATAAGGGCCAGAAGCTGAGCTACGCCAACGCCAGCTGCCCGAGCGGCAAGCTGCAGGCGAAAGTGGAAACCGAATTCACCGACTCGACCAAACTGAGCGGCCTGATCCTCAAACCGTGCACGGGGGTGAATTGAGATAAAGCGCCGGATCGCCTCGGTGTGGGTCCTCGCCCTGGTCGCGGTGGCGCTCGCCTGCGCCGCGGCGGCGGTCGCGGTCACCACCCAGATCGGCAACCTCAAGGTCAGCGCCACCGCCGAATTCCAGCCGCGCGCCTTCCCGGCGCACGGGACCGTGCCTGCCACGATGGGCAGCATCGTGCGGATCAAGGCCGTCAACGGCGAACAGCCGCCGGCACTGAAGACGCTGGCCTTCGAAATCGACAAACACGGCAAGATCAACACGGCCGGGGTGCCGACCTGCACGGTGGCGCAGCTCGAAGGGACGACGCCCGAGGAAGCGCGCAAGCGCTGCGCCGGGGCGCTGGTCGGCACCGGCCTCGGCAAAGCCCGGGTCGAAATGCCAGGCAAGCCGCCCTTCACGATCAGCTCGCCGATCTCGATCTTCAACGCGCCGCCGCAGGGCGGGCGGCCGGCAATGATCGTCCACGCCTACGAGACGGTGCCCTCGCCGCAGGCGCTGCTCGTCCCCTTCACGATCGAACGGGTCCACCACGGCCGCTACGGCTACCGCGCCGAAATCGAACTGCCGCAGATCGCCGGCGGCGCCGGCGCGGCGATCTTCGCCGAAGCCACCTTCGGCCGCACCTACACGCGCCACGGCCACAAGGTCGGCTACGTCGAAGCTGAATGCTCCGGCGGTCGCCTCCAGCTGCAGGGCAAAATGACCTTCGCCGAAGGCAGCTTCCTGCCGTCGCTGCTCAGCTCGCCATGCCACAACGAAGACTGAGGCGCGCCCTCCCGCTCCTCGCGGTCCTCGTCGCCTGCGTTGTCTTCGCCGCCGCGGCGGGGGCCGCCGCGCTGATCGAAACCAGCGAACTGCGGCTCAAGCTGAACGCGGCCGTCCAGCCCCGCGACCTGCCCGCGCACCGCTTCGCGCCGGTCCAGTTCTCGGGCTCGATCGAAATCAGCAAGCCAGGCGGCGGCGAGCCGCCGGCGCTGCAGAAGATCGTCCTCGACTTCGACCGCGACGGCCGCCTCGACGTCGCCGGCCTGCCCACCTGCGCGCCCGAAGCGATCGACCAGGCGAGCGTCGAAGAAGCGCGGCGCATCTGCAAGAGCGCGATCGTCGGCACCGGCAAGATCGAAGCGCTGGTCGACCTCCCCTCGGGATCGCTGGTCCCGACGGGCTCGCCGCTCACCCTCTTCAACGGCCCGCGCGACGCCGCCGGCCACCCGACCGTCGTCGTCCACGCCCGCACCACCGTCCCGGCGACCCAGACCTATGCCTTCACCGTGCCGATCGAAAAGCGCCGCGGCGAATTCCGCTACCGGGCGACGGTGAACCTCCCGCCGCTGGCGGGCGGCCTCGGCGCGGTCACCGACATCAGCGTCAAGATCGGCCGCCGCTACACCGCGGGCGGCGTCAAGCGCAGCTACGTCAGCGCCCGCTGCAGCGACCACATCCTGCGCAGCGCCGGCGCCTTCAGCTTCGCCAACGGCCTCGTGATCGAAGGCGTCGGGCTCGAAAAGTACTGCGCCCAGCGCTGAGCCACGGCGGGCGCCGCGCCGGCCGAGCTTCCTATAATCCTCGGTCCGGGGCCGTTAGCTCAGTTGGTAGAGCAGGAGACTCTTAATCTCAAGGTCGTTGGTTCGAACCCAACACGGCCCACTTTTCGCCCGGCCGAGATCAGCCGCCGAGGCCGGAGCCGCCGAGACCCTGCAGCGGGTTTTCGAGCGTTTCCTTACCGGCCGACTTGCTCTTCGCCGCCTTTTCGGCTTTCAGCTCCTTGCCGAATTTTTTGGCGTTTTTTTCGACTTCTTCGTATTTGTTTTCGATCGATTCGCGTTCGAACTTGGTGTTGGCGAAGCCGGTGGCTTTTTCGATCGCTGCTTCGGCCCCTTTGTAGTTCTGGGCGAAGAGCATGTAGATGGCGAGCGTGCTGTAGCCGTTGAGGCTCGGGCGCGCTTTGGCGACGACTTCCTGAGCTTCGGTCGCCGCCTTGATGTTTTCCTCGGCTTCGCTCGAACTCGAGGAGATTTCGGCCAGCTGGAACAGCGCCGGCGACACCTGCACCGCCAATCCGGCGCTCGGTTCACTCGCGGCCGCGACGTATTTCGACCAGTCTTCGCTGGCCAGCGCGAGCTGCTGTTTGACTTCTTCGGCACCGCCCTGCGATTCGAAGGCGCCGTTGGTGACCATCGCGTTGGCGACGCTGATCCGGGTCCGGGTCAGGCCGGCCAGCAGGTCTTCGTCGCCGGGCGATTTCGCCAGCTTGGCTTCGACGTTTTCGGCCTGCTTTTCGAGGCTGGTGACGGCGCTTTCCGAGCTCGAGGCGGTGCCGAGGATCGAGTTGATGTTGATCGCGCCGGTGACCAGGAAGAGGCTGCCGGCCATCAGCAGGGCCAGGATCGCGTAGACGACTTTGACCACGTGCCGTCTGCGGCCGCGGATGTCGAAGACCATCCTGTGCTCGTTGCTGCCCTGCGCCATCGCCCCTTCTCACTCCTGCGTAGAGGGCTCGGCCGCGCTTGCCCCTTCGCTCGGTCGGCCGAACCACCGAGCAAGCAAGATACTCAACTCGAACAGAACCAGCAGCGGCACCATCTCCAGCAGCATCGAAATCGGGTCGACGCCGGGCAGCGCGGCGGCGACGATCGCGATGATCAGATAGGCGTAGCGGCGATTCTGGGTGAGCTGCTCGACCTTCACGATCCCGAGCCGGGTGACCGCGAGGATCGCCATCGGCAGTTGGAAGACCAGCCCGCAGGCCAACATCGTCATCGAGAAGAAGCTGTAGTAGTCGCCGGCGCGGACCTGGATGTTGAACTGTTCGTTGTTGAAGTTGAGCAGGAAGTGGAGGGCGGCCGGCATCACCGCGAAGTAGCCGAACGCCACCCCGGCCAGGAAGAGGATCGGGAAGAGCAGCAGGATCGGCAGCACCACCCGCTTCTCGACCGGGCTGAAGGCGGGCAGCACGTAGGCGTAGAGCTCCCAGAGGATGAACGGCGCCGAGAGGATCGCGGCGCCGTAGGCGCTCACCGTCAGCGTCGTCGTGAACGGCTCGGTGACGCTGAAGGTGGTCAGCTTCTTGTGGCCGCTGGGCAGCGGGTGCTGGGCGATTTCCAGCAGCAGGTGGTTCTGCCAGAAGCAAAGCGCCAGCGCCACCGCGAAGATGACGAGGCAGACGACGAGGCGGTGACGCAGCTCGTCGAGGTGCTCGACGAGGCTGAGGCGATCCTCGTGGGAGACCGCCCGGACGCGGCGCGGCATCCCTCGGGCCTCAGCTGTCTTTGTGGTTGACCACCTTGGGCTGATCCGCTTCGACCCGGTGGGTCGTCGGCGGCTCGATCGGCGTGGTGGTCGCCTTCGGGGTGCCGATCGTCTTGACCTCCGGGTCTTCGACGGCGTCGTCGTCCTTGTTCTCGCCGGTCACCGAGTCTTTGAACTCGCGGATCCCTTTGCCGAGGCTGTTGCCGAGCTCCGGCAGGCGTTTGGGGCCGAACACGATCAACGCGATGATCAGGACGACGATGATCTCGAGGGGGCCGATGTTTCCGAGCATTCCGTCAATGGTAACGAGAGTTGACCGGCACCGGATCAGCTGTAGCGCTGGACGACGCCGTCGGCGACCAGTTCGAGCAGCCGCCGACCTTCCGCGTCGAACCCGGTCCGGGCCAGGCAGCGCTTGCCTTCGGCGACCAGATCGAGCGCCCGCGCCCTCACCGTGTCCAGCGCCCCGGTCGCCGCGATCCGTTCGCAGACCGCCTCGGCGGCGGCCGGATCGAGTCCCGTCAGGTCGATCCCCCGCAGCCCCGGATCGAGCTCCGCGGCGACGATCAGCGGCAGCGTGACGGTGCCGTCGAGCAGATCGGTGCCGCGCGCCTTGCCGGTCCGCTCCGGTGGCCCGGTCACGTCGAGGACGTCGTCGAGCAGCTGGAAGGCGAGCCCGACCTCGGCGCCGAAGCGGCGCAGCTCCTCGTCCTCGCGGCCCAGCGAGACGGCGCATTCGAACAGCGTCGCGGTCTTCAGCCGGCAGCGGTGCAGGTAGCGCGCCTCGGAGATCGCCAGGTCGAAGGCGTCCTGGCGCTGGGCGAGCTCGCCGCGGGCGAGGGCGACCGCGGCGTCGGCGAGCAGCAGCACGGCACGGCGGTCGCCTGCCTCGCTGAGCAGCGCGAAGGCGCGCGAGAGCAGCAGGTCGCCGGTCGCCAGGGCCCGTGCCCGGCCCGAGGTCGCCGCCACGGTCGGCAGCCCCCGCCGCAACGGCGCCTCGTCGAGGACGTCGTCGTGGACCAGCGTCGCCATGTGGACGAGCTCGATCGCGGTCGCCGCGCGGACCGCCTCGGCGCCGCCCGACTCGCCCGCGCAGAGCAGGACCAGCATCGGCCGCAGCCGCTTGCCGCCCGCCGCCAGCGTCGCCCCGGCGTCCTCGCCGAGCGGCCCACCCCAGCCGGCGATCGCCCCGCGCAGCATGTCCTCGACCTCGCCGAGCCGGGCCGGCAGCCAACGTTGGGAGGCGTCGAGGACCGCCGTCACCGGCGGCGGCACAGCCGACCCGGGGGCCATCAGCCCCGCGGCGGGCCCTTGGCGCCGCTGTGGATCGCGATGATCCCGCCCGCCAGCACGGTGTAGCGGATCGCGCCGAAGCCGGCCCGGTCCATCTTCTCGGCGAGCCGGGCCGGCGAGGGGAAGCTGCGCACCGACTCGGGCAGGTAGCTGTAGGCCTCGGGCTCGTCGGAGAGCGCGCCGAGCAGCGGCACGATGCGGTCGAACCAGAGCGAGAAGAAGGAGGACAGCGGCGGCCTGGTCGGCTGGGTGATCTCCAGGATGACGAGGCGGCCACCTGGCTTCAGCACCCGCGCCATCTCGCGCAGCCCGCGGTCGAGGTCGGCCAGGTTGCGGACCCCGAAGCCGACCGTCACCGCGTCGAAGCGCTCCGCGTCGTAGGGCAGCTCGAGCGCGTCGGCCCACTCGAAGCGGACCCCCTCGGTGCCGCGCGCCGCCGCCTTATCGCGGGCCAGGTCGAGCATCGGCTCGGAGAAGTCGCAGCCGACCACGCGGCCTCCCGGCGTGACCCTCCCGGCAAGCTCGAGAGCAAGGTCACCGGTGCCGCAGCAGACGTCGAGCGCCGACTCGCCGGGGCCGAGCCCCGCGCATTCGGCGGCGCGCTCGCGCCAGCGGTGGTGCATCCCCGCGGTCATCACCCCGTTCAGCGCGTCGTAGTGGCCGGCGACCCGGTCGAACATCCGGTTGACCTGCCCGGCGAAGTCGGGCGAGGAGCGGTTGTCGTTGATCGTGTCCATCGAACAAGGGGGACGTTACCCGTCCTCCTCCACAGAGCCCTACGCCCTCCGGCGCCGGATCAGTTCAATGAGGACAGGAAGTCGGCGATCTCATTCAGCTTCTTTGGCGGCAGTTCGCGGAACGAGGGCATGATGCTGGGGCCGATTTCGACCGAGCGGATGATCGCGGCGCGCGGGATGCGGGCGCCGATGTGGGTCAGTTCGGGACCCGGACCGTTGTTGCCGTTCTCGCCCAGTTTGTGGCAGGCGAGGCAGCCCGAGGAGGCGATCACCTCGGATCCCGCCTTGTATTGGGGCGCGACTTTCATGTCGATCTCGGTCGGCGAACCGGCGGTGGCGCCAGAGTAGGTGAGATAGCCCATCGCCAGGATCGTCAGGATCCCGGCGGTGGTCGCCAGCGGCCGGCGCTCCGGACGGCGCTCCGGGCCGCGGTCGTAGAACGGCAGCAACAGCAACGCGACCATGCAGAACGTGGGGATCCCGATCGTCGCGATCGGGACCAGCTCCGGCGGTTTGATCAGGCGCAGGAGCTCGAAGAGGAAGAAGAAGTACCACTCGGGGCGAGGCACGTAGGTCGTCGTCGTCGGGTCGACCTTCGGCCCCTGCTCGGCACCGAGGAGCACCGACATCACGATGATCACGGCGACGACGATCAGCGCCATCGCCGAGTCCTTGAGGACGGCGTAGGGGAAGAAGGGCTTCCCTTTCTTCTTCAGGACCTCGTATTCCTCGAGGTACGCCTGCTTCTCGTGCGGCTTCATCAGGCAGGGGCCGTCCCGTCGCCGCTGTGGGTGTCGAGCTGGACGCCCGCGATGGAGCCGGCGTCGACATCGGGGCGGTAGCCGTTGCCGGAGACGACGCCCGCGTCGAGGTTCGTGGTCGGCTCGGCGACCCGCGGTTTGCCGACTTTGGTCCAGGGCGGGGCGGTCGTGCCGAGCTTCACGACCAGGTACATGTGGGCGCCGATCAGGGCGATCAGCGCGCCCGGCACCAGCAGCATGTGGATCGCGTAGAAACGCGAGAGCGTCGTCGCCCCGAGCTCGGGGCCGGCCCGCAGGAAGTCACTCAGGTAGGGGCCGACGATCGGGCCGGTGCCGTTGATGTTGATGCCGACGATCGAGGCCCAGTAGGAGCGCTGGTCGAACGGCAGCAGGTAGCCGGTGAAGGCCATCGTCATCGTCAGGATCAGGATCACCACGCCGATCACCCAGTTCAGCTCGCGCGGGTACTTGTAGGCGCCGAAGAAGAAGGTCCGCCCCATGTGGAGGAAGACCAGGATCACCATCACGCTGGCGCCCCACTTGTGCATCCCGTGGACCAGCTGGCCGAGGAAGACGTCGTTGTTGATGTGGGCGATCGAGGTGTAGGCCTGGGTGGTCGAAGGCGTGTAGAACATCGCCAGGAACACGCCGGTGATCGCCTGCACGATGAAGGCGAACAGGGCCGCCGAGCCGAGCGTGTAGAACCAGTTGGTCCCTTTCGGCACCTTGCGGAAGAGCATCCCGGCAAGGAAGCCGCTGGCCGCCATCCGCTGGTCGACCCAGGCGACCGCCTCGATCGGCGCTTCGAGGGCCTTTTCGCCGAGCCGCTCGTGGTCGGTCGGGCGCTCCGGCGGGGTCGTCTTGAGGTCCTGCGGGGCAGGGGTCTTGGGCACACCTGATTCGCCTGGCTTCGGCGTTTTCCGCAGGGGCGCGGGGACGAGCAGGTCGGAGAGCTTCGGCATCAGGAGGGGGGCGGGAAGGTCGAGGGCCGCGGCGGGTAGAGGTATTCCCAGATGCCGCCGGTGAACTCCCCGGGGTCACGGGCGCGGACCGGCTTCAGCTGCGAGGTGACGCTGTAGCGCGGGCCGACTTCGACCTGGCCTTTGGTCACGCGGGTCTGGAAGCGGTCGAGCGGGCGTACCGGCGGGCCGCCGATCCGCTTGCCCTGGAAGTCGTAGACACCACCGTGGCAAGGGCAGATGAAGTTGCCCGCCGCCTCGACGAAGCGCACCGGGCAGCCGAGGTGGGCGCAGCGGTTGGAGACGGCGACGTAGAGGCCCGGTTCTTCGCCCAGTTCCTTCGAGCTTTTGCGGATGTAGGCGAGCACCTTGCCGACGTCGCCGACCCCGGGCACTTCGGTGAAGGTGACCTGGCGGTAGGTGTCTTCGACGAAGTTGCCGGTCGGGCCGATTTTCTCCCAGCGCTCCTTGCCACGGTGGAAGATCGGTGCCACGGCGAAGCCGACGGCGGGCAGGATGATCGCCGCGCCTGCGATGCCGCCGAGCGCCTGCGCCGCGATCGTGAAGACCTTGCGGCGGGTCAGCGACTCGCCCTCGAAGTAGCCGGGGGGGCCGGGTTCGTCCCTTACCTGCTGGGGTGCCCGGTAAGGCACGTTGATGTTGTCCGCGTCGTCTGCCACGTTCGGTCGCCGCTCGGCCCGCGCAGTCTATTCAAAAGGGAGACTTCCGAGGATGCCGCGGCGCAGACTACTTGTGACGTTTTCGACGACCTCCTTCGCCGCCCTGCTGACGGTGGTGGCGACCTTCGCTCTGCCGACCGGCGGGGCGGGTGGCGAGACGGTGCGGCAGGGCACGCTGCAGGTCTCCTTCGGCGGCAGCGTCGTCCCACAGGTGCTGCCGCGCGCCGGGACGACGCCGGTGTCGGTGGGGATCCGCGGCCAGGTGCGGGAGCTGTCCGGCGATCCGCCGCCCTCGCTGCGGCGGATCGCGATCGAAGTCAACCGGCTCGGCGTCCTCGACCGCGGCGGCCTGCCGGTCTGCCCGGCGGGACGGCTGCGCGCCTCGAGCACGGCCGCCGCGCTGGCGGCCTGCGGCAGGGCGCTGGTCGGCGAAGGCCGGGTCGGCGGCGTCATCGTCCTGCCCGAACAGGCCCCCTCCCCGTTCAGCGGCCGGGTCGTCGCCTTCAACGGCAGGCTGTCCGGCGGCGGGCCGGCGATCCTCGCCCACCTCTACACGACGCGGCCGGCGCCGCTCGCCTTCCTCCTCGCCTTCAGCGTCGGGCACGGCCACGGCACCTACGGGACGCGGCTCGTCGCCACCGTGCCGGCGAAGACCCGGCAGACCGCCCACATCACCTCGTTCTCGCTGCGCCTCCACCGGGTCTTCGCCGTCGACGGCGAAACCCGGAGCTACCTGAGCGCCGGGTGCCCGGCCCCGGCCGGCTTCCCCAGCGCGACCTTCCCGCTGGTCCGCGCCAGCTACGGCTTCGTCGGCGAGAAGACGGTCTCCGACACCCTGTTGCGCAGCTGTCGGGCGAGCGGCTGAGGCCCTCCGTCACGCCCTGGCGTTAAAGAGTTCCGACCAAATGGGCGATGACGGGCCATGCCCATCGCCCGAGTGGTTCCCCGCGCCCTGCCCGCCCGCCGCCTCGTCGGCCTGACCGCGGTGGTCGCGGCGTCGCTGGCGCTCGCCGCCCCGGCGCTCGCCGCGCCGACCGGCTCGAAACGCGCGGTCCTGACCTTCAAGACGGCCCAGGTCGGCTCGCCGGGCAACCCCTCGGTCGGCATCGTCCCCTTCACCAACGCGGTCTACGGCTCCTGCGCCGAAGCGCCGCCGGAACCGAAGATCAAAGGCAAACTGCCGGATCCCTGCCAGCAGGTCGGCAACGTCCCCTACAGCTACGGGATCGGCGAGCTCGAGGTGACCGTCAAGCAATGGGTCGGCTTCCTCAACACGGTCGACCCGTTCGGCCACAACACCCACAAGCTCTATTCCGAAGACGAGAGCGGCGCTGCCTGGCCGCGCTTCGGCGAGATCAACTTCTCGGCGGGCGCCAAACCGGGCCACCACTACACCGCGGCGGCGAAGGAATGGCTCGACAAGCCCTACACCTTCGCCAACTTCCTGCGCGCCGCCCGCTTCGACAACTCGCTCTTCAACGGGCAGGTGCTCTCGCGCCGCGGCTCCAGCTCGAACGGCTTCGGCTACGTCACCTACCGGGTGCGGCTCTCGCGACGGACCTCGACCGGCATGTACGACATGCGCACGCGGGCGCCGGAACGCTCGAGCAAGACCGGCTTCGTCATCCCTAGCCAGAACGAGTGGATCAAGGCCGCCTACTACGACCCGAAGGGCGGCGGCACCGACTCCTACTGGCAGTACCCGACCAACGAAGGCGAATTCGGCGAAATCACCAAGGAAAACCCGGCGGTGCCGGCCCAGACCCAGCTCGATCCGCTGACCGGTGACGTCCTCAACGCCGAAACGCAGCCGCTGGCCACCTTCCATGCCGCCGAAACCGAAGCGCCGAACTGGTGCCCGTCGAACCAGACCAAGGAAGCCTGCGAAAATGTGAACCCGCTCGGGCTGCCGCCGAAGGCGTACGCCAAGGCCTTCCAGGGCAGCGTCGGCACGGTCGGCCAGGCGAAGACGTTCTCGCCATGGGGCACGCTCGACCAGGGCGGCAACGCGGTCGAGTGGACCGACACGATCACCCCGCCGCCGTTCGGCGTCAAGGGCCACCGGGTCTGGCGTCGCCTGCACGGCGGCATCGCCAACGCGCCCGTCTACCAGCTGTGGCTCTCGGCGGTCGGCCTGCAGCCGCAGGACAACGTCTTCTACACCGAAACGTACCCGTGGCTCGGGCTGCGGATCGGCGTCGTCGGCGACCTGGCCGGTAAAGGGAACCGATGAGGAAGCCGCAATTCCGTCCGACCGAGAGAGGAAATTCCCGGCGGGTCGACCGTCGTCCGGCGATGATGGGGCCCTGGGGCACATGACCAGACGTCTTCTCTCCCGCTCGGTTCTCGGCCTGATGGCGGTCCTCGCGCTGCTCGCGGTGCCGGGGCTCGCCTCGGCGGCGAAAAAAGGCAAAGAACCGAACCCGCAGCCGCCTGTCGAAACCGCCACCGGCAGCCTCACCCAGCTGCCGGGCCGCCTCGGCTGCCTCGCCGACGGGCCCGCCGCGAAAAAGATCTGCGGCAAGGCGCGGGCGCTGAAAGGACCCGGGCCGTTCATGGGCTCACGGGCGATCGCGATCAGCCCCGACGGCAAAAACGTCTACGTCGCCTCCGGCGGCAGCGACGCGATCGCGGTGTTCGTCCGCGATCCGGCCACCGGCGCGCTCAAGCAACCGCCGGGCAAAGCGGGCTGTGTCGCCGCTCTCGCCGCCAAAGCCAAAGGCACCGCGGGCTGCGGCCTCGCGATCGGCCTGATCGGGCCGAACTCGGTCGCGGTCAGCCCCGACGGCCGCGACGTCTACGCGACCTCGCGCGAAGGGGCCTCGGTCACCACCTTCCACCGCAACCGCAAGACCGGTGCGCTGAAGCAGCTGCCGCCGAGCGCCTCCGGCTGCATCTCCGGCCTGCCGATCCCGACCTGCACCAGCGGTCGCGCCCTGAAAGGGCCGGACGTGGTGGTCGTCAGCCCGGACGGCAAGAACGTCTACGTCGGCGGCTTCTTCGGCAACGCGGTCGCCTCGTTCGCGCGGTCGCCCGGCAGCGGCGCCTTGACCCAGCTCGCGGGCAGCGAAGGCTGCATCGCCGACGGCGCGGCCGAAGGCTGCGCGTCGGGCCTCGAGCTCGGCTCGATCGAGGGGCTCGCGGTCAGCCCGGGTGGCTCCGCGGTGTACGCCGCGGCCGCCGTCTCCAACGCCGTCGCCATCCTCTACCGGAACGCCTCGACCGGTGCCCTCAGCCAGGCGACCGACGGCAGCGGCTGCATCACCGACGCCGCGGTCACCGGCTGTGTCCAGGGCTACCAGCTGGCCGGCGCCAATGCCGTCGCGACCGCGCCGAAGAGCGGCGATGTCTACGCGACCTCGCTGTTCAGCGACAGCCTCGCCACCTTCCATCCGACCGCGCGCGGCGTCGGCCTCACCCAGCCCGTCCGGCCGGAAGGCGAAAACGTTCCGGCGGGGATCGGCAGCCCGGAAGGTTGTGCCGTGTTCCTGCGCGCGCCCGGCTGCTCGTTCGCGGTCGCGATGAAAGCGCCCGAGGGTGTCGCCGTCTCGCCCGCCGGGACCAACGTCTACGTCACCGCCTACGAAACCGGCGCGATCGACGTCTTCGACCGCGACGTGAAGACCGGCACCGTCGCCCAGAAGCCGGGCGAAGGCGGCTGCCTGGCACCGAAGTCGACGCCGGTCTGCGCGCGGGGCCGCGCCCTTGCGGGGTCCAGCTCGGTGGTCGTCAGCCCCGACGGCCGCAACGTCTACTCGACCGCGCAGAAAAGCAACGCGATCGACATCTTCAGGAGGATTCAATGACCGATGACGCCGCTCGCCAGGACGGCCTGACCCGCAAACAGGTGCTCGGCACCGGGCTCGGTGCCGCCGCGGCCGCGATGCTGACGCCCGGGCTCGGGCTCGGCAACGCCTTCGGCGCCGGCAAAGGCGGCGAGGGGCTGAACGGCAAGAACGTCATCCTCTTCATCACCGACCAGGAGCGGGCGATCCAGCACTTCCCCGCCAACTGGATGCGGGAGAACCTGCCCGGCATGCGGCGCCTGCGGCGCCACGGCCTCAGCTTCGAATCGGCCTGCACCGCCGCCTGCATGTGCTCGCCCTCGCGCTCGAGCATGATGACCGGCTACTTCCCGGCCCAGCACGGCGTCAAGTACACGCTCGAGGAAAACATGCCGGCGGACGAATTCCCGCAGACGAACCTGCCGACCTCGCTGCCGAACCTCGGCACGGTGATGAAAGCGGCCGGCTACAACGTCGTCTACAAGGGCAAGTGGCACTGCGCGAAACCGGGCGATCCCGAAGTCGGCGACACGCCGCAGGACCTCGAACGCTACGGCTTCCAACGCTGGGACCCGCCGGACGCGGGCGCCAACCAGAGCATCCCGCAGGCGGGCGGCGGCTACACCAACAACGACGGCCGCATCGTCGAAGACAAAGGCAACTACCGGGAAGCCAAAGAGGGCGCGATGCAGTACCTCGACACGGTCGCCCCGGGCCAGCAGCCCTTCTTCCTCGTCATCTCACTGGTCAACCCGCACGACGTCCTCTTCTACCCGAGCCGGACCTTCGACGAATCGGGCTACGACGAGTCGTGGCTGGCGGGCGACATCGAAGTGCCGCAGACCAACGACGAAGACCTCAGCACGAAGCCGAGCGTGCAGGAGGAATTCCTCAAAATCTTCAACCTCACCGGCAAACCGAAGTCGGAAGCCGAAAAACGCGGCTACCTGAACTTCTACGGCAACCTGATGCGCTCCTCGGACAACTACCTGGTCGAAGTGCTGAACAAGCTCGAAGCCAAAGGCCTGTTCGAAGACACCCTGATCATCCGCACCTCCGACCACGGTGAGATGGGCCTCACCCACGGTGGCCTGCGGCAGAAGAACTTCAACTTCTACGAGGAGACGCTGAAAGTCCCGCTGGTCTACTCGAACCCGAAGATGTTCCCGCGCCCGGTCACCTCGGAGGCCCTGATCTCCCACGTCGACCTGGTGCCGACCCTGGCCAGCCTGGCGGGCACGCCGAAATCGGCGCGCCGCAACTGGCAGGGCGTCGACTACTCCGACATCGTCCTCAACCCCGAGCGGGGCAAGGAGCCACAGGATTACGTCGCCTTCACCTACGACGACTTCCAGTCCGGGCAGGCGAACGGCATCTACCCGAAACAGCCCCGGCACGTGGTCAGCATCCGCGAAAAGCGCTGGAAGCTCGCCAAATACATCGACCGCGAAGCGAAGCTGGTGCACGGCAAGTGGGTCGAATACACGCCGCCGAAACCGCTGCCGACCCAGTGGGAGATGTACGACCTCAAAACCGACCCGAACGAGGAAATCAACCTCGCCTTCGAAGGCTACGAACGGACCCCCGCCCAGGAGGCCCAGTTCATCCGCCTGAAGAAGAAGCTGGAACGGGTCGAAAAGCAGCGCCTGGAACCGCTGGCCAAGGTCTGAATACCCGTAGGTAGCGGGTAAGTCCGACCGGGGAGGGTCCCCGGCGGGGGTGAGGTCAGAGCCCGAGCAACCTTTTGGCCCCTATGGCGGCCAAAAGAGACCCAGGGCGGAGCCGGGCGGCGTGGGCGCTGGCGCGCCGCCGACACGGGGTGCTGACCCGGCGGGACCTCCTCGCCCTCGGCTTCGGGTCGAAGGCGATCCGCCACAGGATCGAGACAGGCCGACTGCGGCCCCTCTGGCGCGGGGTCTACGCGGTGGGATGGACGCCTCTCACGCCCGAGGGCAGGTGGATGGCCGCGGTGCTTGCCTGTGGGGACGGGGCGGCGCTCAGTCATCGCAGCGCGGCCGCGCTCTGGGGGATCGGCCGGGAGGCCGGACGGATCGACGTCAGTATGCGGAGCCGCGGCAGGGTCCGGCGGCCCGGGATCAAGGTCCGGCGACGGCCTTCCCTACCCGGCCGGTCCCTCACCAGGCGGCATGGGATCCCGGTCACGAACCCGGTCCAGACGCTGATCGACCTCGGCACGGAACTCCAGCCGCTGCGGCTTGAGCGCGCGGTCAACGAGGCCGACAAGCTCGACCTGGTCGACCCGGAGACCCTCCGCAATGCCCTCGACGGCTACGTCGGCATGCCCGGTGTCAAGACCCTGCGGACGATGCTCGACCGCCACACCTTCTGCCTCTCCGACTCCGACCTGGAGATTCTCTTCCGGCCACTCGCGTCGGCGGCGGGCTTCGCCCTCCCTCTCTCCAAATACTGGGTCTTGGGCTACGAGGTCGACTTCTGGTTCCCCGACCACGGCCTCGTCGTCGAGACCGACGGCCTCAGATATCACCGCACGCCGTCCCAACAGGCCCGCATGGTGAAGCGCGACCAGAAGCACCAGGCCGCCGGCCTCCGCGTCCTCCGCTTCACGCACTGGCAGATCGCCTACGAATCCGACGAGGTCACCGCCGTCCTCCGCCGCATCCGCCCGCACCTCTCCGCCGCCTGACCCGGGCGATCCCGGCTGCGGCTACACCCAGCCGGAGCCGCGGACGGGATCGCCCCGTCCCAACTCCGTCCCTAACTGACTCCCGCGATCCTCCGCGCCGCCTCCGGCCACAACCGCGCCACCTCATCGCCCCGCCCCTCGGCATGCAGCTGCGCGCACCGCGTGATCAACTCCGAGAGCACCGCGACCGCCTCGGTGTCGCCGAGCGCGGCCAGCCGGTCGAGCCCGAGCGCGTACAGATAGTCCCCGGCCAGCAACCCGAGGTCGGGATCGTGCCCCGCCATCAGCCGCGGCTCCCCGTAATGCAGCAGGTAGCCCTCGCGCACCGACTCGACCACCAGCGCGTACTCGCCCGGCGCCCCTGCCGACCGCGGGCCATCCGCCGCGATCAACCCGAGCTCCGGGACCCCCGCCGCGCCGACGACATGCGGGGCGATCGGTGTGTCCTCGCTGCGCAGCTGGTCGGCGAGGACCCGCAGCGCGGCCCCCGGCTCGGCGACCGTGGCGGGAGTCACACGAGCGCCTCGTCCAACGCCTCGGCCGCCGCTTCGAGCGTCCGGTCCACGCTCCCCTCGGAGTGCGCCAGCGAGACGAACCAGGCCTCGAACTGGGCCGGCGGCGGGTAGACCCCGCGCTCCAAGAGCGCGCGGCAGAAGTGGGCGTGGGCGTCAGTGTCGCAGGCGGTCGCGTCGTCGAAGTTGCGCACCGGCTTGTCGCTGAAGAACAGCGTCACCAGCCCGGGCGCCCGCGAGACGTAGAGCGGCCGGTCCGCGGCGAGCGCCTCGAAGCCGTCGGCGAGCCGATCGGTCAGCGCCCCGAGCCGCTCGTAGGACTCGGCGTCGAGCCCGTCCAGCGTCGCCAGCCCGGCGGCCGCGGCGAGCGGGTTACCCGACAGCGTGCCCGCCTGGTAGACGTCGCCCGCCGGCGCGATCCGTTCCATCGACGCCGCAGGCCCCGCGAAGGCCGCGGCGGGCAGACCGCCGCCGATGATCTTGCCGAGCACGGTCAGGTCGGGTTCGATCCCGAAGAGCTCCTGTGCGCCGCCGCGCGCCACCCGGAAGCCGGTGATCACCTCGTCGAAGATCAGCTGCGTCCCCGCCGCTCGGGTCGCCTCGCGGAGGAACTCGAGGAAGCCCTCGTCGGCCGGGACCACGCCCATGTTGGCGGCGACCGGCTCGGCCAGCAGCGCCGCGGCCTCGTGCTCGGCGAGCGCCGCCTCGACCGCGTCGCGGTCGTTCCACGGCACCACCACGGTCAGCGCCGCCATCGCCGGCGGTACGCCGGGGCTGCCCGGCACCGACAGCGTCGCCATCCCCGAGCCGCCCTCGGCGAGCAGCCCGTCGGAGTGGCCGTGGTAGGCGCCCGCGAACTTGACCACGACCTCGCGGCCGGTGATCGCCCGCGCCAGCCGCACCGCGCTCATCGCCGCCTCGGTGCCGGAGCTGGTCATCCGCACCATCTCGATCGCGGGGAAGCGGTCGACCACCTGCTCGGCGAGTTGCACCTCGATCGCCGTCGCGGCGCCGTAGCTGGTGCCGCGCTTGGCGGCCTCGATCACCGCCGAGACCACTGCCGGATCGGCATGGCCGAGGATCAGCGGGCCCCAGGAGCAGACCCAGTCGATGTAGCGGTTGCCCTCGACGTCGACCAGTTCGTCGCCTTCGCCGCGCTCGATGAAGATCGGGTCGCGGCCGATCTGGCGCATCGCCCGGACCGGCGAGTTGACCCCGCCCGGCATCACCTGCCGGGCGCGGTCGTAGACGCTCAGAGCGCCGTCCAAGATGAAGCGTGTGCGGCTGGCGAGTGCCGCACCGAGTGGGGGTAGGAACTCGGGCTACCGCCCTCGCACCCCGCCTTCGACGGGGGTCGGCCTAGTGACAGCGCCATTTGGCCGACCGAGGACGCCGCCCCGCGAAGTGTGTGCGGCGCCGCCAGGCGTGCGCGGGTCATCTTGGACGGCGCTCTCAGGAGTGCGCCGCCTCCCACTCGGCGTAGTCCGGCGTGAAGTAGTGGAGGCGGATCTTCTTGTACTCGGTCGACGAGTAGAGCGTGGAGCGGTCGTCGGGACCCATGTCGCACTTCTCGGCGATCGAGTCGAGCACCGCGTCGCACTCCTCCTTGGAGCGGCCGTGGGCCATGGTGAAGACGCTGTAGGGCCAGTCGTCGTAGGTCGGGCGCTGGTAGCAGTGGCTGACCCCGCGGGTCGCCGCCATCACTCCGCCGACCTCGAGGATCTGGTCCTCGGGGACCTTCCAGACGCCCATCCCGTTGGCCGAGAAGCCGGCACGACGGTGGTAGAGGATCGCCGCGACCCGGCGCAGGATCTTGCGGTCGACCATGCCGCCGAGGTGGTCGAGCAGCTCCTCGGTCGTCATCCCGACCTCGGCCGCCGCGTCGTCGTAGGGCCGCTCGACCGCCTTCATCGGCCCCTGTAGGGCCTTGATGATCGCGATGTCCTTGTCGTCGTAGGGCTGCGGCTCGAGCTCGCGCGGCGGGGCGGCGTCGACCGCGGCGGCGAGCGCGTCGGTCCCCTGCTCCATCTCCAGGTTCATGTTGATCTTGAAGAGGACGAGAGTCGGCAGTTCGCGCATCGACTCGGCACCGGTCTCTTCCATCAGCGCCTCGATCGACCCCTTCAGCCCGAGCTTCGAGTCGGGCGGCGTGGCGATCGTGAACCAGAGGTTGAAGTCGTGGGTGCGCAGGTAGTTGTGCGAGACGCCGGGGTGGGCGTTGACCATGCGCGCGGCCCGCTGCGGGTTCGCGGAGTCGACTTTGGCGGCGACCAGCATCGAGTCGTAGCCGAGCGCGCGGGTGTCGAAGATCGGCGTGATCTCGCGGATGATCCGGCCGTCGAGCAGCCGCTGGGTGCGGCCGAGCACGTCGGCCGGCGAGAGATCGGCCTCACCGGCGACCAGCGCGAACGGTTCGGGGTCGAGCGGGAACCTCGACTGCAACAGGTTCATCAGCCGCTTGTCGGTCTCGTCGAGCGGGATCGCCGAGCCGTCCTTGCGCGAGCGCGCCTTCGACTGCGGGACTTTCACTGAAGCCAACCTGCGGCCTCCTTCGCGTAGTAGGTGACGATCGCGTCGGCGCCGGCGCGGCGGATTCCGGTCAGCGTCTCCAGGACGGCCTGGCGCTCGTCGAGCCAGCCGTTCTGGGCGGCGGCCTTGAGGGCCGCGTACTCGCCGGAGACATGGTAGGCGGCCACCGGTGCCCCGGTCGCCTCCTTGACGCGGCGGATGACGTCCATGTAAGGGGTGGCGGGCTTGACCATCAGCATGTCGGCGCCCTCCTCGAGGTCGAGTTCGGCCTCGCGCACCGCTTCGGCGGCGTTGGACGGGTCCATCTGGTACCCGCGCCGGTCACCGAAGCCCGGGGTCGACTCGGCGGCGTCGCGGAACGGCCCGTAGAAGGCGGACGCGTACTTGGCGCTGTAGGCGAGGATCGGCACGTCGGGATGGCCCTCCTCGTCGAGCTGGAAGCGGATCGCCCCGACCCGGCCGTCCATCATGTCGCTCGGCGCGACCGCGTCGGCGCCCGCGTCGGCGTGCGAGATCGCCGTTTTGGCGAGCAGCTCGACGCTGAGATCGTTCTGGATCTTGCCGTCGGCGTCGGGGATGCCGCAGTGGCCGTGCGACGTGTACTCGCAGAGGCAGACGTCGGTGATGATGGTGAGGTCGGGGTGCGCCTCCTTCAGCGCCCGCACCGCCATCTGCACGATCCCCTCGTCGTCGTAGGCACCGGTGCCGACCTCGTCCTTGGCGGCCGGGATGCCGAAGAGCAGCATCGTCCCGATCCCCGCCGCGGCGACCTCGCCCGCGTACTCGACCAGGTTGTTGATCGAGTAACGCTCGACCCCCGGCATCGACGGCACCTCTTCGCGGATGCCCTCGCCGGCGATCACGAAGGCGGGCATGATCAGGTGGGCGGGTGAGAGCTCGGTTTCGCGGACCAGCGAGCGAAAGGTCTCCGTAGACCGCAGGCGCCTCATGCGGGTGGCGGGAAAGGGCATCGGGGCTCAGTCTAGGGAAGGAGAGGGGTGGCGCCGCCCGGACTCGCTCGCTGCGCTCGCTCTGAGTGTCCGGTCGACGCCACCCCTCTCCTTCCTCCCCGGCCGTTAGCTTTGCCGCGTGCGAGCGGAGCGCCTGGTCAAGCGGTTTGGGGAGCGGGAAGCGCTGCGGGGCGTGAGCTTCGAGGCCGCCGCCGGGGAGCTGGTGGCGATCATCGGCCCGAACGGGGCGGGCAAGACGACGCTGCTCTCGATCCTCGCCGGGATCCTCGACCCCGACGGCGGCCAGCTGATCGTCGGCTCGGGGGCGGTCGGCTGGGTCCCCCAGCAGGCGGCGCTCTACCGGCGGCTGACGGTCGAGGAGAACCTGCTGCTGTTCGCGCGGCTGGAGAAGCACCCCGATCCGCGCGCCTCGGTCGAGGAGATGCTCGAGCTCTCCGGCCTCGGCGAGCGCCGGGGCGAGATCGTCGCCCGCCTCTCCGGCGGCAACCAGCAGCGGATCAACATCGCGATCGGGCTGCTGGCACGGCCCAGCGTGCTGCTGCTCGACGAGCCGAGCGTCGGCCTCGACCCCCGCCAGCGGGCGCGGCTCTGGGAGTTCGTCTCGGGTCTGGCCGGGCGGGGAACGACGGTGATCTTCTCCACCCACGACATCCAGGAGGCCGAGCGCTACGGCGGCCGGCTGCTGGTCCTGGCCGATGGCGAGGCGCTCTTCGACGGCCCCCCCGACGAGCTCCGCGAGGCGGTGCGCCAGGAGGCGGCGGCCGAGGCGGCCGACCGCGACTTCGAGACCGCCTTCGTCGCCTACCTCCACCACCGGGGGCACTGAGCGATGCGCTGGCTGCTGCTGAAGGACCTGCAGATCCTGCGGCGCTCGCCCTTGCAGGCGGTGCTCTTGATCGTCTACCCGGTGCTGATCGCGATCCTGGTCGGCCTCGCCGTCTCGCGCGGGCCGGAAACGCCGCGGGTCGCCTTCCTCAACGAAGTGCCGTCGAACGCGCGGATCAGCCTCAGCGGCCAGAAGCTCCCCTCCGCCAACGTCCAGAGTCGGATCTGCGAAAAAGTCGAATGCGTCGAGGTCCACTCCCGTGACGAAGCGGCGGCGAAGGTCGAATCGGGCGAGGTCCTCGCGGCGCTGATCCTGCCCGAAGACCTGATCGACAAGATCAACTCGCTCTCCACCTTCTCCCCCGGCACGCCGAAGGTCGAAGTGCTGGTCAACGAATCAGACCCGCTGAAGGCGAGCCAGGTCGACGACAAGATCGCCGCCCTGCTCGCCCAGGCGAACCTGGCGATCGCGAAGCGGATCGCGGTCGAAGGCGGCAAGTACCTGGACCTGGTGATCAAGGGCGGCAACCTGCCGGTGCTGGCCGGGGCGATCCACATCCTCGGCCTCGACGCCAGCGCCCACATCCTCGAAGCGATCGAACCGGCGCTGCCGCGCGGGCCGCTGCGGGTGGCGCTGTCCCAGGTGACCGAATTCGCGAAGCAGGCGGGTGAAAACCTCGACATCGCCGGGCCGCTGCTCGAACGGCTCGCGCAGCCGATCGAGGTCCACAAGGTCGCCGTCGGCGGCTCCTCACCGCCGCTCGAAACCTTCGCGATCGCGGTCGCCGCGACCCTCACCCTGGCCTTCGTCACGGTGCTGCTGGTGGCCGGGTCGCTGGCCCTGGAGCGCGAGGAGAACGCCTACCCGCGGCTCACCCGCGGGCTGGTGTCGAACGAGGCGCTGCTCGGCGAGAAGGTCCTGCTCGGGGTTGCGGTCGGCCTCGTCGTGACGCTGCTGATGCTGGCCGGGCTGCAGATCTTCGTGCCGCTCGAATGGGGGCGCTTCGGCCTCTGGCTGGCGGCGATCGTGCTCGGTGGGGCGGCGCTGGCGGCGGCCGGGGCGGCACTCGGGGCGGCGGCCCGCGAGGTCCGCGCCGTCTCCCTGCTCGCCTTCATGGTCACCCTGCCGGTCGCCTTCCTCTCGCTGGTCCCCTCTGGCACGGTCGGCGGCGGCCTCTTCGACGTGATCAAAGTGATCACCGCGCTCTTCCCCTTCAAGCCGGCGCTGGAAGCGATCACCGCCGGCCTCGACCCGTCGGGCGGAGCGATCGGCACCCCCCTCCTCCACCTGGCGATCCTCACCGTCGCCTACGCTGTGCTGGCGCGGCTGGCGCTCCGTCGTTTCGCGCGCGTCTGAATTCGGCCCGTCAACCGGGGAGCTGCGGCAAAGGTGAGACGCCTCCCTGCTCGACGTGGTGGAGGACGAACTCGGTCAGGCTGAGCTCGGGGTGGATCGCGGCACGGACGCAGTCGATCATCTCCGCCGTGGTCAGTTCGGGGAAGACCCGGTCGCGGGCGCGGATCGCGGCGAGGGCGACCGGGGAGCCGTCGAGGAGCAGCGGGCCGTGGACGCTGATGAAGGCGTCGATCTCGCTCGGCCCCTCCCCTCCGACATCGAGCTCGGCGATGAGGTCGACCAGCCGCTCGAGCCGGTAGTTCGGGCCCTCGGTCGCGGCCAGCGCCACCCGCTGCTCGTCGTCGGGGAAGACAAGGTGGACGCTCGCCACCGTGCCTGGGCTGGCGACGACCGCGGCCGGGACCGCACCGTAGCGGGTGACATGGGCCGAGTAGACGACGTCCCAACCCCTGAGCGCCACCCGCAGGACCGGGATCGGCCGCGGCGGCAATACCGCCAGCTTGCGGGTAAGCGCCTCCGGCGAGGCGTTCGCGCCGTAGGCGAGCAGCGCCCGGCGACCCTCGACGTCGATCTCCTCCGGTGGCACCAGCAGGGTCCGGGCACCGACCTGGACGAACGAGCCGGTCGGCGGGTCGTAGGGGTAGGCGAGCGCCCGGCGCACCAGCTCCTCGGTGTCGGGCAGCGCCGCCACGCGGGCACCCTCGCATACGCGTCCGAGTTTTTCGGCCACATACGGCAGAAAAGCTCGGACGCTTGGCGGGGGCTAGAGTCGCCGCCATGCGGCTCCTCTTCATCGGCGACGTCGTCGGCGGGCCCGGCCGGCGCGGGCTGCGCGAGACGATGCCCGCGCTGCGCGAGCAGCACCGGCCCGACCTGATCGTCGTCAACGGCGAGAACTCGGCGGGCGGGATGGGGATCACCGAGCGGACCGCCAACGACATCTTCGACACCGGCGCCAGCGTGATCACCACCGGCAACCACGTCTACCGGCACCGCGACGCCTACCCCTACCTCGAACGCGAGCAGCGGGTGATCCGCCCGGCCAACTACCCGAGCGGCAACCCCGGTCGCGGCCACACCCTGGTCGAGGCCGGCGGGATGCGGATCGCCGTGATCAACCTCAGCGGCGGGGTCGGGCTGAAAGTTGCCCGCTCCCCCTTCGACGCGGTCGACGCGATCCTCGAACGGCTCGACGCCGACGCGGCGATCGTCGACTTCCACGCCGAGGTGAGCAGCGAGAAGGTGGCGATGGGCTGGCACCTCGACGGCCGCGTCGCCGCCGTGCTCGGCACCCACACCCACGTCCCCACCGCCGACGCGCGCGTCCTCCCCGAGGGCACCGCCTTCATCAGCGATGTCGGCATGACCGGCTCGCGCCAGAGCATCCTCGGGGTGCGGATCGAGGATGCGCTCGGCGCCCTCATCACCCAGATGCCGACCCGCTTCGAGACCGCCGACGAGGACGTCTGGGTGATGGGCGCCCTGGTCGACGTCAACGAGCGGGGACTGGCGGACTCGATCGAGCCGTTGCTGGTTCCCGCTCCCGCCGGCGCCTGAGGCGCCACCTGAGGCCGGGCACCTGTTCGGGATCCGGCTCGTCGGTCGGCTCGAGCAGCGCGAGCGCGACCAGCATCAGCGGGAAGAACCAGACGATGTAGAGGTAGAACCAGTGGTGGAGGGTGATCTGCACGCCGATCAGGAGCGCCGCCGAGAGGGCGGCGACCTGGAGCAGCGACTTCCTGCGTGGGACGAAGGCGAGGGCGATCGCCAGGACGCCGGTCGCGGCGAGGATCGCGACGCGCAGCGGCTCGAGCGATTCGTCCTGGCCCCAGATGCTGAACGGCGAGCTGCGGCCCGCCTGGGCGGCGATCGTCCGTTCGTAGAAGACCTTGAGGCCGGGGTCGATCGCGGGCCACAGCATGAACGCGACCGTCACCGCGGCGAACCCTCCGGCGTACAACGCCAGCTTGCGCGGCTTCCAACCGTCCAGGGTCAGGAGCATCGGGGCGAGCATCAGCGGGATGAACTTCGCCCACGTCGCCAGGGACAAGGTCACGCCGCGCCATAACGGCCTGGCGAGCAGGACGAGGGTCGCCACCAACAAGGCGGCTACCAGCGCGTCGTTGGAATCGGACTCCAGGACGTAGGCGGTGTAGGGGAACGCGGCCCAGCCGAAGGCGAGGATCGCGCCGAGCCGGCGGCCCGCAGGTCCCGGACGGATCCGGATCCCGAGGACGAGCAGCAGGATGAAGGTGGCGATGTCGAAGGTGATCGAGGCGCCGTGGGCGGCGGGCAGGTCGTTCCAGACGCCCGCGTTGGGCCAGATCACCTCGAACGGCACGTAGGCCGCGTAGTTGACCGGTCCGTAGGTGTCGCCCGAATGGATGTCTTCGGGGAAGTCGCCATAGAGCGGTTCGCCGTGGACGATCTTATGGGCGCCGACGACGCCCGCGAAGCCGACGTCGATCGCCCCCGCGTCGGCCATGTTCAGCCCGACCCGGAAGCCCATCAGGAAGAGCGCCGCGATCAGTAGCCACATCGTCGGCCAGACCGGGCGCAGACCGGTGCCGCGCCCGCGGAACCCAATCCACAGGCACCTCCCCAAGAGGTAGACCAGCACCGGATAGGCCAGCGGCACCGAGAGGCCGATGTCCCCCCGGTTGAAGAAGAAGTGCGAGACGCCGAAGCCGAGCAGGACCAGCAGGTCGAGGTTCGCGATCCGTCTCAATTTTCGCCAGTCGGTGAGGCCGACCAGGAAGAAGGCGCAGAGCGGCAGCCAGATGAAGGGCGAGTTCAACGAGTGGGCGAACTCGCCTGAATAGCCGCGGGCCATTTCCCAGGCGACCTGGTAGCCGGTCCACGATTCGGTCACCTTGTCGGTCTTCGGGTCGACCATCACCAGCGCGTACTCGTGGTCGCCTTCGAACCAGCCGACTTCCCACTTTTCGTTCTTGAAGGTCGGGCTGGGGACCAACCTCGGGTGCTCGCCCTGCTCCTTGATCACATTCGGGTCCTTCGCCGCGGCGGCGGTCGCTTCGTTCGAGGTGACGTCGTTCGGCGCGGGCGTTTCTTCGCCGGCGGCACCGGCCGGCGCGGGCGCGACCAGGGCGAGGGCGAGCAGCAGCGCCAGGAGCGCCGCCGCCCGCCGCGCCATCACTCGCCGCCCAGCCCGAAGTGGGCGCGCACCGCCGGGGCGATGTCGCGCAGCGTCCACTGCTCGCGCTCGTCGGCCGACTCGGGGCCGCAGCCGACGAAGAGCAGCGGCCCGAGGCTGTCGCCGGCGTGCAAGGCACCGTGGCTGCCGCCGCCCGCGTGGCTCGCCCCGCCCCAGTCGACCGCCTCGAAGCCGTGGGCGAGCGAGAGCACGAAGTCCCCCGAGTGCGGCGCGGTCAGCGCCGACCAGACTCGCTGCAGCGGATCGGGGTAGGAGTCGCTGCGCAGCCTGCCGTCCTCGACCCGCGCCTCCAGCACGCCGAGCTCACCGTCGGTCTCCCAGCGCCCGCCGCGCAGGTCGGCGACGTCGTCGCCGGGCCGGAAGCGCAGCCGCTCGCCCGCTCGCTCGACCGTCGCCCACTCGTCGGCGCCGAGCGGCATCCCCGGCTCCGGCCGGTAGAGCGGCGCACCCTCGGCGTCGAGCAGCCGACAGACCAGGTCGACCCCCTCGATCTGGGCCAGCCTCTCCCCCACCGCCGCCGGGTCGGCGCGCTCGCCCTCGCCGGGCAGCAGGTAGACGTGGGCGGCGCGGCCGGTCGGGCTGACCGCCAGCTGGGCCAGCTCCGGTTTCTCGTCGGAGGGCTGCAGGACCGACCACTCGGCGGCGAGGATGTCGGCCAGCGGCAGCCCCCGCTCGACCTTGGTCTGGGCGTGGTCGGCGACCAGGATCACCGCGTGCTCGGCGAGGAACGGATCGACCCCGCCCGCCTGCTCGATCAGCGTGCCGAAGCACTCGTCGGCCTTGGCGATCGACTCGATCGACGCCTCGGGGCCGTTCCGGTGCGAGTAGTTGTCGTTGTCGGGCAGCGAGAGGAGGAGGAAGTCGAAGCCGTCCTCCTTCATCAGCTCGACCGCGCAGCAGGCCGCGTAGGGATCGCGCACCCCCGGGATCGAGGTCGATTTGCAGGGGACCTCCTGGCTCGCGTAGAGGTCTCCGTAGAAGAGCTCGGCCGGGCCCCAGGTGTGGTGGCGGAACTTCAGCCGGGTCGCGTCGACCGCCATCCGCAGCAGCCCGTCGAGCGAGACCTCGTGGCGGTGGCGGCCGCGGTAGATCAGGTACGGCGTGCAGGCCGTCCGCGCGCCAGAGTCGTCGAGCTGCTCGAAGAGCGTCTCGATCTCCGGGCTGAGATGAGCCAGGTTCATGTTGTAGACGAGGTCGTAGAGGGCGCGGAAGACGCCGAAGGCACGGGTCGCCTCCAGCGATGACCCGTACTCGACGTAGCGCCGCTCCAGCCGGTGGTACCAGTTCATCCCGCTGATCCAGTGCTCGTCGGCGCCGACCCCGGTGACCATCTCCGCGCAGGCGACCGGGGTCACCGAGGGGAAGCTGGAGACGCAGTCCTCGATCAGGAGGCCGCGCTCGACCAGCGCGCCGAAGCTCGGCGCGCGGCCCTCGTCGATCGCCCGCCGCAGCATGTCGCTGCGCAGCGAGTCGACGTAGGTCAGGATCAGCTTCTTGCGGCGTGCGCCGGGCATCGCTGGGTCGATGATCGCGGACGGCGGACCTCGGCCGTCGCCGGTCGGTTAACGCAGGACGCGGAGGCCGGCGTGTTTGCGCTGGGCACGGCGGTGGCGGCTCCAGCCGAGCCAGACGAGGGCGATCGCGACGAGGATGATCACGATCGGCACCAGCAGGGCGATCGCCAGCACCACCAACGCCGCCAGGGCGACGATGAACCCGAGCGCGCCGCCGCTGCTGCCCTCGCGCCGCGAGGCGCCGAAGACGAGGTCGGAGATGATCAGGCAGGCGACCGCGGCGCCGATCAGGGCGAGCAGGGCGCCGAGCGCGCCGTCGACCAGGAAGCCAGCGACGAGGCCGACGATCGCGGCCAGCAGGACCATGCGCCCGCGGGCGCCGCCCTGGGTGCCGGTGGTGCCGGCGAGCATGCCGATCGCGAAACCGATGCCGAGGTCTTGAAGAAAATGCACGGCCGGAAACCTAACGTGGCGGGCACCCGGGCCGCAATCCGCCACACTTCCGGGATGACCGAGGTACCCCACCCGCCGCACAAACGCCGCGCCCACACCTCGACCCGGGACCTGGAGCGCTACGCCGGCCTCTTCGCCGAGCGGACCACGGTGATGCGGTCCTCGGCGATGCGCGACCTGATGGCGGTGACCGCGCGGCCGGAAGTGATCTCGCTGGCCGGCGGCCTGCCCGACACCTCGACCTTCCCGCCGCGGAGCTTCGCCGCGCAGATGACCAAGATCGCCCAGGAGTCCGCGGCGGCGGCCCTGCAGTACGGGCCGACCGAGGGCTTCGACGAGACCAAAGACTGCATCGTCGAGGTGATGGCGGCCGAGGGGATGCTGCCCGACCCCGACGACATCGTCGTCACCACCGGCGGCCAGCAGGCGATCGACCTCGTCACCAAGACGCTGATCGATCCCGGCGACGTGGTGATCTGCGAGGCGCCCACCTACCCCGGCGCGGTGCCGGTCTTCTGCAGCTACCAGGCCGACGTCCGCCAGATCGAGATCGACGACGACGGGATGCGGATCGACCTGCTCGAAGAGCTGCTCGACGAACTCCGCGCCGATGGTCGTCGGCCGAAGTTCGTCTACACCGTGCCGAGCTTCCAGAACCCGGCCGGGGTCACACTCTCGCTCGAGCGGCGCGCCCGCCTGGTCGAGCTGGCCCGGCTGCACGAGCTGCTGGTGGTCGAGGACAACCCCTACGGGCTGCTGCGCTACGGCGGCGAGGCGCTGCCGCAGCTCTACCAGCTCGACGGCGGCGACTTCGTCATCTACCTGGGGACCTTCTCGAAGATCCTCTCCCCCGGGATCCGGCTCGGCTGGGCCGTGGCGCCACCGCCGGTCGCGGAGAAAATCGTCCTCGGCAAGGGCGCGGCCGACCTCTGCACCTCGACCCTCACCCAGTTCTTCGTCCGCCAGTACTTCGCCGAAGGCGGCTGGCGCCGCTACGTCGATGACCTGGTCGGCCTCTACAAGGGACGGCGCGACACGATGCTGGAGGCGCTCGCCGAGCACTTCCCGGCGGCCGCGACCTGGACCGAACCGGAAGGTGGCCTCTTCATCTGGGCGACGCTGCCGGAGTACATCGACACCGGCGACCTGCTCGCCAAGGCGCTGCGCTCGGACGTGGCCTTCGTGCCGGGCCAGGCCGCCTACGTCGACGGGCGCGGGAAGAACTCGATGCGGCTGAACTTCAGCGGCGTCACGGATGAGGAAATCCGCGAGGGGATCGCTCGCATCGGCCGCGTGATCAAGGAACAGGTAGGCCTCTACGAGACGTTGGCACCCACTCCCGGCACGCCCGGACGCGAAGCGGAGGACGTGCCGGTTGATGAAGCACGACGGAATCCGCGCCCGTCACAGTCTGATTCTCCGGAAGCGGATTCCGTCGTGATCCCTTTCCGACAGGCGGGCGGCAGCTAAGTGCGCGTCGCGGTGCTCAAAGGCGGCCGCTCGCTGGAGCGCGGCGTCTCGCTCCGCTCCGCCGCCCGGGTCGAGGACGCGCTCGACCGGCTCGGCCACGAGGTGGTCCCGATCGACGTCGGTTCCGACCTCGTGAAGCGCCTGCGCGCCGAGTCGCCCGACGTCGCCTTCGTCGCCATGCACGGGGTCGGTGGCGAGGACGGCACCGCGCAGGAGCTGCTGGAGATCCTCGGCATCCCCTTCACCGGCCCCGACGCCGCCGCCTGCGCCCGCTGCATCGACAAGGTCCTCGCCAAGGCGGCGATGCGCGGCGCCGGCATTCCCACCCCCGACTCCTTCGCCTTCACCCAGACCGCCTTCCGTGAGCTCGGCGCCGCCGACGCGCTCGCCGAGCTGGAGGGCACGCTCGGCTTCCCGGTCGTGATCAAGCCGAGCCGCGGCGGCTCCTCGCTCGGGATCAAGTTCGCGGGCGCACCCGCCGAGGTCCCCGGCGCCCTCGTCGCCGCCTTCTCCTACGACGACCGGGTGGTGCTGGAGCGCTTCGTCGAGGGGCGCGAGCTGGCGGTCAGCGTGCTCGGCACCGAGCCGCTGCCGATCGTCGAGGCGATCCCCGACGATGGCGACCGCTACGACTTCGAGGCCCGCTACGAGATCGGCCGCACCCGCTTCGTCTGCCCCGCCGACCTCTCCCCCGCCGAGCGCGCCTCCGTCACCGACGCGGCGCTGGCGACCTGCCGGGCGCTCGCCTGCGAGGGCTTCGCCCGGGTCGACCTGATCCTCGCCGCCGACGGCCCCTGGGTGCTGGAGGCGAACGCGATCCCCGGCCTCACCGACACCAGCCTCCTCCCCCAGGCCGCCGAGGCGGCGGGCATGTCCTTCGAGGACCTGGTCACCCGGATCCTCGACATGGCGCTCGCCCCGAGCGGCGTTTCCTAGCGCGAAAACCAAGCAGATCTAGGACGACCGAGGGAGTGTGCTCCGCACATGACCGAGGGAGGACGACGAGATGCGCCGGTTTGCAGCCCTAGGAATCGCCGCTGGCAAAGTCCTCGGGACTCACTTCGTCTAAGAAGTCTTTGAATTTGTCGACGACTTCCTCGGTGTCCTCGACCTCGTGCTCGAACTCGATCGCCGACTCCTCGATGACCTCCTCGGCGGCGAAGATCGGCGCCGCGACCCGCACCGCCAGGGCGAGCGCGTCGGAGGGGCGCGAGTCGATCTCGATCTCCGCGCCGCCGACCGAGACGGTGATCGAGGCGTAGAAGGTGTTGTCGCGCAGCTCGGTGACCGCCACCCGCTCGCATTTCGCGTCGAGGTTCTCCAGCATGTCGGAGAGCAGGTCGTGGGTCATCGGCCGCGGCGTCGAGGCCCCCTGCAGCTTCATCAGGATCGCCGCCGCCTCGGGGTGGCCGATCCAGATCGGCAGGAACCGATTCCCGTCGACCGTCTTCAGCAACACGATCGGCTGCTTGCCGACCATGTCGAAGCTGACGCCGTAGATCTGCATCTGCTGCAAGAGGTTGCTCCCGCCGTACGTGGTCTGAGACCGAAAGTCTACGGGGCCGAGTGGGCGATCCTGGATTCGAACCAGGGACCTCGTCCTTATCAGAGACGCGCTCTAACCAACTGAGCTAATCGCCCGCGGACGGCGATGATAGCGACGCGCCGGGGAGCGGATCACTTGCCGCGGCGGCGCAACTCGCGGGCCAGCTCGTGCGCTTCCTGCAGGTCGTCGAAGCGAAGCTCGACCAGGATGCCGGTGCCGTGGGGGCGGACGGCAACCTCGTGGCCGAGCGTCGCCTCGAGCGCGTCGCCGGCGTCGTCGAGGGCGGCCCGTTGGTCGGGATCGATCGGCGCCCGCCGCGGCCTGGCCTTTGGCTGGCCGGCCAGCCGAACCCTGTTCTCGGTCTCGCGGACCGACCACCCTCCCGCCGCGGCCTCGCGGGCGAGACGGCGCCTGGTGTCGTGCCCCTGCGCCCCGAGCAGGGCGCGGCCGTGGCCCTCGCTGAGCTCGCCGGAGCGCAGCAGCTCGAGCGCCTCGTCGGGCAGCTCGAGCAGGCGGATCAGATTGGAGACGGCGGGGCGGCTGCGGCCGACCCGCCGGGCCAGCTCCTCTTTGGTCAGGCCGAGGTCGTCGACCAGGGCAGCACAGGCCTTCGCCTCCTCGACCGGGTTCAGGTCCTCGCGCACCATGTTCTCGATCAGCGCCGCCTGCAGCCGCTCCGGCTCGGCCTGGTCGCGAACGACCGCCGGGACCTTGTCGAGACCAGCCTGCCGGGCGGCGCGCCAACGGCGCTCGCCGGCGACCAGCTCGTAGCTGCCGTCGGCGATCGGGCGGACGAGGAGGGGCTGGACGACGCCGGAGGCCTCGATCGAGGCGGCAAGGGCGGCAAGGGCATCGGGGTCGAAGTTGGTGCGAGGCTGGCTCGGGTTCGGCTTGATCAGGCTGACCGGCAGCTCCAGCAGCTCGCCCGCGGTGGCGTCGGCGGGCGTCTCGGGGAGGATCGCGGCGAGGCCGCGGCCGATCCCGGCGCGCCGTTTGGTCCCGCTAGCCACGCGCCGCGAGCTCCTTGGCCAGCGCCTGGTAGGCGACGGCGCCGCGCGAACCGGGAGCGTGGTCGGTCACCGGCAGACCATAGCTAGGGGACTCGGCGACCCGGACACTGCGTGGGATCACCGTCTCGAAGACCATCCCGCCGAAGTGGCTGCGCAGCTCGTCCTCGACGTCCTGGGCCAGTCGCGTGCGCTCGTCGTACATGGTGATCAGCAATCCCGACACCTCCAGCGGCGGGTTCAACTGGCGCCGGATCAGGCCCAGCGTCTCCAGGAACTGGACCAGACCCTCGAGCGCCAGATACTCGGCCTGCACCGGGACTATGACGCGGTCGGCGGCCACCAAGGCGTTGACCGAGACCGGGCCGAGCGAGGGCGGGCAGTCGAGGAAGGTGCGGGCGAAGCGCTCGCGCAGCGGGCCGAGCCGTTCGCGCAGGCGCGTCTCGGAGCCATCGATGCGTGGAAGCTCGACCGCGGCGCCCGCCAGGTCGCGGTTGGCGGGCACCAGCCAGAGGTTGTCGGGCCCGGCCGGGCGCGCCGCGGCGGCGACCTCGGTGTCGCCGGTCAGGCAGTCGTAGGAGGACGGGTGCAGGTCGCGGCCGCCGCCCAGCGCCACCGTCGCGTTGCACTGCGGGTCGAGGTCGACGAGCAGCGTCTGCTCGCCTTCGGCGGCGGTGCAGGAGGCGAGGTTGACGGCGCTGGTCGTCTTGCCGACGCCACCCTTCTGATTCGCGATCGCGTAGACGGTGCCCATCGCGGCCCAGACTAGATGAGTGCCGGCCCGGCGAGACACGAGCGCGTCGACGCGCCGCTGCGCGCCGATTCAGGCCCCGCGCCGGCGAATGGTCGGATAGCCTGGGCGCGTGTCCGACCTGGCCGACTGGCCCGATTCGCCTGCCGAACGCGCCCGCGAGCTGGTCGAGGGTGTGCTCGACGAGCTCGATCTCGACGGTGACGTGGAGATCGAGGAGGACGACGACCGGATCGTCGTCACCGTCGTCGGCACCGACGACTATGGCCTGCTGATCGGCAAAAGGGGCCAGACGATCGACGCCCTGCAGCTGCTCTGCTACCAGGCGGCATTCCGCGGCCTGCGCGACCGCAAACGGGTGATCGTCGACGCCGCGGGCTACCGCAGCCGACGCCGCGAGACACTGGAGAGCCGCGCCGACCGCGCCGCCGAGCAGGCGCTGACCAACAACCGGGTGATCGAGATGGACCCGATGAGCGCCCAGGAGCGTCGCGTCGTCCACGAACGGCTGAAAGGGCGCTCCGGGGTCGAGACCTACAGCGAGGGCGACGAGCCCCACCGCTGCGTGATCGTCGCCCCGCTCGTCGCCGAGTGAGCACGGACCCTACGGCGTCCCTCGACCCGGCCGCGCGCCGGTCGCTCGAAATCGTCCTGGAGCTGCTGGCGCGGGAGCGCGCCTCGGTCAGCTCGGTGGTCGACGACCGCGCCTGGCGGGTGCACGTCGCCGACAGCCTCACCGGCCTCGAGGTCGCGGAGCTGCGTGAGGCGAGGCGGATCGCCGACGTCGGCTCCGGGGCGGGGTTCCCAGGGCTCGTCCTGGCGGTAGCTCTTCCTCAAGCCGAGGTCGACCTGATCGAGTCGGTGTCGCGCAAGACGACCTTCATCGCGCAGGCCGCGGCGGCGGCCGGGATCGCCAACGCGAGGGCGGTCACGGCGCGGGCCGAGGACCTGGCGCGCGGCGCGGGCCGCGAGTCCTACGACGTGGCCACGGCGCGGGCCGTGGGCCGCCTCTCGACCCTCGCCGAGCTCGCATCCCCGCTTCTCAAGCCAAATGGAGTCCTGATCGCCTGGAAGGGCAAACGCGACGAGGACGAGGAGGCGCAGATGGAGCGCGCGGCGGAGGCGCTCGCCATGACCCCCGAGCAGATCCTCTCTGTGGGCGGGAAGGCGGGCAGCGAGCACCGCCACCTCCACGTCATCCGCAAGTCGGCCCCAACCCCCTCGAACCTCCCCCGCAACCCCGGCATCGCCAAGAAGCGCCCCAAAGGCTGACTACATCCCAACGGAGTTCGCCCGAAGCTAAGAGCCTGACGCCGAAAAAAAGCGCCGCCACGGCCCGGGAGAGGGAGTCTCGACCCCCTCCGAACGGCTTGTAACGAGGGCCTGTCCGAACCTCGTCAGTCGGGAGCGCGACCTGGCCCGAGTTTGAGAGAGGAGGGGGTCGAGACTCCCTCCTCTGAGCTCTACCGTCTCTTCCGCTTTTTTTTCGGTGGTTTGGGCGGTGGTTTGGCCGCCCGTTTCTCCTCCGGCGTCGCCACATGTGGCGCCGGGATCAGTTTGTTGATCGTGATCCCCTGGCCGATCGTCCAGAGGTTGGTGGTGATCCAGTAGACGATCAACCCGGCCGGGAAGCTGATCACGAAGGGGACGAAGATCAGCGGCAGGATGAACATCATCGTCCGCTGCGATTTGTCGGCGGTGACCGACATGAAGAAGCCGGAGGCCAGTTGGGTGCCGACGTAGAGGACCAGCAGCGTGATCAGTTCGGCGCCGTGCGCCGACGCGGTCAGGTCCTTGACGAAGAGGAATTCGGCTCCGTAGGCGGCGCAGTGGCCCGCTTCGCAACCCATGTCCGGCGGGAGCTCATGGCGCAGCGTGTAAAAGAGGGTGATGAAGACCGGGAGCTGCGCGAGCAGGGGGATGCAGGAAGCGAACGGGTTGACTTTGTTCTCTTTGTAGAAGCGCATCATTTCCTGCTGCATGCGCTGTTTGTCGTTTTTGTATTTCTCCTGGAGTTCCTTGATCTGCGGCTGCAGGGCCTGCATCGCCCGCATGCCTTTCAGCTGTTTGTAGGTGAGCGGGATCAGGATCGCCCGCGTGCAGACCGTGAGAGCGACGATCGCCATCCCCCAGGAGAGGCCGACGTTGTCGTGGAAGAACTTGAGGACCGCGTTCGCGACGTCGATCAGCGGCTGCAGGATGTTCGCGTCCGGGACCATCACGAGTGGGCTTCACCGTGGTAGTCGGCCGGATGGACGTGGCCGAGGCCGCGCAGGGTGAAGCGGTCGGGGACCGGATCGAAGCCCCCGTGGCTGAACGGGTTGCAGCGGACCAGGCGCCAGGCGGCGAGCACGATGCCGCGGATCACGCCGAAGCGTTCGACCGACTCGATCGCGTACGCCGAGCAGGTCGGCTCGTAGCGGCAGCGGCGCGGGCGGGCCGGGGAGATCCAGCGCTGGTAGGCGCGGACCGGGGCGAGGACGACGCGTTTCACGTGGAACGGGCCGGCGGAGGAATCCTCGGAGCGTTTCACGTGGAACGCCCTCCGCCGAAGCTCGCATCCATCGCCTCTTCGAGCGACTTGGTGACACCCGCCGTCCCTTCCTTCTCGATCAGACCGCCGATGTCGGCGCGGGCGACGATCACGAAGTCATGCTTGTCCGGCAGGCGGTCGGCGAGCGACCAGAAGGCTTCGCGCAGGGTCCGCTTGACCTTGTTGCGGTCGACCGAGCCGCCCACCTTGCGGGAAACGGAGACGCCGAGCCTCACCTCTTCACGCTCCTCATCGCGGCGCGGGAACGTGTAGAGGACGAGGTAGCGGGTCGCATGCGATGAGCCGTCGCGATAGACGCGGTCGAACTCGCCGCTGCGCGAGAGCCGACGGCGCTTCGACGGCATTAAGGAGTGAGGCGCTTCCGACCTTTGCGCCGGCGACGTTTCAGGACCGCACGGCCACCGCGGGTGCTCATACGCGCGCGGAAACCATGGGTCTTTGCCCGCTTCCGCTTCTTGGGCTGATAAGTGCGCTTCATTGCCGGCGGAAGTATAGGGACACCGGCAAAATCTTTTCCCCGCCATTTGCGGGCGGTCAGGATCGGCCGGCAAAACGCGGCGCTATCGTCGCCGCCCCCGGTGCCTGACGACTCCCCCCCAACAGACCTCGACGCCCTCTGGCGAAGCACCCAAGAACGGCTGCGAGGCTCTGTCCCGGAGTCGACCTACAGGCTCTGGCTGGAACCGCTGAAGCCGGTCGGCGCCGACTCCGGGACGCTCTACCTGGAGGCCCCGGAGGGGATCCGCGCCTGGGCCGAGCGCCGCTACTCGGCCCTGATCGCCGCGGCCCTCGCCGAGTCCGGCACCGCGCTGCGCCGGGTCAGCTTCGCCGCCCCACGCGAGGGCACCGACGCCGTCGCCCCGGGCCCCGACCTGAACCCGAGCTACACCTTCGACCGCTTCGTGATCGGCCCCGGCAACCGGCTCGCCCACGGCGCTGCCCTCGCCGTCGCCGAGGCCCCTTCCGAGGCCTACAACCCGCTCTTCCTGCACGGGCCGCCCGGCCTCGGCAAGACCCACCTGCTGGCGGCGATCGCCAACTACCTCCACGACAATGCTCGCGGCCTCAGCGTCAGGTACACGACCGCCGAGTCGTTCACCAACGAGTTCGTCGGCGCGCTCAAATCGACCGGCGCCGAAGCCTTCAAGGTGCGCTACCGCGACATCGACGTGCTGCTGATCGACGACGTCCAGTTCCTCGAGGGCAAGCCCGCCACCGAAGAGGAGTTCTTCCACACCTTCAACGCGCTTTATGAGGCGGGGAGCCAGCTCGTCCTCTCCGCAGACCGCATCCCGAGCGAGCTCTCGACCCTCGCCTCGCGCCTCCGCGACCGCTTCGAGTGGGGCCTCACGGTCGCCGTCGAGCCGCCCAACCTGGCGACCCGGCTCACCGTCCTGCGCCACCTGGTCGAGGAGGCCGGGATCGAGATCGCCGACTCCGACGCCCTCTCCGAGCTCGCCAACCGGATCGACGCCAACGTCCGGCAGCTGCACGGCGCCCTCACCCGCGTGATCGCCCACGCCTCGCTCCTCGCCAGGCCGCTCAGCTCCGAGCTGATCGCCGAGGTCATCCCCCGCGCCTCGCGCTCGGCCCAGGCGACCTCGGTCGAGGAGATCCAGCAGCAGGTGGCCGAACGCTTCGGCATCTCCCGTGCCGAGCTGATCGGCTCGAGCCGCGCCGCCACCCCGCTGCGCGCCCGCCAGGTCGCGATCTACCTGACCCGCGAGATGACCGATCTCTCGCTTCCCCAGATCGGCCGGCTCTACGGCGGCCGCGATCACACCACCGTCATGAACAGCGTGCGCCGGGTCGAAGCGAGCCTCGACGAGGACGAGGCGCTCGGCCAGAAGGTCGCCGAGTTACGCACAGCCATCCACAACCCCGCCGCGGGCTGAGCCCGCCCCGCCGCCGCCGCTGCAAGACTCCACACCCGCCCACAGGCTCCTCCACAGGCCGCTTTCGGCCTTGCGCGGCCGAATAGTCTTCGTCTCGCCCTCTCTCCACAGGATCTAAACCAACTCAACAAGGCAATTTCGATCTCTTGAAGCTCACGACCAAACGCGAGGAACTCGTCGCCAAGCTCTCCACCGTCTCGCGCGCCGTCTCGACCCGGGCCGCGACGCAGGCGCTCTCCGGCGTCCTGCTCGAGGCCGGAGAGGGCCTGGTGACCCTTTCCGCCACCGACCTCGACCTCGGCCTGCGGACCACCGTCGACGCCACGGTCGAGAGCGGCGGCTCGGTCCTCCTCCCCGGTAGGTTGCTCGCCGAAGTCGCCCGCTCGCTCGCCGACGACACGGTGGAGATCGAGACGCGGGAGGCGGCGCGCGACGTCGAGATCAGCAGCGGTAGCTCCAGGTTCCACCTGCGGGTGCTGCCGGCCGAGGACTTCCCGACCCTGCCCAGCCCCGAGGCCGGCGAGCCGATCCGGATCCCGGCGAGCGCGCTGGCCGAGAGCATCGAGCTGGTCGCCCGCGCCGCCTCGCGCGACGACATGCGCCCGGTGCTGACCGGCGTCTTCGTCACCGCCTCCGGCAACGAGATGACGATGGTCGCCACCGACTCCTACCGGCTCGCGGTCAAGCGGACCGAGCTCGAGTCGGCGCTGAGCGGCGAGATCGAGGCGAACATCCCGGCGCGGGCCCTGCGCGAGCTGGCGCGGATCCTCTCCGGCGAGGGGGTCGCCGAGGCGGCGATCGCGCTGCAGGCCAACCAGGCGATCTTCGAGGCCGGCTCGATCACCCTGACCACCCGGCTGATCGAGGGCCAGTTCCCGAACTTCCGCCAGCTCCTCCCCGAGTCCTACGAGCACGACGTGCGGCTGCCACGGCCGGAATTCCTCGACGTGGCGCGGAGGATCAGCCAGCTGGCGCAACGCAACGCGCCGCTGCGGTTCTCCTTCGAGCCGGGCGAGCTGACCATCTCCGCCGAGACGCCGGACGTCGGCGACGCGAAAGAGACGATGCCCGCCGCCTTCGAGGGCGAGCCGATGGAGATCGGCTTCAACCCCGAGTACCTGCGCGAGGGGATCGAAAGCGTGGCCGGCGACGAGGTGCTGCTGCGGCTGATCTCGCCGCTGCGGCCGGGGCTGATGCAGCCGGTCGAGAACGAGGACTTCCGCTACCTCGTGATGCCGATCCGCCTCAACGTGTAGGTCGAGTGGCCCGGTGCTGGTCACCGCGATCGAAGCCCGCCCGCTGCGCAGCCTCGAGCGCGTCCGAGTGCCGCTCGGCCCAGGGATCGTCAGCGTCGTCGGACCCAATGGGGTCGGCAAGACGAACCTGGTCGAGGCACTCTACTTCGCCCTCACCGGTCGCTCCTTCCGCACCGCCGACAGGCGCGACCTGATCCCCTTCGGCGAGAGCCTGGCGCGGGCCGAGGCGACGGTGCGCGACGACGACGGGATCGAGCGCCGGCTGCTCGCCTCGGTGAGCCGCGCCGAGGGGCGCCGTCACCTGCTCGACGGTCAGCCCGCCGACCCGGCGACGATCGCCCGGGCGCGGCCACCGGTGGCGGTCTTCGCGCCGGACCGGCTGAGCCTGGTGAAGGGCCCGCCCGCCGAGCGCCGCGCCCACCTCGACGGCTTTCTCGCCGCCCGCCAGCCCGCCCGCGCCGAGCTGCGCAAGCACTTCGGCCAGGCGCTGGCGCAGCGCAACGCGATGATCTCGCGGGTCGCCGCCGGCCACGGCTCGCCGGAGGGGCTCGACGTCTGGGACGCCGCCGCCGCCGATACGGCCGCGCCGTTGATCGCGGCCCGGGCCGAGGCGGTGGCCGAGCTGGCGCCCGCCTTCGCGGCGGCGCTCGCCGAGCTCGGGCTGCCCGACGGCGAGCTCGCCTACGCGCCGCGCGCCGAAGGGGACGCCGAGGAGCTGCGGGCCGGCCTGCGCGAGCGCCGCGACGCCGATCTGAAGCTCGGCCGCAGCTCCTGGGGGCCGCACCTCGACGACCTGAAGCTCAGCGCCGGCGGCCGGGCGCTGCGCAGATACGGCTCGCAGGGCCAGCAGCGCGCCGCCCTCCTCGCCCTCCTCTTCGCCGAGCGCGAGGCGCTGCTGGAGGCGCGCCGCGTCACCCCCCTACTGCTGCTCGACGACGTGATGAGCGAGCTCGACCTGGGCCGCCGCGAGCGCCTCGTCGCCCGCCTCGCGGCGGGCGGGCAGACGTTGATCACCGCTGCCGACGAGGAGTCGCTGCCACCGGCGGCGCTGCGCACCGTGGTGCGGATGCCGAGCCCCGGCGTCGTCGTCGGGCTCGGCGATCCCGGCGCGGAGGCGGCGTGACCCGCCGCCCCGCCCCGCGCCAGGCCGGCGAGGCGCTCCGCGTCGTCCGCGACCAGGCCGCGCCGAGGACCGGCCTGGCGGCGGTGCAGGCGGCCTGGACGACGGCGCTCGGCGAGCGCCTCGCGGCGGTCGCGACACCGGTCTCGGAGCGGGCCGGGACGCTGACCGTCGAGTGCGTCGACGGGGTCTGGGCGCAGGAGCTCGACCTGATGCAGGAGCAGCTGCTGGAGAGCCTGCGCGAGGTCCTGGGGGAGAGGGCTCCCCAGACGCTCAAATTCCGCGTTGCAAGGAGTTCCTAGCCGAGCACTCTTTTTTCACGATTTGCAGGTAATTTGGCACTTTCGCGGCTTGGATCCGGGGCTCCGAACTGGTATTCTTATGGCAACTCGCCTTTAGCCCCGGCAAGCGTGGAGAGAGACTCCTGGCGTCGGGGCTTTTTGTGTCAACCGGAAGGACCTCTTTGCCTGAGAAAAAAGCCCAAGCCGACGCCTCCTACGGCGCCGCGGACATCACGGTCCTCGAGGGCCTCGAAGCTGTCCGCAAGCGCCCCGGCATGTACATCGGCTCGACCGGCCCCCGCGGCCTGCACCACCTGGTCTACGAGATCGTCGACAACTCCGTCGACGAGGCGCTCGCGGGCTACTGCGACGAAGTGCGGATCGTGCTGCATCCGGACAACAGCGTCACGGTGGCGGACAACGGTCGCGGCATCCCGGTCGAGACGATGGAGAAAGAGGGTCGTCCGGCCGCCGAAGTCGTCCTCACCGTGCTCCACGCGGGTGGCAAGTTCGGGGACGGCGGCGGCTACAAGGTCTCCGGCGGCCTGCACGGCGTCGGGTCCTCGGTCGTCAACGCGCTCTCCGAGCGCCTGCACCTGAAGATCGAGCGCGACGGCGCCGTCTGGGAGCAGGACTACGAGCGTGGCAAACCGATGACCAAACTTGACAAGGGCGCCGCCACCGACACCCACGGCACCGAGATCACCTTCCTGCCCGACCTCGAGATCTTCGAAGAGATCGAATACGACTTCGAGACGCTGTCGGAGCGGCTGCGCGAGACGGCGTTCCTCACTCGCGGGCTCAAGATCGACCTGGTCGACGAGCGCGCCGAGGGCCGCCACGTCACCTTCCAGTACGACGGTGGGATCGAGGACTTCGTCCGTCACCTCAACGCCAACAAGGAGGTGTTGAACAAGAACCCGATCTTCTTCGAAGGCGAGAAAGAGGACGGCGAAGTCGAGGTCGCGATGCAGTGGAACAACTCCTACCAGGAGTCGATCTTCTCCTTCGCCAACAACATCAACACCCACGAGGGCGGCACCCACCTCTCCGGTTTCCGCGCCGCGCTGACCCGCACGCTGAACGCCTACGCGCGCGCCAAAGGCCTGCTCAAAGAGAAAGACGACAACCTCGCCGGCGAGGACGTCCGCGAGGGGATGACCGCGGTGATCTCGGTCAAGCTCCACGACCCGCAGTTCGAGGGGCAGACCAAGACCAAACTCGGCAACCCGCCGATCCGCAGCCTGGTCGAGGAGACGGTGAACCGCAAGCTCGCCGAGTTCCTGGAGGAGAACCCGCCCGAGGCGCGGCGGATCATCTCGAAGACGATCGATGCGGCCCGCGCCCGCGCCGCGGCCCGTAAAGCCCGCGACCTGACCCGCAAGTCGGCGCTGGAGAACTCGACCCTGCCGGGCAAGCTCGCCGACTGCACGGTGAAGGACCCGAGCCTGGCCGAGATCTTCGTGGTCGAGGGTGACTCCGCCGGCGGCTCCGCCAAGCAGGCCCGCGACCGCAACACGCAGGCGGTGCTGCCGCTGCGTGGGAAGATCATCAACGTCGAGAAGAGCCGGATCGACAAAGTCCTCGCCAACAACGAGATCCAGGCGCTGATCACGGCGATCGGGACCGGCGTCCACGACGAGTTCAAAATCGAGGACGCGCGGTACCACAAGATCGTGATGGCGACCGACGCCGACGTCGACGGCGCTCACATCCGCACCCTGGTGCTGACCTTCCTCTACCGGCAGATGCCGGAGCTGATCGCGGCGGGCTACGTCTACATCGCCAAACCGCCGCTCTACCGCGTGAAACAGGGCAACCAGGAGACCTACCTGGAGCGCGAGTCCGAACTCGAAGAGCTGCTGCTGCGCGACAAGCTCGAGCAGTTCGAGCTGATCGACGCGACGGGGGAGAGCCGCAAACTCACCCCGAGCCGTTGGCAGGCCTACATCCGGCGCTCGAAAGAGTACGAGGGCTGGGGCTCCGCCCTGCAGGCCGACTTCGGTCACGAAACCGTGCGCTTCCTGGAGGAGTCGAGCCTGCTCGACGAACAGGTGGCGACGCTCGGCGCGGCCCGCGAGCTGATGGAACGCGCCGGCGAGGAGGGTGAGCCCTTCGACGCCGAGGTCGTGTCGAGCACCGAGGATCTGCTGGTGGTCAAGGCGATCGAAAAGAAGTCGGGTCTGGCCCGCACCCACCGGCTGCCGCGCGAGCTGTTCGAGCACCACGACTACCGCAAGTTCGCGGAGGTCCACGCGGCGCTGATCAAACAGGTCGGCCGGCCGCCGTTCGAGGTGAGCCGCGGCGAGCGCCACAACGTCGCCCTCTCCTTCGAGGGCCTGCGCGGGGCGGTGCTCGAGCTGGCCCGCCAGGGCGTGTCGCTGACCCGGTTCAAGGGACTCGGCGAGATGAACGCCAAACAGCTGCGCGAGACGACGATGGATCCGGCCTCACGGACGCTGGCCCGGGTGACGCTCGAAGACGCCACCGCCGCCGACACGATCTTCTCGATGCTGATGGGGGATCAGGTGGCGCCACGACGGAACTTCATCGAGACCCACGCCAAAGAGGTGAAGTTCCTTGACGTTTAGACCCTTTGGCGCGGACGCTGCAAACCGGCGCATCTCGGCGTCCTCGGTCGTCTCGGATCGGGTCACGCACTATGAGTGCGCTCCCCTCACCTCGCTCCCTGCGTCCACCGACCTGCTTGGTTTTCGCGCCCGTGACTTTGATCGGGTGACTCGATAATGGCGGGTTACGACACGCTGAGCGGCGGTCATATCGAGGACCGTGGGCTCGAGCAGGAGATGCGCTCGTCGTACCTCGACTACGCGATGAGCGTGATCGTCGGGCGCGCCCTGCCCGATGTCCGCGACGGGTTGAAGCCGGTCCACCGCCGCGTGCTCTACGCGATGCACGACCTCGGCATGCAGCCGACCAGGCCATACCGCAAGTGCGCCTTCATCGTCGGCGAGGTCATGGGCAAGTACCACCCGCACGGGGACTCGGCGATCTACGACACGCTGGTGCGGATGGCGCAGGACTTCTCGCTGCGCTACCTGCTGGTCGACGGCCAGGGCAACTTCGGCTCGATCGACGACGACCCGGCGGCGGCGATGCGGTACACCGAGGCGCGCCTCGGCCGGCTCGCCACCGAGATGCTGCGCGACATCGATGCCGACACCGTCGACTTCGGGCCCAACTACGACGAATCGACGCAGGAACCGCTGGTCCTGCCGGCCCGCTTCCCGAACCTGCTGGTCAACGGTACCTCGGGGATCGCGGTGGGGATGGCGACCAACATCCCGCCCCACAACCTGCGCGAGGTCGCCGCCGCGGTGACCGCCTACATCGACGATCCGGGGATCGACCTCGAGGGCCTGATGAAACACATCAAAGGCCCCGACTTCCCGGGCGGCGGGATGATGAGCCGCGAGGGGATCCGCGACGCCTACGCCTCCGGCCGCGGCTCGATCCGGGTCCGCGCCCGCGCCCACGTCGAGCCGCTGAAAGGGGGCAAGGAGGCGATCATCGTCACCGAGCTCCCGTTCATGGTGAAGAAGGGTGGCGAGGGCGGCCTGATCACCAAGATCGCCGACCTCGCCCGCGACAAAAAACTCGAGGGCATCTCCGACCTGCGCGACGAGAGCGACGAACGCTCCGGCATGCGGCTCGTGATCGAGCTCAAACGCGGCGGCCCGCCGGCCAAGGTCGTCCTCAACAACCTCTACAAAAAAACCGCGATGCAGTCGACCTTCGGCGCCAACATGGTGGCGCTGGTCGACGGCGTCCCGAAAACGCTCAGCCTGCGCGAGCTGATCGAACATTACGTCGACCACCAGCGCGAGGTGGTCACCCGCCGGACCCAGTACGAACTGCGTCGGGCCGAGGCGCGCGCCCACATCCTCGAGGGCCTGCTGGTCGCGCTCGACAACCTCGACGCGGTGATCAAACTGATCCGCGCGTCCTCCGATCCGGACGCCGCCCGCGACGGGCTGATCGAGAGCTTCGAGCTCTCCCGCGAGCAGGCGCAGGCGATCCTCGACATGCGCCTGCAGCGCCTCACCGCGCTGGAGGCCGACAAAGTCCGCGCCGAGCACGCCGACCTGATGGAGCGGATCGGCGAACTGCGCGAGATCCTCGGCGACGAAGCCCGGGTGATGGCGCTGGTCAAGGACGAGCTCGCCGAAATCGTCGAGTCCTACGGCGACGAACGGCGTACCGAACTCGTCCACTTCGAGGGCGACGTCGGGATCGAGGACATGATCGCCGACCAGCAGATGGTGATCTCGCTGACCGCCTCCGGCTATGTCAAGAGGCTGCCGCTGGCGACCTATCGCCAGCAGCACCGCGGCGGCGTCGGGGTGATGGGGATGAACCTCAAAGAGGACGACTACATCGCCCATCTCCACATCAGCTCGACCCACGACTACCTGCTGTTCTTCACCAACCGGGGCAAGGTCTACCGGCTGAAGGTGTACGAGCTGCCGGAGGGCTCGCGCACGGCGAAAGGCTCGAGCCTGCGCAACCTGCTGCCGCTGCGCGAAGGGGAGAGCGTGATGGCGGTGATCCCGACCCGCGACTTCAAGGAGAACCGCTACCTCGTCTTCGCGACCGCCGACGGCCTCGTCAAGAAGACCGAATTCATCTCCTACAACACGCCGATCCGCGCCGACGGGATCATCGCGATCAAGGTCCGCGACGGCGACGAGCTGGTCCAGGTCCGCCTCACCTCGGGCGAAGACGACATCCTGATGGTGTCCCACTCCGGCCACGCCGCCCGCTTCTCCGAGCAGCTGGTGCGGCCGATGGGCCGCGACACCAGCGGCATCAAAGGGATGAACGTGGCGGGCAAAGACAACCGGGTGCTGGCGATGGACATCGCCCGCAACGACACCGAACTGTTCGTCGTCACCGAGAACGGCTATGGCAAGCGCACCCCGGTCTCCGACTATCCGATCAAGGGCCGCGGGACGAAAGGCGTCCTGACGATCCGGCTGACCGAGAAGAAGGGCGGCCTGGCCGGCGCCCTGATCGTCAACCCCCACCAGGACCTCCTCTTCATCTCCCAGAACGGCATGGTCCAGCGCACCGGCGTCGAGGGCATCTCCCAGACGGGCCGCTCGACCCAGGGCGTGAAGGTGATGAACATCAAGGACGACGATCGCGTCAGCGCCGTCGCCCTGGTGGTCGAGTCCGAGGACGCCGCCCCGGCCGTCGGCGAGCCCTCAGACGAGGTCGAGCTCGACGGGGACAGTCCGATCGACGACGCCCCCAGCACCGACGGCGCCACCGAAGACGGCTCCGCCGAGTAATCGGGGCAGGTAGGTCCGGGCGGGCTGGTTCGTCCGGGGCGGGGAGGCGTGCGCCCAGAAGCGGGCGGACGAAGTTCGACACGAAGTCGTCAGCCCCCGCCGTCGACGGGCCGAAAACTCAACCATGTCTGGAGTTTTCGGCCCACCAACCGGGTGGGCGCACGCAAATGTCCCCGGAGCTCGCATGGCCCTGCTCGAGCGAGGCACAGGCCGCGAAGCCCGCGCCGGCGACGCCAGAGGGAGTCAGGACCCCCTCCCTCGGAGCTCCCGTCCCTGACCTACGCCGCCTGCGGTAAGTACTGCTGCCAGTTCGCCGGGATCTTCGGGCTGGCGACCTGGATGAAGACCGTCGGCGCCGGGGCCTTGGGGGCGTTCCTCGGGTGCATGTGGATCTCGCGGGGGAGGCGATTGCCCTTGCGGCGGTTGCAGGAGGCGCAGGCGGCGACGATGTTCTCCCAGACCGATTCGCCGCCGCGGGAGCGGGGGATGACGTGGTCGACGGTGAGGCCGGACTTGGTCGAGCCGCAGTACTGGCAGGTCCAGGAGTCGCGGGCGAGGACGGCGCGGCGGGTGATCTTGCGGCGGTGGGCCTCGCGCGGGATGCGGACGTAGTTGACGAGGCGGATCACGTCGGGGCGCTCCAAGGTCATGTGCTCGGAGTGGAGGGCGTCGCCGTTCCGTTGCTCGAGCAGCTCCGCCTTTTCCTTCAGGAGCAGCACGGCGGCGCGTCGGAGCGTGCAGACGTTGATCGGCTCATACGTCGCGTTGAGCACCAGCACCCTGGCCATGGTGCGGGAATTGTAAGCGGGCCGGGGAGCGGCGACTCAGATGAGCGGATAGGAGCCGAGGATGCGGACCGATTCGGCCTTCGTCCGCAGCGCCTCGATCGCGCCCTCGATCGGCTCCTGGTCGATCCTGCCGTCGAGGTCGACGAAGAACATGTAGCGCCCCAATTCCGAGCGCAGGGGCCGCGACTCGATACGCGAGAGGTTGATCCCGCGCGAGGAGAACTCGTTCAGCGCGTCGACCAGAGCGCCCGGCTGATCTTCGCCGAGCTCGGAGAAGATCAGCGAGGTCTTCCACCTCGCATCCTCGGCAGACGCGGTCGCGGGGGTGCCCTCCGGCGCCAGCCAGACGAAGCGGGTCACGTTGTTCGCCTCGTCCTGGATCCCCTCGCGCAGGATCGTGCAGCCGTAGAGCTGCGCCGCCGCGCGTGAGCCGATGGCCGCCCACGGCCGCGGCGACTCGGACACCATCCGCACCGCCGCCGCGGTGCTGCTGACGCTGCGCAGTTCGACCCCCGGCAGGTTCTCGCGCAGGAAGCGCGCCACCTGCGCCAGCCCCTGCTGGTGGGAGAGGACCGCCTCGATCTGCTCCAGCTCGACGCCCTCGCGGGTCACCAGGTGCTGGCGCACGGGGTAGTCGTGCTCGCCGACGATGGTCACGTCCGGCGCGTCGAAGGCGAGGATGTCGAGCGTTCCCCGCACCGAGCCCTCGATCGAGTTCTCGAAGGGCGCCAGCGCCCGCTCGGCGCGGCCCTCGATCACCGCGAGGATCGCGTCGAAGACCGTGTCGGTCCGCAGTGGCTCGAAGTCGAGATCGGGCAGCGCTTCGCCGAGCGCGTCCTCGGTGAAGGTCCCCGCCGGCCCCAGGTAGGCGATCCTCATACAGTCAAAACTATTCGAAGTTGACGGTGTAGGTCGCTTCGTTGTTGGTGGTGACGTGCTCGCCGGGGACCGGTTCGGCTTCGACTTCGAGCGTCGTCTCGCCTTTCGGCGCCGGGGTCAGCGGCACCACGGCGGTCGCGATCGCGCCCGCTTCGATCGTCGGGATTTCCTGCGTCGTTTCCTTGCCGTCGGCGATCACGACCACGGTGATCCCGTTCTCGGTCGATTCGCCCTGGTTCTGGACTTCGACTTCGACTTCGGGGGTGCCTTCGGTGACGACGCTGTTCGCCGTTTCTTCGACCAGTTCGGTTTCGCCGACCCGCACCCCGAGCAGGCCGAGGCCGTGGAGACCGGGGGTGACGGCACCGCCGCTCGAGCCGTTGACCGCCCCGAGCGCGCTTTTCACTTCACCTTCGTCGAGCCATTTGGTGCCGTCCGGCAGGAAGGCGCCTTTCGGCACGTCGTCGCCTTCGATCCCGTTGTCGGCGAGCTTGCCGTTGATTTCCGGCCGCGTGACCGATTCGTAGATGACGTCGGCGGCGAGCAGTTTCTGCATCTGCCGGGCGATCGACGCGGTCGCCTTCGCCGCGCCCTGTTCGGCCAGCGCGGTCGGCATCTTGGCGGCGATCGTGTCCATCGCCGCCGAGCGCAGCTCGTAGACCAGTTCGAGCGAATTCTGGGCGCGGCCCATTTCGCCCGGGGCGCTCAACCCTTCGATCCGCGAGGCGTAGTTGTCCATCGCGCTGCGTTCGGCGCTCACCTTGCCGGTGAATTCGGTCACCGAGAGGTTGCCGGGATCTTCGAGCAGACCGAAGAAGCCTTTGCTCGTCTGGTTCGTCTCGTTGACGATCTGTTCGACGTTCCGCGCGTAACCGGAGAGCGCGCTGCGCGCCCGCGCGTCGAGGCAGCCCTTCACCCCGAGGACGATCAGGATCAGCACGACCAACGCCCCGCCGAGGGCGAGCAGGCGGCGCAGCATGATCTGCTGACGTTCGGGGCGGCGGCTGGGCCGGCGAGGTCGCCGGCGCGCGCCGCGTGAAGCTGAGTCCTCCAAGAAACGGCTCTCCAAGGGGCTGGTTGGCTGGCGGGAGAGTATGGCGGCTGCGCCCGTCGCGCCGCCGATACTTGCAGCAAACGGTGTCTTTTTCCCAACCATAGACGGCCCGCCGCCGGCAGGAGGGAGGAGGACGGCGGCGAAGAGGAAGACGCTTTGGTCGGCTCCCTCGTACTAGATCGCTTCCTGATCGAGCGCCGCATCGGCAGCGGTGGGTTCGGCGTCGTCTACGAGGCCTGGGACGGCAGGCTCGAGCGCCCGGTCGCGGTGAAGGCGATCGAGCAGCACGGTGAGGCCGGCAGGCGCGTCATGCGCGAGGCGCAGGCCGCCGCCCGCCTCAACCACCCCGGCATCGTCACCCTCTACGAGATGGGCGAGGAGGACGGCAACGCGCTGCTCGTCTCCGAGCTGGTCGAGGGCTCGACCCTTGCCCGGCTCGCCACCGAAGACGCCCTCTCCGACCGCGAGATCGGCGAGATCGGCGCCGACCTCTGCGAAGCGCTCGACCACGCCCACTCGCGCGGCGTCGTCCACCGCGACATCAAGCCGCAGAACGTCCAGGTCGTCGACGGCCAGCCGCGCGCCAAGCTGATGGACTTCGGCATCGCCCTGGTCGCCGACGCGGCGGGCCTGACCGCGACCGGCGACGTGGTCGGCACCCTCGCCTACATGTCCCCGGAGCAGGCGGAGGGACGCGAGGCCGGCCCCGAGGCCGACGTCTACTCGCTCGCCCTCACGCTGTACGAGTGCTGGTCGGGCGAGAACCCGCACCGGCGCGCCAACGCGGTCGCCACCGCGCGCTCGATCGGCGGCCGCACCCGCCCGCTGCGGCGGCTCCGCCCCGACCTGCCGCGCGAGCTCTCCGGGGAGATCGACGCCTGCCTCGACCCGCGCCCCCGCCACCGTCCCTCGCTGGAGGAGCTGGGGACGGCGATCGAGGGCTCGCTCGACCTGCTCGCCGAGCACCCGCACTCAGGCGCCTCTCACGTCCGCCTCAGGCTCGGCGCGATCGGGCTGGCGGCGGCGATCGGCGCGTTGCTCGTGCTCGGCCATGGGCTGGTCCTCCCCTAGAATTCGCGAGTCTCCGCGGACGCGGAGACTTGACCCTGCCACCGCAAAGGAGCAGTTCCGATCGCCCTTCTCCGCAACCTCGAGTCTCGGATCGAAGGCCTCGTCGAGGGGGTGTTCTCGCGCGCCTTCAGCTCCGAGGTGCAGCCGGTCGAACTGGCCCGCAAACTGGCCAAGGAAATGGACGCCCACAAGACGGCGTCGGTGCAGCGGGTCTACGTCCCGAACGAGTACACGATCTTCCTCTCCAAGCAGGACCGCTCGAAGCTCGAAGGCTATGAGCGCTCGCTCGAGCAGGAGCTGTCCGGCTACCTGCTGGAGCACGCCCGCCGCCGCGGCTACGACCTGCTGACCCGGCCCGCGGTCGAGTTCCAGACCGACGAGCGGCTGCGGCTCGGCGAGTTCGGGATCCAGCCGCGGATGGTGAAGGCGCCGGTCCACGAGGGCGAGGCGCCGCGCCAGGGCGAAGAGGGCCACACGATGGTCTACTCGGCCGTCCGCGAGCGCGACCGCACCCGGCCGAAACGGCCCGAGCAGGCGGTGAGCGCCCTGGTCGCGACCCGCGCCGTGATCTCGATGGACGACCGCCGCTACGTCTTCGACGGCCCGCGCGCCACGATCGGCCGCTCGAAGTCCGCCGAGTGCGTGCTCGCCGACCCCAACGTGTCCCGCCGCCACGCCGAGCTGCGCCGCGCCGACTCCGGCGACTGGCAGATCGTCGACCTCGGCTCGACCAACGGGATCAAGGTCAACGGCCGCCGCGTCACCTCCACCCGCCTCACGCCCGGCGACCAGGTGACCGTCGGCACGACCACCTTCCTGTTCGACATCGAGCAGTAGGTACCGCCTGGCTTCGGGCGCTGACCGTAGTGTCTGTCTGATGATCCGCGTGTGCGACTGGCGAGGGCCGGACCGAGCGGGGGTAGGACGCAGAGAGGCCGAATGGCAGCGCCATTTGGCCGACCGAGGACGACGCCCCGCGAAGTGTGTCCGGCGCCGCCAGGCGTGCGCGGGGGTCCTCAGACAGACACTAAGGTGCTGAGCGAGTGGCCTACGACCCCCTTTCAACCGCCCTGAAATTCGGCTTCCTGGCCGTCCTCTTCCTGTTCCTGCTGGTGATCGCGCGGAGCGCCTTCCGCGACCTCCGGCGGACTGCCGCGCCCGCCCCCGACGCGACCGGCTTCCACCAGCCGGCGAGCTACGGCGAGGTGCAGCGCGGGGTCGACGCCTGGCTGATCGCCGAGCGCGGTGGCGGTCTGCGGCGCGACGAGCGCTTCGACCTCATCGGCGGCCTCTCGATCGGCCGCTCGAAGGAGGCCGACGTGCGGATCGAGGACCGCTACGCGTCGAGCATCCACGCCCGCCTGTTCTCGCGCGAAGGGCATCATTTCGTCGAGGACATGAGGTCGACCAACGGCACCGAGCTGAACGGCAAAGCCCTCGACGGCGAGGCCGAGCTGGTCGACGGCGACACGATCCAGATCGGCGACACGGTCTTCCGCTTCGAGGCATCGTGAGGCGCGCCGCGTCGGTGGAGAGATGAGATGACGTTGCGGATCACCGACCAGGCCTACGCCACCGACACCGGCCGGCAGCGCAGCGCCAACGAGGACTCGGTCTTCGTCCGCGCCCCGCTGTTCGTCATCGCCGACGGGATGGGCGGCGCGCAGGCGGGCGAGGTCGCCTCCAAGACCGCGGTCGAGTCGTTCGACCGCGAGGTGCCCGAGGGCCCGCCGGAGCAGATCCTGCGGGAGACGATCGAAGGCGCCAACCGGACCATCCACCGACTCGCCCGCGAGGACCCGAACCTGACCGGGATGGGGACGACGACCACCGCCGCGATCCTCGACGAGGCGAAGGAGGAGGTGGCGATCGGCCACGTCGGCGACAGCCGCGCCTACCGGCTGCGCCGCGGCAAGCTGGAGCGTCTCACCCGCGACCACTCGCTGGTCGAGGAGATGCGGCGCAAAGGGCAGCTGACCGAGGCGCAGGCCGAGGACCACCCGCAGCGCTCGATCATCACCCGCGCGCTCGGCCCCGAACCCGAGGTCCAGGTCGACCTGCAGACGGTCCCGGCGCAGGCGGGCGACATCTTCCTGATCTGCTCCGACGGGCTGACCACGATGCTCGACGACGACCACATCGAGCGGCTGCTCGCGCGCGCCACCTCGATGCCGAACGCGGTCCGCGCCCTGGTCGACGAAGCCAACCGGGCGGGCGGCCGCGACAACATCAGCGTGATCGCCTTCAAGGTCGTCGACGCGGCCGAACCGGCCCTCGATTCGGAGGGCGCGACGCTGATCGGGGCGAGCGCCGAGGAGGCGGGGCTGACCGCGACCGAGGTTCGCCGCCGCGCCGCCGCCGCCGCGGCGCGCAGGCGCCGCGAGGAGCAGGTCGCCGCCGGTCCCTCGAAGCGCCGTCGCCGCTTCAGACGGGCGGCGGGGGCCCTGGCGATCCTGGTCGTGATCGGCGCGATCGTCTTCGGCGCCACCTACGGCCTCCGCCACGTCTGGTTCCTCGGCACCGACGACGCCGGCCGCGTCGCCCTCTACCGCGGCGTCCCCTACGAACTGCCCTTCGGGATCAAGCTCTACAGCGAACGCTATGCCGCCCCGGTGCAGACCGAAGGGCTGCCCGAACGGCGCAAGGACGCGGTCACCGGGCACAGCCTGCGGTCGCACTCCGACGCGGCCAAGCTGCTGGAAGAAATCGAACGCGGCCAGGGGATCGCCGAATGACCCGCGCCCGCAACCGCGAGCTGCTCGCCCTGATCCCGGTGGCGCTGCTGTTGACGGCCGGCTTCGCGGCGGTCTTCGCCCAGGACCACTCGAAACTCGGCAACCTCAGCCTCACCTACGGTGCCTACTTCTTCGCCGTCTGCCTGGCGACCCATATCTACCTGCGGATCCGGCTGCCGCACGCCGATCCCTACCTCTTCCCGCTGATGGCGCTCTTGACCGCGTTCGGCCTGGTGATGATCTACCGGATCGACGAAAGCCTCGCGCGGGACCAGGCGAACTGGTTCGTCTTCGGGCTCGTCCTCTTCGCCCTGACGATCCAGTTCCTGCGCGACTATGAGGTGCTGGAGCGCTACCGCTACATCATCGCCACCGCCGGGATCCTGCTGCTGCTGGCGCCGCGCCTGCCGGGGATCGGCGAACAGGTCAACGGCGCCTACCTCGGGGTGAAGATCGGGCCGATCTCCTTCCAGCCCTCCGAGTTCGCGAAGATCGCGATCGTCATCTTCCTCGCCTCCTACCTGCGCGAGAACCGCGAGGTGCTGATCGTCGGGGCGCGGCGGGTGCTCGGCGTGACGCTGCCGCCGCTCAAGCACTTCGGGCCGATGCTGGTCGTCTGGGGCGCGTCGATGCTGCTGCTCGTCTTCATCCGCGACCTCGGCACCTCGCTGATGTTCTTCGCCGCCTTCCTCGCCCTGCTCTATGTGGCGACCGGCCGCTTCAGCTTCGTCGTGATCGGGATGATCCTGTTCCTGCTCGGCGCCTGGTTCATCGTCGCCACCGTGCCGCACGTGCACGAGCGGGTCACCGACTGGCTCCACCCCTACCACGAAGCGCAGGGCAGCGGGTACCAGATCCTGCAGTCGATCTTCGCCCAGGCCGACGGCGGGCTCTTCGGCAAAGGCTTCGGGCAGGGACTGATCTCGATCCCCGGTCACCCCAACCAGGCCCTGCTGCCGGCGGCCCAGACCGACACTATCTATTCGCTGATCGTCAACGAGCTGGGGCTGTTCGGCGCCTGCGGGTTGATCGCCACCTACCTGCTGGTCACGGCCCGCGGCTTCAAGATCGCGCTGCTCGCCAACGACGGCTTCTCGAAGCTGCTCGCCACCGGCCTCACCGCCGTCTTCGCGATCCAGGCCTTCGTGATCATCGGCGGCGTCACCCGGGTGATCCCGCTGACCGGCGTCACCCTGCCCTTCGTCTCCTACGGCGGCAGCTCGATCGTCGCCAACTTCGTGCTGCTCGCGTTGCTGCTGCTGGTCTCCGACCGCGCCCGGCGTGAAGCCGAAGAGGGGGCCGCGCGGAGCGAACGCGACGAGCCGCTGGGGGCCCTGGCGTGAACCGGCAGATCATCAAACTGTTCGGCCTCATCGTCGTCCTCTTCGCCGTCCTGGTCGGCTTCACGGCGTGGTGGTCGGTCTTCGACGCGAAGAACCTGAAGGCCCAGGAAGCGAACAAGCGCCCGCTCTTCGAGCAGCAGCAGATCCCCCGCGGCCGGATCCTCGCCGCCGACGGGTCGGTGATCGCCAAGTCGGTCGCCGAAGGCCACGGCAGCGGCAAGCGCTATGTGCGCAGGTACCCGATGGGGGCCCTCTTCGGGCACCCGATCGGCTACAGCTTCATGGAACAGGGCCAGTCCGAGTTCGAGAAGTCCCACAACGCCGAACTGACCGGCGAAGAATCCGAATTCGGGTCGATCCTCGACGAGCTGACGGGGCAGAAGCAGGAAGGCGAACAGATCGTCACCAACCTCGACCCGAAGGCGCAGGAAGTGGCGCTCGGCGATCTCGAAAGCGCGGGATTCGGGGCCGTCGTCGCGATCGAACCGAGCACCGGCGCGATCAAGGTGCTGACCTCGAACGCGCCCTACAACCCGAACGCGATCCCGAAGGACCTCGGCAAGCTGTTCAACGAGAACCTCGCGACGCCGATCTTCGACCGCGCGACCCAGGGCCAGTTCCCGCCGGGGTCGACGTTCAAGGTGGTGACCGCCGCTGCGGGGCTCGAATCGGGGGTTATCACGCCGGAAACGACGATCGACGCGCCAGGCTCGATCATCGACGAAGGCCATGAACTCGCCAACGACTACAACCAGGACTGGGGCAGCATCTCCCTCGACACCGCGTTGACCAACTCGGTCAACACCTGGTTCGGCCAGCTCGGCCAGAAAATCGGCCAGGACCGGCTCTTCACGACGATGGAAAAGTTCGGCTTCAACGCGCTGCCGCCGATCGACCTGCCCGAAGACGAGGTCGAACCGAGCGGCGTGTTCGAAGAAGGCAAGTTGCTGACCCGCAACGATCCGGTCGACCTGGCCCGCGTGGCGATCGGCCAGGAGCGCCTGCTGGCGACGCCGCTGCAGATCGCGATGGTCGCCGCCGCGGTCGCCGACCACGGCAAGCTGATGAAGCCGCAGATCTGGAACCGGGTCGTCAACTCCGACGGCAGCGTCACCAAGCGGCTCAGCCCCGAGGTCTACAGCGAACCGATCTCGGCGAAGACCGCCGAAGAGCTGACCACCGCGATGGAAGGTGTGGTCAGCGCCGGGACCGGGACCAACGCGGCGATCCCCGGGGTCAAGGTGGCGGGCAAGACCGGCACCGCGGAAACGCCCTACAACAAGGAGTGCGGGGGCGGCGAAGCGGAGAACCAGGCCTGGTTCATGGGCTTCGCCCCTGCCGATCACCCGAAGATCGCGATCGCCGCCACCGTCTCCTGCACCGAACAGTTCGGTAACGACGTCGCCGCGCCGATCTTCCGCGACGTCGCCGAAACGATCCTGGCGGGCGAATGAGCGCCGCGAATCGAACTTGGGGAGAAACGAGATGACGAGGGGAGCGCAGCGTGGCTGAGATCGAGGTCGGGTCGGTCGTCGACGGGCGGTATCGGGTCCTGGCGAAGATCGGCGGCGGCGGCATGGCCGACGTCTGGCTCGCCGAGGACGCTCACCTGCAGCGCCGCATCGCGCTGAAGGTCCTGCATCGCCGCTTCGCCCAGGACCGCGAGTTCGTCATGCGCTTCCAGCGCGAGGCCGAGTCGGCGGCCGGGTTGCAGCACCCGAACGTCGTCTCGGTCTACGACCGCGGCGAGTTCGAGGGCACCTACTACATCGCCATGCAGTACATCGAGGGGCCGACGCTGAAACAGCTGATCGACTCCGGGATCACGCTCGAGCAGGCGGTCGCGGTGATCCGCCAGGTGCTGCAGGCGGCCGGCTACGCGCACCGCCAGGGGATCGTCCACCGCGACCTGAAGCCGCAGAACGTGATCGTCGACCCCGAGGGCAAGGCGATCGTCACCGACTTCGGCATCGCCCGCGCCGGCGTCTCCGAGATCACCCAGACCGGCTCGGTGATGGGGACGCCGCACTACCTCTCGCCCGAGCAGGCGCAGGGCTTCGACGTGACCGCCGTCTCCGACCTCTACTCGATCGGCGTGATGCTCTACGAGGCGCTCACCGGCCGCGTCCCGTTCGAGGGCGAATCGGCGGTCGCGGTGGCGATGAAACAGGTCTCGCAGATGCCGCAGCGGCCGAGCTCGATCCAGCCGCGGGTCAGCCCGGCGCTCGACGCGGTGGTGATGCGGGCGCTGGAGAAGGACCCCGGCCAGCGCTTCCAGAGCGCGGACGCCTTCATCGCCGCGCTCGACCAGGCGATGCGCGACCCGGGCGGGACCGGACGCGGGACCCAGTCCTTCGCGGCGCTGCCGCCGGTGGTCGCGCCGGTCGAGGAGGGCGAGGAGGACCCGGAGGCGGCGCGCAAGCGCCGTCGCAACTGGTGGATCCTCGCGGCCCTGGTGGCGATCCTGATCGGCGCCCTGGTCGGGATCCTGCTCAGCCGCAGCACCACGACCGAGGTGCCGAGCGTCGAAGGCCGCAGCCTGCAGCGGGCCGAAGAAATCCTCGAACAGCGCGGCTTCTCGATCACCCAGCCGCCGCTCACGGTCGAACGCGACGTGCCCAACGGCACCGTGCTCGAGCAGGACCCGCTTCCCTCGCCGCCCGGCAACAAGGCGGAAGAAAACTGCTCCTTCCTGACCCTCTTCTGCTCCAAGCCGGCGGTCACGCTGACGATCAGCATCGGGCCGGGCGAAGGCACCGTGCCGGGAGTCGCCGGCCTCAGCCGTGAAGCGGCGACCGAAAAGCTGGAAGCCGCGGAATTCAAGGTCGCCACCGAAAACGTCAACTCGAGCTCGGTCGAAGCAGGCGACGTCGTCCACTCCGAACCGTCGGCAGGGGAAACCGCGACGCACGGCTCGACCGTGACGATCTTCGTCTCCGCCGGGCCGAGGCTGGTCAAGGTGCCGGTGCTGGTCGACAAGCAGCGCCGCCTCGCCGTGCAGGAAATCCGCGGCCGCGGCCTCACCCCCGAAGTCGGCGAAGAGGAAAGCGGCGCGCCGGTCGGCCAGGTCCTGCGCCAGCAGCCCAGTGCGGGCAAGGAGCTCGAACCGGGCTCGACGGTGCAGATCATCGTCTCCTCCGGCCGCGAAAAGAAGCGGATGCCGGGCGTGGTCGGCAGCGAACGGCGCGAAGCGGTCGAAGCGGTGCGCGCCGCCGGCCTCACCCCGGTGGTCGAGGAAGAAGAAACGCGCAACGAAGAGAAGATCGGCCTGGTCACTCGCCAGTCGCCCTCCGGCGGCACCGAACTGACGCCGGGGTCCAAAGTGACGCTGATCGTCGGCAAGCGCGCGTCGGCCGTGCCGGAAGAAGAATCGGGAGAACTCGAAGAAGAAGAAAAGCCGTGAGGGTCGCGGTCCTCTCCGGCGGGCGCTCCTCCGAGCACACGGTCTCGGTCAACTCGGGCGCCTCGGTGATCAAGGGTCTCGAAGAGGCAGAGCACGAGGTGGTCGAGGTGCGGATCGGCCGCGACGGCGGCTGGACCGCGGAGGGGGCCGCGGTCGACCTCGTCCCCGGTGGCGGTCTGCTCGGCTCCGACGTCGCCTTCCCCGTCCTGCACGGCGCCTTCGGCGAGGACGGCAGCCTGCAGGGGCTGCTGGAGATGCTCGACCTGCCCTACGTCGGCTCCGACGTCCTCGCCTCGGCGACCTGCATGGACAAGCTGACCCTGAAGCGGCTGCTGGCCGGGCAGGGGATCCCGCAGGTCGACTTCGTCGCGGTCGGCGAAGACGGCTGGCGCGAGCGCTGCGCCGAGCTCGGGACGCCGCTCTGGGTGAAGCCCTCGCGGATGGGCTCGAGCGTCGGCATCACCCGGATCGAGGACCTGACCGCGCTCGACGCGGCGGTCGAGACGGCGCTGCGGCACGACCCGCGGGTGATCGTCGAGGCCTCCGCCCACGGCCGCGAGGTCGAGTGCTCGGTGCTCGGCAACGAGGACCCGCGGACGTCGATGCCGGGCGAGATCGTGGCCCACGCCGAGTGGTACGACTACGAGGCGAAGTACGGCGAGGGCGGCATGGACCTGGCGGTGCCGGCGCCGATCTCGGAGATCGAGGCGGCGCGGGTGCGCGAGCTCGCCGCCGCGGTCTTCACCCTGGCCGGCTGCTCGGGGCTCGCCCGCTGCGACTTCTTCGTCGAGCCCGACGGCGGGGTGCTGGTCAACGAGATCAACACGATGCCCGGCTTCACCGAGACCAGCGTCTACGCGAAGCTGCTGGAGGCGGGCGGCCTCTCCTACCCGGACCTCTGCGACCGCCTCGTCGCGCTGGCGATCGAGCGTCACCGCCGCGCCCGCTCGTACGAATTCTGAGCTCGCCGCGCGGCTCTATTCGAACAGCTTGAGGTCGGAGATTTCGACCTGGAAGCGACCTTCCTGGTCACTCGCCGGCGAGGCCTTCGTGAACCAGACCAGGAAGTACTTGGCGGCCGACGGGAGGTGGAGCTTCACTTCCTCGACCTTTTCGGCGTCAGTCACTTCGCCGACGCGTTCGCCCCAGCCTTCGATTTCTTCGGGCGGGCCGGCGGGCGCGGCGAAGATCTGCGCGTCCCATCCCGGGGTGGGGGACTGGATGACCATCTGCGAGGGCGAGGCGACGGCCTTCGCCGTGACGTAGATCCCGACGCCCGGGTCGGGGCCGGTCTTCGTCCCGGCGAAGGTGTCGGTGTCGTAGTGCTCGGTCGTCCAGGAGGTCCCGGTCGGGTTGCCGTCGATCGCGAATTCCTCGGTCTGGTCTTCCTCTTCTCCGTCGCCCTCGGGGTCGTAGGCGGTGGCGGATTCGAGCGCCACCGGCGTCCCGTTCGCCTTCCCGCCGCCGTTTTCGTTCTTGCCGACGATCGGGGTGTCGCCGCTGGAGATCAGCTGGGTCGCGGCGAGGGCGCCGGCGCCGATGACGACGACCAGCGCGATCGCCGCCCAGGACCAGCGCGCCCGGGAGGAGAGTTTGCGTTTGGCGGGCGGCACCGCGTCGAGGACGCTGGTCGCCTCGCCGGTGGTCGAGCCTGCCCGCGCCGCCTCGACCTCGAGCGCGGTCGAGAGGTCGTCGATCATCTCGCCGACGTCGGCGTAGCGCTGCGCCGGGTCCTTGGCGGTCGCGCGCTCGACCACCAGCGCCGAGGCCGCCGACAGTTCGGGCCGCTCGGCCTGCACGTCGGGCAGCTCCTCGTTGACGTGTTTCATCGCCACCCCGACCTGGCTGTCGGCGGCGAAGGGGACCTCGCCGGTGAACATCTCGTAGAGGACGACACCGAGCGAGTAGATGTCGGAGCGCTGGTCGGCGCCGTGGCCCATCGCCTGCTCAGGGGCGACGTAGTCGGTGGTGCCGAGCACGCGGCCGGTGGCGGTCATCCCGTCCTGCTCGAGCTGGCGCGAGATGCCGAAGTCGGTCAGCTTGGCGCGCCCCTCGGAGTCGATCAGGACGTTCTGCGGCTTGATGTCGCGGTGGACCATGCGGCGGGCGTGGGCGACGGTCAGCCCGCGGCCGATCTCGATCGCGTAGGCGAGTGCCTCCTGCACGTCGAGCGCCCCGATCCGGTTGATCCTCGCCTTCAGCGTCTCCCCTTCGACGTACTCGAAGACGATGTAGGGGTAGCCGCCGTCCTCGCCCGCGTCGATCACCGAGACGACGTTCGGGTGGGAGAGCTTGGCGACCGCGCGCGCCTCCTGGCGGAAGCGCTCCAGCTGGTCGGCCTGCTCGGACATCTCGCGGTGCATCACCTTCACCGCGACCGGGCGGTCCAGCGTCGTGTCGCGCGCCAGGTAGACCGTCGACATCCCGCCCGAGCCCAGTTTCGCCTCCAGCCGGTAGCGGCCCGAGAGCACGGTGCCGATCATCTTCGAGCTGGTGGTGCGGTCCGGCATCAGCCTATGCGGGTGGGTGGAAAGCCATGGGGCGGGTCTGAATATTGTCGAGCACGTGTCCGTAGAGGTTCGCTACCGCTCCGACCCCGCCTGCACGTGGTCGCGGCCTACCGCGACGGCGAAGCGCCGATCGCCGGCGGGCCGGACCGCTTTGCGGACTCGATCGCGCATCAGCTCAACGTAGCCGGTCGGACCAGCATCCCGTGCGAGCCTCGACCGTGGACCGAGGCGCCGATTCCCCGCGAGTGCGTTCGCAGTTCTCCTCGCTATACGAGGATTTCTGCGAACTCACCAGGGGCGTCAGCGGGTGACGCGGCCGGAGTCGTCGGTGACGCGGCCGATGCGGGCGGCGCCCGGGTGGTGGGCGCGCAGCATGTCGAGGGCGCGGGCCTCGTCGTTCTCGGGGGCGACGACGGTGAAGCCGCAGCCCATGTTGAAGATCTCGTGCATCTCCGCGTCGCTGACGTTGCCGCGCTCGGCGATCAGGTCGAAGAGGGGGAGGACCGGCAGGGGGGCGTCTATCTCGTAGCCGACCGGCGCCGCCAGGCGCAGCAGGTTGTTGACCCCGCCCGAGGTGATGTGGGCAAGCCCGCGCACGTCGACCTCGGAGCGCAGCACCTCGACGACCGGCTTCACGTAGATCACCGTCGGCTCGAGCAGCGCCTCGCCGAGCGGCCGGCCGAGGCGACCCTCCGGGTCGGCGCCCATGTCCAGCCCGTCGAGCGCCGCCCGCGCCAGCGTGTAGCCGTTCGAGTGCAGTCCGGAGGAGGGGAGGCCGATGATCGAGTCGCCGGGCGCGACGCGACGGCCGTCGACGATCGCGTCGAGCGCCACGGTGCCGAAGCAGGCGCCGGAGACGTCGACGCCGTGGACCATCTCGCCGAGCTGGGCGAGCTCGCCGCCGGGGATCTCGACCCCGGCCAGGGTCGCGCCGCGGGCCAGGCCGACCCCGATCGCCTCGCAGATCTTCGGGTCGGCCCGGTCGATCGCGATGTAGTCGAGCATCGCCAGCGGCTCGGCCCCGACGCAGATCACGTCGTTGACGTTCATCGCCACGCAGTCGATCCCGACCGTGTCGAGCTTGCCGAGCGCTTCGGCCAACACCAGCTTGGTGCCGACGCCGTCGGTGGAGAGCGCGATGCCGAGGTTCGGCGCCACCTCGATCACGCTCGCGTAGTGCCCGGGCAGCGGCACCTGCGCCGAGGGTCGCCCCAGCTCGATCTTCCCCAGCGCCCGGACCAACCCGGCGACCGCCGAGTCGGCGGCGCCCTGGTCGACCCCGGATCTGGCGTAGGCGTCGCTCACCCGGCCGATTCTTTCAGTCGCTCAGGAAGGTCGGCCGGCGGCTCGTAACGGTGGGCTCGTCCGCCGCGGCGCCGGACGAGGAGCCCGCGCCGCGCGAGGTCGGAAAGATCCGAGCGCGCGGTCTCGTGGGTGACGCGATGACTGGCCGCGTGACCGTCGTAGGTATAGGCCTGCTCAGGGTGTCTGATCGCGTGCGTCAGGAGGGCGACCTGGCGGCCGTTCAGTCGGTCGAAGCCACTCAGGCGGGCCTCGGCGTCGCGTTGCTCCCCGATCTTTCGTTGCAGATAGAGGTGGAGGTCGTCGATCGCCTGCTCGATCACCTCCAGCTGATGGATCAGGAAGTAGGTGGTGTCGCCGCCGTCCGTCTCGGTCTCCAGGAAAGCGCGCTCGTACTGGGCCGGCGCTTTGCGGATCAGTCGCGAGATCGGCAGGTACTCGGCCAGCCAGTACCCCCTCCGGTGCATCAACCAGAAGAAGAGGATGCGCGCGGTGCGCCCGTTTCCATCCTCGAACGGGTGGTCGTATGCCAGCCAGAAATGAAGCAGGATCGCCCGCACCACGGGGTGGACAAACTCGTCGTCGCCGCCGGCGTTGGCGAAATTACACAGCGCCCGGAGGCGTTCCGGCAACTGCTCGGCCGGCGGTGGCACGTGGATCGGCGTCTCGTCCTCGTCCCGGTCGAAGACCGCGACCCGGTCCTCCCCCGGCCGCTGCAGGCGCCCGGCCGCGGATGGATCGCCGAGCGTCCCCTCGGTGACGACCCGGTGGAGTTCGAGTACCGATTCCGGGGTGAGGTCGCCGTCCATCTCCTTGATCAACTGGAGGGCGCGGTAGTTGTTGGCGATCATCAACTCGCTGCGGTCACGCGGCTCGCGACCGCTCCGCAGCAGCTCCTTGGCGACCACCCGCGAAGTCGTCGCCCCCTCCAGCTGGCTGGAGCGGATCGCCTCCTCCATCAGCGAGTTGACGAGGAAGCGGCTACCTGCCTCCCGCTCGGAGGTCACGACCTCGTCCATCGCGACCTCGCCCCCGCCGCGTTGGTCGACGTGGTGGAGGGAGCGGTGGACCTGATCGGGAAGCGTGTAGCCGAACGGGTTCCCGTCCTCGTCCACCAGCGGGATCGACCGGGTGGCCTCGCGGCGTGCGTATTTGATCTTCACCCACCACTGCTCGCTGCTCAGGCCCGCCGGAGGCGACAGGTGCCTCAATTTGTCCCAGTGGAGGTAGCGATCCCGTTCGCGGTCGTCTCCGGCGGGACCGAAGACAGCCGTCAGGTCGTCGGGCGTGAATCGCTCGGTGAGCTGCTCGACGGAGGGTGCCGGAACGACGTACATGGGAACTCCCAATCAATTCCAAGTTTGTCCAGGATTTGGAATCGTAGCCGTATTCCAAGCCAATTCCAAATCTCTCCAAATTTTGGAATTAGCTCCGCAGCTAGGGTGCGCGGCGCAATTTGGCGAGGACCACGCCAGCGAGGCCAACTCGGTAGGCCGCGTAGGGCCAGAGCGCGCGGTCGCGCTCGACCAGGCCGATCAGCCGCTGCGAGGCGAGGGTCGAGGCGAACGAGGCTCCGATTCCGACCGCCAGGGTGCGGCGCAGCTCGGGCGTCGTCCCTCGTTTCGCCAGGCGCGCGCCCTTCAGCCCGGTCGCGCCGACGATGATCGGCAGCGCGATCGTCCGCGAGAGCAGGTTCGCCTGCGCCCGCGAGAAGCGCCGCCAGCGCGCCGCCGCGAGGGTCACGCCGTTGCGCGACACCCCCGGCGCCAGCGCCGCCGCCTGGGCGATGCCGAGCACCAGCCCGTCCACGGCGGTCGCTTCGCCGCGCCCGCGCAGCTGCTCGCGGCGATCGGCGACCAGCATCAGCGCCGCGCCCGCCAGCAGCCCGAAGGCGGTCGCCCGCGGCCCGCCGAGCCGCTCCTCGATCTGCCGCTCGAACCCGTAGCCGACCGCCGCCGCGGGCAGGAAGGAGAGCGCCAGCAGCAACGCCCGGCGCGCGTCGAAGCTGCGCAGCTCCTCGACGATCAGTCGCCGCTGGCCGATCAGCAGGGCCGCCGCGGCGCCGGTGTGGAGGGCGACCTCGAAGCTCTTGCGCACCTCAGGGTCGATCGCGTCCCAGTCCCAGCCCGCCAGCCAGGGGACGAGGACGATGTGGGCGGAGCTCGATACCGGCAGCAGCTCGGCGGGGCCCTGGACGATCCCGAGGAGGATCGCCCGGCGGGCCGGCAGCGAGCCTCCGCTCAAGCGCCCGGGGTCGTCGCCGGGTCGGCGGGATCGGCCGGGTCCCGTTTGATCCGCTTGTAGAGCCAGTAGACGACCAGCGCGACGAGCGCGGCGGCGACGATGTAGTCGAGGATCGAGAGGTGTTCGCGCCACTTTTCCCATTCGTCGCCGACCGCCCGGCCGAGCAGCCCGAAGCCCACCACCCAGGGGATCGAGCCGAGCGCGGTCAGCCAGGTGAACCGCCAGAAGGGCATCTTCGCGAGGCCGGCAGGCAGCGAGATGAAGGCGCGGACCAGCGGGATCATCCGGCAGACGAAGACGGTGACGTCGCCGTGGCGTTTGAACCAGCCGTCGACGCGGGCGAGGCGCGCCGGGCTGACGTGGATCAGCTTGTTGCGTTCCATCAGGTCGACGCGGCCGTAGTAGCCGATCGCGTAGGTCAGCCAGGAGCCGGCCATGTTGCCGAGGAAGCCCGCGACGAAGATCTCGAGCAGCGTGTGGTGGCCTTCGGAGACGGTGAAGCCGGCGAACAGCATCACCGCCTCGCTGGGAATCGGGATGCAGGCGGAGCCCGCGCCCATCAGCAGGAATACGCCCACGAGGCCGGTGTCGTTGATGACGTTGACGCAGAATTCGACGATCGGCCCGGTCAGGCTGGCCTGGGGAAGGAGCATGCCGGCGGCACACTACAACCCGATCCTTAGAAAGCCCCCGTAAACTCGCCGATTCATGGGCCGGTTGAACCATCCCGTCTACCGCAACCGGGTGGGACAGATATTCGCCGACGCGGCGCTCGTCGCGTTGGCCTACTTCCTCGCCTTCCAGCTGCGGTTCCTCGACGACCCGCACGGCTGGCCGCACCGCTACGAGGTGCTGTTCGCCCAGTCGGTCGGCTTCGTCATCGCCGGCAAGCTGGTCGTCTTCGCCCTCGCCGGCCTCTACCAGAAGTGGTGGCGTTACGTGAGCGGCCGCGACTTCCTCGTGATCGGTCGCGCGGTCGCGATCTCGAGCGCGCTGCTGGTGATCGCCTTCGCGATCGTCAACCCCTTCCACCACCGGCTGCCGCGCTCGGTCGAGGTGATCGACTTCATGCTGACGCTGATCCTGATCGCCGGCGCCCGCCTGCTGGTGCGGCTGATCGTCGAGCGCCCCTCGAAGGGCGCCCGCCTGCCCAGACATGAGGTGCTGATCGTCGGCGCCGGCTCCGGCGGCCAGATGGTGGTCCGCGAGCTGCGCCTCAACCCGGCGCTCGGCGCGACCGCGATCGGCTTCGTCGACGACGACCCACGCAAGCGCGGGATGCGGATGATCGGCGGCATCAAGGTGCTCGGCGCGACCGACGAGATCGCCCCGATCCTCGACGAGACCGACCCCGACGAAGTGATCATCGCGATCCCCTCCGCGCCGGGCACGCTGCGAGCCAAGGTCGTCGCCGCCTGCCGCGAGCGGCGGATCCGGGTCCGCACCCTGCCGACCGTCTTCGAGCTGCTGCGCGGCGGCGTCCAGCTCAACAAGCAGCTGCGCGACGTCCAGGTCGAGGACGTGCTCGGCCGCGAGCCGATCGTGGTCGAGCTCGACCGGGTCGGCGCCTACCTGCAGGACAAGATCGTCCTCGTCACCGGCGCGGGCGGCTCGATCGGCTCCGAGCTCTGCCGCCAGATCGCCCGGGTCGGCCCGAAGCTGCTGGTGATGCTCGACCACGCCGAGGACAATCTCTTCGAGATCGAGCGCGAGATGCTCGACGAGCGCCACTTCTCCAACGCCGAGTCGGTGCTCGCCGACTGCCGTGAACCGCACCGGATGCTGGAGACGATGCAGCGCTTCAAGCCCGACGTCGTCTTCCACGCCGCCGCCTACAAGCACGTGCCGCTGATGGAGGCGAACCCGCTGGAGGCGGTCCGCAACAACGCGATCGCCACCCGGATCACCGCCGAAACCGCCGCCGCCGCGAAGGCCGAGCGCTTCGTCCTGATCTCGACCGACAAGGCGGTCAACCCACAGACCGTGATGGGCGCCTCGAAGGCGATGGCCGAGTGGATCGTCGAGGTCGCCGGCCACACCCACCCCGGCACCCGCTTCGCCTCGGTCCGTTTCGGCAACGTGCTCGCCTCCTCGGGCAGCGTGGTGCCGATCTTCCGCGGCCAGATCGAGCGCGGCGGCCCGGTCACCGTCACCCACCCGGAGATGACGCGGTACTTCATGACGATCCCGGAGGCGGTGCAGCTGGTGATCCGGGCGGGCGACATCGGCGCCGGCAAAGGCGAGGTCTTCGTCCTCGACATGGGTGAGCCGGTGAAGATCGTCGACCTCGCCCACAACATGATCCGCCTCGCGGGCTACGAGCCGGAAAAAGACATCGCCGTCGAGTTCACCCAGCCGCGGCCCGGCGAGAAGCTCCACGAGGTGCTGTTCAGCGAGAACGAGGTCGCCCAGCCGACCGCCGCCAAACGGATCAACCGGGCGGTGCGGACGAGGCCGCTCGACCCCGAGTGGGTCGATTCGACCCTGACCTCGCTGGAAGCGCTGATTCTGGCCGGGGATGAGGCTAACTTGGCCGAACGGGTCGTAGACCTCATCGCCGCAACCGGTGGAGACGCTACGAGAGTCGTGCTGGACGAGTAGCCTTCCGCAACTTTGGTCCACGACATCGAAAAAATCGGAGCCTTCGCGGGCCTCGCGTCGTTCTTGGGGCTGGGCGTCTTCGCGCTGCTCCTCTTCGCCCACGGCCGCGACATCCGCCGCCTGCGCGACTGGGCCGGCTCGGCGCCGGAGCGCGAAGCCGAACGGATGGAGGCGACGCAGAACATCGCCGCCCAGCGGGCCGAAGAGCTGCGCGAACTCGAGCAGGCGCGGACCGCCGAACACGAGGCGGTCGAGGATCGCGAAGTGAGGCGCCAACGGCGCGAGGAAGGGCTGCCCGAACAGACCCGCGGCGAGCGCATCAAAGGGCGCTTCTCCGGCTTCGGCGAATCGCTCTCGCGGCCGGCGCTGCTCGTGGTGCTGTTCGTCGTCTTCATCCTGGTCGTCGGCGGGGTCGCCTACGCGGTCCTCAACAACGGCGGCAGCTCCGGGTCGAAGGGCGCCCACTCCGGCAAGCAGGCCGCCGCCAAGGTCAAGCCCGGCGAAATCGAAGTGGCGGTGCTGAACGGCACCTCGGTCCCCGGCCTCGCCGCGACCTACGGCGACAAAGTCGAAAAAAAGGGTTTCGAGCTGGGCGCGGTGACCAACAGCAGCTCGAGCTTCGAAAACTCGGTGGTGATGTTCACACAGGGGAGGAAGCCGGAAGCCAAAGAGGTCGCCAAGCAGCTGCGGATCAAGAAGCTGGAACCGATGAGCAACGAAGTCGCGCAAGTCTCCGGCGAAGCCGGCGTCTCGGTAATCGTCGGCGAGGACAATGCCGCGGCGGCGAATTGACGTAGCCGCCGTCGTCTTCGCGCTGCTCGTCGTCGCCTCCGTCGCCGCCTTTGCCTACGCCCAACGGGTGAAGCGCGACCCGCTGCTGCTCGACCGGGTCGAAATCGGCCCGAAGAACTCGAACGCCTTCACGCCGGGCCTGAAGTGCGGGACGCCGCGGATCCGGCTCAAATTCAGGACGACGACGTCGAACCAGGCGACGGTCCAGATCATCCGGCCGGGCGGTGACCTGGTCCGCGACCTGGCCGAACACACCTTCCTGAAGCGCTACAGCTACCACACGTTTCACTGGAACGGGACGAACCGGAAGGGCGTGGTGCAGCCGCCGGGCCGCTACAAGCTGCGGGTGATCCTCGAAGACGAAGGGCGGTCGCTGACCGCGCCGGGGACGATCCGCCTGCAGCGGGGCAGCTGTTGAGCGGCTTCCTCTCCGGCGCGGGCCTGGTGATCGCCGCGGCCGCCGCCTGCGCCTCGCTCCTCCTGCCGGCCGGCCGCGTCCGGAGCGCGGCGATGCTCACGGCGCTCGTGCTCTTCCCGATCCTCATCCTCGGCGACCAGTGGCACACCCACCGCATCGTCGAACTCCGCCACCACGAGGCGAAGGCGGCGGCCGGCGTGATCATCGGCGTGATCCTGGTGGTCGCCCTCGCCTACGTCTTCCGCCGCTGGCCGGTGCTCGTCCCGCTGGCGATCATCGGCATGCTCCCCTTCCGCGTCCCGCTCGAATCGGGGGGAGAAACGGCGAACCTCCTGGTCCCGCTCTACGTCGTGATCGGGGCCGGCGTCCTGGCGAAAGTCACCGACGAACGATCCGCGCGGAAACCGGGGCGGATGGCGAAAGCGCTGGCCGTCTTCGTCCTCCTCTACGCCCTCCAGGCCCTCTACTCCGAGGACTTCTCCAAAGGCCTGCAGGAAGTCTGCTTCTTCCTCATCCCCTTCACCCTCGCCTACGTCCTGATCCGCGAGCTCGAGTGGGACCGCCGGCTGCTCCTCTGGGTTCTCGGGCTGATCGCCGTCGAGGCGGTCGCCTTCGTCCTGATCGGCAGCGTCGAGTACGCGAGCCGCGGCCTCTTCTGGAACCAGGCGGTGATCCGCTCGAACGAATTCCACACCTACTTCCGGGTCAACTCGGTCTTCTGGGACCCGAACATCTACGGTCGCTATCTCGCCCTGGTCCTCGTCGTCGTCACCACCGCGATGCTCTGGGTCAAGGAGCGCCGCGCCTTCTGGCTCCTCTGCGGCGCGATCCTGCTGCTCTGGCTCGGTCTCGCCCAGACCTTCAGCCAGTCCAGCCTCATCGCCCTGTTGGCCGGCCTCGCGGTGCTGGCGGCGCTGCGCTGGTCGTGGCGCTGGACCCTCGGCTTCGTCGTGGTCGGGATCGTCGGCGCGGCGCTGATGGTGGTCCTGATCGGCGGCAAGGGCTTCGGCTCGAACCTGAACGTTGACACCAGCGGCCGCACCAACCTCGTCTCCGGCGGCGCCGAACTCTTCTCCGAACGGCCGCTCTGGGGCTACGGTTCGGGCTCCTTCCAGCAGTCGTACCGCAACCATCTGGAAGGCGGCAAGGCGCCGGTGACGATCTCCCACACCGAGCCGGTCACGATCGCCGCCGAGCAGGGTCTGATCGGGCTCGTCGTCTACGTCGGCGTGATCGTCGTCGCGCTGTGGACGATGGGGGCGGGGCTCTGGGGGTGCGGTGCCCCCGAGCGCGGCCCGCCGGCGATCTTCATCGGCCGCGCCGCCGTGCTCGCCGCCTTCGTCGCGATGCTGGTCCACACGATGGCCTACGCTGGCTTTTTCCAGGACCCGATCACCTGGGTGCTCCTCGCGATCGGGGCATCGTTGGCGGCCGCGCCCGCCGCTGCCCGGGGCGGCGCGGCGCCCGGATCCGAGGACGCGGCGGTCACAGTCCCCAACCCCGCGTAGAGTCCCGCCGTGTCGGGATATCTACGCCGCCTGGCGACCACCGGCGCCGCCTACACGGCGGCGAGCATCCTCTCGAAGCTGATCGCGGTCGCGCTGCTGCCGCTCTACACGCGGCACCTGAGCCTCGCCGACTACGGCGCCGCCGAGCTCCTCTTCGCCGCCGTCGTCTCGGCCAGCATCGTCGTCCGGCTCGGCCTGATCGAGTCGGTCCTGCGCTTCTACTACCGCGAGGACGAGGACCCCGACGCGATCGTCGGCGCCACCTTCTCCGGCCTCTTCTGGTGCTCCACGATCATCGCCCTCGTCGCGCTGCCGTTCGCCGGGCCGCTCGCGGAAGCGCTGCTCAACCCCCACAACCCGGCCGCGCTGCACACTGACACCGGCCTGGTGCGGATCTCGATCGGCGGCCTCTGGGTGGCGACGATGTTCGAATACCTGCTGACCCTCTACCGGCTCGACGAGCGCGCCCGCGCCTACTTCGTCACCACGATCACCAACGTCCTCGGCACGATCGCGCTGACCGTCGTGCTCGTCGTCGGGATGGGGGACGGGGCGCGCGGCCTGTTGCTCGGCTCCTATGTGACCGGCGCGGTCTTCGTCGTCGCGATGATCTTCGCGCAGCGCCGCCGCCTCACCCTGATGGTCGACCCGCCGCTCCTGCGCCGGCTCCTGCGCTTCGGCCTGCCGACGATGCCCGCCGAGGTCAGCCTCTACCTGCTGAACTTCGTCGACCGGCTGATCATCGTCCAGGTCGAGGGCCTCGGCGCCGCTGGCCTCTACTCGCTGGCGGTCAAGTTCGCGCAGGCGGTCAACGTCCTCGTCCGCGGCTTCCAGCTCGCCTGGCCGCCACTCGCCTACTCGATCCGCGACGACGACGAGGCGCGCCGCACCTACGCCAACGTGATCACCCTCTTCCTCGCCGGCTGCACCTGGCTGGTGGTCGGGCTCTGGCTGCTCTCGCAATACCTGCTGCGCCTCTTCGCCGCACCGAAGTTCTTCGACGCCTATGAAGTCGTCGGTCTGATCGCCGCCGCCGTCACCCTCTATGCCCTCTACATGGTGATGGTGGTGATCCTGGGGCGGACCGGGCGCACCGAGTACAACTTCCCGGCGGCGATCGCGGCGCTCGTCTCCAACGTCGTCCTCAACCTGCTGCTGGTGCCGCCGCTGGGGATCGTCGGCGCCGGGCTGGCGCTGGTCGCCTCCTACCTGGTCGTGATCGCGCTGATGTACTGGTTCACGCAGCGGCTCTTCCCGGTGCCCTACGAATGGGGCCGCCTCGCCCGCGTCCTCTTCGCCGCCGCGGCGCTGGTCGGGCTGGGCGAGCTGGTGATGCCGACCAGCGGCTTCGGCGGCCTGGTCGGGCGGCTCGCGCTGGCGCTGCTCTACCCGTTGGTCCTGCTCGGCAGCGGCTTCTTCACCGCCGAGGAGCGCGGCTGGCTGGCCCGCTTGCGGCACCCCTCCGAGCTGGCCGCGGGCTTCGCCGCCCTGCGCGCCCGCCCTGCCGCGGTCGACGGCGAACCGGGCGAGCTCTACGAAGCCGAGCAGATGGACCAGGACTCGCGGTTCTAGGCCGCTTCGGCCCGCTCGCGCAACCCGGTGCCCCGCGCCGGGAAGAGCGCCTGCCGCGCGTGGGCGAGGTAGACGTCGGCGGGTTGCCCGGGGATGGCGGTCGCCGCGAGGGCGCGGAGCGCGTAGGACCAGGCGGTGAGGACGCGGACGGCGAGCGCCGCCGCGCGGCCGTGGTGCTTTCGCATATAGAGGTCGCGGTTGCGGTGGAATTCGACGATCCGCGGCAGCCCGGCGGCGAGGTCGGTCGCCAGCTGGTCGTGGTGGACGGCCCGCGCGGCAGGGACGAAGAGCTCGTGCCGGCCGGCGTCGGCGAGCCGCCTGGCGAAGTCGCACTCGTCGTAGTAGACGAAGAAGTCGGGGTCCATGTAGCCGACCGCGGCGGCCGCCTCGCGGCGGACGAGGAGGGCGCTCGACTGCGCCCAGTCGACCCGCTTGGTCTCGCTGCCGGTGCTCTGCACGGTCAGCCACTTGTGCAGGAAGAGCGCCCCGGCGAGCGCCGTGCCGACGCCGGGGAAGCGCCAGGCGCAGGGGGTGGGGGCGCCGTTCGGGTCGAGCAGTTGCGGGGTCGCGGCGGCCGCCCGCGGGTCGGCGTCGAGCGCCGAGACGAGTGCCGCCGCCGCGCCCGGGCACAGTTCGGAGTCCTCGTTCAGCAGCAGGCAGTAGCGCCCGCGGGCGCGCCCCATCAGCAGCGAGTCGTTGGCCGCCTTGCCGGCGCGGCGCGGCAGCTCGATCAGCTCGATGTCGCCGTCCAGCGCCCGCACCGCCCCGGCCGAGCCGTCGGTCGAGGCGTTGTCCAGCACCAGCATCTCGCGGGCCACCCCGGCCGGGTGGGTGCGCTCGATCGCCGCCAGGCAGGCGAGCAGCATCTCGCGCCCGTTCGTGTTCACCACGCAGTAGGAGAGGTCGACAGGCAAGGCGGCCACGATAATCGCCCGTCATGAAGGTTCAGCTGGTCGACCCATCCGCCTTCACGCCGCCCTACGACCGCGCGCTCGCCGCGGCGCTCGCCCGTGGCGGCGCCGAGGTCGAGCTGGTCACCACCAGGTTCCTCTACGGGCCGGTGCCGGAGGCCGAGGGCTACACGGTCGACGAGCGCTTCTACAGGCGCGCCGCCTCGCGCGGCCTCTCCTCCTCGGCCCGCCTCCCCTTCAAGGGCGCCGAGCACCTGCGCGACATGCTCGCCTTCCGCCGCGCCCCGTCCGCCGCCGACCTCGTCCACTACCAGTGGCTCACGCTGCCGGGGCTCGACCGCCGCCTGCTGCCGCCGACCCGGCCGCGGGTGATGACCGCCCACTACATCCTTCCCCCCGACGCGAGCCGCCGCGCCGCCCGGTCCGCCCACAAGGTCTTCGGCGCGATGGACGCGGTCGTCGCCCACTCCGAGCACGGCGCGGCGCGCCTTCGCGACGAGGTCGGGCTGCCCGCCGAGCGGGTGCGGGTGATCCCGCACGGCGCCTTCGACTACCTGACCCGGCTGCCCGAGGAGAAGTCGCTGCCCGAGGAGCTGCGGGGCGCCGAGGGCCCCGTCGTCCTCTCCTTCGGCCTGCTCCGCCCCTACAAGGGCCTCGAGAACCTGCTCGAGGCCTTCGGCGAGGTCGGCACCGACGCCGAGCTCTGGATCGTCGGCAACCCGCGGATGTCGGTCGAGCCGCTGCACGAGATGGCGGCGCTGACCGGGGCCAGGGTCCGCTTCGTCACCCGCTTCGTCGAGGAGGCCGAGATCCCGGCGATCTTCCGCCGCGCCGACGTCGTCGCGCTGCCCTACCTCGACGCCGAGCACTCGGGAGTCCTCTACACCGCCCTCGCCTTCGGCAAGCCGATGGTGGTGAGCGCGGTCGGCGGTTTCCCCGAGGTCGCCGACGCCGGCGCCGCGCGGCTGGTCCCCCCCGGCGACACCGGCGCCCTCGCCACGGCGTTGCGCGAGCTGATCGACGACGATACCGCCCGCGAGGAGCTCGCCGCCGCCGCCGCCCGCGCCGCCGCCGCCGGTCCCTACTCCTGGGACGAGGCCGCCCGCCTCACGCTGGCCCTCTACGAAGAGCTCTTGGCGGGAGAGCCGGCGGCGGAGCGGCGGTGACGACGCTCGCCGCGATCGTCTTCTGGGTCTGCGGCCTGGCGATCGTCTACGCCCAGGTCGGTTACCCGGTCGTGCTCCACGCACTGGTCGCCGGAAGGCGCGGGCGCGAATCGATGGGTGGCCCGAAGGCGCCGCGCGCGCTCGGCACCGGTGCGCCACCCGAGGAACGCCCGATGGTCTCCCTGATCGTCCCGGCCTACGACGAGGAGGAGGTGATCGCCGACAAGGTCGCCGACGCCCTCCGCCTCGACTGGCCACGCGAGCGCCTGCAGATCATCGTCGCCGACGACGGGTCGACCGACGCCACCGCCGAGCGCGCCCGCGAGGCGGGCGCCGACCTCGTCCTCGAGCTCCCGCCCGGCGGCAAGGTCGCCGCCCTGAACGAGGCGGTCGCCGAAGCCGACGGCGAGTTCCTCGCCTTCTCCGACGCCAACGCCGAGTGGGCGCCGGACGCGCTCGGGCGCCTGCTCGCGCCCTTCGCCGACGAGCGGGTCGGCTACGTCTGCGGCCAGGTCCGCTTCCTCGACCCCGGCGGCGACAACCTCGAGGGCGTCTACTGGCGCTACGAGATGGCGGTCCGCGCGATGGAGTCCGAGCTGGCCGGGATCACCGCCGGCAACGGCGCGATCTACGCGGTGCGCCGCTCCGCCTACGAGGCGCTGCCGCCGTCCGGCAGCCACGACCTCAGCTTCCCCTTCCGCTTCGCCAAGCGCGGGCTGCGCTCGCTGTATGTGCCGGCGGCGCGCGCCGAGGAGAAGATGGTGCCGACGACCCAGGGCGAGTTCGCCCGCAAACGGCGGATGATGGTCGGCCTCTGGGATATCGTCGTCGGCGAAGGGATGCTGGTGCCGCGCGGCTACCCGCCGCTGTTCGCCTTCGAGCTCTTCTCGCACCGGCTGCTGCGCTACGCGACGCCGTTCCTCCACGTCCTCGTCCTCCTCGCCAACCTGCTGCTGCTGGGGAGCGGCTGGTTCTACTACCTGACCCTGATCGCCCAGCTGGCGCTGCTCGGGATCGCGGCGCTCTCCGCCCGCCTCCCCGACGACGCCGTGGTGCGCGTCTGCCGCTACTACGTGCTGACCCAGGCCTCGATCGCCTTCGGCCTCTGGGACCGCCTCCGCCACGGCCCCGGCGGGCGCTGGGCGAAGGCGGAGGGAACCAGATGAGGGCGCGCCGCTGATGCCGCCCGCCTTCGACAAGCTGCTCGCCGCGCTCGGGCTGCTGGTCCTCTCGCCGTTCCTGCTCGCCGCCGCGATCTGGATCAAGCTCGGCAGCCGCGGCCCGGTGATCTACCGCCAGGAGCGGGCCGGCAAAGGCGAGCGCCCGTTCGAGATGTGGAAGCTGCGGACGATGGTCGAAGGCTCCGACCCGATCGGGGTCGGCACCGCCGTCCTCCGCGACGACCCCCGGGTCACCGCCGCCGGCCGCTTCCTGCGCCGCACCTCGCTCGACGAGGTGCCCAACCTGGTCAACGTGCTGCGCGGCGAGATGGCGATCGTCGGCCCGCGCCCGGGCCTCGCCGCCCACGTCGACCACTTCTCGCTGGCGGGACACCGGCGCTTCGACGTGCGACCGGGGATCACCGGCTGGGCCCAGGTCCAGGGCCGCGCCGGCATCCCCTGGGAGGAGCGGGTCGAGCTCGACGCCTGGTACGCCGACCACCGCACCGCCTGGCTCGACCTCCGCATCCTCGCCAAGACCGCCTGGCTCGTGATCAGCGGCCGCGGCCTCGCCCCGGATTGATGTCGGCGGGCAGGATGGTCCTCTTCCCCCGTTCACAGCATCGACCCTTGACGCCGGCCGCGATGGTGAGACGCTCACATCCCGATCAGCGAAGGAGGAGAGATGAAATACCAGGTCACCGCGACGCCGGGTCCGTTGCCGCCGAGCCCCGAGCAGTTCGACGCGGCCCTTGACTGGCTTCAGGCGAAGCTCGAGGACGGCACCTTCGACTGCCTCTATGGGTTTCTCGAGGGCGGCGGCTTCAGTGTCGTCAACGTCGACTCCCATACCCAGGTGCTCGAGCTGATGGCCGAGTACCCGCTCTACGGGATGGTCGTCTGGGACATCAAGCCGTTGCTCGCCTTCCGTGAGGGCGCCGACACGGTCCGCGCCAAGTTGGTCGAGGCCCAGGCGGCGATGGGCGGCGGCTAGCCACGTTGACGGGCCGAAAAGCGCTCTATATCGGCGCTTTTCGGCCCATCGACATGGGTAGGGTTGGCGCGTGACCGATCGACCGGGAGTGACGTTGCGGCGGTTCGAGGCGGGAGACGCACCGGCCGTCCATCGCTGGTTCAACAACCCGGAGGCGACGAAGACGCTGATGGAGCAGCGTGATGGCTTCTCGCTGGAGCAGGCCGAGGGGTGGACGCGGCGGGCGATGGACGACTCCGGCGAGGACCGCAAGTTCGCGATCGTGGTCGAGGGCTACGACGAGCCGGTCGGCTTCACCGCCCTCTACGGGCTCTTCCGCCAGACCGCGCCGGAGCTCGGCGCGCTGATCGGCGACGACGTCCGCGGCAAAGGGGTGGGGCGGCGCGCCGAGGCACTGACGATCAAGAAGGCCTTCGACGAGTTCGGCGCCCACCGCGTCTACGGCCGCATCCCGGCGCGCAACGAGATCGCCAAGAAGACCGTCGCCAGCCAGGGTTGGAAACACGAGGGGACGATGCGCGGCCACCTCGCCCGGGTCGGCGAGCCGGCCGACGACTGCGAGGTCTGGGGAGTCCTGCCCGACGAGTTTCGCGCCGCCACCGCGGACCTGTTCGGGTGAGCAGGCCGTTCGCCCAGCTGATCGAGGACGGCGGCGCCTCGGCCGTCGGCGGGGTCGGCGGCCATCCGACAGAGTTCTTCCGCGGCGCCCATTTCCTCGCGGCCGAGGGCGTCACCCACACGCTGCGGATCGAGACCGACGACGCCGAGCTGCTCGCCCCGCTGATCGTCCGCGAGATCGGCGACGGCCCCGACCGCGACGCCGTCTCCCCCTACGGCTACCCCGGCTTCGCCGTCAACGAAGACGTCCCCCCCGGTGGCGTTCGCAGTAATCGTCGGATAGCGAAGAAAAGTGCGAACTCATCCGGGGGGGAGCCCGGATGGCTCGATCCGGAGGACGTCGACTTCTCCCGCACCGGGCTCGTGTCGGTGTTCATCCGCCACCGGCTCGACCTGGTGCCGCTCGCCGGGGCGACGGAGCGCAACGTCGTCCAGATCGCCGACCCGGCGCTGAAGCCGAAGAGCCGACCGACCGACCGCCGCCAGGTCCGCCGCAACCTCGAGGCCGGCTACGAGGTCGAGCTGATCGTCGGCGAGGAGACCACCGCCGAGCAGCGCGCCGCCTTCCTCGACCTCTACGAGCAGACGATGCGCCGCACCGAGGCCGCCCCGCACTACTTCTTCGGCGCCTCCTACTTCGACCGCCTGCTCTCCTCCACGCGCACCTGGCTGGCGCTCGCCACCGACCCCGAGGCCACTCCCGCCGCCGCCGCGATCGCCGCGGTCAGCGACGGCTACCTGCACTACTACCTGAGCGGCAGCGCCGACTCGCATCTCGCCGACTCGCCGATGAAGAACGTCCTCGCCCGCCTGATCGCGCACGCCGGCGAGCTCGAGCTGCCGCTCAACCTCGGTGGCGGCCTGCGCCCCGGCGACGCGCTCGAGGAGTTCAAGCGCGGCTTCGCCAACCGCACGCTCGCCTGGCGCACCTCGGAGCTGATCTGCGACCCGGACCGCTACGCCGAGCTCTCCGCAGGTCGTGACGCGGGCGGGTTCTTCCCCGCCTACCGCGCGCCTGCTTAGACGCGCGCGCGCCGCTACTCGATCCGGCCGGCGAGACTCGAAGCGTCGCCGTGGGTCCGCTCCCACGGCTTCGAGGCCTTCAGCGCGCCGAGCACGGCGCGCGTCGCCGGAGCCCGGTTCAGGGCGATGAAGTGGATTCCGGGAGCGCCCGCGATCAACAGCTCGGTGCACTGCTGAGCCGCGTAGGCGACGCCGAGCTCGAACTCCCGCTCGGGGTCCTCGCCGACCGCGCCGAAGCCGCGCTCCAGCGACTCGGGGATGCTCGCGTCACAGAGGTCGCAGATCCGTTTCGTGTGGGCGAAGCTCTGGACCGGGATGACCCCGGGGACGATCGGCACGTCGATCCCCTTCGCTCGCGCCGCGCGGACGAAATCGAAGTAGATCTGGTTGTCGAAGAACAGCTGGGTGATCAGGAACTGGACCCCGGAATCGACCTTCTGCTTCAGGTAGTCGAGGTCCGTCTCCAGATCGGCCGCCTCGGGATGGACCTCGGGGAAGCAGGCGCCGCCGAGGCAGAAGTCCCAGCCGCCGTTGATGAAGCGGGCGAGCTCGGCGGCGCTGCCCAGACCCCCCTCGGGCTGCACGAAGTCCTTCACCCCGCGCGGCGGGTCGCCGCGCAGCGCGAAGACGTTGTCGATCCCGACCTCGTGGATGCGGTCGATCGTCGTCGCCAGCCCCGCGGTCGTCTCGCCGACACACGAGAGGTGGGCCATCGTCTCCAGCCCGTACTCCTCCTTGATCCGCCGCGTGATCTCGACCGTGCCCTGCCGGGTCGAGCCGCCCGCCCCGTAGGTCACCGAGACGAAGTCGGGTGCCAGCGGCGCCAACGCCTCCGTCGTCGCGAACAGCCGCTCGGTGGCCTCGTCGGTCTTCGGCGGGAAGAACTCCACCGAGAAGCTCGGTTCCGGGCGGGCGAGGATCTCGTCGATGCGCATCGGCGAAGGGTACCGAGGCGCGCTCAGCCGACCGGCTCGACCGGCCCCGGTGGGATCGGCGCCACGCCGCGTCGCCGCGCCCGCGCTTCGAACTCGGCCTCGATCTCCTCCAGCGACTTGCCCTTCGTCTCCGGCACCAGTTCCAGCAGAAGACCAGGGTGAGCACGCCGATCGCCGCGTACCCGCCGCCGACGAAGGCGCCGCCGAGCGCCAGCAGCGAGATCGTCATCCCCGAGACGCCGATCATCAGCAGGGTGCGGCGCCCTGCCCGGTCGAGCAGCCGCAGCGCCAGGACCGTGAAGGCGACGTTGATCACCCCGACCCCGACCGCCGCCAGGATCGACCCGGCGGAGGAGTTGACGCCGGTGAATTCGATGATCGTCGGCGCGTAGTAGATGACCGTGTTGATGCCGGTCACCTGCTGCAGGATCGCCAGCCCGATGCCGACGACCAGCGCCATCTTCACCGCCGGCCGCAGGAGCTCCGACCAGGCGCCCGGCTTCTCGTCGATCGACTCCTCGATCTCCTCCAGCCCGCGGTCGATCGTGTCGGGATCGTCGACGCGGATCTTGGCGAGGGTCGCGCGCGCCGCGTAGGCGTCGCCGTGCATGACCAGCCAGCGCGGGCTCTGCGGCATCCGCAGCATCCCGAGGCCGAGCGCCAGGGCCGGCACGCAGCCGAGGCGAGCCCGATCGCGACGCCGATCACGACCCGTGCGCCGACCAGGATCCCGAGCCCGGGCGCGGCGGCGCTGATCAGCGCGCCGACGATGAAGACCGCGGCGGCGACCAGGCCCTGGGCGAAGCTGCCGAGGTGGAAGTCGGTCTTGATGAACAGCAGGGCGCCGGCGATGATCCCGGTGTCGTAGCCGAAGAGCAGCCCGCCCAAGCCGGCGATCGCCGCCGTGAGGACCACGTTGCGCCGCGCCCGCCGCGCGGACGCCTCTGATCCTCCGTTCATCCGCGGCCAGCCTAACCTCGGATTTTGCGGAATGGAAGTCTCCGGACCCCTTGCGTCCCAGAATTGGGGAGGGGTAGGTTCGCCCTGCGACCGGGAGAGACCGGTACCCTCGGAAGCCAAGGGGAGAAGGGTCTCGAAGGTGGCGCCACCGAGCTTACGAGCGCGCAGGCTACGCGCGAGGCAGGCGACGAGCGCCATCCCCGGTTGCTTTTTGTTTGGCCGGGAGCCGGCCGAGGCGCGGGTCGACCGAGCCGAGACGGAAGGCACCGTCCGAGCCGGCTCCTAGCTTCCCCGTTGGTCGTGGGGACCCTGCCCCTCCCGCGGCCGGCGACCGGGGCGCATTTCGCGCGGGAGCCGGGCGTCGTCGGTGCACCCCGAGTGTCGTGCCGCGACTAGCCCGCCCGATCCCGCACAGCGCACCGCGCCATCTCCCCAGCACATGGGACGATGGCGCGATGGGGGACGAGGTCCGCTACGAGCGCATCGGCGCCGCCGCGGTGCTGACGATCGATCGGCCGGAGCGCCGCAACGCGGTCGACGCGGCGACCGCGCGGGCGCTGCGCGAGGGCCTCGAGAGCTTCGAGGCCGACGGGGAGGCGCGCGCCCTGGTCCTGACCGGGGCCGGGGGAGAGGCGTTCTGCGCGGGCGCCGACCTGAAGGCGCTCGACCTCGACGTCGACGATCCGGCCGGGCCGATGGGGTTCAGCCGCCTCGCCGCCTCGAAGCCGACGATCGCCGCGATCGACGGCTGGTGTCTGGCGGGCGGCGTCGAGCTGGCGCTCTGGTGCGACCTGCGGCTCGCCACCCCGACCTCGACCTTCGGCCTCTTCGAGCGCCGCTGGGGCGTGCCGCTGGTCGACGGCGGCACCCAGCGGCTGCCCCGTGTGGTCGGCCTGGGACGGGCGCTCGACCTGATCCTCACCGGCCGCGCGGTCGACGCCGCCGAGGCCGAGCGGATCGGCCTCGTCACCGCGGTCACCGCGCCGGGGACGCACCTGGAGCGGGCGCTCGAGCTGGCCGAGGCGATCGCCGCCTTCCCGCAGGAGACGATGCTCGCCGACCGTCGCGCCGCGATCGAGGGGATCGGCCTGCCGTTCGCCGAGGGGCTGGCGCTGGAGCACCGGCTCGGGCGGGGGACGCTCGACGTCGCCGTCCGCGGCGCGGCCCGGTTCGCGGCTGGGGAGGGCCGGCACGGCGCCCCCGCCGCGCCCGCCCCGAATGCGCCCGCCCCCGGCAAACGCCCGGCCTGATTCCACCGTAGTACCGGTTTCCTACACTCAGCATCCCTTAAGTTGAAGCGACCTCAGTTCCGATACCGTGTCGTTCGTGGCTCAACGAACCCCGATGCGTCCGCCCCCCGGTCGCCAGCGTCTCTCCCGCGAGTTCGTCGCCCGTCACCAGCGGGCACGGATCGTCACGGCCCTCGCCGAGGAGACGATGGCCCGCGGCTACCGCGCCGTCACCGTCGCCGACATCGTGCGCCGCGCCGGGATCGCCCGCAACACCTTCTACGACAACTTCGCCTCGAAGGAGGATTGCTTCCTCGCCACCCAGGACTACGCGGTCGAGGAGTCGTTGCGGCGCGTGCTCGAGGCGGCAGCCGAGGTCGAGGGCTGGGAGGCCCGTCTCGCCGCCGGGCTCGCCGCCTTCCTCAAATACGTGTCCGACGAGCCGGCGCTCGCCCGCACCTGCATCGTCGAGGCGCTCTCCGCGGGTCCGGCCGCGCAGGAGCGCTACGAGCAGTCACTGCAGGCGTTCGTGCCGCTGCTCCGCAAAGGCCGCGAGTACTCGCCCCATGGTGACGACCTCCCCGACACACTCGAGGAGACGATCGTCGGCGGCATCTTCTGGGTCGTCTACCAGCGCATCGTTCTCGGTGAGGCCGACCGGCTCGAGGCGCTCCTGCCCGACCTCGTCGACTTCGCCCTGACTCCCTACATCGGCGCCGAGTCGGCACAGCGGGCCACGGCCCGGCTCTAGCCCGACAGGTATTCGCGCCGTGGCATCCGACTCCGCCGACGCTCCTGCCGAGTACCCGCCGGAGCTCTCGCGACTGCCGCCGGGCCGCCACGGCCTGCCCCGCGACTTCGTCGTCCACAACCAGCGCGAGCGGTTGATCGCCGGCCTCGCCGAGGCAGTCGCCGAAAGAGGCTACGGCGGCACCACGATCGCCGACATCACCCGCCACGCGGCGGTTTCGCGGCGCACCTTCTATGAGCACTTCGACGGCAAGGACGAGTGCTTCGTCGCGGCCTTCGACACAGTCACCGAGCAGTTGCGCGAGCGGGTCGACGAGGCCTTCGAGGCCGAGGACGACTGGCCTGCCGCGATCGCCGCCGCGATCGCCGCGATGCTCGCCTTCCTCGCCGCCGAGCCGAACCTGGCGCGGCTGGCGATCGTCGAGGCGCTGGTCGCCGGCCCGGTCGTGCTCGAGCGCTACGACGCCGCCGCGCAGACCTTCCTCCCCTACCTGCGGGCGGGTCGCGAGGGCCGGCCGAAAGCGGTGCTCGCCCGGCTCTCCGACTCGACCGAGGAAGCGCTGGTCGGCGGCATGGTCTCGCTGATCTCCCGCCGCATCGTCGCCGGCCAGACCGACGAGCTCGAAGCGCTGCTCCCGGACCTGGTCGAGTTCACCGTCGCGCCGTACCTCGGCAACGACGAGGCCGCGCGCCTCGCCCACGCCTAGCACCGGTCCTCAACACCCGCGGCCCGAAGCTGTGCCCGGCTGGGCGACCGTCCGCAGCCCACCAACATCGGGCCTGTACGGAAGGCTCATGGTCAGCTCGGCGCCGGTGATGGCGCGCAGGTCGAGGTGCTTGGCGCAGTCGGCGAATTCCGCGCCGGCGCCGGCGCCGGCGCTCAACCGCTGGCGACCCGGATCGGCGAGAGCTTCGCGCCCGGGCCGAAGCCCCCCGGAACGACCCGGGCGCTCAGGAGCCGCCAGGCCACAAGTGATGACACAGGCGATCTCCATACGAACGTATGTTCGCATAGATCGCGAACGCCGGCATCAGACAAGCAGTTGCGGCGGGTCGGAAATTACGAGACGGAAGGGGTCTCGCCGCTCAGCTCTTCGCTCAGCTCCCAGAGGCGGCGGCGCGCCGCCGGTTCGTAGGCCTGGTCGTTGGCGGGCGTCTCGGCCTGGCGGTCGAAGTAGCGGCCGCTGATGCCGTCGAGCTCGGGGTCGACGGCGAGCCGCAGCGTCGCCTCGACGCCTTCCTCCAGCGCGTCGATCGACTCGCCGTGCTGCTCGAGCACGATCTTGGTCGGCATGTAGGTGGAGGGGTGGAGGGCGTTGATCGTCACCCCGGCCTCGGGCCCGAGCAGCTCGGTCAGCTCGACCGCGTAACTGATCTGGGCGAGCTTGCTCTGCGCGTAGGCGCGGCGGCCTTCGTAGAAGGAGCGCTCCAGCATCGGGTCGTCGAAGTCGAGCGCCGCCTGGCCGCGCGAGGCGACCATCACGACGCGGGCCGGCGCCGAGCGGCGCAGCAGCGGCAGCAGGCGCTCGGTGAGGACGAAGCCCGCCAGGTAGTTGACGGCGAAGCGCAGCTCGATCCCGTCGGCGCTCTCCTGGCGCTCGCGCGAGTCGGGGTAGCCGGAACCGATCCCGGCGTTGTTGACCAGCAGGTGGAGGGCGTCGAGCGCCGCGATCTCGTCGGCCAGCGCCCGCACCTCGGCCAGCGAGGCGAGGTCGGCGCGGTGGGTGTGGACGCGCTCGTTGCCGGTCGCCGCGACGATCTCGCCCGCCGCCGCCGCCAGCTTCTCGGCGCTCCGCCCGTGCAGATGCACGGTCATCCCCAGCCCGGCCAGCCGCTCGGCGAGCGCCCGCCCGAGGCCGTCGGTGGACCCGGTGACGAGCGCGACGGTGTCCTCGTAGGCGCGGCTCATGGCACCCCCAGCACGACCTTGCCGGCGCCGTGGCCCGCTTCCGCGTGGCGGTGGGCGTCGGCGGCGCGCTCCAGGTCGAAGATCTCGTCGATCTCGATCTCCAGCTTGCCCTGCTCGATCAGGTCGCAGAGGCCCGCCAGGCCGACCGGGTCGGGCTCGACCAGAATCCCGGTCACCCGCTTCTTCTCCGCGGCGCCGGCCTCGTGCAGCCTCGGGTCGACCCCGCTCGGCACCGAGACCAGGGTGCCGCCGGGTCGCAGCACCGCGAGCGAGCGCTCGCCGTAGCCGCCGGTGAAGTCGATCACCGAGTCGAGGTCGGACAGCTCTCGGTCGAAGTCGTCGTCGCGGTAGTCGAGGGTGCGGGCCGCGCCGAGCCCGGCGAGGAAGTCGGCCTGCTCGCGCCGCGCCGAGGCGATCACGTTGGCGCCGCGCGCCGCGGCGACCTGCACGGCGAGGTGGCCGACCCCGCCCGCGCCACCGTGGATCAGGACGTCGTCGCCGTCCTGGACGCGGATCGTGTCGACGACGATCTGCCAGGCGGTCAGCCCGGCCAGCGGCAGCGCCCCCGCCTCCTCGGTCGAGAAGGCGTGCGGCTTGCGCTCGAAGTGGCGCGACGGCGCGGTCACGTACTCGGCGTAGGCGCCCGCCCGGCGCGGGAACCAGGGCATGCCGAAGACCTCGTCGCCGACCTCGAAGCGGGTCACCCCGCGGCCGACCGCTGTCACCTCGCCGCAGACATCCCAGCCGACCGTGAAGGGCGGGTCGCCGAACACCGACGCCATCCCTTTGCCCTGCCGCGTCTTGAAGTCGACCGGGTTGACACCGGCGGCGCGGACGCGGACCTGGACCTCGGTCGGGATCGGCTCGGGCGCCTCGACCTCCTCGATCCGCAGGACCTCGGGTCCGCCGAATTCACGCTGGACGATCGCCTTCATCGGCCCGATCTTAGGACGAACCCCCGTCCGTTACGTTCGCTTCCCTCGAAGTGGCTCTCCCGTATCCAAGGCGCATGTTGCGGCCGGCCCCCGGGCGGGTAGCCCTGGGTCATGCGGACGCTCCGTCAAGACCGGTTGCGGGCAGCGTTCCCGCTCCCGCCGCTGAAGGCGGGGCGCCTGGAGTTCGGCCTCGACGAGCTGCACGACGTCCGCGCCTTGGTCGCCCACCGGGCCGAGGCGGCCGGACTGCCGGCGCGCCGCGCCTCGGATCTGGCCGTCGCCGCCTCCGAGCTGGCCGCGAACAGCATCCTGTACGGCGGCGGCCTCGGGCTGGCGACGGTCTGGGACGACGGCAGGGCGGTCTTCGTCGAGGTCGCCGACGCGGGCACGATCGAGGACCCGACCGTCGGCCAGGTGCGCCCCGACCCGGCCGCCGAGAACGGCCGCGGCCTCTACATCGCCAACCAGCTCTGCGACGCCGTCTCGATCGACAGCACTCCGACCGGCACCCGGATCCGGCTGCGGATGGAGACGTCGGCGATCGTCAGCTGACGCAGCGCAGCGCCAGCAACACGACATCGTCGCGCAGCTCGCCTTCGGAGCGGGAGATCGCGTCCCCGCGCAGCCGCGCCGTCATCTCCTCCAGCGCCAGCGAGGCGAAGTATTCGGCCAGCCGCGCCAGCTCCAGCGGCTCGCGGTGCTCGGACGGCGGCCCCGCCTCCAGCCAGCCGTCGGTGCAGAGCACCAGCGTGTCGCCGCGGGCGAAGGGGGCGTCGTGGCGCTGCACCTTGGCGTCGTGCAGGGCGCCGAGCACGGTGCCGCCGCCGAGCAGGCGGGCGCCGCCGTGGCGCACGTGGACCGCCGGCGGGTGGCCGGCGCTCGCCACCGCGAGCGTCCAGCCGTCGGCGCCCTGGCGCAGCCGCACCAGCACCGCGGTGGCGAAGTCGTTGAGGCCGGTCCCCTCGAGCAGGAGCTCGTTGACCCGGCCCAGCACCTCCTCCGGCTCGTCGACCTCGCGGGTCAGCCCGCGGACCGCGTGGCGGACCGCGACCGAGACCCCGGCCGCCTCCGAGCCCTTGCCGGCGACGTCGCCGATCAGCACCCAGCAGCCGTCCTCGGTCGGCAGCACGTCGTAGAGGTCGCCGCCGATCTCGATCCCCCGCCCCGCCGCCTCGAAGACCACCGAGGATTCGAGCCCCTCGACGTGGGCCGGGCGCGGCGGCCGCAGCCCGCGCTGCAGGTTGCGGGCGATCGCGTCGCGCTCCTGGTAGAGGCGGTCGTTGTCGAGGGCGAGCGCGGCGCGGTCGCCGAGCTCGCCGAGGAACTCGAGGTCGCGCTGCTCGTAGCGGACCGTCCCGGTCGAGTGGAGGAAGGAGAGGGCGCCGATCTTCCGTCCCCGCGCGATCAGCGCGACGACCGCCGCCGACTCGTAGCCGGCGTCGTCGATCAGCGCCTGGTGGGCCTCGGTCTGGGCGACCGTCTCGGCCACCTCGGGGCGGGTCAGGTCGCGCCAGATCATCGGCTCGCCGCCCCGCAGGACCTGGGCGACCGGGTGGTCCCCTTCCTGGTCGAGCGGCGATTCGCGCCGGATCCGCTCCAGCCGCTCGGCCGCGCCGGGGATCGCCGAGGCGGCCACCGAGTCGCCGATCCTCCCGTCGTCGCGGATGAAGTCGATGACGCAGACCTCGGCCAGATCGGGCACCGCTTTGGTGACGATGTTGCGCGCCGTCTCGGTCGGGTCGAGCGAGGCGTCGAGGTCGCGGGTGGCGGCGATCAGGAACTCGCGGGCGCGCCGCCGCCGCCGCTCGTCGGTGATGTCGCGGGCGACGACCGAGGCGCCGTAGAGGCCGTGCTCCGGGCTGCCGATCGCCGAGATCGTCAGCGAGACGTCGATCACGGCACCGTCTTTGCGGACCCGCCGCGTCTCGTAGGTCTCGAGCGTACCGCCGCGGCGCACGGTGGCGAGGATCTGCTTCACCTCGTGTTTGAGGTCGTCGGGCATCAGGAAGGAGACGTGGCGCCCGATCGCCTCGGCGGCGGTGTACCCGTAGAGCCGTTCGGCGGCCGGGTTCCAGGTGGTGACGATGCCCTCCAGGTCTTTCGAGAGGACCGCGTCCCGCGTCCCGATGACCACCTGCTCCATGTGGGCGCGGGTGCGCTCGATCTCGATCCGGTGGCTGACGTCGCGGGCGAAGACGGTCGGGCCGCCGCCCGGCTCGGCGGCGCGGACGATCGTCAGCTCGACCTGGAACTCGCTGCCGTCGCCGCGGCGGGCCGGCAGTTCGATCCGCCGCCCCAGCAGCTCGTCGGCGCCGGCCGGCCCGCCCTCGCCGCCGGCGAGGCAGTAGCGGACGTCCGCCCGCAACTCGGCCGGGACGATCAGGTCGACCAGGTCGCGGCCGACCGCGGCGGCCCGGGTGACCCCGAAGAGCTCCTCCGCCGCGGCGCTGAACTCGACGATCGTCGCGTCGGCGGCGAGCACCAGCACGGCGTCGAGCACCGAGGTGATGAGGCGGGTCCGAAGGTGACCCCCGGCGCCCTCCCCGAGCGACTGCTGAGCCGAGTTCACCACCCAAAGCTACTGCGCTCTGGGCCGTCAACGCCTACCTGATCCCCTTCGGCGGCCTCCTGCTGCTGGCCGGGCGGCTCGGCGACCTGCTCGGCCAGCGCCGCGTCTTCCTCGTCGGGCTGACGATCTTCACCGGCGCCTCGCTGCTCTGCGCCGCCTCGCCCGCGCAGGGAGTGCTGGTCGGCGCCCGCTTCATCCAGGGGATCGGCGGCGCGCTCTCCTCGGCGGTGATCCTGGGGATGATCGTGACGATGTTCCCGCAGCCGGCCGAGCCGGAGCCCGCCGCGACCCGGGGCTGATCGCTCAGATCCGCTCCTGGCATTTACGTCGAATCGAGGTCTCGCGAATTAATCCCGGCGGCCTCCTCGGCCGAACACATCGGTGAAGTGTTGACGCTTCCCGAGCAGATCGCCCGCATGCTGCGGATCAAGCACGACGATCCGGACCGCGAGGCGCCGGTCGCCTTCTGAGCGCCGCGACCGGGCGGATTTACGTGGGCACCCGGCTGGGTATGAGAATCTGGCCGCTTGTGAACGCAAATCTCGATATCGAGTCCAGGTCGGACCGGGACGCCTCCTTCAGCATCGGCGACGTGGTCGCCGCGACCGGGGTCGGCGAGGCGACGCTGCGCGCCTGGGAGCGCCGTTTCGGCTTCCCGGCGCCGCGCCGCGAGCCCTCCGGCCACCGTCGCTACAGCGCCGAGGAGGTCGAGCGGATCCGCTCGGTCGTCCGCGAGCGCGGCCGCGGCCTCTCGCTGCCGGTGGCGATCGAGCGGGTCACCGCCGAGCCCGCCGGGTCGCCCTCGCTGTTCGCGCCGCTGCGCGAGCGCCGTCCCGACCTGCTGCCGATCTCGATCCGCAAGCCGCGGATGCTGCACCTGACGCGTGCGGTCGAGGAGGAGAGCGCCGCCCGGGCCGAGCGGGCGCTGATGATCGGCGCCTTCCAGCGCCCCGAGTTCTACCGGGCCAGCGAGCAGCGCTGGCGCCGGCTCGCCCGCGGCGCCGAGCTGACCTTCGTGCTCGCCGGCTTCGACCAGCCGCGCAGCCCGCGCGGCGGCCCGGTCGAGGTGCCGATCCGCACCTCCGAGCCGGTCGCCGACGAGTGGGCGGTCATCTGTCTCGCCCCCGGTTACTCGGTCTGCCTGATCGGCTGGGAAACGGTCGGCGCGACCGGCCTCGCCGATGACGAACGCGCCTTCGACACCCTGCTCTCGGTCGAGCCCACGGTGGTCCGCGAAGTCGCCGGCGCCGCGGTGGCGATCGCCGCCGCGGGCGAACCGGAGATCGGCGCGCGGGCCCGCGCCTACCTCGACCGCATCCCCGACTCGAGCCGGCGCTCCCAGCTCCGCCTCGCCGGCGCGATCACCGCCCGCGCCTTCGCCCGGATGTCGTAGCGCTGTTCTTGTTGGCCTCCTGAGGGCCAAAAAGAACAGCTGGCCGGGCTATTCGTTCATCGAGGCCGACTCGAGCACGCCGAGCATCTGGGTGACGCGGCAAACCAGCAGGCGCTCCTCGTCGATTTCGACCCAGACCCCGGCGCTGGCCGGGAAGACGACGTGGTCGCCGACCTCGACCGGCATCTCGACCCCGGCGTTCGCCCACCAGTCCAGCCCCGGCCCGACCGCGAGGACGATCCCCTGTTCGGGCGGCGGCTCGTGGGTGCCCGGCGGGACGACCAGCCCGGAGCGCCGCACCCGATCGGAATCGAGCTCCTTGATCACGATCTGGTCGAAGAGCGGCCGCAACTGGTGGCGGACCGACTCGGTCGGGTCTGGCCGTGCCGCGGTGCTCATCCCCTAAGTTTGCCGCATGTCGAACCTGGCCTCCGGGCATCCCCGCCGCCGGCTCGGCATGGCGGCGCTCGCCCTGGGCGCACTGGGCGTCGTCTTCGGCGACATCGGCACCAGCCCGCTCTACGCGCTGCAGACGGTCTTCTCCGCCGACCACGGCGCGGTGAAGGCGACCGAACAGGACGTCTTCGGGGTGATCTCGCTGGTCTTCTGGTCGATCACGCTGATCGTCTCGATCGAGTTCGTCCTCTTCATCATGCGCGCCGACAACGACGGCGAGGGCGGCATCCTGGCGCTGATCGCGAAGGTCGAAATGACCAAGCTCGACAGTAAGCGGGTGAAGTTCGGGTTGATCGCGATCGGCATGTTCGGCGTCGCCCTCTTCTACGGCGACGGGATGATCACCCCGGCGATCTCGGTCCTCTCGGCGGTCGAAGGGGTGAAGGTCGCGACGCCGAGCCTGGAATCGATGGTGCTACCGGTGACGATCGCCGTCCTCGTCGCGCTGTTCGGGATCCAGCGCTTCGGCACCCACAAGATCGGCCGCGTCTTCGGGCCGGTGATGGTGCTCTGGTTCACGGTGATCGCCGCCGCCGGCCTCGGCCGCGTCGCCGCCCACCCGGACATCGTCAAGGCGCTGCTGCCGAGCTACGGGGTCGAGTTCTTCGGCCGCCACTTCGGCACCGCCTTCATCTCGCTCGGCGCGATCGTGCTGACGATCACCGGCGCCGAGGCGCTCTACGCCGACATGGGCCACTTCGGCCGGCCGCCGATCTCGCGCGCCTGGTTCTTCGTCGTCTTCCCGGCGCTGACCCTCAACTACATGGGCCAGGGCTCGCTGGTCGTCGGCGACCCGAGCACGATCTCCAACCCCTTCTTCCTGCTGATCCCCCACTGGGGGCGGGTGCCGATGGTGGTGCTGGCCACGGTGGCGACGGTGATCGCCTCGCAGGCGGTGATCTCGGGCGCCTTCTCGGTGACCAAGCAGGCGATCCAGCTCGGCTTCCTGCCCCGCCTGCAGATCCGCCACACCTCGGCCGCCGAGATCGGCCAGGTCTACCTGCCGGCGGTCAACTGGTTCCTGATGATCGCCGTGGTCGCGTTGGTGCTCGGCTTCGGCTCCTCGACCAAGCTCGGCTCGGCCTACGGGATCGCGGTGACCGGCACGATCACCGCGGACACCCTGCTCTTCCTGGTGATCGCCAAGGAGCTCTGGAAGAAACCCGGATGGCTGGTCGCGATCGGCGCCGTCGTCTTCTTCACCGTCGACCTTGCCTTCCTCGGCGCCAACCTGACCAAGACCGCACACGGTGGCTGGTTCCCGCTCTCGGTCGGGGTCGTGATGTTCGCGGTGCTCAGCACCTGGCGCCGCGGCAGCCTCTCGATCCGCGACTCGCGGGTCGAGGCCGAGGGCTCACTGCAGGCCTTCGTCGACGAACTGCGCGAGGCCGACCCGCCGCCGCCGCGGGTGCCCGGCACGGCGGTCTACCTGAACGCGCGCCGCGAGACGACGCCGCTCGCCCTCCACGCCGGCCTCGAGCACTCCCACGCCCTGCACGAGTCGATCGTGATCATCTCGATCGAGACGACCCGCTCGCCCTACGTCTCCGACGCCGACCACCTGATCGTCGACCACCTCGGCTACGAGGACGACGGCATCTCCCACCTCACCGCCAAAGTCGGCTACCAGGAAGCGATCAGGGTGCCGCGGCTCTTCGCGCTCGCCTGCTCGCGCGGTCTCGAGGGCAACGCCAACGAGGAGGACGCCGTCTACTTCCTCTCCCAGGTGACGATCCGCCCCGTCGCCGGCCCCGGCATGGCGGGCTGGCGCAAGCGCCTCTACGTCGCCCTCGCCCGCAACTCGGTCAGCGCCGCCGACTACTTCCACCTCCCTGCCGACCGCACGGTGACGATCGGCTCCGCGATCGACCTCTGAGCCGCGAACCACTCCGACGCCTGGACGTGCAGGTCGGTAGAGCGTCCGCCCGATGACCAGAGCGCAGAACGGCTCAACTCGATGCCGGCGACCGGGGCCTCGCTCAGCAACGCGACCATCGTCGACTGGTACGCCGCGAGCGCCGGTCCATCCCTGTGCGTTCGCAGTAATCGTCGGATAGCGACGATTACTGCGAACGCCAGGGCGGGGCGCGCCGGCCGCCGTGCCCTTCTCAGGCTCCGACCGCCGGCCAGTACTCCGCGACCCGCGCCGCCGCGGCGTCGGCGACCATCGTCTCCGGCGCCGCCACCGACTTGCCCGCGCCGCCCAGCGCCCGCATCGTCGCCTCCACCGACTCGGCCAGCGCCGCCGGCGCGTAGCCGCCCTCCAGCACCGCGCCGACCGGCGCCCCGAGGCGTGTGCCCAGCTCGCGGACCGCGACCGTCATCTGCCCGAAGTCCTCGCTGCTCAGCGCCAGCCCGGCGAGCGGGTCCTCGCGATGGGCGTCGTACCCGGCCGAGATCAGGATCAGGTCGGGGGAGAATTCGCCCGCGACCGGCGCCACCACCCGGTCGAGCAGCGAGAGGAAGACATCGCGCCCCGACGCTTCCGGCACCGGCAGGTTGATCGTGAACCCGGCGCCGGCGCCCACCCCCACGTCCCCCGGCAGACCCGACCCCGGCCAGATGTGCTCCTGGTGGAGGCTGATCAGGAGGACGTCGTCGCGGTCGCGGAAGATCGCTTCGGTGCCGTTGCCGTGGTGGACGTCCCAGTCGAGGATCAGCACCCGCGAGGCGGCCGGCGAGGCTACCGCCAGCGCCGCCGCGACCGCGACCGAGTCGAACAGGCAGAAGCCCATCGCCCGCTCCGGTTCGGCGTGGTGGCCGGGCGGCCGCAGCGCGCTGAAGCCCGTCCGCGCCTCGCCGGCGAGCAGCGCCCGGGCCATCGCCGCGGCGCCCCCGGCGGCGTGCGCCGCCGCCCGGTAGGACTCGGGTCCGTCGTAGGTCTCGACATCGATCGCGCCGCCGCCCGCCTCGCTCAGCTCGCGGATCGCCGTGACGTGGCCCGGCGTGTGGACGAGCTCGAGTTCGGCGCGGGTCGCCGCCGGCGCGGCCCGGCGCTCCCAGCCGAGCCAGTCGACCGCCGCGAGCCGCCGCTCGATCGCGACCAGTCGCGGCGGCGCCTCCGGGTGCCCCGGCATCAGGTCACGCGGGTCGTGGTCGAGGCTCGAGGGGTCGCTGAAGTAGAGCAACGCCGGAAAGAGATTGAGCGGTGAGGCGGCTGCCGTCAAGCGCCGGGACCATCGGTCCCGGCGAACCTCAGGGCTAGAGATCGAAATTCGCCCGGTACTCGGCGGGCACGAGGTCGACGTACTCGCGGTGGCGCTTCATCCACGCGTTGACGAAGGGGCAGAAGGGGAGGACGGCGAGGCCTTCGGCGCGGGCCTGGTCGAGCGCGAAGCGGGCCAGCCGGCCGCCGAGGCCGCGGCCTTCGAAGCGGTCCTCGACCTCGGTGTGGATCAGGGCGAGCAGCCCGGGGCGGCGGCGGTAGATCAGGAAGCCGGCGACCTCGCCGTCGACGGTCGCCTCGAAGCGTTTGCGCTCCGGCGCGTCGACGACGACGATCCGCCCGTCTTCGGTCACGCCAGTCCCGCCTCCCACTCGCGCTCCATCTCGTCGGCCAGGCCCGGGTCCATATAGGGACCGGGCTCGCGCAGCTCGGCGATCACCTGCCGCCTGCTGAGGTCGTCCTTGTCCTGGCTCAGCTTGCGCTTGCAGACGAAGTGGGCGACCCGGATCCGCAGCCCGACCGTCCCTTTGGCGATCTCCCGTCCCCACTCCTGGTCGAGATAGCGGGGTTGCTCGACGGCGCGCTCGAAGCGCTCGACCAGCCGGGTCAGCGTCGCCTCGGGGCCGTACCAGCTCGGCGACACGCAGCCGTGGCGGCCCTGGACGATCACCAGCACCTCTGTCGCGCCGAAGCTGTGGACCTGCTCGTCGGGGCGGCCGACGTGGGTCAGGAGCGCCAGCCCGGCGGAGCCCTCGTCGAGCAGCACGGGATAGTGGGAGGCGACCAGCTCGCCGCCGTTGGAGCTGACGATCGTCGCCCACGGGTTCTCCCGGATCAGGTCGCGGACGGCCTCGGGATCGGTGGTGGCGTGGGCCGGGTTGTGGCGCATCGGCGGATTGTCGCCGATCGCGCCCGGGCAATTGAAGGGCCGGCCCGCAGGCGGGACCGGCCCCCGACCGCCTTAGGCAGCCTTGGAAAGAGAGGTCGACGGAATGACCTGCTCCGAAACGGTGACCTTCATGCGTTCACCCCCTTCTTCCCTGGCGTCTGGACTCGTCTTGCTGACATGCCTTTGGTCCGACCGCTTCCACTGCTGGAACGGATTCCAGCAGTACACGACGTTCCAGCAAACACCGCTGGAATTGGTCAGGAAGTGCTCTACGATCGAACGAGCTATCCCGCTTAAATGAAGGAGACCAACCGCATGTCCCCCGCCAAGACCGCCACGATGGAGACGACCCTCGCCACGATCGTCGCCCACCCGACCCGGGCGCGTTGCTTCGTGATCCTCACCGAACGGACCGCGAGCCCGGTCGAAATCGCCCAGGAGATCGGCAAGGACGTGGGGCACGTCGGCTACCACGTGCGCAAACTCCTGCAGCTCAACCTGGTCGAGCTGGTCGACGAGAGGCCCGTTCGCGGCGCGGTCGAGCACTTCTACAGGGCGATAGAGCGCGCTGTCGTCAGTGAGGAGGAATTCGCCCAGCAGAGCGTCAAAGAGCGCGAGGTTTTCACTCGCTACATCCTGCAGTTGATGGTCGCCGACGCGGCACGCGCGATGGACGAGCACACTTTCGATGCTCGCGCGAACCGGGTGGCCACCCGCACGCCGATGCTGGTCGACGAGGAGGGCTTCCAGGAACTGAGCGACCTGCACACCGAAGTGCTCGAGCGGCACATGGAGGTCCAGGCCCGCAGCGCTGAACGGATGACCAAATCCGGGGAGGAGGGCATCCCCACCTCTGCCTCGTCGATGTTCTTCGAGGTCCCTAAGCGGCGTCGCGACGACCGGTCCTGAGCGCCCCACGCCGACGGGACCACGCATTCATCCGTCTATGGATCTTCCCGTCCATGCGGCGGGGCGCCTACTCTTTGTGGTCCCATGCTGATCGAGGATCGTTCGACCGCGACGGACCCCACGCCGCAGGCTCCGCGCCGCTGGCCGAAGCGCCTGTTGGTCGGCGGCCTCGTCACGCTGGTGCTCGCCGCGATCGCCGCCTTCGTCGTCTCCGCCTTCGCGCTCTCCGGCAGCAGCATCGAAGAAGACGGCTCCTCGCTCGGCAAGGTCAGCACCGACACGTTCGGCGGCAGCGTCGAAAGCGTCCGCGCCACCGCGGTGAAGAGCGGTGTCGCGATCCCGGTCGCGCTGCAGGGCGACCGTATCGTGCCGAAGACCAAGCTCCACCCTGGCGAGGAAGTGTCGATCGAAGCGACGGTGAAGCGGCCGAGCGCGATCGGCTGGCTCGCCGGGAGCGAGAAGAAGCTGACGGTGACGGTGAGCGCGCCGACGGCGAATCTGGAAGCGCGCTGGCTGACTGTGAAGGAAGGCAAGAACCCGCGCCTCCACTTCAGCCGCCCGGTCAGCGAGGTCGTCTACGGCCAGCCCGGCGAAATGAAGCACCGCCGCTTCGCCAAGCCGCGGCGCTCGATCACCCTCGGCAAGCAGGCGCCCGCCGGCCAGACCCTGGTCTCCTGGGCACCGGAGAGTTGGGAGCACCCCGGCAAGGCGAAGGCCGTTACCTGGTTCCCGGCGACCGGCTCGCCGATCGTCGCCGCCATCCCGACCGCGGGCACGACGATCTCGGCCTCGACCCCGCTCGAACTGACCTTCTCGAAGCCGGTCGCGAAGATCCTCGGCTCGGAAAAGCCGGCGCTCTCGCCGGAAGTCGACGGCAAGTGGTCGCAGCCGAACCGTCACACGCTGAAGTTCACGCCCTCCGGGTTCGGCGTGCCGCTGGCGTCCGAACTCAAGGTGCAACTGCCCGAACACCTCGACGTGGTCCAGTCCGACGGCACGACCAAGAGCAGCTCCGAGATCGCCTGGGAAGTGCCCCCCGGCTCCGCACTGCGGCTTGAGCAGATGCTCGCCGGGCTCGACTACCTGCCCTACAAGTGGAACGGCGAAGAAGTGGCGAAGACGCCGGAAGCCCAGGTCGCCGCCGCGACGACCGAGACGCCCAAGGGCCATTTCTCGCCGCGCTGGAAGAACACGCCCGCCGGCCTGAAGGAACTGTGGACGCCGGGCAAGGAAAACGTGCTGGTCGAAGGCGCGCTGATGTCGTTCGAGGAACACAAGGGCCTCGAAGTCGACGGGGTCGCGGGCCCGGTCGTCTGGGAAGAACTGATGAAGGCGACCATCGCCGGCGAAAAGAAACCGACCAAGGGTGACGGCAACGGCTTCACCTGGGTCCTCGTCACCGAGGTCCTGCCGGAGAACGTCACCGTCTGGCACAACGGCAAGACCGTGCTCTCCGAACTCTCGGCCAACACCGGCATCCCCGGCGCCGAAACCGAGCTCGGCACCCACAACGTCTACCTGCGCTACGAAGAAACGACGATGAGCGGGGAAAACCCGGACGGCAGCCACTACAGCGATCCGGGGATCAAATGGGTCTCCTACTTCTACGGCGGCGACGCCCTCCACGCCTTCGACCGCGCCTCCTACGGCAGCCCGCAGAGCCTCGGTTGCGTCGAGATGCCGCTCGAAGACGCCGAAGCGGTCTGGCCCTACACGCCGATCGGCACCCCGGTCACCGTCTCCCCCTCCTGAGCGGGCCGCGCCGTCTCAGGGCGCGCTGAACAGGTCGATCGTGCCGCTGCCGGAATGTTCGTTGGCGTCGCCCTCGGGCTCGATCACGTGGCCGTCGACGACGATCGGGCTGTTCCAGTGGCCCGGCTCCCCCGGCAGCTCGGCGAGCGGCTTCGACGAGCCGGGCGAGTAGACCTCGATCCCGCCGGCCTCCGGTTCGTAGACGTAGAGGAGCCCGCCGGCGACGATCGGGCTGGTCCCCGGCGTGCCGTTCTGCCAGAGTTGGTGGAGGCGTCCGCCGCGCAGCGCGTAGGCGGCCGTCGCCGAGAAGTCGGCGACGAAGACCGTCGTCTGGCTGCCGTGGTGCCAGACCGCGGGCACGGTGAAGAGCTCGGTGTCGCCCGGCGTTTCCAGGGCCTGCACTTCGCCGCCGAGCCGCTCCTCGCCGCCCGGCGGGTGACCGTCCAGCCGGCGCAGGTTCAGCACCCGCATGACGCCGTCCTTGCCTGCCACCAGGACCCGGTCTTCGCCGAGCAGGGCGGGGGCGCTCGAGCCGAGGTCGAGATCCCGCGAGTTCAGTTCGGCCTGGTTGCGCGGGGTGTAGGACTGGCGCAGGCGCAGGCCCGGCACCGTCAGCTCGAGCACGCTGTCGCCGAAGTAGCGGCGGCCGTCCCAGGTCGCGTTGCCGGTGTCGACGAGGAGCCGCCTGCCGCCCGGCTCGACCACCGCGCCGCCGCGCGAGAGGATCGCCGAGTCGCTCTGCGGGCAACTGGTCGGGACGATGATCGCGCGGCGGTTCGCGCAGAGGGTGTTGAAGACGGCGCCGATCTTGCCGCCGGCGCGGTCGATCAGCACGACGTGGCCCTGGTAGACGGGGATGTCGCCGATGTAGCCGCTGGTCGTCGCGATCACGTAGGGCCCGTCGACGTTCAGCGCCGAGCCCATCTTCTCCTTGGTCGGGTCGCGGCTGACGGTGACCGGCCAGTGCCCGGAGCGGACCTCCTTGCCGCTCGCCAGCGACAGCTTGTGGACGACGCCGTCCGGTGAGGCGGCGTAGACATAGCGGTGCCGCGGCGTGTCTTCGAGGACCGGGCTCGAGTTGGTGATCTGGGCGCTGCCGACCCAGCCCGAGTAGCCGGGCGGGGTGTAGGTCCAGAGGCGCTTGCCCGAGTTCGCGTCGATCGCGAAGGTGCGCCCGTAGCTGCTGGTCATGACGACGACGTCGTGGGTTCCGCCGCGGACCTCGGCACCCGCCAGGTAGATCGGCGAGGAGTCGATCGTCCCCGGCAGGGTGACGCGATGGTCGCGCAGCTTGCCGACGTTCGCCGCGGTGATCCCGGTCGAGGCCTCGGTCGCGTCGCTGCGCTGCGGGTCGAGGCCGAACTCGGGCCAGACGGCGAGCTCGGCGCCGGCGCCGGCGCGGGCCGCGCTCCCGGCGGCCGTGCTCCCCGATCCCGAACCGACGGTGGCGATCAGCGCCAGCAGCAACGACCCGATGAGGACCAGGCGACTCACGCCCACGTTCTACCCGATGTGTGCACCCTTCACATCGGGGGTTGGCGAAGTGCCTCGCGAGGTAAGAAGGGAGGAAGCCGCGAAACACGAGAAAGGACCGAACTTCGTGAGCAGTACTTCGATCGCAGCCGCCTCCGGCACGTTCAAGCTGGGTGGCGACCTTGAGGTGAATCGGCTCGGGAGTCGCCTGAGGCCGCCGAGCCGAGTGAGTTCGCAGTAATCGTCGCATAGCGACGATTACTGCGAACTCACCAGGGGCTATGCGTCGAGCGCGACGGCGACGGCGACGGCGAGCGCCGCCGAGCCGCCCGCGACGCTCGCTGCCAGCCAAGGACGGACCGCGCCGCCGCGGGCCAGCACCGCCAGGGCGATGCCGTGGACGGCGACCTCGCGGGCGCCGAGGCCGCGCAGCGCGACCGTTGCCGCCGGCTGCCGGGCGCCCGGCCCGAGCCAGCGGTTGCCGGCGACCTTGCCCGGCGCGATCAGGAGCGCCGCGCCGTAGGCGACGCGGAACCCGAGCACGGCTGCCGCGGCGCGCCTCACTTGAACTCGTAGGTCAGTTGGACGACACCGTCGTCGTAGGTGTGGGTGCCGGTGAGGCGGAGGTCACGGGTCGGCGCGTCGTCGACCGCGAAGGGCCGGGTGACCGTCGTCTCGAACTCCTTGTCCGGCAGCGGCCGCGAGGTCAGCACGTGGACGTCGAGCCCCGGCCACGGCCACGACGGGTTGTCGACCGCCGGGTCGAAGGCGGTGCGGCCCATCGCGACGGCGTCGCAGGTCGCGGTGAACTCACGGATGCCGTGCGAGGTCTTGCCGTGATCGAAGGCGGGCGCGGCGAGGATCGCCAGCCGGCCGTCGGGGATGGCCTAGAAGCCGTCGAGGCTGAGCGCGAAGCGGGCGATGATCGACATCTTCAGGTCTCCTTTCGGGGGTGTACCCGGTAAGGCCGCCGGTCGATCAAGAACTCCTCGCCCGGAAGCAATAGGTGCGGTAGGGGAAGTCGAACTCGGTGCCGAGGTGCGGCTCCGATTCGACCACCCGGCGGACACCGTCGAGGATCTCCTTGCGCCGTCGCGCCGTCGCGGTGATCACGTAGCTGCGCGAGGCGGCCATCTCGACCAGGAGGTCGACGTCCATCGGCCGCTCCCAGTCGGCGACGAAGGTCTCGGTCGGCCCGAACGGCGGCCCGATCTCGATCCCCTCCATCTCGATCATCTCGGCGTCGCCGCTGCCCATCACCTGGCCGATCCGCGCCACCCAGTCGACCCGCTCGTCGCGGCGGTTCCAGATCAGCCCCAGCGTGCCGCCCGGCCGCAGCACCCGTGCCGCCTCGGCGGTCGCCCGCTCCGGGTCGACCCAGTGCCACGCCTGCGCGACGGTGATCGCGTCGACGCTGTCGTCCTCCAAGGGGATCGCCTCCGCGGTCCCCTCCAAAGTCCGCACCTCGGGCAGCGCTGCCGCCAGGTTCGCCCGCATCTCGGCGATCGGCTCGACCGCCACCACGTCGAGCCCCCGCGCCGCCAGCGAGCGGGTCAGCTTGCCGGTCCCGGCGCCGAGGTCGAGCACCGCCCGCGCTCCCTCCGGCACCAGCCAGTCGACAGCCGCGTCCGGATACCCCGGCCGCGCCCGCTCATAGACATCGGCGGCCGCCCCGAACGACCGCGCCCGCCGCGCCTTGTCGGCCTCCTCCTCCCGCACGCCCCGATCCTATGGCTCCGGCGCGGCGTCGAGCGCGGCGGCGATCACGCCGACCGCCTCGCGCAGCTCGCGGATCGAGGGGAGGCCGTAGCCGAGGACGAGCGCCGGGGGGCCGGGGTGGGCGCGGGTGAATTCGCCGAGGCCCTGGACGCGGACGCCGGCCGCGGCGGCGCGCTCTACCACGGCGGCCTCGTCGGCGCCGGGCGGGAGCTCGAGCAGGACGTGGAGGCCGGCGGCGATGCCGCGGACCTTCGCCCCCGGCAGGTCGGCGTCGATCGCCGCCAGCAGGGCGGCGCGCTTCTCGCGGTAGCGGACACGGGCGGCGCGGACGTGGCGGTCGAAGGCGCCGCTCGCGATCACCTCGGCGAGCGCCAGTTGCTCGAGCCGGGCGCCGCCGCCGTCGAGCGAGGCGCGGGCGAGGACCGCCGCCGCGATCGCCTCGGCGGGCAGGCAGAGCCAGCCCAGCCGCAGGGCCGGGGCGAGCGTCTTGGAGACGCTGCCGGCGAGGACGACGACGTCGGGGGCGAGGCCCTGCAGCGTCCCGGCCGGCCCGCGGCGGTCGTAGCGCAGCTCGGCGTCGTAGTCGTCCTCCAGCACCAGGGCGCCGCGCTCGCGGGCCCACTCGACCAGCGCGACACGACGGTCGGCGGCGAGCACCGCGCCGACCGGTAGTGAGTGGGCGGGGGTGACGACCACCGCGTCGGGCCCCGCCGCGGCCAGCGCGGCGACGTCGAGCCCGTCGTCGTCGACCGGCAGCGGCACCGCCTCCAGGCCCTCGGTCTCGATCGTCCAGGCGGCGACCGGGTAGCCGGGATCCTCGACCGCGACCCGTCGGGCGCCGCGCCCGCGCAGCACCGCGCAGAAGATCCGCAGTCCCTGCTGATAGCCGGCGGTGACGACGACCCGACCCGGCGTCGCATCGGCGGCGCGGACCCGGCCGAGGTGCTCGGCGAGCGCCTCGCGCAGCTCCGCGGCGCCGCTGAACTCGCCGTAGCCGAGCCGCGCGTCGGGCAGCTCGGCGAGCGCCCGCCGCAGGGCCCGGCCCCAGGCGCGGCGAGGGAAGAGCGAGAGGTCGGGGGCGCCCGGGAAGAGGTCGATCCCGGCGCTCGGCGGCGGCCCCGGCTCGGTGGGCTCGTCCACCGCCCCACCGGCGCCGCGCCCGGGCGCCACCCGCGTCCCCGATCCCGGGGTGGAGACCAGGTAGCCCTCGGCGGCGAGCTGTTCGTAGGCCTCGACGACCAGCCGCCGCGAAACCCCGAGCTCGGCGCCGAGCGCCCGCGAGGACGGCAGCCGTACTCCCGGTCGCAGCCGGCCGGAGCGCACCGAGTCGCGTAGCCCCGCCTCGAGCTGCGCGCGGCGCGGCCCCGCCGGGTCCCACCCGGGCAGCAGCAGCTCTGGCGAGGCGATGAAATTGGTACCCGGATTGACCACTCGATTGGACCTTAGCGCCACACCACATTGCCGATAGCCTCGTCGCGCAATCGACGCCAAGGAGGCACCATGTCGAGAATCGAGCCACGCCAGGGATCGTTCGGCGCGATCGTCGCCACGGGCGCGCGCAAAACCTACGGACGCGACATGGAGTCGGCGCGCGTCTTCGCCCGCCACCCACGCCTGATGGTCGGCTACATGCGGTACAACCGCGCCGCCGAGCACACCCCACGCGTGCCCGAGCTCCTCGCCGAGCTGGCGGTGACGCGCGCCGCGACGATGGTCGGCTGCGAGTTCTGCATGGACATCAGCTCTGAGTACGCGCGCCGCGCCGGGCTCACCGAGGACCAACTGCGCAACCTCCACGACGCCCACGCCGGCGGGCTCTTCGACGATGACCAGCTCTTGGTCATCGATCTGGCGACCGGGATGTCGGTGACCCCCGGCGACGTCGACGACGACCTGATGGAGCGGGTGAAGGCCCGCTTCGGCGCCAAGGGCACGATGGAGCTGGTCCAGCTGATCGCCTGGGAGAACGCCCGCGCCCGGATGAACGTCGCCCTCGACATGGGTGCCGAGGGTTTCTCCGCGGGCAAGGCGTGCGCCCTGCCCTACACGGCAGCCGGCATCGACTCCATGTCGATCACGAACCGGAACTTGACGTCGCCGGCGAGCATCCGCTCGTAGGCGTCGTCGATCCCCTCCATCGAGATCATCTCGACGTCGGCGCTGACGCCGTGCTCGGCACAGAAGTCGAGCATCTCCTGGGTCTCGGCGATGCCGCCGATGTTGGAGCCGCCGAGCGAGCGGCGGCCACCGATCAGGTCGAGCGTGCCGCGGGCGGTGCCCATCGCCTCCGGGTCGGTGGAGATGACGATCTCGCCGGCGCCGAGCGCGCCGAGACCGACACGCCGACCTTCGAGTCGGGGCCGACCTGCCAGTGGCGCAGCGGCGAGTAGGTGGTGATGCCGGCGCAGAGCAGCGGCGCCGTCGCCGCGAGGTCGACGTCGGGGGAGATGTGGAGGACGAAGTCCTGGTCGACGACGACCGCGTTCGAGTAGCCGCCGTGGGTCATCCGCCCGGTCTCTTGCTCGACGCTCCCGTCGGTGAAGGTCGCCCCGTTTTCGCAGTACTGCTCGAGGCCCTCGGCGCACGACGCGCAGGTGCGGCAGGAGTCGACCATGCAACCGACCCCGGCCAGGTCACCGACCGCGAACCCCTCGACCTCGTCGCCGACCGCGCTGATCCGCCCGACGATCTCGTGCCCGGGCACCCCGGCTCCCGCCGCTCGATCGCGAGCGAGGCAAGGGGCTCTGGGGCATGGGGACTCCGATCCGAGGGAGGTAAAGGTCGAAGCGGAGCAGGTTAGAGATCGTCAGCCGCGGGCCCGCAAGAAGACGGTGATCGCGTCGGCCATCGACCGGGCGGCGAGGCGCTGGAAGGATGGCTTGACGAGGCGCGCGGCTTCGGTGGCGTTGCGCATGTTCACGCACTCGATCAGGACCTTGGGAACGGTGGTGAGGTTGAGGCCGGCGAGGTTGTCGCGGGGGGCGAAGCCGCCCGAGCCGTCGTAGTCGGAGATCGGGATGCCGGTCACCTTGGTGTAGCGCTTGAGGAGGATGCGGCCGAAGCGCTTCGAGGCGGCGATCACCTTGTCGTTGGGGCCGTCGGGGACGGGGGTGAGGATCGCGACGCCGCGGCCGCTCGCGGGCCCGCCGTCAGCGTGGATGTCGATCGCCACGTCGGAGCCGGCCCGGTTGAGGATCTGGGCGCGCTTGGTGATGCAGGGGCCGACGCCGTGGTTGGTGCGGCGCGTCATCACCACCTTCGCCCCCTCGGCGATCAGGTCTGCCCGCAGGTAGCTCGCCACGTTGAAGTTGAAGAGCGCCTCGGTGTAGCCGCCGTCGGTCTCGGTCCCGGTCGTGTCGCAGGTCTCCTCTTCGCGGCCGTTCCAGACCGGCTGGTTGATGAAGCTCGGGTCGGAGAAGTTGCCGCCGTTGTGACCTGGGTCGATGCCGACCACCTTCCCGGCCAAGGGCCCGGGCACCGGGTCCGGCGCCTGGCGGTCGGCCGGATGGGGCCCGGCGAGCGCGGCGGCGGCCAGCAGCGAGGCGATTGCGTAGGCGCCGATCATGCCGGCCAATCTAGTCGTATGTAAGGCTCGGGGGGTGAAGCGGATAGTCCTGCTCGACGACTATCAAGGCGTCGCCCTCGACTACGGCGGCTGGGACCGGGTCCCCGACGAGTGGCAGTTGGTCGCGCTGGAGCGGCACATCGACGACCCCGACGAGCTGGTCGCCGCGCTGGCCGAGGCCGAGATCGTCGTCGCCATGCGGGAGCGCACCGAGCTCCCGGCCGCGATCCTCGACCGCCTCCCCGAGCTGAAGCTGCTGATCACCACCGGCATGGCGAACGTCGCGATCGACGTCGCCGCCGCGAAGCGCAACGGCGTCGTCGTCTGCGGTACGGGCATGCACGGCCCCGCCACCGCCGAGCTCAGCTGGGGCCTGATCCTCGCCCTGCTGCGGAAGATCCCGACCGAGGACGCAGGGATGCGCAAAGGCGGCTGGCAGGCGACGATCGGCGGCGACCTCGAGGGCACCACCCTCGGCCTCGTCGGCCTCGGCCGGCTCGGCAGGCGGATGGTCCCCGTCGCCCGCGCCTTCGGCATGGAGGTGCTCGCCTGGAGCCTCAATCTCGACCCCGACGAGGCGCGGCTGGCAGGCGCCGAGCCGGTCGCGAAGGCCGCCCTCTTCGAGCGCGCCGACATCGTCTCGATCCACTACAAGCTGAGCGCGCGCAGCCGCGGCCTGGTCGGCGCCGCCGAGTTCGGCGGGATGAAGCCGAGCGCCTACCTGGTCAACACCTCGCGCGGGCCGATCGTCGACGGCGACGCGCTGCTCGCGGCGCTGGAGGCGGGGACGATCGCCGGCGCCGGCCTCGACGTCTACGACACCGAGCCGCTGCCCGCCGACCACCCGCTGCGCAGTGCCCCGCGCACCGTCCTCACCCCGCACCTCGGCTACGTCACCGAGGACACCTACGAGGTGTTCTTCGGCGACGCGGTCGAGGACGTCCTGGCCTACCTCGACGGGGCGCCGATCCGCCCCGTCGAAGCCTGACCCAGGCGCCGGCGCTATTCGGTCCCGGCGACCGAGGAGACGTAGGTCGCCACGGCCTTCACTTCCTGGCTGCTGAGGATGCCTTCTTTGCCGAAGGCCGGCATCGGCCCGCCGCCGTTGATCACCTGGTGTTCGACCGTTTCCAGGCTCGGTTCGAGTTCGTCGAGGTTCGGCCCGACTTCGCCGCTGGTCCCCGCCTCCTTCAGCGTGTGGCAGGCGCCGCAGGTCGTGGTGAAGATCGTCTTGCCTTCGGCGACCAGTGCCGATTCGCCGCCTGCTTCTTCGCCGCCCGTTTCCTTTTCTTCTTCGGCCGTCGCTTCTTCAGAGCTTTCCTTTTCGGCCACCGCTTCTTCTTCGGTTTCTCTTTCAGCCGCTTCTTCAGCCGCTTCTTCGGCCGTGGGGGCAGCTTCGGTGGCGACGGTCGTGGTGCCACCGCTGCCGCCGCATCCGGTCACTACCACAGCCCCTGCCAGGGCGAGGATCACGAGCAACATCAGCACCTTCGGGGTCTTCGAGACGATCATCGGCTCCTCCGAGCAGTCGTTGTCCTGAAACTATTCTCCGTTATTCCTTGCGTTCCCGCCACCCGCCCCACGGAGACACTCCCTCCGCACGGGTTCGACCCTGGCGAGCACTTGTCGCGCTCGTCGCGGTGCTCGCGCTCCTCGCCTCTTCGTCTTCCGCCTCCCGCGATGAGTTCGCAGAAATCCTCGGATAGCGCAGAGAACTGCGAACGCGTCCCGCGCGCCTATTTCGTCACCGTGGCGGTGGCACTGGTGTAGGTGGTCCCCGCCGATCTCGCCGCGGTGATCGTGTCGGTGAAGCTGCCGCTCGACTTCGATTTGTAGGTGAAGGTCGTTTCCGATTCGGCGAGGCCGGTGGAGGCGATCTTCAGGGCGCCGCCGGTCACGGTGCCGACGCCGCTGACGGTCACCGTGACCGAATGGCCGCTGCCGAGGTTTTCGATCACGTTGCCGAGCGAGTCGGTGACGGCCACCGCCGCGACGAAGGCGCCGCCGTTGCCGAACTTCGCGATCGTGCAGGTGAAGAGGCAGGGCGTGCCGAGCGTCCCGGCGGTGATCGCCGGTTCCTCCCAGGCGAACCTGGCGGCGGCGCCGGTGGCCACGGTGACGGCCAATTCGGCCGGGGTTTTGATCGCTTCGCCGGCGGCGAGGACCGTGGTGGCGCCGGAGTGAGCCAGCTTCATCACCCCGTTTTTCGTGCCCGAGACCGTGGCGACTCCGGCGTTGAATTCGAGTGAGACGGGGTGGCCGAATTCGACCGCGGTGCCTTCGTCGTCGGCGACGGTCGGGGCGGTCCCGGCGGGACTCGCTTCGGCACCTGAGAAGACGATCGAGTGCGGACCTTCGTAGGCGGTGTCGGTGTTGCCGTAGAGATCGAAGGCGGTCGTCTTCAGGTTGTCGGCCGCCCCGGCCACCGGTTTGCTGCTGGTGGCGGTGACCGTGAGTTCCGCGGCTTCGGCGGGCTGGGTGGTGACCACGAGGGCGGCGCTGGTGGTTTTGCCTTCCGCCACCGTGATGTTGGCGGCGCCCGTCTTGTAGAGCTTCATCACGCCGTTCTTGGTGCCGTTCACCCTCGCCACGCCGGCGGCGAAGGTGGTCGCCGTGGTCGAGCCGAAGGCGACTGCCGTGCCGGAGGCGTTGGTCACCGTCGGCTGGTCGCCGTCCGGCCCGGCGGAGGCGCCGGAGAAGGTGAGGTTCTTCGAGCCGGTATAGCTGGTCACGGTGTTGCCGTAGGTGTCGACCGCCGTCGTCGTCAGCGGGTCCGCCTGGCCGGCGGTGGGTTCCGTCGTCGCCGCGCTCAGCGCCAGCTTCGACATCGCCAGCGGCGTCACCGTCACGGTCGGGTCCGGTTCGCTTTCGATCGATTCGCCGCTGACCGAGATCGTCGCGGCGCCGGCGTCGTAGAGCTTCATCACCCCGTTTTTCGAGTTGTTCACTTTGGCCACCCCGGCGGTGAAGCTGATGTTGGTCGGTTCGCCGAACGGTTCGTTGGCGCCGCTGGTCGCGGCGACGGTCGGTGCGTTGCCACCCGGGCTGCTTTCGGCGCCGGAGAAGACCAGCGCCCGGGTGCCGGTGTAGGTGGTGACGGTCGAGCCCGCCGCGTCCTTGGCGGTGATCGTCAGGTTGTCGGAGGCGCCGGCCGCCACGCTCGAGGAGGCGACCGTGAGGACGAAGTGGTCCGCCGGCCCGACCGTCACTTTGGCCGAGCTCGGACCGCTCGTCGCGCTCCAGGTCCGGTACTTCGCGGTGACCGTGTAGGTGTAGGTGCCCGGTTCGAGGCCGGTGTCGGTGCAGGTGGAGATTTCGTTTTCCGGTTCGGCGTGGGTCGGGCAGTTGCCGCCGGGGGTACCGCCGTTGCGGGTCACGTAGTAGGCGACCCCTTTTGGCGCGTTCGTTTCGGCCCAGGTCAGGGTCACCGTCCCCCCGGCTGCCGCTTTGGCGGAGGAGATGGTCGGCACGGTCAGCGAGCCGACGGCGACGGGCGACGCCCCCGCGCCTTTGGTCGAGAAGTAGCCGAGCGCGGCGCCCGCGAACGCCAGCATCGCGAGCGCGACGCCGAGCAGCGCGGCGAGGCCGACCCGGCCTCGCGAGCGCCCGTCCCCGATCGGCTTGCCGGTCATGCGCCGGCGCTCCCGGAGAAGGAGAGGTCGAAGTTGGCGCCTCGGCAGGCGTCCTGGTCGACGTCGAGGTCACGGAGGCCGATCGTCGGCGCCGCGACGCTCGCGCTCGGCAGGTCGACCGCGCCGTGGGCGGGGATCTGCAACCGGCCGCTACCGAGGTCAGGCGCGCTCAGTGCCAGGTTGGTGGCCGGGTCGCAGCCCGCCGCCCCGCCGCCCGCCGTCACCCGCAGGGCGGTGACGGTGATCGCGATCGGATTCGGGTTGGAGATCACGACCGGGATCGCGCTCGGTGCCGCGCCCGGGAAGAGCGGGCCGACCGTGGCCCGCCGCGGCACGACCGTGAACGGCTTCGGTTCGAGCACCGTCCAGGCGAAGCTCGCGTGGACAGGTGCTTGCCCGCGCCGCTGGGCCTCGACGTAGAAGGTGTGGGGACCGGCCCCGACTCCGCTGTAGACGACGGTCGCTTCGCAGACCCGTGGCGGCTGGCGGTCGAGTTGACAGCGCAAGGTCGGTTCGCCCGTGGCGGCGACGCGGAACCGTGCCGTCGAGCTGGTGGAGATCGTCGGCGGGTGGCTCTGGATGCCGAGCAGCGCCGACCCCGCCGTCGTGATCGGCACCTTCGGCCATCCCGGCGGCGGGGCCGAGGTATGGCGCTCCGGCCCGTGGCCGAGGCCCGGGCCGACCGCCGCGTAGGACACCGCGGCGGTCAGCGCCAGGGCGACCAGCAGGCCGGCGGCGAGCCTTGCCGCCGGGCCCGTCTTGTCGAGCAGTCGCCGCACCGCTTGCCGGGGATCGTTCGTCGATGCAGACGAGGATCGATTAGTTGTCGGTCAGGTGCAGGGTCAGGGTCGCGCCCTGGCATTTGTCCTGGCTGACGCCGGTTTCGTTCATCGTCAGCGTCCCGGTCGGGGTCACGGCCTGGCCGTTGCCGCTGCCGAAGGTGTGGTTGACGACCACGGCCGGCATCGTGAAGTCCGGGTTGCCGCCGGTGATCACGGTGCTGCATTCGCTGTGGCCGGCGTCGACGGTGATGCTCGAGAGCGAGATCGTGCCCACTCGCTGTGAACCCGAGGAGGGGTTGTCCACGGTGAACGAGACCGGCGAGGAGGTGCCCGGGTAGAGGCTGCCGGTGACGGTCGCGTGCAGGGTGACGCCCGAGCTCGAGCCGACCGACGCCGTGCCCGTGCCGGTGCCGCTGGTGCTGAAGTACGCGTAGGCACCGCTTGCCACGACGACCACCAGGGCGGCAGTAAAGACGAAAGCGGCGCGGCGCTTGGTGATCAGTTTCATTTTTCTGTTCACTCCTTGCTTCGCTGGGAATTCTGGGTGCGGCCGCATCGGCGACCCCCTTGGCCCCCTTAAGCAAAAATTTGAACGTCCCAGTACTACATCCGTCCAGATTGATGCCTGTACGCACAGGTTCGAGCCAACCGAAGCCGCTTCACCAGTGTTTGAACCCGTGGCTGCAAGCATCGCTGCAATGACCGGGTCCGCGCAGCTCGATCCGCTCTCGCCGGAGGGGTTCCAGCGGGTCGCCGGGGAGATCGAGGCGCCGGCTTGACCAGACCACCGCGCAGACCGGCGCCTGAGCGCCGCGCCCCGGGCGCGTTCGCAGTTCTCGTCGCTATCCGACGATTAGTGCGAACTCAAGCCGTGGGGATGGAGGTGGTCCTCCGCCATGCGTTTGAGGCCGACGCGGTCGATCTTGCCGGTCGGGTTGAGCGGCATCTCGTCGAGGAAGACGATCTCCTCGGGCGCCTTGTAGCCGATCCGTTCGCGGCAGTGGACGATCAGGTCGGCGACCGAGGGCTTCTCTGCGCCCTCGGCGAGGGTGACGTAGGCGCGGACGTTCTCGCCGTGGACGTTGTCGTGGACGCCGACCGCGCCGGCCAGCGCCACCGCCGGGTGGTCGACCAGGGCGCCCTCGACCTCGTAGGGGCTGATGTTGGAGCCGTCGTGGACGATCACCTGCTTCTTGCGACCGAAGAACCAGAGGTAGCCGTCGGCGTCGGCGCGGGCCAGGTCGCCGGAGTCGAGCCAGCCGTCGACGACGACCTCGGCGGTCGCCTCGGGCGCCTCCCAGTAGCCGCTCATCCGGCTGCGGCTCTCGATCCAGATCCGGCCGACCTCCTCGCCTCGGATCGGCGTGCCGTCCTCGTCGCGCAGCTCGATCCGGAAGCCGCCGACCGGGGTGCCGATCGAGCCCTGGCGGATCTCGCCGGAGGGCGGGTTCAGGGTCGCCAGACCGACCTCGGTCATCCCGTAGCCCTCGACGATCGGGAAGCCTGCCGCCGCCGCGAACTCGACGAGCAGCTCGGTCGAGACCTTGTCGGCGCCCGCCCGGCAGATCCGCAGCGAGGCGAAGTCGCCGGGGCGCAGGTCGTGGTCGTGGATCAGCGCCGAGAGCGCCGCCGGGATCATCGCCAGCACGGTCGGCTGCTGGTCACGCAGCAGCGGCAGCAGCTCGTGGGCGTCGGTGGCGCGGCCGACGACGACGCGGCCGCCGACCGAGAGCGTCGCCAGCGCCCAGAGGAAGCTGCCGATGTGGGACATCGACGAGCCCGGCAGGAAGGTGTCCTCGGCGCGCAGTTCGAAGGCCATCGCGGCACTGGCGATCATCCAGCGCAACGTCTCGCGGGTGTGGGTGACGCCCTTCGCCGGGCCGGTGCTGCCGGAGGTGAAGAAGATCACCGCGGGCTCGGTCGGGTCGGCGTCCTCGCCGGCGCGCGGCAGCGGCTCGGCCTCGAGCAGCCGGTGGAAGTCGTGGCGCCAGCCCGCCTCGGCGTCGGGTTCGTCGTTGCCCTGCGGCAAGGGCTCTGAGTCGCGGTAGGCGATCGTCCCCAGGTCGAGCCCGGACGCCCGCGCGCTCGCCGCGATGTCCTCGGCGCGCTCGACATGGGCGAGCAGGACGCGCGCGCCGCTGACGGCGAGCGCGTGGTCGATCTCGGTTGCCGTGTAGCGGTAGTTCAGCGGCGTCGCGATCAATTCCGCCTTGAAGCAGGCGAGGTAGTGGACGACGAGGTCGACCCGGTTCGGCATCAGCGAGGCGACCCGGTCGCCCGCCGCGAGGCCGAGGCCGAGATAGCCGGCCGCCAGGCGTGAGCTCGCGTCCTCGAGCTCACGCCAGGTGAGCGCCCGGCGGTTGGAAAGAAGAGCGGCCTCCTCCGGCTTGGCGGTGAGGCCGGGCCGGATGAGGTCGTCGAGTGGCGCCGCCGGGGATTCGAGTTGGGCGCCGTCGATCAGCACCCCTGCTTTTTACCTGCCGCCGACGATGTCTTGCGCGACGTCGGCGATAAGTTCGACTCAGCGGAATCTCAGCGGCGCGGACTGATGGCGGTGACGTCGCGGATGGACCACCCGCCGGCGTCGCATCGAGCTGCCTTCGAGCACGCTCGGCACGTACTTCGGCGGCACCGGCCGGTACTTGCCCCCGCGCCCCCGCGGGGTCCCGTTCTCGCCCTCCAGAAGGCGGTGGAAGACACCGATCCCGAGCACCGCGACGACCGCCCCGGCCGCCGCCACTAGGAGCGCCGGGACCCCGAGCAATCCGAGCGCGACGAGGCCGACCAGGAACGCCAGCAGGGTGGCGGTGTAGAGGCGATCTTCGCGGCGCCGACTGTCCATGATCTCGACCGCGAAATTACTCCTGACCCGTCGCCGCCCTCGCCCCGCGGCGGCCCTTGCAAGAGAAGCTGCCGGGCCGGAACCCGCCCCGGCCTAACGGGCGAGGCGCTTGTACGCCGACCAGGCGGGCTTCGGCGCGAAGCCTTCGCCGAACAGTCCCGAGCCGTCGCAGAAGTTGCAGGTGCCGGGCGAGTCGGTCAGCGAGAACCAGTAGACGCGCTTGACCCGCCAGGCGGCGGCGTTCGCGCGCAGCAGGCCGAAGGCGCCTTCCAGTTCGCGGGCCTGTCCCTGCCTGCCCTTCTCGAACTTATTGTGGCCGTTGGTGGCGTCGGGCTTGCCCGAGCTCCAACCGAGCTCGGTCAGCCAGATCGCCCGGCCGGGATCCCGCGATGCCTTCAGCGCGGCGCGCAGTTCTTCGACCTGCGGGGTCAGCTGCTTGTAGCTGTAGGAGTAGGGGTGGAGGGCGACGGCGAGGAACTTGCCGCGCACGCCGGGGACGGCCCGGTACATCTGGGTGAGGAAGTCGGTGGCCAGATAGGCGCGCTTCGGCTTGCCCGGCACCGGCTTGGCGGCACCGCCCTTCGGCCGCACGAAGAGGCCGCCGAGGACGATCCGCGCGCCCGCGTCGGCGCTGCGCAGGTCGGCGTAGGAGTCGACCACGAGCTTGCCGTACTGGGACGGGCTGGGCCGCGCCGCGAAGTACTTGTAGTTCTCCTCGTTCCAGATCTGCCAGATCCGGATCGGCCGTTCGGGCAGCAGCGGGTTTTCGGCCCAGAAGCTGCCGCCCGGGCCGTAGCGGAAGACCGCCAGGCGCAGGAATTCGCGCCAGGCGGAGCGCTGGGCGGCGGTCTGGACCGGCAGGCTGACGGGGGCCCGGGCGCCGCCGCCTATCCCTTCCGAGGCGACCGCCCAGGCGGGCGCCCCGTCGAGGAAGGGCAGGACGTTGACGCCGGCTTCCGCCGCCGCCCGCACGCTCGGGTCGACCGAGCTCCAGTCGGGCAGCGCGCCCGGGCTCGATTGCACCGCCGCCCAGTTGACCGGCAGCCGGACGCTTTCGACCCCGCCGGCCTTGACCGTCTGGATCTGGGCGGGGGTCAGCGTTTCGGTCGGGACGACGCCCCAGAAGTCGGCGGGGAGCGCCGCCGAGGCGGCGGCGGGGGCGAGCAGCGCGGCCAGCGCCGCGACCCCGGCGACCAGGCCGGCGCGCCGGCCGAGGCATGTCATGAGCGCGTTCATCTCCGACAGCAACCCGCGAGCACCCGATTAGGATCGGCGCATGGTCCTTCCGGGGGGCGAGACGACGTTCATCGGCGACGGCGGCCTGGAGACGACGATGATCTTCGAGCGCGGCATCGAGCTGCCCGAATTCGCCTCCTTCCAGCTGCTCGACGACGAGCGCGGCCGCGCCGCCCTGCGCGACTACTACGAGTCCTACATCGACCTCGCCGCCGCCCACGGGGTCGGCTTCACGCTCGACACGCCGACCTGGCGCGCCAGCCACAACTGGGGCGAGCGCCTCGGCCGCGCCGACCGCGAGATCGCCGAGCTGAACCGCGCTGCGGTCGAGTTCGGCCTACGTCTGCGCGAGGAGCGCGGCGACGAGGCGCCGTCGGGGCGCGCCTCGACCGCGAGACGGACGCGAGCGGATCGTCGGCATCCGCGCCAACGCCTCGCGCCGCAGCCACGCCGAGCTCGACGCGATCCCCGAGCTCGACAGCGGCGATCCCGACGAGCTGGCCGGCGAATACCGCGAGCTGGTCGGGGCGCTGCCCTCGCTGTCGGTGCTGGGCGGCTGCTGCGGCACCGATGCCCGCCACCTTGCCGCGATCTGCTCGTCCTGCCTCAGCCAGCGGCGGTGACGACGCCGACCGCGAGGGTCTTCGAGGCCGCGAGCGAGCAGGTTTCGAAGGCGAGTGGGGCGATCTTCGCGCCGGAGCCGCCGGGCACGCCGACCCGGAGGCCCGCCGCGGTGGTCGCCTTGCACTTGCCGGTCGGGAAGTTCAGCGCCTCGACGATCTGCAGCATCGCGACGGCCGACGCGCCTGGCTTCAGCGTCACCGGCTTCGCCTTCTTGCCGGGCGCCTGGGTCGCGGCGGCGCCGATCGTCCGGCCTTTGAGATCGACCGCGTTCACCTTGGGGTAGCCGGAGACGGTGCAGGTGCCGCCGGAGAGGTTGGTGAACTCGATCCGGTAGTAGACGCTGCCCGCGGTGCCACCGCCCGGTTCTTCGCCCGCCCAGATCACCAGGCCCGAGGCGGGGCAGGCCTTGGCGGCGGCGGCCGCCTCGCTGGCGGGGGAGGCGATCACGGCCGCGGCGAGGAGCACGGCGGCCACCAACGGGGCGATCAGCAGTCCTCTTTTCATGCCGCGAGCGTAACTCTCCCGTCACCCTCCTGTGCGCCCTCCCCGCCGATGGGCCGAAAACCTGCCCTATAGGTGGAGTTTTCGGCCCATCGGCGGGGGGGTGTCGCGTGGCGCAAACCACATCGAGGAGGATTAGTGCCATGGCGGAGTGCGTTGTGGCGATCGACCAGGGGACGACCTCGAGCAGGCTGATCCTGTTCGACAAGGACGGGCGGATCCAGCAGGTCAACCAGCGCGAGCACGAGCAGATCACGCCGCGGGCGGGCTGGGTCGAGCACGACGCGACCGAAATCTGGCGCCGCACCCGCGAGGTGATCGGCGGCGCGATGGCGAGCTCCGACGCCGAGGCCGGTGACGTCGCCGCGATCGGCATCACCAACCAGCGCGAGACCACCGTGGTCTGGGACCGCGAGACCGGCGAGCCGGTCTACAACGCGATCGTCTGGCAGGACACGCGGACCGCAGAGATCGTGCGGGAGCTGGCCGGCGACGAGGGCCCGGATCGCCTCCGCAAAGACGTCGGCCTGCCGCTTTCCACCTACTTCTCGGGGCCGAAGGTCAAGTGGATCCTCGACAACGTCGAGGGCGCCCGCAGGCGCGCCGAGGCGGGCGAACTCGCCTTCGGCACCATCGACACCTGGATGCTCTGGAACCTCACCGGCGGCACCGACGGCGGCGTCCACGCGACCGACGTCACCAACGCGAGCCGCACCATGCTGATGAACCTGGAGACGCTCGACTGGCACGGGCCGAGCCTCGACCTGATGGGGATCCCGAAGTCGATGCTGCCGGAGATCAGGTCCTCCTCGGAGACCTACGGCGAGGCGCGGGGGACGGCGCTCGGCGGCGTGCCGGTGGCCGGGATCCTCGGCGACCAGCAGGCGGCGATGTTCGGCCAGACCTGCTTCGACCCGGGCGACGCCAAGAACACCTACGGCACCGGCTCCTTCCTGCTGGTCAACACCGGCGAGGAGATCGTCCACACCGACAAGCTGCTGACCACGGTCGGCGCGAAGCTCGGCCCCGACGGCCCGGCCCAGTACATGCTCGAGGGGTCGATCGCGGTGACCGGCGCCGCCGTGCAGTGGCTGCGCGACCGGCTCGGCATCATCAAGGACGCGTCCGAAGTCGAAGAGCTGGCGAGGTCGGTCGACGACAACGGCGGGGTCTACTTCGTCCCCGCCTTCTCCGGCCTCTTCGCCCCCTACTGGCGCGAAGACGCGCGCGGGATCATCATCGGCCTCACCGCCTACGCCAACAAGGGCCACCTCGCGCGGGCGACGCTGGAGGCGACCGCCTGGCAGAGCCGCGAGGTCGTCGATGCCGCCAACGATGTCGCCGACGTGCCGTTCACCGAGCTGAAAGTCGACGGCGGGATGACCGCCGACGAGCTGCTCATGCAGTTTCAGGCCGACGTGCTCGGGGTGCCGGTGATCCGCCCTGTGGTGGCCGAGACGACGGCGCTCGGCGCCGCCTTCGCGGCCGGGCTGGCGGTCGACTTCTGGTCGGGCACCGACGAGCTGCGCGAGCGCTGGGAGGAGGACAAGCGCTGGGAGCCACGGATGGACGAAGAGGAGCGTGAGCGGCAATACGGCCAGTGGAAGAAGGCGGTCGAACGGACCTTCGACTGGGTCGAGTAGCTCCCGCGCCATGGCGATCGAGTCATGGCGACGACCGCGACCATCGACGACCTGTGGCGGAGCGGCGCTCTAGGCTGTCGGGCATGGACGACGACTGGCGCCTGCGGATCGACCCGGCCGACGACGACGGCGTCGGCGGCTCGCTCGCCGACCATCTGCGCTCCGCCGAGCTGAAGCATGACCTCGCGCCGGCGCTCGATGACCGGGTGATCGTCAGCCACGAAGGCGAGACCATCTTCCTCTACGCCGGCGACCGCGAGCCGCTCGACCGGGCCCAGACGGCGATCCAGAAGTTCCTCGACGAGAAGGGCTGGAAAGCCAGTATCGAGCTGCGCCACTGGCACAAGGTGGCCGAGGATTGGGAGGACCCCGACAACCCGCTGCCCGCGACCGAGGCCGAGAAAGAGGCCGAGCACGAGAAGCTGATGGCGACCGAGGACGCCGAGACCGCTGCCCGCGGCGGCCTCGCCGAGTTCGAGGTGCGGGTCGAGTTCCCCTCCCACGGCGAGGCGCGGGACTTCGCCAAGAAGTTGGAGGACGAGGGACTCGAGCCGGTGCGCCGCTGGCGCTACATGGTGGTCGGCGCCGCCGACGAGGACGCCGCCGACGAGCTGGCAGAGCGGATCCGCGCCGAGGCGCCCGCCGACAGCAAGGTCACCGCCGAGGGCTCGCTGGCCGCCGCCTGGGGCGAGCGTCCGGTCAACCCGCTGTTCTGGCTCGGCGGCCTCGGCGGCTGACGCCGGCCCGCTCCTCTTTCACCCGCCCGTAACCCAGCGTTCAAGTCGACGCCGTCCGCTGCCGATCTCGGGGAAAGACGCGCAGGTATGCGTCCTCCCACGCAATGGTCATCGTCGAAGAGAAACCCAAGGCGCCGCTCGAGCCGCCACCCCGCGAACTGTCGCCCATCCGCGTCGTCGTGCTGCTGGTCGTCCTCTGCGCGATCGGCTTCGGCGTCTGGCAGCTGCTCAGCAAGGAAACGCCGGCGGCGAGCGCCAAATCGGACGCGGTCCCCGTCTACTCCCCTTATGTGGACGTCACCAACACGCCGACCTACCCCTTCCAGCTGCCTTCCTCGAACCCGGTCTCCAGCGTCTACCTGGCCTTCGTGGTCAGCGACACCGAAGAACCGTGCACGCCGTCGTGGGGCACCTTCTACACGCTCGACAGCGCCGAGCAGGGCCTCGACCTCGACGCCCGCACGGCGCAGCTGCGCAGCCAGGGCGGCAGCGTGATGATCTCCTACGGCGGCGAGGCCAACACCGAGCTCGCCGTCGACTGCACCGACCCGGCGAAGCTGCGGCAGGCCTACCTGGAACCGATCCAGCGCTACAAGGCGAAGGCGATCGACCTCGACATCGAGGGCGCGAATCTTGCCGACGTCGGGGCGAACGCCCGCCGCGCCACGGCGATCGCGGCGGTGCAGAAGGAACTGGTCGCCGAAAAGAAGCCGCTGAAGGTCTGGATGACGCTGCCGGTCTCCAGCCACGGCCTCACCGCGGAAGGGATCGCCGCCGTGCGGGCGATGCTGAAGGCGAAGGTCCGGCTCGCCGGCGTCAACGCGATGACGATGGACTTCGGCCCCGGCGAAGGAGCCGAACACGACATGTTGGGGACGATCGAGCGCTCGCTCGACGCGACCCAGCTGCAGGTGCAGTCGCTGTGGCGGGCCGCCGGCCTGCCGAGCAGCGCCGGTGCCGCCTGGGGCCACGTCGGCGTCACCCCGATGCTCGGCGTCAACGACGTCACCACGGAGCGCTTCACCACCAAGGATGCCCGCGAACTGTCCAAGTTCGTCAGGGAACGTGGCATCCCGCGCGTCTCCGCCTGGTCGCTCAACCGCGACTCGCAGTGCGGCGGCGCCTTCGCCAAGGTCGGCGAACTCTCCGACACCTGCAGCGGCGTCGTCCAGAAGCCGCTCGAATTCACCCACATCTTCGGCGAACTGCGCGGCACCAAGACGGCCGGCAGGGAAGCGGCCGAAGCTTCCAGCGCGCCGACCACGCATCCGTCCACGGCGACCGACGACCCGGCCACCAGCCCGTACCCGATCTGGCGGCCCGCCGCCGCCTACGGCAGCGGCTATAAGGTCGTCTGGCAGGGCCAGATCTACCAGGCCGGCTGGTGGAACCAGGGCACCCCGCCCGGCACCGCTGCCGCCGACTCGCCGAGCGGTCCCTGGCAGCCGATCGGCCCGGTGCCCGCCGACAGCAAGGCGCCGCGGCTGGTGAAGCTCGCCTCCGGCGACTTCCCCGCATGGTCGCCGACGCGGGTCTACCACCAGGGGGACCGCGCCTCCTTCCAGGGGCTCCCCTACCAGGCCCGCTGGTACACCCAGGGCGAACAGCCGCTGGCCGAACTGCCCTCCGACCCGAGCGCCCCCTGGGAACCGCTCTTCAAGTACCCGGGCGAGCCGTCCGCGACGAGCACCGGGGAAACCGCCACCGCCGAACCGACAGCAGGAGTCGAACACTGATGCCCCTGATCCGCCGCAAGCAGCCCGACGGGGTACGCCGCCAGTGGGGCGCCGACCGCAACTCCGACCCGATGCCGCAGGTGCCGCGGATCGCCGGCGACTGGACGATGGCGTTCGGCCGCGGCGCGGTCGTCCTCACCGTCGCCGCCTGGGCGGCGCTCGTCATCTCCGTCGTCAACGGCCAGCTGATCGAAGGGGTCGCCGGGCACGCCAGCCTCACCGAGACGGTCGGCTTCCTCGTCGCGGTCAGCCTGCTCGCCGCCTCGGCGACCGCCTACCTGTTCGGCCGGCTCGGCTTCTACTACCGGACCAAAGAAGGCCGGCGCACGCCGCGGGCGATGCTCGACGAGTTCTACGCCGAGCGCCGCCCCGCCGTCACCGCGCTGATCCCCTCCTACCAGGAGGAGCCGGGCGTGATCCTGATGACGCTGCTCTCGACCGCGCTGCAGGAGTACCCCGACCTGCGCGTCGTGCTGCTCGTCGACGACCCGCCGAACCCGCGCTACGCAGGCCCGCGAAAGCTGCTCGACAGCGCCACCGCGCTGCCCGCCGAGGTCGAGCGCCTGCTCTCCGAGCCGCGCCGCCGCTTCGACCTCGCGTTGGAGCGCTTCGAGCTGTCGATCGACCCCTCGCAGCCGACTTCCGCCGACGTCGTCCACACGCTGGCCGCCGAGTACGAATACGCGGCCGGCTGGATCCGCTCGCTCGGCGAGCAGTACCACGTCTCGGACCACAACGAGGCATTCTTCGCCACCCACGTGCTCGGCAAACTCGCCGCCGACCTGGCGGTGATCGGTCGTGCCCTGCGCACCGCCGCCGACAGCGAGCCGGAGAAGATCGGGACCGACCGCCTCGCCCAGCTCTACCGCCGTCTCGCCTGGACCTTCCGCTGCGAGGTCTCGAGCTTCCAGCGCAAGCGCTTCGCCTCGCTCTCTGCCGAGGCGAACAAGGCGATGAACCTGAACAGCTACATCGGCCTGATGGGCGGCGCCTACCGCGAAGTCCAGACCCCGGCGGGCCTCAACCTGGTCGCCGCCGGCGACCAGCAGCCCGACCTCGTCGTGCCGGAATCGGACTATGTGCTGACGATCGACGCCGACAGCGTGATCATGCCGGAGTACTGCCTCCGCCTCGTCCACCTGATGGAGGGCGAGGAGCATCAGAAAGTCGCCGTCTCGCAGTCTCCCTACAGCGCCTTCCCCGGCGCGGCGACGCGGCTGGAGCGGATGGCCGGCGCGACCACCGACCTGCAGCACATCATCCACCAGGGGATGACGTACCACGACGCCACCTTCTGGGTGGGGGCCAACGCGATCCTGCGCAAACGCGCCCTCGCCGACATCGAGGAGGTCGAGTACAAGGGCCCGTTCAAGATCTACCGCTACATCTCCGACCGCACGGTGATCGAGGACACCGAGTCGACGATCGACCTCGCCGCCGGCGGCTGGACGCTCTACAACTACAACGAGCGCCTCGCCTTCAGCGCCACCCCGCCCGACTTCGGCTCGCTCTGCATCCAGCGCAACCGCTGGGCCAACGGTGGCCTGCTGATCCTGCCGAAGCTGTGGCGGGCGGTGCGCGAGCGGCGCAAGCGCGGCGAACGGACCCACATCGGCGAGATGCTGCTGCGGCTCAACTACATGGCCTCGATCTTCTGGAGCTCGCTCTTCGTGCTCTGCCTGATGATCATCCCGTTCAACGGCCACCTGGTCTCGCCGCTCACCTACGCGGTCGCCGTCCCCTACTTCGTGGCGATGGCGATCGACCTCAAGTACTGCGGCTACAAATACTTCGACGCGGCCCGCGTCTACGGCTTCAACCTGCTGCTGCTGCCGGTCAACCTGGCGGGCAGCATCAGCTCGATGGTCCAGGCGCTGACCGGCGCCAAGGGCAAATTCATGCGCACGCCGAAGGTCCGCAACCGCACCGTGCCGGCCTTCATCTACGTCGTCCTGCCCTACCTGCTGGTCGCCTGGTCGGTCTACACCTTCAAGGTCGCCTACCAGCACGACCTCTGGTCGAACGCGGTCTTCGCCGCGATCAACGGCATCCTCGGCACCTACGCGATCATCTCCTTCATCGGCGTCCGTGACTCGCTGGTCGATATCTGGACCAACGTGGTCTCCTGGCTCTACAAGCCGCAGGGGCCGAAGAAGATGGCCGCCCGCGCCCCCGCCGCGATCGAGCCGACCGACGACGGCGTCGCCAACTGGGAACTGGTCCTCTACCTCGGCCACGCCGACCGCCGCCGCCGCCCGCGCGACACGCCCGGGCTGGCGACCGACCAGGACAGCGCGCCGCTGACCCTTCCCGTCTCGGCCCCCGAGGTCGACCCGTCGGTGTTCGGCGCCGAGCTGGCGCCTGTGCCCGAGACGACCTGAACCCGCTTTGAGGGACGGGTAAGGGACGCCGGGGGTGCGGAAGGCGTTACGAGGACGCGACGTTTCGTCACGAAGGCGTCGGGAACGTCACGGATCTTCAGGCGTCACAAACACGTGACCACCCTTTGACCCCCCTATAGGGGCCAAAAAGGTGGCCACGTCTTTGTAACGTCCACATCTCTCCGACTTCCCGCCGAAACCGTCACGTCCCGGGCGTTCGGCGGCGGCCACACCCTGCCGGGGTCGCCGCCGAACGCCCGGGCGCATTGACCCCGATCGATCCGGCCGAACCCCTCCGGGTTACGCCCGGCGCTCCGAGATCGAGCCGACGACCACGCGGTCGCGGCCCTGGCCCTTCGCCCGGTACATCGCCCGGTCGACGGCGCGGAAGCATGTCTCGGCATCGGGCACGTCGCCGTGCAGCCGGCAGATGCCGACGCTGGCGGTGCAGTCGCGCTCGAGGTCGGCGCCGGTGATCGCCAGCCGCAGCTCTTCGGCGACGCCGCGCGCCTGGGCGAGGTCGATGTCGCGGAGGATCACGGCGAACTCGTCGCCGCCGATCCGCGCCACCACGTCGGGGTCTTTGATCCGGTCGTCGAGCGCCCGCCCGACCAGCCGGATCAGGCGGTCGCCGGCGACGTGGCCGTCGGAGTCGTTGACGTTCTTGAAGCGGTCGAGGTCGAGCAGCAGCAGCGCCGCGCTCTCGCCGCCGCCGCGGCAGCGCTCGATCTGCCGCTGCAGCTCCTCCTCGAAGCGGCGGCGGTTGTAGAGCGAGGTGATCGGGTCGCGGTTGGCGAGCTCGTAGGTGTGCGCCTCGAGCCGCTTGCGCGCCGAGATGTCTTGGATCTGCGAGATGAAGTGGCGCGGTGAGCCGTCCTCTTCGCGGACGATCGCGACCGCGAGCAGCACCCAGATCAGGTGGCCGTCCTTGGTGTAGTAGCGCTTCTCCATCTCGTAGGTGGAGAGCTCGCCGGTGATCAGCCCGTCGACCTGGGCGAGGTCGGCGTCGAGGTCGTCGGGGTGGGTGATCTCCTGGAAGGTCAAGTCCTTCAGCTCCGCGGCCGAGTAGCCGAGGATCTCGGCGAGCTGCCGGTTGAGGTGGAGGAAGCGGCCGTCGAGGCCGACGATCGCTACCCCGTGCGGCGCCGCGTGGAAGGCGGCCTCGAAGTCGCGCTGGGCGAGCCCGGCGCGTCGCTCCACCTCCTGGCGCTCGGTCAGGTCGTCGTACCAGGCGACCTGGTACTTGACCTCGCCGCTGTCGTCGCGGGCCGCCATCGCCTCGGCGCGGACCGGGAAGACGGTGCCGTCGAGGCGGACGTGCTCGGAGTCGTAGGAGACGAAAGTGTTCTTGTCGACGGTCTCGGAGACGTCGGGGATCCGCTCCGCCCACTCCGGCGAGAAGAGGACGCGCAGCGGTTTGCCGACGAAGTCGCCGACGGTACCCCCGTGCATCTCGGCGAGGGCCGGGTTGAGCGAGACGATCGTCCCCGTGCCGGCCTCCACCACGGTGATCCCGCGGCTGGTCCGTTTGAAGCAGATTTCCCACTGGCGGCGGAGGCTGTCGCCGGCCCGCGCGCCGCTGACTTCGCGCTTGACGACGATCGTCTCGCCGATCTCGTCGTCCTCGTCGCGGACCGCGCGGGCGATCGTTTCGCAGGCGACGTAGTGGCCGTCTTTATGGCGGTGGCGATAGCGGACGTCGATCCGGTCGTTGCCCTTGGCCAGGGCGGCGTGGGCGCCGCGCACGTCGTCGAGGTCGTCGGGATGGATGAAGTCGTAGCTCGAGTGCCCGATCAGCTCCTCGGGCTCGTAGCCGAGCAGTGCCCGCGTCCCCGCCGAGGCGTAGGTGTAGCTGCCCTCGGCGTCGTGTCGTGACACCATCTCGCCGAGCGTGTCGGCAAGCAGCTCGAATCCGTCGAGGTGGGTGGACGAGCTGTGCATTCCGTCTATCAGTTGCCCTGGGATGGTGGTTTAGGAGCGAGGCGCGGGTTTTATCGGTTTCCCACACCCCTCCGCAAGTCTCCCCGTCGCGGCAGGTTGACACCCCGATCGCCACCCAGATAGGGGGTGGAGAGCGAACTTCGCTACGGTGAACGGGTCGGGCCTGGCGCCAACGCCGCCCGAGAGAACCCGTTTCCTCCACGTGCACTGGCACTTCGGGGCATCTGGATCTCCCCGAAGAAGTCAATTCAAGGAGCACTCACATAGCTACGTTTGCCGACCTCGGCACCTCAAGGTCGGTGGTGGACGCGCTGCGAGCGCGTTCGATCATCGAGCCTTTTCCCGTTCAAGAGATGGTCATCAGCGATGCGCTGGCCGGCCACGACCTACTGGTCCAATCGCCCACCGGATCGGGCAAGACGCTCGCCTTCGGCGTGCCGCTCGCCGATCTGTTGGAGCCGGGCGCCTACGGCCCGCAGGCGCTGATCCTGGCGCCGACCCGTGAGCTCGCCTCGCAGATCGTCGACGAGCTCGAAGTCCTCGCCAAGGCGCAGCGACTGCACGTCGCCGCGGTCTACGGCGGCGTCGGCTTCGGTCCGCAGATCGCCGCGGCGAAACGCGCCGACATCCTCGTCGCCACCCCGGGCCGGCTGGAGGACCTGATCGGCCGCGGCGCGGTCGACCTCGGCTCGGTCCGCGTCCTCGTCCTCGACGAGGCCGACCGGATGCTCGACATGGGCTTCCGCCCCGCCGTCGACCGGATCGTCGGGCTGGTCCCGCGCGACCGCCAGACCCTGTTCTTCTCGGCGACGCTCGAGGGCGCCGCCGGACGCGCCGCCCGCGACTTCACCCGCGACGCGGTGTCCCACACCCACGCCCAGACCGAGCGCGACGAAGCCGACATCGAGCACCACTTCCTCCGGGTCGAGTCGCAGGGCGCCAAGCTCGACCAGCTGGTCGCCTCGCTCGGCGAGGAGGAGCCCGGCCGCTCGCTGGTCTTCGTCCGCACCAAGCGCGGTGCCGACCGGCTGGTCAAGCGACTGCGCACCGAGAACGTCGACGCGGTCGCGATGCACGGCGACAAAAGCCAGCGGCAGCGCGAAAACGCGCTCGCCCGCTTCGAGCGCGGCGAGGTGATGACCCTGGTCGCCACCGACGTCGCGGCGCGCGGGATCGACGTCCCCGACGTGATGCGGGTCATCAACTACGACGCGCCCGAGGACCGTGCCGCCTACGTGCACCGGATCGGGCGCACCGGCCGGGCCGGTCGCACCGGCACCGGCATCAGCTTCGTGCTCGGCGACGAGGTCGCCGAGATGCGCAAGATCGCCTCGCAGCTCGGCCTCGACTTCGGCAGCGAGGGCCGCACCGAGAGCGGCGGCGCGACCGGCGACGGCAAACCGCGCCGTAAGCGCCGCCGCCGCCGCGCGCCCGCTCAGCGCGCCTGATCCAACCCGAAGTGGCGGGCGGTGTCGGTGAACAGGGTCTTCAAGATCGCCCGGTTCACCGGCGCCCCAGGGCGCCCCAGGGCGCTCGGCTCGGCGGCGATCGTCCAGGTGAAGCGGCAGGCGTCCGCGCCGCGCGGCTCCACGTCGTAGTCCTCCGCCAGGCGCTTGAACAGCGGGCCGGTGGCCTCGGTCACGTAGAAGCAGTGGCGCCGTCCCTCCTCCCAGAGGAAGTAGTGCTCGCGCAGCATGTTGGCGCCCCAGAGCGCCTTTACTTCGCGGGTGGTGCCGACGCCGAACGGGCGCGGCGAGGTCCAGGTGACGTCCTGCAGGATCCGACACCAGTGCAGGGCCGAGTCGCTGGTCAGCTCGCCCCACACCTCGGCCGCCGGCCGCGGGATCTCGAAGCCCGCCCGCAGGCGCAGCGGCGCTGCGGCGAAGAAAGTCTCGTCGACCGGCTCGCATCTGAACCAGGGGGGAGCGATCGCCCGAGCCTACCCCGGTCGGGCATCCAGGCGCGCCTTTCTGCCGAAAGGTGTGTACTTGCGTCCAGCGCAGGGACCAGCCATGGCCATCCCACTCAGCGACCCCGAGCGGTACCGACGACGACAGCGGCGCCGCGCCGCGGTCGGCTGGCTCGGCGGCTTCATTGTCATCGCGACGCTCGTCTTGGCCGTCGGCCTCTCGGCCGTGGAAACGCGCCACCACCGCGCTTTCAAAGTCCCCTACGGCGAGGTGATGACCTCGCGCGACTACGGCGAAATCGCCACCGGCGAAGAAGACGCGGTGGTGCTCGAACGGCTCGACGAGAGCGGCCGGCCGGAACGGCTGACCGAACCGTACGTCCTGGCCCTCTTCCCGCCGGCCGAAGAAGGGATCTACTGCACCTACTGGGAGTTCTCCGACAAGCCCCAGATCTTCGCCCGCCTCTGCTTCTCCACCGCGACCGGCGAACTGGTCCGCAAGGAAAAGAACAGCGTCCTCCACCCGCTCGGCAACAGCCAGGACCAGGTGGTCTGAGGCCGGCTGCTGCGCTACGCGACGCCGTTCCTCCACGTCCTCGTCCTGCGCGCCAACCTGCTGCTGCCTTTCTGGTCTCTCTGGCGTTGAGCTTTGCTCGGCATACTCCGGCGGGCGGCGACACGTTCAGATCGGCGTGTCCCCGTGACGCCACGAGAGCGATATCCTCATCCGATACGGGTGAGGCGGGGGAAAGTGCCGGTCTCACCGGGGTCTGAATGCCGACGCCTAGGGAGGGCGACCGGCGGCAAAGGAGAATTGTTTTATGCGGAAACACGTGCTGATAGTTCTCGCCTTGGGGGCGCTCGTTGCCGTCTCGGCAGTCGGGATCGCCACCGCGGCGGGCGGCGAAACGCCGGTCACGGTCAAAGTCGGAAACCTCGAGCTGACGGCGAACGGCGGCTTCAGCCCGACCGCGCTGTCGAAGACGAAGCAGACGCCGATCGAACTCAAAGCTTCCGGCGAAGTCAAGGAGGCCGACGGCAGCCACCCGCCGGCGGTGCGCGAAATCATCATCGAAGGCGACAAGAACGCCGAAGTCCACGTCAAGGGCATCCCGACCTGCAAGTCGGGCCAGCTGCAGGCGACCGACACCACCGCGGCGTTGGCGGCGTGCAAGTCCGCGTTGATCGGCGAAGGAACCACCACCGCCCAGGTCGCCTTCCCCGAACAGCCGTCGATCAACGTCCCCTCGAAGCTGCTGCTCTTCAACGGCGGCGAAAAGGGCGGCAAGATCACCTGGTACGTGCACGCCTACTTCTCCAACCCGATCTCGGGCGCGATCGTCACCACGGTGACCATCACCAAGCACAAGCACGGCGCCTTCGGCACCCTCGCGGTGGCGAAGATCCCGCAGATCACCGGCGGCTCGGGCTCGATCATCTCGTTCAACCTGAACATCAAGAAGAGCGTCAAGGGGATCAACCCGATCAGCGCCAAGTGCGTCGGCGGCAAGCTCAAAGTCCACGTCCAGGCCAAATTCGAAGACGGGACCAAGGCGGAAACGGAAGTCATCCGCGCCTGCACCGCGAAGGGCTAGGCGCGGCCACCCCGGGCGCCCGGCGATGCCGGGCGCCCGGTGGGGTGAGGCGGTACCGTCCGCGGCAGTGCGGATCGCCACCTGGAACGTGAACTCGGTGAAGCAGCGGCTGCCGCGGCTGCTGCCCTGGCTGGACGAACGGCAGCCCGATGTGGTCTGCCTGCAGGAGACGAAGCTCGCCGACGAGGCCTTCGCCGAGTTGCTCGGCGAGGAGCTCGTGGCGCGCGGCTACGAGGTCGCCGCCCACGGCGAGCCGTCCTGGAACGGCGTCGCGATCCTCTCCCGGGTGGGTTTGGAAAAGGTCGTCCCGGGGCTCGACGGCGCGCCCGGGTTCCCGCACCCGGAGGCGCGGGCGATCGCGGCGACCTGTGGCGGGCCCCGGGTCTTCTCGGTCTACGTGCCGAACGGGCGTGAGCCCGATTCCGACCACTACGAGTACAAGCTGGCGTGGCTGGCCGCCTTGCGCGAGTCGGTCGCGCCGCGAGTCGATTCGGCCGTCGTCTGCGGTGACATCAACATCGCCCCGGCCGACGCGGACGTCTTCGATCCGCAGGCGTATTTCGGCCAGACCCACGTGACCGAGCCGGAGCGGGCGGCGCTGGCCGAGCTGCGGGCGCTCGGCCTCCACGACGTGGTGCGAGACCGGTGGCCGGGCGAGCGGGTCTTCACCTACTGGGACTACCGGGCCGGCATGTTCCACCGCGACCTGGGGATGCGGATCGACCTGGTTCTCGCCGGGGCGCCGGTCGCCGAGCGGGTCCGCGCCGCCTGGGTCGACCGCCTCGCGCGCAAAGGCAAAGGCCCGAGCGACCACGCGCCGGTGATCGTCGACCTCGACGAGGCGCCCGATGGTGACATCGGCCCGGTCGTGCCGCCGCCCTCGCGGCCGGTCACCAGGCGCGGCGCGGCGAAGCTGCCGCAGGCCTAGCTGACGAGCCCAGGGACGTTCGGGGATCGGGCGTCACTCCCCGTCGCGGTCCGGGGAGGCGAGGCGCCAGATGCCGCGCCGCGGCGGCAGGATCTGGACCAGCAGCAGCGTCACCACGGTCGCGCCGATGTAGCCGAAGGCCTCGGCGACCCCTTCGAATTCGCCGACCATCTCCTGGCCGAAGACGAGCACGGCGAAGGTCAGCATCGAGACGCCGAGGGAGGCGATCAGGATCGGCTTGCGGCGGGTCGGCAGGAACTCGCCGGTGACGATGCTGGCGATGAAGCCGAGGAAGGCGACCGCCTCGAGGATGCCGAGGATGACCCAGGTGGCGTCGAGGCCGGGGAAGGACGCGACGAAGGAGCCCGCGTAGCTTTTGGCGAGCCCTTCCGGCATGACCCCACCGTCATCGATCAGCTTCTCCTTGGCCGAGTAGTACCAGAGGAATCCGAAGCCGAGGTAGATCGCCGCGACGACGGCCCAGTAGGCGATCGTCTCGACCGAGGTCGACGCGGCGCCCTCGCGGGTCGATCCGGTCTCCTCGCCCTGGACGGCGACGAAGTGGCGTAGGCGGATGGCGTTGGTGGACATGTCTCTCTCCTGTCTGCGGCCGACGCGGCCCGCTGTTTGATTGCCGCGGCAAAAGCTATGGGCGGGCAGGCCGCCCTCCATCCGGGGTTTGCCCACGGCTGAGGTCGTGATCGCACGGATGGCGGCGGGGCGGTGCGCTGGTGAGATCGGGGTGTGATCCCGAACCAAGAGGAGTCAGTCAGATGAAAGCCGCCGTGGTCCACGACTTCACCGAGCCGCTGCGCGTCGAGGAAGTACCCGACCCGACGCCCGGCGACGACCAGGTGCTGGTGCGCCTCGAAGCCTGCGGGCTCTGCCACACCGCAGAAGGTCGGCGCCGCGCGGGCCGAGGCCGCCGCGATCGGCGCCCACGCCTGAGACCGCATGTCCCCGGGACGGCAACCGCCGTCCCGGTCCCGATACGAACCAGCCAGGAGGAACAAGATGGCCACCATCGAGAAACCACAGGTATTCGAGGCACCCGGTAGCGCGGGGAGCCCGGTAGAGGTCGCGGACCGCTACGAGAACTTCATCGGCGGCGGCTGGGTCGCGCCGAGCAGAGGCAGGTACCGGGAGGACCTCAGCCCGGTCAACGGCGAGCCGTTCAGCAGGGTCGCCGATTCCACCCCGGAGGACATCGAGCTCGCCCTCGACGCCGCCCACGCGGCGAAGGCGAGCTGGTCGAAGAGCTCGCCCGCCGAACGGGCCGCCGTGCTCGACGCGATGGCCGACGCGGTCGAGGACAACCTGCAGATGCTCGCCGTCGCCGAGAGCTACGACAACGGCAAGCCGGTCCGCGAGACGCTCGCCGCCGACATCCCGCTGGTCGTCGACCACCTGCGCTACTTCGCGGGGGCGGCGCGGGCCGAGGAAGGCCAGATCTCCGAGATCGACGAGAAGACCGTCGCCTACCACTTCCGCGAGCCGCTCGGTGTGGTCGGGCAGATCATCCCCTTCAACTTCCCGCTGCTGATGGCGGCCTGGAAGATCGCCCCGGCGCTGGCGGCCGGCAACTGCACCGTGGTCAAGCCGGCCAGCCCGACCCCGTGGTCGATCCTGAAGCTGATGGAGGTCGTCGGCGACGCGGTCCCGCCCGGCGTGATCAACGTCGTCAACGGACCCGGCGCCGAGATCGGCAGGGCGCTGGCGACGAACAGGCGGATCGCCAAGATCGCCTTCACCGGCGAGACGGTGACCGGGCGACTGATCATGCGCTACGCCGCCGACAGCCTCATCCCCTCGACCACCGAGCTCGGCGGCAAGTCGCCGAACGTCTTCTTCGCCGACATCATGGATGCCGACGACGCGATGCTCGACAAGGCGGTCGAGGGCTTCGTCCTCTACGCCTTCAACAAGGGCGAGGTCTGCACCTGCCCGTCGCGGGCGCTGGTCGAGGAGTCGATCTACGATGAGTTCATGGAACGGGTGCTGGCCCGGATCGAGGCGATCCGCCAGGGGAACCCGCTCGACCCGGCGACGATGATGGGGCCGCAGGTCTCGAAGTCCCAGATCGAGAAGGTCGAGGGCTATGTCGAGATCGGCCGCGAAGAGGGTGCCAAGGTGCTTACCGGCGGCCACCGCACCAGCGGTCTGCCGGAGGAGCTGGAGGGCGGCTATTACTTCGAGCCGACCGTGCTCGAGGGCACCAACGACATGCGGGTCTTCCAGGAGGAGATCTTCGGCCCGGTCGTCTCGGTGACGAAATTCGCCGACGAGGTGGAGGCGCTGAAGATCGCCAACGACACCCTCTACGGCCTCGGGGCCGGGGTCTGGACCCGCGACGGCGCCCGCGCCTTCCGCATGGGCCGCGGCATCGAAGCCGGGCGGGTGTGGACCAACTGCTACCACCAGTACCCGGCGGGCGCGGCGTTCGGCGGCTACAAGATCTCCGGCGTCGGCCGCGAGAACCACCGGATGATGCTCGACCACTACTCGCAGACCAAGTGCCTGCTGGTCAGCTACGACGACAAGGCGATGGGCCTCTTCTAGGCCCGCGCGGGCGGGGGTCGTCGACGATGTCACGCATCGAGGTGACCCCCGCCGCGGTGGAGACGCTCGAGCGGCTGCGCGCGAAGCACGGCGCGATCGTCCTCCACCAGTCCGGCGGCTGCTGCGCCGGATCCGCGGCGATGTGCCTGCGGGCGGACGAGTTGCCGCCCGGCGCGGGTGACATCGAGCTCGGCGTGGTCGCCGGCGTCCCCTTCCTGATCGACGCCGACCTGCATCGCGCGCTCGGCAACCCGGACTTCCTGCTCGACGTCGTGCCCGGCCGCGAGGACACCTTCTCGCTCGAGGGCTCCGAAGGCGTCCACTTCACGACGCGGGTGCGGCCACGACCAGCACCGGGCAGGAGGCCTTGTTGATCAGGGCGCGGGAGGTCGAGCCGAGTAGGACGCGCTCGATCGTGCCGTAGCCGCGGGAGCCGACGACGAGGAGGTCGACGCCGTGCCGGCAGGCGTCGGCGAGCGCCTCGGCGGTTTCGCCGTTCAGGGTGCGGCGGCGCAGGTCGATGGCCGGGTCGACTTCGGCCAGGGCCCGGCGCTGGATCTGGTCGACGTCCTCGGGCAGGGACATCGTGTAGGCGATCGCGCCGCCGACCGGGTCGGTGGGGCGCTCGACGGTGAGGACGTCGAGCGTGGCACCCGTATCCATGGCGATCGCCTGGGCGTAGGCCAGAGCCTGGCGCGACTCCTTGCTGCCGTCGTAGGCGACGGCGATCGTCGCCAGGTTGCCGTGGGCTTGATCGGCGTAGCCGTGCGGCGCCGTCAGCACCGGGATGGGGGAGCCGTGCAGCAGGGACTCGCTGACCGAGCCGGCGAGGATCCGCCCGACCTTGCCGCGATGGGGGGAGCCGACCACGATCAGGTCGAAGCCGTCGTTCCTGGCGAGGCCTTCGAAGATGCGGGCGGGCGAGTCGCCGATATAGGTGAGCGCCTCGACCTCGCGGCCGGGCAGGCGCGCGGTCGCCGGGGCGAAGAAGTCCTCGGGGATCGGGAACTCCTTGCTGGTCAGCAGCCGGAAGGTCTCCGACGGCATCCCCGGATAGGGGAGGACGTCGACCAGGGCGACGTGGGCGTCGGCGGCGGAGACCGCGGCGCAGAGCGCGACGGCGTCCTCGGAGCCCTCGCTGCGGTCGTAGCCGACCAGGACACGGCGTGGCCGCCGGTGGGAATCGCTCTCTGACATGGGACTTCTCCTCTCGTGTCTTGGGCGGGCGAAGGGGTCAGGCCGCCGCCCCGACCGCGTCCGCGACCGGCGTGGGGCAGATCAACACCGGACAATCGATGCCGGATGCGACCTCGGCCGCGACGCTCTTGTGAAGCCGTCGGCGAAGGTGGCCGACGTGGGTGCCGACCACCATCAGGTCGACGCCGAACCGCGACGCCGAGATCAGCTCGTCGGCGGCGAAGCCGCGCAGCATCACCGGCAGGGCTCTCGCCGCGGCGGGCAGGCCGGCGACGGTCTCGTGCAGTTCGGCGCGCCTGCTCTCGAGTTCGGTGGTCGAGATCGGCGTCGGAGTCATCGGCGCGTCGGGGGCGATCGAGGCATTGCGGCGGGCGACCGAGTAGACGCGCAGGGCGGCGCCGTTGCGTAGGGCCAGTTCGGTGGCGGTCTCGAGTGCCGCGCGGGAGGCCGGCGTGCCGTCGAACCCGACGCCGACGACACGCATCCCGACGTCCTCGTCGGTGCCGTCGAGCGGCAGCCAGACCGAGTCCCCTTCGGCGCGCGCGGCGAAGCCGGGAGGGGCCACGGCGACCGGACACGACGCCTCGCCGAGCAGATGCTCCATCGTCGTCCCGAAGAGAGTCTGGCCGACGGCCCCCCGGTGGGCCGAGCCGATCACGACGAGATCCGCGCTCTCTTCACGCGCCGCGCCCGCCAGTTCGTCGCCGTCTTCGACGGTGAGGATCGCGAGCTCGGCGTCGTGGGCCTTGGCGAGAAGCCGGCCGAGCGCCAGCGCGTCGCGACCACGCTCGGTGTCGACGTATCCGACTATCGCCTTGCCCGACATCTCACTCGTCCTCCTCGTGCGGCACGACCAGCACCGCGCAGGGCGCCGCGTCGATCAGGTGGCCGGTCACCGAGCCGAGCAGCAGCCGGTCGAGCGGCCTGCGGGTCCCGGCGACGAGGATGTCGACGTCACCGTCGCAGGCCGCGGCGATCGCCGCGGCGACCGACTTGTCGACCTTGCGCCAACCCGGGTCGAGCGTCGTGCCGTCGGCCTCGATCGCGGGGTCGACCGAGTCGAGCGCCGCCTTCAGCACGGCCGGGGCCGAGGTCAGGGGGCTGAACTCTTCCTTCGTCTGGATGCCGGCGACGACCGGGTCTTCGGCGACGATCAGGCGCAGGGAGGCGCCGGTCTGACGGGCCAGCGTCTCGGCGCGGCGCAGGGCGGCGCGCGATTCCGCGGTGCCGTCGTAGGCGACGGCGATCTTCGCGATCCCGGCGCGGTCGCGCCCGGCATAGCCGCGCGGCGCGACGATCACCTCGCAGGGAGCGTGGTGGAGGACGTGGTGGGCGACGCTGCCGAGCAGCGCCCGGCCGACGCGGCCGCGATGCGGCGAGCCGACGACCAGGGTGCCGGCGTCTTCGCGCTCGACCAGGCCGACCAGGCCGAGGCTCGTCGCGATCGCGCCGGGGATGTTTTCGGCGATGACGCGGCGGCCGCTGTGGCCGGCCAGGTCATGGGCCAGGGCGACGGCGTCGTCGCCACCGGGGCTGCCGTCGGAGCCGACCACGATCGGCCGGGTCTTGAGGGTGTCGGCGGTGGCCGCGGCCCCGTTCTTCTTCTCGGTGGTGGGCATCGTCTTTCCTCTCGCTCGTTGAAGCGGTTTCGATCACGAATCTAGGAGCGACGAGGCGGCCCGCCATCCGGGTTCCGCCGCACTTTCGCCTGGGGTCCGACTCAGAGCACGGCGAGGACGCCGAGCGCCACCACCGAGACGGCGATCAGCCCCAGCGCGAGGCCGGTCGCGATCCGCCCGACGCGGCCGAGCGCGTGCTCTCCCATCAGCTCACGGTCCTTGCCGAGCCGGCGCAGGAAGGGGAGCATCACCAGGAGCAGCACCGCGTTCAGCGCCTGCGTCAGGAAGAGGATCTGGATCAGCGGCGCGCCCGGGATGAGGACGACGGCGGCAGCGACCAGCGTCACGCCGCCGAAGCTGAGGTAGAACGAGCGCGCCTCGCTGAAGCTGTCGTCGACGTCGGCTTTGCGGGCCAGGGTCTCGGAGATCGAGTAGGCGGTCGAGAGCGGCACGATCGCCGCCGCCAGCAGCGCCGCGCCGAGGAAGCCGAGCCCGAACAGGGTCGCGGCGGCGCTCCCGGCCAGCGGCTCGAGCCCGCGGGCGGCGTCGCGGGCGTCTTCGATTTCGACCCCGGCGACGTGCAGCGTGGCGGCGCAGGCGACGATCACGAAGAGGCCGATGACGCCGGTGAGGACGGCGCCGACGGTGACGTCGACCCGCTCGAAGGGGAGGTCGCGCGGCTTCAGGCGCTTGTCGACCGCGTAGGACTGGATGAAGGCGAGCCCCCACGGGGCGAGCGTGGTGCCGACCGTCGCGACCGCGACCAGCAATGCCTCGCGGTTCAGCGGCAGTTCGGGGACGACCGCGCCGCGCGCCGCGGCGCCCCAGTCGGGGTGGGCGAGGATGCCGGAGACGATGTAGGCGACGAAGACCGCGCCGAGCGCCAGCAGCACATGCTCGACCCGGTGGAAGTTCTCGCGCAGCACCAACGCCGAGACCGCGACCGCGGCGATCGGGACGCTGACGTAGCGGCTCATCCCGGTCAGCAGCTGCATCGCCGCCGCGACCCCGGCGAACTCGGCGCAGAGGGTGCCGGTGTTGGCGATCACCAGGGCCGAGAGGACGATCGCGGCGGCGCGGCGGCCGTAGCGCTCGCGGACCAGGGTGAGCAGGCCCTTGCCGGTGACGATGCCGAGCCGCACGCCGAGCTCGTGGAAGACGATCAGGGCCGCCGTCGAGATGACCAGCACCCAGATCAGCTCGTAGCCGTACTTGGCGCCGAGGATCGAGTAGGTGGTGATCCCGGCCGGATCGTCGTCGGAGAGGCCGGCGAGCAGGCCCGGGCCGAGCACCGCGAGCAGCGTGGCGACCCCGCCCGCGGCGATCAGCCGCCGGCGCCGGCGGAGGATCAGCCCGTGGAGGTGACGGGCGGGGAAGTGGTGATGGCGCCGGCTCCCCTTTGCGTCGGGCATGTGGCGATCCTAGGCCCGCCCCGCGTAGCCTGGTCGGATGGGCACCGCGGCGGCGATCGAGACGGAGGGGCTGAGCAAGCTCTACCCGGGCGGGCACGGCATCGAGGGCGTGACGATGACGGTCGCGGCCGGCGAGGTCTTCGGCTTCCTCGGGCCGAACGGGGCGGGCAAGACGACGACGATCCGCACCCTGCTCGACCTGATCCACCCGACCGCGGGATCCGCCCGGATCTTCGGGCTCGACTCGCGGCGCGAGAGCGTCGCGATCCGCCGTCGGGTCGGCAACCTGCCCGGCGACTTCGGCTTCGGCCGCGAGACCAGCGGCCGCCGCGCCGTCGACCTGATGGCGCGCCTGCGCGGCGACGCCGACCACGGGCGCGCCGCGGAGCTGGCGGAGCGCTTTCGCGCCGACCTCGACCGGCCGCTGGGCGAGCTCTCGCGCGGCAACCGGCAGAAGATCGGCCTGATCCTCGCCACCTTCCACCGTCCCGACCTGCTGGTCCTCGACGAGCCGACCGGCGGCCTCGACCCGATGATGCAGGAGGAGTTCCTCGCCCTGGTCGGCGAGGAACGGGAGCGCGGCGCGACCGTCTTCCTCTCCTCGCACGAGCTCGACGAGGTCGAGCGGATCTGCGACCGGGTCGGGATCGTCCGCGAGGGCAGGCTGATCGCGGTCGAGCGCGTGCCCGACCTGCTCGGCCGGGCGCGGCGCAAGGTGACGGTGCGCCTCGCCGACCCGGGCGGGATCGACGACCTGCGCCGGCTCGCCGGGGTCGTCGACGCCGAGACGATCGACGGCGGCGTCACCTTCCGCTTCGCCGGTGACCTCGACCCGGTGGTGAAGGCGCTCGCCGCCCACCACGTCACCGACCTCGAGGTCTCGCGGCCGACCCTCGAGGAGGTCTTCCTCGGCTACTACGAGGGCAGGGAGGAGGCGCGATGACCTCGCGGCTCGCCGCCCTGGTCGCCTTCCACCTTCATGAGCGGCGCCGCTCGCCGCTCGCCTGGGGCCTGCCGCTGGGCGCGATGTCGGCCTTCATCGTCGTCATCTATCCCTCCGTCCAGGGCGCCCTGACCAAGGTCGTCGCCCAATACCCGGAAGGGCTGAAGCAGGCGTTCGGGATCGGTGAGCTCTCCAACGTCGAGCAGTACCTGCACGGCGAGATGCTGAGCCTGATCGTGCCGCTCGCGGTCGGCTACCTCGCCGCCCGGGCGGTGGCGAGCGACCTCAGCGGCGCCGCCGAAAGCGGTCGGCTCGACGTCGTCCTCTCGGCCCCGGTCTCACGCACCACGATCTGCGTCGCCGCGTTCCTGGCGAGCGCCGTCGAGGTCGCCGCGGTCCTTTTCTTGACCCTGGCCCTCAGCCTGCTCGGCAGCGTCGTCGCCGGCTCCGGCCTCGGCGTCGGCCACGCGCTCGCCGGCTTCGCCGCGGTCTGGCCGCTCGCCCTGGTCGCGGCGGGGCTGACGGTCGTCGTCTCCGGCTTCTCGCTGAAGACGAGCGTGGTGACCGGCGTCGCCGCCGGGTTCCTCGTCGCGATGTACGTCGTGGACCTGATCGGCAAGCTCGACCCCGGCCTCGCGGGGATCCGCTACGCCTCGGTCTTCAAGTACTACGGCAACGCGATCGAAACCGGGATAGATCCGCTCGCGTTCGTCGGGCTGACCGCCCTCGGCGTGCTGTTGGCGGTCGGCGGGGCGGCGCTGGTCGAACGGCGCGATCTGGCGGCGTGAGGCCGAAGATTCACCTGTTTCACTCGAACGGTGAGATATTGAGCAGGTGACTCTTCCCAATGACGATGCTGTCGAGTCTGGGGAGGAACGCTATCGCCGGCTGGTCGAAGTCGGCACCTCGCTTCTCTCCGAGCTCGACCTTGAGGTGGTGCTTGAATCGGTGGTCGAGGCCGCCGGCGAATTGACCGGCGCCCAGTACGCGGCGATCGGGGTCCTCGACTCGGATCGGCGCGAGCTGGAGCGCTTCATCTACCTCGGCATCGACGACCAGACGCGCCACGCGATCGGGCCCCTGCCACGCGGGCGCGGCGTGCTCGGCGAGCTGATCCGCCATCCACGGCCGCTGCGGCTCGCGGACGTCGACGAGCACCCGCACGCCTACGGCTTCCCGCCCGGCCACCCGCCGATGCACACCTTCCTCGGCGTGCCGGTCACGATCCGCGGCGAGGCCTATGGCAACCTCTATATGACCGAGAAAGCCGGTGGCGTCGAGTTCGACGAGGCCGACGAGGAGGCGGCGAAGACGCTCGCCGGCTGGGCCGCGATCGCGATCGAGAACGCCCGCCTCTACACCACCCTCAGCACCCGCGAGGCGGAGACCGAGCGGGCGCTGCGCCGGGCCGAGACCTCCGCCGACATCGCCCGCGCGGTCGGCGGCGAGACCGACCTCCGTCGGGTGCTCGGCCTGATCGCCAAACGGGCGCGTGCCTTGGTCGAGGCGAAGACGGTGCTGGTGCTGATGCGCCGCGGCGACCGCCTCGTCTTCGCGGGCCAGGCAGGCGAAGGCCGCGACGTGACCGGGATGGCGGTCCCGATCGACGACGAGGCGGTCAGGGTGGCCGTCCGCGATCAGGTCGTCCAGCACCTGCGCTCCGGGTCGCCCCCGTCCGAGGCCCATCTGCGCGAGCGGGTCGGGGCGGAGGAGGCCTTGGTCGTCCCGCTGCTCTTCCGCGGGCGGGCGGTCGGCACCCTGGTCGCGCTCGACCGCGAGACCGGCAGCAGCGACTTCGATGCCGAGGACATCGCCCTGCTGCAGGCTTTTGCCTCGAGCGCGGCGACGGCGATCGCCACCGCGCAGACGGTCGAGGCGGAACGTCTGCAGCAGCAGGTCGAGGTGTCCGAGGAGGAGCGCCGGCGCTGGGCGCAGGAGCTTCACGACGGCGTGCTGCAGTCGCTCGCCGCGGTGCGCATCAGCCTCGCGGTGGCGCTCCAGGGCAGTGGCGACGAGCGCGGCGAGCAGGTCGAACGGGCGGGCGAACAGGCGGTCGAAGGGCTCGAGGACCAGATCATCGAGCTGAGCAGGCTGATCAACGACTTGCGCCCGGCCTCGCTGGAGCGGCTGGGCCTGCCGGGGGCACTCGAGGCGCTCGCCGAGGAGTCGGGCAACCGCGGCGGCTTCGAGGTCGCCACCGCGATCGAGATGGATGGGGAGCTGACCAGTGACGAGGAGCGCGGCGTCTACCGGCTGGTCCAGGAGGCGCTCAACAACGTCGTCAAGCACGCCGGCGCCGAGCACGCGAGCGTCGGCGTGAAGAGCGTGCATGGCACGGTGGAGATCGAGGTCCGCGACGACGGCCGCGGTTTCGATGCGACGGAACCGGGCGCCGGGCGCGGCCTGCTCGGCATGCGGGAGCGGGTCGCGATGCTGGGCGGCACGATCGAGATCGCCTCCGCGCCAGGCGAGGGGACCACGGTCATCTCGACGCTGCCCCGGCGCTCCTCCTAAGCCGCGCGCTCAGCTTCCGCCCGGCTGGATCACCCGGTTGGCGATCGCGAAGCGGACCAGCTCGGGACGGGTCTCGACGCCGATCTTCTCCAGCAGTTTCGCCCGGTTCACCTCGATCGCCCGCACGCTGAGGAAGAGCTGCTCGCCGATCTCGCGGTTGGTGTGGCCGAGCGCGACCAGCCGCAGCAGGTCGACCTCGCGCTCGGTGAGCGACTCGAGCGGATCGGCCTCGAGCTTCGCCATCTCCCCGCCCAGCCGCGGGTCGACGTAGGAGCCGCCCGCGGCCGCGGTGCGGATCGCCTCGCCCAGGTTGCGCTCGGCCGCCTGCTTGAGGACGAAGGCGGCGGCACCGGCTCGCAGCAGGTCGCGGGCGGCGCGCGGGTCCGCCTGCATGGTGAGGATGACGATCGCCGTGTCGGGGACCGTCTCGCGCAGGCGCGGGATGTCGGCGCGCGGCTCGGCACCTGGCATCTGCAGGTCGAGCACCAGGACGTCGGGGCGGCGATCCTCGACCAGCTTGGCGGCGCCCGCCGCGTCGGCCGCCTCGCCGATCACCCGCAGGTCCGCCTCGGCTTCGAGCATCGCGCGCAGGCCGACCCGGATCACGTTGTGATCGTCGGCGAGGACGACGGTGATCTCGGCGACGGGGCTCACCGCCCCAGTCTGCCGGCGGGTGGGCGGCGCCGCACCTCCGGATGTGGCGGTGGACCGATGCCGGTCGCCATCGCCGGTGGGATTCTCGTCCGATGAGAGTCCTCGTCGCCCTTGGTGGCAACGCCCTTCTCCGTCGCGGTGAACCCGCCGACGCGGCCAACCAGCGCCGCAACGTCGGGGCCGCCGTCGCCGGCCTGGCGGCGCTCGCCGCCGAGCACGACCTGATCGTCACCCACGGCAACGGGCCTCAGGTAGGCCTGCTGGCGCTGCAGAGCGAGAGCTATGCGGACGTCGCGCCCTACCCGCTCGACGTCCTCGACGCCGAGAGCGAGGGCATGGTCGGCCACCTGCTCGAGCTGGCGCTGCGCAACCAGCTTCCCGAGCGCGAAATCGCGACCCTGCTGACCGAGACCGTCGTCGACCTCGACGACCCGGCCTTTGCCGAACCGACCAAGCCGATCGGTCCGGTCTACACGGCGGTCGAGGCCTCCCGGCTGCGGGCCGAGCGCGGCTGGACGATGGGTCGCGACGGCGAGGCCTGGCGCCGGCTCGTCCCCTCGCCCGAGCCGCGGGCGATCGCCGAGCTGCGCGCGCTGCGGCTGCTGGTCGAGGCGGGCGTGTTGGCGATCTGCGCGGGCGGCGGCGGCATCCCGGTCGCGGTCGGCGCCGACGGGCAACTGCGCGGCGTCGAGGGCGTCGTCGACAAGGACCTCACCGCCGCCCTCTTGGCGCACCGGCTCGAGGCCGACCTGCTGCTGATGCTGACCGACGTCGACGCCGTCCACCTCGGCTGGGGGACGGCGCACGACCATCCGCTGCGCGCCGCCGACCCCGACGAGCTGCGGGCGATCGGCTTCGCCCCCGGCTCGATGGGGCCGAAGGTCGAGGCGGCCTGCCGCTTCACCGAGGCGGCCGGCCGGCCCGCCGCGATCGGCGCCCTCGCCGACGCCGCCGCGATCGTCCGCGGCGAGGCCGGGACGCGGATCGCGGTCCCGACCCGCGCCAGCGCCTGAGCGCCACGGGAGATGCCGGGTCAGGGCGCCGGGACGAGCAGGGTGGGGCAGGCGGCGGTCCGCAGGATGCGGCTCGCCGCCTCGCCCAGCGAGACGCGGTCGGCGTCGCCGTAGGCGGCCCGCGAGCCGAGCACCAGCAGGTCGGTCTTGCCGGAGAGCCCGGTCAGGATCTGGTCGGCGAGGCCTTCGTGCAGGTCGGTCTCGACCAAGATCCCGGGCAGGCCGTCGGCGGCGTGGTCGAGGTGGCGGGCGAGCCGTTCGAGCTCGCGCGGATCCGTGGAACGGGACGCCCCACCGAGGTCGAAGCCGGGCTCGGCGACCGCGACCAGGCGCAGCCGGGCGTCGTGGGCGCGGGCCAGCCGCGCCGCCAGGGTCAGCGCCGCCGTCGCCTCGCGACTGCCGTCGATGCCGACGTCGATCCGCCGCGGCTCGTAGCCGGGGCGATCGGCGAGGCCGCGGGGGGCGACCGCGACCGGGGAGCGGGCTCCCTCGATCAGGGCCGCGCCGGCGCGGTCGAGCCCGATTCGACCGGGCATCCCGTCCGGGCCCGAGCCGAGCACGATCAGATCGGCGGCGTCGGGGACGGTGACGGCCTCGGCTCGCTCGGCCAGCACCGCCGCGAGGGCCACCGCGTCGAGCCGCGTGGCCTCGTCGCCGGACGCCGTCAGGACGCGGCGGAAGATCTGGGGCGTCACCCCGTCGACGTCCTCGACCGAGTCGATCCCGGGCTCGAAGTCGTCTTGCATCCGGCGAACGATAGGAATCGCGCGGGCGCCCTCCATCCGTGGATCGCCACATCCGCGACTTTGCGTCGGCGGCGTCGCCGATGGCGGGCGTGGGCGGCGCTACCCTGGCGCGATGAGCGACGAGCCGGGGGAGGGGAAGATCGCCGTCGTCCTCGCCGACGATCACGCCGTCGTCCGCGGCGCGCTGCGGGCGCTGCTCGACGACCGCGCCGACCTCGAGGTGGTCGGCGAGGCGACCGACGTGGCCGGGGCGCGTGAGGCCGTCGCCTCGCTGGCGCCCGCCGTCCTCGTCCTCGACGTCAACCTGCCGGACGGGCTCGGCGTCGACGCCGTCGCCGGCCTGCGCGCGGCCCACCCGGGCACCCAGATCGTCCTGCTGACGATGGAACGCGACATCGGCCTCGCCCGCCGCGCCCTCGACGACGGGGCGCTCGGCTACCTCTTCAAGGACGCCGCCCACCTGGAGCTGGTCGAGGCGGTGCGGGCCGCCGCCGAGGGCCGCCGCTACCTGCCCGCCGCGGTCGCCGCCGGGCTCTCGCGCGGCGCGGCCGAGGCGCCCACCCAGGCGCTCTCGCCGCGCGAGACCGACGTCCTGCGGCTGATGGCGCTCGGCCACACCAACCGCGAGATCGGCGAGCAGCTGGAGCTCAGCGTCCGCACGGTCGAGACCCACCGCGCCCACATCCAGCAGAAGCTCGGCCTGAGCAGCCGCCCCGAGCTGACCCGCTACGCGCTCGAGCACAACCTGATCGACGTCTGAGTTCGCAGTTATCCGTGATGGATACGGATAACTGCGAACGCACCCTCAGCGGATCGCGCGGCTGACCAGGTGGTAGTGGGCGTGGACGCCCTCGTGGTCGTTGTGGACCACGGGCGCCGTCGCGTCGACGATGAAGTCGGGGCAGCCGAGCGCGATGTCGTGATCGCGGTCGATCAGGAAGAGGACGCCGCCGACGGTGCCGAGCGCGACGTCGTCGGGGCCGCGCGGGATCGACGAGCTGACCAGGCGCACTTCGGGCGCGCCTTCCTCGCCCGCCACATGGCGGAGGACCAGGTTGCCGAGCTCGGCGTGCAGATGGACGATCGTCTCGACCGCCCGCTCCGTGGCCCAGACCCGTTGCGAGGCCATCCGTCTGGTCTTCGCGGCTCTGCCGGCGGCGGCGCTGGTCATGTCACCATCGAACCGCACCCGGCGCCCGCGCACATGCGGGCAATTCCACACACGCGGATGTGGGTCGCCGGGCTCAGTCCCAGGTGCGCGGCCACGGTCGTCGGCGGGGCGGCCGGCGCACCTCGACCCGGGCGGCGGCCGCCACGGCGGCGCCGGTCGGCAGGACGACGAGCGGGTCGAGTTCGAGCGCGGCGATCTCGGCGTGCGCGGCCGCTGCCGCGGCGAGCGCCTCGAGCGTCCGTTCGAGCGGGGCTCGATCGGCCCCGTCGCCGAGCGCCGCGCGGATCGCCGGCGAGCCCAGGATCGCCGCCGCCTCGTCGGGGCGCGCGCCGGGCGGCGCGCTCAGCACGATCGGCCCGTGGCGCAGGAGCTCGGCGTGGTCGTCGACCTTGGCCAGGACGCGGGCGATGTCGGCGCCCGCCGCGGGCGGTCGTCCCGACAGCGCCATCGCCAGGTCGAGCATCTCGGCGGGCGACTCGGCGTGGATCACCCCGACCTGCCCGAAGAGGCCGCGGGCGGCCGGCTCCTCGGCGCGGCGCGCGGTGCCGACGACGATCGGCTTGCGGCGGCCGACCCGGCGCGCCACCCGGGCGAAGCGCCGCGGGTCGCTGAACGACTCGACGTGGAGCAGCACGACGTCGGTCGCCTCGTCCTCCTCCCAGAACTCGAGCAGGTCGTTCGCGGTGAGGTCGAGTCGGCCGCCCAGCGAGGCGAAGGAGGAGACGCCGAGCCCGCGCTCGGCGGCCAGCGCCAGCAGCTCCCGGCCGACCTCGCCGCTCTGGGTGGCGATGCCGACCCGGCCCGGCGCCGGCATCGAGGCCGGGGTCAGGTTGAGCGGGCGCGCCGGATCGGTGGTGAGGACCCCGAACGAGGCGGGCCCGACCAGCCGCATCCCCGTGGCGCGGCAGATCGCCAGCAGCTCGCGCTCCCGTTCGGCACCGTCCCCGCCGAGGTCGGCGCGGACGACGATCGCCCGGGCCCCCGAGGCCGCGCACTCGCGGGCCCGCTCGAGCACCGCCTCGGCCGGGTCGTCGATCAGCGCCACCGAGTCGGGATCGAAGACCCGGCGCACGGCGGCGCGGGCGGCACGACTGTCGCGTTCCTCGAAGCGGGCGACCGCGGCCGGCGAAAGCGAGGTCGGCATCTCGACCACCAACGCTTCCGGCTCGGAATGCACCTCGACCGGGAAGCCGCTGTCCCGGAACATGCCGATCATCCGGTGGTTCTCCGGCAGCACGTCGGCGACGAAGGTGGAGATCCCCGCCTCGGCCGCCCGCTCGGCCAGGTGGGCGAGCAGGATGCTGCCCAGCCCGTGGCCCTGCAGCTCGGCGTCGACCGCGAAGGCGACCTCGGCCCGGTCGCCCGCGAAGGCGGCGAAGAACCCGTGGCCGACCGGCCGCGGCTCGGTGCCGCGGAAGGCGATCAGGCCGAAGCGGCGGCCGTAGTCGACCTCGGCCAGGATGTGGGCCGAGGCATTCAGGTTGGGGGCTCCGGTGAAGAAGCGGAAGGCGAGCGAGCGCTTGTCGAGCGAGCGGTAGAACTCGAGCAGCAGCGGCTCGTCCTCGGGGCGCACCGGTCGCAGCGCCACGGTCGAGCCGTCGCGCAGGACGACGTCGGACTCCAGGTTGCTCGGGTAGGTCGGGTCGGGTCGGAAGGAGGCCACGATCGGCGGGTTCACGGTTCGGCGCATGCGGGGTGGTGGGGGGTACGGCATCGGGGCCTGCTCCGGTCCTCTCGATCGGATCGACGGTCACCGCACCGTAGGGGTGTCGCGGCCCGCCGCCATCCGCGCAATGCCGTACCGGGATGCTCGGGTGATCCCGCTCGGCCGATCCTCCGGGGCCGGGGAAAATCCGCATCCGGTCCGCCGGGATCGCGCGGATGGCGGGGAGCGTCCTACCCGCGACAGTGGGGTATGTCCAGCCCACGACCCGAGAAAGGTCCACCGATGAAGAACTCAGTGCTTATCGCCGGCGGCGGCGTGGCGGCGATGGAGGCCGCGCTGGCGCTCCAGGACCTGGCGGGCGATCGCGCCGAGGTGACGATCTGCTCGCCGCGACCCCACTTCGTCTACCGCCCCTATGCCGTCGGCGTCCCCTACGGCGTCTCCCGCGTCGCCGACTACGACCTCGGGCGGCTGGCCGCCACAGCCGGCGCGCGCTACCGCTCCGACAGCATCGCCTCGGTGAACCACGAGGCCCGCCTCGCCGTCACCCACGACGGCGAGAGCATCCCCTACGGCGACCTGATCGTCTGCCCGGGGACGAAGCTCCTCTGGCCGGTGCCGGGGGCGATCACCTTCTGGGGGATCGCCGACGAGCGCGACGTCGCCAAGGTGATGGGGGAGGTCCGCCGCGGTGACACCCGACGCGTCGCCTTCACGATGCCCGCGGTCGAGAGCTGGGCGCTGCCGCTCTACGAGCTGGCCCTCCTCGCCCGCGCCGAGCTCGACAAGACCGGCGACGACGCCGAGCTGACGATCGTCACGCCGGAGGACGCGCCGTTGCGGATCTTCGGCCGCGGGGTCGCCGAGGGGATGACGAAGCTGCTCGCCGAGCGGCGCATCGAGGTCATCGTCGGCACCCATCCCGTGCGCTTCGTCGACCGCTTCCTGGAGACCGCCCCGGGAGAGCGCCTGCCCTTCGACGCGGTGGTCAGCCTGCCGAAACTGGAGGGGCGGCGGATCCGCGGCGTCCCCCACGACGTCGAAGGCTTCGTGCGGATCGACGAGCACTGCAAGGTGCTCGACCGCGACCACATCTACGCCGCCGGCGACGTCACCAGCTTCCCGGTCAAGCAGGGCGGCCTCGCCACCCAGCAGGCCGACGTCGTCGCCGAGTCGATCGCCGCCGGGCTCGGCGCCGCGGTCGAGCCGAGCGAGTTCGACCCGGTCCTGCGCGGCGTCCTCTGGACCGGCAACGAGCCCCGCTATCTGCAGGGCTGGCTCGGCGGCGGCCACGGCGAAACCTCGACGATGACCGAGACGCCGCCCTGGGGCAGCGATCAGGGCAAGATCGTCGGCCGCTACCTGACCGACTTCCTCGCCGGCGTCACCGTCTAGGAGTGGGTCAGTTCGGATCGGAGGCCGCCGGGGCACCCACGGCTACGTTGGTGTCGATGAGCTCGCAGCCGCCATTCGCGGGATCCCACGACGCCGTCGCGGCGGGACCCAGAAGGGACGCCGAGGTTCGGAGGGACGGCCGGGGGTGCGGGCGGCGGGGTCCGTGAGGAGCGCCTCGGGCGGTGTCCGTGACGGAGACGCCGGGAAGGTCACGGAGACGTGAGGGAGAGGTCTCGATCGTCACGACCCCTCCGCGGTCGAGGACGCGCTGCATGGGTTTTGGCCCCTATGGGGACCAAGATCCATGCAGCGCGATCGCGACCGCCGAAGACCCCCGACGAAGGCGCGCGTCATGGTGGCGTCCCCGGCGGATCCGTGACGAACCTCCCGTCCCTGCGGACGGGCCCCCGCAAAGGCGACGCCCGGGCGCGACGTCCCCGATCGGTCCGGCCCCGACCTCCTCTCCGGGCACCGGCCCCATCCGGTCGCGCACGCGCCCGGTCGTGGGATCATCCATCTAGGACGCGTCGTCGTCGAGCTGTTCGTCGAGCTGCTTGCGCACCGCGTCGCAGACCGCCTGCGTCTCGGGGTTGTAGCGCTCGGCGCTCAGCACCCCGAGCAGGATCTCGGCGTCGGCGTGGGTGAGCGTGACGGTGATCTTCTGCGTGGCCATCTTCATCTCCGTTCGGTCGCGGCCGGCGGGGGTTGGGTCAGCCGCCAGAGCCTCAGCATTCCTACGTTGATCAGTTCGAGCCCGAGGGGGGCGCGGGTGAAGGCTTGTTCGACGCCGCCGGTCGCGGCCTCGCATTCGTCGGCGCGCCAGCTCGCGAACGGCACCTCAAGGCCGGCGACGGCGGCGCGCATGATCGCGATCCCGCGTCGCGTCGCGACGACCCCGCGGCGCAGTTCCCGAAATGGCTCGGGCGTGCCGGCCCAGCGGCCTTCGTAGCGGTCGCGTAGGTCCGCCAGCACCGAGTCGGCGTTGCGGAAGGCGACCTCGACCCGCCGCGCCTGCCCGACGGCAGCCTCGTCGATCACCTGGCCGAGCGTCGCCTGGTCGGCGGCGGCCAGGTCGGCTTCGCCGTGGGACGTCGCCCGTTCGCCGAGCCCGCAGACGATTTCGGCGGTCCGCATCGATTCGCCCAGTTCCGCCGGCGCGTATTCGACCGCGATCCGCAGGTGCCTGTTGACCTGGGCGAGATCGTGGCGGAAGGGGTCGGGCGCGGCGGCCGCGTGACTGGCCGCGGCGACCGCGATCGCCACCGCGAGGGGCGCGACCAGACGAGCGCGCGTCGGCATCCTCATCGCGGCGCGCGCTCGCGATCGCTGCCGGTTTCCTCGATCTGATCGTCGTCGGGCATGGGCGGATCTTCACCGGCGTGTCCCGCCTCGGCATCCGTACCTCTCCGCGTTCGAGGATGTGGCGGTCGCAGGATGTGGGCGGGGGCGATCTCGCCGAGGGTGGGTGCCATGGACGAGCCCTACCCGGTGAGCTTCTCGGTCGACTATCCCGACCGGCCGCTCGACCGCCTCAGCACCGCCTTCCGCATCTTCACCGTGATCCCGATCGCGATCGTCCTCGCCGCGATCGGCGGCTACAGCAGCAGCTACGGCGGCGGGGCGCAGACGACGACGATCGCGATCGGCGGCACCGGCCTGCTCTTCCTGCCGCCCCTGCTGATGATCCTCTTCCGCCAGAAGTACCCGCGCTGGTGGTTCGACTGGAACCTCGAACTGCTGCGCCTCGACCTCGACTATCCCGATGCGCGCGAGGGCCTCAACCGCTGGCTGCCGCTGGTCAAGTGGCTGCTCGCGATCCCCCACTACGTGGTGCTTTTCTTCCTCTGGATCGGTGCCGTCCTGGCGGCGATCGCCGCCTGGTTCGCGATCCTCGTCACCGACCGCTACCCGCCCTTCCGGCTGCGCCCTTGAGGCCATGGCTCCCTCGACCGTCCCTTCCGTCGACGCCTCGCTCGCGGAGCTGATCGACCTCCGCGATCGCACCGCGATCGTCACCGGCGGCGCGATGGGGATCGGTCGCGGGATCGTCGGGCGCCTCGCCGAGGCCGGTGCCGACATGGTCGTCGCCGACCTCGATCTCGCGGCCGCCGAGGGCGTCGCCGCCGAGCTCAACCTCGCGCGCTCCGGCAGCGCGATCGCCGTCGCCGCCGACGTCAGCGACCCGGCCGCCGTCGAGCGGATGGTGGCGGTCGCCGTCGAGGCCTTCGGCGCCGTCGACATCCTCGTCAACAACGCCGGGATCTACCCGTCGCTGCCGCTCACCGAGCTCGACCTCGAGTCCTTCCGCCATGTCCTCGACGTCAACCTCACCGGCCTCTTCCTCTGCACCAAGGCGGTCGCGGCCCAGATGATCGTCCAGGGGTGGGGCGGGCGGATCGTCAATATCACCTCGATCGACGCCTTCCATCCTTCGATGGTCGGCCTCGCCTCCTACGACGCGTCCAAGCACGGCGCCTGGGGCTTCACCAAGAACGTCGCCCTGGAGCTGGCGCCGCGGGGGATCTGGGTCAACGCGATCGCGCCGGGCGGGATCAGGACGCCGGGCGCCGGCGATACCGACGAGGAGACGCTCGCGGCCTTCGCGGCCCTGATCCCGATGGGCCGCCTCGGCGACCCCGACGAGATCGGCCGCGCCGCCCTCTTCCTCGCCTCCGACCTCTGCGGCTACACGACCGGCGCCCAGATCGTCGTCGACGGTGGCCGCCTCCTCCGCTGAGCAGGCGGGAACGACCCATGGCCGATCGCCTCGCACTGTTCGCCGACCGCGACGAAGCCGGCCGCCGGCTCGCCGCCGCGCTCGAGCGCTTCCGCGACCGCGAGCCGCTCGACGTCCTGCTGGTGCGCAAGATCGGCGCCGCCGAACTCGACGCGGTGGTCGCCGCCGGGACGGCCGAGCTGGAGCGCCGCCGCCTTCGCTACCGCGGCGACCGCGAGCCGCTGCCGGTCGAGGGGCGCACCGTGATCGTGGTCGACGACGGCATCGCCACCGGGGGCACGGTCACCGTCGCCGCCCGGGCACTGCGCTCGCGCGGCGCCGCGGCGGTGGTCCTCGCGGTGCCGGTCGGCCCGTCCGGCGCCGCCCGCCGGCTCGTCCGCGAGTTCGACGAGGTGGTCTGCCTGGAGGAACCGCACGGCTTCTTCGGCGTCGCCCAGTTCTACGTCGACTTCTCCCCGGTCGCCGACGAGGAAGTCCGCGATCTGCTGGAGCTGGGTCGCGAACCGCCACCCTTGCGGGTCGTCGCCGGCCCGCCCGCCGACCCGCCCCCGGGCGAGCGGCGGATCGAGATCGAACCCGAGCCGGGCGTCCTGCTCGAAGGGGAGGTGCAGCTGCCGGTCGCCCAGAAAGGCCTCGTCATCTTCGCCCACGGCAGCGGGTCCAGCCGCCGCAGCCCGCGCAACCGGCAGGTCGCCGCGAGCCTGAACCGGGCCGGCTTCGCGACGCTCATGTTCGACCTGCTGACCCCGACCGAGGCGGCCGAGCGCGCCAACGTCTTCGACATCGGCCTGCTCACCCAGCGCCTGCTCGCGGTGACCCGCTGGGTCCAGGACGACACCGAGCTGAAGGTCCTGCCGATCTCCTACTTCGGTGCCTCGACCGGCGCCGCGGCCGCCCTGCGCGCCGCCCCCCACGTCGGCGCCGACATCCGCGCGGTGGTCTCCCGCGGCGGCCGGCCCGACCTCGTCGGCGAGGGCCTGGAGCGCGTCGTCTCGCCGACCCTCCTGATCGTCGGCGGCGCCGACTGGCAGGTCCTCGGCCTGAACGAGGCGGCGGCGAGGTTGCTGCGCTGCGAGCACGAGATCGCCGTCGTGCCCGACGCCACCCACCTCTTCGAGGAGCCGGGCGCACTCGACCGCGTCGCCGGCCTCGCCGCCGCCTGGTTCTCCCGCTTCTCCGTCGTTCCCGATCCGAGCGAGGCCCGGTGAGCGGCTCGCGCAGCATCCGGATCGGCCGCCTCGCCGGCATCCCGATCGGGGTGCAGCCGATGTGGCTCCTGATCGTCGCCCTGGTGACGGCGCTGCTCGGCTCCTCCTACTACCCCGAACAGGTCTCCGGGATCGCCCCCGTCGCGGCCTACGCCCTCGGCCTGCTGAGCGCCCTGCTGCTCTTCGCCGGCATCCTCCTGCACGAGCTCGGCCACGCTGTCGTCGCCCGCCGCGAGGGGATCGAGATCGAGGAGATCGACCTCTGGCTGCTGGGCGGCGTCGCGCGCATGAAAGGCGAGCCGAACCGTGCCCCCGACGAGCTGCGCTTCGCCGCCGCCGGCCCGGCGGTGACGGCGGTGATCGCGGCCTGCTTCGGCGCCCTGGCGCTGGCGCTCCCCGCCTCGTCCCCGGCGGCGCTGCGGACGGTGGTCGACTATCAGGTCTACGTCAACACGGCGATCCTCGTCTTCAACCTGCTCCCTGCCTTCCCGCTCGACGGCGGCCGGGTCGCCCGGGCGCTGATCTGGGAGCGGACCGGGGACCTCGAGCGGGCGACGCGGATCGCCGCGAAGATCGGTCGCGGCTTCGGCTACGGGCTGATCGGCCTCGGCCTGCTGGCCACGGTGGCCGGCGCCTTCACCGGGCTCTGGTTCGCACTGATCGGTTTCTTCGTCGTCTCCGCCGCCCGCGCCGAAGAGCGCGGGACCGAGGTCCGCGCGATCTTCTCCGGGCAGGAGGTGGGCAGCCTGATGTCGTTCCCCGCGGTCACTCTGCCGGCGAGCCTCAGTGTCGCCGACGCGGTCGACGCCTTCTTTCTCGGCCTGCGGCTGGAGTCGTTCCCGGTGTTCGAGGAAGGTCAGCTGATCGGGCTGGTCGACCGCCGCGCCGTCGCCGCTGTGCCCGATGCCGAGCGCACCAGGACCACGGTCGGCCAGATTGCCACCTACGACCCGACCCTGGTCGTCGACCGCCACCAGGACATCGCCGAGCTGCTCGAACGGCCTGCCTTCCAGCGGTTCGGCCGGGCGATCGTGATCGAACCGGGCGGCAAGGTCGGGATCGTTTCGATCACCGACGTCGAAACCGCCCTGCGCGCCGCCGAGCTGAGGCCCAAGCCGCCGACCTCGCAGGTCCACCCGGTCTGAGTGCCGCCGCCGATGATCGAGGTCCGCGGGGTGAGCAAGGCCTTCGGCGACACCCCGGCGCTCTCCGGGGTCGACCTCGAGGTGCGCGAGGGAGAGGTGCTCGCGCTGCTCGGCCCCAACGGGGCCGGCAAGACGACCCTGGTGCGGGTGCTCGCGACCCTGCTGCGGGCCGACTCCGGCAGCGCCCGGGTGGCGGGCCACGACGTCGCCGCCGAACCGGACGCGGTGCGCCCCGAGATCGGCCTCACCGGCCAGTTCGCGGCGGTCGACGAGCTGCTCACCGGACGCGAGAACCTGGAGCTGGTCGGCGGCTTCTACCACCTCTCGAAGCCGGAGCGGCGACGCCAGGCGACCGCCGTCCTCGAACGCTTCGACCTGCTCGGCGCCGGCGATCGCCTGGTCAAGACCTACTCCGGCGGCATGCGTCGCCGGCTCGACGTCGGCGCCAGCCTGATCGGCGGCCCCCGCGTGCTCTTCCTCGACGAGCCGACCACCGGGCTCGACCCGCGCAACCGCAACGACGTCTGGGACTTCGTCGACGAGCTGGTCGCGGCCGGCACCACGGTGCTCCTCACCACCCAGTACATGGAGGAGGCCGAACGCCTCGCCGACCGGATCGCGGTGATCGACTCCGGCTCTGTGATCGCGGCAGGCACCGCCGCCGAGCTGAAGCACCAGGTCGGCGGTGACGTCCTCGAAGCGCGGGTCACGGACGGCGACGAACTCGAGGACTGCGCGGCGACCGTCGCCGAGCTGACCGGCGGCGCCCCGCGCCTCGACCCGGACACCCGCACGGTCACGATCCCGACCACCGGCTCGACCCCCGTCCTGCTCGCGGTCGGCGAGCGCCTGCAGGCGGACGGGGTCGGCCTCGAGGACCTCGGCATCCGCCATCCCTCGCTCGATGATGTCTTCCTCTCGCTCACCTCCGAGGCAGGCCCCCCGATCCCCCCGCCGCCTCCTGCCCCCGCGCCCGTCGCGGACGCGCCGGTCCCGCCCTGCGCACCAGCCACGGCCCGGCCGCGCGACCCGGTCGGGGACGTCGCCGGCGTCACCAGGCGCAACCTGCTGCGGCTGGCGCGCACCCCACGCCTGCTGGTGATCACCGCGATCCAGCCGGCCCTGCTCCTCGTCCTCTTCCGCTACGTCCTCGGCGGCGCGGTCCAGATCCCCGGCGGCAACTACGTCGACTACGTCGTCCCCGCCGTCTTCCTGGAGGCAGTCATGATCGGTGGCATGGCGACCGCGATCGGCCTCGCCGACGACTTCGGCAGCGGCATCTTCGACCGCCTGCGCAGCCTGCCGATCGCCCGCTACGCGGTGCTCGCGGGCCGCACCCTCGCCGACCTCACCCGCAGCGTCTTCGCCCTGGCGCCGATGGTCGTCCTCGGCCTGCTGGTCGGGTTCGCCTTCCACGGCAGCTTCTTCGCCGTCCTCGGTGGCCTGGCGCTGGTGATCTTCTTCGGCTACTGCTTCTCCTGGGTCTACGCGACGATCGGGCTGCTGACCAAGGACCCCGAAACCGCGCAGGTCGCGGGCATCCTGCCCTTCTTCGTCCTCGTCTTCGCGAGCTCGGCGATCGTCCCGGTGGAGACGATGCCGTCCTGGCTCCAGCCCTTCGCCCGTCACCAGCCGGTCAGCGTCACGATCGACGCGGTGCGGGCGCTGATGCAGGGCGAACCGACCCACGGCTGGGTGCTGCAGTCGCTGGCCTGGTCGGTCGGGATGCTGGTGGTCTTCTCGACGATCGCGGTCGAGCTCTACCGCCGCTCGTCGTCCTGAGCGCCGCGGTCGCGGTCAGGCGCCAGGGCCGGCCGGTTCGGCCAACAGCCAGAGCAGCCCCATCCCGGAATCGACCCGCACCAGCCCGCGCCGGATCGGCCGTGAGGCGGCGGTGACCGCCGCTTCGCCGCCCCGCACCTCGCCGACGCCGCTGCGCAGGACCCGGGCCTTTCCCGGCGACGCCCGCCAGGTATCGGCGAACCGTCTGTCGAGCCGCGCGACCCGTCGCTCGGCACCGTTCAGCGTCGCTCCGATCATCCAGGTCAAGCCGAGGTCGTCGTGGCGGACGAGGTATCGGAGGCCGTGGCGGTCGACTTCGGCGGCCGGCGTTTCGTCGGCGGCTTCGGCCGTCCGCGCGTCGAGGCAGAGGTTCTCGGTGAAGGCGATGTCCTGTTCCAGCTCGGCGGGCCCGAGTTCGATCCCGAAGCGGAGCCGGAGTTCGATCTCGTCGAGGCTGCGCCCGTAGGAGGTGGCCGGGGTGGCGGCGCTCGCCTGAGAGGAGAGGGCGAGCGTGATCGCGGCGACGAGCGTGATCGCGGCGATGGCGGGCACGGGCCTCATAGCGCGCTCGGGTAGGTCTCCGGTGGCTCGGCGAGCGCCCAGCCGGCGGTGCGCTCGAGCGGCTCGACGGCGCGGGTCTCGTCGATGTGGATGACGGCGTCGAACTGGGCGGCGAGCCGCGCCACGAAGTAGTGGCTCTGGCGCTCGGTCTCGGGCCGGTAGATCACCCCGATCGCCCGCTCCAGGCGCGGCTGGAGCAGTTCGTCGGCGGCCGGCGGCGAGGCGAGGTCGAGCCAGAAGCGAGGTTTGCCGAGCGAGTGGAAGAGAGCCTCGAAGCTTTCCGGCAGGGCGGGGCGGACGACCTTGCGCTCGGCGGGGGCGTCCCAGGCCGAGGCGGCGGTGACCGTGCCGGAGTAGGTGGTGAAGCCGATCAGGAAGGCCTCGCGGGGGTGTCGCTCGCGGGCCAGCTGGCCGAGGTTCAGCTCGCCGCGGCGGCCCATCTCCGTCATCCGCGCGTCGCCGACGTGGGAGTTGTGCTCCCAGACGACGATCTTCGGCGGCGCGCCGTGGCGCGAAAGGTGGGTGTCGAGCCGTTCGAGCGTGTCGGCCATGTGGCGGTCGCGCAGGTTCCAGGTCTCGGTCGGTGCCTCGAACATCGCCCGGTAGTACTCCTCGGCCCCGACCACGACCCGCGCGTTCTGCTCCGCGTAGAACTGCTCGTCCTCGGCGGCGATGCCGTCGCGGCGCAGGTAGGAGTCGGCCGCGCGGCACAGCTCGACCAGCTGCTCGACGACCGCGCGACGGGCGGGCTCCGAGACGCCCAAGGTGACGGCGCGGCCGTACTCCTGGTCGCCGCCGAACTCCTCGAAGCAGGCGTAACGGCGCCGCGCCCGGGCCGCCGCCGCCGGGTCGATGCCTTCCAGGTAGGCGATCACCGCGGCGACCGAGGTCGCCAGGCTGTAGAGGTCGAGCCCGAAGAAGGAGACCTTCGCCGCCTCGTCGGCGCGGCGGTTGTGCTCGCGCATCCAGCCGACGAAGTCGAGCACCTCGGCGTTCCGCCACATCCAGGTCGGGAAGCGGCGAAAGCCGCGCAGGGCCTCCTCGGCGTCGCCGTCCTCGGTCGCCCCGTGCAGGTAGCGGTTGACGCGGTAGGCGTCCGGCCAGTCGGCCTCGACCGCCACCGCGCGGAAGCCCTTCTCCTCGATCAGCCGGCGGGTGAGGTTGGCGCGCTCGCGGTAGAACTCGTGGGTCCCATGCGAGGCCTCGCCGATCATCACGATCGGCTTGTCGCCGATCAGCTCGAGCAGCCCGTCGTAGTCGGCGGCGCCGTCCTCGAGCGGCCGCATCTCACGCAGCAGCTCGTGCTGGCCTGGCCAGAGCATCGGTCATCTCCCTCTCGTCGAGCGCGGTTGCTTGTCCACGCCTGATCCTGGGCGTCGGCCGGGCCGCTCGCATCGGGGGAACGCCGCATAAGGACTGCGGTGCGCCCCCGATGCCGCCACCGCCCGCTTCTCGCAGTCTGTGTACGTGGACCGCACCCTTCGCTCCGGCATCCTCGGCACCGCGACGGTCGCTGTCGCCGCCGCCATCTACGCCCGCCGGCTGCTGCCCCGCTGGAGCAGCGCCTGCCTCGTCGTCGGCCTGCTGTTCGGCCTGGCGACGGTCGGCGCCCCCGACGGGCTGCGGATGCTCGCGGTCGGCCTGGCGACCCTCGGCCTCGCCGGCCTCGGCGCCGCTCTGATCCCGGTCCGTCTCGGTTCTCCCGCTCCCTTGCGAGCCGCTGGCCCGCCGCCGGCCGATCCGCCCCGCCCGCCCCGCGGCCACTCGCCCCGAAGACCTGACGGTGGCGGTCGCGGTCGAATCCCCGTTGGTCGCGGCGATGCTCGACCCGGCCTTCTATCCGCACCGGCCGGAGTCGGTCGAGCTGCGCGAGACCCACATCTCCTGGGTCTTCCGCGCCGGGCCGCTCGCCTACAAGCTGAAGAAGCCGATCGTCCTGCCCTTCCTCGACTACGGCATCGTGGCGCGGCGCGCCGAGATGTGCCGCGAGGAGGTGCGCCTCAACCGTCGCCTGGCGCCGGGTCTCTACCGCCGGGTGGTCTCGATCGTGCCGAGCGGCGAGGGCTACGCGCCGGCCGCCGAGGACGATCCGGAGGCGGTCGACCACGCGGTCGAGATGGAGGTCGTCGACGAGGAGCGGAGCCTCGAGGCGCTGATCGCGGCGCGCTCGCTCGCTACCTCGGACGTCGAGGCGATCGCGCGCCTGCTCGCCGACTTTCACGCCTCGGCGCGGGTCGTCCACGGCGGCGAAGCCCTGCGATCGTCCCTCGAGCCGATCACCGAAAACCTGGCGACCTTGCGCACGGCGGGCACCGGCATCGTCGATCCCGACCGGCTGGAGGTCGCGGCCGAGTTCACCGACGCCTTCCTCGTCCGCCACGCCGAGGAGCTGGAGCGCCGCGCCGCCGCCGGCCGCATCCGCGACGGCCACGGCGACGTCCGCGCCGAGCACGCGATCGTCCCGCTGGGCGCGCCGCCCTACATCTACGACTGCATCGAGTTCGACCCGCGGTTGCGCGAGGCCGACGTCGCCGCCGACCTCGCCTTCCTGGTGATGGACCTGGTGCGCCTCGGCCGCGAGGACCGCGCCCGCGATCTGGTCGCCACCTACCGCCGGGCCGGCGGCGACCCCGGTGGCGACGAGCTGGTCGCCTTCTTCGCCGCCTACCGCGCCTGGGTGCGGGCCACGGTCGCCTGCGAGCGGGCCGCGGAGCTGGACGACGATCCCCCGGCCCAGGCGCGATCCGAGGCGGAGGCGCGAAGCCTGGTCGACCTCGGCCATCGCTTCGCCTGGCAGGCCCGCGGGCCGTCGCTGCTGATCGTCTGCGGCGTCGCCGCGAGCGGCAAGAGCACACTGGCCGAACGGCTGGCGGCGGCCGGCGGCAGGCCGTATCTCTCCTCCGACCTGGTGCGCAAGCGGCGCGCCGGGATCGCGCCGACCGAGCGCGGCGGGCCCGCCCTCTACACGGTGGTCGCCCGCGAGGAGGTCTACCGTGAGCTCGGCCGCGCCACCGCCGCCGCGCTGGAGCGGGGTGAAGCCCCGATCGTCGACGCCACCTTCCACCGCGAGTTCGAGCGCTTCGCCTTCGAGGAGGGGATGGGGGCGCGGCTCCCGGTCCCGCTCGTGGTCGAGTGCACGGCGCCGCCGAGCGTCCTCTTGCGGCGCGCCGAGGCGCGGGCCGCCGACCGTGCCCACGTCTCCGACGCCCGCACCGGCGTCGTCCTCCGGCAGATCGGCGAGCACGACCCGCTCGAGGGACGTTGGGCGCGCTCACGCCTCTCGCTCCGCACCGACCTCGCCCTCGACCGTCAGATCGCCGCCGTCGAGCGCTTCATCGACCGGCGATAGCCGGAACCTGCTGCGTGATGCAGTGGATGTTGCCGCCGCCGAGGAGGATCTCGCGGGCGGCGACGCCGATCACCTCGCGGTCCGGGAACGCGGCGCGCAGGATCGCCGCGGCCTCCTCGTCGTGGCGCTCGTCGAGCAGCGGGTAGACGACCGCCCTGCTGCCGAGGAAGAAGTTGACGTAGGAGGCGGCGAGCCGGTCGCCGGCGCGGCGCGGCAGGGTGCCGGCGACGGCGTCGACCGAGATCTCGTGCTGCGGGTCGCTCTCGTCGTCGGTCCAGGTGAGCAGGACCTTGCCCGGCTCGGCGAAGCAGGCGAGGTTGTCGACGTGGCCGTCGGTCTCGTCGTCGAAGACGCCGCGCCCCAGCCAGACCATCTTCTCGGTGCCGAGGTATTCGTGCAGGGTGCGCTCGATCTGCTCGCGCGAGAGCTCCGGGTTGCGGTTCGGGTTCAGCAGGCACTCTTCGGTGGCGATCACCGTGCCCTCGCCGTCGACGTGGATCGAGCCCCGATCAGCTCGGAGAGCTCTTCGCGGCTGAATTCCTGGGTGTCGATGAAGTGCTTCATTGCGGGGAATCCTCGCCGGCGAGCGAGGCGGCGCCATCCGTGTCGGCCCGCCGCGCCCGCGGTGGCCGACTACTGACCGCTCCAGGAGCCCCCCAGAACTCGCTCTCCTCGGGCGCGGTCCGCGGTCGTGGGACGGTCAGCACCGGGCAGCGCGCGCGGTGCAGGAGCCCGGTCGCCACCGATCCGACCAGGACACGGCCGAGCGGCCCGTAGCCGCGCGAGCCGACCACCAGGAGGTCGACGCCCCGGGCGCAGTAGTCGGCGATCGTCCCGGGGATCGAGCCGCCGTCGAGGCACCTGCCCTCGGCCGCGATGTCGGGGGAGATGGCGGCGAGCCCGTCGGCGAGGACCTGGTCCGGCGAGCGCGGGGCGAGCGGTTCCCAACCTATGAAGCCGGGGATGGTGCTCTCCCGCACGTCGACGGTCAGTAGGCGCAGGCGGGCGGAATGGCGGCGTGCCAATGCCTCGGCGTGGGCGAGCGCCTCTCCCGCTTCCGGGCTGCCGTCCCAGGCGACCGCGATCTGCGCGGGCGCCCGGTGCGGGTGGTCGGCGTAGCCGCGCGGGGCGGCGACGACCGGCGCGGCGGCCCCGTGCATCAGCCCGTTGCCGACGCTGCCGACCAGGACGCGGCCGACCTTCCCCGGGTAGCAGGGGCCGATCGCGACCAGGTCGAAGCCCTCCTCGGCGGCGATCTCGGTCAGCACGTGGGCGGGCGAGTTGGCGACGTAGGTGCGCGTCTCGGCCGGGCGCCCGGCGAGCATCTCGACCGCCTCGAGGAAGAAGCCCTCCGCCTGCGGCGGTTCCTCGTCCGCGAGCCGCCGCGGCCGCATCGTGAAGATGCCGACCGGCGGAATCACGTCGACGAGCGTGAACTCGGCGTCGGCCTCGGCGAGCGCCGCCGCCACGGCGACGGCGTCGCGACTCCCCTCCGAGCCGTCGAAGCCGACCAGGACCCGGCGCGGGCACCAGGCGTCAACGGGGGGCGCCATCTCAGCCGACCTCCGCGACCGCCGGCTCCTCCTCCGGCGCCCCCTGCTTGGCGGCGCGGTGGGGGCGGGGGACGACGAGGACCGGGCAGAGCGCGGTGTGGATCAGCGCCGAGGAGACGGAGCCGAGCAGCGTCCGCCCGACCGGCCCGTAGCCGCGCGAGCCGACCATCAGCAGGTCGTCGGGCTCGCAGTAGGCGGCCAGCTCCGGCGCCGCGGCGCCCTTCAGGGCCTTGCCGCGGACGTCGATGTTGTCCGACACCGTCTTGACCCCGCGTACCACGACCTCGCGGGCGTTCGGAAGCGTTGAGGGAATCGGCCCCGCGAACGGGCCCGGTGCCGCGGTCGGCGGCGTGGTGACGCTGATCACGTGGAGCGCGCAATCTTCGCGCGCCGCGATCGCCGCGCCCCGTCGCAGGGCGGCGTCGGCTTCGGCGGACCCGTCGTAGCCGACCACGATCCGGGCGAAGCCGTCGTGCACGCTGTCGCGGTAGCCGCGCGGGGCGGCCACGACCGCGACCGAGGCCCCGTGCAGCAGGCCCTCGGCGACGCTGCCGAGGAAGGTCCGGCCGATCGCCCCCCGGTGCGGCGAGCCGATCAGGACGAGGTCGATGTCCTCGGCTTCGGCGATGTCGTTCAGCACCATCGCGGGCGAGCCCCCGACGTAGGTGCGGTGGTGGCACCGCATCCCCGCCAGCGTCTCCTCGGCCTCGCGGAAGAAGGTCTTCCAGGCGGGCGCCTCGTCGTAGCCGAGCAGGCGGTAGGCGACCGGCAGCGCGCCCGGGTAGGGCAGGACGTTGACCAGCAGCGCCTCGGCGTGGGTCCCCCGGCAGAGGATCTTCGCGAGGGCGATCGCGTCCTTCGCCCCGTCGCTGCCGTCGTAGCCGATCAGGAGGCGGTGCGGCTTCCAGCTCTCCTCGTGCCTGCTCATGTTTCCTCCCTCGCTGATGGTCGTCTCGACCACTCTGGCGTCGGAAGGGCGGCCCTCCATCGGGGAAAACCCGCAGAGGTTGCGCGGTCGGGCCGCTGCCGGCGCGACGAAAGATGAGAGTTGTCTCACGTTGTGCAACGGTCCGGTTCAGGATGCCGTCAATAGATTGCGCCGCGTGAGCGTCGAGAGCACCCAGGCGGCCGAGCGGCCAGGAGTCGACTGGCGGCGGGCCGAGTTCGTCCTCACCCTGCTCGCCTTCCTCGGCTTCGTCACCCTCGGGATCCGGATCACCAACGTCTACGGCGGCCTCCCGGCGCACCCGCTCTTCGTCCACGTGCCGGTGATCCTGATCCCGACCGCGGTGATCGGCGCGCTCGTCTTCATGGCCCGGCCGGACTGGCTCGGGCGCTACGGGATCGCGCTCTGCCTGGTCGCGATCGTCGCGATGAGCTCGGTCTTCCTCGCCATGCAGGCGGGCGCCGCGCTGCGCGGCGAGCTCCACCTGCGGGGCGAAGCGGCGACGCTGGTCTCCGAACACTCGCAGGCCGCCCACATCCTGGCGGTCGTCTTCACGGCCTTCACCGCGGTCCTGATCGTCACCTTCGCCGCCTACCGGATCTCACGCGGCAGGCCGACCGGGCTCGCCATCGTCGACCGCCCGCTCGCCTCGCGCGCGACCTTCGACGCGCTGCGGATCCTGCTCGTCGTGCTGGCGCTCGGCGCCGGCTTCATGACCTTCCGCACCGGCGACCTCGGCGCCAAGGCGACCTGGGCGCACCGGCTGCAGGCCGCCCAGGGCGCGCCGGTCAAGCCTGCGGGACCATGATCTCCCCGGCCTCGGCCGCCGAGAGGTCGGGGTAGAGGACCGCGATCAGCCCGAGGGCGACGGTGCCGCCGAGGAGCTGGACCGCGATCCCGGAGCCGATCACGGTCGCGGCCAGGAACGCGACGCCGGCCTGGTCGGTGCCGCTCGACCAGGTGCGATCGATCCGCGACGAGATCGGCGAGCGCGTCCAGGCCCTGCTCTCCGAACTCGACGCGAGCGCCGCTTCGACCTAGCGCCAGGTGGACCGCGAGGACGGTGGCCGTGCCCGCATGCGGCGCGGCCGCTTATAAGGTCTGCCCGATGGGAGACGCCTATATATATGGAGCGGTCCGCACGCCGTTCGGTCGCTACGGCGGCGCGCTGTCGAAGGTCCGCCCCGACGACCTCGCCGCGGGCGCGCTGCGGGCGCTGCTGGGGCGCACGCCCCGCCTTGACCCGGCGGCGATCGATGACGTCATCCTCGGTGACGCCAACGCCGCCGGCGAGGACAACCGCGACGTCGCCCGCATGGCCGTCCTGCTCGCCGGCCTGCCGACCTCGGTCCCCGGCGCCACCGTCAACCGCCTCTGCGGCTCCTCGCTGGAGGCCGCGATCCAGGCGGCGCGGGCGATCGAGACCGGCGACGCCGAGGTCGTGGTCGCCGGCGGGGTCGAGTCGATGAGCCGCGCGCCCTGGGTGCTGCTGAAGCCCGACCGCGCCTTCCCGGCCGGCCACGAGCAGCTCTGGTCGACGACGCTCGGCTGGCGGATGGTCAACCCGGCGATGCCGGACCGGTGGACGATCAGCCTCGGCGAATCGGCCGAGAAGCTGGCCGACATCTACGAGATCTCGCGCGAGGAGCAGGACGAGTTCGCGCTGCGCAGCCACACGCTCGCGGCGGCGGCCTGGGACGAGGGGCGCTTCGCGGAGGTGGTGCCGGTCCCCGGCGTCGAGCTGGAGCGCGACGAGGGGATCCGCGCCGACACCTCGCTCGAGAAGCTGGCGAAGCTGAGGCCCGCCTTCGTCGCGGGCGGCACGGTCACCGCCGGCAACTCCTCGCCGCTGAACGACGGCGCATCGATGCTGCTGCTCGGCTCCGAGGCGGCGGCGGGCCGGATCGGCTCGGCGCCGCTGGCCCGGGTCGTCTCGCGCGGTGTCCACGGGGTCGATCCCGACGTCTTCGGGATCGCACCGGTAGAGGCGGTGAACGTGGCCTTGGCGCGGGCCGGGATCGGCTGGGACGAGGTCGACGTGGTCGAGCTGAACGAGGCCTTCGCCTCGCAATCCCTCGCCTGCCTGAAGGGCTGGCCCGACCTCGACCCCGACAAGGTCAACATGAGCGGCGGCGCGATCGCGCTCGGCCACCCCCTCGGCGCCTCCGGAGCCCGCGTCGTCGGCCGCGCCGTCCAGGAGCTGCAGGCTCGCGGCGGCCGCTACGGCGTCGCCGCGCTCTGCATCGGCGTCGGCCAGGGGCTGGCGATGGTCGTCGAGGCGATGTGACCTCCGCCGCCGGCGCCGCCCTGACCCCGCGCGCACTCGGCCAAGGACCCGCGCACAACCGGTCAACCACCTGTGTCGACGGGCCGAAAACTCAAGCCTGTCGTGAGTTTTCGGCCCGTCAACATGAGCGCTATGAAAAAGGCATGACGGCGTAGAACTCGGCCGATCACTCCACCTCGGCCGCAGGCCATGAGACGCGGTTGCCTTTCGTCGGAAGGGCGAATACCGCCCCGGCTACCCGTGCTTGCGAGTGACGGCAGCTTTGACTTCACGGACATCGCGACCCAAGGCGTCGAGCTTCTTAAGCACCGTCTCCTCAAAGGACTCGCCGCCGCCTACGCGGCCAACCCCGAGCGCTTCGTGCGCGGGGCGCCGCGCCCGCCCGCGCTGCCGACGCGGCGTGGATCAACAAGCCCGACCCAGAGGAGGTTGCTCACTAAATTCGACCGACGGGTGTCTCATTTTCGTTGACAGGTACCGCCGCTCGTCCCCAGCATTCGGGACCGACGGGTCGGAGGGAGTGGGAGATGGTGAGGGTTGAAGCGCGCCCGGTGGCGGCGGGGTGAGCGCCTATATGCCGCTTGTAGAGCGCAATCCGCGCTTCCGTGACTGCCCTTGGCGAATCGCGGATAGCCGTCGATAGCCGCGGATCAGTCGGCGGTCGCCAGCCCGAGCCTGACGGCCGCGTCGATCAGGGCCGCATCGAAGCTGGCGACGACGCCATTGCACTCCTGGGCCGCGAGCAGGACACAGCAGTCCGGAAGCTTGCGGGCCGTGTCCGCGCACAGCCGGGCCAGTCGTGCCGGCGCTCCCTCGCCCAACCGCAGCTCGAAGACCCCCAACCGCCCGAGGGCCGCGGTCGCGTCCTCGAGGCGACCGGCACGCGCCGGTGCGACAAGGGTCTCGGCAAGGCTGACGGTGCCGGCCGCCTGGACCATCCCGAGTTCCACGGAGACCGGGTTATGTGGCCTCGGTGTCCTGCAACGTGACGCTACTCGGTAGGGGTCCGGGTTGCTCGCTCGCCGCCCAGCGGAGCGAGCCCGTAGGGCGAGAGGAGTCGGGCGGCGGCTCGGTCGCGCTCCGCTCGGCGTAGTCCTGCTCGAACTCGACCGGCGGGATGTCCTCGATCGAGGAGTGCAGGCGGTCGTGGTTGAACCAGCTCACCCACTCGACGATCGCCAGCTCGGCCTGGGTGACCGTGTAGCGGGGTCTGGTGGTCGGCATGAGGCGTGTAGCACCGGAATATAAGGGTGCCGCACCGCAGACCTCCTGGATGCGATGTGACACTCCAGTGGTACACTGCCTCCGTGCCGACCGACCAGCCCCGCATCCAGGTGACCGAGGACCGGGAGCTGCGCGCGGCGCTCCGCTCCGCGGCGCCCCACCTGCCCGCCGGCCTGCCGCGCTCGCGGCAGGTCCGCGAGCTGGCGATCGTCGGCGCCCGCCACCTGAGCGGCGAGGAGCCCGAGGGCGCCCGCCGACAGGAGCTGCTCGAGAGGCTGGCCGCCCGCCTCGAGGACCCGGAGAGCTCGGGGATCGACCTCGACCTGCTGCGGGACGGCAAGCGGGATGCCTGGCCGGTCCGCTGAGGACGGGCCCTGGGGCGGGCTGCCCCTGGTCATCGACACCTCGGCCTGGGCGCGGGTCAGCGACCCCGCGGTGCGTGGGTCCTGGCGCGAGGCACTGTTCGAGGGCCGACTGCGGCTCTCGCCGGCCGCCCGACTGGAGTTCCTGCTGAGCGCGCGGGATGCCGGGACCTTCGACGCGTTGACCGAGGAGCTCTCGGCCATCCGCCCGGCGCCGCTCACCGCCGCCGTCGCCCGCGCGGCCGAGGCGGCGATGCGGGCGCTGGCCCACCGCTCGGCCGGGGCGCAGAGGCTGCCGATCGTCGACTACCTGGTCGCCGCCGCCGCGCAGGAGCTGGGCGCCGCGGTCCTCCACTACGACCGCGACTACGACAGGCTGGCGGAGGTCATGGAGTTCGAGTCGGTCTGGCTGGCGCCGGCTGGCACGCTGCCCTGAGCGGCGTGGTAGAGGCACTACGCGCAGGAGGAGCTGCGGGTCGCGATGAGGAGGAGGCCTCAGGGTGGGAGGACCTGTCGGAGGTCGCAGCGTGAGCCCTCTGGACGATGGGCTCATTGAGCAGGCGAAGGACATCCTGAGACAACTCGGCTTCGATGCTCCGCGAAGCAATGAACGCTCCGCTCTGACGTTGCTCGCGCTCTTGGGCATGGGGGCCGGAAGTAACTGGAGTGAGGCGACCCGAGGCCTTCACGGCGTAACGCCGATGATGGAATGGATGGACCGGAACTTTGGCAAGCACTACCAGCCGAATAGCCGGGAGACCATCAGGCGGCAGACCCTCCATCAGTTCATCGATGCCAGCCTGGTCGTCCTCAATCCCGACGATCCTTCACGCCCGACGAACAGCGCTAAGAACGTCTACCAAGTCGAGGAGGAGGCGTTCGCTCTTCTGACCTTGGTCGGGTCGAAGCGCTGGAACCGGGAGCTTGCAAAATGTCTGAATAGGCGACCTGGCCTAATCTCGGCCTATGCTGCTGTGAGGGAGCGGGAGATGATTCCGGCAACCACTCCTGATGGGACGCAGATCCGCCTCAGCCCCGGTGGGCAAAACCTGCTGATCCAGAACATCCTCATGGAGTTCTGTCCGCGTTGGACCCCCGGTAGCCATGTCTTGTACGTGGGCGACACCGGCAAGCGGGCTTTTGTAGGGCTTTCGAGTCGATGGAGCTAGGCGGATTCGAACCGCCGACCTCCTGGGTGCGATCCAGGCGCTCTGCCAGCTGAGCTATAGCCCCGTTTTGCAGGTGTTTCCAGGGATAAGCCCAGGAAACAGCTGGTAATCGGATTGCCAGTCTAGCCCGGATATGCGGGATATGCGGCGATGTACCTCGATTACTGCCACTCGGGGAATCCGAGTGGCAGAACTGCGCGCGGGGGCCGGGTCGTCATCTGCGCCTGGCGCCGCGTTCACATCAACCTCGGCTAGCGGTCGTCCGGCCGAAAGGGCGTCGGTCGGCCTTTGCGTCCTCAGCTCATGCTCGGCATCCGCCTTCGCTCCGGGGCACGCTGAGCTAGGCTCTCCGGCGGTGAGTCTCCTCAGCAATGTCCTCCGGGTCCACGATCGGCTCTACAAGGCGACCGACGGGCGGGTCGGGCATCGCCTGCTGGGGGTGCCGAGCCTGCTGCTGAGGACCACCGGTCGCCGCTCCGGCGCGACGCGGACGAGCAGCCTCGTCTACGCCCGCGACGGCGCCGACTACCTCGTCGTCGCCTCCAAAGGGGGCTCCGACCAGCCGCCGGCCTGGCTGCTCAACCTCGAGGCGAGGCCGGAGGTCGAGATCCAGGTCGGCCGCGAGCGGCAGAAGGCCCGCTCCAAGGTGGTCGAGCCCTCGGATCCCGACTATGCGCGGCTCTGGAGGATCGTCAACGAGAACAACGGCGGTCGCTACACCGCCTACCAGGACGAAACCTCCCGCCCGATCCCGGTCGTCGTCATCACGCCGGTCTGAGCCGGCCTACGGCGATGCTCGGCGTGGCGCCCATGGCTTCCACCAGCCGGGCGCCGGCGAGGGCTCGCACAGGCAGCATCGGACCGATCAGGATCGGCCCGCGTGCGCCGGGGCGGGGGGTCCGCCCGCGTTCACGCGGTCGCGGCCCCCGCGCTTCGCCCCATAGAGAGCCTGGTCGGCGCTCCGGTAGAGGCGATCGAATTCGATCTCCGTGCCATCCGCCCCGCTGACCCCGAAGGAGGCGGTGATCCCGATCCCCGTGGTGGCCCCGAGTCCGTCGATCGCGAGGCGAAGGTGCTCGGCCACGCTCTCGCCCTCCCACTCGTGCATGCCGGGGAGCAGGATCAGGAACTCCTCGCCCCCGACCCGATAGACGAGCTCGAACCTGCGCAGGGTCCCGCGGACGACCTCGGCGACCTCCCGCAGCAGGCGGTCGCCGACATCGTGGCCGTGGACGTCGTTGACCCGCTTGAAGTGGTCGAGGTCGAAGAGGATGAGGGTGATCGGGGCCGCCGAGACGAGGGCCTGCTGGCGCAGCTCCTCGAAGCGGCCGGGGAGGCCCTGGCGGTTGAGCAGCCCGGTCAGCGGATCGACGATCGAGGCGCCGCGGTGGCCGATCTCCGCCTCGGCCAGGACGATCGAGGCGATCGTCACGCCGACCTGCATCACCACGACGGCGAGCATCGGCAGCGGTTCGGAGAGGACGGCCCCGGCGTCGCTCAGGAGCGAGGCGGCGAGGAAGACGACCGTGGTGACGATCGAGCAGAGCGCGATCGATGCCCTTCCGGCGCGCAGGGCATTCATCACGACGCCGATCGGGAGCAGGAAGACGAGCGGGCTCGAGGTGCCGCCGGTGACGCCGGCCGCGACGGCCATCGCGATCGTGACGCAGAGGCTGGTGATCAACTCGGCGTATTCCGGATGCGCTCCCCTCCTGATCGCGAGCGGCCCGAGCGACATGGCGGCCGCCAGGGCGCCCAGCGGCACCAGCGCCCAGGCGTCGCGGAAGACGGCGGTCGCCGCCAGGACCGAGCCGACCAGGGCGCCCGTCGCCAGTGTCGTGCGGTCGGGCCTTCCGGCCCGTTCGACCAGGCGCTGCCGCGACACGGCGCTCGGCGCGAGCCGGCTGGGGCCGGGGATTTCCTCATGCGGCGTTCGGCCGATGGCGTCCATTCACCCCATATCGGGTCGCGGGCCGATCGCCTTGACCGATGGTTGGCGACCCCCGCCCCGATCTGGGACCCTGACCGGGTGGAGGCGACCCGCTCGGACCGCAAGCAGCACGCGCTCAAGATGTTCGGGCGGCTGCCCGCCCACTACGACGAGCTCGGCGCGCTGCTCAGCTTCGGCCAGGACCCGCGCTGGCGCCGGGCCGCCGTCGCCGCCGTGCGGGCCGCGCCGGAGGACCGCGTCCTCGACGTCGCCTGTGGGACCGGGCTGGTCTCGCGGGCGCTGATCCGGCGCTGGGGCTGCCGCGTCGTCGGCCTCGACCAGAGCGCGCCGATGCTCGACCGGGCCCGCGCCGCCGTCGCCGCCGACCCCCGGCTCGGCGACCGCCTGGAACTGGTCGAGGGCGAGGCCGAGCGCCTGCCCTTCGCCGACGCCGAGTTCGACCACCTCACCTTCACCTACCTGCTGCGCTACGTCGACGACCCGGCGGCGACGCGGCGCGAGCTGGCCCGCGTCGTCAAGCCCGGTGGCCGCGTCGCCAGCCTCGAGTTCTGCCTCCCGCGCGGGGTCTGGCTGCCCGCCTGGCGCCTCTACACGCGAATTGGCCTACCGCTCCTCGGCCGCCTCGACTCCTCCGGCTGGTACGCCGCCGGCCGCTTCCTCGGCCCGAGCATCGAGGGCTTCTACCGCGAGTGGCCGCTGCGGCGCCAGGCCGAGGCGTGGCGGGCGGCCGGGATCGGCGACCCGCGGGTGCGGCGGATGAGCCTCGGCGGCGGCGTGGTGATCTGGGGCACGGTCGGCGGCTGAGCGCGATCCGCTGCCGGCGGCATCCTCGATCGCGCGGGTCAGGGAGCGCGAGCGGGAGCCGACCGCGACTGCCCGCGTAGCCCGCCAGCCGGCCCGACTCGAGCGCCGCGACGACCGCGTCACGGCATGACGCCGCACGTCTCCGGCTCCTCGCTGTCGGCCCAGGCGCGCTACGCGGCCGGGACGCGCGAGATCCTCGAGTCGTACTTCGCCGGCCGGCCGCTGCGCGACGAATACCTGATCGTCGACGGCGGTGGCCTGGCCTGCGCCCACTCCTACAGTGCCGGCAACGCGACCGGCGGCGCCTCCTGATATGGCCGCGGATTTGTCAAGTGCCCAGGGGTAAGCGCAGCCGCGATCGCCTGGGAAGTCCTGCCCACGGGGGCGCACCGGGAGGGAATAGCGCCTAGTCTTTGGAACCTTCCTGCAGGAACGCCCCGATGAGCATTCTTGACGACGCAATTCGCGAGCACCTCGAACTGAAGCGCGCCCATGGCGCGGACGACGCGGAGGTGAAACGCCTCGAGGACGAGGCCTTCGGCCCGCCGCAGCGGCCCGACGAGGCCGATCCGTTCGCCGAGGCGCCGACCGAGTTCCTGCTCTCGCCGAGCGAGAGCGCCGCCGATCTGCCCGAGTTCGGCGACGAGGCGGCCCGGGGCGGCCGCCGTCCCAACATCACCGACCTGCAGGAGCCGCCGCCCGCCGAGCCGGCCGCGCCCGAGGACGCCGCCCCGGTGGCGCCGCCCGTGCCGGATGACGAGCTCTCGCCGGCGCCCGACGACGCGCCGCCGCCGAGCCCGGCCGACGCCGCCGAGGTGCCGCTGCCACCGCCCGTCGAGGAGCCCACGGCGGCCGAGCACGAGATCGTCCCCGACGCCGGCCCGAGCACCGAGGAGCGGCACGCGATCGCCGATCAGCCGACCCAGATGTTCGACGTGCAGGCCGAGATGGACGCCCAGGCCGAGGCCGACCTGCCCGCCGCGCCCACCGAGCAGCCGAGCCCGACCGACGAGCAGCTGGTCGACGCCGTCCAGGCCGAGCCGCAGGCGGCGCCTCCCGCGCCGGAGGAGCCCGCCGCCGGGGCGCCGACCGAGATCGACGAGCAGCCGCCGCTGGAGACCCGTGGTCCCGACGCCGAGGTGGCCGGCCACCCGCCCACCGAGGCCGGGCCCGCCGAGGCGGAGTCGACCGAATACGACTTCTTCAACGAACAGCGGCTCTCCGACGAGCTCGACCAGGCGCTCGACGCACCGCTGCCGCCCACCGACGAGCACGGCCTCCCGACCTACGAGGACGCGGCGCCCGCCCAGGGCGGCATCTTCGACATCGAGAGCGGCGGCGAGACCTACGAGGAGGACCCCTCCGAGGAAGTGCTGCGCCGCGCCGACGCCGCCGAGCCGCCCTCCGAGGAAACCGGCATCGACTTCGACCCCGACACCGGCCACGAGGACGTGCTCGAAGACACCCCGACCTTCCTCGAGGACGCCCCCGAGGACGACGACCTCTGGTTCGAGCAGAAGCCGCCCAAGGACTTCGACCTCGACTGATCACCTCCCAGCTGTTCTTTATGGCCCTGGGGAGGCCAAAAGGAACAGCTGGCGGCGCCTGACCCCGCCGGGTCGTTAGGTTGGGCGCGTGTCTGAGGCAGCGATCGAGGCGACGGGACTGGCCAAGTCCTACGGCGACGTGCGGGCGCTCGACGGCGTCGACCTGACCGCGCCGACCGGCACCGTGCTCGGGCTGCTCGGCCCGAACGGGGCGGGCAAGACGACCGCGGTGCGGATCCTCACCACGCTGCTCCCGGCCGACGGCGGCAGCGCCCGGGTGGTGGGTCTCGACGTCGCCACCGAGGCGCCGCGGCTGCGGCAGAAGATCGGCCTCGCCGGCCAGTACGCGGCGGTCGACGAAAACCTCACCGGCTTCGAGAACCTGCAGATGGTCGGCCAGCTCTACCACCTGCCGAAGGGTGAACCGAAGGCGCGCGCCGCCGAGCTGCTGGAGCGGTTCGACCTGGCCGAGGCGGGCGGGCGGCTGGTCCGCACCTACTCGGGTGGGATGCGGCGGCGGCTCGACCTCGCCGCGGCGCTGGTCGCGCGGCCGCCGGTGCTCTTCCTCGACGAGCCGACGACCGGGCTCGACCCGCGCAGCCGGATCGGGCTGTGGGAGACGATTGAAGGCCGGGTGGCCGAGGGGACGACGGTGCTGCTCACCACCCAGTACCTGGACGAGGCGGACCGGCTCGCCGACCGGATCTCGGTGATCGACCACGGCAAGGTGATCGCCGAGGGGTCCTCCGACGAGCTGAAGGACCAGGTCGGCGGCGAGAGCCTCGAGGTGACGCTGGAGTCGGCCGCCGACGCCGAGGCGGCGGTCGCGGCGCTGGGCGAGGTCGCCTCGCAGCGGCCGGAGCTCGACGGCGTGGCGCTGCGGGTGCCGGTCGCGGAGCGCAAAGGGACGATCGCGGCGGCGGTGCAGCGGCTGAACGACGCCGGGGTCGGGATCGACGACATCGCGTTGCGGCGGCCGACCCTCGACGACGTCTTCATGAAGCTGACCGGCCACGCGGCCGAGGAGCCGGGCGGGGAGGAGGAAGGGTGAGCAGCTTCCGGATGGCGATCTCCGACACGCTGGTGCTCGCCAAGCGCAACTTCCTGCGGATCTCGCGCGCGCCGGACCTGCTGCTGGCCTTCACCGTGCAGCCGATCATGTTCGTGCTGCTCTTCGCCTACGTCTTCGGCGGCGCGATCCCGACCCCCGGCCACACCTACATCGACTTCCTGATCCCGGGGATCCTCGTGCAGACGATGGCCTTCGGCGGCTTCGTCACCGCGATGGGGATCGCCGAGGACCTGCGCAAAGGCCTGGTCGACCGCTTCCGCTCGCTGCCGATGTCGCGCTCCGCGGTACTCGCCGGGCGCACCCTCTCCGACATCGCCACGAACGGCGTCTCGATCACGGTGATGCTGGTGGTCGGGGTGATCATCGGCTTCGGCTTCGAAAGCCCCTTCCTCCACATCGTCGCCGGGATCCTCCTCCTGCTCCTCTTCGGCTACGCCTTCTCCTGGGTCTTCGCCTTCATTGGTCTTACCTCGTCCTCGCCGGAGGCGGCCCAGAGCCTCGGCTTCATCCTGATCTTCCCCCTCACCTTCATCTCCTCCGCCTTCGTCCCGCCGGAAACGATGCCCGCCGCCCTCCAGTGGTTCGCCGAACGGAACCCCTTCTCGATCACCGTCAACGCGATCCGCGCCCTCTTCATCGGCGACCCCGCCGGCAACTCCGTCTGGGGCGCCGTCGCCTGGTCCCTCGGCATCGCCGCCGTCTTCGCCTTCCTCGCCGTGACGAAATACAAACGCGCCGTCGTGCGCTGATTCGCTGCGAAGAATTTTCACTCCGGCACAGTGACGCGCACCACGTGTGTGCACTTTTTTTCTAGGGTCGAAGGGTGGCCGAGCTCAAGAAGAAAAGGAAACCTGGCAGAGTTGAAAGTCGCGGCCGATCTGGTGGCTCGAGGATGCGAGCTCTCCATCCCATTTGGCGAGGACAGTAGCTATGACCTCGTTGCCGACTTCGCGGGGCGCCTCCACCGTGTCCAGGTCAAATTCACCAGATCAGACGGCCACGTCGTCGTTGTTGGTTGCCGCTCGCATTCCCTCACCAACGGCAGGGTGCGACGAACCAAGATCTACACCGCCGCAATGGTCGACTGGATCGTCGTTTATGACCAGACGACTGACCGTTGCTACTACGTGCCCTCCTGGATCCTTGGTACGGATGGGGACCCATCGTTGCGGCTGCGGCTGACTCCCGCTAAGAACGGGCAGCGTCTGCGCGTCCGCCGCGCTGAGGACTATCTCGATCCTGACCTCAGTCGCGACCCGTCAGTGGAGCCAGCCGGATTCGAACCGGCGGCCTCATCCTTGCAAAAGATGCGCTCTGCCAACTGAGCTATGGCCCCTCAAACTGATTGTAGGGCCGATCCCTCTAAGTTTTCCGGTTCTCTTGCCCTTCCAAGGCTCATACCTGTGGCGGCTGCGGCAGAAGGTCGGCTCCGAGCTCGTCCTCCATCCCGGCGCAATGGTCTTCCTGGTTCGCGAGGACGGCGCGGTCCTCTTCACCCGCCGCGTCGACAACGGGATGTGGTGTCTGCCGGCGGGTGGGGCGGAGGAGGGCTCGAGCTTCGCCGCCACCGCGATCACCGAGCTGCGCGAGGAGACCGGGGTGGAGGTCGACGCCGCCGACCTGGTCGGCTTCGGCTGCCTGTCGGAGGCCGAGCTCCACACCATCACCTATCCGAACGGCGATGTCAGCCACTGCTTCGCGATGCTCTTCCTGGCCCGTCGCTGGCGGGGCGACCCGCGGCCCGACGGTGAGGAGACGGCAGAGATGCGCTGGGCCGACCCGGCCTCGCCGCCGTCGCCACTAGAGGCGCCCGCGACCCGCGCCCTCGAGCTCTACCGCTCCTATGCGGACGGCGGCGTCTTCCAGATCGCCTGACGCGACGCCGACGGATCGGCGCAAAATGCGCTGATAATCCAGAGAAGTTCCACCATTCGTCCAGTGTTTTGGTACCCATGCGTCTCGCATTTTGAAGACAGCGGACGAAGGGGAGAGCGTCGTGGCGAAATCGGAAGAGCACGAGAAACCGGAAGAGCACGTGAAACTTGCGGCAGCCGCGCTGGCTGCCACCGCACCCAATCCCAAGGACTGGGTGCAGAAGGTTCAGATGTGGATCGCGTTCGCGGTCCTGGCGGCGGCGTTCGGGTTGGCCGGGCTGCTGGTCCTTCACGGGCCACCGGCGCCGAAAGCGGCCTCCGGCGAAGTCACCGAAAAGACGGAATCCGTCAGTGGCGGGAAGACGACGGAAACGGAAACCACCCGCTCCGGCGTCGTCGGGGTGCCGATCAAGACGCCTGCCGCCGCCTCCACGGGCGAAGGAGAAGGCGAAGGCGAAGCCGCCGCCGGCACCACCGAAGCAAGTTCGAGCGGCGGCGGATCCGAAGAAGGTGAATCGCTGGCGAATCTCAGCAAGCAGGGCCCGTGGGCGTTCGCGATCGTCGCCCTGCTGGTCGGCGTGTTCCTCGCGACCGGCAAAAGCATGACCGTCGGCGGCCCGAGATCGGGCGACGGGAGCAAAAAAGCGTGATGAGCTACGACGAAATCGAGCGATCCGAGCCGGCCCTGCTCGCCGGGCTGTTCAGCGGTGGTGCCGGGCTGATCGGCCTGCTGGCGGCGAACTTCAGCCTCTCGCACAGCGCCGCCGTGGCGGTCGGCATGTCGGCGAGCCAGGCGCTGTTGACCCGGCCGACGGTGGTCACGCCGAAGACCGTCGGTGACCTGATCGCCCCCGGTGACTCGAGCGGGGCGGTGGCCGAGGTGATCGGTGCCGCCGCGGCCACGCCGCGTCCGGACGAGCCGGCGGCGGCGATCGGGGGCCTCGTCTTCCTCGCCGGGTTCCTGGTCCAGCTGTTCGCCGGGGTCGATATCGCCGCGGCATTCGTCTCGGCGGCGGCGATCGCCGGCGTGCAGACGGTCGCGACCCGCTCGCGCGTCTACTCGCCGGCGAGCGGCAAGACGATCGCCGCCCTCTCGCTCACTCCCGAAAGCCCTGAGGAGGAGAAGGTGGTCGAGGAGGTGGTCGCCGCTTCAGGGATCAGGCACTACAAGATCTAGGCTGGGGGCTAGGAGGCGAGCAGGCTCTCGGCCCGCTTGCCCTCGGGCAGGTTCTGGTCGGCGTGGTAGCTCGACCGCACCAGCGGGCCCGCCGCGACCGACTCGAAGCCGAGGTCGTAGGCGGCCCGCTCCAGAGCCTCGAACTCCTCCGGGTGCCAGTAGCGCACCACCGGCAGGTGGTTCTCGGTCGGCCGCAGGTACTGGCCGACGGTGAGCACCTGGACGCGATGCTCGCGCAGCAGGCCGAAGGTCTCGACCATCTCCTCGAAGGACTCGCCGAGGCCGACCATCAGGCCCGACTTGGTGACGACCTCCTCACCGCCCATCTCCTTCGCCATCTTGAGGACGCGGGCGGAGCGGGCGAACTGCGAGCCGCGGCGGGCGATCGGGTAGAGGCGCGGCACCGTCTCGACGTTGTGGTTGAAGACGTCGGGGCGCTCGTGGATCACCTTGGCGAGCGGCATCTCCTGGCCGCGGAAGTCGGGGGTGAGGATCTCGACCTTGCAGTCGGGGGCCATCATCCGGATCGAGCGGACGACGCCGACGAAGGCGCTCGCCCCGTAGTCGGGGAGGTCGTCGCGGTCGACCGAGGTGACGACGGCGTGGCGCAGCCCCATCGCCTTCACCTGGTTGGCGACGCGCAGCGGCTCGAGCGGGTCGTTCCAGATCGGCTTCCCGGTCTGCACGTTGCAGAAGCCGCAGCGGCGGGTGCAGACGTCGCCGAGGATCATGAAGGTCGCCGTGCCGCGCTCCCAGCACTCGCCGACGTTGGGGCAGTTGGCCTCCTCGCAGACGGTGTGGAGGTTGTCGGCGCCGATCTTCTCCTTCAGGCGGCGGTAGTTCGGCCCGCCCGGCGCCGGCACTTTCAGCCACGGCGGCTTGCGCGCCCGCTTGAAGGGGATCGCGCCGTCGGTCTGGGCGGTGCCGCCCGGATTCGCCCGCGAGCGGGTGACGTGAACGCGCTCGGTCATCCCTCACCCCCAAGTGCTTCCGAGCTTTCCTGCCATATATGGCGGTTAAGCTCGGAAGCACCGGCGGCGAGCAGGGCCGTCTCCAGGCCGAGCTCGGCTGCGCTCGCGGCGCGCGGCGCGCGGTCGAAGACCTCGCCGAAGTGCCGCGTCACCGTCGCCCCGTAGGCGGCGACGGTCGGCTCGCGCCCGCCCTCGCGCGCGATCGACGTCATCCCGACCCCCTCGATCCCGCACGGCACCACCCACTCGAACGGCTGCAGGTCGTTGTCGACGTTGACCGCCAGACCGTGGGTGGTGATGCCGCGGCTGACGTGGACGCCGATCGAGCCGATCTTCCGCGCCGCGCCCGCCAGGCCCGGCGCCGGCCGCGGCCCCTCGGTCCAGACCCCGGTCAGCCCCTCGATCGTCTGCGCGCCGACACCGTGCTCGGCGAGCGAGCCGATCATCACCCGCTCGAGCCCCCGCACGTAGGCGTGGACGTCGCCGCCGAGCGGCGCCAGGTCGAGGATCGGGTAGGCGACCAGCTGCCCCGGCCCGTGGTAGGTGACGAGCCCACCGCGGTCGGTGTCGAGCACTTCGATCCCCTGCGCTTCGTACCAGGCGTCGCCCATCGGCAGCTCCTCGGGCTTGGTGCGCCGGCCGCGCGAGTAGACCGGCGGGTGCTCGAGCAGCATCAGCACGTCGCCGATCTCACCCGCGCCGCGCCGCTCGGCGAGCCGCAGCTGCATGTCCCAGGCCTCGCGGTAGGGGACGGTGCCGCACCGCAGGAGAAGGAGGTCGTCGCTCATCTAAAGAATTGTCTCAGGATGCGCCCATATGCTGTGAATCCCCGCATGGTCCAGTCGAAGGCGCTCCGCCCCGAATGGCTGCCCGCGGTCGCGCTGAGCGCGGTGTTGGCGGCCCTGATGCTCGTCTGGGACCCCCGGGTCGGCGATCTCGCCGCCCAGGTCTTCCACACCGAGCTGTTCCAGCACGCCGGCCTGGCGATCTGGAACGGCAGCTGGTACGGCGGCCACTACACGCTCAACTACAGCCTGCTGTTCCCGCCGGCGGCGGCGCTGATCGGGCCGCAGGTCGTCGGGACGCTGGCGGTGGTCGCCTCGTCCTACCTCTTCGACCGCCTGGTCCGCGACCACTGGGGGCCGGAGGCGCGCTGGGCGACGCTCTGGTTCGCGGCGGGTGTCGTCACCCTGCTCGCCGACGGTCAGCTGACCTTCGCGCTCGGGGTCGCCTTCGGGCTGGCGACGCTGCGCTCGCTGCAGGTGGGGCGGGGGACGCTCGCGATCCTCGCCGCCGCTGCCTGCCCGCTGGCGAGCCCGGTCGCCGGCGCCTTCCTGGCCGGGGTGATCGTCGCCGGGCTCTGGGAACGGGGCGAACGGATCAGTCGTTGGGCGATCGCCGCCGCGGCCGTGGCACTGGTGCTGACCGTGGTCCCGAACCTCGCCTTCCCCGAACCGGGCCGCTTCCCCTTCGTCTTCTCCTCCTTCGTCTCGATCCCGCTCTGGTGCGCGGGCGCGCTCTTCCTCACCTGGCGCGCCGACGGCGAGGGGCGGCTGCGACGGGTGATCCTCGGCTACGCGCTGGCGTCGACGGCGATCTTCCTCACCCCGAACGCGATGGGCGGCAACGCGGTGCGCCTCGGCGCGCTCTTCGGCGGGCCGGTGCTGGCGGCGGTCCTGCTCTCCCACCGGCCGTTGCCGCGCCCCCATCCCCGCGTCCCGGCCTGGTTCTACACCGGGATGCTCGTCCTCGCTCTGGCCGCCGGCCTCTACTGGCAGTTCACCGCGAGCGTCACCCAGATCGCCCGCTCGGTCGGCGACCCCTCGACCGAAGCCTCCTACTTCCAGCCCGCCTCGCACTGGCTCATGGAGCACGGCGGCCAGGGCGTCCGGATCGAGGTGCCGCCGACCGCCGACCACTGGGAGTCGGCCTACCTGGCGCCGAAGTTCGAGCTCGCCCGGGGCTGGCTGCGCCAGCTCGACACCGCCCGCGACGGCCTCTTCTACAAGGAAGGTGCCCTCACCGAGCGCAGCTATGAGCACTGGCTGCGCGCCAGCGCGATCTCCTACGTCGCCCTGCCCGACGCGCCGCTCGACTACTCCTCGATCGCCGAGAGCAAACTGATCCTCTCCGCGCCGCCCTACCTGAAGGAACGCTTCCACAGCGCCCACTGGCGGATCTACGAAGTGGTCGACCCGAAGCCCCTGGTCGAGCCCCTCGGCGCGGGCCGCGCCAGCGCCGTCCGCGTCGGCCACCAGGGCTTCGCCCTCGACGTCACCACCCCCGGCGAATTCCTCGTCCGGGTCAGCTTCACCCCCTACTGGTCGATCTCCCGCGGCAGCGGCTGCCTCCTGCGGCGCGGCGACTGGACGATCGCCCGCACCGCCCACACCGGCATCCTCAGCGTCGACGCCGACTTCTCCCTCGGCGCAGCCTGGAACGCGATGACCGGCGCCAAGAAGACCTGCTGACCCCCGCCCGCTCGGAGTGCGTTCGCACTTCTCGTCGCTATCCGACGATTTCTGCGAACTCACCGGGGGCGCGCACCGGCGCGCCCAGGCGGGCGCCCGCTACAGCGCCAGCGCCAGCGGCTCCTCGAGCAGTGATCGGATCCGGGCCAGGAACTCGGCGGCGGGCGCTCCGTAGAGGATGCGGTGGTCGCAGGCGAGGGTGACGCCGAGGAGGTGGGCGGTGGTGACCACGCCGTCACGGACGACGGGCCTCTCGGTGATCGCGCCGACAGCGAGGATCGCCGCCTGCGGGACGTTGATCACGGCGGAGAAGTTCGTCACCCCGTACATCCCGAGGTTGGAGACCGTGAAGGTCCCGCCGGAGAGGTCCGGCGGGGTGATCGAGCCGTCCCTGACCTTCGCGGCGAGGGAGCGCGCGTCGGCGGCGATCTCCCGCAGCCCCTTGCGGTCGGCGTCGAAGACGGTGGGGACGACGAGGGCATCATCGGCGGCGACCGCGACCCCGACGTTGACCCGCGAATACAGCTCGAACCGACCGTCCCGGTAGGCGCCGTTGGCGATCGGGTGCTCCCGCAGCGCCAGGGCGCAGGCCTTGACCACCATGTCGTTGAAGGAAGGCACGACCTCGCCCTCCGGCGTCATCGCCTTCAGCCGCGCCCGGGCCTCGACCGCCGCCGACATGTCGATCTCGGCCTGCAGGTAGAAGTGCGGCGCCGTCGCCTTCGACTCCGCCATCCGTCTCGCGACCACCTGTTGGAGCCGCGTCAGCTCCTGGTAGGTCGTCGTGCCCTTGGCCGTCTCCCCGGCGGGGACCTCGGCGCGCGCCGATCCCTCCGCCGGAGCACCCGTCGACCGCGCCTTCTCCACATCCGCCTTCACGATCCGCCCCCCCGGCCCCGAGCCCGTCAGCTTCGAAAGGTCCACCCCGGCGTCCTTCGCAATCCGTCGTGCCAACGGCGACGCCTTGACCCTTCCCCTTTCGTCCGCGGGTGGCGCCGTAGGGGGGACCCCCCCTGAGGAAGCTTCAGCTACCGGAAGGGGGGGTGGGTCCCCTGCGGCGACAGGACCCGCGGCCAGAGCGCTTTGTCCCTCACCGTCCTCAGTTGAAGCGGCTGATCCCTTGTCAGTGGGATCGCCGACCACCGCGATCGGCTCGCCGATCGGCAGCGTGTCTCCCTCCTCCGCGAGGATCTGCGTCAGCGTCCCGGCGACGTCTGACTCGTAGGCCATGTTCGCCTTGTCGGTCTCGATCTCGACCAGCTCCTCGCCGACCGCGACCTCGTCGCCGACCTTCTTCAGCCAGGCGAGGATCGTCCCCTCCTCCATCGAGTCGGAGAGGCGCGGCATCACGATCTCGGCCATCAGGCCATCGCCCCCTCGAGGGTCGCCAGCGCCGCGCTGACGACGTGCTCCTGGTGCGGAATCGCCGCCTGCTCGAGGCGTTTGGAATAGGGCATGTGGACGTCGGCGCCGGTCACCCGCTGCACCGGCGCGTCGAGGTCGTCGAATGCCTGCTCGGTGATCAGCGTCGAGATGTTGGCGCCGACGCCGCCGTGCGGCCAGCCCTCCTCGACGATCACCGCATGGTTCGTCTTGCGGACCGACTCGAGGATCGTGTCGAGGTCGAGCGGGCGCAGGGTGCGCGGGTCGATCACCTCGGCCTCGATGCCGTGCTCGCTCGCCAGCGTCTCCGCCGCGTCGATCGCCACCCTGGCCATCTTGAGGAGGGCGACGATCGTCACGTCGGCGCCCTCGCGCCGCACCGCCGCTTCGCCGAACGGCACCAGCTCTTCGCCACCGTCGTCGACCTCGCCTTTGACCCCGTAGAGGCTCTCGTGCTCGATGAAGATCACCGGGTTGTCGTCGCGGATCGCCGACTTCAGCAGGCCCTTGGCGTCGCTCGGGGTCGAGGGACAGGCGACCAACAGCCCCGGCACCTGCAGGTAGAGCGCCTCGAAGCTGTGCGAGTGGGTCGGCCCGAGCTGGTGCCCGCCGCCGCCCGGCATGCGGATCACCATCGGCACCTTCGCCTGGCCGTTGAACATGTAGGGGATCGCGGCGGCATGGTTGACGATCTGGTCGAGCGCCAGCAGCGAGAAGTTCACCGTCATCAGCTCGACGATCGGGCGCAGCCCGTTCATCGCCGCGCCGACCCCCGCGCCGACGATCGTGTTCTCGGAGATCGGCGTGTCGCGGACGCGGCGCTCGCCGAACTCGTCGAGCAGCCCGTCGGTCACCTTGAAGGCGCCACGGAAGACGCCGACGTCCTCGCCCATGACGAAGACCGACTCGTCGCGCCGCATCTCCTCGGCCATCGCGTCGCGCAGCGCCTCCCGCATCCGCAGCTCGGCCATCAGTCTTCACGCTCCTCGCCGGCATCGGCCTCACGCGCCGCCGCGGGCTCGCCCTCGAGCCCCGCCGGATCAGCCTCGCGCCCCGCCGCCGGACCCCGCCCGATCCGAGACGCCCTGCCATCCTGGGCGTCGCCCTCGAGCGCCGGGTTCGGCCGCTCGCCCTCCTCCTCGACCTCGGCGTAGGCGGCGCCCGCCTCGGCCAGCTCGCGCGCCCGCTCCGGCATGTCGGCCTCGCGCTCGCCGCGGTGCGGCTCGGGGCTGCGCTCGTCGACCGCGTACCAGCCGCCGGGGTAGTCGGTCAGCGCGTAGAGGCTCTCGTACATCGTGTCGAGCGCCGGCTCCGGCGAGGCGTCGGCGAACTCGACCGCCGCGAGCACCGTCGCCTCGGCCGCGTCGCGCGCCTGGCCGACCTCGCGTTCGCCGAGCACCCCCGCCTCGACGCAGCGCCGCGCGAAGCTCTCGATCGGATCTTTCTCCCGCCACTCCTCGACCTCCTCGCGCTCCCGGTAGACCTCCGGGTCGGCCGCCGAGTGGCCGCGATAGCGGTAGGTGACGACCTCGATCAGCGTCGGCCGTTCTTCCTCGCGCGCCGTCCGCAGCCCGTCGCCGACCGCCTCGCGCACCGCGACCACGTCCATCCCGTCGATCCGCGTCCCCGGGATGCCGTAGCCCTCGGCCTTCTTCGAGAGGTCGGTCTGGGCGGAGTGCCGCTCGACCGCCGTCCCCATCCCGTAGAGGTTGTTCTCGACCAGGAAGAGGACCGGCAGCGTCCAGAGCGCCGCCAGGTTCATCGTCTCGCCGAAGTTGCCGGCGTTGGAGGCGCCGTCGCCGAACATGCAGACGGTGACCGCGTCTTCGCCCTTGTACTGGGAGGCGAGGGCGAGCCCGGCCGCGATCGGCAGGTTGCCGCCGACGATCCCGTAGCCGCCCATGAAGCGGCGCTCGCCGTCGAAGATGTGCATCGAGCCGCCGCGCCCGCCGCTGGTGCCGTCGACCCGGCCGAAGATCTCCGCCATCACCGCGTTCGGTTCGGTGCCGCGGGCGATCGCGTGGCCGTGGGTGCGGTAGGTGCCGATCAGGAAGTCTTCGTCGCGCATCACCGAGGTGGTGCCGACGATCGTCGCCTCCTCGCCGATCGCGAGGTGGAGGAAGCCACCCGCTTTCGCCCGCTGGTACTGGCGCCCCGCCTCCTCCTCGAAGCGCCGGATCAGGGACATGCGCGCGAGCAGCTCGTAACAGGTCGCGGCATCGGGGAGGCTGGGCACGGGTTCAGGTTAGCCAGTGGCGGCTGCCTCCACCGCCTCCTCGAGGCGATCGTCCCCCCAAAAGACCTGCTCGCCGACCCGCACGCTGGGGACGCCGAAGACCCCGGCCGCGGCGGCCTCGTCGGTCGCCTCGCGCAGGGCGTCTTTGACGATCTGGGTGCGGACGGCGGATTCGAGCGCGCGCGGATGGAGCTCACAGGCCGCCGCGGCGATCATCACGTTGTCGGGCTCGCTCAGGTCTTTGCCGGCGGCGAACTGCTGGCGGAAGGCGGCGAGGCTGAAGGAGACGGCGCGGCCGGTCTGCTTGGCGAAGGTGGCGACCCGCATCGCGGTCAGCATTTCGCCCGGCCAGGGGTCGGGCCAGACGATCCTCGGCAGCCCGTACTCGGCGGCGCGCCGCTCGACCTCCGCGATCCCCTCGGCGCGCGCCTCGGTCAGCGCCCACGAGCCGCGGTCGAAGTGCCGGAAGAGCCCGCCGAGCAGGATCGGCTGCCACTCCGGCTGCTCGAGCCCGGCCTCGGTGAAGAGCCCCGAGATTCGCTCCGCCGAGAGATAGGCGTACGGCGAGCCGAGGTCGTAGTAGAAGGTCGCGCGCTCCGCCATCGCCCGCGGATTATCCCGTCCCATCCAGCTGTTCTTTATGGCCTTGTGGGCGCCAAAAGGAACAGCTAGTGTTCCGCGTCATAAGTTAGTTGACAGTCTGCAGAGGCGATGAGATCGTGGGGCCATGCCCACGAACGCACTCACCATCACCGACAGGGATCGCCGGACGCTGGAGTCTTGGACGCGTAGCTCGACCGTCTCGGCCGGGCGACGCGAGCGGGCCGAGATCGTCCTCGCGGTCGCCGACGGGGCGAGCATCTCGGGCGCCGCCCGGCGGCTCGGGGTCTCGCGCCCGACGGCGATCAAGTGGCGCGACCGGTTCGTCGCCGACGGCATCGCCGGCCTGGGGGACCGGCCGCGCAGCGGCCGGCCGAAGACGATCGACGACGCGCAGATCATCGCCGCGACGCTGGAGCCGCCACCGGCGTCGTTGGCCGTCACGCATTGGTCCTCCAGGCTGCTGGGCAGGCACCTCGGCATCGGCGACGCGACCGTCGCCCGGGCCTGGCGCGCCTATCGCGTGCAGCCCTGGCGACAGGGCACGTTCAAGTTCTCCACCGACCCCGAGCTCGAGGCCAAGGTCCGAGACGTCGTCGGCCTCTACCTCGACCCGCCCCGCAACGCGATCGTGCTCTGCGTCGACGAGAAGTCCCAGATCCAGGCGCTCGACCGCACCCAGCCGATCCTCCCGGTCCGGCCCGGCCTTCCCGAGAAGGCCACCCACGACTACAAACGCAACGGCACGACCACGCTGTTCGCCGCCCTGGAGGTCGCGACCGGCGCCGTGACCGACCGCTGCTACGACCGCCACGGCAAGGCCGAGTTCCTCGACTTCCTGAAGCTCGTCGCCAAGGCCTATCCGCGACGCAGGCTGCACGTCGTGCTCGACAATTACCACACCCACAAGCACGACGACGTCAACCGCTGGCTCGCCAAGAACCCGCGGATCACGCTGCACTTCACCCCGACCTCGGGCTCCTGGATGAACCTCGTCGAGGTCTTCTTCGGGATCATCACCCGCCAGGCGATCCGACGGGGCTCCTTCGACAGCGTCAAGGATCTCGTCGTCGCGATCCGCGCCTTCATCGACGCCTACAACACCCGCTGCAGACCGTTCGTCTGGACCAAGACCGCCGAGGAGATCCTGCCCCGCGCCACCCGTAAACCAACTTCAGACGCGGGACACTAGGCGTGGATGGCCCAGCCGTCGACCGCCCTGGCAGCGTCGAGCACGGCCTCGGAGACGGTCGGGTGCGGATGGACGATCCGCGCCAGCTCCTGGGCGCCGCCCTCGAGCGCCATCGCGGCGACCAGCTCGGCGATCATGTCGCAGGCCCGGTTGCCGACGATGTGGGCGCCGAGGATCTCTCCGTATTTGGCGTCGACGACGAGCTTGACGATGCCGTCTTTGTCGTCGTAGACGGTGCCGGCGCCCTCGCCGGAGATTTTCTGTTTGCCGATCTTCACCTCGTGGCCCGCCTCCTTGGCGGCCGCCTCGGTGAGGCCGACGCTGGCCACCTGCGGGTGGGTGAAGGTGGCGCCGACCAGCAGCTCCTGGTCGACCGGCTCGGTCTCGACGCCCGCGGCCCGCTCGACCGCGACGACGCCCTCCTCCTCGGCCTTGTGGGCGAGGGCCTTTTTGTTGACCAGGTCGCCGATCGCGAAGACCTTCGGGTTGGTCGTCTGCCCGTAGGGGTCGACCTTGATCTTGCCGCGCTCGCCGAGCTCGACCCCGGCGGCGGCCAGGTTCAGCGACTCGGTGTCGGGGCCGCGGCCGCCGGCGACGCAGAGGTAGTCGACCTCGGCCGACTTGTCACCGTAGGTGAACTTGACCGAGGACTCGCCGGCCTCGACGTTCTCCACCGGCGCGCCGGTGGAGATCTCGATCCCCTGTTTCTTGAAGACGCGTTCGACGATCTTGGCGATGTCCTTGTCCTCGGCGGGGAGGATCTGCGGCAGCATCTCGATCAGGATCACCTCGGTGCCGAGCCGCGCGTAGGCGGAGGCGAGCTCCGAGCCCGACGCGCCGGCGCCGACGACGGCGATCTTGCGCGGCTGCTCGGCGAGCGACCAGGCGCCCCAGGTGTCGACGACGCGGCCGCCGAACTCGACACCCGGGATCGGCAGCGCCACCGAGCCGGTCGCGAGGATCACCGCGCCCGCCTCGTAGACCTCACCGTTGACGGCGACGTCGCCGTCGGCGGTGAGCGAGCCCTCGCCCTCGATCATCGTCACCTTGTCCTTGTCCCAGAGGAACTTGACGCCACCCGAGAGCGATTCGGAGACTTTGGTGCGCCGTGCTTGCAGGGCGGGCCAGTCGATCGCCACCTCGCCGACGATGCCGAGCTCGGCGCCGTGGCGCGCCTCGTCGAAGATCTCCGCCGTGCGGAGGATCGTCTTCGCCGGGATGCAGGCGTAGTTGAGGCAGCGCCCGCCGGGCTTGTCGCGCTCGACGACAGCGGTCTTCTTGCCGAGTTGGGAGGCGCGGATCGCGGCTACATAGCCGCCCGGGCCACCCCCGATGACGATGGTGTCGAAGCTCTCTGGCATGGGGAAAGTGAGCCTATAGAAGTCAGTTTGGCGGCAGGCGCTCCGGCATCTGGATCCGCGCCATCGCCTTCACCATCAGCCAGAAGAGCGTGCCGGAGACGGCGAGCAGGCCGACCGTGACCGCGAACTCGGTGACCGAGGTCGCCTCGACCAGCAGCCCGTAGACCGAGGTGAAGATGAGGAAGACGAGGATCACCTGGAAGCCGAGCACCGCCCAGTAGCGGGCCCGCCACATCCCCCAGGCCATCACGCCGAGGATCAACACCGGCGCCGCGACCGCGGTGAAGTGGGGGGTCGAGCCGTTCACCTTCACGCCGGCGGCGTAGCTGACGACGATGGAGAGCGCGATCAGCGCGGCGAGGATCGCGCCGAAGGTGACGACGGCCGGCCGCTCGCCCTCGGCCAGCGGCTCGAGCGCCTCGCGCGCCGCCTGGTTGCGGACCTCCGCTTTGGCGTAGCCGGCGCGCATCCGCTCCTGCGGGGTGGGGCGGGGAGCGGTCCGGGCGCCGTTTGCGGGGGCGCCGCCGTTCGCCGCGCCCGCGCCGTTCGTTCCCGTTGCGCCATTCGCACCCGGCGGGGCGCCCTCGCCCGCCCCACCGCGCTCCTTGCGCTTGCGCGGCCGCTCAGCCACCCGGCGCCACGCCCCTCTGCGACCCCTCGACATCGAAGGCGCGCCGCAGCGCTTCGGCCGCGACGCCGGGGTCGGGGGCGTCGCGGATCGCCCGCACCACGCAGAGCCGTTGCGCGCCCGCCGCGACGACCTCGCCGGCGTTCAGCGGGCTGATCCCGCCGATCGCGAAGAACGGCTTGGTAACGCGCGCCGCGGCGTGGGTGACGAGCTCGAGCCCGACCGCCGGGCGCCCCGGTTTCGTCGGCGTCTCCCAGACCGGGCCGACCGCGAAGTAGTCGATGTCGCGCGCCTCGGCCGCCGCGATCTGCTCCTCCGAGTGGGTCGACTGGCCGACGATCGCCTGCGGTCCGAGCAGCGCCCGCGCCTCGGCGACCGAGGCGTCCTCCTGGCCGACGTGGACCCCGTCGGCGTCGCAGGCGCGCGCCAGATCCGGGTCGTCATTGACGATGAAGAGTGCCGAATAGGTGTCGGCGATGCGCCGAAAGGTCGACGCGGCGCGTTCGATCTCCGCCCGCCCGAGCTGCTTCTCGCGCAACTGGACGATGTCGACGCCGCCGCCCAGCGCGGCGCGCAGCAGTGGTTCGGGGTCGGCGCCACCGGGCCGCGCGTCGCAGACGAAATAGAGGCGGGCGGTGCGCAGCCGCTCGCGCCGCAGCGGTCCTTGTGCCTCAGGGGGAGCGAAGCTCACCCCTCGATTATGGCCGCCCTTCACGAGCGGGTAGCATCGGAGGGCGAACGGGAGCCCTGCGCACGTGGGCTGAGAGGGTGGCAACAAGGTCACCGACCGTCTGACCTGATCCGGGTAATGCCGGCGGAGGCAAAGTCTTGAGCGAGAAGCAGAGTTTCGATGCGGTGTTCGTCGGCGGTGGCGTCATCGGCCTTGCCTGCGCCTGGCGCGCCGCCCAGGACGGAGCGCGGGTGGCGGTGCTGGAGCGGGCCGAGCCACCCGCCGGCGCGACCAACGTGGCTGCCGGGATGCTGGCGCCGGTCGGCGAGCTGTCCTTCGGTGAGCGCCGGCTGTTGGAGATGACGCTGGCGTCGGGGGCGCTCTGGGCCGATTTCGCGGCGGAGGTCGAGGCGGCAAGTGGGGAGTCGACGGGATACGACCAATGCGGCGCGCTCCACGTGGCGCTCGACCGCGACGAGGCCGGCGAGCTGCGCCGCCGCCACGAGCTGCAGTTGGAGCTCGGCCTCGAGGCCGAGTGGCTGACCCCGCGCCGGTGCCGGGAGTTGGAGCCGGGGCTGGTCCCGACCTTCGCCGGCGGCGTGCTGGCGGCGGACGATGCCTCGGTCGATCCCCGCCGCCTGGCATTGGCCCTGGCCGCGGCGCTGCGCGAGGCCGGCGGCGAGCTCCGCACCGGCACCGAGGTCGTCGACGGCCTCTGGTCCGGCGAGCGCCTCGTCGGCGTCCGCACCGCCCCGACCGCCGCTGACCATTCCTTTTGTAACCCTGTGGGTGACAAAAGGAATGGGGCTGACGTTTACGGCGACGCGATCGTGCTCTGCAACGGGGCGTGGTCGGGACAGACCGCCTGGCTGCTGGAGGAGGCGCGGCCGCCGGTGCGGCCGGTGAAGGGGGAGGTCGTCGAGCTGCGGCCGCGCGAGGGCGCGCCGCCGCCGGCCGAGCGGATCGTCGCCTCCGAGCGCGTCTACCTGGTGCCGCGCCCCGACGGCCGGCTGATCGTCGGCGCCACCCAGGAGGAGCGCGGCTTCGACACCGTCGTCACCGCGGGCGGCGTGCACGAGCTGCTGCGCGAGGCCTACCGCGTCCTCCCCGACGTCGCCGAGATGGAGCTCGCCGGGACGATCGCCGGCCTCCGTCCCGGCACCCCCGACAACCTGCCGATCGTCGGCCGCGGGGCGGTGGACGGCCTCGTCCTCGCCACCGGCCACTTCCGCAACGGCATCATGCTCGCCCCGCTGACCGCCGACGCGGTCGCCGCGACCCTCGCCGGCACCGAGCCCCCGCCCTCGATTGCCGCCGCCGACCCCAACCGCCTTCCTTTTGTAACCCAGAGGGTGACAAAAGGAAGAGACCCCTTGGGGGTGGGCCGGTGAGGATCGAGCTGAACGGGGAGATGGTGGAGCTCGCCGAGGCCGCGACGCTCGCCGAGGCGGCGCGCGCGGCCGGCGCCCCCGAGCCGGCCCGCGGCGTCGCCATCGCGCTCGACGGCGAGGTCGTACCCCGCTCCGAGTGGGAGTCGACGCCGCTCCGCGACGGTGTCGCGGTCGAGGTCCTCGCCGCGATCCAGGGCGGCGCCGAGACCTGGACCCTGGGCGACCGCGAGTGGTCGTCGCGACTCATCGCCGGTACCGGCGGCTTCCGCTCGCTCGAGCAGATGGAGACGGCGCTCAGTGCCGCGGGGACCGAGATCGTCACCGTCGCCCTGCGCCGCATCGACCCCGCCGCCGGGGGCTCGGTCCTCGACGTGATCGACCGCCTCGGCCTCTTCGTCCTCCCCAACACGGCCAGCTGTTACACCGCCCGCGACGCGGTCCGCACCGCCAAGCTCGCCCGCGAGGCCTTCGCCACCGACTGGATCAAGCTCGAGGTGATCGGTGACGACCGCACCCTCTTCCCCGACGCGGTCGAGCTCGTCGACGCCGCCGAGCAGCTGGTCGCCGACGGCTTCACCGTCCTCCCCTACACCAACGACGACCCGATCCTCGCCCGCCGCCTGGAGGGCGTCGGCTGCGCGGCGGTGATGCCGCTCGGCTCGCCGATCGGCTCCGGCGCCGGCATCCGCAACCCCTACAACATCGCGATCATCACCGAGCGTGCCGAGGTCCCGGTCATCCTCGACGCCGGCATCGGCACCGCCTCCGACGCCGCCCTGGCGATGGAGCTCGGCTGCTCCGCCGTCCTCGCCGCCAGCGCCATCTTCGGCGCCGCCGAGCCGACCGCGATGGCCCGCGCCCTCCGCGCCGCCGTCGAGGCCGGCCACCTCGCCCGCGCCGCGGGCCGCATCCCCCAGCGCACCTACGCAGAGCCCTCGACCGCCTACCAGGGCATCCCCGACCTCTCCTGACCCCGTCGGCGCGACGCCCGTCCACGATGGGCGCCCGCTCCTGTAGCTCGCGACGATCGGATACACGAGCACCGTTGCACCTGGCACCTGGGGAGGCAGGCTACCTGCGCCGGTATTGGCCGCTGCTGGCCACCCTGCGGTCGGCGCTCCGGACCGAGCCGAACGTCGCTTTCGCGATGCTCTTCGGCTCGGTGGCTCGGGGGGACGATCGACCCGACAGCGACGTCGACCTGCTGATCGTCTTCCGAGAGGACTCTTTGGAGAGGCTGCTCGACCTACGGAATCGCCTCGCGCATGCACTCGGCAGGAACGTCGACATCCTCACCATGGAGGCGGCCTCTTCCAACGAGCTGCTCCTGATGATGGGCGTGGAAGAGGGCAGGGTCCTGGTCGACCGCGCCGGGCTCTGGCCGAAGCTCAGCGCCGAGATCGAAGGCCTACGGCGGCGCGCCGACCGCGCCTCGCGCCGCGACCATCGCGCGGCAATGCAGGCGATCGACGACTTCCTCGGATGACCGGTAAGGAGGGGACGGCACCTCGGCGGGTCGACGTCCGGCGACGACTTCGACCTGCGGGAGCTGAAGAAGGCGCTCGAACCGACGGCCGATATCGCTCTCTATAACCGTGCCCAGGCGCTCGAACGGGCGATCACCCGGACGCAGAACATACTTGCCGACCTGGCGACCGCCGGCGCCCGCCACCTATCTCCACATGGTTGACATGAGCGCTCCTTCGCAGGAACTTGCGGTCGGAGGGCTCGCCCGTTGCCGCCTGGGCGATCAGTTCGGCGTCTCCCAGCCGCGAGTCGCCAAGCTCGAGTCCGGTGAGCACAATCCTGTGCCCAGAAACGATCAAGGGCTGCCGGCGTGGCCGACTTCGCGGACGTCGTGTGGCACCGTCGCGCCGCCGGATGCTGTGCCCGTCAGGCTCGCGTCCCGGGAGAGGGGTCTGAAACAGTGACGGACCCGCCGAGGCGAGGGACGGAGCGGAAAAGATGGACCGGCCCCATAGCTCAGCTGTGAGGATCCCGTCCGGCTGTACTCACGGCGCGCCCGGGCCGGGGGGCCCCGCTCGCATTCGGGGCTTTGCCATTCGTCGAGTTCGTCGACGCCGACGTGGTCGAAGCCAGGGCCGCAGAGGATGCGCTCACGCTCGCCGTCGATCGCCTCGATCGAGTCGTCGCCCGGTCCCCCCGAGTAGAGGTCGAAGCCGCCCGGTTCGCTTTCGCCGCGGGTCGAGATGTAGTCGTCGCCGGCGCCCGCGTAGACGTGGTCGACGCCCGTGCCGGGATCGATGACGTCGTCACCGCCGCGGGTGTAGATCCGGTCGTCGCCGGGGCCGGCGCGGATGATGTCGCGGCGCGGACCGCCGAGGACCAGGTCGTCGCCGGGGCCACCGTCGAGGGTGACCCTGCCCTCCGGCAGCGGGCCGTCGAACTCGGCGCCGGTGCCGGAGGAGTCGAGGCGATCGTCCCCCTGGGCCCCGTCGAGCGTGTAGCGGACGGGGGAGGCCGAGTACGCGATCACGTCGACGTCCGGATGGGCGGCGCCGTCGGCATCGGCGTCGACGCTGATGTCGGTGCGGTCGCGGCCGACCCGGCCGATCCGCATCTGGTCCGGCCCGGCGGTGCCGACCACGCGGACGGTCGGGAAGTTCAGGTTCTCCGGCCCGGGGTGGCGCTTCGGGAAGCGGGCGTAGATCTCGATCTTGTCGCCGCCCGGCTCCGGCGTCGCACCCGGCGCGAAGGGTCCGCCGCTCTCTTCGATGGTCAACTGGTGTTCACCGCCGGGCGGGCGGAAGAGGATCTTGTCGATGTCATGGACGGTGGCGGCCCGCCCTTCGCATTCGACCCGCGGTCCGGCGCCATGGAGCTTGAACACCCCGACTTCTTCGCCCACCCGCCGCAGACCGATGCTTTCGTTCCGTTCGATCAGCAGGAAGTTGCCGCCTGCGCCGGGAGGGGCGGCCGCGACGTAGCGACACCCGGGCGAGTTGATCGGCGTCGCGGATGCCGTCGGCGCGGCGGCCGCGGCAAAGGCGGCGACCATGCCGAACATGGCGATCAGCCGGCGCGTCCCGGCGTTGCGGCGGCCACGTGTGTCTGCCGTTCTCCCCGTCATGCCGTCCCAAACCACCGGCGGGGCGATTCGATGCGCCCGGGCGGCGCCCGCCCTGCTCCTTACGACCGATCCGAAGGTCGAGCCGGCCGGCTACGAGACCGAGGAGGCCGGTAGCGCCAATCTGTTGCATTGGTCAGGCAGATGACTATATGGTCGGATCGATTCAAGCGGGCCCGCTCGCGGGGCTGAGCACCTGAGGCGCGAGATCCTCCCCAGAAGCTCGCCGGCACGAGGCACCTCAGCCTGCATCCCAAATCAGGGTTTCGTTCCCAAGCCCCGACCCGCCGAAGTCGAGGCAAGTCCGTAGAATCGCCCCAGGCCGCGATTTGCGCTTGGGAATGGGCGATCCGGTCTTCTGCCCCTGTAGCTCAGTTGGTTAGAGCGGCGGCCTTTTAAGCCGCGCGGCGCGGGTTCGAGTCCCGCCGGGGGCATTTGGTACCCGAGGACCCCGATCGCCTTGACGGTGGTCGAACCGCGAAGCTACTTCGGGAAGATATCATCTGAGGGCGGTGATATCATCAAGACCATGAGGCAGCTGCTGCTCCGCGTTCCAGAGGATCTTCACCGCCGCCTCTCCGCGCGCGCGAGTCGAGAGCACCGGAGCGTCAACGCGCTGGCAGGGGAGATCCTCGATGCGGCCGCGGACGCGGACCGTGGCGATCGCCGTGCCCGCCTGCGTGCGGCGGCGGTCGCGAGCGGTGTCGTCGCCGGTACGGTGCCCGCGCGAACGGTCGGCGCCGCCCGGCGCCGACGGATCATCGAGTCGACGCGGGGCCTCGGCGCGCAGGTCGATCGGCTGATCGACGAAGAGCGCGACCGGGTGTGATCGTCTACCTCGACCCCTCGGTCCTCGCACGCGCCTACCTCGCGGATGAGGTCGGCCATGCGGAGTCGGCCGCATTGCTCGAAAACGCCGACGTGGCGCTGGTCACCGGCACCTGGACGCGGATCGAGGTCTCGGGTGTGCTGATCCGAGCCGCGCGGTCGGGTCGGATCGACGCCAAGGGCCTGCTCGACCTACTCGATGCCGACCTGGCGCCCGGCGGGCCGGTGACCGTCCTCTCGGTTCCGCAGGAGGAGGTCGAGGAAACCGCGCTATCGCTCGTACGAGAGCACGCGATCAGAGCGATGGACGCGTGGCATCTCGCCGTGGCCTCGCTCACCCTGCCCCAGCTTGTGGAAAGCGGCGAGGAGCTGTCGTTTGCCTCGCGTGACACCGCCCAGGGGGAGGTTGCGGGGCTGCTCGGCTTTCGGTGCGGCTGAGGGGCATCGGCGAGACTGGCTCAGCCTCGATCCGCGCCGGCCGGCGCGCCTCGCTCACTCGATGCCGTGCTTGCGCCCGAAGTCCTCGAGCGACATGGGGCGTCCGGCGGCGAGGTCGGCATCTGTCTCGGCGACCGCTGCTTCGTCCTCCGCCGTCCAGGGCTCATCATCCTCGGGTGCGTCGCGAAAGCTGACGACCACAGGGTCGGCCCTCATGTCAAGCAGGCGAAGCGTCTCGTCGGCCTCGGCTTCCGAGAGGTTTGCGACCCGCTCCATCGGTTTCTCCTTGGCGGTCATCGCCAAAGGGAAGCGTCGAATCGAGCCCGAACCGCCGGGTGGCGAAACCGGCTCGGCTTCGATCCGCACCCTCAGGTTCGGATTGTGTTCGGCCGGGGGGGCACTCGCCTGTCGATCCTCACGGTGATCGAACCGCGCGGGCCGAAGCCACTTCGGACTCGGCCGCCCGTGCTCAGTTGAAGTACTGCCCGTGGAAGCCGAACGGGATGTGGTGGGGCACCTGGGCTCGGCCCAGCTCCTCCATGCTCGCCGCGTCGAGGACGAGCAGGTAGGAGGCGGCGGCGCGAGCGTCGAGGACGACCGAGAGCAGCACGCCCCCGTCCTCGGCGCGATCGGGCTCGGGCGCCGGCACGAAGACCGGCTCCCCGGGGTAGGCGCCGGGCTCGTGCCACCCGACCGCCTCGCCCGTCGCGACGTCGATCTTGACCAGCCGGTCGTGCCACCCGACCTCCTCGCCGTCCGGGGTGCCGACTCCGTACGTGTACCGGTAGGGCCGCCCGTTGCGCTCGCGGTAATCGATCCGCGGCAGCTCGAGCGACACGTCGCAGAGTTCCTCCTCGCCGACCCGGCCGCCGTCGAGGTCGACCCGGTAGCGTCGCAGCCGCGCCAGCGAGGACGGCGGCGGCGGTTCGGCGCGCAGCCGCTCGAGGTAGAGCGAGTCGACGATCGAGGCGTCCTCGTAGGCGGCCATGTCGAGGACCAGCTCGCCCTCGCGCTCGAAGGCGTTGACATGGTGGAAGCAGAAGCAGGGCTCCGCCTCATACGTGCCGCGCAGAGAACCGTCCTCGCGCTCGAAGACCAGCACCCGGGTGCCGAGCTCCGGCTTCCAGCGATAGTTCTCGATGAAGGGCCGGCCCAAGAGCGCCAGCTCGAGCGGGTTGACCACGTGGGGAAAGGCGACCAAGACCGCGTAGCGCTCGGTCAGCGCGAAACTGTGCATGTAGGAGGGCGCGGCGACCCGCAGCGAGGCGATCCGTCGCTGGGTGGCGCGGTCGCGCTGGGCGAAGACGCGGTACTCGCTGCGCGGCCCGAAGTTGGTCACGTAGGCGATCAGCTCGCCGCGCGCCGGGTCGTGGTGCGGATGGGCGGTGGCGTGAATCCCGGGCGGGCGGAAGGCGACCCCGAGCGTCTCCAGCGTCTCGGGGTCGAATGCGACCGGCAGGGGTGTCTCGGTCATCGCGACATACTCCTCGCCGAGCCGGGTCAGATTGACGTTGCAGTTGTCGGTGATCTTGGGCCGGAAGAGGGTCGCCGCGCGGCGGAAGATCGACCGGCATGGGTCGGTGGCGAACTCGCTGTAGGAGATCTCGCCGTCGCGCTCGGCCGCCTTGTATGCCTCGCCGCGGAGGAAGCGGTTGGCGTAGGAGACGCGACCGCCGCCGAAGGAGAAGCGGTGCAGCATCGCGAAGCCGTCGAACCAGTGGTTGAGCGGCCGCCCGCCGACCTCGTAGCGGGCCGGCCCGTTACGCAGCAGCGTGCCGGTCAGCCACTCGGGGATCGAGCCCTCAATCGGGAGGGAGTCGAGCTCAACCTCCGCGTCGAGGGTCTCCAGGCCCTGGGCATAGCCGGGACGGGATACGGTCTGCGTCATCACCTTCATCGCGCCTCCAAGCCTATAGTCCTTAATGTATGGTCTAAGAGATACCATCCGTCCCGGCCCATGTCAACTGAGATCCGTCTGACCCCGACCTCCTACATCGTCCTCGGCCTGCTCGAGGCCGCCGGCGAGGCAACCCCGTACGACCTCAAGCAGATGGTTGCGGTCAGCCTCGGCAACTTCTGGTCGCTGCAGCACGCCCAGCTGTACACCGAGCCGGAACGACTGACCGCAGCTGGGCTACTCAGTGAGCGGCGCGAGGAGAGCGGGCGGCGACGCAAGCACTACCGGGTGACGAAACGTGGCCGCGAAGCGCTGCGCGCCTGGCTGACCGAGCCGACGGCGGAGCTGACCGAGCTGCGCGACCTCGCCCTGCTCAAGGTCTTCTTCGGCTCCGACCCACAATCGATGGCGGCTGCGCAACTGCCGGCACACGAAGCCAAGCTTGCCGAGTACGAAGAGCTGCGGGCAAGCGCCGGGGATGCGGCCGAGAGCATCCCCGAAGGACCCCGGATCTCACTGCGGGCGGGGATCGAAGCGGAGCGGATCTGGGTCGAATTCTGGTCGAGGCTGCGCGGCGAGGGCCTGGGTTCCCCGCCACCACGAGACTGAGCGCTCCCTCCTCCGCCACTTCGCCCTACGGGCTCGTCTATGCAGGCGGACCCCGACATCAGCTTCCAGTCGATCTCGCCGTGGCGCGGTACCGCCGACCGTGGACCAGCCTGCGAGACCCAGCGCGTGTGGTTGCCGCCCGCCTCGCGGTCGCGTCCCTGGCTGAGCGCGCCGGGTACGGCCGGGATCGAGGCGACGATCCAGCCTTCCTCTCCGTCCTCGTAGAGGATCGTCAGGTCGAGGGTCCCGTTCATGAGGCGAGTGTAATGCGGCCGCGGAGTCGATCGGAAGCTTTCGTCGCCCAACCAGTCAGGGCGATTCGCTGGCCTTCGATCCGGGCTATCCGGTTCGTCTCGTATTCGCCCGGGGGCACTTGGGGTTACTTCGCTTTCACGCGGAAGGAGAAGTCCGTGTTCGCGGACCGTGCCAGCCGAGGATGGTGCTGGATGCGCCCGGCTCTGAGATCGGCTTCCGGCGAGATGGCACCCGAGCGCCCGGGCGCCGCCGAGGCCGACGACTGTGTAGATCGCCCGCGGCGAGCAAACCGCCCGACACCAATGGGCGGCCCAATCGGGTCAGCTTGGGTGAAATGCGCTGTAGTCCGACTGCATGCTTCGCGAGACGAGCGTCCGCACGCGCACATGCACCTGGGTCTCGGGGTTGATCACGGTTACCTTGGCTCCTGCTGCGCTTCCGGTCTTGGTCCCCCGTGCGACACCAGCTCGAAGCAGAGTTCGGATCTCGATGTCGTCCTCAGGCATCGAATAGCCGAGGATGCGCAGATGTTTGGTGGCGCTCAGCGCGTAATAGGCGTCCCGCCACATGTCCCTGATCGGAGTCATCTCGATCGTCTTCCCAAAGGACATCGTGATCATCATTGGTTGTCTGGTTCTGGACTTGATGAATTGCCAGCTCCGGTTCATGTTTTCGACCGCGCGGATTCGGATCACCCCGTCCCCCTTGAGGGAGATGCGGCGTCGACCGGGGACGTTCTGAAGTTCACGGAGTGCGGCGAAATCGGTGTCGGGCCAGCCGGTCTGCCGATCGTCACGCTCGGTCCAGTCGATTGAGCCATGGAGCTTGATCAACGTCACATGACTCTCATCCGGCTGCCCGCCAAGGCGGAGCGGAATGCCCCTTAGGGCCGCGTAATGCTCGATTAAAGACATCCCAGTTGCTCGTGATGACCACGTTTCCGGGCCGGATGATCCTCTCGACGCTGGACCAGCCGCTCGCCGGAATCTCCCCGCCGCGGATGCACTCACAGAGGATGCGAGCTATCGCCACACGCAGCTCCCTCAGCAGTGAAGGATGCTCGAAGGCACCGGGCATATTCCGCGCGACATCCATATTGGCCCGGAGCACAGCGAAGAAATCGACCGACTCCGGTACGAAGCTTTTGGCTTCCTCTGGGTAGAAGTACCGGTAGGCGTCACGCAGTTCGTCATCGATCTTCAAACCATGGTCTTTGGCGAGGGCATGCACCTTGGTGAGGAGCTCGGCGGTGTTTGGCAATCCGACCGCGCGCGAAAAGCCAGCGCCCAGGAAGTAGGTGTCGTATTTTCTCGCCGGCACACGGGCCACAGAGGTCTCACCTTAGCCTTCTCTGTGGAGCATCACGGCTTGGTCGGCCATGATTGGACGATGGAGCGGCACGACGAGAACGCTC
>CAWGPH010000010.1:0-936689 GCA_963824485.1 uncultured Actinomycetes bacterium
CCGAGTTCGGGGCGGCGGCGAGGCCGTGCAGCTCCGCGGCGCCGTCGGCGCCGATCCGCTCGCCCCAGACGACGACCACCTTGCCGGCGTCGCGCAGGCTCTCGGCGAGCGGCGTCGCGATGTTCTCCTCGCCGCCGACGGCCTTGGTCAGCTCGCTGATGAAGTAGGCCGCCTGGCCGGGGGCGTACCGAGCGATCGCCTCGGCGCCGCCGTCGAGCGCGGTCGGCCGCTCGGTCGCCACCGCGAGGCGGGCCCCGTTGCGGCGGATCGCCTTGCGGATCCGCAGGTCGAGGATCGGTGAGGACTGCATCGGGTCGGTGCCGAGCACCAGGATCACGTCGGCCTCGTCGATGTCGGCGACGGCGGCCTGGCGCTCCGGCTGCGCGAGGTCGAGGATCGTGCCGATCCCCGGGCCGGCCGCCGGGCGCGAGTCGATGTCGGTCGAGTGGAGGGCGCTCCGCAGGATCTCCTGGACGAGGAAGCCCTCCTCGTTGGAGGCGTCGCCGACGATCGCCGCGACCTTGCCGTCGCGCGCCTTGAGCCCGGCGGCCGCTTTCGCGATCGCCGTCTCGTAGTCGGTCGCCGTCCCGCCTTTGAGGCGCGGCTCCGTGACCCGCTCGTCGCTGCTGAACATCTCGAAGCCGTATCGCCCGCGGTCGCAGAGCCAGCCGTCGTCGACCTCGGGGTTGTCGCGGGCGACCACCCGTTTCACCTTCTCGTCGCGGACCGTGAAGCTGACGTTGCACTGGCTCGGGCAGAGCGTGCAGACCGAGCCCGCCTGCTCGATGTCCCAGGGCCGGGCGCGGAAGCGGTAGGTGTAGCTGGTCAGCGCGCCGACCGGGCAGAGATCGGTGATGTTGCCGTGGAAGGGCGAGACGTAGGGGCGGTCGTCGAAGGTGCCGACGAAGGTGCGGTCGCCGCGCTCCAAGAGCTGCAGCTGCGAGTCCTCGGAGACCTCCTGGCTGAAGCGCACGCAGCGGTAGCAGAGGATGCAGCGCTCGCGGTCGATCGCGACCAGCGGCGAGAGTTCGATCGGCTTCTCGAAGTGGCGCTTTTCGTCGATCACCCGCGATTTGCCCGGGCCCCAGCCCTGGGTGATGTCCTGCAGCGGGCACTCGCCGCCTTTGTCGCAGACGGGGCAGTCGAGCGGGTGGTTGACGAGCAGGAACTCGACCACCGCGTTCTGCGCCTTCTTCACCTGGTCGGTGCGGGTGTGGACGACCATCCCATCGCGGACCGGGGTCGAGCAGGAGGTCTGCAGTTTCGGGATCCCCTCGATCTCGACCAGGCACATCCGACAGGCGCCGACCGGCTCGCCGAGCTTCGGCTCGTAACAGAAGACCGGGATCTCGACGTCGCCCTTGCGGGCCGCGTCGTGGAGCATCTCGCCGGCGATCGCGGTCACCTCGCGGCCGTCGATCGTCAGCGAAATCTGGCTTGCTCCATCTTTATTGCTCACGTCGCGGCTCCCAGGGTCTCGACCGGGGCATCGACCACCACGTGCGGGTCGATGCCTTCGGCGGCTTCCGCCATCACTTCCTCGAACTCGCCGCGGAACTTGCGCACCATCGCCGCCACCGGCATCGCCATCGAGTCGCCGAGGACGCAGAGGCAGTGGCCCATGATGTTCTCCTGGACCGAGCTGATGATGTCGAGGTCCATCGGCGTCGCCTCGCCGCGGACGACCCGCTCCAGCATCTTCACCGTCCAGTTGGTCCCCTCGCGGCAGGGGGTGCACTTGCCGCACGACTCGTGGTGGTAGAAGCGCGCCGTGCGCAGCGCCATCAGGGGGATCGAGACCTGGTCGTCGGCGACGATCACCGAGCCGGAGCCGAGCATCGAGCCCGCTTCGGCCATCGCCTCGAAGCTGTAGGGGAGGCCCATCGCTTCCTCGGCGGTGAGGACCGGGGAGGAGGAGCCGCCCGGGTAGATCGCTTTGACGCTGCGGCCAGGGAGCGGCCCGCCGGCGAGGTCGTAGATCAGGTCGCGGGTCGGGATCCCCAGCTCGACCTCGTAGTTGCCGGGGCGGCGGACGCCGCCGGAGACCGAGACGACCTTGGTGCCCGGCGACTGCTCGGTGCCGAACTGGCGGAACCACTCGGCGCCTTTGGCGACGATCCGCGGCACGTTGGAGAGGGTCTCGACGTTGTTGATCAGGGTCGGCCCGCCGTAGAGGCCCTGGACCGCCGGGAACGGCGGCTTCAGGCGCGGGTTGCCGCGCTTGCCCTCGAGCGCGTCGAGCAGCGCCGTCTCCTCGCCGCAGATGTAGGCGCCGGCGCCGCGGTGGACGACCAGCTCGAGGTCGCGGCGCGTCCCCAGGATGTCCTTGCCGAGGTAACCGGCCTCGTAGGCTTCGGCGACCGCGGCGTCGAGGATGTCGGCCTGCGCGTCGTACTCGCCGCGGATGAAGATGAAGGCGTGGCCGGCGTCGGCGGCGAGCGCCGCGATCGCGATCCCCTCGATCAGCTGGTGGGGGTTGCGCTGCATCAGCTCGCGGTCCTTGAAGGCGCCCGGCTCGGACTCGTCGGCGTTGCAGCAGAGGTACTTCGCCATTTCCCCGCGCGGCAGGAACGAGGCCTTTTTGCCCATCGAGAAGCCGGCGCCGCCGCGGCCGCGCAGGCCCGAGTCTTCGAGCTCCTTGAGGACCTGGTCCTGCTCCATCTCCTTGTAGGCGCGCTCCAGGGTGGCGTAGCCGCCGACCAGGTCCCGGTAGCCCTGCAGGGTGGCGAGGCGCGGGTCCTCGGCCTTGTCGAGGAGCACGCGGGTCTCGAGCTGGTGGGGCATCAGCGGGGAACCTCCGTGTCGCCGGCCAGCGGTCGCTTCTCCAGTGCTTTCTCGGGGAGGACCGCGTCGCCCGAGAGCAGCTGGTCGATCGCCGTCTGCGCTTCGCCCGGCAGCAACGGCCCGAAGTAGCGCTGGTCGATCGAGGCCATCGGCGCGATGTCGCAGGCGCCGAGGCACTCGAAGCCGGTGACGAAGACGTCCTCGCCCGCGGCGGCGGCGCGGAAGGCGTCGAGCAGCTCGTCGCCGCCGCGCATCCAGCAGCTGATGTTGGTGCAGACCTCGATCCGGTGTTCGCCGACCCGGGTGGTGTGGAGCAGGTCGTAGAAGCTGGCGACCGACTCAAGGTAGGCGGGGGTGACCCGCATCACCGCGGCGGCCTGGCGGATCCCCTCCGGGGTGCACCAGCCGTAGCGCTCCTGCACCGCCCACAGCGCCGGGATCGAGGCCGACCGGCGGTCCGGGTAACGGGCCATCAGCGTCTCGATCCGCTCCTGCAGCTCGGCCGGGCAGTCGACTTCGGCGAGCTCCGGGATCTGCTCGGGGTCGGTGCTCGGCTCGCGCCCGACGGTGACCGCGCGGTCGACCGGCAGGTTCGGGTTGGAGGCGCCCGCGCCGTCGACCGGGCTCATCGGTCGACCCCGCCGAGGATCGGGTCGAGCATGCCGAGGCTGCAGATCATGTCGGCGATGTAGGAGTCCTGCGCCATGTCCTTGAACGACTGCAGGTTGACGAAGGAGGGGTCGCGGAAGTGGACGCGGGCGGGCTTCGAGGAGCCGTCGGCGAGGACGAAGCAGCCGAGCTCGCCGCGCGGGCCCTCGATCGCGTAGTAGATCTCGCCGGGGTCGACGCGGAAGCCCTCGGTGACGAGCTTGAAGTGGTGGATCAGCGACTCCATCGAGGTCGAGAGCTCCGAGCGCGGCGGCAGCACGTACTTGCGGTCGTCGGCGATGAACGGGCCGCCGGGGAGCGCCTCCAAGGCCTGGCCGATGATCTTGGTCGACTCGACCATCTCGGCGACCCGGACCCGGTAGCGGTCGTAGTTGTCGCCGACCGTGCCGACCGGGATCTTGAAGTCCATCTCCGGGTAGGCGAGGTAGTCGAAGGCCTTGCGCAGGTCCCAGGGCTCGCCCGCGGCGCGCAGCAGCGGCCCGGTGACGCCGAGCTCCAGCAGCCGCTCGCGGCTGACGATCCCAACCCCTTTGGTGCGCTGCAGGAAGACCTCGTTGCGGTCGAGCAGCGCTTCGTACTGGCCGACCCGGACCGGCATGTCCTCGACGAAGGAGCGGCACTTCTCCTCCCAGCCGAGCGGGATGTCCTCGATCACGCCGCCGACCTGGAAGTAGCGGGTGTGCATCCGCTGGCCGGTCGCCATCTCGAAGAGGTCGAGGATGCGGTCGCGCTCGCGGAAGCAGTACCAGAGCATCGAGATCGCGCCGAGGTCGAGCGCCGTCGTCCCCAGCCAGACCAGGTGGCTGTGGATCCGGTTCAGCTCCAGCATGATCGTCCGCAGGTACTTGGCGCGGGGCGGGATCTCCAGCCCGATCAGCCGCTCGACCGCGCCGCAGTAGGCCTCCATCTGGAAGAAGAAGGAGACGTAATCCATCCGCTCGACGAAGGGGATGACCTTCCAGTAGCTCTTGTCCTCGCAGGACTTTTCGATCCCGGTGTGGACGTAGCCGATCACCGGCTTGAGGTCGCGGACCACCTCGCCTTCGAGGTCGACGACGAGGCGGAGCACGCCGTGGGTGGCCGGGTGGTGGGGGCCGATGTTGACCGTCATCACCTCGGTGGTGCGGTCGGCGTCGAGCTCGCCGTAGAGGTCGGCGACGGTCGGCAGTGCCGGGTCCTCGTCGACGATCGCCTGCGGCAGCTCCGGGTCAGCCATACCGCTTCTCGCTGTAGGTGAAGGTGACCGGCTCGCCGCCGACCGGGAAGTCGCGGCGCTGCGGCCAGCCGACGTAGTCCTCGGGGAGGAGGATCCGGGTCAGTTCGGGGTGGCCGTGGAAGATGACGCCGAAGAAGTCGAAAGCTTCGCGCTCCTGGAAATTGGCGGTCGGGTAGAGGCCGACGCAAGAGTCGATCTCGGGGCTCTCGGCAGGGAGCATCGCTTTGACCCGGAGGCGCTCGCAGCGCTCGCGGTTAAGCAGCTCGTAGTGGACGCCGAAGCGCGGTTCGGCGGGCAGGTAGTCGGCGACGTGGAGGCTGGAGAGGAAGCGGTAGCCCTGGCCCGGGGTGTCGCGCAGCCAGCCGAGCACGTCGAGGACGCGGGCCGGGTCGACGATCAGCGCCGCCCGTTCGTTGGCGTAGGAGGTGTCGAGCACCGCGCCCTGGAGGCCGCCGTCGATTTCGCCGCGCAGCAGCTCGAGTCCGGGCCCGTCAGGCAAGGGTCAGCTCCCGCGCAACCTCGTAGGCCTCGGCGGCCTCGGCGCTCGGTAGCGAAGCGGGGCCGCCGCGCGCCCACTCCTCGGTGCCGGCCGCGTTGTAGCGCCGCCGCCAGCCCTGGTCGGGGTTGCCCATGATCTTCCGCTGCAGCTTGTTGAAGCCGTACATGACCGCCTCCGGGCGCGGCGGGCAGCCGGGGATGTGCATGTCGATCGGCATGAACTTGTCGGCGCCCTGGACGACCGCGTAGTTGGCGAACATGCCGCCGGAGGAGGAGCAGGCGCCCATCGAGATCGCCCATTTCGGCTCCAGCATCTGGTCGTAGAGGCGGCGGACTACCGGCGCCATCTTGATCGAGACCCGGCCCGAGAGGATGATCAGGTCGGCCTGGCGGGGAGAGGCGCGCAGAGCCTCGGCGCCGAAGCGGGCGAGGTCGTAGCGGGCGGTGACGATCGCGATCGGCGCCTCGATCGCGCAGCAGGCGAGGCCGAAGGTGAGCGGGAAGATCGAGTTGGCCCGCGCCAGGTTGAGCATTTTCTCGAAGGTCGTGGTGACGACCCGCTCTTCGACGTAGCGCTCCAGGTCCTCACCCTCGAGGTCGCCGCGGAGCATGTCGCGGGCGGAGGCCTGACGGGCCCCGAGGCTGCGGCGCTCTATCTCCAATCGAGTGCTCCCTTTCTCCACACGTAGACGAAGGCGATCATCAGCAGGACCACGAAGGTGATCAGCTCGCCGAGGACGAAGACGCTCGAGGCGCCGCGCATGATCACCCCGACCGGATAGAGGAAGACGACCTCGATGTCGAAGAGGATGAAGAGCATGGCGAGCAGGTAGAAGCTGATGCCGAAGCGGAAGTTTTTGACCGGCTCGACCGGGATCCCCGACTCGTAGGGCTCCGACTGGCGGCGGCTGGCGGCGGTGGCGCGGGCCGGCTTCTTCGGCCCGATCAGGTGATTCAGCATCGCGAAGAGGCCACCGACCGTGAGGCCGAGCACCGCGAAGACGAGAATCGGAAGATAGGTCTTGAGCACGAAGTAACCCTTCGCCGTTATACAACCACATTGTGACAACTTGCTACATAGTGATTTTCCGCATCAGCAAGCGGAATCCCGACCCTTTCAGGAGGATTTAAAGGCATGATCGGCCTACATATCGCGGTCGGATGCCTGGTCATCCTGCTCAACCTCGCCGCCGGCGTCATCGGCGGCTGGGCCTGGTTCAAATTTCGCCCCTCGATCCCGTTCTGGTATCTGCTGCGCTTCGCCCAGGTGTCGGTCTTCGTGCAGGCGGTGCTCGGCGGGCTGCTCTTGATCACCGACCACTCGGCGAAGGAAAACCTCCACTACCTCTACGGCATCCTGCCGCTGGTGGTCTCGTTCATCGCCGAGGGCGCGCGCCTGGGCGCCGCGGCGCGCGAGCTCGGTGAGGTCGACATCGAATCCTTCCCGGCCGAGGCGCAGGAGTCGATCGCCCTGCAGATCGTCCGCCGCGAGATGGGGATCATGGCGGTCAGCTGCATCGTCATCTTCTTCCTCGCCGTCCGCGCCGCGACCACCAGCGGGATCTAGGGACGGCGGGGCGGGCAGGGGGTCAGCGCTCCGTGCGTTCGCAGTAATCGTCGCATAGCGACGATTACTGCGAACGCGTCAGGGCCGAGAGGGCGTCAGGCGTCGAGTTTGAAGACCGGATGGTCGGGCGCGATCTCGAGTAGCTTCTCGTCCGTGCTGTCGGGGCCGACGCCGTCGAAGAAGGCGCCGACCTCCCACTTCCACTTCTTCAGGTAGGCGCGGAGGATCGGGACGGCGTCGGTGGGCGGGACCTCGGTCGCCTTGAAGTCCTCGGTCTTGCGGCCGAGGCGGAGGCGGCCGCCGCCGGCGGCGCGCATGTTGCGGACCCACTGGGTGTTGCCGCGCGGCGCGACCAGATACTGGGCGCCGTCTACCCCGAGCAGGTTGACCGGGGTCGATCGCCACCGGCCCGATTTGCGGCCTTTCACTTCGAGGACGCGCGAGCCCATGATGCTGACGCCGAGGCCGGTGAGGCCGGCGATCGCCTTGTTGAAGACGTTGCGGGTGAACCAGCCCGGCTCCTGGAAGCGATCCGGGGACGGGGCGGCGGCGGGCGGGTCGGCGCTCATTCGCGCCGATTCTCTCACGCTTCGGAAATCGCTGGAAAACCTCTCATCGATCCGCGGAGACACGCCACATTCCCGTGTAGGGTTGCGCGCGTCCTCAGGGGTGGACACGGACGTAAGCGGACTCGAGGAGGCAGGGGAAGATGCCGGACAGCGGGGGGGAGGGGCGGACAGGGCCACGACTGTCGCCACGCAACAAGCGCGCCGAGATCGTCGCGGTGGCGACCGAGTACTTCGGTGAGAACGGCTACGAAGACACCAAGTGGGCGGACGTGGCGATCGCCGTCGGGCTCGGCCCGACCGCGCTCTATCACTACTTCGAATCGAAGCAGCAGTGTCTGTTCGAGATCCTCGGGGAAGCGATCGAGGACGCCTGCGCGGAGTTCCGGCGGCTGACCGAGGGCGACTTCGCGGTCTCCTTCCCCGCCCTGGTGAGGGGTAGCTTCGAGCTGAGCGACCGCGAGGTCCGCCGTGCTCGTGTCCTGGTCGCCGAGCAGGGCCTGGTCCGTCACCCCCGCGCGGCGCCGCGCGAGGAGGACGCGCGCCTCCGCGCCTTCTCCTTGGTCAAGCAGTACGAGGCTGGGTGGCGGGACTTCCTCACCGCGGGCATGGCCGCCGGCGCGATCCCGACGGTCGACCCCGACCTGCTCACCCGCGCCGTGATCGGCAGCTACAACAGCGTCTGGCACTGGTACCGGCCGGACGGCAAGCTCCAGCTCGACGAGGTCGCCGAGTTCTACGTGCCGCGGATGCTCGCGATCGCCGGCCTGCCGCAGTAGCCTGGCGGCGTGCTCGACCACGTCGCCGTCAAGGTCGTCGACCACGACACGGTCGACTGAGGCGACCGCACCGGACGCCCGCGGCCGGCGCCTGCCACCTACGCCAGCGGCCGGTAGGCGCCGCCGTGGAAGACCAGTGGGGTGCCCGGCGCGGCGGTCAGGTCGGTGACGGCGCCGGTGAGGATGACGTGGTCGCCGGCCGCAATCACGTCCCGCAGGTCGCAGGCGACCCAGAGCAGGGCGTCGTCGATCGCGGGCAGCCCGTCGCGCTCCGCCCAGGCGACCCCGGCCCACTTCTCAGGCGTAGGTGCCTTGGTCGCGAACGCGCGGGCGACGCCCTCCTGGCCCTCGTGGAGGACGCTGACCGAGAAGCGGTCGGCGGCCTGCACGGCGAGCAGGGTGCGGGAGCCCCGATCGAGGCAGGCGAGCATCAGCATCGGCTCGATCGAGAGCGAGGAGACCGCGTTGGCGGTGGCCCCGGCGGGGCCGTCCTCGCCGCTGGTGGCGACGATCGTCACCCCGGTCGGCAGGCTTGCCATCGCCGTTCTGAAGGTGGCTGGGTCGGGTTTCGGCATCGTCAGAAGTTCGGGATCGGCGCCAAACAATATGATCCGCGCCGCGTGCGTCCGAAAGCGATGATCCTGATAGCCGCGGTGATCGCCGCCGCCCTCGGCATCTCGGCCTGTGGGTATGGCGAACAGGGCCTCGCGGTCAAGCCCAGCGAACCTGACTACAACGGCGCGGTCGTCTTCGCCGAGCACTGCTCCGGCTGCCACACGCTGACCGCCGCGGGCACGCAGGGCAGCGGCAACCGCGGCGAGCGGACGCAGGGCCCGAATCTGAGCCAGCGCGAAGAGAGCTACAACGACGTGCTCTTCGCGGTCCGCAACGGCGGCTTCTCGGGCGCGATCATGCCGCAGAACATCGTGGTCGGCAAGGAAGCCGAAGAGGTGGCGAAATTCGTCGCCAAGTACGCCGGGCTGGAAGCCCAGAGCACGCCTCGGCCCGGCCAGAAGACCGGCCCATCCGAACCGTAGAGCGGCGATGCTCGACCTGAAGCTGCTCCGCTCCGACCCTGAGCGGGTGAAGGCGGCTTTGGCGCGCCGCGGCGCGGGCGGCGAGGTCGACGAGCTGCTGGCCCTGGACGCGCGGCGGCGTGAGCTGCTGCCTCAGGTCGAGGACGCCCAGGCCGAGCGCAACGCCGGCTCGAAGCGGATCGGCGAGATCAAACGCGAAGGCGGCGACGCCGCCGCCGAGATCGCCGCGGTCGGCGTCCTGCGCGAGCGGATCGACGCCGGCAAAGAGGAGCTCGAGGCGATCGAGACGGCGCTGCGCGACCTCACCCTGGCGCTGCCCAACATCCCCGACGACGACGCCCCCGACGGGATGGCCGAGGAGGAGCGGTGGTGCTGCGCGAGGTCGGCGAGGTCCCCAGCTTCGACTTCGAGCCGCGCGACCACCTCGAGATCGGCACCCGGCTCGGCCTGATCGACATGGAGGCGGCGGCGCGCCTCTCCGGCTCGCGTTTCGCCTACCTCAAGGGCGACCTGGTGCTGCTGGAGCTGGCGCTGGTCCGCTTCGCGATCGACATCGCCTGCGCCGAGGGCCACGAGCCGGTGGTGCCGCCGGTCCTGGTCCGCGAAGAGGCGCTGGAGGGGACCGGCTACTTCCCCGAGGCGCGCGACCAGATCTACGAGATCGAGAAGGACGAGCTCTTCCTCACCGGCACCTCCGAGGTGGCGCTGGCGGGCCTCCACGCCGACCAGATCCTCGACGCCGCCGACCTGCCGCTGCGCTACTGCGCCTTCTCGACCTGCTTCCGCCGCGAGGCGGGGGCCGCGGGTCGCGACACGCGCGGGATGTTCCGCGTCCACCAGTTCGACAAGGTCGAGATGTTCTCGTTCGTCCGGCCCACCGAGTCGAAGGCCGAGCACGAGCGCCTGCTGGCGACCCAGGAGCGGATCCTCGGCGAGCTGGAGATCCCCTACCGGGTGGTCAACATCGCGGTCGGCGACCTCGGCGCGCCCGCCGCCAAGAAGTACGACTGCGAGGCCTGGATCCCGTCGCAGAGCCGCTACCGGGAGCTGACCTCCTGCTCCAACACCACCGACTACCAGGCGCGACGCCTCGGTTGTAGATATCGCCCTGGCGACGGCGAATCCCCGGAGGCGGTGCACACGCTGAACGGGACCGCGACCGCGGTCGGAAGGACCATCATCGCCCTGATCGAGAACCGGCAGGAAGCGGACGGGGGCTTCTCTATACCTAATTCTTTGCATAGGTATGGCGCTCCTGACAGAATCAGCGCCCGATGAGCACCAGTGTTCGCGAGGCTAGGCGCGTCGTCCTTTGCGACGACCATGAGATCGTCCGTGAGGCGATCAAGGCCCGCATGGCCGATTCGAGCATCGTCGAGATCGTCGGCGAGGCCGGCAACGGCCGCGACGTGGTCGACGTCGTCAAGGAGCTGGAGCCCGACGTCCTGATCATCGACGTCGAGCTGCCGAAGCGCGACGGGATCGAGGCGACCCGCGAGGTGCTGAAGGTCCGCCCGCGCACCAAGGTCATCATCTTCACCGCCCACGCCCAGCCCGATCTGCTGGCATTGGCGCTGCGCGCCGGCGCCTCCGGCTACGTGCTGAAGTCGGCCCCCGCCGAGGACATCGCCAAAGCGGTCAAAGCGGTGACCAGTGGCAGCACCTTCCTCGGCGGCGACTTCGCCGGCGGCAAGCCGTCGGAGGTCGAGAAACTGCTCGAGCTCTCGCCGCGCGAGCGGCAGATCCTGGAGCTGCTGGCCGAGGGGCTGCGGGTGAAAGAGATCGCCGAGCGGCTACAGCTCAGCCCGGCGACCGTTCACACCCACGTGCGCAACGCGATCGCCAAGCTCGAGGTGGATACCCGGACCGAGGCGGTCGCATTGGCCGTCAAGTTCAGCTATCTCGGGGCTGGGGGTCAGGCTTGAAGTCCAATGCGCACCCGTTGATGCAGTAGCGCATCCCACCTGCCTCGGCCGGACCGTCCTCGAAGACGTGGCCGAGGTGGGCGTCGCAGGTCTTGCAGACGACCTCGGTGCGGCGCATGAACAGGCTGTTGTCGGGGCGCAGTTCGACGTGCTCGAGGTTGGCGGGCTCGGTGAAGCTCGGCCAGCCGGTGCCCGAGTCGAACTTGGTGCCGGAGGCGAACAGCTCGGTCCCGCAGCCGACACACTTGTACATGCCTTCGCCCTTCTCCTCGACGTAGGGGCCGGTGAAGGCGCGCTCGGTGCCGCCGCGGCGGGTGACCTCGTATTGCTCCGGGGTCAGCTCCTGACGCCACTGCTCGTCAGTTTTCTCAACTTTCGTGGCCATATCGTCCAATCTCCTTTCTTCTCGAGGTCCAGGGTACGCGGTCTTCCTTACGAGGCGGTGACGTCGGCAGCCACAGGTGCCGACCTGGCCGAGGCCCGCCTAGGATGGCGGCGTGGAGGCCTTCTACGAGCCCGACGGTGCCGGCTATCTCGCCACCGAGCTGACCCGCGGCCCGTGGGACGCGGGGGCCCAGCACGCCGGGCCGCCCGCCGCCCTGCTGGGACGGGAGCTGGAGCTGCTGCCGGAAGCCGATGACTTCCAGGTCTGCCGGATCACCTTCGAGATCCTGCGCTCGATCCCGATCGGGCCGGTCGAGGTGGCGGCGCGGATCGTGCGGCCGGGGCGGCGGGTGCAGATGCTGGAGGGGGAGCTGCGGGTCGACGGCGAGGTGCTGATGATGGCCCGCGCCTGGCGGTTGCGCACCGACGCGGTCGACCTCCCCGCCGAGGCGACCGCGATCCCGCCCGGCCCGGCGCTGCCGGGCGATCCCGGCCCGGCCGCCTTCTTCCCGACCGGCGAGAGCGTCGGCTACCACACGGCGATGGAGGTCCGCTTCGTCGCCGGTGGCTTCACCGAGGTCGGCCCGGCGACCGCCTGGCTGCGGATGCGCCAGCCGCTGGTCGGCGAGGAGCCGCCTAGTCCCTTGCAACGGGTGCTGGTCGCCGCCGACGTCGGCAACGGGATCAGCTCCGCGGTCGACTTCCGCCGCTTCCTCTTCATCAACGTTGACCTGACCGTGCAGCTGGAGCGGCTGCCGGACGGCGAGTGGGTCTGCGTCGACGCGGTGACGCTGCCGCGGGCGCGCGGCAACGCGACCGCCGAGTCGGTGCTGAGCGACGAGCGCGGGCGGCTCGGCCGCGCCATGCAGACCCTGCTGGTCGCCGAGCGCTGAGTGCGTTCGCACTTATCACCGCATAGCGGAGAGAACTGCGAACTCGCCGGGGGGTCAGACCAGGGCGGCGAGGTCCGCTGCGGTCAGGGTCGGCTGGACCGCCGCCGTGGTCGGGTCCTCGCTGGTGCCGCTGAGGACGAGGATCGTGTCGAGGCCCGCGGCGTGGCCGCCGGCGATGTCGGAGGAGAGGCGGTCGCCGATCATCGCCACCCGCTTCGCGTCGGGGATCCGCGAGAGCGCCAGCTCGAAGAGATGGTGCTCGGGCTTGCCGGCGATCTCCGCCTTCTTCCCCGAGGCGACCTCTACCGCCGCCAGGATCGCTCCCGTCCCCGGCCACTCGCCGCCCGGCATCGGCATCGTCGGGTCGTGGCTGGTGGCGACCAGCGCGGCGCCCGCGTCGAGCGCCCGCTTCGAGGCGAGCAGATGGGCGTAGGTGAAGTCGCGGAAGCCGGAGACGACGACTACGACCGCCTCGGTCGGCTGCTCGAGGTCGACCAGCCACAGTCCCGCTGCGGCGACCAGCTTCCGCACCGGCTCGCGGCCCAGCACCAGCGCGCCGCCGCCCGGCCCGGCCGCCTCGGCGGCGAGGTGCGCCGCCACCATCCCGGCGGTGACGATCCGCTCCGGCGTCGTCTCGACCCCGAGGCCGCGCAGGCGTTCGGCGTACTCGTCCGGCGGTTTGCTCGGGTTGTTGGTGACGAAGACGATCTCCTTGCCCGCCGCGAGCATCGTCGCCAGCGCCTCCGGCGAGCCCGGGACCGGGTCCCGCCCGACCCAGACGACCCCGTCGAGGTCGACCAGGAAACCGTCGTATTCGTCGATCGCCGGCATCGCGGCGCAGCGTATTCGCAGCCCCTGCCGCGGCGCCGCCCGCTACGGTGCGGGGGCGTGCCCGCCGCCGACGGAAAGGTCGTAGTCGCTTCTGAGCTGACCAAGGTCTATGGCTCCGGGGAGACCGAGGTCGTCGCGCTCGCCGGGGTCAGCACCGCCTTCGACCGTGACCGCTTCACCGCGATCATGGGACCGTCGGGCTCGGGCAAGTCGACGCTGATGCACATCCTCGCCGGGCTCGACACGCCGACCTCGGGTACGGTGACGCTCGACGGGGTCGAGATCACCGGCCTCGACGACGCCGAGCTGACCAAGCTGCGCCGCGACAAGCTCGGCTTCGTCTTCCAGTTCTTCAACCTGCTGCCGGTCCTCACCGCCGAGGAGAACCTGGTGCTGCCGCTCTCGATCGCCGGCCGCAAGCCCGACCGGGCCTGGGTCGACCAGCTGATCCGCACCGTCGGCCTGGAGGACCGCCGCACCCACCGGCCGAGCGAGCTCTCCGGCGGCCAGCAGCAGCGGGTCGCGGTGGCGCGGGCGCTGGTCTCCAAACCGGCGGTGGTCTTCGCCGACGAGCCGACCGGCAACCTCGACTCGAAAGCGAGCGCCGACGTGCTCGACCTGCTGCGCCGCGCCGTCGACGACTTCGGGCAGACCGTGGTGATGGTCACCCACGATCCGGCCGCCGCCGCCCACGCCGACCGGCTGATCACGCTGCGCGACGGCAAGATCGTCCAGGACGGGGCGCCGGGCGGTGCCGACGACGTGATCGAGCTGATGAAGCAGCTCGACTAGGGCGGCGTGGCCCGGCTCGCGATCAAGAGCCTCTGGGCACGCAAAGTGCGCGCCTTCGCGACTTCGCTGGCGGTGATCCTCGGCGTCGCCTTCATCGCCGGCTCCTACGTCCTCACCGACACGATCTTCGCCGCCTTCGACGAAATCTTCAGCGAGTCGCTGAAGGGGACGGCGGTGGTGATCACCGCGCAGAACCCGGTCAAGCAGGAAAACGGCGAAGTGCCGACGATCCCGGTCTCCTACCTGCCGAAGGTGCAAGGGGTCGCCGGGGTGAAGCAGGCGGCCGGGGCGATCTTCACGCCCGGCGGCTTCTTCGACGCCGAAGACAAGGCGATCGGGACGAAATTCGCGCCCAAGTTCATCTCCTCGACCCTGCCGAAGGGGCTGGAGTCGCTGACCTACGTCGACGGGCGAAAACCACGCGGGCCGGGCGAAGCCTCGATCGACAAGGCCGCCGCCGAATCGGCCGGGCTCGAAATCGGCGACACGCTGAAGATCGTCGGTGCCGGGCGGGCGGTGCCGTTCAAGCTGGTCGGGCTGACCCAGCTCGGCCAGGCCTCCTTCGGCGGCGCCTCGATCGCCCAGGTGACCCTGCCGGTCGCCCAGCAGCTGACCCACAAGCGGGGGGCGTTCGACCAGATCTCGGTCGCCTCCGCCGGCGGCGTCGCGGAGGAGACGCTGAAACGGCGGATCGAAAAAGTACTGCCGCCCTCGGCGCGGGTCGAGACGGCGACCGAAAACGCCGAGCGGAGCTCGGAAGAAATCCGCGAAAACCTCGGCTTCCTGCAGACGATCCTGCTCGTCTTCGGCTACGTCGCGGTGCTGGTCGGCGCCTTCATCATCTTCAACACCTTCTCGATCACGGTCGCCCAGCGGGTCTCGGAGTTCGGCGTGCTGCGCACGCTGGGCGCCTCGCGCCGGCAGATCCTCACCTCGGTGCTGCTCGAAGCCGCGGCGATCGGGCTGCTCGGCGCGATCGTCGGGCTGGCGGGTGGCTACGCGGTCGCCGCCGGGCTGCGGGCGATGTTCTCCGCCTTCGGCGCCGACCTACCGACCACCGGGCTGGTGCTGGAGGGCCGCACCGTCCTCGTCTCCTTCCTGGTCGCCTTCCTCGTCACCTTCCTCTCGGCGCTGGTCCCGGCGCTGCGCTCGACCCGGGTGCCGCCGATCGCCGCCCTCAACGCCTTCACGCCGGCGGTGAGCAGGCGCCGCCGCCTGGTCTTCCTCGTCGTCGCCGGGCTCCTTACGCTGATCGGCGTCGCCTTCGTCGTCGCCGGGCTGGCGGGCGGCGGCGGGATCGGTGCGCGCGCCGCCCGGATCGGCGGCGGCGGGCTCGCCGTGGTCGTCGCCGTCTCGCTGTTCAGCCCCAGCCTGGTCCGACCCCTCGCCGACGTCGTCGGTTGGCCGCTGGAGCGGCTGCGCCGTCTGACCGGCCGGCTCGCCCGCGAGAACACGAAGCGCAACCCGGGCCGCACCGCGGTCACCGCCGCGGCGCTGATGATCTCGCTCGCCCTGGTCACCTTCATCACCGTCTTCGCCGCCGGGCTGAAGGCCTCGGTCGCCCAGGTGATCGACGAAAACTTCGCCGGCGGCCTGGTGATCGAGAACTCCGACGGCTTCTCGCCGATCCCGGCCGGCGCCGCCTTCGCCGCCTCGAAGGTGCCCGGGGTGAAGGGCGTGGCGACGATCCGCACCGCCGCCGCGAAGTTCGCCGGCGGGGGCGGCGGCTCGGTCAAAGTGAACGGGCCGACGCCGAACATCGAGGAAGGGGTCGAAATCGAATGGCTGCGGGGCGGCCCGGCGAAGCTGCGGCATCTGGCCGACGACGAAGCGATCGTCTCCGACCATTTCGCCTCCTCCCACAACCTCGAAGTCGGCGACACCTTCAGCCTGCTGAGCCAGTCGGAGGCGCACCCGACCTTCAAGGTCGCGGGCGAATTCGAATCGAAGGTGGGGGTGTTCGGCGAAGTCCTCGTCACCCAGAAGGTGATGGCCACCGCCTTCAGGCAGCACCAGGACACCACCGACTTCGTGATCCTCGAACCGGGCGCCGACGCGGCGAAAGTGCAGGCGATCCTCACGGTCGGCGCCGAACGTGCTTTCCCGACCGCCGAAGTCCTCAACCAACAGGAACTGCGCGAAGAACGCGAAAAGCAGATCGACGGGATCGTCCGGCTCTTCTACCTGCTGCTCGGCCTGGCGGTGGTGATCTCGCTGATCGGCGTCGCCAACACGCTCGGCCTCTCGATCTACGAGCGGACCCGGGAGCTGGGGATGCTGCGGGCGATCGGCATGTCGCGGCGCCAGGTGCGGACGATGATCCGCTACGAGTCGGTGATCACGGCGCTGATCGGGGCGGTCCTCGGGCTGGTGATCGGGGTCGTCTTCGCGGCGCTGATCGCGCAGCCGCTGAGGCAGGAAGGCTTCACGCTCTCGTTCCCGATCGGCACCCTGATCGGGATCCTCGTGCTGGCGGCGCTGGCCGGCGTGGTGGCGGCGATCGTCCCGGCGCGGCGCGCCTCGCGGCTCGACGTGCTGGAAAGCCTGCAATACGAGTAGGGCGGACTACGCTGCCGGGATGTTCCGGCTGAGCGCCAAGTCCCCGTCGACGTTCCTCGGCATCCTCGCCTCGCTGGTCGTCGTCGCGATCGGGGCCGGCGTCGTCGCGGCGCTGAAGGGGATCGCCGAGCCGGTCTCGCTCGGCATCGTCTTCATCCCCGGCGTGCTGCTGATCGCGACCGTCTGGGGGCTGTGGCTGGGGCTGGGGACGGCGGTCCTGAGCGCGCTCGTCTTCAACTTCTTCTACCTGCCGCCGCTGCGCAGGTTCACGATCAACGCCCAGCACGACATCGTCGCCCTGGTCGTCTTCGTGATCGTCGCGATCGCCGCCGGCACGCTGGCCGAGCTGGCGCGGGCGCGGGCGGCGGAGTCGGAGCGGCGGCGCGAAGAGGCCGACCGGGCGCTCGCCGACGCGGCGGCGCTTGCCGCCGAGCGCGACCGGATGCGCGAAGAGGCGATCGAGGCGGAGGCGCTGCGGCGCTCCGACGAGCTGAAGACCTCGCTGCTGCGCGCCGTGTCCCACGATCTGCGCACGCCGCTGACCGCGATCATCGCCGCCGGCGCGGCGCTCGACTCGCCCAGCATCACCGCCGCCGAGCGCCACGAGCTGAGCGACGCGGTGGTCGACGAGGGGCAGCGGCTCTCGCGGCTGGTGGAGAACCTGCTCGACGTCTCGCGGCTCGAATCGGGGCGCGCCGAGCCCCACCGCGAGCCGGTCGAGCTGGTCGACCTGCTCGACGCGGCGCGCGAATCGATCGGCGCCCACGGCGAGCAGGTGCGGCTGGCGCTCGACGAGGGCCTGCCCGCCCTGAGCGCCGACCCGACCCAGCTTGAGCGCGCCTTCGCCAACCTGCTGGAGAACGCCGTGGTCCACGGCGAGGGACAGCCGGTGCTGGTCCGCTCGCGGCTGGTCGGGCCGCGGCTGGTGGTGCGGGTGGTCGACCGCGGTCCCGGCATCCCCGAGAACCTGCGCGAGCGGATCTTCGAACCGTTCTACCGGGCACCGGGGGCGGCGGCCGGGGCGGGCTCGGGGCTCGGCCTGGCGATCGCCCGCGGCTTCATCGAGGCGAACGGGGGCGAGGTCGAGGTCGAGTCGCTGCCCGGCCAGGGCTCGAGCTTCGTGGTGACGTTCGCGGTGCCCGAGCGCCCAGCTGTTCCTTTCTCCGGGATAGTCGAGGAAAGGAACAGCTCCCGGTGAGTGCCGCCCGCATCCTCGTCTGCGACGACGAGCCGCAGATCCTGCGGGCGCTGCGGGTGATCCTGCGCGACGCTGGCTTCGAGGCGGTGACCGCGGCGACCGGCGAGGAGGCTCTCGACCTGGCGGCGGTGAAACCGCCCGAGGCGGCGATCCTCGACCTGATGCTGCCCGACATCGACGGGGTCGAGGTGACGCGGCGCCTGCGCGAGTGGACCAGGATGCCGATCCTCGTACTGTCGGCGGTGGGGGAGGAGGACCGCAAGGTCGAGGCGCTGGCGGCCGGGGCCGACGACTACGTGACCAAGCCGTTCGGCCCGCGCGAGCTGGTCGCCCGGCTGGAAGCGGTGCTGCGGCGCGCGGCGCCCGATGGTGCGGAGCCGAAGATCGTCGCCGACGGCCTCGAGATCGACCTCGCCGCCCGCACCGTGCGGCGCGACGGCGAGCCCGTCCATCTGACCCCGACCGAGTTCGGCCTGCTCCGCACCCTCGCCCGCAACCGCGGCAGACTGATGACCCACCGGGCGCTGCTGGTCGAGGTCTGGGGGGTCGAGTACGAAGACGACTTCCAGGTCCTGCGCGCCCACATCGCCAACCTGCGCCGCAAGATCGAGCCCCCCGACGGGCCGAAATACATCAAGACGGATCCCGGCGTCGGCTACCGCTTCGCCGAGTGAGTTCGCAGTAATCACCGCATAGCGACGAGAACTGCGAACGCACCGCCGCGGGGGGGGCTTCACACGATCTGTATAGGGGGCCCGGCGAACTTCATGCGGCCTTGACGGGGGTGGGCGCAGGATGAATCCGTGCTCCTCTTCGCGGACATCTTCCCCGGCGGCGGTGGCCCTCTCGCCGACGCCTTCGCGGTGGTCATCGCGCTCGTCCTCTTCGCCCTCCTCTACTGGGCGATCGACCTGATCGACCGGATATGAGCGCCGCCGACATCTTCGGCCTCGTGGTCTCGGCGCTCGTCTGCATCTACCTGATCTACGCGCTGCTGCGCGGGGAGAAGCTCTGATGCTCGAGGGCTGGCTGCAGATCGCGCTCTACGTCGCCGTCCTGGTCGCCCTGATCAAACCGGTCGGCATCTACATGGCGCGGGTCTTCACCGACCAGCGCGTCTTCCTGTCCCCCGCCGTCGGGCCGATCGAGCGCCTCACCTACCGGGTGCTGCGCGTGAAGCCCGCGGCGGAAGGCCAGGACTGGAAGGCGTACGCCCGCAGCGTGATCGTCTTCTCGCTCTTCTCCTGGCTCGCGCTCTACCTGATCCTCCGCACCCAGGGCATCCAGCCTTTCAACCCCGAGGGCTTCCACTCCGGCCCCTGGGACCTCAGCTTCAACACCGCCTCCTCGTTCGTCACCAACACCAACTGGCAGTACTACGGCGGCGAGACGACGCTCAGCTACTTCGCCCAGATGGCCGGCCTAACCGTCCAGAACTTCGTCTCGGCGGGGGTCGGGATCGTCGTCGTGGTGGCGCTGATCCGCGGCATCGTCGCCCGCTCCGGGCGCGAGATCGGCAACTTCTGGCAGGACCTGGTCCGCACCCTGCTCTACATCCTGCTGCCGATCTCGATCGTCGGCGCCCTCTTCCTCGTCTCCCAGGGCGTGATCCAGAACCTCGGCGGGGCGAGTGTCATCCACACTCTCAGCGGCGGCACCCAGGTGCTCGCCCAGGGTCCGGTCGCCTCGCAGGAGGCGATCAAGGAGCTCGGCACCAACGGCGGCGGCTTCTTCAACGTCAACTCCTCCTTCCCGTTCGAGAACTCGAGCGGCCTCACCAACTTCTTCGAGATGCTGCTGATCCTGGTCATCCCGGCGAGCCTGACCTACACCTACGGGCGCATGGTCGGCAGCCAGCGCCAGGGCTGGGCGATCTTCTCGGCGATGTTCGTCCTCTTCATCGCGGGGGTGATCGTCGTCTACATCGCCGAGCAGCATGGCACCGCTGCCCAGCACGCGGCCGGCCTCCACACCCACGCCTTCAGCGGCTCGACCGGCGGCAACATGGAGGGCAAGGAGCAGCGCTTCGGCGTCGCCGGCACCTCGCTCTGGGCGGCGATCACCACGGTCACGTCATGCGGCGCGGTCAACGGCGCCATGGAGTCGCTGACCGGCCTCGGCCAGCTGGTCCCGTTCTCCAACCTCAGCCTCAGCGAGGTCGTCTTCGGCGGCGTCGGCACCGGCCTCTACTCGATGCTGCTCTACGTCCTCCTCGCCGTCTTCATCGGCGGCCTGATGGTCGGCCGCACCCCCGAGTACCTCGGCAAGAAGATCCAGGCGCGCGAGATCAAGCTCGTCTCGCTCGGCGTCCTGGTCACCCCGCTCGCGGTCCTGCTCTCCTCCGGCCTCGCCTCGGCGACCCGCGCCGGGACCCGCTCGATCTACGCCGGGATCAACCCGCAGGGCTTCTCGGAGACCCTCTACGCCTACCTTTCGCAGGCGAACAACAACGGCTCCGCCCTGGCCGGCTACACCGGTTTCATCCAGCCGAACGCCCCCGGCAACGTCGGCTCCTACGGGATCAGCTTCGCCGACCTGCTCGGCGGCGGGGTGATGGTGATCGCCCGTTTCCTGCCGATCCTCTTCGTCCTCGCCGTCGCCGGCGCGCTGGCGGGCAAGAAGGTCTCGCCCGCCGGTCTGGGGACGATGCGGACCGACAACCCGACCTTCGTGATCCTGCTGATCGGCGTCGTGATCCTGGTCGGCGCCCTCACCTTCTTCCCCGCCCTCCTGCTCGGACCGGTGGTCCAGAGCCTGACCACGAGGCTCTTCTGATGAAGAAGGACCTGCGCACGGGGCTGATCGCGATCGTCGTGATGACGCTGTTCCTCGGCCTCGCCTACCCGCTCGCGATCACCGGCATCTCCCAGGTCGCCTTCCCGGGCCATGCCAACGGCTCCAAGGTGTCCTTCGACGGCCGGGTGGTCGGCTCGAAGCTGATCGGCCAGGAATTCAAGGGCAAGGCCTACTTCCATTCGCGCCCCTCGGCGACCGAATACTCGGGCAACGTCACCTTCTTCGGCAACGCCGCCCCGAACAGCCCGGAAGCGCGCGAAGAAGTCCGCGAATACATGAAGGCCTATCTCCACGAGGAGAAGCCCTACGACAAGTCGCTGACCAGCGCCGACGTCCCGGTCGACGCGGTCACCCAGTCGGCCTCCGGGGTCGACCCGGAAATCTCGGAAGCCAACGCGCGGATCCAGGCGCACCGCGTCGCCGCGGTCCGCCACCTCTCGCTGACGGAAGTCGACGCGCTCGTCTCCGCGAAGACGCACGGCCGCTCGCTGGGGGTGCTCGGCGAGCCCGGCGTGAACGTGCTCGAACTCAACATCGCCCTCGAACAGGAAGCACCGCTGAAATGACCACCGAGAACCAGGCCCGTTCCCTCTTCGATCCCGAGATCCTGCGCCCGGCGCTGCTCGAGTCTGTGCGCAAGCTCGACCCCCGCGTCCAGGTCCGCAACCCGGTCATGTTCGTGGTCGAGATCGGCGCTGTCATCACCACCGTCGCCTGGCTGATCCAGGCCTTCGGCGGCGAATCGCTCGGCGGCGGCCACCAGCCGGCCTGGTTCACCTTCACGATCTCGATCTGGCTCTGGCTCACCGTCGTCTTCGCCAACCTCGCCGAGGCGCTCGCCGAGGGCCGCGGCCGCGCCCAGGCGGCGAGCCTGCGCGCGATGCGCACCGAGGCGAGCGCGAAGATGCTCGACGGCACCGAGAAGTCGGCGGCCGAGCTGGTCCGCGGCGACGTCGTCGTGGTCGAGGCGGGGGAGGGGATCCCCGGCGACGGCACCGTGATCGAGGGGATCGCCTCGGTCGACGAGTCGGCGATCACCGGCGAGTCGGCCCCGGTGATCCGCGAGGCGGGCGGCGACCGCTCCGCCGTCACCGGCGGCACCAAGGTGCTCTCCGACCGGATCGTCGTCGAAATCACCCAGGAGCCGGGCGGCTCCTTCCTCGACCGGATGATCGCCCTGGTCGAGGGCGCCTCGCGGCGCAAGACGCCGAACGAGATCGCGCTCGGGATCCTGCTCGCGGCGCTCACCCTGATCTTCATCGTCGTGATCGTCTCGCTGCGCCCGTTCGCCCTCTTCGCCCACACCGAACTCTCCGAGACGACGCTGATCGCGCTGCTGGTGGCCCTGATCCCGACCACGATCGGCGCGCTGCTCTCGGCGATCGGGATCGCCGGCATGGACCGGCTGGTGCGGCGCAACGTGCTCGCCCTCTCCGGTCGCGCGGTCGAGGCCTCCGGCGACTGCGACGTCCTCCTGCTCGACAAGACCGGCACGATCACGCTCGGCAACCGCGAGGCGACCGAGTTCATCCCGATGCCGGGGGTCAGCAAGGAGGAGCTCGCCGAGGCGGCGCAGATGTCCTCGCTCGCCGACGAGACCCCGGAGGGGCGCTCGATCGTCGTCCTCGCCAAGGAGTTCGGCATCCGCGAGCACGACTTCGCCGGCCACGAGCCGACCTTCGTCCCGTTCACGGCGCAGACCCGGATGAGCGGCGTCGACTTCAACGGCAGCCAGCTGCGCAAGGGTGCCGGCGACGCGATCGCCGACTGGATCGCCGCCGAGGGCGGCCACTCGCCGCCGGAGCTGCGGCTGGAGCTCGACCGGATCGGCCGCGAGGGCGGCACGCCGCTGGCGGTCGCCCGCGACGAGCGCGTGCTCGGCGTCATCTACCTCAAAGACATCGTCAAGGAGGGGATGAAAGCCCGCTTCGACCAGCTGCGGGCGATGGGGATCCGCACGATCATGGTCACCGGCGACAACAAACTGACCGCGGCGAAGATCGCCGAAGAGGCCGGGGTGGACGACTTCCTCGCCGAAGCGACGCCGGAGCGCAAGCTCGAGCTGATCAAGGAGCAGCAGTCCGACGGGCGGCTGGTCGCGATGACCGGGGACGGCACGAACGACGCGCCCGCGCTGGCCCAGGCCGACGTCGGCGTCGCGATGAACACCGGCACCCAGGCGGCGCGCGAGGCGGGCAACATGGTCGACCTCGACTCCAATCCGACGAAGCTGATCGAGATCGTCGAGGTCGGCAAGCAGCTGCTGATCACCCGCGGCGCCCTCACCACCTTCTCGATCGCCAACGACGTCGCCAAGTACTTCGCGATCCTGCCCGCGATGTTCGCCGCCACCTACGCGGCGGCCGGCCAGTCGCAGGGTCCCCTGCACACGTTGAACGTGATGTCGCTGGGGACGCCGGAGTCGGCGATCCTCTCGGCGGTCATCTTCAACGCGCTGATCATCCCGCTGCTGATCCCGCTCAGCCTGCGCGGGGTCCGCTACCGGCCGATCGGCGCGACGGCGCTGCTGCGTCGCAACATGCTGATCTACGGGCTCGGCGGGCTGATCGTCCCCTTCATCGGGATCAAGCTGATCGACCTCGTCGTCCACAACCTGCTGGGGGCGTGACCGAGATGGGCGGCGTCAGCGGGCGGATCGGCGAGTTGGTCGCGCGCCTCTCCCGGCGCCACGAACGGCGCGTGCGCGAGTCTTTCTCCATGGCGCTGGAACGGGCGGTAGCCGAGGTCGACGAGCCGCTCCACCGTGGCGGCGCGGCGGTGGCGATCGACCGTCCCGCGGTCGCCGAGGCGGCGCCGCTCTTGATCCAGATCGCCGAACGGCTGCGCGCGCCCGAGCCGCTGCCGGCCGAGGGGATGCGGCTGGTCCGCGGGCTCGTCACCGACGGTGCCGGTCCGCTCTACGCCCGCTCGGCGCACCGCTCCGAGTACCCGCCGGGGACACTCGGCCGCTTGGCGCGGGCGATCCTCGCCATCTGCGACCACCGCGTGCCGCTGCAGGGGCCGGCCGAGTTCGCCCGGAATTAGCGATGGCAGGCCGGCTGAAGGTCTTCCTGGGGATGGCGGCGGGGGTCGGCAAGACCTACCGGATGCTGCAAGAGGGCCAGGCCGAGGCGGTCGCCGGGCGCGACGTGGTGATCGGCTACCTCGAGCCGCACGACCGGCCGGAGACGAGCGAGCAGGCGCGCGGCCTGGAGCTCGTGCCGCGGCGCGAGGTCGAGGCGCGCGGCGCGGTCACCTCCGAGATGGACCTGCCGGCGCTGCTGGCGCGCGACCCCGAGCTGGCCCTGATCGACGAGCTCGCCCACACCAACCCGGCCGGGCTCGAGCACGCCAAGCGCTACGAAGACATCGCCGACGCGCTGGCCGCCGGGATCGACGTCTTCTCGACCGTCAACGTCCAGCACCTCGAGTCGCTGAACGACCAGGTCGCCGAGCTGACCGGGGTGCGGGTGCGGGAGACGGTGCCCGACTCGATGCTCGGCGATGCCGACGAGATCGTCCTCATCGACCTCACCCCCGAGGCGCTGATCGGGCGGCTGCGCGACGGCAAGATCTACCCCGGTGAGAGCATCGACGCCGCCCTCAACAACTTCTTCAAGATCGAGAACCTGGCGGCGCTGCGCGAGGTCAGCCTGCGCCAGGTCGCCGAGGACGTCGAGGCGAAGCGGCTCGGCGGTGAGGAGCCGGCGGCGGTCGGGACGCGCGGCGAGGAGCGGGTCGCGGCCGGGGTGCCGAAGGCGGTCGGCGAGCGGCTGCTGGCGCTGGTCCGGCCGCAGCCCAGCTCGCAGCGGCTGGTGCGGCGCGCCTGGCGCTCGGCGCAGCGGCTCGGCACCGACCTCGACCTGCTCTGGGTGAAGCCGCCCGGCGCGCCGATCGACGGCGAGTGCGAGCGCCAGGTGACCGCGCTGCGCCGGCTCGCCTCGGTACTGGGCGCCACGTTCCTGATCGAGGAGAACGACGACGTCGTCGTGGGCGCCGCACGGGTGGTCCGCGAGCGCGGCAGCACCTACATCATGGTCGGCGAGTCGGAGCCGGCGCGTGGCCTCGGCCGCCTCCGCGAGCCGCTGCCCCAGCGCCTGATGCGCGCCACCCCGCCCGGCGTCGACGTCCGCATCGTCGCCCACCGCAGGGGGGAGGGTGTCCAGTGAGCGCCCTGATCGCGATCCGGGTCGAGCACATCGTCGTCGTCGTCGCGCTGGTGCTCGGTGGCTTCGGCGGCTTCTGGCTGGCCAAGCGGCGGCACCGCACCAGCGGCGACGGGGTCCATCGCATCCTGCTGCCCTTCACCGGAACCGAGATCTCGCGGCGGGCCCTCGACGCGGCGCTCCGTCTCGCCCGCGCCGAGAACGGCACGCTGATGCCCGCCTACCTGGCGACCGTCCCGCTGCAACTGCCGCTCGGCTGCCCGCTGCCGAAGGAGGCGGCGGAGGCGATGGCGATGCTGGAGGCGATCGAACAGCGCGCCGCCGCCCAGGAGGTCGACGTCGACGCCCGGATCGAGCGCGGCCGCACCTACCGCCACGCGCTTGAGCGGCTACTCGAAGAGGAGACCTTCGACCGCGTCGTCGTCCCCGCCCAGGCGGCCGGCGGCGAGGGCCTCAGCGGCGATGACCTCGTCTGGCTCCTGCGCAGCGCCCCGGCCGAGGTCCTGATCCTGCGCCCCGCCCCCGAGGACCACCGCACCGTCGCCCCCGCCAACGGCCGCCCAAGTGCGTTCGCACTTTTCGTCGGATAGCGACGAAAAGTGCGAACGCACTTGGCGTCCGCCCGGCGCTCGTCCGGCGTCCGCTGGGCGTCCGCCCGGCGCTCGCTAGTGGTTGCGTTTCTTCGGCAGGGTGCGGAACACGACGTCCCAGAGCGGTGAGGAGACGCCGTAGCCGAAGCGGTGGTCCTGGAAGTGGTGGCGCATGTGCGCCTCGCGCAGCCGCTTGCCGGCCGTCGACTTCGGCACGAAGTGGTGCACGTAGTAGTGCGTGTAGTCGTAGCCGAGGTAGCCGAGCATGAAGCCGCCGAAGGCCGGATAGGCGGCGTCGCCGAGCACCGCGAGGAAGCCGAGGAAGAAGAGCGCCGCGAGCGGGATCGAGACCGACGGCGGCATCACCAATCGCATCTTGTCGTTGGGATGGTCGTGGTGGATGCCGTGGATGATGAAGTGCATCCGCCGGCCGAAGGCGTTGTCGGGCTCCCAGTGGAAGATCAGGCGGTGCAGCCAGTACTCGGTGAGCGTCCAGAAGGCGACGCCGCCGGCCGAGATCAGGATCATCTGCCAGACCGACCAGCCCTTCGTCGCCCCGATCCACTCGGCCGCGACGATCACCGGCAGGAAGATGATCGCGGGCAACGCGGGATGCACGCGGGAGAAGAAGTTGAGGAATTCGCTCTTGAAAAGCGGCGGCGAGTCGGACAACTGCTGGGTGCGTTGGTGGGCCTCCATCTGGCCGAATGTTAGCGGCGTGCCCCGGCCGCCTCGCAAGACGCGGGGACTATGTGAAAGGCCTGTGACGAGAAGGTAGCGATTTGCGGATTCGCCCCCGACGCCTGCGCGGCCACGCTGCTTTCATGCGCGAGCCGATGCCGCGCAAGCCCAAAGCCCCCACCTGCGAGGACTGCTATTTCCACAAGAACCTCTTGTGCGCGCTGGAGCTGGGCGGGCCTTGCGCGACCTTCCGGCCCAACCGTCCCGAGGGCCTGGTCCCGCCGCGCCAGCCGGTGCTCCTGATGCGGGCGCCCCGTTGGGCCTCCACCGGTCGCGCCGCCTGAGCGGTACCCGCGCGGTTCGCGGGCTATGTTTTCGCGGATGCCACAGCGTGATCTTTTTGCCGACTTTGCGAGGATGCGTCGGGAGATGGACCAGTTGATGGGCGATTCCTGGGGACGGACCCGGTACGTCAGCCGCCGCGCCTCGGGCTTCTCGCCCAACGTCGACGTCTATTACGTCGACGATCCGCAGCGCGCCGTGGTCAAAGTCGACCTCGCCGGGGTCGAGCTCGCCGAGGTCGGGATCGAGGTCTCCGGCCGCCAGTTGGCGATCGTCGGCCGCCGTGCCCTGCAGGAGACCGAGGGCCGCGTCTACCAGCAGATCGAGATCCCCTCCGGTCCCTTCCGCCGCGTCGTCGAGCTGCAGGTCGAGGTCGACCACACCCGCGCCGTGGCCAACTACGAAGACGGCGTGCTGGTGATCGAACTGCCGCTGCGCGATCCCGAGGAGACCACCCACCGGGTCCCGATCGGGCGCCCCTGATGGAGGGCTCGCCGAGCCTCGAGATCGTCGAGGCGCCGCTCGACGCCGAGGACGCGTCGTCCGCCGAGCTGCCGATCCCGGAGGCGCTGCCGGTCCTGCCGCTGCGCGACTCGGTCGCCTTCCCGGACACGATCACCCCGCTCGCGGTCGGCCAGCCGCGCTCGATCAAGCTGATCGACGACGTCCTCGGCGGCAACCGGATGTTGATCATGGTCGCCTCGCGCGACCCGGAGAAGGACGAGCCGACCCCGCCCGACCTCTACGGCGTCGGCGTCGTCGGCGTGGTCGAGCGGATGGTGAAAGTCCCCGACGGCACCCTGCGGATCCTCGTCCAGGCGACGCAGCGGGTTCGCCTCGACGACTTCGTCACCGACCGTCCCTACCTGATCGCGCGGATCTCGGAGCTGCCCGACGAGGTCAAACGGAACGCCGAGCTGGAGGCGCTCGCCCGCAACGTCCAGCGCACCTTCTCGGAGATCGTCGAGCAGATCCCGTACCTGCCGGAGGAGCTGCAGCTCGCCGTCGCCAACATCGACGACCCGAGCGCGCTCGCCCACCTGATCGGCGGCGCGCTCCGCATCGACACCGCCGAGAAGCAGGAGCTCTTGGAAGAAGTCGACGTCGCCAAGCGGCTCCGCCACCTCTCCCAGATCCTCGCCCGCGAGCTGGAGGTCGTCCAGCTCGGCACCCAGATCCAGTCGCAGGTGCAGTCGGAAGTCGACAAAGGCCAGCGCGAGTTCTTCCTCCGCTCGCAGATGAAAGCGATCCAGGACGAGCTCGGCGAGGAAGACGAGCAGGCCGCCGAAGTCAAGGAATTGCGGGAGCGGATCGAGGCCGCGAACCTGCCCGAGGAAGCGCGCAAAGCGGCCGACCGGGAGCTCGGGCGGCTGGCCAAACTGCCGCCCGCGGCGGCCGAGCACGGGGTGATCCGCACCTACCTCGAGTGGCTGACCGAGCTGCCCTGGGACGTGGAGACCGAGGACAACCTCGACATCAAACACGCGCGCAAGGTGCTCGACGCCGATCACTACGACCTCGAAGACGTCAAGGAACGGATCCTCGAGTACCTCGCGGTGCGCAAACTGAACCCGGACTCGCCGGGGCCGATCCTCTGCTTCGTCGGGCCGCCGGGGGTGGGGAAGACGAGCCTCGGGCGCTCGATCGCGAAGGCGCTGGGGCGCGAGTTCGAGCGGATCTCGGTCGGCGGCGTCCGCGACGAGGCGGAGATCCGCGGCCACCGCCGCACCTACATCGGGGCACTGCCCGGGACCATCATCAGGGCGCTCCGCGACGCCGGCTCGCGCAACCCCGTCTTCATGATCGACGAGATCGACAAGATGGGCGCCGACTTCCGCGGCGACCCCGCGAGCGCGATGCTGGAGGTGCTCGACCCGGCCCAGAACGACAGCTTCCGCGACCACTACCTGGACCTCTCCTTCGACCTCTCCGACGTCGTCTTCATCGCCACCGCGAATGTGCTCGACACGATCCCGGGGCCGCTGCTCGACCGCATGGAGACGATCGAACTGGCCGGCTACACGCTCGACGAGAAGCGCCACATCGCGCGCAGCTACCTGGTCGCCCGGCAGATCGCCGCGAACGGGCTGAAGCCCTCCCAGATCGAGTTCTCCGACGCGGCGCTGACCGCGATCGTCGAGGAGTACACCCGCGAGGCGGGCGTCCGCAACCTGGAGCGGCTGATCGGCACGGTTTGCCGCAAAGTCGCCCGCCAGGTCGCCGAAGGCAAGGCGAAAGGCAAGGTGCGGGTCTCGGCCAAGAAAGCGCGGGAGATGCTGGGGCGGCGGCGCGTCTTCGCCGAATCGCGCCGCCGCACCAAAGACCCCGGCGTCGCCACCGGCCTCGCCTGGACGCCGGCGGGCGGCGACGTCCTCTTCATCGAGGCGACCGGGATGCCCGGCACCGGCCACCTGACGATCACCGGCCAGCTCGGCGAGGTGATGAAAGAGTCGGCGCAGGCGGCACTCTCCTACGTGCGCGGGCACCAGGGGGAGATCGCGCCGAAGCTGGACGGCGACGACTGGTTCGCCTCGCACGACATCCACATCCACGTGCCGGCCGGGGCGGTGCCGAAGGACGGGCCCTCGGCGGGGGTGGCGATGACGGTGGCGCTGTCGTCCCTGCTCAGCGGCCGACCGGTCCGCAACGATGTCGCGATGACCGGCGAGGTGACGCTGACCGGCAAGGTGCTGCCGATCGGCGGGTTGAAGGAGAAGTCCTTGGCGGCGCAGCGGGCGGGGATCAAGCGGGTGATCGTGCCCGCGCGCAACGAGGGCGACGCGGCCGAGATCCCGGCCGCCGAGCTCGGTGATCTCGAGTTCGTCTTCGTCGACGAGGTTTCGAAAGCACTCGACGTAGCGCTCTCTTGAGCGGGCGCTGGGCGATCGAGAGGGGGCGCTCCTGATGGAGGCCGCGACCCTGCCGCGAGCCCGGCGCGCCGGCGCCGGCGAGCGCCGCTCCCCGGTCGAATGGGCGCGGGAGCACTCGCGCGCCTTCTGGATCGTCGTCGGGCTGACCGCCCTGGCGGCGGTGCTCCGCTTCGCCACGCTCGGCGTGCAGAGCTACCACCATGACGAGATCGTCACCGCCAGCCGGATCCTCCGCGCCGGCTTCGGCCACGCGATGCACGAGGTCTGGGTCAGCGAGTCGACGCCGCCGGTCTACTACGCGCTGGCCTGGGTCTGGACGCAACTGGTCGGGACCGGCGAATTCGGGTTGCGCTCGCTCTCGGCGGCGGCCGGGGTGGCGACGGTCCCGGTCGCCTACCTGATCGGGGTCGAGCTGCGCGGCCGGCGGGCGGGACTCTGGGGGGCGGCGCTGGTCGCGGTCAACCCGATGATGCTCTGGTACTCGCAGGAGGCGCGGGCCTACGCGCTGGTCGCCCTGTTCGGGGCGCTCTCGATCCTCTACTGGCTGCGGGCCGAACGGAGCGGGGCGCGGCGCGACTTCGTCTGGTGGGGGGTCTGGTCGGGGCTGGCGCTCGGCACCCACTACTTCGTCGCCTTCCCGATCCTCGCCGAGGCGCTGATGCTGCTGCGCCGGCGGGGGCGCGCGAGCCTCGGCGGGATCGGCATCGTCGCCGCCTGCTCGCTCGCCCTGGCGCCGCTGGCGATCCACCAGATGTCGAGCGGCCACGCCGACTGGATCGGCAACTTCACGCTCGGTCACCGGCTGGCGGAAACCGCGGCGACCTTCGTCACCGGGGAGACCGGCGACATCATCGGGCGGCCGGAGCGGCCCTGGCTGGCGTTCGTGCCGCTGGCGCTCAGCCTCGTCGCGTTGGCCTTGCTGCTGCGGCGCGACGAGGGACGGGAGCGCCGCGCCGCCGCCCGGCCGCTGTTGCTGGTCGCCGCGGGGATCGGGATCCCGGTCGCGCTGGCGCTGGTCGAGGCGAGCAAGGACTTCGTCCTCGCCCGCAACCTGATCCCGGCGCTGGTGCCGCTGCTGGCGGCGATCGGGATCGCGGTCAGCTCGCCCGCCGCGCGCCGGCTCGGCGCGGTGGTCGGCGCGCTGCTGGTCGCCTACTCGCTCGGCTTCTGTGTGCTGGCGAGCACCGACGAACAGTTCCAGCGACCGAACTGGAGCGCGGTCGCCGAACGCATGGGCGCCCCGCACGGGCCGCGGGCGACGGTCACCTGGACGCTCGGCGAGGCGCCGCTGCGCTACTACCTCTCGACCGGGGCGATCCAGATCCGGGCGAAGGAAAGCTACGGCTGGCTGGTCAAGGAAGTCGACTTCGTCTCCGACGGCGAGCAACCGGCGCCGCCGCACCGCCTGCTCGGGCCCGGCTTCCGCCAGGTCGCCAATGAAGACACCGGGCGCCTCTTCATCCGCCGCTACCGCTTCCGGCAGCCCGGATTGGCCCCGCTGCGGCTGCCCCGGCTGAGCGAGGCGCGGCTTGATTTCCGCAGCAACGGGGTCCTCCTGGACGGCATCGGACCGGACTGATCGTCTGCTCTCGGCGCCTGTCGTGGTGTCCCGTCGCCGGGAAACCCCGTCCCGAAACCCACGCGCACGTCTGGCGGCGCCGGACAAACTTCGCGCGGCGTCGTCCTCGGTCGGCCAAATGGCGCTGCCATTAGGCCGCCCTGCGTCCTACCCCCGCTCGGTCCGACACTCGCCAGTCGCACACGTGGGTTTCGGGACGGGGTTTCAATCGCGGGTATATCCTCAGCGAAACCGCGAGATCAGCGAGGGAGAAGGGATGTCCAAGAGCAAATCGACTCAGACGGCGGACCGCGCCGGTGACCTTTACGAAGCGGCGCGCGAAAACGAGTACGTGCAGCGTCTGATCGAGGACGAAGATCTGCGCGACAACCTCAAAGACGCCTTCAACTCGGCGAAGAAGGCCTACGGACGGGCGACCGGCAACGGCAAGAGCCCGGTCAAGGCCGTCACTTCGGACAAGAAGGTCCAGAAGGAAATGCGCCAGGCCGCCGAAGCCCTGCAGGAAGCGCGCGAGCGTCTGCAGAAGCCGCAGAAGAAGCACCGCCTCGGCAAATTGATCCTGCTCGCCATCGTCGGCGCCGTCGTCGCCCTGGTGGTCAGCGAGGGTGCCCGCAAGGCGGTCCTCGACACCCTCTTCGGGGCCGAAGAGGAGTTCGAGTACACGAGCACCACCAGCATCAACGGCTCCTAGGCCAGGGCTGAGGAGGCGAGGCGCTCGGTGGAGGCGGCGACCAAAGAGCGTCAGCTCAGCGGTGAGAAGGCGCAGCGCATCGTCGACGCGATGCGCGACAGCGTCGCCCGGCGCGGCGCGGCGGGCTCGACCTTCGAGCATGTCGCCCGCGAGGCCGGGGTCAGCCGCGGCCTGCTCCATTACTACTTCGGGACCAAGGAGCGCCTCCTGGTCGAGGTGGCCCGGCGCGATGCCGAACTCCGCATCGCCCGGCTCGACGAGATGCTCGCGCAGGCGCAGACCGCCGATGGCGTCCTCGACGTCCTCGTCTCCAGCCTCACCGACCTGATCGACAACGACCCCGGCTTCTTCCTCCTCCTCTTCGAGCTCTTCAGCGCCGGACGCCGCAACCCCGACATCCAGCATGAGGTCGGCCAGCTCTTCGAGGCGACCCGCTCCCACGTCGCCGACGTCCTCCGCGCCAAGGAGGAGGAGGGGATCCTCAGCCTCCGCTTCGACGCCGAGGCGGTCGTCGCCTACCTCCTCGCCGTCGCCGACGGCTTCGCCCTGCAGGCGCTCTCCGACCCGAGTCGCGACATCACCCCGGCCCTGACGGCGGGAGCCGCCTCCGCCCGGTACCTGCTCGTCTCGGACTGAGCCCGCGCTCAGCGCCACCAGAAGCCGAGGACGGCCCCGAGCAGACCCGAATCACGAACTCGGCCTCACTCGGGTCAGCTTGGCGCAACGGGATCTCCTCCCTGTTGCCTCGTTGCCAGTTCTTCCAGCAATGCGTTGTCTGAGTACATATGGCAACCGTAGCGCGCATCCGGCCTCCAGAGCCAAAAATTTGCACTTTCGTGACACTTGATCTCGGTCGGGCCGGGGGCGGTAGGATCGCCCGGTGCCGCAGGGGGGAGATGACATCGCGTTCGCGGGGCTGGCCCGGCAGGCCGCGATGGTCCGCGCCGGCGAGGTCAGCCCGACCGAGCTGGTCGGCCAGTCGCTGGAACGGATCGACCAGATCGACCCGCGGCTGAACGCCTTCCGCAAGGTCTTCGCCGACAAGGCGATGCTGGAAGCCGAGCAGGCCGAGGCGCGGCGGAGCGCCGGGGACGAACGGCCGCTGCTCGGGGTGCCGATCGCGATCAAGGACGAAGTCGACGTGGTCGGCGAGGTCAACCTGCACGGCACCGACGCCTTCGAGGTCCCGGCCAAGGCCGACGCCGAGATGATCCGCCGGCTGCGCGAGGCGGGGGCGATCATCGTCGGCCTCACCCTGCTGCCCGAGCTGGCGATCTGCGGCTTCACCGAGTCGGCCACCTACGGCGTCACCCGCAACCCCTGGAATCCGCAGCGCACGCCGGGCGGCTCGAGCGGCGGCTCGGGCTCGGCGGTCGCCGCCGGCCTGGTGCCGATCGCCTCGGCGGGCGACGGCGCCGGCTCGATCCGCATCCCCGCCGCCTGCTGCGGCCTCTTCGGCCTGAAGCCGAGCCGCGGCCGCGTCTCGCTGGCGCCGAAGCTCGAAGGATGGCGCGGCATGGTGGTCGAAGGCTGCGTCAGCCGCTCCGTCCTCGACACCGCGCTCTGGCTCGACGTCGTCTCCGGCGGCTCGAAGGAGGACGAAGCGCCCGCGCCGCCCGCCAAGCCCTTCGTCGAGTCGGTCAAGGACTCGCCCGGCAAGCTGCGGGTCGGCTGGTCGACCGTGCCGCCACGGGCGATCGCGCCGCCGACCGTCAGCGACGAGGTCAAGCAGGCGGTCACCGACGCGGCAACGATGCTCTCCGGTCTCGGCCACGACGTCTCGCCACGCGATCCCGACTGGGGGCGGATCGGCGACACGATCACCGCTCGCTTCCTCAAAGGCGTCGCCGAAACGGTCGAGGAAGTGCCACTGCCGGAGCGCCTCGAACGGCGCACCCGCGGCTTCGGCCGGCTCGGCGGCCTGCTCCCCGAGTCGCTCTACGAAAAAGCGATGGCCAACCGCCCCGCCGAGATCGCCCGGATCAACGCGATCTTCGACGACGTCGACGTGTTGGTGATGCCGGTGATGGGCGGCACCGCGCTGCCGATCCGCCGCTGGCAGGGCCGCGGCGCCCTCTACACCGTCCTCGGCATGAGCCGCTTCTATCCCTACTGCGTCCCCTGGAACCACCTCGGCAACCCGGCGATGTCGATCCCCTTCGGCCTCGGCGCCGACGGGATGCCGCTGGCGATCCAGATCATCGGCCGCCCGGAAAGCGAGTCGCTGCTGATCTCGCTCGCCGCCCAGATCGAGGCCGAGCGCCCCTGGGCCGACCTGCGCCCGCCGATCTCGTAGGGGGCGAGGGACGGAAGCTGGCGCCCGGGGCGGCTGGCGCCCGCGCCGGGTGCGGGGATGGGGCAGCTGGCGCCCGCGCCGGGTGCGGGGGACGGATAGCTGGCGCCCACGGCGGCTGATGGGCGACCCCCTCTGGGTGTGGTCGCCCATCAGCCGCCGGGCCCTGAAGGGTGAGGAGGAAGGCGCGCCGGGGGATGACGGGAGGCGCGCCGGGTGTCACGGAAGGCGGGAGACGGCACGAAGGCGTGTGAGGCGCCCCGCGACCGTGCACCTGAGCCGCCCATGACCGGCTCAACTGCACGACCGTGCGATCGACCACACCCTGGTGTGTTCAAGTGCACGGTCGGCCAGTGACGCGCACGGGACCGTGCCGTCTCCCGCCTTCCGTCACACCCTCCCCGCCCGAGCCTGCCGCGGATGCCGGGCCGACCTCACAAAGCCGGGGTCGGACCGGCATCCGCGGCACCCGGCGACGCTCAGCAGTTCGCCGTCCTCGCCAGTCCGCCTCCCCTCCAGTCCGGCGACGATCTGTGTCTCAGCCGAAGACCTTCCGCAACCGGGCGAGCTCGCGGATGCTGCCGTGGGGGCGGACCTTGCGGCGGAGCACCATCTTCAGCGGATTGGCATCCGGTTTGGTCGAGGCCAGCCAGTCGGCCCAGCTCGCCTCGATCGTCACCGCCGGGTCGGCGGCGAGGCCGGGCTCGGCGCGGGTCGAGCCGTTGTCGATCACCAGGTGCCACGGGTCGGCGTCGCTGAACTTCCACTGGTAGACGAGTGGAGTGCCGTTGGCGGCGGCGGGATCGGCGACACGGGCGGTCATGTCGAAGTAGAGGCCCATCAGCTCCGGGTCGGTGCTCGGGGCGACGGCGCCGTCGACCGGGCCGAGGATGCCGCCGAGCATCATCCGCACCTGCTCGGTGGCGAGCTGCTCCTCCGACTTGGCCGGGTCGAAAGGGAAGACGCCGGGCGGCATGTCCTCGACCGGGAAGCCGATCGTGCGCCAGCGCTGGCGGATCAGTTTGAGCCCGAAGGCGTAGATGTCCTCCATCGTGAAGCCGTAGCACTCGGTGTAGGAGCGGTCGAGGTTCGGCGGCCGGAAGACGGCCGGGGTGTAGGCGACGACTTCTTTCAGCAGCTCGACCACCGCCGCTCTGCATTCCTCCCCGGCCGGATGACTCGGGGCGAGGAGCTCGGAGAGGACTTTGACGCCGAAGCCGATGTGGCGCTGCTCGTCGCGGGAGACGTTAACCATCCCGGCGCTGAACCCGGGCATCGTCTCCTGCGAGGCGAAGAAGTCCTCAATGAAGTGCTGGCCCGGCTGGGCCAGGCTGCCCTCGACGATCAGGTGGTAGAGCGTGATCGCCTGCGCGTACTTCGGCAGCGAGGTGTCGTGGCGCAGTTCGACGGCCATCCGGTCGAGCCGATCGAAGACGCCGAGGTACCCCCAGTTCAGCTGCGGCAGGGTCGAGGCCAGCGTCTCCTCGATGCTGTCGCCGCCGACCCCGATCACCTCCTTGAAGAAGCGGTGGAAGAAGATCGAGTGGCGGACCTCGTCGACCTGCTGGGTGGCGAGGAAGTAGGACTGCTCCTCGGTCGGTGCCGCGGTGATGTAGGGGGCGAGGGTGTCGGCGACCCGGTCCTCACCGTAGAAGAACATCGAGTAGATCCACATCGCCGAGCGACGCTGGATGTCGGAGAGGCCGGCCCAGCCGGCGGCGTCGGCAGAGAAGTCGATGTCGTAGGCCGACCAGTTGCCCTGCTCCCACCGCTTGTAGAGGTCCTCGTAGGTGACGTTGTCCATCAAGCTCTGGGAGGCGACGCTCATCTCAACCCCGTTTCATGTCGTGGTCCGCCAGCCCCGTGAGCGTAGCGGAAGAACTGGCCGGCCGGCCAGTTTTCAGGAACGCAGCGCTCCCGCCGGAACCTCGATCTCGCGCTTCACGATCTTCCCGGTCGGCCCTTTCGGCAGCTCGTCGAGGAACCAGACGACCCGCGGGTACTTGTAGGCGGCGATCCGCTCGCGCACCCAGGCGCTGATCTCCTCCGGCGCCGGTTCCTCGCCGGGCTCGAGCACCACCGCGGCGCCGACCTCCTCGCCCCACTCGGGGTGGGGGACGCCGAGCACCGCCGCTTCGCGGATCGCCGGGTGCTCGTAGAGCAGCTCCTCGACCTCGCGCGGGTAGACGTTGTAGCCGCCGCGGATGATCATGTCCTTCTTGCGGTCGACGACGAAGAAGAAGCCGTCCTCGTCTTCGCGGCCGAGGTCGCCGCTGTGGAACCAGCCGCCGCGGATCGCCTCGGCGGTCGCGTCGGGCCGTCCCCAGTAGCCCTTCATGATGTTGTGGCCGCGGATCACGATCTCGCCGACCTCACCCCGCGGCACCTCGCGGTCGTTCTCGTCGAAGATCTTCATCTCGACCTGTTCGATCGGGGTCCCGATCGAGCCCGGCTTCCGCACCTGGTTCGGGTGCCCCGAGGAGGCGACCGGCGAGGTCTCGGAGAGGCCGTAGCCCTCCATCAGCTCGGTGTCGAAGGCGGCTTCGAAGCCGTGCAGCACCTCGACCGGCATCGAGGCACCGCCGGTCATGCAGATCCGCAGCGCCGAGACGTCGAAGTCCCCGCGCACGGAATGGTGGAGCAGTGCCCCGTACATCGTCGGCACCCCGTAGAAGTGGGTGACGCCGTCACGCGCCATCGTCGCCAGCGCCTCGCCGGGGTCGAATTTGGGGACCAGGGTGAGACAGGCGCCGTTGCGCATCGAGGCGTTCATCGCGACCGTCTGGCCGAAGCTGTGGAAGAGCGGCAGCGCGCCGAGGACGACGTCGCCGGGGCCGACCAGCAGCGTCGTCCGCGAGGCGATCTCCGAGTTCTGGTCGAGGTTGCGGTGGGAGAGCTCGGCGCCCTTCGGCTTGCCGGTCGTGCCCGAGGTGTAGAGGATCACCGCGGTGTCCTCCTCGTCGGTGTCGACGACCTCCGGCGACGGCTCGAGCGCGTTCAGCGTCGCCGCGAAGGCCTCCGGCTCGACCTCGATCAGCTCGGTGCCCGCGTCGGCCGCGCCCTCGCGCGCCTCGTCGACGAAGTCGTGCCAGGCGAGCAGGATCTTCGCTCCCGAGTCCTCCAGGTAGAACGCGATCTCGCGCCGTTTCAGCAGCACGTTCATCGGCACCACGATGCCGCCCGCCCGCAGGACGCCGTAGTAGAGGATCGGGAACTCAGGCACGTTCGGCAGCATCACCCCGACCCGGTCGCCGCGCTCCATCCCACGCTCGCGCAGCAGCGTCGCCAGGCGCGCGCTCTGGTCGTCGAGATCGCCGTAAGTGAGGGTGCGCTCGCCCAGCCGTACAGCCGGTGCGGCGGCGTCCCGCGCGGCGCTCGCGGTGACGATCGAGGCCAAGTTCGTTCCCATGCGTTTCCCTTCCCGTCGGGTGTTCCCAACCCGAGTGTAGGCGCCAGGGGCGCGCTCCGTTAGGCTCGCGGGGTGGACGATCTCGGTTCCAAGGTTTCCTACCTGGTTGCCCGGCACGGCATCCCCGTCTACTCCAGCGACGAGGTGAAGCTGGGGACGGTGGTCGAGGTGCTCGACGCGCCCGAGGCCGACCTCTTCGACGGGATCATCTTCGACACCACGCACGACCGGCCCGGCGGCCACAAATTCGTCGACGCGCCCGAGGTCGAGGGGATCTACGAACGCGGCGTGATCCTCACGATCGACGCCGCGACGGCGGCGAAGCTCGCGGCTCCCAGCAAGAACCCCGGCTCGATCACGATCTCGCCCGACGATGTCGCCGGCGAGCCGGGGCCGGGTTTCTGGCGGCGGACCTGGAACCTCCTTTCCGGCAAAGGCTGAGCAGGGCGGGTACGGGGAGGAGGTCGGGTGGACCCCCTCTCTCACGAACAGCATGGAGGTTCGTTCGGGGGTCCACCCGACCTCCACGCGGCGCGGCTTACTTCGCAAGGGTTGGCGACCAGGCCGGCGCGAGATCCGGTTGATGTAGCTGAGCGGCTGCTCGCGATCCAGGGGCAGGATCCGCGCGGGGCGCGGCTCGCGGTGCGGGCGCGCTCCGAGGGGCTCGCGGCCTCCGACGTCGACGCGGCGCTCGCCGACCGCTCGCTGATCATCACCTGGGTCAACCGCGGCACCCTGCACCTGATCCGCGCCGAGGACTACCCGCTGCTGCAGGCGCTGACCACGCCGCCGCTCTGGACCTCGTGCCGGACGCGGCTGCGACAGACCGGCGTGGGGGAGGCGGCGGCCGAGCGCGGGGTGGAGAGGGTGGCGCGGGCGCTCGCCGAGGAGGGCCCGCTGACCCGCGCCCAGTTGAAGGAGCGGCTCGACTCGGCCGGCGTGCCGACCACCGGCCAGGCGCTCGTCCACGTCCTCTTCTATGCCTCGCTCCGTGGGATCTGTGTGCGAGGCCCGATGCTGGGGAAGGAGCACGCATTCGTGTCGGCGCGGGACTGGCTCGGGCCGACGATGGGTCCCACTCGCGAAGCGTCCCTGGCCGAGCTGGCGCGCCGCTACCTGGTCGGGCACGGGCCGGCGACCGACGCCGACCTCGCCCGCTGGGCGGGGCTGCCGCTACGCGACGCGCGCGCCGGGCTCGAGGCGATCTCCCGCCTCGTCGTCGACCTCGGCGACGGCCTCGTCGACCTGCGCAGGCGCGAGGAGCCCGCGCCGCTCCCGCCCCCGCGCCTGCTCGGCGCCTTCGACCCCCTGCTGCTCGGCTGGGCCTCGCGCGAGCACGTCGTCGGCGAGCACAAGCTGCTGGTGACGACGAACGGCATCTTCCGCCCCTTCGCCCTGGTCAAGGGGCGCGCCGTCTCCACCTGGCGCTTCCGGCAGGGCCGGGTGGAGATCGAGCATCTGGAGCGCGTCACCAAGAAGGCGGCGCGTGAACTGGAGGCCGACGCGGCGGCCGTCGAGTCCTACCTCGCCGGCTAGGAGGCGTCGGCGAGCTTCGGCGGCATCGGGCCGTCGTCGGTGCGCGGCGGCGCCTTCTCACCCGGCGCGGGGTTCAGCTCCTGCTCCCAGACGTGGTTCAGCGAGACCTGCAGGTAGGCGAACATCGCCGGCGAGACGAACAGGTAGAGCACCAGGGCGATCCAGCCGTTGACCGGCTCGCGGTCGGCCAGCGCGGCGGCGCCCTGCACGCGCTTCGTGCCGTGCCAGTAGGAGACGAGCGGCGGGACGATGATGAGGAAGCCCGGGAACAGCGCCAACAGGGAGTTGGTGGGATTGCGGCCGAGGTCGTAGCCGCGCGACTCGCCGAACGCCTTCATCTCCTTGTTGATCCGGTACCACCAGACGATGTGGTAGATGCCGAGGGTGATGAAGGGCAGCAGGGCCACCGCCCACGGGTTGCGGACCTTGACCTTCTGGTCACTGTCCGGGATGTTCATCTCATAGGCCACAGGAGCGCTCCATTCGGGACGAGGCGGGATAGGTCATCTCCTCTTCCGACCATCTCACACCCTGGCTCGAGTTCGCACTTATCCCCGCATACCGACGAGAACTGCGAACTCGTCGCGGGCTAGCCGAGCTTCGGGCTCTGCCAGGGTGCTTCGAGGCGGCCGACGAGCTCGTCGCTGAGGCCCTCGACCGGGACCCGGACCTGCTCCAGCGAGTCGCGGTCGCGCAGGGTGACGGTGTCGTCGTCCATCGTCTGGAAGTCGACGGTGACGCCCCAGGGGGTGCCGATCTCGTCCTGGCGGCGGTAGCGCTTGCCGATCGAGCCGCCCTCGTCGAACTCGGTGGGGAGGCGTTTGCGCAAGGAGGCGAAGACCTCGCGGGCCTTCTCCGGCAGGCCCTCCTTGGAGACCAGCGGCAGGACGGCGACCTTGACCGGGGCGAGGCGCGGGTGCAGGCGCAGCACGGTGCGCTGCCGGCCCTCGACCTCCTCGACCTCGTAGGAGTCGACGAGGAAAGCGAGCGTCGCGCGGTCGGCGCCGGCGGCGGGCTCGATCACGTGCGGGACGTAGCGCTCTTTGGTCTGCTGGTCGAAGTACTCGAGCTTCTCGCCGGAGTGGGTGGTGTGGGCTTTGAGGTCGAAGTCGCCGCGGTTGGCGATCCCCTCCAGCTCCGACCAGCCGATCGGGAAGAGGTACTCGACATCGCTCGTCCCCGAGGAATAGTGGGAGAGCTCGTCGGGGTCGTGCGGGCGGATCCGCAGGTGGTCGGGGCGGATGCCGAGGTCGGTGTACCAGCGCTCGCGGATCTCGATCCACTCCCGATACCAGCGCTCCGCGTCGGCAGGCGGGACGAAGAACTCCATCTCCATCTGCTCGAACTCGCGGGTGCGGAAGATGAAGTTGCCGGGGGTGATCTCGTTGCGGAACGACTTGCCGACCTGGGCGATCCCGAACGGCGGCTTCTTGCGGGCGAAGCCGAGCACGTTCTTGAAGTTGATGAAGATGCCCTGCGCCGTCTCCGGCCGCAGGTAGACCTCGGAGCCCTCGCCCGCGACCGGCCCGACGTGGGTCTCGAACATCAGATTGAAGTTGCGTGGCTCGGAGAGCTCGCCACCGCACTCGGGGCAGCGGATCTCGCCGTCTGGGTCGCCGCCCGCGGCCGCCACCGCCTCGCGCAGGTGGTCCTCACGCCAGCGCCGCTTGCAGTCGCCGAGACACTGGACGAGTGGATCGGTGAAGCCGGCGAGATGGCCCGATGCCTCCCACACCTTCGGGCTCTGCAGGATCGCCGAGTCGAGCGCGACGATGTCGTCACGTTCCTGCAGCATCGCTCGCCACCACTCGTTCTTCACGTTGGTCTTCAGCAGCACCCCGTAGTGCCCGTAGTCGTAGGTCGAGCCGAGCCCGCCGTAGATCTCCGACGACGGGAAGACGAAGCCGCGCCGTTTGCACAGCGCGACGATCTCCTCCATCGTCACCTCGGTCTCGGGCTTCTCCTGTGGGGTCGTCGCCATGTCCGAACCGTAGCGGCTGCGATAATCGCGGGCCCGTGCCGATCTACGAGTACAAATGCGACAACGGCCACGTCTTCGACGTGCTGCAGAAGATGGTGGACGAGCCGCTGGCCGCGTGCGTCGAGTGCGGCGCGCCCGCGCACCGCGTCCTCACCGCCCCTGCGGTCCACTTCAAGGGCTCCGGCTTCTACAACACCGACTACGGCAAACGCAAGGGCGGCGGCAACGGCTCGGGCGGCGGCGAGGGCTCCTCCGAGTCGAAATCGTCCGACTCCTCGTCGGGGTCGTCGGACTCCGGCTCGAACTCGAAATCGGACTCGAAATCGGACTCGAAAGCCGCCGCGTCGTCGAGCTCGTCTTCGTCCAGCGACTGACGCGGGTCGGCGACGGCTGTCGCGGGCCCGCGCCGGCGCGCTGCAAGGATCTAGGAGGCTATAGCGGCACAAATCGCTGCAGCGCGTGCGACGCCCCCGCGCGCGTCAGCCCATCAGGCGCTTGACCGCGGCGCGGCGCACCGACTGCGGCACTTCGATCGAACCTTCCGGCCCGATCCCGCACTTCGCTTCTTCCTTCGGGTTGGTCCCGCAGAGGACATCGGTCCCGCCGGTGCCGCCGATCGCCGCCGCCAGCACCAGCTGCGGCATCGTGAAGAAGCCCATGTCCGAGACGAACGCCTTCGGCGCGTCCCAGCCGATGAACGGGCCGTGGATGAAGTTGTAGGGGATGCGGGTGATGCTGGTGAGGCGGTCCTTGATCCCGTTGATCACTTCTTGTTGGGCCTTCGCCCGATCGAGATCGGAGTAGCCGTAGGTGTAGGCGCTCTTGCCGGGGCCCGGGCATTCGCTCGGCTCGCGGATCCGCGAGTACGCGAGCGCCTGCTCCCCGTCGAGCGTGTTCTCGCCCTTCTTCAGGTGCAGGGTGATGCCGCCCTGGCCGTGCCCCGCGCCGCCCGAGATTTCGGCGCAGAGCTTGTGCGGCAGGTTCACTTCGACGCCGCCGACCGCGTCGACCAGGTTTTCGAGCCCGGTGAAGTTGATGATCGCGACGTGGTCGATCTTGATGTTGAGGAACTTTTCCACCGTCTTGATCTGCAGCGCGGCACCGCCGAAGGCGAAGCCGGCGTTGATTTTCTGCGGCTGCTCGCCCGGGATTTCGGCGAAGGAGTCGCGCGGGATCGAGAGTTTGTTGAAGGTGCCGCCGCCCGCCCGGATCACCATCAGGGTGTCGGCGCGGTATTCGCCGTCCGAGCAGGGCGCGTGCGGCGCCTCACCCTTTTCCTGCTGTTCGTAGCACTTCTGACTATGCGGCGCGGTCGGTTCCTTGGTGTCGACCGGACGCGCGTCGGTGCCGAGCACGAGGATGTTCTGGGCGCTCGGCAGGATGAACGGGTTGCCGTGCAGGGCGTCCTTGGCTTCGCCCGCCAGCTTGAAGGACTGCAGCTGGGCCGAGATCGCGAAGGCGAGCAGGCTGACGACGATCCAGCCGACGATCGCGACCCCCAGCCAGAAGGCGATCCGCCGCGCCGCCGGCTTGCGTCGACCGGTCCGCGCGCGGCGTTCGCGGCGCCCCTTCCAGGGCATCTTGAGCGGCGGCAGGTGGGGGCCTTCGGGACGCCGCCGGCCGTAGTTGCGGCGGCCGGGCTCGTCCGGGGGCGGCGCGCCCGCCGCCCCTGCATCGTCCGATCCAGGGATGTCGCCGCCGCCCCGCAAGCGCGAGAAGAGCCCCCGGCGGGAGCGGTACACCTTGTAGTCGGGCGGCTCCTGGGGCCGCTGGTCGCCGTCGTCGGGCAGGTCGTCAGGCATGTCGTCAGGGAAAAGGGGTCCGAAACCGTAGTCGAGGTTCCTAAGGAACAACGGACTTCGCCGGATGACGCGATCCGCCTGCAAAGCCCGCGGGACGGGCCTTGCGTCACCGAGGCGGACGGACGACTAGCCTAGCCCCCGATGAGCGAGTCCGAGACGATCGGGGTCGACCTCGGCGGGACGAAGATTCAGGTCGGCGTCCTGGCCGGAGTCGAGAACCTCTGGGAGAGTCGCGAGACCTCGCGCGGCCAGACCCAGGACGAACTGGTCGAGCTGCTGGTCCGCGAGGTGAACGCGGCCCGCGAGGCGCGGCCCGAGGCGGTCGCGGTCGGCCTCGGCATCCCGGCGACGATCGACCAGGAGCGCGGCGAAGCGATCTCGGCGGTCAACCTGCCGATCGTCGACCTGCCGGTCCGCGACGTCGTCTCCGAGCGGGTCGGCCTGCCGGTCTTCCTCGACAACGACGGCAACGTCGCGGCGCTGGCCGAGTACCAGTACGGCGCCGCCAAGGGGATGCCGACGATGGTGATGCTGACGATCGGCACCGGGATCGGCGGCGGGCTGATCATCGGCGGCGAGATCTTCCGCGGCTCGACCGGGGCGGGCGCCGAGCTCGGCCACACGGTGATCCAGGCCGACGGGCCGCCCTGCCAGGGCAACTGCCCGAACCACGGCTGCGTCGAGGCGCTCGCCTCGGGGACGGCACTCGGCCGCGAGGGCCGCGCCGCCGCCGAAAGCGCGCCCGACTCGGTACTCGGCAAGCTGCACGCCGAAGGCACGGAGGTCGACGGGCTCGCCGTCACCGAAGCGGCGCTTGCCGGCGACGAGACCGCGATCGGCGTCTTCGACCTGATCGGCAGCCGACTCGGGGTCGCCTGCTCGAGCTTCGCCAACATCTTCCAGCCCGACGCGATCGTGGTCGGCGGCGGCGTGATCGAGGCGGGGGACCTGCTGCTCGACTCGGCCCGCGCCGAAGTCCGCGCCCGGGCGCTGCGGCCGATGAACGAGACCCCGATCCTCGAAGCGACGCTCGGCAACGACGCCGGGATGATCGGCGCCGCGGCGCTGGCCCGCACCGAGCTCGAGAAAACGAGCTAGGTAAGTGACTGCCCGGGAACCCCCACGCACGTCCGGCGGCGCCGCACACACTTCGCGGGGCGGCGTCCTCGGTCGGCCAAATGGCGCTGCCATTCGGCCTCCTTGCGTCCTACCCCCGCTCGGTGCGGCACTCGCCGGTCGCATGCGCGAGTTCCCGGACAGTCACTGATGCCGGGCGCGCTGGTCGTCTGCCCGACGCCGATCGGCAATCTCGACGACGTCACCCCGCGGATGCGTGAGGCGCTCGTCTCCGCCGACTTCATCGCCTGCGAGGACACTCGCCGCACCGGCCAGCTGCTCGACCGCCTGGCGATCCGCCCGGCGCCGCGGCTGATCTCCAACCACGAGGGCAACGAAGCGGCCCGCGCGGTCGAGCTGACCCAGCGGATCGAGCGCGGCGACCTCGTCGCCCTCGTCTCCGACGCGGGCATGCCGGGGATCTCCGACCCGGGCTTCAAGTTGATCCGCCGCTGCATCGACCGCGACCTCGAGGTGACGGTCCTGCCCGGCCCGTCGGTGGTGCCGGTCGCCCTCGTCGCCTCCGGGCTGCCGACCGACCGCTGGCGCTTCGAGGGCTTCCTGCCGCGGCGGGCGGGGGAGATGGAGCGGGTGCTGCGCTCGACCGAGACCGTGATCGCCTTCGAGAGCCCGCGGCGGGTGGGGGAGAGCCTCGCCGCGCTGGCGGCGATCGCCCCCGACCGCGAGGCCGCCGTCTGCCGCGAGCTGACCAAGGTCCACGAGGAGGTCGCCCGCGGCACCCTCGGTGAGCTCGCCCGCCGTTTCCGCGGCGACGTCAAAGGCGAGATCGTCCTCGTGATCGGCCCCGCCGCGACCGCCGAGCACGGCCAGGACGTCGGCTTCGCCGTCGACGCCCTCCGCCACCTGGTCCAGTCCGGCGCCCGCCCGCGCGCCGCGGCGTCGGTGGTCGCCGCCTTGACCGGCACCCGCGCCAACGACCTCTACAAGGCCCTGACCGGCCGCGAGGCGCGTCGCTGAGCGACTTCGCGCCGGGCGGCTGTCGCCGCCGCACTATCGTGGGTCGTCCATGAGCCCCGACACCTTCTACGTCACCACCCCGATCTACTACGTCAACGCGGAGCCGCACCTCGGGCACGCGTACTCGACGCTGGCCGCGGACATCATCGCTCGGTACCATCGGCAGCGGGGCGACGACGTCTTCTTCCTCACCGGCACCGACGAGCACGGGGAGCCGATCGAGAACGCCGCCGCGCAAGAGGGGATCTCGCCGGAAGAGCTGGTCGACCGGAACGCGGCCAAGTTCGAGGCCCTCGGTCCGATCATCGGGGCGACGAACGATTTCTTCATCAGGACCTCGGACCCGCGGCACGAAGCCAAGGTCGCCGAGATCATGCAGCGCGTCTACGACAACGGCTGGGTGCGCAAGGGGGCCTACGAAGGCTTTTATTGCCCGCGTTGCGCCGACTTCAAAACGGAGCGCGAGGTGGCGGCGGGCAACACCTGCCCGATCCACGAGATCCCGCTCGACTGGGTCGAGGAGGAGAACTGGTTCTTTGAGCTCTCCAAATTCCAGGGGCAGCTGGAAGCGCTGTACGAGGAGCAGCCGGACTTCGTCGTCCCCGATTTCCGCCGCAACGAGGCGGTCGCCTTCATCAAAGGCGGCCTCGAGGACGTCTCGCTCTCGCGCCCGACCCTGAAATGGGGGCTGCCGCTGCCCTGGGACCCCGAGCAGCGCATGTACGTCTGGTTCGACGCCCTCCTCAACTACGTCACCGCGCTCACCTTCGCCCGCCCCGGCGAGGACCTGACCGAGCGCTACTGGCCCGCCGACCTGCACGTGATGGCGAAGGACATCCTCAAGTTCCATGCGGTGATCTGGCCCGCCCTCTGCATGGCCGCCGGCCTCGAGCCGCCGCGCCGCATGGTGATCCACGGCTACCTCCTGATGGGCGAGAAAAAGATGTCGAAGAGCCTCGGCAACGTGCTCGACCCGTTCGTCGTGATCGACCGCTTCGGCGCCGACGCGCTGCGCTTCTACCTCTTCCGCGAGGTCAGCTTCGGCCAGGACGGCTCGATCTCCACCGCCGGCTTCGAGGCGCGCTACGAGACCGAGCTCGCCAACGACTACGGCAATCTCGCCAGCCGCACGCTGGCGATGGTCGACCGCTACCGCGCCGGCACCGTGCCCGAGGCGCGGGTCGACGCGGTCCTCGCCGAGGACTTCGAAGGCACGCTCGACCGCCTCTCCGGGCTGATCGACCGGGCCGAGCTGAGCCAGGCGCTGGAGGTGATCTGGGTGCTGGTGCGACGCCTCAACCGCTACGTCGAGGAGACCGCGCCCTGGGTCCTCGCCAAGGACGAGGCCGACCGGGCCCGCCTCGACGAAGTCCTCTACAACCTGGTCGAGGGACTCCGCGTCGTCACCCTGATGCTCGTCCCCTTCCTGCCCGCGACGGCCGAGACGCTGCTCGCCGCGCTCTCCGAAGAGGGACGTGGCCTCGCCACGCTCGGGTCGCGCGGCGGCGGCCAGCAGGTCGAGCGGATCTCCCCGCTCTTCCCGAAGATCGAGACGCCGGCCGCCGACTAGGCTGAGCCGGGTGATCGACTCCCACACCCACCTCTTCCTCTGCGAGAAGCCGACCGCGGAGCTGCTCGAGGCGGCCGCGGCGGCCGGGGTGAACCGGATGCTGAACGTCGGGCTCGACGAGACGACCAACGCCGAGGTGGTCGCGGTCGCCGAGGCGAACGAGACGGTGTTCGCCGCCGTCGGCCGCCACCCCAACTCCGCCGACGGCTTCGACGACGCCGCCCAGGCGGCGCTGGCCGAGCTCGGCTCCCACCCGATGGTGCGGGCGATCGGCGAGACCGGGCTTGACTTCTACCGCGACACCGCCTCCGCCGACGACCAGCGTCGCGCCTTCGCGGGCCAGATCGAGGTCGCCGTCGACCTCGGCCTGCCGATCGTCATCCACGCCCGCGACAAAGACGGCGAGAGCGCCGCGATCGACGAGATCATCGCCACGCTCGATCAGCGTGCCGCCGGCCACACGGTGATCCTCCACTGCTTCTCGGCGCCGCAGAAGGTCGCCGAGGCGACCGAGCGCGGCTGGTACTGCTCGTTCGCCGGCAACGTCACCTACAAACGCTCCGCCGACCTCCGCTTCGCCGCCGCCAAGGTGCCCGAGGACCGCATCCTGGTCGAGACCGACGCCCCCTTCCTCACCCCGCAGGCGCGCCGCGGCGAGCGCAACGAGCCCGCCAACGTGGTCGCCACCGCGGAGGTCGTCGCTGCCGAGCGCGGCGTCTCGCCCGCGGAGCTGGAGCGCACGGTCGAGGCCAACGCCCGCGCGCTCTTCGGCTGGTAGCCGGCCCACCGTGGTCCGCCTCGGCCAGAACTTCCTCGCCGACCCGAACCTGCTCGACGCGATCGTCCGCGACTCGGGGGTGGGGGAGGGCGACGTCGTGCTCGAGGTCGGCGCCGGCGAGGGCGTACTGAGCGAGCGGCTGGCGGCGCGTGTCTCCCACCTCCACACGGTCGAGATCGACCGTGGGCTGGAGCCCGCGCTCGCCGCCGTTGCGGCACTCCCCGACGTCACCCTGTACTGGGGCGACGCGGTGAGGTTCAACTTCGCCGCCCTCGACCCGGCCCCGGACGCGATGGTCGCCAACCTGCCCTACTCGGTGGCGACGCCGGTGATCCTGCGGACGATCGAGCAGCTGCCGAGCCTCCATACCTGGACCGTGATGGTCCAGTTGGAGATCGCCGAGCGGCTCCGCGCCAAAGCCGGCAGCCGCACCTACGGCGCCCCCAGCGCGGTCGCCCAGCTCGCCTGCGAGGTCCAACTGGTCCGCAAGGTCGACCCCGCCGTCTTCAAGCCGCGGCCCCGGGTCGACTCGGCGATCCTCCGCCTCCGCCGCACCGGCCCCGGCGGCGACGCGGCGACCCGCGACCTGATCCGCGCCGCCTTCGCCCACCGCCGCAAAACGCTCGCCCGCTCGCTGGAGATCGCCGGATTGCGCGGCGTCCCGTCGCCGCGCGCCGCCGCCCGCGCCGGCTTGGTCGAGCTCGGCTTCCCCGCGACCGCCCGCGCCGAGCAGCTCGCGCCCGCCGATTTCGCCGCTCTCTCCGCGATCCTCCATCGCGAGGATTCCTGACTCCGCCAAGGAGCGCCCGCCCCGCGATGCTCGTCCACGCCCCAGCCAAGCTCAACCTCGGCCTCTATCTCGGCCGCCCCCGCCCCGATGGCCTGCACGAGCTCTGCTCGCTGTTCGAGCCGCTCGCCCTCGCCGACCTCCTCCACATCGAGGAGGCCGAGCGCGACGAGGTGGTCTGCCCCGGCGTCGAGGGCGAGAACCTCGCCGCCCGCGCCCTCGCCGTGCTCCGCGAGCGCGGTTGGGACCACCCGCCGCTGCGGATCGAGATCGAGAAGCGGATCCCGGTCGCCGCCGGGCTCGGCGGCGGCTCAGCCGATGCCGCCGCCGTCCTCCGCTTCGCCGCCGAGTCGTCGGCCGCCACCGAGTGCGTTCGCAGTAATCCTCGGATAGCGACGAGAACTGCGAACGCATCGGGGGGGATCGACGACCTCGCTGGCGTCGCGGGCGAACTCGGTGCCGACGTCCCCTCGCAGCTGCGCCCGGCGCTCGCCCTGGTTCGCGGCGCGGGGGAGAGGGTCGAGCCGCTGCCCGCCCCGGCCGAGCACGCGGCGCTGCTGCTGCCGGGTGGCGGCGGGCTCTCGACCAAGGCGGTCTTCGACGCGGCCGACCGGTTGGGACTGGGCCGCGAGCCGGCGGAGCTCAAGGAGATCGCGCCGCGCCTGCGCACCGCGGCCGGGGCGGGCGCCTCGCCACTCGCCTACGCCGACCTCCTGGTCAACGACCTCGAGCCCGCCGCCCGCTCGCTCCGTCCCGACATCGCCGACGCCCTCGACGCGCTTCGCGATGTCGGCGCGCCCGCCGTCTTCCTCAGCGGCTCGGGCCCCACGGTCGTCGGTCTCTTTCCAGCTCTGCAAGAAGCCGAGGCTGCGGCATCGTCCCTCGACCGTACTGACGCAATCGTCTGCTGGGCGGGGGCGCCGTGAACCTGCCCGGCACCCCGACGCAGCGCAAGTGGGCCTCGCGCCTGACGATCGTCGTCGCGATCGCGATCGCCTACTACCTCTTCACCCAGGTCCTCGACCTGGAGAAGATCCTGGAGGACGTCGCCAACGCGCTCGGCGCCTGGACCTACGCGCTGGTCGGCTTCTTCGCCTTCGCCGAGACCGGGGCCTTCATCGGCCTCGTCGCCCCCGGCGAGACCGTGATGCTGCTCGGCGGCGCCGTCGCCGGCCAGGGCGCGATCGACCTCTACGTGACGATCGCCCTCGCTTGGACGATGGCCTGCGCGGGCGACGTCACCAGCTTCTTCCTCGGCCGCCGCCTTGGCCGCGAGTTCCTGCTCGAGCACGGGCCCCGCTTCGGCTTCGGCCACGACCGCCTCGAGCAGGTCGAGGACTTCTTCTCCCGCCACGGCGGCAAAACGATCTTCGTCGGCCGCTTCGTCGGCTTCGTCCGCGCCTTCGCCCCTTTCATCGCCGGCAGCTCCGGCATGCGCTTCCGCCAGTTCTTCCCCTACAGCGTGCTCGGCTGCGGGATCTGGGTCAGCGCCACGATCGTCATCGGCTACGTCTTCTCGCGCTCGATCGACACCGCGATCAAGTACGCGGGCAAAGGCGCTTTCCTGCTCGGCGGGCTGATCGTCGTCGTGGTCGGGGTGGTCTGGGCGACCCGCTTCCTGCGCGAGCCGGAGAACCGCCGCGCCGCCGTGAAGTGGATGGACGACCACGCCGCGACCCACTGGATCGTCGCCTTCGCCCGGCGCCACGAGACCGGCCTGCGCCTGATCGCCGACCGCCTCACCCCCGGCGGCACCTTCGGGCTCGAATTCACCTCGCTGATGGCAGTGCTCGCCGTCGCCGTCTTCGTCCTCGTCGCCTACATCGTCGTGATCGAAGGCGAACCCGGCCCGACCCCCGGCGACGAAACCGCGACCCGAGTCGCCGAAGCCCTCCACGGAAGCTTCATGACCGGCTTCTCCAAGTTCTTCACCTTCCTCGGCTCGGGTGCCTTCGTCTGGGCGCTGACCGTGGTCTGCGCGGTGGCGCTCGGCTGGCGCGGCCGCTGGACCGAGGTCTGCGTCCTGCTCGCCGGGATGGCGCTGATCCAGCTCGGCATCCACGAGATCAAGGCCGCCGTCGACCGGCCGCGCCCGCCCGACGGCCTCGTCGCCACCCACGGCTCCTCCTTCCCCAGCGGCCACGCTTCCCACTCGGTGATCTACGTCTGGGCGGCGACGACGATCGTGGTGCGGCTGCGGCCGGGGATGGCGCGGGCGACGCTGGTCGTCGTCACCGGGATCGTCGTCACCGCGCTGGTCGGCCTCTCACGCGTCTATCTCAACGTCCACTACCTGAGCGACGTCAGTGGCGGCTGGGCGCTCGGCGCCGCCTGTTTCTCGATCTGCGCGGCGGTCGCCCTCATCGTCACCCAATTGCGCCACAATCCGACCCAGTGATCGTTTTCGGCCTCGCCAAGATCGGCCATCAGTACGTCCTCTTCGGGATTGCCGCACTGATCTGCCTGATCACCTTCGTGACCCTGATCCTCAGCCCCGCGCTCAGCGGGGCCGGTCGCTTCTGGGAAAAGACGGCGGCCGGGGTGCTCTCGCTTTTCGTGCTCGCGGCGCTGATCGTCGGCGGCGTGGTGATCGGGCTGGTGGTCGTCAAATACTGGCCCGAAATCCACGAATTCATCACCTGAGGCGCGGGACTCGGGCGGGTCCGCTTCCGGGGGAGACCCGGCGGAACAACAGCGGGGAGGTTCCGGCGGGTCTCCCCCGAAATCGGGCTCCGGTGGGTTCGGCGGGGCGCGGATGGATTCGCGGCGGGCCTAGCTTCTCGGGTCTTGTCGGGATAATGAAGGCTTGACCGCCACTTCCGAAGAGGCCGAAACTCGCGTGGCACCTGAAGATCCGACGCTGCTTGATGCCCTCTCCGAGGCGGTCGAAGCGGGTGCGGGATTGCCCGCGGTGGCGCGTGCCGCGGCGCGGCTGCTCGACGCCAGCGTCGCGCTGATCGACCGCTCCAGCGCGGTCCTGGCCGTCGCCGGCGCCTCCCCCGACCAGGAGGAACGGCTGCTGGGAGGGGGCGAGGGCGTGACGATCGTCGAGCTGCGGGTCGCCGACAGCGCCGTCGGCGAGCTCCGTTACCGTGCCAAGGCGCCGCCCGCACCCTCGATCGCCCGCATGGTGACGACGCTCCTGGCGCTCGAGCTGGAGCGTTCGCGGGCCCCCGAATGGGCGAGTGAGGAGGTGGCGAGCGCCTTCGTCGGCGACGTGTTCGGCCGCCGCGTCACCGACCGCGGCGACATCGTCGCCCGCGGCGCCGAGCTGGGAGCCGACCTCGACCGCGGCGCCGGCGTCCTCGTCCTCCGCGCCGCCCCGCGCGCCGCCCAGACCGGCGAGTGGCGGGGCCGCGTCCTCACCCTGGCCCTGCGCGCCCTGCGCTCGCTCGCACCCGGCGCCCTGGCGACAACCGAGGACGCCGAGCCCGCCGCCGAAGTGGCGGTGATCGTCCCCGCCGAGGACGACGAGCGGCTGGCCCGCGCCGCCGCCGGCCTCGCCCGCGAGCTCGCCGACAGCCTCTCCGGCTTCCACGTCACGATCGGCCGCAGCCGCCGCGCCGCCGATCCGGTCGACCTCTACCGGGCGGGCTCGGAGGCGCGCCTCGCGGTCAACGTCGGCGAGGCCGAGGGCCGGCCGCTGCTCGCCTTCGAGGACACCGGCGCCTACCGCCTGCTGCTGCCGGCGATGAGCGACGACCCGGCCGAGCTCGAACGCTTCTACGCGGAGACGATCCAGCCGCTCGCCGACTACGACGAGCAGTACGAGACCGAGCTGGTCGCCACGGTCGAGGCCTACCTCGACAACGACGGCAACGTCGCCGCCACCGCCAAACAGCTCTTCACCCACCGCCACACGGTGCGCTACCGCCTGGAGCGCGTCCGCGAGCTCTGCGGGCACGACGTCTCGGCGACCGAGGGGCGGGAGAAGCTCGGCCTCGGCCTGAAGGCGATGCGGGTGCTCGGGATCGCCTCGCCGCGCGGCCCGGCGCTGGAGCCGGGCGCCGGCGGCGGCAAAGTCGCCCGCGCCTCCGACGACTGACCGCCGCCCCCGGCGCGTTCGCACTTCTCGTCGCTATCCGGGGATAACTGCGAACGCACCGCCGGCGCTAGGCTGCGACCCCGGTCCGGGGTGGTGTATTTGGCCAGCACGCCAGGTTTTGGTCCTGGAAGAGAGGGTTCGAGTCCTTCCCCCGGAATCGTCCGCGCGTCCACATAGGCTTCCCTTCGGAATGGACTACGGAGGAGCATCACTCGACCCCGAGGTGCGCGAAGGCCTCGCCAAAACGTGGCGCGCCCTACGGGCGATCGGCATCGGCGCGATCGTGGTCGGCTGCATCGCGATCCTGATCCCGGAGATCTTCGCCGTCGGCACCGCGATCTTCATCGGCTGCATCCTCGTCGTCGTCAGCGCGATCCTCGCCGCCGCGGCCTTCGCCGCGCACGGCGTCGGCAGCTTCCTCGCCCGTCTGGCCTGGGCGCTGCTCACCTTCGTGGTCGGGCTCTGGCTGATTCTCGAGCCCCACAACGGCAGCGTCACCCTCACCCTCGTCCTCGGCATCTACTTCCTGGTGATGGGACTGACCCGGATCACCGTCGCCTTCCTCGGCCGCGGCCAACCGAACGCCGGCTGGGTCGGCCTGAGCGGCGTCTGCGGCCTGATCATCGGGATCCTGGTCCTCGCCAAGTTCCCCTCCAGCGCCGATTGGGCGATCGGCTTGTTGGTCGGCATCGACCTCATCTTCGCCGGCTGGACGCTGATCTCGGTCGCCTCGGTCGGCAAAGAAGTTTCGCGCGGCGCCTGATTTCGACGCCCGCGTCCCGCCGCCAATAATCTGGGAGGCAGTGGCACCTCCCTTGGTCCTCGTCATGGCGGCCGGCGAGGGAACGCGGATGCGTTCCTCGACGCCGAAGATGCTGCACCCTGTCTGCGGGCGGCCGATGGTCGCCTGGCCGATCCTCGCCGCGCGCGAGGCCGGGGCCGGACGGGTGGCGGCGATCGTCTCGCCGGGCCGTGACATCTCGGCCGGGCTCCCGGACGGGGTCGAGACGGTCGAGCAGCTGCAGCCGGACGGCACCGGCGGCGCGATCCGCGCCGCGCTCCCGCTGATCGAGGAGGCCGAGACCGTGCTGGTCCTCTCCGGCGACGTGCCGCTGATCTCGACCGAGACGATCGCGGCATTGCTCGACGCGCACGGCGCCTCCGAGGCCGCCGCGACGATGCTGACGATCGAGCTCGACGACCCCGCCGCCTACGGGCGCGTCGTCCGCGCCGACGACGGCACGGTCGAGAAGGTGGTCGAGGCGAAAGCCGCTGGCGACGCCGATCCCGCCCAGCTGGCGATCCGCGAGATCAACGCCGGCACCTACGTCTTCGACGCGGCGCCGCTCGCCACCGCTCTCGCCGGCCTCGCCAACGACAACGCCCAGGGCGAGTACTACCTGCCCGACGTCTTCCCGGCCTTCCGCGCCGCCGGCCTCTCCGTAGCCGCCCACCGCGCCGACGATCTCGCGGTGACGATGGGGATCAACAACCGGGTCGACCTCGCCACGGTCGAGGCCGAGGCCCGCCGCCGCCTGCTCGAGGCCCACATGCTGGCCGGGGTCACCGTCGTCGACCCCGCCTCGACCTGGATCGACGCCGGTGTCGAGATCGGCGCCGACACCCGGATCGAGCCCGGCACCAGCCTGCTCGGCGCCACCACGGTCGGCCCGGGCGCAGTCGTCGGCCCGCACACGACCGCGCTCGACACCGAGATCGGCACCGAGGCCACCGTCCTGCGCTCGCACGTCGAAGGCGCGCAGATCGGCGACGGCGCCGACGTCGGCCCCTTCGCCTACCTGCGCCCCGGCACCATGATGGAGGCCGGCTCGAAGGCGGGCGCCTCGGTCGAGATCAAGAACTCGCGCATCGGCAAGGGCGCCAAGGTCCCCCATCTGTCGTATGTGGGTGACGCCGACATCGGCCCCGGCGCCAACATCGGTGCGGGCTCGATCACCGCTAATTACGACGGTTTCACGAAGAACAGGACGACTGTCGGCCGCGATGTGCGGATCGGGGTGGACACGATGCTGATCGCCCCGGTTGAGGTCGGCGACTCCGCTTACACTGGCGCCGGCGCGGTGATCAAGGACGATGTCCCGGAAGGGGCTCTTGCCGTCTCTGAGAACGCGCAACGCAATATCGACGGCTACGCGGCAGACAAGGCGGCGAAGATGCGAGAGGAGCAGGACACGTGAGCACGCTCGAGGAGGAGCCGATGGCTTCTACGGCGATCACCCACGCCTATGAGAAGCGGATGATGGTCTTCGGTGGGCGCAGCTCCGGTGAGCTCGCCGCCAAGATTGCCCAGAAACTCGAAATCGACCTCGGCCAGGTGACGCTGAAGACGTTCGCCGACGGCGAGGTCTACTGCCGCTACGAGGAGTCGATCCGCGGCGCCGACGTCTTCATCGTGCAGTCGACCTGCGGCAACGAGCGCACCGGGATGACCCCGAACGACTCGCTGGTCGAGCTGCTGACGATGATCGACGCCGCCCAGGGCGCCTCCGCCCACCGGATCATCGCCGTGATGCCCTGGTACGGGTACGCCCGTCAGGACAAGAAGTCAGCCCCGCGCGAGCCGATCACGGCGCGAATCGTCGCCAAGACGCTGGAGGCGGTCGGCGTCGACCGGGTGCTGACGATGGACCTCCACGCCGGCCAGGTCCAGGGCTTCTTCCACGTCCCGGTCGACCACATGACCGCGATGCCGATGCTGACCCAGTGGTTCATCGACCAGGAACTGACCGAGGACCTGGTGATCGTCTCGCCGGACGCCGGTCGGGTGAAGACGGCGCGCAACTTCGCCCGCCGGGTCGGCACCCAGTGGGCGGTGATGGAGAAGGAGCGGCCCGCCCAGGCGGTCGCCGAGATCGGCTACGTGGTCGGCGAAGTGAAGGGCAAGACCGCGGTCCTGGTCGACGACATGATCGCCACCGCCGGGACGCTCACCGCCGCCGCCGAGACGGCGCTCGACGAGGGCGCCGCGCGGGTCATCTCGGTCGCCACCCACGGCGTCTTCTCGGGCGCGGCCTATGAGCGGCTCGCCGACTCGGCGATCGAGCGGATCGTCGTCACCGACACCATCCCTCTCCGCCCCGGCGCCCCCGACAAGATCACCGTGCTCTCGACCGCCGGCACCTTCGCCGACTCGATCCGCCGAATCTTCACCGACGACTCGGTGTCGGAGATCTTCGCGGGCGAGAATCAGCTTTTTTGAGGGGGCGGCTGCGGTCAGCCGCGGCGTCTGGACGCATATCGTCGGCGCCCCGCTTGCCGCTCTGCGCCCAGCCACCACGTCTGACCTTGCCGCCCCCTCGGTTTGGGAGGGTGGGGAACGATGACCAGCCAGACAGGGAACAGAGAAGCGTCATACCGATGACCGCCTCAGACACGAAAAATCTCCGGCTCGTCGGCCACAAGGGGGCCGACCTGATCGCGCCGGGCAACACCTTGGAGAGCTTTCGGGCGGCGGTCGAGGCCGGCGTCGACACGATCGAGTTCGACGTGATCTGGCTGCGGGACGCCGAGCTGCCGCCGGAGCAGCGGGCGCCGCTGACCGTCGCCCACGACTGGGAGGACGCGGCGAGCCGGACCCCGCTGACCCTGACCGAGGCACTCGATGCCTTCCTGGAGCCGCCGCTCGACAAGGTGGAGATCGACCTCGACATCAAGTTGCCGGGGCGCGAGGAGGAGTTCGTCGAGGCACTCCGCGAGCGCGGCCTGATCGACCGGGCGATGATCTCGACGATGGAGATGCACACGCTGAAAAGTGTGCTCGAACTGGAACCGAACCTGCGTCGCGGCTGGACCTTTCCGAAAACCAGCCGCGACTGGACCCGCCGGCCGTGGGCCAAACCGGCGCTGCGCGCGGCGCTCGCCGGGATGCGCCTCCACCTGCCCGGACTGGCCGCCGAGAAGCTGCCCCAGTTCGGCGTCTTCGCGATGTGGGTCTACCACCCACTGGTCAGCGAGCGCCTGGCCCGCATCTGCAAGCTGGCCGGGGTCGAGCTGATCGCCTGGACGGTCGACGACGAGGCGCGGATGCGCAAGCTGGTCGACATGGGCGTCGACGGCCTGGTGTCGAACGATCCCCGCTTGTACCAGCGCCTCAGCCTCTAGATCACTTGCTGCAGCGATCGTGGTCGCGATAGCGACCAAAATGCTTGCAGCGCTAGATGGTCCCGGGGGTGGCGCCGGGCGGGGTCGCCTTGGCGCCGCGCTTCGGCTTCACCGCCGACTCCAGGTCCTCCTGGCTGAAGCCGCCGACCACCTGGCCGTCGAGCGCGTAGCGGTAGAGGGCGACTCCGAAGATGCCGCCGAGCGCCTTCGAGACGACCAGCGCGACGCAGCCGATCAGCACGCCGATGACGACCAGCAGGGCGCCGGCGAAACCGGCCGAGGGCCAGAGCACCAGGCCGCCGACGACGAAGACCAGGGCGGGGAGGAAGCCGAGCAGGAAGACGGCGCCGCCGATCGCGATGTTGCCGGTGATCTGCTGGCCCCAGCGCGCTTTGAAGAGCGAGGCGGAGCGTTTCAGGGTGGTGATCGGGCCGGTGCCCTCGATCGCGATCACCGGCACCGAGAGGAAGGTGACGAGCGACCAGGCGGTGCCGACCACGCGGCCGGCGATCTCACCGAAGGCGCCGCCCTGGCTCTCCAGCAGGCCGACGATCAGCCCGAACGCGGTCGAGAGCGCCGCCCAGCCGCAGATCTGCGAGAAGCGTGAGTTGGCGACCGCCATCCCGTCGCCGACCGTCGCCTGCTCGCCGCGGAAGATCAGGTCGGCGCAGCCGGCCAGGCCAACGCTGAAGTAGATCCCGACCACGCTCAGCACGTAGATCCCGATCACGATCAGCGGGATGCCGATCCCGTAGGTGTGTTTGTCGAGCGCGAAGGCGCCCGGGCCGAGGAAGACCAGCCCGAGGACGATCGTCGCGATCCCACCGTAGAGCGGGAAGCGCACCAGTTCGCGATGCCCGTTCAGCAGTGCCCAGCTTTTCTTGGTCAATGCCCAACCGCGTTTGATTCGGCTCATATCAAGGAGTTTCGGCGAGGCCGGGCGTCCGCTTTAGCCCGCGCTCCTCGAAATAATCCCACTCCTCTCGACCGAGGTCGGTGGAGGGCGCGTCGGCGTAGACCCACTCGCGCAGGATTCGGTGCCAGTTGCGCTTCGCCCGCAGCTGGCCGAGCACCGCGACGACGCCGATCTCCATCCGCCGCCCCATCAGCTCGTCGGCCGGGATCGACTCGCGCCGCATCAGGTCGAAGTACTCGGAGCGTGGGTCGTTGGTGACCTCGATGATCTTCATCACCAGCCGCGCGTCGACTTCGACCTCGCGGTCTTCGACGTACCAGCCGCCGATCGCCTTCATGTGGTCGAGCAGCCGTTCGGCATCGAGCTTCGACGGTCTTTTGACGAAGCCGAGGTCGTGGAGGGCTTCGCGGAAGGCGTCCGGATCGTCGCGCGAGGCGGCGTCGAAGGCACGTTGCTCGAGCAGGATCTGCTCGCGGTCGAGTTTCTTCGTCATCCCGAAGTCGAGGAAGGCGACCCGCCCGTCCTCCATCAGGATGTAGTTGCCGGGGTGGGGGTCGGCGTTGAACTGCTGCAGGTGGTAGATCGAGCCGAAGCTGCCGCGGAAGATGATCTCGCCGAAGCGGCTGCGCTCCTCATGGGGCAGTTCTTTGATCTGCTCGAAGCCGATCCCTTCGACCAGCTCGGTGACGAGGACGCGCCGCCGCGAGATTCGCGTCACCACTTCCGGCACGTAGATGAACGGGTGTTCGCGGTAGGCGCGCGAGAAGGCGCGTTGGTTCTGCGCCTCGTACTCGTAGTCGAGCTCCTCCATCACCCGCTCGCGCAGCTCGTCGGCGATCGCCTTGGCGTCGAGCCCCGGTGCGATCGCCCGCGCCAGCCGCACCAGCGTGCCCGCGTTGCGGAGGTCGGCCTCCAGCGCCTCGGCGATTCCCGGGTACTGGATCTTGACCGCGACGCGACGCCCGTCGAGCAGCTCGGCGCGGTGGACCTGGCCGATCGAGGCGGCGGCGAAGGCCTCGTGCTCGATCTCGGCGAAGTACTCGGAGAGCGGTTCGCCGTCGTACTCCTCTTCCAGCACCTTGACCACCTGCTCCCAGGGCATCGCGGGGGCGTCGGTGCGCAGTTTGCCGAGCTGCTCCTGGTAGATCTCGCGGTACTCCTCGGGGATGAACTCGGTGTCGATGAAGGAGGCGAACTGGCCGAGCTTCATCGCCGCGCCCTTCATCTGCCCGAGCGCGCCGACCATCTTGATCGCCGTTTCCATGTGGCGCTGCTCGAGCTTCTCCTTGCCGTCCTCCTCGGAGCGCGCCACGTTGGCCGCCTTGGTGCCCGCGTAACGGGCCCCCTGCGTGCCGACGATCGACCCCAGCTTGGCCGACCGTCGCAGCCGTCCCTTCGGGATCTTCGCTTCGTCCGCCATGCCAGCAGCTTGCCACAGACGCCTTTTCCCGCCGATTCTCTATCCTCTCCTGCCCGATGGCCGATGCACGCACCACTTTGAACGTCGCTCCACGCGCCGAGTTCGGCTCGCGGACCTCCCGACGCCTGCGCCGTGCGGGGCTCGTCCCCGGCGTCGTCTACTCGGGCGGCTCCGAGGCGACCGCCTTCCAGGTCGCCGAACGCGACGTCCGCGGCGTGATCGCCGAGGGCGCGGCGCTGTTCGACCTCTCGGTCGACGGCGGCAAAGCGCGCCCGGTCGTGATCAAGGAGCAGCAGCTGCACCCGGTGCGCGGCACGCTCCGCCATATCGACCTGCAGGAGGTCAAACTCGACGAGGCGATCCAGGCGGACGTGACGATCGAGCTCGAAGGCGCCGAGGACGCCCCCGGCGTCAAAGGCGGCGGCGTGCTCGACCATGTCACCCGCGAGATCACGGTCGAAGCGCTGCCGACCGCGATCCCGGACAAGATCTCGGTCGACGTCTCCACGATGGAGATCAACGACACCCTGCAGCTCTCCGCGATCGACCCGCCCGCGGGCGTCACCTTCGTCGTCGACGAGGGTGAGGAGATCACGATCGTCACCTTGGCGCCGCCGCGCGTCGAAGAGGTCGCTCCCGAGGTCGAGGAGGAGACCGAGCTGGTCGGCGAGGCAGAGGGCGAGAGCGGCGAGGCCGCCGAGGGCGACGGCGACTCGGGCGGCGACTCCGAGGGCGAGTAGCCCCTCCTGCGGTTCTTCCGCCGTCGCATGGATCGCGGCGAGCGCATCTTCATCGTCGGCCTGGGGAACCCGGGGCCCGAGCACGCCCGCGACCGCCACAACATCGGCTTCGACGTGGCGCGCGAGCTGGCCCGCCGCTGGGACCTCGGCAAGCCGCGCACCAAGTACAAGGGCGAGCTCTGGGAAGGGCGGGCGGGGCCGGGCGGCGCCCAGGTCGCGATCCTGCTGCCGTTGACCTACATGAACGCGGTCGGCGACTCGGCCGGCCCGGCGCGTGGCGCGCTGAAGGCGCCGCTGGAGAGCGTCGTCGTCCTGCACGACGAGATCGACATCCCCTTCGGCGAGATCCGCGTCCGTGAGGGCGGCGGGCTGGCCGGCCACAATGGCCTGAAGAGCCTCAAACGCGGCTTCGGCTCGGCCGACTTCTGGCGCGTGCGGATCGGGGTGGGGAGGCCCGACTCGACCGACCCGGAGATCGTCTCGGCCTGGGTGCTGGGCAAGTTCCGCGAGCCGGCCGCCGAGGTCGAGGACCTGGTCGCGCGGGCCGCCGAGGAGACCGAAAGGTTGGTCGAGCGGCTAGCTGGTTGATTCCACGGCCGGGGCGCGACTCCGGCGGAAGGCTCCGGCCGGGCCGATCGAGAAGGGTTCGGGCTTTACCGATTGGGGACGCTGCGCCCGGGCGTCTCGGGGCGACCCCGGCTGGGTGTGGCCGCCTCCGAGACGCCTGGGACGGGACCTTCTGCGGGGGAGTGGGCGCAGGGATGGGGCGTCCGTCGAGGAGGCGTCGGCTTCCTTACGGGATTGGCGTCTGCGAGGAGAAGCCGCGCGTGTCACGGAGATGCCGCGATCGCAGGGAAGTCGTGCGCCTTCGTGGGGGTCCGTGGCCACCGCGATCGCGCTGGGTGGATTTGGGCCCCTATAGGGGCCACAAACCGCTGTCACGTGTTTGTAACAGCGGAAGAATCGTGGCGTCCGTGACTTCTCCCTCACGTCTCCCCCCGACGTTCCCGGCATCTTTCTGACGGACGCCCTCCCGGAGGGTGCGCCTCCCCTCCCGGACCCCGGGCCGTCCCGCCGGGTCCCTTCCCCGTCCGCCGGGGCACCCCGCGTCCCTTCCCGTCCCTCGGCCTCCCTTCCCACCCGCCCACCATGGCGCCGCCGGGGGATCGATCATCTAGCGTCTGAGGGCGATGAGCGACCCGCAGACCGTCACCAGCTACAGCGTCGCCGACGATGGCGTCGCGCTGATCCGGCTCGAACGGCCGCGCGCCCGCAACGCGATCGACACGCAGATGCTGAGTGAGTTGCTCGAGCACCTGGCGGTGGCGCGCGGGGACGACGCGGTCCGCGTCCTCGTCTTCTCCTCGAGCGACCACATGGGCTTCTCGGCCGGCGCCGACGTGCGCGAGGAGCTCGACCACGATGCCCACGTCCGCCGCATGGAGATGTTCTCCGACCTCTACGACACGATCGTCGCCTTCCCGAAGCCGACCGTGGCCGCCTGCCACGGCGACGTGGTCGGCGGCGGCGCCGAGATCTCGATCGCCTGCGACCTGCGGGTCGGCGGCTCCAACCTGCGGATGCGCTTCCCCGGCGCGGCGCTCGGGATGCCGGTTGGCCCGGCCCGCCTCGTCACCCTCTGTGGCCTCGCCGCCGCCAAGTACCTGCTGCTCACCTCGCGCACGATCGGCCCCGACGAGGCGCTTCGGATCGGCCTCGTCAACCGCGTCGCGCCCGCCGCCGCGACGGAGGAGTCGGCGCTGGCCCTGGCCGCCTCGGTCGCCGCCCACCCGCCCGAGGCGGTCGCCCGCCTGAAGCGGATGCTCCACGAGTGGGACGACATCGAGGGCCGCTCCGCCGCCGAGGGCGTCGGCCAGGTCGAGCACGTCCGCGGCCTCGGCTTCCCGGACTGACCGAGGCCTCACCGGCGAGCCCCAAACGCCGCGGCGGTTCTCGATGCAGCGATTTTGGTCGCCATGGCGACACAGGGGACTGCAGGGGATCGGGTCAAGGGCGCGGATTCGTAGAATCGGGAGAGTGGCCGGATCGCCCGATCCGGTCGTGCTGCGTGCCTGGCGTACCTCTGGCACCTCCGATTCTTCGCCTCTGATCTACCGCCACCGCCTATGAGCCTCAGACCTCTGATCGACCTTGCCGCCGAGAACGAGCGCGTCCACGCGCTCGCGGGTCGCGTGTTGGCCGCCGCCGACGGCGGCGCGAGCGTCACACTGCGCGCCTCGACCACGCTGCGGCCGCTGCTCCTCGCCGCCCTGCTCGAGGACGATCGCGGGCTCGCCGGCCGTCCCGCCCTCCTGGTCGCCGCCGACGACCGCGCCGCCCGTGACCTCGCCGCCGACCTGCGCGCCTACCTGGCGCCGCGCCGGGTCCGCCTCTATCCCTCGCGCGGCACCGGCTACGCCTCCAGCGTCACTCCGCCGCCGCACCTGGTCGGCCTCCGCATCGACGCCCTCGACGCGCTCTCGCGCGAAGCCGACGCGGTCGTCGTCGCCTCCGCCGTCGCCCTTGCCGAGGCCGTCCCGGACGCCTCGCTGCGCCCGGCCGGCTTCGAAATCGCCAAGAGCGACGAGGTCGACCTCGGCGCCGTCGCCGAGGATCTCGTCGCGGCCGGCTACGAGCGGGTCGAGCAGGTCGAGGAACGCGGTCAGTTCGCGGTCCGCGGCGGCATCCTCGACGTCTACCCGGCGACCGAGGAACGGGCCGTGCGGATCGAGCTGTTCGGCGACGAGGTCGAGTCCATGCGCTGGTTCTCGACCTTCACCCAGCGCAGCCTCGGCGAGGCCGAGGTGGTCGAGCTGGCGCCCGCCGCCGAGCTCGACGCCGACCACCGCGAGCTCGCCGCGATCGCCGCCCAGGAGGCCGCCGAAGGCGAGGAACAGACCGACCTGGCGGAGCTGCTGCCGCTGGACCAGTTCCGCGCCCCGCTCGACCTCGTCCCGGCCGCGGCCGCCGTCGTCCTCGCCGCCGCCGAGGAGATCGAGCCCGCCCTGCGCGACGTCTGGGAGGACGCGACGACCTCGATGAAGGCCGAGGACGCCCGCCACCTCTATGTCGACGTCGCCGCCCCGCTGGCCGCCCGCGCGGCGCTCTCGCTGACCGCTGCCGGCGAGGACGACGACGAGGCCGAGGCCTTCCGCGCCGCCCGCGCCGAGAGCCCCGCCCGCTCGATCAAGGAGGCCGAGGCGGAGCTGGAAAAACACGTCCGCTCCGGCTACCGCACCGTCGTCGCCTTCGACAGCCTGGGCGAGGCGGAACGCTCCCGCTACGGGCTCGACCGCCTCGACGCGAAGATCCTCGAGGGCGGCCGCCTCTCGCCCGATCCCGGCCTCTCCTTCGCCGAGGCGCGCCTGCGCGAGGGCTTCGTCGCCCCCGAGCTGAAACTCGCCGTCTATCCCTTCCGCCGCCTCGTGCACCGTCGCCGCCGGGCCGAGGAGACGCCCGCGACCGGCGGCGGCCGCGGCAGGCTCGCCTTCTCGGAGCTGCGGGTCGGCGACTACGTCGTCCACGAGGACCACGGCGTCGCCCGCTTCGCCGGCTTCGAGACGCGCGAGATCGGCGGCGTCACCCGCGACTACCTCTACCTCGAATACAAAGGCGAGGATCGCGTCTACGTCCCCACCGAACAGCTGGAGAAGCTCTCCCGCTACGTCGGCGCGGGCGGCGAACCGACGCTCTCGGCGCTGGGCGGCAAACGCTGGCAGAACCTGAAGGCGCGGGCGCGCAAAGCGGCCGGCGCGCTGGCCGGCGAACTGCTCAACCTCTACGCCGAGCGCCGCGCCCGCAAAGGCCACGCTTTCCCGCCCGACGGCGAGTGGCAGATCGAGATGGAGTCGAACTTCCCCTACCGCGAGACGGCCGACCAGATCGAGGCGATCGAAGCGGTCAAGGGCGACATGGAATCGGAGCGGCCGATGGACCGCCTGGTCTGCGGCGATGTCGGCTTCGGCAAGACCGAGGTGGCGCTGCGCGCCGCGGTGAAGGCCGCCGCCGACGGCACCCAGGTGATGATGCTGGTGCCGACCACGATCCTCGCCCAGCAGCACTTCGGCACCTTCCGCGAGCGCCTCGCCGACCTCCCGTTCCGGGTCGAGGGCGTCTCCCGCCTGCGCGCCGCCGCCGAGACCAAAGCCGTCCTCGCCGACTTCGAGGAGGGCAAGGTCGACATCCTGATCGGCACCCACCGGCTGCTCTCGCGCGATGTCCGCGCCAAGGAGCTGGGCCTGGTGATCGTCGACGAGGAGCAGCGCTTCGGGGTCAAACAGAAGGAGTTGCTGCGCCAGCTGAAACTGCGGGTCGACGTGCTGTCGCTGTCGGCGACGCCGATCCCGCGCACCCTGCAGATGAGCCTCGCCGGCCTGCGCGACATCTCGGTGATCGAGACGCCGCCCGAGGGCCGCCGCCCGGTCCGCACCTACGTCGGCCCCTACGACGAGGACCTGGTCAAGAAGGCGCTCTCGCGGGAGGTCGAGCGCGGCGGCCAGGCCTTCGTCCTCCACAACCGGATCGACTCGCTGTTCGAGGTCGCCGAGCGCCTCCGCGCCCTCATCCCCGGCGCCCGCTTCCTCGAAGCGCACGGGCAGATGGACGAGCACTCGCTGGAGGAGACGATGCTCGCCTTCCTACGCGGCGACGCCGACGTGCTGGTGACGACGACGATCATCGAGTCCGGCCTCGACATCCCGACCGCCAACACGCTGATCGTCGAGCGCGCCGACCAGCTCGGGCTGAGCCAGGCCTACCAGATCCGCGGCCGGGTCGGGCGCTCCAAGGAGAGCTCCTTCGCCTACCTGCTCTATCCCAGCGCCGAGACGCTGACCGAGGACGCGGCGGCGCGCCTCTCGACCCTCGCCGACCACACCGAGCTCGGCTCCGGCTTCCGGATCGCGATGCGGGACCTCGACATCCGCGGCGCCGGCAACCTGCTCGGCGACGAGCAGTCGGGCCACGTCGCCGCGGTCGGCTTCGAGCTCTACTGCCAGATGATCGACGAGGCGGTGGCCGAGGCCGGGGGGGAGGACGGCGAGCGCGAGGAGGCGCCGGAGCCGGTCCGCCTCGACGTCCCGGTCGACGCCTACCTGCCCGCCACCTTCGTCCCCTTCGAGGCGGCGAAGATCGACATCCACCGGCGCATCGTCGCCGCCCGCGAGCCGGGCCAACTGCGGGCGATCGCCGACGAGCTCGACGACCGCTTCGGCCAGCTGCCGCCGCAGGCCGAGAACCTGCTCAAGCTGCAGCGGGCGCGGATCGAGCTCGGCCTCGCCGGCGCGCGCAGCGTCGACTTCCGCGGCGGCAAACTGACGGTGACCGGGGTCGAGCTGGATTCGACCGGCGCCGGGGTCCTCTCCGAGCGGGTCGAGGGGGCGCTGTACGAATGGCGCGAGCAGGCCGCGTCGCTGCGCGTGGCGGGCGATCCGGACGAGCGACTGGCGGCGGTGCTGGCTCTCGCCGACGGCCTGCGCGAGGCAAAACGCGCGGCGGAGCCCGCCGCGGCGTGACCTTTACCCACCGTGAACGGACTTTCACTATGCTGCCCCGCTGGTGGGAGCCAAATCGGGGCGAAACAAACGCGGCGCCAACCCGGGTAAGGGAAAAGCGCCAAAGGGGAACACGGGCCGCGGCAGCGGTTTGAGCGCCGCGCAGCGGCTCGGCCTGATCCTCTTCGGCATCCTCGCGATCGGCCTCTTCGTGGTCTTCGCGGTGGCCCAGGGGCTCGGCGCGCCGAGCATCCCCTCCGGCGACATCGCCCTGGTGACCAACGTGCCGGCCGAACTCGGCCACATCTCCGAAGCCGACTACAAGAAGTCGCTCGAACAGCAAGAAGCCCAGGGCGGTCTCAAAAAAGCGCCGAAGCCCGGCTCGAAAAAAGCCGAAGAACTGCACAAAGCGGCGGTGGGCGAACTTCTGAACACGGCGTGGATCTTCGGCGAGGGCGAAGAACTCGGGATCAAGATCACCGCCAAAGAAGTCGAAACCGAACTCGCCAAAGTCAAAAAAGAAAGCTTCAAAACGGAAAAAGCGTTCCAGGAATTCCTCAAGGAATCGCACTACACCGAAGCAGATGTGACCAAGCGGATCGAACTCCAGGTCCTCTCGACGAAGATCCAGGAAAAGATCACCAAAGAAGCGCCGCCGGTCAGCGAATCTGAAACCAAGGCCTACTACGAAGCTGAAAAGGCCTCCCAGTACACGAAAAAACCGACGCGAGACGTCCGCGTCGTCGTGAACGAAAACAAAAAAGAAGTCGAAGCGGCGAAGAAAGCGCTGGAAGCCGACAACTCGGAAGCCAGCTGGGAAAAAGTGACGAAAAAATACTCGCCGACGACCGAAGCGAACGGCGGCTTGCAGAAAGAAATCTCTGAAGAATTCCTCACGGAACCGTTGAAAAAAGACATCTTCACGGCGGCGACCGGGGAACTGGTCGGCCCGATCAAGCAGGAAAAAAATTACCTGCTGCTCGAAGTCGTGAAGCTCCATCCGGAAAAAGTCCAGCCCTTCGCCGAAGTCAAATCGACGATCAGCACCACGCTGACCCAGGAAAAGCAACAGAAGTACTTCTCCGAATGGGTCACCGGCTTCCAGGCGAAGTGGAAATCGCGCAGCTACTGCGCCTCCGGCTACGTGATCGAACAGTGCGCCAACTACAAGGGGTCCGGCCACCCGTCGACCGCCTCTGAAGCCTGCTACGAAGCCAATCCGAAAGTGCCGCCGACCGAATGCCCGGCGCCGGTCGTCCAGAACACCCCGGCCGTGCCCGGCTCGGTGACGGTTACGAAACCGGAAGGCGAACGACTGGTGCAGCGCCCACGCCCCCTGCCGCCGACCAAAAAAGAAGAAAAAGAAGCCGCGGCGGCCGGCGCGGAAGGCGCCGAAGGCACCTCGCCCGAATCCGAAGCCGCTGTCAAAGCGGCCGAAGAAGCAGCGGCGAAAGCCGCCGCCGAAGGCGGCGAATAGAGGTCTGCCCGCCGGGTGGTTCACGGCACCGCGCCGGGGCCGCCCCGGCGAATAGACTCGCCGCCTCGTGAGCACGATCTCCTCCATCCACGCGCGTCAGATCCTCGACTCGCGTGGCAACCCGACCGTCGAGGTCGAGGTCGCGTTGGAGTCGGGTGCGAGCGGGATCGCGATGGTCCCCTCGGGCGCCTCGACCGGCGAGTTCGAGGCGGTCGAGCTGCGCGACGGCGGCGACCAATGGGTCGGCAAGGGCGTCACCAAGGCGGTCGCCAACGTCAACGGCGAGATCGCGGCGGCGCTGACCGGTGCCCGCGCCGCCGAGCAGGGCGCGCTCGACGAGACGATGATCGAGCTCGACGGCACCCCGAACAAGGGCCGGCTCGGCGCCAACGCGCTGCTCGGTGTCTCGCTCGCCGCCGCCAAGGCCGCCGCCGCCGACTCGCGGCAGCCGCTCTACCGCTACCTCGCCGAGCTCTACGGCGGCGGTGAGCCGCACGTGCTGCCGGTGCCGATGATGAACGTCCTGAACGGCGGCGCCCACGCCGACAACTCGGTCGACTTCCAGGAGTTCATGGTCGTCCCCGCCGGCGCCGAGAGCTTCTCCGAGTGCATCCGCTACGGGGTCGAGGTCTTCCATGCGCTGAAGAAGAGCCTGGCGGCGCGCGGCCTTGCCACCGCGGTCGGCGACGAGGGCGGCTTCGCGCCCAACCTGGAGTCCAACGAGGCGGCCCTGCAGGCGGTCCTGGAGGGTGTCGAGGCGGCCGGCTACGAGCCCGGCGCCGACGTCTTCATCGCCCTCGACCCGGCGACCAGCGAGATCTACGAGAACGGCTCCTACGTGCTCGAGCACGAGGGCCGCACGCTCTCGCCGCAGGAGATGGCCACTTACTGGGCCGATCTCTCATCTAAATATCCGATTCTCTCGATCGAGGACGGCATGGACGAGGAGGACTGGGACGGCTGGAAGCTCCTCACCGACGCGATCGGCGACCGCGTCCAGCTGGTCGGCGACGACCTCTTCGTCACCAACCCGACGCGGCTGCGCCGCGGCATCGAGCTCGGCGTCGGCAACTCGATCCTGGTCAAGGTCAACCAGATCGGCACCCTCTCGGAGACCCTGGAGGCGATCCGCATCGCCCGCGACGCCGGCTACACGACGGTCATCTCGCACCGCTCGGGGGAGACCGAGGACACGACGATCGCCGACCTCGCCGTCGCCACCGGCGCCGGCCAGATCAAGACCGGCGCGCCCTCGCGCTCGGACCGCGTCGCCAAGTACAACCGGCTGCTGCGGATCGAGGAGGAGCTCGGCGGCGCCGCCGAGTTCCCCGGCCTGAAAGCGTTCGTCCAGCGCGCCTCTTAGGGCCCACAATGGAGGAGAAGGCGTGTCGGCAGCGTAGCTGCGGACATGGCCTCGAGCGCATACGCCGGCACCCGTGCCCGTCAGAAGCGTCGCCCCGCGGCGCGTCGTCCCGGTGCCCGCCGCGGTGCCAGCCGGATCAAATGGGACCGGGTCGGGAGGATCGCCCTGGTGCTGGTCCTCTTCGCCGTCGCCTACTCGTACCTGAACCCGGCGATCGACCTCTTCAAGACCTACCAGTCGACCACCGCGGCGAAGGCCGAATTCCACGAGCTGCTGCGGGAAAACAAGCGCCTGCACCGCTCGATCCAATCCTCCGACGACCCCGCCGTGGTCGCCCGGGCGGCGCGCCAACAGGGCATGATCGCCGAAGGCGAGACCCCGTTCGTGCTCCGCAACCTGCGCTGAGGGCGGATGCCTAGCTTCGGCTCCTATCTACTGGGGGCCGCCCAACTGGTGCTCCTGGCGGGGGCGCTCGGCTTCGCCTCCTACGTGCTGCGCGCCCGCCTCCTGCCGGGCTGGCGCGGGGCGCCGGCACGGCTGGTCGAGACGGTCGCCGCGGTCGGCCTGCTGACCGTCGCCGCCGAGGTGCTGGGGACGTTCGGGCTGCTCTACGCCGGGGCGCTGCTGGGCGCCGTGGTGGCGATCGCCTTCGCCGTCCGCATGGTCCCGGTGCGGCAGGGGGGAGGGCAGACGGCGCGCGGCGGCGAGCTTGGCCTCTGGGCGACGGTGGTGGCGATCGTCGTGGTCGCGATCGTCGTCTTCGACTGGGCCGAGACGACCAAGCACGCGCTCGACGCGGGGATCTTCAACTTCGACTCGCTTTGGTACCACATGCCGTTCTCGGCGGACATCGCGCAGGCCCACTCGACGACCGGGATGCACCACGTCGAGACCGTCTTCGTCAACTGGTTCTACCCGCAGAACTCGGAGCTCCTGCACGCGGTCGGGATCCTGATGACCGGCCGCGACACGCTCAGCCTCTTCATCAACTTCGGCTGGCTGGCGGTCGCCTTCCTCGCCGCCTACTGCGTCGGCCGGCCCTACGGGCGCGGCATCGTGGCGGTGCTGGCGGCGGCGATCCTGGTCGGCTGCCACACCCTGGTCGTGCGCGAGCCTGGCGCCGCGAAGAACGACCTGATGGCGGCGGCGCTCGTGCTCGCCGGGATCGCGATCCTGATCGAGGCCTGGAACGCCCAGCCAGATGAGTTCGCAGAAAGCCTCGCTATGCGAGGAGAACTGCGAACTCGGGTGCTGTATGGGTGGCCGGTGGCGGCGGCGGGGCTTGCCGTCGGGCTGGCGGCGGGGACGCGCCTCACGGTCTTCGCGATGGCGGCGGCGCTCAGCGTCGTCGTCATCGTCCTCACACCGACCGGGAAGCGCTGGAAGGCCGCGGGCTGCTGGTTCGGCGCGGGCCTGGTCGGCGGCGGCTACTGGTACCTGCGCAACCTGATCGTCGCCGGCAACCCGCTCCCCGAGGTGACCAGGCTCGGGCCGATCTCACTGCCCCACCCGGAACGGCTGCAGGAAGGCCGCCCCAACTTCGCGATCAGCCACTACGCGACCGATACCGGCGTCTGGCGCCACTACTTCGTGCCCGGCCTGCACGACGCCTTCGGCGCCCTCTGGCCGCTGGTCCTGGTCGCCGCCGTCGCCGCCTGCCTGCTGGCGATCTTCTCCGGCCGCGACAAGCTGGTCCGCTGGCTCGGGGGCGTCGCGCTTTTCGGCCTGGTCGCCTACCTCTTCACGCCGCTCGGGGCGGCCGGGGCGGAAGGCGAACCGGTCGGCTTCGCGATCAACCTCCGCTACGTCATCCCGGCGCTGCTGGCGGCGCTCGTCCTGGTCCCGCTGCCGCGCTTCCTCGACGCGCCGAAGCGCCAGTGGGGGCTGATCGCGGCGCTCGTGCTCGTCTACCTGGTCACCGACCGCCCCGACCAGGCCCTCCACGACAAGGCCCGGCTCTTCGCCCTCGCCTTCACGATCGTCTTCGTCGCGGTCCCGGCGCTGATCTGGCTGGCTCGCCGCGACGGCGCCCCGGCCCGCCTTGTCGCGATCGCCCTGGGCGCCCTGGCGGTGGCCGCGATCGGGCTCGGCTACCCGGTCCAGCGCCACTACCTGAACCATCGCTTCGCCAACCTCAGCGCCGCCACCTCGATCCCCGGCATGAGCCTCGACGAGGCCTATCGCTGGGCGCGCGGGATCCGCGACTCGCGGATCGGCCTGGCAGGCACCACGGCGGGCTTCGCCGGCTACGGCTTCTACGGGCCCGACCTCTCCAACCAGGTCCTCTACCTGGGCGAACCGGGCCCGCGCGGCGCCTACGACGCGATCCCCACCTGCGGCGGCTTCCGCGCCGCGGTGAACGCCGCCGCACTCGACTACCTGGTCACCTCGCCCTTCCTCGACTTCCTCCACCCGAGCAAGCCGATCCCCTCGCCCGAGGCGCGCTGGCTGCGCGGCTCAGGCGGCGTCAAGGCGCTCTTCCGCGAAGGCCCGGTCACCGTCTGGAAGGTCACCGGCCCGCTGAAGCCCACCTGTGGCCCGCCCAACGCCCCCCTCCGGCACATTCCCAACACTCCCTCCGGTTGACGGGCCGAAAACTCAAGGCATAGTTGAGTTTTCGGCCCGTCAACACGGGTGGCGAGCTTGTTCCGCACGTCTTATTGATCGGTTGCCAATAAGCGCGGGCGGGGTGGTGAACCGCGATCGCTAAATTCCGGGCGATGGCCTATCCGCTCGCCAACGCGCTTTACCAGTGGGAGGAGGGCGCTCGTGAGCTGGCGGCGATCGACGACCCGCGGCGGCGGCGCCTCGCCGACCGGGTGATCGACGCGATCCGGGTCGAGCTGCGGCGTCGGATCGGGCCGACCTTCACCGCCGGAGAACTCGCCGACCTCTACGGCGAAGGGACCGACTGGGCGCAGCAGATCGCGATCGACGTCGCCCCGGCGGCGACCGGAGACGCGCAGACACTTGCCGACGCGGCTTTCTGGGGCTATCTGCGCGGGGCCGGCGACTTCGCCGGCGGTCGCCGACTGTCTGTCTGACCGGCGCATCTCGGGGTCCTCGGTCGCTCGGATCGGGTCACGCACGGAAAAGTGCGCTCCCCTCCCCTCGCTCCCTGCGTCCCTCGACCTGCTTGGTCAGACGACCAGTCGGTCGCTAATCGTCTGAGTCGTCGTCCGCGTCGCCCTCGTCCGCGGCGCCTGCCCGGCGGATGACGATCTGGTCGGCCTCGATTCGCACGGTGACGTCGCGGCTGCCGGCCCAGTGCTCGGCGTAGACGGGGTTGTCCTTGACCGAGGCGTCGAGCCAGAGGCCATAGCCGTCCTGTTCGCCGTGGTCGAAGGTCGCCTCGAGCTCTTTGCGCCGGCCGCGGCCACCGCGGCGGCCACGCCGGCGGCGCCGGCCGCTGCCACCGCCGCCGCGCGAGCGGCTCGCGCCGCCCTCGGAGCCCTCGCCGTCCTCATCGTCCTCGCCCTCGTCCTCGGCGTCGGCCTCCTCGGCCTCCTCCTCGGTGGTGGCGGCTTCGATCTCGGCTTCGATCTCGTCGCGCAGGTCGACTTCGCTCGAGCCCGCGTTCTCGTCGTCGGGCGAGAGTTCGTACTGCTTACGGAACTCGCGCAACTCGGTCGCGGAGATTTCGAGTTGGTGGGCGATCCATGCGTCGGTACGGCCCTGGTGGACCCAGGCACGGATCTGATTCAGCTGTGGCTTCAGAGAGCGTCGTGGCATCGGCGGGCGAGTCTATTGAAAGCGGGCGCGCGGGCGTCCCGCGACGTCACGCGAGCTACGAGATGAGGATCGAGAGGGCCTCGAACATCGTGATGGCGACGACCACGACGGTCACCGTGAGGCAGATCGCCAGCACGCTGAAGCGGACCGTGCTCGAGTGTTCCGTGCGCTCGATCCGGCGGGCGCGGGAACGGTTCGCGGCGCGGCGCCGCAGCTGCTCGCGGCGGCGGCGCTCAAGTGAAGTCTCCTGCTCGAAGGCCGTCTCGAACTGGGAGATGCTCTGTCTCATCTTCATAACGGGGAGCCCCGGAGGGCCGCGGGCACCGTAGCAAAGGATCTTGCAAGGCTTACGCTTCGCTCACGAACTGTCGATCGAGGAACGGGCTCAACACGCATTCCAAAGCCCTTTCCCGGCCCGCGCGGCGTCTCCGGCAATTCTTTCGAACCGCGTGGCAAAACGGTCGTTTGGATGGAAGGTGAGCGTCCGGGCGAGGCCGCGACGCAGCAATTCGGCCTCGAGGAAGCGCCCGTCGACCCACACATAGGCGAGCAGCCGGCCGTAGAAGTCGCGCGGTTCAACCCCGGTCAGCAGACGCACCCGCCGCCCTTCGACCGTCCGGTGCTCGAAGCGCGACGCCCGCGGCCCGAAGCACTGGACCGGCGTGTCGGGCTTGACCGTCTCCGGCGTGTCGACGCCGATCAGCCGCACCGTCTCGGTTGCCCCACCGTCGAGGGCCACTTCGAGCGTGTCCCCGTCCACGGCTCGCACCACGCGCCCCGCGAGCCGCTGCGACGCCTCTCGGGTCGGTTCGCCATCCCAGGGGCGCAGGAGGACCGCCGCGGCGATCAGCAGTAGGGCGATGCTCCCGCGTCCCTTCATCCCCGCCCAAGCCGGGACGGGATGCGATCACTCCCCCGTCGCTACGGGATGCGCCGCACGTTGGAGAGAAGGCTTTCCTTGATCTGCTCGATGATCGCCACCGCCTCGCTCCACTCCCGCTGCCAGACGTTGCGGCCGAAGATGACGCCGCTTCCACCCGCCTCCATCACCTCGCGGGTGTTCCGCAGGACCATCTCGTCGTCGACCTTGGAGCCGCCGGAGAGGACGACGAGCGCGCGGCCCGCCGACGCGACGCAGTGGCTGATCGCCTCCTGCTGGTCGACTTCAAGCTCGTTGTAGGGCGCCGGCGAGTCCTTGTCCTTGTCCGGGTCGATCTGCGGCATGTTGAGCTTGACGATGTCTGCACCCATCTCCATCGCCAGGCGGGCCGCGTAATCGATCGCGTAGAAGGAGCTCTGGCCGCCCTTCGCCTCGACCGCTTCGCCGCGCGGGTAGGACCAGATCACCAGCGGCATGCCGAAGCGGTCGCATTCCTCGCGGACGCGGCGCAGCTGGGCGAGGTCCTCGTCCTGGCGCGGCGAGCCAACGTAGAGCGTGTAGCCGATCGCGTCGGCGCCGAGCCGCACGCCGTCCTCGACGCTCGCGTTGCAGGAGGAGAACGCCTTCGAGCCGGAGGGGATGTCGGTCTTGGCGTTGACCTTGAGGATCAGCGGCACCTTGCCCGCGTAGTCCGGGTAGTACTTCTCGGCCAGGCCGATCTGGCAGGCGAGCGCCGAGTAACCGGCCTCGGCGGCGAGCCGGAACTGGTAGTCGGGGTCCTTCGAGGCGGGGTTGGGGAAGAAGTCCCGCGGGCCGTGCTCGATGCCCTGGTCGATCGGCAGCAACATCAACGTGCCGTTGCCGGGACCGAACTCGTACAGAAGGCGGTAAAGGCGAGCGCGTTTGCCGGGGGGAAGCGTCGCGAGCAGCGATTTTTGCTCGGTCAGGCTCTTCAACTCCACTGTGTTTCCTCCTCGAATAAGGGTGCCGGCCCAGTATGGCAGCGGAATCCACCATGGGGAGCCCGGTCGCCGGGTATCCTCGAACGAGCCCATGAGTGAGACTGAGCTCAGCGTCATCTGCAAGAACTGCGGTTCGGAGGTCAGTCCGTATGTGACCGAGTGCCCGTACTGCGGCGCCCGGCTGCGCAAGCGCGCGCCGAAGCTCGAGCGCCGCGGCGACGCGCTCGAGGCCCAGCGGCCGAAGCGCCGCCGCCGGCCGCGGCTGCGGCGTCCCGGGCGCCCCTCGGCCCCCTCGTTCGCGCGCTCCGACACCTTCCGTCCCTACGCGACGCTGACCGTGATCCTCGGCTCGGCGATCCTGTTGCTGATCCAGAAGGCGACCGGCGACACGCTGGCCACCTACGGCGGGCTGATCGTCCCCTTCGGCGGCGAGTGGTGGCGTTACCTGACCGCGCCCTTCGCCTACGTCGACGTCGGCTACCTCTTCGTCGTCGCGGTCGGGCTGGCGATCTTCGCGACCAGCGTCGAGCGCCGCCTCGGCAACTTCCCGACCGCGTTGCTGCTGCTCGCCTGCGGGGCGCTCGGCGTCCTCGCCGCGGGCGGGATCGCGAGCGCAAAGGGCGAAATCACCGTGATCGCGGGCGGCAACGGGATGGCGCTCGGCGCCGTCGCCGCCTGGTTCGCGATCCGCCGCTCGGAAACCCACGGGGCGATCGACGAGGAGTACGACGTGATCGGCGTCGCCGTCGCCGCCGCGGTGCTGATCGCGCTGCCGCTCTTCGCCCCGACCGCGAACTTCTTCGCCTGCTTGGTCGGCGGTGCGGTCGGCGGCCTCGCCGGGCTGGCGGCGACCACGCTGCACCATCGCGAATAGGCTGCGCTGGCGAGCGAGCGACGCGGTCGTCTAGGCTCCCCGCGTGCCCGACGAGAGCGAGCTCGAAGCCGCGATCGAGCGGCTGCTCGACGCCGAGCGCTTCGGCGAGGCGGAGCGGATCGTCGCCAAGGCCGCGCCGCAGTTGCAGAAGGTGCTGGCGGCGGCGCTCGCCGAGGGCGGCTGGTTCGGCGAGCCGCACGAAGCCGAGACCCTGCGCGCCGCCACCGTGCCCGACCCGGACGAGCGGATCACCGCGGTCCGCGCCCTGCTCGCCGAGGAGGCGCGGATGGGGATGATGGTCGGGGTCGCGGTTGGCTGGGCATTGAACGAGGAGCTTCGCCACGACGTAGAGCGCGAGGACCCGCGCCGTTCCGACAACGAGGGAGACACCTGAGATGGAGATCAAGTTCCACGGACAGTCCTGCTTCGAGTTCTCCGAGGGGGACACGACCGTCCTCACCGACCCGTTCCTGAAGCCCAACAACCCGGTGGCGGTGGCCACCGCCGACGAGGTCGAGCCGACCGTGATCGCGATCAGCCACGGCCACGCCGACCACATCGCCGACGCCGTCCCGCTCGCCAAGCGGACCGGGGCCCAGTGCGTCGCGCTGGTCGAGATCGCGGGCTGGCTCGGCGAACAGGGCGTCGAGAACGTCAGCGACCCCAACTTCGGTGGCACCGTCAGCTTCGACTGGGGCTGGATCAAGTTCGTCCCCGCCTGGCACACCAACACGCTGCCCGACGGCACCGCGATCGGCAACCCGGCGGGGATGCTGATCAACATCGGCGGCAGGACCATCTACCACGCCGGCGACACCTGCCTCTTCTCCGACATGAAGCTGATCGCCGAACGGAACCCGGTCGACATCGTGCTGCTGCCGATCGGCGGCCACTACACGATGGATCGCCACGACGCGGTCATCGCCGCCCAGTTCGTCGGCGCCGACACCGTGATCCCGATGCACTTCAATACCTTCCCGCCGATTGAGACCGACGCGTCCGCCTTCAAGGCCGACGTCGAGGCGGCGGGCGCCGGGACGGTCGTGATCCTCGAGCCCGGCGAGACCCACTCCGCGTAGGTTCCGCGCGCGTTTCGCGACGCCCGCCCCCGACGCGTTCGCAGTTCTCTTCGCTATCCGAAGAGAACTGCGAACGCACGGCGGTGGACGACTGGCCGGCCGGCCAGTGCGGTGTTAGCCTCGCCTCGACGGGAGCCACGACAGAGGGAGGTTGGGGATGGAGACGAAGGAGGCGGCCGGGATCCGGTCGCGAACGCAGCGCGCGGACTACCAGGCGACGGCCGACCCGGCGCTGAACGAGGCGGCGGATCGCACCGCCGACATCAAGCTGCTCGGCTACGGCGAGCTCTACGACCTCTGGGAGCGCCAGCAGTGGCAGACCCAGGAACTCGACTTCAGCCAGGACCGCGAGGACTGGCACGAGCGGATCTCCGAGGAAGAGCGCTTCCAGCGCATGTACGGGCTGTCCTCGTTCTTCATCGGCGAGCAGAAGGTGGCGGAGGAGCTGGGCCCGATCATGCGGGCGGCGCCGACCGAGGGCCAGAAAATCTTCCTCTGCACGCAGATCGCCGACGAGGCCCGGCACGTCCGCTTCTTCGAGCGCTTCTATCGCGAGGTCGGCGTGCTCGAGGCCGACGGGCTTGGCGAGATGCTGACCGAGACCTCCGCCCACCTGAATGACAACTTCGGCCGCCTCTTCGACGAGATGCTCGGCAAGCGGACCGAGCGGCTCTCGCGCGAACCGGAGGACACGGAGGCCCTGGTCGAGGCGGTGACGCTCTACCACATGGTGATCGAGGGGATGCTGGCCCTCACCGGCCAGCACTTCATCATGGAGTACAACGAAAGCGAGAACACGCTGCCGGGATTCGTCGAGGGCTTCGGCAACGTCGCCCGCGACGAGCACCGCCACGTCGCCTTCGGCTCGGTCTTCCTGCGCGAGAAAGCCCATGAGGACGATCGCTACAAGGCGGCGATCCAGCGCACCCTGGAGGAATCGCTGCCGGTCGCCGACGGCGTCTTCTCACCGCCCTGGGCACCCGACGGCGACGACTTCGAACTGTTCGGCTACTCGCTCGCCGAAACCCGCCAGTTCGCCGGCACCTGCCTGATGCGCCGGCTCAAAGTGATCGGCCTCGGCTGAGGCCGGCGCCGGGCAGCTGACCCGGTGCGTTCGCAGTTTCCGTCGCTATCCGACGAGAACTGCGAACTCGCCGCGCCGGGCGGCTACGGGGTTTCGGCGGGTTCGACCGCCGGTTCCGGCGAGGGCGCCGGGGCTTCCGGTTCGGTCGTCGGCGGCGGCGTGGTGGCCGGGGGCGGCGGGGTGGTGGCGACCGGTGGGGTCGTCGTGGCCGGGGCTTCCGGGGTGACGGTGACGGTCACGGTCCCTTTGCCAGAGTGGGCACCAGGGGCGGTGGTCGGGCTCGCCGCGGTGGCGGAGTCGACTTCGACGCCGCCCGAGATGGTCGCCCCTTCGGTGTCCGAGGCGTCGGCTTCAGGTTTTTCGACCACGACGGCTTCTTCCGGCGGGGCGACGGTTTCTTCGACCGGCGGTGTCACCGCTTCGACCGGGGCGACGTTGACCGCTTCGGCTTCTTCGGCTTTGGTCGGTGCCGCCGCGACCGCGTTGGAGGCGATCGCCGGCTTGGTGCTTTCGACCGCGTGAGTCGTCGCGATCGCTGGTTCGATCCCGCCGATCGATGCCGTATTGAGGACGGATGCCTGGCTGACCTTGGCCGGCGGCGTCACCGGCGTCGAATGCTGTTCCTTCGGCAGCTCGACCGCGGCGCCCGCGGTGAGGACGGCGGCGGTCACCACGCCGGCCACCGCCTTGGTGCCGATCGCCCCACCGATCGCGCTGCCGAGGCCGCCAAGGCCGCCCGCCGCACCGGAGCCGCCGAGGGCCGCGCCGATCGAGCTCGCCGCGCCGCCCGCCGCGGCCGCGCCCCCACCGGCCGCCGCACTGCCTGCCGCGCCGCCGGCGGCCGAACCGCCGCCGAGCCCCAGCTTGGAGGCGATGAAGCCCTTGAAGGCGAGCAGCGGCGCGACCGGGAAGAGCGCCGCCAGCAGCTTCTCGTTGGAGCGGATCTGCGAGCGGAAGTCGGCGCATTCCTCGCACTCGCGGACGTGGCGTCGCACCGGCGCCGAGACCTTGCGCAGGCCCTCGGCCGCTTCGGAGAGCTCGACCCGGACCTCGCCGCAGGTCAGGAGACGCGCCTGGCTCGCCTCGGCGAGCGAGATCCGCGCCCGCACCAGCAACGACTTGACCGACGGCACCGTGGTCTCCATCGCGTCGGCGATCTCCTCGTAGGAGAGCGCGTCCATCTCGCGCAGCAGCAGCGCCGCGCGCTGCGTCTCAGGAAGTTTGTTGACGTCGGAGAGGATCTGCCGGAACTCCTCGCGATTGTGGACCTTCTCGGCGGTCGAGGCGGCCTCGACTTCCGGCACCATGTCCATCGATTCCTGCGCGTCGGCGCTCGGCTTGCGGAGGTGGTTGAGGCAGCGGTTGCGGGCGATCCGGTAGAGCCAGGGGCGGAGGTTGATCTCGCGCTCGTCGGCGAGCATCGCCCGGTAGGCATTGACGAAGACCTCCTGCAGCACATCCTCGGCGTCCTCGGTCGAGCCCAGCATCTGGCGGCAGAAGCCGAGCAGGCGGCCCTGGTAGCGGTCGACGATCGTCTCGAAGGCGCCCGGATTCCCACTGCGGGCCATCGCGATCAGCTTCTCGTCGCCCTGCAGTTTGAGCAGAGGCGACTTACGGGCGAGGAGCCCGCGGCGACTGGCGTGAGTTAGCGCTGATGCCTCCAAGGTTCCCCCCCAGGGAAGGCGTGGTCCGGTGCCTTTCAGACACGGTAACAAGGAGTGAGTTGCGCCCCGGCAAGATTTATTGGCCTTTTATCGCTCTTTCGCAGGCCTTTTGCATGCTTGTTGCGGGCTTTCGACGGCCATGGGCGGGTTACCATCGCCTTTGCCCGGGTGGCGAAACAGGTAAACGCGGCGCCCTTAAAAGGCGCTACCGCATTGCGGTTCGCGGGTTCGAGTCCCGCCCCGGGCACTTTTGGCGGCTTCGGCCTTGTCCCGAACCTCGCCATCAGGTCGTGACAGATAGGCTCCGCGCATGGCGGAGCACGGGGGGCGGATCGTCGCCAAGGTCCTGAAGTCACGCGGGGTGGACACCCTGTTCACGCTGTCGGGCGGGCACATCTTCTCGATCTACGACGGCTGCAAAGCGGAGGGGATCCGGATCCTTGACGTGCGCCACGAGCAGACCGCCGCCTTCGCCGCCGAGGGGCTCGCCAAGGCGACCCGCGGGATCGGCGTCGCGGCGCTGACCGCCGGCCCGGGCGTCACCAATGGGATGAGCGCGATCGCCGGGGCGCAGGCCAACAACTCGCCGATCACCGTGCTCGGCGGGCGGGCGCCGGAGATGCGCTGGGGATCGGGCTCGCTGCAGGAGATCGACCACCTGCCCTTCGTCTCGCCGCTGGTCAAGTCGGCCGAGACGGCGAAGGCGACCGACGCGATCGCCGCGCTGACCGCGGCCGCGCTCGACCTCGCCGCCGCCGCGCCGAGTGGTCCGACCTTCCTCGACTATCCGATGGACGTCGTCTTCAGCGAGGCCGACTTCGAGGTCCCGGCGCTGCCGGAGGTGCCCGCCGCGCAGGCCCCGGAGGGGGTCGAGGAGGCGGCGGCGCTGCTGGCCGGCGCCGAGCGGCCGGTGATCATGGCCGGCACGGGCCTCTACTGGGCGCGCGGTGAGAACGAGCTGCGGGCGCTGGCCGAGGCGCTCGGCATCCCGGTCTTCCTCAACGGCCTCGGCCGCGGCTGCGTGCCTGCCGACCACGACCTCGCCTTCAGCCGCGCCCGCTCGACCGCGCTGCAGGGTGCCGACGTCGCCCTCGTGGTCGGCGTGCCGATGGACTTCCGGCTCGGCTTCGGCGGCAGCTTCGGCGCGGAGACGAAGATCGTCCGGCTCGACGTCGCGCCGAACGCGCTGACCGCCAACCGCCTGCCCGACCTCGACCTGGTCGGCGACGTCGCCGCCGGGCTGGCGGAGATCGCCACGGCGGCGGGGGAGGGGCAGCGGTCGAAGCCCTGGCTCGAGCAGCTGACCAACGTCGAGGCCGAGGCGCGCGAGAAAGAGCGCGAGCAGCTCGACGACCCGCGGGCGCCCCTCCACCCGGTGCGGGTCTACCGTGAGCTCGGCGACGTCCTCGACCGCGACGCGATCGTGGTCGGCGACGGCGGCGACTTCGTCTCCTACGCGGGCCGCTACATCGACACCTACGAGCCGGGCTGCTGGATGGACCCGGGCCCGTTCGGCTGCCTCGGTGCCGGCCCCGGCCAGGCGATCGGCGCGAAAGTCGCCAACCCGGACAAGCAGGTCTGCCTGCTGCTCGGCGACGGCGCCTTCGGCTTCGCCGGGATGGAGTTCGAGACGATGTCCCGGCACGGGCTAGGCGTCGTCGGGGTGATGGGCAACAACGGGATCTGGGCGCTCGAGCACCACCCGATGAAGTTCCTCTACGGCTACTCGGTCGCCGCCGAGCTGCGCCCGGAAACGCGCTACGACGAGCTGGTCGAGACGCTCGGTTGCGAGGGCGTCATCGTCCGCGAGCCCGACGAGCTGCGTCCGGCGTTGGAGAAGGCGTTTGCCTCCGGCGTGCCGACCCTGGTCAACGTGATCACCGACCCAGAGGTCGTCTACCCGCGCAAATCGAATCTCGCCTGAGAGCGCGTTCGCAGTAATCGTCGCATAGCGACGATTACTGCGAACGCGCCGGGCTGAAGCCGCTTCGAGAGGGTCCCAAAACGAGAATCGGCCGTCAATCGCTGACGGCCGATCCGCGCGGATCCCTCAGGACGGGCAGGGGTACGTCTTCAGGGACCCTTATTTGATGGGCTCAGACGGCGGGAGGCGCCATGATGCGGCAATCGCCCAAGCCCTATGCCAAGGGCAAGGTGAGGCGAACCCCTCCTCGTCCCCGGTTCCCAAAGTAATGTCAGGACAGGAGGGATTTGTCCATCGCTGCGTGCGTGGAGTACCAAAAATTGGACCTGAAAGTAGCCCATTTATGGGGGTTAACCCCTACCGATCACCCGTTTGGCCTGCTGGCCGGATAGCCAGTGTCCATCCGGTACTTGCAGGTCCCTCGAACGCGGCAAGATCCTACTTAATTCGAATCCGATAACGCAATCGCCGCTCCGTACAGGATGTCGTGCTCGGAGACGGTGATCCGCTCGAGGTCGAAGGCGCGCATCACCTCGACCAAGGTGACAACGCCCGCGACGATGGTCGGCGCGCGATCGGCGTGCAGGCCGCGGATCTCGGTGCGCTTGGCGAGCGGCGCGGCGGCGAGGCGACTCAACATGCGCTGGATGCTCGGCAGCTCGAGCACGTGGCCGTGGACGCGGTGCGGGTCGTAGGGCTCGAGTTCCAGCTCGATCGCCGCCAGCGAGGTCGGCGTCCCGGCCACCGCGATTCCCGCCTCGGCGGGGGGTGCCTCCACGGTCGCCGCATCGATCAGCCCGCGCAGGTCGGCGGCCAGCTCTTCCAGCTCGACCGGGCTGGGCGGGTCGGAGACGAGGTGGCGCTCGGTGTGGCGGACGACGCCGGCCTGCAGCGAGGTGTGCCACTCGATCTCCCGTTCCTCGCCGACGATCAGCTCGGTCGAGCCGCCGCCGATGTCGATCACCAGGGTGGGGACCTCGGGCGAGGTCTCCGAGGTGGCGCCGAGGTAGGTCAGCCGCGCCTCTTCCTCGCCGTCGAGGACCCGGGCCGAGAGCGCGAATCGCTCACGCAGCTCGGCGACGAAGGCGCTGCCGTTGGCGGCGTCGCGGACGGCGCTGGTGGCGATCGCGTCGACCTGCTCGGCGCCCAGCTCCCGCAGTGTCGCGACGTAGGGGTCGACGGCGGCGCAGGCGGCCTCGATCGCCTCGGCGGCGAGGCGGCCGCTGAGGTCGACGCCGCGCCCTAGTCGGGTCACCGTGCTACGCCGCTCGATCGGGCTGACGCGGCCGCCTTCGACGTCTGCGACCAGCAGTCGGGTCGAGTTCGAACCGATGTCGATGACGGCCACACGCCGCGTGCTGTCCTGCACCCCGCCACCCTATTCAGCCGCCGGCGCGGCGGCGCGCGAGGTGCGGTCGGCCGCAACCGAAGCCGGAGTCGAAGGAGTCGACATCTACCGCCCGCCGACCCTCGCCAGGAAATCAACGCCCTGTTGCTAAAATCCCGTGTCCGTCGCGGGGTGGAGCAGCCAGGTAGCTCGTCGGGCTCATAACCCGAAGGTCGCAGGTTCGAATCCTGCCCCCGCTATGGACGAATCCTGCGACCGCCCTTGTGGCGGTCGTTTGGCTTCTGGAGCAGGAATGAAGTCACTCGATAAGGCCGCGCTCAGCTCCAACTTCCTTCCTGGCTTGTCGTAGCTGACCGCCACGTCGAAGGCGTCCAAAAGCTCGGCCAGCTCTTCTCCCTCGGCCGCGTCCAGCGCCTCGCGCAGATCAGGGACGTCGGCTAGCATCGCCTCGATCTGCTCGGTGCTCGGACCGGTGGGCAGCTCGGCGATCTCAAGATCTGCCAGTGCCGCGGCGATCGAGTCGCTCTGGCTGCTCAGCTCCTCGATTCGCTGCTTTGCCAGCTTCACGACAGGGTGCCCAGGATCGTCGTGCTCCTCCATGCGCAGGGCCTGGCGGTGCAGGGCTTGCTCGACCTTCTTCTGCTCGGCTTCCAGACGCTCGCGCTCGGCTTCGTGCGGCTCCGCCTTGGTTCCGGCCGACGCTGCCAGCTCATCGCCGAGTAGCCGCAATCGCTCGGGCCCGAACAGACGCACGGCCATGAACTCGCGCAGCGCTTCCAGGACCACGTCCTCCTTGATGCCAAGCACACGCGGATGGCCGGCAGCCTCGGCCGCCGCCTCTCCCCGCCTGCTCACGTACTGGCAGCGGTACCAGTTGGAACCCTTCTGGTGGCTGCCCTCCATCCGTCGCCCGCAGATGCCGCAGCGCATCCGACCCCGCAACACGTAGAGACGTCCTGCCCGGCCTCGCGAGCGCTGGGGGTAGTGCTTTGGCTTGCCAGATTGATTAGCGCTCCCGTTGCGCCGGGCCCGTTCCTCGACCGCGTCGAATAGCTCGCGGGTGACAATCGCCTCGTGGGTCGGCGTGGCGCTCCAGACCCACTGCTCGCGCGGGCGCATCACCGGCCGCCCACGGCGTTTGTCGTGGCGCCCCCAGACGTTGAAGCCGGTGTACTTGGGGTTGCGCAAAAGCGAGTGAAGCTGTGACTTGCTCCAGGTCTGCCGCAGGTCGTTGACGTCCTTGCGGTTGCGCTTCGGCGGCGGGTAGCGATCGAGGTCTGAGTTGAGCTTCTCGCAGATTGCCCCCAGCCCAAGGTCACCCGTGCAGTACCAGGTGAAGATCAAGAGCACGATCGGCGCCCGCTCAGGATCGATCATCAGCCGGTGCTTCTTGCGACCCTCCCGCGCCTTCTGTGGATTCGGGTGCCTATGGGGTTCGAGCAGGTAGCCGTAGGGAGCGGGGCCGCCGGTGTGCCAGCCCTGGCGCACCGACTCTTCCATGCCGGCGCGGCTGCGCTCCATCAGGTCGCGCACGTACCACTCGGCGACCCCCTGCTTGACTCGCCGCGTCAAGATCGAAGTCGCGCTGGAGTTCAGCGGCTCGTCGGCGGCGAACAGAGCCACGTCGCGTTCCTCCAGCTCACGCTCGATCCGGGTTCCGTCCGCCGTCATTCGCGAAAGCCGGTCGATCGACTCCACAATCACCGCGTCGATCGCTCCCGCCTCGGCGCTTGCCAGCAGCTCGGGGAGGCCGCCGAGGCGCGGCACCGAGACCTCGGCGCTCCAGTCCCGCTTTCCCGTGCCCCGTTCCTCCAGCGCCTTTTGCCCACTCTCCACGTCCCAGAAGGTGACGGCGATCTTCTCGCCGATCGGCTCCAGCACCTGATCGCACTTGGCAAGTTGGCGAGGGATCGAGAGGGAGGGGTCCTGCGAGTCGTCGGTGGAGACCCGTCCGTAGAAGGCGACTCTCATTTCTGCTCCTCCCAGGTGATCACGGCTGCAAGCTCACTTGGGCGGGTGCCGAGCCCGGCGTCGAGTAGGGCGCTGTCCAAGGTCGCCAACTTGGCCACCCGACTCTGCGCGACCGCTGCGTAGGCAGCGTCATAGAGAGTGAGGTCGTGGCGCTCGGCCAACTCGCTCGCCAGGCGCAGCTCCTCGGGGCTCGGCCGAACGGCGGGGCAGACCTCAGCCAGCGCTTCCAGCACCGTCGCGGCCTGCTCGGCGCTGGCGCCTGCGCGGCCCCGCATCAGCGCGTTGCCGACCTCATAGGCGGTTAGGTCTAGAACCGAGAGCGCCACTGTTCGCGCCTTGTGGGCATCGAGCAGGGCACGCGCCTGCTCGACTTCCTCCTCGCCCTCGACGTGGAACCACTTGAGCACGACGTTGGCGTCGCTAACGACGTCGATCGCGGGCATCGCGTTCCTCTCGCTCAGAGCGGATCAACTCGGCGGACTCAAAGCTCCCAACGCCGGCTAGGGCGCCGCGGCCGCGCTCAAGCGCGGCGTCGATCGCGGCAGGGTCGGGCCAGCCGAGTTGGCGACGCGCCGCCTCCTGCAGGAAGTCGCTGCGAGTGCTGCCCAGGCTCTCGGTTTCGCGGTCGATCCTCGCGAGGAGGTCCTCGGGCATCGTCACCAGTACCTTCGTCGCCTTTGCCATGTCCGGAGTATAGCGCATGGATATCCCATAGATATCTACAATTCCCTCGCTATTTCCGGCCATGTACGCGGCGGGAATCTTCCGCTGTACGCCGCAGCAGCTTTGCGATCGCGGCGATCTGGCGATTGTGCCGCTCCGTTGCCTCGGCGGCCGCGAGTTCACGCACCCGCGTAGTGATCAGCAAATCGGTGGAGAGGAGGGAGAGCGGCGGCGTGGGCGGCTTGATCTGTTCGCCACCGTCCTGGACCCACCTCGCCGCGGTTCGCCGAGGCGCTCGGTTGCGTCGGACGTCGCGCATACCCCCAGGACGTGCGAAAGCGCCCAAAGGACCCCCCAAATTGCGGCACCCAGGGCCTGAAGATCGTCGTCGGATCGACCCGCGCGCCCTGGGCGTCGCCGGTGGTCCCTGCCGGGTCGGAATAGTGCTCAGTGCTCTCATCGCTCTTCCTCGCATGTTGATTTGTGGGCGACCTTGCATCGCTGGGTGCCCTCTCTGCCCTCCTCTTCCTGCAGTTCTCGCAGCGCCTCGACCGCCTTCTCGTACTCAAAGCGCCAGGGCGCCTTCGGCCCGGCTCCGATCCGCATCCCGCCGAGCGCCTCGCGGTGGCGGTAGACCCAGGGCCGCTCGACCCGCAGCCGCCGCGCCAGCTCACCGGCGCTCAAAAGCTCCGGCGAGCGCCGCTCGCGCTCGGAGAGCAGCTGCGCGAGACGGGCAGCCACCCGGTCGACAGCCTGCGGCGTCAGGTCGACGGCGACGCCCCGCGCCCGCGCTTGCCTTGCGCTTGGAGCGATGTTCAACGCCTGTGCCACGGCATTCCTCTCAGTCGGCCCCCGGCCGACCTACATGCCCCACCAACGGAGGGCGGCCTCGCAGTCACAGGGAGGGGCGACAGCCCCAGCCTGCACGGCTGCCCCGCAGGGGCGACCTTGACAGCGAAGCGGCCCGGAGTTAGCTGTCTTCCTCCGAGCGCGCTTCGAGCTCGTCGATGCGATGCTCGGTCCAAGGATGCGAGCTCTCGCCGAAGTCCTTGAAAGGAATCGGCAGATCGCCGGCAAGGGCGTGGGTGTCGAGATAGCCGGCGAGCGCCGCTCCCTGTCCGAGCCTGGCTGCGAAGGAGTCGGCTACCGCCTCCCGTCGGCGCCAGTAGGCCGCCCAGGGCGCCTTCACCAAGGCCATCCCGATCCGGCCGCTGGTCAGGTAGGCGAGCAGGCGAAACGGGAACTCGAGCGGCTGGCGCGGCGGCGTGGTGATCCGGTAGACCGCCGCGGTTACCCGCGCATCGCTCGTGTTCAGGTGCCCCAGCTCGTGGGCGAGGACCGCCGGGAAGGAGGGGCTTTCCAAGATGCCCCGAGTGACCATCAGTGTGTCCGCGTAGGCGCAGGCGTTGGGCTCGGGGTCCTCGACTACGAACCAGCGCCGTGGCGGACGTAGCTGCGGATCGGCGCCCCGCAGCTGCTCGAAGGCCGCCTCGAAGACCGCCCGCTCGCGCTCCGATGGCCGCCGCCCGCCCATCTGCTGCTGAAACCACCAGCCGCCCAGCGGCAGGACGAGCGTGGCGAGCGAGACGAAGAGCGGCCCGAACCCGATCACCAGCGCCAGTTCGTTGACCGGCAACTCCCAGCCGGTGATCCAGGTAACGATCAACAGGATGAGGGCCGCGAGGAGGGAACGAATCCAGCCGCAGAACACCTGCAGCGCCCAGGTCAGCGCGTAGAGCGCGACCCAGCCAGGGTTGAGGTCCCCGGGTCGTAAGAGGTGCTCGCTCAGCCTCGTGTTCATCGGGAAGCCCCCTCGCTGTCTTGCCCGACATCAGTCTGATCCCTTCAAGCTCCATTTGCCAGCGGCGTTGGCGAACCGCCCGGCCTTCTGACCGCGGTTGAGATGGGCGGCGACGTTGGTCGGGGTGGCGCCCAGGCCCTCGGCGATCTCGATGTAGGTGGAGGCGGGGTGGGAGGCGAGATAGGCGGCGACTTCGTCCTGGGAGAAGCGCCGCGGCTTGGCCTGCGGGGCAACCACCTTGCCGTCGAGGGCGGCTCGGGCGGCAACGAGGCGAGCGCGTCGCTCATCGAGCGCTTTGATCTCGCGATCGCGCTCGCGATCGAGGTCCTTGATTTCGCGGTCGAGCTGGGCCTTGACCCCGAGGGTGTTGCGTTTGCGTGGCATTCGGTTCTCCAAGTTGCCGCTGGGTTTGACTTTCCATTTACGTCTATCTATGTCTATTGACTTCTGCTTACTTTGACCTAAGCTGGATCAAATGTCAAGGACAATTCCAAAACGAGCCTGGGGACCCTCCCACCAGGAGATGGAGCCGCCCCGCAGGGCATCGTGGGAGTGGCTCTGGAAGCTCGCCGGCCTCTTCGCCCTGGCCTGGTTTCTCCACGGCATCGTCGACCCCGGTGGCGGTCACCCGATCGGCTGGTGCCTGGAGGCGATGGCGCTGGTATGGCTCGCGAAGCTCTTGCTGGCGGCGCTGGCCGACGGGCGGATCCCGCTCGCCTGGCTTTGGTCGCTGTTGAGTACGGACGAGGGCACCGAGCAGCCGGCGAGCAATGCCGGCGAAACAAAGACGGCGGGCGAGGCGGCGCGGGCAGAGGTCGCCCGCCTCGGCGGCGGCGCCTACCTCGGCACGGGAAGGAGCGGCGGCTGGGTATTGGCCGACCCCGAGAGCGCGGTGATGGTGCTCGGCCCACCGCGCTCGGGGAAGACGAGCGCGGTGATGATCCCGGCGGTGATGGGTGCCTCGGGGGCGGTGATCGCCACCTCGACCAAGCCGGAGGTGATGCGGGCCACGGTGGCGGCACGCTCGGAGGTGGGCCAGGCCTGGTTGTTTGACCCGTCGGCTTCGGAGCAGCGGTTGCCGGAGGGGGTACGGCGATTGTGCTGGTCGCCGGTAGCGGCGGCCTCGAGCTGGGACGACGCACTGGTGATGGCGAAGGCGATGACGGCCTGCACGAGGGTGGGCGCCGGCACGAGCAACGAGAACCACTGGTCAGAGCGCGCAGCGGCACTGCTCGCTCCCCTGCTGCACGCCGCCAACCTCACCAATCGCCCGATTGCCGAGGTGCTGCGCTGGACGCTGCGGCAGGACCTCGACCCAGCGCGCCAGGCGCTCTTTGATTGCGAGACCGAGATCGCCGCCGACGTGCTGGCCGGGATCGAGCAGACCGACGCCCGAGAGCGCTCCTCGATCTTCTCGGCAACGGCGGGTGTCCTCGCCGCCTACAACGCCGACGCCGTCAGGGCAACTGCCGCCCACCCCAACTTCGACCCCACCCGCTTCGCCGCCTCAACCGACACCATCTACATCACCGCGCCCCAGCATCGCCAAGCTCTCTGCGCGCCCTTGATCGTCGGCCTGCTGGAGCAGATCCGCCACGCGGTCTATGAGCGCTGGGCGCTTGGGGCGATGGACGCGACGATGCTCTGGGCGCTCGACGAGGTCGCCAACATCGCCCCGATTCACGACCTGCCTTCCCTGGTCTCCCAGGCAGGAGGGCAGAAGCTGCAGGTGATGGTCGGATTGCAGGACCTGAGTCAGGCGCGAAGTCGCTGGGGCGCCGAGGTAGCCGAGGGATTCATGAGCCTCTTCCAGACCAAGGCGGTGCTCTCGGGGATCGGCGACACGCGCACCTTGGAGAGCATCTCGCTGGCGCTCGGCGAATACGACCGCAAGGTGGTCTCCTCAACGCTGGGGACGAGCGAGAGCGAGCGGCTCCGCGACCCCGACCACTACAACGAGTCGGTCAGCTACCAGACCCAGCGCCAGCGAGTCCTCACGCCTGGGGAGATCGCCAAGCTGCCGCCGGGGCAGGGGCTCATGTTGCGGAGCGGTGGCTGGGGGCTGGTCGGACTGACGCCGTGGTTTGAGGCGGAGCCGTGGCGGAGGGTCGGCGGTGGCGAGGGGTGACTCAGCTGTTTGGCCACGTTCCTCCCTGCTCGTCGACCTCGGCCGGAAGTTCTTACACGCGACCTCGTATTGCTAGAACTCTTCGCCTATCTCGGTTGCGTGGGTGCCAGAAGCATCCTCGTCACCGTCATCGAGGACCTGCTCCACTGGATCGCCCGTGTGGACATAACTCTCTGACTCGTCCAAGTCCTCCCAGGTGCTTTCCTCAGTCTTCAAGGTCTCCTGCTGTTCTTCCCACTTCGGCGGCTCGAATGCACGCGCCAATGCCATTGACCCGAGGCCTTGGCCACCCACGTTGCGTCGATGGACCTTGAAGGTCCTCCCAATGGAAAGCCGAGCTTTTACCGTGACGATCTTGACCTCCACCTTGGCTCGGTAAACCGAACCAAGGGCCTCGCCCGTCTCTGGGTCCTCGATGTTCTCGCCAGCATCGCTCAATACGGCGAAGCACATTCCTTCCGTGACTCCGTGCTCCTCTCCGCGGTTGATCGCAATCTCGCGGGCATTAAGGACTCGAGCAACACGTCCCCTGATTCGCTCACTCGCCACTTGCGGCAACTCCTTTCGCGCGCTCTTCAATGGCCGCTACGTCCTCGGGAACGACGTCTCGCCAATCCTCAATTGCGTCGTTGATCGTCCGGAGCTGGCCCTCAAGCTGACTGCTGAGTACATCCAGGGTCCTCTCTACCTCGAAAATCTCGATGCTGCCGTCCTCCTGCGCGCGATGAGCAAATCGCCGGCGTTCAGTTTCGATTACCGCGCCAAACGAGCGAACCCCATCGCCGAGGTTCACGATTCGTCGGACCGCCTTCCGACCATGCGGCTTTACGACTGCTCTGCCCTGCTCCTTGGCCGAGAAGTAGCCGATTCCCCCGGCGATCGCAACGCTGAAAACAAACGAGATGAACTGTAGGAGGCCATTCTCCAACGAGGTCGAGTCCTTGTTGCCCGTAACGATGATCGTTAGAGCGAGGAGCGCTATCAGCAACAGCGTAGCTGCCATGAGTGCGCCAAGGACTCGCCTTTGGTTCGGGGGCTTCACGTAGCGAACGTACCAAGAGGACCGGGGGAGATTCGCGTCCTGGACCAGGTCCGACTAACTTCCCTCCAACTTCTCCGCCCGCTTCGTCAACGTCGAGACCGGTGGATGCGGAATGTGTGGCCGTGGCCGAAGAGGCACTGCAGGAGCCGTTCATCGCGTTTCTGCACGCCTATGACCTTGGGTCCGGTGCACCGCCGTTGGCCCAGCTGAAGCTGGGCCTGAAGCGCGAGTGCTGGCGCCGAAAGGAACGCGAGCGCCGGAAGTGGCGCGCCGGCTATCAGGAGCGGGGGGGCGATGAGGACATGCCGGGTGCTGGACGACCTGCTCTCGTGGCGCAGAGAGCGTCGAGGAGTGGGTCGCAGAGCGCGATGAGGCCCGGCGTCGGCACGCGCCCTGAAGCCCGACGAGCGCACCGGCCCGGGACTGCTTGCCGTCGGCTTCTCCAACAACGAGATAGCCGCGCGGCCAGCGGTGGAGCGACACGAAGGTCAACCGCGGTGTAAGGGAGGGTCGAGTGGCATTGGCCACCGCAGTCTGGCTTGCATCTATGGGCGCTTGGGTCGAAACGGAGAACGGCTAGCGCTAGACGGCATGTTCCTGCTGTCCCGTCCTCAGCGGTGCCTACGGTGCGCGACGATGAGGAGAAAGCTGAAGCTGTTGGGAAAGGCGGCCAAGGCCGGGTGGTCCTGGGCGCTGGCTTTCACTGATCACCTCGGCCGTGCGCTCACGGTCTTCGCGCTGCTGGGCGCTGGCACTTTCAGCGCGGTGGAGGTGGGATGGTGGGGGCCGGCTCTCGCGGCCGGAGTGTTTGTCCTCGTCGCGTTCTTCGCTGGGGCGCTTGAGGAGTGGGGCCGAGCCGCGAGGTACGTTGAGACGCACGGCCGATATGTGCGGGCGATGGAGACGCTTCGAGCCGAGTGCTTCGATCACGTGAAGGCCGTGGAGCGATTTCTCCGCGCCCGCGAGCTAAAAGGCCCGGAGGGGCCGAGCAACCACTTCAGCAGGGTGCTAAAGGGGGGCGGCGAGCAGCATACTGTGGAAGGCGAAGCCAAGGCGGTTGCACAGCACGGTCACAAGACGGTAGGAGAATTCATCGAGTCGGACCATCTCGAACACGGCGTGGACCTGTTCAATCGGCTGGTGCGCAGCGGGCTTGTAGTTGAAGACAACCGACCATTCATCGAAGAACCAAAGTCACCGGAGAACATTCTGGAGGGCGTGCGCACTATCGAAGCGGCGGCGGAACGAGTCCCGATTCTGCGCTGATTGACGCTTAGCCGCAGACGAGTTCCGCTGTGAGGGCGTGAACTCCCCGAACCAGGAGCGTGAGCAGTGTTTGGGAACGGGTTGGCTTTGGAGGAGGCGAAGGGGTTGGACTGCTGTTCGACTTCTTGGTTGGCGCTTGCGGCCGAGCCGGTGCCTTGGCGTTGCTCGAGCGCTTGTTGGAGCTGGCATCTGCCGCAACCTCCTGTCTGCGGTCAAGGCTGTGAACAAAAGTGCGAAAGCGCCGTCCACAGCCGCTTCGCCTCCCAGAGCGGAACGAGCCCTTTGTCCGCAGCTGACCACACACACTCACGATGTGAGTGCGCATGGTCAGCTGCGGAGTCGGGCAAGGACAGGGAGGCGAAGCGGCTGTGGACGGAGGGACGGGTGCTGAGTACGGGAAGAAGGTGGTGCGGGGATAGATGGAGGACCGTGAGGGAGGGAGTGTCGAGGGAGTGGCCAGGGCATCGGGCGCGGTGGGGAGAGGGGAGGGGGCGGGCCGGATGCTGGCCGAGAAAGGAGACGGGCGGGTCGGGGTGGGTTGGTCAGGGCGGACGGGGCGAGGTGAAGGCGGGGAGCGAGGTCGGCTGGGCTCGTCGTGGGGGGAAAGAGACTGTCCGAAGAGACTGTCCGAAAAACTGTGTGTGAGGCCGGATAGATGGGACAGACCCTGCGCGCCGAGGGTCTGTCCGGTCTTCTCCGCCGAGTGCCGCACTGGTCGCTACCACCGCCCCGGCCTGGTCCTCCTCGGCGATCCACCTCAGGCGCTTGAGGTCGAGCTGACCGACAAGTCCGCCCGTCGCCTCGACGAGATTCTTCGGGCCTGGCGGCGTCCGCTTGCCGTCGGCCAGTTCGGCCGCGTCCGCTATCTCTGCTCGCCCCAGGTGCTCGGGTATGTCGAACGCGCCGTCCAGCGGACGAAGACCGACGCCGTGATCGACGTCGAGAAGCTGGGGGAGAGCGGCGGGCCCCCGGTCCTTGCCAGGGGGCGCTCGCCATTCGCCCTCGCCCGCCGCGGGGCCGGCGGGCATGTCTCGCTCTCACCACTCTGACAGCACGATCACGGCGCTTATCCGCACTGGCTCCGAAATCAAGCGTTCGGGTCTCCATCACATCTACTGTCCAGCGAGACCCCTCGCTGCATCGGTAGCTCCACATGAACAAGCGCGAGGGTCGTCTGTATCAGCCTCTGGAAGCTACTGAGAGCCGGGCGCAACGTGCGGGTCGCGCCCGCCCATCGCTTGAGCACCGGGCTACTCGGCGTAACGCTGGGCCCTCCATCTCGGTGACAAAACGCCGCTCAAGAAGCCGCAAATACCGCGCATCCAGGCATTGGTTTCCGCCGAACGTGAGGCTTATGTTGCCAGGTTGCAGTATCGGCCGAGAAATTGAACCGAGATACGCGATCAAGACCTAACAACGACAGCGAGAAGATAATTGTTGAAGAAGATCCACATCGAGAACTATCGGGTCTTCAGAAGTTTCGATCTCGACTTCCGCGATGGGCTCAACGTCCTCGTTGGCGACAACGACTCCGGCAAGACGACGGTGCTGGAGGCGGTCCACCTGGCGCTCACCTCGCGGCTGCGTGGGCGACTGATCGCCAACGACATCTCCCCACATCTGGTCAATCAGGTCGCCGCCAAGCGCTACCTCGACGCCGTCCATGCCGGCGGCAACGAGCCGCCGCCGGAGATCGTCATCGACCTCTATCTCGAGGAGCGTGAGGAGACGGCGTTTCTCAAGGGCACCAACAACACGGCGATGGAAAACGCATGTGGGCTTCGGGTGAAGATGGGGTTCTCCCAAGACTTCTCGGAGGAGTATCAGCGCCTTCTCGAAAAGCCGGAGGAGATCCGCCTCGTCCCGACCGAGTACTACCGCCTCGAGTGGCGCAGTTTCGCCGGCAACGCCGTCACCGCGCGCAGCGTCCCGATCTCGCTCTCATACATCGACGCTTCCTCGATCCGTCTGCAGAGCGGTGCCGACCGCTACGTCGAGCAGATCATCAACCAGCAGCTCAGTCCGGCCGAGCGGGCGGAGCTGGCTCGCGCCTATCGCATGCTGCGCGAGACCTTCGCCGACGACGATGCGATCCAGGCGATCAACACTAGGCTCAGCGAATCCCAGGACGACCTCACCGACAAGGAGCTCTCTCTTTCGGTCGACGTGTCTCAGAAGGCGTCCTGGGAGAGCAACCTCGTTCCCCACCTCGATGACCTTCCGTTCCAGTACATCGGCAGCGGCGATCAGGCAGCGCTGAAGATCCTGCTCGCGCTTCAACAGAGCGCCGATCGCTGCCATGTGATCCTGATCGAGGAGCCCGAGAACCATCAATCCCCGACCTCGCTGGGCATCCTCATCAAGAAGATTGCCGAGCGCTGTGACGACATACAGGTGGTGGTGACCACGCATAGCTCGTTTGTCCTCAACAAGCTTGGCCTCGATCGCCTGATCCTGATCGGCCCGGAGGCGGGCTTGCCTATCACCGGGCTGCCGGCCGAGACCCTCGACTACTTCAAGAAGTTGCCCGGCTACGACACTTTGCGCGCGGTGCTTGCGAAGCGCGTGATCTTGGTCGAGGGCCCATCCGACGAGCTGGTCGTGCAACGCGCCTACCTCGACGCCCACGACTGTTTACCGAGCGAGGACGGGGTCGCGATCCTGACCTGCGGCCTTTCCTTCGAGCGCTTCCTCAGCATCACCAAGCCACTCGGCATTCCCACCGTCGTCGTAACCGACAACGACGGAAGAGAGCCGCAGGAGGTACGGGACAAGTACAACGCTTTGGGAGCGGCCTCGGTCCACGTCGGCGAGCTGGACGGTGGCGTGACCCTCGAGCCCCAGGTCGTTTCGGCGAACGAGATTGCGGCCCTGAACGGCCTGTTCAGAACCAACCACGCCGGGAGGGACGAGCTGTGCGCCTACATGACAGCCAACAAGACGGTCTGTGCGCTGGCGATCTTCGAGGCGGACAACGAGTGCGCGCTGCCTGGATATCTCACCGATGCCGTCGCCAAATAAGGCGATCATCGCTGCCGCCGGCGCCCGCAAGACGCAGATGGTCGTCGATGGAGCGCTGTCAGATCCCGAGTGCCGGGTCCTCGTCAGCACCTATACCAACGACAACCTTGACCGGATCCGCCGTCGCCTTGCCAATCGGGATGGCGTCGTTCCGGCCAACGTTGAGGTGATGCCTTGGATGACCCTCCTTCTGCGCGAAGGGGCAAACCCCTACCAGAGCACCGTCTTCGGCGAACCCGGCCTGATCGAAGGGGTGAACTTCGACCATGGCACACCGCGCTTTGCCGAGCGCGGAACGCGGCGCTACTACCTCGATCGCGGCAGAAATGTCTACGGCGATGTCCTCTCCGATCTCGTCTGCCGCGCCAATGAAGACTCCGGCGGTGAGGTGATCCGACGGCTGGAGGCGGTTTATGACCACATCTACATCGACGAGGTCCAGGATCTGGTCGGCTGGGACCTCGAGTTCCTCGACCTGCTCTTTCACTCCCGGATGGGTGTTACCGTCGTCGGCGACCCGCGTCAGCACATCCTCTTCACCAACCGCCGGTCGAAAAACAAGAAGTACCGTGGCTCCGAGATCGCCGAGTGGATCGCTGAGCGAACAGCTCTGTGTGAGGTGGAGACCCGCGCTGACAGCTTTCGCTGTAACCAGCACCTCTGCGACTTCGCTAGCGGCCTCTTTCCGCAGATGGAGGCAATGCAATCGGTCGAGAACGTTCTCAGCGGCCATGACGGGATCTTTGAGATCACCGAAGACGAGGTGGCCGACTACATCGAACAGTACCGGCCATTGGTCCTCCGCCATAACAAGAAAAGCAAGACACTTGGCCACGCCGCGATCAACATCGGCCTCGCAAAGGGCAGCACCCGGGACCGCGTGTTGATCTTTCCGACCAAGCCAATGCGGGAGTATTTGGTGCACCGAAACCCGACCAAGCTGAAAGCCCCAGAGCGCCTCTACGTCGCCGTTACTCGAGCACGCTACAGCGCTGCCTTTGTTGTCTAGGAGGTCTTGCGTGGACCGGCGAAACGGTACCAAGCCCTCTATCTGAGAGTTGGTGGCTGGCTTCGGCGGCTCTGGATCGAGGTCGGGACGAGCCAGTGATCTCACGCCGATCCAAGCTCTAGGCTTGTCGTCCGATGAGACCTGAGCGGAGCATGAGATGAGCGTCCGACTTGAGTGGGACGGAAAGCCGACCGAGGTTGAGCGGCTCAGCCTGCCGTTTCAGACGGTCGAGACGATCAACCAGTCGCGGGCAACGCGCGACCGCGACAGCGGCTCGCTGCTGGCCGGCCAGGGCGGCGATACGAATCACCCTCCCAATCAGCTGATCTGGGGCGACAACAAGCTCGTGATGAGCAGCCTGCTGAGGGAGTACGCCGGCAAGATCGACCTGATCTACATCGACCCACCGTTCGATACCGGCGCGGACTTCTCGTACAAGATCGAAGTTGGCGAGGAATCGCTGGAGAAGCAGCCGTCGATCCTTGAGGAGCATGCCTACCGAGACACGTGGGGGGCTGGCCGCGGCTCCTATCTGAGCATGCTCTTCGAGCGGCTCGTGTTGATGCGCGACCTACTCGCGGACTCGGGCTCAATCTTTGTTCACCTAGATTGGCATCAGGGTCACTACGTGAAAATTCTGCTCGATGAGATTTTCGGTGCCGAGCATTTTCTGAATGAGATCGTCTGGTGGTACTACAACAAGTACCAGGGCAACATCGAGCGCTTCGCGTCGAATCACGACGTAATCTTCTGGTACTCGAAGACCGATACCCACACCTTCAACCGCCAGAAAGAGGTCCGTGACAAACCTGTCCAGCAGATTAGGCGAGTCTGGGACAAGGAGAAAAAATCCCTTGTCAACGCCAAGGATCCGGAGACGGGAAAGGTTCTTTACCAAGAAAGCACCGAACGAACCGTGGACGACGTGTGGCGACTGTCGATGCTGCAACCCGCGGATAAGACGGAGAACGTGCGCTATGAGACGCAGAAGCCCCGCACACTCGCCAAGCGTGTCATAGCTGTATCTACCAATGAGAACGACCTTGTTGCAGACTTCTTCGGCGGATCTGGAACTGTGGCCGTTGCGTCCGAGGAGCTCAATCGGCGCTGGATCAGCTGCGACCTAGGACGTTTTGCTATTCACACCAGTCGAAAGCGCCTCCTCAGCATCGCCGACTGTCAGCCGTTCGAGATCAAGAACCTCGGTGCTTACGAGCGGCAACGCTGGCAGCGAGAGTCTGGAAACGGGCGACTCACCGACTACTTGGACACCATCCTCTCCTTCTACAAGGCAGAGCCGGTCGAGGGGTTCTCAAACCTTCACGGGCAGAAGGCCGGCCGCATGATCCACGTTGGCGCTACGGATGCGCCGGTGACGATCGACGAGCTCGAGGAAGTGATGGACGAGATGGCCGATAACGGCATCGAGTCCTGTGACGTGCTCGGCTGGGAGTGGGAGATGGGGCTGCACGACACGATTAGTGAGACGGCTCGACGCCGAGGGCTCGACCTGCGCCCGCTACAGATCCCCCGCGAGGTCATCGAGCCGGGGATCCGCGACACGGACGCGGTTCGGTTCTTCGAGCTGGCCCACGTCGACCTCGACGTGAAACGCAGCAAGCGCGAGGTCTCTGTCGTCCTTAAGGACTTCGCCATTCCAAGCGAGGAGCTGATTCCCGCGCAGGTGCGCGACCGGATTGAGAGCTGGTCGGACCTGATCGACTACTGGTCGGTCGACTTCGACTACACCGATGACACCTTCCACAACCAGTGGCAGGCTTACCGGACCCGGGAGGAGCCCAGGCTGGCGAGGGAGAGCGATCCTCACGAGTACGAGGAGGCGGGGCGGCACACGATCGTCGTCAAGATCATCGACATCTTCGGCAACGACACGACGAAGCTGGCCGAGGTCGCGGTCAAATGAACGACGGCGCCGCCACCGCCAGGCGCCGAGCCCGATCCCTACGGGGTCCGAAGCCATCGTAGGTCCAGCGAGGGAACCCATCTCGTCGACGGAGTCCGCGCCGTGGTTGACGCCTGGCGCGCCAACGGCTACCCCGGTGCGAGCGAGACGACCCTTCGCCTGCTTCGCTTCTGGTTCGAGGAAGACCATCGGCGGCCGACCGGGGAGCCCTTCCAGTTCTTCTTCTGCCAGCAGCGAGGCCGTTGAGACGTTCATCTATCTCTCCGAGATCAAGCGCACCGACTCGTTCGCCGACCTGATCGAGTACGCGCAGGCGCCGATCATGATCGACCCGGCAGAGACCAAGCGCCAGCGCCTGGCGATGAAGATGGCGACGGGGTCCGGCAAGACGATGGCGATGAGCCTCTGCATCGCCTGGTCCTATCTTCACGCGCGCCGCGAGGACGACTCGCCGATGGCGATGAGCTTCCTCGTCATCGCGCCCAACGTGATCGTCTTCGAGCGGCTGAAGAGTGACTTCGGCGATGCGGCCACGTTCCGCCGCGATCCCCTGATCCCGCCGGAGTGGGCCGAGGACTTCCAGCTTACGGTCGTCCTTCAGGACGAGCTGGTGTCAATCACGACGCCGGGTGCCCTGTTCCTGACCAACGTGCAGCGGCTCTATGAGCCGCCGAAGGGCAAGAAGGACATCGACCCCAACCCTGTCGAGGCGATGGTCGGGCCGCGGGTCAAGGACGGGGCGGGCAGCTCGGCCGAGGCGTTGTTCCAGCGGATCGCGACCCGCGAGCGGGTGATGGTCGTCAACGACGAGGCCCACCACGTCTGGTCGGAGAAATTGAAATGGAATCAGTCGATCGAGAGGCTCCATGAGACGCTGCAGGGCAAGGCGTCTGGCGACGCGGGAGCGGGTGTGATCGCCCAACTCGACTTCTCCGCAACCCCGAAGGACCAGAAAGGCCGGGCATTCCGGCACGTCGTCGTCGACTACCCGCTCGCCGAGGCGGTTGAGGACGGGATCGTCAAGACCCCGGTGATCGGGGAGCTGCGCGGCGCCGAGCCCGAGCTGGGAGATTCCGCGGTGCAGCGCTACCGACGCTGGATCGACGCGGCGGTGGGCCGCTGGCGCAAGTTCGACGAGGACTTATCGCCGTCGGGCAAGCGTCCTGCCCTGTTCGTGATGTGCGAGAACACGCAGGCGGCCGACGAGGTTGGCGACTATCTGCGCCAACTTCCGGACTTCGCCGGTGACAAGCTGCTCGTCATCCATACGAACCGCTCCGGCGAGGTCACCAAGGCCGACCTCGATCTCGCCCGCCGGGCAGCGCGCGATATCGACGGTGACGAGAGCCCGGTGCGCTGCATCGTCAGCGTGCTGATGCTGCGCGAGGGTTGGGACGTACGCAACGTCAGCGTAATCGTCACCCTGCGCAGCCTCACCGCGAAAGCGAAGATCCTGCCTGAGCAGGCTCTCGGCCGGGGATTGCGGCGGATGACTCCGCCCGGCTCGGGCTTCGACGAGCGGGTCGTGGTGATCGAGCACGAGGCATTCCGCGACCTGTGGGACAAAGAGCTCGATGGTGGCCTGGTCGTCGAGCGCGAAGAGGTCGAGAAGATCGACGCGAACGCGGTCGCGATCTTCCCGGATGAGGGCAAGAAGCGCTTCGAGATCTCGATCCCCATCTTGACTCGGTCGCTGAGCTTGCAGGAGCTTCCCTTCGAGCAGCTCGATCTCGACTCGATCGCGCCACCGTCGACGCCGCTTGAGGTGCCCAAGATCGAGCCCGACGAGTACATCCAATACCGGGGCCGGCAACTGATCGACAAGGGCATCATCGAGGAATACGAGTTCGAGGTCCCGTACGCAGAGGATCCTTCCGGCGTGATCTCCTACTACACGAAACGCGTCTGCGAGGTGGGCGGGCTGGCGGGAGTATCGGGCGCTTTCGCAGCGCTGGCGCCGCTCGTTCGCATCTACTCTGGAGTCGCGGATCTTCGAAGAGCCGGTCGAGCTGGATGACAAGGTCGTACTGCGCCGGCTCGCCGAGAACGACGCTCAGGAGCTGGTCAAGCAGGCGTTTGCCGAGGCAATCCGCGGGCTGCGCCTGACCGAGCGCGAGGCGACGATCACCGAGACGGCGATTCGAATGACCGAGACGCCGCCGTTCTCCTGGTCGCGGACCACCGTCGAGTGCGAGCGCACGGTCTTCAACTTGACCGCGGTGGACAACGACTTGGAGCGGCGCTTCGCGTTGTTCCTTGACCGCGCCACCGACGTGGCCGCCTTCGCCAAGCTGCCGGTCTTCGGCCGCTTCGCGTTGGAGTACATCGCCGAGAATGGAGCGCTGCGCTACTACTATCCCGACTTCGTCGTGCGACTCTCAGACGACTCGTGCATGCTCGTTGAGACGAAGGGGATTCGCGACCAGGATGTGCCGTTCAAGGACAAGCGGGCACGGCGTTGGTGCCGGGACGCGACTCGGCTCACCGGCCGCCAGTGGTCCTATATGCGGACCGATCAGGACGTCTTCGACGTCTTTACGGGAGAGAGTGTCGAGGCTTTGTGCCGATTCGTGGAAGCCCGGCAAGGACAACCGAATGACGTGGTACAAGATTCTTAATGGCTCAACCGGCAACGCAGATAGACCTCTTCGCCTGGGCTGAGGAACTGGAACGCGACCAGGCCCGCATCGCCGAGGTGAACCGCGCCCGCTCCGAACGGCGCGGCTTTCTCGTCTTCGCCACCGATCCCGAGGCGGGCCCCGACTCCCCGGATTACCGTCGCGTCTACGCGACGGAGGAGAAGACCCCTGCCCGAGCGATCCGCAAGGTCAGGCCGCTCGCGCCGGGTCGCCGTATGCGTGCCTACCTAGCGACCGGCCAATACCGGCACGAGCTAGCCAACGCCCGCTGGATAGCGTAAGCAACGACGGTAATTCGAGGAGCGTGACGGACCGCCTGGCTTTCGCGCCCGGCGCGCCCGGCTCGGCTACGGAGAGGGAGTATCTGCCGGGCTGCGGTGCCCGTCGGATAACCGCTCTTGTCGCCTTTGATGACGAGAGGGCCGGAGCGTTCTGGGAGCGAGCCGGCTATCCCCGGGATCGCGTGATGGGCCGGCGAGTCCGCAACTTGTAGACCGCGGGCCCCGGCGGGACCTTGGTGTTCGAGCTCCCCCGAGCGCCAAGTTGATCTGCGCTCCAAGCCGGAACGCTACGAGCTTGCCGCCGTGTCATTCAGCGGTCGCTCCATGACCAGCACGTCAGGTGGCGCTCGGGACGGGTGGCGAAGTCCCGCGCAAACGCCTATGGGCTGGGGTTTCCATGCTGGCGTCTGAACGGCTGATTAGGATCATTCATAATTCGTATCCTGAAATCCGAGCCCTGCTAAGGTGGTTGTTGATGATCCAACTGGATGAAGCGCGCAACAGGATCGGCCCCTACGAAGGCATCTTCGTCGACTCCTGTGAGGCGGCTGTCGAAACCTGGGGATCGTTCGTGGCCGAGGATCCGGAAAGGGCTTTCCCGCTCGACGCCCGTGCCCGCGCAAATTTCATCCACAGCCACCTCCGGCACGAGGTTGACCGGCGCGTTGCCGATGTTGACGGGATCGAGCCGACCGAAGGCCTCCAGTTTTTCGGCGTGGTCATCGGTCGGGACACCTTCGTGCGGTTCAAGTACCTGGGCCAAGGCATCCCTCGGAACTACCCCACCAAGCGCCAGAAGCTCCTGGCCAACCAGACCTTCACCCCGACCATGACGGCGACGCTGTTGGGCTCGCCGTCGATGACGCCGCCGACGCTGCTTACCTGCGGCTACACGCTGGACGACGGGATACAACTGGGTCGTGTCGAGATCCGCCGCGAATGCAAGGGGCACCAGCCCTGGAGCTTTGACCTCTACGGCGGCGAAGCTGTCGCCGAGCCGCTCGTCTTCCCGGGCATGACCGACACGACCCGGCCCGCCACCGTCACCTCGATCAAAGAGGCGGCGGAGAAGGGCCAGACAGACGCGAGCGGTTCATGACAGCGCCTCTCAATCCGGAGGTGCTGATCGTGGCGCGGGAGAGCCGGGGTCGGACCCAAAAAGACGTTGCTGATGCAGCGGGGATCACCCAAGGGCTGATCTCCAAGACCGAGCGCGGGGTCGCGACCCTGTCCGAGCAGCATGTCACCGCCATTGCGAAGTTGCTCGGCTACCCGGAGCGGCTGTTCTACGAGTCCGGCCGGGTGCGGGAGGTCGGCAGCGCCTGCCTCTACCACCGCAAGCGCAAGACCCTGCCGGCCAAGGTGCTGAGGAAGCTCGACGCCCGCATGTACGTGCGCAACGTCAACATCATGAAGCTGCTCGACGGCCTCAGCGTGGACGGCGATCGGACCTTCCACACGATGGACGCAGACGAATACGGCGGCGATCCTGTCGAGGTTGCCCGGGCACTGAGGGCGGCGTGGAAAGTTCCTGATGGCCCGATCCCGAACCTGACGACGTTGATCGAGTCGGCTGGCGGGATCGTCCTGCTGGAGGACTTCGGGCACCACAAGCTGTTCGGGATGAGCTGCTGGACGACTCGAGGTCACCCGCTGTTCTTTCTCAACGCCGCCGCTTCGACGGACGATCTCCGTTGGACGATGGCGCACGAGCTCGGACACCTGACGATGCATGGCACCCCGCCGAACGGCGACCCCGAGGCCCAGGCCGACGCCTTCGCCGGTGAGTTCCTCGCGCCCGCCAAGCAGTTCAAGCCGACGGCGAAACGACTCACCTTCGACCGGCTCCCGCAGTTGAAGGCGTACTGGGGGCTTTCGATGAAGGGCGTCATCAAGCGGGCTCAGACCCTTGGCGCCATCGACCCCAAAGTGGCGGTGCGCCTCTACAAGCAGCACAGCTCTCGCGGGTACAACTCGGCTGAGCCGTATCCGTTGTCGCCGGAGCCGCCGACGTTGGTTGACCAAGCGATCCAAGTGCATCTTCGCGACCACGGCTACACCAGCGGCCAGTTGGCTGAGGCCGTACTGCTGAACCAAGACGAATTCAGTCGCGACCTCCTCGGACACGAGCCAAGGCGTGACGACAACGTCGTCAACTTGTTCGACCGCAAGCGCCCCGGCCTGTCGATCGCGTAGTCACCTGCACCGACTGCAAGGGAGCTACAAGGGCGGCCCTGATCGCCGGCTTCCTTGACAAGCAGATCTTCTAGCTCCGCCGGGACAAGCAGGCCCGCCAACTCGGTGCACGTTGGCTATCCGCTCCGGAGCCGATGCTCTCGCAGCAGGTCACGCTCGCAGTTCGACCACCACTGGACAGCTGAGGCTGTTGGCGATGAAGCAGCGCTGATGCCCGCGGCGATGGAGGTCCACGACGCGCTCGGCGCCGGGATCCTCGGCGAATGAGACCCGCGGGCGCAGCACCACGCCGGTGAACCGAGTGGCGTCCAAGGTCCCCTCCGCTTCGTCCTCGTAGTCCGTCACCCGCAGTCGATCCGCCCGCGCCGGGGAGAGGAACCAGAGCATGTGGCAGCTCGACAGCGAGGCCACGAACAGCTCCTCGGGGTCGGCCTTGGCCGCATCTCCGCCCAGTGCGGCGGCGCCGGAGGCGGCAAGCCTCTGATCGGCCAACTCGATCGTGTGGGCGCACAGGTCATCCTTGTCGGGGTCCCCACTTCACCCGCGCCCGGTGTTTGCTCCTCGTCTCCTCGGCCATGCGCCCATCCTCGCCCAGTGCAGCCCGCCGCGCTACGACTCGTCCTCCCCCACTGACTTTGCGGCCGCGAAAGCATGGCACCGGCGTCGAGCCCTGCAAGCCCCGGCTGCGCCGGGGCTGCTTCGCCCCTGCGCTGGCGCTCCGGGTTCCGGGCTCGCCGTCCGGCGCCCTTTGCGGCCTCCGTCAAAGCCAGCGACGGAGGAGGTTCGAAGATGTACGCCAGCACCGAGCAGCGCAACCGCGAGCGGGTCCAGGTCCTCGCCGACCAGCTCTACCGCGATCGCTACCACTACCTCGTGCGGATCGCCCGCCGCAACGGTGCCGGTGACGACGCCGACGACGCGGTGAACGACGCATTTGCCGCCTTCATCGACAAGTTCGATCCGGCCAGCGGCTCCCCGCCCTTGGGTTGGCTCACCTTGACGTTGCAGCGCCGCTGCTGGGCAATCAACCGCAGCCGACGCCTAGATCGCCGTGCCGGTCAATGGGTTGACCGCGACTCCGGCGAGCCGCGGTTCTCGGTCGCCGACATTCCCGCCCGGACGGCCGGCGTCGAGGAGAGCATCGAGCGGGGCGAGTGCGTGCTTGAGGCCCGCGAGCGCCTGAACGCCCTGAAGGCGGCCGAGCGCCAGGCGCTCGGTCTCTTCGCCGCGGGTTGCAGCTACGCCGAGATCGGCCAGATGAACGACTGGACGTTCACCAAGGTCGACCGCCTCCTCAAGGAGGGGCGGGCTGCCTTGAGCAAGACCGAGGTCAGCTGAAGGCCGCCCACGGCGCCGCCGGGGAACGAATCCCGGCGGCGCCCGCTTACTGAACCGCCTTCTTCGCTCCGCGCCGGCGCTGAACTTCGGCACCCACCTCGCCCCGAACCGTGGCACGACCAAGCCGCCCCGCGGCGATCGATCACCGCTGGGCTCGTCGTTGTAGACATATCCGGCTCTGGTACCGTCGTGGCCATGAGGCGAGGGTTTGCGCTGCTCTTGGCGGCAGTTGGGGTCCTTGCGGTTCTCCCGCAGGCTCAAGCAGCGACTCGGGGCGTTCGGCCTGCAACAAGGCCCATCGCCGCCCATATCGAGAGTGCGTTCCCAAACGCGAAAGCGAGGTTTGTCAACTGCCCCGGGAATAACCGCATCTCACTGCCCGATGGCTCGGAAGGGCTTGGCTGCGAGTTTCGGATCGTCCAGCACGACGCGACAATCCGGGGAAATGCGGGCGTGGCTTCGGACGGCGACCGCTGGGCCGTCCTGAGCTTTCACGCGGATCGCCCGAGCCCCCATAGCTGGAAGCGGTGCGGCTTGCACAGCCTGGCCGGCTTGCCCAGCTCGACCCCTCGACGACTCCTGGTCTATGGCGAGCCTTGCTTGGACGCTCGCATGACGGCCGGGACGATCCAATTCCGCGCGAGCAGCGCGGGCAACCTCCGGCTCCCTCATCACTTCACCGAAGCCTGGTACGGAACCAACACGTTGGGCTTCCTCACCAATACGTTTCGATGCCGCGGCCAAGTGGAAGTACGCGAAGGCCATGAGAACCCATACGGCCACGAGACGGCGCGTTGTCGAAGTCGATTCGGCGATCGATTTCTCTACGCCTTCGACCAGGGCTCGTGAACTCGCTGCGCCTCCAGCCCCTCGCTGCCAGGATCCCGATCGCGCTTTTCGCAGGGACGGCAGCTATTGCGCTGTCCCTGCTGGCCGCCTCACCGGCGAGCGCCGCTCACCCCTGCGGAACTGTGCAGGTCGGCCAGGAACACCCAGCACGGGTCGCGACGGTGGGAGTCAGCTGCAAGACCGGGCGAGAAGTAGCGCTTTCCGTCTACGAACAGATCAATGAAGGAAGCCACGACATCCATTACAAGGTCGAGCGCTTCAGCTGCTCTGCGGTCCTGGCTGAAACCGAGGTCTCCTGTCGTCACCACAACGAATGGATCTTCGCCTCAACCCAGCCCACCGATCATCCCGGCGAATGGCACGTCCCGCACTCAGCCGTGAGACATCCTTACTGGCGTCATTGCGCTCCGGTCCAAGAGGTCGTTAGCGGTGACATGCTTACTCACCGGGTCAGCTGCTCCAAGGGCCGGAGGGTGATCCGCAAGGTCCTGCACAAGTCTCAAACGGCGCAGAGTCCCCACATCCATGTGCTCGGCTACACCTGCGGGCTTCGTCCTTATGCCGCTCGGGCGATCACGTGTCATAAGGGAACCCAGCGCATTCTCTCACCGCTGGCGGGCTGATCAGGCCCGGTTCGGCTTTCGAGTCGAGACAACGATTGGGTCCCGGTAGCCGTCCCGTTGGCGGATCGTCGGCGTCCAGGTGAGGGTCACCAAGAGCAGGGACGGCGTGGCTCGAGCGATGATGCGGGTTGGCTTCCGCGCCGGCCTCGACGTCCTTGAGCTTGGCGGTCCTTAAGCGTCCGAGCGAGCGTGAAGCCAAGCGCAGGTCCCGCTTCCGTTTGACTCCTCTGCTTACCTATACGAACACATGTTCGTATGATCGCCTGCGTCTTCATCCCGCACTTTTCGCTTCGAGTTGCCTCCGGGAAGCTCCGCCTCGACCTGCCTGTCGCCCTCGCTCCAGAGCCGGGACGCCAACGACTGGGAGAGGTCTCAAGGGGTGCTCATGCCCAAGGCGTGCACGCCGGCATGGCGCTGGGAGAGGCGCTTGCCCGCTGCCCGTCACTGCAACTTCTCACGGCGGATCCAGTCCGCGCCGCCGAGGTCTGGGAGCAGCTGTTGATTGGCTTAGAGGGAATCGGCGCCGCGGTCGAGTCCGAGCGACCCGGCGAGGCCTTCTTCGCAGTCGATGGGCTGCGGGGCCTGTATGGCGGGGATGTCGCGGGGGTTCTCGAGGCGGCGCGAGGGACATCTCGTCTGCCGGTCCGGGTTGCCGCTGCCCCCAACCGCTTCGCCGCTCTGCTGGCAGCCGGGCGTGGTCGGCGACTGCCGCGAGCATTGCGCGGCTCGCGCGGGGAGGCGATCGTCCCGGCCCGCGGCCTCGCCAAGTTCCTCGCCCCGCTTCCAGTCGCGGCGCTGCGCCAACGACTCGAGGACGCGGAGCCGCAGACCGGCAAGCTGATCGCCACCCTGGGGAGACTTGGGATCGCCAGCTTGGGAGCGCTGGCGGCCCTGTCCCCCGCTCAGGCCGCCGACCGCTTCGGGCCACTCGGGTTGCGGGCCCTGGGCCTGGCCAGCGGCGAGGACACACCGCTGCGCCCGCGGGCGCCTCACGAGGAGCTGGCGGAGCGAATCGAGCTGCCCGAAGGGACGGCGGGAGCCCAGCTCGAGCACGCCTTGGAGCTCTTGGTCGGCCGCCTCCTCGCCGCGCCGCAGCGGCGTGGACGGACCGTCTTGGCACTCCGGCTGAGTGCGCCGCTTTGCGGCGGTGGCAGCTGGAGCGTCGAGCAGGGGCTGGGTCGGCCGACCGCCTCGGCGCGAACGATCCACTCGCTCCTGATTCCCAAGCTCGAGGCCCTGCCCGGCTCCGCCGACGCGCTGGCGCTGCGGGCCTTGGCCCTGGGGTCCGAAGCGGCCGATCAGCTGGAGATCTCCATCGGCGATGGCGAGTCGCGGCGGGGTCGACTGGCCGCGGCGGTGCGGGAGGTCCGCGCCGCTGTCGGCGCCGAAGCGCTGCTCAAAGTGATCGACGTCGACACGCGCTCGCGCCTGCCCGAGCGGCGGCTACTGCTGACCCCCTTCCCTGAGCAATGAGTCGTACGCGGCGCATCTATGAGCCGAGAGCCGTTGCGGTCAAGGCTGCTCGTGGCGCGCCGATAGCGCTCGGCGAGGTGGCGGTCGAGGCGATCCGCGAGGACTGGCTGGTGGAGGACCGCTGGTGGACCGGGCGTCCCCTGCGCCGCCATTACTACGAGCTGGTCCTAGCCGACGGGCGGAACGCGGTTGTCTTTCGCGATCTGCGAGCCGGGCGCTGGTACCGACAGTAGGTCGCCGCTTCTAAACTCGCTGTTTACCTTTGATCATGGCCTGCGCCAGCGTCTTGAACTGCTCAGAAGTGAGCTTGCAGGACCCGCGCTGTAGTGATCGCCCGGTCTTTTTGACCAGCTCGAGTTCGATCCCAGCAGTGACGGGCGAAGCTTCGGCGAGGATTTCTATCTGCGTTACGTTCGGCCAGCGACTGGCGGGCTCGGTGTCGCGATAGCGGGCAACGAATTTCTCGTTTTCTTCGGTGTCAGTCGTCGCTCGCACGATCGCTGGACACCGTTTCGGTCCCCGGTTCTTGGCTCCGAGATAGATGACAATGAGGTCCCCTTTGGCGTAGTGGACGTAGCGAGGGCTGCTGATCCATTTCCGGTCTCGCCACCATGCTTCATTGGCATTGCTGTGGTAGTTGGCATCGGCGAAATACTCGCGACCCGGATCATTTTCGGCTAGGGCCCGCTCTAGGCCTGCGACATCAAAGGTCGGAAGCACGGGGCCACGTTTTCGGTTTGGCACGCGCGGCAGTCGCTCGATCTTGTCCAGTTGCGCGATCAGCTCGCGAGAGGCGAGTTCAGCCTGTTTCCACCATTGACCAAAAATTCGTGCGGCCGAACGTCGCTGGGCAGCAGAGAGGACAACGCCGAGCTCGTGATTGGCTCCGCCGGCACTGCCGCCAAGCCCTTTGCCGGTCAGATTGCCTGATCCGACCAGCCCCCAGCTGGTGTCAATCAGGCTGACCTTGGCGTGAAGGTTGTCTAGGTGGGAAACCTCGAATTCCGCCTCTTCGATCAGTCTCGAGATGCCTTTCGGGTCCAGGACTCCGACTCGGACGCTGCGGGGTTCGAGGGAAGTGAGCAGGCGCCGATTGCTGGCTTTCGACTTGGTGGCTTCCTCACAAATCATTTCGGCAATAGGCAGGGTGAGGAACGGGCTGGCCAACCAGATCCGCGACTTGGCCTCCCTGATTTTCTGGAGCAGCTCCTCGCGGGCCAATGGGATGAGTTGGCCTTGTTTCACTAGGGATGGTCCATATGTGATGGCGACTTTCCGTGTAACCCAATTGGGGTCTACCAACAATGACCCGAAGAAGGCTAGCCCTTACGGAACCAGCGAATGCCGAAAGAGAGCAAGAAGCCAGTCAGTCCACCAGTACATCCCCACGCCGCAATTTGCTCTGCCCCTGCCAAAAAACTGGGGGGTACGTCCCCAACCAAGAGCGAACTAATTATGTATGACACGGCAAGTGTTCCTCCCAGCATGGTGCCATAGGTCGCCATATCCATCCGCTGAACACTCTGCCGCTCAGAGCCCATTTGACGCGCGAATGCCCCGATCACTTGCCATGTCGACCAGGCGATTCCTGTCAGCCGACGCTCGCTGAATCGTTCGGATGAATCTACGGGGGACCCACTAGCTGCGGTCCGCCTTCTAGCTTCGTCAAGAGCGCGAGAGAGGATCGGCAGCCAGCCCCATATCTCGAACGCGATCAGGCCCCCCACGGTACCCACCACCAACGTGACGGCAATTTCAGCAAGTCCCATATTGCGACCCTATCGGCGCGATACCGAAGCGTGAGATCGGCACCGTGGCGGTGCTTCTGGCGGGTTGCAGCGAAATTTCGCTGTCCAGCTCTTGACAATCCGGATTGAGAGCGCTACGAACATATGTTCGTATGAATCCTGGCTACATCGAGCTCCACGCCCACTCCGCCTTCTCCTTCCTCGACGGCGCTTCGACCCCGACCGAGTTGGCCGGCGCCGCGGCCGAGCACGGCTACCCAGCGATCGCCCTCACCGACCACGACGGGATCTGGGGCTCGATGGAGTTCGCCCATGCCTGCAAGGGGCTCGGGGTAAGGGCGATCACCGGGACGGAGTTGACGGTGGCGCTGCCTTCCGAAGGCGATGAGCCGCCCGCGCTCGCCCACCTGACCCTGCTGGTCGAAGACCAGGCCGGCTACCGCAACCTTTGCCGGCTGCTGACCGAGGCGCACTCGCGAACCCGTGATGGACCTCAGCGCACCGCCGGTCAACCCTGGGTGAACTTGGGAGCGGTGAAGGAGCACGCCGAGGGCTTGGTCTGCCTCAGCGGCTGCGCGCGGGACGGCGTGCTGGCGGGGCGCTGGGAGCGCGGCGAGCGCGCCCGTGGGTTCGGGCTCGGCAGCGAATTGCTCGACGCCTTCGGTGTCGAACGCTTACGGGTCGAGCTGCAACGGCCCTATGAGCGATCCGACCGGGCCCGCAACCGTTGGCTCGCTTCGCTTGCCGAGCGCCTCGGCGTGCGCTGCGTGGCAACCGGCGACGTCCACTTCCACCGCCGCTCGCGCTCGCCCCTCCAGGACGCCTTCGTCGCCGTGCGCAACGGCGTCGGCCTCGATGAGTCCGAGCCGATACGCCGCGGCAACTCGAGCGCGGCGCTGGCCTCCCCGCAGGGGATGGCCGCTCGCTTCGCCGAGTTCCCCGAGGCGGTCGCCGAGACCTTGGAGCTGGCCGAGCAACTGCACTTCGACCTCACCTCCGAGCTCGGCTACCGCTACCCCGGCTCCGAGGACGCCGGCGCCGACCGCGAGCTGGCCGAGACCTGCCGGGCCCTGCTCGGCGAGCGCTATGCCGGCCTGCCCGAGCGCCCAGAGGCCGAGCGGCGCTTGGAGGACGAGCTGGGAACGATCCGCCACCTCGGCCTCTCCGGCTTCTTCCTCTTGCACCGCGACCTGCTCGACCTCGCCAGGGAGGTGGCCGTGGAGGTGCGGGGGCCGGACTCCGCTCGCTCGGTGCTGCCGCCGGGTAGAGGTCGGGGCTCGAGCGTCAGCTCGATCGTCTGCTACCTGACCGGCCTCTCCCACGTCGACCCGGTCAAGGCTGAGCTCTTCGTCGGGCGCTTCTTAAACGACGAAGTCAGCTCGATGCCAGACATCGACCTCGACTTCCCCCGCGATATCCGCGAGAAGTTGATCCCGCGGGTGCACGAGCGCTACGGCCACGAGCACTCCGCCCTGGTCGCCGCCTTCCCGACCTACCGCCCCAAGGGAGCGGTGCGCGACCTTGGCAAGGCGCTGGGGCTGCCAGCCGGGGAGATCGAGCGGGTGGCGCGGACCGTCGGCTTCCACGGCGAGGCCGGTGAGGTCGAGTCCCTTGTCGCGGCGGCGATCGGATCCGAGCGGGCGGCCTCGCCACGCTGGCGCTCGCTGGTCGCTCTCTGCGCCGAGGCGATGGGCCTGCCCCGCCACGCCTCCCAGCACCCCGGCGGCATGGTGATCTCCACCCGGCCGTTGATCGACGTCTGCCCGGTGGTGCCGGCGGCGATGGCGGGACGCCAGATCGTCCAGTGGGACAAGGATTCCTGTGCGGACGCCGGCTTCCTCAAGATCGACCTGCTCGGTCTGGGGATGCTCTCCGCGGTCGAGCGGGCGGTGCTGGAGATCGAGAAGACGCGCGGCGAGCGGGTCGATCTCTCGCGGATCGCGCTCGACGACGCCGAGACCTTCGCCTCGATCCAGGCGGCGGAGACGACCGGCGTCTTTCAGATCGAGAGCCGGGCCCAGATGCAGATGCTGCCCCGCACCCTGCCCCAGAACATCGACGACCTCACGGTGCAAGTCGCCTTAGTGCGTCCCGGCCCGATCCAAGGCGGCGCCATCCACCCCTACATCGAGCGCCGCAAGGCGCTGCGCGAGAACCCCGACTTCGAGGTCCCCTACCCCCACCCGCTGCTGAAGCCTGTCCTCGAAGACACCCTCGGCACGATCGTCTTCCAAGAGCAGGTGATCGAGGTGGCGATGTCGCTGGCGGGCTTTTCCTCCTCCGAGGCGGAGGGACTGCGGCGGGCGATGAGCCGCAAGCGCTCTGAGGAGGCGATCCGCTCCCACCACGAGCGCTTCGTGGAGGGAGCCAAGCAGCGCGGGGTCTCGGCCGCGATCGCCGAACGGGTCTGGGCGCAGATCCAAGGCTTCTCGGGCTTCGGCTTCCCCAAGGCGCACTCGGCCGCCTTCGGCCTGCTCGCCTACCAGTCGGCCTGGCTGCGGATCCACTACGGCCCCGAGTTCCTTTGCGCGTTATTGAACGAGCAGCCGATGGGCTTCTACCCGCCCGACTCTCTGGTCCACGAGGCCCAGCGCCGGGGGGTGCGAGTCGCGCCACCAGACGCCGGGTGCAGCGCCGTCCTCTGCCAGGTCGAACGGGTCAGCGGCGGGCTGACGGTGCGGATCGGCCTCGGTTACATCAAGGGGGTGAAGAAGGAAGAGATGGAGGCCCTGGTCGCTGAGCGAGAGCAGGGCGGCGTCTACCGCGGCGTCGCCGATCTCGCCACCCGCTCTGGGGCCAGCCACGACGGCCTGGAGCGGCTGGCTTGGGCCGGCGCCCTGGATCAGCTGCCTTTGGGGGAAGGCGAGGTTGGCGAGCGTCGTCGCCAAGACTCCTGGCGGCTCGGCGTCGCCGGCACTGCCAAGGCCGCGCAGCTCGCCCTGCCGCTGGAGCCGCCGCGCGCACCGCAGCTGGACCCGTTGACCCGTTGGGAGAAGGTCGTCGAGGACTACCGCTCGACCGGGGTCAATCTCGGCGACCATCCGCTGGAGCTGCTGCGCGGCGAGCTCGGCAAGGGCGTCGCTCGCAGCTCGGAGCTGAAGCGGATCGATGACGGCGCCACGGTCGAGGTCGCCGGCATGGTCGTCGCCCGCCAGCGACCAGAGACGGCGAAGGGGATCACCTTCATGCTGCTCGAAGACGAGCGCGGCACGATCAACCTGATCGTCGGTGCCGCTGTCTATGAGCGCTCCCGCACGGTGGTTCGCAGCGCACCGCTGGTCCGCGCCCGCGGTCGACTGGAGCGCCGCGACGGGGCGGTCAACATCATCGTCTTCGCGATCGACGCCCTGGAGAGCAAGCAGGACGCGGCGGCCGCGGTGCGGCGGATCGAACCGGCCTCTGCTGAGCCGGAAAAGCGCGAGGCGGGTGCCGAGCTGAGCTTTGCCGAGCGCCGCCGCGCTCGCGAGCTGGCGATCGCCGAGCTAAGAGCTGTCGCTCCGACGGGGCACAGCTTTGGGCGGCGGGGATAACCAGAACTCGAACCCCGCGGCAGCGCTCACCCACCAGGGAAGTACTGGCGCCCTTTCTTCTTGACCCGTTTTTCTTTCTCGAGGTCGCCGAGCACCCGGTAAAGGTAGTTCGGCTTGATCTTCATCGTCTTGGCGACATCGGAGGCGCTGATACCGGGCTGTTTTGTGATCAGCTTGACGGCCTCATCGGCGCGGGTGCCGCCGCGGCGTCTACGACGTTTGCGCGGTGCCGCTTTCGCAGTCGAGGTGCTGGCTTTGGCTTTTTTGCCGCGCGGGCGGCCAGGTGAGCGACGGGCGGCTTTGCCACCAAGCTCGCCCAAGGCGCGCTCGAGGCGCTTACGCTCCTCGTCGAGCTCCGCGAGACGCTGCAGAACCAGGTCGCGAGCCTCGTCGAGTACAGCTGGTGTGCTTGGCATATCTGTTCCTCGCAGGTAGGTGACTGGGCGGAGGAGTCTCGCACAGCTCGACGACCTAACGTTGGACCTGTAGGCCTGCCGGAAACCCACGGTGGAGACCTAGTCGCCTACGATGCCGGCGTGCTCGGTCGCTCGACAATTTTCGCGGTGATCCTGCTCGGCGTTCTAGGCGTTCTAGGCGGTCTCGTGGTCGCGGGGTGCGGAGGTTCCTCGACAACCACGACCGTCACCAGCGCCACCGCGAGCAGCGCTGGGGGGTCGGCCTCGGGTTTCACGGCGATCCCGACGGTGAAATGCAAAACGATAGAAGGGATCTCGCGGCCCGCCGCACGGCTCAACGCGACGACCCCGGTGCCGATTCCACCGTCGCTCAGGAGCAAGTTGGCGGCCTACCGCAACACCGGCGGCACGATTGTGGTCGCGCCGGTCGGCTACGAGTGCAAAGGTGGAATCGGCGTCGACGGGAGCGAATTCGTCGCCGCCTACCCGAAAGACTCGCCCTATGCCGGCGAAAGCTCTGGGAAACCGGGCGCGGTGGTAAGTCTGAACATCGCCACGGCCTGCCAGGGGTGCATCGCGGAAGCGATCTGCACCCTCTTCCCAGAAGCGAAGCCGGTCGAAAACTATTACGGGACGATCGGAGGCTCGAAGTGCCCCGAAAAGCCGCTGCGCGAGGAAGTCTCCTATCCCGCGAAGTCGACGGCCCTGTTCTCTGATCCTCCCCGCGTCAGCGGAAGCGGCCTCGGTTCCGGCGGCATCGACCCGTCGCTCGGGGCGATCAGCTACTTCGAACCCATCGGCGTTCGGAAGTTGAGCTGCACCCTGCCACCCGAAGAATCCGAGCTTTGTACGGCGATTGTCGGCGCTACCTTCACCGCGGTTCCGCTCGGCTATTGAGCGCGTCCCCATCGGATTTCTGACCATGACGACACTGACGATGGGAATCGACCTCGCGGCAAGGCCGGCGAAAACGGCGGTCTGCATCCTCCGATGGGGCGACGGCAAGCCAACCGTCGTATTGCTGGCGCGAGGCAAGGATCAGGACGGCGCCCCGCTCGACGACAGCTGGATTTCGACGAGGGCGGCCGGACTTCGCAAGGACTACGGGGAAATCACGAAAGTCGGGATCGACGACCCGTTTGGTTGGCCCGTCCCGTTTCTCGAGGCGATGGAGGCATACAGGAGGGGTCCGCATTGGCCCCATCCGATGGACGAGGCCACAGACGAGCTACGCCTACGCGAGACCGATCGAGCGGTCCACGAGCGCTCGAAACGGTGGCCCTTGTCCGTGACCTCCGATCGGATCGCCATACCCGCGATGCGTTGCGCCGGACTGTTAACCGCAATCGCCGGCCACCTCGGTCCCGCGGCCGTCAAGCGAGATGGGTCGGGGCTCTGTTGCGAGGTCTACCCCGACCCAGCCCTGAGGGACTGGGTCGCCGCAACGCCGGCGGCGCTGGGTCGTGCCTCCTACAAGAAAAGGGAGAACTCCGAGACGAGGAGGAAGCTGCTCGACGCCCTACTCGCGGAGCTTCCGTTGGACGACCCGGACGGACGGCTCGCGAATGTCGCCGGCGAGGACGATTACCTTGACGCGCTCCTATGCGCTCTAGTCGCGCGAGCCGCGGAGCTAGGCCAGACCTACCTTCCCGAAGAGGGAGATCAAACGGATTTGACCGACGTCGAGGGTTGGATTCACCTCCCGAGCAGACCCCTGGCCGACCTCGCCTCTTAGCTGTCGTTCGCCTGCGGTTCGACCGACCTCTCGGTTGCGCTTTACGGTGTCGTACGCCCGCGACGACTACCGCCCGACCGTGCCGATCACCACCTTGATCAGTTGGCGCGACCTCGTCTTATGGACCCTCCTGCTGCCTCAGGCGAGCTCGGTTCCCACGCTCGATGCGACCACCGTAATCAGCAACGCCCCTCCCGGGGCTGAGAAGACCGGCTTGACCGTTCCGCAGTAACTCTCTTCCCGCCACCTCCGTTCCCCCGCAACAGCCGCAGACTAGACGCATCTGACGGAGCTACTTGGTCACATATAGTCGATCATAGTCGCCGATTAAGACCTCCCTTGAGGTATGTATTCGCCGGGACTACCTTCGCCCAGTGCAGACCACCCACAAGATCCCCGGCGACTCCGCGGTCAGGTATGCGAAGTACCTGACCTCGACCGCGACCCGCGGCGACTATTACACCCGCGACGGGGAGGACGACCAGCCGGTCCCCAGCCGCTGGCACGGCTCGCCGGACCTGCTGCGCTCGCTCGGCCTTGACCCCGAGGAGTCGGTCCAGCGCAGCGACCTGCGCGCAGTGATGCAGGGGTTCTCGCCGCTCAGCGACGAGCCGCTGCGCCCCGCCGGCTCCAACGGCACCAGGGTCGCCGGGGTGGAGCTGATGATGGCGCCGCCGAAGTCAGTCTCGGCACTCTGGGCAACCACCGACCCGTACCGCCGCGCCCAGCTCGAGGCCGCCCACCGGGGGGCGGTGGCGAGCGCCCTGGCGCGCACCGAGCGCGAGGTGGCCTTGGTGCGACGCAAGTCGGGCGGGGTCGTCCGCTTCGAGCGCGCCAAGAGCCTGCTCGCCGCCGAGTTCGTCCACACCACCAGCCGCCTTGCCCAAGACCAAGAGGCCGGCGCGATCCCCGACCCTCAGCTGCACTCCCATCTCGTCGTCTTCGCCGCCGAGCGCAGCGACGGCGAGCTCGCCGCCGTCGAATCGCGCCGGCTCTACCGCTCCGCCCGCGAGAGCGGCGCCTGGTACCGGGCGGAGCTGGCGACCGCCCTGCGTGAGCTGGGACTGCCGATCGAGCGCCGCACCGGGCGCAACGGCCGCTACTTCGAGGTCCGCGGCGTCCCCGAGGCGCTGGCGAGCCGCTGGTCCTCGCGCTCCGAAGACGTCGATCGCGCCGCCCGGCTCTTCCGCCAGCGCTACGGCCGCGAGCCCCGGGCCGGCGAGCTCGGATCGCTGACGATCGCCACCCGCGGCTCCAAGAGCGCCGCCGATCGCCTTGACGTCAACGAGGCTTGGCGGGCGGCGGGGGAGGAGCACGGCTTGAGCGCCGAGCGCTCCGAGCAGCTGTTCGAGGGGCGCTCGATCTCCAACCGGGAGCGCGTCGACCTTCGCGCCGAGCTGCTCGCAGAGGTGACCCGCGAGCGCGCGATGATCGACGACCGCGAACTCCGAGCCAAGGCCTACGAGCTCGCCGCCGGCGCCTGCCGCCCAGAGCAGGCTGACCGACTGGTCGACGAGCTGGCACGATCGGGCCATCTGGTCCGCCTCGAGGAGGGGATGTGGACGACGCGCCGCCTGCGCGAAATGGAGCAGGCCACGGTGCAGATCGCCGAGCGGCGTGCCAACGAGAATGCCGCTCCGATCAGCGAGGCGTCCCTCAAGCAGGCGCGCCGCGAGGTCGGCAAGGAGATCCACGGCTCGCTCAGTGCCGAGCAGCGCCAGGCGCTGGAGACGATCACCGGCCCCGGCGCTGTCTCCGTGCTCGTCGGCCGCGCCGGCACCGGCAAGGGCGTCGTGCTCTCCGCTGCCGCCAGGGCCTGGCAGCTGGAGGGCTATGAGGCGATCGGCACCGCCGTCGCCGGCGCCACCGCGCAGAGGTTGGGGGAGGACGCCCAGCTCGACCGCTCCTACACCCTCGACGGACTCTGCAACGGCGTCGAGAAATGCCGCATCCAGCCTGGCCCCAAGACCGTCGTCGTCATCGACGAGGCCGGGATGGCCGACACCGAGCGCCTGGCCCGCCTCACCGAGGTCACCGCCGCCTCGCGCAGCAAGCTCGTCCTCGCCGGTGACGCCGCGCAGCTGGGGCCGATCGGCGCCGGCGGGCTCTTCGAGCAGCTGCGAGACCGTGTCCCCAGCGCCGAGTTGACCGTGGTCCATCGTGCGAATCACGATTGGGAGCGCCGGGCCTGGGAGCAGGTGCGAAACGGCGAACCAGGTCCAGCGCTCGCCCAATATGAGGCCCACGATCGCCTCCACGTCCACGACACCCGCGCCCAGGCCGCAGAGGCGATGGTCGACGACTGGGACGAGGCGAGACGGAGCCTGCCCGTCGGCAAGGCCGTGATGATCACCGACGCCTCCAACACCGAGCGCGACCAGATCAACGCGATGGCCCAGGAGCGCCGGGCGGAGGCGCGCGAGCTGGGCTCTCACCAAGTAGAGCTGCCCGGCAAGCCCTACGGCCTGCGCGCGGGCGATGAGGTGGTCTTCTCAGCTCAGTTCCATCCTTTCGGCCAGAAGCGGATCGAGAACGGGATCGCCGGCACCGTCATCGACACCGCCCGCCACTCAGACCGGGTCACGATCGAGACCCACGAGCGCGAGCCGCGCGAGGTCCAGGTCAACACCGCGGAGTTCTCCGACCTCAACCTGGGCTACGCCGTCCACGTCTACAAGGCCCAGGGGATCACCGCTGAGGCCTCGGGCTTCCTCACCGGCGGCTGGCAGACCGATCGCGAGCACGCCTACGTCGCCCTCAGCCGCGCCCGCGAGCGCACCCAGGTCTTTGTGGCGCGGGAGGACCTTGGCGAGCAGGGGATAGACGCCGGCGCGATCGAACGGCTGTCCGAGCGGATGCGGCGCAGCGGGGCGCAGGAGGCAAGCATCGCCAGGGAGATCGACGAGCGAAGCCTGCAGCGCGGGGAACGGAGCGAGCGCGAGATCGATCAAGACCGAGATCTCGATCGCGGCTTCGGGATCGGGTAGGAACTTTGTATCAGCGACTTCATTTGCCCCGCGAAGCGCGAGCTAGCCTCTGGCTCGAGTCTGTCTTGAGCCCGCTGGCGAAACTACACCTCGGGGCTACCATGCTCCTTATGGGGGCCATTGACAGGGAGCGGCTGGAGCGGCTGCGCAATTGTGCGGATGAAGCACGGGGCATGCACTACGCTCCGTACTCAAGCTTCATGGTGCTGGCGGCGGTCGAAGCCGATGACGGCCAGCTGTATCCCGGTGCCAACGTCGAGATCGTGAACTACACCCTCACCAAGCACGCGGAGGAGGTAGCCGTGCTTGCTGGGATCGCCGCCGGGGAGGATCCGGGGCGGCCATGGATCCGAACCCTGTACGTGGCGGGAGCCGCGCCCTGCGGCAGCTGCCGCCAGTTCGTGACCGAGTTCGCAAGCAATGATGCTATCTGTGTCTTCGAGCGAATCGATCAGGGGCGGCTGAAGGCCGACCGATTGGAGATCGCCGCGGGGGACGTCCCACCGCAGGTATGGGATTTGGCCAAGCTGCTGCCGGAGGCGTTCGGCCCCGCGGGGTGCTCGTAGAGCAGATCCGTGAGAGTTGTAGTCGCCTAACTCTTCTTCACCTTATGTAGGCGGTAGGAGCCCCAGAGCTGGAAATCCTGATCGTTGTAGTAGCTGCCCGTCAGGTTGTCCCAATTCTCGCCCTTCGCCGGCTTGAGATGGGCGACGCCGCGGTGACGCACCGTCTCTTCCTTGATGAACGGTCTGCCACCGGGCTTTCCCTTGACGTCGTATTCGTAGCGAAGGCCGCCGCGTTCGTCATGTGGTGGGCCCAGGCTCGCCATCGTCGAGTCCGATTCGGTTGCATTGGTCTCGAAGCTGATAGAGATCCTGCTCCAAGTCTGCTTGATGGCCACCTTGCACTCGTGGGTTCCGAGATCTTCCTTCTTGCGGGTTCTGAGACCTTCCTTCTCCTCTTCGTTCCACCGACAGACGCTAATCTCTCCCTCCCAGGTCCCGCTGAGGTTTGGGATTTTCGTGACCCGAAGGCGGTGGATCCCGAACCCCCAGACGTATTTGTCGAATAGCCAGAAGGCAATGGCGAAGAGCGCGAGCGCGGAGGGTGCCGGCGCCCAGCTCGGGAGGGCCAGTTGGTGTATGAGCTTGCTCAGGCCGATCGACAACACGGCGCAACCGATTGCGATGACGGCGACGGGCGTTTGGCGTGAGGTGTTCGTGCTTGAGTAAAAGTGCACCGTCACACCTCTCTCGACTACGCGAGAGACGGTAAGTAGTCCAGTAATCTTCCGGCAATAATGTCAGTCATGGCTGACTGGCGCAAGTCCATCGCCGCGGAGTCGACGAGCAACACGGGGGAGCGGTCCCACTGTGAGAAATAGTCCAGCCGCCGATGGTTCAGCTCCGCGAGGTATCGGCTGTCGATGTCGGCCTCATAGGATCGACCCCGGGCGTCGATCCGTTCCATCAGGATCTCGACGGGGGCCTCCACCAGCACCACTACTGAGGGGGCTGGGAGCGATTCGATCACGGGCTCGGTCGCTGCCAGCAACAGCCCCCATTCGTCCTCGGCGAGCGCACCATGGGCGGCCAGTGCGGCGCCGAAGACGTAGACGTTCTCGTAGATCGAGTGGTCCTGGACCCCGCCCCCAGTCCGGTGGATCTCAAGGTGCTGGCGGGCGCTGTCGGTGGTGAACCAGAGCTGCGATGGCAGGGCCCACCGTCGCCGATCTTCGTAGAAGCGCTCGAGGAAGGGGTTCTCCCCGGGTCGCTCGACCACCGCGGGGAGGCCGAGGCGTGAGGCGAGCCCCTTGGTCAGGGTCGTCTTGCCCGCGGCGATCGTCCCGGCGACGACGATGTGGTCGGCACCGTCGCTCGACGCCTCGGCGGGCCCGGCGATCTGGTGCAGAGGTGGGTTGTCGGTGGCCATAGTCGGCACTGCTGCGCGGGTCGCAGTGCATCGCGTAGATTAGGCGGAGTGGATACGATCGGCTTTGCTGAGGTCGGATCGCTCAGCGAAGAACGGACCCAAGGCTCTTGGCTACGCCAGTCGCGAGGTCGACTTACCCGCTCCGATCGGCCGGACGACCACGACTAAGTCGGACGCCGCGGCCCGAACTCCGGGCTGGATCTGCCGCTCGTTGCGCTCAATTGCTGCGGCCTGTGGGTCGCCCCCGTGCGAAAATGGTCGCGTGACCTTCTCCGTTTACACCAAGTCGGAGGCTAGCGCGGAAACCGCTTGGCGCTCGACCCTTGCCGATCTCGACGAGAAAGGGCTACGACTTGACGGCGAGAAGCCATCCCGAGAGTTGCTCGGCTACTCCGTGGTCATTGAGGAGCCCCGCCGGCGGCTGATTGGCAATGAGGTTCGCCCGCTTCCCCTAATTTCGGCCGTCGCCCGTTTCGTCTGGATGATGGCCGGCAACGGTCGTCTCGCCGATATCTCCTTCTACGAGCCGCAAGTAGAGCGGTTCACCGACGATGGTCTCAGCGTGCCGGGTTCCAATTATGGGGCGCGGCTCCGGCAGCCTTACCCTGGCTCTGATCAAGTCCGGGGGGCGATCGACCGGTTGCGCGACGGCGACAGCGAGGTCGCTGGTGCCGACGGCAAGCTCCGCCGGGCTGTCAACGTGATTTGGAAGCCCGAGGATGCGCTGCGGATGTCGAACGACATCCCATGCGCCTTCGGCCTCTTCTACTTTCCCCGTGACGGCAAACTGCTCACGCAGTTGGCCATGCGCTCCAACAACGCCGTCGCCCTGATGCCGTTCAACATCTTTGAGTTCACCCTCTTGGCTGAGGTCATCGCCGTCGAAGCGGGGCTCGACCTGGGTCCGTTTCGGGTCGACGCGATGTCGATGCACATCTACGATTGGGATGAAGACAGAGTTCGCCAGATCCTCGCTTCCCCGGCCGGTACCGGCGTGGACATGCCGCCGATTCCCGCTGGTTCGAACGCGCTGAAGCAGCTGGATCTCCTAGCGCGACAGGAGACCGATCTGCGTCACCAGTTGCACGCACTCGCTAACGAGTCGCTCGAGCAAGCCCTAGCGCGCGGCGAGGGGCTGGACGGGTACTGGCGGCCATTCTTCGAGGTGCTCCTGGCCCAGGCTCTCGGGAAGACGAAGCACCGCGACCTGGCCCGCGAGGTGGCGGACCAGCTTCCGGACTTTTTCTCGCACCAGGTTGCGGCCGAACTCGAGGAGCGGTTTGGCTCCACCGAGTCGGGAGAGCCGGCGCCGGCGGCAATCGCCGAGCCGACTCGACTCTTCCCGATCTCGAAACCGGGAGAAGAGGTCGCGCGTGCCTACCGAGGTGATGGAATCGACGTCGACCATCTCCATGCGCTGCTTGACGAGATCGAGCGGTCGGAGAACATCCGGCTGTCGCACAAGCAGGCGGACGAAGTGGCTCGTGCAATCGAGGAGGAGAGGGTCGACGTCGCCGCGCGATCGGAGGGCGAAGGCGATGCGCAGGACTTCAAGGCCGTCGACCGTACCGACATCTTGCGAGCGATTCGCAGGCTCGGACTTGACCGATGAGGAGCGAGGCGGCTGTAGCACCTTGTTACGAAGATCCGCTGGCGCGCTTTGCCGCTGTCCTTGACGCAAACAATCCCGGGGAGGCCATGCGCCTTTCCTGCCAGCGACTGCTCGATGCCACCGGGCAGAAACACGGCCCCGTTCCCCTATCCCGACTGCTCGCGACCCTCGGCGCCCGTGCCGAGAAGATGCCCCTTCCAACCGCAGGAAAGCTTCGGATCGACGACCGTGGTTACCTCATCTGCGTGAGGGCGAATACCCCTTGGCGCCGTGCTCGCTTCACCGAAGCCCACGAGCTCGGCCACGTACTTCTGTGCGAGAGCTTGAAGGACCGGCCCGCAACACTGCGTGCGCTGCAGGAGCCAGCCCACTGGGATGCTGTCGAGCGGCTATGCGACCAGGCTGCAGCCGAACTGCTGATGCCCTCCGAGGACTTCCATCGGCAGTTGGACGGAAAGGAGATCTCAAAGGGCCTGCTAGTTGAACTGAGAAAGCGCTACGGAGTCTCATGGACTGCCTTGGCACTCCGCTTTAACGATCTGTTCGGGTTCGGTGTTTCGTCCTGGCGCCGTTATCAGAGGCATCCCGAGGAGCGGATCACTTTCCGGGTCCACCGTTGCTGGAGGTCCGGAGCCAACTGGATGCCGAAGGGCCTGACGACGAGATACCTGCAACCGGACGTGGTCAACAGCGCGGCGGCTCAAGGAGAAGCCTCGGGGCGCGGTGTCCTTGCTTTTGGCGACAGGTCGAGCGAGGTCTTCTCTGTGGCCATTACCCTCGATGACCCCGAGGAATCAACGCCACCAGCACCTTCCCTCGAGGGCATCGAGTCCCTGAAGAGCATTGAGCCGGCGGATGCCCGCCCAGTCGATCCCACGGTCTTCCTCTTTCTCCGGACGGTTGAGGACGAGGGGGAAGAAGAATCACCACTGGGACCTCAACAATTGGCCCTGATCAGCTAGCTGATGAACGCTCCCCGCATCTACATATCCGGGCCCCTGCAGTCAGCGGAGGACCTTGCTGCCGCCAGATCCTTCTATGAGCGATTGGCAAGGATCTGTGCCGAAATCGGAGCCGAGCCTTACATCCCGCACCAGCAAACCGATCCCGCACTTCACAATGATGCGCACCCGGTTCAGGTATTCCGGCGCGATTGCAAGGCCATGCAGGAATGCGATTTGTTGATCGCCCACATCGGCCACCCCTCAAGCGGTGTGGGGGCTGAGTTGGGACTAGCCTTCAGCGCGATGCAACCGATCGTCGCCATCTATCGCGAGTCGGAGCGGCCCTCGCGCTTCGTCCTCGGGATGCTCGAAGACTACGAGGCGGCGGCCGTGATCTCGTTCGGGGACGAGGAGATGCTCGCCGGCTCACTCGAGCAGGCGATCACGGAGCTGCTCAAGGAAACGCGCCAGCGGCACGGATCGGCGCTGCGCCGGATCGCCTAGCGCTTTCTTGGCCAGCGCAAAGCAGTTAGCTATGGAAAAGGCAGCGACGGCTGGGTCAGACCGAAAGATCGAGAAGATCGCGGCGGCGTCTCAAGCATTCCCTGGGTGCTGCCATGGCAGATGTTGACACGGTCTCGCTAGAGCTCAGTCCAGCTTGACCACGGCATCCCACCCGGTTGCTGCTTTTCCGCAACGCGAGAGTCGTTAATTCGCAACTCGACCCGGAAACGGAAATCGCTTCGAAGTCAGACTCCTCGGCGCGCGATCAAATGAGTAGGCGACGAACCGGCTAGTCCAGCCCTTCCCCTTCGAGCCTGCCGTCCTGCCAGTAGTAAGGCGTTTCGCCGTCGAAGCTGTCTGCCGACGATTCGCCGAAGCCCTTGCCGTATACCAGCCGCGCCTTGAAACGCCGCCAAAGCGGAGTGCGCGTGCGTCGCTCGTAGAGCATGAACACCTGTGCCAGCGACAACATGGTCAGATGTCTTTCAAGTCGCTCGTCGCCAACGTCTTGAGGTAGCAGTCGAGCCTCAGAGGAAAGCCAAAAATTAGTCCACGGTTCGTGGTCGCCGTGATGCTCGACGCACCAACGAGCCCCGGCCAGGGCACCCGTCTCCCAGCCTCCGTGTAGCCAGCCCAGATCGGTCAACCTCAGCTTCAAATCAGCGGGCAAACGGTTTGCGAGTCCCGCCCTGATTCTCTCGTGCTCGGCGCCCCACTCCTCTTGGGAGATCCGATGCCATTCGGGGGTAGTGAAGAACGCCGCCTGGTAGGAGCGGCCATTTGCGGACGCAAGCAGCTCCAACACCGTGCCCCAGCCGCGTCGGGGGGGAATGTAGAGCTCTCGCACTCCGTAGTGGGTCAGTCCCAACTCGCGATGTGCGAGCCAGGCAATGCTCTTGGTGCAGACCGAGCAATCCCAGCTTGCCGCCTGCATCAAGTGGTGGACACGCTGATAGGCGGCGTCGCCGAGCGGCCCGCACGCAGCACGCAGACCGGGGGCAGCTCCCCCCGACCAGAAACTGCCGATCAGGAGTCCGATGTAGAGACTGGCCGCCGGCTGCAGGCGCACCGGAAAGGCAAGCTCCAGGCGGGCAACGAATACCCCGATTCGGTCCCACTCCTCGTCGCTGAGCGCGAGCGGCTCCAGTCGTCGCCACCGTTCGAGCGTCCCGTTCTCGTTCCAGTAGCGAATAACCCGGCGAACGTATGAGGGATCGACCGAGAACGAGCGCGCGATGGCGGCTGCAGTATTGCCCCGCAGCGAAGCTAAGACGATGCGCGCGGCCCGTCCGTCGATCGGTTCGCCGGAGCCCAACTCGTCTTCTCCCCACCAGGGCTTGGCGAATAGGGAAGCAGCGCGAGGCATTGTTACGGGACTAAATCGATGGCAGAGAAGTGTTCAATTTTCCCTATTTTAGAGCCGCATACAAAAAGTTAGTGACATGGATGAATTGGCTCTTTTTCGCGATGCAATCTCTCCTAAGCTCATATTGGTGATCCTCCCATTTCCCCTACCTGGCGTCGTGAGGCCGATGCGCTTTTTCTTGGTCGAGTTGCCGCGCGAGCGGGAACGCAATCGGCTGGTGCAACGTGACGAAAGGATCGAGTTCGTCGAGCGCCATGGCCTCGCGCGCGAGGACCGAGATGCGGTGGTCGCTCGTCTCGCCGAAGGGAAATCGATTCGACGGGCGCTTCGAGAGCGCAACGTCGAGGCGAAGTCGCGCTAGTCGTCCTCTCCGGCAGGCCAGAGTCGACCTGTCTCGCCCGCCGGGGAATCGATACTCCCTTCGCGTGACTGCGACAGCGCTGGACGCCAAATGATTCTGACGGGGGTTGTCCTGTCTAATCGCCGTCCGCCGCTTACGGTCCGTATTTCCCGGCTCGCTCTGGTAGTCCAAAATGGCGGTTAGGTCGGCAGGATTGGCTGCGCCAACGCCTGCCGACCAGGGAAAATTGTGGGCCGGGCCGCCGTCAAGGCACTCGCTTCGCTCGGCCTCGCTGCGCGCCCTGCGGGTGACTGCGGCCCGGCTGGGGCTTTCGGTCAGTCAGGGAGATGCTCAGCGCGGAGTGCGCAGCCCGCCTGAATCCTTGCTGAGTCGGTTTTTGAGACGATGTGGCACGATCAACCGGCGAGAGTTTGGCTCTGCGTAAGGCGATACGCGGTCGCTGATATCCGTTCAAAACCTGCCCCCGCTATTTCACGAAAGCCCCGCAAATGCGGGGTTTTCGGTAAGCGTTCAGCCCCACAGGGGGACATAACCCGGGCGCGGCGAACCCTTCTGCCATGGAGCGCGCCGAGGCCGAGACGGTCTACGACGCTGGCCGCGAGGCCTGCGTCGAGTTCCTGATCGAGCTGACCGCCCGCTACGAGCGCCAGGTCACCCGCCTGGAGGCGCGGATCGAGCGCCTGGAGGGGAAGCTGCGCGAGAGCTCCCAGAACTCTTCGCAGCCGCCGTCGGCCGACCCGCCGGCCAAGCGCCCCCAGGCCAAGGGCTCCCCGAGCGAGCGCAAGCAGGGTGGCCAACCCGGCCACGAGGGCAGGACCCGCAAGCTGGTGGCCGAGGATCAGCTCGATCAGGTGATCGACCACTGGCCGGCGAGCTGCTCGAGCTGCGGGCACGACCTCGATCCCTGCATCCACGATCTGGCGGGCAAGCCCCACCGCCACCAGGTCACCGAGCTGCCGCCGACTGCGGTCACCGTCACCGAGCACCGCGCCCACGCCCTACGCTGCCCCGACTGCGGGCGTCGGACCCGGGCCGAGTTGCCTGCGGGAAACGGCGTCGGCGCCTTCGGCCCTCGCCTTCAGGCAGCGATCGCGCTCTTGTCGGTGCGCAACCGGGTCTCCCGCCGCGACGCCTCAGAGCTCTGCGAGGAGCTGTTCGGCACCGGGATTTCGACCGGCTCGGTCGACGCGATCTGCCAGCGCGCCTCCGCCGCCCTGGCATCTCCCTACGCCGAGCTGCGGGAGGCGGTCAAAGACGCCCCGGTCCTCTTTGTCGATGAGACCGGCTGGCGCAACGCCGGGCAAAAGCGCACCCTCTGGGGCGCCATCACCGACGCCCATGTCGCCCTCCACATCGCCGCCGATCGTCACGAGCGCGAGTTGCCGGAGCTGATCGGGGAGGGCTTCGCCGGGATCGTCTCCTCCGATCGCTGGTGGGCCTATGACTCCCTGGACCCGGCGCGCCGGCAAGTCTGCTGGGCGCACCTGCTGCGCGACTTCCGCCGCCACTCCGAAGGCTTGGCCGAGCAGGGTCGCTTCGGGGAGGAAGGGCTTGAGATCTGCCGCGAGCTGTTTGCTGCCGCGAGCTGTTTGCCGCCTGGGACGCCTTCGCCACCCACGGCGATCGGGAGCGCCTGGCCCGCGAGATCGCCCCGCTCAAGCGCCGCCTGCGGGCGCTGCTTGAGCCCCACCAGGTCAAGAGCACCCGCAACCGTCAGTTCCGCACCTTCGCCCGCAACCTCTTGAAGCTCTGGTCGGCGCTTTGGACCTTCACCGAGGTCGAGGGGGTGGAGCCGACCAACAACAGGGCTGAGCGGGGGCTTCGCTCCGCGGTGATCTACCGCAAGGTCTCCCTCGGTAGCCAGTCGGAAGCCGGGGAGCGCTTCGCCGAGCGGATGCTCTCGGTCTCCCAGACCTGCCGGCTGCAGGGGAGGTCGCTCTTTGGCTTCTTGGTTGAGGCGATCACGGCGAGCGCTCGGGCGAGCCCTGCGCCTTCGCTGGTCTGAGCGGGAGGCGGGAACGCGAGCGTCGACTGGGGCTGAACGCTTACGGTTTTCGTCGTTTTCGGAGCGCAGACAAAGAGCATCAAAACGCCTGTGGGGCACGGTGTGGGGCACGAACAGGTTGAAGAAAGGCCCTCCTGCACCTTGAGATCGGCCATCCCGCTCTGCACGTTCGCGTCGAAATCGAACTGGCGCGCGGCGGAGACCCACCCCGGATCCCGTCGCTGCCGGCGAAGGAGCCGATCTCGATGTCGACCGATCCAAGCACCAGTATGGGGGCCGAGCCGCGCGGGCGCTCATAGAGGCATGGAATCCGGTTCGGGCAAGCGACCGGGTCGCGACGCCGACTTGAATCGCGACCGGCTGGTTGGCGAGGAGGTCGGGCGGCCATGACCGGCAAGTCCCCGTCGGTCGGACCGGCGCTCATGGGCGTCTGGTCGCGTTGGCGCGGGTTGGTGGAGTGGGCCTCGACGCTCGCCGGGAGGATGGTCGCCGGGTGGTGCGCGGTCCGACCCGGCGCCGGTCCGCGCCCGGCCGCGCGTGATCGCGCGATCGATCTGATCGAAGGAGAGCTCGACTGTCTGATCGAGGACGCGACCGACAGGTCGATCACCGAACGGTCGGCGGAAGAACTGCTCCTGAACTCCGAAATCCTCCGGTGGCTGCGTGGCGGGGAGCTTCCCGGCCAGGGGGCCGTCGAGCTGCTTGAGGAGAACGCCGCGGTGTTCGACCTGGCGACCTTCGAGGTGGAGCGAGGAAAGAGACAGGCGCTGCGCGATGCCCTCGACGTGCTGGTGCGCGCCCGCCCCTTCCAGAAACTCGGGAAAGAGCTCGCGTGGTTCAGTTCCCAGCGCCGCCGCCAGGCTCATCATCTCCACGGCCCCAGGTTCCTCGGTGCCGTAGATGAAGCCGACGATGCCGACCACATCGATCTCGGTCCGCGCCGCGAGCCCGCCGATCGTCATGTTCTCGCCTCTTCGCAGTTCGTCGAGCCTCTGCCCCCGGCGACGGAGATCGCGCTCCGCCGAGGCCTCGACATCCAGGTCGCCCCGACGCCCGGCCGAGAGCGAGGAAGACCACGAGGCGCTATGTCGCTACGCGAGACCGGAGGTGCTGATCCTCGATCTCGACCTCCCGAAGGGGGAGGGCGCCCCATGTCACCGTCCAGTAGGCGCCGACCGGCCGGCGATCCAGCCGCTCTCGTGCGTCAATTCGGGGCGAACCTCGGCAGCTGCCGTGAGGAGGTCGGATTGACCCCCGAAGAGCTGGCGGCCGGCGCCGAGATGGGCCTTGAGCTCCTGATCGAGCTGGAAGAAGCCGGGGGAGCGATACCGAGCGTCGGGCTCGTGCTGCGGCTGGCCGGCTCGCTTGGGCGGGCGCCGTCCGTGCTCGTCGCAGGGGTGAGCTGGGTGCCATACGAACTCGTCGAGGGGGAAGGGACGTTCGAGGTACTCGACGACCCGGGGCTCGTCGCCGAGATCGCGACGCTCAACGAAGCACGCGAACGTCCCGCGCGATCTGGCTTGCGTTGAACAGGCTCCGACCCGCCGAAGCGCGGCACGATCGACACTTTCTACACGGCGCCGTCACGGTGATTTATCGGCGTTCGGGATTGGTGCCGGGGCCACTGTCGGTCCGCGGGGGGAGTGACCAGCGAAGCGCTTCGAACCTTCGCGGCCAAGACAGCCCCGCCAGGATATGCACCTCATCCTTCGACGGTATCGGCCGGAGACCGCCGAGCCCGTCTCGCCCGACATCGCCGCGCTGGTGACGTCGGACGACGAGATCTGGCGCGCGACGACCCACGATTTGTCGATGCCCGGGAGGAGATAGTCAACGACCAGGCCGACCCGCCCTGAGTCGCATGGCGATGGACGACCTTCAAAAGGAGATCCGGAAGGAGAGCTCCGAAGGCGTCGCGCTCCATTTCGGGGAGAACCTCCGCTGCATCCGGCGGCACGTCCTCGACGGGGGTGCCCAGATCAAGCAGGACCACTCAACTGGGCACGGCGTAGATCTGTCCTCCGGCTTCCACGACCTTCTTCGGCGCCAGGGGAGCCGGTGGCGGACCGGCGATCACTTCGCCGGTTGCCGCGCTGTACTCGCCCCCGTGGCAAGGACAGACGATCACGCCTCCTTCGAACCCGACCGTACATCCGGCGTGGGTGCAGACCGCGCTGAAGGCGGCCAGCCTGCCTTGGGAGTCACGGATGACGATGTCGGGTTCACCACTCGTCGGGTCGCTGTAGGTGGCGGCCTGTCCGTTCGGGAGCCGGCTGGCGGGACCCAGCTTCACAGCGCCCTTGGGGACCTTCGGTGCGCGTGCTCCAGAGCCGGCTCCTCGCGGGCCCGTGCCGGCGGCTGAGCCGCCCCCGGAACCGGCACCTGCGGGTCCGGGATCGGCGGTCAGGGTGCGGGACGGAGAGTAGCTGCCTTTCACCAGGGTCGAGATGCCGGCGATCGCCAAAGCCATCCCGGCGAGCTCCGCCAGGAGTACGCGCCGGGTCGAAGTGGGGGACGCTTCAGCGACCTCGACGGCACTCACCGGACCCATCCGGGTGCGCCTCACCAAGCCCTCTGGGGGATGCTCCACGACGTTGTCGAGGGCCGGCTGTCCGCTCGCCCCGGCGAGGACGAAGGGCAACCAGGCGAAGGTGAAGACGAGGTCGGGCCCGAGGAAGTAGGGCGTCGTGTTCCAGCTGGCGGTCAGGAAGAGGAGAAAGTTCAGCCCCATCCCGCCTGCTGCGGCGATCCGGGTGAAGAGGCCGACCGTGACCAGTAGGCCGATCAGGATCTCGGTGATCGCGACGCCGACTCCCGCCACTCCCGGATGCGGAATCGCGAAGGTGCGGAGGATGAAGCCGCCGGGCGTACCGTTGGCGAAGCCTTCGAGCTGCGTGCCGATATACGTCGGCGCGCCGGGGTGTAGGAACCCGGGATCGCTCAGCTTCTGGATGCCTGCGTAGACGAAGGTGATGCCGAGGAAAAGGCGCAGCGGGAAGAGCGCCAAGGCCGGCGAGAGCCGAGATGACATTGGCCACACCGTTACCTCCCGGGCTTAAGGGCCTAGGAGAAGATCATGAGAGTCCTCTCACGCTCGGAAGAACGTTCAGAGCTCCGCGGGATCCTCGGAAAGGCGCGCTCCGTGGACGGCTGCTCGGGCTATGGGTCGTCCTGACGGCGCTCAACACACACTATCGACGGGCGGAAGCTGGTCTCATGCGGAAGCTGCGGCAGATGCTCTCGGCCTTGGTGCCGGCCGCGGCGGTCGGGATGGTCACCGCCCTCGGCACCACCAGCCTCGTCACCGCGACGGCGGCCGGGATGGTGGTGAGCGCGGCCACCGTGCTCGCCGTCCCGCTCTACGCCGGTGCGGTATGGGCCCTCTCCCGCCACCAATGGTGGCGCCTCACCGCGCTGGCATGAATCCAGCCCCGGTACCTCTTGCCCAGGGGGCATCGAGCAGCGTGAAAAACTCTCCGTCGGGTATTTTCGCGGTCGCCGTGGCGACGCCCTTCAACTTTCTCGGCAACAAGCTCTGGACCTTCGCCTAGCTAGGCACGCACCATCATCAGTGGCCAAGGGTCGCCGATCTTCTCCTCGCCCTGGGGCAAGAAATGGGGCATGGTTGCAGACGGAGTCCACCTGATCTCGGCCAAACGCGATTTCGCGACATCTGTCGAAACCTGACTCCGCATAGCCCTGTGGATCCCCGACAAAGGAAACCGAAGGTCGCCGTCACGATGGAGGCGCCGTGGCGCGGCTGAGCGGGATCCGTGCGGCAGTCCGTTCTCTGCGTCACCCGAGGCGCTTCCGGAGGCTGCATCCGCGGCTTGCCGCCTGTTTGGTCATCGCCCTGATCCTCGGCGTCGCCGGCGGTGTCGTCGCCTACCAGCTGCTGAAGCGCCCGCCCGACGTTCACAACGAAGCCGCGATCCGCCGCTTCACGCCGGAACCGCCGAAGCCGCCGCCGCCCAAGCCGAAGACCGCGAACTGGCCGATGTTCGGGCTCAACCCCGCACGCACCCGCTACCTGCCGGCGAAGGGGGTGAAGCCGCCCTTCCGGTTCCTCTGGCACTACACCGAGCGCCCGCTGCTCGAGTTCCCGCCGATCTACGCCCGCGGCAAGCTCTACGCGGTCAACAACGACGGCACCGCAATCGCCCTCGACGCCCACAACGGCAAGGTTCTCTGGGAACGCTCGATCGGCCGTCTCAACGCCTCCTCGCCCGCCTATTCCCACGATCGCCTCTACATCGTCAACCTGGTCCCCGGCCACATCGTCAAGCTGAACGCCGAGACCGGCGCCGTCATCTGGAAGAAGGCGTTGCCGGGCCGCGCCGAGTCCTCGCCGCTGGTGCTCGGCAACAGCGTCTACTTCGGCTGTGAAAGCGGCCAGCTCTTCTCGCTCAGCACGCGCACCGGCGACATCCGCTGGGCGACGTCCCTGGGCGGCCCGGTGAAGGCGGCGCCTGCCTTCCGCGACGGCATCCTCTACGTCGGCGACTACGGCGGTTACATGAACGCGGTCCGGGCCTCGACCGGCAAGTTGGTCTGGCAGTCCGGTTCGCTCGGGACCGGGGTCAGCGGCGGTGAGTTCTATTCGACGCCCGCGGTCGCCTTCGGCCGGGTCTACGCAGGCAACAACGACGGGCGTGTCTACAGCTACGACCAGAGCGACGGAACCCTGGCCTGGACCCACTCGACCGGCGGCTATGTCTACTCCGGCCCGACTGTGGCCAGCACCCCGACGACGCCCCCGACCGTCTACATCGGCTCCTTCGACGGCAACGTCTACGCGCTCGATGCCAAGAACGGGGAAAGCCGCTGGACCGAGCCGGCCGGCGGCCGGGTCATCGGGTCGCTCTCGGCCGTGGGCAACATCGTCTACGCGGCCGAGTTCACCAACGGCAGCACCGTCGGCTTCGACATGAAGACCGGCCGCCGGGTCTTCCGCTACAAGACCGGCACCTACTCGCCGGTGATCTCCGACGGGCGGCGCATCTTCCTTGTCGGCTACTCGAGCATCAACGCCCTGGAACCGGTGCACGCGAAGGCGCAGGCGAAAGCAGCACCGAGGCGGTCCGTCCACCGCCGACAAGCGCCCCTCGCTCCAAGACGTGGAGGGGGACCCGGATCGGGCGGGAAGCGCGAAAGCGGGTCAGGGTGAAGTCGTAGGAGACGGGCTTCGATTCGACCCGGTGGAAGGCGCCGGGAAGGATCTGACCGGCCCGGCGGGCGGCGCCGGCGGAGCCGACCAGGTCGATCTCCCGTAGCGGCGGCGGGGTGCCCACGGCGAAGCGGGCGCCGAGGTAGTAGCGCAGCGGCTGGCTCGCCGAGTAACGACTGGTGACCACCGCGGTGCGCGGGCCCAACGGGCCGACCTGTGCCGCCGCGTTGCGGAGATCCTCGCGCTGCAGTCGCGGTAAGCGGTCGATCTCGAGGGTGAAGACGAGCGAGCAGAGGCACAGGGCCAGTGCGCCGGCGGTGCCGGCAGGCCCTGCACGCCTGACCCCGAAGCCGGCGCCGAGCAGCAAGGTCAGCGGCACGAAAGCCGGCAGGAGGTTGCGGCCGTCGAGATAGTCGGGCCCGAACGCCCCCAGCAGGAGCGGAGCGGCGACGGCGCCGCCGCCGACGATTGCGGCGACTCCGGCGCTACGCCGCTCCCCGCCGTCGCCGCGCCAGAGCAGCAGTGCCAGGGAGGCGAGGGCGAGGGCCACCGGGATCGCGAGCGGGATCGGTCCCGACTGGCGCGTGCCGTGCTCCTCGCCGTTGTCGGAGCCGACGAGCTTGGCGCCGGCGCGTTCGAGGCGCTGGGAGAGCGGTTGCTGCCCGATCCAGCCGGCGTGGTTGTGTTCGGCCTGGCGTAGGGCGACCGGGATCAGCAGCGCCGAAACCGCGGCAACCGCCAGCACCGCGACCAGCGCTCCCCGCCTCCGCGGACCGACGAGCAGGACGACGGCCTCGGCGGCGACGACGAAGCCCGCGAAGTAGTGCGTCGCGAACGCCAGCGCCGAGAAGACCGCCCACCAGACCAGGTCGTGGCGCCCGACGCCGCGGCGGGCACGGGCGAAGAAGAGGAAGGAGAGGGCGGTCAGGAGGAAGACGAGCGCGTAGGCGCGGGCGTCCTGCGAGAACCAGACCAGGACCGGGCTGGCGGCGACCAGCGCGGCGGCGATCAATCCCGCCCGGCGGGGCAGCGGCAGCGCCAGGGCGGCGAGATAGACGACGATGATCGATCCGGTTCCGGCAAGTGCCGAAAGCGAGCGCATCCAGAATTCGCCGGTGCCGAACGGCTGCGACCAGAGCCAGGCGAGGAGGTAGTAGAGCGGCGGCGTCGACTCGCTGTGGGTGACCGCAGAGAACGTCGAGAAGAAGTTGGGTTGGAGGACGCGGCCCACGGTGACCGCCTCGTCATACCGGTAGCTCTGCAGGTCGAGCGTCCCGAATCGCAGGCCGGCGCCGACCACGACGATCACCCCCAACAGGGCCCACGGGCTCCTCGTCAAGCCGCTGAGCTGCGCCCGCCTTTGGGAGATGCGATCAGGCGGCGAGGGCTCGCCTTCCCAGCAGTTCCCACATCGCCTCGAACTCGCCCTTGGGCCAGGTCAGCCGTTCGCCCGATAGCGGGTCGTTCACCGTCACCGATTCCGCATCGACGCCGGTGAGCAGGACCGCGTGCTCGCCGTAGTTGACTCGCACGAGGGCACCCGAGCGCGAGTGCCAGGTGGCGTAGGGTCCTTCCGAGAGCCCGACCCAGACCATCACGGGTCTGCCGGCGAGTAGGGAGGCATAGATCGCCTTTGGGCTCTTGCCGGTGAGTTCATGTGGATCGAGGCCATGCTTGCGGGCCAGGGCGGCGATCGGGCCTTGGTAGACACCGAAGCCGCCCGCCGGGCCGCCGCCGTCGGCGCGGCCGACGAAGCCCGCGCTGGGATCTCCCCAGACCTCTCCTTCGGGGCCGATTTCGGGGTCGAGCGGTCGGCTGTGGGCGATCTGGCGCTGGAGGGTCAGCTGGTCGACGCGCTTGCCGGCGAAGCGGAGGAGCATCGATAGTGCGGTGGCCTCGCAGTCGTCCTGGAGGGCCTGCTTGATCACCGGGATGCCGATCGTGGAGGCGAGTGGGATCCACGGAACCTTGACGTCGCCGCCTCCGGCGGCGACGGCGCGGGCGAGCTCCCGGGTCAGTGCCGGGCGCTGCGTGGCGGCCTGGATCCGCGCGCGCCCCTCGATGATCGTGACGGTGGCCGGGACGGATCTCGCCAGGGCCGTCTGGGCGCGGCGACGTTCGAGGCGGGCGACCAGTTCGTCGGCCAGCGTCCGGCCGCCGAGTTCGAGCCGCACGCGCCCCGAGGGCTGGGAAACCTTGATGGACGCAGCGGCCGGACTCGTATCGCCGCCGCCCGACGAGGCCGAGCCGACCGCGATCCCGGTCGCGGTCGCGGCGATCGCCAAGGCGCCCACGGCGGCGCGCCTGCGCCAGATCGCCCGCCGGTCATCGCGGCTTACGGGCAACGGCGATCCCACCCTCGTGTGCCAGCGGCTCGACCACGATCTCGACGAAGCCCGCCTCCGCCAGCGCCGTCTGCCACCACCCGGTCGGTGCCGGATGCTCTCCGGTGAAGGTGAGGGTGCGAAGGCCGGCCTTCGCCAGGCGCCAGAGTCCCGCCGGGCCTCGCCGCGTCAGCGAGCGGACCTTGCCGGCGATCACCGTCCGGTCGCGCCCGGTGAACGGCGCGATGGTGAACATCATATCGGCGAACACCACTCGCCCGCCCGGCTTGAGGACACGGTGGAGCTCGGCGAGCGCCGCCCGCTTGCCGGCGGTACCGAGATGGTGGAAGCAGTAGTTGGACGTCGCCAGGTCGATCGAGCTGTCGGCGATCGGCAGCAGCGTGGCCGAGACGACGGCAGTCTGGATGTTGTCGAGGCCGGCCGCGATCGCGCGGCCGTTGAGGCATTCGATCATCGCCGGCGAGATGTCGACCGCCCAGACCCAGTCCACCCGTTCGGCCAGGCAGAGCGCCAGCAATCCGGTGCCGGCGCCGACGTCCAGCGCGCGCTCATGGGCGGCAGGTTCAGCCTTCTCCAGGATCATGTCGCGCAGTTCCTCGAATCCGCGGGTGTGGGAGAGCTCTTCGGCGTGGGCGACGTGTCGGTCCCAGTTCTTGTCGAGCCCACGCCACGATCTCGGGGGCCGGCACCGGCCGGGTCTTTCGACCGATCGGCCGACGACCCCGGGGACGCCGGCCTGTGACTGCGGCTTTGCCATCGCGTCGACATCGTCGGGCCTGCCGATTGGATCACACTGAACGGGCCATGAGATGGTGGTAACGATCTGCGAAGAGCCTTCTTACTCTTTGCCAAATCTCTCACCATCACCTCATCAAGTGAGGATCAACTCACGGAAAATCGAGAATTCCGGAGAAAGTTCGACGACGGCCGGGTCGAGACGGTCGGATCGCACAGCGCCAAGGCCCTCTGAGCCGGCGGCCTCGTCCCGGCGGTGTGGCCAACTACGGATGCCGAGCCTCACGAGGCGCGGCTAGCGTCGCCCAATGAGCTCGTTACCGGCCGCCGCGCTCTTCGATCTCAGTGCCCCGGCCCACTACGTGCACTGGCACTTCTTTCAGATGTCGGTGCCGAACCTGATCGTGATCCTGCTGATGATCGCGATCTTCGTGGCGGCGATCCTGATCCCGTATCCGAAACGGCGGCGCGAACCATGACCGATGCCGAGGGCGGAGCCGGCTCTTCCCCGGAGCCGAAGATGTGGACCACCTCGGTCCGCGAGCGGGCGGTCGCTGCGATGCCGCCGGAGAAGCTGCTCCCGGATCGCCAGCCCTCTTATATGTCCTCCTGGATCTACGTCTTCGGGGTCGCCTCGATCGCCGCGCTCGTGGTCGTCATCGGGTCAGGGGTGATCCTCGGCTTGAAGGGTCCGGAATGGTGGCATGTGACCGGAATCGGCCGGTTCTTCAACAGCATCCACCTCTGGGCGGTGGAGATCTTCTTCTTCGTGATGGTCGTGCACCTGTGGGGGAAATTCTTCATGGGCGCCTGGCGGGGTGGCAGGGGAAGGACCTGGGCGACCGGCGCGATCACCTTCCTCGTCGCGATCGGGGCGGCGTTCACCGGCTATCTCTCGCAGCAGAACTTCGACTCGCAGTGGATCGCCAGTGAGGGCAAGGACGGCCTCAATGCGGTCGGCATCGGGTCGTTCTTCAACGTCGTCGACTTCGGCCAGATGTACACCTTCCACGTGATCCTGCTGCCCGTCGTCGTGGTCGCGCTGATCGTCGGCCATGTGCTTCTGGTGCGCCGCCACGGCATCGTCCCGCCGTATGCGGCGCGCATCGGTCGCCCCACCGCCGCCCCGGGGCCAACCCCTCCCGACAGTACGGGCGTGCGGTCATGACGACCGCCGGCCGTCCTCCCGTCGAGCCTGATGATTCCGCCCCCTGGCCGGGCCCCTTCGTCCGCTACGACCTCGTCAAGGAGCTCGTCGTGGCGCTCGTCATCGTGGCGGCGCTCGCGGTGGCGCTGGCGATTCTCTTCTCCTCCCCCGACGACCAGCCGACGACGATCCAGAGCTGGGCCAAGGCGGATCCAGCCGACTTCCTCGCGACCGGGGTGACCGAGCTCAATCGAACGAGCGAGGTGGCCACCTATGGCCCTCCCTACAACAGCACCTCCGGATCGGCGCAGAAGATCGGGCCGATCTCCCTGCAGGAAGCGGCCGGGGTGAAGATCCCGATCGAAACGGCCAACGACTACGTGATCGAGCCTTTGACCGAGATCCCCGCCGACCCCCGCCTCAAAGCCGCCCTCGCCGTCTACCGGTCCGCGCCGGCCAAGCTCCAGGAAGCCTGGGCGGCGAACTACGAAGCGGCTCTGCCGAAAGCGCGGATCGTCCGCGGCGTTCCGGTCCTCCCGGCCGGGAGCTACGGACCCGTCGCGCCGATGATGGGAGCGCTGTTGGCCTTGGCCCAGAGCGGTGGCCTCGACGGCGCCCTGGTCACGGGCGGCCACCGCTTCTACGAGACCAACTACACCAAGCCGTTGCTCTTCCTCTCGGCCGGCTCCTACTTCGAAGAAAGAGCTGAAGGTCAGCATCTGCTCGGCACGCAGTGGGGGATGATGAACGAGACCGGCAGCTACCCCGGTCAGGTGTGGCTCTGGCTCTACACCTTCTGGTACCAGATCGAACCGTTCAAGGAATCACCCAACGCGGACGCGCTGATCTTCGTCCTGATGGGCATCTTCAGCCTCGTCTTCATCTGTATCCCCTTCATCCCGGGCCTCAAGGGACTACCCCGACACCTCGGCGTCCATCGCGTCATCTGGCGCGACCACTATCGCGAAGTCGAGAGTTAGTCGTCCCGGGGACGTCCTCGGCTTGCGCCGGGCCGGCCTAGGGATACACCGATACGCCTGAGTCCTCGTCGATCACGGAGATCGCCGCCGCCGGGCAGGCTTCGGCGGCCTTCACCATCAGCTCGCGGGGGCCGGTGTCGATGACGGTGGCGACATCGCCGACGATGAAGACGTCGGGGGCGACATCGACGCAGTCGCCGTGACCCGCGCAAGCCCCCTCGTCGACCACTGGTAGGTAGTTCATCGAACTGGTTCCTTTCTGTCGGAGGCGAGCGGGTCGCTCGTCTCGATGAGCTTCCGAAGCACCGGGATCGCCCGGGGACGGCCGACGACGAGACCGGCGACCGGGACGCCGGCGCGCGTGAGTACGGCCTCGAACTCGCGGTCGGCGGGCGTCCCGTCGATCACCGCGGCGTCGGCGAGGTGCGGGTGGCCGACGCACTGGATGCGAATCCCGTACTGGTCGCTCCAGAAGCTCGGCAACGGCGCCGGGCCGGGCTCCTCGCCGAGCATCGCCTTCGCCGCGGCGGCGCCCTGCCAGGCGGCGGCGCCCCAGTGCTCGGTGCGGGAATGGGAGTCGTGGCGCGGGTCGAATGCCGCGCAGACATCGCCGGCCGCGTAGACATCAGGGGCTTCCGTCCTGCCGCCGGCGTCGACCCGCACCGCGCCCCCATCGAGGCCGCTCCCGGCGAGCCATCCGGTTGCGGGCTCCGTGCCGACCCCGATCAGGACGACGTCGCAGGCAAGGCGTCTGCCGTCCCGGAGGATCAGCTCCTCCACCCGGTCGTGGCCGCGTGCCCCGATCAGGCCGACGCCGGTGATCACCTCGACCCCTTCCTCGGCGTGGAGGTCGGCGAACCAACTCCCCAGGCGGACTCCGAGTATCCGTTCCAAAGGCGTCTCCAGGGCCTCGACGATCGTCACCTCGACCCCGCGCCGGCGCGCGGTCGCCGCGACCTCCTGGCCGATGAACCCGGCGCCGACGATCGCCAGGCGGGCGCCGGGTCGGAGCTCGGCGCGCAGCCGGTGCGTGTCCTCGAGCGTGCGGAGCGTGTGGACGTTCTCGTGGTCGAGGAACCGCAGTGCCCTGGGGGCTCCGCCGGTCGCGATCAGGAGGGCGCCGTAGTCGAGCTCCCCGCCGGACCCGAGCCGAACCCGGCGCGCCCCCGGGTCGAGGGCGACCGCCCTCGTCGCGAGCAGCAGCTCGACGTCCAGGTCCCGGTACCACCCGGGCGCCCGGAAGGCGATGGTCTCGTCGGTCGCCGTCCCGGCGAGGACCGCCTTGGACAGCGGCGGGCGATCATAGGGCGGGTCTGGCTCGGCGCAGACGATCCGCACCCGTCCCCCGTAGCCGCGGCGTCGGAGGGTCTCGGCGGCCCGCTGCGCCGCCAGTCCGCCGCCGACCATGACCACGCCCGGGCCTCGGGAAGTTCGATCCATCGTGTGACCATGGTTCCGCGCCCCGATGAGGTGACACTGAAGCGTGGGTAATAGGTCGCTGACGATTCGCGAAGGGAACTCTCACTCTTCGCCTCGTACAAAGCGCTCGTCGAGTTCAGCCGGTGAACGGGTGGGTGGGAGTGGTGCCGTCCGGGGCGAGCAGGTCGAACCCGTCCGGTATGTGGAGGTGATCGGGACCGGTACCCGGTTCGCCGGTCGTCCCGTACTGCCAGACGATCTTCCTGGTCTTCGGGTCGATGATCACGACGCGGTCGCGGTAGTCGTCGTTGGCCGCGATCAAACCGTTCGGGAGCCGCTCGGCGAGGCTCGGGTGGTTCAACATGCCTTCGCCGTGGGCCGGTCTGTAGGACCAGAGGATCTTTCCCGCGCGGTTGAATTCGTAGATCCCGCCGGGCTTCGTGTAGTCGGCGACCAGGTAGCGGTCGGGTCCAAGTTGCTGTGGGTCGGAGGGGTAGGCGATCGGCAGATGTAGCGTCCAGACGAGCTTCCCGGTCGGCGTGATCTCGTCGATGTAGGAGCCGGTGACCTCGGAGACGAGGATGTCGCCGTTTTCGAGCGGGGTGTCGCCGTTTGGTTCGCCGAGGCTGTTCGGAGGTTCGTGGATGCACGATTCAGGGCTGCCGAACGATTGGAGGACCTTCTTCGCGGGCGAGATGAGGAGCACCCGGCAGTTGTCGGCGTCGGCGACCGACACGTCTCCGTTCTTCAGCAGGTAGGCGTCGTCGGGCTCGTGGAGGTAACCGGGTCCGGAGCCGGCTTCGCCCGCGTGGCCGTAGGACCAGAGCAGCTTCCCGGCCGGATAGGACAGCTGGACGATCCGCTGGTTCTGCTCCTCGTTGGAGATGATGCCCCTGCCGCCGTGGATGAAGAAAGCGTCGTCGGGGAAGTAGAAGCCGCCGGGCGGCGCCGGATGGGCCGTCGAGGGGAAGCGCCAGAGGACGTGCTTCCGCGCGTTCACCACGATGATCCGGTCGTTGCCGCGATCGGCGATCATCAGTTGGCCTTCGAACGGCTGCGTCGACGCCGTGACCTTGGGCGGCGGCTTGACCTTCTGGTGTCGGACTTCCAGCTTCGTGACGGTGGACACCGGCGCTTCCCCGGAGCCCGTGCCGCCGATCAGATAGGCGGCCGAGCCGACCACCGCGACGCCGCCGCCGGAGATCGGTTCGGGCAATCGGCCGGCCGCCGCGATCGTCTTCTTATCCGGTTCGAACCGCCAGATCCGGGCCGTCGGCGAGCCTTCCGCCGCGCCGCCGATCACGTAGATGCTGCCCCCCAGAGCCACCGCGGCGGCGTGGGATACGGGGCCGGGCAGGTGGCCGACGATTCGCGCCTTTCCCGTCCGTGGATCGACTTCACGGATCGCGTCGACGGCGGTCCCGCTTTCGTTCTCGCCGCCGAAGGCGAAGATCTTCCCCCCGAGCGTCGCGACCGCCAGGTAACGGGCGGGGTCCGGCAGTCGGCCGATCTCTTCGAAGCTCGAGCCGTCGTTCGTCGCCAGGATCGAGTCGATCGGCCTGGTGCCGTCGTAACCGCCGAGCACGTAGGCCCGGTCGCCGACGGTCACCGCGCTCAGGTCGGAGCGCACGGTCGGCAGTTTCCCGGTCAATTCGGCCGTCGCCGGGGTGGCGCCGGCGCCCGGCAGCGGCAGCGACTGGACGGTGTCGGTGCTCGTTTCGGTGCCGCCGCCGAAGACGAAGACCCGGTTGCCGAGGACGGTGGCGCCAGTGTCGTGGAGGGGGGTGGTGAGGGAGCCGGCTTCGCTCAGTTCGCCGCCTGCCGGTTCGAGCTGGAACACCCCGGCGGCCGAGCTTTCGGATGCGTCGAGCCCGCCGATGATCAGCGGGCCCTGTCGCGTCGCGACTACGGACTCGCCCGAGATCGCAGCCGGAAGCGACTTCTCCGGATGGGCGACCAGGACCGTCCGGACCCGCGGCGCCGCGGCGCTCCGCGGCGAGCTTCCACCACCCGAACCGGCCAAGACCGCGACGAGGGCGACGAGGAGAACGAGCAGGAGCGCGCCCAGGGGCAACAGCCACCGCCGGCGGGCCCGGGACGCCGAAGATCGAGGCCGTCTCCTCGCGGTGGATGAGGGTCGACCCATCGCCGACGACCCTGCCTCCGCCGACTTAAGGACAGATGAGTTGTTCGATAGATCGGCCTCAGGAATCCGTCGGGTATGGCGCCCCAGCCGGCTCCGATCCCGGCCCCACCTCATCGAGCATTAAGGCCGGTCCCGTCAACTGCCTGGTGTGGGTAGGCGTCTGATTCAGAGCGGCGCCCCGGCCGGCGGCGAAGTTGGAGCCCGGGCGATCGCGGGGATCGCCGGCCTGGCGGCCCTGACGATCTACCTGTCGTCGAGGCTCGCCGAACCGGCCGCCCACTGGCCGCTCTGGGACGTCAGGGTCTACCAGTGGGCCGCGGTCAAGGTGGTGGGCGGCGCGGCCCTCTACGCCCGGTCCGCTCCCCTCCACTTCACCTATCCGCCGTTCGCCGCGGCGCTCTTCGGGATCGCCGGCGAAGCGCCGCCGATCTATCTGAAGGTCGCGATCAGCGTCGCGAGCGCCTGTTCCCTGCTCGCGCTCAGCGTGCTCTCGCTCGGCGCGGCCGGCGTCCGTCGGCGCCCGGACTTTGTCCTCGCGGTGGCGGCCCTGTCACTGCTGACCGTTCCGGTCGTCCTCACCTTCCACCTGGGAGAGACCGATCTGATCGTCACCGCGTTGGTCGCCTCCGACGTCCTGAGGCGCCGCGACGGAGGCCGCCTCCAGGGGGTGGGCGTCGGCCTGGCGGCGGCGATCAAGCTGACGCCGCTGATCTTCGTCGCCTACCTGCTGGCCACCCGGCGGACCCGGGCCGCGGCGGTCGCCGTCGGCACCTTCGCGGTCACCGTCGCGACGGGCTTCCTCCTGTTGCCGACGGACTCGCGGACCTTCTGGTTGGGCGGCGTATTCCTGCGGTCGCGACGGGTCGGCAGCGCGATCGAGCTCTCCGACCAGTCGCTGGCGGGGATGATCGCGCGGCTCGCCGGTGGGTCGGGCCAGGGCCTGGGGTGGTGGTACGCAGCGGCCTCGCTCACGGCGGTCGCCGGGCTGGCGGTGGCGGTCTGGGCGCACCGCCGCGGTCACCGGCTCGCGGGCGCGGTCTGTTGCGGCATCACCGGCCTGCTCGTCTCACCGATCTCCTGGACCCACCATTGGATCTGGGAGGTGCCGCTGCTGGTCCTCCTCACCGTCGCCGCCTGGCGCCGTCGTTCTTCCTGGATCGGCCTGGGGGCGGCCCTTACCGCCGCCGTCTTCTCCGCCGCCGCGGCCCTCCCCTCGACCTGGGGCCCGTTCGGGCTCGGCAGCGTCCTGTCGGCCAACGCTTACGTATGGTGTGGCGCCGCGGTCCTTGTCGCCACCGCGGTGTTTCTCTACTGCGAGGCCACGCGTTCGGCAGCGATGTCTTCAACCGTCACCCCGGCCACAAGTGGCAATGTGGGGAAGGTGTGCCGGTCTAGGGGTATTCCGGCACACCTGACTCCTCGTCGATCAAGGTGATCGCCGCCGCCGGGCAGGCTTCGGCGGCCTTCAGGATCAGGTCCGGCGGACCGGTGCCGATCACGGTGGCGACATCGTCGAGGACGAAGACGTCGGGGGCGATTTCGACGCAGTCGCCGTGGCCTGCACAGGAGCTCGGGTCGACTATGGGGAGGTAAGTCATGCCACTGGTTCCTTTCGGTTGGAGGCGAACGGGCCGCTCGACTCGATGAGCTCTCGGAGTGCCGGGATCGCCCGCGGGCGATCGACCGCGAGGCCGGCGACGGGGACGCCCGCCCGCGTGAGGACGGCCTCGAAGTCGCGATCGGCGGGCGCTCCGTCGATGACCGCGGTGTCGGCGAGGTGGGGGTGGCCGACGCACTGGATCCGGATTCCGTACTGGTCGCTCCAGAAGCTCGGCAGCGGTGGCGTCCCGGGGTATTCGCCGAGCATCGCCCGCGCGGCAGCGGCGCCCTGCCAGGCGGCGGCACCCCAGTGCTCGGTGCGCGAGTAGCAACCGTGGCGGGGATCGAAGGGCAGGGAGGCGTCGCCGGCGGCGAAGACATCGCGGGCGCATGCGCGACCGCATGCGTCGACCCGCACGGCGCCGTCGCCGAGGCCGCTCCCGGCCAGCCAGGCGGTGGCGGGCTCGGTGCCGACGCCGACCAGGACCACGTCGCAGGGGAGGCACCGGCCGTCGCCGAGGACCAGCTCCTCGACCCGCCCCGCGCCGCCCCGCGCGCGGGCGAGTGAGACGCCGGTCAGGACCTCGACCCCCTCCTCGGTATGAAGTTCGGCGAACCAGCCGCCGAGGCGGTTCCCGAGGATTCGTTCGAGGGGAGTATCGAGGGCCTCGACGATCGTCACCTCGACCCCGAGTCCACGTGCGGTCGCCGCGACCTCCTGGCCGATGAAGCCGGCGCCGACGATCGCCAGACGGGCGCCGGGTCGGACCTCGGCGCGCAGCCGGCGCGCGTCGTCCAGCGTGCGCAGAGCGTGGACGTTCTCGTGATCCAGGAAGGGCAGCGCCCGGGCGACGCCGCCGGTCGCGATCAGCAGATTGTCGTAGCTCAGCTTCTGGCCCGACCGGAGCTCAAGGCGGTGGCCCGCCGGGTCGAGGGCTGCCGCCCGGGTTCCTAGCAGCAGCTCGATCTCCAGGTCGCAATACCACTCGGGGGGTCGGAAGGCGACGGTGTCATCGGTCACCGTCCCGGCGAGGACCTCCTTGGAGAGCGGCGGTCGATCGTAGGGCGGGTCGGACTCGGCGCAGACGATCCGCACCCGCCCCTCGTAACCACGTCGGCGGAGGGTCTCGGCGGCCCGCTGCGCCGCCAACCCACCGCCGACCATCACCACGCCTTGATCGGACATCACCCCTCCTCGAGGATCGGCGTGCGGGGAGCCGCACGGCCGGCTCGGGCACCGTCGCTCCTGCGACGGCCCGCCCGAGTCTGTTTCTTGGCCAGCTCCGACAGCACGCGGTAGACGAAGAGCCCGCCGATCAGCGGCGCGGTCAACATCACCCACCAGCGGAACCAGACGGCGGAGGCGTCCGTGCCGGCGCCGAGCGCGTGAACCAGGCCGAGCGCGTAGACGACGACCGTCGCCCGGTGCGCCTTGCGCCAGAGCTTCGGGCCGACCCGCTTGCGGATATAGAAGCTGAGCCCGAGCAGTGCCGCCATATATCCCGCTACCACGCCGAGGCCGGTGAAGGCGGTGCGGAAACTCATCGCGAACGGCACCGTCACCCCGGCAATCCCGGGATGCAGCCAGGGGTCACCGAGCAGCGTGATGCCGTGGATTGCGATCGCCACCAGCCCCGCCAGGGCCGTCTGCTCGTGGATCGCCATCAGCTTGCGGGAGAGGCCGGGGCGGCGGAGCACCTTGCCGGCCATCGCCAGGCCGATCCCGACCGAGAGCGTGACGAGCACCAGCGCGACCAGGCCAGAGGCGCGGCTCGCCAGCCACCAGCCGTGGCTCTGCAGGGTTTCCGAGACGGTCGGGCTCATCGTCGCGCTCCGGCCATCGCGAGTCGCTCCGGGATCCTGATCCGCGGGGAGACGGCGATCGGCCCGACCGGCTCGACCCAGCCGTTGTCGTGGACCAGGAGACCACCGTGGCCGGAGAGCAACTCCTTGCCGCCCTCGGGGCCGCTGAGCAGCGCTGCCTTGGACAGCGTCTCGGCCTCGAGCGCCGTGTCGCCGAGGGCGGTGACGCCGATCAGTCCAGTCCAGGCGGGCCGGCCCGTGGCCGGATCGAGTAGATGGTGGGCGAAGTGCCCGTGGGCGTCGTGCCAGATCCGGACGTTGAGGCCGGAGGTGGCGATGCCGCCGAGGCCGAGGCGCAGCACATGGCTGCGCTCGCCGCTCAGGGGATGCTCGGCGTAGACGTCATAGGGACTTCGCAAAGCGTCGACGCCGCCGATCCGGATGTCCCCGCCGCAGTCGACGATGAACCGCGGGTATCCCCGGAGCTGTTCGGCGACGAGGTCCGCCGCGAGGCCCTTTCCGGTGCCGCCGGTGTCGAACAGCAGCCCGGGAGGGCGGACGATCTCGCCCGCCTCGTCGTCGACGACGAAGCCGTTCCACCGCGAGTCGGGGTTCGGTCGGGCCGGCCGCCGCGGCGGTGCCGCGGCGAGAGCCTCACCGAGAGGCACCCCCTTCATCCCGGCCCGCGACTCGACGTACCCGGCAGCCTCGATCTCACCCAGCAGGCTCGAGTCGACCAGGCCGCCGCTGATTTCGGCAGCCTCGACCCCGGCGCGGACCGCGCGGCGCAGCAACGGCGATGCCGGGACCCGTTCGCGAGGGTCGTGGTTGAGGGCGCAGAGCTCGCTGTCGGGCTTGAAGCGCGACAGGGCGGCGTCGTAGTCGAGGACGAACAGTCGTGCCGCCTCGGCGGCCTCCGCCGCCGCCGGAAGCTCGGGGCTAGGCTCACCGATCAGCAGCCTGACATGGCTGCCCATCGCGTCGAAGGTGATGTCGTGTTCGTTCATCGTTCTTGCCTCTGTCTGTTGGTGGAGTTCGGGACGCCGGTCAGGACGCGCTGGTCGTGACCGGTTCAGGTGCGAGTTCGGAGGAGCTGCTGGTAGCCGGGCCGCTGACCACGCTGTTCTTGCCAGGGGTCGGGACGACGGTGGTGACGACCCGTCGCTTGATCACCTTGCGCACCGCCACGGGACCGGTGTCCGCCACCGAACCGCCCACTGGGGCGCCGGTGCTGAGCTGGTAGGTGAAGACCGCGAAGAGCACTGCGAAGAGGGCGAGTGAGCCCCAGACCACCGCTCCCGGGCCGGGCCGTCGGGGAGTCGGCCGCTGATCAGTCGTCACCTCCGCCACCTCCGCCACCGTCCGAGGACTCGCCGCCGCCACCGGTCGCGGCCCCGCCGCCGCCACCGCTGGTCGAGGTCACGGCCGGGCTCGAAGTGCTCGCTTCGTAGGTTGGCGCGGCCGAGCTGGTGCCGGTGCTGCCGCTGGTCGAGGTCGTCACCGGCGATTCGTAGGACGACGGGGAAGAGGAGGGATACGAGCCGCTGGACGACGAGCCCGTCACCGCGGTGGCTCCGGTCCCCGCCGAGTAGCCGGTCGATCCGGTTCCGGCGGCGAGCGCCTTCTGCCCCCGCGGCCCGCCTCCGGCCGCCGGATGCTTGGGCTTGGCGTGCTTGGTCACGTGGATGGTGCGATGCACCACCTTCGTATGGATCGCCGGCTTGTCGGCGACGGTCGAGCTCGGCTGCTTCTGGCCTTCGCCCAGCGCGAGGCCCGCCAGGCCTCCGAGGCCGAAGACGGTCGCGACGGTGGCGATGCGGACGCTCGTGTTGTTCACTGTCATCTCCTCTTGACGAAGTTGCCGGGCCATCTTGCGAGAGCTCGATCCAAGCCCCGGCCAGCACCGGGTAAAGAGACGGCAAAACCTCGTGGGAGCGGCGGGAAGACGTGTCGGGCGCCGCTACAGTGGCCCCATGGCCAGTCAGCCGGCGCCGCGTCGGATCCTCGTCGTCGAGGACGAGGAGTCGATATCGGAGCCGTTCGCCGAGGCGTTGCATCGAGCCGGCTTCGAGCCCCTGGTGACCGGCACGGCCGCCGGCGCGCTCGAGCTCGCCGGCTCGGCGAAGCCCGACCTGGTGATGCTCGACCTGGCGTTGCCGGACGGCGACGGTCGCGATGTCTGCCGTGAGCTGCGGCGCCGCTCCGACGTCCCGATCATGATGCTGACCGCGCGGGGCACCGAAATGGACAAGATCGTCGGCCTCGAGCTGGGCGCCGACGACTACGTCGTCAAGCCCTTCAGCGCCGCCGAGGTGATCTCGCGGATCCGCGCCGTGCTGCGCCGCAGCCGGCGGACCGAGACCGCCGACGGGCCGATCAGGATCGGCGGGCTGGAGCTCGACGAAGGAGCGCGGATCGCCCGGCTCGACGGCCAGGAGGTCGACCTCTCGCGCAAGGAGTTCGACCTGCTCGCGGCGCTGATGAACCACGCCGGCAAAGTGGTCAAGCGCGAGGATCTGATGGCCGAGGTCTGGGACACCAACTGGTTCGGCTCGACCAAGACCCTCGACGTCCACATCGGCTGGCTGCGGCGCAAGCTCGGCGACGACCCCGTCACCCCGACCTACATCGAGACGGTGCGCGGTGTCGGCTTCCGCTTCGCCGCCCCGGGGACCGAGGCACCGTAAGTCTCCGGACGACGCTGCTGCTGGCGCTGGCCTACGTCCTGCTGCTGGCGTTGGTCGCACTCGGCGTGCCGCTGGCCCTGAGCCTCCGCGATCGAGTCGACTCCGAGGTGCGCAGCCAGGCTCGTGGGCAGGCCGACGTGGTCGCGACCTCGGCCGCCGAGCTGCTCGCGCCGCCGCGCCGCGGCACCGCGGCGAGCCTGGCGCGACTGGTGCGACTCTCCGCCGAAAGCGTGCGCGGGCGGGCCATCGTCGTCAACGCCCGCGGCCGCCTGGTGGCCGACTCGGCGGGGGCGCCGCGCGGCCGCGGCTATGCCGACCGCCCCGAGGTGGCGGGCGCCCTGCGCGGCCACAGCGAACAGCTGACCAGGAACAGCGAGACCCTCGGCGGAGAAATCCTCGCGACCGCGGTCCCGGTCCTCGAGCACGGCAAGACCGAGGGCGCGGTGCGGATCACCCAGAGCGTCGACGCTGTCAACCGCGCGGTGCGCACCTCGATCCTCGACGTCGCCGCCCTGGCGGCGATCGTCCTCGCACTGGCCCTGATCGCCGGCGCCCTGATCGCCCAGCAGATCGCCCGCCCGATCAAGCGGCTCGATCGCGCCGCGCGCAGCGTCGCCGACGGCGACCTCGACGCCGCGGTCGCTGTCGAAGGCAGCACCGAGCAGCGCTCGCTGGCGCGCACCTTCAATGAGATGACCGGGCGGGTCCGTCGGCTACTGCGGGTCCAGCAGGATTTCGTCGCCGACGCCTCCCACCAGTTGCGCACCCCGCTTACCGGCCTGCGGCTGCGGGTCGAGGGACTGGCCGAGCGCTTCCGCGACGACCCCGCCGCCGGGGTGGAGATCGGGGCCGCGCTGCGAGAGGTCGACCGTCTCTCGTCGATGGTCGACGAGCTGCTGATCCTCAGTCGCGCGGGCGAGCATGAACTCCCGGCCGAACAGCTCGAGCTCGCCGAGGTGGCCGCTCGCGCCGGCGAGCGCTGGGGTGCGACCGCCGCCGAGCGCGGGATCGCGATCGAGGTCGAGCCGGGAGACGGAGATTCCACCGCCTGGTGCGCGCGGCCCGATCTCGACCGTTCTCTCGATGCCCTGATCGAGAACGCCTTGCTCTACTCGCCATCCGGTGCGACCGTGACGGTCGCGGTCAGGCCGGGACGGATCGAGGTCCTCGACCGCGGCCCGGGGCTCGAGGCGGGGGAGGAGGAGTCGGTCTTCGAACGCTTCAGCCGGGGCAGTGCCGGCCAGCGCGGCCCCAGCGGGACCGGCCTCGGGCTGGCGATCGCGCGCGAGCTGACCCGGCAGTGGGGCGGCGAGGTGAGCCTCCGCGTCCGCGACGGAGGCGGCCTCCGCGCAATCATCGAGGTCGGCAGATGAGACTTCCCGCCAGCTTCAAGTGGATCGGCCTGGCCCTTCTCGGCCTCCTGATCGCGACCGCCGTCGCACTCGCGGCGACCAGCTTGATCAGTCGCCAGATCGGGATCGACTCCGAATCGATCACCGCCGGCGACACCCTCGCCCCGGCCTTCGAACGAACCGGCAATCGCCAGGGTGGGAAATCTGGAGGCGAGGCCGAGTCGGAAAAGCGGGCGGCGCCTTCACACCCCACCGAAAGCAACCCCGGCCGGTCTGGCGAAGCGGAACCGCAGATCGAACCAGAACCGGAACCCGAAACCCAGGCCGAACCGCAGACGCGAACCGGAGCGGCCGACGGTGGAGGCGGAGGGTCGGAACGAGGCGAGGGCCCCGACGACTAGTCGCTCTAGTCGTCGGTCGGCGCTGCTCCGCCGGCACCACTGGCCCTGGTCACGATCGGAGCCCGCGTATTTGCCGCGGTTGCCCGCGTCGCTTCGGTGCCGACGACGGTGGTCGCGCCGCTGGCGCTGGTGACGATGGCCGTCGTCGCACCGTTTGCGCTGCCTGCCTGCCCGGAGACGGCGGGGGTGCCCGGATTCGATCCGAGCGCGAAGCCGCCGAGCGCTCCGAGCCCGAGGACGGTCGCGGTCGCGTATGCCTTTGCTCTGCGGTTGGTCATTGCTGCTCCCTTGGTTGGACCGACCGATCTTGCTCCTCGGGAGGCAAGGCGACGGTCAAGCCGATGCCAAGAGAAGGTGAAATCCATGCCCGGGGAGCCGGCCTTCGGGTGGCGGGCTCAGAGAGCGCGGCGTCTCAAGGGGACCTTGGTCCTCGGACCTCCGGCCGTGGAGCGAGTGTGGTCGCGCTTTTCCCAGTTACTCCGGGCGGACAAATACGGATCTTGCGGACCCGACCGTTGAGAGGATGAGCCGGTGCGCTGGCTGATCGAACACCGCGCCCGCATCCTCGCGGGGATCGCCCTCGCGGCGATCGCCGTCGGTGGAGGCCTCCACCTGGCCGGCTTCGGGCCCGCCGGGGACGCGGTCTGGCGGTCGGTCCTCGTCCTGCTCGCCGCCGAGCTGGCGGTCGAGGTGGGGCGGACCGTCGTGCTCGAACGCCAGATGGGCGTCGACACGATCGCCTTCGTGGCGATGGTCGGCTCCCTCGCCCTCGGCGAACTGCTTGCGGGCGTCGTCATCGGCCTGATGTTCTCGGGCGGCCTCGCCCTGGAGGAAATCGCCTCGGCGCGGGCCCGCCGTGAGCTCACCGCGCTGGTCGAACGGGCACCCAAGCGGGCGCGGATCCGCACCAAGGAAGGCCTCCGCGACGTCCCGGTGGACGACGTCGAGATCGGTGACGTCGCCGTCGTCCGTACCGGTGAGGTAGTCCCGGTCGACGGGACGATGGTGAGTGAGAAGGCGGTGCTCGACACCAGCACGTTGACCGGCGAGCCCCTGCCCGTGACCCTGACCCACGGGATGTCGACCCTGAGCGGGACCTCGAACGTTGGCACGCCGTTCGAGGTTCGCGCCGACCGACCGGCCGCCGAGAGCGCCTATGCGGCCTTGGTCAGGCTCGTCTCCCAGGCCGAGACCGAGCGGGCGCCATTGGTGCGACTCGCCGACCGCTACGCCGGTTTCTTCCTCCCGGCGACCCTGCTGATCGCCGGCTTGGCCTGGGCGCTCAGCGGGGACGCGGTGCGGGGCCTCGCCGTGGTCGTCGTCGCCACCCCCTGCCCGCTCATCCTGGCGGCCCCGATCGCGCTCGTCTCGGGGCTCTCTCGGGCCGCCCGCGCGGGCGTCGTCGTCAAGGTTACAGGGGCCTCGGATCTGGGGCATGGTCACATGGGTCTCCGTCCCGTTCGACTTTCGGCGTTCAGTCACCCGTCGGTGCGGCGCGGTCAAGACTCGGGCGGTGCCGGTCAGAGGACCGAGATATCGACCGTCCTCGGAGAGCGTAGCCCTCGGCCTCGGGCCACATAGGCGTAGTTGTCGCGTGCCCGTGTGGACGGCTCGAGGCCGGCGGCGAACGGTCCCGTGGGTCAGACCAGGACGGGCGGCCGGTAGCCGGGGACCGCGCCGGCGCCCGGCACCAGTCGCTTACGCGCCAACTGCTCGGCCAGCAGCCCGAGCATCTGTCGCTGCAACTCCTGGGATCGATCGTCGGCATAGGTGGGGTCGGCGAGGTTCCGTTCCTCGTAGGGATCGACGGTGAGGTCGTAGAGCTCGAACTCGTCGGGCTCGGGTTGGGTGACCGTGATCGTTCCGCGGCCCCGCAGGCGCTCATCGCGCTCTCCCGGCACCGTCCAGAACTGCTGGTTGTCGTGGTAGCGCGAGAGCTTGACCAGGTGTGGCTCGCCGTCGACCGCGACCTCGGCGACCACCGTCTCGATGTGGTTGGGCTGGGCGACGGTCGCGTAGACCTTCGCTTTCCGGGCCAACCGCTGGAAGGGGCTCGCGGAGCGGTCGCTTCCCTCGCTGATCTCGTCATCGGTGGTGAAGAGGATCGGCTCGGCCACGACGCCGCCGTCGCCGCGGATCGTCGGCGAGAGGTCACGGCCGACCAGCGGGCGGGCGTCGCGATGGTCGGCCCGCACGCTCGCCAGCGCCGCCACCGGGTCGATCCCTGCCAGCCCGAGCAGGGTCGGGACCAGGTCGGCGTGGTTGGTCGGTATCCCGACCGTCCGGGCGCCTCCCGGGAAGAGCGGGCTGGAGACGATGAACGGCACGCGCAGCGCCTCCTCGTAGGCCACGTGCCACTTCTCATGCATGCCGCCATGGGCGCCCTGCATGTCGCCGTGGTCGGAGCTGAAGACGACGATCGTGTTCTCGAAGGCGGCGCCGGCGGCGAGCGCGTCGAGCACCCTGGTGATCTGCTCGCCGACGGTCGCCTGCAACTGGTAATAGAACTTCAGGTGGGTTTCTATCCACGGCTGCGGGGCCATGATCTTCGCGAACTCGTCGTTGTAGCTCGCATGGCAGGTGGGCTTGGTCGAGAGGTCCTCGTCGTGGGTCGGCGCCTGCGTGACCGGCGGCACCTGGGAGGGGTGGTAACGCAGCCCCTGCGCCAGTCCGACCAGCCCGAACAACGAGTCGTCGTGCGGGTTGAGGAACGAGCAGACCGTGAGCCAGGGTTCGTCGCCGTCGGCGGCGTCGAGGCGGTGCAGCAGGTCGATCGTCTCGTCGGCGGTGAAGGGGTCCTTGACGGTGCCGGTGTTGTGCTTGCCGAGCCCGTGGGGCTCGGGCCCGACCCACTCCGAGAAGCCGTGGCCGTCGAGCAGGTCTGCCTCCAGGTACTTCTGGATGTTCGCCTCTTGGGGGGTCCCATCGTCGTCGATAGAGAGCAGGTAGCCATCGCCGTCCTCGGCGTCGAGATGGGCGTGCGAGGCGTGCCACTTCCCCTTGAAGTAGGTCTTGTAGCCGGCCGCGCGGAACCAGTCGCCGAGCGTCGGCACGGTGTCGGGCGCGAGCCAGAACATGTCGTCGCTGTCGGCCGACTTGGCGATGCCGTCGGTCTGCGTCACCCCGTGTAGCGAGGGGTACTGCCCGGTCAGGAGGGAGGCCCGGCTGGGGGCGCAGGCCGAAGCCATCGGGTAGTGGTGCTCGAAGGAGACGCCGTTCTGGCGCAGGCGCTCGACGCCTGGCATGGTCTCGGCCCGGAACCGGGCCAGCTCCTCGGACTCGTGGGCGGGCGGGTGGCACAGCTGGTCGGTGAGGATCAGCAGGACGTTCGGTCGGCTCATCCGGAAACACTCCGATTTCGGCGGTCGGGCATCTTGATCGAGGATGAGCCTATCCCGGAGGACGGGGATTCCGTCGAAGATCGTTGTGCAAGGCGGCCATTGGGACGGCCCGGCCGCCGCCGCCGCCCACCCCCGATCCACGCTGACGTCGATGAGGTTCGGTCCGCCCGAGACTCAACTTGATGCAACCCAGCCGATCCCAGCCAAGCCCGACCTTGCGGATTCCAGCCTGAAACCCGGCCCCACATAGCTCGGCATTGCCCATGGCGCGGGCTCATGATCCGAAGTGCAAGATCGCGATGGCATCGCTCGCCGACGGTCTCATCGCGACGCCTGCCGGAAGTCGCCCCTACCGGTGCCAAAAGGAGGACACTCGACGGAGACCGCCATGAGTGACACTCCCGATCCCGAGGGATTCTTCGACGCCGACGAGGCCGAGCTGCGCTGGCGCCTGCTACAGCGAGCCGAGGAAATCGCCGAGATGGGGAGCTGGGACCTCAACCGGGACACGCGGGAGATGGTGTGGTCCGACAACCTCTTCCGCATCTTCGGGTTCGAGCCGCGGACGCTCGTGCCGAGTGTCGAGTTCCTGTTCGAGCGGATCCACCCCGCGGACAGGGACCATGTCGAACGCGAGGTCGGAAGAGCGCTGACCGAGGGGGAGCTGCGGCCGCTCGAGTACAGGATCGTCCGCCCCGACAGCTCGCTGCGCCACGTGCACGCGCTTCCGACCCTGGACGAACGGGAAGGTGCCAGGTCGGGGCACATCGTCGGTGCTCTTCGCGACATCAGCGAGTGGCGGATCGCCGAGGAATTCCGTGACGTCGTCATGGACACGATCGCCGAGGGCCTCTACGCGACCGATGGCGAGGCGCGGCTCATCTACATGAACTCGGCGGCCGAGAAGATGCTCGGCTGGCGCGAGTCCGAGCTCAAGGGAGAGCCGATCCACGAGGCGATCCACTTCCAGCACGCCGACGGCTCGCCTTACCCGGCCGAGGATTGTCCGCTGCTGCGGGTCGCCACCGAAGGCCGGACCATGCGGATGGGCGACGACGCCTTCACGACGAGGGACGGGACGATCCTCGAGGTCGCCTACTCCGCGGCGCCGCTCCACCTGGGCGCCAGCGACCCGGGCGTGGTCGTCGTCTTCCGCGACACGACCCTGGAGCGGATCGAGCAGAACAGGGTGCGCCGCGAGCTGGACACCCTCACCTGGCTCGGGCGGGTGCAGGACGCCCTCGACGAGGATCGGTTCGTCCTCTACGCCCAGCCGATCGTGCCGCTGTCCGGCGGCCTGGGCCGCGAGGAGTTGCTGTTGCGCATGCTCACTCCCGGCGGCGAGGTGGTCCCGCCCGGGAGCTTCCTGCCGACCGCCGAGCGATACGGGCTGATCGTCGAGATCGACGAATGGGTGGTGCGCCAGGCGGCGCTCCTGGCGGCCGAGGGACGAAGGGTCGAGGCCAACCTCTCGGCGAGGTCGTTGGCCAGCGCCGACTTCCTGGCGCTGATCGAGGCGGAGCTGCGAGCGGCCGGAGCGGATCCGGAGAACCTCGTCTTCGAGATCACCGAGACCGCCCTGGTCGACAACCTGACCGCGGGGGAGGCCTTCGCCAGGGGCCTGACCGAGACGGGCTGCAGGGTGGCGCTGGACGACTTCGGCACCGGCTTTGGCAGCTTTACCTACCTGAAGACGCTGCCGATCAGCTTCCTCAAGATCGACATCGATTTCGTCCGTGACCTGGACTCCAATCCCTCCAATCGGTACCTCGTCAAGGCGATCGTCGGCCTCGCTCGGGACTTCGGCTGTCAGACGATCGCCGAGGGGGTCGAGAATGCCCGCACGCTCGAGATCGTCGAAGAATTCGGCGTCGACTTCGCCCAGGGATTTCACGTCGCCCGGCCGGCCCCGATCGAGATGCCACCCCGACCGTAGGTCAGACCAGCCTGCCTCTGTCTGACTCGTCTCACGCACGTGGTCGCAGACTTCGCCGGGAGTTTCGCCGCAGATCAGTGGCTTCTTGTCGCCGGGGTCCAGCTCAAGGAAGGCGATCTCATGCCGCCAGGACAACGAACCGAATTCGTCGCCTCGCTCACGCGCTATCCGCAGGAAGCAGATCGCGGCGTCGTTGACCGCCAGGGCGCGGGGTCGATCTCGTCCGGGAAGGAACGACATAGGGGTCGGAGATGATCGATCAGCGGCGGATCGCGGTGCCTTGTCGGCGTATTCTCAGCGAAAGCTCAGTATCTCGCCAGTTCGTCCTGAGTAGTCCTCGTCATACGGCAAGCCGCGTGGTTTCGGAGCGAGTTGACCGCGCCTGTCGGGCGCTATAGCTTTGCCTTGGTTTCGTCGGCCGAGTCTCTGAACCGCATCGAGGAGTTGACGAGTGAATCGTTTGACCGCCGTGGTCGTACTGCTCTGTGTCGCCGCGCTCCTCGCCACGACGACGAGTCTCGCCGCGGCGCCCAAGGCCGCCACCTACGCTGGTCAGATCAAGCGCGAAGGCGCCACCTCACAGCCGATCCAGTTCACGGTGACCAAGAGCAGGAAGAAGGTGACCAGCTTCAGCTTCCCGTCCTCCTACCCTGTCTACTGTCAAGGCGGCGGCTTCGGCACCCCGGTCTCGAAGCCGGTGAAGATCTCTGTCCAGGGCACATTCACCGCCAAGCTGCCGCTCGTCTTCACCCCCAGGCACCAGAACCAGGGCACGCTGATCGTCACCGGAACTTTCACCCCCCACGGCAAGGTGAGGGGTTCGGTGACGACGGACTTCAAGGCGGTCAACAACCTCAATACGTGCAACGGGACTTCGACCTTCTCGGCCAGCGCCCGTTAGGGGCCCTGCGTCGAGCTCGACGCTGACCGTCGACCCTGGTGGCGGCACCTTCCCGCCTTCGGGGGATCTCACGGTTGTCGCGGGTGATTCGCGCAGTTAAGATCGCCCGGCGATGCGAACGGTTGAGAGCAACCGCGGCGGCACCCCAGGGAGGCCGGTTGTGGCCGCCATCATCCTCGTCCTCGCCTGCGCGCTGCTGGCGATGCCCGCCGTCTCGGCCGGCCGCAGCGCCAAGGCGCCGAGTTCCAAGCCGCTCCCCCTGACCGGCGTGGTCGAAGGTCCTACGCATCCCGGGAGCGGGGAGTCCTGCCCCTATCCGGCCGAACTCGTCCTTCTCGAAGGGCAGCGCACGGTGGGCACCATGCACTTCAGGAGGTGCTTCCTTTTCGCGGCGACCGACATCAGGTACCACGGTTGGGTCAAGCTGGAGATCGGCAGGTTGGGCGGCAAACTCCGGGTTTCGATCAACTTCCGCGCGAACGCCCAAGGTCAGCTGCCCTACGGCGAAGGGTCTGCCACGAAGGTCGTCGGGAAAAGAAGGCTGGCAGAGGGAATCAGGGTCAAGCGGGCGGCGGGCACGTTGCCGATACCGACCGCCGACAACGAAGAACTGGAAGTTCTCCTCAACCCGTCGGGTCCCTTTCCTCCTCAGCAGTGATCGACCGAAACCGGAGCGCCGAGGGTCTCCACCACTAACCGGCTCGCGGGCAAGGCGCGGAAGTACCGCGAGAGGAGCAGCCGGCACTACAAGCCGCTTGAAGGGACTGACGAGGAGTTACACCACTTCCGCCTACTTGACTCCCACTCCGGCTGGCTGCTGTTGCTCCTCGACCATCTCGCCCGCATCCATGGTGCGCTGCATGACCACCTTCAGTGCGCCGGTCGAGCCCGCATCGGCGAAGGTGTCGTAGGCGGCCATCGCGGAGTCGAGCGAGAAGCGGTGGGTCGCGAAGAGGCTCGGATCGAGGTGACCGCTCTCGATCAGCCTCAGGAGCTGGGGGATGCTGTACGTGTCGACCAGTCCGGTCGTGACGGTCACGTCGCGGATCCACAGCTTCTCCAGGTGCAGATGGGCTGCTTCGCCGTGGACGCCGATGTTGGCGACGCGGCCGCCGGGGCGGATCAGCTCGGTCGCCAGTTCGAAGGTCGCCGGCACCCCGACCGCCTCGAGGGCGACGTCGGCGCCGAGACCGTCGGTCATCTCCATCACCCGGGCGACCGGGTCCTCGGTCCCATTGTTGATTGTCGTGTCGGCGCCGAAGCGGCGGGCGCTCTCGAGACGGGAGTCGGCGAGGTCGATCGCGACGATCCGCCCGGGCGTGTAAAGCTTCGCGGTGAGGATGGCCGCCAGGCCGATCGGCCCGGCTCCGACGATCGCGACGGTGTCGCCGGGCGACACCATGCCGTTCAGGATCCCCACCTCATAGGCGGTCGGGAGGATGTCGGCGAGGAAGAGCACCTGCTCGTCGGCGAGTCCGTCGGGGACCTTGTAGGTCGAGTTGTCTGCGAACGGCACGCGCGCGTACTCCGCCTGCACGCCGTCGATCGTGTGGCCGAAGATCCAGCCGCCGCCGCCGAGGCACTGGCCGTAGCGGCCTTCCTTGCAGTAGCGACAGCGCCCACACGAGCTGACGCAGGAGAGGAGCACCCGGTCGCCGGGAGCGACGGTGGTGACGCTGGTGCCGACCTCCTCGACGGTTCCGACGGCCTCATGGCCGAGGATCGTCCCCGGCGTCGTCTCCGGCACGTCACCTTTGAGGATGTGCAGGTCGGTGCCGCAGATCGTCGTCGTGTCGATCCGGACCACCGCGTCGGTCGGGTCGATGATCTTCGGATCGTCGACGGTGTCCCAGCCCCGTTGCCCCGGCCCGTGGTAGACGAGCGCCTTCATCTCTGTCTCCTTCTCTCGTCGTCCGCCCGGCGCGGACCTCGGTCTGCCCAACGTAGGGCGGCGGCCCCGGTCCCACCTCGGGGGAAACACCCGGATCGACTGTGGAGAACCACTGAGGGGGACCGCGGCTTCGGACCGAGAGAATCCGGTCTCCTCGCCCTGGACGGCGACGAGGTGGCGCGCGCCGGCCGCGCCCCATCCGGGGTTTGCCCACGGCCGAGGTCGTGATCGCACGGATGGCGCCGGGGCGGTGCGCTGGTGGGATCGGGGTGTGATCCCGAACCGAGGCCTCACCTCGCGCGAGGCCGAGCGACGGCTCGCGCAGTACGGCCGCAACGAGGTCGTCCGCCGGCACGGGCCGAGCAAGGCGCGTGAGCTGGGCCGCCAGTTCGCCCACCCGCTGGCCCTGCTCCTCTGGACGGCCGCCGCGCTCGCGGTGGCGGCCGGCAACGCGACGCTGGCGGTGGCGATCGTCGCGGTGATCGTCCTCAACGCGGTCCTCGCGTTCTTTCAGGAGGCGCAGGCCGAGCGGGCGACCGAGGTGCTCGGCGAGCTGCTGCCACCGCGGGTCCGGGTGCGCCGCGACGGTCGGGTGGTGGCGGTGGACGCCGCGGTCCTCGTCCCCGGCGACCTGGTCCTGCTCGCCGAGGGCGACCGGGTGTCGGCCGACGCGCGGCTCGTCGCCGGCGCGGTCGAGGTCGACATGTCGCCGCTGACCGGCGAGTCGGAACCGGTGACCCGCGAGGCCGGGGGTGCGGGGGCCGTCGCGAGCCCGCTCGAGGCGACCGACCTGGTCTTCGCCGGCAGCCTCTGCACCCAGGGGGACGCCGAGGCGGTGGTGACGGCGACCGCGATGCACACCCAGCTCGGCCGGATCGCCGCGCTGACCCAGCGGGTCGAACCCGAAGTCAGCCCGCTGCAGGAACAGGTGAACCGCGCCGCCTGGCTGATCGCCGCGATCGCTGTCGGCTCCGGTGTCGTCTTCTTCTTCGCCGGGATCGGCCTCGCCGGCCTCTCGGTCTCGTTCGCGCTGATCGCCGCGATCGGGCTCCTGGTCGGCAACGTGCCCGAGGGGCTGCTGCCGATCATCACGCTCTCCCTCGCCGGGGCGGTGCGGCGGATGGCCCGGCGCAAGGCGCTGGTGAAGCGGCTGACCGCGGTCGAGACGCTCGGGTCGACCGACGTGATCTGCACTGACAAGACCGGCACCCTGACCGAAGGGAAGATGGCGGCGCGGCTGGTCTGGGCCGACGGCGAGGAGTTCGAGCCCGGCGCCGCGGGCGGCCCGCCGACGGCCGCCGCGTTCGCGGCGCTGGCGAGGGTCGCGACGCTCTGCAGCAACGCCACCCTGGCGGTCGTCGACGGCAAGGTCGAGAAGCACGGCGACGCGAGCGAGAGCGCGCTGCTCGAAGCGGCGCTGGCGCTCGGGTCGGACCCGAGCGGGGCGTCCGTCCTCCGCTCGCGGGCGCGCCGCAAGGTCTTCGCCTTCGATCCGCACGTGAAGCGGATGAGCACGCTCGATCGCGAAGTGGATGGTGCGTTCGTCTGGCATGTGAAGGGCGCCCCGAACGAGCTCCTGCGCTGCTGCTCGGCGGTGCTGGAAGGAGGGGAGGCGGTGCCGCTGACCGAGGCGGCGACGGAGCGGATCCGCTCGGTCTGCGACGGCTACGCCTCGCGCGGCCTGCGGGTGCTGGCGCTCGCCGAACGGCCCGGCGGCGCGGCGGCCGCGGACGACACTCGCGAACAGGCCGAGGCAGCTCTCACCTTCCTCGGCCTGGTCGCGCTCGAGGACCCGCCGCGCCCCGAGGTGGTCGACGCCGTCGCCCGCTGCCGACGGGCGAAGATCCGGATCGTCATGGTCACCGGCGACCACGGCCTGACCGCCGCCGCGATCGCCCGCCAGGCCGGCATCGTCGGCGAGCACCCGACCGTGATCACCGGCGCCGAAGTCGAGACGCTGCCTCAGGACGACCTCGACCGCCTCCTGCACGAGACCGCCGAGCTGATCGTCGCCCGCAGCAACCCGGAGACCAAGCTCCACCTGGTCGACGCGCTGCGGGCCGAGGGCCACACCGTCGCGATGACCGGCGACGGGGTCAACGACGCGCCCGCCCTGCGCCGCGCCGACATCGGTGTCGCGATGGGCGCCTCGGGGACTGACGTGGCGCGCGAGGCGGCGACGATGGTGCTCACCGACGACAACTTCGCCTCGATCGTCGCCGCCGTCGAAGAGGGCCGCGTCGTCTACGACAACGTCCGCAAGTTCATCACCTACATCTTCACCCACGCCCCCGCCGAGGCGCTGCCGTTCGTGGTCTTCGTCCTCTCCGCGGGCAGCGTGCCGCTGCCGATCCTGCCGCTGCAGATCCTCGCGATCGACCTCGGCACCGACACCGTCCCGGCCCTCGCGCTGGGCCGCGAGCCGGCCGAGCCGGGGATCATGGAGCGGCCCCCGCGGCCGCGGAAGTCGGGGATCATCCAGCGCTCGATGCTGACCCGTGCCTGGCTGCGGATGGGGATGCTCGAGGCGGGTCTCGCGATGCTCGGCTTCTTCGTCGTGCTGCTCTCGGCAGGGTGGAGCTGGGGCGCCGACGTCGGCACCGGCTCAGCGCTCCATCATGCCTACCTGCAGGCGACCTCGATGACCTGGGCGGGGATCGTCGCCGGCCAGATCGGCGTGGTCTTCGCGGTGCGGACGACCACCGCCTCGCTGCGGCAGATCGGCATCCTGCGAAACCGCCACCTGCTGCGCGGCGTCGTCTTCGAGCTCTGCTTCGCCGCCGCGATCATCTATGCGCCGCCCTTGCAGTCGCTCTTCCATACCGCTGGCCTCGACCTCGGTCAGCTCGCCCTCCTCGCCACCTTCCCCTTCCTCGTCTGGGGGTCGGACGAGGCCTACCGCGCCTGGCGCCGGCGGGGCTCGCCAGAGGCTGCGGCGATCCCACAGACGAGCAGCCGCTGATTACGGATGGAGGTCGGGCGCACGAAGCTGCTCTGGCCGGTGTCGGGGGCGATCACCTTCTGGGGGATCGCCGACCGCTCTACGAGCTGGCCCTCCTCGCCCGCGCCGAGCTCGACAACTGCTCACCTGCGAGCACGAGATCGTCGTCGTCCCCGTCCTCGAGTGGTCGCATCTCACGCAGCAGCCCGTGCCGGCCTGCTCAGAGCATCGGTGACCTCCTGGTCGGAAACCTGGCGGAAGTCGAGGTAGGAATCGCCGACACCACGGAAGTGGCGTGGGATGCGCAGGGTGACGACGGTGTCGGCCTCGTCGCGCAGGAACTCGATCGCCGCACCCGAGCAGACGGGTACGGCAAGGACGATCCGGCGGGCGCCCCGACGGCGGATCGCCCTGATCGCGACGGCGTCGGTGAGCCCGGTCGCGACCCCGTCGTCGACGATGACCACGATCCGCCCGCGGACGTCCGGCGCGGGCCGGCCGTCGCGGTAGAGGTCGATGCGGCGACGCAGCTCGGCCCGCTCGTGAGCGGTGATGCGGTCGACCTCGCCGTTGCGCAGGCCCAGCATGCGGGCCGACTCGGGGTCGATCATCCTGGTGCCGTCCTCGGCGATCGCGCCGAAGCCGAACTCCGGCTGGCCAGGGTGGGCGAGCTTGCGCACGCCGAAGATCGCGATCGGCGCGTCGAGGCGGTCGGCGACCTCGCGGGCGACCGGGACGCCGCCGCGCGGCAGGGCGATGACGATCGGGTCGTCGAGCCCGAGGGCGGCCAACTCGGCGGCGAGGAAGTGGCCCGCCGCGCGGCGGTCGGCGAAGGGCGCCCTGAAGCCGTGCGGGGTCGGGGTCGGGACACGTTTCCGCGTCGTCGTCTCGGCGTCGTTCTTCATGGTGGTGAAGCTAAGAGCGCGGCCGGGGTGGGGCATCCGTGGAAGGCCGCACCCCTTTGGTATCGGGCCCGGATCCTCAGGCGTCGGCGAGGGTCGCCCGCGTCTGGCGCGCCATCTCGGCGTCCTCGCGGGCGGCGACGAGGAGGACGGCGACATCGGCGCCGGCCGGGGAGATCACCGTGTCCGGCAGCCCCGCCTCGTTGCGCCCCGGATCGAGGCGGGCGCCGAGGAAGGCGGTCGCGGCGCAGGTCCGGGCGCGGACCGTGGCCGAGTTCTCGCCGACGCCGCCGGTGAAGACGAGCCCGTCGAGGCCGCCCATCGCCACCGCCATCGCGGCGATCGACGCGGCGAGGCGGTGGACGTAGACATCGAGCCCCAAGCACCGCCGCTCGTCGCCCGCGGCGGCCCCGGCCACGACCTCGCGCATGTCGGCGGTCCCGGCCAGGGCGAGCAGGCCCGCTTCGCGGTCGAGCGCTCGCTCCATCTCCTCGGGGCCGATGCCGTCATGGCGCTGCACCCAGAGGAGCAGGCCGGGGTCGACGGATCCGGCCCGGGTCGCCATCACCAGCCCGTCGAGCGGCGTGAAGCCCATCGTCGTGTCGACCGAACGTCCGCCCGCGACCGCCGCCAGCGAGGCGCCCGCCCCGAGGTGGGCGGTGACCAGGCGCAGGTCGGCGGGCGCCGCGCCCAACAGCTCGGCGGCACGCCGGCTCGCGTAGGCGTGGGAGAGGCCGTGGAAGCCGTAACGCCGCAGCGAGTGCTTTCGCGCCCAGGCGGCGGGCAGGGCGTAGGTCGAGGCGGCGGCCGGCAGGTCGGCGTGGAAGGCGGTGTCGAAACAGGCGACGGTGGGCAGCCCGGGCGCCACCGAGTCGAGCGCCCGCATCGCCCGCACCGCCCGCGGGTTGTGCAGCGGAGCGAGGTCGGAAAGCTGATCGAGCTGCTCCTCGACCGCCGGGTCGACCCGGGTCGGCCGGTCGAACTCGGCGCCGCCGTGGACGACCCGGTGGGCGGCCGCGTCGGGAGCCGGGCCGTCGCGGAGGATCTGCCGCAGGTCCTCGCGCAACCGCACGGGGTCGTCGCCACCAGGCCCTTCATGCTCGGCGAGGACCTCGTCACCGTCGCCGAGGAGTCGCAGCTTCAGGCTCGAGGAGCCCGCGTTGACGGTGAGGATCAGGGACGGACCGGGCACCCGCTCAGTCTGATCCCCAGCTCCAGTTGGTGATCTCCGGCATGTCCTCGAGGTGCTCGCGGACGTAGGAGTGGTGGCGGTCGAGCATCTCGCGGCAGTGCGCTTCCAGTGATGCCGCCCCGGCTGGCGCCCGCCGCGCCCGGCGCAGCGCCTCGAGGGCGAGGTGGTAGCGGCTCATCTGATTGAGGACGACCATGTCGAAGGGGGTCGTGGTCGTCCCCTGCTCATTGAAGCCGCGGATGTGGAAGCGGCTCGGGTTCGGCCGCCCGTGCAGCAGCTGGTGGAGGGCGCGGGCGTAGCCGTGGAAGGCCATCACGACGTGGTCGTCGCGACCAAAGAGACGGGCGAACTCGGCTTCGGCGAGCCCGTGCGGGTGGGCGCTCGGCGGGAAGAGCGTCATCAGGTCGACGACGTTGACGACGCGGACGGCGAGCTCAGGGGTGTGGCGGCGCAGCAGCCAGGCGGCGGCCAGCGTCTCCATCGTCGGGATGTCGCCGGCGCAGCCGAGGACGAGGTCGGGCGCGTCCTGGTCGCCGTTGCCCGCCCACTCCCAGCTCGAGGCCCCCACCCGCGCGTGCTCGACCGCCTGCTCGTAGGTCAGGTATTGCAGCTGTGGCTGCTTGTCGATGACGATCAGGTTGACGTAGTCGCGGCTGCGCAGGCAGTGGTCGGCGACCGCGAGGAGGCTGTTGGCATCGGGCGGGAAGTAGATGCGGACTACCTCGCCGCGCAGGCTCAGCATCGTGTCGATCAGCCCCGGCCCCTGGTGGCTGAAGCCGTTATGGTCGTTGCGCCAGCAGGTCGAGGTGAGGAGCACGTTGAGCGAGGCGACCGGTGCCCGCCACTCGAGCCGGCGCATCTCCTCCAGCCACTTGGTGTGCTGGATCGCCATCGAGGCGGAGACCATCGCGAAGGCCTCGTAGGTGGCGAAGAGCCCGTGACGCCCGCTCAGCAGGTAGCCCTCGAGCCAGCCCTGGCAGTTGTGCTCGGAGAGGACCTCCATCACCCGCCCGGTCGGCGTCACGTGTTCGTCGCCCGGCGCGGCGTCCATCAGGCAACGGTCCTCGACCTCGAAGACCGCGCCGAGCCGGTTCGAGTTGGTCTCGTCGGGGCAGAAGAGGCGAAAGTTCGACGTTTCGGAGTTGGCCGAGTAGACGTCGCGCAGTAGCTCGCCGAGCCGGCGCGTCGATTCGGCGCGCCCCCGGCCGGGGGACTCGACCGCGATCGCGTAGCCGGAGGGGTCCGGCACCTCGAGCGCGACCAGCCGGCGTCCGCCGTTGCCCTGCGGGGTCGCGCCCATCCGCTTGTCGCCGGTGGGAGCGAGCGCGGCGAGCCCGGTGTCCAGACGCCCGTCGGCATCGAAGCGCTCCTCGGGCCGGTAGGAATGCATCCAGGCCTCCAGCATCGCCAGGTGCTCCGGGTTCTCGCGGACCCCGCTGAGCGGCACCTGGTGGGCGCGGAAGGTCCCCTCGATCTGCACCCCGTCGACCAGTGCCGGGCCGGTCCAGCCCTTCGGCGTGCGTAGCACGACCGCCGGCCAGCGCGGTCGTCCGCCGCCGTTCCCGGCGCGGGCCGCGGCCTGGATCGCGGCGATCTTCGCCCGGCACTCGGCGAGGGTCAGGGCGAAGTCGCGGTGGACCTCGCGCGGCAACGTGCCGGAGACGAAATGCGCCTCGTAGCCGTGGCCGGCAAGGAGCGAGGCGATCTCGTCCTCGCTCGCGCGGCCGAGCACGGTCGGTCCGGAGATCTTGTATTCGTTTAGATGGAGGATCGGCAGCACGGCGCCGTCGCGAGCCGGGTTGAGGAAGCGGACCCCCTTCCAGGAGCCCTCCAGCGGCGCGGTCTCCGCCTCGCCGTCGCCGATCACGCAGGCGACCAGCAGGTCGGGGTTGTCGAAGGCGGCGCCGAAAGCGTGGACCAGGGCGTAGCCGAGCTCGCCGCCCTCGTGGATCGAGCCCGGGGTCGGGACGCTGACGTGGCTCGGGATACCGCCCGGGGTGGAGAACTGGCGGACCAGCCGCAGCAATCCGGCCTCGTCGGCGGAGACCTCGGGATAGATCTCCGAATAAGTGCCCTCGAGGTAGACGTTGGCGACGACCGCGGGGCCGCCGTGGCCAGGGCCGGCGATGAAGAGGACGTCGTCACCGGTCGCCCGGATCAGCCGGTTGAGCTGGGCGTAGACGAGGTTCAGCCCGGGCGAGGTGCCCCAATGCCCGAGCAGGCGCGGCTTGATGTGCTCGGGACGCAGCTGCTCGCGCAGCAGCGGGTTCGCCTGCAGGTAGATCTGGGCGACGGTGAGGTAGTTTGCCGCCTCCCAGTAATCGAGGAGTCCGTCGAGCTCCGCCTCGCTCGGCGGCTGCAGCTCCCGCGCCGGATCGACCAGTGCCGTCACAGCTCGACGGTAGCGCGGGGCGGAACCCGCCGGGAGCGATCGCCTTCGTAGAGGTACGCGCGGATCCACGCCTCGGTCGGGCTGTGCGCGGCGACGAGCTTCGCGCCGCAGTCAGGGCAACGGATCTGCCGCGTCTTGGCGGCGACCACCCGGCAGCGGGGGCATTCGAGCTCGATGTCGCGTCCCATGTCCGATCCGTTCCTCTCGAAGTGGTCGCGCCGAAGCTACAGCCGCGGGGCGGACCCGGTATCCGTGGAATACCGCATCGCGATCATGCTCGGGCGCAGCGAAGCGGACGGCGTCGTCGAGGCTCCTACCGGAGCCGAGGCAGACCCCGAGCGCGCCGAACATCGCATCGCCAGGCGTCGCGCCCCCTCCGATGCCGGCATCGACGCCGTCCCGCGGTTCCTTCATCGACCGGCGCCGGCCGGTCTGAGCCCGGCCAGCAGGTCGCCGTATTCGGCCAGCCTCACGGCGCCGAGGTAGCGCTCGCGCACGCGGTCGTGGGCGGCGGCGCCGAGGCGCGCGGCGCGGGCGGGGTCTTCGAGGATCGCCATGATCGCCCGGGCGAGGGCGCGAGGATCGCGAGGATCGACCAGCAGGCCGCTCTCGCCGTCGACGATCTGCTCGGCGATGCCGCCGACCCGACTGCCGACGACCGGCCGGCGCTTCCACATCGCCTCGGCGACGGTCAGGCCGAAGGCCTCGGCGAGGCTCTTCTGGACGATGACGTCGGCGCGTCGCTGGACCGCATTGACGACCGCCCCGTTTTCGTCGAGGTCGGCCATCGAGAGGCCGGCGAGATGGATGCGGCGGCGGATCGCTGTGGGTAGCGCCTGGCGGTGGGCGCGGACCTCCGAGAAGACGGCCGCCCCCTCGGGGTCGTCGGCGACGGCCTCCGCGTCGGGCCCGACCAAGAGCAGATGGACGTTCTCGGCCGGGGCGAGCTCGGTGGCCAGGCACGCGACCAGCCCATCGGGGTCCTTCAGTCGATCCCAACGCGAGACCTGGGCGACCAGGCTCGCGGTCGCCGGGATCGGTTCGTCCTGGACGTTCTCGGCCGGCCGCTCGACCCGGCCGGGGCTCCCGTCGGGGCGAGTGAAAGCCGATGCATCCCCGGCGCCGTCTGGGGCGAGGCCGACGGCGACCAGGATCGCCGCGACGTCGGCACCGTCGAGGCTCTGGTTCTTCGGCGAGAAAGGATCGATCGACGGCGCCATCTCCCGGCAGCGCGAGCGGTCGAGCCCGGGCCAGACGAGCCCCTCGCGAGAAAACACGCAGAGGTCGGCCGCCTTCACGTAGGTCTCCAGGAAACGTTGCGCCCGGAGCGCGATCTCGCCGGGGTCGTCCACCCCGACGTGGCAGCGCCAGATGACGGTCGCTCCGGTCGTGCCGAGGGCGCGGGCCATCCCGGCGGTCTGCGGGTCGTGCAGGAAGACGACGTCGCCGGGACGGACCAGCCCGTTCAGGTGGCGCGCGCTCCGCTCCAGCGTCTCCTCGTAGAGGGCGCGCTCGGCATCGCCGAGGGAGCCTCCGTCGCCGCGGTCTTCGTGCAGGTTGTTGTGGAGCAACTTGGTGAGTCGGAAGAACGCGGGTTCCTCACGCAGCACCGCCCACCTGGTGTCGATGCCGGCGCCCCGTATGTAGGGCAGGAGCGAGTGCAGCATCTCGGCGACCCCGCCGCCCCGCATGGTCGAGCTGATGTGCCAGATTGCCTTCCCCTCGAACTGCGCACGAGCCCGGCGCGCGGCCGCCAGGACCCATTCGGCCTGCTCCGGGTCGAGGTACGGCTCGAAGGCCTCGGGAGGTCGCGAGGGCAGCAGGACGAACTTCGGCCGGGCCATCGGCTCACGGCCGCCGGGTCACGAGCAGCGGGCAGGGGGCATGGCGGAAGACGTGTCCCGAGACCGAGCCGAGCAGGACCCGCATGACCGGCCCGTAGCCGCGCGAGCCGAGGACCAGCAGGTCGATCCCCTCCGCGCCTCCCCGGAGGAGCGGCGGGAGTGGAGGAGGACGACGTCGGGTGAGATCGCCGATCATCTGCGTGTGGCCGTCGGTCGCGCAGGTCATGGGTAGGACGGTAGGAGGACGGCGACCGGCCGGCGATCGTCGGACCCTACGGGATTACGCGTGGATCGGAAGGAATCCTGGGTACGCTCGACTTGCGTCAGCTGGCTCGGCTGAAGCACCCAGAGGAGCTTGCCGCCGCCGAACGTGACGCACGGCCTGCCGGTCAGGATCGGATCGCCGGGGCAGTCGCCGTTCCCTTCGCTCAGGCTGAACGTGTCGTTGACCGAGACGTCCCCATCCGCACTTTGCCGGACAAGACCACGATCTCGGCGAATTCGCCCTTGCCGCGGACCTTGTGATTGAGCCTCGGTTGGAGGCTCGCGCCGCTGCGGTGTCTCGCGATCGCGAGACAGGTAAGGGCCACGCACACACACCGCGATCGGCAGACGGGCCCTCAACCCCGGCCCCAGTCGTCCGGCTCCATGGCTCGAGCTTCCTCCCTGGGGCAGGACGTGTCAACGCGGATCAGCCGCCGGATTCGAGGTCCGCCGCCAAGCCTTCGACCCCTTCGCCGCCCTCGATCTCGTAGCGGTCGAGTTCGTACGGTTCGCCGCGGGTGGCGTACCCCGCGGTCTCGGTCACCGCGCCGACGTAGCCGGCTTCCTTGACGGCGGCGATCGTCGTCGCGTCGTACTCGCTCGAGGGGTAGCAGAAGTTGTCCGAGGGGACGCCGAACTTGCGGCGCAGGTAGCGGCGCGAGGCGGCCACCTGGTATTCGAGTTCCGTGCCCGACAGTTCGGTCAGGTCGGGATGGGTGGCGGAATGTGAGTCGACCTCCCAGCCCAGGGCGATCACCGGGCGGATTTCGAAGGGCCGCAGATGTTCTTCGGTGATCTCGAAGAGGACGCCCGGCCAGCCGTGGCGGGCGAGCACCTTCGGGGCGAACGTGACCTGCTCCGGGTAGCCGTTGTCGAAGGTGATCACGATCGGCCTGGCGGGCAGGGTGCCGCCGTGGTACCAGGCCCGCTCGACCTGATCGAGCGTCACGCCTTCGTAGCCTTCTTGCGCCAACCAGGCCATCTCTTCTTCGAATTCCGGGTCCGAGACGTAGAGGCCGGGATATTCCTCGGCCGGCGGCGCTTCGCCGAGCGCGTGGTAGACGAGGATCGGGACCGGTCCGGTGTGTGGTTCCCATCCCGGCTGGGGCCGGGCATTACGGACGAGCCGGGCGTCGGCCGTCGTCTTTCTCGCCGGTGCCGAGCGCCGACGCCGGGTGCCGGCTCGCGACCCGCCGGTGGAGGAGATCGTCCTCCCCCCGGAGGCGGTCAGGATCGCGATGGCGGCAACGACCGCCACGATCGTGGCGATGGCGGCCACGACGAAAAATCGTCCCCACCCCCTTCGGCGCTCCCGGTGCCCGCTCAAGCCGGGAAAGGTAGCTGGCGTCCCTGCGAAAGGGTCTCGCGATCGACCCGATCGCGTCTGTTCACGACGGGTCGGAGAAATGATCCGACCTGAGATCGGCGATCGAGATCCGCTCTCGATAGACGACGGTGCTGGCACTCGCTTCCGCGGAATCGGTCACTACGAGTATCTGAGGCATGTGCCCTTGCTGGCTGAGTTCGGCGAGCCTCAAGTCGTCCGCCAATCCGCCGAGTTTGGTTAAGAATGGCTGCATGGGGGCTCGTCGGGTTGGTGGCGAAGGTCGCGAGGCCGGGGTGGCCGAGCTTGCCGCCCCAGTTGATCGGGTAGACCTTCACGGTCGCGCGGTCGCCGCCGGGGAAGTTGGCGATCGCGACGCTGCGCCGGTTGCCGCCGACGTGGCGGACGTAGCTCGCGAGCAGCCGGCCTTCCTTGCGCATCACGATCTGGACGAGATAGCTCCGTGCTCCGTTGACGCCGGTCCAGCGGGCGTGGGCGGTGTAGTCGTCGCGCCAGCCGCTGACCTCGCGCGGCGACTCCAGCCGGGCAGGCTGGGCGACGCGGTAGCGATCGGCGATCGCCGATTCGGTCGCCCCCTGGCCCTGGACGACGATCGCCCGCAGCCGCCGCACGCCCTTGTAGTCGCCGGCGGTGACGGCGAAGCGGTGCTTGCCGTCGGCGGCGCCGGTTTCGAGGGCCGGGACTTCCTGGATCGAGGAGTCGCTGCCTTCCGGCGTGCTCAGCACCTGACCGTCGGTGGAGGTCATCGTGAACCGCGGCGCCCCGCCCGCGCCCGACACTTCGACCACCCCTTCCGGCTTGGTCAGGTGAAGGTGCGCGACCGCCCGGCGGCGAGCCGGGTGCCGCTGGGGAACTTCTCCCGATAGTCGTCGAGGCCGCAGCGGACCCCGAACGTCTTCACCTCCTTGGCGCGTACTCGTACACGGCGCCGCCGGGGAACCCGAGCACGACCCAGCAGGCCGCCGCGGCCCGGCCGCGGCCTTCGAACTGGAACTTGCCCTTGGCGATCCAGCCGCCGAGTCGAAGATCTTCAACCCGAAGAGCGCCTGGTCCCAGGGACGTCAGCCGGCGATGTGGGGCGGCGATGGGGTGCCGCCGCTTTGGTCGTTCTCGTCCTCTGCGGCGTGGCGGCGTCCGGCGATCCAGACCCAAAGGCCGACGATCGGCACGGGGCCGAAGAAGATCATCGACTGGTACCAGTGGCGCAGACAGGCGATAACGAGCATCGGCAGGGTCAAGTCTAACTCTGTCGGTCCTCGGGAGCCGTCAACGCGCTCAAGACTTCAGTCGATCGCGAGTATTCGTCTACCTTTGGGCGATGGAGGCGGTGTTGTCCACGCCATGGGATTGGACCGGTGGCCCCGCGTTGCTATGGGTTCTCAGCGCCGGCATCCTCTACTGGCTGGGAGGTCGCGGAAGGAAGGCGGGGGTCGGCGCGGCGGAGCATTGGCGCACGGCCTCGTTCGTCGGCGGCCTGGTGGCGATCATGCTCGCACTCGACTCGCCGATCGATCAGATCTCCGACGAACTGTTCTGGGTGCACATGGTGCAGCACATCCTGATCATCTCGGTCGGGCCGCCGCTGCTGGCTCTGGCCAGGCCATGGAATCGGATGTGGCGGGGAATCCCCCTCGGATACCGGCGGGCGGTGACCCGGGAGATCGTCCTCAACCCGAGCCTGGCGCCGCTTCGTCGTGTCGCTCGGTTTGCCGGCGGCGCGGTCGCTTCCTGGCTGATCTTCAATCTGAATTTTCTCGCCTGGCACCTTCCGGTTCTCTATGACGCGGCACTGCACTCGGAACTCATTCATGCCTTCGAGCACGTCACTTTCTTCGCGACCGCCATGCTCTTTTGGACTCGCGTCATCTACTCGCCCCCTTGGCGGTCACCGCTCAGCGAGCTCGAAAAACTCGTCTACCTGGGCGGGACCATGATCGTCGGCTGGATCTTGGCGATCGTGCTTGCGCTCGCGCCCTCGCCCCTCTACTCGGCCTACGCGGACCAGGCAACGCGCCCCGGGCACATCTCGGCGCTCGTCGACCAACAGCTCGCCGCGGGCGTGATGTGGGTTCCCGGCTCGGTGGCTTACGCGATCGCGATCATCGTGATCGCCTACCGATGGCTGGAGCCGAGCAAGCCCCGCGGGGAACCCGCGGTGAGCTCGACCGGGGCCGGATCGGTCAGTGGAACGCGACATGGATGACCTGCCCACGGCGCCAGCCCCGAGCGCCCGCCCTCAGCGACCACTCCTCGATCGTCTTGCCGTGGACCACGAACCCGTCGACGTCTCCCTTGCCCGTCAAGGCGACCGCGGTCGTTCCGGCCGGGGGCGGCGGTGACGAGCGCCAGGCCGCGGCGGGTCCGGCGCTGATCCAGAGCGTCTCGGACCCGTCGGCGCGGTCGGCGAGGACATAGGCCTCGCGGCGGGGGCCCGGGCCGGCGGTGATCACCTTCCGACCGGCCGCCAGCGGCAGGGTTTCCGCCCGCCGCCAATCCTTGCCTCCGTCTCCGCTCCAGGCCGCGATCAGATCCTCCTTGGACCCGGAGGTGAGAGAAGCCAAGGAGAAGGTCCCGGCAGGCGTGTCGGTCAGCCGCAGCACGTCGGCGGTGTAGCCGTCCAGCCCGGGGGGCACGGCCGGCGCCGCGTGGTGCCAGGTGCCCTGATCGTCGACGAACTCGCCGATCTGCCCAGGGTGTTCGCAAGCGCCGCCGACCGACGGGTACCTGCCACTGTCGAAGGCGACCGCCGCGATGCTCTCGAGCCCGCATCCGCGGGCGGCCGCCGTGGCGGCGAGCGAGTGGACCGATGCCAGTGGTCTCCACGACGCGCCACGCGCGAGTCGATCGAGGACCTCCCCGCCATGACCGGGGGTGAGCGCGAGGAGCGCGTCCCCCACCCCGGCGGCCAGCGAATCGGGTGCGGCGGCGAGGCCGTCGGGGAGCAGGTCGGGCGCCCAGCTTTCCCCTTGGTCGGAGCTTCTCGCCAGGGGCGAGAAACGCAGGTTGTCGCTCGGGATGAACCCGGCGAAGGTCGTTCCTCCCGGCGCCGGCGCCAGCGCGAGGCCGCCGTTGTCCTGGACCCCCGGCGGCGTGACCAGGGACCAGCGGGGAGAGCCCCCCGCCGACCGCAGGAGCTCCCAGAATCGGCCTTCGCCCGAGCTCGCGCCGACCGGGAGGACGACCCAGCTCCCGCCGGCGACGGGCATCGAGGCGGTCAGCGGGGCGACCTGGACCGGGGTCCGCGCCGCCGTCCCGCAGCCGCCCACCACGAGGGCCAGGGCGATCAGGCCGGCCGCGGCGGCCCGCGGACGGGCGACACCCCTCATGAGCGGGATTCGCCCAAGACCTGTCTTGCCGCGTCGGCGAGGGTGGCGGCGAAAGAGGATCGCGTGCTCGAGGTGCCGGGGCCGGGGTCGAAGCCCGAGACCCAACGCAGCCGTCCGCGCGTATCGAGGATCTCGGCTTCCTCGGGATGTTCGACCATCGCCCCGCCGCTCGGCACTTCCACCTCGACACCGAACGCGTTCCAGGCGCGACGCAACTGCCTGAGGCTGCCGGTCAGATACAGCCAGTTCGGCATCTGTTCCATCCGCTCCTGGCGGTCGAAGGCCCGCAGCACGGCGGGCGATCTATAGAGGGGGTTGGCGTCGATCGCCACCAACTCGACCCGGTCGGCGCTGGCGCCGAGCAGCCGATCGGCCTGCTTGAACTCCTGGGCGATGATCGGGCAGTCGTTGGTGCAGGCCGGATCGAGGTTCGTGAGCAGGACGATCTTGTGCTCCGGCCCGCCGAGCGTGACCGGTTGACCCCGCTGGTCGACGAGTCTGACTTCCGGCGGACGGTAGGTGCCGCCGATCGAGGAGGCCGGCCCGTCGATGCTCTTCGCGAGCAGGGTCGTGGCCTCGGGGCTGGCCGCCGCGAGGGCGAAGGTCACACCTCCGAGCGCGGTCATCACCACCGCGACCCCCAGCGCCAGGACGCGAGCGAACGGCCTCAGTGCCACCGACGAGGACGACGCCGGTTCGATCCTCGGTGGCGATTCGGCGACGGGAGCGGGCAGACGCGCGATCGCCAGGTAGCCCGCGATCGCCAGGAACAGCTCCGGCAACGCGCTGTTCGGGTCGGTGCCCATTCCCCCCAGGAAGCCGAGATCCTGGACGAGCACCCAGTCGGCGACGCACAGCACCGCGAAGACGCCCAGCGCCAGGCGGACGATGCGGGTATGGCCGGCGATGAACGCCACCCCGGTCACGACCAGGGCGGCGATCACCAGAAGGTTCAGCAGGACGGCATGGGAACCCGAGAAGGTCGCGAAGTCGCCGAGCAGCGCGGAGAGCGCGTGGGGCTGTGGAGTCTGTGCCATTTCTTCGACCATGCTCTGCAGCGCGCCGCCGCTCCCTTGCCAGAACCCGCGGCCCGGCCATGCCTGCAGGACGGCGAGCCCGAGGAGCAGGACACCCATGCCCGCCAGCACCAGGCGTCCGAGTCGGCGGTCGCGCCAACTGCGCGCGGGCAACGCGACCAGGCACCCCGCGACCGCGTAGAAGAACACCGCGCCTGGTGCCCCGAACAGCCAGCTCGAGCCGGGGGCGAGGATTCCTCCCAGGCTCTCCCCGAAGACCCACACGTTCAAGGCCCAGCCGACGCTGACCAACCCGCCCAGTCGCGACCAGCGGCCACGGGCGACCAGCAGGAGCCACACCCCGATCCCGATCTGGACCCAGACCGCGGCGCTCGCGGCGGCGACCGGCTGGTTGTTCCAGATCGTCGCGCCCCAATGCACGACGCTCTGCAGCCAGGCGGGACTGCCGGCGGCCCCGTCGGCGATCACCTGGCCGGTCATCCGCAGGGGCATCCCGGATTGCATCTGCAGGATGCCGTCGAAGATCCAGAGCAGACCGAAGCCGAGACGGAGGAAGCGACGGGCGGGGGCCTCGCTCCAATCGGCTTGAGCCCGGTCTCGAGAACGCCGCGCCCCATCGTCCGACCGCCCACCGCCGCCGCGGAGTTTCTCATTGAGCTGCTTGAGGGCCGGCCAGGTGACGAACAGCACCGACGCGACCACCACGAGGCCGATCAGCAGGGCGATCGCCTGGATCACGAGTTCGTGCTGGAAGGCCGACGTGATCACGGTGTTCCTACCTTCGAGACCACTACCCATCCCCGTCATGGAGCCGATCCTATCGCCGCTCCATCAGCTGAGCGCCGCGTAGACGTTCACGGCCGCTCACCTGGACAGCCCCGTGAGAGCGCCGGTCATCGCGAACGGGGAGGGGGTCGGCCCCAGGTCGATGACGCCGCTGTTGACGCTCTTACCGGAGACGAGGTGGGCGGAGACGCTTTCCGGGCATTCGGCGGTCGGGCCGGAGAAGCCCCAGGCGTTCCAGTAGCCGCGCACTTCGCCTTCGGTTCCGACCAGGTAGTGGACACTGCCTCTCGCCTTGATGTGGTGGCGACGGAACCAGGCCCGTACCGCGGCCGGCGAATCGACCCTGGGATCCGCGGTGATCGCCAGGATGGCGGCGTGTTCGCCCTGTAGTTCCGCGGCGGCGCGCCCGAGGAAGTCGCCGATCGCCTCGCACCTGGTGGAGATGAAGACGACGGCGTAGGGCGCGCCATCCAGTGAGGCGCTGTCGAAGCTCTTGCCGGTGAGGCCTTCGGTGAGCCGGACGCGCGGGGCGGGCGACCCGGTCGCGGCGGGGACCGCGGCGACGCGGCGTTCGGGTTCGCCGCGGGGCGCCGGCTTGTGGACCCCCGTTTCGTGGCCGAAGAAGTGGCCGGCGGCGATGATCGCGATCCCGGCAAGGATCGGCAGCACGACGGTCAGGGTCGCGATCAGCTTGCGGCGGCCTTGGCTCCGCTCGTCCACGTCAGCCGGTCGCCGTCGTCACCGCGGAGAGGATCCAGAGCGCGAGGCAGGTGAAGGCGACCATCACGACCAGCATCCATTGCTGTGCGGTGATCGACTGGCGCAGCGAGTTGAAGGTGTCGAGGCCACGCTCGTGGGAGAGGACGATCCCGCTGACGTGGCCGCCGACGATCGCCAGGATCTGGACGTACCAGATCGCCGCGAAGGAGATCAGGTTGTAGTTGACGAGGAACTCGGCCGTGCCGAACAGGTCCGAGCCGTGGCCGAGCGGGTCCGAGATCAGGTAGCCCATCGCCTGGCCCTGGAGGACCAGCAGCGAGAAGTAGTGGGCGAGCATGTAGCCGAAGGCGATCGGCACCAGCGTGTGCAGGAATTCGGTCGATAGTTCGGCGATCGGGCGCCGCGTCGCCCGGGCCATGCCGAGTATCCCGAGCCGGTAGATCGTCGCGACGAGGCCGATCCAGAAGAGGAGCCCGATCGTCCCGGCGCACTCGTAGGCGCCGATCGGGCCGAGGCCGAAATGGGAGAAGAAGGACTGCAGGTCGGGGCCGACCGCGTACCAGATGTCGCCGTTCGAGAAGCCGTCGAAGCTGGTCGAGCCGATCAGCGCGAAGAGCACCGCGGCGGTGCCCGGGATCGCCTCCAGCTCCCGCGCCCCGAGCAGCGGCAGGCGCAGCGACAGCTTCCCTTCCCGCCAGTCGAGCGGCGCCAGCGAGGCGATCATCGAGAAGTAGACCGAGAAGCCGTCGGCCCGCGAGGTCCAGGTCTCGACCCCGTAGGCGGCCATCCCGCCGAGCTGGACGGCGCCGTAGATCAGGGCGAGGATCGCCAGCAGGCGGGGGTCGTCTTTGCCCGGGTAGACGAGCTCCAGCCAGGCGAAGCCGGCGAGCGTGAGCGCCGCCGGGTAGCGACCGACCCGGCCGGGGTAGGTGCCGAGCAACGGTCGCGGCTCGGCGCCCGTCGCCCGCAGCAGCGCGCCGCCCACGCGGGCTACCGCCCGCCACGGGTTGAAGGGCCGCCAGATGTCGCCGAGGAAAGCCGAGAAGATCGGGATCCCGACCCAGAAGATCACGTAGACCATGGTCGGGGCGAGGTTCGAGGTGAAGTTCTGTTCGCCGCGCAGGCCGGCGTAGACGACGATCGCGAAGATGGCGACGCCGAGCACCCCGGCAAGCCATTCGAGCGGGGCAGGGACGGTGTGGAGGAAGCGCCGCGGCAGCCGGCCGAGCCGCGTCCCCCGCAGCCGGAACATCGCGACGAAGGAGATCACGATGACCACGGCCGCCGCCCAGGCAAAAAGCCAGGACGGGATCGGCAGGTCGGCCCGCCCGACGATGCCGTGCGCGGCGGCCGCCCCCGGCCAGAGGAGGGCGACCGCCGCCAGACCGCCGGCGAGCGTGGCGGCGCGCTTCAGGGAGGAGAGCCCCCTAATGCTTCACCTCGACGTCGCCGCAGAGGATCCCCGGGTTCTTGGAGAGCGCCTGCATGAACGTCGGAGAGGCGGGCGCCGTGCCGATCTGGTTGCGCTCGGAGGCCGGCGTCGGTTCTTTGTGGACCATGATGAAGTAGCCAGGTTCGACCACCTGCTGGTGGACGGTGAAGTCGACCTTGGCGGTCGCTTCGCCCTTGGAGTTGGCCTTCAGGTCGGGCAACACGACGGCCATGTTGGTGACCATCTTCTTCGGTTCGCAGGAGCCGTCGGGGCCGTGCAGGTGCTCGGCGTGCTCGCTGTTCGGTTCGAGGCCCGAGACCGTGATCGTCCCGGTCAGCTTGTCGCCGTTCTGTTCGAGTTCGGCGGTGCCGTGGGCGCTCGAGGGCGCCATCAGCATCCCGGTCGGGCCTTCGGTCACTTCTTCCGATTCGCCCGACCCTTCTTCCGACATCTTTTCGGATTCCGACATGCCTTCCATTTCGGATTCCGACATGCCGGCCATCGAGCCATTCGCCGACTCGACGGGCTTCAAGGTGACGCTGGCCGTGGTCGCCGATCCGCTGGATCCGCCGCATCCCGCGACAGCCAGGGCGACGAGTGCCGCGGCGGCCATCAGGACAAGGCTCCGCGTAGTGCGCGCGCTCATCTAGGTACCTCCAGAGTTGAGATTCGACTGCGGTTGGGGTCCGCTCAGACGCGGAAAGCCGGCGCCGGGGGCGCCCGGCCGCCGAGCGAGACGGCGATCAGACGACCGCCGCGGGTGACCGTCGACAGGTGGGGGCGATCGACGCCGCGGGCGCGGCCGGGGCGCGGCGAACGGCACCGTACCGCGATCCGCAGGATGAGGTCGATGCCCGGATGCGGCCAGGCGAGCAGCAGCGCCGCCGTGGCGAGCGCCGGCAGGACCATCATCAGGTCCAGGTCGAACCCGGTCGCGAAGAGGATCGCGACCGCGAAGGCGGCGAGCGCGGCGAGGAGCAGGATGCGGCCGCGCGGGGAAAGATGGCTGGTGGCCATTCCCGCACAGCCTAAGCGTCGGCTCGTGCCGGCCGTGACCGATGTCAGCTTTCGGACCTCGGCGGCCGCATCCGTCATCTCAGGCGCTCCTCGGTTCCAACCCGCCGATGTCGCCGCGGCGAGCCACCGGATCGGGCCGTCCGGGTTCCCGGGCCGACGCCGCGCGGGCCCCGACCACCGGGAACATCGCGAACGCGAGCAGGATGAACAACAGCCCCGCGTTCGGGTCGGTGGCGCCGCCGGCGAATATGTCGCCGAACGACTGCCCGAGCACCCAGAGCACGAGGTTCATCGCGATCGCGAGCCAGAGCAGCGGCTTGGCCCAGTGGTCGGTGGCGACGCCGATCGCGATCGCCACGGAGAGGGTCGCGAAGACGAGAGCGATCACCAGCCCGGTGCCGCCGGCCCAGCCCGCGGCCCAGCTTTGGACGCTGGTCAGCCAGCCCATCCCCGAGCCGCCTTCTTCCAGCACGTTCGACACCGAGTGCGAGCCGCTGCTCGCCGGACCGAGCCATAGCCAGGCCATGACCAGCCAGAGGCTCGCCCACATGATGCGGGCGCCGCGTGCGTCGAGCAGCCCGCCGACCTTCTCGCTCGGCCAGACCAATACGCCGATCAGCCCATAGAGCAGGACCGCGCCGGGGGCGCCGGTCAGCGGTTCGGCCATGTTCATGAACAGCATCCCGAACCCCTCGCCGATCCACCAGACGACCAGTGCCCAGCCGAACGATGCGAGCAGCGCCGGCTTCACGGTCGGGCGATAGAGGAGGCCGAGGCCGATGAAGACCTGGACCAGTGCGAACAGGGTGTTCCAGACGCCGAGGTCGTGTTCGGCGAGATGGGCTGCCCAGGCCATGCTGTGGGCCAGCCAACCCGGCTGTCCGCTCGCCATTTCGACGATGCCTTCGGTGAAGCCATGTGAATACAACGCGGACTGAAACTGCAGCCCGCCGTCAAGCAGCCAGACCAGGCCAAGGGCGATCTGCAGGCCCCTGCGAGTGATGGAAAGCCTCATGGCTTCCTCCTGTGTTCCGGATTTTCTTCTGCGCGTGTTCGCCTCAGGGGCGGCAGAGAAGAGCCGGGGGCCCGCGGCCACCCATCGAGACGGCGATCAGGCGGCCGCCGCGGATCGGGCCGCGCCGGCCACGCTTGGCCGGGGTCCTGGCTCGCTCGGGACGCGGCGGACGACGGCGCGCCGCAATCCGCAGGATCAAGTCGAGGCCTGGATCAGGCCAGACGAAGAAGACCGCCGCCGTGACCAGCGCCGGCAGCAACGTCATTAGGCCGGTGTCGAAGCCGGTCGCCAAGAGCGACCCGAACGAGAGGGCTGCGAGTGCGGCCAGAAGGACGAGGCGGCCGCGCTTCGAGAAGCGGCTTGCTGCCATCGAGCGCAGTCTAATCGGAGCGGGGGCTGCCGGTGGGCCGCTCCCGCGGGTTCCGACCGGTGATCCGGTCCGTCGTCGCCGCGGAGATGGTTCGGCCTTCGCAATGATCCACAACCGATGACGATCGCGGGACTCGCCCTCGGCGCCTCGCGCACCGCCTGTTACCTGGCGGTCGCACTGGTCGTCGGCGGGCTCTGCTTCGTGAGGATCGCCTGGTTTCCGGCCCTGCGTTCGATCCGCGGCGCAGGGGGCGAAGTCGATGCACGGCACGCGTTCTCGCGCCGCGCCCGCGCCTTCACGGTGACCGGCAGCGGGCTCGGCGCGGCGGGGACCGCGGGGGTGCTGATCGCCGGTAACCGCCCTCCCACATCGGTGGTCTGGCTCGTGGTCGAGATGACCGGCTGGCTGGTCGTCGGCGGGCTCCTGCTGTCAGGCACGTGGCCGCTCGGGCGGAGCCGGGCGTGGAGGGCCGAGTCGATCGTCGCCGGATGCGCGATCACCGCGCCCGCGCTGGTGCTGGCCGGGGAACCGAGCTCGGTCCTGGTCGCCGGCCTCTCGATGGCGCATCTGCTCGCCGCCGGTATCTGGGTGGGGGGAGTCGTCTACCTCGCCGCCGCGCTGCCGGCTCCCCTCGGCCGGCTCGAGCCGCCGCGCCGCGCCGACCTCCTGCTCGCCACGCTCACCCGCTTCTCACCGCTTGCCCTGCTCGCGGCGATCGCGATCCTTCTCACCGGCACCGTCCACACGGTGGTCGCCCTGGCCAACGTCGCCGCCCTCTGGGAGACGGCGTTCGGGCGGCTGATCATCCTCAAGCTCCTTCTCGTCGTGGCCCTGCTCGGGCTGGGCGCGGTGAATCGCTATCGCGTCATCCCGACCCTCCGGAGCCCCGGATCGGGGCAGGACGCGCGGCGGGCCACGATCGTCGCCCGGTGGGCGCTGGCCCTCGAGGTGGTCGCGATGGTCATCGTTCTGACCGCCACCTCGGCCCTGGTCGCGGCCGCGCCCTCCCCCGGGCATGAGGAGCCGTATTCTTATGCGCATGTCGATACGCGACGATCGGCGCCTGAAGGCGTTGACGGCGATCGCGGTCGTTAGCCTCCTGGCGCTGCTCGTCCTAGCGGCCGTCTTCATCGCCAACGCCAAGTCCACCAAGGCCGATGCTCCCGGCTATGTGGACGCGACCCTCTATCCGGGCGGCGCCGTCGCCGCGCCGGCGATGCGGCTCGAGGACGGGGCCACCGGCAAGCCGTTCGACACCGCGTCGTTGAAGGGCCGCCCCTACATGGTGACCTTCCTCTACACGCACTGCCCCACGATCTGCCCGCTGATCGGCGCCGAGCTCCAGGCCGCGCTGACCGAACTCGGCGAGGCGGCGAAGAAGGTGGACGTGGTCGCGCTCTCGGTGGACCCGGTCGGCGACACCGCCTCGACGGTCCGGGCCTGGCTGAAGGTGCACCACGAGCCCTCCAACTTCCACTACCTGATCGGCAGCGAAGCCGAGCTGAGGCCCTACTGGGAAGCCTGGCACGTCGGGCCGCAGATCCAGGGCGATCCGGACAGCTCGCATACCGCGGCGATCTACCTGATCACCCGCAAGGCGATGATCGCGGGGATCGTCGACGCCGGGACCCAGGTGCCGAGCTCGGAGCTGGCCCAAGACTTCAGGACGCTGATCAAGACGTGACCGGGGGGTTCGGGAGCGAGGGGCGTAAGCTGCTCTCCGATGGTCGTCTACGCCTGCCTGAGACATTGGTACGAGGGCATGATCTTCTTCGCGCCGATCCCTGCGGTCGGCATCTTCGTCTGGCTCTCCGGGCGGCACCACGCCGCCGCAGGGGACGACCCGGACGATCCGCGCGGCTCGAGCCCCGCCGGCCTCGCCGGCTGAGCGCGAGTGGGGTGGGAGCGCGCCCGTGACCAACGCCGTCGACACCTTCTGGGCGGTGATGTCGATCGCCGTGCCGATCGGCCTCGCGGCCGCCTACCTGAAGCGCGTGCACCGGCTGGGGGTCGAACGTCGACCTGTCTCCGGCTGGCGCCAGCTCAGCTTCGGCGCCGGGATGGTCGTGATCGCCGCGGCGATCGCAAGCCCGGTCGAGGAAGAGTCGAAGAAGCTCGTCTACGTCCACATGATCCAGCACCTCCTGCTGGCCGACGTCGCCTCGCTGCTGATCGTCCTCGGGCTCACCGGACCTCTGCTGCAGCCGCTCCTCACCTTCCGCGCCGGACGGCCCCTGCGTCAGCTCACGCACCCTGTGGTGGCGATCTCGATCTTCACCTTCAACCTCTTCCTCTGGCACTCGCCGCCGCTCTACCAGGCGGTGCTGCACTCGGAGTCCCTGCACGTGCTCGAGCACCTGCTCTTCATCGGCACCGGGATCCTGCTCTGGATGCCGCTGTTCGGGCCGCTGCCGAAGCCGCAGTGGTTCGGCAAGGGCGCCCATGTCATCTACACGATCGGGATCTGGCTGCCGGCGATGATCCTCGCCAACGTCTTCATGTGGTCGGACTCCGTCTTCTATCCCGCCTACTCGAAGACCGCCGAAGCGGCGGGGATCTCACCGATCGCCGACCAGAGCACCGCCGGGGCGATCCTGATGGGCGAGTGCATGTTGATGGCGCTCGGGGTCTTCGCCTGGGTCTTCCTGATCTGGGCGAAGGAGGACATCGAAAAACAGGACCTGCTCGACCTCGCCTTCGCCAACCAGGTCGACCTGACCTCGGCACGGGCGGAGCGCGCCGTCGCCGCCGGCCGCGGCCCCGAATTGCGGGCACGGATCGAAGCCGGGCAGCCGCCGCGGGGTCAGACGCCGGGTACGGCCTCGACCGAAGGAGGCTCGACGTGAGCCCCCTTGTCAGCGATCTGACCTTGAAAGACCCGCGTGTATAGGGATTCCTTGACTGGTAGTAGGCCGCGGTTTAGGTTTACCCAGGGTTTCCACAGAAACGCTTCGCCTCCAGATGCCTCGCCCCGTGCTTCGACAGGCGGCGAGGGGCGACCGGGAGCCGGGCCGTGGCGTATGGAGAGGTGTAGATGGGTCCACTTTGGGCACGGGTATCCGTCGTTGCGATCACCGTCCTGGTCGTCGCCGGGCTGATCGCCCTCTACGTCGCCAATCTCCTCACCGAGCCGCCGACCGTCGAAGCGGCCCACGGCGCGGCTCCGCACACCGCGCGGCTGACGCTGAAAACCGAGGCGGCGGTCGGCCCGCAGGGGGCGAACAGGCCGTGGGTCTCCTACCTGATCCGCAACCCGCAGGGTGAATGGATCCACAGCACCATCTACAAGGTCCCGGCCGAATCCCTGGTCCACGTCACCGTCTACCAGTTCGACGGCGACAGCGGGCTGCGCAACCCCTTCCTCTCGCAGGTCCACGGGACGGTCGGCAACGCGATGAAGGTCGACGGCAAGCCGATGGGCTCGATCTCCCCGGAAGAAGCCTCACACACCTTCGCGATCCCTCAGCTCGGCCTGATCGTTCCGCTCCGGGGTGTCCCGGAAGAAGCCGAAAACCAGTGCGAAGAAGGACCGTGCTCGCTCGAACAGGCCCACGAGACGGTCACCTTCACCATCCGCACCGGCAAGCCGGGGCGCTACCGGTGGCAGTGCTTCGTCCCCTGCGCCGCCGGCTTCATCGCCGGCTTCGGCGGGCCGATGCAGACGATCGGCTACATGGACGGCTTCCTCGAAGTGGTGTGATGTGAAGGAACCGAACCACCTGCGCAGGATCGCGATCGCCTCGTTCGTGCTGAGCGCGATCGCGACGCCGATCGTGGTCGCGGTGATCGCGCCGACCCTGCCGCCCGGCGATGCGAGCTCCGCCAGCGCCGGGCAGCTCTACGACAACACGGTCCTGTTCGGGATCGTGACGCCGATCGCGGCCACCCTGCTCGTCTACTTCATCTACAGCCTCACCGTCTTCCGGCGCCGTGAGGAGGGTCCACAGGAAGGGCTCGCGGTCGGCGGCGACGGGCGCGTCAACATGGTCTGGCTGGCGGTGACGACGATCATCGTCCTGTTCCTCGCGATCTTCGGCACGGTCGAGCTGGCCGACGCCGGCTCGGGCGGCGGCGAGGGTCCCGAACCGGCCTTCAGGCCGTCGGGCAAGGCGCTCCCGGTGCAGGTGATCGCCCAGCAGTGGGAGTTCACCTACCGCTACCCGACCTTCGGCGGGATCGAGACCGCCCACCTCGAGCTGCCCGTCGATCAGCAGATCGAATTCCACGTCACCTCACTCGACGTCATCCACTCCTTCTGGGCGCCGCGGATCGGCATCAAGGCCGACGCGAACCCGGGTGTGGACAACATCGCCTTCACCGAACCGACCAAGGAACAGGACTTCGAAATCCACTGCAGCGAGCTCTGCGGCCTCTGGCATGGCTACATGTTCGACACCGGGCAGGTGGTCAGCGACGCCAGGTTCAGGACGTGGATCCACAACCAGGCGAAGGTCTTCGCGGCGGCCGACAAGGTCCTGCCGAAGTACGCGACCCACTATTTCCCCGAACCTGAGAGGAGGGCCGGATGAGCGACGCCGCGGTTGCGAAGCCCCTTTGGCGGCGGTTGATCGGTTTCAACCTCCTGGGCGGGATCGTCCTCGGGGTGGTCGGCTTCTACTTCGGCTGGTGGCTGGGCCACCAGATCCACGCCGAAAGCCTCGACTACTTCAGCGACACCAACCAGAACGATGTCGCGCTGATGCTCGGCTACCTGTTTGCCGTGGTCGGCTTCCTCGGCGGTCTGGGCTTCCTCAACTATCCGATCTCGCGGATGTTCGGCGCCCCGGTCAGCATGGCCGAAAAAGAGGAGGGCGGGGTCGGTCGCTACTTCACCAGCTGCACCGACCACAAGGTCGTCGGGATCCAGTACCTGATCGGGATCGGCTTCTTCTTCTTCATCGCCGGGATGAACGCGATGCTGATCCGGGCCGAGCTGTTGCGGCCCTCGCCGCAGCTGTTCGGGGCGGGCAACTACCTGACCCTGGTCGGCCTGCACGGGACGATGATGATGGGGATCATGACCTCGGGGGTGCTGGGGCCGTTCGCCAATTACTTCATCCCGCTGATGATCGGCGCGCGGCGGATGGCGTACCCGCGGATCGAGTCGCTCACCTTCTGGCTGTTGATGGCGGCCGGGACGATCCTGATGACCACCCTCCTCTTCGGCGGTTTCCCGACCGGGTGGACGGGATACGCGCCGCTGAACGACCAGGCGAACTACGGCTTCGACTCCTACATCTTCTTCTTCGCCCTGGTCGGGATCTCGATGACCCTGTTCGGCCTCAACATGATCACCACGATCATCACGATGCGGGCCCCGGGGCTGACCTGGTCGCGGTTGCCGATGCTCTGTTGGGGGGCGCTCAGCACCGGGGTGCTGATGGTGTTGGCGGCGCCGGTCCTGATCGCCTGCCTGCTGATGGTCGCCTTCGATCGCGGCGTCCAGACCTCATTCTTCCTGTCGAGCGCGGGGGGAAGCCCCTACCTGTTCCAGAACCTGTTCTGGTTCTTCGGTCACCCGGAGGTGTACGTGCTCGCCCTGCCGGGGATGGGGATCCTTCTGGAGATCATCCCCGTCTTCGCCCGCAAACGGCTCTGGGGCTACCGGATCGCCGTCTCGGGCCTACTGGGGATCGCGCTGCTGAGCTTCTTCGTCTGGCAGCACCACCTCTTCGTCAGCGGTCTCAACTCGTCGCTGCGGCCCTTCTACATGTTCTCCACCGAGGCGATCTCGATCCCGACCGGCCTGGTCTTCCTGGCCGGGATGGGGACCCTTTGGCGGGCGAAGATCCGCTACACGGTGCCGATGCTGTTCTGTCTGGCCTGGTTCTTCAACTTCTTCGTCGGCGGCGCCTCTGGTGTGTTCCTCTCCGACGTCCCGAGCGACGTCGCCACCCACGGCAGCTTCTTCGTCATGGCCCACTTCCACTACACGATCATGGGTGGCCTCGTGTTCGTCTTCTTCGGGGCGATCTATTACTGGGTGCCGAAGATGTTCGGCATCGCGCTCAACGAACGGCTGGGCAAGATCCATTTCTGGACGATGTTCATCGCCTTCAACTCGACCTTCTTCCCGCTGTTCGCGCTGGGGCTGATGGGGATGCCGCGGCGGGTGGTCACCTACCCCAGCCACCTGCAGACGCTCAACGACTGGGTCTCGGTCTCCGCCTTCGTGCTCGGTGCCTCGATGCTGCTCTTCCTCTACAACGTCGTCTACTCGCTGGTGATCGTCCGCAAGCCGGCTCCGGACAACCCCTGGGAATCGAAATCCTTGGAGTGGGCGACCCCGACCCCTGTCCCGGTCGGGGACTTCCCGCGTCCGCCGGTGATCGATTCGGATCCCTACGACTACGGGGTGCCCCCGGTCGCCCCGCCGGCCGAGGCCCCCGCCCCGGGATAGGAGAGAGATGTCAGACGTCACGATGCAGGAGGAGGACACCTTCGCGGAGACGCCGGAGATGCACGAGCGGATCGACCGCGTCGGCTACGCGCTGCTCGCCGGCGCGACGGTGATGTTCTTCCTCGGATTCGTCTTCGCCTACTTCTACCTGCGTTCGCTCGACAGCAACGAACTCTGGCGCCCGGCCGGAGTCACGCCCCCTGCCGGCTACGGGATCGCGATCGCCGCCTCGCTTGCCCTCAGCGCCCTCGCCTTCGGGTACGCCGCGCGGGTCGCGAGACGGGGCGGCACCGGCTGGGTGGCGCCTTCCGGCCTCGCCCTGGCGCTCGGCCTCTTCGCCTGCGTCGCCCAGATGGTCGAGTACGCGCACATCCCCTTCGGCCCCCAGAGCGGCGGTTACGCCAGCGTCTTCTTCGGCTGGACCGCCCTGTACGTGGTCGCCACGCTGCTCGCCCTCTATCGGGTCGAGACGGTCTTCGCCCTCGGCATCCGCCACCGTGGCCACGCCGACAAAGTGCCGGAGGGTTTCACCCCGTCGGCCAACTATTGGGCCCTGCTGGCCGGGATCGGGATCCTCGCCTGGGTCGTCCTCTACCTGGTCTGACCATGGATTCCCTGGCCACTCCCCTCAACTGGACCGGCGAAGCCTCGCGAGTCGGCGAGCGGCGGCGAGCCGAGCCACTGCCGAGAGGAGTTGGATGAGATGCAGCTGCTGCCTCAGCTGGTAGCGAACGTCGGTTGGACGACCTTCTCCGGCGTCTGGTCGACCGTGTTCCCGCTCGTCGTCCTGATCGTTGTCCTCAGCATCTACACGGTGGTGATGCTGCGGCGGAGGGGAGGATGAGGAGAACGGGGCGGCGCACCGCCGCCCTGGTGATCGTGCTCGCCGTGCTCGTCGGCGCCTTCGTCGGCGATGCGCTTCACCTGCTGTCCGGCGGCAACTCGGGTGGCGCTCAGCCGACGGCCGAGGTCCAGGGCCAGGCGGTCTGGCCGGAGGGCCTGCGACGGGCGCCGAACTTCATCCTGCGCAACTCGCGGGGCGGCCGGCTGCGATTCGCCTCGTTGCGCGGCCGGCCGGTGATCCTCACCTTCATGGACTCCCGATGCCATCAGGAGTGCCCCCCGGAGGGGAGGGCCCTCGCGGCGGCATTTCGCATGACGCCGCCGACCGACCGACCGCTGGTCGTCGCCGTCAGCGTCAACCCCTGGGAAGACACCCCCGGGTCGGCGCGGCGAGCGATCAAGAGGTTCGGTCTCGCCGGTTTCCAGTGGCGGTGGCTGCTCGGGACGAAGGCACAGCTGGAAACGGTCTGGAAGAAGTACCGGATCTTCGTTCGTCGCACCAGCGGCGACGTCGAACACACCGACGCGCTCTACCTGATCGACGCGAAGGGATACGAGCGTGCCGGGATGGTCTACCCGTTCCTGCCGAACTGGGTCAGCACCGACCTGAAGACGCTGGCGGGGGAAGAGTCGAGTTGACGGACCGAAGGAGGGACACAGTTGCCGAGATTTGCCTATGACGCCGCACAGGTGAGGATCCTTCAACGCGAGGGGCAGATCGTGCCGGTGGCGGAGGTCGATTGGAGCGAGGCCGCGGGGCTTCTCGAAGAAGAGCCGGTGGAGGGGTTCGCGATCGTGCCCGCCGACAAGGTCGCGATCCACGGCAACGAACCGTTCGGCACCAGGGAAGCCGCCGAGGTCGAGCTGCGCGAGATCCGCGAATGGCCCGAGCCGTCCGAGCAGGACGCCGCCGAAGCGATCCCATGGCCCCAGGCGGCCGAGTGACCAGCTGCCCGCCTGGCTGAAAAGCGGGCTCGTCGTCGTGGCGGGCGCCGCCGTGGCGATCGTCCTGGCGCTGGGCGGATCGAGCGAACCGCTGGAACCGGCGGAAGCGAACCTGGCGCCGTGCGGGCCGGGGGAAGGCGTCGGCGCGAGCGCCGCGGAGCAGCGGGCGGCGACCGAACGGGCGGGGCCGGTGGCGATCGTCCCGCGGCCCCTGGCGAGCATGCGTCGAGCGCGGAACGGCCAGTTCTACGCGCGCATGGGCATCGCTGTCCGCGGCCACCGGTTCGTCGTCGTCAGCGTCCCGCTCGAACTCCGCAACCGGGTCTTCCTCTATTACGGCCAGATCCTCGACAACCGGGGCCGCACCGCTACCTCCCTCTTTCGCGCCCCCGGCTACGCGGAAACGGAGTTCCAGCCATGCCGGCATGCGCCCGTCACCGTCTGGTCGGGCGGCGTCAGGGTGGTCGGCGCCGGCCCGGTGAGGCTGCTGGTGACCATCGAGGGTCGTTCGAGGTCGATCCCGTTGCCGCTGGGTCGGCCGCGGACCGGCGCTACCTGATGATCCTGCCCGAAGGCGACATGACGTACCAGTAGCCGCCGTTGAGGTCGACGTCCTGTCCGTTGGCTTCGCCCGGTTCGGTGTCCGAGACGAAGCTGTAGAGGGGCCAACCGGCATAGGTCACGACCTCGCTCCCGTCGGGACCGGGGTCGGTCCCGATCAGACCTCCGCGGACCGCTCCGGTCCCGGTCGGCTTTTCCCCGGGGACGACCGTCAACGGCGGCCAGGCCGCGGCGCAGGCACCCTTGCAGGTCACTTCGGTCGCCCGATCCGGGGCGAACGTATACAGCGTCACCCCTTCGTCGACGAGGACCGTGCCGAGGTCGGGGATCTTCTCTGCCGAGAGGACCACCGGCCCGCCCCGCCGTCCCGAGCCGCCGATACGCGATACCGCGCCGGTGCTTCCGCAACCCGCGACGGCGACGACCAGCACGGCGAGCGGGGCGGCGAGAAATCGCGTACGCCTCCCCATCGAACCTCCTTGGCACCGCACTGTGGCGCCGATCGAGCTTGGTCACAGGCGCCACCGTCGGGCGGCGCCCCGCACCATCGTATCGGCGCGGGGGCTCGCCCGCCCGGCCCGACTCAGTTCTGGTCGCCGATCGGCCGCAGCCCGCGGCGGCCCGCATCCGGCGCACGCCGGCCTTGGACGGCCGCCCTGCGGTAGTCGGCCCTTTTGCGCCGCCGCCCACCGGTCGTCGGATGCTGGATGGCGAGACGCGCGGGAATCAGCATCACGAGGGCCAGGATCGCGACCAATATGGCGGCGATGCCTACGTTCATCAGGATGATCTCTGAGAAAGACATATCCGGTAGATACCCGCTTATATGGACGAGAAGCACCTATTTTTAATTATCGGGAGCCAGATTTCGATGGCCGACCAGCACCGCGGAGGCGTGGTGATGCGGCCGTAGACGGCCCGGGCCTGCCATCACCAGGGCCACGGTCAGGGTCAGCAACGTGGCGATGCCGGCGTTGAGGGCAAGGATCAGGGGAAGTGACATTTCGATCTACCTTTGTCTCGATGTGCCGGGAGGAGGGATCTCCGGACGTGGGCTGGGGGAATCGACGGTGGCGGCGGAATATTCAGGCCGCCTGAGTCGGGACTGAGAATTCGCCCAGGGTCGCGAACGGGGTCGCTCGGACCTGGGCTCCCTTCATCGTTCGTGCATCGTCGAGGCGGCCGATGAGGGTGCTCTGAAGGTTCCGTAATTGATTGCTCTGGATCCGCTGAGAGAACTCTCATCCTTCGGTGCGTGCTCGACTACGGGGCTCGCGACAACGTCACCGCGATCGTCGCCGACGTCGTCGCGCGGACGAACCGGCGGGACGGGTGGCTGGACTACCTGCCCGCCAAGGCCGGCAGCCTCAGCTGCCCATAAGCTGGCGCATCATCTCGGCGTGGTCGTAGTAGGTGTCGTAGCGGCAGAGCAGGCCGTCGCGGAAGGTCCAGCGGTCGATGCCGGGGACGTCCATCGCCGCCGCGCCCGGGGTGATCCCGGCGTCGCGGGAGCCGGCGGCGGTGCCGGTCATCCGGTACGGACAGAGGGCCATCGGCTCGGTCCAGGAGACGTAGATCGACTCGCGCTCCTCGACCCGGAAGTCCGGGAAGGCGGCGAAGGTGAAGGCGGCGAAGTCGCGCACCGCCGTCCGGCCCGCGGTCGGCGAGCCCGGCAGCGCCGGATCGCTCCAGCGGATGTCCTCGGTGCAGAGGGCGATCACCGCATCGGGTTCGTGGTCGTTCCAGGCGGCGGCGAAGCGCTCGCCCCAGTCCTCCAAGAACGCCGTGTCGAGTTGTGGTCCGCCGGGATCCGTCATCGTCTGCCTCCATGTTCGATATAACTGAGCGGATGTATCGAAGCCGATACGTAGATGCCGCGCAAGAGGTCCCCGTGGACCGGTACCGGGGGACCGATCGATGAAGTTGAAGGCGCCCGCCTACCTGACGCTCGGCATGGTGCGGCTCGGCGCCCGCTCCGGCTACGCGATCAAGCGGGCGGCCGACGGATCGACGAGGTTCTTCTGGCCGACCTCCCTCGGTCAGGTCTATCCCGTACTGGGCCGGCTCGAGGCCGAGGGATTGCTGGAGCGCAGCGAGGACTCGCAGGGCGCCCGCGCCCGCTTCTCCTACGAGCTGAGCCCCGCCGGAGAGGCGGCGCTGCTCGACTGGCTGCGCGCTCCCGAGGAAGTGCCGGTCCAGTTCCGCGACGAAGGCCTGCTCCGCCTCTTCTTCGCCGACAGCCTGCCACCGGCCGATCAACTCGCGCTCGTGCGCCGGCTGCGGCAACGCTCGGAGGACGCGGCGCGCGAGGTCGCCGAGCACGTCGCCCCGTACGCCGAGGGGCTGGAGCGATCGGGCCTCCGCTTCCCGGCGCTCGCCGCGAGCCTCGGCACCGACTCCTACCAGCACGCCGCCGACTGGTTCGGCCGCCTCGAAGCCGAGCTCGAAGCGTCGCGGTAAGCGGACCGGCCGGGCGCGCCGGCGGGAATCCCTCAGCCGAGCTTTTCGGCGAGCTCGACGACGATCCCCTCCGGGCCGCTGATATAGCAGAGGCGATAGGCGTCCTTGTAGCGCTCGATCTCGCCGACCAGCTCGGCGCCATGGCCTCGCAGGTTGGCGACGGTGGCGTCGAGATCGTCGACCGAGAAGGCGAGATGACGGAGGCCGAGGGTGTTCGCCGGCGCCGCCTGGTCGCCGCCTCGGACCGACGGGGACCGGAACTTGACCAGCTCGACGCGGCCGCCGCCGTCCGGGGTCTCCAGCATCGCCAGGTCCGTGCGGATGCTCTCGAGCCCGACGATGCGGTCGACCCAGTCGCCCTCGACCGAGGTTTCGCCCTGCACCTCGAGGCCGAGCGCGACGAAGAAGGCCGTCGCGGCGGTGAGGTCGTCGACCACGATGCCGACGTGCTCCATGCGTTCGATCGCCATGAAAAAAGGGGCCGGTCGCGATGACCGGCCCCGACTACCGCAAGCTCAGCTCAGACCGTCTGAACGTTGACCGCTTTGGGGCCTTTGTCGCCGGGTTCGGCGTCGTAGGAGACCTTGGCGCCTTCGGCGAGTGACTTGAAGCCCTCGCCGGCGATGTCGCTGTGATGGACGAAGAGGTCCTTGCCTTCGTCGTCGGGAGTGACGAAGCCGTAGCCCTTGTCGTCGTTGAACCACTTCACGGTTCCGGTTGCCATCTGTGTACCTCCGTTTTTGCGTGCTGCGAACGCGGAGGATGCCGATAAGCAAACGATCTACGGGCGCGGGCACTGCTTTGGTCGGTGATTACCGACTCGAACGCAACCGAGGCTACCGCATATGCTCGCCGGGGATGCGCTCGTTCGCCATACGTTGGCTCTGCAACGTCGTCGCGCTCTTCGTCGCCGCCTGGATCCTCGCCGGCATCAGCTACGGGCACCAGTGGTGGACGCTGTTCATCGCCGCCGCGGTCTTCACCCTGATCAACGCCTGGGTGAAGCCGGTGCTGACGATCCTCTCGATCCCCTTCATCGTCATCACCCTCGGCCTCTTCTACTTCCTGATCAACGTGCTGATGCTCTACGTCACCGACTGGGTCGTTCCCGACTTCCAGATCCGCACCTTCTGGTGGGGCGTCCTCGCGGCGATCATCGTCAGCCTGGTCAACGGCGCCCTGAACCTGGTGCTGCCCGACGAGGGCTCGAGGGACGACTGAGCCGGCGGGCGCACGCCGCGCTTGGCCAGAAGCGCAGCCCGACGCGTTTGCGCGCCTGGGCGGCGACGAAGTCGCGGAGCTCGGCGGGGCCAGCCGTCGCGGCCGATGTTGACTCAGCGCCGTGACGAAGATGCCAGCGTTTACAAACACGTGGCCATGGTTTGGCCCCCCTATAGGGGGTCAAATACACGCAGCGCTCGGCAGGCCCGCGATCAGGCCGGCTCGGTGCTCGGTTCGCCCGGCTGGTGCTCCGGGATCCTCCCGGTGAAGAAGAGCGCGACGATGGCGAAGATCGCCAGCACCGCGAGGGCGGTGCGCAGGCCGACGAGCCGGGCCGATTCGTTTTCTTCGATCACGGCGGCGGTCGCGCGCGGCGGCACGTGCGCTTCGCCCAGCGCCGTTTCCAGTTCGGCGTCGGAGAGGAACGGGACCCCGCCGGCCAGGTTGGTCGACGCCTCCGACTTGATCGGCGCCGGCACCGCCGGGTTCTGCTCGACCCCGCTGAGGAACGACGAGCTGAGCGCGGCGATCACGATCGCCCCGGTCAGCGCGGTGCCGATCGAGATGCCGAGGTTGGTGACCGTGTTCTGCAGCCCGCCGACCTCGCCGCTCTGCTCGTCGGGGACCGAGGAGACGGTGACGCTGCCGAGCTGCGAGGCGAGCGCTCCCATCCCCAGTCCGGCGAGCAGCATCGGCCAGGTGGTGACGCCGGCGCCCGCGCCGGCATCGAGGGCGGCGACGAGGACGACCAGCGCGGCGAACATGGCGAGGAAGCCGACTCGCACGACGCGCCGCGGCGAGGCGTGGGGGAAGAGCTTCGGGATCCCGGCCGCGGCGAGGATCAGGGTGAAGGAGAGCGGCAGCAGGCGCACTCCCGTTTCGATCGCCGAGAGCCCCAGCGCGATCGAGAGGAAGAGCGGCATCGCGAAGAAGAGGCCGCCCTGCAGGAAGTACTGGAAGAAGAACGAGGTGAGGCCGGCGCGGAGGACTTTGGTGCGCAGGATCGCCGGGTCGACCAGCGGCTCGCCGCCGCGGGCGATCACCCGGTTCTCCCAGATCGCGAACAGCCAGATCACCAGCCCGCCCGCGAGGATCAGCCAGATCGTCGGCGAGAGGCCGATCCATTCGGGCCCTCCCGCCTTCGGCCGGACGAACCCCCAGGTGCCGGAGCGCAGGATGCCGAAGACGATCAGCCCGAGGCCGGCCGCCGACAGCCCGGTCCCGACCAGATCGAGCCGCACCTTCTTCTGCGGCGCGTCGGCGGTGATCCGGCGGGCGAGGAAGAGGATCGCGACGACGACCAGGACCTCGCCGGCGAAGACGTAGCGCCAGGAGAGGTAGGTGGTGAAGAAGCCGCCGACGATCGGGCCGACCGCGACCGCCACGGCCGCCGCCGCGGCGACCAGGCCGTAGGCGCGCGGCCGTTCGTCGGCGCCGAAGTTGGAGGCGACCAGGGCGACGATCGCGGGCAGGATCAGGGCGGCGCCGAGGCCCTCCAGGCAGGACCAGCCGACCAGCAGGACCCCCAGGTTCGGGGCCAGCGAGGTGGTCAGCGAGCCCGCCCCGTAGATCACGCAGCCGATCGCGAAGGCGCGGCTGCGGCCGAGGATCTGGCCGATCTTGCCGCCGGTGACCATGAAGGCCGCCATCACCAGCGTGTAGAGGGTGATCGCCGTCTGGATCCCGGTGATGCTGGTGCCGAGGTCGCTGGCGACCGTCGCCATCGAGACGTTCATCACGGAGCTGTCGAGCATCATCAGGAACTGCCCCGCGCACAAGGTGGTGAGGATCAGCCCCGCGGCGGTGCTCGCCTTGCGCTCGATGGCCCACACTCTCACGCCGCGGCGGCGGCGTCGAACGACTGGCAATCGTGACCGTTCGGTGGGAGTGTGGGGGAGTGAGCGCGACCGAGACCAGCGTGACCGAGGAGGAGGGGCCGAGCCTGGGCGGCCGCGAGCGCGGCAAGCGGGCGCGGAAGCTGGCGCCGCGGTCCTCGCAGGCGGTCTGGGAGCCGGGGCCCGATCGGGTCGACCCGCTGCGGGTGCTCGCCGAGCAGGACCGGACGCGGGTCCCGGAGTTGGTGCCGGTCCGCTACGGCCGTATGTTGGCGTCTCCTTTCACCTTCTACCGCGGCGCCGCCGCGATCATGGCCGCCGACCTCGCCGCCGGCCCCGATTCCGGGCTGCGCGTGCAGCTCTGCGGCGACGCCCACCTCTCCAACTTCGGCGTCTTCCAGGCGCCGGACCGGCGGCTCGTCTTCGACATCAACGACTTCGACGAGACGCTGCCGGGGCCGTTCGAGTGGGACGTCAAGCGGCTCGCCGCGAGCGTCGTGATCGGCGCCCGCGACCGTGGCTTCAGCGCCGCCGAGGGAGAGGCCGCGGTGCTCGCCGGGGCCGGCGCCTACCGCAACGCGATGGCCGGGTTCGCGGCGATGAAGGAGCTCGACGTCTGGTATGCGCGCCTCGACGTCGAGGAGTTCGAGAAGCGCTGGAGCTCCCGGGTGAGCAAGGCGGCGCGCCGTCGCCTCGACAAGAACCTCGCCAAGGCCCGCAACAAGGACAGCCTGCGGGCGCTCGAGAAACTGACCGTGCGGCAGGACGGCGAGCTGCGGATCGCCAGCCGGCCACCGCTGCTGGTGCCGATCGGGGACCTGGCGACGCGTGAAGGCGCCGACCCGGCGGTGATCGCGAAGATGATGCGACGGCTGCTCGACGAGTACCGCGACACGCTCGACGAGCAGGCCCGGGTGCTCGCCGGCCGCTACCACTACGTCGACGCCGCCCACAAGGTGGTCGGGGTCGGCAGCGTCGGGACCAGGGCCTGGATCGCGCTGCTGCTCGGGCGCGACGAAGGCGACCCGCTCTTCCTGCAGGTGAAGGAAGCGGGGCCGTCGGTGTTGGAGCCGTTCGCCGGCGCCAGTCGCTTCGCCCATCACGGCGAACGCGTCGTCGCCGGGCAGCGCTTCACCCAGGCGGCCGGCGACGTCCTGCTCGGCTGGCTCAGCACCGAGGGCCTCGACGGCGTCAAACGCGACTTCTACGTGCGGCAGCTGTGGGACGGCAAGGGCTCCGCCGACATCGAGGCGATGGACGCGGCGACGATGGCCACCTACGCGCAACTCTGCGGCTGGACGCTCGCCCGCGCCCACGCGCGGACCGGCGACCGCGCGGCGATCACCGCCTACATCGGCAAGGGTGACCGCTTCGACCGCGCGATCGCCGAGTTCTCCCAGGCCTACGCCGACCAGAACGAGGCCGACTACGAGCTGCTGATGGAGGCCCAGCGCAGCGGCGACCTCAAGGTCGAGAGCGGGCTTTAGCTTGGCGCCCGTCGCGCGGGTCCACGGCTACCCGATCTCGACCTGGACGCGGACGGTCCGCATGACCTGCCTCGAGAAGGGGATCGATTACGAGTTGGTGCCGGTCGACTACGGCAGCGACGCGCACGGCGAGCTGCACCCGTTCCGCCGGATGCCGATCCTCGAGATCGGCGGGGTAACGGTGTTCGAGACGCTGGCCGCGACCGGTTATCTCGACGAAGCGTTCGACGGCCCGGCCCTGCAGCCGGCCGATCCGCTCGGGCGGGTCGCGATGCGCACCTGGATGGGGGTCGCCGGCGACTACGTCTTCCGCGAAGTGGTCCGCGGCCTGCCGCGCGGGCGCGATGCGAGCGACGAGGAGCTCGCCGCCGCCGAGCTGACGCTCGGGCGGGTCGAGTCGATGCTGGGGGAGGGGTCGGGGCCGTTCCTCGCCGGTTCCGAGATGAGCCTCGCCGACCTCTATCTGGCGCCGCAGATCGCGAACTGCGGCGAAAAGGCGCCGGAGCTGTTGCTGTCGCTCACCGCGCTCGGCGCCTGGTTCGGGCGGGTGGCGGAGTGCGAGAGCTTCAAGCGGACCGATCCCGCCGCGGCGGGCTGAGTTACGGTTTCCCCAATGGCCGACGCGACGCTCCATATGCCCGGCGAGGGGGAGAACTTCGAGATGGGCGCCTCGCGCATCTCGCTGAAGGCGGTCGCGGTGCTCAAAGGCGTGCTCACCTTCAGGATCGGCGACGACACCGTCGAGGGGCCGCCCGGGACCTTCGTCTGCGCGCCGCCCGGCGTACCGCACACCTTCTCCAACCCGGTTCGGAGCCGGCCCGCTTCCTCAACTTCAACGTGCCCGGCGGCCCGCCGGACCCGGCGACGATCGGCGCGATCGCCTCGCGGCACGACTTCGAAGTTGTCTGAGCGGGCCGGCCACCTCGATGCCGTCGGCGTCGAGTTGGTCCCAGGGTCGAGATCTGGCTCGCTAGCCTGCGACCGGGAAGCCGAGGTCGACGCCGCGGTGGGACGGGTCCGGCCAGCGCCGCGTCACCACCTTGCCGCGGGTGTAGAAGCGGACGCCCTCGGGGCCGTGGACGTGGAGGTCGCCGAACAGCGAGGACTTCCAGCCGCCGAAGGAGTGGTAGGCCATCGGCACCGGGATCGGCACGTTGATGCCGACCATGCCCGCGGTCACCCGCTGCTCGAAGAGGCGGGCCGCGCCGCCGTCGTTGGTGAAGATCGCGGCGCCGTTGCCGAAGGGGTTGGCGTCGACCAGGTCGAGCGCCGCGTCGAAGGTCTCGGCGCGGACCGCGACCAGCACCGGGCCGAAGATCTCCTCGCGGTAGATCCGCATCGCCGGCGTCACCCGGTCGAACAGGGTCGGGCCGAGGAAGTGGCCGCCCTCGCGGCCGGCAACGGTCAGGTCGCGGCCGTCGGCGAGCAGCGTCGCGCCCTCCTCGACGCCGGAGTCGACGTAGGCGGCGACCCGGGCGCGGTGCGCCTCTGAGACCAGCGGCCCCATTTCGGCGGCCGGGTCGGTGCCGTCGCCGACGGTGAGATCCCGGGTCCGCTCCAGCACCTTGCCGAGCAGCGGCTCGGCGACGTCGCCGACCAGGACCGCGACCGAGACCGCCATGCAGCGCTGCCCAGCGGAGCCGTAGCCGGCCGAGACCAGCCCGTCGGCGGCGAGGTCGAGGTCGGCGTCGGGCAGCACCACGGCGTGGTTCTTGGCGCCGCCCAGCGCCTGCACCCGCTTGCCGGCGCTCGTCCCGCGCTCGTAGACGTGGCGGGCGATCGGGGTCGAGCCGACGAAGGAGACGGCGGCGATGCCGGGGTGGTCGAGGATCGCGTCGACCGCCTCGCGGTCGCCGTTGACGACGTTGAAGACGCCGGCCGGGAGGCCCGCCTCGGCCCACAGCTCGGCGATCCGCATCGAGACCGACGGGTCCTGCTCGGAGGGCTTGAGGATGAAGCAGTTGCCGCAGGCGATCGCCACCGGGTGCATCCACATCGGCACCATCACCGGGAAGTTGAACGGGGTGATGCCGGCGACCACGCCGAGTGGCTGGCGCAGCGAGTAGGAGTCGACCCCGGAGGACACCTGGGTCGAGACCTCGCCCTTGAGGATCTCGCCGACGCCGCAGGCGAACTCGACCACCTCGAGCCCGCGCTGAACCTCGCCCGCCGCGTCGGAGAGGACCTTGCCGTGCTCACGGGTGACGATCGCGGCGAGCTCGTCGCGGTGGCGGTTGACCAGCTCGCGGAAGGCGAAGAGGACCTTGGCGCGACGGCTGAGCGAGCTCGTCCCCCAGTCGGCGAATGCCGCCGCCGCCGACTCGACCGCGCGGTCGACCACGGTCGCGTCGCCGAACGGCACCCGGGCGACGACCGCGCCGGTCGCCGACTCGGTCACCTCGCCATGGCGCTCGCCCGCCTCGAACGGGGCGCCGTCGATCCAGTGGGTGAGGTCGGCCATGTACTTCAGCTTGACGGAAGCGGGTCGCGGCCGGCCCGGTGAACGATAGTTCGTCGAGCGAACCACTTCGCTAGCCTTGACGGGGAATGGTTCGACCGTCGAACGAAAGCAAGGTCCAGGCGATCCGGGCGCTCGCCCGCATGGCGCGGCAGCTCGAACGCTCCTCCGGTGATCTGAACCTCGCCCACTACCGGGTCCTCTCCGCCGTCGCCGACGGCGACGAGCGGGCTTCGCGTGTCGCCGACCGGCTGGCGCTCGGCAAGCCGACGGTCAGCTCCGCGGTCGAGTCGCTCCGCAAGCGCGGCCTGCTCTCGCGCGAGGACGCCGCCGACGACCGCCGCGCCGCGACCCTGACCCTCACCCCGGCCGGCGAGGCGGCGCTCGCCGCGGTCGAGGAGGAGATGCTCGGCCGGCTCGAGGACCTCACCGCCCGCACCCCCGACGGCGACGCGGTGCTCGAGTCGCTCGGCCGGCTCGGCGAGGCGCTCGACGAGGTGGCCGCCGAGCGCCTCGCTCGCCGCAAGAGGAAATGAGCGCGCCGCCCACCAAAGGTTGGTTGCGCCGGCTACTCGGCTACGTCCTCCGCCACCGTCGCGACGTCACCATCTCCTTCGCCGCCGCGGTGCTCGGCGCCGCTTGCCAGGCGGGCGCGCCGCTCTTGGAGCGCCAGATCGTCGACGGGGTGATCGTCGAACGCTCCGAATCGCTCTTGCCCTGGCTGATCGCCCTGGTCGTCGTCGCCGCGGGCGCCTTCCTCGGCGCCCACCTGCGCCGCTATCGCGGCGGCAAGGTCGCGCTCGGCGTCCAGTACGACCTGCGCAACGAGATGCAGGCGCACCTCCAGCACATGGACTTCGCCACTCTCGACCGGATGCCGACCGGCCAGCTGGTCGCCCGCGCCAGCTCCGACACGACGCTGGTCCAGGGCCTCCTGATGTTCATCCCGATGATGAGCGGCAACGTCCTGCTGATGGTCCTGTCGCTCGGCGTGATGCTGTGGCTCTCGCCGCCGCTGGCGCTGGTCAGCCTGATCATCGCGCCGCTCCTGCTCGCCGTCTCCTACCGGATGCGGACGCGGATCTTCCCCGCCACCTGGGACGCCCAGCAGCGCGAAGGCGAGGTGATCCAGATCGTCGACGAGGCGGTCAACGGCGTCCGCGTCGTCAAGGCGTTCGGCCAGGAGCGGCGCGAGCTGGAACGCGTCACCGAGTCCTCCGAGGAGCTCTACGGCTCGCAGATGCGGGCGGTGCGGCTGACCTCGCGCTACCAGCCGCTGCTGCAGGCGATTCCGGCGCTCGGCCAGGTCGCGATCCTCGCCTTCGGCGGCTGGCTCGCGCTGCGCGGCGAAATCAGCCTCGGCACCTTCCTCGCCTTCACCACCTACATCGGCCAACTCGTCTCGCCGACCCGGCAGCTCGCCGGCCTGCTGGCGATCGGGCAGCAGGCACGGGCCGGGGTCGAGCGGATCTTCCAGCTGCTCGACCTGGCGCCCGCGATCGCCGACGCACCCGACGCGGTCGAGTTGGGGACGCTCGAGGGCGACATCGACTTCGACGACGTCGGCTTCGGCTACGACGAGCGCCGCCGCGTCCTCGACGGCTTCGACCTCCACGTGAAGGCGGGGGAGCGGGTCGCGATCGTCGGCCCCAGCGGCAGCGGCAAGACGACCGCGACCCTCCTCGTCTCCCGCTTCTACGAGCCCGACCGGGGGGCCGTCCTGATCGACGGCCACGACCTGCGCGGCGTCGCCCTGCACTCGCTGCGCTCACAGGTCGGCGTCGTCTTCGAGGAGAGCTTCCTCTTCTCCGACACGGTCCGCGCCAACATCGCCTACGGCCGGCCCGGCGCCACCGACGCCGAGATCGAGGCCGCCGCCCGGGTCGCCCGCGCGCACGACTTCGTGATGGCGCTGCCGCGCGGCTACGACAGCGTGGTCGGCGAGCGCGGCCTCACCCTCTCCGGCGGCCAGCGCCAGCGGATCGCGCTCGCCCGCGCGGTCCTGCGGGACCCGCGGATCCTGATCCTCGACGACGCGACCAGCGCCGTCGACGCCCACACCGAGGAGGCGATCAACGCCGGGCTGCGCTCGGTGATGGCGGGACGGACGACGCTGCTCGTCGCCCACCGCCGCTCGACCCTGCACCTCGCCGACCGCGTCGTCGTCCTCGACGAGGGTCGGGTCATCGACCAGGGCACCCACGACGAGCTGGTCGCCCGCTCCGCCGTCTACCGGGGCCTGCTCACGGGGCTCGACGAGGACGTCGCCGCCGCGGTCGAGGGCCGGGTCGAGGCGCTCAGCGCGCGGGTCGAGGGCTCGACCACGGCGGCCGCCTGGAAGGTCGCCGCGCCCGGGGCCGCGGCGACCACCACCCACGGCTTCGGCGCGCCCAGCCTCGGCGGCGGCCTCGGCAAACCCGGCGGTGCCCGCGGCGGCGCGATGGCCAAGAGCCTGGCGCCGACCCCGCAGCTGCTCGCCCAGGTGGCGAAGCTGCGGCCGGTCCGCGACGCGGTCACCATCGACCTCGACCGCGAGGCGCGACACCAGCGCGGGTTCACCCTGCGCAAGCTGCTGCGCGAGTTCCGCCTGCCGCTGCTGATCGGCCTGGTGCTGGTGATCCTCGACGCACTCGCCGGCCTCGCCGGGCCGGTCCTGGTCAAGAACGGCATCGACAACGGCGTCGCCGCCGGCTCGCAGGCGGCGCTCTTCACCGCCTCGGCGATCTTCCTCGTCGTCACCCTCGCCGACCTGGTCGACGAGGTAGGGGAGACCTTCGTCACCGGCCGCACCGCGCAGCGGGTGATGCTGTCGCTGCGGATCCGCATCTGGGCGCAGCTGCAGCGGCTCGGGCTCGACTACTACGAGCGCGAAATGGCGGGCCGGATCATGACCCGGATGACGACCGACGTCGACCAGTTCGAAGCGCTGATCGAGAACGGGCTGCTCTCCGCGCTGGTCGCCTTCGCGACCTTCTTCGGGGTCGGCGTCGCGCTGCTGATCCTCAACTTCGAGCTCGGCCTCGCGACGCTGGTCGTGGTCGTGCCGCTGGCCTTCGCCACGGTCGCCTTCCGCCGCCGCTCGGCCGCTCTCTACGACCAGGCGCGCGACCGGATCGCGATCGTCAACGCCGACTTCCAGGAGAGCCTCTCGGGGGTGCGCGAGTCGCAGGCGTTCGCCCACGAGGCGGAGACCGAGCGCCGCTTCCGCCGGCTCGGCGACGACTACCTCGAATCGCGGGTCGGCGCCCAGCGGCTGGTCTCGATCTACTTCCCCTTCGTCCAGTTCCTCTCCTCGCTGGCCGACGTGATCGTGCTCGCGCTCGGCGCCCAGATGGTCCACGAAGGACGCCTCACGACCGGCGTGCTGATCGCCTTCATCCTCTACGTCGACATGTTCTTCTCGCCGATCCAGCAGCTCTCGCAGGTCTTCGACTCCTGGCAGCAGACGCGGATCTCGGTCGCCCGGATCGACGAGCTGATGGGGCTGGAGACGCGGACGCCGGCCGTCGCCGCGCCGCGCGACCCCGGCCGCCTGGCGGGCGCGGTGGCGATCGACGGCGTCAGCTTCTCCTACCCCGAGCCGACCGCGGCGCCGAGCGCCGTCGCCGCGACGCGCGGCCCCGCCGACCCGCGGCTGGGCGCGCTCGCCGACGCGATCCCGCTGAAGGCGCCGGAGGCGCTGACCGACATCGCCCTCGAGATCGGGGCGGGGGAGACGGTGGCGCTGGTCGGCGAAACGGGTGCCGGCAAGTCGACGATGGTCAAGCTGCTGGCCCGCTTCTACGACCCCGACCAGGGCGCCGTGCGGGTCGACGGCATCGACCTGCGGGAGCTCGACCTCGCCGGCTATCGCCACCAGCTCGGCTACGTCCCGCAGGAGGCCTTCCTCTTCACCGGCACGATCCGCGACAACATCGCCTACGGACGCTTCGAGGCGACCGACGCCGAGGTCGAGGCGGCGGCCCGCGCGGTCGGCGCCCACGACTTCATCGCCGCCCTGCCCGGCGCCTACCTGCACCAGGTGGCGGAGCGCGGCCGCTCGCTCTCGGCCGGCGAGCGCCAGCTGATCGCGCTCGCCCGCGCCGAGCTGGTCGACCCGGCGATCCTGCTCCTCGACGAGGCGACCTCGAACCTCGACCTCGCCAACGAGGCGCGCGTCGTCGCCGCGATGCGGCAGCTCTCCCGCGACCGCACCACGATCGTCATCGCCCACCGTCTGCAGACCGCCCGCGGCGCCGACCGCATCGTCCTCCTCGACGCCGGTCGGATCGCCGAGGTCGGCAGCCACGACGAGCTGCTCGCCCGCGACGGCAGGTACGCGGCGATGTGGCGCGCCTTCGAGCAACTCGCCGAGCAGAGCGCCCCGGTCTGAGCGCCCCCCGGCTTGGACCGGGCGCGCGTATTTGGTCCGCCTTTCGCATGGCCCCGCCGCCGATGGGCCGAAAAGAGGCCTATCTGTCCGGTTTTCGGCCCGTCGGCCAGGCGGTGTGGAGGAACTCAGACGGCGAAGGACTCGCCGCCGACCACCGCGAGGAGCTCGAGGCGGCGTCGTTCGCGTCGCGGCCGTGGACGGCGCGCAGGCGGCGACGTAGGCGCGCGAGTGCTCCTCGTGCTTCTCCGCCCGGTAACGGGTGCGCTCCTCGGGATCGGTGAACCAGCGGTAGAAGTGGCTGCGGCGCGGGCCCCCCGTACTCAGTTTGGTTGCCGACCCCTGGCGGTCGGACGCGCGCGATTAGATGCGCAGGACGTCGACGCTCTCGAAGGAGGAGAAGTCGGCGTCCTGCGTGAGTACGGCCGCGCCGTGGCGCATCGCGGTCGCGGCGATCCAGGTGTCTTGTCGGCGCAGGCGCCGGCCGCGATCGCGCTCCGTCGCGGCGATCCGGGCGAAGCAGCTCGCGACCTCCGGGTCGATCGGGAGGAGCGCGTAGGCGGATTGCACCCGCGAGAGGGTCGAGAGGCGCGTCGCCCGGATCGCCTGGTCGGTGGCGCGGAGGACGCCCAGCTCAAGCTCCGCCGCGGTGATCACCGAGACGGCGATCTCCTCCGGAAGCTCGCCGAGCTCGCGCCCGGTCTCCTGGGCGATGAAGACCGAGGTGTCGGCGATCGCCCGGCTCAATCGTTGTCGATCAAGTCGCCGCGCACGTCGTCCAGATCGTCGAGCAGACCGGGATCGGCGGCGGTCTCGCCGAGGATCCGCCGTAACTCGCTCGCGGGGACCCAGGGGTCGCGATGTTGGACGTGGGGCAGGATGTCGGCGATCGGCCGGCGATTCACCGTCAGCGTCACCTGCTCGCCGGCTTCCAGGTCGGAGACGACGCTCGCCGTCGAGTTGCGAAGCTCGCGGACAGAGACCGTTCGTGCCATGTGCACCAGCGTAGCACCGCATGCGACGCTTGTTATGTCCCGTTTCCATTCCGTCCCATGCGCGCATAGACTGATCGCGAGATGGAGCGGGCTTCCTTTCTTTCGCGGCGTCGCTTCCTCGGCGGACTGGGCGGGGTCGCGGGCGCGGCGGCGCTCGGCGGGGTCGGTGCGGCGGAGGCGCTGGCGCGGCCCGGCGGTGGGCGCGCGCCGCACCCGAAGACGCCGGAAGAAGCGCTGCGGATCATGCAGGCGGGCAATAAGCGCTACCGCCAGGAAAAGCTGCAGCTGCGCGATTACTCGCCGGTCGGCGAGCGCCGCGCCGCCGAACAGAAACCCTTCGCCGCGATCGTCACCTGCGCCGACTCGCGGATCTCCCCCGAGCTGGTCTTCGACGTCGAACGCGGCAACCTGTTCGTCTCGCGGGTCGCCGGCAACAGCGTCGACAGCGGCACCCTCGGCAGCACCGAGTACGCGGTGGCGGTGCTCGGCGTGAAGCTGGTGATGGTCCTCGGCCACAGCGACTGCGGCGCGGTCAAGGCGGCGATCGGATCGGTCACCGAAGGCAAGTCCTACCCGCCCGCCAAGTACGGGGCGATCGGCGACTTCATCGACGCGCTGGTGCCGGTCGTCAAGTCGCTCCCCGCCGACGAACGGACGCTGACCAGGTGCGTGCCTGCCAACGCGATCGCCCAGGCCCAGGATCTCGCCCGGCGCGGGCCGATCATCGCCCCGGCCGTCGCTGCCGGATCGATCCAGGTCGTCGCCGGCGTCTACAACCTCGCCAACGGCGCCGTCTCGATAGTTCGCTGAGTGCCGAAGGGGACGCTGAGTGCCGAAGGGGAGCGGGACGGAAGCGCCACGGCTCGGTGACCGGACGCGCCGGGCCGAGCGCGCCAGAACGGCTCGTCGGGTGCCGGGTCGACTGGAGCCTTGACGGTGTACTTGGCGATGATCAGCGTCAGCACCAGGCCGAACGTCACCGCGTTGGCGGCGGCGACCGGGACGTCGGAGCGCAGCACGCCGTAGACCAGCCAGGTGGCGGTCCCGAGGCCGAAGATGAGGAGCCAGTAGCCGACAGGTCCCCCGCGTGGCGCGTGCGCAAAAGGTGCGAACGCACTCGGGGGGTGCCGGGGCTCAGTGCGCGGCCAGCTCGAACCGGTCCAGGTTCATGACCTTGTCCCAGGCGGCGACGAAGTCCTCGGCGAACTTCTCCTTGGCGTCGTCGGAGGCGTAGACCTCGGCGAGCGCCCGCAGCTCGGAGTTCGAGCCGAAGACGAGGTCGACGCGGCTGCCGGTCCACTTCAGGTTGCCGGCGGTGTCGCGCGCCTCGAACGTCGTCGCTTCGGCCGAGGTCGGTTTCCAGACCGTGTCCATCGCCAGCAGGTTGACGAAGAAGTCGTTCGTCAACGTCTCCGGCTTGTCGGTGAGGACGCCGACCTGGGAGCCGCCCGCGTTGGCGCCGAGCACGCGCAGGCCGCCGACCAGCACGGTCATCTCCGGCGCGCTCAGCGTCAGCAGGTTGGCGCGGTCGATCAGCAGGTACTCGGCGGGCAGCCGATGGCCACCGCGCAGGTAGTTGCGGAAGCCGTCGGCGCTCGGCTCGAGGTAGGCGAACGAGTCGACCTCGGTCTGCTCCTGGGAGGCGTCGGTGCGGCCCGGGGTGAAGGGGACCTCGATCGCCAGGCCGGCGTTCCTCGCCGCCTGCTCGACCGCGGCGCAGCCGCCGAGGACGATCAGGTCGGCGAGCGAGACGTCCCCGTCGAAGTCACCCTGGATCTGCTCCAGCACGGTCAGCACCTGGGCCAGCTCGGCCGGGTCGTTGACGTCCCAGCCGTTCTGCGGCTCGAGCCGCACCCGCGCCCCGTTGGCGCCGCCGCGTTTGTCGCCGCCGCGGAAGGTCGAGGCCGAGGCCCAGGCCGCTGACACCAGCTGCGAGACCGAGAGGCCCGAGGCGAGGATCCGCTCCTTCAGCGCCGCGATCTCGGTGTCGCCAAGCGGGTCGCCACTCGGCTCCGGCACCGGGTCCTGCCAGATCAGCACCTCGTCCGGGACCTCCGGGCCGAGGTAACGGACCCGCGGCCCCATGTCGCGGTGGGTGAGCTTGAACCAGGCGCGCGCGAAGGCGTCCTTGAGCTCGTCCGGGTTGTCCTTGAAGCGGCGCGCGATCGGCTCGTAGACCGGGTCGAAGCGCAGCGCCAGGTCGGTGGTCAGCATCCGCGGCCGGTGCTTCTTCGCCGGGTCGATCGCGTCCGGGACGCTCTCCTCGGCGTCCTTCGCCACCCACTGGTTGGCGCCCGCCGGGCTCTGCTCGAGCTCCCACTCGTTGCCGAAGAGGATCTCCAGGAAGGAGTTGTCCCACCGGGTCGGGGTGTCGGTCCAGGTGACCTCGATGCCGCTGGTGATCGTCGCCGTCCCGTTGCCGCTCTCGTAGCCGTTGATCCAGCCGAGGCCCTGGGCCTCGAGCGGCGCGGCCTCCGGCTCCGGGCCGACGTACTTTTCGGGGTCGGCGGCGCCGTGGGTCTTGCCGAAGGTGTGGCCGCCGATGATCAGCGCCGCGGTCTCCTCGTCGTTCATCGCCATCCGCCCGAAGGTCTCGCGGATGTCCTTCGCCGCGGCGAGCGGGTCGGGCTCGCCGTTCGGGCCCTCCGGGTTGACGTAGATCAGGCCCATCTCGGTGGCGCCGAGCGGCTTCTCCAGCTTGCGGCTGCCGGTGTGGCGCTGGTCGGTGAGCCAGACCTGCTCGGGGCCCCAGTAGACGTCCTCGTCGGGCTCCCAGACGTCGACGCGGCCGCCGCCGAAGCCGAAGGTGTCGAAGCCCATCGACTCGAGCGCGACGTTGCCGGCGAGGATCAGCAGATCGGCCCAGGAGAGGCTCCTGCCGTACTTCTGCTTGACCGGCCAGAGCAGGCGGCGGGCCTTGTCGAGGTTGCCGTTGTCGGGCCAGGAGTTGAGCGGCGCGAAGCGCTGCTGGCCGGCCCCGGCGCCGCCGCGGCCGTCGCTGACCCGGTAGGTGCCGGCACTGTGCCAGGCCATGCGGATGATCAGCGGGCCGTAGTGGCCGAAATCGGCGGGCCACCAGTCCTGCGAGGTGGTCAGCACCTCCTCGACGTCCTTCTTCACCTGCGGCAGGTCGAGGCTCTCGAAGGCGGCGGCGTAGTCGAAGTCCTCGCCCATCGGGTTGGCCTCGGCCGGGTTCTTGGCGAGGATCTTCAGGTTGAGGCGATGCGGCCACCAGGCGCTGTTGCCGCCGCCCTCGACCGGCTCCGGGGCGCGGTCGTGGGCGACCGGGCAGCCGCCCTCCTGCGGCTCGTCCATTTTTCCGACTACGGCGTCAGGGGTGTCGTGGGTGTCAGACACTGGGTTCCTTTCCGTTCTCTTTGGCTCTAAGGGTTGGGCGCGTCCGCGCAGGCGGGGCAGCGGCCCCAGTAGATGACCTCGGCCTCGTCGATCGTGAAGCCGTGGGTCTCGGATGCGGTCAGGCAGGGGGTCTCGCCGACGGCGCAATCGACGTCGGCGATCGCCCCGCAGCCGCGGCAGATGACGTGATGGTGGTTGTCGGCGACCCGCGACTCGTAGCGGGCGACCGAGCCGGCGGGCTCGATCCGCCGCACCAGCCCGGCGTCGGTCAGTGCCCGCAGCACGTCGTAGACGGCCTGGGGGGAGACCTCGCCGAGGTCGTCGCGGACGGCGTCGATCAGCGAGGTGGTGTCGGCGTGCGGGTGGTCGAAGACGGCGGTCAGGACCGCCAGCCGCGGCCGGGTGACGCGGAGGTCGGCGCCGCGCAACATCTGCTCGTAGTCGACCGTGGTCGGCACGGGCGCCAGTATGCCGCTTTTCTGGAATCGATCAAGTTCAGGGTGAGAAAAGGCTGTGAACTCGGGTCAGACGAACTCCCAGCCGTGACGCGTCGCCGAGTCGAGCGTCGCACGGCGATCGATCTCGGCATCCGGCGACGCGGCGCCGGCCTCGGCGAAGAAGCCCTCCATCCCGGCCGGGCTGAAGAGGAGGACGCGCCGACCGGGGGAATCGCCGACGTTGCTGCCCGCGTGGACGATGCCCGCCGGAATGTGGATCGAGTCCCCGGGCCCGAACCGCCCGCCGGCGCCGTCGACGGTCATCTCGAACTCGCCCGCGAGCACGTGGATCGTCTCCGCCGCGTCGGCGTGGAGGTGGGCGGGCAGCGACCAGCCGGCCGGTGGCTCGTCGACCAGCAGGCAGAAGGCACCGTCGGTGTCGGCGCCGGTCAGGTGAATCTCGGTGCGGACGCCGCCGGGCATCCAGACGACCTGCGGCTCAGGCGACATCTGACGACCATAACCGCGGGTTGTGCGTCGCCGCCCGCGTCCGCGACCATGTCGGCGTGAGCAGCGACTACAGCCAACTCCCCGACGACCTGCCCGCACCGCGCGACGACGGCGGCGCCGACGGACTGGTGGGGCGGTCGCTGCCGGACCTGGCGCTGCCCTCGACCAAACGCGGCGAGCTCCGCCTGTCCGAGCTGTGCGCCCTCCTGGTCGGCTACGTCTACCCGATGACCGGCACGCCGGGGGTGGCGCTCCCACACGGTTGGGACGACATCCCCGGCGCCCGCGGCTGCACGCCGCAGAGCTGCGCCTACCGCGACGCGCTCACCGAGTTCGAGCGCCTCGGCGCTGCCGTGGTCGGGATCAGCGCCCAGACCGCCGCCGAGCAGGCCGAGTTCGCGGCCCGCGAGCACATCCCCTTCCCGCTGCTGAGCGACGACGACCTCCGCCTCGCCACCGACCTCGGTCTCCCCACCTTCGAGGTCGCAGGCCGCACCTTCTACCGCCGCCTCACCTTCGTCGCCGAGGCGGCCCGCGATCGTCAAGGTCTTCTATCCCGTCTTTCCGCCCGACCGCGATGCCGCCGAGGTCCTCGCCTGGCTCGGCGACTTCGCCTCGACCGAGACCTGAATCTCCCCGAGGCCGAGCGCGCCGCCGAACAGGCGCGGATCGACCGTGACGAGGTCGACGACGCGGGCTCTGTCGTCGCCTACCTCGACGCCGCCGAGCTGCTCGCCGGGCCGATCCCGATCGCGGTGGTCACCAGCGGCTGGACCGAGCTGGCGACGGCGCGGCTGCGCGCCGCCGGCCTCGAGCCGCCGACGGTGATGATCATCGCCGACTCGATCGCCACCGGCAAGCCCGACCCGGAACCGTTCCTGCTCGGCGCCCGCGCGCTCGGGGTCGAGCCGGCGCGCCGCCTGGCGCTCGAGGACGCGCCGAGCGGCATCGAGTCGGCCCGCGCCGCCGGTATCCCCGTCGTCGCCTTCCGCACGTCCCACCCCGAGGACGAACTCGCGGGCGCCATCGTCGTCCTCGACTCGCTCGCCGAAGCCGTCGCCCGTCTGCTCCCCCGATGAGTTCGCACTTATCGTCGGATAGCGACGATAAGTGCGAACGCGCCAGGCGGTGGCCGTGCTACGCGGCGGCGGGGGCGGCCAGGTCGGCTGCCTCGGCGAGGATCTCGACCGAGCGGACCCGGTTGTCGACCGAGTCGGCGTAGTGGACCGTGATCAGCTCCTCGACACCGGTCTTCGCCTGGAAGTCGGCGAGGTAGGCGGCGGCTTCGTCGCCGGTCCCGACCGCCGAGTAGGTGAGCATCTCGTCGACCGCGCGGGCGCGCGGCGAGTCGAGGATCTGGTCGACCTCCTCCTCGCTCAGGGTGCCGCCCGTGGGTGACTTGAAGAGGCTCTTGACGCGGCCGCGCCGCGTCACCTCCAGCTGCGTCTCGGCGCCGGCCCTGTCGGCGGCGGCGATCACGCCGACCCCCGCCATCGCGTAGGGCTCGGCGAGCTGGTCGGAGGGCTTGAAGCTCTCGCGGTAGACCTGCAGCGCGTCGAATAGCGAGTGCGGCGCGAAGTGCGAGGCGAAGGCGTAGGGCAGTCCCAACACCGCGGCGAGCTGGGCGCCGAAGAGCGAGGAGCCGAGGATGTAGAGCGGTACGTGGGTGCCCTTGCCCGGGATCGCGATGACGCCGGAGACGGGGCTGTTGTCGCCGAGCCAGCCCTGCAGCTCGACCACGTCCTGAGGGAAGCGTTCGCTGGACAGCTCGTCGCGGCGCAGCGCCCGCATCGCGGCGGTGTCGGAGCCGGGGGCGCGGCCGAGGCCGAGGTCGATGCGGTCCGGGTGCAGCGTGGCGAGGGTGCCGAACTGCTCGGCGATCACCAGCGGAGAGTGGTTGGGGAGCATGACGCCGCCGGCGCCGAGCCGGATCTTCTCGGTGTGGGCGGCGATGTGGGCGATCAGGACCGCGGTCGCCGAGCTGGCGATCGAGCGGATGTTGTGGTGCTCGGCGTACCAGATCCGCCGGTAGCCGAGCCGCTCCGCCGCCTGGGCGAGCTTGACGCTGCCGGCGAAGCTGTCGGCGATCGACTCGCCCGGCCCGACCGCGGCGAGGTCGAGGATCGAGAGCGGCACGCTCGCCATCAGAGCCCGGCGCCGATCTTCCCGGCGCGCGCGTCGGCCCACTCATCGACCCCGGCGTCGAAGTCGACGATGCGGTCGATCTCGGCCAGCTCCTCGGCGGTGAAGTCGAGGTTGTCGAGCGCGTCGACGTTCTGCTCCACCTGCTTCGCCGAGGAGGCGCCGATCACAAGCGAGGTCATGCGCGGGTCGCGCAGGCTCCAGGCGAGCGCCATCTGCGGCAGCGACTGGCCGCGCTGCTCGGCGACCGCGCTCAGCCCGCGGACCCGCCCGATCACCTCGTCGTTGATCCAGGAGCTGTCGAAGGCGCCGTAGTCGTTCTGCGTCGCCCGCGAGCCCTCCGGGACCCCGTCGAGGTATTTGCCGGTGAGCAGGCCCTGGGCGAGGACGGTGAAGCCGATCACGCCGACCCCCAGCTCATCGACTGCGTCGAGCAACCCCTCGGCCTCGATCCAGCGGTTCAGCATCGAGTAGCTGGGCTGGTGGATGAGGAGCGGCGTGCCGAGGCTCGCGAGGATCGCGGCCGCCTCGCGGGTGTGCTCGGCGTCGTAGGAGGAGATGCCGACGTAGAGCGCCTTGCCCTGACGGACGGCGGTGTCGAGCGCGCCCATCGTCTCCTCCAGCGGGGTCGAGCCGTCGAGCCGGTGCGAGTAGAAGATGTCGACGTAGTCGAGGCCCATCCGCGCCAGCGACTGGTCGAGCGAGGAGAGGACATACTTGCGGCCGCCGCCGCCCTGGCCGTAGGGGCCGGGCCACATGTCCCAGCCCGCCTTGGTCGAGATCACCATCTCGTCGCGGTAGGGCCCGAAGTCCTCCTTCATCAGCCGGCCGAAGTTGATCTCGGCGGCGCCGTAGGGAGGGCCGTAGTTGTTGGCGAGGTCATGGTGGGTGATGCCGAGGTCGAAGGCGCGCCGGGCGATCTCCCTCTGCGTCTCGAAATTGCGGTCGTCGCCGAAGTTGTGCCAGTAGCCGAGCGAGAGGACCGGCAGGTCGAGGCCGGAGCGCCCAGTCCGGCGGTAGATCATCTTGCCGTCGTATCGATTGGTGTCCGCGTCGTAGCTCATCCCCTCGATTTTTACCCACTCAGCGGGCTCGGCACTCGGATTCGTGGCCGGAGGCGGCTTTGCGGGGGGAGAGATCGGGCGGCGGGCCGCTTGGAGCGGGATGGACGGCGACGGACGAGGCGACCTCGATGCGACCGGCGAGCTGGTCGAGGAGGTGCTGCGCACGGCGCTCGCCTTGGAGGACGTGATGACGGCGCTCCTCGCCGAGCTCCCCGAGCGCGCCTTCCCCGGCGAGGACAACTCTCGCGTCCTGCTCTCGATGATCGTCGGCAGCGTCCACCCGGCCGCCGTCGCCGCCGGCCCCCGCGACACCCGCACCGCCACCGCCCTGGTCGCCGCGATCCGCGAGCGCGTCCTCGCCGACCTCCGCACGGCGGCCGAGCTGGCCAGAGAGCGCGAGTGACGACCGTGCACTTGTGCACCCTCTGGTGTGCTCAAGTGCACGGTCGGGCGAGCCGGTCATGAAAAAGTGGGACGCGATGCCCGCTTTCTCCGCATTCGACTCGCGTCGCTACCGGACCGTCGCGCCCCGCGAGGGGTACGACCGCTGGGCGGCGACCTACGAGGACACGGTCGAGGACGCGATGGACGTGGCGCTGCTGGAGCGGCTCGCGGTCGACTGGGAGTCGGTCGGGACGGCGGCCGATCTTGGCTGCGGGACCGGCCGTACCGGGGCTTGGCTGGCGGCGCGCCGGGTGGCGGAGATCGACGGGGTCGACCTCTCGCCCGGGATGCTCGAGGCGGCGCGCGGCCGTGGCGTCTACCGCTCGCTGCGCGCGGGCGAGGTCGGCGACACCAGGTTCGACTCCGACGCCTACGGCCTCGTCGTCTCCTGTCTGGTCGACGAGCACCTCGCCGACCTGCGACCGCTCTACGCCGAGGCGGCGCGCCTGCTGGCCCCGGGCGGACGCTTCGTCCTCGTCGGCTTCCACCCGCACTTCATCATCGCCTCGGGCATGCCGACCCACTTCGACGACGCCGAGTCGGGCGAGGCGGTGGCGATCGAGACGCACGTACACCTGCTGAGCGACCACGTCGCGGCCGGGCTGGGGGCCGGGCTCGCCCTCGCCGAGCTCCACGAGCGGGTCGTCGACGAGGAGTGGATCACCCTGAAGCCGGAGTGGGAGCGCTTCCGTGACCACCCGATCTCCTTCGCCTTCGTCTGGGTAGGGGAGGGGCGGAGGCCCCGGTGGAGCGCCGATCCGCTATGAAGGCGCGGTGCCCCACGTCATCGCCCGGCGCGGACTGATCTGAGGTGATCGCCCGGGAGTGGGCAGACCGGCTCGCCGCGGTCGCCCGCGGCGTCCGCGACGGCGACGAGGCGGTCGTCGTCCGCGCGGTCGAGGATCTCAGCCGCCGCCACCGGCTGCTGGCCCCGCTGGCGCTCGCGGTCGGCGGCGTCGCGATGCTCTTCGGCGGCATCCGCCTGCTGCTCTTCAACTGGCGGCTGACGGTGATCCAGATCCCGCCCGCGATGTGGATCTGGGCGGCGATGTACGACCTGCGCGGCCACCTGCTCCACGACCACAGCTGGCACGCGGTGCGCGGGCCGCTCGTCATCCCGATCATCGTGGCGATCGTCGTGATCACCGCGGGCTGCTTCTTCCTCAACGCGGTGTTCGGCTTCGCGATCAGCCAGGACGGCAAACCCGAAGTGCGCCCGGCGATGTCGGAGGCGCGCCGCCACCTGCGCACGATCCTCGGCTCCGGCGGTGTCGTCGGCCTCGCCCTGGGACTGACCGTCACCGTCGTCGCCCGCGCCCACAAGCCCTGGTTCGCGCTCTCCCTGAGTGTCGTGATCGGCGTGATGATGGTCGCCTACGTCGCCGTGCCGGCGCGGCTGATCGGGGCGCGGCCGGGCGGCACGCGCCGCGACCGCCTCTCGGCCAGCGTCGTCGGCACCGTGCTCGGCGCCGTCGTCAGCACCCCTGCCTACCTGCTCGGGCGGATCGGCCTGCTGATGATCGGCTCGCCCCTGCTCCGCTTCCCGGGGATCCTCATCTTCCTGATCGGCTTCACCCTGCAGGCGGGGGCGACCAGCGCCGTCAAAGCGGTGAAGATGGGGGCGAAGCTCGGCGCCTCGACCGGAGGGGCGCAGCGGTGAGATGATCGCCGGCGATGGCGATGAACCGCTTGGATCTCGGCACACGTCCGCGCGCCCTGCGCGCCGAGCTGGGCCTCTCGCTGAGTCAGCGCGGCGGCCGCCGTCCCGGTCGCCTGCTGGTGGTCGGCGTCGCCGGCGGCGGCTCCTGACGCCGACGCCGACGCTTGTCATCCATACGAGGACAAGCGTCGGACCCGCGCACCTTAGATTTACCTGAGTGAGCTCCGCCGACCTTGCCCCGGCGGGCTCCGAGTCGGAGCCCGTTCTGCACTTCGGCCATTGGCCGGCGGTGCGCCGCGCCGCGCTCGCGATCTACCTCGTCCTCCTCGTCGTCTGGAGCGCCCACTACGGGATCCCGGTCCAGCGCGAGCTGGTGGTCGCCTGGGTGTGCGGGGCGCTCGCCTGCGCCTGCATCGGCCGGCACCCGCGCGAGATGCTGCGGCTGATCGTCGACTGGGCGCCGATGGTGATCGTCCTCGCCGCCTACGACATGACCCGCGGCGTCGCCGACAAACTCGGCATCGGGGTGCATTTCGCCCCGATGATCGCCTTCGACAAAGCGGTCTTCTTCGGCCAGACGCCGACCGAATGGCTGCAGCACCACCTCTACGACCCGAACGTGCTGAGCGGCTGGGAGGTCGCCTTCACGCTGATCTACACGAGCTACTTCATCGTCCCCTTCGCGCTGGCCGGCTGGCTCTGGGCCCGCGACCGGCTCGCCTACCTGCGCTTCATCAAGCGGCTCGTCTCGCTCGCCCTCGCCGGGGTCGCCACCTACATCCTCTTCCCGGCCGCGCCGCCCTGGCTGGCCGCCGACGAAGGCCTCCTCCACGACGTCCAGCGGACCACCTCGCAAGGTTGGAAGATCATCGGCGTCGGCACCTCGATCCTCTTCTCCGAAGGGCAGGCGTCGGTCAACCTGGTCGCCGCGGTGCCCTCGCTGCACGCCGCCTTCACGATGCTGGTCGCGCTCTTCTGTTGGGACCGCGTGCCGTGGCGCTGGGCGCGACCGCTGCTGCTGCTCTATCCGGTGGCGATGGCGGTGACGCTGATGGCGACCGGGGAGCACTACTTCTTCGACGTGCTCTGCGGCTGGGTCTACGCGGGGGTGACGATGCTCGCCTGGTCGTGGTGGGAACGCCGCCGCGCCGCGCGCGCCGCCGACGCCGAGCAGCCACAGATTGCATAGTTTCCCTATATGGGCCCGTCCTCACCGCAGCGCTCGGAGGCGATCGACCTCGTCGCGACCACCCTGCTCGGCCGCGCCCATCGCCTCACCCGCCTGCTGATGCGGAGCGGCGCCCACGGGCTGTCGCGGACCGAGGCGGGTGTCCTCTCGACCCTCTTCGACGGCCCGCGGCGGATCACCGAGCTGGCCGCCAGCGAGGCGCTCGCCCAGCCGACCGTCACCCAACTGGTCGACAAACTCGAAGGCCGCGACCTGGTCACCCGAGGGGGCGACGGCGAAGACGGCCGCGTCGTCCTGGTCGCGATCAGCGCCCTCGGCCGCGAGCGCCTCGAGGAGCTCCGCGCCGAGATCCGCGCCAGCATGCGCGAGGCGCTCGCCGACCTCCCCGACGCCGAGCTGACAGACCTTGCCCACGCCGCCGACACGCTCGGCCGCCTGATCGAGAAGCTGCAGCCCGGCCGCGACGCATGAGCGAGGCGACGCGGGTCCGGGCGATGCCCGCCGTGCTCGTCTTCGTGATCACAGCCACCGGGATCGTCTAGGCGCCGCGCGTCGCCCCGGTGCCCGACTTGGGACGCTAGGGAGATGGCCTCAAGCACCGTCGACCAATCAGCGCAGGGCTTCACCGCCTACCGCCGCGTCTTCGCCGCGCCGCGGGTCAAGCCTCTGCTCCTCGCCGGCGCGCTGGCACGGGCGCCGATCGGGATGGGCGGGCTGGCGCTGATCCTCTTCATCCACGGCGAAACGGGATCGTTCGGCAGCGCCGGCGTGGTGACCGGTGCTTACACGGTCGGGATCGGGGCGACCGGGCCGCTGCTCGCCCGCCTGATCGACCGCCGCGGCTCACGGCTGGTCATCGTGCCCGCCGCGCTGACCACCACCGTGGGTCTCCTCGCCGTGGTGGGGCTCGGCAAGGCCGGTGCCGGGACGATCCCGCTGACGATCGCGGCGTTGATCGCGGGCTGTGGGACGCCGCCGGTCGGCGGTGTGCTGCGGCAGACCTGGCCGGACCTGGTCGAGCCCGCCGCGCTCGAAACCGCCTTCGCCCTCGACGCGGTGATGATCGAGGTGATCTTCGTCAGCGGACCGCTGCTGGCGGGCATCCTCGCGGCTACCGTCGGGCCGGCCTGGGGGCTGGTCGCGGCGGGGGTGCTCGGGGCGAGCGGGGCGATCCTCTTCCAGTCCCTGCTCTCGGTCGACCCGGGAGGAGTGCCCGATGCCGAGCGCCACTGGCTCGGCGCGCTGCGCTCGCCGAGCTTGCGCGTCCTCGTCCTCTCCGCGGTGCCGCTCGGGGCCGGCTTCGGGGCGCTCGACGTCGTCCTTCCCGCCTTCGGCGCCGCCCACGGGGCGGCCGCGCTGGGCGGCCCGCTGGCGGCCGCGTTCGCCGCCGGCTCGGGGCTCGGCGGAATCGCCTTCGGGGCGCGCCCGGCCGCGCTCGGCAGGCCTTCGGAGGCGATCTTGCGGCTCGGCGCCGTGCTGCCGCTGACCTTCGTGCCGCTGATCTTCGCGACGGCGGTGCCGGAGATGTTCGTCTTCGCGGTGCTCGCCGGGGTCTGTATCGCGCCGCTGATCACCGTCCGCAACAACCTCGCGATGTCGCGACTGCCGGAGGGGACGACGACCGAGGCGTTCACCTGGATCTCGCTGGCGATCACGGTCGGCGCCAGCGCCGGCTCGGCGACTATCGGTCCCCTGGTCGAGGCGACGAGCTGGCGCGAGGGCGCGATTGTCGCCGTCGCGATGGCCGCGGTCGCGACGCTGGTCCTGCTGGCGCGCCGCGACCTGATCGAGTAGACGCGCCGCGCCCGTCGACGCGCCGCGCCCGTCCCGGCTACGCCTCGACCGGTTCGGCGGCGAGGAAGTCGAGCACCCGCGTCCAGGCGTCGGTCGAGGCCGCCGCGAACTCCTCCTGCTCGCGGTCGAAGAAGGAGTGGGGGGCGCCGGGGTAGGTGACGATCTCGTGGTCGACGCCGGCCCGCTCGAGTCCGGAGTCGAAGGCGGCGATGTCGGCCGCCGGGATGTGGTCGTCGGCGCCGCCGAAGAGGCCGAGCACCGGCACTTTGATCTCGTCGGCGCGCTCGACCAGGTTCGGCCGCGGGAAGCGACCAGCGGCGCTGAGCCCACCGTAGAAGCCGACCACCGCATCGAACCCGAGGTCGGGGTTGGTCCCGGCCCAGAACGAGTGGCTGCCGCCGAAGCAGAAGCCGACCGAGGCGAACCGGGTCGCGCCGGTGCGATCGGCGAGCGCCTCGCGGGCGGCGCCGAGGTCGGCCTGGATGTTCTCGATCGTCGTCTCTTTGACATGGGCCATGTAGTCGAAGTCCTCGCTGCGCTCCTCGGCGCCGGCGGTGCGGCCGAAGTAGTCGATCGCGATCGCGTGGTGGCCCGCCGCCGCGAAGCGCTCGGCCAGCTCGACGTAGAAGCGGTAGAGGCCACGGACGTCGGGCAGGATCACGACCGCGGCGCCGGAGGGCGCGGGCGACTCGGCGAGCGCGGCTGCGAACTCGGTGCCGTCGGCGGAGGTGATGGTGAGCGACTCGGCGGCGGCACCGCCGGAGATCAGGGCGCGCCCATCGGGCAGCTCAGGCGGCAGGGCATCGAACTCGAAGCACATCTGGGGTCTCCTCTCGTTGACAGGCGGGGACGAGGCCGCCAGGATCGGTGTGTGCCTGAGACTGCCAAAGTCGACGCGTCGGCCTCGCTGGGTGCCTCCTACGCGGCGGCGTTGGCGGCCAAGGACTTCGACCGCATCCGCGACCTCCTCCACCCTGAGGTCGACTTCCGCGGCCTCACCCCGCGCCGCGACTGGGAGGCGAGCGATCCCAACAGCGTGATCGGCTCGGTGCTGCGCCAGTGGTTCGAGGACTCCGACGAGATCGAGGAGCTGCGGCACGTCGAAACCGACGCCTTCGCCGATCGCGAGCGGGTCGGCTACCGCTTCCTCGTCCGCAATCCGGAAGGCCTCTTCGAGGTCGAGCAGCAGGTCTACCTTGCCGAGCGCGACGGCAGGATCGGCTGGATGCGCACCGTCTGCTCGGGCTTTCGCCCAGTCGACGCGGCCTAGCTCGGCGCGCGCCCGGCGAGCTCGTAGGCGGCGCGGAGCCCGTCGCCGAAGGCGCGGACCGCATTGAGCTCGGAGGGGTTCTCGGCGCCGCCGACGACGCGGTGGGGGATCTCGAGCCGTTCGAGCAGCGGCCGCAGCTCGTCGCGGCGCTCCTGGCCGGCGGCGATCACGACGCGCTCGGCGGCGATCGTCTCGGCCGTCCCGTCATCGAGGACGATCTCGACGCCGTCCGGGGTGATCTGCCGGTAGGTGAGCCCGGTGCGCGTCTCGACCCCGGCGCGCTTCAGCGCGTCGAGCCAGACCCAGCGGGTCGTGATCCCGATCCCGCTCCCGACCCTGCCCGAGCGCCGCATCAGCGTTACACGCGCTCCATTACTCAAACCTTTGCTGTGGAGAGAAGGTAGCTCTATAGGCAACTTTCTCTCCACAGGCGGCTCGACCCCGTAGCGCTCGTAGAAGTCGGCAGCGCTCGACGCATGAGTGAGGAGGTGCGCCAAATCGACGCCGATGCCGCCGGCGCCGACGATTGCGACGGACCGGGTGTCGCCGAGGCCCGATTCGAAGGCGGTGGCGTAGTCGACGACGTGGGGGAGGGTCGAGCCGGGGATGTCGACGGCGCGGGGGTGGACACCAGTGGCGAGGACGACGCTGACGCAATCGGCGAGTACGTCGGCGTCGTCCTCACCAAGCTCGCGGCCAAGGTGAAGGTGGACGCCGAGGCGCCGGAGCTCGGAGTCGAAGTAGGAGATCGTCGCCCCGTAGTCCTCCTTGCCCGGGACCAGCCGCGCCCAGCGGAACTGACCGCCCAGCTCCTCGCGCGCCTCGTAGAGATGGACCTCGCCGCCGAGCGTGGCGAGGACCCGCGCCGCCTCCAGGCCGGCGGGCCCGCCGCCGATGACGACGAAGCGCCCACCCGCCGCCCCCCCCGCGCCACCCCTCCCGGTGCGTTCGCAGTTCTCGTCGCTATGCGGTGATTTCTGCGAACTCAGGTGGGGTGGGACCGGGAAGTCGACCTCGTAGCCGGCGCGCGGGTTGACCAAGCACGACACATGGCCGCCGACGAGTGACCGATCGATGCACGCCTGATCGCAGCTGATGCACACGTTGACCGCACTGTCCCCGCGCCCCTTCTCCACGATCCGCGCATCCGCCAGGAACGGCCGCGACATCGAAATCATGTCCACGCCCCCCGCCGCAAGGATCCGCTCCGCCACCTCGAGCCCATTCACCCGATTGCCGGCGATCACCGGCACGGCCGCCATACCTGCCGAAGTGGCGGCAGTGCCGGTGATCGACGCCCCATCCCCATTCACCGCGGCCCGAATCCCTTCCGCCCAAGGCACGAACGCCCCCGCCGGCACCGCCCCCTGCACCGTCGGCACCGGCGATTCATGCCACCCGACGCCGATGTTCAACGCATCGACGCCCGCGCCGACCAGCGCCTGGGCGAACGCCTCGACCTCCTCCCACGGTCGCGACTCCGGCATCAGCTCCGCCCCAGTCATCCGGAACAGGACCGGGAAGTCGACTCCGACCGCCTCACGCACCGCCGCTGCCACCTCGATCCCGAAGCGCATCCGTCCCTCGGCGTCGCCGCCCCAGGAGTCCTCGCGCCGGTTCGTCACGGGGGAGAGGAACTGGTCGACCAGATAGCCCTCCGAGCCCATCACCTCGACCGCGGCGAAGCCGAGCTCCTTCGCCACCTGCGCCCCGGCCGCGAACGCCGCGACCACGTCCCAGACCTCGTCCTCGTCGAGCGCCCGCGGCTCGACCCGCGACACGCGGCTCGTCACCGCCGACGGCGCGACGACCTCGCCCGGCGAGTCGGCGAGCGCGTAGCGCCCGGCGTGGAAGAGCTGGAGGGCGATCGCCGCGTCGGACCCCGCCGTCGCGCCGGCCGCCTCGCTCAGTGCCCGCCGCGCCGCCTCCCTGTCGAGCACCCCGTAGCTCCCCTCCGCCGCGCCGTCCGCGGACACCGCCCAGCCCCCGGTCACGATCAGCCCCGCACCCCCGAGCGCCCGCTCGCGGTAGAACGCCGCCAGCCGCTCGCCCACGTCCTCATCCCCCTCGATGCCGAGGTGCATCGACCCCATCACCACCCGGTGGGGGAGCCGCAGGCCGCCGATCTCGATCGGCGTGAAGACGTGGTCGAGCGGGGCGCCCAGATCAGGCATCGGGCAGCCGCAGCGGCCCCGTCGCGTCGTCGAAGAACGGCGGCGCGACGATGCTGAGCCCGCCGTCGACGACCAGCGACTGCCCGGTGATGTACTCGGAGCGCGGTTCGAGCAGGAACTCGACCGTGGCGGCGACCTCCTTCACCGTCCCCATCCGCTGCTTCGGGATCTTCGGCAGCACGGTCTCGTGGAGGTCAGGCATCCCCTCGACGCCGTAGAAGTAGGCGCTCGAGTCGCTGTCGATGATGCCGCCGTTGACCGCGTTGACGTTGATCCCGAGCGGCGCGAACTCGATCGCCATGTAGCGGACGTAGGCCTCCAGCGCGGCCTTGGCGGCGCCGAGGTTGGCGTAGGTCGGGTAAGCGCGGATCGACCCGTAGCTCGACAGCGTCACGATCCGCCCGCCGTCGGTCATCAGGTCCACCGCCCGCTGCGCGCCGAGTACGAAGGAGCGGATGTTCATCGCGTAGGAGCGGTCGAGGTGATGCAGCTTCAGATCCTTGATCAGCTTGAAGCTCGATGCCGCCGCGTTGTCGACGAAGTAGTCGAGCCGGCCGAACTCCTCGGCCGCGGCGTCGAAGAGGCGGTCGATGTCCGCGGGCGACTCCATGTCGGCCTGGACCGCGATCGCCCGCCCGCCGCGCTCCTCCACTCCGGCGACGACCTCCGCCGCGAGGTCTTCGTTCGACTTGTAGTTGACGACCATCGAGCCGCCCCGGTCGGCGAGCGAGAGCGCAAGCGTGCGCCCGATCCCGCGCGAGCTGCCGGTGATCAGCGCCACCTTGCCCTCGGCGTAATCATCATTGGCGCGCTTCGCGACCGTCATCCGAGTTCGCGCTCGGCGATCGTGGCGTGGACCGGGGCGAAGACCTCGCGGGCGATGATCGTCTTCTGGATCTCGTTGGTGCCCTCCTCGAAGCGCTGGGCGCGCGCGTCGCGGTAGACCCGCTCGATCGGCTGCGAGGCCCAGAAGCCGATCCCGCCGTGCGCCTGCAGCGCCTTGTCGGTGACCCGGCCGAGCATGTCGACCGCGGTCAGCTTCGCCATCGAGGAGAGGACCGAGGCGTCGGCCGCCCCCGCCTCCCAGCGCCGCGCCGCATGCAGGACGAGCTGGCGCGAGGCTTCGATGTCGGCGGCGTTCTCGGCGAGCGCGAAGGAGATCGCCTGCCGCTGCGAGAGCGGCTTGCCGAAGGTGACGCGCCGCGCGGCGTGCTCGGCGGCCAGCTCCTGGGCCCGCCGCGCCAGCCCGACGCAGGTCATCGCGACCGCGATCCGGCTCGGGGTGAGGAAGCCGCCGAAGGCGACCTGCAGGCCTTTGCCCTCCTCGCCGAGCGTGTCGCTCACCGGGACCGGGGCGCGATCGAAGACGAGGTGCGCGTGGTCGGTCCCGCGCACGCCGAGCGACTCGCCCATGTCCTCGACCCGCACGTTCGGCGTGTCGCGATCGACCAGCAGCGCGACGGTGCCCTCGGCACCTTTCGTCCCCGCCAGCCGCGCGAAGAGCAGCCAGCGGTCGCAGCTGACCCCGAAGGTGATCAGGTGCTTCTCGCCGGAGAGGTAGTAGGTGTCGCCCTCGCGCTCGACCTCGCAGCGCAGGTCGGCGCCGGTGCCGGCGGTCGGCTCGGTCAGCGTGAAGGCGACGGTGAGGTCGCCGGTCACCGCCGGCAGCACGTAGGACATTCGCTGCTCCTCGGTCGCGAACTGGTCGACTGAGCGCCACACCCCGTTGGCGACGTGGACGATCATCCGCAGCGACGCGTGCGACATCGCGAAGAGCTCCAACAGCTCCAGGTAGCGCGAGAAGGGGATGCCGCGACCGCCGTACTCGACCGGCCCGGCGAGGCTCAGGTAGCCGCGCTCCTTCAGCTCGACGCGCAGCTCCGGCGGCACCGCCCGCTCGGCCTCGATCCGCCGCGTCCACTCCTCGCCCTCGTCGGCGACGTAGGCGGCGATCTCCGCCTTCAGCTCCTCGAAGCCCGCCTCGTCGAACGTCTCGGGCAGGGGGATCGCGGCTTGCGGGGTCATCGGACGGGCTCCTCCTCGGTCGGTTGCGGCTCCGGCCGGAGCCCGCTCGCCCGCTCGCGCAGGACGAACTTCTGGATCTTTCCACTCGGGGTGCGGGGCATCGCCTCGATCGCCTCGACCCGCTCGGGCCAGTAGTGCTTCGACATCTCCTGCGCGTCGAGGTACTCGCGTGCCTCGGCGAGGCCGAAGTCACCGTCGAAGTCGGGATCGCGGACGACGAAGGCGCAGGCGCGCTCGCCGAGCCGTTCGTCGGGCATCGCGACGATCGCCACCTCGGCCACCGCCGGGTGCCCGTGCAGCAGCTGCTCGATCTCGGCGACCGGCACCTTCTCGCCGCCCCGGTTGATGATGTCCTTGACCCGCCCGGTCAGCCGCAGGAAGCCGTCGCCGTCGATCGTCGCCAGGTCGCCGGTCCGGTACCAGCCGTCGGCGGTCATCGCGGCGGCGGTCAGGTCGGGACGGTCGAGGTACTCCTCGAAGAGGCAGCGGCTGGTGACCTGGAAGTTTCCCTCCTCACCCGGCCCGAGCACGTTGTCGGAGTCGTCGACGATGCGGATCCGGGTGCCGGCCAGCGCCCGCCCGTCGGTGCCCCAGACCTTGGCCGGGTCGTCGCCGGGGGCGGCGAGCGCGCCGAGGCAGGACTCGGTCGAGCCCCAGGCGCCGCAGACCGCGGCCGCGAGGACGTCGGTGGCGCGCTCGGCGAGCGCCCGCGGCACGGCGGCGCCGGTGACGACGAAGATCCGCAGCGCCGGCGGCGCCTCCTCCTCGCCCGACTCGACGACGCGGACGAGGTCGGCGAGGAACGGCGTCGCCGCTTGCACGAACGAGCAGTCCCACTCGCGCAGGGCCGCGGCGCCGCGCCGCGCGTCCCAGACGTCCTGGATCACCTGGGTCGAGCCGAGCGCGAAGCTCAGCCACATCCCGTAGAGCAACCCGGTCTGGTGGGCGAGCGGGGTGGGGATGAAGATCGTGTCGTCGCGGCCGAGGCCGAGGTGCTCGACCTCCATCATCGCGGCGCGGGTCAGCGCGTCGTAGCGGTGCAGCACGCCTTTCGGCTCGCCGGTCGAGCCCGAGGTGAAGAAGAGCTGGGACAGCGCCGTCGGCGCCGGCTTGCGGGCGACGATCGCGGCGGCGTCGGGCTCCTGGCCGGCCAGCGCCGCGGCGAAGTCGTGCCAGCGGGCGCCCTCGGTTTTCGGCAGCGCGGGCGCGCCGCCCGCGCCGACGACGAGCACGTGCTCGACCGGCAGCGGCCCGTCCCCGTCCTGGGAGGCCAGCATCGTCGCCGTCTCCTCGGCGTGCCGCCGCCCCCGGAACTCGTCGGCGACGACCAGCACCCGCGCCTTCGAGCGGCGCAGCGCGAAGCCGATCTCGCGCTCGCGGAAGATCGGCATCAAGGCGCAACAGATCGCGCCGATCTTCATGCAGGCGAGCGTCAGGATCACGAACTCGCCCCAGTTCGGGAGCTGATACGCCACGGCCTCACCCGGCTCGACCCCGAGCTCCAGCAGCAGCGAGGCGGCTCGGTCGGCCTCGTGGTCGAGCTCCTCCCAGGTCCAGACCCGGGTGCCGCCGGCCCGCACGTCGACCACCGCGTCCTCGCCGGGACGCTCGCGCGCCCAGCGTCCGACCCAGTCGACGATCGGGATCTCGGCCGCCTGGTCGATCGCGATCGACTCGACCGCGCGCTGCCCCGAGTCGGCCTCGCCGGTCCGCGCCAGGGCGCCGTCGGCGGCCCGTTCGCGGTCGTCCTCGATCCGCAGATCGAAGCCGACCCCGCGCATGTCGTCGAGGAAGCCCGGATAGGAGATCCGATAGGCGTTCGGGTAGGTCAGCGAGCTCTCGCCGCGGGCGCGCGAGGCCGCCACGGTGAGCGCCATGTGGACGCGGTGGTCGTTGAAGCTGGAGAGGGGGGAGCCGGTCAGGTCGCCGGCGATGCCGCGCACCACCAGCTCGTCGCCCTGCTCTTCGACGTCGCCGCCCATCCGGTTCAGCTGCAGCATCGAGACGACCCGGTCGGACTCCTTCAGCCGCACGTGGGCGACGTTGGAGAAGCGGGTCTCGCCCGCGGCGAACTGGCCCATCGTCGCCAGCACCGGCAGCATGTCGGGCATCGGCCGGCAGTCGACCTCGACCCCGCGCAGCCGCACCCCGTCGTGGCGGACGCGGACGCCGCCCGCCGCCGGGTCGAGCTCCATCGGCAGGCCCATCTCGGCGACCACGTCGAGGAAGTGGGCCTCGGGGTGGTCGACCCGGGCGCCGTCGATCTCGGTGACGCCGTGGAAGAAGACGTCGGCCGGGTGGATCGAGGCGGCGGCGAGGCCGAAGGCGAGCGAGCCGATGTCGGGGGGGAGGGTGATCTCGGCCGGGCGGGCGACCTGGTCCGGCTCGATCTCGAAGAGCCGCCAGTCGTCGGCGACGCCGACCTCGAGCCCGAAGTCCCGCATCATGTTCACGGTCAGCTCGACGTAGGGCTGCTCGTTCAGCGTCCCCTCGACCTCGATCGTTGTCGGTCCGCCCGCGAACGGCGCGACGATCAAGAGGCCCGAGATCCACTGCGAGAGCGTCCCCGCGATCGACACCCGGCCGCCGCCGGGCCGCTTCGGCTGGACCGTGATCGGCGGCGTCGCGTTGGCCGAGGAGAGCTCGACCCCCATCGTCGCGAGTGCCTCGAGCAGCGGCCCGACCGGGCGCCGCTGGAAGTACTTCTGGCCGGTGAGCGTGACCGGCGCGTCGGCCAGCGAGGCGAGGCCGATCATGAAATACAGCGTGGTCCCGGAGGAGCCGACCGAGACGGTGTCGCGGAGCGGCCGGTAGGGGAGGCCGCCGCGGACGAGGAAGCCGTCGGCGGTGCGCTCGATCTCGGTGCCGAGGCCGGTCAACACCTCGATCGTCGACTGCACGTGCCGCGCCGCGACCCCGCCTTTGATGCGGCTCTCACCGTCGGCCAGCGACGCCAGCATCAGCGCCCGGTGGGCGTGGTACTTGGACGCGGGGACCGAGATCTCACCTTGGAGGCGAGCAGACGTTTCCCGAACATAAAGATGCACTGGTAGGAACGTATATGGAGGGGCAGTCGGGAGGCGGTGCGCGTCCCCCGATCAGGCGGGTGGGCGGCGCGGTCCCTTGCACCAAACCGCGATAATCGCCTGCGATGAACGCCCGGTGCCGTCCGCAGTGAATTCAGTGTCTGACACGGCACGGGCTGGGGACCCAGTGGTCACCGGGCTTGGCGCGCTCACCCCGGTCGGGCTCGACGCGCCTTCGACCTGGAAGGCGCTCGTCGCCGGGCAGTCGGGGGTCGGCCCGATCACCCATTTCGACGCCTCGGGGCTGGCGACGCGGATCGCCGGTGAGGTGACCGGCTTCGACCCGGTGGAGACGCTCGGCGCGAAGCGCGCCCACCGCACCGCCCGCTTCTCGCAGCTGGCGATCGCGGCGGCGCGCGAGGCGGTGGCCGACGCGGGGCTCGACGTCGATGCCGAGTCGGACCGCGTCGGGGTGGCGATCGGCAGCGCCGTGGCGGGGACGCCGGAGACGGAGCGCAACGTGCGGGCCCTGATCGAGGAGGGACCGCGCGCGGTCAGCCCTTTCTACGTCGCCTCGACGATCCTCAACATGGCCTCCTGCGAGGTGGCGATCGACCTCGGCGCCCACGGCCCGGTGACCGCCAGCTCGCTGGCCTGCGCGACCGGCACCTACGCGGTGCTCGAGGCGCGCCGGCTGATCCTCGCCGGCGAGGCCGACGTGGTGATCGCGGGCGGGGCGGACGCCGGGATCAACGAAGCGGTCTTCGCCGGCCTCTCCAACATGGGCCCCCTGTCGGAGAACAACGACGACCCGGCCGGGGCGAGCCGCCCCTTCGACTCCGACCGCGACGGCTTCGTCTTCGGCGAGGGCGCGGTGGTGCTGGTGATCGAGTCGGCAGAGCATGCCGCGGCGCGCGGCGCCACCTCATACGGTCAGGTCGCGGGCGGCGCCCTCACCTCGGACGCCTTCCACATGAGCGCGCCCGAGCCGAGCGGCGATTACGCCTCGGGAGCGATCCGCCTCGCCCTCGAGCGCGCCGGCATCGCCCCGGAGGAGCTCGGCTACATCTGCGCCCACGGCACCGCGACCCGCGCCAACGACGCCTCCGAGTCGCGCGCGATCCGCGCCGCCCTCGGCGACGCCACCGACAGCATCCCGGTCTCCTCGCCGAAGTCGATGGTCGGTCACCTGATCGCCGCCGCCGGCGCCCTCGCCGCGATGGTCTGCCTGCTGGCGATGCGCGACGGCGTCCTGCCGCCGACCATCAACCTCACCAATCCGGACCCCGAATGCGACCTCGACCACGTCGCCCTCACCGCCCGCGAGCAGGCCACCGCCACCTCGATCGCCAACGCCTTCGGCTTCGGCGGCCAGAACTGCGTCGTCGCCTTCCGCCGTCCTCAGGACATCAGCCGCGCTCGGAGCTGAGCCGCGGCAGCTCGGGCGGGTCCTCGACGAGGAACCGGCCACGCCCGACGGGCGACGGCTCCCAGAGGATCCCTTCGAACAGCGCCTCGACCGGGACGTCGAGAGCCCCGGCCAAGCGCACCACCGTCTCCAGCAGGGGCTGTCGCCTGCCGCTCTCGAGCAGGCTGATCTGGGTGCGGTGGATCTCCGCCCCGTCGGCGACGTTCTCCTGACTCAACTTTCTGGCCTGCCGGATTCGCAGGAGGTTCTCCCCGAACCGCTCCGATGCGTCCATTTATGGAGGTTTTTTCGCTTGTAGACAAAGGAACAGAGACTGGGGGCGGGTATCTTCAAGATGCTGGTTGCGAAATGTGTTGTCTGCATTACACTAAGCTCCCCAGACGCCATCGATGGCCCCGCCCAGGCGGTTGAAACGGATCTTTCGCGAGCCTTTTGTCAATGAAATGTGTGACTTTTGCTGAGATTTCAATTGTGACTTTGAACGTGGACATCGTTACCCTCGAGGACATGGCTGAGCTCGACTTCAAGGGCCCCTTCGACGAGTTGACCGAGCTCCGCTCGCAGCTGACGACGCAGGAGATCGCGGAGCTCACGGGTCTGCGTCGCGAGACGATCTCCAGGGCGCGCCCGGACACCCGCTTCCGGCGCCGCACCGAGAAAGCTCTCGGCGACCTCTATCTCGTGGTCACGCGAATGCGGTCCGCGGCCGGCGATGACCTCGGGCAGCTCGCCGCGGTCCTCCGTCGTCCTCAAGCCGCGCTCGGCGACCGCTCGATCGCTGATCTGCTGCGGGAGGGGAAGGTGGACTCGGTCCTGGAGCACCTTGCGGCTCCCGAGCTCGAGCCCGCCGGCCCGAAGCACGCGCCCGCCGCGCCGCGGCGGCCTACCCCGACGCCGCCGCCCACCGCGAGCCGGTCACGGGAGGACGCGGTGGAGTCCTTCCTCGCCGCCGACTCCGAGATGGCCGCGCTGCTCCCCGAGATCGAAGCGAAGATCCGCCACCACTTCGCCCCGGTGCGGTCGATCGAGCGGGGGATCATCGTGGACTACGAGGGTGAGGCGGATGACGTGCTTTCCCTGCGGGCGCACAATGATCTTTCCTTCGACGAGAACGTGAAGCGGCTCATGACCTTGCTGGAACAGGAGCGAGACTTCTTGCGCCCCGTGCGACCCCGGCTGAACATCGGTTTCCTGTGATCTGGCCGGAATACATCTTCCTCGCCGATGACTTGGCAGGGCACGGTTCGGAGGCCTCGAAACGGAGCGCCATCAGCCGTGCGTACTACGGCGCCTTCAACCCGGCCCGCCGGTGGCTCGAAGCGCACGTCGGGCCGATCAACAACCGGGCCGCGCACAAGCGGGTGTGGGATGCCTTCAGCGCTCCCGATCTCGCCAGCGAGGACACCCGCGTCAAGTGGGAAGTCGTCGGCGAGATCGGTGAAGACCTACGGGACCTCCGCAACCAGGCCGACTACGCCGACGACATGCTGGACCTGGATCTCCGTGCCCCCGAAGCGGTGATCAGGGCGGAACGAATCCTCGCGCTCCTCACCGAGCTCGAGCTCGCCGACTAGCGCTTGTTCTCGTCACCGGTGTATTCGCCGAACCCTCCGTTCTCGAGGTAGGACCCGCAGGGCTTCGCGTCGCCCCGTGCGGCATCCGAGCGTCCGGTGTGCACGAGAAAGGAGCAAAGAGCGAGCCCCAGCAATCCGGCCGCGACGAGCGCCGGCCCGGCCCGAGGGCCCGGCGCCCGGGCAATGGTGACGTCTTCGTTCACGCGCACTCCCCGAAAGTTTCGATGGTGTGGCGAGTGCCGGCACTGATGAGGGCGACCTTCCCGCCGGAGATGTCGAACTCGAGCTCATAGGTGGCGCCTCCCAGCCGCGCGGTATCGAAGAGGCGCATCTCGGGACCCGCGAGCGATCCAGACCTACCATCGTGTAGGCGACCGCGATAGCGGTGGCGCAGCCTGGCGAGGCCGTCTCCGACCTCGATGTCGCGCGTCGTCTTGGGTCCGGGTTCGGAGAGCGAGATGTAGCCGAGGCGGCCGCCGAATGCGATTGCCTGCACGCCCCCGGACAGCGTCCAGAAGCTGCAGCCGTTGACGTTGGTCCCAGGGTCGACTTCGATCGGGATGCCGAGCGAAGCGTCGGCCTGATGCAGGTTCATCCCGAAGTGGACCGGTCCGAAGCCCTCCGGGGACAGCCGGGGAGCAGCGGCCGCAGAGCTCGATGCCGGCGGCACGGTAAGTAGCGCGGTCAGGCCCACCGCGACGGCCGCCAACCTCACCATGGGCGGACTTAGATGCAAGGGAACACCGCCAGCTTCCAGTGCTGGCGCCGGGACCGGCTGTATCCGGGGATCCCCGACGGGGGTCCCTGCAGCCAGGTCAGAGTCATCCGGGTGAAGACCTCGTGGCCGCACTTTCGTCTCGGTCGCCACAGCCTGACCTTCGCCGGCGCGCGATGGAAGGTGCCGTCCGAGTAGCCCGGATCGCAGTCGTCCTGGGCGCCGATCCCGCGACCGCGCGCCACTCGATCCGTCCAGGCGCTCCAGCGCATCTTGCCGACGTAGAAGCTCCCCTCACCGGCGACGAGCAGGCGGTTCGGTCGATAGGCGATGTCGGCGGGATCCTGCCCCTGGCCGAAGTAGGTGGTCGAGGCCTGTGCCACGGCGACCGAGTTGGAGAGAAGGAGCGCAGCCGACGCGGCGACCACCGCCGCCAGGACGCGGTTCATCCTGCACCCCGTTCGTCGAGGGTCGAGTAGAAGGCGTCCTTTCGACCCTTCGCGCAGTTGCCGGCCCCGGCTCCGGAGGTGCAGCGCCATCCGGGAAAGCGCTTCAACCTCACGTAGCCGTTGTATTCGTCGGGGCCGACGAGTTCCTTCTCGCTTTCGGGTCCGAGCCAGTACTCCCTCTGAACCTTCATCGCCACCCGACAGGAGACGTGTTGGGCCTGGACGTGGATGGTCAGGACACGCTGGGCCTTGAAGCTCCCGCAGCGACTGAACCCCGGCATCGCGGAAGCTGCCCCTCCTTGGCCAGGAAAGGCGATGAGGCTGGTCAGCAAGAGCAGCCCGAGCACCGCGAAAAGGCTGATCGTCCGTGTCGGTGGCGAGGTGATCACGGCGAGACAAAGCGGGGGTAGGCTTCCGGATAGCCGAGTTCGTGCGCGTGACCGACTCGCCCTTCGGCCCCGTCGGCATCCTGGAAGACCCCGGAGAAGACGACCCAGTAGCCGGGGCGCAGGGAGCTGTAGTCGCTGCTGAAGAGGACACCGGCGTCAAGGCCCTTCCCGGTCGCCTCGGTCTGGATCGCGCGCGCTTCGCCTTCGGAGGAAACAGAGGCGAGGATCGCCGTGTAGCCGGACCCTCCTGGCCAGTCACCGGAAGCAGCTGCGCCCTGCGCGGCCGGGGCGGGCTCCGGTTCGGCGGACGGGGGCGAGCTCGACGAGGGGCTTTCCTGAGCATCCTTGCGTACTGCATGGACTTCGCGTTCGAGATCTTTGATCCGGGCAGACTGACGCGCCGCCTGGGCGCCCTGCCGCCGCGCCTGCGCCAGTTCTTTCTGGTGGGCGAGTTCGGCAGCGCCGTCGGTGGTGGCGCTCGAGCTACCCGATCCGCCGCCGCAGGCACTCAGTGCCACGGTCGCCAGGACGACGAGTACGAGTACCGGCGCCGCGAGCGCGAGCCGGCTCCTCCCCGCCCTCATCCGGTCAGTCCCATTTCCTCGGCGAGCCAGGCCACTGCCTGGCGGAGGTAGACCTGTTGGGGCTCGACGTCGTAGCTACTGTGGACGTGGGTGCCCTCGCTGTAGAAGGCCGAGTCCAGATGGAGCTTGAAGTCGCAGACGATGTCTCCCCGAACGCAGATCTCGGCCGTCGTTTCAGGTTCGACGACGTCGAGGGGCTTGAATCTCCGGAAGTAGACCTGCACTCCCTCGCCGCCGGCCGGGGCTCCGCCGAAGATCTTCGCCTGGGTGTTCGGCGCCCGGTCGCCGTCGCCGAGCAGGAGCGTGCCCCCGATCGCGTCGAGGGCTTCTTCGTCCCCGTCCCGTTCGAGTTTCAGCTCGGCCTGATGGATCGCCATGGCTCCCTGCGAGTAGCCGGCGAGCACGACTTCGGTTTCGGGGCAACCGCCGATCACCGCGTGGATCTCGTCGATCGTCGCCGAGACGCCGTCGGCGATGCTGGCTTCGTATGGCTTCAGATTCCGCTCGTAGTAGATCCCGGCGGCGCCGGTCAGACCAGCGACGCCGCCGAGGCCGGCCGCCGCCATCTCCGCGAGCTCGGTCTTCGACGGCTTGAGCTCGTCGACGGAGTCGGCGCTGTAGATAACCGGCAGGATCCCCATTTCTTCCCCGTAGTTCTTGACGTCCTGTTCGAGGAGGCCGGCCATGTAGTCGATCGGCTTGCCGACGCCATGAAAGACCGTGACCATCTGTCCGTTCTTCTTCACCTGCAGCGGTTCCCCGGAGCCGCGAGCGCCGATGAACATCACGTCGCGGCAGCCGTGAGGAGTGGCCAGGGCGGCGCTGGTCGGGCCCAGGACCAGGAGGACCGTCAGGACGAGCAACGAGCCGAGCATCGCCGACCCGGCCTTCACCGACGAGGACCCTCGTCGGTGCGCGTGCCCTCGAGTTCGCTGGGCGAAATCGGATGCGTCTCGGCGCTGGTCGCCACGCAACTTCAACGTGGCGCGGCCCTGTGGCCTTGCGCGCCTGCCGCGATCTCTGTCCATCACTGCCCTCTCCCCTGCTCCTGCCCGGACAAGCGCGCCAAATTACCACTGCGTACCGATAGTAGAAGCAGAAAGTCCTATTTTTGTGGACTGCTCGACCAGCACAAGCCGCCGGCGCCGGGGCGGCCCCTGGGGTCCGTGCCTCACCAACGCGTGTCGGGCGACCCGAACCGGCAACCGGAGCGAACAGCTCCACCGGGTGCCGTGTTGACCTCGGGTTTCTTAACCGCCTAGGATGCCGAGCGGATTGGGCTTCAGGAAGGAAACCCGTTGAAGGTCAAGCTGACACTCACGGTTCTGGCGATCGTGGTGGCATTTGCTACCGCCTTTCTCGGATCGGCGTCGGCCACCACCCGCTCGCCGACGACGAAGGTCCTCGTCACCACGAGGTGCTCGCGCGGTTGCGCCGAACTGGTCGGCGTCTACAAGGCCCGACCGAGACACATCTACCTGAGTGACGATTTCGGCGGCACCCTCACTCTTCACTGGAAGCATTGGCGCATGCGGTCCGCGAGCGGCTATGGCTCGTCATACGCCGTCTTGGCGGGAGGATGCATTACCGCTCGCGTAAGGGTGTCGCTGGGGGAGTGGGCGAACGCTCAATTCCTGTACATGGGCATCCGCTTCACTCACGTCCGGAACCATGACTCGACGACGGGCAGCGTCAGGCCGATGCGGAGCCACTTCGAGGCGCTTGGAGAGACGTTCGACGAAGAGGGGCAGCCTGCCTGGCTTCCCTTGCACCAGACCGGCTGAGACGGAGGATCCGCGCGTCATGGCGGACGATCTGCGCAACCTCGGCGTCCTCACGCCGGAGTGAGCGTCGGGGCGGATCCCGCTCGCCCACCGGACTCGTGGTAAGGAGGAAGCGAGCGGATTGTCGTTGGAGTGTCGGTCTTTCCCGGGTATGGTGGAGCCGATGCGGCTCAGGAGGGGCAGGGAAAAGCAGGGATTGAGATCTCCGACACGCCTGATCGCTCTGATCTGCATGGCCCTGGGGATCGTCCTGGCGGGTGCCGCCGTCGCAAGCGCTCGGAGTCCGCAGACGGTCATTGCCTGCGCTACTGGTCCCGAAGACGGTTGGGCGTTTGCCGCGCACCCGCACCGCTGCATCGAGTATCGCGGCGGAGAACGCTACGAACTGGCCGGGACATTTATGAATCACATCCGCTGGCGAGACTGGGGAAGCCGGACGGCGCTTGGACACGGCAGATGGAGATTTTGTGGTGCTGGCGGCTGCGACTCAGGACGTGTCTCCCTGAGCGCTTTTGATCCCGTCTTTGCCTGCGGGCGACGCGTGTACGACCGTCTGCGCATCAGATCCACCTTCCATGGAGGTCCCATCTCGAGCCACGTCTACAAGCTGCCGAGCTGTTGAGTAGGTCCGCCCGAAACCGTATGGCCCTCTTGTCCATGGCGGCCGTGTTCATCGCATGCGGAGCTCAGTTTCAACCGGCTCCGCCGATGGCGGGAGCCGCCGCAAGGGCCTCGGCCCCGACAACTGAAACGGCCCATCGCTGTCGGACCGAAGCGGTGGTCTACACCAGGCACACATGGCCGAAGATGAAGGTCAAGGCGGCCGGCCCCGGGCTGTCCACCTACCGAGACAAATTCGGGAAGACCCTGATCGGCCCAAAGGGATGGCATTGCGGTTCGGTCGTAGGCGGCGACGGCAGCTCCTTCATGGTGATCAGCCCCCATGTCGGCCGCAACCTCTTCTCGAGCCTCTCGAACGTTGCCGGACAGGCAGTGACCGCGAACTCGATCCCGGCCTGTGCCGGCTGCCAGTACGACGAGATCTGCGCCGTCTTCCCAACCGCCTCGCTGGTGAAGCAGACCGAATCGGTCTACGGGCCCTGCGAACCAAGGCCTTCGCTCGAGACCCTGGAATCCGTGGGGCGCTTCGACGTACGCTTCGAAGACCCACCCGGGACCGACGGAATAGGGAGTCCCAGTGGTGGCCCCTTCCCGGCGCTCGGGGAGATGCGATGGTCGAGGCTGGGCGGGGTGACCGTGGTGACCTGCACTTTGGCGGCGGCCTCGAGAGGCTCGTGCGACAAGATCATCCGGAGAGGGATGCCGAAGTAGACCTGCATTCCGGCTTCGGTCCCTGCCCCGATTCTGGACGTCGTGTGTCGCGTGCCGTGCTCTGGTGGGCCGCTCACCCTCCCGGCGTGGGGAGTCTCGGATCAACTGCACCATTCGAGGTCCGAAGCCGCATCACGCTGCACGTCGAGCGCACCGACGAGCCTTTGGACGAACGTCCCTTAAGCGGCCCCCAGTCCTCAAGGATCCCGCCGTCGTACCGATGAGCCAGGACGTGGTCGGGCCATTCCACATCGGGCTTGGGAACTTCCTCGTTGCTCTCGTGTTGGCGGAGTTCGTCGTGTCGCCCCTCTCGACGCTCGCCCACGAGCTCGGCCACGCCCACGCGGCGCTGCGCGCCGCCCCGGGCAAGGTCACGATCGTGGTCGGTCGGAAATCGGCCGCCCTCGGGATCTTCTTCGACCGCCTCGGCATCTGGTGGAGCCCGATCCCGGCGCGCGGTGTCAGCTTCCGAGGAATCTGCATCTGGAACGCGAGACTGGCGACCCCGCGCAGGCGCCTCTCGGTAGCACTGAGCGGCCCCCTTGTCACCGCCCTCCTCATCCCGATCTACGCGGCGGCGGCGGTGGCGACGCGGACCTCTCCCGCGTGGGTCCCCGCGACTTTCGTCCTCAGCGCCTTCGCCTGTTTCATCGGCTGCCTGGTCAACCTCGACCCGAGGATCACCGTCGAGGAGAAGAAGGGGTCACTCAGGAGGGACGGGCCGCAGGCCCTGGCTGCCTATCGCGCGATGCGCCGGACCCGCGTCGCGCCACCGTCGGTCTATGGACTCGACCCCCGGTCCGGGGCCTCACGGGAAGTTCAGGCGAGCAGTTCGTCGAAGGAATAGAGCTACCAGCGCCTACCCACCAGCTCGGTCACCCGGCGTCGAAGGGGCTTCCAAGCCAGCAGGCGCCGCCGGTCGATTCCAGATGGAATTCGAGAAGGACGGCGCGCGGGACGCCACTCCCGAATTCAGAGCACTGCTGGGCGCTGTCGGCGACCTGGTAGTCGACCCGCCAACGACCATGGCGGGGAGATCGTCGCTTCATGAAGTAGCCGACCGTGTATGCAATGACGATCGGCGATCCAGGCGAAGGCGTAGCGGGTATCGACCTCTGAGACGTACGCCTTACGCAGGAAGGGCATGCCGGGCACGCTCTCTCCCTTCGGGCATGCCAGGTGTCGAAGGGGCTGCCATCTTCGCTCGAGGACCCTGGTGATCGCGCGGGCCTGACCCCTGGAGGCGGGCGAGTAAGCCTGCGCGGCTGCGGGCAGAGCGGCGGCCGAGATCAGGATGCTCAGCGCGGCGAGGACGGCGCCTCGGGCTCGGAACATCCTCTTCGGCCGGGTGGATCGCATATCGGGGAGCGCCAACTATCGCCGCTACTCCTGGCGTTTTCAAATAAGGTCAGCCGCGTGACCCGTTCGACGCGCCAGGAAGGCCGGTACCGTCTCATCGCGGATCGGTCGCCGGGGGCTATGCCTGGCCTGGTTGTTCTCGTCGTGATGGTCATCCTCGCGTCTGTCGGGTATGCAGTCGCCGCGTCGGCAGGTCAGACGATCAGGATCACCGCCGGCGGCCGGATCGGGACGCTGCAGATCGACAAGAGCGACAGGTCCGCGATCGTGGCCTTCGCCGGGGAACCGGAAGTCGATGAAGTGGATGGCGGTGTCTACCCCAGGGGCGGATGGGAAGCGCTCGGCTACCAGTGCGGACCGGAGGACACGACATCGCCCCTGGTGGCGACCGCAGGCGCACAGGGCCCGTACTGCCGCACCGTCTATTACCTGAACCCAAAGACGGGGCGCCTGGGAACCTTCTTCACCAGCACGCTCGGGTTCCGCGACACCAATGGCGTGTTCGTGGGGATGAGGACCGCGAAGGCCGACCGGCTCGAGGGGAAGAAGGCGACCGGGGGTTGCGGGGAAGGGATCTTCAGAACCACCCCATCGGGGACCTACCACGTGGTCATAGCCGGCGGACACACGCATCGTAGCGGGAACGAGCTGGTGGTCCGGGGCGGTCGGGTCGGGGCGTTGGTCCTGCACAGTAAGGCGAACGACGTCGGGGTCTTCGACTGTTGGTGACGACGGCTATCCCCAGATCGGCGACTCTTTCGTTAGCGGCAATGCTGCTTGTGATCTTCGCCCTCCCGCTGGTCGGCGTAGCCCCTACGGCTCGGGGCGCGGCCCTCGTGAATCATCGGGCTCAACGGGGGACCGGAGGTACGCGCTGTGCGGACTTCAGGTTCTCCGCGCGGGTCGACCATCGGCGTTGGCGCTTCGTCGTGACCGGCATAAGCGTTCCCGCCCAGGATGTCACCTGTACGCACGCCAAACAGACGATCAAGAAGATGATCCGGAGTCATTCGGTGTCCGATTTGCAATGCGAAGCGGGTCGACCAACCTGGGATGCCGAAGGTCACTCCTACTGGTCGGGCTACTGTCGCTATCCCGATGACATAAAGATGACTTGGCGCGTCGAGGAATACCAGCTCGGAAGTGGAGCTGCCAGGTGAACGGACGGCGGCCAGGATCACGCTCTCTGGATGCCACTCTGTATCGGCCTCTTCCCTTCGCCACGATTCTCGTCGTGCTGGCCACGCTGTCGCTGGCCGTCCTGGCGCCCGCTTCCGCGTCCGCATCCACGGTGCCGACTTTGCTGCAGCGCGGTCCCCAGCGAGCCAGGCATTGCAGTAATGCGGGGAGCCCGAACGACTTCTTCCTTGCGGACATCACGGCCCGCCATGTCTCATGTCGAGCCGCAATGCGATTCATCATCGCCCTCCACGGGGCACGACCGAAATTCAAGTCCGAAGTCACCCAGTTCCGGTCGTTCACCTGCACGCCTACGACGGAAGGCGTCGGCGTCTGGGTCCGTTGCGCCCAGGGTCGGAGGTTGATCCGCTGGCTCAACGGCACCTAAGCCCGAATCCACCGATTCACCATGACGGATGGAGCATCGCCGTCGAAAACGGCGGATTAGAGAAAACCCACTCCCCGCAGACCCGCCCCGGCCACCAGTCGGCCGAGTGGGTGTCGTGGGAGCGGTCCCGTCGCCGACGCCGGGCAGCCCGCGGGAGCCGAGCAGTGACCCGGCGCGCTGGGTGAAGCGGTAGGTGGGACTCAGGCCATCGACGGCAGCGCCCTGATCCTGGTGAGCGCCTCGGTGAACGCCGCCCGCCAGGGCCAGCGGGCGGGCAGGTGAAGTGTGAAGCCGCGCGCGTGAGAGGTGAGTCGCCCCGGGAGCTCGATCAGCCGGCGGCGCAGCGTGCGCGCGGCGCGCACGGTGGTGTCCGGAAGCCCGAGCAGCTGTGTCCAGCGCAGCAGGTTGTGCGCCAGGCAGGCGAGCACGGCCCAGGCGCCATCGGCGTTGAACTGGCCGGAGGGGAAGTGGGCGAGCGCCTGGTCCTTGAGGTCGGCGATCACCTGCTCGACGACGGCGTGCTCGCGGTGCTCGGCCTCGACCAGGGCGATCTCCTCATCGCGGTTGGTGATGAAGGCGAAGTGGCGCCAGTCGGGCCAGAGCTCGGCCTGGGGGCCGAGCAGGCGGGTGCGCCTGACGATCAGCCGCCGACCGCCGTAGACGGTCTCGGCGATCTGCGCCTCGCCCCCCTCGGGGTAGTCGATCGGCTGCCAGGCGTCCCCGGAGATCGCCTCGACCGCCTCGCGGGTCCCCTTCTGCATCCGCACCCCGATCGAGTAGCGCCAGCCCGCCTTCTCCAGGCGCTCGAAGGCCTTCGCGCTCCAGAACCCCGAGTCGGCGCGCAGGAGCTTCGTGCCGGTGGCGCCGGCACGCCCGACGCGGGCGATCAGCTCCTCGATGAAGCGAAGGGCGCCCTTCTGCGTGTTCGCCGAGCCCTTGCGCAGGCGGATGTGCAGAACCTCGCGGGTGTCGGCACGGGTGGCCAGCAGCGGGTGGTAGCCGAGCAGCCCCGTGTAACCGTAGGCGGCGCCCTGCTTGAGCCGCCCGCAGACCTGCCCGACGAAGCTGTCGACGTCGATCACCAGCCTGCCCTCACCCGGCCCCCCACCGAGCTTCCAGGCGCGCTCGAGGGCTTCGCCCAACAGCTTGTCGAGCTGGCGGACGTGCCCGAAGGTGAAGGCGCGCAGGAAGGTTCCGAGGGTCGAGGGCGCCGGGACCCAGCCCCCGAGCAACCGGTTTGTGCGCCCGGCTCCCAGCACACCTGTGTCGTCGATCGAGTCGGCGCCGAGCACCATCGCGTAGAGCAGGGCCATCACCTTGCGACCGGCGTTGGCGGCGCCCGGCCGATCGCGCCGCAACCGCACTATCTCCCCGGCCAGTGCTTCGAGCCCGAGCCGCTGGGCGAGCGTCGCGACCAGCGCCGCGCCGGCGCCCGAGACCGCCCGCTCGTCGTCGAAGCTGACCCTCAACCCGTCCAGTCCGACCGGCCCGTCATCGTGCACCATGAAGGAGACCTCCTGAGGAGCGTCGACAGGCGATGGGCGATGTTCTTCCTGACCAACACCAAAGCCTGCGTCAGGCGCTACGGCGGGGCCAGCGGTGGCGCGGGTCTCCTGGAGAGGACTCCACCACCTCGGTCGACTGGGAACAGGTCGGAGAAATCGGTGAACAGGGCTGCCCTCACGGAGAAGCCGGGGCAAGCGACGGTGTACTCCGGGACCTCGGCTGCGCGTCCTTTGCTCCGGACGTGCGCCTCCAGGCGGCGTCGCTGTTCCTGCTGACCGGTGCCGGGCCGACGATCACGCCGCACGGCGTCGGTCGCCTCCGGCTGGGAAGGAGAGGCGGCGCACTTCAGCGCCGGGGCCTGATCGGCAACCTGAGGAAGGGCTGCGAGATAGACGTCGGCCAGCGGGCGGCGCCGCTGCGGGTCCCACTCCGAGGCTGGGCAATCTTCGCCGACGGAGGAAATCGGCTGACCTCACTCTCGATCGAAGGTGGTGCCGAGACCATCCGTGGGATCGGGGTCGGCTCGACCGCCGCCGAAGCCCGGGCCGCCTATCCGGACGCCCAATGGGATTCGCCTCGAGAGATGTATCCACTGCCCGTCGGCGTCCTCTGGGTAGACGACATAAACCACCCGAAGTTCAGCATCACCGTCGACCCGTCGACTCATCTCGTCGAAAGCATCGCCGTCCCCAACCCCAACTTCTGCGAGTAGGAGGAACACCTTGAATGCACGCCGGTCCGCCGCCGGGGCCCTGGCCCTACTTCTGCTCATCCTGACCCTCGGGGTCCCGGCGGTGAGCTCGGCGACCACCGCTTCCGAATGGGGCCCGGGATTCAAGGCCTGTGGCAGCTTCCGCGACGGTGGGGGAACGATCCACGTCTTCGCCAAGGAGATCAGCTGCGCCAAGTCGCGGCGGATCCAGAAGGCGCTCTGGCTCGGCCCGCACAGCGGGTGGATCGTGCACCTCCCGAAGGTGGGACCCGAGGAAATCCGACTCAAGCGCTTCCCCGGATACGTCTGCATCTCCGGGACCGGCGGAGGGAACTGCATCAAGGGCGAGAAGGTCTCCGCCTACTCGAACCTGCCCTGACCCGTCTTCCTCCTACCTACGAGAGTGAACATGAGACAGATCACGAAGACCCTTGGGCTGGCCCTGATCCTCCTCCCTGCTCTGTTCTCGGGCGTGGGCGCCGCGAGTGAACTGCCCAAGGTCCCGGTCGCCTCGTTCAGTACACCGACCGAATACCTGATCAAGCCGGCGACGCTCTCGCTCGGCGCCTCGGCCTGCGCACCGTACTTCTCGGATCTCCGCTGGACGAGCTACGGCAGGAGCGGCGCCCGGGCCGAAGGTACCGGCCTCTTCCCCGTGATAGGGGCGGCCGCCGACTGCGCCGAAGCAGCCAACCTGGCACGTCCGAAGCCGGTGCGCATCGTCCTCTCCTCCGCGCACTACTGCGAAGGCCGGCTGATCTTCATGCGGATCGGCTGGCGGGCCCGTGGCGTCCATGCCCACACCGTCACCTACGCGTGCCGTAGCTGATCCCCTCGGGCCGACCTGATCGTCAGACGTCACGGCTTCTGCGCGCGAGGACGAGGGCCGCGCCGAGGAGGGCGGCCGCTGCGAGGCCGAGGAGGACGAGCGCCGCCACCGCCGGCTGGAGGGAGAAGAAGTCGGTGCCGTAGCCGCTCAGCTTCGCCGCCTTGGCTTCTTCGGCGAGTCGGGCGTTCATGGAGATCGCGTTGCCGACTCCCGCGAAGGCCCAACGACTGACGGTGAGGTCGGCGAGGACCTTGATCACGGCGCCCATGCGGTCGAGCGCGACCAGGGCGCCGCCGAAGAGGAGTTGGGGAATAAGGAGCAACGGGATCACGCTCGTCGCCTGGTCGACGCTGCGGGCGACGGTCGAGACCAGAAGCCCGAGGCCGACCATCGCCCAGCTGGTGAGGATCAGCAGCCCCAGGACCTCTCCGTAGTCGGCGATGGTGACGTGGAAGGGACGTAGTGCGGCCACCACGGCGAGGAGGAGCAGGCATTGCAGCGCCGCGATGCCGAAGAGGATCACCGACTTGGCGATGATCTGGGCGTCGAGGCGCACCCCGACCGCGAGCTCGCGCAGGATGATTGCCCGCTCCCGGACGATCTCCCGACACGAGTCGATCAGGCCGAGCCAGAGAGCGGCGGTGACGAGCAGGAACATGAACTGCGCGCTCCGCGTCGGCGAGGTGTCCGGGCGGGCCAGGACATCGCGCGGGTAGAGCAGGGCGAGGAGCAGGCCGATCAGGGGAGCCTGCCCCAGGAGCGCGCCGATCGTCCGTCGGTCGCGGCCCAGGGTGTGCGCGTAGCGTCCGATCAGCGTCGCCGACTGGCGCAGAAGGGATCGCCCCGCCAGCTGGGTCAGCCGCGAGCCCCTCGGCTTTCGCATCGGCTGCCCTTCGGGCGGGGGCGCTGCCGGCGTGATCAGCTCGGCGGCGCCGTAGATTTCGTCGTAGTTGCCGACGTTGAAGTGCTCGAGGCACTCCCTCGGGGACCCGGTGAAGAGGAGATTTCCGCCCTCCCCCATGACGGCGACCGTGTCGCAGAGGGCGAGGCTGGAGGTGGCGTGGGTGACGACGACGATGCCGCGCCCGCCGTCGGAGAGCTGGCGGAACGTCGACATCAGATGACGCTCCAGCGGTGGGTCCAGTCCGCTGGTCGGCTCGTCGAGGAGAACGGTCGACGGTTTACCGATCAGCTCGACCCCGCAGCTGAGCCGCTTGCGCTGCCCACCCGAGAGCCGCTCGACGAAGGTCGCGGCGTGCTCGGTCAGCCGCAGCTCGGCGAGGACCTCGTCCACCGCGACCGCGCACTCGGCGCGGCTGGTGTCGGAGGGAAGGCGCAGGCGCGCGGTGTACATCGATGCCTCGCGTACGGTCAGCCGGTCATGAAGGACGTCGGTCTGCGGCACGTAGCCGACTTCGGTCAGGCGCAGGTCGATCGGGTCGGTGCCGACCAGGACCTGGCCCGAGCTCGGATCTTTGACCCCGGCCAGGCATTTGAGCAGCGTCGTCTTCCCCGAGCCGCTGGCGCCGATCAGGGCGACGAACTCCCCCGGTGCCACAGTCAGGTAGGTCGGCTGCAGGATCCGCCGGGCGCCGACGTCGACCGAGACTCCCGAGGCGTTGAGACGGGAGCCGCGCTCGTCGCTGATCACCAGCTCGTCTCGCTCGAGGTGGAGCGCGAACGGCCCGATCCCGGCGACCGCCCCGGGCTCGAGGCGGGCCTCTCCTCGGATCAGTTGTTCGTTCAGCCGGACGCCGTTGCGCGAGCCCAGGTCGACGATCGTCGGCGGGCTTCCGGGACGGAGCTCCGCATGGTTCCAGGAGATGTTCGGCTCCTCGAGGACGACGTCGTTGTCGGGGGAGCGTCCTATCCGCAGTGGCCGATTGCGAAAGTGGACCCGACGGAAGCTGCCGCGAGCTTCGGCGGTCAAGGGGGTCACCCGACGCAGCCGGATCCGCGTCGAACCCAGCTGGACGAGCGCGTCGCTCGAGATGAAGATGGGGCCGGGGTCCATCCGCTGGGCGTTCAGGAAGGTGCCGTTTTTGGATTCCAGGTCGACGATCTCGACCCGACCGTTCTTCGGCTCTATCCGCAGGTGGCGCCAGGAGACGCGCTCGTCCTCGACCGGGACCGTGCAAGAAGGATCGCGGCCGATCTCGAACGTCGCCTCGAGTGGCATCCGCAGCCCGTGCACCTCGATCTCCCACCCATCTCCCTGAGGCGGCTGCGGTCCGGTCACCCGGGCATGGTCGCACGGACGGATGTCGGTTGAACGGATGGAGGCCGTTTCACCGTTAGGCGGATATACGAGTAGTCTGCGCTCGCGCAGCCACTAAGGGGAGTGTAAAAAGGCCCGCTATGCCAGAGGAACTGAAGGTAGGAGACAAGCTCGGGGACTTCGAGATCCTCGAGGTCGCAGGCGCCGGGGGTATGGGCGTCGTCTACAAGGCGCGCCAGCAGTCGCTGGAGCGCGACGTGGCGCTGAAGGTGATCAAAGACGAGATCGCGTCCGAGCCCGAATACCGCGAACGGTTCCTGCGCGAGGCGAAGCTCGCCGCCTCGGTCGATCATCCGCACGTGGTCACGGTCTATGACGTCGGCGACGAGGACGGCCGCCTCTTCCTGGCCATGCAATGGATCGACGGCTCCGACCTTCGGCAGGTACTCGACAGTTCAGGCCGCCTCACCCCGAAGCGAGCGGTTGTGATCGGCGAGCAGCTGGCCGGCGCCCTCGACGCCGTGCACGAGGCATCGGGGCTCGTACACCGAGACGTGAAGCCGGCCAACGTCCTCCTGCGGGAGGTCGGCGGCGAGGACCATGCCTACCTGACCGACTTCGGCGTCGCCAAGCCTCCGGAGGCGCTCGAGGCGCTGACGCGTACGGGTTCGACCGTGGGTACCACGGGCTATCTGGCGCCCGAGCAGATCCAGGGCAAGGAGGCAGGGCCTCGCAGCGACCTCTACTCGCTCGGTTGTGTGACCTTCGAGGCGCTGACCGGCAAACAGCCGTTCACCGGAGAGAACGAACTCGCCGTCCGCTGGGCCCACGCCCAGGACCCACGCCCGCTGGTCAGTCAGGCGCTCCCCGCGTTGGGCAGCCGCTACGACGCCTTCTTCATCAAGGCTCTCGCCATCGACCCCGAGAAGCGTTTTGCCTCGGGCCGCGAGTTCTCGGAGGGCCTCGCCGGGGCGCAGGCCGGGACCGGCGCCGAAGACCCCACTGCGGTCATGGGCGCCGCCCACGTGGCGACCGCGATCGGCCCCGCCACACCTCCACCCTCCGCCCAGGCGCCTCCCGCCTATGGCTACGTGACGCCGCCGCCGCAGCCTCAGCACCGCGACCGCTCGGGCAGTCCTACGGCGCTGATCGTCCTCGGCATCGTCGCCATCGTCGGAATCACCGCAGCAGTGCTTGCGGCAACGGGTGTCTTCAGCAAGGAAAGCTCGCCGAGCTCGAGCACCCCGGCCTCACAGACCGTGGCAAACGGCAAAAACACGAACAAGCCCGCCGTCGACAAGTCGCCGGTGAAGAAGAAGCACCACAAGGCGGCCAAGCCGGTGAAGCCGCCGGCCGGTTCTGAATCCTGCACGGGGGCATCGGAACTCTGGGTGAACCAGTACACGAGTTGCCCATTCGCCGAAAACACGCAGTCCGCCTATGCCGAAGCCGATGGCTCCAACGAGATCTCCGTCTACAGCCCGGTCACCGGCAAGACCTACTCCATGGCCTGCAAGGGCACGAGCCTGATCACGTGTACGGGCGGCAACAATGCTGCGGTCTACTTCGGCTCGGCCAAGGCCAGTGGGCAGAACACGACCCCGGCGCCACGGGTAGAACCCGAACCGACGCCGGCGCCCGAACCGTCGTACTCAGGCGGAGGCGAAGCGACCAAAGCCTGCGACCAGAACATCTACGTCAACAACGTCACCACGTGCCAGTTCGCCGAGAACGTGTTCGAAGGCTACGCGGCCGAATACGGCGGCGGCGGCGAATCCGGCTTCTATGCAGTGGAGGCCTTCAGCGACACGACCGGCGAAAGCTACGTGATGGACTGTTACGACGAGGACGAATTCATCGAATGCACCGGCGGCACGGAAGCGCTCGTGACCTTCCCGCTGCAGGCCGTGCGCGAATACTGAATGCGTGCCGCCACGGCCATCGTCGGCGCGATCGCCGCCGCCAGCATCCTGATCGCCCTCGCCTTCATCCTCTCCGGCGGCAGCTCTGGACAGGTGGCGCCGACGAGGACGGTCATCGAAAAGATCGTCGAAGCCCCGTCGACCCGAGAAGCCGCCGCAGAAGGGGGCGCGGCGCAGTTCGGTGGGCCGACCGAGTGCAGCAAGGAACTGTCGGTCGAAAACACCGACTGCGGACTAGGCGAAGAGGTCCACACCGAATACACGGAAGGCCATCGAGGTGACTTCTTGCCGAAGGACCCCGAATCGGGGCAGATCATCGAATTCGTCTGCGAAGACGCGTCCGAGCCGGTCACCTGCAAGAACGAAGCGACCGGCGCCGTCGTCTACTTCGGAATGTAAGCAGCTCAGCCAGCGCAGCCGTGGTAGCTGGGCCCATAGCCTTTGAGTTCGCCGGCCAGCCACTGGGCCATCGCCGAAAGGTCGTCAGCCCCGGCCGGATAGCTCCCCGATTCGTCGATGGCGATCATGGCGACGGCGATGCCGCCCTGGGAGTCCTGGACGAAGCCGGACTGGCGCACCAGATAGCCGCCGTTCGCTTCGGTGTCCGGTCCCCATCCTCCCTTCATCCCGACGCGTGCCCCCGACGGGAAGCTGGCCTGGCCGAGGCCCCAGCGTTGTTCTTCGATCACGTCTTTCATCAGGCCCTCTATATAGGAGGTGCCGTGGACCTGGCAGGTCGCAAGCCCGTGGTAGAAGCGCACGGCTTCCCCGACCGGCCACTCCGTCTGCCCATAGGTCGAGACCGCGCCCGGGGGCGGCGGAGCGGTGGCGACAACGGTGCTCGTGCTGCCAGCTTGGTGGATCGTGTTGCCGACTGCGGCGCTGGCGCCTTCGAGGCCGCCTTGGCGGCCTTCGATGGTGTGGAACAGGTCGGCGGCATCTTCATTGTCAGATGCGGTGATCGCGCCCTCGGCCCACGATTCTTCTTCGGGTCCGAGATGTTCGCCCTGTTCGGAGAGGACCGTCGAGAGGATCGCCGGCTTGATCGAGCTCCAGGCATGGCCGCTGTGGAGCAGGGTGCCGAATTCGATCACTTCTTCCGAGCCGAGCGGCTCGATCGCCAGCCCCACCTGGGCGGGCAGTCCGGAGGCCATCGCATCGAAGGAGCCCTTCGCGTTCCGCCCGAGGAGCCTGCCCCCTCCCCCGCCATGGTTCACCGCTCCGCCCGTGTTTTCTTCAACTTCTTTCTTCGAGGTTTCGGTCGCCGCCGGCGCCTTGTCGTGTTCGTGCTTCGGGCTGACGTCGGTCTCGTGCACTTCTTCAGCCGCTGGCTGCTTGGAGTGCACGTGCTTCTTGACCGTGATCGTCCGGGCGACCTCCTTCGATCCGCCGCCGCTGCGGGATGCGAAGATGGCAATCGCGGCGCCGAGACCGACGGCGACGATCAGGATGGCGACGAGCTTCGCCCAACCGGGGGTCTCGCCCCTGTCATCCCAGAAACGATCGTCCGGGCGCCTGCCGTGTGGATCCTCGTATCCCATCGGGTCTCGACGATATAGGCGCGACAGGAGGCAACCGTTCAGGAACCGTGAAGGAAGGAGACAATGCCGGCGGCCAGCGCGTCTGCCAGCTTGCGCCTGTAGGCCGGGTCCTCGAGCTTTGACGCCTCTTCTTCATCGCGCATGTTGCCGAGCTCGACGAGGACGGCGGGCACTTCCGCCAGGTTCAGGCCGGCAAGATCGGAGCGTTCGTCGAGCCCGTCATCCCCGACGTAGTTGGCCGGCGGGATCTCGGCGGTGACGAGCGCATCCCGCTCGGCTTCGGCGAGCTTCAACGAGGGGCCCACCTCCTGCGGCGCGACGCTTTCCGCCGCCGATGGGTGGATGACGTCGAAGCCGTGTGCGCCCGGTTCCAGGTTGCCGTCGGCGTGGATCGAGAGAGCTACGGCCGCGTGAGCGTGGTTGGCGATCTCGGCGCGTTCGTTCACGCAAGGTCCGACGCCGCCGTTGTCGTGCCGGGTCAGGACCACCCTCGCCCCCAGCTGTTCGAGCCGAGGCACGAGGTCCTGGGCGACGTCCCAGTTGAACTGAGCCTCGGTCAAGGAACCGTCATCGGTCTCCGTCCCGGTCGTATTGCACGGCTTCTCGGTCCCGTTGGCCCCCGCCGGGACGAGGCGGCCGATCTCTTCGGGATGGGTGAAGTTGCCGCCGTCGTGGCCGGGGTCGACGCTGATCGTCTCCCCTTCGAGGGGAAGGCCCGAGCGCGGCGTGCGTGTCGCCGGCGGAACCCTCTTCGTCGGCTTCGGCGAAGCTGCTTCCCTGGCCTGCACCGAGCTTGGAGGCTCCTGCTGCGAGTGGGGCCGGCGAGTGTGGACCACCTTGACGATGCGGGTCACGGTCGACGTGTCGTCGCTGCTCCCACCGATGGCCCGATTGACAACGACGGCGGTGAGGAGGCAGACCAGGATCGCAAGCACTCCCACCATCCAACTTTTCACCCTGTGTGCCTGACCCGGAGAGGCATGGATCAGCTGTCATGAAAGAAGCGGGAGCCACAGACGCCGATCAGCTCGACCAGTCCCCAGATCACGAGGAGCGACGCGCCGCAGAATGCGGCCAGGCCCGGTGAGGCGTACGCCGCCACCGCAACCAGGACCAACGGCATAAGGAGACGCTCGAATCGAGCCATAACATGACCGTACTCTCGCCGGCCGGCGGGCACAACCGATGGCGACTGGCGATCGTCGCTCGCAGGTTCAGAGCAACGCGGCGAGCTGTGCGGCGGCGCGTGCCGCACCGTCGGTCTCCACGGGTCGATAGTGAACCTCGCGCCCGATCTCCTCGGTGATCGTGGCGGCGATCACCTCTGTCGTGGCGTCGTCGAAGTCCATCCGGCGACCGGCCCCGTAGCGCTCGAGTCGGTGGGCAACGTGGAAGTTCTGCTCGAAGTGATGACGCAGCGGGAAGTAGAGGAACGGCCGCCGGTTGGCAGTCAGCTCCATCGAGGTAGTCAGACCGCCTTGGACCACGGCCAAGTCGCAGGCGGCGAGATGGCGATACAGATCGGGGACGAATGCGACCACCTCGAGGCCGGGTTGCTGCGGCAGATCCTCCGGGTCGATCCGGGGTCCGGCGACGACGATCATTCTTAGGTCCGGCACAGCTTCCTTCGCCGCCGGGAAAGCCGCAATCACGCGGCGCAGGAGATCCGCGCCGACCCCCGACCCCCCGACCGTGACGATGCAGACCTGCTCGTCGTCGCGGTAGCCAAGCTCGTCGCGGAGGAGGCCGCGATCTCCGAGCTCGTCCGGGTCGAACCCGGTGACGTAGCCGGTGAAATCGAAGTTCCGTTCGGTCCACTCGCGGATCTGCGGGAGGTCTGGGCCGAGTCTCTGGCCCACGACGTCGTCCGGATTGCCGACGAACAGGGCCAGGTCGCGGAGCGCAGGACTGGCGGCCACGTGGTCGACCATGTCCGCGTTATGGTCGGCCGTGAGGAAGGCCTCACGCTCTCCGCCGTCGGCCATCGGCAGGAACCCGACGAAGTCGGTCATCCAGGCGAAGGGCGCTCGCTTCTCACGGGGGTTCTCGTGCAGGTAGTAGTCGAGCTCCCATGCCTCATCGCCGATCCAGAGGTCGTAGCGACGCTCGCTCGCCACCTCGTGGAAGAGCATGAAGTTGGCGGCGAGGATCTCATCCATCCGGCGCAGGGCATCGAAGACGTGGAGGTCGTGCTCGGCCGACTCACACTCGATGTGACGGGACTCGTTGGCCAAGTGGACGCTCGCCGGGTGGATCCGCTCGCCTTCCGCCGCCAGGACGCGGGTGACCGGATCCTGGGCGAGCCAGTCGATCTCGAGGTCGGGCTCGAGCTTTCGCAACTCGCGGGCGATGGCGACATCGCGGCGGGTGTGACCGAGGCCGATCGGCGAGGAGACGAACAGGGCGCGCGGGCGGCCGTCGGGCCGCCAGGCGTTGTCGTCTCGCCTACGCGGCTCCTTGCCGAAGGATTCCTCGCACAGAGCCTTGAGAGCGAGGTTGACCTGGACCGGCTTGCGGGCGTGAGGGATATGGCCGGAGTCGGGAATCCGCTCCACGCGCCCATCTGAGAAGCGGGCGAGGGCACGGCCGTCACGCGGCGGGTTGATCTTGTCGCGGTCTCCGTGGACCACGAGCACCGGACAGTCGAGGCCCTCGGCCAACTGACGCAGGTCTCCGCGATCCACGTTCACCTCTGCCGTGGCGCCGGTGATCAGCGTCTCGGCGTCGGAGTCGAGCGCCCAGCCCACGCCGTCTTCGATCGCCTTGGTCGAGTGGGGCTCTGGGAGGCAGCGGGTGATGAACCACTCCGCGAACTCGGGGTATTCCTCGCGCCAGTGGACGGCGTTCATCCGCGCCCACCAGTGGTGGCCGAGGAGGCGGTAGGTCGGCAACGGGTGGTGGAAGAGCTCCCGGACGCGAGGGTGGAAGAGGAGCCAGCGGTTGTGTGAGGGGGTGTAGGGGAAGAGCGGGCCGATGAAGGCGGCACCGGCGACCCGCTCCGGCGCCAGTCGTCCCAACTCGAGGGCAAACTGGGTTCCTTTGGAAAGGGCGACGAGGACGGCGCACTCGGTGTCCGTCGCGTCCATCACCGCCAGGCAGTCGCGGGCCGTCTCGTCGGCGTCGTAGCGATGCGGGTCGCGGCAGCGGTCCGCGCGCCCGTTGCCGAGGCCGTCCATCACCAGCACCCGGAAGTGGCGAGCGAGGTAGGCGATCTGCATCTTCCAGTGGCGCGAGTGGATCAGCGACCAGGTCGGCAGGAGGAAGACCGTGTCCGGGCCCTCGCCGTAGACCTCGTAGAAGAGACGGGCGCCGTCGCGTACGACGAAGCCTTCACTGTCGGGATAGCGGGCGCGGCTCTGTTCGCCGCCGCGCCCGATGTCCTTCGGTGGTGGTGGGGCCACCGTCGCCCTCATGGCCTCGCCTCGTACACCAGATTGAACGGCGTCTCGGCGGCGCGGCGAAAGCGGGTGAAGCCCGCCTCTTCTGCAACCCCTTTGATCTTGGCTTCCCCTGCCTGCGCGCCGAGCGCGAGCCCGACGTTCTGGGAGAGCGAGGCAGGCGTACAGAGGAGGGTCGAGAAACCGTAGAAGGTGCGGCCGACCGGGTTCAGGTTGTCCTCGACCCGGTCGCCCGCCATCGGCTCGACGATCATCCAGCTGCCGTCGGGGCTCAGCATGCGCCTGACCTGTCGGGCGGCGCCGACCGGGTCGCCCATGTCGTGCAGGCAGTCGAACATCGTCACCAGGTCGTATCCGTCCCCCTGCTCGTGGGCGGCGTCGACGACCTCGAAGCTGACCCGGTCGGCGACGCCCGCCTCCTGCGCCCGCTCACGGGCCGTCTCGATCGAGCCCGCGTGGTAGTCGGAGCCGACGAAGGTCGAGCCCGGGAAGGCCTCGGCCATGAGGATGGTCGAGGCGCCGTGGCCGCAGCCGATGTCGGCGGCCCTGCCGCCCGCCTGCAGCTTCTCGACGACGCCGGTGAGCGCCGGTAGCCAGCCGTCGACAAGGCTCGCCGCGTAGCCGGGGCGGAAGAAGCGCTCGACGCCTTCGAAGACGTCGTGGTTGTGCTCGTGCCAGCCCACGCCCTCGCCCGATCGCGCCGCCTCGGTGATGCGCGGCGAGTCGAGCACAGAGCCGATCGCCGTCTGGAAGAGGCCGACCACGAAGGCCGGGCTCGAACTGTCGGTGAGGGCGGCGGCCTGCTCGGGCTCCAGCGAGTAGGTGCCGTCAGCAGGGTCGTAGCTGACGAAGCCGCCGGCGGCCTGGGCGTTTAGCCACTCGCGGACGTAGCGCTCGGCGACATCGGCGCGGCTGGCCAGCTCCGTCGAGGTCAGGCTGTCGGCGCCGGCGAGCGCCCGGTAGAGGCCGAGGCGGTCGCCCATGACGACGAGCGCGGCGTTCAGGGTCGCGCCGACCTCCTCGACCGCGCTGAACACGAACTGCTCGAGCTTTGTTGGATCTATCTCTGCGGACTGCGGAACTGCTGCCATGACAGGCCTCCCGGCTGTATGCGTTTCATTTCCTCGGTTTCCCTGCGTCAAGTGAGACGAGCCAGACGTCGATCGCCGCGAGCAGCTCCGCGTGCCCGCGATCGAAGCCGAGCAGGCGCTCGGTGAGAAGGCCTTTGTTGAACTGCGCGACGAGGGTCGCCCAGGCCTCGGGCGAGAGGCCCGACCCCTGCAGGCCGAGCTCCTCGATCGCCTGGGCGCACGCGTCACGGAGTAGCGAGTGCCAGCGGTCGGTGACATCGTTGATGCGTGCGCGGAGCTCGGGCTTGTTCCAGGCGATCGCCTCCAGCTCGAGCCAGATCTTCGGATAGCCCGAGGCCAGGTCCTCGTCGATGAAGCCCATTGCCGCACGCCACTTTTCGAGGAACGGCAGATCTGACTCGTACATCGCCCTCTGGCGCTCGAGGATGCGGTTGGTGAACCGCTCGAGCGTCTGAAGCAGAAGCTCGTCGACCGATACGAAGTAGTGATGCACCAGGCTTCGGTTGAGGCCGGCCTCGGCTGCCACCTGACGGGTCGAGATCCCGGCCGCGCCCTCGCGGACCAGGAGCCGCTCGGCGGCGTCGAGGAAGGCTTCGACGTTGGCCTCCCTGGTTGTGCGCTCCCCTTTGCCCTGAGAAGTCTCGGCTGCGGATGTCGGCGTGTTTGTCACTCGTCTAAGCCAAGTGTCTAACACTGTGGGGAGGGCTTTGTCAAGGGTTTTCTTGGTTCAGTCGGGACTTGCTGGGCGACCTTGAAGCGGCAGGGTGGTGGGACCGGCGGCGAAAAGAACAGATTCCCGATCCAACCCGCCCAAGCTCTGGTACGATTGCGGCGCCGGGAGAGGACGGGGCGGTACTCCGGGCGAGCCATCTGCCCGGACTCAACCGGTCCTCGCAACACCGGTTTCCAGTGAGCGAACCGTAGCCGGTAGGTCAAAGCCTGGGCTGCGTGTGTGTCGCGTGGGTGTCGTCGTGAAGGCTCGCCCGGAGGGCGGCCGTAGCGGCGACACCCACGCGAGCGGCTGCCGCCCCAGGAGGGGTTTTCCGCCGACCACATCTGCTTCGGCCTCGCGCTGGCCTCAGCGGACTGCAGCGAGGTGCTGGTCGAGTGCTTCGGCCGGGGTGCGCCAGTCGAGCGTCTTGCGCGGTCTACCGTTCAGGGTGGCGGCCACGGCGGCGAGGTCTTCGGCGCTGTGGCGCGCGAGGTCGGTACCCTTCGGGAAGTACTGGCGCAAGAGGCCGTTGGTGTTCTCGTTGGTGGCGCGTTGCCAGGGACTCTGCGGGTCGCAGAAGTAGACCGGCAATCCGGTGTCGATCCGAAGCTTGGCGTGCTGGGCCATCTCGGCACCCTGATCCCAGGTCAGGGAGCGGCGCAGTTGCTCGGGCAACGTGACGATCGCAGCTGCGATCGCGTCGCGAACCTGCTCGGCTCCGTGACCGCTCACAGGCGGCCCGTTCTTGACCCTCGGGACGTCCCGGTGTTTGTCGGGCGGCAGATGCAGCAGCATCACGAAGCGAGTGGTCCGCTCGACGAGCGTGCCGATCGCCGAGCGACCGGTCCCGAGGATCAGGTCGCCCTCCCAGTGACCGGGGACGGCGCGGTCGGCCGCCTCGGCGGGCCGCTCGCTGATCATGATCTCCTCGCTGACGAAGCTCTTGCCGCGAGCCCGGGCGCGAGCGCGCGGGACGCGCAGCGCCCTGCCGGTTCGCAGACAGGCGACGAGCTCTCGCTTCAGCGCGCCGCGGCTCTGCACGTATAGGGCCTGGTAGATCGCCTCGTAGGAGATCCGCATCGACTCATCATCGGGAAACTCGATCTTCAGCCGGTTGGTGAGCGTCGCCACTTGCAGTGGCCCCAGGGTCGACGTGGGAATTCCAGTCAACGTCGCAACGGTTGAACGTCTCGATGCTACCTGTCGTCTGGCCTGGCATCGGCGACTGGGGGTCGACAAGGAAGGGTGGAGCAGCCTGAGGCGGTCAGGCGAAGGCCCGGAGGGCCGAGCCTGACCGCCTCAGTGCGGTCGCCGACGCCGTCTGGTCAGGCTGCCGCGAGGGCGCTCTCGAACAACTGCGCCGGACGGCTCCATCCGAGCGTCTTGCGGGGCCGGTCGTTGACCTCGAGGGCGATCCGGGCCAGATCCTCGGGGGTGTGGATGCCGAGGTCGGTGCCCTTGGGGAAGTAGTCGCGCAGGAGGCCGTTCATGTTCTCGTTGCTGCCCCGCTGCCACGGGGAGTGCGCGTCACAGAAGAACACGTCCGTGCCGGTCGTGGCGGTGATCTGCTGATGCTGCGCGAGCTCCTTGCCCTGATCCCAGGTCAGCGTCCGCCGCAACCCGGCGGGCAGCCTGGTGAACGCCGCGCTCAACCCTTCTCGGACCGTCTGGGCGGTCGAGACGCCGTCGGGCAGATGCACCAACACCAGGAACCGGGTGCGACGTTCGACCGGCGTCCCGATCGCCGAGCGGTTGCCCGGCCCCACGATCAGGTCGCCCTCCCGGTGCCCGGCCTCGGCACGGTCCTCGACCTCCGCGGGGCGCTCGTCGATCATCCGCATCCCGGTGAGCCGCCCACGGCGCTGTAAGCCGAGCAGACGTCGACGACGGCGGCGTCGTCGTGCCGGACGGGTCAGCTCGACGGCCGGGTCATAGATCGCCTGGTAGATCGACTCGACACAAAGCCATCGCCGCCGCTGGCCGGCGAACAGGATCCGCAGCTCGTGCGCGACCTGCTCCGGGCTCCAGCGTCTGGCCGGCAGGCGGGCGACCACGCCGGCGAGCACCGCGTCGACCGTCACCTTCCTCGTCCTGGGCCTACGGGTGCGCTCCCTGGCGGCATGCTCGGCGTGGTGAGGGCGATAACGGCCGTCGGGGTCGCTGTCGCGCCGGATCTCGCGGCTGATCGTCGAGGGCGAGCGTCCCGACTCGATGGCGATCCCCCGCACGGACATCCGGGCCGCGACCAGGTCGGCGATCACGATCCGCTCATGCTCCGAAAGGTACCGGCGGCTCCGCGGCCTGGCTTCCGTGATCTTCACCGGCGGATAGTGCAGGGCCTCCCCGGCGGAATTGACGACGGTCCGGCCGTAGCGCCACCGGGTGCCCGTGCGGCGGTTGATCCCGACCAGCCGGCACGCCTCCGCGTTGCTGATCCCCTGTGCGATCAGCCGCGCATATCGCTGCTGCTTCTCCGCCTGCACACCCCCGGCCGGCGTCCGTCTTCTCTTCCGCATCGCAAACCTCCAGATCGTGTCGGTGTTGCGACGTTCGCTGGAATCCGCCCGTCTACACCCGGTTGGCGATCTGCTCGGGGCTCCACGCGTTCGCCCATCGGCGGTCCTGGCGAAATGGCTTGTTGCGGCCCTTCCACGCCCTGGTCGTGGGCCCGGGCACCGTCGCGCCGCCGGGCCGGCGAACCTGACCGGCAAGCCGCTCCTGAACGTAGTCGCGCAGCCGCTCGTCAGCGGCGAGCTTCGCGGTCTTCGGGCGGCGGGCCATCAGCTCCGCCTTCCACTGCGCGACCGAAGCCCGGTACTCGAGCTTGCCGCCACGCGTGGCCGCGTTGCGGCGCAGCTCCCGAGAGATCGTCGACGCAGATCGACCCAGGCGCCGGGCGATCTCGCGAACACCGGCGCCCTTCGCTCCCAGCAGCGCGATCTCCTCGCGCTCCTCGAAGCACAGATACCGACCCGACAGCGGCTTGATCATGAACGTGGCCATCCCGCCACGCTCTCGAAACCATCGGCCGCCAGCCGCTTGCGAGGCGCCGACCGCAAGCGCGGCCTCCTCGCTGCTCAGCCCCTTCGTGATCTCATGCCAGAACAGCCGCTCGACGTCGCGCCGCAGCGACGGCTTGCCCGGCGACTTCATCGGCGCCCTGCCCGTCAGCTCGGTCATCCATCCAGCCGGCCTGCCCATCGCTCACCTCCGTGCTCAGGTGTTGCGAGGACCGGTTGAGTCCGGGCTGTGTCCGTTCTCCAGTACATGGATCGTCCCCCGGTGGAGTCCCGCCGCCTCCGCCGACTGCTCCTGGCTGAGCCCCCGGGCCCGCCGCAGCCTCCGGATGTTCTGCCCGAGCCTCCAGCGGAACTCGTCGCGGTCGCCTGCTCTCCTTGACCCCGTGGAATCGGTCATCGAGGGGCCTTCCGGTCGATCGGGAACTCCAGCGGCTCGACCACGTATTCGCCCCGGGTGGCGGTCTTGGGAGGGGCGAACTCGATGTCCGTGAACAGCTCCTGGACAGGCACCCGGAGACCGCCGGCAAGCGCGATGATCGTTCCGGCCAGCGGCTCCCGCCTACCGCTCTCCAGGAGCGAGATCTGTGTTCGGTGGATCTCCGAGCGTTCTGCCAGATGCTCCTGGCTGATCCGCCGCTGGGCCCGAAGCCACCAAAGGTTTTCTGCGATCCGCATCCGCATCGCGTCTTCGTTCCGTCGTCTCTCCATCAGGAGGCTCCTGGTCCCGTGGCCGGACCCTCTCCGGGCGGGCTGATGACCATCCCTCCCGAGATCGAGACGACCGGCTCCCAGGTGATGCCGTCGAGGAGGTCGTTGGGCGTGGCCTCCAGGGCGCCGGCGAGCTGGACCAGGGTGAGGGTCCGTGGCAGCCGGTGGCCGCCCTCGAGCAGGCTCACCTGGGTGCGGTGGATCGCCGCGCGGAAGGAGAGCTCTTCCTGGGAGAGGCCCGCCGCCCTGCGGATCCCTCGCAGGTTCGAGGAGAAGCGTTCGTGCGGGGTCGTCACCGGAGCTCCTCGATCGCGGCGGCCAGCGCGTCGTGCTCGTAGGCTAGGGACGTGAAGTTGGTCGCGTCGTCGAAACCCTCGAGCCGGTCTTCGAGGAACTCCCGCACGTCGGCGGCCGGCTTCGGGCCTCCCCGGAGCCAGCTGATGATGCGGTCGCAGTTGTCGATCCAGTAGCGGTTGGCGGCCGAAGGGGACTCTTCGGTCTCGGCCTCGCGCCTGATGTCGGCGACCAGCCCTTCGTAGCTCGCCAGTAGGTACCGGCGCTGATGATCCTCCACTTGCTCTCCCTTCCGGCCTCTCGGTCGGGGGCAAGCTAGGGAGATCAGGGCGTCGCGCCGCTTCGGGTTCCTTCAGCGCGGAAACGCGTCGCATCAATGGATTCGACTTCCGGCTCATCCATCTAGTTTCGCCACAGACGTTACACAAAAGATCCACTTTTCCTGTATCATCTATGGCGAAATGGCACGCCCCAACCTCTCCGAACAAGTCGTCCTCGACTACGTGGCCTCGAGACCTGACCGTGTCCTCGACCGTCAGCTCGACCAGGATCCGATCCATCGCCTGGCGGCGTCCCAGGGGCTCGATCGCCTCGACCTGCCGAGCGTTTTGAAGCGTATGCACGCCAAGGAGCTCATCCACCCCATTCAGCACGGGCGCTGGGTGGTGAGCCCAGGCGGCCTTGCCGCCCCCACTCCGAGACTCGGCGATCTCGATCTTGTCGCCGATGCGGTCCTGCGTCGCCTCGACCTCGACTACTACCTCTCCTGGCACTCGGCGCTCTGGCACTACGGCCTAATCGACCAGCAGTCCCGCCGGATCTACGTCGCGGTCACTAAACGCAAGCGGCCGGTCACCCTGGGTCTCTCGACGGTCCGGTTCGTCACGGTGACCGAGCGCAAGTTCTTCGGCGCGGCGCGCGTGGAGGACCTGGAGTGGCCGGTGTGGATGGCCAGTGTTGAGAAGGCATTGATCGACTCGCTTGACCGGCCGGAACTGGCAGCCCCCGTTCCCCTCGTGGCGAACGCCCTGAAGAGCGCCTACCGGCAAAAAATCCTCGATCCCGAACTGCTGGTCGATGCCGCGATCCGCTTCGACAGCCCCTTCCTCAACCGTAGGCTCGGCTTCTTCATGGACCTCTACGACATCCCCGGAACGGGCCCCCTGGCCCTCCGAATCGGTCGCGCCCCGGCGATCCCCCTCTCGCCCGGGCGCCGGCCTCGGGGAGAACGTCCGCCGATCCAGTCCCGATGGCAGGTCTACGAGGACCCCTCCATCATCGGCACCGCCCTGGAACCCAAGTGACCCAGACCCCCGTCACCAACGACGAGATACTCGACCGCGCCGAAGCCCGCACGGGCCTGCAGCGCAATCAGCTCCTCGTCCTCGTCGCCAAGAGCGCGACCGTCCGCCATCTTGCCCGGCACCCGAAGTACAAGAGCCTCTTCGTCCTGAAGGGCGGGACGCTTCTCTCCAACGTCTACCAGAGCCCGCGCCAGTCGATCGCCGACGCCGACTACACCTATCTCGACCCGGAGAATCTGACCGTGCCGGAGCTCGAGGAGGCCTTGGCGACCGATGGCACCTACGGCTTCGAACTCCACCCGGAGGACGGACAGTGGACGACGGAGAACGAACTCTTCGAAGGCAAGACGCCGTTCTCAATGGAAGGCATCCAGCTAGGCAGGCGACCTGCGGATCGTGAACTGAAGATCAGCGTCTCGGTCCGCCCCGGCGAGTGGCTCGACAAGATCGACCCGGTCATGTACACGGACCCGCTCCTCGCCGAGGAGAACGCGTTCTTCGTCAACGGACTGAGCGTCGAGGAGCTTTCGGCCGAGAAGATCCTCGGCTGGTGCAGCAAGCCGCTCCCCAAACATCTCGTCGACCTTGCCTGCGTGGCCCGGGACCACTCCGACGGCCTCGACCTTGCCAAAGCCGGACGCCTCCTAGGCGAGAAGTTCGAGGAGGAGAAAGGCGCCCCACGCTACGGCGGAATCAAGCATCTACCCGATCTAGCCCGCGCCTTCGGAAGCGAGGAGAAGCTCGATGAGCTGCGGAGCGAATGGCCGCGCTTCGCCGAGAACGAGCTGCTCCTCCTCCCAAAAGAGCAGTCCAGGGGAGAGGACGCGTCGCTAGACCGGATTGAGAACGTCGAACGTCTGGCTCTGGGGCTCTGGTTGCCATTCCTCGAGGGCCTCGGCTGACAACTATCGCCCGAGTCGATGTGGCTCGTTGGCGAAGGGCGGCTTCCCGAACACCCCCCTGAATTCGGCGATCAGCTCGATCTCGACCTCAAGTGGCACCAGACCCGGCGTCTCCCGCCAGGCAACCAGGAGCTCGGCTGAGTCCTCGAGCTGCCAGATGAGGCGACCGCCCCAGTGGCCGATCGGCTCGCCTTCTCCGAAACGGGCGTACTCGCGGAGTCGGCGTCGGAGATTGTCGGCTTTGCCGATGTACACGACCCCGGCGCCGGCCACCCAGTTGGCGCGGAGGGCGTCGTAGGGAACCGAAGGGTCCTTGCCCTTGAAGTGGCCGCCAGGGTTGGCGGCCAGGAATCTCGGCTCGCCGCCGGATCAACACGCGAGGTACACGCCGCCCGTCGACGGCAGCTGGTCCAACTTCCCGGCGAGTTCGCCGAAGGTGATCCATCCTTGGAATCCGGAGGTTTCCAGCGCGGCGCGCGTCCAGCTGTCTCCGTCGCCGGCTGGCTGCACCGTCACGAGGTGAAGGAGCGGGTCGACCTCTTATGCATCGGGCGCCTTGTCGACCTCTTTGAAGCGAACCGTGCCCTTGGGACCTCAACACACTCCATGAAGCTCGTTCGTCGCGTACGAATAGGCGGTGTGGCAGCGATAGGCGCCGACCTTGCATCCGGAGGAGGAGCGCTTCTGCGCGCAACCGCCTTCGGTCTGCGCGGTGGCAACGACAAGTCGGAAGTACTTCCTCAGCACCATGGCGGCACCGGGGCAGCCGAAACCGGGACTCGTCTCCACTTCTCGACCGGTGATGAGATGCGTGTGGACGTCGGCGCAGCTTGACCCGGAGGGAGCGGGCTTGTCGAAGTCCGCCGGATGGTCTTCCGGCCTGCTCGACGCGTAGACGGATTCGTCGTGATGTCGGCAGTACGCCCAGACCCGTAAGGCAGCGGAAGCCGGCGACCTTGTAGTAGATGGAGCCGTCGCCGGTCTTGCCGTCGAAATGATCTTCATCCAAGGCCCGTTCGAAGTAGCCGACGGCGACTTCTCGGCCGCGTTCGCATTGGACGTCCACCACGGCGACTCGGATCTTGGTGCTTTCGACTTCGACTGAGTGACATGGCGTTGCGGCCGACGCGATGTCCGGATCGGCGGCCAGCGAGATGAGCGCTACTACGACCACGGCGCCGCCGCGAACGACGTGTCCGATCGAACGCGCTCCCCACCGCATCGGTTGCTCCTATGTCAAGCCGCCACCGCAATTTGCGGCGCCGGCGAGCCTCTCTGAGTGTCGACGGTGGTCATGGATCTATCAATTTCAGATTGAGACAGAATCCGCCAGACCCGGCGGGCAAGGTGGCGCTTGAGGCAACGCAGCGCTTCCATCCTGGAGCGGCCCTCGGCCTGCTTGCGAGCCAAGAACTCGCGGGCGGGCGGATGCACCCGCCCTTGGGCGACCGCGATGCGGTGAAGGGCGCAGTTGAGCTGGCGGTTGCCGCCGCGGTCGAGGCGGTGGCGATCTCGGCGGCCCGAAGAGGCGGGGATCGGCGCCACCCCGGCAAGGCGGGCCAGCTTGGCGTCGGAGGCAAAGCGCTCGGCCCCGGCGGTCTCGGCGAGGATCTTGGCGGCGCCCGGCGCCCCGCAGCCGGGCAGGGCGAGGAGCTCGGGGGCCTTGCCCTCGACCAGAGCCGCGATCTCGCGCTCGAGCTCCTTGGCCCGCCGTACCTGGGCGCGAATCGAGCGCAGCAGCTCGCGGGCGACTCGCTCGAGCCAGCGCATCCGGTCCAGGGCGCCGGCGGGAACCTCGAGTTCGGGGGAGAGCTGGTGCAGGTGCCAACGCAGGCGCCTTTGGTCGCTGCTGCGAGCGCGAACGAGATTCTCGCGGTGGTCGAGCAGCAACTTGATCTCCATCGCCTCCTCGTCGAGGAAGGCGGCGGGCAGGCTCTCGACTCCCTCCCGCAGCGCCGCCCGGGCGACGTTGACGGCGTCGATCGGATCGGACTTGCCGCGCTGGCGCGAGCCCTTGCGCGAGGCCCCCATCAGCTTTGGGGGGACGCGAACCACCCGCTCTCCCGCGGCCACCAGGAAGCGCTCCAGGCCGCCCAAGACGTGGCGGCAGTCCTCGATCGCCCAGACCCGCTCGGGGTCAAGGCCACGGGCCCAGTCGAGGTGCCGGGCGAAGCCGCGCTTGCGTGCGGGAGCGGTCAGCTCGCCGGCCGCCCGGCCGCTGCTCGCAAGCACCGCTACCGCGGTGTGAGTGTCCTTGTGGGTGTCCGTTCCGATCACGATCATCTGCATCGTCCCTTCGATTGCCGGCTATCGGACGGGCCTCCGCCGGACAGACCTAACCTCGATCCACCGTTTTCACCCGCAGGGTGTGATCAGGTGACTTGAGGTAGGTAACTGCGCCAGGGCGGTTCCTCGGAACCGCCCTGGCGTTCCTGTCGAGGTCGGTCCTCGGCGAAATCGCAGCGCCGGCAAGCGTTCGCGGGCAGGCCGAGACCGACAGGTGCGACGAGGAGGGGTTGGGGCTGGGGAGCGAGGCCTGTGGCTACGTGCTCGACGCGAGCGGCAACGCCCGCAGTCGCGCGAAGGCCGCGACCAGCGCCTCGGCCCACGGCCAGTTTCGCGGCAGTCGCAGCGTCACCCGCCGACCCGAGCGCACCAGGCGCCCGGCGACGTGCAACAAGCGCCGGCGCACCCGCTTGGGCTCGGCCAGTGCGAGCTTCCCATCCAGGCAGAGCCGGGCTGTCCAGCGCAGCAGGGCCTGCGCCGCCAAGGAGACCTCCAGCCAGGCCTGGTTGTGGGCGAAGGCGGTGAAGGGCATCCTGCGCATCCCGGTCTCCTTGGCGACCCGGATCGCGTCCTCGACGCGGGCCCGGCGGCGGTGGCGCAGCTCCAAGGCGGCGATGTCCTCATCGCCCTGGTCGGTGATGAAGGCGGTGTGGCGGTAGCCGGTCTCGCAGTCGAGGACCGAGAGCTGGGCGCCGGGATGGGGGCGCTCGCGCCTGACGATCAGCCTGGTGCCCTGCGGCCAGGCAGAGAGGTCAACGTCGCCGGTGAGCTCCGTCACCTGGGCGCCCTCGCGCTCGGTGCCGTCGCCGTCGATTGCCGCCTGCCAAGCCGACTCCGCCAGCGCACCGATCGCCTCGCGGACCCGCTCGTCGACCCCGTGGCCGACCGAGAAGCGGATGCCGGCCTCGCGGCAGTCGGCGGTGAAGGCGTGGGTGCGTCCGCCGATGTCAGCCCGGACCAGGATCTCTCGATCGAGGTCTTGGGCAGGCAGCTGCTCCAAGGCGAGCTGCAGGACCTCGAAGTGATCGGCGGCGGTGTTGGCGCCGGCGTTGCCGGGGCGCAGGACGCCGGCCAGCGGCTCGCCGGTCTCGGCGAGGTAACAGAGCAATGGGAAGAAGCCGAAGCCGCCCTTGTAGGTGCCGGCGGCGCCCTGCTTCTCGGAGTGGGCGGCGAGGAGGCTGGCGTCGATGTCGAGGATCAGCTCCTCGGGTCGGGCGCCGGCATCCCAGGCACGCTGCAGGGCTTTTGCCCTGGCGACGCGGATCGCTTCGAGCAGGTCGGCGTCGACCGACTTCAGCACCCGGTGGGCGGTCGTCTCTGAGGCCACCGGCCCGAACAGGGCCTCCTGGCCGCGCAGCACCCCCAGGTCTGTGACGTGGTCGCCACCGTCGGCGATCGCCACGGCGAGGTCGCGAAGGACGACGCCTGGGTCGTGCGCGCTTCGGCGCTCTCGGGTCGGCGCCATCGCCTCGGCGAGCGCCGCGGTGAGGCCGAGCCGGTCGGAGAGCTCCATCAACAGGAAGGCCCCGGCGTGGGAGACGAGACCCTCGCCGTCCGCCCTGACTTCTACGGTTTGGCACGTCGTTTGTGTCTTCACCTTCCGGGTGTCCTCCTGGGTCGTTGCGAATACGTCGGCAAACCGCATTCTCAAGACCCAAGAGGACGCTCCCGGATGGCTTCCTCAGGTGCTTATCGGTGGATCAGGGCTAACTTGGGGCGATGCCACGCTCCTATGAAGTCACGTCGGAGGCCCTCGGGGGGCGGCGAGCGACATAACCGATGCAAGTCGGCCCCGCGGGGCCGACAGCGAGACTATGAGTCAGCTCGCCGCCTGCCCGAGAACCAACCGACCGGGTCGGACGCTGCCGCCGACCTTGGGGCCGACGGTGACAGTTAGGCGAGCCTATAACGCGGAAATCAATCGGTTGCCGTCGGGTACGATCGCCTCGTTCCGATGACACCGCCCGCCTCCCATACCGCTTCCACGTTGCGGCGCGCAATGGGCTTAGAAGCTGTCTCAAAACCCTTGCCGCGCCGATAGCCTTCCCTGTAGGTGGCGCGAACCTGGCTTCAGATCCAAGTCGATCTGCTCGGTGGCGGCGGAATTGACCTAGAGCCCCCACCGGGCCGCATCCTGATCGTCGGCCCCAGCCACACCTTCGAGCAGCTGGCCGGCGCGATCAATCAAGCGTTCGCGCGCTGGGATCTCTCTCATCTGCACGAGTTCGAGCTCTCCGACGAGCGTCGGATCGGCTACCCGAACGACGAATTCGCTCCAGACCTGATCTGGGAGGACCACGCCGCGCTCAAGGTCTGCCGAGAGCTGAAACCGGGCGATGAGTTCGAGTTCACCTTCGACCTCGGTGACAACTGGCGCCACCGCTGCACGGTCGGCCCCGAGAAGGCCGACCCGGTCGAGGAGTATGGCGAGAAGCCCTCGCAGCCGGTCGCGATCTGGGGATGGGGATCGATCCCCGACCAGTACGGCCGCACCTCCCCTGGGGAATGAGCTTCGGCCAGCCGCCAGCGCCCGCTGACAGAGCACCGCGCAGCCCAGCTGCATGAAGGCAAGGTGCAGCTCGGGGAGTCGCTCGTAGCGGGTTCGCAGGCGGCGGAAGTTGTGAAGCCAGGCGAAGCTGCGCTCGACCACCCACCTCTGCTTGCCCAAACCGGAGCCGTGCTCAGCGCCGCGACGGGCGATGATCGGCTTCACGCCTCGCTTTCTCAGCTCGCGGCGGTACTTGTCGTGGTCATAGCCGCGGTCGGCGAGCAGCCGGTCGGATCGCTTGCGAGGGCGACCGACCTTGCCGGCCACCGGGCCGACCCCATCCACCAGGGGCAGCAGCTGGGTGACGTCGTTACGGTTCCCGCCGGTCAGCGAGATCGCCAGGGGCACCCCGGCGGAATCGGTGATCAGGTGGTGCTTTGAGCCGGTGCGGGCACGATCGACCGGGGAGGGGCCTGTCAAGCCCCCCCTTGCAGAGCACGAATGTGGCTGCCGTCGATCACCGCGGTGTCCCAGTCGATCCGACCCGCGCCGTTCAGCGCCTCCAGCAGCCTGCGGTGCAGGCGCTCGAAGACCCCGGCCTCCTGCCAGGCCGTCAGGCGCCGGTGCGCGGTCGCCGGCGAGCAGCCCATCTCGCCCGGCAGGTGTCGCCAGGCGATGCCGGTGGACAGCACGAAGACGATCGCGTTGAAGCAGACGCGGTCATCCACCCGAGGACGACCGCCCTCGGGACTCGGCTCCGTGACAGGAAGCATCGGCTCGACCGCCTCCCAGAGTTCGTCTCGCACCTTCCACATCGAAGCGGCCACCGAGTACCTCCGCGGTCGGGTTATGTCTACCGCGGAGTGTTCGTCAGCGTGTGGTCAAGCCCTGCTCGAACGGGTTTTGAGACAGCTTCTTATTGCTGGTGGCGTCGGCCCTCGCCGCCAGCGTCCTTTTGGTGTCCCTATGGCGCCCGGGTCCGGCGATGGCCCGCATCGGCCAGGAACGTGCCCCGACGCCTCGGCTCTCGAATATCCGGCGCGTCCGAGAGGCGCGATCCCGGCGGCCAAGGCGGCGCTCGGTTCGAACGGTCGTGTCCTCGACGTTCGGCGAGGGTCGGGATCCACCTATGCCGCTGCGGCGAAGCGGCTGTGCGGTCCAGAGGTTCTCCGCGACTCGATCTATGTCGTCGTTCATCCGATCGGCACCACCTGTTCGGCCTGCGACCTTCACGCCTACGCGGTCAAATTCCGCCAAGGTGCCTGGAAGGTCTGGACCGCCTACTAGCCTCGATCCACCGTTATCACCCCGCGAGGTGAGAACGGGAGACTTGAGGTAGGTGACAGCCCCGAGGCGGTCCCGCGGAACCGCCTCGGGGCTTTCTTCGTGGCCGGTGGTCGACGAATCGGAGCGTCGGCGCCCGTTCGCGGGCAGGGAGATCTGCGGGTGCGAGGAGTCGAGCCGAGACCGGGAGGCGAGCGCTGCGTCTATGGGCCCGAGGCGACCGGCAGCGCCCGCAGCCTTGCGAACGCCGCCGCCAACGCCTCGGCCCAGGGCCAGGAGCGCGGCAGTCGCAGGATCACCCGTCGCCCGGAGCGCGCCACCCGCCCGGCCACGTGCAGGAGGCGTCGGCGCAGCCGCTTGGGCTCGGCCAGGGCGAGCCCGCCCTCAAGCAGAGTGAGCGCGTCCAGGAGAGCAGCTCCCCGGCGAGGAGCGAGAGCTCCAGCCAGGCCTGGTTGTGGGCGAAGGCGGCGAAGGGCAGGTTGCGGATGCCGGTCTCCTTGGCGCAGCGGATCGCGTCCTCCACGCGGGCACGGCGGCGGTGGCTCAGCTCCAGGGCGACGATGTCGGTGGCGTCCTGGTCGGTGATGAAGGCGGTGTGGCGATAGCCATGGGCGTCGAAGACCTCGAACTGGGCGCCGGGGTGCGGGCGCTCGCGGCGGCAGATCAGCCGGGTGCCCTCGGGCCAGGCGGAGAGGTCGAGGTGGTCGGTCATCTCCGTCACCCAGGCGCCCTCGCGCTCGGTACCGTCGGCTTCGATCGCCTGCTGCCAGGCCGACTCGGAGGTGGCGAGGATCGCCTCGCGGACCCGCTCCCCGACCTCGTGGCCGACCGAGAAGCGGATGCCGGCCTCGCGGCAGTCGGAGGTGAAGGCGTGGGTGCGCCCGCCGATGTCGGCGCGGGCGAGGATCTCGCGATCGAGGTCTGCCTCGGGCAGCTGCTCGAGGGCCAGCTGCAGGACCTCGAAGTGGTCGGCGGCGGTATGCGCGGCGGCGTTCCCTGGCCGCAGGACGGCGGCCAGCGGCTCGCCGGTCTCGGCCAGATAGCAGAGCAGCGGGTGAAAGCCGAAGCCGCCCTTGTAGTTGCCGGCGGCGCCTTGCTTCTCGGAGTGGGCGCCGAGCAGGGTGGCGTCGATGTCGAGGATCAGCTCCTTCGGCCGGGCGCCGGCCTCCCAGGCCCGCCCGCGGGCCTCGGCCCGGGCGGCGCGGATCGCCTCCAGCCCGCTCTCGTCGATCGACTTGATCACCCGGTGGGCGGTGGTCTCGGAGGCGACCCTTCCGAACAGTGCCTCCTGGCCGCGCAGCACCCCCAGGTCACAGACGCAGTCGCCGCCGTCGGCGATCGCCACGCAGATGTCGCGCAGGACGATCCCCGGGTCGTGGGCCGAGCGCCGCTCGCGGGTCGGCGCCATCGCCTCCGAGAGCGCCGCGGTGAGGCCGATCCGGTCGGCCAACCCGGCCAGGAGGAAGGCGCCCGCGTGGGAGACGAGGCCCTCGCCGTCCGCCCTGACTTCTACGGTTCGCGACGTCGTCTGTGTCTTCACCTTCCGGGTGTCCTCCTGGGTCGTTGTGAATGGGCTCGCAAACCGCATTCTCAAGACCCAGGAGGACGTTCCCGGCGGGCTCCTTCAGGTGCTTATCGGTGGATCGAGGCTAGTGGGCCTCCCCGAAACGTTCCACCCGTAACCCACTGATCACGCCACCCGCTTGCGCCGCTCGGCTTCGACGAGGCGGCGATCGCGGTGGGGGCCGTTGCGGTAGGAGATGTGGTGGGCCATCGCCTTGGCCAGCTCATCCCAGCTCTCGTAGTCGGCGTTCTTGACGACGAACTCCCCGAGCGCCCAGAAGTGGCACTCGATCCGGTTCAGGAAGCTGGCGTAGGTCGGCGTCGGGACCAGCTCCATGTTGGCCCTCGCGGCCCACTCGCGAACCTTCGGCGTCCAGTGACAGGAGAGGTTGTCCTGAACCAGGTAGATCCGCAGGCGGGGGTCATGGCGCATCCGGATCTGGCTGAAGAAGCCGATCACCTCATGCTCGCCCTTGCGGGGGCGAAGCCGGCCGTGGAGGCGATCGGCGTGAACGTCATAAGCCCCGTAGAGGTAGCGAACCCCGCCCTTTCGGTTGTAGGTCGCCCGCAGGCGCTCGGGTCGCTTCTCGGGCGCCCAGCCCGAGCCCTGGTGGGGGATCAGCTGGATCGGGCCCATCTCGTCAAAGCAGACGACCACGCCGCCCTCGGGCTGCTCGCGGTAGAGCGAGAGCACGCGGTCTGCTTTGGCTTGGAGGTCGGGGTCGGGACTCCACTTCCACGAGCGCGTGCGCTGGTGGGAGAGCCCCGCCCCGCGCAGGATCTGGCGCAGGGTCTCCTCTCCCAGCTCTTCGACGATGCCGGTCTCGATCAGGTGCGGGCGCAGCTTCGGCAGCGACCAGCGGGTCAGCGCGACGCCCTGGGTGTCGGGGCGGGCACGGGCGACCGCGACGATGCGGTCGCGCTGTGTGGGCGTCGTCTTCCTGGGGCGCCCGCCCCGGTAGTCAGGGTCCAGGGACTCGAAGCCCTTCTCGTTGAAGGAGTGGATCACCTTGCGAACGTGCGAGTCGTCGGTGCGTACCACCTCGGCGACCTCCGGCGCCGACATCCCGGTCGCCGAGGCGAGCAGGATCATCGCCCGCTCGCGCTTGGATTGGTACTTGGCTCGACGCGAGATCGAGCGCAGTCGCACGCCCTCCTCGGGCGTCAACTCACGGACAAACACCTCCGGCGGTCTCATCGCCACCTCCCGGCTCGGGGACATGGCTGCCTGTTCGCCGTCGGAGAGGAGTTTCCGGTCGAACGTTTACGGGAGGTCCACTAGCCCAGGGCGCGTTCGTAGACGCGGTGCTTCTTCACCACGCGGCCGTTCATCGCTTCGAGGCCGGAGTTCATCGCGTGGTTGGTCTCCAGGATGAAGCCGGCCTCGCCGTGTTTGAGGCGGGTGCGGGCGGCGGCTTCGAAGTGTTCGACGTAGAGGAGGGCGGCGACACCGGTGTGCTGCCACTCGGGCTTGACGCCGAGGAAGCCGACGCGGAGCTGGTCGGTGGTGCGGTTGCGACGCAGGAAGTGCCACCAGCCGGTCGGGAGGAGCTTGCCGTTCATGCGCTCCTGGAGCTGGTTGGCGTCCATCACGGTGATCGCCATCGCGATCGTCTCGCCGTCTTTTTCGGCGACCATGAACCATTCCGGCGAGAAGACGAGCTGCAGGTCGAAGGCGTAGGCGTCGAGATCCTCCTTCGAGTAGGGGACGAAGCCCCAGTTCTCGGACCAGGCCGAGTTGTAGACCTCGGCGAACTTGTCGAGGTCCTTGCGCAGGCCGCGGCGGGTCATTTTGCGAACTTCGACGCCGTACTTCTCGCGGCACCGTTTGGCCAGTTTCTCGATGATCGGCTTCATCGAGGCGCGGTCGTCGATCGAGAGCTTCCAGGAGAGCAGGTCCATCGCCTTCTCCAGCCCGGCCTCCTCGCAGCGCCGCTGGTAATAGGGCGGGTGCCAGTTCTGGCGGATCAGCGGCACGAGGTCGAAGCCCTCGATCAGCACCCCGCCCTCCTCGTTGAGGCCGAAGTCCATCGGCCCGAGCATCTGGTCGCAGCCGCGCGCCCGCAGCCAGGCCTCGGCGGTGGTGAGCAGCGCGGCGAGGATCTCCGGGTCGTCCTCGAACTCGATGAAGCCGAACATCCCGGTGCGGCTGTCGTGGAACTGGTTGTAGGCGAAGTCGATCTGGGCGGTGATCCGGCCGACCACGCGGCCCTCGCGCCGGGCGAGGAAGTACTCCGCTTCGCCGTGCTTGAAGTAGGCGTTCAGCTTCTGGTTGAGGAAGAGGCGCCGCTCGAGTTTGAGCGGCGTCACCCACGGCGTGCCGGCGTGCAGGCGGAACGGCAGGTCGATGAATTCGCCCACCTGGCGCCGCCCCTCAACCCTGGTGATCTCGACCCCCACGGCCGCCAAACCTACTGCGGAAGCGGCTCCTCGGGGCGATTCAGATGAACTTCTCTTCGACCTCGGCAAGGAAGGCGTCGAAGAGGCGTTCGAAGGCGTCGCCGTCGAGGGTGATTTCGTCGCCCTCCTCGAAGCCCAGCACCGAGTCCTCGGACCGCAACTTGATCCCCTTTGGCACCGTCATCACGGCGCCGTGCTCGATCACCGCCTCGGCGATGACCCGGACCTCGTTGAGCGGGTTGCCGTCGCGTCCTTCGAGCTTCGGATTGCGCAGCGAGAACCAGCGATCGAGCGCCACCACCAGCTGGTTCCAGGCGGCCGACCCGGCCTCGACCCGGCGCAGCTCCTCGACCGCGGCGCCGACCGACTCGCGGCAGGCGGCGACGTAGTGGCGGTCGTAGCCGGTGCGGGGGAGCATCGGCGCCCAAGCTATCCAACTGCAGCCGCGCCCTCAAATCATCCCGACCTGCGGCGACCGATCCGGGCGATCCCGGTCACGACCTGGCAGGGTGTGGCCGTGACCGGGATCGCCCTCAGGTCAGGTGGGGACGGAGGGTTCGGAGGACCTCGGTCACCTCGTTTGGGGCGTGGGCGATCTGCCAGTGCGTGAAGCGAAGGACGCGGAGGCCGCTTGCCGTGTGCTTCTGGTCCCGCTTCGCGGCTCGGACCTGCTGGGCGGGCGTCCGGTGGTAGCGCAGGCCGTCGGTCTCGACGACGAGGCCGTGGTCGGGGAACCAGAAGTCGACCTCATACCCGAGCACCCAATGTTTCGAAAGTGGGAGGGAGAAGCCCGCGGCGCGAGCAAGTGGCCGGAAGAGAATCTCGAGGTCCGAGTCCGAGAGACGGAAGGTGTGGCGGTCGAGCATCGTTCCCAGGGTCTTCACCCCTGGCATGCCGATGTAGGCGTCCAGCGCACGGCGAAGGGTCTCCGGGTCGACCAGGTCGAGCTTGTCCGCCTCGTTCACGGATCGCTCCAACCGGAGTGGCTCAAGCTCCGTGGCGGCGTCGATCAGCGTCTGGACTGGGTTCGTGGCGGGGATCCCGTGACGCCGGACCAGAGACCGGCTGGGCAGGGACTGCCGGCTCCGCACCTTGATGCCACGGCGGGTGATCACGCTGCGCCGCCGGATGCTGATGTCGATCCGCCCTTCCCACTCGCGGCCGATCCCCCACAGCTCCGCCGCGCTCCGGTGGCTCAGAACCGCGTCGTCTCCACAAGCGAGGACAGCCGCCATCCAGCGCCCATGCGGGGTCAGCTCGCGGCGTCCCACGGCATAGACGCCATGTGAGATGTGGTGCAGGCGACCGTTGTGGAGACGCTGTTCGATCTCGCGCCGCGTGTAGCCGAGTGCCAAGAGCTGCCGTCGGGCCACGACTCCGTGCTGGGTACGGACCAGTTCCCAGGCCGCCGCGTCTCGCCCTGCATGCTTTTTCCACGCCATACGGTGGAAAAGGCATGCAGCCGCGATTCTCTCCCCCTTACCAGCCGAACTCGATCACGGCGCGGATCCCGTCCTGGGCCTCCATCAGCTCGAAGTCGCGGTTCAGGCGCGGCACGACGTCGAGCGTCTCGCCCTTGCCCGCCACGCCCGCCACCGTGCAGAGCCCCCACGCCATCCGCGTCGCCTCCAGCGCCTGCTGCATCACCTTCACGTTGCCGGTCGCCTCGAAGGTGTAGTCGGCGCCGTATTCGCCGTCGGTCATCACCAGGATCTCCCTGACCGCATCGGGCCCGCCGAGCATCGTGTCGGTGGCGCCCTGCCCCTTGGCGAGCTCCAACCGGTCTTCCGACATGTCGACGCAGATGATCCGCTCGGCCCCCTGCAGGCGGCAGCCCGCGACCGCGCCCAGCCCGACCATCCCGGCGCCGAAGACGACGCAGGTCGTCCCCGCCTGCACCGCCGCCGTGTTGATCGCCGCGCCAAGCCCGGTCGAGAGCCCGCAGGCGAACAGCGCCGCGTGCTCGAACGGTGCCTCGGGGCTGACCTTGGCGAGCGCGATCTCCGGCATCACCGTGTACTCGGCGAAGGTCGAGCAGCCCATGAAGTGGCGGATGTCCTCGCCGTCGCGGGCCAGCGAGCCGACCTCGTCGCCGACCTTCTCGACCACCCCGGCGCCCTCATGGCCGAGGACCGCTGGTGCATAGCCTGACGGATCGGCCCCCGAGGCGGTGTACATGTCGGTGTGGCAGACGCCGCAGGCGGCGAGCCGGACCAGCACCTCGCCGGCCCGCGGCTCGGCCAGGTCGACCTCCTTGACGGCGAGCGGCCGGCCGAACTCCTCGAGGACGGCGGCGCGGATCTTCAACTGGCTCTCCTTCCGTAGGGACGCTCCACCGGTCGATCCTAGGCGCCGGCGAGCCCGGCCAACATCCGTCTAGATGGATAGCTACTTCTAAGTAAGCAGGGGTACGGATGCCGAAATGCTGCCCATGGACGGCTTCTGTCATCCCAAAGTTCCCGCACGTACCGCCTTCATCCTGCTCGGCCCATTTGCCGCGCTGGTGGCCCTCCTCGCCTTCGCCGTCCCCGGCGCCGGGGCGGGCGATCCGACCTGCCAGGGCAAGCCGGCGACGATCGTCTCCAACGCGGCGGTGATCACCGGCACCAAGGCCCCCGACGTGATCGTCGCGGGTCCCGGCGACAACACGATCCACGGCGAAGGCGGCAACGACCTGATCTGCGCGGGTGGCGGCGACGACACGATCTACGGCGAACGCGGCGACGACACGATCTACGGCGAAGAAGGCGACGACACGATCTACGGCGAACGCGGCTCCGACACCCTCGAAGGCGGCGGCGGCAACGACAAGATCTATGGCGGCCGCGGCTCCGACCAGATCGAAGGCGGCGACGGCTCCGACCTGGTCGAGGGCGAACAGGGCAACGACACCGTCGACGGCGGCCCCGGCGACAAAGACATCGTCGAGGGCGACCAGGGCGACGACACGCTCGACGGCGGTGCCGGCAACGAAGACGTGATCATCGGCGGCACCGGCAACGACAAGATCGACGGCGGCCCCGGCGAACACGACATCGCCGACTACGCGGGCGCCGGCGGCGCGGTCACGATCAACCTCGCGACGCAGACCGTGACCGGCGCCGAGAGCGAGCACCTGGAAGGCATCGAGGACGCGATCGGCGGCTCCGGCAACGACACGCTGATCGGCTCCTCCGAAACCGCCAACCGGCTCGACGGCGGCCCCGGCAACGACCACCTCGAAGCGTCCGGCCCCGGCGACGAAGCTTTCGGCGGCCCCGGCAGCGACCAATGCACCGGCGGCTTCGCCCAGGAAACCTCCTGCGGCCCGGCGGCCGGTGCCAATGGCCTCGCGGTCGAAATCTACGAATCGATCGACGGCCAGTCGACGCTGATCCTGACCGGCACCCCCGGCCCCGACCAGGGCGCCGTCGCCTACTCGGGGGGCAAGTACGTGGTCACCGGCTCCGACGTCACCAACGGTGACCCGACCAACCCCGACTGCACCGGCATCAGCGGCACGATCACCTGCACCGGCAAGGTCGACGCGATCGAAGCCAACATGGGCGCGGGCAACGACGAAATGACGATCGGGACCAGCGTGCCGCACTCGATCGGCTCGACGTTGGAAGGCGGGCCGGGCTCCGACAAACTGGTCGGCGGCGAAGGCAACGACGTCCTCTACGCGGGCGAAGACCACGATCCCGACATCCTCGAAGGGGGCGGCGGCAACGACGTCCTCTACGGCGTCAACATCTTCCACCCGAGGAAAGACTCGGGCCCGGCGACGATGAACGGCGGCCCCGGCAGCGATCTGATGATCGGTGGCCAGCCCTGCGACGGCGACACCTTCAACGGTGGCCCCGGCGCCAACGACAGCGCCTCCTTCGCCCGCGTCCACAACTCCGGGATCGCGGTCGAGGCGACGATCGGCGGCGAGGTCACCGACCCCGACGTGAGCGGCTGCACCCCCGGCCACATCACGACCAGCACCGAGAAGATCGAGGGCTCGCCCGGCAACGACATCCTGACCGGCGACAACGGCCCGAACACGCTGCTCGGCCGCGGCGGCAACGACAAGCTCGACGGCAAAGGCGGTTTCGACGACTGCATCGGCGGCGGTGGCAACAACACCGCCGTCAACTGCGAGAAGACGGCCCAGATCCCCTGAGCCCCTCGCGAGACGTCAGATCGCGGTGAGGCGGGCGATCTCCTCGCCGTCGAGCTCCAGCTCGACCGCGGCGAGGAGCGGCGCCAACTGACCCTCGTTGCGGGCGCTGGCGATCGGCGCCAGCACGGTCGGCTGCTCGCGCAGCCAGGCGACCGCGACCGCGGCGGGCTCGACCCCGTGCGCGGCGGAGATCTCGTCGAGCGCCGCCAGCATCCGCTCGCCGCGCTCGTCGAGGTACTGGGCCGCGCCCGCGGCGCGGACGCTGTCGACCCGCTCGCCGCCCGGCCGGTACTTGCCGGTGAGGAAGCCTTTGGCCAGCGAGAAGTAAGGGAAGACGGCGAGGTCCTCGCGCTCGCAGACCTGGCGCTGGTCGTGCTCGAAGTCGCGCTCCATCAGGTTGTAGTGCGGCTGCAAGGCGACGTAGCGGGGGAGGTCTTCGCGGTCGGCGGCGGCCAGCGCCTCGATCAGCCGCCCGGTCGAGAAGTTGGAGGCGGCGATGTGGCGGACCTTGCCCGCCTCGATCAGCTCGCCGAAGGCGCCAAGCGTCTCGGCGACCGGCGTGTCCTCGTCGTCGAAGTGGGCGTAGAGCAGGTCGATCGTCTCGATTCCGAGGCGCTTCAGCGAGTTCTCCGTCGCCCGGTGGACGGTTTCGGGACGGAGGTCGTCGAGGCCGGGGAATCTGCCGATCTTGGTGGCGAGGACGATCTGGTCACGGTTGCCGCGCGCCGCGAGCCATTCGCCGATGATCGTCTCCGACTCGCCGCCTTCGTTGCCGGCGGCGGAGGCCATGTAGCGGTCGGCGGTGTCGAGAAAGTTGCCGCCCGCGGCTGCGTAGGCATCGAGTACGGCGAAAGACTCCTCGCGGCTCGCGGTCCAGCCGAATACGTTGCCACCGAGGCAGAGGCCGAAGACGTCGAGGTCGGTGCGGGGGATCAGGGCCATCGGTGGCGATTCTAGGGAGAGCGATGCTCCGGTTTGAACCAGGGATCCGGCCGTGCTGGCGTTCGCCGACGATGCCGACTCGATAGGTTGCCTATAGGCATGGAAATGCGCCGCGATGGGTATCCCGTCCGCGGTTTAAGAGCGTTCACGGAGCGGTACGGGACTTCGGAAAGGTTGGATCGGTGAAAGAGAAAGAACTGGGGCTCAATTTCTGGGCAGCAGTCGCAGTCAGTGCGATCGGGATGGGCGTCGTGATCGCGTTCGTCGCCGGTTTCCTCCTCGGTCATTTCACCGGGCACCACACCACCACCGGTCAGACCCAGGAAACGACGACCGGAGAATCTTCGGAAGGCGAAAAGGTCACGGCGGCCAATGGGATCGCCCTCGTCCCTGCCTTCTCGTCCTTCGACGAAATCAACACCGAAAACATCAAGGAACTCAAGGGCGACTGGATGACGAAGATCGGCGCCAACGCCACCGCCGCCAAGTTCTCCGCCGAGGGCCAGGCGCTCGAGTACGAAGGCACGATCTACATCTCCGACGGCACCGACGACGTCTTCACGATCAATGCCTCGACCGGATCTCGTCTGGACCTATGAACCTCACATGCCGCCCGACCCGCTCGGCGAAATCGTCTGCCGCGGCTGGGACAACCGCGGCGTCGCGATCGGCGAAGGCCGAGTCTTCGTCTCGCAGCTGAACGGCGACCAGGTCGCCGTCCCCGAGGTGAAGGTCGCGCAGGATCCGGCGCAGAAGACCTCGCCGACCCAAGCTCAAGTAGAGCGACGCCAGGCGCGCCAGTAGGCACGCATTCGGCGCCCGAACGCCTTCGGCTTCTCGGCGTAGACCCGCTCGCCGGCGCCGGTCGCGTCGGCCAGCAGGCTCGCCTGGCGAGCCTCGATCAGCTCCCGCAGCGTCTCCCGCGGGCCAGGGTCGATCTGGTCCCGCCCCGCGAGGTCCTCGGCCAGCACGGCGAGGTCGTGGTGGTCGCCGAGCAGGTCGGTGAAGTCGTGGATCTCCTCGGCGGTGGCCTCGAGCACCGCCGGCCAGGTGTCGCCCAGGAGGCGCACCTGGTACCAGAGGTCCTTGCCGCGTTTGCGCAGCTCGTGGACGGCGTCGAAGCTCGGCGCGGCGCCGAGTGAGGCGAAGGCCTCGCGGCCCTCGCGGTAGGCGGTGTCGAGGCCGGGGGCGAGGAGCCTCCAGCCGTCGTGGCGGATCTTCCACTCCGGCACGCGCGCGGCGACCGCCTCGATCGTCGCGACGGCGCTCTCGATCCGATCGGCATCGGCATCGACGATCCGGTCGCGGTCGGTCGCCAGCGCCTCGCGCCAGAGCGCCGTCGCGCCGGGTGGCGCGTCGCCCTCGACGCCGTCGACCAGAGAGTCGAGGGTCTCCAGCTTGACCTCGGCGTCGCGGCTCGCCGAAAGCATCTGGCCGGCATCGCGCAGCGCGCGGTTCTCGCGCTCGAAGGCATTCTCGCCGAGCTCGTCGCGGATCAGCCGCAGCGCCGCGCGCGCCTTCTTCAGGTCTTTGCGGGCGCCGTGGATCGCCTCGGCGAGGGCGTCGCCGTCGATCGGCTCGCGCAGCCGCTCGGCCGCCCTCTCGAGCCGGCCGACGATCACCCGGCGCATCCCGGTGGCGGCGTCCTCGTCGTCGCGGAGCCGGTAGGCGCGGTCGGGAGGTGGGGTGGCCTCCGCGGGGGTCTCGCTGTCGTGGCTCGTCGCGATCTCCATCGACCCATCGTCGCGCTTCCGCGCCTCGGCCGGAAGTCCCACGGTCGCCAGCGACTGGTTCGCGTAGCGCTCGTCGCCGGTCAGCTCGGGGCCGAGCCACGGCGGCGGCACGAAGCGGTCCGCCTCCTCCCGCGAGTCGAACTCGATCTCCGCCGTGCGCAGCCCCTCGAGTGCCCCGCCGTAGACGTCGATCTCGGCCCGCCGCTCCGCGGCCAGCGGCACGTAGTGGCGCACCTTGCGCAGCCGCCGTCCGGCCGTGAGCGGCCAGAGTGCCTCAAAGGCGCCCGGCTCGAGCGGCACCTCGACCTCCTCGCGGACCTCGCCGTGGCCGCTCTTCGCGGTCAGGAGCAGCTCGCCGCCCGCGCGGCGCAGCCGCACCTCGGCGCGCTCGTCGAGCGCCAGGTAGCCCTGCTCGATCGCCGTCTGGCCGCTCTCCGCCCGCGGCATCTCCTCGACCAGGAACTTGCGCTCGATCTCGGCCACGCAGGGATCGTAGGCCTGGAGTCGAATTTGGCGGCCATGAACCCCGCGAATCGGCTCAGCGTCGGCGATGTCCTGAACCGTGTCTTCGAGCTCTACAAAGAACACTTCGGGGTGCTGATCCCCGCCGCGTTCTGGCTCTTCCTGGTCGTCTCGATCCTCAGCGGCATTGTCGGCCAGCATCACGTCGTCCTGCTGCTGATCGTCGCCGTGGTCAGCTTCGCGGTCGCGGTCCTCTACCAGGGGATGGTCGTCAGCCTCGTCCACGACGTCCAGGACGGGCGCCGCGACTCCTCGGTCGGCGAGCTGTTCGCCTCGGTCGGCCCGGTGCTCTGGCCGCTGCTCGGCGCCAGCATCCTCTACGGGATCGGGGTCGGCATCGGCTTCTTCCTGCTGATCGTTCCCGGCTGCATCCTGCTGACGATCTGGGCGGTGATCGCGCCCGCGATCGTGATCGAGAAAAAGGGCGTCACCGGCGCCTTCGGCCGCTCCCGTGAGTTGGTCCGCGGCTTCGGCTGGCCGGTCTTCGGCACCGTCATCGTCGCCACCCTGATCACCGCGATCGCCAGCCTCATCCTCACCGGGATCGCCGAGGCGATCGCCGGCGGGCCGATCCTGCGGATCGTCTTCGGCGCCCTCGCCTCGACCCTGACCGCCCCGATCGGCGGACTCGTCGCCGCCGTCCTCTACTACCGCCTGCTCGAACTGAAGGGCGGCACGCCCCCGCCATCTCCTGGGACCGAGCCCGTCGCGTAGCCGCCCCCACCCGGCTCCTCGCAACTCAGTGCTCGAGCAACCCCGCGACGGCGAGCGCCAGCCGCTCTCCGCGGCCGGTCAGGGCGTACTCGGCGTGGGGGGGACGGCCGGCGACCAGGCGCCGCTCGACGATCCCCGCCGCCTCGAGCTGCTCCAGCCGCTCCGAGAGCGTCGTCGGCGACACCCCCGGCAGCGACTGGCGGAACTCGTTGAAGCGGTGCGCGCCGCTGGAGCAGGCGTAGATCGTCGCCATCGTCCAGCGGCGCTCGAGCAGCCCGGCCGCGGCGCGGAGCTCCGACGGCACGGGCTGGCAGTTACGACATCGCGGCGACATCCGCTCCGGCCTCCGCGGGCTCGAGGGCGAGCCCGAGCACCTCGTCGATGCTCATCACCGGGTGGAAGGTCATCTGCTCGCGAACCTCCTCGGGGACCTCGTCGAGGTCACCGCGGTTGCGCTCGGGCAGGATCACCTCGGTCAGCCCCGCCGCGTGGGCGGCCAGCACCTTCTGCTTGAGGCCGCCGATCGGCAGCACCCGTCCTTGCAGGGTCACCTCTCCGGTCATCCCGACAGTGTGCTTGACGGGGCGGCCGCTGAGCAGGCTGACCAGCGCCGTCGTCATCGCCGTGCCCGCGCTCGGGCCGTCCTTGGGGATCGCCCCGGCCGGCACGTGCAGGTGGAACTCGCGCTGGAAGCGCTCCGGGTCGATGCCCAGCTCCTCGCGGTGCGAGCGCACGTAGGAGAGGGCGATCCGCGCCGACTCCTTCATCACGTCGCCGAGCTGGCCGGTCAGGACCAGGCCCTTGTCGCCGTCCATCGCGGTCGCCTCGATAAAGAGGATGTCGCCGCCGGTGCCGGTCACCGCCAGACCGGTCGAGACGCCCGGGATCGCCGTGCGCTCCACCGACTCCTGGAAGACCTTCTGCCGGCCGAGGGTCTCGCGGACGGCATCGATGTCGATCACGATCGGCACGGCTCCCTCACCGGAGGCGATCTTCGTCGCGGCGGCGCGCAGCAGCTTGCCGAGCTCCCGCTCGAGCTGCCGCACGCCCGCCTCGCGGGTGTACTCGGAGATCACGGCGCGGACGACCTCGTCGGCGACGCTCACCTCCTCCGGCTTCAGGCCGTTGCGCTTCAGCTGCCGGGGCAGCAGGTAGCCCTTGGCGATCGCCAGCTTCTCCTCGGTCGTGTAGCCGTCGAAGGCGATGATCTCCATGCGGTCGAGCAGCGGCGCCGGGATCGTGTCGAGCAGGTTCGCGGTGGCGATGAAGACGACCTCGGAGAGGTCGACCTCGACGTCGAGGTAGTGGTCGCGGAATGAGTGGTTCTGCGCCGGGTCGAGCACCTCGAGCAGCGCCGCCGACGGGTCGCCGCGCCAGTCGGCGCCGACCTTGTCGACCTCGTCGAGCAGGATCACCGGGTTCATCGTCTCGGCGTCGCGCAGGGCACGGACGATCCGTCCCGGCAGGGCGCCGATGTAGGTGCGGCGATGGCCGCGGATCTCCGCCTCGTCGTGCAGGCCACCGAGGCTGATGCGGACGAACTCGCGCCCGAGGCTGCGGGCGATCGACTCGCCGATCGAGGTCTTGCCGGTGCCGGGAGGGCCGACCAGGGTGAGGATCGTGCCGTTGGCGCGGCTGTCCCCCTCGATCTCGTCTTTCCTCTCCTCGCGCAGCTTGCGCACGGCGACGAACTCGGTGATCCGCTTCTTCACGTCGTCGAGCCCCGCGTGGTCTGAGTCGAGCACTTCACGGGTGTGGTTCGGGTCGAGCTTGCCCTCGGAGCGCTTGCTCCAGGGGACCGCGATCAGCCAGTCGAGGTAGCTGCGGATCATCGAGCTCTCGGGCGACTGCTCGCCCTGGCGCTCCAGTCGGCGCAGCTCCTTGGTCGCCTGCTCGGCGACCGCCTCGGGCATGCCGGCCTCGGCGATCTTCGTCTCGTACTCGGCGATCACGTCGGTGTCGTCCTCGCCCAGCTCTTTGCGGATCGACTCCATCTGTTTGCGCAGGAAGTACTCGCGCTGCTGTTTCTGGGCGCCCGACTCGACGTCGTCGCGGATCTTCGAGCGGACCTGCAGCTCGGCGAGGCGCTCGCGCTGCAGCTCGACCGCGATCTGCAGCCGCTCGGTGACGTCGATCGTCTCGAGCAGGCGGAGCTTGCCCTCGTTGGGGATGTCGGGGGCGAGGCCGGAGGTGTCGGCGAGGGCGCCGGGCTCCTCGATCGAGCGCAGGAAGGTCGCGATGCGGCCGTCGTCGCCGCGCAGCTCGAGGATCTCCTCGACCACGGCGCGGTATTCACGGGCAACCTCGCGGGTGTGCTCGTCATCGGGGTGGCCATCGTGGATCTCCTGGACCTCGACGTGGAGGGCACCGGAGTCGTCCTCGCCGGCCTGGGCGGCGCCGGCGATCCCGCGGTGCAGGCCGACCACGGTCGCGACCGGGACGCCGCGGCGCGAACGGCCGTGCTCGACCACCTCGGCGACGACGCCGACGCGGCCGTACTCGCCTTCATGGCGAGGGATGAGGAAGACGCGCTCGTCCTCGCCCACGTCGATCGGCAGGGTCGCGGTGACGGTCGGGAAGACGATCGCGTCGTCGAGAGGAACGAGTCTGTAGGTCATCATCAAGTTCACTTTCTGTAGTTAGTCCTCTGAGAGGATAGCGCTCCAGTTCCCGTACCTCAACCCCGCCGCCCCCAGGTGCGTTCGCAGAAATCGTCGGATAGCGACGAGAACTGCGAACGCACTCCGGTCACCCCCCCGGTGCGTTCGCACTTTTCGTCGCATAGCGAAGAGAACTGCGAACGCATGGCGGGTAGGGTGCTGGGACATGGACGACGCACGCGCGAAAGAGCTGCTGAAAGCCGAGCGGGAGCGGGTCGAAGGGGAACTCGCCTCGGTCCGGGGCGAAGGCCGCGAGGGCAGCGACGTCCAGGACCCCGCCGGAGACTTCAACAACGAGGGCCTCTACGAAGACGAGCTCGCCGCCGGGCGCGAGCAGGATCTGCAGCGCCGCCTGGAGGCGGTCGAGCGGGCCGAAGAGCGCCTCGCCGCCGGCACCTACGGTCTCTCGATCCGCTCCGGCGAGCCGATCCCCGACGGCCGCCTCAAAGCGGAACCGCTCGCCGAGCTGACGGTCGACGAGGAGCCTGGCGGCACCAGACGCTGGTGACGTAGGCGATGCCGATGGTCAAGGCCCAGATCACCGTCTCCCTGGACGGCTACATGGCCGGCCCGAACCAGAGCGAGGCGAACCCGCTCGGCGAAGGCGGTGAGGCGCTGCACGAGTGGGCCTTCAAGCAGGCGTCCTTCAAAGAGATGCACGGCCTCGCCGGCGACGGCGAGCACGGCGCCAGCGACGAGGTGCTCGGCGCCACGCTGGGGAACCTCGGCGCGGTGGTGATGGGCCGCAACATGTTCGGCCCGATCCGCGGCGAGTGGCCCGACGAGAAGTGGCAGGGCCGGTGGGGTGACGACCCGCCGTTCCACTGCCCTGTCTACGTCCTCACCCACCACCCGCGCGACCCCTTCGAGCTGGAAGGAGGCAACAGCTTCCACTTCGTCACCGAGGGGATCGAGAAGGCGATCGCCGAAGCCAAGCAGGCGGCAGACGACCAGGACGTCTCGGTCGGCGGCGCCTCGACCCTGCAGCAGACGATCTCCGCGGGCCTACTCGACGAGATCGTCGTCCACCAGGTGCCGATCCTGCTCGGCGGCGGCGAGCGTCTCTTCGACCACCTCGCGGCCGGCGCCGCCAACTTCGAGCTGACCTCGGTGGTCGAGGGCCGCGAAGCTCTTCACCTCACTTACCGGCTCACCCGATAGGTTCGCACCATGGCGAACCGAAATAAATCTTCCACCACCCGCTCCACCGAAGAGGCCCGCTTCTACGGGACCCGTTTCCTGACCGAGGACGCGCCCGCCGGGCCGTTCCCGGAAAAAGGCATGTCGGCGCTCGACTCGCAGCGCCTGGTCGAAGAGGAACTGCAGCTGGAGGGCGACCCGAACCGCAACCTGGCCACCTTCGTCACCACCTGGATGGAGCCGGAGGCCGAGCGGCTGATCGCCGAGAACAACTACCGCAACTTCATCGACCACGCCGAGTATCCGATCTCGGCCGACATCGAGCAGCGCTGCATCCGGATGCTCGCCGACCTCTTCAACGCCCCCGGCGCCAAGCCGGCCGGCGCCCGCTGCCAGGGCTCCTCCGAGGCGATCATGCTCGGCGCGCTCTCGCTGAAGTGGAAATGGAAGGAGCGCCGCAAGGCCGCGGGCAAGGACTTCGAAAAACCCAACCTCGTCTTCGGCGGCGACGTCCACGTCGTCTGGGAAAAGTTCTGCCGCTACTTCGACGTCGAACCGCGGATCGTCCCCTTGAAAGAAGGCAAGTACACCATCGGCCCCGACGACGTCGCCCCCGAGATCGACGAGAACACGATCGGCGTCGCCGCCGTCCTCGGCACCACCTTCACCGGCCACGCCGACGACATCAAGGGGATCAACGATCTCCTCGTGAAGCTGAAGAAGGACGAGGGTCACGATGTCCCGATCCACGTCGACGGGGCCAGCGGCGGCTTCGTCTGGCCCTTCCTCTACCCCGACTCGGAGTGGGACTTCCGGCTCGAGCAGGTGCGCTCGATCAACGTCTCCGGCCACAAGTTCGGCCTCGTCTACCCGGGCATCGGCTGGCTCGTCTTCCGCGAGAGGGAGGACCTCGCCGAGGAACTCGTCTTCTACGAGAACTACCTGGGGGAGACCGACGCCACCTTCACCCTCAACTTCTCGACCGGCGCCTCGATGGTGCTCGCCCAGTACTTCAACTTCGTCCGCCTCGGCCGCGAGGGCTACAGCGACGTGATGCACGCGATGCAGTCGAACGCCGCGGTGCTGGTCGAGAAGCTCGACCGCTGCGGCCACTTCGAACTGATCGGCGAGAACGAGGAGCAGCTGCCGCTGGTCGCCTTCAAGCTGCTGCCGGGCAAGGAGTACGACGAGTTCGACGTCTCCTGGCAGCTCTCGGCCGAGCGCGGCTGGATGCTGCCCGCCTACACGATGCCACCCGACGCGCAGGAGGTCCGGGTGCTGCGGGCGCTGGTCAAGCACACGCTGAGCCGCTCGCAGATCGACCGCCTCGCCAACGACATCGAACACGCCTGCGACACGCTCGAGAAGAAGGGCGCCGCCCACAAGAGCGAGCGCCGCAAGGCCAAGCGGAGCCCGAACGTCTAGGGCGGGTCAGGGCCGACCCGGCGCGCCGGCCACCAGGCGCGCTCGCCGAGCCGGTAGGTGATCGCCGGGATCAGGAGCGCCCGGACGATGAAGGTGTCGAGCAGCACGCCGAGCGCGACCGTGGCGCCGATCTGGATCAGCTCCTCGAGCGGCAGCAGGGTCAGCGTGGCGAAGGTGCCGGCAAGGATCAGCCCGGCCCCGGTGACGACGCCGCCGGTCGCGACGAGTGCCCGCAACGTGCCCTCGCGGGTGCCGTGGCGGGCCGCCTCCTCGCGCACCCTGGTCATCAGGAAGATGTTGTAGTCGACTCCGAGCGCGACGAGGAAGAGGAACGAGAGCAGCGTCAGGTCGAAGGCGATCCCTTCGCTGCCGAACTGCGAGAAGAGGAAGGTGGAGAGGCCGAGCGCGCCGGCGAAGGAGAGGACGACGGTCGCCATGATGTACAGCGCCGCCGCCGGCGCCTGCAGCACGGCCGCCAGGATCAGCCCGACGACCACCAGCACCAGCGGCACGATCAGTCGGGTGTCGCGGGCGTTGGTCTGCTCGATGTCCCAGTTCTCGGCCGGGATGCCGCCGAGCAGGCCGCGCGGCGAGATCGCGTGCAGGCGTTCGCGGATCGTCGCCACGTCTTCGGCCGCTTCGCCCGAGTAGGGATTGCCGTCGAGGACGAGGACCACGGCATCCGATTCGAAGCCGGCCGAGGCCGGGACCGGGAGCGCCAGGCGCACCTCGTCGAGGCCGCGCATGCCACGCGTCACCCGCGCCGCTTCGCCCGCCGGGACGACCGCGGTCAGCGGCGAGCCGAGCCCGGGCGGGAAATGTTCGTTCAGGACTCGCGTGCCTTCGCTCGAATTGGTCGAGCTGGTCTCGCCCTGGTCGAAGCCGATCGTGCCGTGGTGGCTGAGGTTGCCGAGCGCGAGGACCAGCAGGCCGCCGGTGACGAGGAAGACGATCGGGCGCGAGCGCCGTTGCACCAGCGCCGCGATCGACTCCCAGCGCCCCGCGCCGCCGCCCCGCGCCGCCGCCGCGGCGGGCCAGAAGGCGCGCTCGCCGAGCACCGCGAGCAGGGCGGGGAGGAGGGTGAAGGCGGAGGCGACCATCACCGCGATCCCGATCGCCAGGATCGGCCCGAGCCAGTGGGTCGACTGCAGGTCGGCGACCAGCAGCACGAGCATCGCGGCGATCACGGTGCCGCCGGAGGCGGCGATCGCCGGGATGCTCTCGCGCAGGGCCGTCGGCAGCGCCTCGGCGGCCGGCCGGCCGCGCTGCATCTCCTCGCGGTAGCGGTGCACGAGCAGCAGCGAGTAGTCGGTCCCGGCGCCGAAGACGAGGACGAGCAATAAGAAGATCCCCTCGGTGTTGACGACGATCCGGCCCGCCTCGATCAGCAGGTAGGCGATGCCGATCGCGACCATGTAGGCGGCGCCGACCGCGATCAGCGGCAGCAGCGCGAGGAGCGGCGCCCGGTAGACGAGCAGCAGCAGAACGAGGACCAGGCCGAGCGTCGCGATCAGCAGCGTCTCGCCCGCTTCGTCGGCGACCCGGTCGAGGTCGGCGGCGATCCCCGCCGGGCCGGTGACGTAGGCGCTGAGGCCGGGGACCGCGTGGGCGGCGAGGTATGCGCGGATCTGGGTGACCCCGGCGCTGATCGCGCCACGATCGTCGGCGTTGATCGCCAGCATGACCAGCGCCGCTTCGCCGTCGCGCGAGATCGGCCCGACCCCGGAGGCGAAGCGGGCGATCTTGCCGAGCGGCCGCCCGGTCCCCGCCGCGAAGGGGTCGATGATCGGCGTCGCACCGGTGATCGCCAGCTTGTTCAGGCCGCGGCCGATCGCGCCGATCGCGCTCAGGTCGTCGCCGGTCAGCCCGCCCGCGCGGTCGAAGACGATCACCGCCGGCACCTCTTCGCGCCCCCCGCTCCCGGACTTGCCGGAGGAACCGTCGAGGACTTCCAGCGCGCGGATCGATTCGGCCCCCTTCGGCAGGAAGCTCGACTGGCCGGCGGCGGTGACCTCGCCGATATGGGAGCGGCAGACCCAGCCGCCGATCCCGAGCGCCAGCCAGACGGCGATCGTCACCCAGCGCCCGCGCGGACCGGTCACCGCGGCCGCGAGCGCGGCGATCACGGGCGATCGACGGTCGTCACCCCCCAAAGCCTATTGGCCTCTCGGGCTGTTCCTTTTGGTGCCCCCGGGGCCAAAAAGAACAGCTGCGGGTACCTTCGTCCCATGCCCACCTGGATCGCGAAACGCACCGCCCCCTGGATCTGGCGCAAAGTGCCATGGAAGACGGTCTGGACGATCACCCTCTGGCTCGCGCGGAAGGGCCGCGACCGGGTCCGGGACAACCTCACCGAGCCCGAGCAGTCGGAATTCTGGGGCCTCCTGAAAAAGTCGCGCGGCAAACCCGGCAACCTGTCGTCACGCGATCAGGCGCGGGTCAAGGACATCGTCGGCAAAGCGATTCGCGGCTAGTGTCCCGAGTCGGAAATCTTGCACCACCCTGGCGGCGCCTCGCCAGGTGTGGCACACGACTTACGACTCGGGACACTAGGACGGCTGGGGCGAGCGGAAATTCAGCATCTGCACCTTGGCGTGGATGGTGGTCTGGGCGCCCTGCGAGCGACGCTCCTCGACGCGCTCCTCGATCTCGAACAGCTCCTTCGTCGTCCGGTTGAGCAGGTCGGCGATCTCGTCCCAGCCCTCCTCGTCGACGGTCATCGGCGAGCGGCTGACGTGGATGTCGTAGTCGTCGAAGAAGGTGCCGGCGGCCATCGCCGTCGCGATGTCCTTGGACATCATCCGCACGATCGACCAGATCACGCCCAGTCGTTCCCCTTTGTCCAGCGCCTCCCAGGCGTCGTCATCGAAGTATGCGCGCCGACTTGCCCGATAGAAACGTTCGAGGACCCGTCCGCCGCCGCGCCTCTCGACCCGATCGAGCTCGATGCAGCCAAGGTCGCGCAGCTGTTTCACGTGGTAGCTGACGTTGTTCAGCGGCTCGCCGATCTCCTCGGCCAGCTGGCGCGGCGAGGCGGGGCCTTCGGCGAGCACGCTCATCACGCTGACGCGGGTCGGGTGTGACAGGGCCGCAGCCAACTGCGGGTTGACGAAATCGACCTTCGGGATCGCGGAATTGGTCTTGACGGTGGCTGCCTCCAACACTCCTCCAAAAAATCTGAGTTAGTGACCCGCCTGAATTAAACCGGATTGCGAGGCCGATGTCGCAGGCTGCGCTGAAAAACATGCGGGGACGTGATTTGAACGATCAAGTCTCATCAGACTTTGCCGCGGCCCCAGAACCCACGAAGCAGAGAGGAGGTGAGCAAGAGATGAAGATCAAGGAGACGGCAGCGACCATCCCTGCCGACAGCGTCGCGAAGGGCAGCTGATCTGGCGACCGGGCGGCGCGCCGCGACCGGACGGCGGCGCGCCGCCCACCTCACTCATTTACCGGGGCCCGGTCCTATTGGTCGAATCGCGTTACTCAAACGAGGGATTTTTGCTTACACGGACGTCCAACTGCGCAAAACTGTCCGATCAATGAACCAGCGCCGACCCAATCGCATCGATCAGCGCCTCGTGCGGGCGCTGGGCCACCCGCTTCGGGTAAAGATCCTCGAAGTCGTCCAACTTCGCAACGCCAGCCCGAGCGAGCTCACCGATCTGCTCTCGGCACCGCTCGGCAACGTCGCCTACCACGTTCGCGTGCTCGAGAAATGCGGCTGCATCGAGCAGGTGGCGACGGCGCGCCGGCGCGGCGCGGTCGAGCACTACTTCCGCGCCCGGCCACGCTCCTACATCGGCCACCAGGACTGGCGCAAAGTGCCGAAGTCGCTGCGCGACGCGGTCAGCGGCTCGGCCCTCGGGACCTTCTTCGACCGCGCCGCCGATGCGCTCGAAGCGGGGACGATGGACTCCCATGACGACACCACGCTGAACTGGATGCCGATGGCGGTCGACGAGGCCGGCTGGGCCGAAGTCGCCGCTGTCTTCGAGGCCGCCTCCAACCGGCTGGAGGCGATCCACGCACTCTGCCGGCGGCGGCTCGAGGAGAGCGGCGACGCGGCGATACCGCTGGTGGTCGGCATGGCCGCCTTCGAGCCCGCCCCCGACGGCTGGGTCGCCGGGGACGGCGAGGTGGCGAGCGGCGACGCCGCGACCAACAGCGCCGACCCGGTCGACGCCGACGGGGGCGGCAAGGGAGAGGACGCGCCCAGCGCTTAGGATCGGGCTCGATGCAGCCCGTCACCGTCTCCGTCGAGGTCGCCCGTCCGCGCCAGGAGGTCTTCGACTACGTCGACCTCCTCGCCAACCACGAGGCCTGGCTGACGCACATCTACAAAGACTGGCGCTTCGAGGGGAAACGGCGTGGCGTCGGGGCGATCGCCAGGGCCCGCTTCGACGCGCCGGCCTCGCGCGAGCAGGTCAGCTTCAAGGTGATCGAGTCGCAGGCGCCGGAGCGGATCGTCGAGGAGTGCATCAGCGCCCACGAGAAGCGCCTCACCAAGGGCACCTACCGCTTCACCGAGCTCGACGGCGGCCGCACCCGGATCGAGTACGAGTACGAGTGGCTGAAGACGCCGCGCTCGGAACGGATCGCGCCGTTCATCTCCCGCGCCTTCATGGCCCGCACCAACGGGAAAAGCATGAAGCGGTTGGCCGCGCTGCTCGAAAAGGGCTGAGGTGTCGGCGGGCGACGAGGAGGCCGGCGCCGCGGCGGAGCGCGCCGACCTCGCCGAGCTGCGGGCGCGGCGGGCGCTGACCGAGGACGCGGCACGGCCCGAGGCGGTGGCGCGGCGCCGCGCGGAGGGCGGGCGGACGGCGCGCGAGAACCTCGCCGACCTGGTCGACGATGGCAGCTTCGTCGAGTACGGGCGCTACGCGATCGCCGCCCAGCGCGGACGGCGCGAGGTCGACGACCTGATCGCGCGGACGCCCGCCGACGGGTTCGTCGCCGGCACCGCCACGGTCAACGGCGAGCTGTTCGGCGAGCGCGCGGCGTGCGCGGTCCTCTCCTACGACTACACGGTGCTGGCCGGGACGCAGGGGGCGCTCGGGCACCGCAAGAAGGACCGCCTCTTCGAGCTGATCGAGCGGATGCGGCTGCCCGCGGTGCTCTTCGCCGAGGGCGGCGGCGGCCGGCCGGGGGACACCGACTACCCGGTTGTCTCGGCGCTCGACACCCGCGCCTTCGCGCTCTGGGCGCGGCTCTCCGGGCTGGTGCCGCGGATCGCGATCGTCGCCGGGCGCTGCTTCGCCGGCAACGCGGTGCTGGCCGGCTGCTCCGACCTGATCGTCGCCACCGAGAGGTCCTCGCTGGGGATGGGCGGCCCGGCGATGATCGAGGGCGGCGGGCTCGGCAAGGTCGACCCCGACGACGTCGGGCCGCTGGAGATGCAGGCCCGCAACGGGGTGGTCGACGTGGTCGCCGCCGACGAGGCCGAGGCGACGGCCGCCGCGAAGCGGCTGCTCGGCTACTTCCAGGGGGCCACGCCGCCGGGCGAGGAACCCGACCAGGCGGCGTTGCGCGAGATGGTCCCGGAGCGGGCGCGGCGCGCCTACCCGGTCGGGCCGATCGTCGAGACGCTCGCCGACGCGGGCTCGGTCACCTTCCTGCGCGAGCGCTTCGCGCCGGAGCTGGTGACCGCGCTGGCGCGGATCGAGGGCCGGCCGCTCGGCTTCGTCGCCAACGACTCGCGCCACATGGCGGGCGCGGTGACCAGCGACGCGTCCGACAAGGCGGCTCGCTTCCTCTCGCTCTGCGACGCCTTCGGGCTGCCGGTCGTCTCCCTGCTCGACACGCCGGGCTTCATGGTCGGGCCGGAGGCCGAGGCGACCGGCCTGGTCCGACACGCCTCGCGGCTCTTGGTCGGCGGCGCGGCGCTGCGGGTGCCGCTGATCGCCGTCGTGCTGCGGCGCGGGTATGGGCTCGGGGCGCAGGCGATGGCCGGGGGCAGCCTGCACGAGCCGCTGCTGACGGTCGCCTGGCCGGGAGCGCACCTCGGGCCGATGGGGCTTGAAGGGGCGGTGCGGCTGGCGTTGCGCAAGGAGCTCGAGGAGATCGCCGACGAGTCCGAGCGCGAGCAGCGGGTGCGCGACCTGACCGCTGCGGCGGAGGAGAACGCGAAGGCGCTGAACGCCGCGGCGCTCTTCGAGCTCGACGACGTGATCGACCCTGCGGAGACGCGTGGTCTGATCGCAAGGACACTCCGCGCGGCGGGCAGCGCTCCGCCAGATCAGCGCCCGCGGCCGGTGGATACCTGGTGATGCCCGAACCACCGGGCGAGTTCGCAGTTTTCGTCGGATAGCGACGATAACTGCGAACGCACGGCCTGCCCCTGTCACCAAAGTGCGTCGTGGGACTCCATGACGCCGAAGCCGGTGGCGAGGTCGATGCCGTCGAGGGCGCCAGTGAAGGTGCCGAAGCGGTGGCGGTAGGTGGAGCGAGGAGGAGGAGGAAGTTGTCGTCGCGAGCGCGCTCGGCCTCGCCCGTGAACTCGAGGCGGAAACCGTCGGCGAAGCGGACCGCGTCGAGGCCGTCGAAGGTGACGGGCGCAGGCTCGTGGGGGACGCCGTCGACCCAGATCGCGCGCTCGCTCCGCTCGGCCGGGTCGTTGATGCCCTCGACCAGGTTCCAGGCCAACGCGCGGCCGTCGGCGGCCGCGCCGACCCCGGCCGACCAGTGCCAGCTCGTATGCCTCGCCTGGTAGCCGGCCGATTCGTCGTCGACGCCGAAGCCGTTCAGCTCCACCCACAGGCCCGGAAGCTCGACGAAGCCGGCGATCGGGACACCGGCCCGCTTGCGCGTCCATCCCCAGCCATCGCCATCGCCGCTCGGGCAGATCGCTTCGACCTCCTCCGCCTCACCCAGCCGCAGCTCCGCGTGAACCCCGGCCGCGCTGATCGTCAGTCGGGGGCCGTCCATCACGACCTCGCGACTGCCCGGCCGCAGCACCGTGTGGGAGAGCTCGCGACCGCGCTCGCGGTCCCAGAGCACCCAGAAGGCCTGGCCGAGCGGCCCTACCTCGGCCCGCGCCGCGCAGAGCATCAGCGCCTCGCCGTAGAAGCCGACGTAGCGCCAGCGCTTGCGCGTGGCGCCGTCGCGGCGCAGGGGCATCGGGCCGGGCGGCAGAGGCAGATCGGGGCGCCCGCCGCCGGGGCCGCGCCAGGGAATGTCGCCAGGTGCCATCGCCGCAACCTACCCGGCCGGCATGTGTCCGCCTCGGCGTTCTAGTCTCGGGCCATGGCTCAGGCGATCCAGATCATCGGCGCGCTGGTAATCCTCGGCGCCTTCGCCGCCAACCAGCTCGGCGAGCTGCCGACCGACTCGCGGCTCTACCTGCTGCTGAACCTGGTCGGCTCGGTGGTGCTGGCGATCCTCGCCGTGATCGAAGGGCAGATCGGCTTCATCCTGCTCGAGGGCGTCTGGGCGATCGTCTCCGGCTGGAGCCTCTTCGTCATCCTCGGCGAAGAAGCCCGGCCGCCCGAGGCCTGACCGGCCGAGTTCGCAGAAATCGTCGGATAGCGACGAGAACTGCGAACGCGCCTCAAGCGGCGCCGGATTCGATCAGCCGCTCGGCGAGTTTCCTCATCCCCAGTTCGAGCGCCGCTTTCGCCGCGCCTTCCCAGTCGGTCTCCCGGTCGGCGGGTGGGTCGACGCCGGCGTCGCGCAGGGTCGCGATGTCCTTGAAGGTGAGCAGGTCCTCGCGCCCTTCGATCAGCGCCGCGCGCAGTTTCGGCCGTCGCTCCCGCACCGCCGAGTCGAGGATCGCCTCCAGCGAGCCGTGCTCGCGCAGCAGCTCGGCCGCCGTCTTCGGCCCGACCCCCTTGGCGCCGGGCAGCCCGTCGGCCGGGTCGCCGCGGAGGGCGATGAAGTCGGGGACCAGCCCGGGGTCGATGCCGTAGCGCTCGCGCACCCCGTCGGGGTCGACTTCTTCGGCGCCTTTGCCACCGGTCCGCACGTAGAGGACGGTCACCCCCGGCGCCGCGCACTGGTACATGTCGCGGTCCCCGGTCAGGATCAGCGCCCGACCGCCCGCCTCGGCCTCGCGCCGCGCGTACGTCCCGAGCAGATCGTCGGCCTCAAGGTCGGCGCTGGTCGCCACCGTCCAGCCGAACGCCTCGAAGAATGGCCCGCTCGTGGTGAACTGGTCCGGCAGCTCGTCAGGCATCGCCTCGTCACGCTCGGCGTGGTAGGCGGGGTAGAGCTCGGTCCGGTAGGCGGCGGCGTCGGGTCCGAAGCAGAGGACGACGGCGCGCGGCTCATGCAGCTCGACCTCGCGCAGGACCAGGTTCGCCGTCCCCAGCAGCGCGTTGACCGGCTGCCCGTCTGGCCCGGTGATCGTCTTCGGCAGCGCGTAGAAGGCGCGGAAGAGCATCGAGGGCGCGTCGACTACCAGCAGGGGCCCGGCCATTGCCCACTTATATCGGTGCGTCCGAGCTTTTCTGCCAAATGTGGCAGAAAAGCTCGGACGCTTGGCGGGCGGGCGGGGGGTGGGGGGTGGCCTCAATAGGCTGCGCTACCTATGCCCGGCATCGAGAAAGCGCTGGAGATCGTCGACCTGCGGAAACGCTACCCGACCGGGGTGGAGGCGCTGCGCGGCGTCTCGATCACGATCGAGCCGGGGGACTTCTACGGCCTGCTCGGGCCGAACGGCGCCGGCAAGTCGACCCTGATCCACTGCACGACCGGCCTGGCGCAGCCGACCGGTGGCCAGATCCACGTCTTCGGCCACGACGCGATCGACGACTACGGCGAGGCGCGGGCCGCGGTCGGGCTCGCCCCGCAGGAGGTCAACCTCGACCAGTTCCTGACCTGCGAGGAGACGCTCGAGTTCCACGGCGGCTACTTCGGGATGGCCAAGCGCGACCGCCAGGAACGGACCGAGGAGCTGCTCGAGACCTTCTCTCTGACCGCGAAAGCGCGCCACCGCACCCGCGCCCTCTCGGGCGGGATGAAACGGCGGCTGATCCTGGCGCGGGCGCTGATGCACCGGCCGCGCCTCCTGATCCTCGACGAGCCGACCGCCGGCGTCGACATCGAGCTGCGGCTCGAGCTCTGGCACTACGTCCAGAAAATCAACGCCGAAGGCGTGACGATCCTGCTCACCACCCACTACCTCGAGGAGGCCGACCAGCTCTGCGGGCGGATCGCCTTCATCGCCGACGGCCAGATCGCCGCGCAGGGGACGAGCGAGGACCTCGCCGCGCGCTACGACGTCGCCAACCTCGAGGACGCCTACCTGGCCCTGGTCGGGCGGCGCGAGCTCTCGCGCTCGCACGTCGAGGCCGACATCCTCGCCTGAGCCTTGATCGTCAACCGAACCGACCGACGATGACCACCTGGCAGATCCGCTTCCTCAGCCTCTGGCGGCGCGAGATCTCGCGCTTCATGAAGATCAAGAAACAGACGCTGGGCGGGCCGCTGCTGGAAACCTTCCTCTACATCTCGGTCTTCGGCGCGGCGCTCGGCTCGCGGATCAAGGAGCTGCACGGGATCGAATACGTCGTCTTCGTCATCCCCGGCCTGATCATGATGGCCTTCGCCACCAACGCCTTCACCAACAACTCGTCGTCGATCCTGCAGCAGAAGTTCCTCGGCGCGATCCACGACCAGCTCTCCTCGCCCGCCTCGCCGCGCGAGCTGCTGCTCGCCTTCTGCCTCGGCGGCTTCGTCCGCGGCCTGATCGTCGCGATGCTGACCTTCGTCGTCGCGATCGTCCTCACCAACCTGACCGTCGACCACGCCCTGGTGCTGATCCCCTCGCTCGCCCTGGTCGGCTTCTTTTTCGCCAACCTCGGGGTGCTGATCGGGGTCCGCGCCGAGCAGTTCGACGACGTCGCCTTCGCCCAGACCTTCGTCCTGCAGCCTCTGATCTTCCTCGGCGGCGTCTTCTACTCGGCGGCGCTGCTGCCGCAGCCGTTCGAGACGCTGACCAAGTTCGACCCGGTCTACTACATGATCTCCCTGGTCCGCTACGGCTTCGTCGGCTTCACCGAAGTCAGCATCCCGCTATCGCTCGGCGCGCTGACGCTGGCCACGGCGGCGCTCTTCGGTTTCAACCTGCGGCTCTTCCAGCGCGGCTACAAGCTGCGCGCCTGAGGCAGCTGGGCAGACGCTGCCAGAGCGCCCGCCTTGACCGGCCGGATAACTCGCCTCTCTAGAATCACGGGCCGATGGCGACTCGGATTCGCAGGCGGCGACGGCGGCCGCACCATACGCGTTGGCACAAAATCGCGATCCCCGTCGTGATCGTGCTCGGCGCGATCGCGACGGCGGGCGGGATCGCTGCCGCCTGGGCGCTGAACGTCTACAACGAAGCGCCGCCGCTGAAAGATCTCAAGCCGGTGCAGAAGGGCCGCACCTCGGCAATCTACGGCGCCGACGGCAGCTTGATCGGCTATATCCGGTCGGAAAACGTGCGCCAGCCGATCAGCGAAAGCGAAATCCCGCCGGTGATGCGCAACGCGACGATCTCGATCGAGGACAAGAACTTCTGGACCCACGGCGCCCTCGACTACCCCGGGATCGTTCGCGCCCTCTGGAAGGACGCGTTGGCGGGCGGCCAGCCCGTCCAGGGCGCCTCGACGATCACCCAGCAGCTGGTCCGCAACCTCTACATCCGCCACCCGGAAGACACGATCAAGCGCAAGATCAAAGAAGCGCACCTGGCCGAAGAGCTCTTCGAAGCGCACAGCCGCAAGTGGATCCTCAACACCTACCTGAACACGGCGCCCTACGGGACCAACGAAGGGCAGACCGCGCTCGGGGTGGAAGCGGCGGCGCAGACCTACTTCGACAAGCCCGCCTCGGAACTGAACCTGACCGAGGCGGCGATGATCGCCGGGCTGCCGCAGGCGCCCTCCGAATACAACCCGTTCCTCGACGCGAAGGCGGCGCTGCAGCGCCGCAACGAGGTGCTGGGGACGATGTTCGAACAGGGTTACATCACCCATGCCCGCTTCCTGAAGGCGCGGACCAGCGGGCTCGGCCTGAACGCGGGGCACCGCTATACGACGGTCCACGACCCGTTCCTCTTCCGCCTGGTCGAACAGGAACTGATCGAACGCTACGGGATCAACACGGTGCGCAACGGCGGGCTGAAGGCCTACACGACGATCAACCCCGAACTGCAGGAAGACGCCGAAGCGGCGGTCGCCAGCTGCTCTGAAACGGGCATCTGTTACTCGGGCGGCGGCCCGGTCACCGGCCTCGCGTCGGTCGATCCGAACACCGGCGCGATCCTCGCCCTCGCCTCGACCCCAGGCGAAGAAGGCGAAGAAGAATTCAACTACGCCTGGCAGGCGCACCGGCAGCCGGGCTCGTCGTTCAAGCCGTACGTGCTGGCGACGGCGATCAAGCAGGGGATCGACCCCAAGGACACCTACTACGACGGCAGCTCGCCGATCACGCTGGAGATTCCGGGCGGGGGAACCTGGACGGTCCACAATGCCGAGGAAGGGAGCGGCGTGATGTCGCTCGAAGAAGCGACCTGGAACTCGGTCAACGTCGTCTACGCGCAGCTCGACCTCGACGTCGGCCCGGAAAACGTCACCGAGACCGCCCACTCGATGGGGATCGAAGCGCCGCTGCAGTCAGTCCCGGCGGAGGCGATCGGCGGTCTCGCCTACGGCGTCACGCCGCTCGAACAGGCCGACGGCTACGCGACGCTGGCCAACGGCGGCATCCACCACGATCCCACCGCGATCAGCAAAGTCGAATTTCCCGACGGCAAGGTGGAAGAAATCGAAAGCGAATCGGGCGACCGGGCCCTGACTCCCGGCCAGGCCTACGACGTCACCAACGTCCTCAAAGGCGTGATCACCCACGGGACCGGTACCGGTTACACCAATCTGCCGTGCTCCGAAGTGGCCGGTAAGACCGGGACCTCAGAGGAAGAGTCCGATGCCTGGTTCGTCGGCTACACGCCCGAATTCTCGACCGCGGTCTGGGTCGGTCACCCGCAGTCGCGGGAATACACGGGTTTCGGCGGGCCGACCGCGGGCCCGATCTGGCGCGACTACATGGAAGCCGCGACCGCCGGTGAATGCCCGGCCTTCGAAACCCCCACCAGCCTGCCCGAACTCTCAGCGCTGACCGGCGGCCACACCGCTGGCGGCGGCAACTACTCGCCCCACTTCGGCGAAGAAGAAAACGAATTCGAAGAAAACGAAGGCGGCCTGGAAGCCGAAGAAGGCGAAGAAACCGAAGGCGAAGAAACCGAAGGCGAAGCGCCGGTCGAAGAAGCGCCGGAAGAAACCACGAAGCCCCCGGCGGGCGGCGGCGTCTCCCCGGGCTGAGCGGACGCCGCGGCGCCCGGCGCCCAGTAGTGGCTCGCTACTCGGCGAGGTCGGGGCGCTCGATCAGCTCGATCCGGTAGCCGTCGGGATCGCGGACGAAGGCGATGCGGCTGCCGGTGGTGCGGCCGCCGGGACGGTAAGGCGGCTTCTCCGGCTCGATGCCATGCTCGGCGAGGGCCGCCAGGGTGCCGTCGAGGTCGGAGCAGGCGAGGGCGATGTGGTTGTAGCCGGTGCCGAGCTCGTAACCGACGACGCCGTGGTTGTAGGTCAGCTCGAGGATCGGCACGTTCTCCTCGAGGCCCATGAAGACGTTGATCGCCTCGTCGCCGATCGGCATCCGCCCGACCTCGGCGAAGCCCAGCTCCTCGTAGAAGGCGACCGAGCTGTCGATGTCGCCGATCCGATAACAGGTGTGGAGGAAGGTGTTGGCCATGGCGGTCAGCTTATCCTCCGTCCGATGCTCTTCCTGGGACGAGCCCGTCGTACCGTCCTGCCCGCCACGGCGTCGCTCCTGCTGTCGGCAGCGGCCCTCGCGCTGAGCGCCGCCGGCGCGGCGGCCGCCCCCGCGACGCCGGAGTCAGTGCCGCCGTCGACCGGCCACACGGTGACGATCAAGATCGCCGAAGTCGGGGGCAAGCTCGAGTTCGTCGGCCCGCCGACGGTCGCCGAAGGCGACGAACTGGAAATCGTCAACACGACCAACCCGCTCAAGGTCGGCCCCTTCACCTTCTCGTTGGTCCGCCCCGGCTACCTGCCGAGGACCAGGCACGCCCAGGCCAACTGCTTCACGCCGGGCCGCATCTGCTGGTCGATCGCCGAATGGCAGGGGGTCCACGGCGAAGGGGTGCCGACGATCAACCCCTCGGAAGCCGGCCTGCCCGGCTGGGACACCCCGGGCACCACGAGCGCCCCCGGCGACTCCTGGTTCACCGGTCTCACCCCGCGCACCCGCTTTGCCCAGGAGGTCACCGCGAAGGCGCCGGGGCGGCTCTGGTTCATGGACGCGATCCACCCCTGGGTGCGGGGCACGATCAAGGTCGTCGCCCCCTGACGGCGCCCCGGCCTGGCACCATGCCGCCGTGGCCGACGATGACCTCCGCCGCCGCTTCCGGGCCGCCCGCCGCGATCCCGAGCTGACCGTGCTCGAGGGCTTTCACGCCCTCAAGCACGCGCTGCGCTTCGGCGCCGAGGTGGAGGAGACGGTCGCGGTCGACCCCGACGAGCTGGAGCGCCTCGCCGCCGAGCTGGCGCCCGACCTGGTCGGGACGATCGGTGCTCGCGCCCGGCCAATCGACCCCGACGAGCTGGCCGGGCTGGTGCCGCAGTCGCCGCCGACCGGCGTCGTCGCGATCGCCCGCCGCAAGCGCGCCGACCTGGCGGCGGCGCTCGCCGATCCCCGCCAGGCGCCCGTCGTCCTGCTCGAGCAGCCGCGCAACATGGGCAATCTCGGTGCCTGCGTGCGGGTCGCCGCGGCGGCCGACGCGGCGGCGCTGCTGACGATCGGCGAGAACGACCCCTGGCACCCCGACGCGGTGCGCGGCGCGGCCGGGCTGCACTACGCGCTGCCGGCGGTGGCCGCGGTCGAGCGGGCGCCGCATGGGGAGGGGCGGCCGCTCCTCGCACTCGACCCCGATGGGGAGGAGATCGACCCGGCGACGATCCCGCCGCGCGCCGTCCTCGCCTTCGGCACCGAGCGCCACGGGCTCAGCGAGGAGCTGCTCGCCGCGGCCGATGGGAGGGTGGCGCTGCCGATGCGCGCCGGCGTCTCCAGCCTCAACCTCGCGACCTCGGTGGCGGCGGTGTTGTACGCGGTCGTACTGCAAAGTCCGCCCACATAGGTAAAGCTGCGTTTAGCAACCGCCGACACAAGGGTTGCCACCAACCGATTTCGAAAGGAAGCAACGTGCCCCTCGCAGACATCAGCTTCGGCGAACTACTGCTCGTAGTCGTCGAGATCTTCCTCTTCGTGGTCTGGATCTGGATCCTCTTCACGATCATCACCGACCTCTTCCGCGACCATGAAATGTCCGGTTGGGCGAAGGCGCTGTGGATCCTCTTCCTCGTGTTCATCCCCTTCCTGACCGGGCTCGTGTACCTCATCGCCCGCGGCTCGGGGATGCGCGACCGCGCGATCAAAGCCCAGACCGACGCCAAAAAACACTTCGACGAATACGTGCGGGAGCAGGCCCAGACCTCGCCCGCCGACGAACTCCACAAACTCAACGAACTGCGCGAAAAAGGCGCACTCAGCCAGCAGGAGTTCGACGCCGCGAAGGCCAAACTGCTCGCCTAGGGGACGAATTTCGGGGGCGTTGCGGGGCGCGGAAAGGGCGCCCCGCAGCCCTCTACGGCGGCGCCGAAAGTCCTGCAAACAGGGGCGTTCTGCAAGGGCTCTTGCAAATTATCGGTAACCAGTGAGTGCGGTGAGGTCTCTCCGCTAGCCTGCGCGACCGCGGTCGAGTTTGCGTGTTCACGTCTCGACCCGGTTTCGATGCGGACTCTCTTCACCCACACCGACCCCCGCAGCGCGCACCGTCGCCGTGCGCTCAGCCTCGCCGCCGTGATGGTGGCGGCGCTTTGCCTGGGCGCGCTGCTGCTCTCGCCGACCGCCCCTGCCGCGAGCCTGCAGGAAAAGCGCGACTCGACCCAGTCGAAGCTGAACGAAGTCAAGGAAAGCCAGAGCGCGCTGGCCGACACGATCGCCGCCGAGAACGCGGAAATCAACTCGATGATCGGCGAAGTCTCGGCCCTGCGCCAGAAGCAGGAAGCGGTCGAGGCGCAGCTCGTCGCCAAGGAAGAAGAACTGGAAGCCGCGACCAAGGCGCTCAAGGAAGAACGGGAACACCTGGTCGAAGTCCGCGAACAGCTGACCAAGGCTCTTGCCTCGCTGCGCGAACGGCTCGTCTCGATCTACGAGGCGGGCTCGCCCGACATCCTCAACGCGATCCTCGAATCCGAAGACTGGTCGGACATGGCGGCGCAGACCGAATACCTGAATCGGATCCAGAGCTACGACAACGCCGTCGTCGGCCGGGTCAAGACGCTGCGCGACGAAGTCCAGAGCTCGGTCGGCCGGCTCGCCGCGACGCGCTCGAAGATCGAAGACGCGCGCGACTCGATCGCCGCCACCGAGCAGGAAGTCGCCGCCGCCAAGGAAGCCGCCGAGGCGCGCTTCGCCGAACTGAAGACGGAGGAGGCGGCGCGGCGCGAAACGATGGACGCGCTCGAGTCGAAGGAACAGGCGCTGAGCGACAACCTCGCCTCGATCTCCGAACAGATCGCCGCCCAGGCCGCGCAGACGGAGGAAGCGTCGGGCGTGATCACCGAAGCGGCCGGCGAATTCCCGGCGCCGCTGAACGCGGGCGAAAGCGCCGGCTTCATCTCCGAATCGGAAGCGAGCGCCCCGGAAGCGGCGCCGGAGCAGGTGAAGGGCGCGATCGCCGCCGCTAACGCGATCGCGATGACCCCCTACATCTGGGGCGGCGGCCACGCCTCCTTCGAATCCTCCGGCTACGACTGCTCGGGCGCCGTCTCCTACGCGCTGCACGGCGGCGGCCTGCTGGAAAGCCCGCTCGACTCGACCGGGCTCGAGACCTGGGGCGAAGCGGGCCCCGGCAAGTGGATCACGGTCTACGCCAACGCCGAACACGCCTGGATGATCATCGCCGGCCTCGCCTTCGACACGGTCGGCGGCCCCGGCCCGCGCTGGCACTCCTCACCGGTTGATTCGCCGGAAGGTTTCATCGCCCGGCATCCGCCCGGCCTGTAGCGATCCGCATATAGGCTCGCCGAGCCTTGGAACCGATCTCGTACCTGCAGGCGATCGTCCTCGGGGCCCTGCAGGGGATCTCCGAGCCGTTCCCGATCTCGAGCCTCGGCCACGCGGTGCTGCTGCCGCACCTGCTCGGCTGGAACATCCACCAGAACGACGAATACTTCCTCTCGTTCCTGGTCGCGACCCACTGCGCGACCGCGCTGGTGCTGTTCCTCTTCTTCCTGGAGGACTGGAAGCGGATCTGGTTCGGCTTCGTGCGCTCGGTGCGGGGGCGGTCGAATCCGCGTGACCTTGACGCGCGCCTCGCCTGGGTGATCATCGTCGGCACGATCCCGGCCGGGATCCTCGGCGTCGCGCTCGAGCACAAGCTGCGCACGCTCTTCGCCTCGCCGACCTCGGCGGCGATCTTCCTGACGATCAACGGCGTGCTGCTGCTCGCGGTCGAGCGCTTCCGGCGCCGGCCGCCGCGCCCCGGTGACGGCAAGGGGGACGGCGACCGACGGATCGCCCGGATGGGCTTCCGCCAGGCGCTCGGGATCGGCGCCGCGCAGGCGCTGGCGCTGGTTCCCGGCATCTCGCGCTCCGGGGTGACGATGGGCGGCGGCCTGCTCACCGGCCTCTCGAACGAGGACGCCGCGCGCTACGCCTTCCTGCTGGCGACGCCGGTGATCGGCGCCGCCGGTGTGCTGAAGCTGCCCGCACTCCTCGGCTCGGCCGGGGACGGCGTCCGCGGCCAGGCCCTGGTCGGCGCGATCGCCGCCGCGATCACCACCTGGGCCGCCGTCAAGTTCCTCCTCCGCTACTTCGAGACCAGCCGCCTCACCCCGTTCGGCTACTACTGCATCGGCGCCGGCCTCTTCTGCCTCGTCGTCTTCGCCCTCTAACGAGCTCCGCCACCCGAGCCGCCGCCCCGTCACACCTCGGTGACGCCCCCGTGCCGACGGGCCGAAAACCGGACTATCTGTCCGGTTTTCGGCCCGTCGGCACGGGGGGTGCTGGGGATCTGCGGCCTGTTTGTGGGCGAAGGTTGAGGAAAGTGGAACGTAGGGATTGCAACTTTCCTCTTTTGGGTATTGCGGCTCTGGGAATTGCACCTCTGGGAAAGGAGCAGCACATGGAGTCAGGATCTGTGCCCGGCGCGCGGCCGCCCGCGGCCGAGGAACCAGCCGAGTCGAGTCGCGGCGGCTGGAAACCGGCCGACCCGGGACCGCTCGGGCTCGCCGGGTTCGCGATGACCACCTTCGTCCTCAGCATGTTCAACGCGGGGCTGGTCAGCAAAGCCGGCGAACCGGTGGTGCTGGGGCTGGCGCTCGCCTACGGCGGGATCGCCCAGCTGATCGCCGGGATCTGGGAGTTCCGCACCGGCAACACGTTCGGCGCGGTCGCCTTCTGCTCCTACGGGGCCTTCTGGATCTCGTTCTGGGCGCTGGTGACGTTCTTCGCCGGCAGCATCCCGGCCGAACACGCCGAGGCGGCGATCGCCCTCTACCTGATCTCGTGGGGGATCTTCACCGCCTACATGTTCGTCGCCAGCCTGCGGACGACGGCGGCGATCGCCCTCGTCTTCTTCCTGCTGACGATCACCTTCTTCCTGCTCGGGATCGGCAAAGCCAACGAATCCGAAGGTCTGGTCGAAATCGGTGGCTGGGCGGGCCTGCTGACGGCGGTGGCGGCCTGGTACGCGTCGTTCGCGGCGGTGGTGAACTCGACCTTCGGTCGGACGGTGCTCCCGGTCATGCCGTTGGGTGATTAGGTTGGGCGAATAGGAGCGAGAGGAAGGAGGGTCGGAATGGCAACCGATGCAGAAGCGGCGGGGGCGGACCCGAGCCTGGAGCACGAGCTCGACCGCATGCTGGAGATCGAGAAGTTCGAGCCGCCCGCGGAGTTCCGCGCGCGGGCGAACTGGTCGGATCCGGCCATCTACGAGGAAGCCGCCGTCGATCCGGTCGGCTGGTGGACGGCCCGCTCGAAGGAGCTGCTCGACTGGGACGTCGAGCCGACCGCCGGGCTGGACGACTCCGACCCTCCCTTCTACAAATGGTTCGAGGACGGGCGGATCAACGCCTCCGCCCAGTGCCTCGACCGCCACGTCGAGGCGGGCAACGGCGACCGCGTCGCCTACCACTGGCGCGGTGAGGAGGGCGAGGAGCGCGACGTCACCTACGCCGATCTCCACCGCGACGTCCAGCGGCTGGCCAATGCGCTGAAGGACCTTGGCGTCGGCAAGGGCGACGTGGTCGGGATCTACCTGCCGATGATCCCCGAGGTCGCGGTGGCGATGCTGGCCTGCGCCCGGATCGGCGCCCCGCACAACGTCGTCTTCGGCGGCTTCAGCGCCGAGTCGGTCCGCGAGCGGATGGAATTCTCCGAGGCGAAGGCGCTGATCACGGTCGACGGGGCGCGCCGCAAAGGCAAGACCGCGCCGATCAAGGAGCAGGTCGACGAGCAGATGGGCGAGGTCGCCTCGCTGCGGACGATCGTGGTGGTGCGGGCGACCGGGATCGACTGCCCGATGACCGAGGGCCGCGACGTCTTCTACGACGAGGTCTGCGCGGCGGCGCCCGCCGACTGCCCGGCCGAGCCGATGGAGGCCGAGCACCCGCTCTTTATCCTCTACACGAGCGGCTCGACGGCGAAGCCGAAGGGGATCCTCCACACCACCGGCGGCTATCTCACCGGGGTCACCACCACGCACCGCTACGTCTTCGACCTGAAGCCGGAGACCGACGTCTATTGGTGCGCCGCCGACGTCGGCTGGGTCACCGGCCACTCCTACATCGTCTACGGGCCGCTCGCCAACGGCGCGACCTCGGTGATGTGGGAGGGGGCGCCCGACTACCCGCACCAGGGCATCTGGTGGGAGAACGTCGAGCGCTACAAGGCGACGATCCTCTACGCCGCGCCGACCGCGATCCGCACCTTCATCAAGTGGGGCGCCGACATCCCGGAGAAGTTCGACCTCTCCTCGCTGCGCCTGCTCGGCTCGGTCGGCGAGCCGATCAACCCGAAGGCGTGGCTCTGGTACCACCGGGTGATCGGCGGCGAACGCTGCCCGATCGTCGACACCTGGTGGCAGACCGAGACCGGCGGCATCATGATCACGCCGCTCCCCGGGATCACCGCGACCAAGCCCGGTTCGGCGACGACGCCGTTCCCCGGCGTCGAGGCCCAGGTGGTCGACGAGAAGGACGGCGAGCCGGTCGAGGAAGGCCAGGGGCTGCTGGTGCTGGAGAGGCCGTGGCCCTCGATGCTGCGCACCCTCTACAAGGAGGACGACCGCTTCATCGAGACCTACTTCTCGAGGTTCGGCAAGGAGCGCTACCTGGTCGGCGACGCGGCCCGTCGCGACAAGGACGGCTACTTCTGGGTTATCGGGCGGATCGACGACGTCGTCAACGTCTCCGGCCACCGTCTCTCGACCGCCGAAGTCGAGTCGGCGATCGTCGCCCACCCCGACGTCGCCGAGGCGGCGGTGATCGGCCAGTCCGACGAGGACACCGGCCAGGCGATCTGCGCCTTCGTCACCCTGCGCGGCGGCACCGAGCCCTCCGCCGACATGGAAAGCGGTATCCGCGAGGTCGTCGCCAGGCGGATCGGAAAATTCGCCCGACCGAAAAGGATCGTCTGGGCCGACGACCTGCCGAAGACCCGCTCCGGCAAGATCATGCGCCGTCTGCTGCGCGACATCGCCGAGGGCCGGGCGCTGGGCGACGTGACGACGCTGCGCGACCCGGGCGTGATGAAGGAACTGGAGGCTAAGATCGCGGAGGAAACCGACGACGAAAGCTAGCCAGCGCCCTTGCCGAAGACGAAGTGCCGCCGATGCAGATAATCAGCCGCACCGTCTCGATCCTCGAGGAGGTGGCCCGCCGGCCCGACGGAGGAGGACTCGTCGAGATCGCCAACGCCACCTCGCTGCCCGCGGCGACCTGCCACCGGCTGCTCGCGGCGCTGGCCGAAGACGACCTCGTCCAGCGTGACCCGCTGACCCGCCGCTACAGCGTCGGACCCGGCCTCGTGCAGCTGGCCGGGATGGTCACCCAGATCGGCCGCGGCGCCTCGATCGAAGCCGGGATGACGGCGCTCCGCGACCGCTGGCGCGAGTGCTTCTTCCTCGCCTCGGTGGTCGACGACGCGATCATCTGCGTCCGCTCGCTGCCCACCATCGATCCCAACCGGATGACGGTGACGGTGCCGCTCGGCCAGCCGATGGCGCCGAACGTGGCGGGCTCCGGCAAGGCGATCCTCGCCCACGTCTCGTCCGCCGAGCGCGAGCGGCTGATCGCGGCCGGGGGCGGCATGGCGCGCTTCACCGAGAACTCGATAGTCGACGAGGAGGACTTCGAGGCGGAGATGCAGCGGATCCGCGACCGCGGCCACGCGATCTGCGACGAGGAGTCGGAGATCGGCGCCGCGACCGTCGCCGTGCCGATCGTCCTGCCCGAGGGCAACGTGCGCAGCGCGCTCGCCACGATCGGGCCGCGCGACCGGATCCTCGCCCTCGCCGAGGACGGCCTGGTCGAGGACATGGAGCGGACCGCGGCGGTGATCGCCGGCTTCGAGCAGGGGGCGATCGTCGACGCGCTGGTGCCTGGGCTCTAGACGCCCGCGCCGCTGCGTTCGCGTTCGCGGGCGAGCCGCTCTACCGCTACTTGCAGCGCCTGCAGCTGTTCCTGGACGCTGCGCAGTTCGCGCAAGGCGACTTCCTCGGGCCGCAGCTCTTCCTTGGCCAGCTCACCCTCGATCTCGGTCAGTTCGGGGGCGAGGAAGCGCTGCGCGATCGCGCCGGTGAGGAGGGCGACGAAGCTGATGCCGATCAGCATGATCACGGTGGAGACGATCTGCCCGCCGACGGTGGTCGGGTAGATGTTGGAGCCGAGCGTGGTCATCGTGGTGACCGCCCAGTAGGTCGTCTGCCAGAAGGTGAGGTGCTGGGCGTGCTTCTCGAAGGCACCGAAGACGGCACCGCCGCCGACCACGGTCAGCACCGAGAGGAGCGCCGCGTAGCGCAGGCCCTGCAGGGAGAAGACCTGCCGGGAGAGCTGGGCGAGCCGCAGCAGCCGGAGCAGCCGGAGCAGGCGGAGCGCCCGCAGGCTCTGCAGCCCGGCGGGCAGGATCGGCGGGGTGAGGACGACGATCACCAGGTCGAGCGGGTGATGCTTCAGCCACTCGCGGCGGTCGGGGACGACGGCGAGCATCACGATCAGCTCAACCAGGAAGGCGAGGTAGGTGATCCAGTTGAGCGCGATCGCGATCGTCCGCAGGGCTCCGCCCACGTGCGACTCCGAGAGCGCCACGCTGGGCAGGACCAGCGCCGCGGCGATCAGCATCGGCGTCGCCAGCCTCTCGGCGACGCGCGTGCTGCGCTCGTCCATGCCCGGCCCGTAGCGCACGGGGGTCTCAGTCGTGGTGGTGCTCACCGCGACTGATTCGACAAGGGGCGCCGTGCCCCCTTTCTGTGCCAACTCTGTGACATCGCTTGAAGGGAGGCGTTTTGTCTGTCTATGGTAGAGACGAGATGGCGAGGGATCCGAACATCGAGACCGCGGAGCGCGGTCGAGCGGTCCTACCTGGACGAGTGGGCGCGGCTACGTGTCGCGGCGAGAGCGAAAGGCGTCGCCCTCAGCGATAACGATCTCTGGATCGCCGCGACCGCGAGCGTCCGCGAACAGGTGTTTGTCACCTGCGATCGCGACCACCAGCGCATCGCGCCGGAGCTACCGGTCGAAGTCCTGTTCCTCACGCCGCCCGTCTAGACGGCGTGCTTCTCTAGCCCTGGCGGGCGGCGGCGACGAGCTTGGCGCTGGGCCTGACCACCCGCTGCGGCACGAACGTCTTGCCCGCCCGCGAGACGGTGATCGGGCCGACGCTCGGGTCGCCGCTGGGGAGGATGTCGAAGCTACCGGTGATGCCGCTCTTCACCTTGGCATGGGCGACGCCGGAGATCACCGCGGCGCGGGAGCCGGAGGCGCCTTCGAGCGCGGTGAGGACGACTTCGGCGGCCTGGCCCGCGTACGGCGCGTACAGTTCGACCGGCCCGCTGACCTCCTTCTTCAGAGCGGAGACGAGCTGCTTGCCGGGGCCCTTCAGTTCCTGCGGGACGAGCCCGGGGACGCTGGCGAACATGCCCTTCGACGCGGCCCCGGCGAGGTCGATCGTCGACTGCTGGGCGAAGCCGTCGGGAGCGAGCAATTTGACCGGGCCGCTGTTCGGTCCCAGCACCGCGACCTTGTCCTTGATCAGGCGGGCGCCGTTCTCCTCGGTCAGCCCGGCGAGGAGGACTGCGTCGGGTTCGGTGCCGCCGGCCTTTCCCATCAGCGCGGTGTAGCTCTTCGCCTTCGGGTTCCAGGCGCCGAAGCCGACCACCTTGATCCCGGCCTGCCTGGCGGCGCCGCGGAAGGTCTTCGCCTGGCCGAGGCTGGTCGGATCGCCGCCCGCGTAGAGGACATAGGCGCGGCGGACGCCTTCGCCGTGGGCGAAGCTTGCCAGCCCGGCGCCCTGGTAGGCGTCGTTGGGGACCACCCGGACGTAGTTGTGGGCCTTCGGATAGAGGCTGCCGGGCGTGCCGCCGGTGCATTCGGGGCTGGTCTCGGTGAGGCAGATCGCCGTGTTGCCGGGCGAGACCATCGCCACGCCGCCGTCGGGCGCGCGGCCGAGGATCGGGATCTCGAGTTCGGCGCAGCCGGAGTTGTAGGTGCCGACGACCGCGAGGACGCTAGGGTCGGCGGCGTAGGCGCGGGCGTTCGCCTGGCAGATCGCCTTCGTCCACAGCCCCGTCTTCGGGCTCGAGTCGTCGCAGGCCTGGAAGCCGACCGCGGTGCCGCCGGCCTGCCAGTGGGCGCCTTCGAGGACGAGGCGGATCGCGTCGTTCATCTGGGTCGAGCGCTGCCGCGAGTCACCCCGCAGCGGGAGGTCGGAGACGATCAGCGCGCTCGGCGAACCGGCGCCTTCGTACTGGATCGGGCCGCAGGCCTTGAGCGGCACCGCGATCGCCGCGGGACCGGCCCCGGTGGCCGCGCCCGCGCCGAGCACGGCGACGGCCGCCACGACGGCGACCGCGAGCACGGAGAGGACGAGACGGTTTCGCATGACGGCGACAAGATCGCGCGCCCGCCGGACGGACCCGACGCCCCGCTCGCCGTTATTCGGTAGCGGGAGCCTCTTCATTACCGAGTTCGACGTGGGCGCGGCTGTCGGAGCCGCGGACCAGGACGAGGGTGGCGATCAGGCCGAGGATCGCGAAGCCGGCGCCGACCGCGAAGGCGGCCTGGAAGCCTTCGACCAACTTTGCCGGGCTCCCGCTCGAGCCGATGATCGCGTTGGCGACCGCGGCGAGGATCGCCAGCCCGAGCGCGCCGCCGACCTGCTGGGAGGTGTTGATCAGAGGAGGCCGAGGGCGATCAGCGCCATCCCGGTCGCGAGGATCGGTTTGAAGCCGACTTTGGTCTCACCTTGGTAAGGCAGATAGTTTGCAAAGCTAATTACCAGAGCTAACTGCTTATGGCAGTCCGGACCACCGACACCTCGATCGCCGACACCGCCGTCCGCCTGCGCGACGCGATCGTCCGCACCTCGCGGCAACTCCGCCAGGAGGCCGCGACCGAGACCGGGCTGAGCCCAGCGACGACCGCGGTGCTGGCGACGATCAACCGCTCCGGCCCGCTCACCCCGAGCGAGCTCGCCGAGCTCGAGCGGGTGAAGCGGCCGACGATGACGCGCACGCTGGTCTGCCTCGAACGAGCGGGCCTGATCGAACGCACCCCCGGCCCGGCCGACGGCCGCAGCTTTCTCGTCGCGATCAAGGACGCCGGCCGCGAGCGGCTCACCCGGCTGCGCCGCCGCAAGAGCGCCTACCTGGCGCGCCGCCTGCGCAAGCTCGATCCCGACGAGGTCGAGACGCTGGCCCGCGCCGCCGAGCTGCTGGAACGCATGCGGGAGGATGAGCGGGGTTGACGACCGCCCTGCGACGCTCGTTCAACTCACTTGAGGTACCGAACTACCGGCGCTACTTCGCCGGCCAGGTGATCTCCCTCTCCGGCAACTGGATGCAGAACGTCACCGCGCTGTGGCTCGTCCTGACCCTGACCGACTCGGGCTTCGCGGTCGGTCTCGCCACCGCCCCTGCAGTTCCTGCCGATGCTGCTGTTCGGCGCCTACGGCGGCCTGCTCGCCAACCGCCTGCCGAAGCGCCGGCTGCTCTTCGTCACCCAGTCGCTGATGATGATCCCGGCCGCCGGGCTCTTCCTGATCACCGCCTTCCACGTCGAGCGGCTGTGGATGATCTACATCGCCGTCTTCCTCTTCGGCACCGTCAACAGCGTCGACAACCCGACCCGGCAGAGCTTCGTGATCGAGATGGTCGGCCCCGACCGCCTCGTCAACGCGGTCAGCCTCAACAGCGTGATCATCGAGGTGGCGCGGATCGTCGGCCCCGCCTTCGCCGGGCTGATCATCGCCGGCTTCGGCGTCGTCCCCTGCTTCGGGATCAACCTGCTCACCTTCCTGGCGATGATCGCGGCGCTCTGGTCGATGGACCCGCGCGCCCTGCGGGCGGCGCCGCCCGCGGTGCGCAAGCCGGGCGCGATCCGCGGGGGCCTGCGCCACGTCCGCCGCTCGCCAAGTTCAGCTTCGGCGGCGGGGCGGGCGCCTACGCGCTGCTGGTCTCGGCGATGGGGGTCGGCTCGATCTGCGCGGCGCTGGTCAACGGCAACCGCGGCAAGACCGGCGGCCGGGTGATCGCCGCCGCCTCGCTCGGCTTCGGCATCGCGGCGCTGCTCGCCGCGGCGATGCCCGACCTGATCCTGGAGGCGGCCATGCTGGCGGCGCTGGGCGCGGCCGCGGTGATCTTCGTCTCCTCGATCAACTCGACCATCCAGCTCGCCGTCTCGGCCGAGATGCGGGGCCGGGTGATGGCCCTCTTCTCGATCGTCTTCCTCGGCTCGACGCCGATCGGCGGTCCGCTGACCGGCTGGCTCGCCGAAGCCTACGACCCGCGGGTCCCCCTGGTCCTGGCGGGCGTCTCCGGCCTCAGCGCCGCCTCGGCGGCGCGGGCGATCTTCACCCGGGTGTCCGAGCGGGCGGGACCGGAGTCCCACCCGCTCGGAGCGCACGTCTAGGTCGGTGCGCCGACCTATTCGACGTAGCCGGCCGATTCGAGATACGCGGCGGCGGCTTCCTTCGGGGTCTCTTTTTCGAGTTCGACTCGGGCGTCGAGCTCCTGCATCACTTCCAGGGTCAGCCCCAGCTGAACGTCTTCGATCGTCTTCTGGTAGTCGGGCCCGGCTTCTTCGGCGACCTTCTTCGAGGTCACGAAGATCACGTTGCCCGCCGGGAAGACGTGCTTGTCGTCTTCGAGGATGACGAATTCTTCCTTCTTGGACGCCAGCTCCGGATCGGTGGTGAACAGGATCGACAGATCGGCCTGTCCCTTTTCGAGGACCGAGTACCGGAGTTCGATGTCGACGGGCTTGAATTCCTTGAACTTCAACCCGTAATACTTTTCGAGACCGGCCAGGCAGTCGATCCGTTCTTCGCACTCGGGCGACCCGTAGAGGCTGAGCTTTTCACTCACGCCCTTGAGGTCCGAGACGGTTTTCAGGTGGTACTTTTCCGCCGTCGATTTGAGCAGCCCGACCGCGTTGGCGCTGGCGAACGGGGTCGGCTTGAAGGCCGTCAGGCCTTCCTTTTCGAATTCTTCGTTCGACTTCTTCCAGGCCGCGGTGGCGCCGGAGGGGACTTCTTCCGGTTCGAGGCCGAAGAACGCGGTGAGCGCGGTCGAGGCGTACTCCGGGTAGCCGGAGACCTTGCCCGCCTTCAGCGTCTTCAGGGCGACCGTTTCGGAGCCGAGGCTGAGGTCGCTCTTCGCCTTGTAGCCCGCTGCCGCAAGGGCCTGAGTGTAGATTTCCCCGAGGATTTCCTGTTCGGGGAAGTTCTTCGAGCCGATCGTCAGGCTGACCTTGGCGTTGGCCGGATCCGACTTGATCGCGCTGGCGCCGCTGCTCGATTCTTCGCTCGTGGTCGTTTCCGCTTCGGTGCTTTCGGATGAGGAACTGCTGGAGCCGCCGCCGCAGGCCGAGATCGCGACCGATAGCGACAGCGCCGCCACCAACATCGCCAGAGCCATCAGCGGCCTCTTATGGTTGAACCTCACTTGTGGTGCCTCCTTGGGGTGTTTTCGGGACAAGTCACTGGGCCTTGAGCTTCAGGCCCTTGGAAGTGAGCCGGCGTTGGATCCCTGCCAGGCCGAACTCGAAGACGAGAGCAAGTACTGCTACCACGATCGCACCGGCCAGTACACCGTTCGCTCCGTAGACGTTTTCATTGAGGATGAAGTTGCCAAGGGTCAGGACACCCGCCAGCGGCGCGATCGTCGCGGTCGCGATGATGTTGATGCTCGAAGTGCGGATCCCGGACATGATGCTCGGCACCGCCATCGGGGCCTCGACCTTGCGAAGGATCTCGAACTCGGTCATGCCGATGCCGCGGGCGGCGTCGATGGTCGGCTTGTCGGCCTCGTCGATGCCGGTGAAGGTGTTGGTGAGGATCGGTGGGACCCCGAGCAGCGCCAGCGCGACCGTGAGGGTCGGGAGGCCGACGCCGACGACGGCGGCGAGCAGGGCGATCACCGCCAGCTCGGGGACGGCGCGGCCGGCATTGCCGAGCCCGATCGCCAGCAGCTCACCGGTCCCTTTGTGCCCGAAGTAGAGGCCGATCGGGATCGCGACGATCATCGCCACGACGAGGGCGAGCAGGCTCACCTCGATCTGCTTCAGCGCGAGTTCGAGCACCTGGTGGATTCCGCCGACCTTGTGGCCGCCGGTGACGTTCGAGACCTGCTTGTGGAAGATGAATTCGAGGGCGCCACCGAAGCCGGCGAGGAGTGGATGGACGGCGATCGAGCTCATGCTGCCGCCGCGCGTCGCCAGGGCGTGATCAGCCGTTGGATCAGGAGCAGGATCGCGTCGAGCGAGAGCGCGAGGAGAATCGCGATCCCGCCCGCCATCACGATGGTGGTCGGGAACGCCAATTGCCCGGCGCCGTAGATCTTCGCCCCGAGGCCGCCGGCGTTGACCAGGACGGCCAGCGTCGCGATCGCCATCGTCGACACCATCGCGATCCGCAGGCCGCCGACGATCTCCGGGATCGCCAGGGGGATCTCGACCTTCCAGAGCACCTGGCGCTCGGTCAGGCCCATGCCGCGAGCGGCGTCCTTGGCCGACTCGGGGACGTTCTTCAGCCCGACCATCACGTTGCGGTAGATGATCTGCAGGGTGTAGGCGGTCAGCGCGATGATCGCCGTCTCGCGGCCGCGGCCGGTGATCGGCAACAGCAGCAGGAAGAAGGCGACGCTGGGGATCGCGAAAAGGATGCCCGTGCCGGCCAGGAGCGGTGGCTCGAGATACCGGAAGCGGTGGGCGAGGAGGGCCAGGGCAAAAGCGACGAGGAATCCGGCCACCACCGAGATCACCACCATTTCAAGCTGCTGGAGGGCGGGGGTGCCGAAACTCCCGATGTGTTCCTTCGCCCAGCCGAAGCAGAAGAGGTGGCTGTGGAGTTCCTCGCACGCCGTCCCACTGCGTTCTTTGATGAAGCCTTTGCCGACTTCGCCGACCGCCGCGAGCGGCATCCCGAGAAGCGAGCTATTCATCGGCGGCGATCTCGCTCGCTCGTTCGGCGCCGAGCGGCCGATCGACCGCGTCGCGCTCTTCGGCTCTGGCGACCGGGGAGGCGAGGAACTCGGAGATGATCTCGATCGAGAGGATGCCGACGATGCGGCCGTCGTGGCCCGTCACGGCCGCGTACATCGACTCGCCCTGCAGGAGGTCGGCGAGCGCGTCGCGCATCACATCCCCGGTTTCCAGCACCGGCCCGAGCGGCGCGTCGGCGGTGGCCGGGACGGTGTCGCCGGCAAGGTCGCGCTCGGTGAGCCAGCCGAGGGGCCTGTCGCGCTCGTCGACCAGCAGCGCGTAGGGGACCTCGACGTCGGGGGCGGAGAGCTGGGCGCGCACCTCGGCGGTCGACTGGCCGGGCCGCGCGTTCGGCGCCCGCCACAGGTCGATGTCCCCGACCCGCATCAGCGAGAGCCGCTTCAGCGCCCGGTCGGCGCCGACGAAGTCCTCGACGAATTCGTTGGCCGGCGACATTAGGATCTCGGCCGGGGTGGCGTACTGCTCGACCCGCCCGTGCTGCTTCATGATCGCGATCCGGTCCCCCATCTTGATCGCCTCGTCGATGTCGTGGGTGACGAAGAGGACCGTCTTGCGGATCTCCGCCTGCAGGCGGAGGAACTCGTTCTGCAGGCGCTCGCGGGCGATCGGGTCGATCGCGCCGAAGGGCTCGTCCATCAGCATCACCGGCGGGTCGACGGCAAGCGCGCGGGCGACGCCGACACGTTGCTGCTGGCCGCCGGAGAGCTGCACCGGGTAGCGGTCGGCCAGTTCGGGGTCGAGGCCGACCAGGTCGAGCAGCTCGGTGGTGCGGGCGCGGATCCGGTCTTTGTGCCAGCCGAGCAGCTGGGGGACGGTGGCGATGTTCTGGGCGATCGTGCGGTGCGGGAAGAGCCCGACCTGCTGGATCACGTAGCCGATCTCACGCCGCAGCTTCGCCGCGTCTTTGCGTTTCACCGACTCGCCGTCGATCAGGATGTCGCCCTCGGTGAGGTCGATCATCCGGTTGACCATCCGCATCGAGGTCGTCTTGCCGCAGCCGGAGGGCCCGACGAGGACGCAGATCTCACCGGCCTCCACCTCGAGGTCGAGGTGGTCCACCGCCGGGGCCGTGGAGTGGCCGTAGCGCTTGGTGGCGCCCTGGAAGCTGACGGAGGAAGCTCCCCCTTGGGACTGTTCGGTCGCCTCCGCGGCGGGCACTTGGGCGACCCTATACCCCGGCGGGGGTGGATTCACCCCTTTCCTGACCTTCTCCGTCAGGATTATGATGATGACATGCCCCGGCGGAGGTCTCCCCACGGGAGAGCCAGAAGAGGGCGATGAAGATCGCCGTGGCGACGAGGTTCAGCACTAGCTTGTAGTTGAGGTCGACCGAACCGAAGACGTCGGTGCGAGTGGGGCGGGGGCCGGTCGGGACGAGCCCGACGAGGCCGAAGACGCCGTCGACGATCAGCGCCGCGAGGATGATCGTGACCAGCATCAGGGCGGTGATCCGCAGCGCGAACTCGGTCCCGTAGTACTTGCGGTAGGCGAGCACGATCGGGATCACGATCAGGTCGGCGAAGAGGAAGGCGACGACGCCGCCGAAGCCGATCCCGCCCGACCAGAGCACCGCGGCGAGCGGCACGTTGCCGACCGAGCAGACGAAGCTGAGGACGGCGATCAGCGGGCCGACGACGACGTTCTCCAGCGTGCGCAGGAGCGGCGGCGCGTTGGTGACAAACAAGACGTTGAAGAAATCGTCGCCGAGCAGGCCGATGAAGCCGGCGAGCAGGAAGCCGATCGCGATCTCCTTCCACAGCATCGACCAGTCCATGCGGAAGTTGGCGGCGACTTCGCGCCAGGCCGCGGTGGAGCGGACGGTCTCGCGCCAGGAGCGCGGTGTCCCGACACCGTGGTCGTGTTCATGCTCGCCCGCCGCCTCCTGCGCGTGGCGCCGCGCCCGCTCCTCCAGCGATGGGGAGACGAAGCGGCGGAAGAGGATCGCCATCAGCGCGATCAGGAGGAAGCCGCCGATGAACTCGGCGAGCGTGAACTGCCAGCCGATCAGCACCCAGAGGACGAGGCCGAGCTCCCAGACCATGTTGGTCGAGGCGAACTGGAAGGCCATCGCGGTGATCCCCGAGGCGCCCTTGGCGAAGAGCGAGCGGGCGATCGCGATCGCCGCGTAGGAGCAGGAGGAGGAGGCGGCGCCGAGCCCGGTCGCCTTCGCGATCGGCTCGAGACCCTCGCCGGAGAGCGCCCCTTCGATCCGCGCCCGCGGCACCCAGGCCTGGACGATGCCGGAGATCGCGAAGCCGATCACCAGCGCCCACCAGACCTCGTAGGCCATCAGCAGCGACTGTTCGATCCCCTGCCAGAGCTTTTCGAGGACCGGCATCCGTTGCCCCCAGGCGCCTCAGCGGCCGACGAAGCGGCCCAGCGCGGCGACCAGCTCGTCGACCTTCGCGGCCCGCTCACCGCCCTCGGCGTCGAGCACGCAGTGGCGGGTGTGGTCGTCGATCAGGCCGAGCGCGACCTTGTCGAGCGCCGCCTCGATCGCGCCGATCTGGGTGAGGACGTCGATGCAGTACCGCTCCTCCTCGATCATCCGCGAGACGCCGCGCACCTGCCCCTCGATCCGTGCCAGACGTTTGAGCAGCGCTGCCTTGTCAGTTGCGTAGCCGACCGTCATGGAGCGACCCTAGCGTACCCCTGGGGGGTATTGACGGACGAAAGCTGGCGCCCGCGCCGGGCGCGAGGGATGGATAGCTGGCGCCCGCGCCGGCCGATGGGCGACCCCCTCTGGGTGTGGTCGCCCATCGACCGGCGGGAGCCCTGAAGGGATGACGAGAAGTGAGCGCCGAGGTCACGGAAGGCGGGAGACGGCACGAAGGCGTGTGAGGCGCCCCGCGACCGTGCACTTGAGCCGCCCATGACCGGCTCAACCGCACGAGTGTGCGATCGACCACACCCTGGTGTGTTCAATCGCACGGTCGGTGAGCCAGGCGCACGGGACCGTGCCGTCTCCCGCCTTCCGTCACAACCCTCCCCGCCCGAGCCTGCCGCGGATGCCGGGCCGACCTCACAAAGCCGGGGTCGGTCCGGCATCCGCGGCAGTCGGCGACGCTCAGCAGTTCGCCGTTCTTCGGCGGGTGCGCCGTCAGAGGCCGAGCCGCTTGGCACGCTCGGCGGCTCGCGCGACGATCTCGGCGCGCTCCGGCTGGACGCCGCCGCGCATCAGCACCCGGCCGGCGACGACGACGGTGTCGACCGCGGCGCCCGCCGCCGCGTAGACGAGGTCGGCGGCGAGGTCCCCGATCGCCAGCTCGGGCGCCGTAGGGTCGAGCAGCAGGAAGTCGGCCGGGGCGCCGACCGCGAGCGCGGTGGCACCGAGGAGCGGCGCGGCGCAGCCGGTGGCGACGTCCCAAGCCTCGGCGGCGGCGATCGCGGTCGCGTCGGCGGCCGCGTGACGCTGGGCGAGCGCGAACAGCTTCAGATCGGCGAGCAGGTCGAGCGAGTCGTTCGAGCCCGCGCCGTCGGTGCCGAGCCCGACCCGCACCCCGGCGGCGCGCGCCGCCGGGTAGTCGAAGACCTTGCCGACCGCGAGCTTCATGTTCGCCGCCGGGTTGGAGACGACGGTGGCCCCACGTGCGGCTATCAATGCCAGCTCGTCGTCGTCGAGCCAGACGCCGTGGGCGAGCAGGGTGCGCTCGTTCAGCAGGCCGAGGTCGTCGAGATAGGCGGCCGGGCGACGGCCGTGCCCGGCGAGGCAGTCCTCGACCTCGGGCGCGGTCTCGGAGAGGTGGATCTGGACCGGCGCGTCGCACTCGGCCGAGAGCTCGGCGATGAAGGCGAGCGACTCCTCGCTGACCATGTAGATCGAGTGCGGCGCCAGCGAGGCGCCGACCTGCCCGCCGAGTCCTTCGAGCAACGCGAGGCTCTCGCGCGCCGCGTCGCGCATCGCCGCCGCGTCGCGCCCTTTGTCGAAGAGCGGCGCACCGATCGTCGCCCGCAGCCCGGCGTCGGCGACCGCCCGCGCCGTCGCCTCCGGGTGCCAGTACATGTCCCAGAAGCGGGTGGTGCCGGAGCGGATCATCTCCAGGCAGGCGAGGCGGGTGCCCCAATAAACATCGTCGGGCGACATGCGCGCCTCGACCGGCCAGATCCGTTCCTCGAGCCACGGCATCAGCGGCAGGTCGCCGCCGGAGCCGCGGAAGAGCGTCATCGCCGCATGGGTGTGACCGTTGACCAGCGGTGGCACCAGGATCGCGCCCGCCGCGTCGATTCCCCGGTCGCCGGGGGCGGCGACGACCGCGGGGCCGAGCGCCGCGATCGTCCCGTCGGCGGCGCAACGCAGCCCGACCCGCTCGCCGTCGAGCGTCGCATCGGTGACGATAAGTGCCGTGTCAGGCACTCGCGCGCTCAACGCCCGACCGCGCCGAGCCGCGGCAGCACGGCGGCGAGCCCATCGCGCAGGGTGCCCGCGTGGATCAGCCGATCGGCTTCCATCTCGGCGACGCTCAGCTCGCCCTCGGCGAGCCCGTTGGCGAGGTTGTCGACGACGCAGATCGCCGCGTATTCGAGCCCGAGCTCACCGGCGACGACGCACTCGGAGGCGACCGTCATCCCGACCACGTCGGCGTGCGGGGCGATCATCCGGATCTCGGCCGGGGTCTCGAAGCGGGGCCCGACCGTCTGCCAGTAGACGCCGCCGTCGACCGGCGCCTCCTGGCCCTCGCCCCAGGCGGCGAGCAGCTCGCCGCGCCAGCGGGCGGCGAAGGCGGGGGCGGTGTGGGCGCGGGTGTCGTCGAAGATCGAGAGACCGAGGTGGAGGGCGATGAAGTCGTCCGGGCAGACGAGCGTGCCGACCGGCAGATCGGTGCGCAGGCTGCCGACCGAGGCGACCGCCAGCACCCGGTCGCAGCCCTGCTCGGTCAGTGGGCGCAGGTTGGCGGCGTGGTCGATCTCGTGGGGCAGGACGTAGGCGGTGCCGCCGCCGTGGCGCTGCACCACCGCCGCCCCGTGCTCGGCCGCCGCCGCGGCGATCTCGTGGCCGCCCGGGCCGAGCGCGTTGGAACCGAGGATGACGGCCAGCCGTCCCATCGCGGCATCGTATGCCGCAGCCCCCCGAGTGCGTTCGCACTTATCGTCGGATAGCGACGATAAGTGCGAACGCACCGTCGGTCAGGCTGCGCGGCGGGAGCGGAACTCGGCGACGGCATCGTCGTGGTCGACGATCGGCTCGGGGTAGTCGAGGGCGTCGAAGCCTTCCATCAGCCAGGGCCGGAAGATCGCCTTGCCGCGGACGCCGGCCAGCTCCGGCACCCAGCGGCGCACGTAGATGCCGTCGGGGTCGAACCGTTCCGCCTGGCGCACCGGGTTCAGCACCCGCTGCGGCCGCGTGTCGTTGCCGGTCCCCGCCACCCACTGCCAGTTGCCCGCGTTGTTGGCGATCTCGCCGTCGGAGAGCAGGTCCCAGAAGTGCCCGGCCCCTTTGCGCCAGTCGACGTAGAGGTCCTTGGTGAGGAAGGAGCCGACCGCGAGGCGGGCGCGGTTGTGCATGTAGCCCTCGGCGGCCAGCTGGCGCATCCCGGCGTCGACCAGCGGATAGCCGGTGCGGCCTTCGCGCCAGGCCTCGAAGGCGCGCTCGGAGCGCGACCAGCGGTCGCCGCGCGGGCGGTAGTCGCGGCGCGGCAGCGCCGGGAACGCGGCGAGCACCTGATGGTGGAAGTCGCGCCAGCAGAGCTGCCGCACGAAGGGCGCGCCGCCCGGGACCTCGCGCGCCGCGCCGGCGAGCTCGAGCGGGCTGATGCAGCCCCAGCGGAGGTGGGCACTGAGCCGCGAGGTGCCGGCGCTCGCCAGGTCGTCATGGCCGCTGTCGTAGCTGCCGACCCGGTCGCGGAGGAAGGCGCCCATCCGCTCGCGGGCCTGCGTCTCGCCGCCCGGCTCGCGGTCCGGGGACGGCGTGCCGTCGGTCAGCTTCGCCAGCGCCGGCAGCTCGCCCGCGGCGAGGCCCGACGGCGCGCGTAGCTTGCGCGGCGCGCCCAAGACCTCTCGCCACGGCGCCGCGCTCCAGGCGCGGTGGTAGGGACTGAAGACCTTGAAGTGGTCGCCGCCGGTCGGGGTCACCGCGCCGGGCTCGAGGATCGTCACCCCGGGGTGGGCGGTGAACTCGATGCCCGCCTCCGCGCACTCGTCCCGCAGTCGCCGCTCGCGGCGCCGTGCGTAGGCGCTCCAGTCGGCAGCGATGTGGAGCTCCGCGGCGTCGCATTCGGTGGCGACCTTCATCGCCTCCTCGACCACCTGGCCGCGCCGCAGGAAGAGCCGCGCGCCCATCGCCCGCAGTCGCCCGTCGAGGTCGACCAGCGCCTCGCGCATGTAGGCGACCCGGTTCGGCGCCGCGAAGCGCGAGCCGAGGATCGCCTCGTCGAGGACGAACAGCGGCACCGTCCGCGCCGCCCGCAAGCCCGCCCAGAGCGCCGGGTTGTCGGTGACCCGCAGGTCACGGGTGAAGAGCACGACGGCGGTCTTGCCTGGCATATGGTCAATCTATGCCCGCTCCGCCCGGCCCCGAAAACGACCGCGACCCCGAGGGGCGCCCGTCCGGTCGCGACGAGACTGAAGACCAGCGTCTCGACCGCAACCTTGGCGAGCTGCTGCAGGAGCTGCGGGTCGCGCTGCCCGGCGTCCAGGTCCTCTTCGCCTTCCTGCTGGCGGTCCCGTTCCAGCAGCACTTCACCTCGATCAGCGCCTTCGACAAAAGGGCCTACTTCGCGACGCTGCTCCTCACCGCGCTCTCGGCGGCGCTGCTGATCGCCCCCTCGGCCTACCACCGGCTCACCTTCCGCTACCAGCAGAAGGGCCGGCTCGTCTTCGTCGCCAACCGGCTGGCGATCCTCGGCCTGGCCGTGCTGGCGCTGGCGATGACCTGCGCGATCATGCTGGTCACCAACGTCCTCTTCGGCACCGTCGCGACCACGGTGGTGACGACGACGCTGGTGCTGACGATGTTCTTCGTGCTCTGGGCGGTGCTGCCGCTGAAGCGCCGGCTCAAGTACAGGGATGAGGGTCTGCCGCTCCTAGATCCGCCCCGAGACGGCTGATCGCCGTGTCGAGCGGGTCGAGCAGCGCCAGCTCGGGCGCTTCGCCGGCCAGCATCGCGGCGTCCGCTTCCCAGACTTCGAGCTTCAGCCCGATCGGCACGTCGTACTCCTCGGCGACCCGCATCCCTTCCGCCGCGATCGCCTCGTGCAGGGTTGTCATATTGGTCAGCTTGTCGGCGGCGTAGATCGCCAGGGCATCGCCGTCGACCGCCGCGACGCGGCCGCGGTGCTCGTCCTTGCGCTCGCGGTAGGACTCGATCGACTCGTCGTCGGAGAGCGTCGCGACCAGGTCGGCGACGGGGTCGCCGAATTCGGCCCGCAGTCCCTCGACCGTCGTGTCGGAGTCCTCGACCACGTCGTGGAGGAGGGCGGCCGCCAGCGTGGTCTCGGGATAGCCGCGCGCCGCGAGTGTCGCCGCGACCATCCGCGGGTGCTCGATGTAGGGGAGCCCGCCGCTGCCGTTGCGGATCTGGCCGGCGTGCGCCGCGGTCGCCGTGGCGAGGGCGCGGGTGATCAGCTCGGAGCGCGCCGCCGCCGCGTCGATCGGGGCGGTGTCGATCGGGCTCATACGCCCGCCACGCCGGCGGCGGGGGCCGGAGGGGAGGTGGCGTCGGTCACGCTCGCGGAGGCCGCCTCGGCGAGGGCGAATTCGCCGGTCGTCGGATCGACCTCGAACGTCGTCCCCTCGCGCGCCAGCTCGACCGCGCCGGGGGCGCCGCCGCGCGCCTCCCACGCGGCCGCCGCGCGCTCGCCGTGGGCGTCGAGCCAGGCGTCGGAGTGCATCGGGTCGTGGTGGAAGAGGACGGTCCGCCGCGCCTCGGTCCGCCGCCCGAAGGCCAGCGAGTGCGACAGCGCCGAGTGGCCCCAGCCGAGGCGGTCGGGGTACTCGTCGTCGGCGTACTGGCCGTCGTGGATCAGCAGGTCGGCGCCCTCGGCGAGGGCGAAGCCGGAGATCCACTCCGGCTCCAGCATGTCGAGATCGGCACCGAGCGCCGGCTCGTGGTCGGGGATGTAGGCGAGCGAGGAGCCGGCGTCCTCGATCCGGTAGCCGAGCGTCGGGCCGCGATGGGCGACCGAGGCGGCGGTGATCCGCGCCGAGCCGATCTCCCACTGCTCCGGGCAGGAGCGGAAGGAGACGTCGCAGGGCAGCTCGCGGACCTCGACCGGCGAGAGCGGCGCCGAGATGTAGCGGGCGATCCGGTCGCGCAGGCTGGCCTCCGGCGAGGCCGGTCCCCAGATCACGATCTCGGCCTGGGGGCGGAAGACGGGGGCGAAGAAGACGAGGCCCTGAATGTGGTCGAGGTGGAGGTGGGTGAGGAGGATGTGGAGCCGGGTCGGCTCGGTGGGGAGGGCGAGGCCGAGGCCCCGGATCCCGGTGCCGGCGTCGAGCGCCAGCAGCGAGCCGTCGGCGAGGGTGATGCCGATACAGGAGGTGTTGCCGCCGTAGCGGATCGTCTCGGGCCCGGGGGAAGGGACCGAGCCGCGCGCCCCCCAGAGGTCGACCTTCACGCGGCGGCCCCGTTCGGGTGCGCGGTGCCGTTCTGGTGGCCGGCGCCCGCCGCGGCGGCGACAGACTCGGCCGCGGCCGGGAGGTCGTCCTCGACCGGCCAGAAGATCGCGACCCCGCCCTGCGAGCCGTGCGCGGTGAGGATCGGGAAGGCCGTGCATTCGACTGCGTGAACCTGGCCGTCGAAGGCGCGTACCCCGAAGCTGGCGTGGGCGGGACGGCCGCGACGCACGGCCTGGACCACCGGCAGGTCGTCGTAGGCGATCGTCTCGCCGGCCGCGTCGTAGGGGCCGAAGAGCCCGCCCCACTCGCTCGGGCCGACGTGGCCGACCTCCTCGAAGCCCTTGCCGAGCAGCGCCCCGGCCGCCTCGTTGTAGAAGACCAGCAGGCCACCCTCGTCGACCAGGAAGGCCGGCGTGGAGAGCGCCGACATCAGGTTCCGGGCAAGGATCAACTCGAGGGGCTTTTGAGACACGCCTGACACTTTAGTTCGTAATTTGCGGATACAAGCAACGCGGACTTTGCGACGGTCGATAGGTCGGGGCGACTACGCTTGCCGCCGCCCGATGCGCGAGCCCACCCGCACCTACCGCGTCGCGATGGCCGTAAACCTGCCGGTCGCCCGCTGGGCGCGGCTCGAGGTGACCGGCGTCGAGGCCCTCCCGACGAGCGGCCCGCTGCTCATCGTCGGCAACCACGACAGCCACTGGGACCCGGTGATGATCGGCGTCGCGGCGCGCGGCAGGCGGATGATCCGGGCGCTCGCCAAATCCACCCTCTGGGAGGTGAAGGGACTGGGCCGGGTCCTCGACGGCATGGGCCAGATCCCGATCGTCCGCGGGGCCGGCGACGCACAGGCGCTCGCCAACGCGGTGACGGCGTTGCACGAAGGCTCCTGCGTCGGCGTCTTCCCCGAGGGCACCCGCTCGAAAGGCCGCGTGATGCGTGCCCGCAGCGGGGTCGGCCGGCTGGCGCTCGAAGTCCCCGAGGCCCACGTCACCTGCGTCGCGATCAGCGGCACCACCGACCTCACCGGCTTCCCCCGCCGTCCCCACATCAAGGTCCGCTTCTTCGACCCGGCCGGCGGCCAGCCGCGCCCCGACGAGGACCCCGGCGACCTCTCCGCCCGCCTCCTCGCCGAGATCCGCGCGATCTCCCCGCCGACGCTCCCCTACCGCAAGCGTCCCGCCTAGCCGGCCGGGGCGCCGGAGCCCTTGAGCGGGGTCCAGGTGCCGCCGAAGGCGGTCGAGCCGTCGCCGTTCGCTTCGCCCGGTTTCTTGTCGCCCGTGAAGCTGTAGAGGGGGTGGCTGGCGTAGGTGACCTGGCGGTCGCCGTCGGGGCGGGTGATCGTGCCGAGGCGCGAGGCGGCGGCGCCGTTGCTCGGCTCCGGTTCGCCGTGCTTGACCAGGAGCGGCGGCCAGGCTTTGGCGCAGGCCCCTTCGCAGGCGGAGCTGCCGCCGCCGTCCACACTGAAGGCGTAGAGGGTGTGCCCTTCCGAGTCGACCAGCACCTGGCCGAGCCCGGCGGCGCTGCCGAGCGAGACGAAGACCGTGCCTTCTTCGGCGTTGGGCGGCGGTTTCGCAACTGGGGGAGTGGTCGTCGCCGGCGAGGAGCTGCTCTCCGGGCTGCTCGACGAGCCGCCGCCGCAGCCGGCGAGCAGCACCGCACCGACGACCAGAACCGCGCCGACGAGCCCCGCCGCCGCGAGTGCGTTCGCACTTCTCGTCGCTATGCGACGAGAAGTGCGAACGCACAGCTGGCGCTGGCCCGCGCGGCTCACGTCGGATCGGGTTCCGCCCCACCGACCAGCGCGGTCGCCTGGTCCACCGGCGCCACGAAGGTGCGGCCGCCGACGTGGACGCCGATCGCCGCCGCCTGCGAGAGATCGAGCGCCGAGCTCAGCTCGGCCTCGGAGTCGCCGCCCCAGCGGTAGCGGAAGCTGCCCGCCGGGTAGGTCCGCCCGCTGTCGTCGCGCAGGAAGACGCGGCAGAGGGTGCCGGAGCGGATGCCGCTGACGTACATCTGGATCTCGGTGCCGAAGGCGTGGGGTTCGAGGGTCGCGTCGATGCTCACCCCTTTCGGCACGGAGGCGAACCTGACCTCCTGGGCGGGCGAATTTTCCCCGCCGCCGACCGGCAGGATCGCGATCAGCAGGATCGCGGCGACGACCGCGACGGCGACGGCGGCGCCCACCCCCAACCGGAAGCGCCGCCGCCGCTTCTCGCGTCCCTCCCTGGAAGCTTCGGCGGCGATCCGCGCCTCGATCCGGGCGCCGAGGTCGGCGGGCGGGCGCGCCGCGGGCCCCTCGATCCGGGCCGGGTCGGCGAGTGGCAGCAGCGCCGCGACGCCTTCCAGCGAGCGCAGCTCGGCGCGGCACTCGGGGCAGCCCTCGAGGTGGGCGGCGATCGCCGCGCGTTCCTCGGCCGGGAGGTCGCCGAGGGCGTAGGCGCCGAGCGAGAGGCGCCAGTCGCGGTGGTCGTCAGTCTTCATAGCCCATCTCCTCCAGCGCCACCCGCAGAGCCCGCAGCCCGTAATAGACACGACTCTTGATCGTCCCCTCCGGCACGCCGAGCTCCGCGGCGACCTCCGAGTAGGGCCGGGCGCGGAAATGGGTCTCGAGCAGCACCCGACGATGATCGTCGCCGATCCGCCGCATCGCCTCCTCGACCTGCCAGGCGAGCAGCGCCTGCTCCAGCGGTTCGACCGAGGGCTCGATGCCGCCGTCGGCGACGCGGGGCCGCGAGGCGCGGGCGCGGCTGAGGTCGATCACCACGTTGCGGAGGATCGCGAACAGCCAGGTGCGGAGGCTGCCGATCTCCGGGTCGAAGCGCGCGCCCGCTTTCCAGGCGCGCAGGAAGGTCTCCTGGACCGCCTCCTCGGCCAGCCCGGCATCGCCGAGCGAGCGCACCGCGAAGCCGTAGAGCTCGCCCGAGTGCGCGGCGTAGGCCTCGCGCACGTCGCGCTCGCGGGTCAGCGCGCCGCTGCTCAACGCGCGCCCTCATCTTCTCTCGGCCGACCCATGTCGACCGTTTCTACGGACCGCCGGGTAGCGAGGTTCAGCCGCCCCGGATCGGGGCGGCCCCCCGCGGCTCGGACCTCAGGCCTCGAGTTTGCCGATCTTGAAGATCTTCGTCCCGCAGTCAGGGCAGGTGCCCTGGATCGCCGGCCGACCGTTCTTCATCGTCACCTGTTTGGCCTCTTTGATCTCGACCTTCTTGCGCTCTTTGACGCAGTAGCCCTCAGGCATGTCGAGGCCTCCTTTCCTGCCGCGTTCCGCGGCTTCTTCCCGCATTCCCACGCGGGCTGGATCTGCCGAATGTAACGGAGACGGGGGACGCCTGACGCCCGACGCGTGTCAAATGTCACAATAGATTGACCGACTGGTCAATCAGCCCGACCCCGCGTTGCACTACGCTGCCCGTCGGTTCAAGACCCGCACTACGCCCCAAGGAGGCGCCTGAGATGCCCGAAGCAGTAATCGTCGACACCATCCGCACGCCGATCGGCCGCGCCTTCAAGGGCTCGCTGGCCTCGCTTCGTCCCGAGGAGATGGGCGCCTTCGTGGTCGACCGCCTGCTCGAGCGCAATCCCGAGGTCGACCCGGCCCTGATCGAGGACGTCTTCTGCGGCGTCGGCATGCCGCAGGGCCTGCAGGCCTTCAACATGGGCCGGATCATCTCGTTGCTCTCCGAGAAGCTGCCGGAGACCGTCAACGGGGTCACCGTCTCCCGCTACTGCTCCTCCAGCCTCGACGCGATCCGCCACGCGGGCAACGCGATCAAGGCCGGCGAGGGCGACGCCTACCTCGCCGTCGGCGTCGAGTGGGTCAGCCGCTTCAACGAAGCCTCCGAGCCGGTCCGCGTCGACGACCGCGACCCCAACCTGATCGGCGAGAACGGCCAGCCCAACGCCTACATCGACATGGGACTGACCGCGGTCAACGTCGCCAACCGCTACGGCGTCAAGCGCGAGGACATGGACAAGTTCGCGCAGCGCTCGCAGGAACTCGCGGTCAAATCGCAGGAGGACGGCTTCTTCGAGCGCGAGATCGTGCCGGTCACGGTCGACGGCAACGAGGTCGCCAAGGACGACGGCCCGCGCGCCTCCTCGACCCTGGAGAAGCTCTCCGAACTCGACGAGGCCTTCGGCGGCGGCGGGGTCACCGCCGGCAACTCCTGCCCGCTGAACGACGGCGCCGCCGCGGTGCTGCTGATGTCCGACACCAAGGCGAAGGAGCTCGGCCTCAAACCGCGTGCCCGGATCATCACCGCCGCCACCTTCGGCAACCAGCCCGAGTACATGGGCGTCGCCCCAATCGGCGCGGTCAAGAAGGTCCTCGACCGGGCCGGGATGACGATCGCCGACGTCGACGCGGTCGAGCTCAACGAGGCCTTCGCCGCCCAGGTGATCCCGATCATGGACGAATGCGGGATCGAGCTCGACAAGCTGAACACGCACGGCGGCGCGATCGCCCTCGGCCACCCCTTCGGGATGACCGGCGCCCGCATCATGGGCACCCTGCTGAACGCGATGGAGACCGACGACCACCAGGTCGGCCTGGAGACGATGTGCGTCGCGGGCGGCCAGGGCAAGGCGATGCTCGTCGAACGCGTCTGAGCGCCCGGCGATCGACGACTATGTGACGAAGTGGCCCCCGGCGGGGGCCACTTCCTGATTCCATACCGACCGTGGCAGATCTCTCCCAGGTGAAGCCTGAGGACATCCGCGAGTTCGCGGTGGGCAGCTTCCCCGCCGATCTCGGCATCGAGCCGTTGGAGATCGAGGACGACCACGCGCGCGGCCGGATCCTGGTCGAGAGCCGCCATCTGCACCCCGGCGGCTTCGTCCACGGCGGCGTCTGGACGGCGCTCGGCGACACCGTCGCCGCCTGGGCGACCTTCCGCGCGATCCCGCCCGGCTACGACTTCACCACGATCGAGCTGAAGCTGAACGTCTTCGGCGCCGGTCGGCTCGGCGACGAGATCGTCGCCGACGCCCGCCCGCTGCACGCCGGCCGCAGCACCGCCGTGATCGAGGTCCGGATCGACCGCATCCGCGACGGCAACTCGAAGCTGGCCGCCAACCTGGTGGTCAGCCAGTTCGTCATCCCCCCCGGCGACCCCCTAGCGATCTAGCGCTGCGTGAATTTGGTCCCCCATGGGGGACCAAACCCTGGCCACGTCTTTGTAAACGCTCGCGACTCTGTGACGAGCGGGACGGGGCTGGCTACGGGGCGCCGACGAGGAAGTCGTCGGCGAGCACCGCTACGACCCGCGGCAGCGAGCCTAACGAGCGGCTGAGCTCGAGCTGGCGGCGCGCTCCGGTGCGCTCGGCGAGGCGGCCGACGGTGTCGAGCTCGGCGGCGCAGCCGAGGTCTTCGGCGTGGGGGCGGCAGAGGACGAGCAGGTCCTCGAGCAGCGCCCGGGCGGGGACCCGCTGGTCGAGCTGGTGCTCGATCAGCTCGGCGTCCATGCCGTCGCGGGCGGCGAGGAAGCGGTTCTCGGCGAGCACCTCGGGCGGGATCTCGCAGTCGTAGGTGTGCGTCCCCTCCTCGACCTCCAGCCGCACCAGCGACTGGACCAGCGCCGCCAGCCCGGCGGTGTCGCCGAGCGTCGTCTGGGCGTCCATGATCCGCACCTCGACCGTGCCGAAGCGCGGCTGCGGCCGCACATCCCACCAGAGGAAGGTCGGCTCGGGAACGGCGTTGGAGCGGATCAGGACGTCGACCGACTCGACGTACTCGTCGTAGCTGTGGAAGGCGCGCGGGATGCCGACCCGCGGGAAGGCCTGGAAGAGTGGCGTGCGGGCCGAGGCAAGGCCGGTGTCGCGGCCCTGCCAGAACGGCGAGTTGACCGCGAGCGCGAGCAGCAGCGGCAGCTCGGTGCGGAGGCGGTTGGCGGCGTGGATCGCCAGCTCGGCGTCGGGCACGCCGACGTGGACGTGGAGGCCGAAGGTCGGCTCGCGCCGCGCCAGCTCGCGCATCGAGCCGTAGACGAACTGGTAGCGCTCGCCGGCCGAGACGACGATCTCCTGCCAGACCGCGAAGGGGTGGGTGCCGGCACTCGCCGCCCGCATCGAGAGCGGCCGCAGGGTTTCCTCGAGCTCGCGCCGCAGCGCCCCCAGTTCCTCGATCGCCGAGCTGATCTGGCCGTGGACGCCGGTCTGGATCTCCAGCGCCGAGCCGTGCGTCTCGGCGGTGAAGCTCGTGGTGCGGCCGTGCGGGAGGCGGGGGAGGACCGAGTCGATCCGGTGGGCGAGCGCCCAGGTCAGCTGGTCGAGGAGCATCACCTCCTCCTCGATCCCGACCGTGTACGCGCCCTGCTCGTTCGGCTCCGCCCAGGTCGCCCAGGCAGGTTTCGTCGCCCCGGCCCGCCTGGTGGCCGTCACGCGACCTCGCGCCGCGCAGCGGCCCGCTCGTACTCGGCGCCGTCGTCGCGGCAGGCCTCGACGAAGCGGCGGAAGAGCTCGGCCTCGGCCTCGCGCCCGATCAGCGTCTCGGCGTGCCACTGGACGCCGATCAGGAAGCGCCGGCTCGGGTCCTCGATCGCCTCGATCGTGCCGTCGGGCGCGCGGGCGCTGACCCGCAGCCCGTCGCCGAGGCGGGCGATCGCCTGGTGGTGGAAGGAGTTGACGTCGTCGACCTCGATCCTGTCGCCGCCCAGGGCAGCGGCGAGCCGCGAGTCGGGATCGACCGCGACCGGGTGGCTCGGCTCGGTGCCGGGGTTGGTCTGCCGGTGGGCGACCTCGGTCGAGAGGTCCGGCAGGTGTTGGTAGAGCGCCCCGCCGCGGACGATGTTGAGCGCCTGGGTGCCGCGGCAGATCGCCAGGATCGGCATCTCGCGGGCGTCGGCGCGGGCGGCGACGGCGAGCTCGAGCCGGTCGAGGTCGGGCTCGATCGGCCCCAGCTCGGGGTGCGGCTCGGCCTCGTAGAGGGCCGGGTCGATGTCGGGACCGCCGGAGAGGCAGACCCCGTCGAGCCGGTCGAGCAGCGGCTCGATCGCGTCGTCGGGGAGCGGCGGCACCACCACCGGTAGCCCGCCCGCCGCCTCGATCGCCTTCAGGTAGGTGATCCCGAGCGCCATCTCTTTGCCCAGCGGCTCGCCCTCGGCGACCGGGTTGACCCGCTCGGCGGGGCGCACCTCGGAGGTCGTGACCCCGATCAGGGGGCGATGTTCGAGCGATGCCAAGGAGCGCCGCTTCATCCCACGTCCGCGGCGGGCCCGAGCACCCAGGTGTCCTTGCTGCCGCCGCCCTGTGAGCTGTTGACGACCATCTCGTCGGCGGCCTTCGCGTAGCGGGTGAGGCCACCCTGCATCACCGACGGCCCGCCCGCCGCCGGGCTCAACACGTAGGGGCGGAGGTCGACCCGGCGCGGCGCGATGCCGCTGCCGACCACGGTCGGGTGGGTGGAGAGCGGCACCAGCTCCTGGGCGACGAAGCGCTCCGGGCGCCGGCGCACCAGCCCGATCACCTTGCGGCGCTCGCCCTCGGTCGCGCGCGGCATGATCGTCACGCCGTGGCCGCCGAAGCCGTCGCGCGGCTTCACCACCAGCTCGTCGAGCCGCCCCATCACCTCGCCGCGGGCGGCGGGGTCGGAGAGGTCGTAGCTGGGGACCGAGCGCAGTCGCGGCTCCTCGCCGAGGTAGAAGCGGACCATGTCGGCGACGTAGGCGTGGGCGAGCTTGTCGTCGGCGAGCCCGGTGCCGATCGCGTTGACGCAGCGGAGCCGGCCCGATTCGAGCGCCGGGGCGAGGAGGCTGCCGAGCGCCGTGAGGGCGCCGCCGCGGTCGGTGAGGCGGTCCTCGTCGAGGCGGCGGTAGACGACGTCGAGCCGCACCCGCTCGCGGCCGATCTGGGCGTGCAGGCGCCCGCGCGCGGCGGAGAGCTGGGAGGGGGTCACCACCGGCAGTGAGAGTTCGCGCCCGAGCCGCTCGTGCTCGTACCAGGCGCCGCTTTCGGGGCCGTCGGAGAGGATCGCGGCGAGCGGTTCGGCGGCGTGCGAGGCGGGGGAGGCGGCGCGGATCGCCTCGCCGAGCCGCGCCACGTAGCCGTCGGGGCGGCGCAGCCCGGCCGCGGCGTCCTGCAGCTCGGGGCCGACCGCTTCGCGGACGGCGATCGCGTAGGTGGCCCCCGAGGGCATGCGCAGATTGTCCTCCAGCACGAGCAGTTCGCCGTCGGCGGCGCGGATCAGGTCCATTCCGGCCACCGTGGCGGGAGGCACGGACGGATCGAGCAGTCCCCGCATCAACGGCTCGTACCCCTGCGAGGTCTCCAGCAGGTGCCGCGGCACGATCCCCTCCTCGAAGATCCGCTGGTCGCCGTAGGCGTCGAGCAGGAAGGCGTTCAGCGCCCGCGCCCGCTGCATGAGGCCCGCTTCGAGCGCCTCCCACTCGACCGCGTCGATCACCCGCGGCACCGGGTCGACGGCCATCGGCACCCCCGGCCCGAACGAGAGGCCGATCTCCTCGACGTTCGACCGGACGCGCTCGCGCAGCTCCACCAGGTCGTGCCGCGCGAGCGCGTCGATCACCGTCGCGTAGGGAGGGCGCGCGGTGCCGGTCTTGGCGAACGCCTCGTCGAAGTGCCCCGAATCGAGTGGGTACACGCCGGCGCCGGGAAAGGGACGGGCCGGATTCAAGGTCGTCGCCATGCTCGCACGCTAGGGACGACCACCCGGATCGCCCATGGCCCAAAGTCAAGAAAAAGCGCTCCTCCGACTATCCCGATGGAGGGTTTCTGTCCTTATCGCCTCTGGGTGACAAAGGACAGAGTTAGGCGGTCGATTCCACGACGCCGCGCCGGTGGGGTTGGGGACGGGGAAGGGACGCGGGTGCTCCGGCGGGACGGGGGAGGGACGCGGCCATCTCGGCGGCGACCCTGGCAGGGTGTGGCCGCCACCGAGATGGCCGAGTTTCGGAGGGACTGCCCGGGGTGCGGGGCGAGGGGCGGCGTCCGTGACGGAGACGCCGGGAACGTCACCGCGATGTGAGGGAGAAGTCGTGAACTTCACGACTTCTCCACGGTCACAGACACGTGACCACGGTTTGTGCCGCCATAGGGACACAAACTCTTGCAGCGCGATCATGGCGGCCCCAGACCACCCCGGCGAAGGCGCACGGCTTCCCTGCGAACGCGGCGTCTCTGTGCCGGACGCCCGTCTCCCGTCTCCCTCGCAAATCGCCGCGCCTCTGGGCGGACGCCCCCGTCTTTCCCGCGGACGCCCCATGCCTGTAACCGCTCCTCCCGCAAAGGGTCCGTCCCGCCCGGGCGCAGCGTCCCCGGCCGCACCGGCCCGGACCCTTCCCCATCGGCTAGGCGGGCCTGCTGGACTCCTCCATCGGCGATGGCGGCTCGCCCGGTTCGTCGGGCTCCTCCGATTCCCAGCGTTCGATGATCGGCAGGCGCCAGACCAGGGCGGCGATCGTCAGGCCGATCGCGGCGGCGAGCAGGGCCAGGAACCACTGGGTCGCGTCGAGGATTTCGAGTTCGAAGAATTCGCGCACCGGGGCGGCGGCGAGGATCAGCGCGTAGAGGGCGCCGAGCCCGGCGACCATCGCCAGCATGTAGCTCTGGATCGCGATGTGCTCGCGCCCCGGGCCGCGCTCCAGCAGCAGCACGAAGGCCAGGCCGAGGACGATCAGCGTGGTCGTCGCCGCCGTCCGCCCGGCATTGAGGCTCGCCCCGGCGACGGTGTCGACGAGGAAGAAGGAGATGATCGTGGCGATCCCGGTCGCCACCCCGGAGGGGATCGCGAAGGCGGCCAGGGCGCGCAGCAGCCGGCCGCGGTAGAGCGGCCCGTCGGAGGGCGCCAGGGCGAGCACGAAGGAGGGGATGCCGATCGTCAGGAACGCCGCCATCGTCAGGTGCCGGGGGAGGAAGGGGAAGGTGAAGCCGGGCACCGCGACCAGCACGATCAGGGTCGCCGCGTAGACCGTCTTGGTCAGGTAGAGGCGGCCGAGGCGGTGGATGTTGCGGGCGATCCGCCGGCCCTCGCCGATCGCCTCGGGCAGCCGCGCGAACTGGTCTTTGAGCAGGACGACGTCGGCGACGCCCTTGGTCACCTGCGTCCCCGAGCCCATCGCGACCGCCATCCGCGCCCGCTTCAGCGCCGGCACGTCGTTGACCCCGTCGCCGATCATCGCCACGTAGCGCCCCGCCGATACCAGGGCGTCGACCAGCGATTTCTTCTGCTCCGGTTTGATCCGGCAGAAGATCGTGGCGGCGAGCGCGACCTCTTGCAGCGCCTCGGGGTCGTCAGGGAGGTCGGGGCCCTCGACCACGCCCGCGTCGCGCGGCACCCCGACCGCGTAGGCGACCGCGGTCACCGTCGCCCGCGCGTCGCCGGAGATCAGCTTCAGGTCGACTTCCTGCCTGCGCATGAACTCGATCGTCGCCGCGGCGTCCTCGCGCAGCGTCTCCTCGAGCACGACCAGGGCGACCGGGGCGAGCCGCGGCGCCGGGCTGACCGCGGCGTCGGCGGGGAGCGCCTCGCCACTGCGGCCGAAGGCGACGACGCGGCGCCCCGCCGCGGTCTCCGCGGCGAGCTTCGCGGCGAGCGCCGGGGGCAGCACCAGCGCGCCCGCCTCTTCGAGCACGTCGGGCGCGCCGAGCACGAAGGTCCCGGCCCCCGCCCCGTTGCCGGCCAGCGACACCCCCGACCACTTGTACTCGGAGGAGAAGGGGACCTCGGCGGCGACCTGGCCGGCGTCGCCGGGGTAGCGCGCGGCGATCGTCTCCAGGGTCTTGTTGCGGTCACCGGCGCTCGCCGCGAAACGTCCCAGCACCGCCGCGCCGACCGCCGGGTCGACCCCCTCGGCGAACTCGATACTTACGAGATTTAGCTCTCCCTCGGTGAGGGTTCCCGTCTTGTCGACGCAGATGGTGTCGACCGAGGCGAGGCTCTCGGTCGCGCTCATCTGCTGGATCAGGGTGTCGCGCCGCGCCAGCCGCACCGCGGCGACCGCGAAGGTGACGCTCATCAGCAGGACCAGCCCCTCGGGGATCAGCGTCACCAGGCCCGCCGTCGCGGTCTCGGCGGCGCTCTGCAGGCCGACGCCGCGGATCTCCAGGCTCGCCAGCAGGAGGAGCGCCAGCGGGATCATCAGGTAGGTCGAGACGACGATCACCCGGTTCACCTCCTCCTGCAACGGCGAGAGCGGGTGGCGGAAGGCTTTCGCCTCGCCCGCCAGCCGGCCCGCGTAGCTGTCCTCGCGGACCGCGTCGATCTCGTAGTGGCCGGAGCCGGAGATCGCGAAGGAGCCGGACAGCACCTCGTCTCCCGAGTCCTTGCGGATGCCGTCGGCCTCCCCGGTCAGCATCGACTCGTCGAGGGTGAGGCCGCGGCTCGAGACCACCCGCCCGTCGGCGACCAACTGGTCACCGGGGGCGATCGCGACGAGGTCGCCGGGGACCACCTGGTCGGCGAGCAGCTCGACCGTGTTGCCGTCGCGGATCACCTGCGCCCGCGGCGCGACCAGCACCGCGACCTCGTCGAGCGTCTTCTTCGCGTTCAGCTCCTGGCGGATGCCGATGTAGGAGTTGATCACGGCGACCAGCCCGAACAGCGAGTCGGCGTAGAGCCCGAGCGCGAGATCGAAGACGAAGAAGACCGCGATGATCGCGTTGAAGAGCGTGAAGACGTTGCCCGCGATGATGCTCGAGGTGGAGCGCGAGGAGGTCTCCGGCGGCGTCCCCAGCCTGCGCAGCCGGGTGGCCGCCTCCTTGCCGGAGAGACCGGCGACCGAAGTTGGTTCGCTGGACGACACGGGACTATTCAATAGGGTGAGGGTTGGATGGGGCTGAAGCTGGGAGTCAATCTGGGCTATTGGGGGATCGGGCCTGCGGGTGAGGAGGCTTTGCAAGCCGTGCTCGCGGCCGAAAACCTCGGCTACGAGTCGATCTGGGTAGCCGAGTCCTACGGCTCCGACGTGGTCAGCGTGCTCGCCTGGCTGGCCGGGCAGACGAAGAAGATCAACCTCGGCGCGGCGATCCTGCAGGTGCCGGCGCGGCCGCCCGCGGCGGCGGCGATGGCCGGGGCGACGATCGACAAACTCTCCGGCGGTCGCTTCCTCTTCGGGTTCGGGCCGTCCGGGCCGCAGGTCTCCGAAGGCTGGTACGGGGTGCCCTACGCGAAGCCCTGGGGGCGGACTCGCGAGTACATCGAAGTGGTGCGGGAGATCATCGCCCGCGAGGGCCCGCTCGAGCACCACGGCACCCACTACGACCTGCCCCTCTCCGGCGGCGAGGGCAAGGCGCTGAAGCTGAACTTCCACCCGCTGCGCAACGAGATCCCGGTCTTCGTCGGCGCGATCGGCCGCAAATCGGTCGAGATGACCGCCGAGCTCGCCGACGGCTGGATCCCGATCTTCTTCTCGGTCGACAAGTTCCAGGAGACCTGGGGGGAGCACCTGGAGACGGGCTTTGCCAAAGGCGGCCGCACCCGCGCCGACCTCGAAGTGTCGCCCTCCTTGCAGGTGGCGATCGATGGCGACCTGGAGGCGGCCAAGAACGTGGTCAAGGCGGGTCTGGTCCTCTATCTGGGGGGGATGGGGTCGCGGAAAACCAACTTCTACGTCGATCTGGCGCACCGCTTCGGCTTCGGCGATGTCGCCGACGAGGTGCAGCGCCGCTTCCAGGCCGGCGACCGGGCAGGGGCCTTCGAGGCGATGCCCGACGAGATCGTCGAGGCGACCTCGCTGGTCGGCACCGAGGCCGAGGTCGCCGAGCGGGTCGAGCGCTTCGCCGCCGCCGGCGTCGACCGCCTGATCGTGTCCCCGGTCCACGTCGAGCCCGAGCAGCAGCTCCACACGCTGCGGCGCTTGGCCGCGGTGGCCGGTGTCGGTGCATCGGACTGACCGGATCGCATAAGGTTCCGCGCCGCTGTGAAGATCGGAGTGCCGAAAGAGACCGTCGAGGGGGAGCGCCGGGTCGCGCTCGTCCCTGACGTCGTCCGTTCACTCAAGAAAAAAAATGAGAACGTCGACGTCCTGATCGAGTCCGGCGCCGGCGACGCCGCCGGCCACCCCGACGCCCAGTACACCGACGCGGGCGCCGAGATCGCCGCCGCCGACGCGGTCTGGAAGGGCGACGTGGTGCTGCGGGTCGCGACGCCGAGCGCCGCGGAGATCGGCCGGCTCGGCTCTTCGCAGGTGCTGATCGCCCACCTCAACCCGTGGGTCGCCGCCGACAGCAACAAAGCTCTCGCCGCCTCCGGGGTGACCGCCTTCGCGATGGAGGCGATCCCGCGCACCACCCGCGCCCAGGCGATGGACGCGCTCTCCTCGCAGGCCGCCGCCGCCGGGTACGCGGCGATGCTGATCGCCGCCCGCGAGTCGGGCCGCTTCTTCGGGATGATGACCACCGCCGCTGGCACCGTGCCGCCCGCCAAAGTCCTCGTCCTCGGCGCCGGCGTCGCCGGCCTGCAGGCGGTCGCCACGGCGAAACGCCTCGGCGCGATCGTCACCGGCTTCGACATCCGCCGCGCCGCCTGGGAGCAGATCGCCTCGCTCGGCGGCCGCCCGCTCGAACTCGACTTCATCCCCGACGCGGAGGGCGAGGGTGGCTACGCGCGCCCGCTCACCGAGGAGGAGAACGCCCAGGTCCGCGACGCGCTCGCCGCCAACGCGGCGAAACAGGACATCATCGTCACCACCGCCGCGATCCCGGGCCGCCCGGCGCCACTGCTGATCACCGCCGACGCGGTGCGCGGCATGCAACCGGGCTCGGTGATCGTCGACCTCGCCGCCGAGACCGGCGGCAACTGCGAGCTGACGGTGCCGGGGGAGACGGTGGTCGAGAACGGCGTCAAAGTGATCGGCCCGCGCAACCTGCCGAGCCTGATGCCGGTGCCCGCCTCGCAGCTCTACGCGAAAAACCTGGAGAACCTGCTCGGCCTGATGATCACCGAGGAGGGGACGCTGAACATCGACCTCGAGGACGACATCCTCGCCGCGGCGCTGATCACCCAGGGCGGCGCGATCAAAAACGAGCGCGCCGCAGGGAGGAATGACTGATGAGCATCATGACCGAGGTCACGATCTTCGTCCTCGCCGTGTTCGTCGGCTTCGAGGTGATCTCGAAGGTCCCGACCACCCTGCACACGCCGCTGATGTCGCAGACCAACGCGATCCACGGCATCGTCATGCTCGGCGGCCTGATCGTCCTCGGCTACGCCGGCGACGGGCTCGAGTACGTGATCGGCACGATCGCCGTCGCCTTCGGCGCGATCAACATCGTCGGCGGCTTCCTGGTCACCGACCGGATGCTCGGCATGTTCGCGAAAAAGCCGAAACCCAAAGCTGACGGGGACGGCAAAGGCAAATGATCGCCGAGGCAGTCCTCAAGCCGGGCGGCTCGGCCGCCACGGCGCTCTACATCGTCTCGTTTTCGCTCTTCATCCTCGGCCTGAAACAGGGGACGCACCCGACCACCGCGAAGCGCGGCAACATGATCGCCGCGGTCGGCATGGCGGTCGCCGTGGTCACCACCCTGCTGCTCGACGGGATGGGCAACTGGGGCCTGATCGCGATCGGCCTCGCGATCGGCTCGGCGATCGGCGCCTACGCCTCGATCCGCGTGAAGATGACCGAGATGCCGCAGATGGTCGCCCTCTACAACGGGGTCGGCGGCGGCGCGGTGGCCCTGATCGCCTGGTCGGAGATCCGCCACGGCATCCACCTCGGCGGCGCGATGCCGCTCGAAGACCTGATCCCGACGCTGTTCGCGGCGATCGTCGGCTCGATCTCCTTCTGGGGCTCGAACATCGCCTTCGCCAAGCTTCAGGACCTGATCCCGACCCGGCCGTTGGGCGTGCCCGGCCAGCAGTTCATCAACGCGATCCTCGGCGTCGGCGTGATCGTCCTCGCGATCATCATCGCGATCAACAACGAACCGCCGTCGCAAGCCCTCTTCATCCTGATCCTGGTCTGCGCAGCGATCCTCGGCAACCTCGTCGTGCTGCCGATCGGCGGCGCCGACATGCCGGTCGTGATCTCGATGCTGAACGCCTTCACCGGCCTCTCCGCGGCGGCGGCCGGCTTCGCCCTGCAGAACGTCGCGCTGATCGTCGCCGGCACCCTGGTCGGCTCCTCGGGCACGATCCTGACGATGGAGATGGCGACCGCGATGAACCGCTCGGTCGCCAACATCCTCTTCTCCGGCTTCGGCGGCGCGCCCGCGGCGGCGGGGGGACGGGGGAGCAGCGACCGGTGACCTCGATCGGCGCCCAGGACGCGGCGATCAAGCTCGCCTACGCCGACACCGTCGTGATCGTCCCCGGCTACGGGCTGGCGGTCGCGCAGGCCCAGCACGCGGTCAAGGAGATGGCCACCCAGCTGGAAAAACGCGGGGTCACGGTCAACTACGCGATCCACCCGGTCGCGGGCCGCATGCCGGGGCATATGAACGTGCTGCTGGCCGAGGCCGACGTGCCTTACGAGCAGCTCAAGGAGATGGACGAGATCAACCCCGAAATGCCGCGCACCGACGTGGCGGTGGTGATCGGGGCCAACGACGTCACCAACCCGGCGGCGAAAAACGATCCGAACTCGCCGATCGCCGGGATGCCGATCATCGAAGTCTCCGAGGCCCACGAGGTGATCGTGATCAAGCGCTCGCTCTCGACCGGTTTCGCCGGCATCGACAACGACCTCTTCTACGAACCGAACACTTCGATGCTCTTCGGCGACGCGAAAGCCGCGGCGACCGAAATCGCGGCCGAGATCGAGAACCTCTAGCGCGGAGGCGTCGCTAGAGGACGCCGAATTCGGCGCTGACCGGGACCGCTTCGCCCGCTTCGGTCGCGCCCGGGATGGTCAGTTTGTAGAGGCCCGGGAGGGCGTTGGTCGGTAGCGGCGTGACGACCCGTTCAGCTTCGCCGGGGCCGAGTATTCGCGGCGCCGAGGCTCCGGCGAGCAGGTACTGGGGCGCTGCGACGACCGGGCGCCAGATCGAGCCCTCGAGCCGTTCGAGGTCGGCGGTGCCGGGAGCCACCGAGGCGGTTCCGTGGTTTTCGAAGCAGGATTCGAAAAGGGCGCCGGGCGGCACGTCGTCGGTGGCGGAGAGGGTGAGCCCGACGTTTACCGTGCGCGGCACGACGCGGATGTACTCGCCGTAGCGGCCGAGCCGCCGGCTGCGGTGGTTCTGGATCGTGATTTCGAGCGAGTAGATCGCCGGCGTGGCGACGATCGGGAAGGTGAGGCCGCGGTGCTTGCCCGCCGGCAGCCGCCCCAGGTCGATCCGCTTCAGGCCCGCCGGGTGCGGGCGGCTGCCGTTGTCGGTGAGGCGGACCAGCCGCTCGAGCACGGTCCAGTTCAGTCGCGGCGCGGCGGTCGTCGAGGTCGCGGTGTTGGTGAGGCGGAAGCCGATGTTCGAGCCGCCGACCAGGAGCCCCTGCGGCCCGGTCGGGCCGACCGTCATCCCGGCCGGCGCGAACGGCAGCGCGCCGCCCGCCGGGATGGCCGGGATCGGCTGCAGCTTTTCCAGCGGCGCGCGGTAGTTGTCGACGACGGTGGAGGCGCAGAACCCGGCGGGCGCGGCGACGGGCTTGGCCTTCACCTTCTTCTTGGCGGCGCCCGCGTGGGCCGGGATCGCGGCACCGGCGACGGCGACGAGCAGCACTGCCGCGGCGATGGCGGTCACCGCGTCCCGCAAAGTCCCCGGCCGGCGACGATTCATCGGGGGGAGTATGTAGCCCGGCGAGGACTTGAGCCTCCATGGGCTCCGAGCGGGGACAGGGGACTGTGGAGTGGGTCGGGCTGGTGTGCCTCGTCGCGCTGCTCCTGGTCGGGCTGCTCGCGGCCGGCGTGCGCGTTCCCGGCGTCGATCTGGCGCGCTCGGTGGCGCAGCGGATCCTCTGCGCGGCGGAGCTCGCCGACGGCTGCGGCGACGAGCCGCTGCTGATCGCCACCTACGGCGACGAAGTGGGGCGGCTGGTGCGGCGGCACATGCCGACGATCGGCTTCGAGGCCGGCTCGCGCGCCGTCCCGGTCGATTACCGCCGTTGCCGCGAGACCCACTGTGGCGACGCTCCCGACGACGGCCTCGTCCACCGCACCGACGAACGGCTGCCGGTGACCGCGTTCGTCCACGTGGTCGACTGCCGGGCGGCGGCCAGGGCGGAAAGCGAAGCTGTCGGAGACGACTGTTCGGACGAGCGGGCGGGCAGCCTCTACGTCCAGTACTGGCTTTATTACGCCAACTCAGCGACGCTCCGCGATGTCCCGCTCGTCGGCGACCTGGGAGAACACCGCGACGACTGGGAATCGGTCCAGATCCGCATCAACCCCGATGGCAGCGTCGACGAGCGCGCCTCCTCGCACGATGGCTACGACTACTCGCTGCAGGACCTCGACTGGGGCTCCGACGCCGGGATCGGCATCCTCAGAGACCTCGCCGAAGACCTCGACGTCCGCCATCCCAACGGCTGGGGCCCCGAGACCGGCCTCCTCCTCGTCTCCGGCGGCAGCCACGCCGGCAACGCCGCCGGGGCGCCGCGCGGCAGCCGCTTCACCCCCGGCCGCCGCGTCCACCTGATCCCGTTCGAGCCGATCGCCGCCGACGAGCACGCCACCTTCGCCGTCGTCCCGCCCTGGCTGAAGGAAGTCTGGCGCGACCCCGAGGCCGAAGGGACGGGCTGAGCCTCAGGCGGGGACGCCGGCGCGGGCGAACGCGCGGATCTCGGCCCCGAGGGCCTCGGGCTGGTCCTCGGGGATCAGCGTGCGGCAGTCGGGGAGCGTGACCAGGCGGGCGTCGGGGAACGACTCGGCGAGCTTGCGGCCCTCGGCGTTGGGCATCATCTTGCCCTCCTCGTCCCAGACCACCAGGACCGGGCGGTCGAAGCCCGCCAGGGCCGGGGTCGCGGCGCGCATGTCGCGCCGGCCCTGCTTCACGTCGAGGATGTACTTGCGGAAGTCGCGGCGGATCTCGGGGCGCTTCAGCGGCGCCAGCCATGCGCGCATCAGGTCGTCGGGGACGCCCACCTTGGTCATCGGCCCGTAGAAGATCGGCAGCGGCCGCAGCCGCGGACTGCCGAGGACGGCGCGGAAGACCGCCAGTCCGCCGGGCAGGCGCGTGAACAGCACGACGGCCTGACCACCCCCGCGAGGCGGGTAGTTGTCCTCGGTCTCGCAGGAGACGAAGACGAGCCGGCCGACCCGCTCGACGAGGCCGTCGGCGACCATCGTCTGCCCGCAGCTCCAGTCGTTGAAGCAGAGGGTCACGTCGTCGAGGCCGAGCGCCTCGATGAACTCGGCGACGATCCGGCCCATCCCACGCAGCGAGAGGTCGGCGTCAGGCTTCAGCGGCCGCCGGTGCGAGCCGAGCGGCAGGGTCGGCGAGAGGCAGCGGAACTCGTCGCGCAGCTCGGCGACCACCTTGCGCCAGTGGCGGCTGTCGGAGAGCCCGTGGATGAAGACCATCGGCGGGCCCTCGCCGCCGGTGTCCTCGTAGTCGATCGTTCCCGCCGTCACTTCAACCTCAGGCATCGTCCGCCTCCCGTCATCTCGACTAGATAGATCGCTCTAGTGGGAGCACACTACCATTGGACCGCATGCCGAGCGACACCAAAGACCGGATCCTCGAGACCAGCGGCGAGCTGTTCCGCCGCCAGGGCTACATGGGGACCGGGGTCAAACAGATCGTCGAAGAGGCGGGCGCGCCCTTCGGCTCGATCTACCACTTCTTCCCGGGCGGCAAGGAGGAGCTCGGCGCCGAGACGATCCGCCGCTCGGGCATGCTCTACGGGCTCCTCTTCCCCGAGTACGTCGGCCCCGACGTCGACCTCGTCAAAGGCGTCCGCGCCTTCTTCGCCGGCGCCGCCGACACCCTGCGCGAGACCGACTTCGCCGACGCCTGCCCGATCGCCACCGTCGCCCTCGAGATCTCCAGCACCAACGAGGAGCTGCGCGAAGCCTGCGCCGACGTCTTCAACCTCTGGATCGAGGGTGGGACCGCCCGCTTCGTCGAAGCCGGCATCAAGAAGAAGAAGGCGCGCGAATTGGTGATCGAGATGCTCGCCGCGCTCGAGGGAGCCTTCGTCCTCAGCCGCGCCCTGCGCAGCACCGACCCGGTCGAACTCGCCGGCAAGGCCGCCGCCGAGCGCATCAAAGCCGCCCTCCCGGCCTAGCGCGGTTCGTTTTCCACCGCTGAGGTGGATTTTGAACCGCGCCGGCCCGTCCGGACCGCGAGCGCGCCGAGCCTTCCTGGGCACATGCGGGGACTGGCCGGGCGTGGTCGCTAGTGTTTGGCAATCGCCACCGAGGTGACGACCAGTCCGACCCGGCAGTCGATCGCGGCGCTCCTCGCCGAGGCGCGCGAGCGGACGATCGCGCTGATCGCCCCGCTCGGCGACGAGCTGCTGAACCGGGTCTACTCGCCGCTCCTCAGCCCGCTCGCCTGGGACCTCGGCCACATCGCCAACTTCGAGGAGCTGTGGCTGGTGCAGACCGTCGGCGGCCGGCCGCCGCTGCACGGCGAGCTCGGCACCTTCTACGACGCGATCGAGAACCCGCGCCGCGAGCGCGGCGAGCTGCCGATCCTGCGCGACTCCGGGCTGCGCGCCTACATGGGCGAGGTCCGCGAGCGCACGCTCGAGGTCCTGGACGGCGTCGACCTCGGCCCCGACGCCGAGAACCGCCTGCTGCGCGAAGGCTTCGTCTACGAGATGCTCGTCGCCCACGAGCTGCAGCACCAGGAGACGATGCTGCAGCTCCTGCAGATGCTCGACGTGCCCTACCGGCCGGCCGAGGCCGACCGCGAGCGCTTCGAGCCGCGCCCGGTCGGGCCCGACTCCGGAACCGTCCGCATCGAGGCCGGCGCCTACGAGATCGGCGCCCCCGACCGCGGCTTCGCCTACGACAACGAGCGCCCCCGGCACACGGTCGAGCTCCCGGCCTTCGAGATCGATCGAACCCCGGTCACCAACGCCGCGTATATGGCCTCCATGGGGGAGACCGGGGCGGAGCCGCCGATGTACTGGGCGCGCGACGGTGACGGCTGGGCGCGCACGGCGATGGGTGTTACCGCGCCGATCGATCCCGAGCGCCCCGTCGTCCATGTCTCCTGGGACGAGGCCGACGCCTTCGCCCGCTGGGCCGGCAAGCGCCTCCCGACCGAGTTCGAGTGGGAGGCGGCGCGCCCCCGACTGGACGGCACCGGCGGCGCCTGGGAGTGGACCTCCTCCGACTTCCTCGCCTATCCCGGCTTCGAGGCATTTCCCTACAAGGAGTACTCGGAGGTCTTCTTCGGCGACGAATACAAGGTGCTGCGCGGCTCCTCCTGGGCGACTGGCCCGCACGTCGTGCGGCCCAGCTTCCGCAACTGGGATCTACCCCAGCGCCGTCAGATCTTCGCCGGTCTCCGGCTCGCCCGGGACGCCGCATGACGATCGCGATCGACGTCCACCTGCCCGCCGACCAGGCGGCCGCGATGCGGCGCGACGTCCGCGAAGGGCTGACGACGACCCCGAAGGAGCTCTCGCCGAAGTACTTCTACGACGAGCGCGGCTCGCTGCTCTTCGAGGCGATCACCGAGCTCGACGAGTACTACCCGACCCGCCGCGAGCGCCAGATCCTGGTCGAGCGCTCGGCCGAGATCGTCGCCGCCGCCGGCAGCCCCGCGACGCTGATCGAGCTCGGCTCGGGCTCGGCGTCGAAGACCCGCCACCTGCTCAGCGCGATGCGCGACGCGGGCAGCCTCCGCACCTACGTCCCGGTCGACATCTCCGAGGAGATCACCCGGCTGACCGCCGAGGCGCTGGTCGAGGAGTACCCCGGCCTCGACGTGCATGGGTTGGTCTGCGACTTCGAGGCGCACCTGGAGCGCACCCCGACCACGAGCGAGGCGGGGCCGCGGTTGATCGCCTTCCTCGGCGGCACGGTCGGCAACCTCTATCCGGACGAGCGGGCCGAGTTCCTCGCGCGGATCGCCGCCCTGCTCGACCCCGACGACCACCTGCTTCTCGGTACCGACTTGGTCAAGGACGTCAGCCGGTTAGAGCTCGCCTACGACGACCCGGCCGGGGTCACCGCCGAGTTCAACAAGAACGTCCTCTGCGTGCTGAACCGCGAGCTGGGCGGGGACTTCGACCTCGCCGCCTTCGCCCACCTCGCCCACTGGGACGCCGCACACGAGTGGATCGACGTCGGCCTGCGCTCACTCTCCGACCAGGACGTCCACCTCGACGCGCTCGAGCTGACCGTCCACTTCGACGCGGGCGAGATCCTCCGCACCGAGATCTCGACCAAGTTCACCCGCCCGCGCCTCGAGGAGTCCTACGCGGGCACCGGCCTCGCCCTCGCCGAGTGGTTCACCGACCCGGCCGGCGACTACGCGTTGAGCCTCGCCAAGCTCGCCTAGCGGGCGAGCGCGTCGATCGTCTCGCCGAGCTTCTCCGGCGCGACGACGGGGGTGATGATCGGGGTGGTGATGCCGCCCGCGACGAAGGTCTCGAGGCGCTCCTTCATCTCCTCCGGCGAGCCGAAGATGAACATCTGCTCGATCGCCTCCCAGGGTGCCTCGGCCGCCGCCTTCTGGCGATCGCCGGCCGCCCAGGCCTCCAGCATCGGGGCGATCTGCTCGCCCCAGCCGAGCCAGCGGTAGAACTCGGTGTAGACCGGCACCGTGATGTAGGAGGAGAACATGAAGCGGGCGAGCGGCTCGACCTCCTCGCGCGGCCCGGGCAGGCAGAAGAAGCGGCAGAGGAGCTCGAAGCTCTCCGGCGCGCCGTCGAGCTGGGCGACGACCCGTGGCAGCCCGTCGAGCGGTAGGAAGTTGGTGAAGGCACCGTCGGCGTGCTCGACCGCCAGCCGCAGCATCTTTCCGCGCAGCGCCGCCAGCACGATCGGGATCTCGTGGGCCGGCTTCGTTTCGAGCTTGAAGCGGGTCGAGGTGCGCTCGCCCGCCAGCGCCACACGGAGGAATTCGAGCGTCTCGCGCACCTTGCTCAGCGGCCGCTCGAAGGGGATCCCGTTCCAGCCTTCGATGATCCGGTCCGAGGAGGAGCCGATGCCGAGCACGAAGCGCCCGCCGGAGGCATCGGCGAGCGCCGCCGCCTCCTGGGCGAGCAGCGCCGGCCCGCGCTGGAAGACGCCGACGATGCCGGTCCCGAGCCGCATCCGCTCGGTCCAGGCGGCGCTCAGCGCGAGCGGCGTAAAGCCGTCCGGTCCCGCCGTCTCGCCGCTCCAGAGGTCGGTGTAGCCTGCCGCCTCGGCGCGCTTCACGTACTCGCCGTGCTCGGCCAGCGGCACCCCCGTCAACGGCAGCGTCAACCCCCAGCGTCCTTCCACGCCGCGACCCTATAGCCTCCGCGCCCCGATGCCTTCGCCGAGCCAGGCAAAGCCGGATCGCAACCTCGCGCTGGAGCTCGTCCGCGTCACCGAGGCGGCCGCGCTCGCGGCCGCTCGCTGGGTCGGGCGCGGCGACAAGATCGCCGCCGACGGCGCCGCGGTCGACGCGATGCGCTTCGTCCTCGACTCGGTCTCGATGGACGGCACCGTGGTGATCGGCGAGGGGGAGAAGGACGAAGCGCCGATGCTCTTCAACGGCGAGAGCATCGGCGACGGCGACCCGCCGGTCGTCGACATCGCGGTCGACCCGCTGGAGGGGACGCGGCTCTGCGCGCTCGGGATGCCGAGCGCGCTGGCGGTGATCGCGCTCGCCGAGCGCGGCTCGATGTTCGACCCCGGCCCCTGCGTCTACATGGAAAAGATCGCGGGCAGCGAAGAGATCGCCGACCTGCTCGACCTCGACCGGCCGCTGCCCGAGACCTGCAAGCTGATCGCCGAGCGCAAGGGCGGCACGATCGGCGACGTGATCGTGGTGATGCTCGACCGCCCTCGCCACGAGGAGGCGATCCGCGAAGTCCGCGAGGCGGGCGCCCGCATCCGCCTGATCACCGACGGCGACGTCTCGGCGGCGCTGCTGGCGGTGTCCGAGCGCTCCCCGGTCGACCTCCTCTGGGGGATCGGCGGCACGCCCGAGGGGGTGCTCTCGGCGGCGGCGCTGAAGTCGATGGGCGGCCAGCTGCTGGGCCGGCTCTGGCCGCGCAACGACGAGGAGCGCAACGCCGCGCTCGACGCCGGCTACGACCTCGAGCGGATCCTCACCGCCAACGCCCTCTGCTCCGGCGAGGACGTCTTCTTCTCCGCCACCGGCGTCACCGACGGCGACGTCCTGCAGGGCGTCCGCTACCGCGGCAAAGGCGCGACCACCGAATCGCTGGTGATGCGCTCGCGCTCGGGTACGGTCCGCCGCGTCCAGGCGACCCACGATCGCAGCAAGCTCCGCGACATAGTGGGAACGGAAACCTACGGGTAGTCCCCCCGGCGCGTTCGCACTTTTCGTCGCATAGCGACGAAAAGTGCGAACGCATCCGGGGCCGAGGTGCTCTCGGGCTTGATTTTTGGCGTCTGGGTACCTTGGGGTCTGTGATCGCCGTCGTCGGAGCCACCGGGTACATCGGCAACCTGCTCGCCCGCCACCTCGCCGAGGGCGGGGAGGGGGTCGCGGCGCTCGCCCGTCACCCGGAGCGCGCCGACGAGCTCGCCGCGGCCGGCTGCGCGGTGCGCCGCGCCGACGTGCTCGAGCCCGACACCCTTGGCCCGGCGCTCGAGGGGGTCGAGGTCGCCTACTACCTCGTCCACTCGATGGGGCGGGGGAGCGACGGCGACTTCGCCGAGCGCGACGAAGAAGGCGCGCGCAATTTCGCCGCCGCGGCGGCGAAGGCCGGCGTCAGGCGGATCGTCTACCTCGGTGGCCTCGGCGAAGGCTCCGAGCACCTCGACAGCCGGCAGCACACCGCCCAGACCTTGATCGACGGCGAGGTCCCGGTCGCCTACTTCCGCGCCGCCGCCGTCATCGGCGCGGGCAGCGAGTCGTTCCTCACCGTCTACTACCTGGTCCGCCGCCTGCCGGCGATGGTCACGCCGAAGTGGACGACGGTCCGCACCCAGCCGATCGCCGTCAAGGACATCGTCGCCGACCTCGCCGCTGCAGCCGACCTGAAACTGCCGCTCGACCGCGAACTGCAGGTCGGCGGCCCCGACGTCACCACCTACGGCGGCATGATCGACGAGCTCGCCGCCGCGCTCGGCCACCGCGCCCCGCTGCGGATCACGGTCCCGATTCTCACGCCGCGCCTCTCCTCGCTCTGGGTCGGTCTCGTCACCCCGGTCGACACCGGCGTCGCGCGGCCGCTGATCGAGGGCCTCTCGCACGAGACGGTCGTCACCGACACGAGCGGGATGGAGGCGCTGCCCGCCCGCGAGCGCACGCCGCTCGACCAGGCCCTGCGCGAAGCCGTCGCCGCCGTTCCGGTCCGCTGAGCGCGCCCCGGCGCGCCCGCCGCCGCTAGCTGTCGAACCCCAGCACGTCCCGAACGCGCGCCATAGGCGGCCGGTTGCCGAGCGCCGAGTGGGAGCGTCGCCCGTTGTAATGGTCGAGCCAGTGTGGCAGCGCCTCGCCCCTGGCGTCGCTGGAGACGTATTCCATCGCGTAGGCCCACTCGCGCATCAGGGTCTGGTGGAATCTCTCCACCTTGCCGTTGGTGCGCGGCGTGTAGGGCCTGATCGTCAGGTGTGAGACCGCCCGGCGATCGAGCAGCTCGGCCGGCGCCCTGCTCTTCGTGTAGCTGAAGTGGTTGTCGGTCATCAGCCGCTCGATCGCGATCCCGCGCCCTTCAAACCACTCGAAGGCCCGGCGGGTGAAGCCCTCCACGGTCTCGGCCCGCTCGTCGTCGTGGATCTCCGCGTAGGCAAGGCGCGAGCAGTCGTCGACGATCGAGTGCACGTACTCCCAGCCGACCCGCCGCGAGCGGCGCCGGCGGTCGCCGGTCACGGCATGGCCGGGCTCCTCGAAGCGGCCGAGCTTCTTCACGTCCATGTGCAGGAGGTTTCCGGGGCAGGGCCACTCGTAGCGGACCACCGCCGGCGGCTCGGGCCTGGGGCGCCGCGAGCGACCGCCGCGGCGAAGGACGCGGTGGACGGTCGAGTGGGGCCTCGAGATGTCGGGCTCGTCGGCCAGGCGGCGCGGGCTCCAGCCGGTCCTCTCGCGACGCTCGCAGATCTTCCGGGCCTCCTCGTCGGGCACCTGGGCGGGGCTGCTCTTCGGGCGCGAGGAGCGGTCGGTGAGGCAGCTCAGGTCCGCCCGCCCCTGCTCGTCGGCATCCCGCCATCGCCGCACCCACTCCCAGCAGGTCGACCTCGACACGTTCGAGGCGGCCGCGGCCGCCTCGAACGTGAAGTCCAGCTCCTCGACGAGCAGGACCATGCGGTGCCTGCCCCTGGGCGTGAGGGTGGAGTTAGCGTGTTGCATCCGGGCCTCCTTGAGGTCGTGAGCTTCGAGAACCCACAGCCTCTCGGCAGGCCCGGATCTACCTCATGGCGTTCGGAACGTCCCTGGGCTCGTCAGCTAGCCCGGTTGCGGGACCTCGGCCAAGGCCGCCTCACGCGCCGCCGCTTCGCCGAGGAAGGGGACGAGCACCTCATATGTGAGGTGCGGCAGCAGGCCGGGGAGGGCCGCGGTCCGCCCGGCAGAGACCTCGCCGTAGACCCGCGAGATTGCCGCACCGACCGCGAGGCTGGTCGCCGGCAGCGGGTCGGAGTCGGGCAGGTCGGCGTCGAGGCCGGAGTCGATCACCGCGACGAAGCGGTCGAAGCCGGCCTCGAAGCGCTCGTGGAACTCCGGCCCCACCGCGGGCAGCTCGACCAGCAGGAAGCGGCCGGCGAGCGGGTCGGCGGCGAACCACTCGAGCAGCGTACGGATCGTCGCCCGGCAGCGCTCGACCCACTCGCCGGGCCCGTCGTAAGCCAGCCGCACTCGCTCGATCAGGTCGTCGAGCAGTGCCGCGTGCGCCGCCAGCACGCAGTCGCGGCGGTCCTCGAAGAGTTCGTAGAAGGTCTCCCGCCCGACCCCCGCCTCGGCCAGGATGTCGGCGACGGTGGTCGCCTCGTAGCCGCGCCTGGCGGTGACCTGGGCGGCGGCGGCGAGCAGTCGCTCGCGCTGGGAGCTGGTCACCGCCTCGCGCGAGAGCCCGTGCCGGCCGCGCGGCAGCTGCGTCGGCGAGTCACTCACACTGGCACCTCGACCCGCGCCTCGGCCGCGGCGATCCGCGCCTGGCGCAGCGCCTCGTCGTGGCCGGCGAAAGGGATGATCGCCAGGTAGACGATGTCGGGGACCAGGTCGGGCAGCCGCTCCGCCCGCCCGGCGGCGACCTCGTGGAAGACCAGCAGCTGGGCGCGGCCGAAGGCCAGCCCGGGGCTGAGATGGCCGCGCGGCGGGTCGCCCGCCCGCGCCCACATCGCCGCCAGGGCGGGGACGATCATCCCGCTGTAGCGATCGACCAGCCGCGGTTCGACGCCGAGCACGTCGCCGCTCAGGACCAGGGCCAGCTCTGGCTCGGCGACGAGCAGCTCGAGCCCGGCGACGGTGGCGCGGCGGGTCGCCTCGGCGGGAGAGTCGTGGCCCGCCGCGGCGCCGGCCAGGGTGGCGGCGATCCGTTCGATGCAGAGGGCGACGGTGGCGTCGAAGCAGTCGCGCTTGTCGGTGAAGAGCTTGTAGAAGGTGGTGCGGGAGACGGTGCCGCGTGAGACGAGGTCGGCGATCGTCGTCGCCCCATACGTTTTCTCGGCGCAGCAGGAGTCTCGAGGATCCGCCGGCGCTGCGAAGGCGGCGTCAGGCCGACGACACCGGAACTTTGACCAACAGAAGCGATTCCAGAACTCGATTGTTTCCCCACCGGTTCATCTTCTCAGTCCGGATGGGACCGTGCGGCCGCCGCCCGCGCGCGTTCCGCTTCGGCAGCCCGGGCGCGCTCCGCGTCGGTCAGGCCCGCGCAGGGGTTGGGTGGTGGCGCGGCGCCGCTCGCGTAGGGCACTTCGCCCGTCTCCGAGTACTCGAAGCGCAGCGAGTTGATCACCGCGCCGGCCATGATCGCGAGGCTGAGGATGTAGAACCAGAGCAGTGCGATCAGCACGAAGCCGAGGGTCGAGCCGAGGCGCGAGAGGCTCGAGACGTTGGTCAGGTAGAGCGGGAAGAGCCAGTTGGCGAGGCCGGCGCCGAAGGTGACGAACAGCGCCCCGGGCCAGATCGAGCGCCACGGCACCGGCGCTTTCGGCACCGCCCAGAAGATCACCGAGCAGATCACGAAGGTGATCAGCAGCGCCGCGCCGAGCAGCAGGATCTTGTCGATCGCTTCGATCCCGGAGAGGCCGAAGGGGAGGTTGTCGGTGCTGGAGACGAGCGTGCTCTCCAGGGTCGGCACGAAGATCGAGGCGGCGATGAAGAGGAGGACGACGCCGAGCATCGCGAAGGAGAAGCGCTTCTGCTCGATCCAGCCGCGGCAGGGGACGTGGTAGATCCGGCAGAAGGCGGTGTCCATCGCCCCCCAGAACGACGCGCCGATCCAGATCGAGCCGACGAAGGCGGCGATCCCGATCGTTGCCGAGTTGTCCTCGATCCGGTTGAGGACTTCGCTCAGCGTGTGCGACTCGGTGTTCGGGAAGAGCCGTTGCAGGTCGTTGAGGACGCTGGTTTCGACGCCGCCGATCTTCAGCACCTGGCCGCCGATGAAGAGCACCAGCAGGGTGAACGGGAAGACCGCCAACATGAGGTTGTAGGCGACCATCGCGGAGAGCCCGGTAACGTTCTCACGGTAGGCCCGCTGCCAAAAAGCGCCAAGCCAGGTGCGGGTTTTGTGCGGGCGTGGGTCCATTGACTTTACAAACTGAAGCGACTACAATCCGAACAAGCGTTTGACGTCTGTCTCAACGCTCGCCCAACGGGGCAATCGGCAGCAAAGGCCTTTGATTTACTCATTCGCGGACCAGTCCCCCGGTCCGCTTTTTCGTCGCGGAGCGCGACTTGCCGCTTTCCAAGGCATTTATACGCCCACGGTTATTCATCAAGCGCTAGGGAAAGAAGTAGATACACGATGCTGGTAGCAGAGCTTCAGGAGTTGGAGGAGGTCAAAAACCTCATGAACCGGGGTCAGCAGCTCGGTGTGCTGACTTTCGGCGACATCGCCTCGGCAGTTTCCGAGGTGGACCTTGACGAGTCTGACGTCGAGGATCTTTACGGCCACCTCGAGAAAGCGGGCATCGAGCTCGTCGAGGATATGGACCCCGCCCAGAAAGCGGCGGCGGAAGCCATGCCGGTGGACACCGGGAAAAAAGGCCGGCGGCGGCAGAAAGCCGCGCTGGATCTGAAACCCGACATGACCACCGATTCTTTGCAGCTGTTCCTCAAGGACATCGGCAAAGTCCGCCTGCTGACCGCGGCGGAGGAGGTCGAACTGGCGAAGCGGATCGAGCGCGGTGACCTCGACGCCAAGCAGAAAATGGTCGAGTCGAACCTCCGCCTGGTCGTCTCGATCGCGAAAAATTACCGCAACCAGGGCCTGCCCTTCCTCGACCTGATCCAGGAGGGGACGCTGGGGCTCGTCCGCGCGGCGGAGAAGTTCGACTACCGCAAGGGGTTCAAGTTCTCCACCTACGCGACCTGGTGGATCCGCCAGGCGATCGCCCGGGCCCTCGCCGACAAGGCGCGGACCATCCGGATCCCGGTCCACGTGGTCGAGAAGCTGAACAAGATCGGCCGCGCCGAGCGCAAGCTGGTCACCGAGCTGGGCCGCGAGCCGACCCCGGAGGAGATCGCCGAGGTAACCGGCATCGATCCCGAGGAGGTCGACTCGATCAAGCGCTCCGCGCAGGCCCCGGTCTCGCTGGAGAAGCCGGTCGGCGACGAGGAGGAGTCCGAGTTCGGTCAGTTCATCGCCGACGAGAAGGCCGAGTCCCCGTTCGACCGGGCGGCCGACCTGCTCACCAAAGAGGCGCTGAAGGAGGCCCTCGAGAACCTCTCCTACCGCGAGCGCCGCGTGCTCGAGCTCCGTTACGGGCTCGGCGGCGAGCACCCACGGACCCTGGACGAGGTCGGCCGGACGTTCAACGTCACCCGTGAGCGGATCCGCCAGATCGAGAACCAGAGCCTCAAAAAGCTGCAGTCGCTGGGCGAGGCCCAGAAACTGCGCGAGGTGGCTTGACCATTAGTAGGTAGCGCTTAAGCAGTCGAGCATCCCGGCCGATAAATGCCGGGATGTTCGACATCGCTACCGCCCTGCGGACCCTCGTCGAGCGCGAGGGCTCGGATCTGCACATCAAGATCGACTCGCCTCCGGTCGCCCGGATGCACGGCGAGCTGATCCCGCTCGAGGGCTTCGGCCCGCTCACCGCCGAGGAGACCGAGGGCGCCTTCCAAGAGCTCGCCGAACCGCGTTCGCTGGCCGAATTCGAGTCCGACGGCGAGGCCGACTTCTCCTATGCCCTGCCCGGCGTCTCGCGCTTCCGCGTCAGCGTCTTCAAGCAGCGCGGCGCGATCTCGATCGTCTGCCGCGCGATCCCGTTCCAGATCCGCTCGATCGACGACCTCGGCCTGCCCGAGGTCGTCCGCGAGCTGGCCGAGGAGTCGCGCGGGATCGTCCTCGTCACCGGCACCACCGGCTCCGGCAAGAGCACCACGCTGGCGGCGATGATCGACCACATCAACGAGACCCGGGCGCACCACATCATCACGCTCGAGGACCCGATCGAGTACCTGCACGCCGACAAGCGCTCGATCGTCAACCAGCGCGAAGTGGGCTCCGACACGGTCGGCTTCGGCCGGGCGATGCGCCGCGTCCTGCGCCAGGACCCCGACGTGATCCTGATCGGGGAGATGCGCGACGAGGAGACGGTGCGGACGGCGCTGTCCGCCGCCGAGACCGGCCACCTCGTCCTCTCCACCGTCCACACCCTGGACGCGACCGAGACGATCAACCGGATCATCGACTTCTTCCCGCCGCACCAGCAGCAGCAGGCGCGGGTGATGCTGGCGGCGACCCTGAAGGGGGCGATCGCCCAGCGCCTGGTGCCCGATGTGACCGGCGAGGGCCGGGTGCCGGCCTCGGAGGTGATGGTGGTGACCGGGCGGGTCCAGGACCTGATCCTCAACCCGGAGGAGACCGGCAAGATCACCGAGGTCATCGCCGAAGGCGAGTACTACGGGATGCGCACCTTCGACCAGGCGCTGCTCGCCTATGCCGCCGCCGGGCGGATCAGCGAGGCGGTGGCGATGGAATACGCCTCCAACCCGCACGACCTGAAGCTGATGCTTGCCGCCGGTGGTCGCCGGGCCAGCGGCATCGAGCAGCTCGGCACGGCTGTGGCGACCTGAGGACGGTGGGCCGATGCGGGAGAAGCTGAACGAAAGCAGGGCCGCCCAGATCGGGTTGGTGGCGGTCCTGGCCCTTGTCGTCGCCGTGATGTTCCTCGGCAAATCTGGTGGCGGCGGCAGCGGAACCGAAGCCGAAGCGGCGCCCGAAGAAGCCGCGGCGCTGTCCGTCGCGGCGCCGACCGGGATGGGCGAACTGCCGACCTCGCTGCCCGCCGCCAAGGCGCCGCCCCACGCCTTCCGGGCCGCCTATGAATCGGGCGAGGCGGTCGCCCTGCTCGTCGTCCACGACGGCGGGATCGACGACGCCTACACGGCGCTGGCGCTGAAGGAGGTGGCGACGCTGGAACGGGTCGCCGTCTTCGTCGTGCCGGCCAAGCGGATCTCGCGCTACGCCTCGGTGACGGTCGGCCTCGACGTCAACCAGCTGCCGGCGCTGATCGTGCTGCGGCCGAAGCGGCTCAGCCACGGCGTGCCCCAGGCCACCGTCTCCTACGGCTACCAGAGCCCGGAAAGCATCCACCAGACGCTGCGCGACGCCTCCTACGTCGGCCCCGAACAGCGGGCCTACCACCCGGGATGAGCCACCGATGAGCCCGGAGTACCCCACCCACCTGCAACCGGTCCCCGACCACGGCGCCGCGGCGCCCGCTCTGCCGCCCGCCGAGGAGCCTGGGACCCCCGGGCTGACCCCGCCGCTGCGGCGCGGCCACTCGCGCGGCTTCATCACCGACGTGCTGGTCGAACTCGGCTACGCCGCCGAGGAGACGGTGACGGCCGCGGTCGAGGCGGCGCGGGCGGCAGGGCGCACGCCGGAGTCGCTGCTGCTCGCCCAGGGCGCGATCACCGAGGAGCAGCTCACCCGGGCGACCGCCGAGCGCTATGGCCTCGACCACGTCGACCTCGCCGTCTACGGCGTCGACGTTGCCGCGGCGGCGCTCTTCCCGGTCTCGATGGCGCGTCGCTACATGGCGGTGCCGGTCGGCTACGTCGACTCGCACACGCTGCTGGTCGCCGCCGCCGATCCCGCCAACGTGCTGGCCGTCGACGACATCCAGGTCGCCACCGGGCTCGACTGCCGGATCGCGGTTGCCGCCCGCGGCGACGTGGAGAGCCTGCTGTCGCGGCTCGGAACGCTGCAGAGCGCCGCCGCCAACGCGATCATCGAGGACCAGTCGGAGGACGAAGTCGGGCTGGCCGCGGTCACCGACATGCAGGCCGGCCCCGAGGACGCCCCGGTCGTCAAGCTCGTCTACAGCGTCCTCGCGCAGGCGGTCGGCGAGGGCGCCTCCGACATCCATCTCGAGCCCGAAGAAGGCGAGCTGCGGATCCGCTTCCGGATCGACGGCGTCCTCAAGGAGGCGGCGCACGTGCCGAAGCGGATGATCGGCGCGGTGATCTCGCGGCTGAAGATCATGAGCGAGCTCGACATCGCCGAGAAGCGGGTGCCGCAGGACGGTCGCGTCAGCGTCTCGGTCGAGGACCGCCGTATCGACCTGCGCGTGACCACCCTGCCGACCCAGCGCGGCGAGGGCGCGACGATCCGCATCCTCGACGAAAGCAACTCGCACCGGACGCTCGACGAACTCGGCATGGACGGCTCGGCGCGGGCCCGCTTCGAGGACGCCTTCCGCCGCTCCTACGGCGCCGTGCTGGTGACCGGGCCGACCGGCTCGGGCAAGTCGACGACGCTCTACGCGGCGCTCGGCGAGCTCAACGACATCGCCAAGAAGATCATCACGATCGAGGACCCGGTCGAGTACCGGATCGACGGCGTCAACCAGATCAACGTCAATCGCAAGGCCGGGCTCGACTTCGCCACCGGCCTGCGCTCGATCCTCCGCGCCGACCCGGACATCGTGATGGTCGGCGAGATCCGCGACGCGGAGACGGCGCGGATCGCGATCGAGGCGGCCCTGACCGGCCACCTGATGCTCACCACGTTGCACACCAACGACGCCCCGGGCGCGATCCCGCGCCTCAACGAGATGGGGATCGAGACCTTCCTGACCGCCTCGGCGGTCGACTGCGTGGTCGCCCAGCGCCTGGCGCGCAAGCTCTGCTCGGCCTGCAAGCGGCGGACGCTCGTCTCGGTCGAGGCGCTCACCGCGGCGGGGGTCCGGGCCGGGGCGGACGTCGAAGGCTACGAGCCGGCCGGTTGCCCACGCTGCGCCAACAGCGGCTACCGCGGCCGGGTCGGGCTCTACTCGGCGATGATGATGAGCGAGGCGATCAAAGACCTGACGATCCGTCGTGCGGCCGAGCCGGAAATCACCGCCGTGGCCGAGGAAGAGGGGATGCTGACCCTGCGCGAGGACGGGATCTCGAAAGTCAGGGCCGGCGTCACCAGCCTCGAGGAGGTGCTCCGTGTCACCGCCTGAGTTCGACTTCTCGGAGGTGCTGGCGCGGATGGTCGAGACGCGCGCCTCCGACGTCCACATCACCTCTCAATTCCCGCCCGCGATCCGCGACAAGGGCCGGATCAAGCCGATGGAGGGCTTTCCGGTCCTCAACTCGCAGCAGACCCGCGAGGTCGTCTACGGGATCCTCAACGACGACCAGCGCAAACGCTTCGAGGTCGACCAGCAGCTCGACTTCGCCTACGCGATCCCCGGCGTGGCCCGCTTCCGCGTCAACTGCTTCTTCCAGCGTGGCGCGGTGAGCGCCGCCTTTCGCCTGATCCCGCAGGAGATCCCGGCGCTCGACTCGCTCGGCGTGCCCCCGGTGCTGCGCGAACTGACCAACAAACCGCGCGGCTTCGTCCTCGTCACCGGTCCGACCGGCTCCGGCAAGTCGACGACCCTGGCGGCGATGGTCGACGCGATCAACGTCGATCGCGAGGACCACATCCTCACGATCGAGGACCCGATCGAGTTCCTCCACCACCACAAACGCTCGATCGTCAACCAGCGCGAGATCGGCTCCGATGCCCCTGATTTCGCCCGCGGCCTGCGCGCCGCGCTGCGCCAGGACCCCGATGTGATCCTGGTCGGCGAGATGCGTGACCTGGAGACCGTCTCCACCGCGCTGACCGCGGCCGAGACCGGGCACCTCGTCTTCGCCACCCTGCACACCCAGTCGACGGCGCAGACCGTCGACCGGGTGATCGACGTCTTCCCGTCCGAGCAGCAGGCTCAGGTGCGCACCCAGCTGTCGATCGCCCTGCAGGGGATCGTCACCCAGCAGCTGCTGCCGACCAGCGACGGCCGCGGCCGCGTCGTCGCCTGCGAGGTGCTGATCCCGACCCCGGCGATCCGCAACCTGATCCGCGAGGGCAAGACGCACCAGATCTACGCGGCGGTCCAGACCTCCGGGGCGGTCGGCATGCAGACTATGGACGCCGACCTGGCGCGGCTCGTCCGCAGCGGCAAGATCGGCCGCTCGCTGGCCGAACAGCGCGCCTCGGTCCCCGAGGAGCTGAGTCGCCTGCTCGGCGGGGCGCCGGCCGTCGCCGGGGTCGCCGCGCCACCGCCCGTCTACTCGAACGGAGCCTAGGCGCGGATGTCGGCGACCACCTTCGAGTTCCGCGCGATCGACCTGGCCGGGGCGACCTCGAGCGGCGAGGTCGAGGCCGAATCCAAGGCCGCCGTCGGCGAGCAGCTGCGCCAGCGCGGCCTGATCGTCCTCGACGTCAACGAGAAGTCGAGCCCGGTCAACATCGAGGACATCTTCAAGCGCTGGCGTGGGATCGACATGCGCGAGCTGGCGGTCTTCTCGCGCCAGTTCGCGACGCTGATCGCCTCGGGGATGCCGATGCTGCGGACCCTGGAGACGCTCGAGCAGCAGACGAAGGACGAGATGCTGAAAGAGGCGGCGGTCGGCGTCCGCGCCGATGTCGAGGCGGGGAGCTCGCTGGAGCAGGCGATGGGCCGCTTCCCGAAGGTCTTCGACCGGCTCTACCGGGCGATGGTCCGCTCCGGCGAGCAGTCGGGGCGGCTCGACGAGGCGATGGACCGGATCGCCTACCAGGTGGAGAAGGCCGACATGCTGCGGCGCGAGGTCAAATCGGCGCTGATGTACCCGTCGCTGATCTTCGGCTTCGCGGCTGTGGTCCTGATCGCGATCGTCGCCTTCGTGATCCCCGTCTTCGCCAACATCTTCAAAGAACTCGCCGAAGAACACCCGGAAGAAGCCGGTGGTCTGCCGGCCCCGACCCAGTTCTGCGTCGACCTCTCCAACGCGATCACCGGCTACTGGTTCGTGATCATCCCCGGCATCGCGCTGGCGGTCTTCCTCTTCTTCAAGTGGAAGAAGACCGAAGCCGGCCACCGCGCTTGGGACCGCTTCACGCTGAAGCTGCCGGCCAAAATCGGCGACGTCGTGCAGAAGGTCGCCCTGGCGCGCTGGTCGCGGACCTTCTCCGGCGCCATCTCCTCGGGGGTGCCGATGCTGCAGGCGATCAAGCTGACCGGCGAAACTGCCGGAAACATCGTCATCGAGGAAGCGATGGACGGCGTCTACGCCTCGGTCAAGCGCGGCGGCTCGATCGCCGCGCCGATCGCCGAGAGCGACATCTTCCCGCCGATGGTGGGGCACATGATCGCGGTCGGCGAGGAAACCGGCCAGCTCGACAAGATGCTGGCCAAAGTGGCCGACTTCTACGAGGCCGAGGTCGACGCCAAGGTGAAGGCGCTCACCTCGCTGCTCGAGCCGGTGATGATCGTCTTCGTCGGCGGCATGGTGGGATTCATCGTGATCTCGATGTACCTGCCGATGTTCAGCATCTACGAAAAGATCCGCTGAGTCGGGAGCCGCTGGACGTTTGTCCAGAGTCTGCCTCATCGAAAGTCAGGCTTTTCCACAAGTCGCGAATCAGTGCTAAAGGCGGCGTCAAGCAGGCCCGATGAGCACCTTGTAATGAATCTGCCAGAGCCTTGGTGCAAGAGGCAAACCCACCGTGAGGCGGGGGCGCAAAGCCGTCGGAGCTCTCATCCGAGAGTTGGCCGGGCTACCACCGGGGTCAACAGACACCGTGGCATCACGCGACGGGGCCTGGCGCAAACGATAGGGCCATAGGAGGTACCTATGTTTCTCCAGAATCTCCGGGCGCGTCTCGGTGCCCGGCTCAGTGGCGACGGTGAGGCAGGCTTCACCCTGATCGAGCTTCTCGTCGTCATGCTCATCCTCGGCATCCTCGCCGCCATCGCCCTCCCCGCGTTCTTCAACCAGCGGGAAAAGGCCGGCGACGCGAACGCCAAGGAGACCGCTCACTCGGCTCAGGTCGCGGTCGAGACGTACGCGACCGAAAACGGCGGATCCTACTTAGGCGTGACCGAGGAAAAGCTCCACGAAATCGAGCCGACGCTTCCTAAAGTGGCAAAAAATGGAGAAGAAAAAGAAACCCAGGCCGTCAATGTAGCGGTACTAGAAAACGGCAAGGGTTACGAAGTCATCGTCACCTCGACTACGGGCACCAAGTTCAAGATCGTTAACAAATCAGGCACGATGAGCTTCCCCTGCGAACTCGAAGGCAACGCCGCCGGGGCCAAGGGCGGCTGCCCGAGCAGTCATAACTGGGGTAACGAATAGAGCCCGACCCCAGAGCGCAATGAGTACTCGGTACATTTCCAAGAGGCGGGCCGTCGCGGCCCGCCTCTTGGTGTGTCTGCTTCCTCTTGCGCTTTGCTCTGTCGTTGTCACGCCGGCCGAGGCGTCGTCGCCGCCGGGCCCGCCCAGGATTCTCGCCACCAATCCGACCTCGTCGTCGGGACACCCGGCGATGTCGACCACTCCCTTGGTCATCGGCGAAGCGGAATCCGAAGAAGGGATCATCATCGAGCGTGTACCGCTCGGTCTGCGGCTCGGCGTCGCCGATGGGACGCGATCGTTTGCCCCCTCGACCGAAATCCAGATCTTTGACGGTGAAGGGTGCGTCGGCCCGGTGATCGGGGCCGGCACCGCGGAAGTGTTCGAAGGGGAAGGGATCGGGGTGGAAGTCACCCCGAACGCGGAAACGATCTTGTCGGCCGACCGGGTAGGTGAACCGTCGGCCTGCTCCAATCCGTTCTCCTACTGGGAGGGCAACGTGCCGACCGAAGAAACCTCCTCCGGGGGTGGCTCCTCCGGCGGCGGCTCCGAAAACGGCGGCTCCGGCCAGGGATCGAGCGGAACCTCCTCCGGTGGGGCGATCGGCCCCGCCATTCCGGCGGGTGGCAGGCCCGACGCTCCCCACATACACACGAACCCGAGTGACCGGGCCAACGACCTGACGCCCCTCATCGCCGGCAGCGCTCAGGGTGCCAACACCGTCGCCATCTACTCGACCTCGAACTGCGGCGGCATGCCCATCGCCACGGGCGCCGCCTCACAGCTCTCCTCGGGCTTCGAAGTGGCGGTCGCGGAGAACGCCGCGACGACCTTCTCGGCGGTCGCGATCGGCTCGCAGCACTCGACCTGTTCCTCGCCCGTCACCTACACCGAGGACTCGACCCCACCCCGCACCCGCATCACCATGGGCCCTGGTGTGAAGACGCGCAAGCGCAAGGCGATCTTCCGCTTCAAGGACGTGACCGAAGATCCCCCCGGCACCACCTTCCGTTGCAAAGTGGACAAGGCGAAGTGGAAGCCCTGCAGTTCCCCCTTCCACCTCAAGCATCTGAAGCTCGGCCACCACATCGTCGCGATCCGGGCCACCGACCTGGCCGGGAACGTCGAACGCAAGCCGGTCAAGCGCCGCTTCATCGTCGTCCTCGGCACGAAGTCCTAGAGGGCCGTGAGCTGGACGTTTCCAGGAAGCGAAGCCAGGCCCTTTGAGACCAGATCGCGCTCGTCGCAGCTGACGAGGCGGTGCCCTGCGTCGCCGGCGGCGGCCGCGTAGGCGGCGTCGTAGACGGAGATCGCATGGCGCTCGGCGATCTCGGCCGCCCGCGCCAGGAGGGCGCCGGTGGGTGCGAGGACGCCCCCGTCATCGCCGAGCCTCTCGACCGCGGCCAGCAGCGGCGCCACCGACTCCGGGGCGCGCCACGCCCGCACGGCGACGTCGACCACCTCGTAGCGGGCGAGATCGAGGGTGGCGAGGGCGGTCCTGTCGTCTTCCAGCAGGGCGCGCGCCGGCTCGTGGTGGTCGTCCTCGGGATCGAAGGCGGCAAGCAGGACGCTCGCGTCGAGGAGCAGCGTCGTCACGGGCCGGGTCGCGTCCCCTTCACCAGATCCGCGGCTTGCCCGCCGTGGGGCGCGGCGTCGCCGAGCAGCGATCGCATCGCCGCCGCCCGGCCCTCGCGACGTCGGCGCAGCGCCGCGTCGGCGAACTCTCGCATGATGGCGCTGCGGGTCGTGCCGCCCCGCCGCGCCTCGGCATCCACTTCAGCGAGGAGGTCGTCGGGAAGGGAAACCATCACCTTTGCCATGCGGTGAGTATACCCAGGTATACCGCCGTCCGCGCCAGCATCTCCGGCCGGCCGAGGCCTCGGGTAGAACTCTGCTCGTGATCGGCGTCGCGATCATCGCGTTCTTGGCCGGGCTCGCCGTCGGCAGCTTCGCGACGGCGGTCGCCTACCGGCTGCCGCGGGGGATGCCGTTCGGGCTGGAGCGTTCGCAGTGCCCGGCCTGTGGCGCCCAGATCGGCGCCCGCGACAACGTCCCCGTGCTCTCCTGGCTGCTCCTGCGAGGCAGGGCGAGGTGCTGCGGCGAGCCGATCTCGCCGCGCTACCCGTTGACCGAGCTGACCGTCGGCGTCCTCTACGCGGCGACCGTGATCGTCTACCGCCACCACGCGGCCGAAGCGGTGATCGGGCTGGTGTTCGTGCCGCTGCTCGCGGTCGTCACGCTCACCGACTTGGAGCGGCGGATCATCCCGAACAAGGCGCTGATCACCGGCGCGGTCATCTGTCTGGCGATCGCGATCCCGACCGATCCGGGCGGCGTACCGGAGCGGCTGATCGCCGCCGCGGCCGCGGGCGGCATCTTCTTCCTCGTCGTCCTCGCCTATCCGCACGGGATGGGCCTCGGCGACGCGAAGCTCGCCGCGACGATGGGGCTGTTCCTCGGTCGAGCCGTCGCGCCGGCGATCCTCGCCGGCCTTCTGGCGGGCAGCGTCGTCGGGTTGGCCCTGATCGCGAGCCGCGGCGCCGACGCGCGCAAGATGACGATCCCTTTCGGCCCCTTCCTGGCGATCGGCGGGATCGTCGGACTGCTGGCCGGCCACCATCTGGTCGACATCTACCTCGGTTGAGCGCCGCGCGTTTCACTTTCGTCGGACCGCGCCAGCCGAGTGTGCGCTTAGACCCGCTATAGGGGGCTCAAGTGCACGGTCGCCAAGCTGCCCGCACAGATGTGTGACCGGGCGGCGTGCTGAGGGCGGCCGACTACTTGCCGCTGCGTTCGGCTGGTTCGTTGCCGGCCGAGCCGCTGCCCGCTTCGGTGCTTCTACCACCGTGGGAGGCATGGCCGCCGTGCTTGTGCTTGGTGGCGCCGAGGGTGGCGCGGCGGGGCCTCGCGGTGAGGGTCTGGTGGATCTTCAGCAGCTCGATCCGGTAGGTGCGTTCCTGGGGGCCGTAGACGAAGGTCTCGGGGAGGCCGGGTTCGAGGGCGAGCAGCTGGCAGCTCCGCGAGCCGATCACACAGCTCGCTTCGCCGAAGATCGACTCGACGTCCGAGGAGACCAGCAGCAATGCCTTCTTGCCGTCGCGGCTGGTTCCCATGAAGGTCGCCGCGGGCGTCGCCCGGGCAGGCAGCATCGTCAGTTCGGGGAGATCGCGACGGATCTGCACCTTCGGTTTGGCCGCATTGCCCTTGTCGTCGGCGGATCCGGCCGGCGGGACCGAGACGATCCGCACGTCGATCGCGTCGGACGCGTAACGGGTGCGGGCCTTCCCGTCGGTTCCGGCAGGAGCGGTCGGTCCCGCGGCGACGCCCGAGGATTCGGCGGGGAACGCCGCTTCGCTCGGCGCGGGGCTCGGTTCTTCGCCGATCACGGTCGCTTCGGCGGGGACGGCGGCCGCGGCCGACGCTTCTTCACTGCCGCCTTCGCCCGCCGCTTCACCGGCCGCGGTCGATCCCCCGCCTTTTTCTTCGAACGGGTCGAGGGCACGGTCCCGTTCGAGTCGGCGGTGGTAATCGCGCAGGCCCGGCTCGGACCGCGCCACGACCAGGGTTTCTTCGCCGGCGTCGGCGGTCGACCCGGTGGCGGTCGGGTTTGAGCCCACCGTCGGCTCCGGGCTCGACTTCGAGGAGCTCTTGAAGTAGATCGGCGCGGCGACGATCGCGACCAGCAGCAGCGCCACCAGGGGCAGCAGGTGGCGTTCCTTCAGGTCGTAGAAGAGGTCGTAGAGGAAGTCCGGGACCTTCAGCTCGGAGAGCTTCAGCTCCGGCCCTTTCTTCAGCCAGTTCATCGCGCCGCCACCGTCCGCGTCGAGGGTTCCGCGGCGGGCGCGGTCGGCGTGGCGCCCGCGGTGATGCCCTGTCCGGGCGGGGTCAGGTAGGTGGTGACCGAGAAGTCGGCCTGCAGTTCGGTGGGGCCGCCTTCGCTTTCTTCTCCGCCTTCTGCCGCGCCGGTGGTGAGCGAGAAGCCCTTGATGGTCACCAGGCGCCCGTCGACCGTCATCCGCGAGCTTCCCGACTTGACCAGCGCGTCGACCTTGCCGATGAAGCTGGCGATCCCGAAGAAGGTCCCCTTGAACTGCAGCGAGTAGGGCATCACCGCGAGGCCGGCCGAGCCGATCGACGCGCCGAGCGGCAGCAATGAGGCTTCGACCTCGGTGGGCGAGACGATTTCCGCGGCCGGTGCCCCGGTCGGGGAGCCGCCACTTTCCGTCGTGGTACTGGGGGTGGCGGGCGCTTCGGGCGCGGCTTCGCCTTCGCCTTCGAGCTGGATGCTTTCGAACTCGACCCCGGAGCGGGCGGCCAGGTTTTCGAGTTCGATCAGGAGCGAGGGCGTTTCGTCACCCGCCGGGACGGCCTGGCCGAGCTCGACCAGCTGGTGGTAGGCGGCCGGGAAGGAATGGCGCGCCGCGGTTGCCTGGGCGAGTTCGCCACGCGCCTGTTCGACGCTCGTGTTCAGCTGTTCGACCTGCTGCGCGAGCTTGTCCGCTTCGTCGCGCTTCGGGCTCAGGGCGAGCGTCCAGAAGGCGATCGCGGCCGCCGCGACGAGCAGGATCGCGACTATCGGTCGGGCTGAGGACTTCATCAATCGGCCCCGCCTTCTCCCGAGGACGATTCTTCCGATGAAGACGACGATTCGCTCGAGGTGGATTCCGTTTCGGAGCTGGTTTCCGAGGTCGTTTCGGTGCTCGCTTCGGGGACGACTTCTTCGCCGGTTTCGCTCGGCGGCACCGGCGCCGCGTCGAAGGCCGCGACCAGCTGGAACTGGGCCGTCTCCGATTCCCCACCGCAGGCCGAGGCGGTCGTCGCGTTGCCGCCGGATTCGCCGCCGCTCATCGTCGATCCCTGGACACCCACCCGAGTGACCCCGTCGATGTCCTTGAGCGCCTCGACGAAGCCGGCGACCGCCCCCTGGCTGCTCGCGCAGCCGACCATTTCGAGCGCCGGCCCGGCGATCGCGGAGCGCAGCGAGATGCCCGCTCCGCCGGCGGTGCTGACTTCGGGCGACGCGGTGCCGGACAGGCTGGTGAGCTGCACGTCGGCGGGGATGACGAGCGAGAGTTCGTGGAGGACGCGTTCCCAGTCGAAGCGGCTGTCGGCGAGGCTCGTCACCGTCGCCAGTCGCTGTTCGCGCACCGTGGCGAACTGGGTGTATGAGGAGAGCGCCCGGGCCTTCGCCGTGATGCTCGCCTGTTCGCGCTTCAGCTGCGTGACTTCGGCCTGGCGGTCGGAGATCTTGCTTTCGGTGACGACGACGGCGGTCACCGCGATCAGGGCCGCGGCGAGCGCGCCGACGACGATGTAGGCGAGGGGGCCTGAGCGAAGCGGCCGGCGGCTGCCTGGCCTCTCCTCGGTCGGGATGAGGTTGACGGGGCGCATCGCTAGAGTTCGAGCGCGAGTCCGAGGGGCACGGTGAGGCGCGCGGCGGTGGCGGCGTCGTAGCCGTCGAGGGCGCGTGGGCGGCCGATGGTGATCGGCAGGCCGACTGCCGGCTCCATCTGCGCGGCGAGCCCCGGGATGGCGCTGCCGGGACCGCAGAGGACGATCCTGTCGACCGCGACCGCGCCTTCCTGGGCGCCGTAGAAGTCGAGCGAGAGGCGCAGCTCGTCGACCAGCGAGGCGGCGCCGTGCTCGAGCGTAGAACGCGTCCGGGCGATGACTGCCGGATCGCCCTCGATCTGCTCGACCGGCCGACCGAGGCCGACGTGGCCCAGCCACATGCCCGCGTGCTCGAGGCTCAGCCCGGTCGCCGAGGCGAGGCTGCCCGCGATGTCCTCGAGGCCGACGGGGGAGACCCGGGTGAAGAGGCAGGAGCGGTCGCGGGCGACGGCGAGGTTGGTGGCGTCGCCGACGTTGCAGTAGAGGGTGGAGGACCGCGCGCCGGAGGGCGGGGCCTCGTCGACGGGGCGCTCGGTCGCCTGGTCGTCGGCGAGGACCCTGATCATGCCGAAGGCGGAGAGGTCGACCCCGACCGGTTCGAGGCCGGCGTCGCGCAGCGGGGCGAGCGAGGCGAGGATCATCTCGCGGCGGGCCGCGACGACCATCACGTCGATCTGGGCGGGGCCTTCGGGGCTCGCCGGCACGCCGCCGACGACGCGGTGATCGATCACCGCCTCCTCGAGCGGCATCGCGATCTGCTCCTGGGCGCTGAAGCGGACCGCCGCGTCGAGCTCGTCGGGGTTCTCGATCGCCGGCAGCCGCAGCGTGCGCACGACGAGCCGTTGGTTGGCGATGCCGAGCCGCACCTGACGGCTCATGTCGTGGCGGGCAAAGAGGGCGCGGAGCGCCGCGGCCACCGCCTCGGGCTCGACCACCTCGCCGTCGCGAAACGCCTCGGGCGCCAACGGCTGGACGCCGGCGGCGACCACCTGTGGCCCGCCTTCGAGCCGCGCTTCGGCGGCGGCGACGCTGCCCGCCTCGATCTCCAGCCCGACGACCGCGCCGCCGGCGCTCTCCTTGCGCCCGAAGCTCGGCATCGAGAGGGTCGGTCCGCCGAGGGTCGGCCGAGACACGTTCGGGCGCCTGAATTCAGGGCGTCGCAGTTCGGGCCGGCGCGGGCGCGGCAGGCTGATCGGCTTGGTCAGGATGGAGCTCATCGGTAGGGGCCGCCACGGCTTCGCGGCGACCCCTCTTCATCGGCTGCCTGGTGCCGATCCAACAGTCTTTACCCAGAAATCGGCAACACTCGTCCGCGATCTGGTCGCGAACTTGTAAGGCGGCTATTCGGTCGTCTCGCGACCGATCACCCAATCGGACTTGATCGGCTCGATGAAGCTCGGCGGCTCGGTCGTTTTCAACCGTTCGTCGTATTCGTAGTTCTTCAGGTAGCCGGTGCTGCCGGTCGTGCCGACCGCACCGCGGAACTTCTGGGCGATCGCGCCCTTCACGTTCAGCTTTTCGAGCTGCGGGCCGCAGTTGTAGTTGTCGACGATGAAGGAGTGCTTGATCGCCAGCAGGGCCGCTTCGATCTTCACGTTCTTCAGTGCGCCGGAGAGGTTCTGGCTCGACGCCGTGCACGTTTCTTCGGTCACGGTGACGCCGTTTTCCGTATGCGAAGTCTTCGTGATCTTGACCGGGTGGTAGACGCGGATGAAGTTGTTGGCGATCAGGCCCAGCATGCCTTCTTCGTTGCTCTTTTCGATGTTGCCCATGATCAGGACGTCGTTGGCGGCCGCGATCGTCAGCGGCTTCGCGTACTTGCCTTCGACGTTGACGTTGCCGCAGGTTCCGACCGCCGTCGATTCGTAGTTCACCGCGAAGGGTGAGTAGGCACCGGTGCACGACTGGCTCGAGTCGTAGATGACCCCGTTGGCCGGGAACGAGCCCGAGTAGAGGACCGATTCGGTGCACGAGTTGCCGCGGCCGACGGTCAACTTAGAGCCTTCCAGGCAGATTTTCACTTCGCCGCTGAAGCGGAAGGTCGGTTCGGCGATCGTTTCGAGTTCGGAGTTCGTTTCCGGTGGGATCAGGACCGGGGAGTTGACGCGGAACGTGCCTTTGAAGTTCGATTTGCTGCCGGTGCAGTTCGACCCCGAGTTCGGGATGTTCTTGGTCGAGTACCAGCCCGGTTCCGGTGAGCTCACCTCGATCGGGTCGCTTGCGTTGCGGCCCAGCGTCGGGTTTTCACAGATCACGAAGGCGTCATTCGTGTGCATCGGCCCCTTGATGTTGTCGCCGCCGACGAAGGAGATGGTGTCGCAGTAGTCGGCTGAGCTCAATTTGTTGGTGACGGTCCCCTTTGAAGTGAGGTATTCATTCTTTTCGTTCTCGAGCGGCGTCGTGTAGCGGCCTTCGTAGATCGTCTTCGTGCATTGCCGGTTGGCCGCCTTGATCAGTTCTTCGTTGCCGTAGGTGACCGGATCGGACGTCTCCAGCTGGGTGAAGTAGACGTAATCGAGGAAGCTCGCCGGTTTGAAGGTGGCGGTGACCGACACCTGTGAGTTGCCGGAGAAGCCGGTCGAGCGGACGCGGAAAGTTCCCTTCATCGGTTCCAGCGCCTCGAGCATGCTCGCCGTCGCGGTTTCGATATTGGTCGGGTCGCAGCTTGAGTGTCCGGTGGCGGCAAGCAGTTCGAGCGCGTAGGTCGAGCCGCTCTGGCCGGGGACCGAGCGTCGATTCGCCGTCGAGCCCTTTTGGTTCAGCGCCGAGGTTTCGCCTTGCTTGGCGGCGTTCGTGCATTCGGCCCAGTAACCGCTATTGGCGTGGAGATGAAAGGCGTATTCGTTGATCCCGGCGAGGGCGGCCTCGTAGGCCTGCTTGCGGGCGATGTCCCGTCCCGTCACCTGGGCACTGCCGTTGACCGCGGTCACCGCGACCGCCGCGAGGAGCGCGACCAGCGTGATGCCGATCACCGTCATGATCATCGTGAAGCCGCTCTCGTCCCGGGCTCTCACTGGCATGGCAGCGCGCTTGCCCCTTCGTTGAACGAGGGCGGCGTGAGGCGCAGCGTCGCGCTGTCCTCGACCGTCGCGGCAGCGCCCGCGTCGGCCACCGGGGTGGATTTCGGGCTGGCGGTGAGGGCGACTTTGACGACGATCACCGCTTCGGCTTCCGTCTTGCTCAGTTCGCTCGCGGTGAGCTTGACCAAGCTGCCGTTTTCATACTTGTAGTAGCTGAAGACCGCGCTGTTGCCGGGGGCCGGCCCGACGTTCGTAAGCAGCTTGCGTTCCGAGCCGGTCGTGGCGAAGACCCAGTTGGGGCTGGTACCTCCGGTCTGCGCGTAGTCGGTCTGGGTGAGGGTGCCGCCGCCGTAGGTGATCTTCGACTTCACCGGGATCGGCTCGACCGCGGTCGTTTCGCCCGCCGCGGCGTGCCAGAAGATCAGCGAGTTCCCGCTGCTCTTTTCCTGGACCGGAGCGATCTGCGGCGAGACGCAGGCGGAGTGGAGCTCTTCCATGATCCGCGTCACCGTGACGCGGGCGTTGTCGGTGGCTTCGACCCGCGCGTCGACCCGCGCGTTGCCGTGCAGCACGACGACGATCATCATCGACAGTCCCGCCAGGACGACCATGCCCATCGCCATGCCGACCAGGAGTTCGACCATGGTCGTGCCGCGCTCGTCGGTGGGTGACGGCAGCGCGTTCACGTGCATTCCTTGACGTTGAAGCCGCCCGAGAGGGCCAGGCTTTTGGTCGCCGCGCTGGTCAGGCTCTTGACGCTGACGTTCGATTCTTCGGCGCGCCGGAATTCATTCCCGATCTTCGCCGACACGCAGATTTCGTAGGTGCCGTACGGCAGTCCCACCGCTTCGGTTTTGCCTCCGGTGGTCGGAGCGATATGGCCGAGTTCGTTCGTGGTGAAAGTTCGCTTGACCTTGATGCTGTTGTAGTTGCACTGGGTGTCGGTGACAAGCACCTTGGCGCCGAGCACGGCTTTGCTGCCGGAGGTGACGGCGAGGTCCAGGGCCGGCACCTGGATCTGTGGCGCGGCACTGCTTCCTGCCTTGACTTCGACGTTGGCGATCGCCGCCGGGTTCGCCCCTTTCTTTTCCGGATCGGGGTTGTTGGTGGTGCAGGAGCCGGCGTAGACGGCGTAGGCCGTCTTGAAGGGGTAGACGGAGGGGTCTTCGAGCTTGGAGGCACGCGCTCCACCCGGAGTTCCCCAGGTGATCGCCTTGTCTTCGTTTTCGCTGTTGAAGAGCTCCATCGAATCGACCGGGGCCGGAGTGAGGACGCCGGTGCCGGGTTCCTGGTACACGAAGGTCGGGTTGATCGAACCCGGCTTGTCGTAGTGGACGACGATCTGCTGGGTACCGCTCGCCGGCACGCCGATTTCTTTGGTCGCCGAGCTGTTGCCTTCCGGGTTGATCAGTCCATTGGCCGAGGTCGTAACCTTGTAGTTCCCGGTGGGGAGGTCGGCGAAGTTGGCGCAGCCGTTTTCTTCGGTCGCGCCCTGGAAGCCGGTGGTGCCTTCGCCTTTGATCGAGACGCCAGAGAGCGGTTCGCCGGCCGCGTTGTCAGCCTGGATCGACAGCGTCCCATGGCTCGGGTCGAGCGATCCCGAGGAGGGAGAGACGACGCTTTGCAGCGAGATTGGATGCAGCAGGGTGGGGGAGGAGACGGTCGAGGTGATCTCGACGTAGTCGGCCGAGTCGTTCGATTCGGTGCAGGACGGCGTGCCGCTCTTGTTGTTGACGAAGACGCCCTTTTCTTCGATCGTGAAGGTCGTGCCGCCGACGGTTTTGGTGTGGGTTTCGCTCAGCCGGTTGAGGCTGGAGATGCGCTTCGTTCGCAGTTCCGCCTGGTTTTCCTGGGCCAGCGCGTAGGCGGTGGCGTGGTTGCGCTCTGACGCCGCCGAGTGGGTGGTGGCGGTGATCAGAGTGAGGACGGCGCCCGCGACGATCGCCAGGATCAGGGCGCTGACGAGCACCTCGATCAGGATGAAGCCGCCCTCGGCGGGCGGCGCTTTGCGGGCGCGCGCTGGCATGTGACGTACTCCCATCGGCACGTTCCGCCGGCCCTTTAGGCGTCTTGCCCGACTCTTTAGGCCACTCGGCGGATGTTCGCTGAAGCTTTGGTAGTCGGCCAACGCTTCAGTAAATGAAGCTATGTGGCTACACTTCTTGAAGCGAAGTCTGTTTCGACAGCATCGAGGAAATCATGAGTGCCATCACCAACTCCGAGTGCCCTGTCTGTAAGACCGCCGAGGTCGTCTGCGGCAAGTGGACGCTCCTCGTCATCCGCGACCTCGCCGAAGAGAATCGCCGCTTCTGCGAGCTGGAACGCTCGCTGGAGGGGATCAGCCCGCGTACCCTCTCGCTGCGCCTGCGAGCGCTGGAGGAGGAGGGGATCGTGCGGCGCAACACCTATCCCGAGGTGCCGCCGCGGGTCGAGTACGCCCTCACCGCCAAAGGCAGGGCCCTCGCGCCGCTGATCGAGGACATGCGCACCTACGGAACCCGCTGGCTCCTCGACGAGGCCGGCGAGCCCGCCGCCGCCTAGATCGAACGTCCAGATACGGGGGCCTGCAAGGCGTCGTGCAGGCGCAGGAGGCCGGGCGGCGACCCGGAAGCCAGGCCCCGTGCGTGACTTCCTGCTGAACGAATCCCTGCGCCGCCTCGCCACCGAGGCCGCGACCCGCTTCAACGCGATGGTGGCCGAAGGCGAGCAGATCCCCTTCGACGTCGCCACCGACACCGCCGAGGAGTCACCCTTCTACAGCTACGTCCCGCAGACCGGCCGCTACGTGGCCGAGCGGACCGGGGAGCTGCACGCGCTGCCGGGCTGGAGTGCCGCCCGCGAGGCGATCGTCGAGGCCGGGATGGCCTCCACTTACCTGGAGGCGCGCGGCGAGACCGTGCCGGCCGAACCGGGCGCCCGCGCCGAGCGCATGCTCGAGGTCTTCTTCGTCAGCTTCTGGGAAGGCAGCACCGGGTTCTCGCTCGACCGCGAGCGGCTCGAGGAGTCGATCGCGACGCTCGACGCGGAAGCGCGGAGCGCCGACGACGCCGACGTCCTGATCGTGCCGGTCATCGGCCTGCGGATGTCGATGAACCGGCTGCAGCTGCCGAACGGGGTGCGGATCGTCCGCGCCGACTCGATCGACGCGCCGGTCGACGCGCTGCGCAGCGAGGGCATGGGCCGCGCCGCCTGGGAGCCTCAGTTCCTCGCCGTCGCCGAGCAGGGCCACGACGAAGGGGCCGAGGAAGCGCTCCATCAACTTCGCGAGCTGATCAGCGTGATGCGGATGTTCAAGGTCGGCGGCATCGGCCTCGGGCCGTTCGCCTTCGCCCCGACCGGCGAGGACACCTGGCGCCGCCTGCCGACCGGCGCGCCGGCGACCCGCCCGGGCGGCTACCGCCTCGCCGAGGAGGAGGGCGCCGAACTCGCCGACTTCGCCGCGCGGCTCGAGCAGCGCCCCGACCCCGACAGCGCCCTCACCTGGGCCGTCGGCCGCTTCGAGATGGGCTGCGAGCGCGAGAGCGCGATGGAAGGCCTCAGCGACCACCTGTTGGCGCTGCGCGCGGTGCTGGAGGGCCACGGCCCGGTCGGCGCCTCGCTGCCGCTGCGCGCCTCGGCCCTGATCGCCGACGACACCTTCGACCGGATCGAGGCCCGCGAGCGGGTCGAGGACACGCTTGAGCTGGAGCGCGCGCTGATGAACGGCCGCACGCTCGACCGGGCGATCGAGCTGGCGACCTGGGTCGAGGACGGCGTCCGCCGCCTGCTCCGCCAGGCGGCCCTCGGCGAACTCGGCACCGACCTTTCGGCGACCGCCGACGAGACCCTGATCACGACCGGCCTCGAAGCCGGCGACGCCGAGATCACGGTCTTCGCCCAGGAGGACTTCCCCGATGTCGGGGAAGAGACCTTCGCGGAGGTCGAAGAGACGCCCGCCGAAGAATTCCGCGTGCTGGTCGACGAAGGCCCCGCGGAGGACGGCCAAGACCTCTACGAGGAGGAGTCCAGCATGGAAACGCGGATCATGGAGCCGATTCCCGCCCCCGGCGAGATCAAGGTCACCGCCACCCCCTGGCTCGACGAGGTCGACGACGACCGCGGTCACTCGCTCGAGTGGCCCGTCCACGAGGAGCGCGACCTTCAGCACCGCGAGCGGATCGACACCCCGCGCGTCCGCCACCTCTTCCCGGTCCCGGACTCCGACTGGGACGTCGAGCACCTCGAGTTCGAGTACTCCCGCCGCCGTCCGTCCTAGGCGCGGCCGGCGGCCATCGCGACGCGCTCCTCGCCCGTTGCGAAGAGGTACCTGTTGATCCGCGCCAGCCCGGCGAGGTCGTGGACGTCCTCGTCGAGGTAGGGGACGCGGATCACCCCGGTCGCCCGCATCTCCCGCGCCAGGTGCTCGATGTTGCGCGCGTCGCGCTCGGCCAGCGCCTGGTAATCGGAGAAGTTGGCGGCGACCCGCTGGGCGAGGTCCTCGTCGCCGAGCTTCTCGGCCAGCGTCGCCGGCAGGTCCTCGACCTCGCCGCGCAGCTTCTCCGCCGGGTAGTGGACCTTGTTGACGATGACGCCGCCGAAGGGCAGTTTGGCCTCGACCAGTTTGCGGTGGAAGTAGACGGCCTCGTCGATCGGCTCGCCCTGCGGCCCGCAGACGACGAGGAAGCAGGTGGTCGGCGCGGCGAGCAGCTTGTTGACCCGTTTGGCGCGGGCCTGGAAGCCGTCGACCATGCCGCTGAAGGCGTTGAAGAACTCGGCCAGGTCGGCGAGCAGGTCGAAGCCGACGATCCGCTTCATCACGCCCAGCGCCACCGTCGCGCCGCGACCGGCGACCTTCGCGGCGAAGCCGGTCGGCTTCATGAAGACCCGCAGCGACCTGCCTTCGATGAACTGGGTCAGCCGGCGCGGCGCCTCCAGGAAGTCGAGCGCGTCGCGGCTCGGTGGCGTGTCGAGGACGAGCATGTCGAAGCCGCCTTCGGTGTGGAGCTCGAACAGCTTCTCCATCGCCATGTACTCCTGCGAGCCGGCCAGCGCGCTGGAGATCTGCTGGTAGATCGGGTTTTCGAGGACCCGGTCGCGCGACTCCTCGTCGGGTGCCTGGCGGGCGACCAGCTCGTCGAAGGTCGCCTTCGGGTCGAGCATCATCGCCCACAGCTCGCCCTTCATCTCGATCCCTTGGTCGGCGAAGAGCTTGGGGTCGACGCGGCGGGCGTCGTTGCCGAGCTCGTCCAGACCGAGCGAGTCGGCGAGCCGCTTCGCCGGGTCGATCGTGAGCACGCAGACTTTGAGGCCGCGCGACGCGAGGCCGGCGGCGATCGCCGCCGAGGTGGTCGTCTTGCCGACCCCGCCGGAGCCCGCGCAGATCACCACCTGCTTGCCGTCGAGGACGTCGCCGAGGCGCGGGCTGGTCGGACTCACGAGAGCCTCTTCGAGAGGCGGCGCGCCGCCTCGGGGCCGAGGTCGGGCTCGAACAGGAAGGGGAGGGTCTTGACCGGCGCCTCGACGCGGCGGCGCAGCCGCGCCAGCTGGGCGCGCTGCGATCGCGCCCGGCCGAACTCCGAGAGCGCCGCCCGCGCCGCCGCCTTCGCCGCGCCGTCCTCGGCCGCCGCCAGCTCGGTGAGGCGCTCCGCCTCCTCCTTCGAGAAGCGCTCCGGGTAGAGCCCGTTGAGGTAGACGCGGTCGACCGCGACGCCGACGTCGGTGACCAGGTCGTGCTCGAGCGCCGCCGACTCGTTGACCGGCATCTCCTCCGGCAGGGCGACGATCGCGACGCCGGTGTTGTCGTGATTGGTGATGAAGTTGTCCAGGGTCTGGGCCTGCGAGTGGATCGGCCCGACCCGGGCGATATTGGCGAAGGTGCGCGGCGTCTGCAGGAAGCCGATGCCGTGGCCGGTGGCGGGGGCGTCGACGATCACCGTGTCGTATTTGCGCCCCGACTTCACCTTGCGGTCGAGCTGGGCGAGCTCCCAGATCTTGCCGATCGTCACCAGCTCCTTCAGCCCCGGCGTCGCCGCGGTGAGGTAGTTGAAGATGCGGCTGCGGAACAGCATGTCGCGCATCGCCCGCACCTTCAGCTGCAGGAGCACGTACTCGCGCATCGACTCGTCGGGGTCGATCGAGATCGCCCAGAGGTTCTCTTCCAGTTCGACCTCGTGGAAGCCGACGGTGGTGTGCTCGAACATCCGCGAGGCGTTCTCCTGCGAGGAGACCTCGCAGACGATCGTCCGCTTGCCTTCCGCCGCGGCCCGCATGCCGAGGGCCACCGAGAGCGTCGTCTTGCCGACTCCGCCCTTGCCGGTGACGATGACCAACCGTTTGTCGAGAAGCTCAGGTATCGGGCAATTCCTAGCAATTTCATCCCACGGCAGGAAAAAGCGCCTCCTATCCGAATATCCGCGCAATGGGATTTCTAAGCCGCAAGAAGAAGCCGGAGCCAGCCGTCGTCGAGGAGACTCACCCGCTCGAAGAAGAGCTGCAGCGGATGGAAGAGGCCGTCCCCGAGCGGCCGGTCAACGACTACGTCGAGGTTGACGAGACCCCGCCACCCGCGGAGGAGGCCCCTGCGCCGGACGCCGAACTCACGGAGCCCGCTCGGGTTGAGCAGGTGTCCGACGACGACGAGCCGGGCGACGGGCGGATGAAGGCAATCGACCTGATCGCGCCGACCCGCCTCGACTTCCTCAAGCCGGAGCAGCCGGTCGAACAGCCGGTCGACACCGCCGACGTGATCGCCTTCGCCAACCAGAAGGGCGGCGTCGCGAAGACGACGACGACGCTGAACCTCGCCGTCGCCTTCGCCGAGTCCGGCTACCGCGTCCTCTGCATCGACCTCGACCCGCAGGGCAACCTGACGATGAGCCAGGGGATCGACCCCGACAAGGTCGAGAACAGCCTCTACGACGTACTCGTCAACGACATGCCGATCTCCGAGATCATCGTCAAGCGCGAGATCGACATCGCCGTCGCCTCGATCGACCTGGCCGGCGCCGAGATCGCGATGAGCACGAAGATCGGGCGTGAGCGCTCCCTGGAGAAAGCGCTGAAAGAGGTCGCCGCCGACTACGACTTCGTCTGCATCGACACGCCGCCGAGCCTCGGCCTGCTGACGATCAACGCGCTGACCGCGGCGAACAAAGTGATCGTCCCCGTGCAATGCGAGTATCTGTCGATGCGCGGGCTGGTCCAGTTGCAGAACACGCTGAGGATGATTCAGGAGAACCTCAATCCCGACGTCCACATCGAGGGCATCCTGCCGACGATGCTCGACTCGCGGACGATCCACGCCAAGGAGGCGGTGGAAATCCTCGAAGAGAACTTCGGCGACCTCGTTTTCCGTTCCCGGATCCGCAAGGCGATCAAATTCGCCGAGGCGCCTGTCAAAGGCTCAAGCGTGCTCAAGTACGATTCCGAGAGCAGCGCGGCAAGCTACTACCGGGAACTGGCGAAGGAGGTCCTGGCGAATGGCTCGGCGTAACAAGCGGGCAAGCATGCGTGAGGGTCCCCTCGCCGATCTCTTTCGGTCCACCGCGGACGACGCCCCCGCGGATCCACCCGAGGCCCCCGGCGCCTTTTTCGATCAGGAGGACTCGGCGCCGGAGGCCACTCCGGCACCCTCCGCGCCCCCGGCCGATGAGGAGCCCGTGCCCAACGATGAGCCGGTGGCCCGCGAGCCCGAGCCGACCGCGGAGCCGCGCCAGGAGGAGCCCGCGCAGTCGAGTGAGCCCGCCCCCGAGCGCCTGAAACGGGTGTTCGCCGAGGAGCCGCGCCCGCGCCGGCAAGGCGAGGACTTCCTGCAGACGCCGCGCTACGGCCGCGAGGAGCCGGCCTACGAACCGCCCGGCTCGGGCGAGCCGCACCAGCCGGTGATCAAGGTCGTCGGCGTCGGCGGGGCCGGCGTCAACGCCGTCAACCGGATGGTCGACGCCCGCATCCCCGGGGTCGAGTTCATGGCGGTCAACACCGATCTTCAGTCGCTGCAGCTCTGCGTCGCCGACGTCACCGTGCACATCGGCGACGAGCAGACGCGCGGGCTCGGGGCCGGCGCCGACGCCGCCGTCGGCCACCGCTCGGCCTTCGAGGAGCAGGACAAGATCAAGCGCCTGCTGAAGGGCTCCGACATGGTCTTCGTCGCCGCCGGCGCGGGCGGCGGCACCGGCACCGGCGCCGCCCCGGTGGTCGCCCGCCTCGCCCGCGAGGTCGGCGCGCTCACGGTCGGCATCGTCACCAAGCCGTTCACCTTTGAGGGCAACAAGCGCGGCAGCCAGGCCGCCAAAGGGATCGAGGAGCTGGCTGCCGAGGTCGACACCCTGATCGTCGTCCCCAACGACCGCCTGCTCGAGGTGCTCGACCAGCAGACCTCGATGGTCGAGGCCTTCCAGGTCGCCGACGACGTGCTGCGCCAAGGCGTGCAGGGGATCTCCGACCTGGTGACGCTGCCCGCGGTCATCAACCTCGACTTCGCCGACGTGCGGACGATCATGTCCGACGCGGGCCGGGCGCTGCTCGGGATCGGCATGGCGCACGGCGAAGGCCGCGCGATCCTCGCCGCCGAGAAAGCGATCTCCTCGCCGCTGCTGGAGACCTCGATGGACGGGGCGCGCTCGATCCTCCTGTCGATCACCGGCGGCGCCGACCTCTCGCTGGTCGAGGTCTCCGAGGCCGCCAAGGTCGTCGGCGAGGCCGCCCACCCCGACGCCAACATCATCTTCGGCGCCAACGTCGACGAGGAGCTCGGCGATCAGATCTGGGTCACGGTGGTCGCCACCCGCTTCGACGGCCGCGGGGCGTCGCCGCGCCGTGCCGCCGAACCGACGATCCGTCGCACCAAGGACACCGGCCGCGGCCGCCTGCCGCAGACCCGGGGCGGCGGCGACACGCTCGGCATCGACGTTCCTGAGTTCCTTCCCGGCTGAGGAGCGCCGCTGAAGTGCCCGGCGTCGTCGCGGCGGGTCATCCGGAGAGCGCCGAGGCCGGCGCCGCCGTCCTGCGCGCGGGTGGCAACGCGGTCGACGCCGCGGTCGGGGCGGTGCTCGCCTCGTTCGCGGTCGAGAGCCCGCTGACCGGGCTCGGCGCGGGCGGCTACATGATCGTCCACGACCGCGGTGAGACGACGCTGCTCGACTTCTTCGTCGCCGCGCCCGGCCTCGACGGGACGCCGCGGACGGCGGAGCTGGCGCCGGTCGAGGTCGTTTTCGACGCGACCACCGCGCAGACGTTCTACGTCGGCCCGGTCTCCTGCGCGGTGCCGGGGACTCCCGCCGGGCTGGTCGAGGCGCTGCGGCGCTTCGGCTCGATGCCGCTCGGGGAGCTCGCCGGGCCGGCGATCCGGCTCGCCCGCGAGGGCGCCCCGGTCAACCACGAGCAGGCCTACATCCTGCGGATCCTGGCGCCGATCCATGAGCGGCTGCCGGGGACGCGCGAGCTCTACGCGCCGGAGGGGCGGACGCTGCGCGAGGGGGAGACGTTCCGCTTCCCGGAGCTCGCCGAGGCGCTCGAACGCTTCGCCGGCGAGGGCGTCGTGCCGTTCTACCGCGGCGAGGTCGCGGCGGCGCTGAGCGACTTCGTGGTCGAGCACGGCGGCACCCTCGGGCGCGGCGATCTCGCCGCCTACGCGGCGACCTGGCGGGCGCCGGTCCGCGCCGAGTTCCGCGGCACCGAGGTCCTGACCAACCCGCCGCCCTCGGCCGGCGGGACGCTGATCGCCTACTCGCTCGACCTGCTGGAGCGGCTCGGCCCGACCAGCGGCCCCGAGCAGCTGGTCGCCGCGATGGACGCCGCCAACGAGCACCGCGCCAGCCTGCTCGGCTCGACCACCCACATCTCGGTGGTCGACGGCAATGGGATGTGCGCGGCGGTGACCTGCTCGAACGGCTCCGGCTCGGGGGTGCTGGTGCCGGGGACCGGGGTGATCCTCAACAACATGCTGGGCGAGGAGGACCTCAACCCGCTCGGCTTCCACAAGACCCGGCCGGGCACCCGGGTGCCGTCGATGATGGCGCCGACCGTGGTCCTGCGCGACGGCGAGATCGTCCTCGCGGTCGGCAGCGCCGGCTCCAACCGGATCCGCTCGGCGATCCTGCAGACCGTGGTGCGGGTGGTCGAGCAGGGGATGGGCCCGGCCGCGGCGATCGCCGCGCCGCGGCTGCACTCGGAGGGCGGCGTCGTCCAGGCCGAGCCGGGGATCGACGCCGACGCGCTGGCCCGGCTCGAGGCGTGCGGCACCACCGTCGTCCGCCGTCCCGAGATCAACCTCTTCTTCGGCGGCGTCCAGGCGGTCGCCCGCGACCCGCGCACGGGCGAGCTCAGCGGCGGCGGCGACCCGCGCCGCGGCGGCGCCGTCGCCTACGCCTGACCGTACTGCGGCAGAATGGCTGTGTGGCGGGTGGGAACGAAATCGACTATGCCGCCGAGGGCCTCCTCGACGACCTCGAAGGCGATGCGCGGCAGGCGCGGCTCGGCCTGCTCGAACAGCTGAGCGCCGACGGGGTCTCGCTGGCCGAACTGCGCGACGCGGTCGCCGCCGGGCACCTGACCCTGCTGCCGGTCGAGCGGGCGCTGGCCGGCGAGGGCCCGCGCTACTCGGCTCGCGAAGTCGCCGAGATCTCCGGCATCGACCTGGAGCTGCTGCGCCGCTTCCGCGCCGCGCTCGGCGTCCCCTACGGCGACGCGGACGAGAAGGTCGGCACCGAGGCCGACCTGCAGGCGGCGCTGCGGACGAAAGCGATCCTCGACGCCGGGCTGCCGCCCGAGGGCGTCCTGCAGTCGGCACGGACGATCGGGATGGGGATGGCGCGGGTCGCCGAGGCCAACCGCGAGTTGGTCGTGCGCAACCTCACCGACCCCTCGGCCAACGAGCGCGACCTCGCCAACGGTCTCGTCGCCACCGCCGAGGCGCTCCTGCCGCTGGTCGGCGAGACGCTCGATTACGCCTTCCAGGTGAACCTGCTTGAGCAGGTCAAACGCGACGTGATGGCCGCCGCCGACCTCGCCTCGGGGGAGATCGGCGGCGTGGTCGAGCGTTCGATCTGCTTCGCCGACCTGGTCGAGTTCACCAGCCTCGGCGAGGAGATCGCGCCCGAGGAGCTGGGCGCTGTCGTCGGCCGCTTCGAGGAACTGGCGACCGGCGTGGTCACCGCCCCGGTGCGGCTGGTGAAGACGATCGGCGACGCGGTGATGATGGTCTCGACGGAAGCCGAGCCGCTGGTCGAGGCGGCGCTCGACCTGGTCGCCGCCGCGGCCGACGAAGGCGACCAGTTCCCGATCCTCCGCGCCGGGATCGCGTCCGGGCCGACCCTGCCACAGTCGGGCGACTTCTACGGCCGCTCGGTCAACCTGGCCAGCCGCATCACCGGCATCGCCCGCCCCGGCAGCGTCCTCGTCGACACCCCGACCCGCGAGGCGGCCGGTGAGGACGGCTTCATCTACTCCTTCGCCGGCGAGCGCCGCCTCAAGGGAATCGACGCGCGGCAAAAACTCTTTCGTGTGCGCCGGGTCTGACGATCGCCGGGGGGCGAACGTTGCGCTGCAGCGCCTTATGTCGTCATGGCGACCAAAATCGCTGCAGCGTGGAGCGTCGCGGCCTGGGAGCTGGCCCGGCGCCAGCACGGGGTGCTGACCCGGCAGGATCTGGTTTCCCTGGGATTCAGCTCGAGCGCGATCAGGCACCGGCTCGCGACGGGGCGCCTGCACCGCGTTCGGCACGGCGTTTACGCGGTGGGCCGCCGCGAGCTGACTCGCGAGGGCAGCTGGATGGCGACGGTGCTCGCCTGCGGCAGCGACGCGGTCCTCAGCCACGGCAGCGCCGCTGCCTTCTGGGGCATCGGGTCGGAGTGGCGCATGATCGAGGTCAGCGTGCGCCGTCGCAGCTGGCCGCGGCAGGACGGCGTCAAGGTGCGTAGCCGCCCCTCTCTGCCCCACCACGACGTCACGATCCGGCGCGGTATCCCGGTCACGATCCCCGCGCGCACGATTCTCGATCAGGCGGCGACGCCGATCTCCGACGCCTCACTCGAGCGTCTCGTGAACGAAGCCGACGCCGCCAGGGGGATCGAACTCGACGCCCGATCCCTGCGCCGCTACTGCGGCCTGCGTCCTGGTGAGCCGGGGATCAAACGCCTGCGGAGGCTGTTGGATCCCGAAACCTTCCGCCTCTCGGACTCGGAGCTCGAGCGTCTCTTTCGCCCGCTGGCGCTCACCGCCGGCCTCCCCCAACCGCTCACCAAAGTTCTCGTCAACGGCTACGAGGTCGACTTCTACTGGCCCGACCTCGCTCTAGTCGTCGAGGCCGACTCGTTGCGCTACCACCGCAATGCCATCAAGCAGGCCCGCGACCTCCGACGTGATCAGGTCCACACCGCCGCGGGACTAACCACCCTGCGCTTCACTCATTGGCAGGTCGCCCACGAGCCTCGACATGTCGAGGCGATCCTCACGTCCAGCCGCCGGCACCTGGAGGTCTGACGCAGCGATGGTGCGCAGCCCTACGCCGGCTTGCGGGCGCTGACGAGCAGGTTGTAGAAGAGCTCGGCGGGGAGGCGCGGCTCGAGCAGGCGGGTGTCGACCTTCTGCAGGGCGAGGTAGCTGCGGAAGGCGAAGCGGCGCCAGGACAGCGGCACTGTGTCGGGCTCGGCGCTCGACTCGACCGTGCGCAGCCCCCAGCCCCAGGCGTTGGCGAGCAGCTCCTCGCCGCCGACCCGGCGCTCCTTGAAGCCCGCCCGCTCGAGCAGGCGGCGCAGGTCGGCGGGGGCGAAGGCGTGGACGTCGACCTCGCCCTCCAGCGAGTGTCCCTCGGACTGGTCGACTTCGGCGACGGCGCGCGCCCGCGCCCCGGTCAGCCGGCGCCAGACGGGCGCCACGAGCATGCCGGTGCGCTTCGGCAGCGCCGCGAGGCGGTCGCCGTAGCGGGAGGGCTCGCCGGCGAAGACGATCCGCCCCCCCGGCCGCAGCACCCGCCTGAACTCGGCGAAGGCGCGGTCGAGGTCGGGGATGTGATGGAGGACGGCGTGGCCGAGGACAAGGTCGAAGCTCTCGTCGTCGAAGGGGAGCGTCTCCGCCTCGGTGACGACGGTGGTGACGTCGTCGAGCCCGAGCGCCGCCGCGGTGCCCGCCAGCCGTTCCAGCATCCCCGGCGAGATGTCGGTCGCGGTCAGCTTCCCGATCAGGCCGAGCTGCACCAGGTTCAGCGAGAAGTAGCCGGTCCCGGAGCCGATCTCGAGCGCGTCGCCGAAGCTCTCCCCACGGGCCCCGCCGAGCGCTTTGACCAGCTTGCCGTGCACCTGGCCCTGGCCGATGTCGCCGAAGTCGATGCCCCACTTGGCGTCGTAGGAGTGCGCCGCCGCGTCGTGGTAGCGGGTGTTGACGTCCTTGATGTGCTCCGGTGTCGCGGTCGGTGAAGCCGGCATCGGGCGGGGACTCTATGCGCCCGCTCCAATACCGTGCGGCCCGTGGCCGAGGAGATCCTGCAGGCAAACCAGCCCGACGGGGTGCCGCCGCTGCCGCTGACCGGCGAGCGGACGCTGCCCGACGTGCCCGCCGAGAACTACTGGTTCCGGCGCCACCTCGCCGTCTACGAGTGGATCGCGGCGCGGGTGGGCGGGCTGCGCGTCGTCGACATGGCCTGCGGCGAGGGCTACGGGTCGGACCTGCTGGCCGCGGCGGGGGCGGCGAGCGTGGTTGGGGTCGACGCCAACCCGGAGGCGCACGAGCACGCGCGGCTGCGCTACCGCCGTCCCAACCTGCGCTATGAGCGCGACCTGGTCGAAACCTTCGCCGAGCCCTGCGACGCCGTCGTCTTCCTGCAGACGATCGAGCACGTGCAGGACCCGGGCGCGGTGCTGGAGCACTTCAAGTCGATGGTGGGGCCGGACGGCGCCGCCTACGTCTCGACCCCGAACGTCCTCACCCTGGCGCCGGAGGGTGCCGAGAAGTCCGACAACCCCTGGCACGTCAAGGAGTACCGCGCCGCCGAGTTCCGCGCGCTCTGCGAGGCGCACTTCGGCCGGGTCGAGCTGCTCGGGCTCCGGCACGCCCGCAAGCTGCGAGTCCACGGTTGGGCGCTGAGGCTGGGTTGGGACGCCGTCCACCCGCGGCTCGGCCTGACGAAGCCCTTCTACGACCGCTTCACCCCGGCGATCGCCGCCGCCGACTTCCGCCTCGGGCCGGGCGACCTCGACCGCGCGCTCGACTTCCTTGCCGTCTGCCGGCCGTAGCGACGCGGCGGGCGATCTGGCGATCGTCCTCCACTCCCACATGCCCTATGTCGAGGGCTTCGGCACCTACCCGTTCGGCGAGGAGTGGCTGTTCGACGCGGTGGTCCGCTCCTACCTGCCGGTGCTCGAGGTTGCCCACGATCTGACGCTGACGGTGACCCCGGTGTTGGCCGACCAGCTCGAGGACGCCGGGGCGGCGGAGCGGCTGCGGCGGTTCCTGGTCGACTGGCGGATCGGCGCCGCCGAATCGGACCTCGACGACGTGCCGGCCGAGTGCCGCCCCGCCTGCGCGGCGGAGCGCGATCGCTACCGGCACGCGCTGGAGCTGCTCGACGCGGCGGGCGGCGACCCGCTGGCGCCGTTCCAGCGGGCGGCGGGGGAGGCACGGGTGGCGCTCGCCGCCTCGTCGGCCACCCACGCGCTGCTGCCGCTGCTGGCGACGCGGGCCGGGCTGCGCCTGCAGCTCGACGCCGGGGTGCGCTCGCACCGCCGCCGCTTCGGCTGGGACGGCGGCTTCTGGCTGCCCGAGTGCGCCTATGACCCAGGGCTCGAGTGGGGGCTTGCCGCGGCCGGCGTCGAGTGGTTCTGCGCCGACCAGAGCGCCTACGAGGAGCCGCTCGCGGCGCTCCGCCCGGTGGCGACCGAGGCGGGCCCGGTGGCGCTGCCGATCGACTGGGAGGCGATCTCCTGGCTCTGGGCGCTCGACGGCTACCCGTCCGACCCTGCCTACGCCCAGTTCGACGGCAAGTCGCTGCGCGGGATCCGGCTCTGGAAGATCGGCGGCGGGGCCTACGACCCACAGGCCGCGGCGGTGGCGGCGCGGCGCCAGGCAGGCGAGTTCCTCGCCGCGATCGCTGAGCGCCTGCGCGCCTACACGGCGGAGCGCGGCCGCCGCGGGCTGACCGTCTTCGCGATCGACACCGAGCTGCTCGGCCACTGGTGGTCGGAGGGGCCGCTCTGGCTGGAGGCGGTGCTGGAGGGCGCCACCGAGGCGGGGGTGCGGCTGGTCACCGTCCCACAGGCACTCGAAGACCACGAGCCGGAGCGGCGGCCGCTTCGGCGCGCCAGCTGGGGCGAGGACAAGGACTTTTCGACCTGGGACTCGCCGCCGGTCGCCGACCTCGCCTGGGCGACACGGCGGCTCGAGCTGCGGCTGCTGCGGGCCGTCCGCGGCGGCCTCCGCGGCGGGCGGGCGGAGCGCGCCGCGCGCGAGCTGCTCGCCGCCCAGGCGAGCGACTGGGCCTTCCTCGATCGCCGCGGCCAGGCGGGCGACTACGCGTGGCAGCGGACCACCGACCACTCGCGGGCGCTCTACGAAGCCATAGGATGCGACCGTGACATCGATCGGCGCATGCGTTCGCTGGCGCCGGACTTGACCTTGCAGCCCCTCCTCGAACCTTGAGCCGCCGCCGCCCTTGACTCGCGTCCTGATCCTCTCCTGGGAGTACCCGCCGCTGATCGAGGGCGGGCTGGCGCGGCACGTCCGCAAGCTCTCCGAGGCGCTGGTCGAGCTCGACGTCGAGGTCCACGTCCTCACCCGCGGCGGCGAGGAGTCGCCCGCCGAGGAAAGCGCCGGTGGGGTCTTCATCCACCGGATCCGCGAGCCGACCCGACCGACCGACCTCGGCGAGTTCGTCGCTTGGGTCGAGCGGATGAACTCCGACATGCTGGCCGCCGGGGTGGAGCTCGGCGACCGCCTCGAGTTCGACCTCGTGCACGGCCACGACTGGCTGGTCGCCAACGCCTGCGACCACCTCGCCCGCCGAATGTCCGCGCCACTCATCACGACGATCCACGCCACCGAGTACGGCCGCCACCAGGGCTGGGTCGAGGACCACCCGCAGTCCTACATCCACGGGGTCGAGCGCTGGATCACCAACCGCTCGCAGCGGGTCATCGCCTGCTCCGCCTACATGCGCGACCAGGTCGCCGACATCTTCGGCGTCGCCGAGGGGCGGATCTCGGTGATCCCCAACGGCATCGACCCGCTCGACCTGCCGCGCACCGAGCCGGTCGAGCTGGCACGGCTGCGCAGCGAGTTCGCGGCGCCGGAGGAGCGGCTCGTCCTGCTGATCGGCCGACTGGTCTACGAGAAGGGCTTCCAGCTCGCGCTGGAGGCGATGCCGAAGGTGATCGCGGCGGCGCCCGGCACGCGCTTCCTCGTCGCCGGCTCGGGTACCCACGAGGAGGAGCTGAAGCGCCAGGCCGAGGAGCTCGGGCTGATGGAGCACGGCACCTTCCTCGGCTGGATCGGCGACGACGTGCTGCACTCCCTCTACGCGATCGCCGACCTCACCGTGGTGCCGTCGATCTACGAGCCGTTCGGGCTGGTCGCCTTGGAGGCGATGGCGTCGGGCTGTCCCTGCATCGTCGCCGACACCGGCGGCCTGCGCGAGGTCGTCCCCCACGAGGAAGCCGGCCTGCGCTTCCGCGCCCGCGACCCCGAGGCGCTCGCCGAAGTCGCGATCCGCGTCCTCTCCGACCCCGAGCTCGAGGCGCGCCTGATCGCCGAAGCCAAAGAGCACGTGCTGCGCTTCGACTGGGCCGACGTCGCGGTGCAGACCGCCGCCGTCTACGCCGAGCTGGTCGGCGCCAAGCTCGGCCCCGCCTAGTCCTCGGCTACATCGCGCGGTCGGCGTGGGCCCCCGAGCTACTCGCGACGCCGCGAGGACGGGGCCGGATGGACTTAATTCCACCCATGTGGGAAAATTCCACCATGGCCTTGAACATCAAGGACAAGGAGACGGAGGCACTCGTGGCCGAGATCGCTTCATTGACGGGAGAGACGAAGACGGGAGCGATGCGCCAAGCGGCGCGCGAACGATTGGAGCGGCTAAAGCTGCAGTCGGGCAGTCCGAGGCGGGATGCCGAGTCAATGCGACGCTGGCTGGAAACGGAGATCTGGCCCCTGATTCCAGACGAGATGCGAGGTCGGAAATTGACCAAGGCCGAACGCGAAGAGATTCTCGGGTACGGGCCCGACGGGGTTTGATCCTCGACAGCTCCGTGGTGGTCGCCGTGCTTCACGAGGAGCCTGGCTACGAGGAGCTCGAACAGAAACTGCTCGAGGCGGACGTGCTCGCGATCGGCGCGCCGACCCTGGTCGAGATCGCGATCGTGATGGTCGGCGCCAATGGTGAGTCGGGCCTCGCTGCGCTCTCCCAGTTCATCCGGGATTTGGACGTGGTCGTGGTTCCTTTCGGCCAACCGCATTGGCAAACCGCCGCCGAGGCCTTTATCGGCTTCGGCAAGGGACGCCACCCGGCCGCCCTGAACTACGGCGACTGCATGGCCTATGCGACCGCACGGCGCGCGGGGCGGCCGCTCTTGTTCATCGGCAACGACTTCGCCAAGACCGACATCGAAGCGGCCTGAGTCTTTTAACGAGAAATTGCGAAGTGGCTCGCTAACCTGCGGCCGGTGCCCCTCGCGAAGCGCAAGACTGGCCGCGGCCCGATTCAGCGGCTGAGCGATCAGCGACGCAGCCTGGCGCTCGCCGGGCTCGCCGTCGGGGCGGTCTTCAGCGCCGCGATCTTCCGCCGTAAGCGGCGCGGGGGAGAGGTCGAGTTCGAGCAACCGATCCCGGCCGCGGCGCCGCCCGTCACCGCGACCGCCGAGGCTCCTGTCGAGCCGGCGACCGGCGAACTGAGCGCCGAGGAGGCTTCGATCCTCGCCGTCCTCGCCCAGTCCGGCCGCACCGACGAAGACCGCACCGCGATCGCGATCGCCACCTCGCTCGAACGCGAGACGTCCGACGTCGCCGCCGTCCTGCGCAAACTCGGCAGCGAAGGCGTCGTCGCCGCCGACCTCTACACCGCTGCCGGCGACAAGATCTGGGCGGTCACCGAGCGCGGCGTCCGCCGCCTCGGCGCCCAGATCTGACCCGTCTCCTAGCCCGCCGCCGGCCCGGGCGGGCGCATGGTGGTCGGCGCCTCCGGGTCGGGTTCGACCGGGTGCTCCCAGCGCAGCTCGCGCGGCGCCTCGCGCATCCGAAGCACCCGCGCCGGGATGCCGCCGACCACGGCGTTCGCGGGGACGTCCTTGGTGACCACCGAATTGGTGCCGATGATCGAGTTGTCGCCGACCCGGACGCCGCGCAGGATGCAGGCGCCGTAGCCGATCCAGACGTTGGAGCCGACCTCGACGTCGCGCTTGTAGATGCCCTGTTGGCGGATCGGCCGCTCGACCTCGACGACGCCGTGGTCGAAGTCGATGAACATCGCCCGGTCGGCGATCACGCACTCCTCGCCGATCCGCACGTGCCGGTAGGCGGAGATCGTGCACTCCTGGCCGAGCACCGATTTGGCGCCGATCTCGACCAACCCCTCGTGGCAGCGGATCTTGGTGCGGTCGCCGAGCCAGACGAAGCGGCCGAACTCGACCCGGCCGCGAATGCCGATCTCGATTTCCAGGTCACGGCCGAAGAAGACGAAGCCGTCGGTGCGCCAGCGGCGCCCGGCGGTGGTCAGCAGGCGGCGCCAGAGGTAGCGCCAGGCGAGTCGCCCGTAGCGCCAGTTGAGCATGTTGTTGCGGGCGAGGAAGCGGAGCACGGCGGGGCAACTCTAGACTCAGCAGCCTGTGCCTGACGTCGCCAGAGACGCCCCGCTCGCCGAGCGGCTGATCGCCGGCGACAAGCGTGCCCTGGCGCGGGCGATCACGCTGATCGAGTCCGACGACCCGGCCGGCTGGGAGCTCGTCCGCGAGGTCTACCCACGCACCGGCAAGGCCCGCATCGTCGGCTTCACCGGCCCGCCCGGGGTGGGCAAGAGCACGCTGATCGGCGCGCTCACCGCCGAGATGCGCAAAGCGGACCGCGAGGTCGCGGTGCTCTCGATCGACCCCTCCAGCCCGTTCACCCGCGGCGCCCTGCTCGGCGACCGGATCCGCCTCTCCGACCACTTCCTCGACCCCGGCGTCTTCATCCGCTCGATGGCCTCGCGCGGCGCCCTCGGCGGCCTTTCCGAGGCGGCCCTGCAGGTGGCGCTGGTGATGGACGCGGCTGGCAAAGACGACATCCTGATCGAGACGGTCGGCGTCGGCCAGGCGGAGATCGACATCGTCGACCACGCCGACACGATCGTCCTCGCCCTGATGCCCGGCTCCGGCGACTCGATCCAGGCGCTGAAGGCGGGGGTGATGGAGATCCCTGACATCATCGTCGTCAACAAGGCCGACCATCCGATGACCGAAACGATGGTGCGCGAGATCCGCGGCGTGCTGGCGCTGTCGCATGAGCCGGGCCGCTGGCAGGTGCCGATCCTGCGCACCGAGGCGGTGCGCGGCGAGGGGATCGAGGAGCTGGCCGAGAAGATCGACGAGCACCGCGCCTTCATCGAGGGGCAGGGGACGCTAGCCGAGCGCCGCGCCCGCAACTTGGGCAGCGAGGTGATCGGGATCGCGACGTCGCGCATGCGCCGCCGGCTCGAGGCATGGGCGGCCGAGGACGCCGAGACGGCGGAGCTGCTGGAGCGGGTGGTGCGGCGGGAGCTCGACCCGGCGACCGCCGCGAGCGAGCTGCTGGAGCGGCACGCCGATGCCTGAGGCGCCGCCGCTCGGCGAGGCGATCGGCTGGGTCGGCGCCCCGCTCGCCGACCTCGAGGGCGAGGCGGTCGGCGAGGTGCAGAGCGTCTACATCGACTCGACCTCGCACGAGCCGGCCTGGCTCGTCACGAGGCTGGCGGGCAGCCGGCGGCGCGGCGGCCGCGTCGTCGCGGTGCCGGTCGACGTCTGCGCCGGCGCCGCCGGGGTCGGGGTCTGGGCGGCGGTAGACGGCAGCCGCCTCCGCAGCGCGCCGGCGGTCGACCCGACCCGGCCGCTGCTGCGCGAGCACGAGCTGACGATCTGCGCGCACTTCGGGATCAGCGGCGACGTCGGCCGCGCCGGCGCGGTGGCGGCGCGCGCCGAGGGCGCGATCACGGCGATCCCGCCCCGCCCCTGACCACCGCCCCCCGGCGCGTTCGCACTTTTCGTCGCTATGCGACGAAAAGTGCGAACGCACCCAGCGGCTGAGCCGTGGACGTCACAAGTTCGTAAGAAACTCTTGGAAGGCTCTTGACGAATGGCCCTGCTGATCATCTTCGGCTTCGTCGCCGGCGCCGCGACCGCGGTGTCGCCCTGCGTCGTACCGGTCTTGCCGATCGCGCTCTCGGCGGGGGCGACCGGCGGCCACCGCAAACCGCTCGGAGTCGTGACCGGGCTGGTCTTCTCCTTCACCTTCGTCCTCTTCGCGCTGGTCTACGTGATCGACGCGCTCGGCCTCCCCAACGACCTGCTGCGGAACATCGCGATCGTCGTCCTCTTCGCCTTCGGCATCGTCCTCTTGATCCCGCCGCTGGCCGCTCGGGTCGAGGCCTTCGGGCAGCGCTTCACCAGTCGTGTCGGGGTGAGGAAGGGCGGCGACGGTTTCTGGCCAGGGGTCGGCCTCGGGCTCAGCCTCGGCGTCCTCTACGCGCCCTGCGCCGGCCCGATCCTCGCCGCCGTCCTCACCGCCTCGGCCTCGCAGTCCTTCAACGCGGGCCGCCTCGCCGTCGTCATCGCCTACGCGATCGGCTCGGCGATCGTCCTCTACGGGCTGATGCTCGGCGGCCGCAAGCTGGCGGCGCCGCTCGCCCGTCGCAGCGGTGCCTTCCAGATGGCGATGGGCGCGATCATGGTTCTGGTCGCCTTCGCGATGTGGCAGAACTACGACCTGAAGTTCCAGTCGAACGTAGTCGCGACCCTGCCGTCCTTCCTCCGCAACCCCGCCGAAGGCATCGAAAAGAGCCACACCGCCCAGGTCGCGCTGGCCGAAATCCGCGGTGGCAGCGGCCACGGGCTCGGCATCAAGGCGCAGGAACTCGAATCGGGACGGAACCACTCGAAGCTGACCGCCGAAGAGGAAGAAACGGTGCCGCTCGAGGACATCGGCACCGCGCCCGAATTCGTCGACACCCAGGACTGGTTCAACACCCCCGGCGACAAGCCGCTGACGATGAAGGGGCTGCGCGGCAAGGTCGTCCTGATCGACTTCTGGACCTACAGCTGCATCAACTGCATCCGCACGCTGCCCTACCTGAACGCCTGGAACAAGCGCTACGCCAAGGACGGCCTGGTGATCGTCGGCGTCCACACCCCCGAGTTCCCGTTCGAGCGCGAAGCCTCCAACGTCGAAGAAGCGATCAAGACCGACGGGATCGAATACCCGGTCGTCCAGGACAACGAAATGGGGACCTGGGACGCGTACGAAAATCTCTACTGGCCGGCCGAGTACTACGTCGACGCCAGGGGCCAGGTGCGTTACGCCGATTTCGGCGAGGGCGACTACGGCAAGAAAGAACAGGTGATCCGCGAGCTCCTGACCGAAGCCGGCGATCCGCCCGGCAAGGAACTCTCCGGCGCCCACGGGATGGCCGCCGAACCAGGGGTGACGACGCCCGAGTCCTACCTCGGCTCGGAGCGCGCCGAGGACTTCACCAACGGGCTGATCAAGCCCGGCCGCCAGACCTTCAACCTGGAAAAGCCGGGGCCGAACGAGCTCTCCTACGGCGGCGAATGGAAGATCGAAGAACAACCGGTGACGGCCGGCAAGGGCGCCCGCCTCGATCTCGACTTCGGCGCCCGCCGCGTCTACCTGGTGCTCGGCTCGCCCGGCAGGCCGCGCCGCGTCAAGGTGATGCTGGACGGCAAGCCGATCGCCGCCGCCGACGACGGCTCCGATGTCCACAATGGCTACGTCAAGGTGACCGGCGAACGTCTCTACAACTTGGTCGAACTGCCGAAGGTGGAACACCACGTGCTCGAACTCGTCCCCGAAGAAGGCGTACAGGGATATGCCTTCACCTTCGGCTAAGAAGACCGCCACCGTCCTCGTCGTCGACGACGAGCCGACGATCGTCGAGATCGTCGGCCGCTACATGGAGCGGGCGGGCTTCGAGACCTACACGGCGGCGGACGGCTACAAGGCGCTCGACTTGGCGGCCGAGTACCGGCCCGACCTGGTCGTGCTCGACGTGATGCTGCCCGGGATCGACGGGATCGAAGTGATGGAACGGCTGCGGGAACGGCCGGGCCCGCCGATCGCGGTGATCCTGCTGACCGCGCGCGGCGAGGAGTCGGACCGCCTCGTCGGTCTCCGCCACGGCGCCGACGACTATGTGGTCAAGCCGTTCTCGCCGGCTGAGCTGGTCGCCCGGGTCGAGGCGGTGCTGCGGCGCCTCGCGCCGACGCCCGCCCGCGAGGACCAGCCGCCGATCGTCCATGGCCCGCTGCGAATCGAGCCCGCCGGCCGGCGCGTCTTCCTCGACGACGAGGAGATCATGCTGACGATGCGTGAGTTCGACCTGCTCGCCTTCTTCGCCGAGAATCCCGGCCGCGTCTTCTCCCGCGACCAGCTGATGGAGTCGGTCTGGGGCGAGCCCTTCTTCGACGACACCTCGACCGTCACCGTCCACGTCCGCCGGCTGCGCGCCAAGCTCGGCGACGATCCCGCCGCCCCCCGCTTCATCGAGACGGTCTGGGGCGTCGGCTACAGGTTCCGCCCATGAATCGGGGCATGTGGCGCGCCGCGCTGATCGCCGTCGCCGCCTTCCTGGCGGGCGCCGCCGCGGTCGCGATCCCCAACCAGATGGGGGCCGACCAGGTCCTGCTGGTGCTGGTCGCGGTGGCCGCGGCCGCGCTCGCCGCCGGGATGGCGGTGCGCCAGGCGATGGAAGAGCGGATGCGGCGCCAGGTCGAGGATGCCCGCCGCGGGCTGGTCGCCGCCGCCTCGCACGACCTGCGCACGCCGCTCGCCTCGCTGCGCCTCCTGGTCGAGGCGATCGACGACGGCGTCGCGGGCGAGGACCGCGATCGCTATCTGACCGAGATCCGCACCCACGTCGCCGTCCTCAGCGATCTGATCGACGACCTCTTCGAGCTCTCCCGGATCGAGGCCGGCGACATCTCCTGGACGATGCGCCAGGTCGAGCTCGGCGACCTGATCGGTGACACCGTCGCCGCCTTCCGTACCTCGGCCGAGGAGCGCGGCGTCCACCTCGCCGCCGAGCTGCCCGCCGAGAAGGTGGTCGCCGAGGCCGACGCCGAGAAGGTCCAGCGGGTCCTCTTCAACCTGATCCAGAACGCGATCCGCCATACCCCCGCCGACGGCAGCGTCACGGTGCGCGCCAAGGGCGGACCGGGCGGCGTCGAGGTCGAGGTCGCCGACTCCGGCGAGGGGATCCCGGCGGGGGAGGGGGAGCGCGTGTTCGACGCCTTCTACCGCGGTGACAGCTCGCGCGGCGAGGATGGCGCCGGCCTCGGCCTGGCGATCTCCCGGGCGATCGTCGAGGCGCACGGCGGTCGTATCTGGCTCGAAGACGCGCACCCCGGCACGCGCGTCCGCTTCACCCTCCCCGCCTGAGCGCCGGGCTCAGCAGCCCAGCTGCCGGGCGATCACCATCTGCTGGACCTCGTCGGTGCCCTCGCCGATCGTGAGGATCTTCGCGTCGCGGTAGAAGCGGCAGACCGGGTACTCCTCGATGTAGCCGTAGCCGCCGTGGATCTGGACCGCCTCCTCGGTCGCCCGCACCGCGAGCCGGCCGGTGATCAGCTTCGCCTGGGCGGCGGTGAGGGTGAACGACTGCTTCGCGTCTTTCTCCAGCGCCGCCCGCCAGGTGAGCAGGCGCGCCGCCTCGATCTGCGCCGAGAGATCGGCGATCTTCGCCTGGATCGACTGGAATTTCGAGATCGGCTTGCCGAACGCCTGGCGCTCCTTGGCGTAGGAGATCGCCTCGTCGAGCGCCCCTTGGGCCAGGCCGACCCCCATCGCGGCGACGCCGATCCGACCGCCGTCGAGGATGTGGAGGAAGTTCTTGAAGCCGTCGCCGCGACGGCCGAGCAGGGCGTCCTCGGGGACCTTGCAGTCGGTGAAGGAGAGCGGCCGCGTGTCGGAGGCATTCCATCCCATCTTGCGGTAGGCCTCGCCGATCTCGTAGCCGGGGGTGCCGGTCGGGACGAGCACGTTGGAGATCTCCTTGCGCCCGTCGGCCTCACCGGTCACCGCGGTGATCGAGACGCAGCCGGAGATCTCGGTGCCGGCGTTGGTGATGAACTGCTTGGCGCCGTTGATCGTCCACTCGCCGTCGGCGAGCGCGGCACGGGTGTGAACGTTGCCGGCGTCGGAGCCCGCCTCCGGCTCGGTCAGCCCGAAGGAGGCGAGCCGCTCGCCGGCGCAGAGGCGCGGCAGCCACTCGTCTTTCTGCGCGGCCGTGCCCCAGAGGTAGATCGGCATCGTCCCCAGCGAGGTGTGGGCGGCCATCGTGATGCAGACCGAGGAGTCGATCCGGGCCAGCTCTTCGACCGCCAGCACGTAGGAGAGCGTGTCGGCGCCGCCGCCCCCGTACTCCTCCGGGAAGGGGATCCCCATCAGGCCGAGGCCGCCGAGCTTGGCGACGATCTCGTAAGGGAAGGACTTGGTGCGGTCGAGCTCCTCGGCCACCGGCGCGATCTCGGCGCGGGCGAACTCGCGGACCGTGTCGCGCAGCAGGCGCTGCTCGTCGGAGAGGTCGAAATTCATCGCCGGCTCCTCGGGGCTAGAGCTGCAGGCTCTTGACCTGGAGCAACTCCTCCAGGCCGAAGCGGCCGTTCTCGCGCCCGTGACCCGACTGGCCGTAGCCGCCGAACGGGGCGATCGGGTTGAAGGCACCGCCGTTGATCTCGACCTGGCCGGTGCGCAGCCGGCGCGCCACGCCGATCGCCCGCTCCTGGTCGGCCGACCAGACGCCGCCCGCCAGCCCGTAATCGGTCGCGTTGGCGATCCGCACCGCGTCGGCCTCGTCCTCGTAGGGCTGGATCGCCAGCACCGGGCCGAAGATCTCCTCGCGGGCGATCGTCATCTCCGCGGTCACCTCGGAGAAGACGGTGGGGCGGACGAAGAAGCCGCGCTCGAGGCCCTCCGGCGCGTCGGTGCCGCCGGTGAGGAGCTTGGCGCCCTCGGCCTCGCCCTTGGCGATGTAGCCGCGGACGCGGTCGCGCTGGGTGGCGGAGACGAGCGGGCCGAGCGTCGTCCCGGCGTCGAACGGGTCGCCCGGGGTGAAGCCCTCGGCGGCGGCCGCGGCGATCTCTTCGGCCTCGGCGAGGCGCTCGCGCGGGACCAGCATCCGGGTCAGCGCGCTGCAGGTCTGGCCCGAGTTGAGGAAGCACTTGGCGACCCCGTCGGGGACGGCGCGCGAGAGGTCGGCGTCATCGAGGATCACGTTCGGCGACTTGCCGCCGAGCTCCATCGCGACTGGCTTCACCGTCGCCGCGGCGAGCTCCGAGACGCGGCGCCCGGCGCGGGTCGAGCCGGTGAAGGAGACCATGTCGACGCCGGGGTGCGCGGCGAGCGCCTCGCCGACGACGGGGCCGATCCCGGTGACCAGGTTGAAGACGCCGGCCGGCAGCCCGACCGACTCGATCACCTCGGCGAGGATGAAGGCGTTCAGCGGCACGATCTCGCTCGGCTTCAGCACCACCGTGCAACCGGCGGCGAGGGCGGGGGCGATCTTGGCGGTGATCTGGTGCAGCGGATAGTTCCAGGGGGTGATCGCGCCGACCACGCCGACCGGCTCGCGCAGCACCCGTGAGTTGCCGACCTCCTCTTCCCAGCGCACTTCCTCGATCGCCGCCGGCATCGAGGCGAGGTCATTGATCGCGAGGCCGACCTGGATCATCTGGGTCAGCTTCCGCGGCATCCCCAACTCCTGGGTGATCAGCGCGGTCAGCTCCTCGGTGCGCTCGCCGAGCCGGGCGGCGATCGCCGTCAGCGCCTCGGCCCGCTCGGCGCGCGGCGTCCGCGACCAGCCGTCGAAGGCCGCCCGCGCCGCCTCGACCGCGTGGTCGACCTCGACCGGCGTGCAGCCGGGGATCGTCGCGATCGTCTCCTCGGTGGTCGAGTTGATCACCGGCAGCGGGTCCGCCCCCGCCGGCTCGACCCACTCGCCGCCGATGAAGATCTTTTCCCGCGCCCCGATTCCCGCAGCCGTAGCCATTCCCTCTCCTCCTTCGATCGCAGTCGTAGGAAAGCTACCTGGTGAGGAGATATAGCAGATAAGCGATTATCGCTAATCCGCTATAACTGCCGATTTATGGGCGCGTTCGCGACGATCACGAAGCCAAAAAAGCCCGCTGGTGAGTTACTCCGCGAGGTCCGGATTGCTTACGGGATCTCGCAGAGCGAGTTGGCCACCCGCGCCAACACCACGCAGTCGGCGATTTCGCGGATCGAGTCGGGCAAGGTTTCGCCGTCGTTCGACACGTTGCGCGAACTGCTGCGACTGCTGAACGCGGATCTACTCCTCGATGCATCCGTGCGCGACACCGGCGTGGATCCGACGCTCAATGAGCTGAACTTCGAGTACTCACCTGAAGTACGAGTCAAGCGCGGCCTGGGGTGGGCCGACCAAGTTCTCCGCATCCAGCGCGAAAACGGAGTTAGGCCAGGGGCGAATGGCGAAGACCGGGCGGCTTGGGAGATCGTGGACGGACGAGGTGACAGGCCGATTCTCGAAGCCGGCCCGTTGTTGGATGCCCTCGATCGCAACGAAGTCGAGTTCGTGGTCATCGGCGGCGTGGCGGGCCTTGCGCACGGCTCGTCCTATCCGACCTACGACCTCGACATCGCCTATGCCCGCGACGCGCGGAACCTGGAGCGGACGGCCGCGGCCCTCCGCGACATCGGCGTCACGCTGCGCGGCGCGCCGGACGATCTTCCCTTTCAGGTCGACGCGAAGACGCTCGAGGTAGGGATGAATTTCACCTTCATCACCGACTTCGGCGAGTTCGACATCCTCGGTCACGTCGATGGGATCCGCAGTTACGAGGACCTCCGAGCGCACTCGGAAATTCAAGAGGTCGGAGGCCTTCCGGTGCCGGTCGCCTCTCTCAACCACCTGATCGGCATGAAGCGCCGAGTCGACCGGGCCAAGGATCAGATGATGATCGAAGAGTACGTCGTGATGGAGCGCCTTCGTCGCGAATGGGACGCTCGGCACCCCGACCGCGGCGACTAGCGGCGGGCGGCGAAAGGGGAGAAGGAGGCGTCCCCGCCCCCGTCGGCGGCGGCGCCGGGACCGGGGAGGGCAGCGGCGTCACGGGCGTTCAGGACCTCGCCGCAGCTTTCGCAGATGCCGCGGTCGGAGACCTCGCCGCCGCAGTCCTTGTGGACGACGACGAGGGGCGGGCCGGCCGGGCCGGACGAGTGGCGGTCGCCCCAGTGCATCAGGGCGAGCAGGGTCGGCCAGAGGTCGAGGCCCTTCTCGGTGAGGAAGTATTCGTAGCGGGGCGGGCTTTCCTGGTAGGCGCGACGCTCCAGGATCTCCTCGTCGACGAGCCGCTGCAGGCGGGCCGAGAGGACGTTGCGGGCGATCCCCAGCGAGGACTGGATGCCGGAGAAGCGGCGGTTGCCGTTGAGGACGTCGCGGACGACCAGTAGCGACCAGCGCTCGCCGATCACCTCGAGCGACTTGGCGAGGGAGCAGACCTGGCCCGGATAGTCGTGGCGGAGCACCGTGTGATCTTCGCACACTTCGGTTGCATCACGAAACTGAGTCGGTTAGGGTCGCGGTAGTCACTGAGTTGCATGACGAAACCAGCGCGCTCTGAACGGAGGGACGATGAGATTGAGCACCAACAGACAGAAGAACCGGTCCCGCTCACGCGGTCCGCGGATCGCGATCAGCCAGGACGAGATCACCGCCGACCTCCACTACCGCGGCGGCGAGCCGCGCCGCGCCGGGGCGGCGCCGGCGTCCGCTCGGGGCCGCCGATGAGCACCACCGAGTCGACCATCCGTTCGCGGACGATCGAATGGGACGACCCGGTGGCCACCGCCGCCGCGGGCGCCGAGCTGGCGGGGCTCGATTACATGCGGACGATGGTCGCCGGCGAGCTGCCGCGGCCACCGATCTCGCTGACCATGAACATGCGCCCGATCGAGCTGGAGGAAGGCCGCGTCGTCTTCGCCGGCGAACCGGGGGAGGAGCATTAGCGCCGTATCAGGCAACGTTCGCCGTCTCTGGCTGGCCCGATCCCGGCAAACGTCACCGGACACGGCGCTAACCCGATCGGCGTCGTCCATGCGTCTCCTTCGGCCGAGCGCTTAGCCGCCGGGCCGCGGAGCGGCCAAGCAGCTCAAGGATGCAGGGAGCGTGGCGTGCTCTGCACGCGAGCGACCGAAGAACTCACGCTACGCGCTCGCACCGCTCCTCCGGTCGCTGGATGCGCCGGTCATCCGCGGCCCGCCAGGTCGCGGACCAGCTGGACGAGCAGCCGCACGCCGTAGCCGCTGCCGCCCTTGCCGGTGTAGGCGCGGTTGACGTCCCAGGCGGTGCCGGCGATGTCGATGTGCGCCCAGGGGGTGCCGTCGACGAATTCCTCGAGGAAGGAAGCGGCGGTGATCGAGCCCGCCTCGCGCTTCGAGGCGAGGTTGGACAGGTCGGCGACCGTCCCCTTCATCATCGCCTTGTACTCGGGGTGGAGGGGGAGGCGCCAGACCAGCTCGCCGCTCTCCTCGCCCGCCGCCGAGATCTCCGCGGCCAGCGCGTCGTCGTTGGAGATGACCGCCGCGTAGGTCGAGCCGAGCGCGATCAGCACCGCGCCGGTCAGGGTCGCCAGGTCGACGACCCGCTCCGCGCCCTGCTCGATCGCGTAGGCGAGCGCGTCGGCGAGGATCAGTCGGCCCTCGGCGTCGGTGTTGTTGACCTCGACCGTCTTGCCGTTGTATTGGGTGATCACGTCGCCGGGCTTGACCGCGGTGCCGGAGGGCATGTTCTCGGTCGCGGGGACGACGGCGACCAGGTCGACCGGCAGGCCGAGCTCGGCGACCGCGGCGAAGGCCTCGATCACGGCGGCGGCGCCCGACATGTCGAACTTCATCTCCTGCATCCCGGCGCCCGGCTTCAGCGAGATGCCGCCGGTGTCGAAGGTCACTCCCTTGCCGACAAAGCCGAGCGTCGGCCCCTCGCCCCCGCCCGAGTAGCGCAGCGTGATCAGCCGCGGGTCGACCGGGCCGCCCTGGCTGACCGCGGCGAGGCCGCCCATGCCCTTGGCGCTGATCGCGGCGCCGTCGAGGACCTCGACGGTCACCTTGTCGGAGCCCGCGGCGATCTCCTCGGCGCGCTTCGCCAGATCCTCGGGGCGATTGAAGTTGGCGGGCGTCTCCTGCAGGTCACGGGCGCGGTTGGCCGCCTCCGAGTAGACGCGGGCGGTCTCGACCGCCCCGGCGAGCTCCGCCGGCCCGAGCACGGTCAGCGAGGCGAGCCGCGGCGCGTCGTCGTCTTCCTTGGTGTCGCCCTTGAAGCGATCGAAGCGGTAGGCGCCGAGGATCGTGCCGGTGACGATCGCCTCGGCGGCGGCCGCCTCGTCCTCGGCGGCGGGCAAGGCCCAGGCCAGCGACGTCGCCTCGAGCTTCGCCGCCTCGCCGGCGACCAGGGCGCCGAGGACGCGCAGCTTCTCCGGCGTGAAATCGTCACGCCCGCCCAGCCCGACCACGAGCAGCCGCTCCGGGCCGCCCGGGTAGAGCCGAGTAAAAGTCTTGAAGGAGCCCTTGGCGTCGGCCGCGCCGGGGGCGCCCGCGACCTCCTCGGGCAGCGGGTCGCCCTCGTAGAGGCCGACGGCGACGAGTGCCGCGTCGGCCTCGCGCAGTGACCTTTGTCTCACATCGACCCGCATCGGAGCGCGAGTCTAAAGGGGCGGGCAGCGCGGCAGAGGCCGCTATCGTCCCGCGAGCGAGGCGCCCGCACCAGGGGGCCGCACTTCAAAGGAGAGGAAAGGCCTGCAGATGTCCAGCTCAGTGATCCTTGGTACCGCGCGCACCCCGGTCGGCAAGATGGGCGGCGCCCTGGCTTCGCTCGAAGCGCCGGAGCTCGGCGGCATCGCCATCGAGGCCGCGCTGGAGCGCTCCGGCGTCGGCGCCGAGCAGGTCCAGCAGGTCATCTTCGGGCAGGTGCTGCAGGCGGGTCAGGGCCAGATCCCCTCGCGCCAGGCCCAGATCAAAGGCGGCATTCCGAAGGAGGTCCCCTCGGAGACGATCAACAAGGTCTGCGCCTCGGGCATGCGGACGCTCGGCCTCGCCGACCAGGGGATCCGCGCCGGCGACCTCGACATCGCCGTCACCGGCGGCATGGAGTCGATGAGCAAGGCCCCCTACCTGCTGCCGAACGCGCGCTTCGGCTTCCGGATGGGCGACGTCGAGGCGCTCGACGCGATGACCCACGACGGGCTCACCAACCCCTTCACCCACAAGCAGATGATCGCCGAGGCGTCAGAGGTCTCCAACGAGCTCGAGATCACCCGCGCCGACATGGACAAATTCGCGGTCCGCTCGCAGCAGCTGGCCGGTGAGGCGACCGAGGCCGGCCGGATCGCCGACGAGATCGTCCCGGTCGTCGTCAAGGGCCGCAAGGGCGACACGACGGTCGAGGTCGACGAGGCGCCGCGCCCCGACACGACGCTCGAGGTGCTCTCGAAGCTGAAGGCGGTCGGCGGTGAGGGCGCCACCCACACCGCGGGCAACGCCCCCGGCGTCAACGATGGGGCCGGCGCGATCGTCGTCGCCTCCGAGGACTGGGCCGAGAAGGAAGGCCGCAAGCCGCTGGCCAAGGTCCTCTCCTACGCGATGGTCGCCGACGACTTCGCCTACCTGGCCCGCACCCCCGGCAACGCGGCGCTGAAGGCGCTGGAGAAGATCGGCATGCAGCCCGGCGACGTCGACCTCTGGGAGATCAACGAGGCCTTCGCCTCGGTCGCGATCGGCTCGATGCGGATCCTTGGCATCGACGAGACCAACGTCAACGTCAACGGCGGCGCGATCGCCTTCGGCCACCCGATCGGCGCCTCCGGCGCCCGCATCGTCGGCGCCCTCGTCCATGAGTTGGGACGCAGGGGCGGAGGGCTCGGCGTGGCGGCCATCTGCTCGGGGGGCGGCCAGGGCGACGCGATCGTGCTCGAGGTGGCCGCGGCGTAAGTCGCGCGCCGGTCGTCCGGCGCCAAGTCCCATGAGCAGAGCCGCCGCCTTTTTCGATCTCGACAAGACGCTCATGGCGGGGTCGAGCGGCATGCAGTTCGCGCGGGTCGCCGCGCGCGGCGGCGTGGTCGGGCGGCGGCAGCTGGCGAGCTGGGGGTTCGAGCACCTGCGCTACCGGGTGCGCGGGACCACCGACGAGCGCACCGGCGAGGTGCTGCGGGTCGCCCGCGAACTGATCACCGGGGTGCCGTCGAAGACGATCGAACGGATGGGCCCGGAGGTGATGGCGGCGATCCTGCCGCGCGTCTACCCGCAGATGCTGGAGGAGGTCCACGCCCACCAGGACGCGGGCCGGCCGACCTTCATCGTCAGCGCCGCCGGCCACGACGTGGTGGAGACGCTGGCCTCGGTGCTCGGCATGGAGGGCGGGATCGGCACCCGCTACGAGGTCGACGCCGACGGCAGCTTCACCGGCCGCCTCGACGGCCCCTTCGTCTACGGCCCCGGCAAGGTGACCGCGATGGAGGAATTCGCCCGCGAGCACGACATCGACCTCGCTGCCTCCTACGCCTACTCGGATTCGCTGTCGGACCTGCCGATGCTGCGCGCGGTCGGCAACCCGGTCGCGGTCAACCCCGACCCGCCGCTGGCGGCGATCGCCCGGGAGGAGGGCTGGCAGACGCTGCGCTTCGAGCGGCTCGGCCGGCGCCTCACCGCGGTCGCGGTGACGGTGCTGGCGACGATCGCCGGCTTCGGCGCCTCGCGCGTCGCCGCCAACCGCCGGCAGCCGCGACGCCTGCCGCTCCGCCCCCGCGGCCGCTGAGTCGGCGCGGGCAGGACCGAGACGGTGCGGAAGAGCGTCACGGAAGGCGCGAGAAGTCACAAAGCTGTGTGGGTGGCTCGCCGACCGTGCACTTAGCCACACCCTGGTGTGCTCAATCGCACGGTCGTGCACCTGAGCCGCTGGCGACAGCCGCCGTCTCTCGCGCCGCCCGCCCCCGACCGCGCCGAGCGAATAGTGTTCGTCGTCGCAATGGAGGCCGCCACCGCGCGCAAGATCCGTGTAGTCGTCGCCAAGCCCGGCCTCGACGGGCACGACCGCGGCGCCAAGATCATCGCCCGGGCGCTGCGCGACGCGGGCATGGAGGTCATCTACACCGGCCTCCACCAGACCCCCGAGCAGATCGCCGAGACGGTGATCCAGGAGGACGCCGACGCGGTCGGCCTCTCGATCCTCTCCGGCGCCCACATGACGCTGGTGCCGAAGGTGGTCGAGCTGCTAAGGGCGCAAGGGGTCGACGACGTGCTGGTCACGGTGGGGGGGACGATCCCCGCCGACGACATCCCCGCGCTGAAGAAACTCGGCGTCGCCGAGGTGTTCACGCCGGGATCGGGTACCGACGACATCGTCGAGTTCATCCGCGAGGGCGCCGCCGAGCGCCATGCCGCCGGGGCCTGAGCCGGTACGCGGTATTCCTCGCATTTCAGCTACACGGATCGGTGCAGAGGTCCGGACGAAGCGGGTATAGTCCTGATTGACTGGTCAGTCAACCCGGTAAACCGATAACATGCCCGGCCGCGACGGGGCCGTGAAGGCGCAACCCAGGGCCTCCCTCGCAGACCGAGAACCGTTCCCCAAGGAGGCTTGAACTTGAAGATCTGCGTCCTGGTCAAGGAGGTACCGGACGCCGCGGTCCAGAAGCGCATCGATCCGAGCACGATGCGTCTCGACCGCAGCGGCGAGAAAAACCTCAACCCCTTCGACACGCACGCCCTCGAGGCGGCCATGCAGATCAAGGAGGGTGGCGCGATCCCGGTCGAGGAGGTCGTGGCGGTGACCATGGGTCCCGACTCCGCCGTCCGCGCCCTGCACAAGGCCGTCGCCCTGGGAGCGGACCGCTCGGTCCACCTCTCCGACACGGCCCTGGCGGGCTCCGACGTCTGCGCGACCGGCTACTCGCTGGCCAAAGTGCTTGAGTCCGAGAGTCCCGACCTGGTCCTCCTCGGCCAGCAGTCGGACGACGGCGAGTGCTACACGATCGGCGCCGTGGTGGCCGACCACCTACAGATGCCTTCGCTGACCCAGGTGATCAAGATCGACGTCAACGACGGCAAGCTCCGCTGCGAGCGCCAGGCCGAGTACGGCTACGACACCGTCGAGATCGAGCTGCCGGCCGTGATCAGCGTCGGCGACGCGATCAACGAGCCCCGCTACCCATCGCTGAAAGCGATCATGGGCGCGAAAAAGAAGCCGCTCGACGCGAAGGCCACCGGCGACGTCGGGATCGACGCCGCGCAGGTCGGCGAGGCGGGCTCGAAGACCACGGTCCTGGCCCTGAACCCGCCGCCCGCCAAGGAAGCCGGCGAGATCATCGAGGACGAGGACACCAACGAGACGGTCGAAAAGATCGTCGCCTGGCTGGACGAGAGGAAGCTGATCTAGATGTCCGGGATTCTGGTTTACGCCCTCCACGACGACGAGGGCAACTTCAACAAAAACAGCCTGGGAGCCATCTCCGAGGCCGCCAAGCTGGCCGGTGAAATCGGCGGTGAGGCGACCGCGCTGGTGGTCGGCGACGTCACCGACGACGCTGCCGCCGGGCTCGGCAAATACGGCGCCGCCAAGGTCTACCGGGCGAAGAGCGTGCCGGAGGGCCTCGCCCAGCCGATCGTCGACGCGATGGCCAAGGTGATCACCGACAACGGGATCAGCTACGCGCTGTTCGGCGGCGGCCTGCTCGGCTTCGAGATCGGGGCCGGCCTGACCGCCCGCCTCGGCGCCGGGGTGACGATGGAGGTCACCGCCGTCAAAGTCCAGGACGGCAAGCTGGTCGTCGAGCGGCCGATCCTGCAGGACTCCGAGATCGCCGACGTCGGCTACGTCGCCGAGCCGGGGATCATCATCGGCCGCCTCAACGCCTTCGACATCGCCGAGAGCGGCGGCACGGCCGCGGTCGAGGACGTCGAGGTCGAGCTGTCCTCCTGGTCGTCCAAGGCGAAGCTGGTCCAGCGCGGCGAGCAGCGCGGCGCCGACGTGAACATCGAGGACGCCGACATCCTGGTCGGCGGCGGCCGCGGCCTCGGCGCGGCGGATGGCTTCAAGCTGGCCGAGGAACTCGCCGAGTCGATGGGCGGCGCCGTCGCCGCGACCCGCGCAGTCGTCGACGCCGGCTGGTACCCCTACGCGGCGCAGATCGGCCAGACCGGCAAGACGGTGGCGCCGAAGCTGTACCTCGCGGCGGGGATCTCCGGCGCGATCCAGCACAAGGTCGGTATGCAGAACTCGGAGAACATCCTGGCGATCAACAAGGACCCGAACGCCCCGATCTTCGAGTTCTCGGACCTCGGCGTGGTGGGCGATCTGCACAAAATCGTCCCCAAGCTGACCGAGGCGATCAAAGCCAAGAAGGGCGGCTGAGCCTCGGCTCAGCCCCCAGTTCCGCCCCTCAGGAGGAGCCCCAGATGCCGGCAGTGCCACCCAGTGAGTTCCCGCCGCCCTTCGACTCGGCCTCGGTGATCGGTCCCCCGACCGACGCGCCGGAGGACCGGATCGAGGTCGGTGTCGCGATCGTCGGCGGTGGCCCCGCCGGCCTCGCCTGCGCCAACAAACTGATGCAGCTGCTCGAGCACGAGCCGGAGCTGACCGAGAAGCTCGGTGAAGTCCCGGTCGCCGTGATCGAGAAGGGCAAAGTGGCCGGGGCCCACCTCCTGTCGGGGGCGAACGTCAACCCGTCGGCGCTGGAACGGCTGTTCCCGGATCTGCCGCCGGCCGAGTGGCCGCCGGTCTACCAGGAGGTGACGAAGGACGCGACCTACTTCCTGACCAAGGACAAAGCGTTCCCGCTCAAGCCGACGCCGCCGAACTTCCGCAAAGAGGGCACCTACACGCTCTCGGTGTCGAAACTGGGCCGCTTTCTCGCCGAGAAAGCCGAAGAGGCGGGCGTCTACATTCTCGCCGAAACGGCCGCGACCAAACTGCTGGTCGAGGACCGGATCGTCAAGGGCGTGCGCTCCGGCGATCGCGGCCGTGGCAAAGACGGCCAGGAGCTGCCGAACTTCGAGCCCGGCTCCGACGTGATCGCGAAGGCGACCGTCCTCGCCGAGGGGACGATCGGCCACCTCAGCTACGCCGCCTACGACTACTTCGACATCGCCGGTGCCGACCCGCAGGCGTGGGAGCTCGGGGTGAAGGAGATCTGGGAGGTGCCGAAGCCGCTCGACAAGGTCATCCACACGATGGGGTGGCCGCTGCGCTGGAGCGGCAAGTACAAGGAGGCCGGCGGCAGCTTCATCTACCCGATGGGCGAGGACAAGGTCTGCTTCGGCCTCGTCGTCGGGCTCGACACCACCGACGCCACCTTCTCGGTCCACGATGCCCTGCAGCTGTGGAAGACCCATCCCTTCATCAAGAAGATCATCGAGGGCGGCAAACGGGTCGGCTGGGGCGCCAAGACGATCCCCTCCGGCGGCTACTGGGCAATGCCGAGCCGGCTCACCGTGCCGGGGATGCTGATGGCCGGCGACTGCGCCGGGATGGTCAACATCGCCGAGCTGGCCGGCGTCCACTACGCGATGCACGCCGGCATGTACGCGGCGGAAACGATCGTCGACGCCCTCAAGAAGGACATCGACGCGGTCAACTTCGAGGACTACGACGAGAAGATCCACAAGTCGGAGATCGAGAAGGACCTCTACGAAACGCGCAACATGAAACAGCCACTGACCAAGGGGTTGGTCGTCGGCGGCGCGATGGCCTCGGCGATGGTGGCGACCAAAGGCCACTTCCCAGGCGGCCACTGGAAGGTCGAGGCCAACGCCGACGTGCCGGTCGAAATCGGCCGGGCGGGGGAGAAGTACCCGAAGCCCGACAACCAGCTGACCTTCGACAAGCTCGGCTCGGTGTTCCTCTCCGGCAATGCGACCCGTGACGACGCGCCGAACCACGTCCGTATCCAGACCCACGTGCCGCGCGAGGTCGCCCAGACCTGGGTGTCGATGTGCCCGGCCCAGGTCTACGAGATTCCCGAGGACCAGCAGGGCAACGGCGAGGCGGAAGTCGACGTCCACGTCACCGCCTCCAACTGCGTCCAGTGCGGCGCGATCACCGCCAAGGGCGGCCGCCTCACCCTCCCCGAGGGTGGCGACGGGCCGCTGTACCAAGAGACGTAGATTCGGGGGGAGCGGCGGGGGGAGAGTGCGTCCCCCTCCGCCTGAAGCCGTCGCGCAGCTGGAATGGCCGAAAGGGCTCGAGGCCGTGGCCCATGAGCTTCATTCGGAGGGGGACACACTCTCTGCAGGCGTGCCCCGACTATCTGTGGGGAGCGCCAGATCTCTCGGGCAGGCCTCGTGTCCGTAGCTTCAAGAAAAGCGGGACTCGTCGGCATTCCCGGAGCACTGTCGTAGCGCGCCTGTTGTCCCCTCAGCAGAAGCTCATGGGCGCCGGCTTGAGCCCTTTCGCCCACCCCAGCTGCGCGACGGCTTCTGAGGAGGGGACAACAGGCGCGCTCCCCGCAACGCCACCGAAAGCCCGACTAACCTCGCCCTGATGCTCGCCTTGGGGATCATCTGCGCGATCGGGGCGTCGGCGCTCTACAACACCTCGATCGCGCTGCAGGCGCTCGAGGCGCGGCAGGTCGGGCAGGAGTACGCGCTGCGCGCCTCGCTGATCGGGCGGCTGATCCGCAACCCGCGCTGGTTGGTGGCGACGCTGATCGGGCTGCTCGGCTGGCCGCTGGAGATCGCCGCCCTGCTGATGGCGCCGCTGACCGTCGTCCAGCCCTGCCTTGCCAGCGGCCTGGTGCTGCTGCTCTGGCTCGGGGTGACCAGGCTGGGGGAGAAGCCGGGGCGGCGCGAGTACGGCGCGGTCGCGGCGATCGTGCTCGGGGTCGCCGGGATCGCCCTCGCCGCGCCCGCCCGCACCACGACCAACGCAGGCGCGGTGCCGATCGCGATCGCCCTGCTGCTGATCACGATCCCGGTCGTCGCTCCATATGTGGTGCGCGGCCGGCCGAACGCGGCGGGGACGCTGGCGGTGGTCGCCGCCGGCTTCGGCTACGCCTGGACGGCGATCGCCTCGAAGCTCCTCACCGACGAACTCTCGACCGGCTCGCTGGTCGTCGCCGCGATCTGGCTCGCCACCGCGGCCGTCTCGGAGGGCGTCGCGCTGCTCAGCGAGATGAGCGCGCTGGGACAGCGCCCCGCGACCCAGGTGACGCCGGTGATGTTCGCGGTCCAGGTCGTCGTGCCGGTGATCCTGGCGCCGCTGATCTTCGAAGAGTCGTGGTCCGGCACCCCCGGCGGCGGCGTCGTGCTGGTGGCCGCGATCCTCGTCGCCCTGGCCGGGGTGATCGCCCTGGCGGGCTCGCGCGCGGTCGGCGCGGTGATCGAGTCCGCCCATGCCGACGAGATCGAGTCCGCCCAGGCCGAGGACTGATTTCCTCGATCGATGACTTTCTTAAACGTTCTCCTCCGATTTCGCTGCTAGCCTTGCGCCGCCTTCGGCGACCAACTGATCCGACTCCCGCCGACCCCCTTTTTCCCAGCAACACTCAAGAAGGAGCCACCGTAGGCGCCGCCGAGACATCCCTGCCCGACGTGACCAAGTTCGCGATCGGTTTCGACCACCGCGACCGTCCCCGCCTCTTCGAGTTGTGGACCGAGATCCTCGACTCCGAGCAGTGGTCGGAGGGCGCCAAGCTGGCCGCCTTCGAGGACCGCTGGGCGCAGTGGAACAGGCTGCCGAGTGTCGGCCTCTCCAGCTGGGCGGGCGGCGCGCTCGCCGCGCTCGAGTTCGCCGGGGTGAGGGGCGAGACGGTCCTCGTCCCGTCGAACACCTTCATGGCGACGCCGCTTGCCGCGATCGGTGCCGGCGCCGAGGTCGAGTTCGTCGACTGCCGTCGCGACGACCTCTGCATGTCCTTCGAGGACTTCGAGCGCCAGGCGGAGCGACACAAGCCGCGCGCCGCGATCCTCGTCCACGTCGGCGGCCACATCGCCTTCGACGCGGAGAAGATCGCCGCGTACTGCCGCGACCACGGGATCTTCCTTCTGGAGGACTGCGCCCACGCCCATGGCGCCGACTGGAACGGCTCCCGCCCCGGCAGCTTCGGCGACGCCGGCGTCTACTCGCTCTACGCGACCAAGACGATCTCCAGCGGCGAGGGCGGCGTGCTCGTCTCCGGCGACGAGGATCTGCTCGAGTACGCCCGCAAGTTCCGCAACTACGGCAAGTTCGACCACCAGGTCGACGGGCTCAACTTCCGGATGAACGAGTTCACCGCCGCCGTCGCGCTGGTCCAGGCCGAGCGGATGGAGGAGATCGTCGCCTGGAAGAACGAGTACGCGCACGAGCACCTCGACCCAGTCCATTCGGCCCGCCTCGAGCTCCCCGACGGGATGACCTCGGGCTACTACAAGTACATCGTCTTCGAGGAGATCGAGAAGAGCACCGGCAAGGTCTACGATCAGCCCTGCCATCGCGTCATGGGCCGCTCCGACGAGCTGCCCAACACCGACTGGGTGGCCGAGAACCATTGGTGCGTGCCGCTTTACTACCGCCCCGAGAGTCGCGCCGCTGCTCTCGGGCAAGAAGGGGTGAACGGATGAGGGTCCTGGTGACCGGAGGCGGGGGCTTCATCGGCTCCCACGTCGTCGACAAGCTGACCGAGAAGGGGCTGACCCCGCGCATCTTCGACCTCAGCGCCTCTCCCTACCACTCGCCGCTGGAGGTGGAGACCTTCACCGGCTCGATCACCGACCCGGCCAACCTCGACCTCGCGATGCGCGACTGCGACGCGGTGATCCACCTCGCCGCGGTCGCCGATGTCGGCCACGTGCTCGCCGACCCGGTGCTGGCCGAGGAGGTCAACACCCGCGGCACGCTGCAGGTGCTGGAGGCGGCCTGCCGGGCCAAGGTCGACCGCGTCGTCTACGGCTCGACCACCTGGGTCTACAGCGACTGCCCCGAGCAGGAGGTCGATGAGGAAACCGCGATCCCGGCGCCGCGCCACCTCTACACCGCGACCAAGCTCGCCGGCGAGACCTACTGCGCCGGCTACTCGGAGCTCTACGATCTCGAGTTCACGATCCTCCGCTTCGGCATCCCCTACGGCCCGCGCGCCCGCGCCGCCGGCGTCGTCGCCAAGTTCACCGACCTCTCCTTCGAAGGCAAGGCGCTGACGATCGCCGGCGACGGCAGCACGACCCGCAGCTTTATCTACGTCGAGGACCTCGCCGACGGGATCGTCGCCGCGCTTGCCCCGGCCGCCGCGGGCCGCACCTACAACCTCTCCGGCGACGAGATCACGACGATCCTCGAAATCGCCGAGCGGGTCCAGGAAAACGTCGACACCTGCGAGATCACCCACACGCCCCCGCGTCCCGGTGACTTCCCGGGCAAGACGATCTCCAATCAGCGTGCCCTCGACGAGCTCGGCTGGAAAGCCGAAACGCCGTTCAAGGACGGCGTCCGCCAGTACGTCGAATGGGTCAAGTGCACGACCCGCCCGCCGGACCCGATCCCCGGCACGAAGCCCTCGATGAACGGCAATGACCGCGCCGCCGGCGCCCTGCTCGCAGGCGCGTCGCGCCCCGGCGAACCGCGCAGCCCGCGGGTGCTGATCCTCACCGCCGACATCGGCGAGGGCCACGACCTGCCCGCGCGGATGATCGCGGCCGACCTCGAGAAGGAGGTCCCCGGCGCCGAGGTGACGATCGACAACGGCCTCGAGGCGATGGGGAAGATGATGTCCGCGGTGGTCCGCGGCGGCTCGCGCTTCACCTTCCGCCGCGCCCCCTGGGTCTTCGACGTCCAGTACTGGCTGATCGCCAAGTTCGCGCCGACCCGCTGGCTGGCGATGCAGCTGATGTACCTGACCGGGGCGCGCGGCCTGCTCAAGCAGATCGCCGAGCGCCAGCCCGACGCGATCATCTCGACCTACCCGGGAGTCACCGTGGTGCTCGGGATGCTGCGTGAGAGGCGCCGGCTCGAAATCCCCGTGCAGTCGGCGATCACCGACCTCGCCGGGCTGCGCTATTGGGCCCATCCCGGGGTCGACGTCCATTACGTCACGCATCCCGAGTCGATTGAGGAAGTCGAGCGCCTGGTCGGGCCCGACCGGGTCGAGTGGACCCGGCCGCCGATCTCGCCTGAATTCCTGATGCCGCGCACCCGCCGCGACGCCCGCGAGGCGCTCGGCGTCGAGCCGTTCGCCCGCATGGTCCTCGTCTCCGGCGGCGGCTGGGGGGTCGGTGACCTGGAGCGGGCGATCGAGCTGGCGCTGGCCGACGGCGAGGCCGAGGTGGTCTGCATCGCGGGCCGCAACGAGGGCGCCCGTCAGCGGCTCGAGGCCCGCTTCGCCGACAACGAGCGGGTCCGCGTCCTCGGTTTCACCGAACAGATGAGCGACTGGATGGCGGCCGCCGACGCGATGATCCACGCGACCGCGGGCCTCACCGTGCTGGAGGCCCACATCCGCGGCTGCCCGGTCATCTCCTACGGCTTCTCGGCCGGCCACCTGCGCGCCAACAACGCCGCCTTCGAGCGGTTCGGGATCGCCGAGGTGGCGCACTCCGACCACGAGCTGGAGACCACCCTGCGCCACGTCGCCGGCGAGCGCCGCTCACCCGACTCCTCGTTCGCCTCGCTGCCCTCGATCGCCTCGCGGGCGCTCGCGGTGCGACCGCGTGTCCGCCAGGAGCCGGTCTGGCGGCTGCGCACCGCGCGCGCCGTCGCCATCGCCTGTCTGGCGATCATCGCGGTCGTGCTGGTGATCTCGGCGGTCCATCGCGAGAGCCCGCTGAAGCCGCTGCGTCCCGTCACCAGCAACATCCACATCGGCGACAACGACACGCCGACCGCGACGCCGGCGGCGAAAAAGCTCGGCCCGGCCGCTTCCTCGCGCAGCGTCGCCGAAGAAACCGCCGAAGTCGAAGCCGCTCCTTGAGCAAGGGGCCGGCGGCAGCCGTCGCGGGTGTCGGCGCCCTCGCGACCGCGGTGGCCGTGGCCCACACCGGACCCGCGCTGGCGCCGATCGTGCCGCCGGTCGGTCGCCGGCTCGGCGTCCTCCTCCGCGAGGAGGGGGTCGAGGGTGTCGCGCTCACCTTCGACGACGGCCCGCACCCGCGGGGCACGCCGGCGGTGCTGGAGATCCTCCGCGCCGCCGACCAGCAGGCGACCTTCTTCCTCGCCGGCGAGCAGGTCGAGAAGCGGCCCGCGCTGGCCGCCGAGATCGTCGCCGCCGGTCATCGGGTCGAGCTGCACTGTCACCGCCACCGCAACCAGCTGCGGTTGACCCCGCGCTCGCTGCTCGACGACGCCGAGCGGGGGAGGGCGGCGATCGAGGAGGCAAGTGGCCAGCCGATCGCCGACTACCGGCCGCCCTACGGGATCTTCAGCGGTGCCGGGCTGCGGGCGATCCGGTCACGCGGCTGGCGGCCGGTGCTCTGGTCGCAGTGGGGACGGGACTGGACGCGGCGGGCGACGGCGGAGTCGGTCGCGCGCAAGGCGACCAAGGGGATCCGCCCTGGGGACATCGTCCTCTTGCACGACGCGGACTTCTACAGCGCGCGGAACTCTTGGGAGCGCACCGCGTCAGCCCTGCCGAGGATCCTCGACGAGCTCGCGATACGGGGCCTGAAGTCGAGCGTGCTTCGCCGCTGAACCGGCGGTGCGATGGTCCACTCGTCGCAGCCGACGAAGGCTTCGTCGAGCAGTCGGGCCATCGTGCTCCGCGGCCGGTCCTGGTCGAAGATCTGCTTGGACATGGCTCTCCGTCCTGAATAGGGGGGTTTGATGAAGATTCACCCCCAAGTCGGACGAAAAACTTGCAGTTTGCGGATTTTGCGAACAGTTGTTCGCGAGGGCGTTACGGCGAGGGCGCAAAGTCGGCAATCTCGCCCGCCAAGCGGTCCGGCTGATCGAACGGTACGAAGGTCGCCGAATCAGGTATCCGCACCAGTTTCGCGCCGCCGATCTCCGCCGCGAGGCGTTCGGCGTAACGGATCGGGAAGAAGCGGTCGCCGGGCGCCCAGGCGAGCAGGAGGGGGAATTCGGAGCCGCTGAGGCTCTCGGCGGCGGCCAGGGTGTGGCGCTTGTCCATCCCGGCGGTGACCTTGGCGAGGTCGCGCATCACCGCCTTGTCGTGCTTCGGCGAGTCGGCCCAGGACTCGATCAGGCCGGCGGGTGGCTTCGTCTTCGCGAACGGGGCGAAAGCGGCGCGGGTGACGGCGGGGATCCGGAACGGGGCGGCGAGCACCTGCATGCCGCCCGGCAGCTTCGCGATCGGCGGCATCACCTTGAAGATGCTCGGCGGGAAGTTGTCGTGGGTGTCGCAGTTGGTGAGGACGAGACGTCCGACCCGGGCGGGGCGGCGGGCGACCAGCACCTGGCACATCGCGCCGCCCGAGTCGTTGCCGACCAGGGTCACGTCGTCGAGGTCGAGCGCGGCGAGGAAGTCCTCGATGATCGTCGCGATCCCCGGCGGGCTGAGGTCGGTGCCGGGATCCATCGCGATCGTGTGGGCGCCGAGCGGCCAGTCGGGGGCGATGCAGCGGTAGCGGTCCGCCAGCGCCTCGACCACCCGGTCCCACAACTGCCCGGCGACCAGATATCCGTGGACGAAGACGATCGGCGGCCCCGATCCCACCTCCCGGTAACGGATAGTTCCCGCCGGGACCTCGACTTCGTGAATCTTGGCCGCCATCGGGGGTAAGATACATACGGAATGAATGACAGTCAACGAAAGCACGAGGGGGCCGGCCGGCCGGGTTCTCATGCGGGTGGTCGGCGCAGTCAGGCCCAGCGCACCGAGGAGACCCGCAAGGCGCTGATCGCGGCCGGGCGCGAGCTGCTCGCCGCCCGCGGCTACGACGACATCGGTACCGAGGAGATCGTGCGTGCCGCCGGGCTCACCCGCGGCGCGCTCTACCACCACTTCCCATCCGGCAAGGCGGGACTGCTGGAGGCGATCTACGAACGGCTGGAGGCGGAGTCGACCGAGCGCGTCGCCCACGTCGTCCTCGACTCCGAGATGGACAGCCCGCTGGCCGCGATGAAGGCCGGCGTCGCCGCCTTCCTCGACGAGTGCGCCGAGCCGGGCTTCCAGCGGATCGTCCTCCACGACGCCCCCGCCGTGCTCGGCTGGGACCGCTGGCGCGAGATCTCCGCCTCCAACGGCCTCGGCCTGATCGAAGCGAGCCTGATCGCCGCGATCGAGGCGGGGGAGATCCGGCCGTTGCCGGTCAAACCGACCGCCCACCTTCTGCTCGGTGCTCTCGACGAGGCGGCGATGCTGCTCGTCCGCTCCTCCGATCCGGCCGGCAGAGCCGAGATCACCACCGTCCTGCTGGCCTTGATCGACAGCTTCGCGATGCCTGGCCCAGGCTAGCCTGGGCCACCTTGCCAACTGCTCTAAACTCCTAGGAGTGAAAGCTTCGATCCACCCCGATTACGCCCTCGCCAACGTGCACTGCTCGTGCGGCAACCAGTTCTACACGCGGTCGACCAAGGACGACCTGCACGTCGAGCTCTGCTCCGAGTGCCACCCGTTCTACACCGGCAAGCAGAAGCTGGTCGACACCGGTGGTCGCGTCGAGCGGTTCCAGCGTCGCGCCGCCAAACACCGGGCCGGCAGGCGGTAGCGGCCGTGGGCCCGCTGGCGGGCTCCGCACAACAGGCGTCTCAAACTCCCCCCTCCGACGGCACCAACGGAGGGGACCCACTGCGCATGCCCGACGGCGCGCTGGTCGCCAAACGCGACGCGCCGGTCGGCGGTCAGGCGGTGCTGGAGGGAGTGATGATGCGCGGCGTCTCGACCTGGGCCGTCGCCGTCCGCACACCCGAGGGCCAGATCGAAATCGAGTCCGAAGCGCTCCGCCCCTGGGCGAAGCGCAACCGCCTCTGGCGGATCCCGGTGCTGCGCGGGGTCGGCGCCCTCGCCGAATCGATGAAGATCGGCTTCCGCGCCCTGGCGATCTCCGCCAACGCGCAGATCGAGGACGACGAGGACGGCGAGCCGGAGGAGATCGGCGGCTGGGTCTGGGGCCTCACCATCGCCCTCTCGCTGGTCCTCGCGGTCGGCCTCTTCTTCGTCGTCCCGGTCGGGCTGACCAGCCTGATCAAGGGCCAGCTCGGCTCGCCGTTCCTCTTCTGGCTGGTCGAGGGCCTGCTCCGCACCGGCATCTTCATCGGCTACATCTGGGCGATCAGCCGGATGCCGGACCTGCGGCGGACCTTCGAGTACCACGGCGCCGAGCACAAGACGATCTCCTGCTACGAGGCCGAAGACGAACTGACGCCGGAGCGGGCGAAGCTCTACTCGCGCCTGCACCCGCGCTGCGGCACCAGCTTCCTCCTGATCGTGATGGTGCTGGCGATCTTCGTCTTCGCGCCGCTCGGGCTGCCCGCCTGGTACTGGCTGGTGGTCTCGCGGATCGTCGGCATCCCGGTGATCGCCGGGCTCTCCTACGAGGTGATCAAGTGGGCGGGCAAGAACCGCCGCAAAGCCTGGGTCCGGGGGATCATGTGGCCGGGTTTGATGCTCCAGAACCTCACGACTCGCGAGCCCGATCTCGACCAACTCGCGGTGGCGATCGCATCCCTGAACGCCGTCCTCTCCCGCGAGAACCCCGAGGACCTCCGCTCCGACCAGACGATCGAGATCGTCGCCTAGGTCCACGGCGGCCGGGCCGCCTAAAGTGGTTCCCATGATCGAGCAACTCGTGGAACAGATACGCGCGCGTTTTGCCGAGCTTGAGGCGCTCATGTCGGACCCGGACGTGATCGCCGACCGCGAGCGCTACGCCGAAGTGGGGCGCGAGTACCGCGAACTGCAGCCCGCCCGCCAACTGGCGGAGGAGTACGCGACCCTGAAGGACGATCTCGAAGGCGCGCGCGAGCTGCTCGCGGAGGGCGAGGACGCCGAAATGCGCGCGGTCGTCGACGAGGCGCCGGCGCGGCTGGAGGCACTCGAAGAGGAGATCCGCCTGGCGATGGTCGAACGAGACCCGAACGACGAGAAGAACGTGATCGTCGAGATCCGCGCCGGCGCCGGTGGCGACGAGGCGGCGCTCTTCGCCGGCGACCTCTACAAGATGCTGACCCGCTACGCCGAGCTGCGCGGCTTCTCGACTGACATCCTCTCGCAGTCCGGCTCCGAGGCGGGCGGCTTCAAGGAGGTCACCTTCGAAGTGCGCGGCGCGGGCGCCTACTCGGTCTTCAAGTTCGAGGGCGGGACCCACCGCGTCCAGCGCGTGCCGGAGACCGAGAGCCAGGGCCGCATCCACACCTCGACCGCGACGATCGCGGTGCTGCCCGAGGCCGAGGAGGTCGACGTCCAGATCGACGCCAACGACCTACAGATCGACGTCTACCGCTCCTCCGGGCCGGGCGGTCAGTCGGTCAACACGACCGACTCGGCGGTGCGGATCACCCACAAACCGACCGGGATCGTCGTCTCGATGCAGGACGAGAAGTCGCAGCTGCAGAACCGCGACAAGGCGATGCGGGTGCTGCGGGCGCGGCTGCTGGAGCAGCAGATCGCCGAGCAGCAGGCGCAGATCGCGTCCGAGCGCAAAGCCCAGGTCGGCAGCGGCGAGCGCGCCGAGAAGGTACGCACCTACAACTTTCCTCAGGGCCGGGTCACCGATCACCGGATCAAGCACACCTCGCATAACCTCGACGGCGTGCTGAACGGTGAGCTCGAGGAGTTCACCAACGCCCTCTCGGCCGAGGAGAAGCGGCGGCGGCTGGAGGCCGCCGCGGTGGCGTGAGCGCGGTCGCCGGCACGGCGCCGGGCGCGGCCGTCATCGGGGAGGCGCTGTCGGCGGCGACCGACGCGCTCGCCGCGATCGGGGTGCCGGAGGCGCGCCTCGACGCCGAACTGCTGCTCGTCGCGGCGAGCGGGCGGCGGAGGGCGAGTCTGCTCGCCGACCCGGCGGCGACGATCGATCCCGCCGCGGCGCGTCGCTTCGCCGAACTGGTCCGCCGCCGGCTGCGGCGCGAGCCCGTCGCCTACATCGTCGGCACGAAAGGCTTCCGACGGATCGAGCTGGCGGTCGACCGGCGGGTGCTGGTGCCGCGGCCGGAGACCGAGCTGCTGGTCGAGGTGGCGCTGGAGCATCGCCCCGGTCGGGTGCTCGACGTCGGCACCGGGTCGGGGGCGATCGCCCTCGCCGTCGCCGACGAGCTGCCCGAGGCGGAGATCGTCGCCACCGACACCTCGGCGGGCGCGCTGGAAGTGGCGCGCGCCAACGCGGCGTGCCTCGGCCTCGAGGGCCGGGTCCGCTTCGAGGCGGGGACCGTGCCTGAGGGCGAGAGCTTCGACCTCGTCCTCGCCAACCTCCCTTATGTCGCCGAAGCCGATTGGGCGTCCCTCCAACCGGAGATCACCCGATGGGAGCCGCGCGAGGCGCTGCTCGCCGGCCCCGACGGCCTCGACGCCTATCGCGCCCTACTCCCACGAGTTCGCAGTAATGACCGCATACCGAAGATAAGTGCGAACGCATCCAGCGCCCCCGCTGCGTCTCCCGCGCGCGTTCGCACTTTCGCTCGCTATGCGGGGATAAGTGCGAACGCGATCGCGGTGGAGGTTGGGGAGGGGCAAGCGGCCGAGGTGGCGGAGCTCGTGCGGCACGCGGGGTTCTCGCAGGCCGAGGTGCGCGCGGACCTGGCCGGGACGCCGCGCGTGGTGGTGGGAGAGCGATGAGTGCCGGGACCCAGGTCGTGCCGCTGGAAAGCGGCGGCGCGGCGGCGGCCCGCTCGGCGCTGGAGCGGACGATCGCGGCAGGGGGCGTCGCGGTCTTCCCCTCCGACGGCGTCTACGGCCTCGCCTGCGACCCGCTCGACGCGGCGGCGATCGCCCGTATCCACCGGATCAAGGGGCGCGACGACGGCAAACCGGCGGCGGTCATGTACTTCTCGACTCTGGCGATGCGGGAGCTGGTCGCCGAGCTCGGCCCGCGCGCCGCCGCCGCGGTCAGCGCGCTGCTGCCAGGGCCGGTAACCCTGGTCGTTCGCAACCCCGGCCACCGCTATCCGCTCGCCTGTCGTGAGGACGTCGGGCGGCTCGGCGTCCGCCTCCTCGCCGGGCCGCTGGGGGGGGCGATGTGCCCGGTCTTCCAGACCTCGGCCAATCTCAGCGGCAAACCGGCACCGGGCCGCTTCGCCGACGTCCCCGGCTCGATCCTCGCCGCGGTCGACCTGGCGATCGACGGCGGCGAGCTGAGCGGCCTGCCCTCGACCGTGGTCGACATCGCCGCGATCGACACGGGTGGCGGCTGGGAGATCCTCCGCCAGGGGGCGATCTCCGAAGGCGACCTGGCCAGCGCGCTGGCCTCGGTTGGCCTCGACTAGCGGCGCGCGCCGCGCTCAGCCGAAGCCGTCGAAGGGGAGCCGCACCCGCCGGTACGAGGAGTTGTCGCGCTCGTCGGACTCGAACAGGTGGTGCTTCGGGTCGACGGTCATCTCGAAGACGAAGCAGCCGCGCAGGCCGCTGACGTTGATGTATTGCTTGTCGTAGTCGGCCGGGTAGATGTCCGACCAGCCGACCGAGGTGCCCAGCGTGTCGCGCTTGATGTAGGGGTCCTGGTCGCAGCCGGGGTAGTGGGCGGCGAGCGGCGAGTGGCGCCCCGGCCGGGTCCGGGCGAGGTCGCGCAGGCAGTAGTTCAGCTTCGGGCTGGTCCGCAGCACCGGGCCGAGGCCGCCTTGGGCGAGGACGCGTCGCAGCGTGAACCGGGCCAGCTGGTGGACCTTCCAGTAGGAGCCGCCGAAGTACTCGCCGACGTCGGTGAAGTGGAGGCTGGCGTCGGTGCGGACGGTGATGTGGCCGCCGTCCCGTTTGTAGATCCACTGCGTGACCTTCATCCTCTTCGGCCCGTCGCGCTGCCCGTGCAGCTCCATCGGTCCACGCCCGCGGCTCTCCACGTCCGAGGTCGCGTGCAGGAGCGTCTTGCCCTCGTAGCTCGAGACGTACATTTCGCTCGGCGTCCCGATCCGCAGATCCGGGCAGAGGAGGTGCTTCGCCTCGCGCGTCTCGCAGGGGTTCTTGGCGGGCGGGTGCCAGCCGCCGTCGGCGCCCACGGCGCCGGGAACCGCGGCGCCGCCGACCGCCGCGGTGAGGACGAGGAGCGAGGCGAGGACCGTGAGCTGCGACTTCACCCGCCGCAGCCTATCCCGACCCGTTGCTATGGTCGGCACAAGCGATGGCCGACCTGCCGGAGAACTTCCAGACCGCGCCGCTGAGCGAGGTGGATCCCGAGATCGCGACCGTCCTCGACCGCGAGCTGCACCGCCAGCAGCGGACGCTGGAGATGATCGCCTCGGAGAACTTCGTGCCGCAGGCCGTGCTCGACGCGGCGGGCTCGGTGCTCACCAACAAGTACGCCGAGGGCTACCCCGGCCGTCGCTACTACGGGGGCTGCGAGGAGGTCGACGTCGCCGAGCAGCTGGCGATCGACCGCGCCAAGGACCTCTTCGGCGCCGAGCACGCCAACGTCCAGCCGCACGCCGGCGCCCAGGCCAACAACGCCGTCTACTTCGGTCTGCTCGAACCGGGCGACACGATCCTCGGCATGGCGCTCGACCACGGCGGTCACCTCAGCCACGGGATGAAGATCAACGTCTCGGGCAAGCTCTACAACCCGGTGCCGTACCACGTGCGCCGCGAGGACTACTGGGTGGATATGGACGAGGTGGCGAGCCTCGCCGCCGAGCACCGGCCGAAGATGATCATCGCCGGTTGGTCGGCCTACCCACGGCAGCTCGACTTCGCCGCCTTTCGCCAGATCGCCGATTCGGTCGGCGCGCTGCTGATGGTCGACATGGCCCACTTCGCGGGGCTCGTCGCCGCCAACGAGCACCCCAGCCCGGTGCCTTACGCCGACGTCGTCACCACCACCGTCCACAAGACGCTGGCGGGCCCGCGCAGCGGCCTGATCCTGAGCAAGGCGGAGCACGCGAAAGCGATCGACAAAGCGATCTTCCCCGGCCAGCAGGGCGGCCCTCTGATGCACACGATCGCCGCCAAGGCGGTGGCGCTGAAGATCGCCGCCTCGGCGCCCTTCGCCGAGCGCCAGCGGCAGACGATCGTCAACGCGCGCGCCCTCGCGATCGGCCTCGAAGCGAACGGGATCCCAGTCCTCACCGGCGGCACCGACGTCCACCTGGTGCTGGTCGACCTCAACCCGACCGGGCTCGACGGGCAGACCGCCGAGAACCGGCTGGAGGCGGTCGGCATCACCGTCAACCGCAACGCGATCCCCTTCGACGAGCGGCCGCCGATGAACCCCTCCGGCCTGCGCATCGGCACCCCGGCGCTCACCACGCGCGGGATGAAGGAGGACGAGATGGAGGAGATCGCCGCCGTGATCGCCGCCGCCCTCGGCCCCGACTTCGAGGCGGAGAAGGCCTCGCTCGCGGAGCGCACCGGCGCCCTGATGGACCGCCACCCGTTGTACCCCCAGCTTTCGCCCACGACGGTCTGAGTCGGCTCCGTAGCGCCCGGGCGTCTCGGAGGCGACCCGGCTGGGTGTGGCCGCCTCCGAGACGCCCGGGACGGGGAGTTTGCGGGGGCTGGCGACAGGGCCGGGCACACGGCACGGAGATGCCACATCTCTTAACGGTCAGAAAACTGCGCGGTTAGTTATCCGCGTATAGGACGGGTTTCTAACCGCGCAGTTTTCTGACCGTTCGAGATCCGCAACGATCCGTGACGGCCACCGCCCTTGGCGCGCCTTCCTCCACGATTCCCGCCTCTCGCCCGCACCCTTGGCCGTCCTCCCTAACCTTGGCCGCGTCCCTTTCCCGTCCCGCTGGAGCACCGCCGCGCCGGAGCTGCCAAGTGCCGCGCCGGAGCGGCTCGCTAGGGTCGCGCCGATGAAAATTTGGGTCGACTGCACCGCCGCCGCGCACCCGCTCGTCCTGCGGCCGATCATCGAGCGGCTGGAGGCGCGCGGCGACGAGGTCTTCATCACCGCCCGCGAGTACGGCCAGACGGTCGGCATCCTCGACCGGCTCGGCATGCACTACACGGTGGTCGGCGAGCACGGCGGCGCCTCGCGCTGGGGCAAGGCACGGGCGCTCGAGTCGCGCTCGCGGGCGCTGACCAAGGTGGTCTGGGACAAGCGGCCGGAACTGGCGCTCGCCCACGGCTCGGTCGACCTTGCCGTCGTCTCCTGGTTCCTGCGGCTCCCCTCGGTGCAGATGCAGGACTACGAGTTCGCCAACCTGCAGCGGCAGATCGCCTTCCGGGCGGCGCGGCGGGTCCTCGCGCCGGAGGCGATCCCGATCGACCGGCTGCGCAAGATCGGCGCCAAGCCGAAGAAGCTGGTCCGCTACCCGGGCCTGAAGGAGGAGTACTACCTCGCCGACTTCACCCCCGACGAGGGGATCATCGACGACCTCGGGCTCGACCGCACCAAGGTGATCGTCGTCGTCCGGCCGCCGCCGGAGACCTCGGAGTACCACGCCCCCAACGACCTCTACGCGACCACCGTGCGCCGGCTGGTCGAGGCCGACGGCGAGGTGCAGGCGGTGATCATCCCGCGCATCGAGGAGCAGGGCGAGGCGGCGCGGGCGCTCGGCGCGCCCAACCTGCTGGTCCCCGACCGGGCGATCGACGCCCAGAGCCTGATCGCCTGCGCCGACCTGGTGGTCAGCGCGGGGGGGACGATGAACCGCGAGGCGGTGGCCCTCGGCACGCCGGTCTACACCACCTTCAGCGGGCGCATGGGCGGCGTCGACGAGGTGCTGATCCACGAAGGCCGGCTGCGGGTGCTCGACGACCCCGCGGCCCTGCCGCTGGTCAAGCGGACCGATCCGATCGGGGTGCGCAATCCGCGCGACCCCGAGTTCCTCACCGAGGCGGTGCTCGGCGCCGTCGCCTTTTACCCGTAACCTGAGCGCGTCCGGGCCGCCGGACGCACCTCGCCCTCTACAGACGCGGGACTCCAGATTTGGCCGCGACCACCGACGCCGCACTCGCCTTCATCGCCGCCGCGGCAATCGCCTGGCTGCTGGTGCCCTATGCCGAGCGCCTCGCCTTCCGGGTCGGGGCGATCGACTACCCGAAGGAGCGCAGCCTCCACGACAAGCCGATGCCGCGCCTCTCCGGGCTGGCGATCCTGTTCGCGGTCGAGGCGGCCGGCTGGATCTGGCTGCCCGGCGACGACGAGAGCCGCTGGATCCTGATCGGCGGCCTGGCGATCGCCACGGTCGGCGTCTTCGACGACATCTACGACCTGCCCGCGCTGCCGAAGCTGCTCGGCCAGATCGGCGCCTCGCTGATCCCAGTGCTGGCCGGAGTGCGGGTCGAGAACATCACCCTGCCTTTCCTCGGCGGCTTCCAACTGTACGGCTGGGGCTATCCGCTGACCGTGCTGGGAATCGTCGCCGTCGTCAACGTCATCAACTTCCTCGACGGGGTCGACGGCCTCGCCGCCGGCGTCTGCGTGATCGCCGCGGTCACCCTGGCGACGATCGCGCTCTCGCTCGAACGCAACTCGGCCGGGGTGTTGGCGGCGCTGACCGCGGGCGCCGCGTTCGGCTTCCTCCGCCACGGCTTCCCGCCCGCTTCCAGCTTCATGGGGGACACCGGCTCCAACCTGCTCGGCTACCTGCTCGCCACCGCCTCGGTCCAGGGCGCGCTGAAGACGAACGCGGTGATCGCCCTCGCCTTCCCCTTGATCGTGCTCGCCGTGCCGATCCTCGACACCGGCTTCGTCGTCGCCAAACGGCTCAAATACCGGCAGCCGATCTACCGGGCCGACAGCTGGCACTTCCACCACCGGATGGCCAACAAGGGGTTCAGCCAGCGCCGCACGGTCGCCTATCTCTACGCCTGGACGATCGTGATGTCGGCCCTCGCCCTCGCCCTGCGCTTCGTCCCCTACAGCGACAACCACGGCCACTTCGACGCCCTCTGGACGGTGGTGATGCTGGTCCTGATCGCCGCCGCGCTGGCCTACAGCGTCTACCTGGTCTACGTGTTGGAGATCCTCAAGCTGCGGCGCGGCCGGATCAACCCGGAAACGGGCGAGTTCGAGGCTTTGGAGCTCGACCCTGAACCGACCTTACCCAAACCCCCCGCAGGTAGTGGCAAGGGGCACTAACCCGCATCAGAAAGCCATTTGTCGGCCGCTTCGGATATAGTCGCCGCTGCGCCCGCTTCCGCAGAGTAGGCGTCTTTATGTCTCCTCCTAAGCATGTCGACCTAGTTGTGCTGGCCGCAGCCGCGGTTGTGTTCGTCCTTGCCGGCTTCCCTCTGCTCGGGTACGCCGCGGCCGCCGCCGCGTGGCTCGCCCAGCGCGGGATCCAGTGGCTCGCCGAGCGCCGCTCGGCCGAAGCGCTGCGGGCGGGCAACCGCCAGCGGGCGATGGGGATCGTCGCCGCGACGACGCTCGGCCGGGTCTGGCTGATGGCGACGGTGGTGCTGCTCGTCGGCATCGCCCAGCGCACCGCCGGCCTGTCCTCGGCGATCCTGCTGGCGGCGCTCTTCACGATCTCGATGGGCTCCGCCGGCATGGCCTACCTCCTCGCGCCCGAAGAGCAGGGCGTGCAGTCGCGATGAAGACCAAAACCAAAGTCCTGTTCGCCGGTGGCGTCTACCTGGCCATCACCATCGCCCTGCTGCTGATCTTCGGCAACAACGGCAAGAACGAAGACTTCAAGCCGCAGAACGAGTTCAAGCTCCCGGCCTGGATCTCGATCAAGATCGGCCCACTCGACCTCTCGATCAACCGCGCCGTCTTCTATCTACTGCTGGCCAGCGCCCTGACGATCCTGGTGATGACCTATATCGCGAAACGGATGCAACAGCGGCCCAACCGGACCCAGACCGGGGTCGAGATGGCCTATGACCTGGTCAAGAACAACATCACCCGCGGCAACATGTCGAGTGATGTGGCGATCCGCTGGTTCCCTTTCATCGCCGCGCTCTTCTTCTTCATCTTGTTCTCCAACCTCATCGGCTATCTGCCGCTGCCGACCAACACCGAGGAGTACTTCAACGTCTTCGGGCTCGAAATCCCGTCGTTCGCGATCTACGCGGCGACCGCCAACATCTCGATCCCGATCGCCCTCACCCTGGTCGTCTGGATCAGCTACCACGTCGAAGGCGTCCGGGCCAAGGGGTTCATCCCCTACCTGAAGAGCTGGCTGCCCCCGGGACTCGAGAACATGAGCCCGATCGGACGCGGCGCGATCTTCGTGATCGAGGTCGTCTCCCACTTCGTCCGGCTCGTCTCGCTCTCCGTCCGACTTTTCGCCAACATGCTCGCCGGCCACCTGCTGCTGCTCTTCATGGGCGGCGGCCTCGCGGTCCTGCTCGGGATCGCCGCGCTGGGCGCGGTGACCTTCCCACTCGCCTTCGCCTTCTTCATCTTCGAGGTCGGGCTCGTGGCCACCTTGCAGGCATTCATCTTCTCGACCCTCAGCGCTATCTACATCGGCGGAGCCACCTCCGCGAGTCACTGACAAAGAAAAGGAGCACTGTCCTCAAATGGATCTGTCCCCCATCCTCGGGGCCGTCGAACTCGGCGAAGGCGTCAAAGACGGCGGCAAAGCGATCGCCCTCGGCGTCGGCGCCGGCCTCGGTTCGATCGGCGCCGGCATCGGCATCGGCTTCATCTTCGGCAAGGAGATCGAGTCGGTAGCGCGCCAACCCGAGATGAAAAGCGAGCTCGAATCGATCCGCTGGCTCGGCTTCGCCCTCACCGAGGCCGTGGCCTTCTACACGTTCATCTTCGGCCTGATCGCCTTCTTCCTCTCGTAGCGATGGCGCTCGCCGGCCAAATAGCCGCGATCCCGGTCGCGGCGAGCGAAGGCAGCTTCCTGGTCTCGCCCAGTGTCGGGCTGATGATCTGGACCCTGCTCATCTTCCTCGTGACGATGTGGGTGCTGAACAAGTTCGCCTTCCCGAAAATCCAGGAGGCCCTGGACAAACGGGCGAAGACGATCGCCGAGTCGATCGACGCCGCCGAACGGCAGCGCAAGGAATCCGACGAACTGCTCGAGGAGTACCGCGGCCGCCTCGCCGAGGCGCGTGAGCAGGCCGACGAGATCATGGCCCGTGCCCGCAAAGCCGCCGACACGGCGGAGTCGGAGGCGGCCACCGCGGGGCGCGAGCGTCGCGACGAGCTCGTCGCCCAGGCGCAGCGGGACATCGAGGCGGAGACGCGTCGCTCGCTGGACTCGATCCGCAAAGAGGTCGCCGACCTGACCGTCCTGGCGACCGAGAAAGTGACCCGCAAGACGCTCACCGAGGCGGACCAGAAACGGCTCGTCGAGGAGGCGCTCGGCGAGGTCGACTTCTCGGCCCTCTCGGGCTCGGAGAACTAGGAAGCGAACGGATGGCCGACGCCGCCCGTGTCTATGCCGAGGCCCTCTTCGCGGCGGGGGAGGACAAAGGCAACCTCGACCGGCTGCGGGAGCAGCTTGGTCAGTTCGCCGACGCCGTCGACGGCGACCGCGAGCTGCAGATCTTCCTGTTCAGCCCGTACCTGAGCTCGAACGACAAGGTGGAGGGCCTACGACGCGTCGTGACGGGCGCCGAGCCAGAGTTCACCAACTTCCTCGAGCTGCTCGTCGAGAAAGGCCGTATGCCGGAGGTCTTCCGGATCCGGCGCGACTTCGACGAGCTCTGGAAAAAAGCCCACCGGCGTCTCGACGTCACGGTCACCAGCGCGATCGAGCTCGACCCCAGTGTGGTCGGCAAGATCGGCGAGGAGGTCGAACGGCAGACCGGCGAGAAGGTCGACCTGTCGAGCGAGGTCGACGACGAGATCCTCGGCGGCATCGTGCTGCGGGTCGGCAACATGGTCCTTGACGCGAGCATCCGCACTCGCCTCGACAAACTGCGAAAAAGCGTCGCGAGCGCGGCGTAGAGGAGGAGTAGAGCATTCCGATGGAGATCAAGCCCGACGAGATCGCAAGCATCCTGCGAGAGCGGATCGAGGGACTGGAGACCGATTCCGCCGACCTGACCGAGATCGGCACCGTCCTCTCGGTGGCCGACGGCATCGCCCGCGTCCACGGCCTCGACAACTGCATGGCCCTGGAGATGCTGGAGCTGCCGCACGGGGTGACGGGCCTGGCGCTCAACCTGGAGTCCGACAACGTCGGCGTCGTGCTGTTCGGCGAGTGGGAAAAGATCGTCGAGGGCGACACGGTCAAACGGACCGGCCATCTGCTCGAGATCCCGGTCGGCGAGGAGCTGCTCGGGCGCATGGTCGACCCGCTCGGCCGGCCGCTCGACAACCGCGGTGAGATCGCCACCACCGAGACCCGCCCGGCCGAGTTCAAAGCCCCTGGCGTGGTCCAGCGCCAGCCGGTCGAGGAACCGGTGCAGACCGGCCTGATGGCGATCGACGGGATGATCCCGATCGGCCGCGGCCAGCGAGAGCTGATCATCGGTGACCGCCAGACCGGCAAGACGGCGATCGCGATCGACGCGATCATCAACAACAAGGACAAGGACCTGATCTGCATCTACGTCGCGATCGGGCAGCGGATGTCCACCGTCGTCCAGCTGAAAGAGACGCTGGAGGAGAACGGCGCGATGGAGAACACGATCATCGTTGCCGCGCCGGCCGACGAGGCGGCGCCGATCAAGTACATCGCCCCCTACGCCGGTTGCGCGATGGGCGAGCACTTCCTCTACAACGGCAAAGCCGCCCTCTGCGTCTACGACGACCTCACCAAGCACGCTTCCGCCTACCGCCAGATGTCGCTGCTGCTGCGGCGGCCGCCGGGTCGCGAGGCCTACCCGGGCGACGTCTTCTACCTGCACTCGCGGCTGCTCGAGCGGGCGGTGAAACTGAACGACGAGCTCGGCGGCGGCTCGCTGACGGCGCTGCCGATCATCGAGACCCAGGCCTCCGACGTGTCGGCCTACATCCCGACCAACGTTATCTCGATCACCGACGGCCAGATCTTCCTCGAGTCGGACCTCTTCTTCTCCGGCGTCCGGCCGGCGATCAACGTCGGCATCTCGGTTTCCCGCGTCGGCGGTAACGCGCAGACCAAGGCGATGAAGAAGGTCGCCGGAAAACTGCGCCTCGACCTCTCCCAGTACCGCGACCTCGAGGCCTTCGCCCAGTTCGGCTCGGAGCTCGACCCGGAGACGCAGAAAGCGCTGACCCGCGGCGAACGGCTGGTCGAGCTGCTGAAACAGAAAGAGCGCGAGCCGCTCGGCGTCGCCGACCAGGTCGCCTCGATCTACTCGGGCACCGGCGGCTACCTCGACCGGATCAAAGTCGAGCGGGTCGGCGAGTTCCTCGGTGATCTGCGGGTGCGCCTGCACTCCGAGGAGAAAGCGCTGCTCGACCGGATCGAGGAGACCGGCCGGCTCTCCGACGAGGACGAGGAGGCGCTGGGCAAGGCGATCGGTGCCTTCGTCGATGACTTCGGGGCCGACTTCGACGAGCAGGGCGAGCCGATCGAGGCCGGCGAACTGGGCCACGAGCCGGCCAAAAAAACCGCGGCGCCGAAAGCCGAGGAGTCCGAGGAGCCTGAGGAGGCGACCACCGCCGCCTAGCCGCGTCGGGGATCCACCATGGCCAGTCAGAAGGAAGTCAAAAATCGCATCGCGTCGATCAAAAACATCCAGAAGATCACGCGGGCGATGGAGATGGTCGCGGCGGCGCGCCTGCGCCGTTCCGAACAGCGGATCCGCGACCTGCGCCCGTATTCGGAGGGGATGCGGAAACTGACGCGGATCGCCGCTGCCCACGCCGGTGGGCTGCCCCGCGTCCCGGTCCTCGCCGAGCGCGAGAACGTGCGGAACGTCGGCATCGTCCTCGTCACCGGTGACCGCGGCCTGGCCGGCGCCTTCAACTCGAACATCATCCGCGAGGGCATGCGCACCGCCGCCCGTGTCCGCGAGGAAGGCGCCGAGCCCTCGTTCTCGGTGGTCGGGCGCAAGGGCGTCTCGGCGCTGACCTTCCGCAAACAGCCGCTGGTCGGCGAATACGTCGGCTTCACCGATCGGCCCTCGTTCGCCGACGCCCGCGAGATCGGCGAGGAGCTGACCGCGCGCTACGTCGACGAGGAGGTCGACCGGGTCGAGCTGATCTACAACCGCTTCGTCTCACCGCTCACCCAGCACGTCTGGCGCCAGACCCTGCTGCCCCTGCAGCAGGCCGAGGTGGTCGGCGAGGGGGCGGAGGCCGAGGAGGAGGTCGAGGAGACCGACTCCGACGGGGTGCAGGCGCGCTCCGAGTGGTTCTACGAGCCCGACCCGGAGGAGCTGCTCGCCCGGCTGATCCCGGAGTACGTGACGATCTCGGTCTACCGGGCGCTGCTCGAGTCGGCGGCCTCGGAGCTCGGGGCGCGGATGACGGCGATGCGCAACGCGGCCGAGAACGCCGAATCGATCAACGAAGAACTGACCCTGGAGATGAACCGCGCCCGCCAGGCGGAAATCACCCAGGAGATCCTCGAGGTCGTCGCCGGCGCCGAGGCGCTGAGCTAGACGGCAGTCCCCCAGAAAAATTATGAGACTTCGCAAGACCAGGAAAAGGACCCAAATCAATGGCTGAGAACGGCAACGGAGCAGGCGAGCAGAACATCGGTCGCGTCGAGCAGGTCACCGGAGTGGTGATCGACGCGGTCTTCCCCGACGGGCTGCCGGAGATCTACTCGGCGATCGTGATCGAGAGTCGCGGCAACGACGAGGGCGACAACACCGAACTGGTCTGCGAGGTCCAGCAGCACCTCGGTGACGACCGCCTCCGCGCGGTCGCGATGGACGCCACCGACGGCGTCCAACGCGGCGACAAGGTCATCGACACCGGCGGTCCGATCACGGTCCCGGTCGGCGACGTGACGCTCGGCCGCATCTTCAACCTGCTCGGCGACCCGATCGACAACGGCGAGGCCCTGCCCGACGACGTCGAGCGCTGGCCGATCCACCGGCCCGCGCCGAAAGCATCCGACCTGACCCCGACCCAGGAGATCCTGGAGACCGGGATCAAGGTCATCGACCTGCTCGCGCCGTACGCGAAAGGCGGCAAGGTCGGGCTGTTCGGCGGTGCCGGGGTCGGCAAGACCGTCCTGATCCAGGAGCTCATCCGCAACATCGCCGAGGAGCACGAGGGGCTGTCCGCCTTCGTCGGCGTCGGCGAGCGCTCGCGCGAGGGCAACGACCTTTGGCTCGAGATGAAAGAAAGCGGCGTCATCTCCAAAACGATGCTCGTCTTCGGCCAGATGAACGAGCCGCCCGGAGCGCGCCTCCGCGTCGCCCTCTCCGGCCTGACGATGGCCGAGTACTACCGCGAGCAGGGCGGCCAGGACGTGCTGCTCTTCATCGACAACATCTTCCGCTTCGTCCAGGCGGGCTCCGAGGTCTCGGCGCTGCTCGGGCGCATGCCCTCGGCGGTCGGTTACCAGCCGACGTTGGAGACCGAGATGGGCGGTCTGCAGGAGCGGATCACCTCCACCGACCGCGGCTCGGTGACCTCGATCCAGGCCGTCTACGTCCCCGCCGACGACTACACCGACCCGGCTCCGGCGTCGGTGTTCGCCCACCTCAACGCGACCACCGCGCTCTCGCGGGCGATCTCCGAGAAAGGCATCTACCCGGCGGTCGACCCACTCGACTCGACCTCGACGATCCTCAAGCCCGACGTGGTCGGCGACGAGCACTACCGGACCGCGACCGAGGTCCAGGAGGTCCTGCAGCGCTACAAAGAGCTGCAGGACATCATCGCGATCCTCGGCATCGACGAGCTCTCCGACGAGGACCGGCAGACGGTCTCGCGCGCCCGCAAGATCGAGCGCTTCCTCTCGCAGCCGTTCTTCGTCGCCGAACAGTTCACTGGCCGCAGCGGCGAGTACGTGCCGGTCTCGGAGACGGTGCGCGGCTTCCGCGAGATCCTCGACGGCGCGCACGACGACCTCTCCGAGGGCGCCTTCTACATGCAGGGCGGCATCGACCAGGTCACCGAGAACGCCGCCGCGAAAGCGTAAGGAGCGACGGTGGCCGAGGAGCACATGCTGGACGTCGAAGTCCTCACCCCCGAGGGGGAGGTCTTCAACGGCGAAGTCCGTCAGCTCTCGACCCGCACCGAGGTCGGCGAAATCGGCATCCTCGCCAACCACGCCCCGGTGCTCGGCGCCCTGCAGCCCACCACCCTGCGCCTCCACGTCTCCGACTCGGAGACCAAGCGCTACGCCCAGTCGCACGGCTGGCTGCAGGTCTTCGACAACACGGCCCGGGTCCTGGTCGAGGAAGCGGTCCCGCCGGAGGACCTTGACGCCGGCGCGCTCAAAGAGGAGCTCTCCGACGCCGAACGCCGCTTCTCCGAGAGCGATGAGGACTCGGCCGAGCGGGCCCGCGCGCTGAAAGACAAACAGCGGGCTGAGGCGTTCCTCGCGATCGCCCAGGGATGAAGGGAGCCCCGGCGGGCTCGCTCAGGGGGGCGGTGCGTCGGCGGGGGAGCCGGACTCGCCTCGGCGGAGTTGGCGAGCCGCACCCTTCGGGTGCGGCTCGGGGAAGTTTGTGCGCCCCTATGGGGCGCAGACATCGGATTGCATTTCCGCCGCTTCGCGACATCCCGCCGAGTCGAGTCCGGCTCCCCCGCCGGGTTCGGGCCGTCCAGTCGGGACGCCACGGACTCCGGCCGGAGCATCACCAGAGCGTGGCGAGGGCTCGGGCCGATTCCCGTCACAAACGCGTGCGCGGCTCAGGCCGGTGGGCCGAAAACCCGACCATGTCTTCGGTTTTCGGCCCATCGACCGGGGGGTGTGACGAGCTTGGAACTTCTTTCGCCCTCAATGTGCCGGATCGCATATCGAACCCTCCGAGTAGCTCCGCAAGCGAGACCATGCGCCGCGGCAAGGTCGTCCTTTCCGGCGCTATGGGTAGGTAGGGTCGACCGCGGCCGGGGAACTATTGGAGCTCGTTCCGTTGGTGGGGATTCGGTCGTCCCGCGGCGGAATGTCGCGAAGCGGCGATATGCAATCTCTCATCTGCGCGCCATAGGCGCGCACAATCATCCGGAGCCGCACCCGCAGGGTGCGCGACTCAATTCCAGAGCGGGATGACCGAATCCCCTCCTCGGAGCACCGATGAACCCTTCCAGCCCAGAGCTTCTTCCCCTCGCCAAGCGCCTGATCGCCTACGAAACGTGCGATGAGCGAAGCATTCTTGAGTGCGCGGGTTTTGTGGAAGCGTGGCTCGAGGCGCGCGATATCGAGACGACGCGGGAAACCGTGCGCGGGCTGCCCGTGGTCAAGGCCGAAGTCGGCCCGGCGGAGGCGCCGACGATCGTGCTGGAGGGGCACATCGACGTGGTTCCTGGCCACGCCGAGCAGTTCGAGCCGCGGCTCGACGGCGACCGGCTCTACGGGCGCGGCGCCTACGACATGAAGGGCGCGATCGCGGCGATGATGGTCGTCACCGCGGCGCTGCGCGACCAGGACCGGGTGCGGGTGCGGCTGGGGATCGTCGGCGACGAGGAGTCGGAGGAGGGCGAGGAACGCGGCTGCGACCGGTTGGTCGACGGCGGCTTCGTCGGCGACTTCGCGATCACCGGCGAGCCGACCGATCTGCACATCGGGGTCGAGGCCAAGGGCGTGCTGGCGCTGCGGCTCGAGGTGGGTGGGACCGCGGCCCACGGGGCCACGCCGTGGCTTGGCGACAACGCCGTCCTGGGTGCGATCGACGTTTTCCGGAGTATCGAGTCGCTACCGTTCGCAAGACAGAGTTCGGAGTTGTTCGACCGTCCCTCGATAAACCTGGGGCGGATCTGGGGCGGCGACGCTCTGAACAAGGTGCCTGACCGATGCGTCATCGACGTCGACATTCGCTACCTCCCCGGCCAAGATCCCGATGCCCTGCTCCAAGCGGTGCGGGCGATGCCTGGCGTCGACGCGACGCCGCTCCTGGTGCGGCCGCCGGCCACGGTCGACCGCGAGTCGCCCTTCGTGCATGGGTTACGCGAGGCGGCAGCGACTTTCAGCGACGACGAGACGATGAGTGTCGGCCGCGACGGGGCCTCCGACGCGGTCTCCTTCCTGCGGGTGGGGGTGCCGGCGGTCGAGTTCGGCCCGGTCGGCGCCGGCCACCATGGGCCGGCCGAGTGGGTCTCGATGTCCTCACTGGAGGCCTACCGGCAGGCGCTCGCCTCGTTCCTGCACGCGATCCCGGAGCGGCTCGGTGAATAGCGTCCCGCCGCCACCCGGCCGCGACGCCTGGTCGGCCCGCAAGCCGGGCCCCGAGGGCGACGGCACCGAACCGCCGAAGAAGAAGCGCTACTGGTGGCGGTTCAGCCTCGCCGGCCTGATCATCGTCGCGGTCACCGCCGCCGCCACCTCCTCGGCGATCCTGCTCTACATCGACTCGATCGCCCACGCGCTCGGCCACAACAAGGCGCTCCACCACGAACTCGAAAAGATCCTGCCTACGGTCCATGGCGGCGAACCGGAGACGATCCTGATCCTTGGCTCCGACATCCGGCCGAGCTATGGCGAAGAATATGGCCGCTCCGACACGACGATCCTGCTGCGGCTCGACGCCGAACAGAACCTGATCTCGGTGATGTCGATCCCGCGTGACCTGAAGACCGAAATCCCCGGCTTCGGCACCGAAAAGTTCAACGCCGCTTACGCCGACGGCGGACCCGAACTGACCGTGCGGGTGGTCAAGGAACTGACCGGGCTCGAACCCAACCACGTGATCAACATCGACTTCCTCGGCTTCGTCCGGGCGGTCGACGCGATCGGCTGCGTCTACACCGACGTCGACCGGCGCTACTACCACTCCAACGCGGAAGTGGCGCTCGGGTCGGAGGAAGAATATTCCGAAATCGACATCAAGCCCGGCTACCAGAAACTCTGCGGCAAAAAAGCGCTCGAGTACGTGCGCTACCGGCACACCGACACCGACATCGTCCGCTCGGCCCGCCAGCAGAGCTTCCTCAGTCAGGCCCGCCACCAGGTCTCGCCGACCGACCTGATCACCGACAACCACAACCTGATCGACATCCTCACCGAATACACGACCTCCGACATCACCAAGGGCACCGAACTGATCGAACTCCTCGACCTGCTCTACGAACTCAAGGGCGCCGAAGTGAACCAGGTCCACTTCCCGGCCGAACTCGGGCCCAGCTACGTCTACTCGAACGAGCCCGAAATCCACCACGCGGTGAAGGAATTCCTCGGCGAAGCGGGCTACGACGCGCACAAGATTGCGGAAGAAAAGTCGGAAACGAAGAAGTCCGAAAATAAGCAGAAGAAGTCCACCAAGGCCACGAAGACGCACAAGAAGAAGGAACACCACACGCCGCCCAGCGGCGACGAACTCGTGCCCGCCGCCGAAGCCGGCCAGGAGATGGGCGAAAAGGTCGCCCGCCAGGTCGGCGGCGCCTTCCCGGTCTTCTACCCGACCCGCCTGCCCCCAGGCGCCGTCTACCAGGAAGACGACTCCTACGAACACATCGTCAACCCCTGGGTCTACCACCTGCGCGACAAGGAAAAGGTGCGGCACGGGGCCTACCGGATGATCGGCATCTACGCGCCCGAATACGAAGAAACCTACTTCGGGATCCAGGGGATCCAGGGCTGGGAAGATCCGCCGATCCTCGACGACCCGACCGAAACCACGACCGTCGGCGGCCGTGAATACTTGATCTACACCGACAGCGGGAAGATCAAGTTGGTCGCCTGGCACCGCGGGTCAGATACCTACTGGGTGTCGAACAGCCTTCAGCAGTCCTTGACCAACAAGCAGATGATGGGAGTCGCCGAGTCGTCCCACGTGATCCTGCCGAAGAAGAAAACCACCAAGTCCCAGAGGAGCAAAAACGAATGAGTGAGAGAGGCGAAGCCGTCGGGGTGATCGGGGCCGGGTGGGTCGGATTGGTGACCGCGGCCTGCTTCGCCGAGCTCGGCCACAAGGTGATCGCGCGCGACATCCTGCCCGAGAAGGTCGAGGCGCTCTCGCGCGGCGAGGTCTCGATCCATGAGCCGGGCCTGACCGAGATGCTCCACCGCAACGCCGAGCGGATCACCTTCACGACCTCGATGGAGGAGCTGCTGGGCGGCGCCCGCCTGCTCTTCACCTGCGTCGACACGCCGCCCACCTACTCCGGCGACGCCGACCTCTCGCGGGTCCGGGCCGTGGTCGCCGAGCTGCCCGACGATTCCGACCATGTGCTGGTGATGAAGAGCACCGTGCCGGCCGGGACCGGCGAGTCGATCCGCCGCGACATGCCCGGGCTCGCCTACGTCTCCTGTCCCGAGTTCCTCAAGGAGGGCACCGCGGTCGCCGACTTCATGCATCCCGACCGGGTGGTGGTCGGCACCGACGTCGGCGACGAGCTCGCCGCCGACGCGGTCGCCTCGCTCTACTCCTCGCTCGAAGGGGAGATCCTGCGCACCGACGTCGCCAGCGCCGAGATGATCAAGCTCGCCTCCAACGCCTTCCTGGCGACCAAGATCTCCTTCATCAACGAGATCGCCAACGTCTGCGAGGAGGTTGGCGCCGACGTCGCCGAGGTCGCCCGCGGGATGGGCGCCGACCAGCGGATTGGTTCCTCCTTCCTGCGCGCGGGGATCGGCTACGGCGGCTCCTGCTTCCCCAAGGACGTCTCGGCGCTGAAGATGCTGGCGGGTAACACCGGCTACCACTTCCAGTTGTTGACCGCGGTGATCGAGGTCAACGAGCTGCAGAAGCGGCGCGTGGTCGGCAAGCTGGAGAAGCACCTCGGCTCGCTGATCGGCAAGCGGGTCGCGCTGCTCGGGCTCGCCTTCAAGCCGGACACCGACGACATGCGCGAGGCCTCGAGCCTGGTGTTGGCGGCGCGGCTGCAGGGCGAGGGCGCCGAGGTGGTCGCCTACGACCCGGTCGCCACCGAGCGGGCGGGGGAGATGCTGACCTCGGTCGAGATGGTCGACTCGGCGATGGCGGCGCTCGAGGGTGCTGACGCGGCGGTGTTGGTCACCGAGTGGGGCGAGTTCCGCCAGCTCGACTGGGGCGCCGTCGCCACCGCGATGGCCCATCCGCTGCTGGTCGACGGCCGCAACTACCTCGACCCTGCGACGCTGGTCGCCGCAGGCTTCGAGTACGAGGGCATCGGCCGCCAGGTCGTCGCGGATGACCGGCGCATCTCTGCGTCCTCGGTCGCTCGCGTGCGGAGCACGCCACGCTCCCTGCGTCCTTGATCTACTTGGTCCTCCACGACCTGGGAGCCACTTGCAGGCAATCGTTCTAGTCGGAGGCGAGGGCACCCGCCTGCGCCCGCTCACCGACACCGTCCCGAAGCCGGCGCTGACCCTGGTCGATCGCCCCTTCCTCGCCTACATGATCGAGTGGCTGGGGACGCACGGGGTGACCGAGGCGGTGCTCGCCTGCGGCTTCCTCCCCGACCAACTGCGTGAGGCGCTGGGTGAGGGCGAGCACGCCGGCGTCGCGCTCAGCTACGTGGTCGAGCCCGACCGACGCGGCACCGCGGGGGCGATCCGCTTCGCCGCCGAGGCGCTCGGCGACCGGCTCGACGACCGCTTCCTGGCGCTGAACGGCGACGTCCTCACCGACCTCGACCTGAGCGTGCTGCTGCGGTCGCACGAGGAGCGCGGGGCGCGGGCGACGATCGGCCTCTACGGGGTCGAGGATTCCGCCGCCTACGGCCTGGTCGAATGCGACGCGGAGGGCGCGGTGCTCGACTTCACCGAGAAGACCGGCGAGGCGGTGCCGGGTCAGGTCAACGCGGGCGCCTACGTGCTGGAGCGCTCGATGCTCGACCTGATCCCGCCGGGCCGCGAGGTCTCGATCGAGCGCGAGGTCTTCCCGCTCCTCGTCGGCGACGGACTCTGCGCCCTCTCGCTGAGTGGGTACTGGATGGACATCGGCATCCCGGAGCGATATCTGCAGGCGACCTGGGACATCCTCGAGGGGAGGGTGCGGACGGCGGTGTGCGCGACCGCGCCGGGGCTCTTCGTCGGCGCCGGCTGCGCGGTGTCGGAATCGGCGCGGATCGGGCCGCGGGCGGTCGTCTCGGCGGGCTGCACGGTGGGCGCCGAGGCGGTGGTCGCGGGCTCGGTCCTGCTCGAAGGCTGCACGATCGGCGAGGGAGCGCAGGTCAGGGACTCGATCCTCGGCGCCGGCGTCACCGTCGAGCCGGGCGCCCAGGTTGACGGCGCGATGGTCGCCGCCCATGACAGAGTTGGCGCCGAGCGATGATCGACGACGTCCTCGGCATCCCCGACCAGCTCCGCGACGCGCTCTGGCGAATCGAATCGGCGCGGCTCGCCCAGTTGCCGCCGTCGGCGGGGCTCTTCGTCTGCGGGATGGGGGGCTCGGCGATCGGCGGTGACCTCGCCGCGGCGGCGCTAGGCGACCGCCTGACCGGGCCGATGCTGACCGTCCGCGGTTACGCGCTGCCGAGCTGGGCGACGCCGGAGTGGATGGTGCTCTGCTCGAGCTACTCGGGGGCGACCGAGGAGACGCTCGCCTGCCTGGAGGCGGCCGAGGCGCTCGGCGCGCGGCGGGTGGTGGCGAGCATCGGCGGCCCGCTGGTCGACCGGGCGCGCGCGACCGAGGTGCCGGTGGTCGGCCTGCCGGGGATCTTCCAGCCGCGCGCCGCGGTCGCCTACATGCTGGTCGTCGCCGCCGAGGTCGCCTGGCTGGCCGGCATCGCCCCCCGGGTCCACACCGAGATCGACGCCGCCGGCGCCTTCCTCGCCGACCAGGCCGAGGCGCTGCAGCAGCAGGCGCGCGAGATCGCCGCGCTGATCGCCGGCGCCGTCCCGGTGATCTACGGCTCCGACCTGACCGCGCCGGTGGCACGCCGCTGGAAGACGCAGGTCAACGAGAACGCCAAGTTCCCGGCCTGGTGGGGGTCGCTCCCCGAGGTCGACCACAACGAGTTGCTCGGCTGGGCGGGCGCGGTCGGCGACGAGCGCCCCGCCGCGATCTTCCTCGAGGACCGCGACCAGCACCCGCGCGTGGCGCGCCGCTTCGAGCTGACCGCGGCGGCGCTGCAACCGCACGCGGGCGCCGTGGCGCGGATCGAGACGGCGGGGGAGACGCGGATCGAGCGCCTGCTCTGGACCGTGATGTTGGGCGACCTGGTGTCGCTGGAGCTGGCCCGCCAGCGCGGCGTCGACCCCGAACCGGTCGAGGCGATCGACCGCTTCAAGGAGGCAATGGGATGAGGGCGATGGTGTTGGCCGCCGGTCTCGGCACGCGACTGCGGCCGATCACCTTCGACATGCCGAAGCCGATGGTGCCGGTGCTGAACCGCCCGGTGATGGAGCACATCCTGCGCCTCCTCGCCAAGCACGACTTCACCGAGACGATCGCCAACCTGCACTGGTTCCCGGATCTGATCGAGGGGCACTTCGGCGACGGCTCGTCCTGTGGGGTGTCGCTCGCCTACAGCCGGGAGGACGCGCTGCTGGGGACCTCGGGCGGCGTGCGCAACGCCGCCGACTTCCTCGGCGACAGCTTCCTGGTGATCTCCGGCGACGCCCTCACCGACATCGACCTGGCCGCGATGCGCGAGTTCCACGAGCGCCACGACGGGATCGCCACCCTGGCGACCAAACGAGTCGAGGACACGACCCAGTTCGGGGTCGCGATCACCGACGCGGACGGGCGGATCGGCGGCTTCCAGGAGAAGCCGCCCGCGAGCGAAGCGCTCTCCGACCTGGCCAACTGCGGCATCTACATGTTCCGCCGTGAGATCTTCGACTTCTTTCCGCCGCCGGGGACGAGCAAGGCGGCCAAGCCGGGCGACCCGGACGGCTTCGCCGACTGGGCGATGGACGTCTTCCCGCGGCTGTTGGAGAGCGACGTGCCGTTCTACTCGCACGAGATCGACGCGTACTGGAACGACATCGGCAACCTGGTGGAGCTGCGCGAGGGCAACTTCGACGCACTGACCGGGGCGGTCGAGGTCGAGAAGGTGGGGAAGATGGTCGACGGCTTCCGCAGCGGCGAGCCGGAGGGTGACGAGGGCGAGCTCGGGGGCCCGGTCCTGCTCGGCCCCGACTGCGAGATCGGCGACGACGTGCGGATCGACGGCCCCGCGGTGATCGGCGACGGCGCGAGGGTCGGCGCCGGCAGCCGCCTGCGCGACGTGATCGTGCTGCCGGGCGCCGAGGTGCCGGCGAAGTCGGTGCTGATCGGCGCCACGCTGGGCGCGCGGCCTTAGTTCGGCCGACGCCCTTCGGGCGGGTTACAGAGATTTGACGTTCCGCGCGCCACGCGTGCTGGTTTGCCGGCCAGGCTCGCGTCATGGACCTGGTTCACGTCGTCGCCGGACTCGTCGCGCCGCCGCTCTGTGCGGTCTGCGGGCGGGGATGCCGGGCGGAGGCGGTGTTGTGCACGCGGTGTTCGCGGGCGCTGGCGGCGGCGACGCCGGTGCTCGCGGGTGGTCCGCAGGGGATCGATCGTGCCTGGTCCTCGGCGCCGCACGACGGGGTGGCGCGAGCGCTCGTCGGCGCGCTGAAGTTCCGGCGTCTGCTGCCGGTGGCGGAGCTGATGGCCGAGCGGATGCACTGGCTCGCCCCCGGCCATCTGCTCGGTGGGGCGGTGGTCCCGGTCCCGGCCGCGCCGCCACGCCTGCGGAGGCGCGGGTTCGACCCGGCCGGGGAGTTGGCGGTTGCCTTGGGCGTGCGGCTCGGGGCGGAGGTGGAGGTTTGTCTCGCCCGCCGGGGCTCAGGGCACCAGGTGGGACGGGCGAGGGCCGAGCGGATTCGGCATCCGCCGCGGATCGAGGCCATCGCGGATGCCCCGAGTAGCGTGCTGTTGGTCGATGACGTGCTGACGACGGGGGCGACGCTGACGGCGTGCGCGATGGCGTTGCGCGGGGCGGGCGCGAGACGGGTCGTCGCGCTGACCTTCACGCGGCGGCTCTAGGCAGGGGCGTGCAGAGGAGAAAGGGACGGGACGGGGTTGGGAGCCACGGATCCCGGGCCGACCCTGGCTTTGTGAGGTCGGCCCGGCATCCGTGGCTCTCGGCGGGGAGGCGGCACAGTGCCGTGCGTGGGGGTTCTGACGGATTCGGTGCGGCGGAAGGCGCGAGAAGTGACGAAGCCGTGCGCGTAGTTCGGCGACCGTGCGATTGAGCACCCTATGAGGTGCTCAATCGCACGGTCGACCGTCCGGGCGCACGCCTCTGTGCCTTCTCCCGCCTTCCGTGACTCGCCCGCCGATCTCCTCGGCGCTCCGGCGGCTGAGAAGTCGACCACACCCAGAGGGGTCGACTTATCAGCCGCCCGAGGCGACAGCCGCCCGACGCCGCCGCCCGTGGCGCCAGCCCTTCTCGTCCCTCGCCCCGCAAAAGCGAGGCGGAGCACCTACATCGCCGGCCGGCCCCGCATCTGGCCCATGACCCGCCGCGTCACCTTGCGCTTGCGCAGCATTTCGCGGTGTTTCTTGACCTGCCGGCGCACGTCGTCGGCCAGCTTGTGGATGCTCAGGGCCATCTCGGGCGAGGCCTCGTGGGCGTGCAGGGTGGCGCCTTTGAGGCGGACGGTGGCCTCGGCCACCTGGCGGTCGGAGATCGAGGGGTTGCGCTCTTCGTAGAGCACCACGTCGAGCGTCGCCAGGCCGGATAATTGTCGCCCCACGCCGCCGAACCGTTTCCGCACCAACTCACGCAGGTCATCCGTCATCTCGACGTTGCGTCCCCGAATCTCAATCCGCATGAGTGACCTCCTTGTGGGTTCGAGGACCGATCGTACGCCGCCCGCCGGCCGGCGGCAAGGGGGTGACCGCTACTCTTGACCAATGCCCGCAATGGACCTGGTGACCAAGGCCCTGCGCGCGGGGGAGGGGCGCAAATTCAAGGCGTACCAGAAGCGCGCGGAGGCGATCAATCGATACGAGCCGGAGATGGAAGCGCTCTCCGACGAGGAGATCCGCGAGGAGGCCGACGAGCTGCGCCGGCGCGCCCGCGACGGCGCCTCGCTCGACGACCTGCTGCCGGAGGCGTTCGCGCTCTGCCGTGAGGCCTCTCGCCGCACCACCGGCCAGCGTCACTACGACGTCCAGCTGATCGGCGGCATGGTGCTCCACGACGGGGCGATCGCCGAGATGAAAACCGGCGAGGGAAAGACGCTCACCGCGACCCTGCCCGTCTTCCTCAACTCGCTGAAGGGCGACAGCGTCCACGTCGTCACCGTCAACGACTACCTGGCCCGCCGCGACTCGGAATGGCTGACGCCGATCTACGAGGCGCTCGGCGTCACCGTCGCCGCGCTCCAGGACGGCGACGACCCCGCCGCCCGCCGGGTCAAATACGCCTGCGACGTCGTCTACGGCACCAACTCCGAGTTCGGCTTCGACTACCTGCGTGACAACATGTCGCAGTCGCTTGAGGAATGCGTCCAGCGCGGCCACGATTTCGCGATCGTGGACGAGGTCGACAACATCCTGATCGACGAGGCGCGGACGCCGCTGATCATCTCCGGGCGCCCCGAAGAGGCGGCGCAGACCTATTACACCTTCGCCCGCCTGGTCAAACAGATGGTCGGCGTCCCGGCCAAAGAAAAACTGAAAAGCCTCGGCGAATCGAAAGACACCACCGACGCCGACTACGACTACGAGTACGACGAGAAACACAAGACCGTCGCGCCGACCGAGCGCGGGGTCAAGAAAGCCGAGGAGTTCCTCGGGGTCGAAAACCTCTACCTGGCCGAACACGGCAACCTCGTCAACCACCTCGTCCAGTCGCTGAAGGCCGAGTCGCTCTACAAAAAAGACGACGACTACGCGGTGATCGACGGCGAGGTGATGATCATCGACGAGTTCACCGGCCGTATCCTCGAGGGCCGGCGCTGGTCGGAGGGCCTCCACCAGGCGGTCGAGGCGAAGGAAGGCGTGGCGATCCGCGAGGAGAACCAGACGCTCGCGACGATCACCCTGCAGAACTACTTCCGGCTCTACGACAAGCTCTCCGGGATGACCGGCACCGCCCTCACCGAGGCGACCGAGTTCATGAAGATCTACGAGATGCCGGTGGTCGAGATCCCGACCAACCAGCCAATGGTCCGGCTCGACCAGAACGACCAGATCTTCAAGACCAAAGACGGCAAGTGGCAGGCGGTGATCGACGAGATCGTCCAGCGCCACGAGCAAGGCCAGCCGGTGCTGGTCGGGACCGTCTCGGTCGAGGTCTCGGAGATGATCTCCGCGGCGCTCAAACGCGACGGCATCCAGCACGCAGTCCTCAACGCCAAACCGGAGAACGCCGAACGAGAGGGCGAGCTGATCTCGCAGGCGGGCCGCAAGGGCGCGGTGATGATCGCGACCAACATGGCGGGTCGCGGCGTCGACATCAAGCTCGGCGGCGACCCCGAACACCTGGCGATCGCGGCGTTGAAGAAACAGGGCATCACGCACGGCGACGAGGGCTACGAGGAGGCGCTGGCGGAGAAGACCGCGGAGCTCAGACCGCAGTGCCAGGCCGAGGCGGACGAGGTCCGCGACCTCGGCGGCCTCTTCATCTGCGGCACCGAGCGCCACGAGTCACGCCGCATCGACAACCAGCTGCGCGGCCGCTCCGGCCGCCAGGGCGACCCCGGCGAGTCGCGCTTCTACCTCTCCGCCGAAGACGACGTGATCCGGCTCTTCGCCGGCGACCGCATCTTCAAGATCCTCGACCGCCTCGGCCCGGTCGACGACGACGGTGGCGAAGTCCCACTCGAGGCGAAAATGCTGACGAAAACCGTCGAGAACGCGCAGAAGAAGGTCGAGGAACAGAACTTCCTGATCCGCAAACGCGTGCTCGAGTACGACGACGTGATGAACGAGCAGCGCCGCGTCGTCTACAAATACCGCCGCGAGATCCTCGAAGGGCGCGACATCTCGGAGACGGGCCGCGACGAGCTCGAGGGAGTGATCGAGCGCCTCGTCGACGAGTACACCGCGAGTGACATCCTCGAGGAGTGGGACCTCGAGGAGCTGGAGACCCAGCTGCGCCAGATCTGGCCGATCGGGCTCGAGGTGGCGACGCTGGCGCCGGAGACGGTCGACCGCGAGAAACTGAAAGACGAGCTCGACGACGACGCGATGAACGCCTACGACGAGCGCGAAGAGAAACTCGGCGAGGAGCTGATGCGTCACCTCGAGCGTTCGATCCTGCTGCAGGTGATCGACAACCGCTGGCGCGAACACCTCTTCGACATGGACTACCTGCGCGAGGGCATCCACCTCCGCGGCTTCGCCCAGATCGACCCGCTCGTCGCCTACAAAAACGAGGGCTTCTCGATGTTCGAGGAGCTGATGCACTCGATCTGGGAGGAGTTCTCGAAGCTCGTCTTCCACGCCGAGATCGAGTTCACCGAAGCGCCGGGCGGCAACGGCAGCGGCGGCTTCGAAGCCGGCACCGACCGGCGTGCGCTCGACTACTCGGGCGGGACGCTGGAGGCGCAGCCCTCGGCGCTCGAACAGGTGGCGGCCGCGGCCGGCGCCGGGACCGCGACCGCGGGAGGCGCCGTCGACATGGCCGCCTCGCAGGCGGTCGGGTCGAACGGCGGCAACGGCGAGGTGGTCGAGACCGTGGTCAAAGACGAGCACGACAAAATCGGCCGCAACGACCCGTGTTGGTGTGGTAGCGGCAAGAAGTACAAGAAGTGCCACGGCGCCTGAACGACTCCTGACTCCGTCGTGGCCGCGACCACGCCCTCACACAAAGATCCGGTCCGCGAGTTCATCCGCGCCTTCAACGAGCGCGACGTCGATGCGTTCGTCGCGGTCCTCGACCCGGCGGTCGAACTGCACTCGATGAAGGGGCTGCTGAAAGGCCACGAGGCGGCGCGGCAGTGGGCGACGCGCAAGCGCGGCGGGGTGCAGCAGACGATCGACCTCGAGCAGCTCTACGAGGGCGGTACCGAGGGCGGTGGCGGCAACGCCGTGGCGCTGATCATGCGCCGCTGGCACTGGGACCACGAGGGCGACTTCGCGGGCGAGGACGAGATGGCCTGGGTCTTCGAGCTGCGCGACCACCGGATCCGCTCCTGGCGCCCTTACGAGGACCGCGCCGAGGCCCTCCGCGTCGCCGGGTTCACGCACGGGTAGTCTGTCCATATGGCCGATGCCGCGCAGAAAGAGCCCGTAGCGCCGCGAATCGCCGCTGTCCGCGAGCAGCTGTCCCTGCTCTCGGACTACCTTTGACCCGGCCGGCCTGGAGCGGCAATCCGCCGAGCTCGAGGAGGAGATGGGGCAGCCCGGCTTCTGGGACGACCAGGAGACCGCGGCACGCACCTCCGCCGCCCACGCTCGTGCCCAGCGCCGGCTGGAGATGTTCCGCGTACTGGAGGAGAACGTCGCCGAACTCGGTGACCTCGCCGAGCTGGCCGAGGAAGATGAGGAGATCGAGGCCGAGCTGGAGGGTCAGCTGAGCGCGATCGAGGCGCGGCTGGCCGAGCTCGAAGAGGCGCGCCTGTTCAGCGGCGAGTACGACGCCGGCGACGCGGTCGTCACCGTCCAAGCCGGCGCCGGCGGCACCGACTCCCAGGACTGGGCCGAGATCCTCCTGCGGATGTACCTGCGCTGGTCGGAACGGCGCGGCTTCGAGGTCGAGATGGCGGAGGCCTCGCCGGGGGAGGAGGCCGGCCTCAAGTCGGCGACCTTCATCGCCCGCGGCGAGAACGCCTACGGTCTCTTCGCCGCCGAGCGCGGCGTCCACCGGCTGGTCCGGATCAGCCCCTTCGACTCCTCGGCGCGGCGCCACACCAGCTTCGCCCAGGTCGACGTCGGGCCGCTGGTCGAGGCGAACGTCGACATCGAGATCGACGACGCCGACCTGCGGATCGACACCTACCGCGCCTCCGGCGCGGGCGGCCAGCACGTCAACAAGACGGACTCGGCGGTGCGGATCACCCACCTTCCGACCGGCACCGTCGTGCAGTGCCAGAACGAGCGCTCGCAGACCCAGAACAAGGCGGTCGCGATGCAGCTCCTGAAGTCGAAGCTGATCGAGCTGGAGGAGCGCAAACGGGCGGAGGAGATGGCGAGGGCGCGTGGCGAGGTCAAAGACGTCGCCTGGGGGTCGCAGATCCGCTCCTACGTCCTCCACCCCTACACGATGGTCAAGGACCACCGCACCGAGCACGAGGTCGGCGACGTGCAGCGGGTGCTCGACGGCGACCTCGACGGCTTCGTCCGCGACTACCTGGAGAAAACCGCCGCCTCCTCGGCGAGCTAGCGCGCGATGGGGACGCCGCTGGTCACCGTCGAACGGCCCCCGGCAGGCGATCCCGACGGCCTCCTCGTCCTCCACCACGGGCGCGGCACCGACGAGAACGATCTGCTCGGGCTGGGCGACGCGCTCGATCCGGAGCGGCGGCTGCGGGTCGTCTCGGTGCGTGGACCGCTGCAGGTGCCGGGCTGGCCCGGCTACCACTGGTACCTGGTGCCGCGGGTCGGCTATCCCGACCGGGCCAGCTTCGAGGCGGCGCGGGCGGCGCTCGCCGAGCTCCACGACCGGCTCTGGGAGGAGACCGGAGTGGGGGCGGAGCGCACCGTGCTGGCGGGCTTCTCGATGGGCGCGGTGATGAGCCACACGATGGCGTGGAGCGAGGAGCGCCCGGCGGTGGCCGGGGTGCTCGCCTTCAGCGGTTTCGTGCCGACCGTGCCGGGCTGGCGCCCGAGCCTCGCCGACCGCCAGGGCGCCCGCGCCTTCATCGCCCACGGCGACCAGGACCCGGTGATCGAGGTCGGCTTCGGCCGCGCCGCCCGTGATCTTCTCGTCGCGGGCGGGATCGAGGTCACCTACCGCGAGTCGAGCGTGGTCCACACGATCGACCCGGCCGCCGTTCCCGCCGCCGCCGAGTGGTTGGCGGCGACGGTTCCCGCCGGCGGCTGAGGGCCGCCCTCGGCCGCGGCCTCAGGTGCCGGCCGGGCCGGTGTAGACGCGCGTCTTGCCGACCGGGTGCTTGCTCTTCAGCTGCTGTTCGAGCAGCCCGTCGCAGTAGCCGGGCGTGTTGGCGGCACGCAGCGAGACGTCGAATTCGGTCGCCTTGGCGGCGCGTTCCATCACCGCGTCGCCGAGCTTGATGGTCAGGTGCAGGACGCCCTTCGCGCCCAGGTGTCGGGTGGTGTGTTCGATCGAGACGGTGCCCTTGTGGTCTTTCAGTTTGAGTCCGACGGTGACGGTCGAGGGCGAGTAGGTCAGGTAGCGGACGGTGAGCAGGACGCGGTCGCTCTCGGGCAGCGTGGTGATCGACGATTCGGCTCGGCGCACCTGGCAGGCGGGCGGGGCCGTCACGAAGGCGGTGCCGTTGCCCTTCGATTCTTCTTCACCGCATTCTTCTTCGACTTCGACTTCTTCGAATTCTTCTTCTTCAAATTCGAATTCTTCTGCCGTCGCCGCGCATTCTTCGTATTCGGATTCTTCACCTTCTTCGGCTTCGAATTCTTCGGCTTCTTCGGGTTGGGGGGCGCGCACCGAGAGTTGGAGGAAGGTCGGGGGCGCCGGCGAGGTCGAGCCTGCGGAGGCGGTCTGCGACACGGCCAAGGCGCCGAGCAAGACGAGGATCAGGAGCAGGGGGGAATAACGCTTCATGCCTCCCTGATCGACGTGGGGCGCGGAACCGTTGACCCGACTAGACGTTTGATCTAGCGCCCCGCTCCAGTTCTAGCAACCGCTCCTTTATCTCGATCCCGCCCGCGTAGCCGCCGAGGCTGCCGTCGCTGCGCAGGACCCGGTGGCAGGGGACGACCAGCGGGATCGGGTTGCGCGAGCAGGCCGAGCCGGCGGCGCGGACCGCCCGTTCGTTCCCCGCCCCGCGGGCGAGGTCCGTGTAGGTGCGGGTCTCGCCGTAGGGGATCGCGGCGATGCCCCGGCGGGCGCGCAGCAGGAAGCCGTGGCTGAGCTGCCAGTCGATCGGCAGCTCGAAGCTCTGCCGGCGGCCCGCGAAGTAGTCGTCGAGCTCGCGCCGCTCCTCGTCGAGCCCGGCGGGCGCCTCCAGCACCCGCGGCGATACCTTCCCGGCGAGCTCGACCAGCAGCGCGTCGACGTCCTCGTTCGGCAGTCCGACCCGGACCAGCCCCTGCGGCGTCCTCGCCAGGAGCAGCGTGCCGAACGGCGAGTCGGCGGTCGCGTAGGCGACGTCGAGCAGGCCCTCCGCGGCGGCGCACTCGCGCAGCGCCTCCAACGACTTGTCCATGGTCGGGGTCATGCCATCTCCTTTCGCAGTCGTTTCAGTCCCTCGTGGAGGCTGCGGCGCGCCGCCTCCGGCGAGCAGCCGAGCGCCGCGGCGATCTCGTCGTGGGGGAGATCGCTCGCGAAGCGCAGGGTCACCGCCGCCCGCTGCTTCGGCGGCAGCGTCGCCACCGCCGTCCAGACCTCACCGTCGGAGGGGTCGGGGTCGAAGACCGGCTCCTCGCGCAGCGCCGCGACCGGCAGCGGCGCCCGGCCCTTGGCGCGGTGGTGGTCGATCGCCTTGCGGTGGGCGATCGTGACGAGCCAGCCGCGCAGGTTGCGTGTGTCGCGCAGCCCCGGATAGGCGCGCAGGGCGGACAGGAAGGTCTCCTGGAAGGCGTCCTCGGCGCCATCCCGGCCGACCGCGCCGCGCAGCACCCCCATCACCGCGGCGGCGTGCTCGTCGATCAGCTTCTGGAAAGGCGGTAGCGCTCCCATATCTCTCAAACGTCCCAAGTGTCCCCGACGTGAGATTTCGCCCCCCGCCACCCCGATGCGTTCGCAGTTTTCGTCGCTATGCGGTGATAAGTGCGAACTCACCGGTGGATAGGGTGGCGCTGTGGCCGCACTTACCGCCGAGGAGCTGCGTGAGCTGGTCGCTCGGGCGCTGGCCGAGGACCTCGGCGACGGCGACGTCACCGGCGAGGCGACCGTCCGCGTCGAGACGACGGCCACCGCGCGGATCGTCCAGAAAGCGCCCGGCGTCGTCTTCGGGCTCGACCTGGTGGTCGAGACGATGGCCCAGATCGGGGTCGACGAGGTCGACACGGTGGCCACCGAGGGGGAGTGGCGCCAGGACGTCCCCGCCGAGGTGCTGGTCGCCCGCGGCAGTGCCCGCGCGATCCTCGCCGCCGAGCGCACCGCGCTCAACTTCCTCGGCCACCTCTCCGGGGTGGCGACGCTGACCGCCCGCTACGTCGAGACGATCGCCGGCACCGGCGCGAAGATCCTCGACACCCGCAAGACGACCCCCGGCCTGCGCAGGCTGGAGAAGGCGGCGGTCGCGGCGGGCGGCGGCACCAACCACCGGATGGGCCTCTTCGATGCCTTCCTGATCAAGGAGAACCACATCGCCGCCGCCGGCAGCATCCCGCGGGCGGTCTACGCGGCGCACCAGGCGCACCCGGAGCTGCCGATCGAGATCGAGGTCCGCAACCTCGACGAGACCGCCTATGCGATCGGCACCGGCGCCGACCAGTTGCTGCTCGACAACATGGACCCGCCGACGATGCGGGCCGCGGTCGAACTCCGCGACGCCAACTCCACCAACGGCAGGCCGACCCTCGAGGCCTCCGGCGGGGTCAACTTGGAGACGGTCCGCGCCGTCGCCGAGACCGGCGTCGACTTCATCTCGGTCGGCGCCCTCACGCACTCGGCGCCCGTGCTCGACTTCTCGCTCTTGCTCGACACGCCTTTAGTCCAGGCGGGAGCCCCGAAGGGGTGACGAGGGAGGGGCGCCGGGGTGACGGAAGGCGGGAGATGGCACGAAGCCGTGTGCCTCGCCCTCGCGACCGTGCACTTGAGCCGCCTATGACCGGCTCAAGTGCACGACCGTGCGATCGAACACACCCTGGTGTGTTCGATCGCACGGTCGGCCGGCGACGCGCACGGAACCGTGCCGTCTCCCGCCTTCCGTGCGCCTCTCGTACGCCCGGCGCCGCTCCTCCCACCCGAGCCTGCCGCAGATGCCGGGCGGACCTCACAAAGCCGGGGTCGGACCGGCATCCGTGGCAGTCGGCGTCCTTTCAGCGGTTCGGCCACCCGAGGGCGACTTACTTGAGCAATTTGCTCAGCCGGCGGTCCTTGAGGACGCGGCCGCCGGTCTGCTCTTTCGGGCAGTAGTTCATCTGGTGTTCGGAGAAGAAGACCGCCTCGATCGTGGTGCCGCAGCGTGGGCAGGGCTCGCCCTCGCGCCTGTGGACCTTCAATGGCATCGGGATCTTGTCGGGGAGGTCGGGGCCGAGGGTCGCCTCGTAGTGGTCGATCGCGTCGCCCAGCACGTGCAGCGCCGCGTGTAGTTGCGCGACCTCGGCGTCGTCGAGTTCGACGCCTTTCTTGAAGGGGGAGAGGCGCGCCTCCCAGAGGATCTCGTCGACCCAGGAGCGGCCGATCCCGGCGATGTCTTTCTGATGGCGCAGCAGCGGGTGGATGTGGCGCGGCTGGTCGATCGCCGCCGCGAACTCCTCCAACGGCGGCGCGGGCCAGGCTTCCGGGCCGAGCGTCGCGACCATCTCGTCCTCGGTCACCTGGTCGCCGGGCAGCAGCTTCGCCCAGGCGCGCTGCTTGGTGCCGAACTCGCGCAGCCGCAGCTCGCGGCCGTCGTCGAGCCGGATCAGCACCCGCGAGGCGCGGTCTTTCAGCGAGGCGCGTTTGTCGAAGACGCGCAGCCGCCCCGCCGACATCAGGTGGATCAAGAGCGAGAGGTCGCCGAACTCGACCACCGGCATCTTCGCGATCCGCCGCAGCCCGGTCACCTCGCGGCCGACCAGCGCGTCCAGTGGCGGGTCGAAAGTCTTCATCACGTTCATCCCCGGCGCCAGCACCGATTCGACGGTGGCGCCGCGCACGGCGGCGTCGATCCGGCGCGCGGTGATCTCGACCTCGGGCAACTCGGGCATGACCAAAGGATTCCACCCGGTAAGCTTCGGTCACGTTCATTCGACCTGGTTCGACCAGAAGGTCTGCCGGCGAACAGAGGAAAGGAAGGGCTCATGCAGGAGCTCCCGACGATCCAACCCGGTCTTTCCCCGAAGCTGACTCCGGCGGAGATCGCTGCCCTCAGCGAGGAAGTACGCGCGCTCGCCGCGCAGCGCAACGCCGTGATCCTCGCCCACAACTACCAGCTGCCCGAGGTCCAGGACGTCGCCGACCACCTCGGCGACAGCCTCGGCCTCTCGCGCGCCGCGGCCGCCACCGACGCCGAGGCGATCGTCTTCTGCGGCGTCCACTTCATGGCCGAGACGGCCTCGATCCTCTCGCCGGAGAAGACCGTGCTGATCCCCGACCTCGACGCCGGCTGCAGCCTCGCCGACTCGATCGACGCCGACCAGCTGCGCGCCTGGAAGGCGCAACACCCGGGCGCGCAGGTCGTCATGTACGTCAACACCTCGGCCGCGGTGAAGGCGGAGACCGACTACTGCGTGACCTCGTCGAACGCGGTCTCGGTTGTCGAGCACATCTGGCGCGAGCACGGCGACGACACCGAGATCCTCTTCGGCCCCGACATGTGGCTGGGCGCATTCGTCGAGCGCGAGACGGGCCTCGTCGACGAGCCCGCGCGCCGGGCCCGCTTCCACGTCTGGGACGGCGAGTGCCACGTCCACGCCGGCATCCGCCCCGAGGACATCGCCCGCACCCGCGCCGAACACCCCGAGGCCGAGTTCCTGATCCACCCCGAGTGCGGCTGCTCGACCCAGGCGATGGAGTACGTCGCGGCCGGCGAAATCGACCCGACCGGCGTCCACATGCTCTCGACCTCAGGGATGCAGACCTACGTCGAAGCGCACCCGGAGGGCGAGTTCATCGTGGCCACCGAGAACGGCATGCTCTACCCGCTGCGGCAGGCGGCGCCGAAGGCGAACCTGATCGAGGCCAACCGGATGGCCTTCTGCAAATACATGAAGATGATCACGCTGCCGAAGCTCCGCGACTCGCTCGCGGAGATGAAGTTCGAGGTCAGCGTCGCGCCGGAGATCGCGGCGCGGGCGAAGCTGCCGATCGAGCGCATGGTCGCGATCGGCTAGTCACAGTTCCGCGCGCCCTCCCCGTCGACGGGCCGAAAACTCCAGGTGGGCTTGAGTTTTCGGCCCGTCAACACCGCACCTTGCGGAAGCGTGACGGTTCTTAGGGGACTCTCAGACAGTCTTGGCTGGGCGTTTACGCCCACGGTGAAGGCTGGGATCGTCCGTTGACGAATAGGAGGCCCGAGATGGTCAAAGACAAGCGCAACGTGCTGGTGATCGTGGGACGGGAAGCAGAGCCGTCCTCGGTGGTCGAAGCCCTGCGCTCGCGCGCCGAGGGCACCGGCTTCACCCTGCTGGTCCCGGCCACGCCGTACAGCGGGCACGACGCGCCTTCCGACTGGGCCGACGCCCTGTCCCGCGCCGAAGACGGGGCGGCGGCGCTGCGCGCGGCCGGGCTCGAGGTGGTCGAGGCGATCGTCGGCGACGCCGACTTCGCCGCCGCCGCGGGCGACGTGCTGCACAGCCGCGAGATCGACGACGTCGTCGTCCTGGTCGACCCGGAGGCGGCGATCGCCGCCCGTTCCGACCTCGTCACCGTCTAGGCGCAGAGCCAAACGGCATTTTTCTGGGCGCGAAATTTCGCGACCGAGACTCCGCAGGAGTCATCTTGTTCTCGCAGAAAGCCCCCCTGACCCATGGCGAGACTCCGACGGAAAAAGCAGCAGCAGCCCGAGCCCGTGCGCTCGCGCGGTCGCCGCGCGCCGATCATCGAGCTGTCCGACGTGACCAAGGTCTACCCGGGCGGCCACATGGCGCTCGACCGCGTCTCGCTCTCGATCGGGCGGGGCGAGTTCGTCTTCCTGGTCGGCCCGACCGGCTGCGGCAAGTCGACCCTGATCAAGACGCTGATCCGCGAGCTCGACGTCACCGAGGGCTCGGTGCGGATCGCCGGTCGCGACATCGCCACGATGCCCGACAAGAAGATCCCGCGGCTGCGGCGCAACATCGGCACGGTCTTCCAGGACTTCAAGCTGCTCCCCAACCGGACCGTCTACGACAATGTCGCCTACGCGCTGCAGGTGATCGGCGCCAGCCGCCACGAAATCCGCGAGCAGGTGCCGGCGACGCTGCGCCTGGTCGGCCTCTCGACCAAGCTCCACAACTTCCCCGACCAGCTCTCCGGCGGTGAGCAGCAGCGCGTCGCGGTCGCCCGCGCCTTCGTCAACCATCCGCCGCTCATGCTGGCCGACGAGCCCTCGGGCAACCTCGACCCGGTCACCTCGATCGGGATCATGCAGCTGCTCTACCGGATCAACAAGACCGGCACGACCGTCGTTGTCGTCACCCACGACCGCGAGATGGTCGACAACATGCGGCGCCGCGTGGTCGAGCTCTACGAGGGCCGCGTCGTCCGCGACGAGGTCTCCGGCGGCTACACGGAGGAGTCGACGACCGAATTTGGCCTGCGGATGCGGGCCGAGATGGGCGTCGGCACCGAGGGCGAGCGCAAGACCAACGGCCACGGGCACTCGCTCACCCACTGATGTCCCGCATCATCTTCTTCTTCTCGGAGGCGTTCCGCGCCCTGCGCCGCAACGGCGCCCCGACCCTCGCCGCGGTGATCACCACGGTCGTCACCGTGGTCTTGCTCGGGGTGCTGATCCCGGTCTTCCAGACCGCGCAGGCGAAGTCCGACGAAGTCAGCGAACAGCTGAACGTCCAGTTCGAACTCTTCAACGGCTCGACCAACGGCGAAATCGCCCAGGCCAAGCAGAAGCTGGAAGCCGTCCCCGGGGTCGCCTCGGTCACCTTCATCTCCAAAGAGGAAGCCCTGCGGACGCTGAAGAGCGAACTGAAGGACAAATCGATCGTCGAAGAGCTGCACACGAACCCGCTGCCGGCGAGCCTTCAGGTCACCGCGACCGACGCCTCGGACCTGCCGCGCATCGAAGAAGAAGTGATGGGGACGACCACGGGAGCCGTCGCCCACCCGATCGCCCCGGCGATCAGCAAGCCGTTCCACCGCCAGCAGGAAAACGAAAAGATCGCCAAGGTCACGAGCGCGCTGAAGATCGTGCTCACGGTGATCATGGCCCTGCTCGTGGCCGCTTCGCTGCTCCTGATCGGGAACACGATCCGTCTTTCGATCTTCACCCGGCGCCGCGAGGTCGAGGTGATGCGGCTGGTCGGCGCCACCCGCTGGTTCATCCGCTGGCCGTTCCTGATCGAGGGGGTCGTGGTCGGCTTCATGGGGGGCCTGGTCGCCATACTGCTCCTGTGGATCGGCAAGATCACGATCGTCGACCCCCTCAGCAGCAACGACTCCTTGGTCGTCGCGCAGCACAACAGCACCCTCGCCTTCCCGGCGCTGATCGCGATCCTCTTCGGCGCCGCGATCCTCGTCTCGACGATCGGGTCAGGCATCACGCTGCGCCGCTTCCTGCGGGTCTGAGGGCCGCGTGAGGGGTCGTGGCGCGGTCGCCGTCGGCGTCGCCCTGGTCGCCTTCCTCGTCGCCGGGATCTACCTCGGCGGCCATCCCTCGAAGCTGCCGACCTTCGCCCGCGAAGCGTTCACCGAAGAACCGACCAGCCTGGTCGGCGAAGCCGCGGAAATCGTCAAGGAAAACTACTTCCGCAAGGTCGGCGACACCGAGCTCGGCAACGCCTCGCTGCAGGGGATGGTCCGCGAGCTGCGCAAACGCCACAAAGACCGCTTCAGTGACTACTTCTCGCCGGAAAGCCTGGAAGGGTTCAACCAGCAGATCGAAGGGCGCTTCTCGGGGATCGGGCTGAGCGTCGTCTCGGTCAAGCAGGGGCTGCGCGTGGCCACGGTGTTCCACGGCTCGCCCGCCGAAGCGGGTGGGATCGAAGCGGGGGACACGATCGTCTCGGTCGAAGGCGAATCGATCGCCGGGCTGAGCTCCACCGAAGCGACCGACAAGATCAAGGGCCCGGAAGGCAGCCAGGTGACGGTCGGCGTGCTCGACGCGAAGACCCACAAGACGACCGAAAAGACCCTGACCCGGGCCGAGGTCGAGCTGCCCAACGTCTCCGCCCGCGTGTTCAAGAGTGGGGGCAAGGTGATTGGGTACGTGAGGCTCTTCTCCTTCAGCTCGGAAGCGAGCAACCAGTTGGCGCACGGGATCGAAAAGGTGAAGAAGGAAGGGGCCGAAGGCCTGGTGCTCGACCTGCGCGACAACCCGGGCGGCCTGCTCGAGGAGGCGGTGCAGTCGGCGTCGCTGTTCCTGCCCGAAGGCGAAGTCGTGGTGACGACCAAATCGAGGACCAAGGGCGACTCGACCAAGAAGAGCGGCAGTGGCAAGATCGTCGACATGCCCTTCGACGTGCTGATCGACCGGGGCACCGCGAGCGCCGCCGAGATCCTCACCGCCGCGCTGCAGGACGATGCGCACGCGACCGTGGTCGGCACGCGGTCCTACGGCAAGGGTGTCTTCCAGGAAGAGCACGGCCTGGCCAACGGCGGCGCGCTGAAGCTGACGGTCGGCGAATACTTCACCCCGAACGGCGAAAACCTGGCGCGGACCGGGGGGATCCATCCCGAAGTGAAGGCCGTCGACAACCCGAAGACGGGGGTCGACGAGGCGCGGCGGAAGGCGCTCGAAACGGTCGCCGCGCAGGTCGCGGGTTGAGCCCGGCGCCGGGGCGGGGCGAGCGGCGCGGGCGCGGACGGCGGCGGGAAGCGGCGCCGCGGCGCGGTTCCGGCGGGGCGCGGGGCGGTGGCGGCTCGCGGCCGGCGCGCGGATCGGGCGCGCGCGGGGGGACGCTGTCGCGGCGCGACGCACCGGGGAGCGCCCGCGACGCGGTAGCCGACCTGCTGGAGGAGCGGCTCGGGCTACGTGGCTTCAGCGGCCTGGTCGAGGAGGAAGCGATGAGCGCGGCGGAGGCGGCCGAGGCGCTGGGCGTGGCGCGGCGCGACCTGACCGAGCTCGCCACCTTCACCGTCGACCCGGCGACGGCGCGCGACTTCGACGACGCGGTCTCGGCGCAGCGCGAGGGCGAGGGCTGGCGCGTCTGGGTCCATATCGCCGACGTCGCCGCCCACGTGCGGCCGGGCTCGCCGCTCGACATGGAGGCGCTGCGGCGCGCCAACAGCACCTACGTGCCGGGGACGGTCGAGCCGATGCTGCCGCATTCGCTGTCGAGCGGGGTGTGCTCCCTGTCGCCGGGGGTCGAACGGCTGGCGGTGACCGCCGAGATCGAGCTCGATCGCGAGGCGAGGCCGACCCGCACCCGCTTCTACCGCAGCCGCATCCGCTCCGACGCGCGGCTCGACTACGACCAGCTCGACCGCGTCTTCGACGGCCGCGAGGAGCCGCCCGCGGTGGCCGCCGAACCACTCGCCGCGGCGCGCGACGCCGCCGCCGCGCTCGGCGAGCACCGGGGCGCGACGAGCCTCGATGTCGAATCGGCCGAGCCGGAGTTCGAGTTCGATGCCGACGGCGTCATCGTCGCCGCCCATCGGGTGCCGCAGACCGAGGCCCACCGCCTGATCGAGCGGCTGATGATCCTGACCAACGAGCGGGTCGCGGAGTTCCTGGTCGACCGCCGCGTCCCCGCCGTCTACCGGGTGCACGCCCAGCCGGACCCGCCGCGGATCGAACGGCTGCTGGAGCAGCTGGCGGCGCTGGGCGTGCCGACGCCGCCGCTCGGCCAGGGGCTCTCGCCGCGCTCGGCGGGGGAGATGGCGGCGGCGGCGAGCCGGCTGGCGCGGCAGGAGGCCACGCGGCGCGGGCACGGGCGCGACGCATATACCTCCCTTGTGCTCAGGTCGCTCAAGCAGGCCGCCTACAGCGAGCGGAACTCCGGCCACGCCGGGCTCGCCAGCGACGCCTACACCCACTTCACCTCGCCGATCCGGCGCTATCCCGACCTGCTCGTGCACCGGGCGCTGCTGGCGGCGCTGGGGGAGGGGGAGGAGGCGCCGACCTTGGGTGAGGCGCGCGAGGTCGCCGCCCACAGCTCCGCCCAGGAGCGCGAGTCGGCGAAGATCGAGCGCGATGCCGACGACGTCTGCGCCGCATACCTGCTGGAACGGGAGCTCGGGGAGCGCGGGCCGGGCGCCGAATTCGACGGCGAGGTGTCGGGGGTGATCCGGGCGGGCGCGTTCGTGGCGTTCGCGGGGGATCTCGGCGACGTCTACGAGGGGATGCTGCCGGCGCGGACCCTGCCGGGCGGGCGCTATGAGCTCGACCGCGCCGAGGTCTCGCTGATCGGGCACGGCGACGGGGCGACCGCGCTGCGGCTCGGCGACCCGGTGCGGGTGCGGGTGACCGGCGTCGACGGCGGGCGCGGGCGGGTCGACCTCGAGCTGACCGGTGGCGGCGGCAAGGCCAAAGCCGGGAAACCGGGCCGGAGGGCGCGCTGATGGCCAAGAAAGGGAAGAGACGGGCACCCGCCTCCGGCGACGTGGTCACCAACCGCCGCGCGCGCCACAAATTCGAGTTCGTCGAAACGATGGAGGCGGGGATCGTCCTCACCGGCTCCGAGGTGAAGTCCCTGCGCAGCGGCAAGGCGCAGATGACCGACGCCTACGCGGTGGTCGACGACGGCGAAGTCTGGTTGCGCAACCTCCACATCCCGCCCTACGAGAACGCCGAGGTCGACGCCCACGCGCCGGAGCGGCCGCGCAAACTGCTGCTCCACCGTGACGAGATCGAGCGCCTGATCGGCAAAACCGCCGAGAAAGGGCTCACCCTGGTACCGGTGCGGATCTACTTCAAAGGCCCGCGGGCGAAGGTCGAGCTGGCCCTGGCGCGGGGCAAGGAGGGCCGCGACCGACGCCGCGAGATCGCCGACCGCGACGTGCGGCGCGAGGTCGAACGCGAGTTCAAAGGGCGGATGCGATGAGACTGAATGTCACGGACCAGGGGGATGCGGAAACCTTTGACGATGCGCGATCCTTTGCAAGGATGAATCGATGCCCGTTGCCGACGTCAGCGACTACATCTCGAATCACACCGGCTGGTTCGTCGCCGCCCTCGCCGCCGCCGTTCTTGTGCTGTTGTTGGTGGTCGTCGTGACCCAGCGCCGCGAGAAAGAGGCCGAAGAGAAGGCGAAAGCCGCCGAGGGCCCGGACGCGGAGGTGGGAGCACCGCCGACCGCGAGTGGGGTGGGAGCGCCGCCCGCCTCGCCCGGTACGCCGGCAGTGCCGCCCGCGAGCGAGACGCGCAAGGAGCGTCGCGACCGCCTGCGCAAGGAGCAGCGCGAAGCGCGCGATCAGATGCGCAGAGAGCGTCGCGAGGCGGTCGAAAAACGCAAGCAGGAACGTCGCGCGAAGCACGCCGGCGGGAAACCTGAGGCGCCGCCCGCCGCCGGTGTCCCGCCCGTGGCGCCAGGGGCCTCGAGCGCGCCGGCCGGTTCGACCCCGCCGCCGGCCCCCGGCGCATCGGCTGGCCCGGTCGAGGACGCGACCCTTGCCGCGGCCGGAGCGGCAGCGGCCGCCGCCGTGGCGAGTTCGGCGGAGAAGCCGAAGAAGGGCTTCTTCGACATGTCTTTCTTCGGGATCAAGATCGGCGGTCGCAAGAAGTCCGGCGATCGGGCCGCGGCCGAGCAGCGCCTCGCCGCCGCCCGGGCCGCCAACGACCGGGCCGTCGCCGAGGCCCGCGCCGGTGCCGCTCAAGACACCCCGCCTCCGTCGCCCACGCCGAATCTCGCCGGGCCGCCGCCCCCGCCCACCGCGACCGAAGAAACGCCGCTGCCGCGGAGCGCCGCTCCGGCACCGCCGGAGTCGCCCGCGCCCGGCGAGCCCCAGGCGCCGGCCGAGTCGTCGTCATCGGTCGAGTCGCCGCCGATCCCGCCGCCCGCCGAGGAGCCGCTGCTGCCGCCGCCTCCTATCCACGCCCCGGATCCGACCCAGGAGCCGCCGCCGCCCGTCCAGGACCTCTCGGCGCTCACCGCCGCGTCCGAGGACTTCCGCGCGGCCGACGCGCCGGAGGCGCCGAGCCTCGCCGAGCCACCCGCGATCCCTGCGGCGCCGTTCGGTGCGGCATCGGGGACCGACGCGGCGGCCGCCGAACAGCGCGTCCGTGACAAAGTGGCCGAAGTACGCTTCGAGGAGCAGCGGATCAGGGCCGAGGCCGACCGCCGGATGCAGGAGGCCGAGCGGCTGCGGAACGAGGCCGCCGTCGCGCCGATGAACTCCTTCGGCGAGCCGCCCACCGCGCCCGAGCCGCCGGAGCAGCCGGCACCGCGGCCGTCGGAGCCCCCGGACTCACCCGCCATCGCCGCGACCGGTGGCGACCCCTCCCTGTCCGATCTCGCCGTCCCGGTCGCCGACCTGAGCTTTGCCGAGCAGCGCCTGCAGGCGGGCCGCGAAGCGCGTGAGCGCTCGATGCAGGAGGCCGAGCGCCGCCTCCGTGAAATCGACGAGCGGACCAAAGCCGCCGAAGAGCGCGCCGCCACCGCGAAACGCCTGGAGAACGCCCGTGCCGAGGAAGAGACGCAGCAGCGCCGCCTCGAAGAGATGCAACGCGCGGTCGAGGAAGCCGAGCAGCGCGCCCGGGCCGCCGAGCAGCGCGCCCGCGAAGCGGAGGAGGCGGCGGTCCGCTCGCTCGCCGAGCTCACCCCGCCGCCTTCGGACACCTCGCCCTTCCAGGTTCCGCTGCCCTCGCCCCCGGCACAGACGACCGCGCCGCCGTCGCCCCCGCCGCAGCCTTCCGCGGCCCCGGTCGCGCCCGCGGCCGCGCCGCGGCCGTTCGCGCCCGGCCCTCCGGCCCCGGACCCGGTGGCGGCCCCGGACCCGTCGGCCGCTCCGAACCCCGCTCCGAGCCCGTCGACCGCGCCGATCAACCTCAACTCGGTCACCTTCGAGCAGCTGCGCTCGGAAAATCTCTCGGTCACCCAGGCGACCCGCCTGCTCGCCCACCGCGAGCGGCTGGGCGGCTTCACCTCGGTCGACGACCTCGACCAGGTGGCCGGCTTGCCCACCGACGTCCTCGCCGACCTCAAGTCGCGCGCAACGGTCTGACGAGATCCGTCGGGGCCGTCAGGCTTCCCACTTCTCGATTAGCTTCAGCCAGACCTCACTGCGCGTGGGGTAGGGGGCGATCGCGTGGCGCAGGCTCGCCAGCGGCACCGCGGCGACGATCGCCACCGTCGCCGCTTGCAGGAAGTCGGCGGTCTCGAAGCCGGTGAAGGTGGCGCCGACGATCGTGCCCTTGGCCTGGTCGACGACCAGGCGCGACTTGCCACCGGTCCCCTTGCCCTGGAAGCTGGCGCCGGGCGAGCCGTCGGTGGGGACATCGACCGCGCGGGCGTCGACTCCGGCCTCTTCGGCCTCGGCGAGGGTCTTGCCGACCGCGGCGACCTGTGGATCGGTGAAGGTGACGCGCGGCGAGCCGAGGCCCTCGGCGATCGCCTCGGTCTCACGCCCGAGCAGGTTCTCGGCGACGACCCAGGCCTGGTACTTGCCGACGTGGGTGAAGAGGCCGCGGCCGTTGACGTCGCCGATCGCGTAGAGCCGGTCGTTGCCGCCGACCCGCATCCGGTCGTCGACCTCGAGGAAGCCGTGCTCATCGGGCTCGACCCCGATCGCGTCGAGGGCGAGGTTGTCGGTGTGGGGCTTGCGGCCGACCGCGACGAGGATCACCTCGCCCTCGACCGCGCCGCCGTCGCGCAGCTCGGCGATCACCCCGGCGCCGCCCGCGCGGACCGACTCGACCAGGTCGCCGACCCGCACGTCGACCCCGAAGCGGCCGCGCAGCGCCGCCGCGACTTCTTCGCCCGCGTAGGGCTCGTCGCGGCCGAGCAGGTGCGGACCGCCCTCGACCAGCGTCACCTTCGTCCCCAGCGAGGCCCAGGCCTGCGACAGCTCCGCGCCGACCGGGCCGCCGCCGAGCACGATCATGCTCGCCGGGACGCGCTCGGCGGTGGTCGCGTCGCGGTTGTTCCAGGTGGGGACCGAGTCGAGGCCGTCGATCGGCGGCATCGCGGCACCGGAGCCGGTGGCGACGATCGTCGCCCGCGAGGCGATCAGCGTCGCGTCGCCGACCTCGATCCGGTCGGGGCCCGAAAAGTGTCCCTCGCCGCGGTAGAGGTCGATTTCCCGTTCTTCGAGCCAGGGCAACTGCCCCGAGTCATCCTCATCGTGGATCACGGCGTCGCGGCGGGCGAGGATCGGGCCCGATTCGAGCTCGGCGTCATCGTTGACCGGGACGCCGGGGATGCGCTTCGCCTCGGCCAGGACGTCGGCGGGGCGCAGCAGCGTCTTCGACGGCATGCAGGCGTAGTAGGAGCATTCGCCGCCGACCAGGTCGCGCTCGACGATCGTCACCTTCCAGCCGGCATCGGCGAGGCGTCCGGCCACGACCTCGCCGGCCGGCCCCGCGCCGAGTACGATCGCGTCGTAGGTCTTCTCGTTCATCGGGAGTCGGTCATCGTCTTGGGCTCGGTCAGCGCGTTGCGCCGTACCGGCGCACTTGTCCCCGAAATACGCGCCGCGTACACTTTCAGATGCATCTCGCACGGGGGCGACAGGCTTCGACGTGGTCGATTCGTGCGGAAGGTTGCAGGTCGAGGTTGCCGGAGGCCTCGTTAAACCCCGGCACAAACCAATACGTGCGGACCATGAGTTCGCCCTTGCCGCTTAGTTCATAGCTAAGCCGTAAGAGTCGGTCCTCCCTCGCCCGCGGGGAGGGTCACCGGCTTCAAAAGCGGGCTCACCTGGACGGCGCGCCCTGTCCGCCTGGGGAAATTCAAGGGGCTTTATCTCCCGCAGTGCCCGTCGGCGCGGACCCCGGGAGACGAGAATCAAGCGCCGGCTAAACCTGTAGACACCCTCGCACAGCGTCCGCGGATCCGAGTTCGAATCTCGGCGCCTCCATCAAGAGCTCGTCCGGCCCAGGCGGCCGGGCGGGCGCCTTGGGCGGGTAGGTTCAGGACGTGGAACGCTACGTCGCCTTCCTGCGCGGGATGAACCTCGGCAATCGGCGGATCAAGAACCCGGAGCTGATCGCGCACTTCGAGGCGATGGGGCTCGAGGACGTGGCGACCTTCCGGGCGAGCGGCAACGTCGTCCTCGTCGATCCTGCGGGGGAAGCGGAGTCGAAGCTGCGAGCGCGGATCGAAGCGGAGCTCGACGAGCGCCTCGGCTACGACGTCGCAGTATTTCTCCGCAGCGCGGTGGAGGTCGTGGCGATCGCCGCCCGCGAGCCGTTCGACGCGAAGGCGATCGCCGCGTCGAAGGGCAAGCCGCAGGTGGTCCTGCTCGGCCGGGAACCGAGCGCCAGGGCGAAGAAAGCGGTGCTCGCCCTGGCGCCCGAGGGCGACCTGATGGTGGTCGAGGGCCGCGAGCTGCACTGGCTGCCGACGGTCGGGCTCTCCGAGACCGAGCTCGACACGAAGGCGCTCGACGCCGCCCTCGGCGAAGTGACGACCCGCACCGCCGGCACGATCGAGCAGATCGCCGCCAGGTACTGCGCCTGACCGCGCCGCGCCGGCGCCGCGCCCGCCGAGCGCGTTCGCAGTTTTCGTCGCATAGCGAAGCTAACTGCGAACTCACCATGCGGCGCTGCACTCGCGTTCGCAGAAATCGTCGGATAGCGAGGAAAAGTGCGAACGCGGCGCCCGTGCCGCAGCCGGCGCCCGGCGTCATCTACCTTGGGTCGATGGCGATCGCGACCGCGACCTCACTGGACGTCTACGTCGGCGGCAAGCTGCTGTTCGGCGACGTCTCCTTCAAGCTCGAGCCGGGCGACCGGATGACGCTCTCCGGCCGCAACGGGGCCGGGAAGTCGACCCTGCTCCGCGTCCTCTCCGGCGAGCTGACCCCCGAGGAGGGCTCGGTCTCGATCCAGCGCGGCGCTCGCGTCGCCCTCCACGACCAGCGCCCGCCGCGCGACTCGCGGGCGAAGCTCGGCGACTACGTCTTCTCCGGCCGCGGCGACATGCTCGACACCGAGGCCGAGCTCGCCCGGCTCGAGGGCGAGATGGCGGGCGGCGCCTCGGAGGAGACGATGGCCGCCTACGCGGTCGCCCAGTCCCGCCTCGAAGCCGGCGGCGGCTACCGCTGGCGCGACCAGGTCCTCGAAGTGCTGCGCGGCCTCGGCTTCGGCCCCGAGCACGCCGACCGCCCGCTCTCGACCTTCTCCGGCGGCGAGCTGACCCGCGCCTCGCTGGCCCGCGCGCTCGCCGCCCGCCCCGACCTGCTGCTCCTCGACGAGCCGACGAACCATCTCGACATCCCCTCGCTCGAGTGGCTCGAGCGCTACCTCGTCGACCTCGACGCCGCCGTCGTCCTCGTCGCCCACGACCGCTGGTTCCTGGAGGCGGTCGGCACCTCGGTGCTCGAGCTGGAGGCCCAGCGCGCCCGCTTCTTCGCCGGCCCCTGGCACGCCTGGCGCCAGGAGCAGGCGGCGCGCCAGATCGCGCTCGGCAAAGCGATCGACCGCCAGGAAGCGGAGCTGGCGCGGATGGAGCGCTTCGTCGAGCGCTTCCGCTACAAGGCCTCGAAGGCGAAACAGGCGCAGTCGCGGGTCAAACAGATCGACAAGAAGAAGAAAGAAGGGCCGGTCTCCGAAAAGCGCGACAACCGGCACCTGCGCTTCTCCTTCAAGCCGCCCGAGCGCCCCGGCCGCGTCGTCCTCAAGATGGCCGACGCGCGGATCGAGGTCCCGGGCCGGGTGCTGCTCGAGGACGCCGACCTCGAGGTAGAACGCGGTGAGCACGTCGTCCTCGTCGGCGCCAACGGCAGCGGCAAGACGACGATGATCGAGACCCTGGCCGGGCAGCGCCAGCCCGCCGCCGGCATCGTCCGCACCGGCCACAACGTCAACCTCGGCTATCTCTCCCAGCACGCCGACACCGCGGCCGGTGCCGGCACCGTGCTCGACGCGGCGCAGCGCGAGACGGGCCTCACCGGCCCCAAGGCCCGTGCCCTGCTCGGTGGCTTCCTCTTCTCCGGCAACGACGTCGAAAAGCGCCTCTCCGACATCTCCGGCGGCGAGCAGCGGCGGCTGTCGCTGGCGATCCTCGTCTCCTCCGGTGCCAACGTCCTCGTCCTCGACGAGCCCACCAACCATCTCGACATCGAGAGCCGCGAGGCGCTGGAGGACGCGCTGACCGAGTTCGAGGGCTCGGTGGTGCTGATCTCCCACGACCGGGCGCTCTTGGAGGCGGTCGGCAGCCGCACGATCGTGGTCGAGGACGGCAAGCTGACCAGCCACCCGAGCGGCTGGGCCGAGTACCAGCGGCGCCGCGACGAACGCGAGTCCGAGGGCGACGCGGCGGCGAAGGGCGCGGCGAAGAAGGAGAAGGCGGCGGGCGAGACCGCGACCAGGCGCCGCGACGGCAAGGCGGCCGAAAGGGCGGTGCGCAAGGCGGCGCGCCTGGAGCAGCGGATCGAAAAGGCCGAAGCCGATCTGCGCGAGGTCGAGGAGGAGCTCGCCGATCCGGCCGCCTGGGCGAATCCGACCCGCACCGAGCGGGCGACCGCCAAGCACGAGGCGGCGAAGACGGCGGTCGAGGAGCTGCTCGCCGAGTGGGAGGCGGCCCAGGGCGCCGCCGAGGCCGCGACTACCTAGGACACTAGAAGACGACGGTCCGCTCGCCATCGAGCAGGACCCGGTCCTCGAGGTGCGCGGTGACCGCGCGGGCCAGCACCAGCCGCTCGACGTCGCGGCCGATCCGCACCAGGTCGGTCACCTCGTCGGCGTGCCCGACCCGGACCACGTCCTGGTCGATGATCGGCCCGGCGTCGAGCTCCGCGGTCACGTAGTGGGCGGTAGCGCCGATCAGCTTGACGCCGCGCTCGTGGGCGCGGGCGTAGGGGTCGGCGCCGACGAAGGCGGGCAGAAAGCTGTGGTGGATGTTGATCGCGGGCGCGCCGAGCGCGTCGAGGAAGCCGGGGGAGAGGATCTGCATGTAGCGGGCGAGGACGAGCAGGTCGACCTCGCCCACCAGCTCCCGGGCGCGGCGCTCGGCGGCCTCGCGCGTCTCGCGCTCGATCGGCACGTGGTGGAAGGGCAGGCCGACCGCCTCGACCTCGCCGCGCAGGTCCTCGTGGTTGGAGAGGACGGTGACTATCTCGCCGCCGAGGTGGCCGTTACGCCAGCGCCAGAGCAGGTCGGAGAGGCAGTGGTCCTCGCGCGAGACCATCACCGCGACCCGCTTGCCGCGCCTCGACTCGCCGAAGCTGTAGTCCATCTCGAACGGTGCCGCGATCTCGCGCCCGAACCGCTCCTCCAGCGCCGCGCGGTCCTCCGCCGGCGGCGAGTCGAAGACCATCCGCATGAAGAAGCGCCCCGCCGCGGTCGAGTGCTGATCGACGTCGACGATGTTCAGCCCCGCGTCGGCGAGGAACCCAGAGACGGTGGCGATCAGCCCCGGTCGATCCGGGCAGACGAGGAGCAACCGCGTGGTTTCGGCGTCGGGAGTGATCAGGGGATCATGTCCTATTTCGCGCTCGTGACAGGCTGTGGAGCCAAAACTCCGCAATGAGCAGGCTTTTTGAGTGATCGTGCGCACAGACAGGCCCGGTGATCCCGGTAACGGTTTGCCGCTTGCTCACAGAACGCAAACATATAGCCCTGCTCGGAGCCGTCGCGATGCTGGTCGCCCCGGCCTCCGCCTCGGCCGCCCGGCACGAACACCTACAGCCGCGGGTGCGACTGCGCGCCGACGCGGCGAGCGACGCGGTCGGGATCGGCAACGCGAAGGCGCTGACCGGGCCGCTGCTCGATCCGGTCGATCGCTACAGCCGGCTGATCGCGACGACCGCCGCGCGCGCCGAGCACCGCCAGAAGGTCCACGCCCGCAAGCGCCGCGAGGCGCGCGAAGAACGGGAAGAGTTCGCCCGGTTGCCGGGTGGGGTGACGATGGCGACGCTGGAATCGATCGCCGCCTGCGAGTCCGGTGGCAACCCCGAAGCGGTGTCGCCGGAAGGCACCTATCGCGGCAAATACCAGTTCGACCAGGGGACCTGGGAATCGGTCGGCGGCCACGGCGATCCGGCCCAGGCGCCGGAAGCCGAACAGGATTACCGCGCCGCGCTGCTCTACTCGGAGTCCGGCTCCAGCCCCTGGCCCGTCTGCGGCTGACGACTACGATCCGGGGCATGGCCCCCGAGGAGACCGTCCCCGCGCCCGATCCGGGAGGCCCGCTGCGCAAGCCACCCCGCGAGGCGGTCGCCGAGGCGCACGTCCGCGCCCCGACCCGTGGCAACCGCCGGCTGGAGAGCTTCATCGACACGGTCAACGCCGACGACCAGGTGCGCGGCTGGTGGTACATGGCCCAGGTCAACGCCGAGCGGCTCGGCATGTCGGACCACAGCTGGGTCCACATGCAGATCGTCCTCAACATCTCACTGCGGCTGCTCCGCCTGCTGGTCAAAGCGGGGGTCGAGCCGGCGATGGTCGCCGACCACGGGATGCGCGACCGCGACGCCGAGGTGGTGGTCGCCGGCGGCGCCCTGCTGCACGACGTCGGCATGTCGATCCACCGCACCGACCACGAGGAATACTCGCTCTTCCTTGCCCAGAGCGCCCTCGACCGGCTGCTCGCCGGCGCCTACAAACAGCCGGAGCGGACCGTGGTCGAAGCCGAGATCCTGCACGCGATCATCGGCCACCGCCGCCGCGGCGAGCCCTACACGGTCGAGGCGGGCGTGGTCCGCGTCGCCGACGCGCTCGACATGGCGCAGGGCCGCACCCGGATCCCGATCGAGTCCGGCCACGAAGGCATCCACTCGATCTCTGCCGCGGCGATCGACGAGGTGCGGATCGGCCCCGGCGAGGACCATCCGGTGCGGATCGAGATCCAGCTGAACAACTCGGCGGGCATCTTCCAGGTCGACGACCTGCTGGCGACGAAGATCCGCGGCACCCCGTTGGAGGGCAAGGTTGAAGTGATCGCCGAGATCGAGGGCGAGACCGAGAAACGCCTGCTCAGCGGCTTCCGGCTGAGCTAGCCGAGCCGCTCGATGTCGTAGCGGCGCTTCTCCTTGCGACGCTCCAAGGCGCCCTGGATCAGCGACAGCCCGATCACGAGGATCACGAAGAACGCCATCACGCCGAAGCAGAAGAAGGTGACGGTCTGGTCGCTGGCTTTCCCGACCAGACCCTCGCCGTTTTCGGCGAAGGCCATGGGGGCCGCGACGAGCATCGTCGTCAGGGCGATCAGGAACAGAGCGGCGGCGCGCTTCACGCCGGGCAATCTATCGCACGCGGCAGCGAAGGATCGGTGCGATGTCAGACCTCGATCGCCGCAATTTGGGCCTGCCGCACTTGTGAAAAACCTGTAAACAACGGTAAAAGCGGGCCAGGCGTGCATAGAATCCGAAACGAGTTGGCCTCTGACCCGACCACTCGTCTCGCGGTGATCGACACCGATTCTGGTTTTGTCACCGTCCTTGCCAAGCGCGCCGAGGCGGCGGGCTGGCTGCTGCGCACCTCCGGCGGCGCGGTGCCGCCCGACCAACTGGTCGCGATGAAGCTGAACGCGCTGCTGGTCGACCCGGCGGTGCTCGGCGACGAAGCGTGGCGCTACCTCGACCGGGTCTGCAGCCTGCTCCCCGACCTCGGCGTCGTCGTCTGCACCGGCCGCTCGACCGTCGCCCAGCGGGTGCGCGGCCTGCGCCTCGGGGTCGACGACTGGATCACCAAGCCTTCCCACCCCGAGGAGGCGATCGCGCGGATCGAAGCCGTCACCCGGCGCCACCGCCGCGGCCGCCACGAGACCGAGTCCTCGCCGGTCCTCGCCGGTGAGCTCGAGATCCGCCCCGACCGCTTCCAGGCCTTCGTCGCCGGCGACAGCCTCGACCTGACCCGGCGCGAGTTCGAGCTCCTGCACCTGCTGGCCGGCACCCAGGGCCAGGTGCTCGAGCGCGAGACCATCTACCAGCGGGTCTGGGGCTACGCGATGGCCCACGGCGACCGCTCGGTCGACGTCTTCATCCGCAAGCTGCGCCAGAAGCTGGAGAAGCGCTCCCCCACCTGGGAGTACATCCACACCCACTTCGGGGTCGGCTACCGGTTCGACCCGGAGCCCTCCGGCGACGCCGCGCCGGCCCGGGCGCAGGCTCCTGCCGACGACCGCGGTTCACAGGTCGTTCACAAAAGCTTTACCGCGGCGTAACCGGATCGGCCACGGCCGGCGGCAAGCTCGGCCAGGATGGCGGTAGGTAGCGCTTCGGATAGAGCGGGGAGGTTGGAGGTGCGGCCCGAGGAGCACGCGGCGCTGGTCGACGGCCGCCCGCTCAGCCTCACGGTCCGCGAGCTGCAGCTGCTGATCACCCTCTGGTCGAACCCGCAGCGGATCCTCACCCGGGAGGAGCTCCACACCTCGGTCTGGGGCACGCCGCCGCGCCGCGACGACCGCTCGGTCGACGTCTACGTCAGCCGCCTACGCGCCAAGCTCGGCGCCGCCCTCCCCGGCCAGAAGCTGATCTACACCCACAACGGGATCGGCTACCGCTTCTCCCCCGACGGCTGATCGGCAGCTGTTCCTTATGGCGTAGTGAGCGCCAAAAGGAACAGCCAGGCGGGGATGTGGCCGCCTTTTACATTTTTTTTACATCCCCGCTACACGGAGATAACAAGGTCCGGTGGCGACGTTGACACGCTCGCCCGAAAGGCTGCGCCACCCGCAGCCGGATTTCTCGTCAACAACTCAAAGAGGAGACCGATGTCCAGCTCTAGATGGCTTGCGGTGTTCGCGGCCGCCTGCGTGTTAGTGCTCGGCCTTGCCGCCTGCGGGGGCGGAGGGTCCAGCAGCAGCTCGAGCAGCGAAAGCGAAAGCGGGGGCGCTCCATCCAGCGGAGCGTCAGGTGAAATCGCCGGCGCCGGCTCGACCGCGCAGGAAGCAGCCCAGAAAGCGTGGATCGCCGAATTCGAGAACGCCAACGGTGGCGCCACGATCTCCTACGACGGCGTCGGCTCCGGCGGCGGTCGCGAAAAATTCATCTCCGGCGGCGTCGCCTACGCCGGCAGCGACACTCCCCTCTCCGAATCGGAAGGTGAGCTGGCCGAAGCGGTGAAGCGCTGCGAACCGGGCGAACTGGTCGAGGTCCCCGACTACATCTCGCCGATCGCGATCATCTACAACCTTCCGGGCGTCGAAGAACTGAAACTCGAACCGGAAACCCTGGCGAAGATCTTCAACCAGGAAATCGAAAACTGGAACGACCCGGAAATCGCCAAGGAGAACCCCGGCGTCGAACTGCCGGAAACGCGGATCGTCCCGGTCAACCGCTCCGACGAGTCGGGCACGACGGAAAACTTCACCGACTACCTCTCGAAAGTGGCGCCCAGTGTCTGGACCCACGAAGTGAGCGGGAACTGGCCGGTGAAGGGCGGCGAAGCCGCCTCCGGCACCTCCGGCGTGGTCGAAGCGGTCTCCGCCGGCGAAGGCGCGATCGGCTACGCCGACGCCTCGCAGGCCGGCGAACTCGGCAAGGCGCTGATCAAGGTCGGCAGCACCTGGGCCGAACCGTCGGCGGAAGCCGCGGCCAAAGTGCTTGACCTCTCGAAGGAAGACCCGGAACTCGAGAAAGGCAGCAAGAACGTCATCGCGTTCGAAATCGACCGCAAGACGGAAGCCTCGGGCGTCTACCCGATCATCCTGGTCTCCTCGCTGATCGGCTGCACCGAATACAAGTCCGCGTCCGAAGCGGCCCTGGTCAAAGGCTTCTTCGAATACGCGATCAGCCCCGAAGGGCAGAAGCTGGCCGAAGAACAGGCTGGTTCCGCGCCCCTCTCGGCCAAGCTGACCAAAAAAGTCGAAGCAGTGGTCGCGTCGATCAAATAGGTCCCCGACCTAGTGTCCCGAGTCGGAAATCCTGCACCACCCTGGCGGCGCCTCGCCGCCTGTGGCGGCGTCCTCGGATTTGCCTTTGCCACCGGCAAAGGCGGCATCCTGCGTCCTTCCCACAGACGACGATCCACTCGCCAGATGTGGCACACGACTTACGACTCGGGACACTAGTGGCACCGTTCGACACCACGACCAATGCCGGCCAGCTGCTGGCGGCGGCGTCCGGAGGGCGCCGTCGCCGCGGCGACCGGATCTTCAGCAACACCGCGGTGATCGCCGCGGTGACGATCCTGGCGCTGCTCGTCGGGGTCGCCGCCTTCCTCGTCGGCGAGGGGCTGCCGGCGCTCACCGCCTCGGCTTCGGAACTGCCGGGGCACGAAAGCTTCATCAGCTACGCCGCGCCTCTGGCCTTCGGCACCGTCCTCGCCGGTGTGCTGGCGATGATCATCGCGGTGCCCCTGGCGGTCGCGGTGGCGCTCTTCATCACCCACATCGCGCCGCCGCGGATCGCGATGACGCTCGGCTACCTGGTCGACCTGCTGGCCGCGATCCCGAGCATCATCTACGGTCTCTGGGGCATCTTCGTGCTCGGCCCGGCCGCCGTGCCGGTGATGAAATGGCTGGAAGCAAAGCTCGGCTTCATCCCGATCTTCGCAGGGCCCGCCTCGATCACCGGCCGCACCATGCTGGTCGTCGGCCTCGTCCTCGCGGTGATGATCCTGCCGATCGTCTCCGCCGTCGCCCGTGAGGCCTTTGCCCAGACGCCGCGCAAACTGCAGGAAGGCGCGCAGGCGCTCGGCGCGACCCGCTGGGAGATGATCCGCACCACGGTCCTTCCCTTCGGCAGATCCTCGGTGATCTCCGGCGCGATGCTCGGCCTCGGCCGGGCCCTCGGCGAGACGATGGCGGTGGCGATCATCCTCTCGGTCTCCGGCGGCGTCACCTTCAACCTGATCAGCCAGGCGAACCCGTCGACGATCGCCGCCAACATCGCCCTCAACTTCCCCGAGTCCTCCGGCCTCTCGATCAACCTGCTGATCGCCACCGGGCTCGTCCTCTTCGCGATCACCCTGGCCACCAACTTCCTCGCGCGGCTGATCATCGCCCGCTCGGAGACCGAATGACGCCGCCGCCCGACAGCAGCCTGGCGAGCCCGCCGCGGCGCTCGGTCTTCGCCCACGAAGGCGGGGGAGGGGGCACGCTGCCGAGCTGGGCCCCCTACGGCGCCTTCCTCGGCGCACTCGTATTCTGCGCCGCCGTCGAGGCGGCGCTCGGCTGGTTCACGATCGCGCTGATGCTGGTCTTCGGCGCGCTCGTCGCGATCCTCGCCATCTACGCCTGGTCGCGGACCGTCGAGGGTCGCCGCCGCGCCAAGGACCGGGCGATCACGATGGCGATCGCGACCGCCTTCGGTGTCGCGATGGCGCCGCTGATCTCGCTCCTCTACGAAGTGATCAAGCGCGGGGCTCGCGGCATCAACTGGGAATTCTTCACCACCACCGGTCGCGGGGCGATCAGTGGCGGCGGCGCCGAGCACGCGATCGTCGGGACGCTGATCATCACCGCCTGCGCCGCGGTGATCTCGGTGCCGATCGGGATCATGGCGGCGATCTACATGAACGAGTACGGGCGGGGACCGCTTCGCCGCGCGCTCACCTTCTTCGTCGACGTGATGACCGGCATCCCCTCGATCGTCGCCGGCCTCTTCGCCTACGCGCTCTTCGAGCTCTTCTTCGGCCCCGGTATCCAGATGGGGATCATGGGCTCGATCGCGCTCTCGGTGCTGATGATCCCGATCGTCATCCGCTCCGCCGAGGAGATCCTGAAGATCGTCCCCGACCATCTCCGCGAAGCCTCCTACGCGCTCGGCACGCCGAAGTGGAAGACGATCGTCAAAGTCGTCCTGCCGACCGCCTTCGCCGGACTCGTAACCGGAGTGATGATCGCCACCGCGCGGATCATCGGTGAGACGGCGCCGCTGCTGGTCACCACGGGCGTCGTCAGCTCGCTCAACACGAACCCCTTCTCCGGCCGCATGCAGAACCTCGCGGTCTACGCGTACAACGAGTACCGGTCGCCTGGGGTGATGAAACAGGCGTCCTACGACAGAGCCTGGGCGGCGGCGTTGACGCTCATCGTTATCGTGATGATCCTCAACGTGATCGCCCGCCTGGTCTACCGACGCTACAAAACGGAGATCCGCTAGATGGAATCGGTCATCTGACGTGGAGGGAAGGAAGCTCAGAGACATGTTCGGGTCCTCGACCAAATCCAAGGCCGAGGAGGGCCGCAACACGATGTCTCCCGCCGGTCCCGTAACCGCCACCTCCAGCCAAGCCGCGGGCGGCGCCCCGTCGGGCCGCGCGAAGACGCTGGAGGCGAAGGAAGTCAACCTCTACTACGGCGATTTCCAGGCCGTCGAAGGCGTCAACATGACGATCGAGCCGAACAAGGTGACGGCGCTGATCGGCTCCTCCGGCTGCGGCAAGACGACCTTCCTGCGCTCGCTGAACCGGATGCATGAGCTGACCCCGGGAGCCTCGGTGAAAGGCGACATCGAACTCGACGGCGAGGACATCTACGCCGACGGGGTAGACCCGGTCGCGGTGCGGCGGCTGATCGGCATGGTCTTCCAGCAGCCGAACCCGTTCCCGACGATGTCGATCTACGACAACGTCGCGGCGGGGCTCAACTTCAACTCGGGCAAGGTCTCGAAGTCGGAGAAGGACGAGGTCGTCGAGCGCAGCCTGCGCGGCGCCCACCTTTGGGAGGAGGTCAAGGACCGCCTCGACCGTCCCGGCTCCAGCCTCTCCGGCGGCCAGCAGCAGCGGCTCTGCATCGCCCGCGCGACCGCGGTGAACCCCGAGGTGCTGCTGATGGACGAGCCCTGCTCGGCGCTCGACCCGGTCGCGACGCTGGCGATCGAGGAGCTGATCGCCGAGCTGAAAAAGGAATACACGATCGCGATCGTCACCCACAACATGCAGCAGGCGGCGCGCGCCTCCGACAACACCGCCTTCTTCAACCTCGAGGAATCGGGCAAGCCGGGGCGCCTGATCGAGATCGGCCCGACCGAACAGATCTTCACCAAACCGACGCAGAAAGCGACCGAGGACTACGTCTCCGGTCGGTTCGGCTAGGTCGGCCGGGCGGCGGGGGCTGGGACCATGCCGGAAATCCGGGTCGGATACCAGGAAGAACTGCAGGCGCTGGAAGCGAGCGCGCTGGGCGGGCTCGACCTGGTCAGCGCCGCGCTCGGGCGGACGCTGGAGGCGGTCGAGCACCAGGACATCGAGCTGGCCCAGATCGTGGTCGCCGACGACGACCGGATCGACGGCCGCTACCTGGAGGTGCACCAGGCGCTGATCACGCTGCTGGCGACGCAGTCGCCGGTCGCGACCGACCTGCGCCTGATCTCGGCGATGCTGCACGTGCTGAAGAACATCGAGCGGATGGGCGACCAGTGCGTGAACATCTGCAAGGTCATCCCGATGACCGGGCACCAGCCGCCCGCCGACCCGGAGATGGTGAAGCTGATCCTGACGATGGGCGTCCACACCAAATCGCTGATCAGCCAGGCGAAGCGCGCCTTCGAAGAGCGCAACGTCGAGATGGCACGCGATCTGGTCGTCCGCGACGACGTCGTCGACGACCTGAACCGCGAGTGCTTCCAGCTGGCCTTGGCGATCGGCGACGACGCCGACAAACGCGAATGGGCGATGACGATGCTGCTCACCGCGCGGGCGATCGAGCGGATCGGCGACAATGCGGTCGACATCGGCGAGCAGGTGGCCTTCGTGGTCACCGGGCTCTTCCGCGAGTTCGAGGACGCCTCGCATCCGGAACCCCACGCTTGAGATCCGCCGGGCCTGGGAAGATGGAGCGGACGGCCTGATGCTCTGCGCAGCGATCGATATCGGCTCCAACACGACCCGCGTGCTTGTCGCGGAGCCGATCGACGGTCAGCTGAAGAAGGTGATGGAGCAGCGCGCCTACACGCGGATCTCCAAGGCGGTCGACGTGGAGGGCGCGATCCTGCCCGCCAAGATCGAGGAGGTCGGCGAGCTGGTCGCGACGCAGGTGCGGCTGGCGCGGGAGCTGGGCGCGGTCGAGATCCGCGCGGTCGCGACCGCGGCGGTGCGCGAGGCGGCCAACGGCCCCGAGGTCGCGGCGGCGATCTCCGCGGCGGCCGGGGTCGAGGTCGACATCTTGAGCGGCGAGGAGGAGGGCCGGCTCTCCTTCATCGGCGCGACCAAGGCGCTCGGGCACCCGGTGGACGGCTCGATCGGCGTCGTCGACGTCGGCGGCGGCTCGACCGAGGTGATCCTCGGCACGGTGACAGAGGGGGTCGACTCGGTCCGTTCCTGGCATATCGGCTCGGGCGACCTGGCCGACGAGCTGATCTCCGGCGACCCGCCGTCCGCGTCAGAGATCCGCCGCGTCCGCGACCACGTCGAGGACTTCTTCGACGGCGTCGAGATCGCCCACCCGGCCCAGGCGGTCGCGGTCGGCGGCTCGGCCACCAGCCTGCGTCGCCTGGTCGGCGCGGTGCTCGAGTACGAGACGTTGGAGCGGGCGGTCCGCGTCCTCTCCGCCGACCCGGCTGCCGATGTGGCGCGGCGCTTCGAGCTCGACCCGCAGCGGGTGCGGATCCTCACCACCGGTGTGCTGCTTCTGGAGAAGGTTTCCGAGATGCTCGGCCAGCCCTTGCAGATCGGCAAGGGCGGCCTCCGCGAGGGGATCATCCTGGACCTGCTGAACGGCAGCGCCAACGGCTCGTCCCCCGAGCGCCTCGCCGCCTAGCGGGTACGTCGGGGCGGGGTGCCTCCTGGGACCCCGGTTGCGGTGCAAGTTATGTAGGCGTAGGGCGGCATAATGTCGCTGCGCGGCGGCTTGCGTGGTTCGTTTTCCACCTATGGCGTGGATTTCGCACCACGCAAGCGCTTGGGGACGCAGGGAGTCCTGAAGTCACATGAAGTTCACTCCTCGTTTGCAGGTGGTTCACATGATTTCCCTGCAAATGGCGAAATATGGGCGTGTAATGACGCAAAATAGAAAGGGAGACACCGATGACTTCCCGTGCTGATCTGCACTGCCACTCCACCGCCTCGCAGCTCTCTCGCCTCGGGGTCCAGCGCTCGCTCGGCCTGCCCGAGTGCGCGACGCCGCCGCGGGAGGTCTACGAGCTCGCCAAACGGCGGGGGATGGACTTCGTGACGATCACCGATCACGACACGATCGACGGCGCCCTCGAGCTCGAGGGCCTGCCCGACACCTTCGTCTCCGAGGAGCTGACCGTCCGCTTCGCCGGCGAGCCCCAGGCGGTTCACGTCCTCTGTTACGGGATCACTTCCGGAGACCACGAGTGGCTGCAGGCACATTCCGGCGATGTCGAGGCCTGCGCCGCGTATCTGCACGAGAACGGGATCGCCTGCGCCCTCGCGCACCCCTTCTTCAACGTCGCGGCGCCGCTCACACGGCGCCACCGGCGCCGACTCGCCGAGCTCTTCCCGATCTGGGAGATCCGCAACGGGTCCCGCGCCGCGGAGCTGAACATGCCCGCCGCCGTCTACGTCGACACGCGTGGTGGCACCGGCATCGGCGGCTCCGACGACCACGCCGGCGTCGACGTCGGCCGCACCTGGACCGAGGTGCCGGCCGCCGCCACGCCGGAAGAGTTTCTCGCCCACATGCGGGGCGGCGACGCCGAGGCGCGGGGCGAACAAGGTTCGGCCGCGAAGTGGACCCATGCCGCGATGGCGCTCGCCACGCGCGCCCTCGACGACGCCGACGGGAATTCGCCCGGCACCGCCCCCGACCCGGCCGCGGTCCTCAAGATGGCCGAACGGGTGATCGCCGAGGGCAGCGCCCGCGAGGGCAAGGTGGCCGCCGACATCGGCCCCGAGGACGCCCGCTGCCTGCTCGAGGCCTGGCTCGCCGGGGTCGGGATCGAAGCCCGCGGCCGCGACCTGCTGGAGATGCTGCAGGACGACGGCTTCTCCCACGCCGACCTCTACCGCCGCGCCCGCCGCCGCCACGAGCGGCGGCTCCGCGTTGCCGTCGACGAGGGCCTCGCCGCCTTCTCCGCGGGCGACCTCGGCGCCGCCGCGGGCGGCATCTTCGAGGCGCTCGTCCCGGCCGTCCCCTACGCGCCCTCGACCGCCTTCCTCGGCCAGGAGAAGGCGAAGCTGCGGGGCCGCGACGAGGACCGCCGCCGGGTCGCGCTGATCGCCGACGGGATCGGCTCGATGCACGGGGTCACCCACACGATCGAGCAGGTCCGCGAGCGCGGCGTCCCCGGCTTCGACGTCGACGTGATCGGCACCGACCCCGGCGTCGACCGCCGCCTGCCCGCCGCGGCCGAGCTCGAGCTGCCCTTCTACCAGGGGATGAAGCTCGGTGTCCCCGGCGTCCCCGACCTGGTCGAGGTGCTCGCCGACGGCAACTACGACCTGGTCCACGTCACCGCCCCCGGCCCGGCCGGGATCGCGGCGACGCTGCTCGGCCGGATCACCGGCGTGCCGCTGCTTGCCAGCTACCACACCGAGCTCGCCACCTACGCGGGGCTCCGCGCCGACGGGATGCTCGAGGCGGTCGCCCGCGCGGGCCTCGGCGCCTTCTACAACGCCCCTGCCCGCGTCCTCTCGCCAAGTCCCGCCGCTGACTCCTCGCTTGCCGAGCTCGGGATCGACGGCGCCAAGGTCGGCCGCTGGGAGCGCGGGGTGGACGTCGAGCGCTTCGACCCGGCGAAGGCCGACCGCGACGCCTACCCGGGTCAGATCAAGGTCCTCTACGCGGGCCGGCTCTCGCGCGAGAAGGGGGTCGACCTGCTCGCCGACGCCTTCCTCCGCGCCCGCGAGGCCGACCCGCGCCTGCACCTGCTGCTGGCTGGCGGTGGCCCCGAGGAGGAGGAGCTGCGCGGGCGGCTCGGCGACGCCGCCACCTTCCTCGGCTGGCTCGGCGGCGAGGACCTGGCGGTCGCCTACGCGAGCGCCGACGTCTTCCTCTTCTGCAGCGTCACCGACACCTACGGCCAGGTGATCCTCGAGGCCGGCGCCAGCGGGCTGCCGGTGATCGCGATCGCCGAGGGCGGTCCGGCGGCGCTGGTCGAGAACCTCCACACCGGCTTACTCTGCCAGCCCGACGCCGACCACATCGCCGGCTCGCTGCTGCGGCTGGCGGCCTCGCCGGAGCTGTGCACGAAGCTCGGCTCGGCCGGCGTGCGCAGCGCCCGCGCGCGCTCCTGGGAGCGCTCGCTGAGCCAGCTCGCGGCGGGCTACCGGCTGGCCCTGGACGGGGCCGCTGTGGCGATCCCCACGGAGGCGCCGCGGCCCGCGTCGCAACCGCTCCGCCAGGTCGCCTGAGCGGGCCAGGCGGCAGGCGGTGCAAGAGTACGATGTCCCCTTGCCCGAGTCGGTAGCCAACCTCGACGATCCCGATCTGTACTTCAACCGGGAGTTGTCCTGGTTGGAGTTCAACCGCCGGGTGCTCGAGCTAGCCGAGGATCGCGACGTACCGCTGCTGGAGCGCCTGCGCTTCTGTGCGATCTACGCCTCCAACCTCGACGAGTTCTACATGGTGCGGGTGGCCGGGCTGTTCGACCAGATGGAGGCCGGGATCGACGCCCGCGGGCCGGACGGGCTGCGGCCGAGCGAACAGATCGACCGCATCCAGCGCCTCGTCCTCGACTTCGACCAACGGCTGCAGCGCTGCTTCGGCGGCGAGCTGCGACCGGCGCTGGAGCGCGACGCGATCCGCATCGTCTCGCTCGACGACGCGAACGAGGAGGAGCGGCGCCAGATCCACGGTCGCTTCCACGAGCAGGTTTTCGCGGCGCTGACGCCGCTGGTGATCGGCCTCGGCCGGCCCTTCCCGTACATCTCGAACCTCTCGCTGAGCCTCGCGGTGCTGCTGCGCGACCCGGAGAGCGAGACCGAGATCGTCGCCCGGGTCAAGGTGCCGAAGGAGCTGCTCGGGCGCTTCCTGCCGGTCGGCGCGGAGGGGACGTTCGTGCCGCTCGAGCAGGTGATCGCGGCCAACCTCGACCACCTCTTCCCGGGGACCGAGGTCGTCGACTACGGCTTCTTCCGGGTCACTCGCGACGCCGACTTCACGGTCAGCGACGAGGCCGACGATCTTCTGCAGGCGGTCCAGGACGAGCTCCGCCGACGGCGCTTCGGCGAGGTCGTCCGGCTGGAGATCGCCGCCGGGATGAACCCGCGGCTGCGGCACGAGCTGGTCGGCGCGCTGCGCCTCGAAGACCGCGAGGTCTACGACATCGACGGGCTGCTCGACCTCGCCGACCTCAGTGAGATCGCCGACGCCCCCGGCCACGCCGAGCTCCGCTACGCGCCCTGGACGCCGGTCACCCAGCCGCGGCTGCAGGGGGAGGAGAACCAGGCGCCCGACATGTTCCGCGAGATCCGCCACGCCGACGTCCTCGTCCACCACCCCTACGACTCGTTCGCGACCTCGGTCGAACGCTTCGTCGAGCAGGCGGTCGAAGACCCCGACGTGCTGGCGATCAAGCAGACCGTGTATCGGACCAGCGACGACTCGCCGCTGGTGCCGTCGCTGATCCGCGCCTCCGAACGCGGCAAGCAGGCGGTCTGCATGGTCGAGCTGAAAGCGCGCTTCGACGAGGAGGCCAACATCCACTGGGCGAAAGCCCTGGAGGAGGCGGGCGTCCACGTCGTCTACGGGATCCCCGGGCTGAAGACCCACGTGAAGGCGATCCTGGTGGCGCGCCGCGAGGGCCAGCACGTGCGTGAGTACGTCCACATCGGGACCGGCAACTACCACCAGAAGACGGCCCGCCTCTACACCGACTTCGGCCTCTTCACCGCCGACCCCGACATCGGCGCCGACGTCGCCGAGATGTTCAACTTCCTCACCGGCTACGGCCGGCCGGCGGTCTACCGCAAGATGCTGGTCTCGCCGACGACGATGCGGGAGCGCTTCATCGGCGAGATCGAGGAGACGGTCGTCGCCCACGAAGCGGGCGAGGAGACGCGGATCGCGCTGAAGATGAACTCGCTGGTCGACGCGGGCTGCATCCAGGCGCTCTACCGGGCTTCGCAGGCGGGCGTGCGGGTGGACCTGAACGTGCGCGGGATCTGCTGCCTGAAGCCAGGCGTGCCGGGGGTCTCGGAGAACATCCGGGTGGTCTCGATCGTCGGCCGCTTCCTCGAGCATTCGCGCGTCTACACCTTTCAGCGCGGTGAGGAGACGCGGGTCCTGATGGGCTCGGCGGACATGATGCCGCGCAACCTCGACAGCCGGGTCGAGCTGGTCGCGCCGGTCGAAGACGCCGGCCTGCGGGGCGAAATGATGGAAGTGCTGGAGCGCTGCTTCGCCGACAACACGAACTCCTGGGTGCTGTCGGCCGACGGCGAGTGGACGCGGATCGTGCGGGCCGAGGGCGAGCCGAAGCGCGATGTGCAGCTGGAGATGCGCGAGCGGGCGGCGACGCGGGCTGCCGAGCAGCTGACGGCGGCGGGCTGAGATGCCTGAGCCGCGCTCCGTCATTAGGATGGCTACGGTGCCGCGCCTATCTCCGCTCCCTCATGATCGGACCTTCTTCGATCTGTTCATCGAGTCGGGGAAGAACGGGGTGCATGCGGCGAGCCTGCTCGACGAGATGATGGCCGTCTGGCCCGATGCCGGGACGCTGGGCGAGCAGATCGTCGAGGCCGAGCACCGCGGCGACAAAATCACCCACCAGATCGTCCAGCGGCTGAACACGACCGAGGTCAGCCCGATCGACCGCGAGGACGTCTACGGACTGGCCACGGCGCTCGACGACATCGTCGACTTCACCGAGGAGGCTGCGGACTTCCTCGGCCTCTACCAGGTCGAGGCGCCGATGGAACAGGCGACGGCGTTGACCAAGGTGCTGGTCGGCGGCTGCCGGCACCTCGCCGCGGGGTTGGAAGAGCTGCCCTCGTTCAAGGATCTCGACCGGCACTGGATCGAGGTGCACCGGCTCGAGAACGAAGGCGACCGGATCTTCCGCAACGCTCTCGCCTCGCTGTTCACCAACGCGATCGACCCGATGGTGGTGATCCGTTGGAAGGACATCTTCGAGGTGCTCGAGGAGGCGATCGACGCGACCGAGAAGTGCGCGCAGATCCTCGAGGGCATCGTTATCAAAAACTCCTGACCGCTGAGCGGCGGCGCGGAGTACGATTCACCGGGTGAAGGCCGCGCGGAACGTCGCGATCATCATGCTCCTGGCGCTCGGGGTCGCCTTTCTCCCGGGTGGGGGCAATGCGGTCGCGACCGTGGAGACGGCGATCATCATGGGCTTCCTCGCCGGGATCTCCTGGATGCTCTACACGCTGAGCCGGCAGAACCAGCTGACCCTGGCGACGTTGAGCGACGGCCGGCGGGCGATCTTCTACGGGGCGTTCGGGCTGGTGGCGCTGCTGATCGCGGGCCAGGACAAGCTCTGGTCGAGCGGCGCCGGGACGCTCCTCTGGATCCTGCTGCTCGCCGCCTCGGTCGTGGCGATCTGGCGGATCTGGACCGAGGCCAACACGTATTGACCGGGCGGGCGCGGCTGACCGTGCTGGTCGTCGCCGCGCTGGCGCTGGCGATCCCGGCGACCGCGATCGCGGCGAGCAAGGTGTTCGTCGAGCCCTACCTGAACCAGGGCCCGGCCCAGGTGCGACCGCACGAAATCCTCCTCGCCGAGGACGGGACGCTCTCCCTCTACGCGATCCACTACGAAAGCTATGGCGGGGCGACGGCGACGGCGACCGGCCGTGGCTACACGCGAGGTTGCGTGCCCGATTGCGCGCAGGGGAAGGTGCTGCGGCCGCGGGCGAAGATCCGCCTCTCGCAGGTGACCCGGTGCGAAGGGAAACTGATCTACGCGCGGTTGCGGTACAGCTTCAGCGGGGCGATCCCGAGTGGCTTCAAGCGGCGTGCGACCTATGACCTGCGCCCGCTCGACGAACACGGCAAGCCGGTCTGCTGAGGCGCGCGCCGCCGGTCGGGGTGGGCGCCACGGTTTCGTCACAGAGTTGGCCCTGAGCTGATCCATTGCGCGCACCACGCGCGCGCATTTCCCGGTCAGGGTGGTCCGCGTGCCACCCCAGAGCGCTGACAACACGGGTCACGGGGAAGCGGGGACCGCCTCGATCGAGCTGGTTGCGGCCGTCCCCTTCCTGTTGCTGGCGCTCGCCGTCGCGGTTCAGATCGCGCTCGCCGGCCAGGCCCTCTGGTCGGCGAGCGTGGCCGCGCGGGCGGGAGCGCGGGCAGCGCTCGTCGGCGGCGACGCCAAGGCGGCGGCGCGGCGGGCGCTGCCGACGGTGATGCGGTCCGGGGCGGAGGTTGAAGAAGAAGAAGGAGACGGCGGCGGCATCGCGGTGAAGGTACCGGTGCCGACCCTGCTGCCCGATCTGCCGATGGTGAGGGTCGGGGCGCGGAGTGGACTGGGGGAAGACGGTGGCTGAGGGGCGGGCGAAGAAGCGCGCGGCGGGGTCGCCGGCCGTCGAGGATGGTCAGGCGACCGTCGAATTGGTCGCGGCCGTGCCGGCGCTGTTGCTGGCGGCGCTCATCTCGCTGCAACTCTTGGCGGCGGGCTACGCGCTGACCCTCGCCGACGGTGCCGCCGAGGCGGGCGCGCTGGCGCTGGCCGAGGGCGGCTCGGCCGCCGAAGCCGCGCGCGAAGCGCTGCCCGGCTGGGCCGATGCCGACGTCTCGGTCAAGGTCGAGGGCGAAGAGGTCTCGGTGCGGTTGCGCCCGCCGTCGCCTTTCGGTGCCATCGCCGATCACCTCGCGGTGACCAGCACCGCGAGCGCGAGGTCGGCCGAATGACCGCCGGACGCGCGATGGAGCGGCCCGCGGATGTGGTGACGCGCCCGTCGGCGCGGTCCGCGAGCGCGGTGACCGAGGCTCCCGACGCGTTCGGGCCGGTCGTGCTCGGACCGCGCGCCGTGGGCCGGAACGGTGCCGCGGCCGGGGCGAACGACGGCGTCTTCGAGGCGCCTCGTCACGGTACCGTCGTCCTGGTCGCCGCGGTCGGCGGCGCCGAAGGATCGCGCGGTGCTGCCGCGGCACTGGCGTGCGCCGGCTCGGGATTGGAGACGGCGGCGCTGCTGGTCGACGTCGGCGGGAGGGTGCCGCGGCCGACCCTGATCGCGTCGGCCTCGGCGCACCGGTTGGAGGAGCGGCTCGCGGCGCGACTGCCGATGCTGCGCCCGGCCGCGCGTGGCGAGGTCTGTCACCTGTCGGTGCCGGCCGACGAGGACGGTCTGGCGGCGGCCGGGACGGCGGCCACCGTCGCCCGCGGCGGCCTCGCCGTCGTTCACGTCGAGCCGGGGCTGTTGCAACCGCTGCTCGAATCGTCGGGAGCGCCGCGGCCCGACGCGGCGCTCCTGCGCGCCGACCTGGCCGCCGACCGGCCGCTGGTCGCGCTGGCGGTCGAGGACTTGGTGGGGCGCGACCTGCGGGTCGCGGTACTGAAGCGCCGGCTCGGCTGGGTGGCGGAGCGCCGCGCCGGCTTCGGCGCCCTCGGCAGCGACTCCGGCGGGTTGCCGGAGTCGCTGGTCCGTCGGGTGCTCAAGGGGTGACGGCGTGCCAGGTTCCGACGTCCTTGATCCCCTCGCCGTTCGCTTCGCCCTTCTTGCTGTCGCCGTCGAAGGTGTAGAGCGGCAGGCCCTTGAAGGTGACCTGGATCTTGCCTTCGGGGCGCTTGATCGTGCCCAGCTTGACCGGTCCGGTCGGCTTCGTGCCGGCCGCGACCAGCAGCGGCCGCCAGGTGCTCGTGCAGGAGCCGGTGCAGATGAATTTGCCGTTCTTCTCGACGCTCAGGCTGTAGAGCGTGAGGCCCTTGGTGTTGGTGAGGACGGTCCTATGGAGGCTCGGGGCGGTGGCCTCGCCGGCCACGGTCTCGCTGCCCCGGGCAAGTGCGATCGGCACCACCACGGCGCTGATCGCGAGCGCGGCGGCGAGCACGAGGGCGGAGAGATTGCGCGCGCGGCGCGACCTGGTTGCTCTGCATCGGGTCTGGTGCATCGGATCTACTCCTTCGTCGGGATCTGGTGCCCGGACTACGGAGCGACCGCAGCGAAGGTTCGGAGTGAGTCGGGCCAGGCCCTCGTCCTCGCGGTCGGCGGCTGCTTCGTCCTGATCGCCGCGGCCCTGGCGCTGGTCGCGATCGCCGGCGCGGTGACCGGCAAGGGTCGCGCCCAGCGGGCGGCCGATCTGGCGGCGATCTCGGCGGTGCGCTCGATGCGGGACGACCTGCCGGGACTGCTCTCGCCGCCGCGGCTCCCCGACGGCGAGCCGAACCCGTCCCACATCGGCAAGTCCGCCTACCTCGAACGGGCGCGCACCGCCGCCGGTACCGCGGCCCGCGGCAACGAAGTCGACCCGGGTCGGCTGCGGATCTCGTTCCCGGACCGTTCGTCGTTCGCGCCGGTGCGGGCGAAGGCGATCGTGGTGGCGGAGCTCGATCTCGGCTCCGGCGGTCGGCGGGAGGTGGAAGCGAGCGCCGAAGCCGAAGCGGCGGCGCCGGTCACGAGCGCCGGCGATGGCGGCCCGGCGATGGCCAGTGGCGGTGGCTACAGCGGTCCGCTCGTCTATCGGAACGGCGAGGGGATGCGACCCGACGTCGCCGCGGCGTTCGACCAGATGGCGGCTGCGGCCGCCGCCGACGGGATCACCCTTATCGTCGTCTCCGGGTTCCGCTCCGACGCCGAACAGGCCGAACTCTTCGCCGCCCATCCGGACCCGAAATGGGTGGCGCCACCAGGGACCTCGCTGCATCGCTGCGCGACCGAGCTGGACCTCGGTCCCGAAGACGCCTACGGCTGGATAGACGCGAACGCGGGTCGTTTCGGCTTCGTTCAGCGCTACAGCTGGGAGGCCTGGCACGTGGGTTATGACCGCCCTCCTGCGCCTTGCTCGGAGGCCGGAAACGCGGTGACGGGTCCGGGCCAAGACCCCGGGCCGCCGGGAGGCGAGACCCTGCCGAGCTTCGTCCCGCCGCGCTTCCGCGACCCGCTGGTCGACGCCGCCGCGAAATGGAACGTCTCGGCGGCGCTGCTCGCCGCCCAGCTGATGGCCGAGAGCAACTTCGACCCCTTCGCCGTCTCACCGGCCGGGGCGGAGGGCATCGCCCAGTTCATGCCCGGCACGGCCGCCTCATATGGCCTCGCCGACCCGTTCGACCCGGTGGAAGCGATCGACGCCCAGGCCCATCTGATGTCCGACCTGATCCACCAGTTCGGCTCCCCCGAGCTCGCCCTCGCCGCCTACAACGCCGGCCCCGCCCCGGTCGAAGCCTGCTCCTGTGTCCCGGCGATCCCCGAGACCAGCGCCTACGTCGCCCGCATCATGGCCCTGCTCGGCGGCGCCGGCGCCCTCGCCGTCCCCGCCTTCGAAGTAAGGCTGGTCGCGTGATCGCCTGGATCACGCCGATTTGCAGGGATCTTCACAAGATCTTGATGCGGGTCGGGCGGATCTTCACGCGGCCTTCACGGGCTCGGATCGACCATCGGGGGTCGATTCCAGATGGCCCAGCTGAAGACCAGAGGACTGCGGAAAACCGTCGGCGTGCCGGGGTTGTTCGCCACCGCCTATGGCAACGTCGGGTCGTCGATCTACTACGCGTTGGGGCTGGTCGCGGCGCATGCGTTGGGGCTGACGCCGGTCGTCTTCCTCTTCGCCGGCGGGCTCTTCGCGTTGACCGCGAAGACGTACGCCGAGGGTGCCGCGATGTTCCCCGAGGCGGGCGGCTCCTCCTCGTTCGCCCGCCACGCGTTCAACGAGGTCGTCTCCTTCATCGCCGGCTGGGGCCTCTCGCTCGACTACATCCTCACGATCGCGATCAGCGCCTTCTTCGTCCCCCACTACCTGGCGGTGTTCTTCCCGGCGCTCGGGCACGCGCCCGGGGACGTGATCGGCGGGGTGGCGGTGATCGTGCTGCTCGCCCTGGTCAACATCCGCGGCCTCGGCGAGTCGGCGAAGCTGAACATCGGCCTCGCGGTGCTCGACCTCTTCACCCAGGTCGCCCTGATCGGGCTGGGGACGGCGCTCGTGCTGCATCCCTCGGTGCTGGTCAACCAGGTCCACCTCGGTACCGCGCCGAGCCTTTCGCAGCTGATCTTCGCCGTCTCGATCTCGATGCTCGCCTACACCGGGATCGAGACCGTCTCCAACATGGCCGAGGAGGCCCGCGACCCCGGCGAGCAGGTGCCGAAAGCGGTCAACCTGGTGCTGATCGCGGTGCTCGGGATCTACGCCGGGATCTCGATCGTCGCCCTCTCGGCCCTGCCCGTCCACCAGGACGCCGCCGGCCACTACGTGACCCTGCTCGGCACCACCTATTCGGAAGACCCGGTGCTGGGGATCGTCTCGGCGCTCCACCTGCACGGCGAGATGGCGTCGGTCGCGCGCTACTACGTCGGCGCGCTCGCCGCGACGATCCTGCTGATCGCCACCAACGCCGGGTTGATCGGCATCTCGCGCCTCTCCTGGTCGCTCGCCGAGCACCGGCAGCTGCCCGGCGCCTTCGCCCGCCTGCACCCGCGCTTCCACACGCCCTGGTTCACGATCCTCTTCTTCTCGGCGATCGCGGTGCTGCTGGTGCTGCCCGGCAACACCACCTTCCTCGGCAACCTCTACAGCTTCGGAGCGATGCTCTCGTTCACGATCGCCCACCTCTCGATCATCTCCCTGCGCCGCCGCGAGCCCGACCGCTACCGGCCCTACAAAGCCCCCTGGAACGTGCGGTGGCGGGGCGCCGAGATCCCGCTGACGGCGGTGTTCGGGGCGATCGGGACGGGCGCCGCCTTCGTCTCGGTGATCGTCCTCCACCCCGAGGCGCGGATCATCGGCAGCGCCTGGCTGCTGCTCGGGCTGGGTGGCTACCTGCTCTACCGCCGCCGGCTCGGGATCGACCCGCGCGAGATCTCCCACGTCCGCCGCGCCGACCGGCCGCTCGACTTCCTCGAGGTCTCCTACAAGTCGGCGCTGGTGCCGATCTTCGGCCCCGAGATCGACATCGACGCGATGCACCGCGCCGCCCTCGTGGTGGACCCGGACGCGACGGTCGAGGTCTTCTACGTCCTGCCGATCCCGCGCGAGCACCATCTCCCCGACGGTGGCTTCGACGCGCTCGAAGCGGAAGCCCGCAGCGCGCTCGAGGCGGCCCGGCTCGCCGCCCGCAGCCGCGGCCTCAAAGTCCGGGTCAACCTGGTGCGCTGCCGCAACCCCGGCAAGGCGATCGTCGAGGAGGCGCGGCAGCGCGGCTCCGATCTGATCTACCTGAGCACGGAGCACGCGCCGAGCGACGAGCGCCTGCTCGGCCCCACCACCCGCTACATCCTCGCCAAGCGACCCTGCCGGGTGATCGTCGAGGGGGCCGGGGCGGACGGCGGCTCGCGGCCGGGCCGCGAGCGCTCCGTGCCGGCGCTCGCGGTCTGAGCCACCGCTCAGGCGGAGCCGGCGGCCGTGCGGCGCTCTTCGCGGACCTTCGTCATGTGCTCGTGGACGAAGCGCACCACCGTGGCGCCCTCGCCGACGGCGGTCGCGCAGCGCTTGATCGACCCGGAGCGGACGTCGCCCGCCGCGTAGACACCGGGGACGCTGGTCTCGAGCAGCCCCTCGGCACCGGCGTCGGCCCCGGTCAGCACGAAGCCCTTCTCGTCGCGGGCGATGCAGTCGCCGAGCCAGGTGGTGCAGGGCGCGGCGCCGAGGAACAGGAAGAGGAAGGAGAAGGGCAGTTCGGCGCCGTCGGTCAGTTTGACGCTCTCGAGGTGGCCGTCGGTCCCCTGCAGGTCGCGGATTTCGCTGCGGTCGCGGACCGCGACGCCGTAGCGGTCGAGCTCGTCGATCAGGTAGGCCGACATCGTCTCGGCGAGGTCGGCGCGGCGGTGCAGCAGGGTGACGAGGGCGCCGCCGCGGGCGAGCCAGACCGCCGCCTGGGCGGCCGAGTTGCCGCCGCCGACGACGCCGACCCGCTGGGCGCCGCAGAGCTGTGCCTCGGGCGGCCCGGCCGCGTAGAAGACGCTCAGCCCCTCGTAGTCTTCGAGGTCGTCGACCGGCAGTTTGCGGTATTCGGCGCCGGTCGAGAGCAGCACCGCCTTGGCGGCGACCTCACGATCGCCCTCCAGCTTCACGATGTGGTCGTTCTCGCCGCCCGGTTCGAGCGAGAGTGCCCGATAGGGGGTGGCGGTGCGGGCGGTGAACTTGCGCGCCTGGACGATCGCGCGGCTGATCAGTTCGGTGCCGCTGATCCCCGACGGGAAGCCGAGGTAGTTCTCGATTCGCCGCGAGGTCCCGGCTTGGCCGCCGAGCACGTTGCTCTCGACGACGAGGGTGTCGAGACCCTCCGAGGCACCGTAGACGGCGGCGCCGAGCCCGGCCGGCCCGCCGCCGACGATCAGCAGGTCGACTTCTTCCCGCGGCGCCAGGTCGAGGCCGATGCCGAGCGCCCGCGAGAGCTCACCGTTGCTCGGCCGCAACAGTTCGACTCCGCCGGGCAGTCGCGCCAGCGGCATCTGCTCGGGCGCCAGATGGGCGGTCAGCTCGACCGCGCCCGGATCCGTTACCGGGTCGCGCCAGGAGTGGGGGAGGCGCTGACGCCGCGCGTACTCGATCAGCTCGCGGGTCGCTTGGTCCTGGGCCGGCCCGATGATCTCCAGCCCGATCCCGTCCACCTGCTGAAGCAGTTCGCGCCGCTGGACGAAGGCCGAGAGCAGCGTGTCAGAGAGGACACCGTCCTCGAAGAGCAGTTCGCGCAGCGTCTCACGGTCGACCGCGACGTAGCGCATCGGCGCGGTGACGACGGCGGTGAGAAAGACGGTCTGCCCGGAGAGCAGGTTCATCTCGCCGAGGAAGCCAGAGGCGCCGTGGCGGACGATCTCGTGGCCGGTCGGGTCGAGGATCGCCGCCTCTCCTTCGCGGATCGCGATGAACGGATAGGTCTCGTCGCCGACCTTGAAGAGGACGTCGCCGACCTCGGCGGTGTGCTCCTCGCCGTGTTCGGCGAGCATGTCGAGCTGCGACTGAGAGAGGACGCGACTGACGGGGCTGGTCACTCCTCGTAGGCTACGGAACGCGTCAACAGGGACCCGAACCAGAGGAGAGCGATATGGCCGACTACACGCACAAGAACCTCCGCGATGTAAAAGACGCGGCGCCGGGCTTCGGCTTCGGCGAGATGGGCGAGGTGCGCTTCGCCAAGGACGAGCTGGACGCCGAGCGCACCGGCCTCAGCCACCTCAAGCTGAACCCCGGGGTGCGGATGCCGTTCGCCCACAAGCACGACGAGGCGGAGGAGATCTACGTGGTGATCGCCGGCTCGGGGCTGATGAAAATGGACGATGAGATCGTCGAGATCGTCGAGCTGGACGCGATCCGGATCTCGCCCGAGGTCGGCCGCAGCTTCGAGGCCGGCCCCGACGGGATCTCACTGCTCGCGGTCGGCGCCCGCCACGACAACGACGGCGAAGTGCTGAACGACTGGTGGACCGACTGATGGCGGGGGTCGAGATCGACGGCGTCGAGGGGATGAAGGCGGTCGTCGGCCAGGAGCTCGGGCCGAGCGAGTCGCGCGCCGTCACCCAGGCCGACATCGACGCCTTCGCCGCGGTCTCCGGCGACCATCAGTGGATCCATGTCGATCCCGAGCGGGCGAAGACCGAGAGCCCCTACGGGACGACGATCGCCCACGGCAATCTGACCCTGTCGCTGGCCGACTCGTTCCGCAAATCGCTGATGCAGGCGACCGGCTTCGCCCTCGGCGTCAACTACGGCTGGAACAAGGTCCGCTTCCCGGCCCCGGTTCCGGTCGACAGCCAGATCAGCGCCACCGCCGAGCTGGTCTCCTTCGACGAGCTCGAGGGCGGCTGGTGGCAGGCCGTCACCAAGTTCACGATCACCGTCGACGGCGCCCCGAAGCCGAGCTTCGTCGGCGAATCCGTCACCCGCCTGTTGGCCCCGCCCGCCTGAGTCGTCACAAACCCGCGCGTGATCCGCGCGCCGCTCCTGTCGATGGGCCGAAAACCTGCCCTATAGGTGGAGTTTTCGGCCCATCGACGGCGAGGTGATGGGGAAGGTGCGCGGGATGCGCGCGGCCGAGGGTTGGGAGCTCGTCAGCGGCCGGTGAACTGGGGCTTTTCGCCGGAGAAGAAAGCGGCGATGCCGTTGCGGGCGTCTTCGGTGGCCATGCTGTCGGCGATGCCGTGGCGCTCCAACTGCAGGTGCTCGGCGATGCCGTTCTCAAGGCTGACGCCGACCAGGCGCTTCGCCATCTTCACGTAGTAGGGCGACAGCTTGGCGAGCTTGGCGGCGCGCTCCCTGGCGCGCTCGATCAGCTCCTCGCCGGGGACGACCTCGCTGACCAGGCCCATCTCCAGCGCCGCCGCTGCGGGGAGGTTGGGATCGTCGAGCAGCAGCTCGAGCGCTTTCGCAGGCCCGATCACGCGCGGCAGGAAGTAGGTCATACCGCCGTCGGGAGAGGCGCCGATGCGGCCGTAGGCCGGGGCGAAGAAGGCGCCGGCGGCGGCGATCCGCAGGTCGCAGGCGAGCGCCAGGGAGAAGCCCGCGCCCGCCGCCGGGCCGTTCACCGCGGCAATCACCGGCACCTCGATCCGCCGCAGGTCGACGATCGCCGTATGCAGTGCCTCGGCGCCGCGGCGCACGTCGGCGGAGATGTCGAAGCCCGCGTCGGCCTCCTCCATCCCTTTGCGGAACCAGGTGATGTCGCCGCCCGCGCAGAAGGCGGGCCCCGCCCCGGTGATGATCAGCGCCCGGATCCGCGCCCGGTCGGCCAGCCAGGCCATCGCCGTCATCAGCTCCTCGATCATTTCCGGGCTCATCGCGTTGAAGGCGTCGGGCCGGTTCAGGGTCAGCGTCGCGAGGTCCCCGTCGACCTCTATCTGCAGCGTGTTCAGCTCCGGTGGGGTGGTCATCTCGCTCCTCGTTTTTTGCCCTGTCCGACGGGCGTCCGAGCTTTGCCGCCACATACGGCAGAAAAGCTCGGAAGCCCGCCTGGGCGGCAGCCTACCCTTTGGGGTGATGGCCGCAGAGAACGGAAACGGGGCGACGAGCCGCGCCGAGCGGGTCGCCGAGCAGCGCCGCCGGCTGCCCGACCAGCCGGGCGTCTACCTCTTCTACGGGGAGGACGGCGAGCTGCTCTACGTCGGCAAGGCGCGCTCGATCAAAAAACGGATCGCCTCACACTTCTCCGGCGGCGACACTCGCCTGACCAGCCGCATCGACCGGATCGACACGCTGGTCACCGCCAACGAGGCCGAGGCGCTGCTCGCCGAGCAGAGCTTCATCAAGCGCCACCGCCCGCGCTTCAACATCCGCCTCCGCGACGACAAGTCCTACCCCTACGTCGCGGTCAGCCTCGACGAGGACTACCCGCGCGTCTATTTCACCCGCGAGCGCCACCGCGCCCACCGCGCCTACTTCGGTCCCTTCAGTAGCGCCAAGCGCCTGCGCGAGACGCTCGACCTGCTCGGCAAACTGTTCCAGTTCCGCACCTGCGAGGGGGCCGAGCCGGGCCGCCGCTCCGGCAGCCCCTGCCTCGACTTCTACATCAAGCGCTGCGGGGCGCCCTGCGTCGGCCACGTCAGCCAGGAGGAGTACCGCCGCAACATCGAGGCGATCATCGACTTCCTCTCCGGCCGCTACCGCCAGGTCGAAAAGGAGCAGGAAAGGAAAATGGAGGAGGCGGCGGGCGCCGAGGAATTCGAGCGCGCGGCGATCTACCGCGACCGCCTCAAGGCGATCCGCTCGCTGTTCGAGCGCCAGCGGATCGCGGGCGGCACCGTCGGCACCGCCGACCTGATCGGCGTCGCGGTCGAGGGCGCCGACGCCAACGCCCAGGTCTTCCAGGTCCGCGACGGCATCCTCGCCGAGCGCCAGAGCTTCTACCTCGACAACGAGGGCGAACGCGGGGCCGCCGAGGTCACCGAGGAGTTCATCGCCCAGTACTACTCCGCCTCGCCCTCGATGCCGAAGACGATCATCGTCGGCCCCGAGCTGCGCGAGCGAGTCGAGGTGATCGCCGAGGCGCTGAGCGAGCGCCGCGGCTCCCCGGTCGAGGTGCGCGCCGCCGAGCGCGGCGACAAACGCCGCCTCCGCGAGCTCGCCGAGCGCAACGCCCAGCTTGCGCTCGACCAGGACCGACTGCGCCGCGAGCACCGCCGCGCCCGCCGGGTCGAGAGCCTCAGCGCGCTCGCCGAGGCGCTCGGCATGGACGAGCTGCCGGTCCGCATCGAGGGCTTCGACATCTCGACGATCGGCGGCGAGCACACCGTCGCCTCGATGGTCGTCTTCGAGGGCGGCGCGCCGAAGAAGTCCGACTACCGCCGCTTCAAAGTGCGCGGCGACCTGCGCGAGGAGGTCCACCGCGGCCCCGACGACTTCGCCTCGATGGAGGAGGTGCTGACCCGTCGGCTCAACCGCTACCTCGAACAGGCCGACCTCTCGCCGCACGACGGCAAGCGCGACGCCAGCTTCTCCTCGCTCCCCTCGGTGATCCTGATCGACGGCGGCAAAGGCCAGCTCGCCGCCGGGATGCGCGCCCTGCAGCCGCTGATTGAGCGTGGCGTCACCCTGATCAGCCTCGCCAAGCGCGAGGAGGAAGTCTTCGTCCCCGGCCGCTCCGAGCCGATCGAGCTGCCGCGTGAGTCGGAGGCCAACCAGCTCCTGCAGCGGGTCCGCGACGAGGCGCACCGCTTCGCGATCGAACATCACCGCGCCCGGCGCGACCGGGCGATGACCGGCTCGGTGCTCGACGAGCTGAAAGGGATCGGGCCCGTCCGCAAGCGCGCCCTGCTGCGGCATTTCGGCTCGCCGGAGCGGCTGCTGGCCGCCACCCGCGAGGAACTCGAGTCGGTGCCCGGCCTGCCTGGCAAAGTAGGCCGCGAGATCCACGAGCAGCTGAACCGAATTGGCTAGCGAGACCGACACCCCGCAGGAGGCGAAGGCGCGCCGCGAGATGACGCTGGTGATCATCACCGGCCACTCCGGCGCGGGCAAGTCGGAAGCGATCGCGGCCTTCGAGGACGGCGGCTACTTCTGCGTCGACAATCTGCCGCCGCGGATGATCGCCGGGCTCGGTGAGCTCTTTATCCACGAGGGCGCCGGGGTCGAGTGCGCGGCGATCGTCTCCGACGTGCGCGGCGGCGAGTACTTCGAGGATCTGCTGCAGGTGCTCGACGACCTCGAACGCGACGGGCCGGAGCCGAAGCTCCTCTTCCTGGAGGCCGACGAGGCGACCCTGCTCGACCGCTACAAGGAGACCCGCCGCCGCCACCCGCTGGCGCCGGAAGGGCGGATCGTCGACGGCATCCGCGCCGAGCGCGCCCAGCTGGCGCCGCTGCGTGAGCGCGCCGACATCGTCGTCGACACCACCGACCTGACCGGCGCCGAACTGCGGCGCCGCCTCTCCGAGGAGCTGCTCGGCACCGAGCGGGCCGGCAAGCTCGCCCTCACCCTGCTCACCTTCGGCTTCAAGAACGGGCCGCCGCGCGACGCCGACCTCACCCTCGACGTGCGCTTCCTGCCCAACCCGCACTACGACCCGGAGCTGCGGCCGCTCACCGGCAAGGACGAGGTGGTGCGCCAGTACGTCGAGTCGGGGACCCAGGCGGGGGAGTTCTACGGTCGGCTGATGCCGCTGCTCGAGTTCCTCGTCCCCGCCTACGTCGCCGAGGGCAAGAGCCACCTGACGATCGCGATCGGCTGCACCGGCGGCCGCCACCGCTCGGTCACCGTCGCCGACCGGATCCGCCGCGACCTCGAGGCGCGCGACGACGTCGTTGTCCGCGTGAAGCATCGCGATGTGGACATCGAGGGGTAGGGGCTGACTCCTCGGCCGGCCGGCGCCCGGGGGGAAGGGACGGGCCGTCTCGGCCACAGCCCCGGCAGGGTGTGGCCGTGGCCGAGACGGCCGGGGTGCGGCGGTCAGGAAGATGCCGAGAAGTCCACTGTTTCTTCTGTCTTCTTCAGACGTTACGAACACGTGACCATGGTTTGACCCCCTATAGGAGGGTCAAACCATGCAGCGCGTTTCAGACTCTCGGTTTCGGTTCTCAGAGGGCCGAAAAGCGTGACGTTCTCGGCGTCTTCGTCAACGGTCGTGCGTCCTGGGTGGCCAACTCGGGCAGAACGGTTACGGAAGTCCGACTTCGTGCCGTCCCTGTGCCCACTTCCCTGCGAGAACCTCACGTCCCGGGCGTCTCGGACGGCCACAGCCTGCCAGGGCCGCCACGAGACGCCCGGGACGCATCTCGGACGGCCGCAACGGCCGCCGCCGGCGCGTGGGGTGCGGCGGCCGGGAGGCGTCAAAACCTAGAATCGGCCGGGAGTGTCAGAACCAGCCATCTCCATCAGCGGCCTGCGCATGAGCTACGGCGAGAACGAGGCCGTCCGCGGCATCGACCTCGAGGTGGCCGTCGGCGAGATCTTCGCCTTCCTCGGCCCCAACGGCGCCGGTAAGACGACCACGGTCGAGATCCTCGAGGGCTACCGCAAACGGACCGGGGGAGAGGTGCGGGTGCTGGGCGAGGACCCGGAGCAGGCCGGGCGGGTCTGGCGCGACCGGATCGGGATCGTCCTACAGTCGAACAGCCTCGACCCCTACCTGACCGTGCGCGAGTCGCTCGAGCTGTACGCCGGGTATTTCACCCACCCGCGCTCGGTCGAGGAGACGATCGCGCTGATCGGCCTCGAGGGCAAGGCCGACGACCGCGCCCGCAAGCTCTCCGGCGGCCAGCAGCGGCGGCTCGACGTCGGCATGGCGCTGGTCGGCGACCCCGAGCTGCTCTTCCTCGACGAGCCGACGACCGGCTTCGACCCCTCCGCCCGGCGCCAGGCCTGGGACGTGATCGCCGGCCTCCGCGACCTCGGCAAGACGATCTTCCTCACCACCCATTACATGGACGAGGCGCAGCGGCTCGCCGACCGGGTGACAATCATCGCGGGCGGCGAGATCGTCGCCCGGGGAACCCCGGAGGACCTCGGCGAACGCGAGAAGGCCGCCGCGACGATCCGCTACCGCGACGCCGCCGGCGAGGAGGTGTCGATCGAGACCGTCGACCCGGTCCGCGAGCTGAACCGCCTCACCGGCGCCGCGCTGGAGCGCGGCGAGGAGCTCGACGGACTCGAAGTCACGCGGCCCTCGCTGGAGGACGTCTACCTCGACCTCACCTCGACCGCCGAGAGTGCGGAATGAGCGGCATCGCCCTCGTCGGCCACCAGTTCCGCTTCGACCAGAAGGCCTTCTGGCGCAACCCGGCCTCGGTCTTCTTCACGGTGATGTTCCCGGTCCTCCTGCTAGTCATCTTCGGCTCGATCTTCGGCGGCTCGACCGTCGAAATCCGCGGTGGCCACATCGACACCGACACCTACTACGTGCCGGCGATCATCACGCTCTCGATCATCTCATCGACCATGCAGTCGCTGGCGATGTCGCTGGTGATCGCCCGCGAGGACGGGCGGCTGAAGCGCGGCCGCGGCACCCCGATGCCCTCCTGGGTCTTCATCGCGGGCCGGGTCGGCAACTCGATCGTCACCGCGGTGATGATGCTGGCGCTGCTCGCCCTGATCGGCGGCCTTGTCTACGGCGTCCACTTCCCCTGGGACCGGATCCCGGCGATCCTGCTCGTGCTGGCGATCGGCGCCGCCTCCTTCTCCTGCCTCGGCATCGCCCTGACCGCGGCGATCCCGACCCAGGACGCGGCCGCCCCGATTGTCAACTTCCTGCTGCTGCCGCTCTACTTCCTCTCCGGCGTCTTCATCCCCACCGACCAGCTGCCGAGCGGGATCATCCACTTCGCCGACGTCTTCCCGATCCGCCACTTCTTCCTCGCCTTCTTCGACGCCTACGTCCCCGGCGGCGCCCACGCGGTCGATTGGAGTCACCTTCTGGTCGTCGCGATCTGGGGCGTCGGTGGCCTCCTGCTGGCGATCCGCTTCTTCCGCTGGACGCCCCGCTCGGGTTGAGTCGGCGTGCCGTCCGGCGGCTGCCGTCTATAGCCTGAGGAGAGCAGATGTTGCACCACGTCCTTCTGGAGGTCGAAGACCTCGAACGCAGTGCCTCGTTCTACGACACGATGCTCGCCCCACTTGGTTGGCGGCGACACTTCGAGGAGGACGAAACGATCGGCTGGGGCATCGCCAAGCCGGTGTTCTTCATCTCCGCCCACCACGACCCCCAGCCGGGCTACGGGCTGCTCAGCGTCTCCGGGCTCGGCATCGTCGCGGTGAAGGCGGCCTATGAGAACGGGATCAAAGCGGGTGGCCAGAGCGTCGCTGAGCCGGGCGAACGCCGCTCCTACGGCTCGGGCTCCTACTCGGCCTTCCTCAAGGACCCCGACGGGTACGAGATCGAGATCACCGTCGGGTCCGATTGAGCCCGCCGCCGGGTCAGACCACCAGCATTCGCCGAATCCCTAGGATCGGCTCGTCCAAACGAATTAAGGGAAGCGAGGCTTCATGGCAGTGAAGGTCGGGATCAACGGTTTCGGGCGCATCGGGCGCAACGTCTTCCGCGCCGCGCACGCGGCGGGCGCCGACCTCGAGTTCGTCGCCGTCAACGACCTCGTCGACACCGAGACGATGGCCCACCTCTTGAAGTACGACTCGATCCTCGGGCGCTTCCCGGGCAAGGTCGAGGTCGACGGTGAGACGATCGACGTCGACGGCGCGCCGCTCAAGGTGCTCTCCGAGCGCGACCCGGCCGCCCTGCCCTGGGACGACCTCGGGGTCGACGTCGTGATCGAGTCGACCGGCTTCTTCACCAAGCGCGCCGACGCCGCCAAGCACCTCGAGGCGGGCGCCAAGAAGGTCATCATCTCGGCGCCGGCCACCGAACCCGACGTCACCGTCGCGCTCGGCGTCAACTTCGACGAGGCCTACGACAAGGACGCCCACCATGTCATCTCCAACGCCTCCTGCACGACCAACTGCCTGGCGCCGCTGGCCAAGGTGCTGCACGAGTCGTTCGGCATCGAGCAGGGGCTGATGACGACGATCCACGCCTACACCGCCGACCAGCGCCTGCAGGACATGCCGCACAAGGACCCGCGCCGGTCACGGGCGGCGGCGCTCAACCTGATCCCGACCACGACCGGCGCCGCCAAGGCGGTCGGCCTGGTGCTGCCGGAGCTGAACGGGAAGCTGAACGGCTTCTCGATGCGCGCCCCGGTCCCGACCGGCTCCGCCGTCGACCTCGTCTTCACCACCGCCGACCCGCTCACGCCGGACCAGATCAACGCCGCGCTGAAGGCCGCCGCCGAGGGCCCGATGAAGGGGATCCTCGACTACACCGAGGACGCGATCGTCTCCACCGACATCGTCGGCGACCCGCACTCCTCGATCGTCGACGCGCTGTCGACGATGGTGATCGGCGACGGCCGCATGGCCAAGGTGATCAGCTGGTACGACAACGAGTGGGGCTACTCGAACCGCTGCGTCGAGCTCGCCGGCAAGGTCCTCTAGCCCGCCGGGCGGGTACACGGCGGACATGGCTTTCTCGAAGGCAAGCGTCCGCGACGCCCAGGTCAAGGGCCGGCGGGTCCTCGTCCGGGTCGACTTCAACGTCCCGCTGAAAGACGGCGAGGTCGTCGACGACACCCGGATCCGGGCGGCGCTGCCGACCCTCGAACTGCTGCGCGAACGGGGCGCGGCGCTGGTCCTCGCCTCGCACCTCGGGCGGCCGGGGGGGAAACCCGACCCGGCGCTCTCGCTCGCCCCGGTCAGCCGGCGGCTTAGCGAGCTGCTCGGCACCAACGTCACCCAGGCGCCGAAGGTGATCGGCGCCGAGGTCGACCTCGCGGCGGGCTGCCTCGGCCCCGGCGAAGTGGTGCTGCTGGAGAACACGCGCTTCGAGCCGGGAGAGACGAAGAACGACCCGATGCTGGCGGGCTCGCTGGCGGCGCTCGCCCAGGTCTACGTCAACGACGCCTTCGGCGCCGCCCACCGCGCGCACGCCTCGACCGAGGGCGTGGCCCGGTACCTGCCCGGCTACGCGGGCCTGCTCCTGGAGCGTGAGGTGACCGAACTGACCAAGGTGGTCGAGGACCCGGCGCGGCCGTTGGTCGTCGTGCTCGGCGGCGCCAAGGTCGCCGACAAGGTCGGGGTGATCGACCGCTTCCTCGAGGTCGCCGACCAGATCCTGATCGGCGGCGCGATGTGCTTCAGCTTCTTCAAGGCGCGGGGCAAGGAGATCGGCGACTCGCTCTACGACGACGAGAGTGTCGAGGCGGCGCGCGAGGCGCTCGCCAAAGCCGAGGAGTCGGACTGCGAGCTGGCCCTGCCCGTGGATCTGGTGCTGGGGCGCGAGTTCAGCGCCGACACGGAGCGCCGGGAGCTCGACGGAGTGGACGTCCCCGATGGCTGGATGGGCCTCGACATCGGTCCGAAGACCGGGGCGCTCTACGCCGAGGCCGTGGCCGGCGCCGGCACGGTGCTCTGGAACGGGCCGATGGGTGCCTTCGAGATGGCGCCCTTCGCCGGCGGCACGCGGGCCGTGGCCGACGCGGTCGCCGCGGCGACCGGCAAGACCGTGGTCGGTGGCGGCGACTCGGTCGCGGCGATGGTCCAGTTCGGGCTGGGGGACCAGGTCGACTGGCTCTCGACCGGCGGCGGCGCCTCGCTGGAGCTGCTCGAGGGGAAGAAGCTGCCCGGGGTCGAGGCGCTGATCGACGCCAAGGCCGCGCCCGAGGCGCCCGCCGACACCGCCGCCGCCGCGACCGAGTAAGACTGACGAGCCGGAGGAGGACCGATGCCCCGCACGCCCTACATCGCCGCCAACTGGAAGATGAACAAGACCGTCGCCGAGGCGGCCGAGTTCATCGACGCGCTGCTGCCGCGGATCGCGGCGACCCAGAACGACGTCGTCGTCTGTCCGCCCTTCACGGCGCTGCACGAGGTGGTCGAGCGGCGGCGCGGGACGGCGGTCCGGGTCGCCGCCCAGAACATGCACGAGGACGAGGCCGGGGCGTTCACCGGCGAGGTGTCGGCGCCGATGCTGGTCGAGCTCGACGTCGAGGCGGTCGTGCTCGGCCACTCCGAGCGACGCCAGTTCTTCGGCGAGACCGACGCGGCGCTGGCGAAGAAGGTCCCGGCGGCGCTGGCCGCCGACCTCGAGCCGATCCTCTGCGTCGGCGAGAGCGCCGAGGCGCGCGACGCGGGGGAGACCGAAGTGGTGCTGGAGCGCCAGCTGCAGGCCGATCTCGCGGAGGTCGCGACCGAGGACATCGCGGAGGTCGTCGTCGCCTACGAGCCGATCTGGGCGATCGGCACCGGGCGCGTCGCCACCCCCGAGCAGGCCCAGGAGGCGTGCGCCTTCATCCGCGACGTGCTGCGCGGGCGCGGCGCCCAGGCCGACGCGGTGCGGATCCTCTACGGCGGCTCGGTGAAGCCCGACAACGCCGCCGAGCTCCTGGCCCTCCCCGACGTGGACGGCGCTCTTGTGGGCGGAGCTGCTCTTGACCCCGTCGATTTCGCCGCCATCGTCGAGGCAGCCGGGTAAGGGCTCGGGAGCGCCCGACAATGACACTCGTACCTTCGCTGGCGCTGGTCATCCTCGACGGCTGGGGGCTGGCCCCGCCCGGCCCAGGCAACGCGGTCTCGCTCGCCGAGACCCCGGTCTTCGACCGCCTCTGGGCGCGGTACCCGCACACCGAGCTCTCCGCCCAGGGCCCCGACGTCGGCCTACCGGTCGGCCAGATGGGCAACTCCGAGGTCGGCCACCTGAACCTCGGCGCCGGGGCGATCGTCAAGCAGGACCTGGCGCGGATCGACGGCGCGATCGCCGACGGCTCCTTCTACGAGAACGAGGCTCTGGTCGGCGCCTGCGCGCGGGCACGCGAGAGCCCACGCGGCCGGCTGCACCTGCTCGGGCTGGTCTCCGACGGCGGCGTCCACTCGGGCTGGGAGCACCTCGAGGCGATCGTCGAGCTGGCCTCGCAGGAGGGCGTCCCCGACATCGTCTTCCACGCCTTCACCGACGGCCGCGACACGGCGCCGACGGGCGGCCGCGAGTACCTCGCCGAGCTCGAGTCGTGGCTGCGCGCGGCGGGGCGGATCGGGACGGTCAGCGGCCGTTACTACGCGATGGATCGCGACACCCGCTGGGAGCGGGTGAAGCTCGCCTACGACGCGATCGTCCATGCCCGCGGTCAGGAGGCGGCCAGCTCGGCCGCGGCGATCGCCGCCTCCTACGAGGGGGGGACGACCGACGAGTTCGTGCTGCCGACCGTGATCGGCGACTACGACGGGGCCGCGGCGGGCGACGTCGCGATCTTCGTCAACTTCCGTCCCGACCGGGCACGGGAGATGACCCGGGCGCTGGCCGAGCCGAACTTCGACGAGTTCGCCCGGGCGGGCGGGCCGACCCTCGACATGACGACGATGACGTCCTACCGCAAGGGCTGGCCCTATCCGGTCGCCTTCCCGGAGCGGCGGCCGGAGACGACGCTGGCGGAGACGATCGCCCAGAGCGGCGGCCGCCAGCTGCACGTCGCCGAGACCGAGAAGTACGCCCACGTCACCTACTTCTTCAACGGCGGCCGCGAGGGCGAGCTGGAAGGTGAAGAACAGAGCCTGGTCGAATCGGCGCGCGACGTGGCGACCTACGACCTGAAGCCGGAGATGAGCGCGGCGGCGGCGGCCGACACCTTCGTCGAGCGCTGGGCCGAGGGCGCCTACCGCTTCGGCGTGATCAACTTCGCCAACCCCGACATGGTCGGCCACACCGGGGTGATCCCGGCGGCGGTGAAGGCGCTCGAAACCGTCGACACCCAACTCGGCCGCGTGGTCGAGGCGGTGCTCGGCAAGGGGGGCGCCTGCATCATCACCGCCGACCACGGCAACTGCGACAACATGCTCGAGCCGGACGGCTCGCCGAACACCGCGCACTCGCTGAACCCGGTGCCGCTGATCGTCACCCAGGAGGGCCTCGACCTGCGCTCCGGCGGGATCCTCGCCGACGTCGCCCCGACCGCCCTGGCCCTGCTCGGCATCCCCCAGCCGGCCCCGATGACCGGCCGCACCCTGATCGACTCGTGACGCTTTCGCCGGCGCCCCCGTCCGATGGGCCGAAAACCCGACACATAGGCTGGTTTTCGGCCCATCGGCATGCGTGACGATCCGAATCGACTCAACTTTGTGATCGAAGCTCGCGACGGGGCGGCGCGGGCGGGGTCGATCGAGACGGCGCACGGGCCGATCGCCACGCCGGCTTTCATCCCGTTGGCGACCAAGGGGTCGGTCCGCGGGCTGGACGGTGACGAGGTGGCGGCGCTCGGTTACCAGCTGATCCTCGGCAACACGTACCACCTGTTTGTCTCGCCGGGTCCGGAGCGGATCGCCGCCGCCGGTGGGCTGCACGGCTTCATGGGCTGGGAGCGGGCGCTGATCACCGACTCGGGCGGCTTCCAGGTCTTCTCGCTCGCTCACGGCGGGGTCGCCGACGAGGTGAAGGGGAGCGGCCGTTCGGGGGACCACGGCTCCGAGGTCGAGATCAGCGAGGAGGGCGCCCGCTTCCGCTCGCCGCGCGACGGTCGCGAGCTGTTCCTCTCGCCGGAGGTGTCGATGAGCGTGCAGGCGGCGCTCGGCGCCGACATCGCGCTCGCCTTCGACGAGTGCACGCCCTTCCATGCCGACCGCGACTACACGGCGCGCTCGACCGAGCGCACCCACCGCTGGCTCGACCGTTGTATCGCCTGGCACGAGGCGGAGGGGCCGGAGCGCCAGGCGCTCTTCGGCATCGTCCAGGGCGGCACCCACGAGGATCTGCGCCGCGAGTCGGCCGAGTACATCTCGGCGGCGAGGGTCGACGGGCTGGCGATCGGCGGCACCCTCGGCCGCGACAAGGAGGAGATGCACGACGTCCTCGCGTATACGGCGCCGCTCCTGCCCGAGGCGGCGGCCAAGCACCTGCTCGGGATCGGCGAGGTCGACGACCTGCTCGGCGGGATCGCCCTCGGCCTCGACGTCTTCGACTGCGCCGTGCCGACCCGCCTCGCCCGCCACGGCGTCGCCCTGGCGCCGAGCCCGGACACCCGCTGGCGCCTCGACCTGCGCAAGGGCCGCTGGGTCGGCGACCGCGAGCCGATCGTCGCCGGCTGCCCCTGTCCGGCCTGCACCCGCCACGACCGCGACTACATCTCCTACCTCTCGCGCGCCGAAGAACTGACCGCCGTCCGCCTGATCGTCCTCCACAACCTCACCTACATGCGCAAACTCACCACCCACGCGAGACGCGCGATCGAAGCGGGCCGCTTCGCCGACTACCGGGCCGCGGTGATGGCCGGCGCGGCGCCCTGGGACGGGTAAGGGACGGGAAGGGCCAGAGGCGGGACGGGGAAGGGCCGCGGCCATCTCGGCGGCGACCCTGGCAGGGTGTGGCCGCCTCCGAGATGGCTGGGTTGGGGGATGGCCGAGGCTGGGGGAACCGACCGAGGGTTCGGCCGAGTGGCCCGGGTTCGGCCGAGCAGCGGGACAGGCACCGGGAGGGTGTTCGTCACAGGTTCATGACCGACTTTGAACGGTCAGAAAACTGCGCGGTTAGAAATCCTCGCTATACGCATATAACTAACCGCGCAGATTCCTGACCGTTCGAATATGGGCATCTCCGTGACGGACCTCCCGTCCCTCTCCACCGACCTCCTCCGCAGCCTCCCCGACCTGGGCGTTTCGGAGGCGGCCACACCCTGCCAGGGTCGCCTCCGAAACGCCCGGGCGGCCTCGGCCCGTCCCTGGGGCGCCCGTCCCTGGTCGGCTCGGCTCGTCCCTGGTCGGCGTCTTCCGCGCGGCCCGCCCCTATTCCTTGTTTTCGGAGACCAGGCCCTTGAATTCTTCGACCACCTTTTCGACCGTGTCGCCGGCGACCTTGGAGATGTGGACGCCGGCGGCCTTGTCGGTGGTCAGGATCACGCCGGTCGCGACCGCGCCGGCGACCAGCACCAGCGCGATCAGGGCGAGGATGAAGCGGACGAAGCGGGAGAAGGCCGAGCGCTTGCGCGGCTGGATCGGCGGGACCGGCGCGGCGGCGCCGGTTTCGGCGCGGCGCGGTTCGGCCTGCCGGCGCGGTTCGGGCCGGCGGGTCGGCGAGGGGGCGGGGGGCCGGTACTCGGTCTGCGCGGTGGTGCGGTCGAGGTGGCGGGTCGCCGCCGTGTCGCCGCCCAGCACCCGGGTCGGCGTGGCGCCTTCGCCGGTTGATTCGAGCGCGGTCACGTCCTCGCCTTCGAGCCCCATCTGCAGCCCGGTCGCGAACTCGTCGGCGCTCGCGTAGCGGCGGCTGGTGTCGCCCTCCAGCGCCCGCAGCACAGCGGCGCCGAGCGGCTGCGGCACCTCCGCGTTGTAGGTGCTCGGCGGCAGCGGCGTCTCGTTCTGCTGGCGCACCGCCAGCTCGGCCAGCGAGGAGCCCTCGTAGGGCAGCCGCCCGGTGAGGAACTGGTAGAGGACGACGCCGAGCGCGTAGACGTCGGTCGCCGGCGTCGCCTCCTCGCCGCGCACCTGCTCGGGCGAGAGGTAGGCGGCGGTGCCGACCACCGAGCCGACCTGGGTGATCCGCGTCTGCTCGATCGCCCGCGCGATCCCGAAGTCGGTCAGTTTGACGACAGTGTCGCCGCTGCCCACCGGGCCGCCGGTGATCATCAGGTTCCCCGGCTTGACGTCGCGGTGGATGATCCCGCGCCGGTGCGCGTAGTCGAGCCCGGCGCAGGCCTGGATGCCGATCTCGGCGGCGGTCTCGGCGTCGACCGGCCCGTGGCGCTGCAGGAGCTGCGCGCCGGAGCGCCCCGCCACGTACTCCATGACGATGTAGTGGCGGCCGTCGTCGACGCCCGAGTCGTAGACCTGGACGATGTTGGGGTGGATCAGCCGCGCCACCGCGAGCGCCTCGCGACGGAAGCGGGCGACGAAGCGGTCGTCGTCGGAGAGATGCTCGGCGAGGATCTTCACCGCGACCGTCCGCTCCAGGATCCTGTCGGTGGCCTTGTAGACGTTCGACATCCCGCCGGAGCCGAGGCGGTCGCCGGTCTCGTAGCGGCCGGAGAGCGTTCCCGCCTCCATCACGGACCCCCTTCGACCGCGGCGCCCGGGCCGATCCCGCCCGCGCCGCCGCCGGCGGGAGGCGTCACTTCTTCTTCACTGGGAGGTTCGACGGCTTCTTCCTGACTTTCTTTGCCTGCTTCTGACGGACCTGGCTGTTCGGCCCGCTTTTCGTCCTTTTCCTGGGACTTTTCTTCCCGTTTTTCGGCCTTTTGTTCCTTTTCGAACGCTTCTTCTTCGGCTTCCGCTTCGGCTTCCGCGAGCGTTTCTTCTTCCGCCTTTGCTTCTTCGGCGGCCTGTTCTTCTTCCGCTTCTTCTTCGCCGGCGCTACAGCTGGAAACCACTTCGGAGAGCTTTGCCGCGCCTTCCTTCAAAGCCGACTTCAACTTTGCATCGACCTTCTGCAGTTCGTCGACCTCGGTGCTGACCTGGGCGACCGCGTCTTCGGCCTTTTCACAGTCTCCTGCTTCGAAGCTTTCGCGCGCCTGATCGAGGTTCGAGTTGATCTGGTCGGCCGTCGTCCCGGGCAGCAGTTCGCCGTTGCCGCCACCCCCGCAGGCAGCCAGCAGGAGTCCCGCCGTGAGGGCGGCAAGAAGAAGCGAGGCTGCTCGGAGGCGACCCATGGCTCGAGTCTAAAGAACACTTCTGAGTCGATATTTACCCTGCATATGCCCGAATGTTCCTCTGGGGGAGCGCTTTCAGCGGCCGGTCTGGAGGCGCTCGGCGAGTGCGCTCGGCAGCCCCGCCTCGAGGATCGCCGCGCCCGCCGCGACCGCGTCGTAGGGAATCCGGTGGTAGCGCGCCGTCCACTCGTCGGTGTCGATCTCCAGCCAGGCGGCGCGCGGATCGCCGTCGCGCGGCTGCCCGACGCTGCCCGGGTTGAGCAGCCATTCGCCCTCGGCGAAGTCGAGCAGGTCGCCGTCGGAGGCCTGGGCGCCGCTGGCGAAGCTTTTGCGACCGGTCGAGGGGGGGCGCGTGAAGAACAGCGAGACATGCGAGTGGCCGATCAGGCAGACCCGTTCGCTCTGTGCGTCGAGCCCCGCTTCGGCCTGGTCGATCGAGAGCACGTACTCCCAGATCGGGTCGCGGGGCGAGGCGTGGAACAGCCCGAAGCCCTCCCGGGCGCCCTCCGGCGCTAGCCCGGCGAGGAACTCGAGCGTCTCCGGCGACGCGTTCGCCCGCGTCCAGTCGACCGCCGCCCGCGCCGTCTCGGAGAAGGTCCCGGCGTCGATCTCCCCGATCACCGCGAGGTCGTGGTTGCCGTTCAGGGAGACCGCGCAGCGCTCGCGGACCAGCGCCGTGCACTCGTCCGGCTGGGCGCCGTAGCCGACCACGTCGCCGAGGCACCAGATCTCCTCCGGCGCGGCCGCCTCGATCGACTCGAGGACCGCCCGCAGGGCCGGGAGATTGGAATGGACGTCTGAGATCACGCCTACGCGCAAGGATCCACACTACCCGGCCTGAGCGTCCACCCGAGGGTCCCCGCGCACGCCTGGCGGCGCCCTTACGATTGCTCGCATGCCCCCCACCGATTCGATCGCCGAGCTGAAGGGAGCCGTCGAGGCCGCCGCCCGGGCGCTGCGCGACGGCGAGCCGACCGAGCCCGCCCCGACCCTCGACCGCCCTCCCAAACCCGACCTCGGCGACTACAGCTCGAACGCCGCGATGCTGCTCGCCGGCCCGCTCGGCGACAACCCGCGCGCCGTCGCCGAGCGCCTGCGCGGCGAGCTCGAAGGTAGCCTCGGCGGCGAGAGCGGCAGCCTCGACCGGGTCGAGGTCGCCGGCCCCGGCTTCGTCAACCTCTTCCTCTCCGACGCCTGGTACCGCCGCGCGCTCGCCGGCCTGGTCGCCGCGGGCGACGGTCTCGGCCCCGCCCCGACCGCCTCGCCGGAACGGATCCTGGTCGAGTTCGTCTCCGCCAACCCGACCGGCCCGCTGCACGTCGGCGGCGGCCGCGGCGCCGCCTACGGCGATGCGGTGGCGCGCCTGCTCGCCGCGATCGGCCACCAGGTCGAGCGCGAGTACTACATCAACGACGCCGGGTCCCAGGTGACCAGCTTCGCCGCCTCGATCGCCGCCCGGATGCGGGGCGAGGAGCTGCCCGAGGGCGGCTACCAGGGCGAGTACGTGGTCGATCTGGCCCGCGAGATCGCCACCGAGGGGATCGACCCCGCCGACCTCGAGGCGGTCGGCGCCCGCGGGATCGAGCTGATGATCGACGCGGTCCGCGCCACCCTGACCCGCTTCGGGGTCGAGATGGACACCTGGTTCTCGGAGCGCAGCCTGTACGAGCGGGGCGAGGTCGAGAGTGCCCTCGCCAAACTCGACGCGGGCGGCCACACCTACCGCTCCGACGGCGCCCTCTGGCTGCGCACGACCAGCTTCGGCGACGACAAAGACCGGGTGCTGGTCCGCTCCGACGGCGAACCGACCTACCTGATGCCCGACATCGCCTACCACTGGGACAAGCTGGAGCGCGGCTTCGGCCGGCTGATCGACGTGCTCGGCGCCGACCACCACGGCTACATCGGCCGGCTGCGCGCCTCGATCGAGGCGCTCGGCGCCGACCCCGGCAGCTTCGAGGCCTTGATCATGTCCCTGGTCCACATCGTCGAGGACGGCCAGCGGGCGCAGATGTCGAAGCGCAGCGGCGACTTCGTCTCGCTCGACGAGCTGATCGACGACATCGGCGTCGACGCGGTGCGCTGGTTCATGCTCTGGCGCAGCCACGAGACGACCGTCGACATCGACCTCGCGCTGGCTCGCAAACAGGCCTCCGACAATCCCGTCTACTACGTCCAGTACGCCCACGCGCGGATCGCCAGCATCCTGCGTAAGGCCGCCGACGCGGGCGATGAGGTGCCGGACACGATCGACCCCGAGGAGCGCTCCGAGCCGCTCGCCGCGAGCGAGAAGGCGCTGGTCAAGCGGCTGCTCGAGTTCCCGCACGAGGTGCGCGAGTCGGCGGCGCGGCGGGCGCCGCACCGGATCTGCGCCTACTCGAGCGCGGTCGCCGCCGACTTTCATGCCTTCTACCGCGACTGCAAAGTGGTCGGAGCGGAGGAGGAGGGGGTGGAGCGCTCGCGGCTCGCCCTCTGCCTGGCCGCGAAGCGGACGATCGCCGGCGCCCTCGGGCTGCTCGGGATCTCGGCGCCCGAGCGGATGTGAGCCCGGCCCGATGAGCCCGGCCCGATGAGCAAATTGCCCGTCCTCGCCGAGATCGGCGCGCCGTCTTCCTCGAACGGGCGCGCCTGGGGGCTCCGCCGCAACGACCTCACCCAGCTCGAGGCGGTGCGGGAGCGGCTCGGCGAGCGCCGCGTCGTCTTGGTGACCGGGGCCGAGGCGGCGGCTCCGACCGTGGCCGTGGCGCTCGCCGGGGTGGCCGCCGCGGCGGGGGCGGCGACCGTCCTGGTCGAGTGCGACGTCGAACGGCCGCGGCTGGCCGCCGACCTCGGCCTGCAGCCCGCTCCCGGCCTGCACGAGTACCTGCGCTGGGAGGCGACGCCGACCGACGTGGTCCAGCCGCTGGGACTGGCGGGTGCCGCCGCCTCGCCCGACGCCGGGGCGCTCGCCTGCGTGGTGGCGGGACGTCCCAGCACCGCGGCGCGGGCGCTGCTCGGCCTCGGCAGCTTCCGCCACATGACCACGAAGCTGCGCGACGCCTACGCGCTGGTCGTCCTCCTCGGCGGGCCGCTGGAAGGGGCGGGCGGCGCGCTCGACCTCGCCGCCGCCGCGGCCGACTGCTCGCTCGCCGCCCTGGTCGAGCGCCCCACTCGCCGCGTCGCCAAGGCGAACCACGAGGCGCTCGCTTGGCTGCAGGCACCGCCGCTCGGCGCCGTCGTCGTCACCCCTAGCTAGGCCCGCGCCCCCGGTGAGTTCGCAGTTCTCGTCGCTATGCGACGAGAACTGCGAACTCACTCCGCGTCAGAGGTCGTAGCGGGCGAGGTCGGCGTCGAGGCGCTCGCGGTCCTCGTCGCTCGGGCCCTCGACCTCTTGTTCTCGGTCCTCGCGCGAGCCCGCGGCGCGGCGCCATTTCCAGACGGCGAAGGCGAGCAGGACGACGGCGACGATGAAGGCGATGATCGGCACCACGTAGGCGGAGAGGCTGAAGCCGCTGCCCTTCGGCTCGGCCAGCACCGCGTCGCCGTACTGGGCGACCAGCGCTTCCTTGATTTCGTCCTTGCTCTGGCCCTGCTTGACCAGTTTTTCGACGAACGCCTTCTCGCGCGTCGCCTGCGGCGATTCGGCCAGCTCGAGCAGCGTCCCGCAGACCGGGCACATCACTTCCGACTCGATTTCGTTGAGCTCAGTGCGGAGCGCGCTCACCGCCCCCGCCGCCGTGGGGAGGACCAGCGCCGCGAGCGCCACCAGGACGGCGAGCGCCGTCGCCCGCCGGCTCACGATTCCTTCGCCCGCGGCGGCAGCAGCGGCGCCACGTGTTCGCCAAGGATCTTCGCGTCGACCGGGCCCGGCTCGTCCCAGGCCAGCTTGCCGTCCGGTTCGAGCAGGTAGTTCTCGGGGACGCCGGTCGTCCCGAATTCGTGGCCGTCGTCGCCGTTGCCGTCGTGCAGCAGCGGGTAGGTCAGGCCGAATTCCTTGGCGAACTTGGCGCCGTCGTCGCTGATGTCCTGGGTGTCGATCCCTACCACCGTGAAGTTCTTGCCGCCGTGTTCGCCCTGGAACTTGGTCAGGGCCGGCGCCTCGTCGCGACAGGGGATGCACCAGGAGGCCCAGAAGTTCACCAGCACCCACTTGCCGCGGTATTCGGTCAGCGAGCCGTTGCCCGGTTCGGTGAGTTTGGGCAGGACCGGCGACGGCGCCTTTTCGCCCACCGCGAGCCGCGAATTGCCTTTGCTGAGCAGGCCGAAGACGAGGAAGGCGACGATCGCGACGGCGACGAGGACGGCGATTACAGAGCGGACACGCACGGTGTCAGAGACTACGAAAAGCGCTTAACGGCCGGTTCAACGGGCCGCGCGGGACGAGAGGGCGGTCAGGCGCCGAGCGCGGGGAACGGTTCGGCGATCGCCCCGAAGGCCTCGTCGATCAGCTCGATTAGGTCGTCGGCGCCGTCGCTCTCGGCCCAGCGCGAGGAGGCCGCGTCGAGTGCCCCCGCGCGTCGCAGGGCGGTCCAGGCGTCCTCGCCGGCGGGCCGTTCGCGCAGCGCCGCGGCGACGTTGGCGCCCATCTCCTCCTGGGCGACGAACACCGCGTCTTCCTTCGAGTCGAAGTAGCGGAAGAAGCTCGCCCGCGAGATCCCCGCGGCGGCCGCGACCTCGGTCGCCGTCACCGCGTCGAAGCCGCGCGCGGCGAACACCTGGAAGGCCACCTCGGCGATTTCGGCCCGCGTGCGCTCGCGCGCTTTGCGCGCTGGGCCCGAGCCTCTTCGGCGGTCGCGGCGATCCCCGGATCTTAAGTTCAGATCCGGTCCCCCGACCAGCTTTCTCGATAAAGTCGCGCCACCGTGAACCTCGAACAGAAAATCGGTATCGGCTTCTGGGTCGGCGTCGTCCTCTTCCTGCTCTCCCAGATCCTGCTGGTCGTCTTCGTGATTGCCTTCTTCCTCGGTCACTTCGTCTGGCCGCAGTGACGTTCCGGCGCCCCCGCCCGGCACCGACTTCCCCCGCTCCTAACTAGAATCGCCGTAGCGCGGACGTAGCTCAGTTGGTAGAGCGCAAGCTTCCCAAGCTTGAGGTCGCGGGTTCGACCCCCGTCGTCCGCTTTCTTCTTTTGGGTGGGAGTGGTGTCGATCAAGCATTAGCAACCAACAGTTGCGTTTCGTGCTACGGTCTGCGCAACAATTGGTTGCACATCGACACGGGAGGTCTGAAGTGACTGCTGACAGCATCGAGCGAGAGGTACTGATCGCGGCGCCGGTGGAGACGGTCTGGTCGATCGTCACCGAGCCGGAGCAGATCGCGCGCTGGTTCGCCGACTACGCCGAGGTCGACCTGCGGCCGGGCGGTGACCTACTGCTCAGGTTCGAGTCCGGGATCGACGGCAAGGGGACGGTGGAGAAGGTCGAGCGGCCCAACCTGTTCTCGTTCCGCTGGATCTCGCCGGAGCCGGAACGCGACATGGACGCCGCCCAGGGCCACTTCACCACGGTCGAGTTCAGGCTCGCCGCGCAGGGGGAGGGCACGCTGCTGCGCGTCACCGAGAGCGGCTTCGCCGGCCTCGAGGGGACCGACGAGCAGAACGCGGCGCTGGCCGAGCGGCACACTGGCGGCTGGGGCATGTTCCTCGACCGGCTGGCGGGGCTCGCGACGAGCGCGGACGTCTCGGCCTGACGATGAGCGCCGCCACGCTCGAGGCCGACGCCCTCTGGGCCGCCGTCGGGGACCCCACCCGGCGCCGGCTGCTCGACACGCTGCTGGCGCTGGGCGAGGCGACCGCCACGACGCTCTCCGGCCGGCTACCGGTGACGCGCCAGGCGGTCGCCAAGCACTTGACGGTGCTCGACCGGGTCGGGCTCGTAGCCGGCCGCAAGCAGGGCCGCGAGGTGCTCTACACGGTCCGGCCCGAACGCCTCGACGAAGCGAGCAAGGCGATGGCCCGCGCGGCCGCCGCCTGGGATCAGCGCCTGGCAGCGATCAAGGACCTCGCCGAGGCCGCCCACCGGGAGGCGCAGGCGAAGAAGTAGGCCCGGACGGCCCGCGGCGCATTCTGGTCGAGGATCTCGGAGGACGATGACGGGTGGGGAGCGATCGGGTCGGCGGTCGCGGCGCTTGCCACGACGGCGACCGTCGCTTCGATCGGGAGGTGGAGTTCCCTTCCTGTTCGGGCCCTGATCGGTGGGCAAGAGCCGACCGCCGAGAGGGGCGGTTGCGGGCGCTGTACCCAAAAACTCGTTAAACTTAATCAACTTTATAGAAATTGGGTCCGAGCGGGTAAGCCCGGCAGGACCGGCAAGGGGCGCGGGCTCTGTTCAGGCGTAGCGCGCGACCGTGAAGGCGATCAGCATCGGCACGTGGAGCGCGTAGACGACGAGCGAGAGCGTGACGACGATCAGCGGTCCACCGGAGAGGCCGTTGCGCAGGAAGGCGTACTCGATCAACCCCGCGGTGATCGCGTAGGCGAGCAGGGCCCAGCGGCCGACCTGGAAGAAGCGCCCCCAGGCGAAGTCGCCGACTCGCGTGAGTGAGAGCAGATTGCCGGCGAGCAGCAGCGAGGAGAGGGCGAGCAGGACCACCGCCGGGGTCAGCGGCACCTGTTCCGGCAGGTGGGCGGCGAGGTAGATCCCGCCGGCGACGATCAGGGCGAGCGAGGCCATCCCGACCTGGGTGACCGGAGGCATGCGGCGCGCGTCCATCAGCCGCTGGCGATCTTGGTCATGATCACGAGCGTCGCGATCTGCAGGGCGCCGAGGACGCCCGCCGTGTAGATGAAGCGTTTCATCAGGCCCTCGATGATCGCCGGGTTCGGCTGTGGCTTCTTCAGCTCGAAGAGGACGGCGATGTTGGCCGGCTCGAGCAGGCCGAGCGCGATCACCGCCATGCAGCCGACGACGATGTAGCTGGCGACGATCCAACCGTGGTGGTAGTAGGAGCTGTCGACGGTGCCGAGCAGGTGGCCGAGCTGCCAGCCGCCCGCCAGGGTCGCGGTGACCACGGTCGGCATGATCAGGACCATCTTCGGCATCAGCCGGGTCGTCATCTCGATCCGCGCCGGCACCGAGAGGCGGCCGAGGATCGGCCCGAGCACGAAGCCGAGGAAGAGGTCGATGATCGTCCAGGCGGCGCCGAAGACGACGTGGAAGAACTCCAGCGGCCAGAGTTCGTTGACGGCGATCGCGACGACCAGTCCGGCGAAGACGATCGCCACCGGGATCAGGCCGAGGCGCGGGACGATTTCGAAGTCGGGGATCTGGGCCGCGGCGGGCGGCGTCGCGGTTGCTGCCGCCGGTGGTTCCGCCGTCGTCGCCATCGGCGGCGAGCCTATTTCGAGGGAGTGCTCGAGGGCAAGCCAATTTTTGGAGAGTCGGCTCGCAAGTTGCCGCGGCGGCGGCCATTCGACCGCTCGGCGCTGTAACACTCCCGCCGATGTCGCAACCTTCGCTGTCATTCGACCCGATCGACGAGGCGCGCCGCCACTGGGAGGAGCGCTGGGACGACGGTGCCGCGACCGAGATGGTCGCCGTCACCTCGATCATGCGGGTCCACCAGATCCTGATCGCGCGGCTGAACGAGCTGCTGGAGCCGTTCGGGCTGACCTTCCCGCGCTACGAGGCGCTGATGCTGCTCTTCCTGTCACGGCGCGGCTCGCTGCCGCTGGGCAAGATCGGCGAGCGCCTGCAGGTCCACCGGACCAGCGTCACCAACACGATCGACGGCCTCGAGAAGCTCGGCCTGGTGCGGCGGGTCCCGCACGAGTCCGACCGCCGCGCCGTGCTCGCCGAGATCGCCCCGGCCGGACGGGAGGTCGCCGAGCGGGCGACCGCGGCGCTGAACGAGGCCGGCTTCGCCACCGACCCGCTCTCGGCGCCGCAGCTGGAGGAGCTCGCCAAGCTGCTCCGCGTCCTCCGCGTCTCGGCCGGCGATTTCCCCGGCTGACGACCGTGCACTTATGCACCCTCTGGGGTGTTCAATTGCACGGTCGCGCCTACCAGCCGCACGAAAGGCAGACAGATATACGCGGGGTTCCTACTATCTGTTACCCTCGTAAATTGTGAGGAGACGATGACGACGGTGACGAACAGGGAGAGCGCCGAGCGCGCCGAGGGGGTGGGGAGGCCGCCGCTGCGGTTCGTCACCGCAGCCTCGCTGTTCGACGGCCACGACGCGGCGATCAACGTGATGCGCCGGCTGATCCAGGACAGCGGCGCCGAGGTCGTCCACCTCGGCCACAACCGCGGCGTCCGCGACGTCGTCCGCGCCGCGATCCAGGAGGACGCCGACGCGATCGCGATCAGCTCCTACCAGGGCGGCCACACCGAGTACTTCCGCTACGCGGTCGAGATGCTGCGCGACGCCGGCGCCGACCACATCCGTGTCTTCGGCGGTGGCGGCGGGACGATCACGCCGCGGGAGATCGCCGACCTCCAGGCCTTCGGCGTCGAGCGCATCTACCACCCCGAAGATGGCATGTCGCTCGGCCTTGTGGGGATGATCGACGACCTGGTCGAGCGCGCGACCGCGAAGCGCGTCACCCCGCCGCCGCCCGACGAGTCGCGCACCGACGACCTCGGCGTCGCCCGCATGCTCTCGGCGCTCGAGGATGGCGTCTTCGGCGACGACGACCTCGACCGCCTGCGCACCGACTGGAACGTGAAGGGCGCCGGCGTGCCGGTGGTCGGCGTCACCGGCACCGGCGGCGCCGGCAAGAGCACGGTCACCGACGAGCTGCTCTCGCGCTTCGTCCAGCACCTGCCCGACCTGCGGGTCGCGGTGCTCGCCGTCGACCCGACCCGGCGTCGCACCGGCGGCGCCCTGCTCGGCGACCGCATCCGGATGAACAGTCTGCGCCACGAGCAGCTCTACATGCGCTCGATGGCGACCCGCCGCCAGAACCTCTCGACCAGCGCCGTGCTCGCCGACGCGGTCGCCTTCCTGCGCGCCGCCGCGTTCGACCTGGTGATCGTCGAGACCGCCGGCATCGGCCAGTCGGACTCGGAGATCGTCGACCTCGTCGACCTGCCGATCTACGTGATGACCAGCGAGTTCGGCGCCGCGTCGCAGTTGGAGAAGATCGACATGCTCGACCTCGCCGAGATCGTCGTGATCAACAAGTTCGACAAGCAGGGCGCCGCCGACGCCCTGCGCGACGTGCGCAAACAGTGCCGCCGCAACCGCGCCGCCTTCGAGCTCGCCGAGGACGAGGTGCCGGTCTACCCGACCGTCGCCAGCCAGTTCGCCGACCCCGGCGTCACCTGGATGTTCGTCGCCCTCTGCCGGGCGCTGGCCGAGGGGGCGGGGACCGAGGCAGAGCGCTGGGACCCGGGGCTCGCTCCGGGCGAGGACGAGCGCGCGCCGCTCGGCAACGTCCTCATCCCCGGGCAGCGGGTCCGCTACCTGGCCGAGATCGCCGAGCAGGGGAGGGGGATCAACGCCAAGGTCGAGGAGCTGGCCGAGGCCGCGGCGCAGGCCCAGCACCTCCACGAGGCGCTGCGATATCTGCACGACGCGGCGCTGCCCGCGCCCCTCGAGGTCTACGGCGACGCCGAGCTCGGCGACGGCGAGGTCGCTGCGCTTCGCCGCGCCTACAACGAGGCGCTGGCCGCGCTCGGCCCGGAGGCGGTCGGGCTGCTGCGCGGCTGGGAGCGCCGGATCGAGGGCATCACGGCCCCGACCTTCAGCTATGAGGTCCGCGGCAGGGAGATCACCGGGAGCAACTACCGCGAGACGCTCAGCCACCAGCAGGTGCCGAAGATCGCGCCGCCCCACTTCGACGGCTGGGGCGAGCGGCTGCGCTTCCTGATGAAGGAGAACCTGCCCGGCTCCTACCCCTACACCGGCGGCGTCTTCCCCTACCGTCGCGAGGGCGAGGACCCGATCCGGATGTTCGCCGGCGAGGGCGCGCCGGAGCGCACCAACCGCCGCTTCCACTACCTCTCGCAGGGGCAGCCGGCGGTGCGCCTCTCGACCGCCTTCGACTCGGTCACCCTCTACGGCGAGGACCCGGCCGAGCGCCCCGACATCTACGGCAAGGTCGGCAACTCGGGGGTCTCGATCGCCACCCTCGACGACGCCAAGAAGCTCTACTCCGGCTTCGACCTCTGCGCGCCGACGACCTCGGTCTCGATGACGATCAACGGCCCGGCGCCGATCGTCCTCGCCTTCTTCCTCAACGCCGCGATCGACCAGCAGGTCGAACGCCACCTGAAGGAGAGCGGCCGCTGGGCGGAGGCGGAGGTGCGCCTTGACGGGCTCTTCGGCGACCGGCCGCGCCCCCGCTACAAAGGCGAGCTGCCGCCCGGCAACGACGGCCTCGGGCTCGGCCTGCTCGGCGTCTCCGGCGCCGACATGGTCGACGCCGAGACCTACGCGCGGATCAAGGAGGAGACGCTGCGCACCGTCCGCGGCACGGTCCAGGCCGACATCCTCAAGGAGGACCAGGCGCAGAACACCTGCATCTTCTCGACCGAGTTCGCGCTGAAGATGATGGGCGACGTCCAGGAATTCTTCGTCGCCAACGCGGTGCGGAACTTCTACAGCGTCTCGATCAGCGGCTACCACATCGCCGAGGCCGGGGCGAACCCGATCTCGCAGCTCGCCTTCACCCTCGCCAACGGCTTCACGATCGTCGAGTACTACCTCGCGCGCGGCATGGAGATCGACTCCTTCGCGCCCAACCTGAGCTTCTTCTTCTCGAACGGGATGGACCCCGAGTACGCGGTGATCGGGCGGGTGGCGCGGCGGATCTGGGCGCGGGCGATGCGGGAGCGCTACGGCGCCTCGGAGCGCAGCCAGATGCTCAAGTACCACATCCAGACGAGCGGCCGGAGCCTGCACGCGCAGGAGATCAGCTTCAACGACATCCGCACCACCTTGCAGGCGCTCTACGCAATCTTCGACAACTGCAACAGCCTCCACACCAACGCCTACGACGAGGCGATCACGACGCCGACCGAGGAGTCGGTGCGGCGCGCGGTGGCGATCCAGCTGATCATCAACCGCGAGCTCGGGCTCAACTTCACCGAGAATCCGTGGCAGGGCTCGTTCGCGATCGATGCGCTGACCGACCTGGTCGAGGCCGCCGTCTACGAGGAGTTCGAGCGGATCTCCGAGCGCGGCGGCGTGCTCGGCGCGATGGACACGATGTACCAGCGCGGCCGCATCCAGGAAGAGTCGATGCACTACGAGCGACTGAAGCACGACGGCACGCTGCCGCTGATCGGCGTCAACACCTTCCTGCCCGAGGAGGGGGCGGGCGAGCAGATCGACACGGTCGAGCTGATGCGCTCAACCGATGTCGAGAAGGACGACCAGATCGCCTCGGTGCGGGCTTTCCAGGCGCTCGGCGCCGACGGGCGCGACGCGGCGCTGGCGCACCTGCGCGAGGTGGCGCGGGAGCGCGGCAACGTCTTCGAGGCGCTGATGGACGCGGTCAAGGTCGCCTCGCTCGGCCAGGTCTCCGGCGCCCTCTACGAGGTCGGCGGCGAGTACCGGCGCAACATGTAGTGGCCGCCGAACCGCGCATCGTCTGCCTCGTCCCGAGCATCACCGAGCTGCTCTGCGACCTCGGCCTGTCCGGGCAGCTGGTCGGGAGGACCGGCTTCTGCATCCACCCCTGGGAGACGATGTGCGAGATTCCCAAGGTGGGCGGGACGAAGGACGTCTTGATGGACCGGGTCCGCGAGCTGGCCCCGACCCACGTCGTCGTCAACGTCGACGAGAACCTGAAGGAGGACGCCGAGGCGCTCGCCGAGTTCGTCCCGAACGTGGTGGTGACCCACCCGCAGGAGCCGCGCGACAATCTGGCACTCTACCGGCAGATGGGGGAGACGTTCGGGCGCGAGGAGGAGGCGGAGCGCCTCTGCGAGCGCTTCGAGGCAGCCTACGAGCGGGCGACGGCGGGCGTGGCCGAGCGTGGCGAGGAGCGCTGCGTCCTCTACCTGATCTGGCGCGACCCTTGGATGACCGTCGCCCCCGACACCTACATCGCCCAGACCCTCGCGCTCTTCAACTGGCGCCAACCCTTGTCCTTTTGTAACCCACAGGGTGACAAAAGGACAAGGGTTCGGTATCCCGAGGTCGATCTTGCGGAGCTCGCCGGGAAGGTAGACCGCGTGTTGCTGAGCTCGGAGCCTTTTCACTTCAAGGAGCAGCACGTGGCGGAGGTCGAGGCGCTCGTCCCCGGCGCGAAGGTCTCGCTGATCGACGGCGAGATGACCTCCTGGTACGGGTCGCGGGCGATCGCCGGGCTCGACTACCTGGCGGAGTACACGCGGTGAGCGGCGTCGTCCTCTCCTGGAGCGGCGGGAAGGACTCGGCCATGGGCCTCTGGGCGATGCGCGAGGAGCTGGGGACCGAGCCGGCGGCGCTGCTGACGACGATCAACGAGGACTTCCAGCGGATCAGCATCCACGGCGTGCGGCGTGAGCTGCTGCACGCCCAGGCCGCCGCGGTCGGCCTGCCGCTGGTCGAGGTCGGTATCCCCACCGACTGCTCCAACGACCTCTACGAGGAACGCATGGAGGCCGCCCTCGCCGCGCCGCCGCTGGCCGAGGCGCGGACCTTCGCCTTCGCCGATCTCTTCCTCGCCGACATCCGCGCCTACCGCGAAGAACGCCTGGCGCGGATCGGCCGGGAGGCGACCTTTCCGCTCTGGGGCCGCGACACCGCGGCGCTCGCCCGCCGCTTCGTCGACGCGGGCTTCGGCGCGACGCTGGTCACCGTCGACACCGAGCAGCTCGACGCGAGCTTCGTCGGTCGGCGCTTCGACGCGGCCCTCCTCGACGACCTGCCCGCCGGGGTCGACCCATGCGGCGAGAACGGCGAGTTCCACACCTTCGTCGACTCCGGCCCGGTCTTCGCATCGCCGATCCCGGTCGAGCTCGGCGAGATCCGCGACTCGGGCCGCTTCGTCTACCGGGACCTGCGCCCGGCCCGCTGACCCGACCGGGGGCGTGCCGCCGCCTGAGCGGCTCCGTATCCGACCCACGAAAGGGCTACTTGAGAGTTCCGCCCCAATGATCGAGTCTGCTCCGAGGGATCCGCACGTACTGAAAGGGGAGCAGAGATGGCAGATGCACAGAGCAAGCCGACGATCGTCCTCATCCACGGCCTCTGGATGACGCCGTTGAGCTGGGAGCACTGGGTCGAGCGCTACAGCGAGCGCGGCTACAAGGTCGAGACGCCGGCCTGGCCCGGCTTCGACCGCCCGGTCGACGAGATCCGCGCCGACACCAGCGAGATCGAAAACCTCGGCTTCGAGGAAATCCTCGATCACATGGAGGAGTTCCTCGGCACGATCGAGGGCGAGACGATCATCATGGGCCACTCCTTCGGCGGCGCGCTCACCGAGATCCTGCTCGACCGCGGCCACGGCGACGCCGGCGTCGGGATCGACGCGGCGGCGGTGCGCGGCGTCACCAAGCTGCCGATCTCGACCCTGCGCTCGGCCTTCCCGATCCTGAAGAGCCCGGCCAACGGCCACCGCGCCGTGCCGCTCACCGCCGAGCAGTTCCACTACGCGTTCACCAACACGATGACCGCCGAGGAATCGCAGCCGATCTACGACCGTTACGCGGTGCCGGGCGCGGGGCGGGTGCTCTGGCAGGGCGCGCTCGCCAACTTCAATCCGCACAGCCCCGACCAGGTCGATTTCAAGAACCCCGACCGGGCGCCGCTGCTGCTGATCGCGGGCGGCGACGACCACGTCGTCCCGGCCGCGGTCGACAAGCAGATGGCAAAGAAGCAGGGCAAGTCGCCCGCCGTCACCGAGTTCAAGGAATTCCCCGGCCGCTCCCATTACACGGTCGGCCAGGAGGGCTGGGAGGAGGTCGCCGACTACGCCCTCGACTGGGCGCAGGGGCAGATCGACGCGGCCGCGGCCGCCTGATCCCGACTATCCTGCTCGGGGACTTTCGAAAATCGAATCGCCGAGGAGGACCGATGTCAACCGCCGCCGCGCCGCAGGAGAAGCCCCGCGCCGAGGACTTCCTCGCGATCGATCGCACCCTCTCCGACGAGGAGCACGACATCCGCGACACGGTGCGCGCCTTCGTCCAGGACAAGGTGGTGCCGAACGTCGGCGACTGGTTCGAGGCGGGGACGATCCCGCTCGAGCTGGCGCGCGAACTGGGCTCCCTGGGCGTGCTCGGCATGCACCTCACCGGCTACGGCTGCGCGGGCGCCTCGGGCACGGCCTACGGCCTGGCCTGCATGGAGCTGGAGGCGGGCGACTCGGGGATCCGCAGCCTCGTCTCGGTGCAGGGCTCGCTGGCGATGTACGCGATCTGGCGTTGGGGCTCGGAGGAGCAGAAGCAGGAGTGGCTGCCGCGGATGGCCGCGGGCGAGGTGATCGGCTGCTTCGGGCTGACCGAGCCCGACGCGGGCTCGGACCCCGGCTCGATGCGCACCCGCGCCCGCCGCGACGGCGACGACTGGTTGATCTCCGGCCAGAAGATGTGGATCACCAACGGCTCGGCCGCCGCGATCGCCGTCGTCTGGGCGCGGACCGACGACGGCGTGCGCGGCTTCCTCGTCCCCGCGGGCACCCCCGGCTTCACCACCCAGGACATCCACAAGAAGATGAGCCTGCGCGCCTCGATCACCTCGGAGCTGCTGCTCGACGACGTCCGCCTGCCCGACTCGGCGCGTCTGCCGGAGGCGGCCGGCCTGCGCGGCCCGCTCAGCTGCCTGAACGAGGCCCGCTACGGGATCGTCTGGGGCGCCGTCGGCGCCGCCCGCGCCTGCTACGAAGCGGCGCTCTCCTACGCCAAGGAGCGCACCCAGTTCGGCAAACCGATCGCCGGCTTCCAGATCCAGCAGCAGAAGCTGGCCAAGATGGCGGTCGAGGTCAACCGCGGCACGCTGCTCGCCCTCCATCTCGGGCGGATGAAAGACGAGGGGACGCTGCGGCCGGAGCACGTCTCGATGGGCAAGCTCGCCAACGTCGACGCCGCGCTCGACGTCTGCCGCAGCGCCCGCCAGGTGCTCGGCGCCAACGGGATCACGCTCGAGTATCCGGTGATCCGCCACATGAACAACCTGGAGTCGGTCGTCACCTACGAGGGGACCGCCGACGTCCACGCCCTGGTCCTCGGCGAAGCGCTGACCGGGATCAACGCCTTCCGGTAGCACCTCCCCGTTGACGGGCCGAAAACTCCTCTATATCTGGAGTTTTCGGCCCGTCAACGCGCTGCTGATGGGGAAGTGTCAAGAAGCGCGGCGAGGCGGCGCAGCGCCGCCTCGCGGTGGGCGTCGAGCTCGGCGACGAGGCGGTCGGCGTCGACCGCCTTCACCGCGGCGACGATCCGCTCGTGCGCGGCGAGTGAGTCCTTGCGGTCGGCCGGATCGTTGTAATAGAGCGCCCGGTACGTTTCGGTCGAGTCCCAGAGCAGGCGGACGACGCGCATCGTGTGGGCCTGGCTGGGCGCGTCGAGCACGGCGAAGTGGAAGCGGCGGTTGGCTTCGAGCTCGGCGGTGACGTCGCCGCGGTCGACCGCGTCGGCGCAGTCGCGCGCCGCCAGCGCGATCCGCTCGTGGGCGTCCTCGTCGAGCAGCGGCAGCGCCCCACGCGCCGCCCGCCCCTCGACCAGCCGGCGCAGGTCATAGATCTCGCGCAGGTCGTCGAGATCGAGCTCGGTGACGAAGTAGCCGCGGCGCGGTTGGTAGGTGAGCTGGCCCTCCTGCTCGAGCACCGCGAGCGCTTCGCGGACCGGCGCCAGACTGAGCCCCAGTCGCTCGGCGATCTCCTCCTGGCGGACCCGCTCGCCGGGCTTCAGCTCGCCCGCGATCAGGGTGCGGCGGAGGCTCTCGACCGCGTGCTCGGCGGCGGTCCCCAGCCGCGAATTTTCGAGATTCGAAGGGATGGGCCGCAGGGTACAGTGGGCGCGATGGCGATCAGGATCGGCTACAAGGCCTCGGCCGAGCAGTTCGGACCGCGCGAGCTGCTCGACTTCGGGGTCGAGGCGGAGCGCACCGGGCTCGACGTCGTCTCCGTCTCCGACCACTTCCAGCCCTGGCGCCACAAAGGCGGCCACGCCCCGAACGCGCTGGTCTGGCTCGGCGCCCTCGCCGCCTCGACCGAGCGGGTGGTGATCGGGACCAGCGTCCTCACCCCGACCCTGCGCTACAACCCGTCGATCATCGCCCAGGCGTTCGGCACGCTCGGGTCGCTGGCGCCGGGGCGCGTCTTCCTCGGCGTCGGCACCGGTGAGTCGCTGAACGAGACGCCCGCCACCGGCGGCGAGTTCCCGGGTGCCAAAGAGCGGCGCTGGCGTCTCGCCGAGTCGGTCGAGTTGATCGAGCGGCTCTGGCGCGAAGAGCGGGTCGACTTCGAAGGCGAGTACTACGAAGCGCGGCGGGCGACGATCTACGACAAACCGGACGACCCGGTGCCGATCTTCATCGCCGCCTCCGGCCCGCTGGCGGCCAAACTGGCGGGGCGGCGCGGCGACGGCTTCATCTCGACCAGCGGCAAAGACCCGGACCTCTACCGCGAACTGATCGCGAACCTCGCCGAGGGCGCCGAGAAAGCCGGACGGGATCCGGACCAGATCCGCAAGATGATCGAGATCAAGGTCTCCTACGACCGCGACGCCGACGCGGCGTTCGAGGCCTGCAAGATCTGGTCGGCCCTGGGACTGTCCCACGAGCAGAAAGCGGGGGTCGACGACCCGGTCGAGATGGAACGGCTCGCCGACGAGAATGCCGACAAGGCCCACAACCGCTTCATCGTCTCCGCCGACCCCGACGAGGTGATCGAGAAGATCATGCCCTACGTCGACCTCGGCTTCGAGGACCTGATCCTGCACGCTCCCGGCGACGATCAGAAGCGGTTCCTCGACGAGTTCGCCGCCGACGTCCTGCCGGCGCTGCGCGACGCGGCGGAAAAGCGGGTCGCCGCCGCCGACTGAAGTCGCTTGTGGAGAGTTAGTTGCGTATAGAGCAACTAACCCTCCACGGTTACTCTCCTGGGAGGAGCGGTGGGGCGCTGCGGTACGTCGCGGGGGAGGCGGAGAGGCGGATCGGGTTGCGGGTGAGGGAGACGGTGCTGCCGTCGTCGCGGGCGATCGTCGCGGTCGGCTCGAGGCCGATCCGCGCGGCGAAGGCGAAGGCGGCGCCGAGGTCGTTGACGGTGCCGGCCGGGACGCGGCGGGCGAGCAGGTCGGCGCTCCACTCGGCGGCGGGGCGGGAGGCGAGCCGGCGCTCCAGCTCGGCGCCGAGCGCGGCGCGGTTCGCGACCCGGGCCGAGTTGGTGGCGAAGCGCCGGTCGGCGGCCAGCTCGGGCGCGCCGAGCGCCTCGCAGAGGGCGGCGAACTGGCGGTCGTTGCCGACCGCGAGGACCAGCTCGCCGTCGCCGGTCGCGAAGACCTCGTAGGGGGAGATGCTCGGATGGCGGTTGCCGAGCCGCTCGGGGACGACGCCGGCGATCGTGTAGGCGGAGCCCTGGTTCACCATCGCCGCTAGCAGCGCCGAGAAGAGGTCGACCTCGACCAGCTGGCCGGCGCCGGTCGCATCGCGGTGGCGCAGCGCGGCGAGGATCCCGACCGTGGCGAAGAGCCCGGCGAGCACGTCGACCAGGGCGACGCCGACCTTCATCGGCTCGCCCGCCGGGTCGCCGGTGACGCTCATCAGCCCGCCCAGCGCCTGGATCAGGAGGTCGTAGCCGGGCAGCTCGGCGCCACCGCCGCTGCCGAAGCCGGTGATCGAGCAGTAGACGAGGCGCGGGTTCTCGGCGCGCAGGCTCTCGTAGTCGAGGCCCTTCGCGGTCATCAGCCCGGGGCGGAAGTTCTCGACCAGGACGTCGGCGTCGCGGGCGCGGCGGTGGAGCTCGGCAAGACCTTCATCGGTCCCCATGTCGATTGCGACGCTCGCCTTGTTGCGGTTGACCGACTGGAAGTAGGTACTTGCGCCGCGCTCATCATAAGGGGGACCCCAGGAGCGCGTTTCGTCGCCGCTGCCGGGGCGCTCGACCTTGGTTACCTCGGCGCCGAAGTCGGCCAGCATCATCGTCGCGAACGGCCCGGCGAGGACCCGCGAGAAGTCGAGGATCTTGAGCGGGCCGAGGGCAGAGTTTCGGGCGTCTTCTTCGATTTTCGAAAACTACCGGGTTTTTTGAGATCGGGTTCCGTCATCGATGTGCCTAGACTTTCGCGGCGGATGGGCAGGCCCGAAAACATCTTGCGGCGCGCGGGGATCGTGGTGGCAATCGCCGCCGTCTTCGGCTGCGCGGTGGCGGCGAGCGCGAGTGCCGCGCCGCTGCTCTGGAGCCTAAACGCGACCAAAGACACCGTTTCGACTATCGAAACCGGCGCGAACGTCGAAGTCGATACCCCGATTCCCGCCGGCGACGGGCCGAACTCGATCGCGATCACCCCGAACGGCAAGCGCGCGGTCGTCCTCGACACCGTCAGCGAAACGGTGACGGTGATCGAAGTCGCGACACGTACTCCCGTGGCGACGATCCATGTCGACTCCCATCCGGAGCGGGTCGCGATCACGCCCGACGGCAAGACCGCCTACGTGACGTTGGAAAGCGGCGAAGAAGTCTTCCTCGTCAACCCGGAATCGAACGCGAATTCCACCACCGGTTCGTTCAAGGTAGATGCCCATGCCTTCTCGATCGCGATTACCCCGGATGGCAAACGCGCCTACGTCGGCACCGAAACGGGGGCCGTTCAGGTTGTCGAAACCGGTAGCGGCAACCTCGTCGGCAAACCGATCCCTGTCGGCGGTCTCCCCGAATCCATTGCCTTCACGCCGAATGGCAGGACCGCCTATGTCTCGGAGGGCAGTGAAGTGGCGGTGATCGACACCGCCCGCGAAGAAGTGGCCCGGCACGTCCCGGTCGGCGCAGGCGCCGCAGGCCTGGCGGTGACTCCGAACGGCCGGCGCCTCTACGTCGCCGCGAGCGGAGCCGGCACCGTCACGGCGATCGAAACCGCGACGAACACTGCTGTGAGTCCGTCAATCAATGTCGGCACCGAACCTCGGGAAGTGGCGATTACCCCTGACGGCAAGACCGCCTACGTCGGCGTTCACGGCCTCGACCAGATCAGGCCGATCACCGTAGCTACCAACACCCCTGGAACCCCGCTGACCTTCACTGGCGCCGAAGTCGGCAACCTCGTCGTCGCCCCCGACCAGTCGCCGACCGCCTCCTTCACGCCCCCGGCCTTGATCGCCGGGACCCCGGCGGTCTTCGACGGGTCCACCTCGACCGATCCCGACGGCACCGTCGCCGCCTGGAACTGGAGCTTCGGCGACGGCGCCACCGCGAGCGGCGTCAGCCCCACCCACACCTACAACTTCCCCGGCACCTACGACGCATCGCTCAACGTCGTCGACAACGAAGGCTGCGGGGAAGAAGAGGTCTTCACCGGGCGCACCGCCTACTGCAGCGGGAACCCGCTCGCGAAGGCGACGCACCCGGTTGAAGTCAAGGCCGCGCCGATCGTCTGCTCGAGCAAGTTCAGGTTCGGCCGCCTCATCCACAAGCGCAAGAACGGCACCGTGCGGTTGCAGGTGAAGCTGCCGTCGGCCGGCTCGATCCTCCTCTTCGGCAAGAAGGTCCACGCGGTGACCCGCAAAGCGAAGAAGGCCGGGTCGATGTTCCTGACCATCCACGCGCGGGTCGAGCTCAACAAACGGCTGAAGAAGATCCACCACGCGAGCGTGAGGATCCGCGTCACCTTCACGCCGAGCGCCGGCTGCGGCTACAAGACGGTCCACCGCTCGGTGGCTCTGCTGCGGGCAAAGAAGCACCGCCACCGCTGACACCGGCGCGCCGCCGCCCTATCCTCGAATCCGGGACCCGTTACCGAGAGAAGGGGAGAACGATGGACACGTATGTGATTCTGCGGCGCAACGGCTGGAAGTCGGGGGCCGAGTTGCAGGAGGCCGCGGCGCGGTCGAGCCAGGTGGGCGACGAGGAGATGTCCGACGACATCCGCTGGATCCGCAGCTACGTCCTCGAGGAGGGCGGCGAGGCGGTCGGCACCGTCTGCGTCTACCAGGCGTCGAGCCCGGAGGCGATCCGCGAGCACGCCTCGCGCGCCGATCTGCCGGTCGACGAGATCATCTCGGTCGCCGACACGGTCATCGTCCGGCCCGACCCAGAGGCCACGGCGGCCTGACGCCTTGGCCTCGGGCGGCAGCGGGGCGAGCTCTGCCGGCGGCGAGAGCGCCGCTGTCTGGGCGGCGCCCGACGCCTGGCGCACCAACCTGTGTGACGACCTCGCCCTCTCCCGCGCGATGCTGCACCCCCGCCTCCTGCGCCGGGCGCCGCTGGTCGGCTACGGACTCCTCGGGATCGAACGCCGCCACCCGGCCGCGCCGCCGCACTGGTACCTGGCGACGCTCGGCACCGACCCCGACGCCCAGGGCCGCGGCCTCGGCACCGCCGTCCTTGCCCCGGTGCTCGAGGAATGCGACCGCGACGGGGTCGGCGCCTACCTCGAGTCCTCGAAGGAGCGCAACCTCGACTACTACGCGCGCTTCGGCTTCCGCGTCACCCGCGAGCTGCGGCTGCCCCGCGGGCCTCGGGTCTGGCTCATGTGGCGGGACGCTGGGTGAAGCGCAGCGGTCGGCGGTCGCGGTCCTCGGCGGCGCGCGACAAGCAGGGTAAGGACAAAATAGGACGCCGTTTGTAACGGTGCATGGACCTCATGGACGCAGATTCTCCGGCCGATGTCGCCCTCACCGAGACCGAGCTCGCCATCCTCGCGGCGCTCTCCCGCCCGATCTCGGCCGGCAACCCCCTCGCGACGCCGGCGACCGACCAGGAGATCGCCACCGAGGTCTTGCTCAGCCTCGACTCGGTGAAGGGATACCTGCGCGCCATCTACCGCAAGTTCGGGATCGAAGACCAGCCTGACGATCAGAAGCGTGCCCGTCTGGCCGAGCTGGCGATCGAGGGGGGCTACCTGGGGCCGCCCGAGCAGTCCACCGATGCGACTCGCAAACCGATGACGGTGGCCGAGGAAAGGCGACTCGTCCGCGCTGCCACCGACGCGGAGCCGGGACGCTCGATCGCCCCCTACGTCACCGCCGCGATCCTGATCCTGGTGGTGATCGGCGGGACCCTCTCGATCTCCGGCATCTTCAACTCGGCCTCGTCGACCCCGACCGCGCCGACCCCGGCCGCCTACCGCGCCGAGGTCGCCGACTACTGCAAGCTGGCGCTCGCCGACCCGCCCGCGCCGGCCGGTCAGGGCCGCGCCGAACGGGCCCGCGGCTACCTCGAGGTGATCGAGACGATGCGCGGCCGGCTCGAATCGCTGATCGCGCCGAGCGTCCCCGACATCGCCCTCGAACGCTTCGGCGTCGGCCTCACCAACGCGGCCAACTACACCAACGACGTCGCCGAGTCGCCGCCCGCGGCGGGCTCGAAGGCCGAGGGCAAGGACGTCACCGAGCTGACCCACGCCGCGAGGCAGGTCCGGGCCGGGGCGGAGGGCTACGGCCTCGGTCCCGAATGCCACGCGATCGGCGACCTCGTCGCCCGCTCCGCCCAGAACGCCGCGGCGCCCTGAGCGGAGCGGGACTGGCCCGGGGCCCTATTCGATGAAGGGTTCGACCGCCTTCAGGACCTGCTTTTCGCTGAGCGCCGGGTCGAACGCGACCGGGGCCGGTTCGGTGCCGTTCTGCAGCGCGATCGCCGCCGCGTGGCGCGCCTCGACCTGGACGATCGAGCCCGCCGCGCCGAGCACTTCTTTCGACTTGATTTCGGGCGCGGCGCCGTTGTAGGCGCTGACCCCGGTGTTCTCGAACGTTTCGGCGAGCTTCAGGAACCCCGACGTGCCGCTGTATTCGAAGTTGAACTTCGGCTCCGCGACCGGCTTCCCGCCGAGTTTTTCGATCGTTCCTTTGAGCGCTTCGACGTGCTGCTTCTCGTCCGATGCGAGCAGCGGCAGCAGCGTCTTCAGTTCGCCCGAGGTCTTCACTTTCTTCATCGCTTCTTCGTAGAACGTCGACTCGAGGTACTCGAGCGTCAGCGCGAAGTTGAGGATGTCGACGTCACTCGACCCTCCCATCGCGAAGGCGCTGCGTACGAACGGGGCGACCATCAGGGTGCCGTAGACGGCCCCCGCGGCGAGTGCTCCCTTGAGCAGCACGTCGCTGCGGGCCAGGTCGGCCCCGCCGCTCGCTTCGACCTCGACGCCCGCCAGCTCCGGGTGGGCGAGGCCCTCGATGTCTGCCAGTTTCTGATGACTCATCTGTATCTCCTTTGGCTCGATCGCGGGCGTCAGCCGACGATGAACGGTTCGACCGACTTGAGGACGGTCTGGACGTCGGCGGGCTCGGCGAAGGCGCCGTCGGGCGTGATCGACATCTTCAGCAGCGTGTTCAGCGTCGCCGCGTGGCGCGCCTCGACGCTGTGGATCGAGAGCGCCGCCGCCAGGACTTCGGGGCTTTCGATGTTCCCGGCCTGGCCGAGGTAGGCCGCGGCGCCGAGGTTCTCGACCGTCCCGGCCAGTTCGGCCACCGACTTGGCGTCCTTCAGCGGGAATTCGGTCTTCGGCTTCGACGAGGGCTTGCCGCCGAGCTTCTTCACCGTGCCGGAGAGCGCCGTGACGTGCTCCGCCTCCTCGCTGCCGAACTTCTTCAGCAGCGCGAGTTCGGCGCCCTTGAAGAGGCCGCTCTTGACGACTTCTTCGTAGAAGACCGTCTCCAGATACTCGAGGGTCAGTGCGTAGTTCAGGATCCCGATGTCACCTTTTCCAAACTGTTCGGTTTCGGATTCCTTACCGTTATCCATCGGCTTTGATTCGGTCGTGGTGGTGGTCGTCGAGCTGCTGCTCCCACCGCCGCCGCAGGCGGCGAGGAAGGCCGCCAGCGACGTACCGCCGCCGACCGCCATGAACTTGCGGCGCGAGACGGGGTCCTGCGCCAGCCGCGCGATCGCGCTGCGCGCGGGCGGTTTGCGCTCGGATGAGCGATCGTCCAACTCCGGCATGGTGCTCCTCCTCCTTGGGTTACGCTTCTTGACGACCACTACGCGGCTTTGTGACATGCCGGATCACAAGTGGACAAAAGTGAACCCATGTCAGTGTGAGACGTGGCCTACAACGAACGACTTGCCGACGAAATGCGTGAGCGCCTCGCCCAGGTGGGCGGGGAGGTCACCGAGAAATGGATGTTCAGCGGCCTCGCCTTCATGGTCGACGGCAACCTGACGGTCGCCGCCTCGCGCCGCGGCGGCATCCTCGTCCGCACCGATCCCGCCGACGCCCTCGCCACCGAGGCCGACCTCGACGCCTGGCTCACCCGCGCCCTCGCCTTCGTCGTCACTTTGCCCCCGAAGTAGACCGCCAGGCGTTACAGGCCCGTCGGCGGGAGGGGCGCACGGGGTTCTCTCATCTTTCCTTCATCTGGGGGGAGGATCTTGGGACGCGATGAAAGTTCTGGTCGTCGAGGACGAGGTGAAGATGGCGGCGCTCCTACGGCGCGGCCTCAGCGAGGAGGGGCTGGCCGTCGACGTCGCCGAAGAAGGCGAGCGGGCGCTCTTGATGGCGGGCGCCTCCGAATACGACGCGGTCGTCCTCGACGTGATGCTGCCCGGGATCGACGGCTTCGAGACCTGCCGGCGGCTGCGCCGCGACGGGATCTGGGCGCCGGTCCTGATGCTGACCGCGCGCGGTGCCCTCGACGATCGCGTCGCCGGGCTCGACGGCGGCGCCGATGACTACCTGGTCAAGCCCTTCGCCTTCGCCGAGCTGCTCGCCCGGCTCCGCGCCCTGGTCCGCCGCGGCAACGTCGAGCGCTCGCCGGTGATCGAGGTCGGCGACCTCCGTCTCGACCCCGGCACCCGCCAGGTCTGGCGCGGCGAGACCGAGATCGATCTGTCCTCGAAGGAGTTCACCCTGCTGGAGACCTTCATGCGCCACGCCGGCTACGTCCTGTCGCGGACCCAGCTGCTCGAGCAGGCCTGGGAGTACGACTTCGAGCACCGCTCCAACGTGGTCGAGGTCTACGTCCGCTACCTGCGGCGCAAGATCGACGTACCCTTCGATCGGGTGACGATCGAGACGGTGCGCGGCGCCGGTTACAGATTGCGGAAGGACGGGGGCCGCTGAGCCGGCTCTCGATCCGCCTGCGCCTCACCCTCGTCTTCGCCGCGGTGATCGCCGTGGTCCTGGCGGGGACCGGCTTCTTCGTCTACCTGCAGTTCCAGAACGAGGTCGACAACACCGTCGACGCCGGGCTGCGCTCGCGCGCCGACGAACTCTCCGCCGTCGTCCGCCAGGAGGGATCGAGCCTGGCCGGCAGCAACCAGCACCTGGTCGGCAAGACCGACAGCTTCGCCGAGGTGCTCGACCCGGCCGGGCGCGTCGTCGACTCCTCGCAGGTGATCGGCGGCACCGACCTGCTCGAACCCGAGCAGCTTCGCGCCGCCGCCGTCGCGCCGACCTTCGTCGACCGCGGCGCGCTGCCCGGCTCCGACGGTGGCGTGCGCCTCCTCGCGGTGCCGGTGCAGGCGCCCGCCGGGAAGCGGATCGTCGTCGTCGGCACCTCCACCGAGCCCCGCGACGATTCGAGCACGGACCTCAAGCAGCTGCTTCTGATCGGCCTCCCGGCGGCGCTGATCCTCGCCTCGCTCGCCGGCTACGGGGTCGCGACCGCGGCGCTCCGCCCGGTCGAGGCGATGCGCGCCCGGGCCGAAGAGATCTCGACCGCTGCCCCGGACGAGCGGTTGCCGGTGCCCGCGACCCGCGACGAGGTGGCTCGTCTGGGGGAGACGCTGAACGAGATGCTGGCCCGGCTCGGCGACGCGCTGGCGCGCGAGCGCGCCTTCGTCGCCGACGCCGGCCACGAGCTGCGCACGCCGCTGGCGATCCTCCGCGCCGAGCTCGAGCTGGCGCTTGCCGAAGGCCGCTCGCCCGACGAACTGCGCGCCGCGCTCGCCTCCGCCGCCGAGGAGACCGACCGGCTCACGCAGCTCTCCGAGGACCTGCTGACGATCGCCCAGACCGAGGGGGGAGAGCTGCCGCTCCGTTACGAGCCGCTGCGCCTCGGCGACACCTTCGCCGCAGTCGAACGGCGCTTCGCCCGCCGTGCCGACGAGGCCGGGCGGCGGCTCGAGGTCGCCGATGGCGGCAAGATCGAGCTCGACGGCGACTGGCTGCGGCTCGACCAGGCGATCGGCACCCTCGTCGACAACGCGCTGCGCCACGGCGGCGGGACGATCGCGCTCTCCGCGCGCCGCGCCGGCGAGGCGGTCGAGATCCACGTCACCGACGAAGGCAAAGGCTTCCCGCCCGCCTTTCTCGACCGCGCCTTCGAGCGCTTCAGCCGCGCCCCCGGAGTCCGCGAAGGCGGCAGCGGGCTCGGCCTGGCGATCGTCGCCACCGTCGCCGAGGCCCACGGCGGCGCCGCCCACGCCGCCAACCGGCCGGGGGGCGGGGCCGACGTCTGGCTCGTCATCCCGCTCTCATCTCACGTTAATCGGGGGCACGGATGATCATCGCCGCGATGCACCCGATCTCCTACCTGCAGGCGCTGATCCTCGGCCTCACCCAGGGCATCGCGGAGCCGTTCCCGGTCTCCAGCCTCGGCCACGGCGTGATTATCCCCGGCCTCTTCGGCTGGAACATCCACCAGAACGACGACTACTTCCTCGCCTTCCTGGTCGCCACCCACTGCGCCACCGCGGTCGTCCTCTTCTTCTACTTCCTCAAGGACTGGATGCGGATCTTCCGCGGACTCGGCCGCTCGATCCGCGACCGCGGCATCGCGCCCGGCGACGACGACGCGCGGCTCGGCTGGCTGCTGGTGGTCGGCACGATCCCGGCCGGGATCCTCGGCCTCGCGCTGCAGCATCCGCTGCGCACCCTCTTCGCCTCGCCCGAGACCGCCTCGCTCTTCCTGATCCTCAACGGCATCCTGCTGCTCGCCTTCGAGCGGCTGCGCCGGCGCCGCCCCGAACCGGGCGACGGCGAGGGCGACTCCGATCCGCGGATCGCCCGCCGCGTCGGCCTGAAGCAGGCGGCGGCGATCGGCACCGCGCAGGCGGCGGCGCTGATCCCCGGCATCTCGCGCTCCGGCGTGACGATGGGCGGCGGCCTGATGGTCGGGCTCTCGAACGAGGACGCGGCGCGCTTCGGCTTCCTCCTCGCCACCCCGGTGATCGCCGCCGCCGGCGTCCTCAAGCTGCCCGAACTCTTCGGCTCGGCCGGGGATGGGGTGCGCGGCCCGGCGCTGGTCGGTGCGCTCGCCGCCGCCTTCACCACCTACCTGGCGGTGCGGTTCCTGCTGCGCTACTTCAAGTCGAACCGCCTGACCCCGTTCGGCATCTACTGCCTGGTGGCCGGGATCATCTGCACCCTGATCTTCGCCTTCTGAGGTGAGCGGAGCCGAGGTCAGCCTCGCGCTCTCGGTCTTCCTGGCGTGCGCGGTCGAGGCGGTCGAGGCGTTCACGATCGTCCTCGCGGTCGGCACGACGCGGGGCTGGCGGGCGGCGCTGACCGGGGTCGGAGCGGCGACGCTGATCCTCGCGGCGCTGGTCGGCGCGCTAGGCCCGGCGCTGACCACGCTGCCGATCGGGGTGCTGCGGGTCGTGGTCGGCGGCCTGCTCCTCACCTTCGGCCTGCAGTGGTTGCGCAAGGCGATCCTGCGCGCCGCGGGCGCCAAGGACAAGCACGACGAGGAGGCGATCTTCCGCGCCGAGGCGGCCGAGGCCGCGGCGGTGCCGACCGATGCGGGCTTCGACCACTATGCCTTCGCGATCTCGCTGAAAGCGGTGCTGCTGGAGGGGCTCGAGGTCGCCTTCATCGTCCTCACCTTCGGTGCCAACCAGCACGACGTCGGGCTCGCCGCGGTGGCGGCGGCGCTGGCCGTCCTCGCGGTCCTCGCCGCCGGCCTGCTGCTGCGGGCGCCGCTGGCGCGGGTCCCCGAGAACGGGATGAAGTTCGCGGTCGGCGTGCTGCTGACCAGCTTCGGGACCTTCTGGGGCGCCGAGGGTGCGGGCGCGAGCTGGCCCGGGGGAGAGGCGTCGCTGGCGCCGCTCGTCGCCGTCATCCTGCTCGCCGCTCTGGCGATGGTCGCCGAGGTCCGCTCGCGGGTCGGCACCGGCATGGAGGCGACGGCGTGAGCCCGCGGCGCGCCGCGGCCGGCGTCTGGGACTTCGTCGTCGGCGACGACTGGCGCCTGGCGCTGGCAGCGATCGTCGCGATCGGCCTGACCGCGATCGTCTGCGCGCTCGGCGCGAGCGCCTGGTGGCTCGCGCCGGTCGTCGCCTTGATCGCCCTCCGCTGGTCCCTCCGCCACGCCACGCCGTAGGTCATCGATTCCGCTCCGCGCGCCTGAGTGGGCGGTCGCGAGGCGACCCTTTCGCCTCTGTGTCATCTCCGTGCAGACGCACGGGATCGGAGGTGCTACCATTACGCAATGCGATACATCAGCGAGCGATCTACTGACCCGGGCCTTCTCGTTCTCGCCAGCCTCGCCGAGGGGCCGAAGCACGGCTACGCGATAACCCAGGACGTCGAGGCCGTCGCCGGGATCAAGCTCGGTCCCGGCACTCTCTACGGGGCGCTCTCGCGGCTTGAGGGCCGCGACCTGATCGAGGCGATGCCGAGCGATGACCGCCGCCGCCCGTACAGGATCACCGCCGCCGGCTCGGCCGCGCTGACGGAGCAGCTGCGGATGCTCGACCGCGTCGTCGACACCGGGATGAAGCGGTTGCGCGCCGCGAAGGCCGCCTCGTGAGCGCCCGCCTCGCGCGCTTCGCGATGGCGCTGTACCCGCTCGCCTACCGGCGCCGGTACAGCGCCGAGATGGAAGCGCTGATCGAGGACTCGGGCGCCTCGCCGGCCGCAGTCGCCGACCTCCTGCGCGGCGCGCTGCGCGCCCAGCTGCGGCCCGAGCCCGGGGTCGAGGCGGCGCTCGACCCCGACGATCGCCTGCGCCTCGGCCTCAGCTCGATCCTGCTCTGCTGGGTCGTCTTCTCGGTGGCCGGTCTCGGCCTCTACAAGACGACCGAGAACCATGGCTCCGGCGCCTTCGGCCACGCCCACCGGCTGCTCGGCGGCGCCCACCTGGCGATCCAGATCCTCGCCGCCGGCGCCGCGGCGGCGGTCGTGATCGGCGCGGCGCCACTGGTCGTCGCCGCGCTGCGCCAGGCTCACGACCGGCGTGCGGTCGAGCGCGCCATCGTCCTCGCGGTCGGCTGCGTCGTCCTCTTCGGGCTCGCCACCGCGGCCCTGGTCGTCGTCGCCCACCTGGCCCCGGCGCCGAGCGACGCGGTCGACGCCGCGAGCCTCGCGATCTGGACCGGGCTGGCGCTGGCCTGCGGGGTGGGATGCGCGTTCGCCGGACGGCTCGGGCTGTTCGCGGTCACGGTGCCCCGTGATGTCCTCCGGGTCACCGCGGCCTGCGCGACCCTCGTCGCCCTCGGCATGGTCGGGATCGTCGTCGCCACCGCCGTCTACCTCGTCGCCTTGGTGCACGAAGCCCCCGGCTTCGCCGGTCAGTCCAACGGGCCTCTCGGACTGGTCAGCGTTGCCACCTCGCTCGGTATCGAGTTGGCGGTGATGGCCGCGATCACCGTGCCTGCCGCGCTCAGCGCGATCCGCGCCGGCCGCGCCCGGGCGCTCGTCGAGTAGGAAGGCGTCCCGCAGCGGCCTAGGCCCGATTCGGGACCCGCGGCGCGACCGGCGCGTTCCACCAGCGGTCGAGCCAGCGCAGCCCGAGCAGCAGGGCGGCGGGGATGACGACGGCCCCCGAGACGACCAGGAACCAGATCTGGGCGGCGTCGCTGCCGGCGCCGATCGTGTGGACGATCGCGAGGACCCAGAAGACGGCGGTCAGCCGGTGCAGTTTGCGCCAGCGCGCGGCGCCGATCCGCTCGCGCAGGTAATAGGTGAGGCCGAGCGCCGCGAGGCCGTAGCCGGCGACGATCCCGAGCCCGGTCCAGAACGGCCGGTAGGAGCCGGCGAAGGGGATCGTGATCCCGGTCAGGCCCGGGTTCAGGTAGGGGTCGCCGAGCAGCGCGAGGCCGTGCAGCGCGACCATCGCCAGCGTCGTCAGCGAGAGCGCCTCGTGGATCGCGCGCAGGTCGCGCTTGTTCGAGCCCTGCCGTTTGGCGCTGACCATCAGCCCGACGGCGACCGCGACGCTGGCCAGGATCAGCGCCGCGCCGCCCGCCGCGCGACTGGTGATCCAGAAGAGATGTTCGCCGACGATCATGCCGCCAGCACCTCCGGCAGGACGGCGGCGACCGGCTCGACGACCCGCACCGCACCGTCCTCCTCGACCACCACGCCGCCGAACGGCAGCTGCGACGCGGCCCGCCCGGGACCGACCAGGAGCGCCGACTTGGCGAACGTCTCGGCGAGCAGACCGGTGGGCGCCACCGCGGTCGCCTGGACGACGCCGGTGAAGGCTGGCCGGCCGGTGGCCGGGTCGAGGATCTGGTGCGCCGGCCGGCCGTCCGCGCCGGTCCAGGCGCGGCGGGTGATGCCGCTGGTCGCGACCGCGCCCTCGGCGATCCGCAGCTCGTGCAGCGGCTCGCCGCCGGCCGGGTCGTCGACCAGGATCGAGCGCGGCCGGGCGTCGGCGCCGCCGAGTCGCAGGTCACCGCAGCAGTCGACCGCGAAGGTGCCGAAGCCGGCCAGCGACTCGCCGACCAGGTCGGCCATCAGCCCCTTGGCGATGCCGCCGGGGTCGAGCCGCAGGCCGAGGGGGCGGGTCACCGTCCCGGCCCGCTCGTCGACGGTGAGCAGGCACCAGCCGGCCCGCGGGCTCGCCGCGGCGGGCTCGGTCGCGACCTCCGCGTCGGCGGGGCCGCCATCGAAGGCGCGCGACTCGGCGTAGCCCGCCGCCTCGATCTGGTCGACCAGCGTCGCGTCGACCAGGCCGCCGCTGCGCAGGCCGGCGGTCAGGGCGGCGGCGACCACCTGGCGCAGGAGGGGAGAGGCCGGCACCTCGACGCGCGGATCCCGGTTGAAGCGGGAGAGCTCGCTGTCGGGGTCGAAGCGGGAGAGCGTGGAATGCGCGGTGAGCAGGAGCCGCTTCGCCTCGAGGACGGCCGCGACGATCTCGACGTCCTCGCCGCCCGCGACGCGCACCGCGCAGCGACCGCCGAAGCAGTCGAACGTCTCCACCGCCTCGCCGCTCATGACTGGCTCGTCACCAGCGGTTCCGGTTCGGCTTCGACGAATTCCGGTTCCGCTTCTTCGAAGACTTCTTCCGTTTCCGGTTCGGCTTCGATGAATTCTTCGGCTTCCGGTTCCGCTTCCACTTCGACTTCTTCCGGGCGCGCCCGCGCCCTCTGGTCGGTGCGGTGTTCCGGGTCGGCTTCGCGCGGGTCGGTGGTTTCGAGTTCCTGGCGGGCGCTCGCCGTGGCGCGCGTCACGGCCGCCTTTTCCTTGGCGCTCAGCACCGGATCGTTGCCGGTCGCCATCTGGGCGAAGACGACCCCCCAGAGGGTGGCGAAGCAGATCAGCGACAGGGCCACCACGCGGCCCCGCAGTTGTCCGGCGCGACGGCGCTGGGCGGTGAGCCGCAGCCAGGCCTGGCGTTTCAGTTCTCGTTTCTCGATCGGGTCCATGTCTCAGGTTGCCTCCCTCATCGAAAGCGCCGGTTAGGTTTCGCTGTGAATTTCCTCAGAGCCAAGGCTTGCCGACCGAAAGGGCCAGGAAGCCGAGCGCGACGCCGAGCACGATCGCCCCGGCCAGGGCGCTCGCCCGCAGCCCGGCGCCCGCCAGCCGCGCCTCGCGCGGCCCGTGGCGGCGCCAGTCGGCGCTCGCCAGTCGCGGCAGCTCGAGCAGATGGCCGAGCACGTGGATGGCCATCAGCGCCACCCAGGCGATGAAGCTCAGCTTGTGGGCGAAGACAAGCGTGTGGCTGGGGGGCCCGGTGAAGAGCAGCGCGACGCCGGTGCCGAAGAGGGCGACGGTGGTGAGGACGACCCCCGGGGCGAGCACGCGCAGGCCCGCCGGCGGCGGTCCCTTGCGCAGGTACGGCTCGTCGTGGGTGTAGTAGCGGGCGAAGCGGTAGCCGGTGCTGCCCAGCTTCAGCGCCACCGGCGGGATCAGCAGCAGGCCGATGAAGATGTGGGGGCCGAGCAGCTGCCCGATGAACGGGATCGTCAACCCCTCGGCAGCGAGCAGGACGAGGAGGGCGACGGCGACCGCGCCGGTGAGGCGGGCGTTGCCGGCGACACCTCCGGTGCGGGTGGAGACTCGGTGCCTGGCGCCACCCAGCGTGGCTGCGTGGGAGTCGAACATGACGACTTATGCTGCGGTCGGCGCCTGCCTCCTCCCTAAGCGGACCGTGAGAGGTCTCTTACTTTCGACCCACGGCACGCAGGCCCGGCAGCGTGAAGCTGACCCGCGCCCCGCCGAGCGGGGACTGGGACGCCCAGATCGCGCCGCCGTGCGCGTCGACGATCCCGCGAGCGATCGCCAGGCCGAGGCCCGAGCCGCCCGAGGCCCGGTCGCGGGCCTCGTCGCTGCGGTGGAAGCGGTCGAAGATCCGCTCGCGCTCGGCCGCCGGGATGCCGGATCCGTCGTCGTCGACGTCGACGCGGAGCGCGCCGTCGACGACGGTCGACGACACCGAGACCCTGCCGCCGGGCCCGCTGTGGCGGCGGGCGTTCTCGACCAGGTTGCGGACGACGCGGGCGATCATGTCGGGGTCGGCGTCGATCCGGCCTTCGGCCCGCCCGCCGACCTCGGCCTCGCCCGGCGCGGCGAGCGCCGCGTCGCGGAGGAAGACGGCGGCGTCGAGCTGGCGCCGCACCGGCCCGACCCCCTCGTCGAGCCGGGCCAGGGCGAGCAGCTCCTCGACCAGCCGTTCGACCCGGCGCAGCTCGGCCAGCGTCGCCGCCTCGACCCGGCGCACCGCCGCCGCGTCGGGGTCCTTCTCGCGGGCGAGCACTTCGATCTGGCCGCGGATCGCGGTCAGCGGGCTGCGCAGCTCGTGCGAGGCGTCGGAGACGAAGCCGCGCTGGCGGGCGAAGGCGTCCTCGAGCCGGTCGAGCATGTGGTTGAACGAGTCGGCGAGCGTCCGCAGCTCCGCGGCCGAGGCGGGGTCGGTCGCGACCCGCGGGCTGAGGTCGCCGGCGTCGACCGCCGTCGCGGTGGCGGCGAAGCGACGCAGCGGCGCCGCCGTCCTCGCCGCCAGCAGGTAGCCGGCCAGGAGCGCGGCGACGAGGGCCGCCGCGCCGACCACGAGGAAGGTCTGCTCGACGTCGGACTGGGCGTCCTCGATCGGCGACTCGGAGTCGTCGCGCTCGCTCGGCGTCGCGCCCGGTTCGTGCGCCTCGCGCGACTCCTCGTGGTTGATCACGGTCGCCTCGTGCGACATCTGCGCGCGCACGGTGACGAAGACGACCCCGAAGGACACCACCACGATCGCCCCGAAGGAGAGGGCGAGGCGGCCGCGCAGTCCGAGCCGCCGCCAGCGCGAGCTCACCCTCGCTCCCGCAGCCGGTAGCCCACCGAGCGTACGGTCTCGATCGGTGCCGGCGACCCGGGCCGGGAGAGTTTGCGGCGCAGGTAGCCGACGTAGACCTGGACGATGTTGGTGCCCGGGTCGTGGTCGTAGCCCCAGACCGCGGAGAGGAGCTCGTCGCGCGTGCAGACGTGGCCTTCGTGGCGCATCAGGTGGGCGAGCAGGTCGGACTCGCGCTCGGGCAGCCGGGTGGCGACTCCGGCGCGGCGGGCCTCGCGGGTGATCAGGTCGAGTCGGATCCCGGCCGCCTCGATGACCCTTTCCGAGCCGCCGCCCTCGCGCAATCGCGCCCGGATCCGCGCCAGCAGCTCGGCGAAGGCGAACGGCTTGGTGACGTAGTCGGTGGCGCCGCTGTCGAGGCCCTCGACCCGGTCGGCGACCTCGGCCTTCGCGGTCAACATGATCACCGGCAAGGCCGGGCGAGAGCGCCGCACCCGGTCCAGCACCTCGAGTCCGTCGAGCCCGGGCAACATCCGATCGAGCACGACGAGGTCGACCTCGGGTTCGAGGGCGACCCGGGCGCCGTTCTCGCCGTCGGTCTCGACTCTTACGTCGTAGCCCTCGGCGCGGAGACCGCGCGCGAGGAAATCGGCGATGCCAGTCTCGTCCTCGACGACAAGGATCTCCATCGAGGCGATCCTAGGCGCGGGCGCGCCGGCCGTGGGGTTTCACCGCCGTTGCTGCCGGCGCGCGCCGCGCAGGCCGCCTTCGACCAGGTACCAGGGGACGATGACCACCGCGCAGAGCAGGGCGAAGAAGCCGACCACGCCGATGCCGGCGGCGACGACGATCGCGAAGATGCCGATCAGGACGCCGAGCGCGGCGTCGACCAGCAGCGCGCGGCGCCTCGCGGCGGCGGGGGAGACGCGTCGCGGCGGCCTCACCAGGGCTGCCCCGGTTTCAGGTAGACGGCGAAGAAATCGCGTTCGTCGGGCGTGAGGTAGCGTTCCGGCGAGCGGAACATTTCCGGTAGGAGGTTGCTCGGTTCGAGTGCCCCCGGCCGCCGGTAGCTGATGAAGCTGGTCCAGTCTTCGTTGATGTCGAGCTCGATCGCCCGCACCGCGCCGGCCCGCTGCAGAACCTTCGCCAGCGATTCCACCGTCTGGTAGTTGGCCGCCGCGTACATCAGGTTGCCGTGGGCGTCGATGCCGAGCCCGGAGCGCCACACCCGGGTCGCGTTGTTGACGGTTTCACCCCATTCGGGGCCGTCGCTGAGGTTCGGGTTGAGCTTGCCTTCGTAGATGATCGGCGGCAGGTTCTGCTTCGCGAACCAGACGTTCGCGGGCGCCCCCGGGCCGTGGTTCCACTTGACGATGTCGACTTTGCCGCTGCGGTACCTGACCACGGTGGCGATCCCGTTCACCATCGCTTCCTTGACCTTGCCGCGGTAGATCAGCCCGGCGTTCGAGGTTTCCAACGGGAAGCCGCCGTTGAAGGTGGCCACCAGCCTCTTGCGTTGGGACGGCGGCACTTCGCCGTCGCCGCGATGTTCGAGCGGTTCCGGCGGCTCGACGGTCCCCGGCATGTATTCGAGCGTGGTGCGCCCGGCGTCGATCCAGGCGACCCCGGCGACGAACTGCGGGTATTCGGGGTCGCTGCGGAAGGTGGTGAGGAGCACCGGCGGCCGCGCCCCGACCCCGGCGCCCGCCTTCTTCCAGACGCCCTCGCCGGGGAGCTTGGGGTGGATCAGCGGGTTGACGTCGGGCGGGCGGTAGACGGTGTTTTCGGAACCTCCGCCTTCCCCTTCGCCACCGACCGCCGCGACGCCGACCTGGGGCAGCGACTTCAGCGGCGGGCCGCCTTTTTCCGGTTCGTTCAGCGTGTAGTACCAGTTCTCGATCTGGGAGACGATCGGGTTGCCGCCGTGGCTGCGCAGCCACTCGACGCTGGCGACGCTGACGCCGAGGTTGCGGCTGCCGGTCACCGCGGGGACCCAGGAGAGGGCCGCCGCGCCGAGGCAGAAAAGGCAGGCGACGAGGAGGACGCGCCGCGCGCGACGCCACAGGGGGATGCTCTTGACTGGGGGCCGTCGCCGCCTCGGGCGGGGCGGCTCGACGGTGACCGTGGCCATCGGCCGGACCCTCGCGCAGTCAGATGAAGGGAAGATTGAAGCGGCGGTGAGACTTCTCTCACGGGCGCCGACGATGAGCGGCGAGGCGGACTCTCACCTCCCTTTAAGAGGGCGGTTCCAGAGTGAGCGACATGAACTCGGCCCAGGCCCTCCGCTCCCGGCTGACCGCCAACCGTCACACCTACTCCAAGGTGCCGGAAATCACCGCCTGGTTCTGGGTGGTCAAGGCGCTGACCACGGCGATGGGCGAGTCGACCTCCGACTTCCTCGTCCATAGCCTGGTGCCGGAGATCGCCGTGGTGATCGGGGCGATCGCCTTCGCCGTCGCCCTCTACGTCCAGTTCACACAAGACCGCTACATCCCCTGGTGCTACTGGCTCGCGGTGGCGATGGTCGGCGTCTTCGGCACGATGGCCGCCGACGTGCTCCACGTCGGCCTCGGCGTCCCCTACATCGCCTCGACGATCTTCTACGCGATCGTGCTCGCCGTCGTGTTCCGCGCCTGGTACCGGGTCGAGGGCACGCTCTCGATCCACAGCATCCACACGCCCCGCCGCGAGCTCTTCTACTGGGCGGCGGTGCTCGCCACCTTCGCGCTCGGCACCGCCGCGGGCGATCTCACCGCCAACACCTTCGGGCTCGGCTACTTCGGCTCGATCTGGCTGTTCGCGGCGATCATCGCGATCCCGGCGATCGGTTACTTCCGCCTCGGGATGGGCTCGATCCTCTCCTTCTGGTTCGCCTACGTGGTCACCCGCCCGCTCGGCGCCTCGGTCGCCGACTGGCTGGCGAAACCGGAAGGGGTCGGCCTCGGCACCGGGCTGGTCAGCCTGGTCTTCGCGGCGGCGATCGCGCTGATCGTCCGCCGACTGGCGCGGACCGGGATCGACACCCCGGCCGACCAGATGCTCGGCGTCGGCCGCCCCGACGCCGGCGCGGTCCTGCTCGCCCGCCGCGACGCCTAGCGGGGTAGGCGGCGACCGCCTGGGTTCACTGGTCGTGCTGCATCAGCCGCCAGATCCCCCACAGCACACAGCCGATCGCGCCGATGCCGATCGTCGTGTTCACCGCTTCGGCGGTCTCCGGTTCGATCGTCGCCAGGCCGCAGAGACAGACGAAGACGGCGAGCAGTCCCCATGCCCATTTCCACTCGAACGGCCGGAGTGAGTTCACAGGGAAAATGGTACGCCGATTCGCACCGGCCGGATGTAGCCGAAATGTCACTCTCAGGACGATCTCAGCGGGGCTTAATCGGCGCGGTCGCGCGTCGGCCGCGTCGGCGTCGGTGGCTGGTCGTCGCGCTGGTCGCGCTGCTGACGACGGCGCTCGCGCTCGCCGCCGTGGGGACGGTGTACCTGCTGACGCTGCCGGGCGTCGGTGACGCCGAGGCGCGGGTCGAGGCGATCCTCGGCCGGCACGGCGGCCGCGCCGCGCCGCCGCCGCCACCGCGCCGGCTGGCGGCGGCGATCGTCTCGACCGAGGACGAGAACTTCTACGCGAACGTCTTCTTCAACGTCGCGTCGGGGGCGGGCCGCGCCGCGCTCGCCGCCCTCGGCACCAGCGAAGACCCGGGCGGCAGCACGATCGCCCAGCAGCTCGCGAAGCGCCTCTACCCGCACGGCAGCGGGCTGGGCGGGACGCTGGAAGAGATCGGGCTCGGGGTCAAGCTCTCGCTCGCCTACTCGCACGAAGAGGTGCTGAACATGTACCTGAACTCGATCTACTACGGCAACGGCTACTGGGGCGACGTCGCCGCCGCCCACGGTTACTTCGGCGTCTCGCCGCGGCGGCTGACCTGGGGCGAGGCGGCGATGCTCGCCGGCCTGCCGCAGGCGCCGAGCGCCTACGACCCGGAGTTCCACCTCGCCCTCGCCAGGGCCCGCCAGCGCCACGTCCTCGACCAGCTCGTCGTCAACGGTCACCTCACCGCGGCCGCCGCCGATCGCGCCTTCCAGGAGCCGCTGCCGCTGCGGTAACAACTCGTCGCCACCGAGCGCGTCCACGCGGACTAGATTCCCCGGGTCTTGTCGCCGCCCGAGGGAGAGCCGCATGCGCCCGACGCCCCGCTGGCGACGGTCGCCCGCGAGTGGACGCGGATCGGCGTCACCGGCTTCGGCGGCCCGCCCGTCCACATCGCGCTGCTGCGCAAGCTGGTCGTCGACCGCGAGGGTTGGCTGGACCACCACGCCTTCGAGGACGCCAACGCCGCCTGCTCGCTGCTGCCCGGCCCCTCCTCGACCCAGCTGGCGATCTTCTGCGCCTACCGGGTCGCGGGCTGGCCGGGGGCGATCGTCGGCGGGCTCGGCTTCATCGTCCCCGCCGTCGTCCTCGTCCTCGCCCTCTCGCTGGTCTTCCTCTCCGGCTCGCCGCCCGACTGGATCCGCGGCGCCGGGGCCGGGGCCGGGGCGGCGGTCGCCGCGGTCGCGGTCCGGGCGGGCGGCGATCTGCTGCGGCCGAGCCTCGCCCGCGCCCGCCACGAAGCGGGTTCGGTGGTCCGCTGGGGGGCCTACGGGGTTGCGGGCGGCGTCGCCGCGGCGACGATCGGCCCTTGGCTGGTCCTCGTCCTGCTCGGCTGCGGGGTGCTCGAGCTGCTGATCCGGCGGGCGACGGCGGAGGGGGCGCTGTCGCTGCTGGCGCCGCTCGCCGGCCTGCCCCCGGCGGCGCCGTTCGCCGCCCTCGTCGCGACCGGCAGTGTCGGCGATCTGGTCTGGACCGCACTCAAGGTCGGCGCCCTCTCCTTCGGCGGCGGCTTCGTGATCGTGCCGCTGATGCAGGGCGACGCCGTCCACGTCTACCACTGGATGAGCAACACCGAATTCTTGAACGCGGTGGCCCTGGGACAGGTGACGCCGGGGCCGGTGGTCGCCACCGTCGCCGCGGTCGGCTACGGCGCCTACGGGATCCCCGGCGGTCTGCTCGCCGCCGTGGTCGCCTTCCTGCCGTCGTTCTCCTTCATCCTGCTCGGCGGCGGTCGCTTCGAGCGGCTGCGCGGCAATCCGTCGGCCCGCGCCTTCCTGGCGGGCGCCGGCCCGGCGGCGATCGGCGCGATCCTCGGCTCCGCGATCCCGCTCGCCGGCGCCCTCTCCTGCGGCTGGCAGTTCGCCCTGCTCGGGCTCGCCGCCGTCGCCCTGCTGGCTCTGCGGCGCGGCGTCGTCGCGGTGCTGCTGGCGGCGGGCGCGGTCGGCGCGGTGGTCGCCCTGGCAGGCGGTCCGCTGCCCTGACCCGCGGTGCGTTCGCACTTCTCGTCGCATAGCGCAGATAACTGCGAACGCACGGACGGGTGGGCGACTTTGTTCTCATCCGCACCTTATCCGGCTCTCATCACCGATTTAGCGGCCGCCCCTACGTTCCCGGGCCATGTCGACCACCTCCCTCTCCTCCCTGGATCCACGCAACCCCGGCTCTACCTCGCGCCGCATCGCCACCAAGGTCCCGATGATCATCGCCTTCTTCTGGCTGACCAAGGTGGCGACGACCGCGATGGGGGAGTCGACCTCGGACGCGTTGAACGCCATGCCCGGGCCGGCGATCGCCGTGCCCCTGATGCTGGTCGGGCTGATCTGGTCGCTGCGCCGCCAGTTCCGCCGCGACCACTACGACGCCTGGACCTACTGGACCGTCGTCGTCATGGTCGCGATCTTCGGCACCTCCGCCGCCGATGCCCTCCACGTCGGGCTCGGCATCCAATATCCGGTCTCGACGACCTTCTACGCGATCGTCCTCGCGGTCATCTTCCTCGTCTGGCACCGGTCCGAGGGCACGCTCTCGATCCACTCGATCACCACCAAACGGCGCGAGGCCTTCTACTGGGCGGCGGTGCTCGCCACCTTCGCGCTCGGCACCGCCTGCGGCGACATGACCGCGACCAACCTCCACATCGGCTACCTCGGCTCCGGGCTGATGTTCCTCGGCCTGATCGCGATCCCCTGGCTCGCCCACCGCTACCTGGGCCTGAACGAGGTCGTCGCCTTCTGGATGGCCTACGTCCTCACCCGCCCGCTCGGCGCCTCGTTCGCCGACTGGATGGCGGTCGAACCGAGCCGCGGCGGCCTCGGCATCGGTGCCGGCGGGTCGGCGCTGATCCTCGCCGCCATCGTCATCCTGGCGATCCGCCGGCTGGCGACGACGAAGATGGACGTCCTGGTCGAGGACGTCGACCTGGAAGGCGAGGGCGACTCAGACCCGAGCCGGCTCGGGCGCGGTCGCGCCCTCGGCCTCGATCTTGGGTAGGGCCTCGGGGAGCGTGTAGAAGTGCTCGGTCGCGCCGCGCACCGCGCGCTGGCGCACCAGCACGATCAGGTCGGCTTTGGCGAGCTCGGTGACGTGGTAGTTCGTGTTGCTGAGCGGGATCTGCAGCTCATGGCTCAGATCGCTGGGGGAGAGCACCCGACCGCCGTCGATGCCGAGGATTTCGAGGATCGAGACCCGCAGCGGGTGTGCCGTCGCCCGCGCCAGTCGCTCCCAGTCGACCGGGATGGACTCGCCGTCGCTCGACTGGCTGCCGTTGCTCGACGCGCTATCGGAGGTATTGCCGCTCCTGGTCGGTTTTGCCTTCGGCATCAGATCGATGACTCCGTTCCCGTCTCCGTTGTTCATCTGCCCGAGTACCCCGTTTCTCCCAACCTATAAATCGAGATTACCAAAAAATATTGACTCATGTACCGATTTTCGGGTAGAGTTAGTTTGAAATGCTCTTCTGGAGGAGAGATGCGACGCTCGGCGACGCTTGGATCACCTTTTTCGTGATCTGCGTCGGGATCACCGTTGTGGCGGCGGCGATCCCGGCCCTGGCGGCGGCCGACACGGCCTCGGTGATCGCCCCTGGCAACCCACACGAACCGACCGTCGACTCGGGCTGGCAGGCGGGCACCTGTAATGCGGAACCGCCCGAAGTGACCACCGAATGCTCGGTCGCCACCCCCGGTCAGTTCTTCGAAGAAGCTTCCGCCCACCCCAACTTCGGCTTTACCCAGTTCATCGTCGCCCACGAAGAGGTGCTGGGTATCCCCGGCACCGAAATGCCGACCAACGAACTCGAGTACGTGCGGGTCGAGTTGCCGGTCGGACTCAGTGTCAACCCAGGCGCTACCGAACGCTGCCCGATCGCGACCTTCGAAGCCGGCGCGACCGGTTGCCCGGCAGGCTCGCTGGTAGGTGAAAGCGCTGTCACCACCTCCGCGCTAGGACTGTTGCCAATCGCACCGATCCCCGGGGTGACCGCTGTCGGCGTCTATAACGTCGTCCCTCAGCCCGGCCAGGCCGCCCGCTTCGGGCTCGAACTGGCGGGCAACGAAGTTTTCCTCGAAGGCGACATCGCCTCGACGGGCGACTACCACGAGGGGTTCACGATCCATGTACCGCACGCGCTCCCGGTCGAAGGCGTGGAAGGTCTGATCCTCAAAAACCGCCTCGTCTTCAACGGTCGGGCCGGCGACGGTACCTTCCTCACCACGCCGAGCACCTGCCACGGGCGCGCCTTCATCGAATCGGGAAGCGAATACTCGACTCTGCTGAAAGCAGCCTCCTATGAAGAGATCGCGGCGGGGGAGAGCTTCCCGAGTGGGGCGGGCGAATACCTCGAATCGCCGATCCCGCCGGGCACCTCGCCGAAAAGCTGCAACACGATCCCCTACACGCCGAGCATCGGGGTGGCGCCGGGGACGACGGAAACGAACGCCCCCGCCGCCGCCCAGGTGACGGTCGCCGTCCCTCACATCCAGAAAGCGGACGGCCAGGACGATTCGACCACCAAGGAAGCCTCGGTGACGCTGGCGGCCGGGATGGGGATCAACCCGTCGGCGGCGGCCGCCCCGAACAACCTGAAGACCTGTGAAAACAGCCAGTTCGTGCTGCACTCGGCGGCGCCGATCACCTGCCCGGCCGAATCGAAGATCGGCACCGCGACGATCGCCGCGGCGGCACTGCCGGAAGGCAACCTCGAAGGCAACGTCTACATCGGCAAGCAGGAAAGCACCGACCCGGCCTCCGGCAACGAGTACCGGATCTTCATCGACGCCAACTCGGCCCGCTACGGGATCGACGTGCGGCTGCTCGGCCACGTCGCCGCCGATCCGGTCACCGGCCAGCTGACGACGACGATCGACGAAGTCCCGCAGGTGCCCTTCACCAGCTTCAAGCTCGACTTCGTCGGCGGCCAGCACTCGGTGCTGAGCAGCCCGCCGACCTGCGGTCCCAACACCAGCGGTGCCCGGATGACCCCCTACTCGGGCACCGCCCCCGCCACGCCGACGGGCGCCTTCACCCTGCAGAGCACGCCGGGTGGGGGCGCCTGTCCGGCGAGCCTCGCCGCACGCCCCTTCGCCCCCTCGTTCGCCGCGGCGCCGAAGAGCAACACGGCCGGCGCCTACAGCCCACTCCACGTCTCGATCACCCGCAACAACGGCCAGCAGGAGCTGAAAGCGGCGTCGATCACCTTGGCGCCGGGGATGATCGGCAAGCTGGCCGGGATCCCCTACTGCCCGGCAAGCGCCCTCGCCGCCGCGACCGACACCAGCGGCGCCGCCCAGGCGGCCCACTCGAGTTGCCCGGCGAAGAGCGAAGTCGGCACCGCGACCGTGCAGGCGGGCACCGGCCCGACGCCGCTCTCGATCACCGGCAAGGTCTTCCTCTCAGGTCCCTACCACGGGGCGCCTCTCTCCCTGGCAGTCGTCACCCCCGCCACGGCCGGGCCGTTTGACCTCGGCACGGTCGTGGTGCGGGTGGCGCTGCTCGTCAATCCGGAAACGGCCCAGGTGACCGCCGTCTCCGATCCGATCCCCGACGTCTTCGGCGGCGCCCAGCTGAGCCTGAGGTCGATCGCGATCGACCTCAGCAAGAAGGAATTCACCCTCAACCCGACCAGCTGCGAAAAGCTGGCGACGACGGCGACGCTGAACGGCGGCGGCGGCAACCCGGCCGCGCAGTCGGCCTGGAGCTCCTTCGCCGCCTCGGTCCCCTTCCAGACCTCGAACTGCCAGGCGCTGAAGTTCCGGCCGAAGCTGACCACCCGCTTCATCGGCGGCGTCAACCAGACCCACCGGGCCGGCCACCCGAAGCTGCGGGCGACCCTGGTGGCGCGCTCCGGCGACGCCAACATCGCCCGCGCGACGGTGACCCTGCCGCGTTCGGAGCTGATCGACCAGGGGCACATCAAGACGATCTGCACCCGGGTCCAGCTCGCCGCCCACGAATGCCCGCGTAAGGCGGTCTACGGCCACGCCCGCGCCGAATCGCCACTGCTCGAAAACGCCCTGGCGGGTCCCGTCTACCTGGTCTCCTCGAACCACACCCTGCCCGATCTGCTCGCCGACCTCGAAGGCCAGGTCGACATCCAGCTGCACGGGGTGATCAAATCGGTCAAAGGCGGCCGCATCCGCACCACCTTCTCGCCGGTCCCCGACGTCCCGGTCAGCAAGTTCGTGCTGACGATGCAAGGCGGCAAGAAGGGCCTGCTGGAGAACTCGCGCAATCTCTGCACCCACAAGTACTTCTCGAAACTCAACTTCCTCGCCCAGAACGGCAAGCACCTGCGCAAGAAGCGGCTGCCGCTCGGCGTCGCCGGCTGCCACAAGAGGAAAAGCAGCCGCGGATAGACCCGGCTGTTTTTCGAACCGATAGAGATGGGTAGGGGATCGTCCGCATGAGGAGGAGTCCACGGAACCCTGTAGTGATGGGCGCGGCGATCGCGCTGATCGCGCTGCTTGGCGCCGCCTTCGGCGCGAGCTCGGCTTCGGCTGCCTTCGGCGTCAACCGCTGGGAAGCGGGGACCTGCACGACCGACGTCCCGGAATGCACGTACGCGACTCCCGCCGAGTCCTTCAACCAGGCGGCCGGCCATCCCGCCGTCGGATACACGGACTTCCGCTTCAACGCGAAAGAAGTCCTGGGGGTTCCGGTGGAACCAGAAGGTCAGGTGAGGAACGTCAGGGTCGACCTGCCAGAGGGCCTCAACGTGAACCCGCAGGCCGTGCCTTGGTGCTCGAAAAGCAAATTCGAAGAAAACGCCGCGCTCAACTGCGCCGCGAGCCAGGTCGGGGTCAGCGAAATCAAAACCACGCTCGGCACCCCGATCCCGCCGCTGCCCGTGTACGACATCGAACCTGAACAGGGGCATCCGGCCTTGTTCGGCTTCAACGTCCCGATCGTCAACGTCAACGTCAACGTCTACCTCAACGCCGACATCGAATGGGCGGGCGACTACCACGAGGGCTTCACGATCAGCAACGTGCCGAACACGTTGCCGCTGGTCGAGAACCGGCTGGTCTTCAACGGTCAGACGGGCGGCACCTTCCTGACCCTGCCGAGTCCTTGCAACGGACCGACGACGACGGCGCTGCGGGTCGAAAGCTACGAATCGCAGACCGTCGGGCCGCTGCTGGCGACGCCGCCCCCGCCGATCGACGAATGCGCCTCCGTTCCCTTCAAACCCACGGTGACGGCCTCCGCGTCGGGGCCGACCGACTCCTCGGTGCCGGTCTCGGTCTCACTCAACATCCCACAGGGGACGCAACCGCAGAACTCGTCGACCGTGAAGAACGCGAACGTGACGCTGCCCGCCTACACCGGGCTCAATCCGGCGACCGCCCCGGGCCTGAAGTTCTGCCCCGACGGTTCGTTCCCGCTGAAATCTCGGGCGGCGATCAGCTGCCCGGCCGAATCGCAGGTCGGCACGATCGCGATCGAAGCGCCGGAGCTGCCCGCCGGCTCGTTGCAGGGGCCGGTCTACCTGGCCGAACAGAAGAGCCGCGACCCGCAGTCCGGCAGCGAGTACAGGATCTTCTTCAATGCTGAATCGAGCCGCTACGGCGTTCAGGTCCGCGAGGAAGGCAAGATCAAGGCCAACCCGACGACCGGTCAGATCACGGGCGAATTCACCGAACTGCCGCAGGTGGCCTTCAGCTCGGCGACGCTGACTTTCGGGCCGCAGGCCAAACACGCGATCCCGGTGCTCAGCAGCCCGCCGATCTGCACCAACACCTCGACCTCGAGCGCGGTGCCGTACTCGACCGGGACGACGACGCAGACGCCGACCACCGAACTGAAACTGACCCAGGCGCCGGGTGGCGCGCCCTGCGCGAAGACGATGGCCGAACGGCCGTTCAAGCCCGGCTTCCTCGCCAACCCTGGCACCAGCAAGGTCCTCAGCTACACGCCCTACCAGCTGAACATCACCCGTGGCGAAGGCCAGCAGGAGATCAAAGGCTTCGAAATCACGCTGCCCCCCGGGGCCACCGCGAAACTCGCTGGCGTCCCTTACTGCCAGCCGAAGGAATACGAAGCGGCGGCCAAGGTCTCGGGCGTCGAAGAGGAAAAGAAGTCGCGCTGCACGCCGAAGAGCGAAATCGGCGTCGCCTCGATTCTCGCCGGCACCGGCGGCAACCCGCTGAAGATCGCCGGCAAGGCCTACCTCTCCGGTCCATATAAGGGGGCGCCGCTCTCGATCGTCGTGATCACGCCGGCGGTCGCCGGCCCGTTCGACCTCGGCAACGTCGTCGTCCGTGCGCCGCTCAACATCAACCCGGAAACCGGCCAGGCGCAGACGAGCGCCGAAATCCCCGACGTCTTCGGCGGGGTCAAGCTCGACATCCGCTCGATCTTCGTGAACCTCAACCGCAAAGAATTCACGCTGAACGGCACCAACTGCAAGAAGTCCTCGGTCAGCGGCACGGTAAAGGGTGGCGGGGCCGACCCGACCAACCCGGCCACCTGGTCCTCGGTCGGCGTCTCCAGCCCCGCCCAGGGCGACGGCTGCAAAGCGCTGAAGTTCAAGCCGAAGATGCACCTGCGCCTGTTCGGCCAGACCCACCGCGCCCAGCATCCGAAACTGAAGGCGACCCTGACCACCAAGAAAGGGCAGGCCAATACGGCACTGGCCTCGGTGGCGCTGCCGCATGCGATCTTCCTCGACCAATCGAGTCTCGGGACCGTCTGCACGCGTCCCCAGTTCGCCGCCGAACAGTGCCCGAAGAGGTCGGTCTACGGCCACGCGCTCGCCTACTCGCCGCTGCTCGCCAAGCCGCTCAAGGGACCCGTCGTCCTGCGCTCCTCGAACAACACGCTGCCCGACATGGTCGCCCACTTGAAAGGCCAGGTGGACATCGACCTCGACGGTCGGATAGACAGCTTCAAGGGCGGCATCCGCACCACCTTCGCCCGCATCCCCGACCTGCCGGTGAGCAAATTCGTGCTCGTCCTGCCGGGTGGCAAGCACGGGCTGCTGCAGGCCTCGACCAACCTCTGCGCGAAACCGGTCAAAGGCATCATTCGCCTGGTCGGCCAGAACAGCCGCAAGTCCCACCGCCACGTGACGATCCAGACGCCGTGCAAGAAGAAGCACAAGGGCAGCGCCAATAAACAGAAGCCCAAGCATTGACGCCGACCCTCCGAATCGGTTTTCCGATCCGATCAGTTTGTCCGCTGGACTTGATTCGCCCGCTGGGAACGGTAGGGTTCTATGTGGGAGAGGGATGTAGGTACCGCCACGCAGGGGCGGCGTTATCGCTTTTTGGCTTTTGGGGAATTGCGTTAACGGAGGAGGAATAGATGGTGAAGCGTTCGGTAGCACCGTGCTTCTATGCATTGAGTGCGTTGTTCTGCCTGGACGAAAACCATCTTTCCCAGCCTACGCGGCAGCGACCGAGGTCGGTCGCGCGGACAGTCACTTTGAGTGACCGACAAACTTTGCACAGCGGCTCTGGGAACGCCGCAGAGGAGGATGGGATGAAGGCGTATCGAGGATCTGTTGCTGCGCTCGTCGTGGTGGTAGGACTGCTGGCCGCGCCTTCGGCGCAGGCCGCGATCAACTCAGTCTACGGTGGAGAAGTCACCTGCGCAGCGCAACCCTCGAACGGCAACATCCGTGCCTGTGGCGGCGACACCACGAGCTTCGGACGGTACGCGGATCGACGTCAACGTGTTCCTGCCGCCGGAAACGAGCGGCGAAGGCCCCTTTCCGCTGATCGGCGACTTCCACGGCTGGGGCGGCGCGAAGCTGGGCCTCACCACGAAAGCGGAACCCACCGGGCTGACGTCCCTGAACCCGAAGCGTTCCTGGTCCAGGAAGCCGACTCGCGGATTCAGCACTGGGCCGAAGAGGGCTACGCGGTCTTCAGCATGACCGACCGCGGCTGGCAGTCATGCGGCCGGTTCGACGAACCGGCGAAGTCCGAACCCGAATGCGAATATGGCTACAACCACCTGATGGACGATCGGTACGAAGTCCACGACGCCCAGTACCTGATGTCGGTGCTGGCCGAAGAAGGGCTCGTCAGCCGAAGAAGATCGGCGTCACCGGGCTTCCTATGGCGGCGGCATGTCGATCGCGCTTGCCAGCGCTGCGCAATCGCGTAATGGAAGACGAACGGCGAACTCGTCCCGTGGGAAAGCCGAAAGCGGCGAAGAAATGGAAATCGCGGCCGCGGTGCCGCAGTGGCCGTGGACCGACCTCTCCTACGCGCTCGCCCCGAACGGCCGCAACCTCGACTACGTGACCGAACTCGCCCTACAGAGGACCGAACGGCAAGCTCCCCGATCGGGGTCATGAAGTACAGCTACGACGAAGGTCTCTACAAAGTTGGCGAAAGAATTCAGCAACCTATCCACCGACCGATCCGCAGGCCAACATCCCCGGCTGGCTCCAGCGGTTCGAAGCCGGCGAGCCCTACACCGACTCGACGCATCAACGGGATCATCGAACAGCTCTCGACGTTCCACTCGTCGTTCTCCATCAACCACTCGGAGGAGCCCTCGCCGCTGCTGATCCAGAGCGGCTGGAACGACGACCTCTTCCCGGTCGACGAAGCGCTGCGCTACTACCAGCGGACCCGGGCGCAGTATCCGAGCGATCCGATCTCGCTCTACCTGGCCGACTATCGGCCACGCGCGCAGCCAGAACAAGGCCGCCGATGGCGCCGCCTTCAACGAACGGCTTGAAGCGTGGTTCACCCACTACCTGAAGGGCGAAGGGGCGGCCCCGAGTTCGAGCGTCGAAGCGCATGACCACGACCTGCCCGTCCTCGGCAACCATCCGAAGGTCCGTACGACGGCGAGCAACTGGAGCCGGCCTCGCGCCTGGTGAGATCCGTCTCCAGTCGGCCGGCGGCGCAGACGATCGCGCCGAACGGCACACCGCGGAAGAAGGCACTCCGACCGACTCGAGCCGACCTTCGACCCGATCTTCGGCGCCGGGAAACGCCTGCGCCACGGTCTCCGAGCACGCGACCAGACCGTGCGTCGCCAACTACCGCCTCGCCGCTCCGGCCGGCGGCTTCACCCTGATGGGGTCGCCGACGATCATCGCCGACGATCGAAGCGCCGAGCCCGAACTCGGAGATCGCGGCGCGGCTCGTCGACGTCATCCCGGAAGGCGAACGAGAGCCTGATCGCCCGCGGCCTCTACCGGCCGGAAGGCGGCAGCCAGGAAATCGTGTTCCAGCTGCACCCGCAGGCCTACCACTTCGCCGAAGGCCACGTGGCGAAGCTGGAACTGCTGTCCGTCCGATTTCCCTACGCGCGGTTCTCCAACCTGCAGACCAACGATCACGGTCTCCAACCTGGAACTGCGCCTGCCGGTGATGGACAGCCCGGCTCGCTCGGCGGCCTGGTCCAGACCCCGGCGCCGAAGGTCGTCCCCGCCGGCTACACGCTGGCGAAGGAATTCGAAACGAAGTCGAGCGGCGGCGGCGGATCCGGCGGCGGTGGAGCGGTGGCGCGAACCCGACGCCGGCCGCGCCACGGTCAAGGTCGGCGCCGGCGGGCTCGCCGGGAAGCTCACCGCCAACGGCAAGCAAGCTCCTCGTGCCGCTGTCGCTGCAGCGGCGAAGGCGCCTGCTCCGGCAAGGTCTCCGTTCTCGATCAAGCCAGAACGGGCAAGAAGACCCGCACCACGTCGGCAAGGGCAGCTACTCGATCGGCGCGGGGAAGACGACGAAGGTGCGGCTGCCGCTGACCAAGACGGGCCGCAAGCTCGTCAAGACCTCGCCGTCGCAAGCACCCGAAGAAGTCGCTCACCGGCCAGCTGTTCAGCTGAACGACAGCGGGCCGTCCGACGAGCCAGAACCTCGAGGCGCGCGGTGCAACTGCCGCGCGGCAACTGACATGCACCGGAAACCGACCGCGTCGAACGGAGGAGGATTGATTGATGAGGCGTTGTTGCTGCTTGTGATCGCGGTGGGGGTTCTCGGTGCCGCTGTTCATGGCGCCGACGCGCCAACGCCGCAGTCGGGATCCAGAAATGGGAATCGCTGACCTGTAAAGAAAACGCCGACCTGCCGAGCGACGTTGCCGGCGAAATTCGGGAGCCAGGAAGAAGTCGACACCGAATCGCCGACTGCCGGAACCGGCGGGTCAGTGCAAGGGCTCGACCTCCGAAAAGCTCTTCACCCAGGCTGGCGGCCACCCGAACTACGGGATCACCGACTTCAAGATCGACACCTACCCATCTTCTTCGGTCTCGGCGGATTCCCGACCTCCTTCCTCAAAGACATCACGGTCGACACGCCCGAAGGCCTGAGCGTCAACCCTGAAGCCCTTCCGCAGTGCAAAGTCGAACAGCTCGAAGAAACCGGCGAATGTCCGATCGAAACGCTGGTCGGGGTCAACTAACTGACGGTCGCAGCAAGAGCTCCGAACGGCAGCCGAACGCGCAAATGCATCGCGCCCGGTCGCGAACGAATGCGCTCCAGGTGCGGATCGCGCTGCCGGTCTACAACATGGTGCCGTTCCAAGGCGTGCCGTCGATGGTCGGCTTCCTGACCGAAGCGCGGCCCGACCTTCATCGTCGGCTCGCTCAGCCCGGTCGACCAGCACGTCACCTTCACGATCAGCGACATCCATCCGCCGTCCGACGACCAGCCCGCCGATCATCGAGTCGCGCCTGGTCTTCTTCAGCGCGCAAGGAAACGAACTCTCGAACCCGCTCGCCGACGGCACCTACCTGACGATGCCGAGCAACTGCGCCGGCGGCCAGGTCTCGGAGCTGCACCTCGACACGCAGGGCCCGCCGCTACGAAGAACGAACGTCGAGCACCTCGAAGCGCAGCTACACGACGCCGACCGGGCGACGGCTGCGCAAACGTGCCGTTCACCCCGGAAATCACGTCATCGCCGATGGCGCGCAAGGCCGTCGACGCCCGGAAGCGACGACTGTCGACGACGGGTATCACTTGTGAACCCAACGCGCCGATCCCAGAGTCGTATCTAAGCCGCAAAGGTCACGCTGCCCGAAGGGATGGGCATCAACCCGTCCGGCCGGAACGGCCTCGGCGCATGCACCGATGCCCAGTTCCAGAAGCACACCGGACCTCGACGTGGACATGCCCGGACGACTCGAAGATCGGCTCGGTGGAGATCGACTCGCCGCCGCTGGCCGAACGGCTGATACCGGCGCCGTCTACGTCGGCACCCAGAAGACGGTCCGACGCCCGAATCGGGTGAAGAGTTCCGGATCTTGGTCGAAGCCAATGGAACCGAGAGGGCATCAACGTCCGCCTCGTCGGCAAGTTCCCGGACGCGAAACCGGTCAGCTGACCGCGGTCGTGCCGGGAAACCCGCAGGCGACGTTCCGGAACTTCCGCCTGCAGTTCACGGCGGCGATCAACGGGGATCCTGACCTCGCGTCGACCTGCGGCCCGAACACCGACACCACGCGAATTCACCCCGTGGTCCGGGCAACCCGGAGAACAACAGGCCGTCCGAGCAACATGACGCTGTCGAGCGACCCAGGCGGCGGCAGCTGTCCGACCAGCCTCGGCGCACGGAAGTTCACGCCGAGCTACACCGCCGCCTCGGAATCGACCACGGCGGCGAAGTACTCGCCGTTCAAGGTCCACATCGGTCGAGTCGACGGGGAACAGGAGCTGAAAGCCGTCAACGTGACCCTGCCGAAGGGGCTGACCGGCAAACTCGCCGGGATCCCCTACTGCTCGGAAGCCGACCTCGCCGCCGCGGCGGCGAGCAGCGGCCGCTCCTACCAGGCGCACCCGAACTGTTCCTCGGAAAGCGCGATCGGCGCGACGACGACGCTCTCGGGCACCGGCAACTCGCCGCTCAGCCTGCCGGGCACGGCCTACCTCGCCGGTCCATATAACGGGGCGCCGCTCTCGATGGCGATCATCACCCCGGCGGTGTCCGGTCCGTTCGACCTCGGCACCGTGGTCGTCCGGGTGGCGCTCAACGTCAACCCGATGACCGCCCAGATCAACGCGGTGTCCGACCCGATCCCCAACGTGTTCGGCGGGGTCAAGCTGGATATCCGCTCGATCGACGTGAACATGAACCGCTTCAAGTTCATGCTCAACCCGACCAACTGCGCCGCGGGCGCCACGGCCGGGACGATCAGCGGCGGCGGCTCGAGCCCGGCCAACTCGGCGGGATGGAGCAGCTACGCGGTCACCGCTCCGTACCAGGCGACCGGCTGCAACAAGCTGTCGTTCAAGCCGACGTTCCACGCTCGCATCTCCGGGCCGACCACGCGGGCCAAGAACCCGCGGATCAGGGTCGTGGTGAAGGCGCGTCAGGGCGACGCCAACATCGCCCGCACGGCGCTGAACCTGCCGCACTCGCTGTTCCTCGACCAAGGGCATATCAAGACGATCTGCACCAGGGTCCAGCTGGCGGCGAGCCAGTGCCCGAAGAACTCGGTCTACGGGCACGCCGAAGCGAGCAGCCCGCTGCTCAAGAATAAGTTGAAGGGCCCGGTCTACCTGGTCTCCTCGAGCCACAAGCTCCCGGACCTCCTGGCGGACCTCAAAGGCCAGATCAACATCCAGCTGGACGGCGTGATCAGCTCCAAGCACGGCGGGCTGAAGACGGTGTTCAACAACACGCCGGACGTCCCGCTGAAGACGTTCATCCTGAACATGCAGGGCGGCAAGAAGAGCCTCCTGCAGAACTCGACGAACCTCTGCAAGACGCCGCAGCTGGCGATCCTGAACATGAAGGGCCAGAACGGCAAGACGGTGAAGACGAACCAGCTTCGTCTCAACATCGCTTCTTGCGGGGGCAAGAAGAAGTAGTAGCCCTGGGGAGGGCAACGGATAGGCGCCGGCGCGGCGGGCAGACTAGCCTCCGCGCCGGTGCGTCCTTCCGTCTCCGTCCTGATCGTCGCCTGGAACAGCAGCGCCGAGCTGCGGCGCCTGCTGCCGGTGCTGCGCGGTGAGCTGCGCGAGGGCGACGAGCTGATCGTCGTCGACAACGACTCGCCCGACGACTCGGCCGCTGTCGTCGCCGAGCTGGCGCCGGCGGCGAAGATCGTGACGATGGGCCGCAACAGTGGTTTCGCGGGCGGCGCCAACGTCGGCTCCGACGCGGCGACCGGCGACCTCCTGGTGATCCTCAACCCCGACGCGATCCCGCTGCCGGGATGGGGCGAGGCGATCCGCCGGCCCTGGCTCGAGGGCCGTGGCTGGTCGGCCTGGCAGGGCCTGGTCGCGGGCGGCGACGGGACGACGATCAACTCGGCCGGCAACCCGGTCCACTTCACCGGCATCGTCTGGGCGGGGATGCACGGCGAGCCGATCGCGTCGGCGCGGCGGGCGGGGGAGGTGGCGGCGGCCTCGGGCGCCTGCCTGGCGGTGCCGCTCGCCGTCTGGCGGCGGCTGGGCGGCTTCGCCGAGCGCTTCTTCATGTACCACGAGGACGTCGACCTCTCGCTGCGGCTGCGGCTGGCCGGGGGGGCGGTGGGGATCGAGCCGACCGCGGTCGTCGTCCACGACTACGAGTTCAGCGCCTCGGCGGGCAGGAAGTGGCGGTGGCTGGAGCGCAACCGCCTCGCCACCTTGGTCCGGATCTATCCGGGTTCGCTGCTCGCCCTCCTGGCGCCGGCCCTGCTGGCGACCGAGGCGGCGCTCGTCCTCGCTTCGGCAGCCGGCGGCTGGGGCGGGCAGAAGCTGCGCGCCGACGCCGAAGCGGTCCTCTGGCTGCCGCGCCTGCTGAAGGAGCGCCGCGCGATCCAGCGCTCCCGTGCCGTCTCCGCCGGCGAGTTCGCCGCCGCGCTCACCGCCGACCTCGACTCACCCTTCATCCCCGCCGTCGCCCGCTCGGCACCGGCGCGAGCCCTCCTGCGCGGCTACTGGCGGCTGGTCCGCGCCCTGCTCGGCTGACCCTCCGCCGGCTTTCGTGGCGGAATCCGGCTTCGGATGGCGCATCGGGGGATTTTTAACAGACCTTGATGTGCTCGCCGAGCGGGCTTGCGATAATGCGCGACGTCGTGGACCCCTCGCGCAAGCGCAAGATTCGGCTGGTCATCGCCCTGTCCGTAGCAGTGGTCCTGGCAGTCGCTCTGATCTACACCAGCTTCTCCGCCTCGACGCCGGCCAAGGAACCGTCCCAGATCCTCAGCGCCGCGCCCGGCACCAACTACGAGATGACCGGCAAAGTCGTCCCCGGCTCGATCAAACAGAATGGCGACGGCGGCATGACCTTCCAGGTCAAGGACCGCGAAGGCGAAGGCGCGGCGATGCCGGTCAGCTACCACGGCTCGGTGCCCGACCCGTTCCGCGGTGGCCGCGAGATCATCCTCACCGGCCAGATGCAAAATGGGACGTTCGTCGGCGAACCGGAATCGCTGATCACCAAGTGCCCTTCCAAGTTCACCACCAACGCGAGCGAATCCGCCAGTAGCAGCAGTTACTCCGGCAGTAATGGCTAGTGTCGGCAGCGTCCTTCTGGCGCTCGCCTTCTTCGTCGCTGCCGCCTCAGCCGTAACCGCCGTCGTCTGGCGCCACGACGACGGCCGCGTCACCCTCGCCCGTCGCGGCGTCTACGGGGTCTTCTTCCTGCTGCTGGCCTGCATCGTGATCATCGAGGTCAGCTTCGCGACCAACGACTTCTCGCTCAACATCGTCGCCGAACACAGCTCGATCGAGACGCCGATGTTCTACAAGCTGGCGGCGATGTGGTCGAGCCAGGAAGGCTCGCTGCTGCTCTGGTCCTTCGTGCTCGCGACCTGCGCCTCGCTTGCCCTCTACGCGACCCGTCACAAGTTGCGCGAGATCGTGCCGTGGGCGACCGCGGTGATGATGACGATCGGCGCCTTCTTCATCGGGCTGATGCTGTTCGCGCCCGACGTCAACCCGTTCGCGACGCTGAACCCGGCGCCGCGGGACGGGATCGGGCTGAACCCGCTGCTGCAGCACCCGAGCATGATGATCCACCCGCCGATGCTCTACTCGGGGTACGTCGCCTGGACCGTCCCCTTCGCCTTCGCGATCGGCGCGCTGATCACCCGCAAGGTCGATTCGGAGTGGCTGCGCGCGACCCGCCGCTTCGCCCTGATCGCCTGGACCTTCCTCGGCTTCGGCCTGCTGCTCGGTGCTCGCTGGTCCTACTCGGAGCTCGGCTGGGGCGGCTACTGGGCCTGGGACCCGGTCGAGAACGCGGCGCTGATGCCGTTCCTGCTCGGCACCGCGTTCCTGCACTCGATAATGGTGCAGGAGAAGCGCGGCATGCTGAAAGTCTGGAACGCGACGCTGATCGTCGCGACCTTCTCGATGTGTCTGCTCGGCACCTTCCTGGTCCGCTCCGGGGTGCTGGAGTCGATCCACGCCTTCGGCAACGACACCGTTGGCCCCTACCTGTTGGTCGTGATCGGGATCGTCGTGATCGGGTCGACCTTCCTGCTTGTCTCGCGCCTCGACGACCTCCGCTCGGAAAAGCGGATCGACTCGCTGTTGTCGCGCGAGTCGATCTTCCTGGTCAACAACCTGCTGCTGGTCGGGATGACCCTGGTGATCGCCTGGGGGACCTTCTTCCCGCTGATCTCCGAACTCTTCACCGGGCAGAAGAGCTCGCTGGCGGCGCCCTGGTTCGACAAGTACACGACGCCGCTGGCGATCGCGCTGGTCCTCTTCACCGGGGTCGGGCCGCTACTCGCCTGGCGCCGCGTCACCTGGACCTCGGCGCGGCGCGTCTTCCGCATCCCGACCGCGATCGCGGTGCTCACCCTGGTCGTGCTCTTGGCCTTCACCGACGCCGGCCACAAGCCGTGGGCGCTGGCGCTCTTCACGCTCGCCGCCTTCGCGATCGCCGGCGTCCTGCAGGAGTTCTACAACGGCGCCCACGCCCGCCAGAAAACCTCCGGCGGCTCCTTCGTCGGCGCCTTGGGCGCGGTCACCTCGCGCAACCGACGGCGCTACGGCGGCTACATCGTCCATATCGGCATCGCGGTGCTGCTGATCGGGATCGCCGCCTCCTCGAGCTTCCAGACGAACCAGAACGTCTCGATGAAACCGGGCGAAACGCGGGTGGTCGACGGGCGCGAATTCACCTACGAGCGTCCCTACGTGAAAGTCGACAGCGAGAAGTACACGTTCGGCGCGATCGTCCGCGTCTCCGAAAACGGCAAGCACCTGACGACGCTGGAAACCAGCCGCCGCTTCTTCCGCCCGACCGGCGCCGCCGCGACCGGCCAGATCTCCGACTACTTCGGCGGCGAGGCGACCACCGAGGTCGGCCTCAAGACCGGCCCGGTGCGTGACATCTGGGTCACCGTCGCGCCCAACGTGCAAGGTGTCCAGCACCGGCTGGCGCTGGCCGACAAAGGCTTCCAGAAATGCGTCGAAGCCGGGCCGGGGACGCCGCCGCAGTGCAAGCAGCTGTCGGCGCTGATGCGCGCCGCCGCCACCAACCCGTCGCTGCGGGTGAAAGCCCTCGGCCAGATCGAACAGTTGCAGCTGCTGGCCGCCGAACGGATCGCCCGTCAGTACATCCACAGCGAAGCGGCCGCGACCTTCAAGGTGATCATCAACCCGCTGGTCCTGTGGATGTGGATCGGCGGGATCATCGGCCTGATCGGCGCTCTGATCGCGGTCTGGCCGAGCCGCAGCCGCCGCAAGGGCGCGATGGTGCGGACCGAGGCCGACGAGCTGAAGGAACTGAAGTACGGCGAAATCCGCGACGCCGAACTCGACCACGCCTCCGGCAAGCTCTCCGACGAGGACTACGCGATCCTCGATGCCGAGCTGCGCAAAGAAGCGGTGGAGATCCTCGACGCGGTCGGGGTGGGGGCGGGCACCGCGGCGCCGCGCCCAGGCCGCGCTGGCATGCCGAGCGACTACGTCGGCGGCAACGGCCATGGCCACGGCCACGCCAACGGCAACGGAAATGGCCACGCGAACGGCAACGGCCACGCGAACGGCAATGGCGACGGCGCGGCCGATGACCCGGCCGATCGCGATCAGCGGCCCTGACCCTTTACACTCAGGCTCGTGTACACCGTTCTGAGCGTCATCCAGGTGATCATCTCCGTCGTCCTGATCTTCTGCGTGCTTCTGCACTCGGGCAAAGACGCGGGCCTTTCCGGTGCCTTCGGCATCGGCGGCGGCGGCAGCCAGCTCGGCGGCGGCTCGATGGTCGAGCGCAACCTCGACCGCGCCACGGTCTTCTTCGCGATCTTGTTCGCGGTCAACACCGTCGTTCTCCTCAAGATCTAACCCCCTCGCCGAGCGTGCACTTATGCACCCTCTGGGGTGCTCAATCGCACACTCGTCGGCGCGTTGTCACGACTTGCGCACGGTGGCGCGAGTCAAATGCGCCTACTCTGTAACCGCAGTTGACAAATACGGTAGTCTTGTCAAGCACGCAGACTTCAATCTCGCGTTTGACAAGGAGGAGAAAACGTGGAGGCGCATGCAGAACACGCGCATCACCATCACCACCACGACGACGTCGAGGTCAATCCGGCTGCCTGGAGCGACGGCAAGCGCTATGCCTGGCTGCTCGGCATCATCGTCCCGCTGGCCCCGTTCATCGCCTGGGGCTGGGTCGAAGCGACCGGCTTCGGCGGCTTCTGGTTCCTCGGGCCGGTCCTCGTCTTCGGTGCCTTCCCGCTGCTCGACCTCGCGATCGGGATGGACGCCACCAACCCGCCCGACTCGATCCTCAAGTGGCTGGAGCAGGACCACTACTACCGCTGGTGCACCTACCTCTTCATCCCGATCCAGTACGCCGGGCTGATCTTCGCCTGCTGGAAATGGGGGGACGGCGGCCTCAGCGTCGTCGAAAACATCGGCCTGGCGCTGACCATGGGCGTGGTCGGCGGGATCGGCATCAACACCGCCCACGAGCTCGGCCACAAGCGGGAGAGCTCGGAGAAGTGGCTGAGCCGTGTCGCCCTCGCCCAGACCGGCTACGGGCACTTCTTCATCGAGCACAACCGCGGCCACCACGTCCGCGTCGCGACCCCGGAGGACCCGGCGAGCTCGCGCCTCGGCGAGAGCTTCTGGGAATTCCTGCCGCGCACCGTGTCGGGCAGCCTGCGCTCCGCCTGGGGCCTCGAGGCGCAGCGCCTCGAGCGGCTCGGCAAGTCGCACTGGACCCTGCGCAACGACATCCTCGGCGCCTGGGCGATGACCGTCGTCCTCTTCGCGGCGCTGGCCGTCGCCTTCGGCCCGATCGTGCTGCCTTACCTAGTCCTGCAGGCTCTGCTCGGCTTCTCGCTGCTCGAGGTCGTCAACTACCTGGAGCACTACGGCCTGCTGCGCCAGAAGAAGGAGGACGGCCGCTACCAGCGCTGCCTCCCCGAGCACAGCTGGAACAGCAACAACGTGGCCTCGAACGTCCTGCTCTACCACCTGCAGCGCCACTCCGACCACCACGCCAACCCCACCCGCCGCTACCAGGCGCTGCGCCACGTCGACGAGGCGCCACAGTTGCCGACCGGCTACGCGGGGATGATCGTCCTCGCCTGGTTCCCGCCGATCTGGCGACGGGTGATGGACCCCCGGCTGGTCGCCCACTTCGACGGCGACATGACGCGGGCGAACGTCAACCCTCGCAAGCGGGAGAAGGTTCTTGCCCGCTACGGAGGAGGCCGGGCGACCGCGGGCCGGGCGACCGCCGGCTCCGAGGCGCTGTGATGAGCGCCTGGCGCTGCCCCGCCTGCGGCTACGTCTACGACGAGGCCGCGGGCCACCCGCGCGAGGGCTTCCCGGCCGGCACGGCGTGGGCCGAGGTGCCCGACGACTGGGCCTGCCCCGACTGCGGGGTCCGCGACAAGGTCGACTTCGAGCCGGTGGGGGAGGGCGACTGACCGCCTCCGCTGCGACGATAGGGGAGATGGCGAGCCGCACGCCCTACCCCGAGGCAGCCCGCGAGCTGCTGCGCCGTACCCTCTTCGACGCCGCCCGCGACCACCTCGAAAAACGCCCCTGGTCGGAGGTGACGATGTCCGACATCGCCGCCGCGGCCGGGGTCAGCCGGCAGACCCTCTACAAGGAGTTCGGCAACCGCGGCGACTTCGGGCTGGCGCTGACGATCCACGAAGGCGAACGCTTCCTCGACGCGGTCGAGGCGGCGGTGCTCGCCCACACCGACGATCCCCGGGCCGCGATCCACGCGGCGCTCGAGCTCTTCCTCCGCACCGCGGGCGAGGACCCGCTGATCCGCATGCTGCTGAGCGACGACGGCTCCGGCGGCATGCTGCCGTTCGTCACCACGCAGGGGATGCCGGTGGTCACCTGGGCGACGGCGCGCCTCGCCGCGGTGATCGAGGAAGGCTGGCCGCAGGCGCCGAAAGGCGACGTCAACCTGCTCTCGGAGGCGCTCGTCCGCCTCGCGATCTCCTACATCACCAACCCCTCCGAGACCCCCGACTCGACCGCCGTCTCGGTCGCCGACCTGCTCGGCCCGTTCATCGACCGCGCCCTCGGCACGGCCTGAGCGCAAGTTCGGCGCCCGAGCCGATGCGCGTCGCCGCCGCGCGCCGTAGCTTCCCCGCCATGGAAACGGCGATACGAGTCAACGGGTTGCGGCGCTCCTTCGGCGACGTCGAGGCTGTCGCGGGTGTCGACCTGGAGGTCGGCCACGGAGAGATCTTCGCCTTCCTCGGGCCGAACGGCGCCGGGAAGACGACGACGATCGAGATCCTCGAGGGGTTCGGCGAGCGCGACGCGGGCGAGGTCGAGGTGCTCGGCGTCGACCCCGCCCATGCCACCTCGGACTGGCGCCAGCGGGTCGGGATCGTGATGCAGGAGTCGCCCGGCGAGCAGGAGCTGACCGTGCGCGAGTGCATGGAACTGTATGCCGGTCTATATAAGGCGCCGCGCGGGGTCGACGAGACGCTGGCCCTGGTCGGCCTCGACGACGAGGCGGCGGCGAAGATCGCCGCGCTGCTGTCGGGCGGGCAGCGGCGGCGGCTCGACGTCGCCCTGGCGCTGATCGGCGACCCGGAGCTGATCTTCCTCGACGAGCCGACCACCGGCTTCGACCCGGCGGCGCGGCGCGATGCCTGGAAGATGCTCGATGGCCTGCGCGATCTGGGCAAGACGATCTTCCTCACCACCCATTACATGGAAGAGGCGGAGCGGCTCGCCGACCGGATCGCGGTGATCGCGGGCGGGCGGATCATCGACGAGGGGACGCCGGCGACGATCGGCCATCGCGACATCGCCGCCTCGGAGATCATCTTCGCGCTGCCCGCCGGCCTGGGGGAGGGGGACCTGCCCGAGGACCTGCGGGCGCTGGCCCGGCCGCCGCGCCGCGACGGCCGGATCGAACTGCACAGCGCCGCGCCGCTGGCCGACCTCGGCCGGCTCGGCTCCTGGGCCGAGGGGCGCGGCATCGAGGTCGGCGAGCTCGAGGTGCGCCGGCCGACCCTGGAGGACGTCTACCTGCGCCTGACCGCGGAAGCGGCGGGCGTCGCCGGCGAGGAGGTCAGCTGAGATGGATCTGGTCCTGCACGTCACCCGCTTCCAGCTTCGCGCATTCCTGCGTAACCGCCGGGCGCGGATGTTCACGCTGGTCATCCCGCTGATCCTCCTCGCCCTCCTGGCGGGTGTCTTCCACGGCGGCGAAACCACCGTCAACGGGGTAAAGATCGACTACCGGCAGTTCTTCGTGCCGAGTGTCGTCGTCTTCTCGCTGACCCTGACGACGCTGGCGATGCTGGTCGCCTCGGTCGTCCAGCAGCGTGAGCTGGGGATCCTGAAGCGCCGCCGGGCGACGCCGATGCCCGCCTGGGCGATCATCGTCAGCCAGTCGCTGACCGTGGTGCTGATGGCGATCGGTACCGTGGCGCTGCTCTTGATCGTCGGCGCGGTCGCCTTCGGCGTCCACTTCCCGGCGAATGGCGTGCCGGCGCTGGTGCTCGGCGTGGTCGTCGGCGCGGCCGCCTTCTGCGGGCTCGGCTATGCGCTCAGCACCTTCGCCGACTCGGCCGACACCGCGCAGCCGATGATCCAGCTGATCACCTTCCCGCTCTTCTTCATCTCGGGGATCTGGATCCCGTTGTCGGAACTGCCGAGCGCGCTGCAGGCGATCGCCAAGGTCTTCCCGGTCGAGCACGTCGCCGACCTCGTCCACCGCGCCTACGTCGGCGTCGTGCCGGTCGGCCCGGTGCTGATCGACGTCGCGGTCCTGCTCGCCTGGGCGGTCGTCGGGGCGGCGGTTGCGGCGCGCCGCTTCGTCTGGCTGCCGCCGCGGAGAGGCTAGCCGGTCGATCCCACGGCGAGGGCGAGGACCGCGCCACGCCACCGCGACGCGACCGGCGCGCGGTGTGCCCCCGCACACCCTTCCGTCCCACTCCCCCATCACACCGATGGCGATGGGCCGAAAACCGGACATATGGGCGGGTTTTCGGCCCATCGACCCGGCGGTGATGGGGAAGGCGCACCGGGGGCGCGCGGGAGGTGACGGAGGCCTCGTCCCTCGCATCCGCCCGGTTCGCGGCCTGGAGCGGGATTGACCGGCTAGGCCGCGCAGTGGGGCGGGTCAGTCCCGCTTGGTCTGGATCGGGCAGGTCTGCCGGTGGCCGCTGTGGAAGTAGCACTGGTCGTTGACCCAGTGCACGGTGAAGTGGACGCCTGCCAGCACCACGTTGTGGCGGATCGCGAAGAAGACGGTGGTGTCGCCGAAGTAGTCGTCGGCGCCCTGGTACCAGGTGACGCCGCACTTGCGGCGGGCCTTGGAGACGCGGTCGCAGCGGATCGTCGGTTCCTGGGCGTGGACGAAGCTGCTGCCGAAGGCTTCTTCCAGCGCCAGGGCGCTCAGTTCTTCGGCGCGTTCCACGGTGAGCTCGGGGATGTGGGACTTGGGGATCACGATCGGCGGCGTCGGCCCGCCCGATTCGACCGCGTCGATCCAGCTCTGCACCCAGGAGGAGATCTGGTCGGTCCGCGTGAAGAGCGCCGGGCTGGTCGGGTTGCAGGTGCCGTCGCCGAGGCTGGTGACACCGACCTCGACCATGCTGCCGTCGGGCCGGGTGGCGATCGCCGGGCCGCCCGAGTCGCCGTGGCACGAGGTGACGTGGAAGTGCGGCGCGTCGAGCGCGCAGAGCTGCTTGCCCGGTTCGTAGAAGGGATAGAAGCGGCGCGTCCCCTGCTTGCAGCGTGAGGCTTCCTCGATCGGCACGGTCGCCGCCTGCAGCTGGTTGGGAGCGTGGCCGGTGGTGCGATTGTCGACCCCCCAACCGGCGATCGTCAGTTCGTTCCCGGGTTCGTAGAGCGCCGCGTCGGCGGCGGTGGCGAGGGCGATCGGCGGCGCGGCGACCGGCGCCGCGAGGATCAGCAGCCCGGCGTCGCCGTGCAGTCTGGCCGGATTGAAGCCGGGATAGGCGAGCACCTGGACGACCTGGCTGATCTGGGTCTTCGGGATCCGCCGCAGGTTGGAGATCCCGGTCGCGACGGCGACCTCGGTCGGCTGGGCGATCGAGCTCGATTCGATGTCCTCGACGCAGTGGCCCGCGGTGAGCACGACCCGGGGGGCGACGACGGTGCCGGTGCAGGCATAGCCAGCGGTCGCCTGCACCCCCTCGATGTAGGCGAGCGACGGGTACTGCGCGATCGTCGCGTTGTGCCCCCCGATCACCGAGGCGGTCGCCTGCGGGTTGGGCGCCGCGGATGCGGTCGCCCCCGCCGCCACCAGGAGCGAGGCGAGCAGCGCGAGTGCGGCGATCAAGGCGGCGCAACGGGCACCGGGCCGGGCGGCGGTCACGCGGCAATCCTAGAGCGCGCGGCGGAGTGAGTGCCTCGCCGCACCAGGACGGTCAGGTCCCGCCCACCTGTTCTTTCAGGTGCGCCACCGCGACATCGAGGGACCGGTAGTCGAAACGGTTCAGGGCCTCTCCCAATTTGATCGACGCGTACCGCTGCTGTTTCCACCGTTCGTCGCAGACTTGGTCGATGCTCTTGGGGATGAGGATCACCTCCCATTTTCTTCGGGGCGCGGGCCCACTTCGCCGCGGCGGCCAAGATCTGATTCGTCGAGTGAGGCCTGATGGAGGCGGTGGGAGCTGCAACGAGGCGATGTTCGTGGCCGCGATCGAGAGTGCGTTCGCGACATCTCCGCGCTCTTCGGCGGATCTCACGAAATCTGAAAAGGGCGATCGTGAGCTCCCGAGATGCCGACCATACCTCAGCGTCGGGAATCCGGGCCTGCTGTGGTTCCCTTCCGGCAGACACAAGGCGCGGCTGCTGGGTCTCGGCGCGATCGGGGTCATCGCCAAGCCTTTCGACCCGATGGCCTTGCCGGCCGAGATCGACCGCGTCCTCGGCATCTGATGCGGTCCTCCGCGCGTCGTCGGGCCGGTGGCGCGGCGGTCGTGGCCTCTATTTCCCTGCACAGCGAGGTATAAAAACTCCGCTGACTATTGAGATAAGGCTAGCCAGGAGTGTCACAAGTCGCCTATGTTGGGTTGACGCACAGCAGATCAATCCAGATGGACAAGGGGTCAAGTGAGGCCGGTTTGTCCAGATAGATGGAAATCCGAATGCCCGATCCACCGCCCGATCCAGGGGACGACCGATCCCTGGCCCCCGACGACCAAGCGCTCGGAGCGAGCGACCAAGCCGGGTCGCATAGCGACCAGGCCGCTGCCGACACCGATCAGGCCGCTGCCGATCGAGATCAGGCGGCCAGCGACCGCGACCTGGCCGACGGTGGCGATCGCCGCGTCCATGACGCCTCGGCGGAAAGCCGCGACCACAGCACCCTGCAACGTCGGCGCGGCGGGTTCGAGCGCGCCAGGGGAGCGGCGGCCCGGGACTCGGTTGCCGAGGCCCGCGACCGGACGGCCGAGGCCCGCGATCAGGCGGCGGCCGAGCGCGACCGGGAAATGGAGGAGGACGACGCGGAATCGGCCCCGGAAGGCTCCGCGGCCGATCGCCGGCGGGCGGCAAACGCGCGGAGGCGGGCAGCCCTCGACCGCGAGCGGGCGGCAGAGGACCGCGAGCACGCCGCGCGGTCCCGGATCGAAGCTCAGGAAGAGCGGGCGGCCTTGCTGCATCAGGTCGTCGTCTCCGAGACCGACCCATTGACCGGGGCCCGCGCCCGCGCCCCGGGCCTGCGGGACCTCGAGATCGAGATCAATCGTGCACGGCGCGCGACCGGCCGGCTCGCGGTGGCCTATGTCGACCTGATCGGCTTGAAGGCCGTCAACGACGCACAGGGTCATTCTGCCGGTGACGCCCTGTTGGTGGAGGCGGTGCGGGTGATGCGCAGCCATCTGCGCTCATATGACGTGATCGTCCGGATCGGCGGCGATGAGTTCGTCTGCGTGATGTCAGGAGCCACGGTCGAGGATTCCCGTCACCGGTTGGCTCAGATCCAGGCCGAGGCGGCCGCCTCGGGTCTCGGGATCAAGTTCGGGATCGCGGCGTTGCGGCCGGGGGACGCCGCCAGCGACCTGATCGAGCGCGCCGATTCGCGATTGTTGAGCTTCGGCGCGCCCCCCGTCATTCGTCCGGCGGCGCTCCATCCGCGACCCGCCCCTGACGTCGACCGCGCTCGGATCCTGGTCACCGATGACCGTCCCGAGATGGCCGCTCTGGTCAGCAGCGCCCTGGCGGAGCGCTACAGCTGTGACTTCGCCGGCAGCCTCGAGGAGGCGGGCGAGATACTCGCCGACAACGTCTTCGACCTGGTCCTCTGTGATCTTCATTCGGGTGGCGATGCGGCGCTGTCCTTCGCCAGGAGGACGATCGAGGAAGGTCTCGACACCGCGGTGATCCTGCTCGCCGAGGACGACGATCCGGGACAGGCAGCGAACGCCTTCGAGCTCGGCGCCTTCGGCTACGTCGTCAGGCCACTGCCTGGCCAGCTGCTGATCACGACGATGAACGCGCTGCGCCGACGCGATCTGGAAATCGCCCATCGCCGACTCGGTCAGAGCCGCGAGAACCGTCGCCAGGCGATCATCGACATGGTCCCGATCGCGATCTTCGCCAAAGACCGCTCCGGCCACTACGTGCTGGCGAACGCCAAGGCCGAGGAGATGGCGAGGACGGGGCGCGGCGAGTTGCTCGGCAAGACCGACGATGCCTTCCTGTCCGCGCGACACGCCGAGAGCTATCTGGCCAGCGACGAGCGGATCCTCGCGGGGGCCGCGATCGTCGAGCGGGAAGACACGATCGAGTACGACGGGAATCCGAGGACCTTCAAGACGACCAGGTTCCCGCTCTTCGACGAAGCCGGCGCGATCGTCGCGGTCGGCGGCGTCGCGGCGGACGTCAGCGTCGAGCGCGAGGCGATACGGCTCCGCGACAGGTCGATCGAGGAATTGGAGGTCTCGCGCCAGGAGACGGTCGAGCGTCTGGCCCGGGCGATCGACCGCCACGATGCCTCCACCGGGCAGCACGTCAATCGCCTGGCGGCCCTGACCGCCTTCCTCGGGACGAAGCTCGGCCTCGATCCCGGGCGGGTCGCTCTCCTGCGCGACGCGGCTCCCATGCATGACGTCGGCAAGATCGGCACCCCCGACGAGATCCTCCGTAAGCCGGGACCGCTGAGCGCCGAGGAACGCTCGGTGATGGAAGAGCACACGCTCTGCGGGCACGAAATCCTCGCCGATTCCAAGAGCGAGCTGCTTCGCCTGGCCGCGACTATCGCCCTCACCCATCACGAGTGCTACGACGGCAGCGGTTATCCGAACGGGCTGGCCGGCGAGGCGATCCCGATTGAGGGGAGGATCACCGCCGTCGCCGACGTCTTCGACGCGTTGCTCAGCGACCGGGCGTACCGGCCGGCGCTTCCGATCTCCGAGGCGGTCTCGTTGCTCGCGCAAGGGAGGGGCACGCAGTTCGACCCCGCGGTCCTCGATCTCCTTCTCGATCACCTCGACGAGGCGCTCGTCCTCCGGCAGGCCGTTTCTTAGGTGCCTCGACCATCCCGATCCCGCCGTGGCGGTCTGCTCTCGCGGCCGGCGGCACTGGGGGCCGAGCTGGAACGGTCTTTCCCCGAGCGTCCCTTCGCCGTTCGCTTCTGGGACGGCACCGAAGCCCCCGCCACCGCGCCCGGCCCCACCTTCCTCGTCGACTCGGCCGCCGCGATCGCCCACGTCATCCGTGCCCCCGGCGAGCTCGGCCTCGCCCGCGCCTACGTCCAGGGCCTGCTCGACGTCGACGACATCGACGGCGCGATCGCCGTGGTCGAAGACTGGCGCCCGCCGAAGCTGCCGGCGCGGCGCTGGCTCGGTCTGGCCGGCGGCGCGGTCCGGGCGATGGGGATCGTCAGGCCGCCGCCCGTCCCGCCGATCGAGCTGCGGCTGCGCGGCCGGCGCCACAGCGTCGAGCGCGACCGGGCGGCGATCCGCTACCACTACGACGCCGGCAACGAGTTCTTCGCCCTCTTCCTCGACCCCTCGATGACCTATAGCTGCGCGATCTTCTCGCGCGGCGCCGAGACCCTCGCTGATGCCCAGGAGACGAAGCTCGAGCTGGTCGCCACCAAGCTCGGCCTCGAGTCGGGCGCGCGGGTGCTCGACGTCGGCTGCGGCTGGGGCAGCTTCGCCATCCACGCCGCCCGCCACCACGGCGCCCGGGTCCTCGGCATCACCCTGTCGGAGCCGCAGGTGCGCTTCGCCCGGGAGCGAGCGCGCGAGCTCGGCGTCGAGGATCTGGTCGAGTTCCGGGTCGCCGACTACCGCGAGCTGACCGGCGAGCGCTTCGACGCGATCGCCAGCATCGGCATGGTCGAGCATGTCGGCGAGGCCAACATCGACCTCTACGCCGCCGGTCTCGCCGGCCTGCTGAAGCCGGGCGGCCGCCTCCTCAACCACGGCATCGCCCAGCTCGAGCACGGTGACGACAACGACGCCGGGCCGGTCTCCGAGCGCTACGTCTTCCCCGACGGCGAGCCGCTGCACCTCTCGCGGATCGTCCTGGCGGTGGAGCGGGCGGGCTTCACGGTCGAGCACGTCGAGGGCTTCGCCGCCGACTACGCGCGGACGATCGACTTCTGGCTGGCGAGCTTCGAGGAGCGCTTCGAGGAGGCCGTCGCGTTGGCCGGCATCGAGCGGGCGCGGATCTGGCGGGTCTACCTGCACGCCGCCCGCAACGGTTTCCAGAGCGGCTTCGAGAGCGTCTACCAGGTGAAATGCCGCCTGCCTGAGTAGCCCCGCGCGAGAAGCGGCTCCGCGAGGTGGCTCATCGAGGCCCCAAGCAGCGACCCCGCGACGACGTCCAACGGGTAATGCACACCCGTGTGGACACGCGAATAGGCGACCAGGCCGGCCAGGGCGTGGAGAGGGAGCGAGACGACCGGCATGACACGACCGGCGGCGCCCGCGAAGGCGAAGGCGACAGCCGCGTGGCCGGAGGGAAAGGAGCGCGAGGCCGGCATCGGGACATGCCGTGCGCTCGGTACCCGGTGGTCGGCCCTGTCCGGCCGCCGGCGTCGCGCGAGGGGCTTGACCACGACGTTGACGACGACCGAGGTGAGGGCCACCGCCCGCAACCCTGAGATGGCGGCCTGGCGCCCTCTTCTTCCACCGAAAAAAGCCATTCCCCCGGCCGACGAGATCCAGAACCGCGAGTAGTCGGCGGCGTGTGACAGTCTCGCCATCGCACGGTCGAGGCCCGGGGTGGATGCCCCGGCGATGGCGGCATAGCACGCCTCGTCCAGCCGACTTATCTCGCGGATCCAGGTCGGCCCGCGCTCCTTCACCACTTCAGCTCGATCTCCAGCTCGCTCTCCGCGTCGTCCAGCTCCAGCTCGACCTTCCACTCCACCCGATCCGGTACCGCGACCTTGAACTTCATCCCGCCGCGTTCGAACTCGACCTCCTCGCCGGACCCGGACAACAGGTTGGCGATCCGCCGTAGCCGGGTCGCCGCCTCCTCGCGGGTCAGGGTCTCACGTCGCTCCACCTCGAAGCCGTCCATCGGAACTCCTCTCTTTCGTTTTCTGAGTTTCAACCGCCGCCGGGCGAGCCCGGCCGAGCGCGATGCGGGTCAGCTCGGCGATCGTGCGGGCGAGCCCCCGCGGCACCTCGGTCGACGGTGAGGCGCCGGGATGGGCCCGGGCGATCCGCACGCGGAGGGCCCCGGGACGCGATCCGAAGCGGATCGGCGGCTGGAGCATCACCGCCTCGCCGTCGATGCCGGCCGGCATCGGGCCGTCTCCCTCCACGGTGAAGGTCGGGGTCGTCCACTGCGCCAACGCGAGCCCCGTGGGCGCCGCACCGTGCCGGCGTTCCGCGGTCAGCGCCGCGATGCCCAGCACCCCCTCGTCGAGGTGGGGCCTCGTCCCCGAGCCGATCACCGTGCCGAGCCGGTAGACGTCGTTCGACACGAGCAGCGCGACGGCCCCCTCGCCCGGCTCCCCGTCCGCTCCCCGCCAGCGCATCGAGGGAGCGCCAGGATCGGCACCGAGGCCGGCCGGAGCGACCGCCAGGAGGGTCCTCAGCTTCGCGTCGCGGTATCCCTCCTGCTGGACCGCGCCGGCATAGAGCCCGAGGGAGACGTTGTTCACGAACACCCGTCCGTTCGCCTCCGCCAGGTCGACCCGTCGCTCCCGCCCGTCGACAAGGGCGTCGAGGCCGCCGACGACGTCGTCGCGATCCACCCCGAGGTCGAGGGCGAAATGGTTGCGGGTCCCGGCCGGGATGCAAGCGTAGGGAAGCCCCTTCGCCGCGGCGATCCCCGCCACGATCGCCTGTGACCCGTCGCCGCCCGCCATCGCCAGGGCGTCGGCCCCGGTGGCCAACGCGTCCTCGACGAGAGCGGGGAGGCCTCGTTCCCAGTCCACTTCGATCGGCTCGATGCCGCGCCGCCGCGCCTCCTCGGCGAGGTTGAAGCGGGTCGCCTTGCCGCCACCCGAGAGCGGGTTGTATAAGAGGACGGGGTGGGAGGGCCTGGGCGCGGCCGGGAGGTCGACCCGGACCCGGAAGGCGGCGCGCGCGAGCAGGACCGACAGGGCGAAGAGCAGGGCGACGAGGAGATCCTGCAGGACGCCGCCGGTCAAGACCAGGACCAGGACCGCCGCGATCGCCGCCGCGCCCGTCAGCCCCGCGGCAAGGAGGCGCCCCGTCCCTTCGCGCCGCAGGGTCGTCCACCCCGCGAGGAGCGCCACCCAGAGGCAGGCCAGGACCGCGATGCCGCGCGGGAAACGGTCGATCGCGAGCGCGACCGCCAAGGCGGCCGCACCGATCCCGAGAACCAGGGACCCGACCGCGGCAGTGCGGCGGCGAGTCACGCCGTCCCTCCCGTCCCGGCACGGAGCGGCGTGCCGGTGTACTCGACATGTCCCAGCCGGGCGGTGTTCTGCAGCCCGCCGGCCTCGCTGCGCTCCGCCTCGCCGACCGCCGACTGCACGACGTTGCCGAGCTGGGAGACGATCAACCCCATCCCGACGCCGAGCACACCCATCGCGACCAGGAACGAGGCGTTGTCGAGTCGCGGCTCGATCGTGTCGAGCAGCAACAGCGTGGCGACGAAGACGATTGCCAGGCCGACCCGGACGATGAGGCGGGCCGGGAACCGTTTCGCCAGCGCCGAGCCGGCCAGGGCGGCGCCGAAGAGACCGGCCGAGGCGGGCAGCATCCGTACCCCGGTTTCCAGCGCGTCGAGGCCTTGGACCACCTGCAGGAAGAGCGGCACGGTGAAGAAGATCCCCATCAGGATCAGGTTCTGGGAGAGGAGCATCGTGAGGCCGCCGCGCAGGCGTGGCAGACGACCCGCCAGCTGAGCTCGGTGGTTGCCCAGCCGCCGAGGATCGGACCGACCGCGATCCCCGCCCCGGCCACCCCTCCGAGGACCCCGTAGGCGACCGCCCGCTCCTGGCCACGGAAGTTGGCGGCGACCAGGGCGACCATCGCGGGCAGCACCAGCGCCGCGCCGATCCCCTCCAGCACCGACCAACCCAGGGTCAGGCTGGCGACGTTCCAGGAGGCCGCGGTCAGCGCCGAGCCGGCGCCGTAGATGCAGAGGCCGACCGCGAAGGCGCGGCGCCTGCCGAACAGGTCGCCGAGCTTGCCGCCGGTCAGCATCAGGCCCGCCATCACCAGCGCGTAGAGGGCGATCACCGCCTGGATCGTCGTCACCGTGGTGTGGAAGTCGGCGACCAGCTGGGAGATCGCGACGTTCATCACCGCCTGGTCGAGAACCATCAGGAACTGGGCGGCGCCGAGGACGGCGAGGACGGGCCACTTGGTCACGGTCGGCCGAGGCTATCCTGGCCGCCGCCGGCCGCAATCACCCCGATGGGGCGATGGGCGGGTCGATCGGTTGACGGGGCCCGGGGATCGGGACCGGCTCCACCGGGGCCGACCCCTGCTCGGTCGAGAGGTCGTGGGCGAGACAGAGCTCGACCGCCTCGTGGCGCGAGGACACGCCGAGCTTGCCGAAGACCGAGCGCACCTGGGATTTGACGGTGTTGGGCGAGACGATCAGCTGGGCGGCGATCCGCGGATAGGAGAGGTGACTCGGCAGCAGGCGCAAGACCCGCATCTCGGCCGGGGTCAGCTCGGCGAGTCCGCTCTCCGAGAGAGCCACCAGATCCTCTTCGATCTCCCCGACCCAGGCTTCGAGCATCGGTGCGTCGGGGATCGCGCCGAGGCGCGCGCGTGCGGAGGAGATGAGTCCACGGGTCGCCTCCGGGTCGTTCAGCTCGCTCGCGGCGGCGGCGAGGGCGGCGGTGGTCTCGATTTCGAACCAGGCCCCGAAATCCTGGAGCCGGGCGAGCAGCGCCCGCGCCACCTCGAGATCGGCGATCGCCTCCTCACGCCGCTGATCGTTGGCCTCCACGTAGGCCGACACCGCCATCGTCAGCGCGATCGACGGCCGTGCGATCAAACCCGAGTGCTCGACCTGGCCGCGCCCCTGGGAAGCCAGGATCCGAGCGGTCTGCCAGTCGCCCTCGGCGGCCGCGAGGAGGGCGAGCTGGGCGAGGGCGAGCACCTGGATCAGCGGTATGTTCCAGATCGCGGCGCGCCGCGCCGCGTCGGAGAGCCGCCGCCGTGCGCGTGCGTGCTCGCCGGCGAAGTGGGCGGCGAGACCTGCCATCAGATCGGCCATCGAGATCCAGGGGCTGTCGCCGTCGAGTGAGGCCAGCGCCCGCTCCGCGGCCGCGGCCATGCCCGCCGCACCGTCGCGCGCGAGGGTCGCGTCGATCATCGCCAGCGCGGCGGGGAGCTCCACGGCCGCGTCCGGGGTGGCGGCGACCAGCGGACGCGCGATCCCGGCCCAATACTCGGCGGCACCACCGTCTCCCGCGGCGAGGGCGCCGTGGGCCACGGTGAGACTGAGGTGGGGATCGGATGCCGCCCGGGTCAGCCCGACCCTCTCGATCCAGGCCTGGATCGAGGCATAGCGACCCGTCGTGTTGAACGCCGGCACGGCTTCCCAGATGAGGCGTCCCGCCCGGCTGAGATCGGAGCCGTCGATCGCGAACCGGATCGCCCGTTCGGGATCGCCCGCGGACTCCCACCACGCCGATGCGCGCCGGTTGAGCTCGTCCACCTCCTCGCCGTGACGCTGGCGTAACTCGGCGCGCAGCATTTCGGCGAAGAGCGAGTGCAGACGAAACCATTCGTCGCGTCGATCGAGTGGGATCAGGAGCATGTTCTCGCGGGCCAACCGGGCGAGTCGGGAGCCGGAGCCGACGGTTTGCATCACCGAGTCGCAGACCTCCCCGCCGAGCCGGTCGAGTAAGGAGACGCGGATCAGGAAGCCGACGTCCTCCGGCGTCGCCACCTCGAGGAACTCGTCGCGCATGTATTCCACCAGGCTGTGCTCTTCGCCGCCGAAGCCCGAATCGGGCAGCGGCCGGTCGGGTCGGGGGCGGCGGTTGAGCGTGGCCAGGTAGAGCGCAACCGGCCAACCCTCGGTCCTGGCGAGGATCGTCTCCACCTCCGTGTCCGAGGCCCGTAGCCCCGCCCCGGCGAGAAGAAGGGTCGCCTCCCCCTTCGTCATCAGGAGGTCACCCGTCTCGAGCGCCGCGAGTCGCTGTTCGGCCTGTAGCCGCGGGACGTGGATCGGCGGGGCGCGACGCGTCGCCATCGCCAGACGCGACCCGGCGGGGACCGCCTTCATGATCGCCTCCAGCAGGCGCAGACTGTCCTCGGAGCCGAGGTGCTCGAGCTCGTCGAGGACGAGCACCGTCTTGATCGACCGGGCCCGCAGTGCGCCTTCGAGCCGGGGCACCACGACGTCGAGGTCGAGTCGCGGCGCCTGCAGCGTCGAGACCACCGACTCCGGCAGCGGCTCGATCGGCTCGAGGGCCTCGATCAGGGCCGCCAGGAGGACCGCCGGGTCGTTGTGGGCCTCGTTCAAGATGATCGAGCCGAAGGGGCGCGGATCGAGGCGCGCCCATTGCGCGAGCAGTACCGACTTGCCGTAGCCGGCGGGCGCGTGAAGCAGGATCAGCGGCGTGTCCGCGGCGCGCAGACGGGAGCTCAGCCGCTCCCGCTCGACGAGGGAGACGAGGCCGGGGCCGCCGAGGTCGACGCCCGCGACAGGCCTTGATCCGGAACCGCTCTCCCCTTCGGCGCTCACGTCCTGCGGGCTCCCCGATGCAGGTTGCGAAAGTCACTACCTGGTTGGAAGAAGAGCCTATCCGGCCGAACCGGTGGCGGCAAGTGCGCGGTGATTCGGCCGTTCACCCCATCGTGATGATGCGCGCGGCGCCAGCCCACTTTTAGCGTGACTGCGGATGGTCAACGACGAGGAAGGAAGCGTGATGGAGGCTCATCGAGACCCGAGACCCGCCACCGGCGGTCAACACTCCAACTGGATTGCTTTCGCGGGGATCGCGATGTTGATCCTCGGATTTCTGGACCTGATCTGGGGCATCGCGGCGGTGGCCAACAACGAAGTCGTCGTCGTCGGCGGCCACGGCGTGATCGTCTTCGACATCAGCACCTGGGGATGGATCCAGCTCGTCGTCGGCGCGGTGATGGTCCTGATCGGGATCGGTCTGCTGGCCGGCAACGGGGCCGCTCGCTGGGGCGGGGTGGCGGTGCTGTCGCTGAACGCGATCCTGCAGATCGTCTGGTTCCCGGCGGCGCCACTGTGGGCGCTGCTGATGATCGGCCTCGACCTCCTGCTGATCTACCAGCTCTGCCTGAACTGGTCGGAGGAGGGGGCATGACGCTGCTCGCGGACGTCGACTTCGGCGAAGGGCTCCTGCTCGTCTTCGAGTTCTTCCTTCTCTTCGCCTGGATCTGGATCCTGATCTCGGTCCTCTCCGATCTGTTCCGTGACCATGAGCTCTCTGGCATCGCCAAGGCGGTCTGGGTGTTCTTCCTCGTCTTCCTGCCGTTTCTCGGCGTCCTGATCTACCTGATCGTCCGCGGCGGTGGGATGCGCGACCGGACGATCAAGGCGCAGGCCGACGCCAAACAGCATTTCGACAGCTACGTGCGGGAGCAGGCCCAGTCCGCCTCGCCCGCCGAAGAGCTACAGAAGCTCGCGGATCTCAAGGCCAAAGGCGTGATCTCGGGCGAGGAGTTCGACACGGCGAAGGCGAAACTGCTCGCCTGATCCGCGACCGCGGCAGGGTCATCGACGCGACGACCGCGCCTGTCGTCTGGCGGCGGCGACGTCCCGGGGGTGCAGCCAGGCGTCGCCGAAGATCTCGGCCTCGAACTTGCCGACCGCCGATCGCAGTGGGATCGCCCAGCGATGCTCGACGAGAAGGATGGCGACCGTGCACCCCCGTGGGACGCGATCGGCGAGGAACCAGGTGGCGCCGATGACAGGCTCCCCGGCCGAGGAGCCTCGCCTGTCGTCCTCGGTGAAGAGGAGGGCCTCGACGAGAGTGCCGCGCATGCCGCTCGGATCGACCGACGACATTCTGCGCATCTCTCCGCCGACGTCTCGGCGGACCCGCAGCAGATCGACGACCCTGATGGCGCTCTCGTTGCCCAGATCCTGGAGCTCGGCCGAGATCATCTCATCGGAGCCGCGGGCATCGACGCCCAGGACCAGGACCTGGACAGGACCGAGCTCGCCCTCGGGCCACCCGGACATCTCAGCCACCGAGCAGGCGATGGCGCTCGCTCTCATACTGCCGCCGCGTCAGCACCCCGGAGTCGAAGAGGGATTTGAGTTTCGTCAGGGCCTCGATCCGCGTCTCGGCCCTTTCCGGCCGGCTGTGGAGGCGATGGATCGGGGGTACCGCCATGCGCCAGGCGCGCCGCCCGGCGCCGGTCCGCTCCAGCATCCGCGCCGGAAGAAGCTCCCTTCGGGTCCGCAACGGCCGCCCTCCTCTCGGGGTCGGGGCCTCGTCTCATGATCCCAGCGGATCGAGGGGTCGCGCGCATCCTCCGATCGGGGTGAAATCGGCCGCCGGACGGTGGCCGTCCGGCGCGGATCACCCCGATCGGGCGATGCGGAGCCGGCGACGCGCCCTCTAGCGTCGGTCCAGACCGACCGACCCGAGGGGGCGAGATGAGCAGCGAGAGTTTCGACGAGATGGGCCCGATCGACTATCTGCTGGTCGAGTGGCCCGGGCGCCAACCGAGCGGGGAGGCCGTTCCCCATCTGATCGACCTGGTCGACCGCGGCCTGATCCGGATCCTCGACCTGGCCTTCATCGCCAAGGACGCCGAGGGCAACGTGGCGTTCCTCGACATCGAGGACGTCGGCGGTGAGGTGGTCGAGCTCGCCGTCTTCGAGGGCGCCTCCTCCGGACTGCTCGACGAAGGCGATCGCGCCGCCGCGGGCGACATCCTCGAGCCGGGGACCTCGGCCGCCCTGCTGGTCTTCGAGAACGCCTGGGCGGGGCCGTTCGCCGCCGCCGTGCGTCGCTCGGGTGGTCAACTGGTCGCGAGCGGTCGCATCCCGATCCAAGCCATGCTCGCCGCGCTCGACGCGGCCGAGGCAGCCTGAGAGGAGACACAAGATGCCGGGACTACTGAGAGGGATAGGCCGCACCGCGGCGATCGCGGGGACCGCCAGTGCCGTCGGGGGACGCGTCAGACACCGCCAGGAGAAGAAATGGGCCGAACAGGAAGCGCCGGCGCCGGCCCAGGCAGCCCCTGCCGCCCCCCCGACCGGCGGGCCTTCGACCCTCGATCAGCTGAAGCAGCTGGGTGAACTGAAAGACCAGGGCGTGCTGACCGACACCGAGTTCGCCGAACAGAAGGCCAAGCTGCTGGCGGCCTGATCCACGCCGCCAAGGAAGGCTCCCCCTGGTGCAAGGGGACGGTGACAATCCGCCATCTCTGTCCTATGTCGGTCATGCGACGGTCTTGATCGAGCTCGACGGGGTGAGGATCATCACCGACCCGGTCCTTCGTTCGCGGATCGGCCCGCTGCGGCGCGAGGCCCTCACCCCGTCCGGTGGATCCTCAGACGCGCCGGACCTCGTACTCGTCTCCCATCTGCACCGCGATCACGCCGACCTGCCTTCGTTGCGGCGACTCGGCAGGACGACCCGCCTGGTCTGCCCGGAGGGCACCGGTCGCTTCTTCATCCGACGCGGCTTCACCGCGGTCGAGGAGTTGGTCCCCGGTCGGTCGATGAAGATCGGATCCTTGGTCGTGTCCGCGGTCGAGGCGATCCACGACGGAGGTCGTATGCCGCCCCTGCACGGACCCGCGGTCGGCTACCTGATCGCCGGGACCCGTCGCGTCTATTTCGCCGGCGACACGGACCTGTTCGACGGGATGTCCCGGCTCGAGGAACCCGACGTCGCGCTGCTGCCGATCTGGGGGTGGGGTCCGAGCCTTGGACCCGGTCACATGGATCCCCGACGCGCGGCCCGCGCCGCGGCGATGATCCGACCGAGGATCATGGTGCCGATCCATTGGGGCACGCTCTATCCGCGCTTCCTGAAGCATTTCCGGCCCGACCCCTTGTCCCGACCTCCACAGGAACTGGCACGGGCGATGGACGAACTGGCGCCGGAGGTCGTGGTGCGGCTGCTTGCCCCCGGGATGTCGACCAGCTTCTGAGAACGGCGGGAAGTCCTGTACGAGAAACGGCTCCGCAAAGGGGCGCGGAGCCGTTTCTCTCATGCGGCTGAATGGAGTCGAACCATCACGGGTGTTTCCACCCACAAGGCCCTCAACCTTGCGCGTCTACCAGTTCCGCCACAGCCGCCGGTGGGACCGGGATTCTAGGGACTCGGCGCCCGCGTGCCGTCGCGCCTTGCGGGCGTCCGCTGGAAGGGATACCCTGCGAACAGGTGTTCGTCTGCACTCATATCCGGCAATTGGAGGAAAACGGAGCCAACGATGGTTGACCTTGACCTGACCAAGCGGCAGAAGGAGATCTTCGACTTCATCCGCAAGTACGCGGCGAAGACCGGCTACCCGCCGACGGTGCGGGAGATCGGCAAAGCCGTCGGTCTGCACTCGTCCTCCACCGTCCACGCGCATCTCTCCAACCTGGAGAAGATCGGGTTGCTCAGACGCGATCCGTCGAAGCCGCGGGCGATCGAGCTCCTCTTCGACAAGGCGGTCAGCGTGGTGAAGCCGGCCAACGGCATCCCGCTGGTGGGCTCGGTCGCCGCGGGCGCGCCGATCCTGGCCGAAGAGAACATCGAGGAGTACCTCGAAGTCCCGGACGTGATCGGCGGCGAGGACGGCGACTACATCCTGCAGATCCGCGGCGAATCGATGAAGAACGCCGGGATCATCGAAGCCGACTACGTGGTCGTGCGCCCCGCCGACGATGCCGCCGACGGCGAGATCGTCGTCGCCCTGATCGGCGAGGAGGCGACCGTCAAGCGGATCTACCGCGAACCCGACCACATCCGCCTGCAGCCCGCGAACGATGAAATGGAGCCGATCATCACCACTGAGGCGAGGGTCTTGGGCAAGGTGGTCGGCGTCTTCCGCAAGGTTTGACCCGGCGCCTGCAAACCGGCGCCTGCCGGTGTCCTCGGTCGCTCGCCTTCGGGTCACGCATTTCTAATGCGCTCCCCTCGTCTCCCTCCCTGCGTCCTGGGCAGGCTTGGTTTTCGGCGCCGCTGCGCCTACTCTTTTCTTGTGAGCTAAGCGGACGCGGGGGGAGAGACAACCCCTCGAGGAAAGTCCGGACACCAAAGGGCAGGGCGGTGGGTAACGCCCACCCGGCGAAAGCCGCGGGAAAGTGCCACAGAAATACACGGCCGATGGCGCGGCCACACGTGAGCCGCGTACAGGCAAAGGTGAAAAGGTGCGGTAAGAGCGCACCGGCGTCGTGGTGACACGGCGGCCAGGCAAACCCCGCCCGGTGCAAGGCCAAGCAGGACCGTCGACCCGGCTCGGCGAGGTCCAGGTAGGTCGCAGGGCGCCTCGGCGCCCCGCCAGGGCTCTGGCCCCGGCGAGATAGATGTCCGCTCGCGACAGGATCCGGCTTACAGGCTCGCTGTCGGAAAGCCCCGCTTCGGCGGGGCTTTCCTATGCCCGCGGGCGTCCCGGCGCCGGTCCCGACACACTTCCGTGCGCCGCTCCCGCCGACGGGCCGAAAACCGGACGCAGAGGCAGGTTTTCGGCCCATCGACCTGGGGGGCGCATCGGACTGTGACGCGAGGCGCACGCTGGGCTGGCGGAGCTCGCATGGTTGGTTGCAGGAATCGGGCGCCAGGCGTCGGTAGTCGATGGATTGGCGCTAATTGCGGGTGCTCTCGGGCAAGTGCAAGTTTTCTGTCTTAGCGTTTGCTAATCTGCCGCCAACTTCCGCTGAATCTCCGCCTACATATCGCGGGGAGCGGGGGACCCAATTAGTTGGGGCGAGTCGCCGGCGTCGGCCGGTGTAGCGCAGCTCTTTCAGCGCGAGCCCGACAGCTAACCCCGTAAGCGCCTGGAAAGAGACATGAACGACGCCCCCGACCGTCCTGAGCGGAAACTCGCCTTCACGCCCCTATGGCTGCGTGCCGCGCTGCTGGCCGGTGCCCTTGCCGTGCTCGCCCTCGCCGCCGTGCCCGGTGCTCAGGCCGCGACCGGCGGCGCCGCCAGTGCCGCGCCGGTCCCGGCCCAAACCGAGGAAACGACCACGACCACCGCCTTCAACGAAGCCGAACTGTCGTTCACGCCCTTCCGCTTCGCCGGCGCCAGCTGGTACGGCGGCACCAACATGTGGGGCCGCTCGACCGCCTGCGGCCAGGTCCTGCGCCCGACCACGATCGGCGTCGCCAACAAGACCCTTCCCTGTGGCACCCCGGTCAAGTTCGTCTGGCACGGCCACTCGATCGTCGCCCCGGTAATCGACCGCGGTCCCTACGTCAAAGGCCGCTCCTGGGATCTCACCTCGGCCGCCGCCGAAGCGCTGGAATTCGAAGGGGTCGGTCGGATCCAGTACGCGGTCGCGATCGAATACGCCTCCAAGGGCCTCTAGCCTCACCGCGACAGACCCTCCGCCCGCTCCCGCCGGCATCTGATCTCCTCGGGCATCGGCCCGCGCACCGCATCGCCGCGCGGCCCCGATGGTTAAAGTTCCCTGCTCAGTGCCGTATTCGAGAGAGGAGTCGTACCGATGCCGAGGACTTCCCACCGTGCTTTCGCCGCGCAGCCGCGGAGGGGACGCCGGGTCGCCGTCGCGCTCGCCGGCGCCCTCGTCGCCCTGATCGCGCTCGCCGCCGTGGCGGGCGCCGCCAAGGTCGAAAACGAAAAGACGACGGTGACGCTGGGCGGCACCTCGGCCACGCCCGACCCGTCCTGCCCGAACCTGCCCTGCCAGGCGGTCGGCAGCGTCACCGGCTTCCAGGTCTCCAACGGCCAGGCCCAGAACCCTTTCCTGGTCCAGACCGACGGCACGATCAAGTCGTGGACGCTGACCCTCGCGCAGCCGACCAACAGCCAGCGCAGCTTCTTCAACGGCTTCTTCGGCACCCCGCCCGAGGCGCGCCTGGCGATCCTCCACCGCGTGCCCGGCACCAACCCGCCGCGCTACAACCTGCGCCGCCAGGGGGCGGTCAAGGTGCTGACCCCATATCTGGGCCAGACGGTCAAGTTCGGCTCCTCGCTGAAGGTCGAAAAGGGCGACATCATCGGCATCACGGTGCCGACCTGGGCACCGATCTTCTCCCAGGAACTCACCGCCAACAACGTCTGGCGCGCCAGCCGCGAGCCGGGGGCCTGCACCAACTCGACCGACATCCGCCAGGGGCAGCCGCAGGAAACGATCGGAAAACGCGCCACCTACGGCTGCAAATACGCGACGGCACGCCTGCTCTACACGGCGACGCTGGTCGAGGAACGCTGACGCCGGGCGCGTTCGCAGTAATCCTCGCATAGCGAGGATTACTGCGAACGCAACTGGGGCTGCCTAGGCGGCCGAGGGGAGGACCCGCGGCGTCGCCTGGTCCTGGGGGAGCGCCGCGGCGCTCGCGATCAGGCTCTGGAACTCGTTGAGCGCCAGGTGGCCGACCGCCTCGAGGATCTCCTCGTCGGTCCAGCCGATCTCACGCGCCTCCTCGTGGAGGTGGAGCGGCGGCGGCCCTTCGGCGTCGAGCGCCTCCTTCAGGTAGAGGAGGAGCGCCGCCTCCTTCGGGTCGGCCGAGGTGAAGGAACGGGCGCGGGAGACCTCGTCGAGGCCGAGCCCGGCGCGACGCGCCGACTTGGCGTGCTGGGCGATGCTGTAGCTGTCCTCACGGTGCTCGGCGACGGCCAGGGCGATCCGCTCACGAGTCGCCTGGGGGAGGACGCCACCGCGTAGCTCGGAGCGCATGCGGGTGTAGGCCCGGAGGACGGCAGGGGCGCCGGCGAGGACGCCGACGAACTTGGTGACCGCGCCCCCGGCCGCCTGGATGGACTTGATCAGCGGGGCGCTCTCGTCGGGCGCCGTCAGCTCATCGTGGATCTGGAATCTGCTTACTGCCGTTTTTACCGTCAACTTGCTTCTCGTCTCTGGCCTGCCGGCCGGATATGGATCCTGGTGGAATCGGCTTTACAGAGCCTTTACGTGGCCTTTACTTTACTTTGAGCCGCTTACTTACGTGGAGTAAGTTATACCGACATCTGGGAGGGGTTTCAACTCAGCTGAAACGGCCACCTCCTACCCGATATACGTCGATCCGCACCACGGCGGTTCATTCGCCTATCGTTGCCGGCTCACCGCGCCCAGAGCCAAGGAGGCAAGTTCACGCATGGCAGACCGACCGCAGACCGCCGAGGATGTCATCAAGCTCTGCAAAGAGCACGACGTACGCTTCGTCCGCCTCTGGTTCACGGACGTCCTCGGGCAGCTGAAGAGCTTCTCGGTCAATGCCTCCGAGCTCGACGACGCCTTCGAAGGCGGGATGGGCTTCGACGGGTCCTCGATCACCGGCTTCAACCCGATCGAGGAGTCCGACATGCTCGCCGTGCCGGACCCCGCCACCTTCGCGATGCTGCCCTGGCGCCCGGAGGAAGAAGACGCGGTCGCGCGCATGTTCTGCGACATCCGCGTGCCGGGCGGCGGCCCCTACGAGGGCGACCCGCGCTGGATCATGCGGCGGGCGCTGAAGCGGGCCGAGGAGATGGGCTTCGACGCCTACAACATCGGTCCCGAGCTCGAGTACTTCTACTTCCGCTCGGCGAAACCGGAGTCGGGCGTGCCGGAGGTGCTCGACGAGGGCGGCTACTTCGACCTGACCACGCTCGACGCGGGCTCCGACCTGCGCCGCGAGACCGTCCTCGCCCTGGAGAAACTCGGCATCCATGTCGAGTACACCCACCACGAGGTCGGCCCGTCCCAGCACGAGGTCGACATGCGCTACAAGAACGCGCTCGAAATGGCCGACGACTGCATGACGTACCGGATCGTCGTCAAGGAGTACGCGATGAAATACGGCTACCACGCGACCTTCATGCCGAAGCCGCTGTTCGGCGAGAACGGCTCCGGGATGCATGTCCATCAGAGCCTCGCGAAGGACGGCAAGAACGCCTTCTATGACGAGAACGACCCCTACTTCCTATCGCCGATCGCGAAGTCGTTCATCGCCGGCCAGCTGAAGCACGCGCGCGAGATCTCGCCGCTCTTCGCCCAGTGGGTCAACTCCTACAAGCGCCTCGTCCCCGGCTTCGAGGCGCCCGTCTACCTCGCCTGGTCGCGCCGCAACCGCTCGGCGCTGATCCGGGTGCCGCTCTACCACCCCGGCAAGGAGTCGGCGACCCGCGCCGAGCTGCGCTGCCCGGACCCGGCCGCCAACCCCTACCTCTGCTTCGCCGGGATGCTGCAGGCCGGCCTCGAAGGGGTAGAGAAGGGCTACGAGCTGCCCGAGCCGATGGAGCAGAACCTCTACCACCTCTCACAGGAGGAGCTCGCCCATCAGGGGATCGAGCAGCTGCCGGCGACGCTCGGCGAGGCGATCGAGGTCGCCGCCGACTCGGAGCTGGTGCTGCGCACCCTCGGTGAGCACACCTTCCGCCGCTTCGTCGAGATCAAGCGGCAGGAATGGGACGAGTACCGGGTCCAGGTCACCCCCTTCGAGATCGAAAACTTCCTGCCGATCCTGTGAGTGAGCTGCACGTCCTGCGGGTCTTCTGCGACGCCGAGTGGGAATTCGGCAACCCACTCGGGGTCTTCCTCGACGGTGGCGAGGTCCCGGAGGAGCGCCGCCAGGACGTCGCCGCCGAGCTCGGCTTCTCGGAGACGGTCTTCGTCGACGACGCGGCGAGCGGGCGGATACGGATCTTCACGCCCGGCCTCGAACTGCCCTTCGCCGGGCATCCGAGCGTCGGCACCGCCTGGCTGCTGGAAAAGGAGCGCGAGCCGGTGACGGTCCTGCGCCCGCCCGCCGGCGAGGTCGCGGTGCGGGTCGACGGCGCCCGCACCTTCGTCGCCGCCCGCCCCGAGTGGGGCCCCGACTGGAAGCTGATCCAGATGGAGGACGCCCTGGCGGTCGAGGAGGCGCCCGGCCCACCCGAGGGCGAGCAGCTCGCCTGCCTCTGGGCCTGGGTCGACGACGCCGAGGGCACGGTCCGCTCGCGCTGCTTCTCCCACGACGATGGGGTCGGCGAGGACGAGGCGACCGGGTCGGCGGCGATCTGTCTCGCCGTGGCGCTCGAGCGCGACCTCGAGATCCTGCAGGGACGCGGCTCGCGGCTCGACGCCCGCTTCCTCGGCGAGGGCCGGGCCGAGGTGGGCGGCCGGGTGGTCTTAGACGAAGTCCGCGACTTCCCCGTCTAGCGCGTCGCCTCGGCCAAATCCCGGCACAACTGGTCCGGGTCGGTCACCGGCAACTGGCAGGTGAACCCCTCGCAGACGTAGGCGGCGGGCTCGCCGCCGACTTCGGTGCGGGCGTCGAGCAGCGGCGGCTCGACCGCGCCCGCCGGGCCGCCGGCGACGACGACGTTCGGCCGGAACGCCGCGCGGACGACGCCTTCGAGTGCGCCGAGGTCGCCGCCGACCAGCGCCACCTCGCGGGTCGAGGCGAGGTGGAAGTCGAGCGCCCGCAGGAAGTGGGCGAAGGAGTCGGGGTGGCCGATCGCGGGCTCGCCGAAGAGGGCGAGGACGCCGACTCCGAGCTCGGCGAAGCGCGCTTCGCCGCTCAGCGCGGCGAGCCGCAGGAGGCCGAGCGCGGCGGCGCTGTTGCCGGCCGGGATCGGGTGGTCGCCGACCTCCTTGCGGCGGGCGATCAGCGTCTCGTGGTCGGAGGAGGTCGAGAAGAAGCCGCCGCGATCGGGGTCGCCGAAGCGCTCGATCATCGTCTCGGCGAGCTCGCGCGCCGCCGTGAACCAGCGCGGCTCGAAGGTCGATTCGTAGAGGACCAGCAGCGCTTCGACGGTGAAGGCGTGATCCTCGAGGTACGCGTTCAGGTGGGCGCGACCGTCCTTGTAGGTGCGCAGCAGGCGGCCGTCGGGGTCGCGCATCGTGCCGAGGACGAAGTCGGCGCAGGCGGCCGCCGCCCGCAGGTAGTCGTCGCGGCCGAGCACCGCGCCCGCCTCGGCGAGCGCCCCGATCGCCAGCGCGTTCCAGGAGCAGAGGCGCTTGTCGTCGAGTCCCGGCCAGACCCGCTCGGCGCGGGCGGCGAGCAGCGCGGCGCGGGCCGCGTCGAGGCCCTCCGGCGCGGGCGCCGCGGCGCCGTCGGCGAGGTGGAGGATGTTCCTGCCCTCGAAGTTGCCCGCCTCGGTGACGCCGTAGTAGGCGAGGATCGGCGCGGGGTCGTCCAGCACCGCGCGGATCTCGTCCGGCGTCCAGACGTAGAACCTGCCCTCCTCGCCCTCCGAGTCGGCGTCGAGCGCCGAGTAGAAGCCGCCCTCCGGGCCGCGCATCTCGCGCAGCAGCCAGTCGAGCGTCTCCTCGCAGGCCCGCCGGTAACGGTCGTGTCCCAGCACCTGCCAGCCGTGCAGGTAGGCGCGGGCGAGCAGGCCGTTGTCGTAGAGCATCTTCTCGAAGTGGGGGACCTGCCAGGCCGAGTCGACCGCGTAGCGGGCGAAGCCGCCGCCGAGGTGGTCGTAGATGCCGCCGGCCAGCATCGCGTCGAGGGTGCGCTCGGCGTGCGCGAGTCCCTCGCCCCGCGACAGGATCAGCTCCAGCGCCGAGGCGGGCGGGAACTTCGGCGCCCGGCCGAAGCCGCCGTTGTCCGGGTCGGCGCGGCCGAGGAGCGTCGTCACCGCGCTCGCGAGGTCGTCCGCATCGGGGACCCCACCTGGGGCAATCTTCGCCGCCGCCTCAAGTCTCCCCACCGTGGTCGCCGCCCGCTCGCGGATCTCCTCGCGCTGTCCGCGAAAAGCCTCGAGCACGGCTTCCATCACCATCCGGAAGCTCGGCATCCCGCGGCTCTCGTCGGGCGGGAAGTAGGTGCCGCCGAAGAAGGGGACGCCCTCCGGGTCGAGGAAGACGGTCATCGGCCAGCCGCCCTGCCCGGTGAAGGCCTGCACCGCCTCCATGTAGATCGCGTCGACGTCGGGGCGCTCCTCGCGGTCGACCTTGACGCAGACGAAGTTGGCGTTCATGAAGGCCGCCGTGTCGGCGTCCTCGAAGGACTCGCGCTCCATCACATGGCACCAGTGGCAGGCCGAGTAGCCGACCGAGAGCAGGATCGGCACATCCTCGGCGCGGGCGCGGGCGAGCGCCTCGTCGCCCCACGGGTACCAATCGACCGGGTTCTCGCTGTGCTGCAGCAGGTACGGGCTGGTCTCGGCGGCGAGGCGATTGGCCATTCGTATGAGGGTAACTGTCCCCAATTGGCGGGTGACTTCGGCTACCTTCGGTGGTTCAGTGGACATCGTGGATAGCAGCGGCAAGCGTGACGCCGCCCTTCAGGCAGTACTGGCGAAACTGGAGCCGGCCGACCGTCAGGTCGTCCTCGCCGCGCTCGACGCTGCCGACAAGACCGAGGTCGAGCTGCGCTATCTCGCCGACCACGACCCGCTGACCGCCCTTCTCAACCGCCGCTCCTTCCGCACCCGGCTCGACACCTACGTCAACTTCACCTCCCGCTACGGCGGCCGCGGCGCGGTGATGGTGATCGACGTCGACGACCTCAAGGAGGTCAACGACCGCTTCGGCCACCAGCAGGGCGACAACCTGATCCGCCGCATCGCCGCGACGTTGCGCGAGCGGGTCCGCGCCACCGACATCGTCGCCCGCCTCTCCGGCGACGAGTTCGCGGTGCTGATGCCGCAGTCCGACGTCGAAGGCGCTCTGGCGCTGGGCGAAGACCTGCGCGTCCAGGTGGCCGACGACTTCGCCGGCGACCCGGAGCTGGCGGGGGCCACGATCAGCGTCGGGATCACGATGTTCGGGGTCGAATCCGAGGGCGGCGCCGAGGCGGTGCTGGCCGCCGCCGACGAGGCGATGTACCGGGCCAAGGCGGAGGGCCGCAACCGGGTCTCGCTCTTCGAGGCGCCGGTCGCGGCGACGATGAGCGACGCTCGCCGGCTCACCACCAGCGCCAAGATCCGCAACGCGCTCACCCAGAACCGGCTCAGCCTCGCGACCCAGCCGATCCAGAGCCTCGCCGACGGCGCGGTCGAGCGCTTCGAGCTGCTGCTGCGGATGCGCGGCGAGTCGGGGGAGCTGCTGCCCGCCTCGGCTTTCATCGGCGTCGCCGAGCGCTCCGGGATGATCCAGGAGCTCGACCGCTGGGTCGTCGGCCAGGCGCTCGAACTGCTCGCCGAGCGCGAACGGGTGGGCGATCCGGTTCGCCTCCACGTCAATCTCTCGGGCGCCTCGCTGACCGACATCTCGGTGCTCGAATACATCGAGCGCCGGCTCGACGAGGGCGAGGCCGACCCGGCTCGCTGCACCTTCGAGATCACCCAGACGGCGCGGGTCGAGGACCTGGAGACGGCGGCGGGCTTCGTCGACCGCCTCATCGAGTTCGGCTGCGAAGTGGCGATCGACGACTACGGCGCCGGCTTCGGCCCCTTCGAGTACCTGAAGCGCTTCCCCTTCGATGTGATCAAGATCGACGGCGCCTTCGTCCGCGACCTCGCCCACAACGACGCCGACCGCCTCACCGTGCAGGCGATCGTCGGCATCGCCCGCGGGCTCGGCAAGCAGACGATCGCCGAGTTCGTCGAGGACGAGGATACCGCGGTGCTGCTGCGCGAGTACGGCGTCGACATGGCGCAGGGCTACCACCTCGGCCCGCCGGTCGGGGTAGAGGAAGGCCTGCTCGAGACGACATAGCTGTGAGTTCGCAGTAATCGTCGGATAGCGACGATTACTGCGAACGCGCCGCGGTCAGCCTTCGGCGCGCAGCTGGGCGCGCTTGACCTTGCCGCTGGTCGTCTTCGGCAGTTCGTCGACGAAGTCGACGATGCGGGGGGCCTTGTAGGGGGCGGTCTGGGTTTTGCAGTGCTCGCGCAGCTCCTGGACCATGGCGTCGCTGGGCTCGTGGTCGCGGAGGACGACGATCGCGCGGACCACACTGCCGCGCTCCGGGTCCGGCGCGGCGACCGCGGCGGCGTCGGCGACCGCGGGGTGGGAGAGGAGCGCGGCCTCAACCTCGGTCGGGCCGATCCGATAGCCGGAGGAGCTGATGATGTCGTCGTTGCGGCCCTCGAAGAAGAGGAAGCCGTCCTCGTCCTCGGTGACGAGGTCGCCGGTCGGCCACCACTCGCCCGCGAAGCGCTCGCCGTCGACGTAGCGCGAGAAGAAGGTGGGGGAGGAGGCGGCGCGCAGCTGCAGCTCGCCCTCGGCGATGCGGACGTCCATCCCCGGCAGCGGCCGGCCCATCGAGCCGCGGCGGACCGGCTCGCCGGCGAGGTTGGCGGTCACCTGGCCGGTCTCGGTCTGGCCGTAGCCGTCGGAGGGCTCGAGCCCGGTCGCCTCCAGGAAGGCGGCGATCGTCTCCGGATCGAGCGGCTCCCCCGCCGAGACCATCCGGTGCAGGGCGGGGAGCGGGCGCAGGGCGGTTCGGCGGGCCAGCATCCGGTACTCGGTCGGCGCCTGGCAGAGCACGTTGACGCCGAGCGCCTCGGCGAAGTCGAGCCGCTCCTCGGGGTCGAAGCGGCCGTCGTGGATGACCGCGGCGGCACCGGTCAGCCAGGGGGCGAGGAAGACGTTGCGGGCCGACTTCGACCAGCCGGTCGCGGTCGTGCACCATGCGAGGTCGCCGCGCCGCGAGCCGAACCAGTGCTCGGCCTGTATCCGCTGGCCGAACAGGTAGCGGTAGGCGTGGACGACGCCACGCGGGTCGCCGGTCGTGCCCGAGGTGAAGACGATCAGCGCCGGGTCCTCGGGGTCGAGGTCAAGCACCGTGGCCGGCGTCTCCTGGGGGCGGTCCTCGTCGAGCACCTCGGCGACCTCGGCCATCGTCATCGTCGCCACCCCGTCGGGGGGCTCGCCGAGCAGCCGCTCCTCGCCGACGCAGAGCACCGGATTCGCCGCTGCCACCCGCAGCTCAAGGTCCTTGCGCCGCAGCTGCGTGTTGCAGGGCAGCGCGACGGCACCCATCCGCCAGCAGGCGAGCAGGGTCAGCACCCACTCGATCCGGTTGCCGACCAGCGTCATCACCACGTCGCCCCGCTTCACCCCGCGAGCCGCGAAGGCCCCCGAGAGCCCCGCCGAGGTGGCGATCAGTTCGCCGTAGTACCAGTCGCGCCGGTTCCCCTCATCATCGATCGCGACGATCCCCAGCCGCGAAGCCGGCGCGCGCTCCAAGAGGTCGTCAACGATGTTCAAGCGCAGATCACGCGCGCAGTTTGCCGCACCCCGTCGGCGGCGGGGTGCTACGGAAGTGTCGTCCCTTTGCGTCGGGCTGCTTCGGTAAGGGAGAGATTCCGGGGAGGGGCTACAGCGTGTACGCGCCCCGACGTTCGCCGGCGCGTCGTCCATGCCAAGGCGCCGTCGATTGCTCAACCGGCGGCCGGCCGGCATTTTGCTGCAGGAGCTACTTCCCGGCGCGGAGATCGATGGCGCGGCGGCTCACGGTCGTGCGATCGAGCCGGTCATAGGCGGCTCAAGTGCACGGTCGCGAGGCCGGACAAACGCCTTTGTGACGAGGGACGGGTCTGATGACGGGCCAGATGACCTAAGCCGATATTCTTGATAGACTTAGCCAAGAATGAAGACCGTCGACGTACATCAGCACCTCCTGGGTGAACCGCTGATCGAGGCGCTGGCGCGACGCACGTCCGAGCCGCGGCTGATCTCGCGACGCGAGGGCTGGACCTTCCGGGTCGCCGCCGAGCCCGACAGCATCCTCGCCTTCGAGGCGACCGACGCCGAGCTGCGGCGCGAGGACCTGGAGGGGGACGGGATCGACCGGGCGCTGGTCGCGCTCTCGACCGCGCTCGGGATCGAGTCGCTGCCGACCGAGGAGGCGCTGCCGCTGATCGAGGCCCGCCACCAAGGGCTGCGGGAGCTGCCGGTCGAGTTCGGCGGCTGGGGCGCGGTGCCGCTGGCCGAGCCGGAGCCCGACCCGGCCGACGTCGACGCCGCCCTCGACCGTGGCTGCGTCGGCATCACCCTGCCCGCCACCGCGCTCGCCCACCCCGCCGCGGTCGAGCGGCTCGCGCCGCTCCTCGCCCGCCTCGAGCAACGCGACTCGCCCCTCTTCGTCCACCCGGGCCCGGTCGTCCACCCGACCCCCGGGACTGGCGGCCGCCTGCCGCACTGTGGCCCGCCCTCACCGACTACGTCGCCCAGATGCAGGCCGCCTGGTTCGCCTTCCTCCACGCCGGGCGCTCCGCCCACCCGCGCCTCCGCGTCCTCTTCGCGATGCTGGCCGGCGGCGCGCCCCTGCAGCTGGAGCGCTACGCCGCACGCCGCGGGGTCCCGGCGCCCGACCCCGACCCGCTCGCCTTCCACGACACCTCCTCCTACGGCCCGCGCCTGATCGGCGCGATGGCCGAGATCGTCGGCGCCGTCCAGCTCGTCTACGGCTCCGACCGCCCGGTCGTCGACCAGCGCCCGGCCTGGCCCGACCCCGATCTTCGGCGCGCGCTGCTCGCCGCCAATCCCGCCCGACTTCTCAATCCCGACCCGAAAGGAGCCCTCGCGTGAACCAGCGCATCGAGGACATCATGCGGCCCAGCGGCCGCGACCTCACCGACACCGAGCTGATCACCGTCGCGACGCGGATCGCGGCACGTCCGGAGCTCTGGTCGGAATGTGTCTCGCACGATCCGGAGCACCGGACCTACGAACAGCTGCTCCGCGACGAGCACCTCGACGTCTGGCTCCTCTGCTGGGCGCGCGACCACGACACCGGTTTCCACGACCACGACCTCTCGGCCGGCGCCGTCGCCGTCGCCGCGGGGAGCGTGCGCGAGGAGCGGCTGGTGCTCGGTCGGCCGGTCGACGAGCCGATCGCCCGGGTGGTCGGCGCGGGCTCGTCCTTTTACTTCGGCGCCTCCGACATCCACCGGGTGTTGCACGCGGGGGAGGGGCCGGCGGTGACGATCCACGCCTACTCGCCGCCGCTGACCCGGATGGGCAGCTACACGGTCGAGCCGAACGGACAATTGCGCCGCTACGCCGTCTCCTATGAGCAGGAGCTGCGGCAACTAGACGTCGCCGCGAGCTGAATGCCGCGGCAACGAGGGTGGGAGGGGCCGTCGCCGGGCGGCCCCTTTCACTACCTTTCCCGGCGATGCCCGACGACTCGCGCCGCCCGATCCTGATCGCCTACGACGGCTCCGACTGCGCGGCGCTGGCGATCGACAAGGTCGCCGAGGAGTTCGGGCCGCGCAAGGTGGTCGTCCTGGTCGTCTCCGAGGGGCTCGAGCGGGTCCCCTTCTTCGGCACCGCCGGCGTGCCGGTCGAGCCGGAGACGATGGAACTGCTGACCGACGCGGCGCGCAAAGGCGCCGACGCGATCGCCGAGAAAGGCGCCGAGCGGGCGCGCGGACTCGGCCTGGAGGCGACCACCGCAGTCGCCGAAGGTGGGCCGATCTGGAGCGCCATCGTCGAGGCGGCCGACAAGTGCGACGCGGCGGTGATCGCGCTCGGCTCGCGCGGCCTCTCCGGGGTCAAGCACGCGCTGCTCGGCAGTGTCTCCGGCGCGGTCGCGCACCACAGCCACCGCAGCGTCTTCATCGTCCACAGCGCCTGAGGCGGCGAGCCCACGGGGCGCGATGTGAAAGCCTGGGCGCTCGATGCCCGCGGAACGCGCACTTCCCTCGGCCGAGGCCGAGGAGATCGTCGGTCTGGCCCGTTCGGTCGCCCAGGAGCAGCTGGCGCCGCGCGCCGCCGCTGCCGAGGAAGACGCGGCCTTCCCGCGCGACGCCTTCCGCACGCTCGGCGAGCTCGGCTTCCTCGGCATGCCCTACCCGGAGGAGGTCGGTGGCGCCGGCCAGCCCTACGAGGTCTACCTGCAGGCGCTGGAGGAGATCGCCGCGGTGTGGGCCAGCGTCGGGGTCGGGCTCAGCGTCCACGTGATGTCCTGCTACCCGCTCGCCACCCGGGGGACCGAGGAGCAGCGCGGCCGCTGGCTGGGGGAGATGCTGGCCGGCGACCTGCTCGGCGGCTACTGCCTCTCGGAGGCCGACGCCGGCTCCGACCCGGCGGCGATGCGGACGCGGGCCGTGCGCGAAGGCGACGCCTACCTCGTCTCCGGCTCGAAGGCCTGGGTGACCCACGGCGGCGAGGCCGACTTCTACACGCTGTTCGCGCGCACCTCGGAGGACCGCTCGCGCGGGATCTCGTGCTTCCTCGTCCCCGGCGACGCGCCCGGGCTCTCGACCCAGCCACCCGAGCGCAAGATGGGGCTGACCGGCTCGACCACGGCGACGCTCGACTACGACGGGGTGGAGCTCGAGGCGGAGCGCCTGGTCGGCGGCGAGGGCGAGGGGCTGCAGATCGCGCTGCGGGCGCTCGATTCGGGCCGGCTCGGGATCGCCGCGGTCGCCACCGGCCTCGCCCAGGGCTCGCTCGATGCCGCCGTCGCCTACGCGAAGGAACGCGAAACCTTCGGCCGGCCGATCATCGAGCACCAGGGGCTCGGCTTCCTGCTCGCCGATATGGCGGCGGCGGTCGAGTCGGCGCGCGCCGTCACCCTGGAAGCGGCGCGGCGGCGCGACCGCGGCCTGCCCTTCTCGCGCCAGGCCTCGATCGCCAAGCTCCTCGCCACCGACGCGGCGATGAAGGTGACGACCGACGCGGTCCAGGTGCTCGGTGGCTTCGGCTACACGAAGGAGTTCCCGGTCGAGCGCCACATGCGCGAGGCGAAGGTGATGCAGATCTTCGAGGGGACCAACCAGATCCAGCGCCTGGTGATCGCCAGGCACCTGGCCCGCGAGAGCGGAAGGGAGGCAGGGGGACGATGAGGATCGACGGTCAGGTCGCGGCGGTGTTCGGCGGCGCCTCCGGGCTCGGCGAGGCGACCGCGCGGCGGCTCGCGGCGGGCGGCGCCAAGGTGCTGGTCGCCGACCTGGCGGCGGCGCGCGCCGCCGCCGTCGCGGGGGAGATCAACGGCGCCTGGGTCGAGACCGACGTCTCCGACTCCTCCTCGGTCGAGGACGCAATCGCCGCCGCCGGCGAGCTGGGGCCGCTGCGGATCGCGGTCGACTGCGCCGGCATCGCCACCCCGACCAAGCTCGTCCGCAAGGGCCGGCCGACGCCGCTGGAGGACTTCGCCAAGGTGATCGCGGTCAACCTGCTGGGGACGATCAACGTGCTGCGCTGCGCCGCCGCGGCGATGGCCGCCAACGAGCCGGCCGCCGACGGCGACCGCGGCGTCTGCGTCGTCACCGCCTCGATCGCCGCCTTCGAGGGCCAGGTCGGCCAGGTCGCCTACGCCGCCTCGAAGGCGGGCGTCTCCGGCCTCACCCTGCCGGTCGCCCGTGAGCTCGCCGACCACGCGGTGCGGGTGGTGGCGATCGCACCGGGTCTCTTCGACACGCCGCTCCTGGCCGGCCTGCCCGCCCCGGCGCGCGAAGCCCTGGCCGGCTCGGTGCCCTACCCGGCGCGGCTCGGCGACCCCGCCGAGTACGCGGCGCTGGTCGAGCACATCGTCGTCAACACGATGATCAACGGCGAGACGATCCGCCTCGACGGTGCCCTGCGGATGGGGTCGGGCTGACGAAGCGCCCCGCCCGGCCCCCGGGTGCCGCGCCCTACTTCGATTCGTTCAGCGCGATCGCGTTGCGGACCAGCTCTTTGAACGCCTTCGGGTCGAGCTCGTCGCCCTCATGGATGTCGATCGCCCGGCGGACGTTGCCCTCGAGGCTGGAGTTGAAGAGCCCGTCGGGGTCGTCGAGCGAGGCGCCCTTGGCGAAGGTGAGCTTGATGTATTGCTTGTAGCTCTCGCCGGTGCAGATCATCCCGGCGTGCTCCCAGACCGGGACGCCGCGCCATTTCCAGGTCTCCTCGACTTCCGGGTCGGTCGCTTTGATCAGGGCCCGGACGGTGGCGAGGGTCTCGCCCCGCCAGTCGCCCAGCTCCTCGATCCGTGCGTCGATCAGCTCTGATGGAGAATCGGCCATGCCGCCATGCTAATCCGGCGCTGATCGCGGCGGCGCGCCCCTAACGCGGCGCGAAGCTGGCCAGGTCCTGGCCGTAGACCGGGCTGACCACGAGCTTCTTGAGGTCGATCCGGCTCGAGACGAAGGTGCTCACAGTGAGCGAGCCGAACGGCGCCCACGGTGCTTCGCGCATCACCTCGCGGTCGAGCCGCGCGTAGGCGGCTTCCTGGCGCGGGCCGAGCGGTTCGCGGTCGAGCCTGGAGATCTGGCGGTCGATCGACGGGTCGTCGAAGCGCGAGTAGTTACTGTCGGCGGTCGGCTCGATGCTTTCGCCGGAGAGCTGCGGCTGGAAGTAGTCGTTTGGGTGCGGGTAGTCGATGTACCAGTCGCCCCAGCCGGTGTCGAGGTTCGGAGTCGAGCCGTTGCCGATCACCGTCGTGTAGTTGGCCTGCGGGATCACTTTCAGCGTCGGCTGGAAGCCGAGTTCGCGCAGCACGCCTTCGTAGTACTCGCCCGCCTGTTTGTTCGGCGGGTAGTCATCGGTCCAGACCGTCACCTTGCGCCGGCTCGGGTGCGCGGCGGCGATCAGTTCGCGCGCCTTCGCCATGTCGTGCGGATAGAGGTCGAAGGTGCGGTGGCCGGGCATCGCCGCCGGCAGCACCTGCTGGGTGGCGCGCATCTGCCCCGCGTAGATCCGTTCGAGCGCCGCCGGGTCGATCGCGTAGTTGACCGCGCGCCGCACCCGCACGTCGTCGAAGGGCGCCTTGTTGACGTTCATCCAGAAGTAGTAGAGGTCGATCTGCGGCGTGACCAGCAGCTGGCTGCCCGCGAAGCGTTCGCGCAGTTCGGTGTAGCGGTCGGCCGGCGGCGGCTCCTGCATCCAGTCGATCTTGCCCTGCTCGACTTCGTTCACCGCCGTCTCCGGATTGCTGATCACCTTGACGTCGATCGCGCCGAAGTGGCCGGACGGGATCCGCGGCAGCAGGCGGCCGTCGCGCTTCGCCCATTCCGGGTTGCGGCGGTATTCCCAGGAGCGACCCGGCTTGGCGGCGACGATCTCGTAGGGACCGGTGCCGGGCGGTGGGTCGGCGGAGAGGTCTTCGCGCTTCGTCCCCGGCGGCAGCGGCGCGGCGAAGAGCATCGCCAGCTCGTTGGTGAAGGTGCTGCGCGGCCGCGCCAGGTGGATGACGATGCGTCCGCTGTGGTCGTCGGTGACGATCCCGGGGATGCCACCTGCCTTGGTCTGGGCGAAGTGTTCGGCGCCGACGATGTCGGTGTAGAAGGGCGTCGCCGGCGAGTTCATCGCGAGGACCCGTTCGATCGTGTCGCGGAAGTCGGAGGCGCGGACCGGCTCGCCGTCGGAGTAGCGCAGGCCCTTGCGCAGGAACAGGGTGTAGGTGCGGCCGCCGCCCGAGATCTTCGGCATCGCCCTGGCGAGGCCGGGGATCACCTCGGTCCCGGCGGCGCCGTCGGCGTGGACGTAGGTGAGCAGCGGCACGTAGGTCTCCCACATCGCCGACCAGCCTTCGAGCGAGTAGGAGAGCGACGGGTCGAGGTAGTCCGGGAAAGCGGAGTAGGTGACCCGCAGGGTCGACGAGGATGGCGAGCCCGAGCCGCCGGAGCCGCCGCAGCCACTCGCGCCCAGCGCGAGCGTCACCGCCGCCGCGGTGAGCGCGACGGCGCCGACCCGCGACCGTGCCACGAACCCTCCCCTGGTCCTCGCCCCTGACCCCACCTGGGCATTCTGATGCCCGGCGGCCCATATTCAAAGAAACTCTTGGATGAACCCGCGCTCCGAGGGTCGGCGTGGGCCTCGCAACCCAGCCGGTCGAGGTCCGCGGCGAACAGGCTGCGGACCGTCGGCGCGCCCATCACGCCGAGCCCGATGAAGTCGACCGTCGGATCGGTCGTCGCCATCGCGCCCAGGCTAGGGCAGCGGCTCGCCGCTCGCCCAGAGGGCGACGACGGGCGGCACCACCAGCGAGGCGAGGGCGGCGAGCTCCTCGGCGCCTTCGAGGCCGCCGAAGCCTTCGAGGTGCGTCGCGTGGAAGAGCAGGTGGAGCAGGGAGACGGTGAGAAATCCGGCGCAGGCGACGACCACGACCTTGCGGTCGAGCCACCAGGCGGCGAGGCCGAGGACGACGGCGAAGCCGAGGTAGGCGCCGCCGACGTCGCTGACCAGGTGTTCGTTGTAAGGCGGCAGCCGTGCAACCCAGTCGGCGAAGAAGGGGAAGTCGGCGAAGAACGTGTGTGGGAAGGGGTAGGCAGTCAGCCCGAGGAAGAGGCAATAGGCGCACGAGCAGACGAGCGCGGTACGGGCCAGGGCCCGACTCCTCATCGTCCCGGCTCCGCCAGCCCGCGCAACTTGTCCGGGTTGCGGACGACGTCGATCGCGACGATGCGGCCGGCGTCGATCGTGAGCGAGTAGACGTTGGTTGCGCCGCGCTCGCGGACGATGAGGCCGGCCGCTCCGTTGACGCGGGCGAAGCGGCCTTCGGGCTCGATCCCCTGGCGCTCGGCGGCGCGCTTGAAGCCCAGCAGGGCACGGGCGATGCGCTCGGCACCGAGCAGCGGCCTGCCCGCCGCGGGGACCTTGCCGCCGCCGTCGGAGCGCATCACCGCGTCGGGGTCGAGCAGCCCGAGCAGCGCCTCGTGGTCGCCCTCCTGCCAGGCGACGGCGAAGGCGGCGACGATCCGCGCCTCCTCCTCGGCGCCCGCCGGGAAGCGCGGCTTGCCGGCCTCGACGCGGGCGCGGGCGCGGGCGGCGAGCTGGCGGACCGCGTCGGGCGAGCGGCCGACGACCGCGGCGACCTTCTCGAAGGGCAGGTCGAAGACGTCGTGCAGGAGGAAGGCGGTGCGCTCGGCCGGAGAGAGGCGCTCGAGCACGACGAGGAGCGCGGTCGAGACCGACTCGTCGAGCGTCGGGTTGTCGTCCCACTCCTCGACCACCGGCTCGGGCAGCCACTCGCCGACGTAGCTCTCGCGCCGGCGCCGGGCGCTGCCGAGCGCGTCGAGGGCGAGCCGGCCGACCACCGTGGTCAGCCAGGCGCGCAGGTCGTCGATCGCGTCGCGGTCGGCGCGGCCGAGCCGCAGCCACGCCTCCTGGACGATGTCCTCGGCTTCGGCGAGGCTGCCGAGCATCCCGTAGGCGACCCGGGTCAGCTGCGGGCGGAGCGCCTCGAACTCGGCGGCGAGGTCGCCGTCGCGCTCGCGCTCGTCGTTCACCGGCGGCTTCTCACTCATGTCGCAGCCATTCCTCGAAGTCCTCTCCCGGGGCCGCCGCGGCCGGGTCGCAGAGCGCTCCCGCCGCCAGCCCTCTGCCCATCTTCCCCCAGGCGGGGACGCGGAGGGGGAGGCGGTGCTTGCCGCGCGCCGTCGCCCAGGCGCGGCTCAGCTCGCCGAGCGTCCGCACCTTCGGCCCGGCGATGTCGGGAAGGCGGCCGGCGGGCGGCGCCAGGGCGGCCTCGGCGAGGCGGGCGGCGACGACGGCCGGGTCGATCGGCTGCAGCTTCGCGGCGCCGGCCGGGCGGATCCCGAAGCGGGCGGCGATGGCGAAGGCGCCGTCGAGGAGCTGGTGGAACTGGGTGGCGCGCAACAGCGTCCAGGGGAGCGGGCCGTCTTCGAGCGCCCTCTCCTGGGCGAGCTTGGCGCGGTAGTAGGACATCGGCACCAGGTCGATGCCGACGATCGAGATCGTCAGGTGGTGGCCGACCCCGGCCGCCACGCCCGCCTCGAGCAGGCGGCGGGTCCCGGCGACCAGCGTCTGCTCGGCGCCTTTGTTCGAGTTGGCGGCGTCGACGACGACGCTCGCGCCGGCGAGGGCGTCGGCGAGCCCCTCGCCGGTGGTCAGGTCGACGCGACGGTGCTCGGCGTCGGCGGGGAGCGCGACGGCGTTGCGGCTGAGGACCCGGACCGCGGCGCCGCGCTCGAGCAGCGCCGCGACCACCGGCGCGCCCAGCGTCCCGGTCCCGCCGACCACGGCGACCGTCTCGGTCACGCGGCCTCGCCTTCCGCGCCCGCGGCAACCGTTGCCTTGACGAAGTCCCCCGGCTGGTAGTGGCCGTGCTCCGCTCCCGTCGCGATCCGCAAGCGGTTCCAGGTGTTGATCGCGGCGATCGTGCGGAGCAGCGCCGCGAGCTCCGCCTGGTCGAAGTGCGCCGCGTCCTCGTCCCAGACCGCGTCCGGGACGCTGCCGCGCTCGAGCACCGTCACCGCCTCGGTGAGCGCCAGCGCCGCCCGCTCACGCGGGGTGTAGTCGGGGCTCTCGCGCCAGGCGTCGAGCAGGTAGAGCCGCGCCTCGTCCTCGCCCGCCGCCCGCGCGTCCTTCCAGTGCATGTCGAGGCAGAAGGCGCAGCCGTTCATCCGCGAGGCGCGAATCTCGACTGGGTGGAGATCGTCGGGTCGAGGCCGGTGGCGCCGAACCGCCACAGCGCCGCGACCTGCCGCGGCGCCCCCGCCATCAACCGCATTCGCTCTGCCGGATATCCCTGGGTCATCTCGTCTCCTTTCATGGTCACTGAGAAGTAGACGAGATGACCCCCGATCCGTGTGACATCCCTCTGCCGCGTACCCCTCGTCCAACTGTTCCTTATGGCCCTGTGGGCGCCAAAAGGAACAGCCACACGGGGTCGACCTCACGCGGGTGCGTCGAGCGGGACGACCAGCGGGTACTCGGCGTGGGCGAGGACCTCGCCTCCGCTGCCGAGCACCGCGGTCGCGGCGAGACCTTTGCGGCCGGACCCCAGGCTTCGCCGGCACTGCTTTCGCGATCAGCTCGCCGTCCGTGAAGGCGCGCGCGGCGCCCGCTCGCGGGCGGTCCGTTGAAGCGGGCGGGCACGGTGACGGTCGCCAAGGCGGGGTCGATCTTACGAATGTCGCTCTGCAACGCGGCGCAGAGCACTTCTCGCCGCCGGTCGAGAGGGTACGGTGCGCTCGCCCCCGGAGACTCAAGGAGCGAGGTATGCCAAAACAAAGGAAAGCGACCCGGAAACCCGCAGCGAAAAAAGCGGCGGCGACCCGGGCCAAAAAAGACGCTAAAGCGACTGGCAAAAAAGCCAAGAAAACCGCCAAAGCGTCCGCCAAAAAAGTCAAGAAAGCCGTCAAAAAAGCTGGGAAAACGACGGCCAAAGCGACGAAAAAAACCGGCAAAGCTACGAAAAAAGCGGTGAAAAAATCCGCGAAAGCCGGCAAAGCCTCGGCGAGAGCGAAAGCCGCGTCGAAAGCAAAACCGAAAGCCAAAGCCAAACCGAAAGCGAAAGCCAAAACGGCTAAAAAACCCGCCGCGAAAAAAGCGAAAGCGAAAAAACGCGGCAAAGCCAAAGCAGCGAAAAGAAGCGCCAGGAAATAGGGAGGCGCTCTCGCTCCCGGCAGGATGAGCCGCCCCCGCGCCGCGTCAGCTGAGCGCGGGGGCGCGATCCTCTTCGAGCGGTGAAGGCGTCGCCTCGATCAGCGCGGCGTTGGCTTGCGCCCGCCGCCGTCCCCAGGCGCCGGTGGTCAACCCACCGACGGTCAACGCGATCAGCCCGCAGAGGGCGATGATCGCCCAGCTCAACCTCGACGCCGACGTGAAGGCGGGTCCGGCGACGACGTGGGTGACGTGGTCGGCGATCACCGAGCCGATGATCGCCACCCCGAGCGCCGAGCCGAGCTGCCGCGTCGTCGAGGCGACCGCGGCGGCGACGCCGGCCTGCTCGCGCGGCATCCCGGCGACCGCGGTGTTGGTGATCGCGGCGTTCACCCAGCCGAGGCCGGTGCCGAGCAGCGCGTAGCCGAGCAGTAGGCGGAGGTCGGTCGGTTCGCCGCTCGGGATCGCTGAGACCAGCCCGGCCGCCAGCACCGCCGCACCCCCGATCACCAAGGAGAGGCGCGGCCCGCGGTGGCCGACCACCCGCCCGGAGAGCGGCGCGAAGATCATCATCAAGCCCGCCGCCGGCAGCAGCGCGACGCCGGCGTGGAGCGGCGAGTAGTCGCGGACCTCCTGCAGGTAGAGGGTGTTGAGGAAGAGGAAGCCGCCGAGGGAGACGAAGGCGCAGATCGAGACGATCGCGGCGCCGCTGAACGGCGGCGAGCGGAAGAAGCGCAGGTCGATCAACGGCTCGGGGTGGTGGCCCTCGAAGTAGACGAGCGCCGCGGCGCAGAGCAGCGAGCCGGCGAAGCAGCCGAGGATCAGGTCCGAGCCCCAGCCGTGGTTCGGCGCCTCGATGATGCCGAAGACGAGCAGCCCGAGCGTGAGGATCATCAGTACCTGGCCAAGCGCGTCGAGGCGGCGCGGGTGCGGCGCCTTCGATTCGGGGACGAACTTCTGGGTGAGGACGATCGCCGCGATGCCGACCGGGATGTTGATCCAGAAGACCGACCGCCAGTCGATCGCCTGCACCAGGAACCCGCCGACCAGCGGCCCGCCGGCGATGCTGACCCCGGCGACGCCGCCCCACCAGCCGATCGCCCGCGCCCGCTCTTTCGGCTCGGTGAAGACGTTGGTGACGATCGACATCGCGACCGGGTTCAGCATGCTGCCGCCGATCGCCTGGACCATGCGGAAGGCGATCAGCCAGCCGAGCCCGGGGGCGACGCTGCAGAGCAGCGAGCCGACGGTGAAGGAGAAGAGGCCGAGCTGAAAGGTGCGCTTGCGGCCGAAGCGGTCGCCCATCGACCCCGACAGCATCAGGAGGCAGGCGATCACCAGCGTGTAGGCGTCGATCGTCCACTGGGCGCCGGAGACCGAGGCGCCGAAGTCCTTCTGGATCGAGGGCAGCGCGACGTTGAGGATCGTCACGTCGAGACCGACGATCAGCATGCTCATGCAGCAGATCGCGAGGACCACCTCGCGGCGCACCTGTCCAGAATCCGACATCGCGTCCCAGTCTTTCAAGGAGGTCTCGCCGGCCCGCGCGCACCTCTCTAGGCTGGGTTGGTGGCCACCGCCGACCTCACCGTGATCGGGCTGGGGCGCCCCGACCCGAGCGCCGGCGCCTACGTCGCCGCGATCCAGCGCAAGCTCGCCGAGCAGGACAAGGTCGCCTACCGGATGCACGCGATGGGCACTTCGCTCGAAGGCTCGACCGAGGACATCTTCGCCGTGGTCGGCGAACTGCACGCGGTGCCGTTCGATCTCGGGCTGCCTCGGGTGTACACCGTGCTGAAGCTCGACGAGCGGCGCGATCGCCCGGAGCAGACGCTCGACGACAAGGTCGCCTCGGTCGAGCGGCGGCTGACCGAGGGCGAGAGCGGGGTGGAGGAGTGAGCGCGGCGGAGGCGGTTGTCCGGCGCGCCGCCGTCCTCGGCGCGGTGACCGGCGCGCGGACGTTCCTCGCCCCGGCGGCGCTGGCACTGCGGGGACGGCTCGGCACGGCGGCGAAGTTCGCGCTGCCGGCCCTGGCCGCGGGCGAGCTCGTGGGCGACAAGCTGCCGATGGCGCCGCGGGTCGAGGGCCCCGGCCTGGTCGGCCGGGTCGTCTCCGGCGCGTTTGCCGGCCGGGTCAGCGGCGGCGGCCGCGGGGCGCGGGTCGGCGCGGCCTTCGCCCTGGCCGGCGCCTATCCGTCCCAGGCCCTGCGCGCCCAGATCGTCAAGCGCACCCCCGTTCCAGACATCGCCTGCGCCGTCCCCGAAGACCTGATCGGCATCGGCCTCGCTGCCCTCGCCTCGACCGAGCCCCGCCCCGACCCAGCGAGCTCCGCCACCTCAGCCGTTGCGCCAACCGCCGGCCTTTCGCCAGACCACGCTGCCGACGGGCCGAAAACCGGACAGGCAGGCAGGTTTTCGGCCCACCGGCAAGGAGGGTCGTGCGGGATTGTGTCGGCGGCGACGTGTGGGGTGGCGGCTGCGGCCGTGGGGACCGCGGTGTTGACCTCGGCGCAGGAGTGACTCCATGGGCTGACCGGCGCGCAAGGCTCGAATGCGATGCACGCGCTCTACGGCCCCTGTTGGGGACTGCCCTTCGGACTCCTCTTCGGCCGCGGCGAGCGCCCGCCTGGACCCGCCCAGGGAATGGTCTTCGGGCTGAACGTCTGGGCGACGAACCTGGTCGCGCTTCCGGCCCTCGGCGTCGCCGACCCGCCCTGGCGCCGACCCGGCTCGGCCGTCGCGACCGACCTCGCGCTCCACCTGATCTACGGCACCGCCACCGCGGCCGCCTTCGAGGCCTTCACCGCCTGAGCGTCATTTCAAGGTCCAGCCGCCGCTGGCGGCCAGATTCACGCCGGTGATGGCGCCGCTCTCAAGCAGGAAGAGGGCCCTCGCTGGTGCCCGAGGAGCGCTTCGTCACCCTCCAGCGGTGAAGCCGCGCACCTTCCCCAACGGCTCGATGTCGGTGGGCCGAAAACTCCACCTATAGGGCGGGTTTTCGGCCCATCGACGGGGTGGTGCGACTACTTTGTGACCATGCTGCTTTACGACTCCGCGATCTCGGGCAACTGCTACAAGGTCCGGCTGCTGTTCTCGCTGCTCGGGATCGAGTACGAGCGGCGCGAGGTCGACGTGATCGATCGGTCGGGGCGGGCGGAGTTGCTGGGGAAGCTGAACCCGGGGCTGCGGGTGCCGACGCTGGTGCTCGACGACGGCCGGCCGCTGGCCGAGTCGGACGCGATCCTCGTCTATTTCGCGGAGGGCACCGAGTACCTGCCGGACGACCGCTACGAGCGCGCCCAGGTGCTGCAGTGGATGTTCTTCGAGCAGTACAGCCACGAGCCGAACATCGCCGTGCCGCGGTTCTGGGAGCACGCCGGGGTCAAGCCGAGCCCTCGTGAGGCGCTGGCGAAATTCAACGGCGGCCACGCGGCGCTCGAGGCGATGGAGCGGCACCTGACCGGCCGCGACTTCCTCGTCGCCGACGGTCCCACGGTCGCCGACCTCGCCCTCTACGCCTACACCCACGTCGCCTCCGAGGGCGGCTTCGAGATGGGCCGCTTCGCCGCGATCGGAGCCTGGTTGGAGCGGATCGCGGCGCTCCCCGGCTACGTCTCGATCGACGACTGAGGCAATTTCCGGTTTTTGCGGATTTGTTACGCGCGACCCCCTTGCGGACCGGCGGGGAGGCGGTAATTTCACCCTTGCGACCGGGAGAGACCGGTGCCCCGCAGAAGCCATGCGGGGAGGCCGTCTCGAAGGTGACGCAACCGAGCTTCTGAGCGCGAAGGCTACGCGTGCGGCAGGCGACGAGCGTCCCACCGGTCGTATTTTCGTGCGCCGTCCGCGCCCCGAGCAGCCACCCCGACCCGATCACCGACCCGACCGAGGTGAAGAGGAGGCGATTCGTTAGTTCACGGATCCGACCCCGCGGGTAGGACTTTCTTCGACATAAGCTCCGAACTCCGCACGCTTCTCCAAAAGCCTCTGGGCGGTCCGTTGGGAGAGATTGGCGCCGTCCGGCGCCGCCAGATCGGAGAAGCGATGAGTTCAATTGCAAGGGAGCCCAGGGGTCGAGCGCCGGAGCGGGAGCTCTGGCGGCGGGTCACGGAACAGCGCGATCAGACGGCACGGGCCGAGTTGGTCGACCTCTACATGCCGATGGCGCGGCGGATGGCGAGCCGCTACGCGGGCGTCTCGGAGCCATATGACGACTTGCTGCAGGTCGCCAGCCTCGGGCTGCTGAGCGCGATCGACCGCTTCGACGCGAGCCGCGGCACGCCGTTCGCGGGCTTCGCCAAGCCCACCATCCTCGGCGAGCTGAAACGGTACTTCCGCGACAAGGTCTGGACGGTGCGGGTGCCCCGCTCGGTCCACGACCGGATGGGCGAAGTCGAGAAGGCGACCGAGAAGCTGACCCTGGAGCTGCGCCGGCCGCCCTCGGCAACGGAGCTCGCCGCGCAGCTCGACCTCGAGACCGCCGAGGTGCTCGAGATCCTCGAGGCCAAGCACAACCGCCGGCCGCTCTCGCTCGACGCGCCGCCCGGCGGCGAGGACCCCGACAACTCCTCCGGTGCCGAGTGGGTGGGCCGCCCCGACGGCAATTTCGACCTGGTCGACGACCGGCTGGCGATGGAGGCGGTGCTGCCGAGTCTCGGTGAGCGCGAGCGCGAGGTGCTGCGACTGCGCTTCGTCGAGGAACTGCCGCAGACTGAGATCGCGGCGCGGGTCGGCTGCTCGCAGATGCACATCTCGCGGTTGCTGCGGCGCTCGCTCGACAAGCTGCGCGAAGAGGCCGATGCGGTGCCGCCGACCGAGGCGGCGCCGCCGATGCGGGCGGCGGCCTGAGACAGGCCCCACCCGTCAGCCCGAGGGGAGTTCGGTTACCGAAACTAAATCGACGGCGGGCTGAGCGGTCCGATGCCCGCCTCGACCGCCGCGGCGATCCGCAGCAGCAGCTCCTCCGAGCCAGGCCGGCCGATCAGCTGCAGGCCGACCGGTAGGCCCTCGCGCAACCCGACCGGCACCGAGATGGCGGGGCAGTCGAGTTGGCTGAGCGCCATCGTGCAGGACAGCAGGGTGGGACGGACGCGGCGGCGCTCGCCGCGAACCGTCACCTCCTCCGCCTCGAGCGGCGGCGCCAGGATCGGCGAGGCGGGGGCGAGCACCGCGTCGAGTCCCTCCATCGCGGCGGCGAAGGCGCGGGTGAAGAGGCGGCGGTGGCGCTGGGCGCGAAGGTAGACCTCGGCGCCGAGGCTGTAGCCGGCCTCGATCCGCGCCCGCGCCTCGGGCGCGTAGAGTTCCAGCTGGCGCTCGAACCAACTCGCGTGGGCGGCGGCGACCTCGACCGCCTGCACGATCCGGTGGACCGCGGTGGCGCGCCCCAGGTCGGGGAGCGGACGGTCGACGGTCTCGGCACCCTGCTCGCGCAGGCTCGCGACGGCGGCGCCGAGCGCCTCGGCGACCGGCTCCTCGGCGAGGTCGAGGAGGTCGGTGGCGAGGCCGAGGCGGAGGCCCGCGACCCCGGGGCGCGGAGCGGGCGCCGGCGGGCGCCCGGCGAGGACGTCGAGCAGCAGCGCCGCGGTCGCGACGTCGCCGGCGAGCGGGCCGACCGCGTCGAGGCTCCAGGCGAGCGGCACGACCCCGTCCGCCGGCACCAGGCCGCGGGTGGGACGGATCCCGACCACGCCGCAGAGCGCCGCCGGGACGCGGATCGAGCCGCTGGTATCCGTGCCGACCCCGCCCGCCGCCATCCCACTCGCGACCGCCGCCGCCGGGCCGGAGCTGGAGCCGCCGCTGAGCCGCGTCGGGTCATACGGGTTGCGGCAATGCCCTTGTGCGGGTTGCGGCCGTCGATCCCACAGGCGAACTCGTTGGTGTTGCCCTTGCCGACGACGATCGCGCCGGCCGCCCGCAGCCGCGCGACCACGGCCGCGTCGGCGTCGGGATGCCGCATCCAGTCGGCGCCGCCCGCCGTGGTCGGCAGCCCCGCCACGTCGATGACGTCCTTGACGCAGATCGGCATCCCGGCGAGGGGCAGGGAGGGGTCGACCGCCGCGGCGGCGGCCCGCGCGCCCTCCGGATCGAGGCGCAGGTAGGCGTTGATCGTCGGGTTCAGGCGCGCCGCGCTCGCCAGCGTCGCCTCGACCCGCTCACTCGCCGACGCCACCCCGCTCAGGCCCAATCCTGCGGCCCGGTCACCGGCGGCACGCCCTCGATCTCGTCCTCCGGCATCGCCGCTGCCAGCGCCTCGAGCTCCGCCAGCTCGGCCGCCACCTGGGCGTCGGGGTCGTCAGGTCGGCTCGCCATCGACGCAAGGCTAGCCCTCCGGTGAGTTCGCAGAAATCCTCGGATAGCGCAGAGAACTGCGAACGCCGGGCACGATCCGGCCGGGTCGGGTAGAAGCTCGGGCGTGTCGGCGGCGCTCGCTCAATCCTGGCCTCCCTTCGTCCTGATCGCCGGGCTGCTCCTGATCGGGCTGCTCGCCAACCGCGACGGTCTCTTCGCCTGGGGCGGGGCGCGGTTGCAGCGGATGCCCGGTGGCGGCCTGCCGCTGCTCGCTGCGGCGCTCCTCCTCGACGCCGTCGTCACCGCCGTCCTCAACCTCGACACCGCGGTCGTCTTCCTCACCCCGGTGCTGGTCTTCGCGGCGCGCCGGCGCGGCGTCGCGGTCGAGCCCTTCCTCTACGGCTGCGTCTTCATGGCCAACGCGTCCTCGCTCTTCCTGCCCGGCTCGAACCTCACCAACCTGCTCGTGCTGGGCGCCCACGACGGTGTCTCGGGCGCCTCCTTCGCGGCGAAGATGTTCCCGATCGCGATCACCGCGGCGGTGGTCACCGCGATCGGGATCGCGGTCCTCTTCCGCCGTGCGCTGGCGGCGCGCCCGGTGCCGGGGCCCGGCACCGCCGGCCCGCCGACCGTCGTCCTCGGGACCGGCCTGCTCGCCACCGTCGCCGCGGTGGTCCTGGTGCTGGCGCTGCGCCAGCCGGCCCTAGCCGTCCTCGCGGTCGGCCTGGTCGCGACCGCGGTCGAGCTGCTCCGCGCCCGTATCGACCTCGGCGCCGTCTGGCGCGTCGTCGGGCTGCCGAGCCTCACCGTCGCCTTCGTCCTCACCGTCGCCCTCGGCACCCTCGCCCGCCACTGGAACGGGCCGGCCGAACTGATCGCCGGGGCGAGCGGCCCGGAGACGGCCGGCCTGGCGGCGCTCTCGACCGTCTTCGTTAACAACCTGCCCGCGGCGGCGCTCTACTCGGCCCACGCGGTCGACCACTCGCGGATGCTGCTGCTCGGGCTGAACGTCGGGCCGAACCTGGCGGTGACCGGGGCGCTCTCGGCGCTGCTCTGGTTCCGCGCCGCGCGCGAGGTTGACGCGCGGCCCTCGCTGCTCGAGTTCTCGCGGCGCGGGGTACCGCTGGCGCTGGTGGGGTTGGCCGCCGGGGTGCTGGCGGGTATGTTGACCTGAGGAGTCGAAAATCGCCGAGATTCCCCCTGCCGGCGTGCCCGGCACGCTAATCTCATTAAACCTGATCAGAATTAAGGAAGAGGAGCGGAAAATGGCATTGCAGCTTGGAAGTGAGGCCCCCAACTTCGACGCGGAGACGACCGAGGGGCCGATCAACTTCTACGACTGGCTCGGCGACTCGTGGGGCGTGCTCTTCTCGCACCCGAAGGCGTTCACGCCGGTCTGCACCACCGAGCTCGGCTACATGGCCTCGATCGAGCCCGAGTTCGCCAAACGGAACACGAAGATCATCGGCCTCTCGGTCGACCCGCTCGACAAGAACGGCGACTGGGCGAAGGACATCGAGGAGACGCAGGGCACGGCCCCGAACTACCCGATCATCAGCGACGCCGACTTCTCGATCGCGAAGGCGTACGGGATGCTGGCAGCCGATGTCTCCGGCGACCCCGCCGACCGCACCCCGGCCGACAACCAGACGGTCCGCAACGTCTTCGTCATCGGCCCCGACAAGAAAATCAAACTGATCCTCGTTTACCCGATGACCACCGGGCGCAACTTCGACGAGGTGCTGCGGGTGCTCGACTCGCTGCAGCTGACCGCCAAAAGCAAAGTGGCGACCCCGGCACAGTGGCAGAACGGCGACGACGTGATCATCGCCGGCTCGGTCGACAACGAGGCGGCCAAGGAGCTGTTCGGCGACTGGAAAGAGCCGAAGCCTTACATCCGGATCGTCCCGCAGCCGACGAAATAGCGGACGGTCAGAGGCTCGCGTCCGGCCGCGGCGCGGCGGCGATTTTCGTCGTCGCCGCCGCGTCGAGCAGGGAGCGGGCGCGGTCGGCGTCCTCGCCCGCGGCCTGCATCAGGTCGAAGGCGATCGCCCGCGTCTGGCCGAAGATCATCGTCGGCCAGAGCGAGTTGCGGACGTCGGCGGCGCCCGCCAGTTCGACCGCCCGCGAGCCCAGTTCGCGGACGTCGGCGCGGGCGCCCCGCTCGCCCCGCCCGACCTCGTCGAGCGCCTGGGTCGCGGCGGCGAGGGTGGCGACGGCTTCGGCGAGGCGCGGGTCGAGGTGGGCGCCGCGGCGGATCGCGGTGGTCGTCGCGCGGGCGAGGACGCGGGCGTCGCGGACCGCGTAGTCGATCTGTGGTGCCGCGCCCGCCTGCGGGTCGAGTTCCTCCAGCAGGACGCGGCGGCGGGGCGAGAAGGCGGCGGTCTCGCTCGCTTCGCTGACCGCGTCGTAGAGGACGTCGACGCCGGCGTCGAGCTTGCGGGCGCCGGCCAGGGTCGCTTCGGCGGCGGCGAGGTCGGGTTCGGCGAGGGCGGCGCCGATCGCCTCCAGCGTCGCGGCGAGATCGGCGAGGGCGCCCCGCCGCGCTTCCGCGAGCGCCGCGAAGGGGTCGCGGAAGGAGAAGGCGAGGCCGAAGGCGATCGCGACGGCGCCGCCGACGCAGGCGTCGAGAAAGCGGTCGATCTCGGCGCCCTGGCCGGGCAGGGTCATGATCAGCAGGGCCGAGACGGCGGCCTGGTTGATCAGGATCTGGCCGCCGCCGAGCAGCAGCGCCGCGGCCATCACCAGCGCGACCAGGACGGCGACCTGGATCGCCCCGACCCCGATCAGGTAGACGAGCGCGGCGGCGATCCCGATCCCGACCGCGACGCCGATCGAGAGCTCGATCGCGCGCCGGCGCGGCTGACCGCGCGAGAGCCCCAGCGAGATCACCGCCGCCGCCGGGGCGAAGAACGGCTCCGGCTGGCCGACGATCAGCTTGGCGAGGGCCCAGGCGATCCCGGCGGCGACCGCCGATTGCAGGATCGCGGACCATGATCCCGACAGCTACTCGAGGCGCACCCGCGCCGCGCCGCGCAGGCGTTGCTCCAGCGCCCAGTCACGGGATGCCATCGACCCGAGCCTAGGCCGGCAGCAGGTGCGTTCGCAGTTATCTTCGCTATCCGACGAGAAGTGCGAACGCGGCTAGGGTGGCGGGCGTGGAAGGCGGGCGTCCCAGGGTCTCGTGGACCGCGGCCATCGCGGTCGCGGGGGTGACGTTCGTCGCGCTGATCGCGGCGCCCGGGGCCGGCGCCGCGCCTGCGGTCAGCCCCAATGGGATGGACGGCCTCGGCGGCGCGACGCAGGTGATCGAGATCGCCGCGAACGGGATGGGGACGACTCATGCCACCGCCCGCACCTACCGGCGGGTGGGGGAGCGCTGGCGGCTCGTCCACAAGGCGATGCCGGCGCGGCTCGGCTGGGCTGGGCTCTCGCACGCGGCGACGCGCGTCTCCGGCGACGGGACGACGCCGATCGGCGACTACGGCTTCGTCTTCGACTTCGGCTCGCGCCCCGACCCCGGGGTCGACGGCTTCGAATGGCGCCACCTCGGCCGCGGCGACTGCTGGTCGGGGACCCGCGCCGCCTACAACCGCTGGGTCGAACGGAGCCCCTGCGCGCCGGGCGACGAGGACCTCTGGCTGAATGCCGGCCTCGCCTATCGCTACGCGGCGGTGATCGACTTCAACTACGCGCACCCGGTCTTCGGGCGAGGGTCGGGGATCTTCCTCCACGTCGGCACCGGTGGTCCGACCGAAGGCTGCGTGTCGCTGCCGGAACGGGACCTGCTCGGCGTGCTGCGCTGGATGCGGCCGGGGGCGCGGATCCTGATCGGGCCGAGTCGCTGGCTGCGGTCCCGCAAGGCCTAACCCGCGCTCCTTCTGCCGCACCCCGATGTCGACGGGCCGAAAACTCAACCATGGCCGCCTTCACCGGAATGTGAAGGGTCCGGCCTTCTTCCGTCTTCAGCGCGAGGCTCTTGTTGGCGCAGGTGCTCGCCGCGCGCGCCGAGGCGGTGGTCGGGGCGACGGCGACCGCCGTGCCCGCCAGGGAGGCGGCGCAGGCGAGGACCGCGGCGCCGCGCCCGAGGTGCAGTCTGTTCTTCATCCAGTTCCTTTCATGGCGCGGATCGGTGCGGCCCGCGCGCTCAGGTTTGGCCCAGGCGGAGCATCATGAAGTCCCCGCCCTCGTGAACGGCCACCAGCGCGTCGGGACGACCCCGCCGCACCGCTTTCCCATGCGGTCGCGGCGAGGACTTCCTGGCTCTCGGCTACCTTCGGGGGCGGTGTCGAGCACGATCGAACCGCTGAACTACCGCCGTCCGAAGCCGCCACCGCGCCGGCGCCGACGGCTCTGGCTGATCCCGCTGCTGGTGGCGATGCTGCTGGTCGGTCTGATCGCCGCGGCGCTGGTCCGGGCGGAGACGAAGACGATGCCCTACCTCACCGTCCACCGGGTGCTGCCGCAGAGCGTGAATCTGCCGGGCAAGCCGTTCGCGCCAGCCTGGCCGAGCGAAGGCGAGGCGACCGTCGCGGTCGAGGGCGTCGGCAGCCTCGGCTCGACCGGCGGCCAGAAGCCGGTGCCGATCGCCAGCGTCGCCAAGGTGATGACCGCCTACCTGACCCTGAAGCAGTTCCCGCTGGCGCCCGGCGCCGAAGGCTTCCACGTGCGGATCACCCAGGCCGAGGTCGACGAAGAGCACGAGCGGGTCGCGCTCGACCAGTCGACGGTCGAGGTGCGGGCGGGGGAGACGCTCTCCGAGCGCCAGCTGTTGGAGGCGCTGATGCTGCCCTCGGCCAACAACATCGCGGCGCTGCTGGCCGTCCACGACGCGGGCGGGATCGGCGCCTTCGTCAAGAAGATGAACCTGACCGCGAACGAACTGGGGATGTCCCAGACCACCTACACGGACCCCAGCGGCTTCGAGGAAAGCACCGTCTCGACCGCCTCCGACCAGGTGAAGCTGGCGCGCGAGGCGATGCGGGACCCGACCTTCGCCCAGATCGTCGCCAAGCCCTCGGCCCGGCTGCCCGTGGTCGGGCGCGTCCTCAACTACAACGAACTGGTCGGCCACGACGGCTATGTCGGGATCAAGACCGGCTCCGACGAAGCGGCGGGCGGCTGCCTGCTGTTCGCGAAGCGGATGACGGTCGGCGGCCACTCCTTCACCGTGCTCGGTGCGATCTTCGGCCAGCAAGACGGCGAACTCGTAGACGCGGCGCTGGCGGGCGCCGACCGGCTCGCCGACTCGGTCGCCGCCGCGGTGCGGCCGCGGGTCGCGATCCCGGCGGGCACCGAGGTGATGACCCTGGAAAACGCCGACGGCGACACGGTCGCGGTGAAGACCTCGCGGGCGCTGCGGGAGATCGGCTGGCCCGGGATGCGGACTCCGGTCCACCTCAGCGTCGGCAAGCCCCGCCGCTCCGCCAGCCAGGGCGAACGGTGGGGGACGGTGATGGTGCGCGGCACCAGCATCGAGCGCGCGCCCGCGGTGGCGGCGTCGTCGCTCGGCGAACCGTCGCTCACCTGGCGGTTGAAGCACCTGCCCTGAGCGCGCCCCTCCCCGGGGCGCGCCGCGAAGAACCGCTACTCGACCTTCTCGGACTCCACCGGGGCGGGCGCGACGACGGGCGTGGCGGCGGGCTCGGGGGCGTCGTGACCCTCGATCGAGCTTTTGAACTGGCGGATTCCGGAACCGAGCGAGCGTCCCACTTCGGGAAGTTTTTTCGGGCCGAGGACGAGGACGGCGACGATCAGGACAATCAACAGGTGCATCGGGCTCTCAAGGCCACTGAACATGTGTCTGCCTCCTCTTAGGTCGTTTGCGGGGCCACCAGATCCTACGCTCGCCGGCCGTCGGTGGATCAGCGGAGGCGCGGCCGGGCGGGTGCGATCAGGGCGGGATCAGCCGCCGTGGGCGGCTTTGCCGAGCCCGGCGACCGTGCTGCCGGTGACGACTTTGGCGCAGTCTTGCGGTTCGGGGTCGATCGAGTCGACGATCGCGGTCCCTTCCGGGTGGCCTTTGTTGCCGCACTGGATGTACCAGTCCTTGACCCCGTCGGCGGCGACGATCACGTCGTTGCCGCCGCGGCCGAAGAAGCTGTCGACCCCGGGCTGGCCGATCATCACGTTGGCCTCCGAATCGCCGATCAGGACGTCGTTGTCGAAGGAGCCCTCGATGTCCTCGTCGGAGCGGGGGAGGCGGACTTTGTCGCAGTGCTTGACCGCGTTGATCCAGGCCCAGCCGGCTTCCAGCGAGATGTAGAGGGTGCCGGGGTGGGCCTGGGTCTCGGCGAAGGAGGCGTCGTCTTCGCCGGGGCCGCCGTCGAGCGTGCCGCCCGCGCAGCCGCCGCCCGCCGCCAGCAGGTCACCGCCCCCTTCGCCGTAGAGGTAGGTCGGGCCGGGAAGGCCGCCGATCAGCCCGTCGGAGCCTTCACCGCCGTAGATGTGGTCGGAGCCAGGGCCGGACTCGATCAAATCTTCCTCGGGGCCGCCGTGGATCACGTCGTTGCCGTCGCCGCCGTTGATCCGCACGAAGTCGACTGCTTCGAGGCTGCCTTCGACCGAGAGCTTGTCGTTGCCGGGGCCGAGGTCGGCCATCAGCCAGCGCGCAGGTCCGAGCGTCGCGCAGGTCACCTGCTTCGGTTCGTGCGGGGTGCGGGCGCAGCCTTCGCCCGCCGCCAACGGCGCCGCGGCGGTCACCTTGAAGGTCCCGGTGGTTCCCGCTTCCTCTTCCTTCGATTCTTCTTCGGCGAAGGAGACGACGAGGTCGTCGGGGCCGGCGCCGCCGACGATCTGCAGCCCGCCGCCGCCTTCCGGGTCGGGGTCGAGGCGGACGTAGGCGGAGCCGACCGGCGCCGCTTCGTGGCCACAGGAGATCCGGGTCGGGCCGCCCTTGCAGCGGTCGTCGCCCTGGCCGCCCTCGAGCGTGTCGCGCCCGCCGCCGCCGATGATCGTGTCGTTGCCGGGGCCGCCGTCGATCACGTTCGCGTGCTTGTCGCCGATCAAGGTGTCGTGGAAGGCCGACCCTTCGATGCTCTCGAAGCGGAAGAGGCGGTCGTGGCCGTCGCCGAAGGCTTTGTGGGCGGGGAGGGAGACCCAGACGCCGCTGCCCTTGCGCCCCGCGACCGCGGTCGAGAAGGAGGCGATGTCGCCCTTGCCGGGGCCGCCGTCCATGCGGTCGTAGCCATAGTCGCCGCGGACCAGGTCTTCGTTGCCGGGTCCGCCGTTGACGGTGTCGATGCCGAGCCCGCCGCTGACTTCGTCGCGGTTGCCGGGGCCGCCGCTGACATGATCGTCGCCGAGGTCGCCGAAGACGCGATCGGTCCCGGCGCCGCCTTCGATCCAGTCGTTGCCGCGGCCGCCGTGGATCAGGTCGTCGCCGCTGCCACCGCAGATGATGTCGTTGCCAAGCCCGCCGTAGATCTTGTCGTTGCCCGGCCCGCCCCAGATCACGTCGGATTTTTCGGTGCCCTGGATGACGTCGTTGCCGTCGGTGCCGACGATCGTCGCGCGCCTGCCATGGCACATCGGCGTCGTTTCCGATTCGGCGCCCGCGGCGGTCACCGCGAGGATCGCGGCGACGAGGGCGCCGAGCAGGGCGATGGCGGCGATCCGTCTCGGCACGGCGGACATTCTGGCGCGCCGGGCGGCGTCGTGCGGCTTCGGCCCGCCACTGGCTAGCGTGGCCCGGATCGCGTCCCGGACCGAAACCAGCGGCGGCATCCGCGGCGCTCCCGCGGTGGCGCTGGCGATGGTGCTCGGCTCGATCTCTTCGGTGCAGTGCGGGGCGGCGCTGGCGACGACGCTCTTCGGCCGGATCGGGCCGGGCGGCGCGGTGTTCCTGCGCGCGGCCTTCGGCGCGGCGATCCTGCTCGCGGTCGCCCATCGCGACGTGAGCCGACTGCGGCGCAGCGACTTGCGCGACATCGCCCTCTTCGGCGTCACCCTGGCCGCGATGAACCTCGGCTTCTACGAGGCGATCCAGCGGCTGCCGCTCGGCGTCGCCGTCACCTTCGAGTTCAGCGGGCCGCTGGCGGTCGCGATCTTCGGCTCGCGCCGGCGTCGGGACCTGCTCTGGGCGGGACTGGCGGCGCTCGGGATCGTGCTGCTGTCGGGCGAGCTCGGCGGGGGCGCGCCGATCGACCTCCTCGGGGCGCTGCTGGCGCTCGGCGCGGGCGCCTGCTGGGCCTGTTACATCCTGCTCAGCGCGCGCGTCGGCGGTCGCTCGGAGGGGCTCGGCGGGTTGGCCGTCGCGATGGCGATCTCGGCGCTGCTGCTCAGTCCGCTCGGGATCGTCGAAGCCGGGACGGAACTGGGGTCGGCCGGGGTGTTGGCGAAGGGGCTCGCGGTCGGTGTGCTGAGCTCCGCCTTCCCCTACGCGCTGGAGATCGAGGCCCTGCGGCGGCTGCCGAACGCGGTGTTCGGCGTGCTGATGAGCCTGGAGCCGGCGGTCGCGGCGCTGGTCGGCTTCGTCGCCCTCTCGCAGGGGCTGAGCTGGAGCGAAGCGGTGGCGATCGCCCTGGTCGTCGCGGCCAGTGCCGGGGCGCTGCGCTCGGCGGCGACCCCGGCGCCAAGGGACGGGTAGAGCTCTGGGGAGGCGCGTCGGGGAGGCGGGTGGGGTGACCCCTTCTCTCACGAACTGCGGGGAGGTTCGTTCAGGGGTCACCCCACCCGCCTTCGGGCCGTTTCGGTAGAACGGTCTCGTGGCCGGACGCGGCAAAGGGAAAGGGACGGGCGTGCGGGCCACGGTCCGCGGGCAGGTGCAGGGTGTCGGCCTCCGCGAGGCTACGGTGCGCGAGGCCCGTGAGCTCGGGGTGATGGGCTGGGTGCGGAACGAGGACGACGGCACCGTGGTCGTCCACGCCGAGGGGCCCGACGAGGCGGTCGACGCGCTGGTCGAGTGGCTCGGCGCGGGGCCGCGCGGGGCGGCGGTCGAGGCGGTCGAGGTCGAGAAGAGCAAGGTCGAAGGCCACGAGCAGTTCGCGATCCGCGGGGTCGGCGCCGGCGTCTTCGTCGTCCAGGAGCACGAAGCGACCGCCCACCACTTCGACCTGCGCCTCGAGGTCGACGGCGTGATGCGCTCCTGGGCGGTGCCGAAAGGGCCGTCGATGGACCCGGCGCGGAAACGGCTGGCGGTCCAGGTCGAGGACCATCAGAAGTCCCACAACGATTTCGAGGGCAAGGCGGGGGAGGGCGGCGTGATCGTCTGGGACCGCGGCACCTACGAGCAGGGCGGCCGGGTCGCCTGGCCGGAGGCGCTCGAACGCGGCCACGCGGTCTTCGTCCTGCACGGCGAGAAGTTGGAGGGCGGCTTCGCGTTGCAGCGCACGCGGCCGGGGGAGAAGCCGCAGTGGCTGCTGATCAAGCGCAAAGACGACACCGCCCGCCCCGGCTCCGACGTCGTCGCCGAATCCCCGGCGTCGGTGGTGAGCGGCAAGACCCTGGCCGACGTCATCGCCAGCGACTGAACGATTCGCGCGCCCTTGGTCGCGTCCGCCCCCGGTGAGTTCGCACTTTTCGTCGCTATGCGACGAAAAGTGCGAACGCGACCGGGTTGCCGCCGGGGACGATGGCACAATCGAACGCATGTTCGTAGAGACTCAAGACATACACGCAATGGATCCTCGCGACAGGATCGCGGAGGGGGAACACAAAGAGGCGCGACGGCCGCTGCTGCGGGTCGTCCACGACGCCGCCCGGGAGCGCGAGGCGCAGGCGATCATCCTGCGGCTCGTCCTCACGGAACGGCCCGCGGAACTGCGGCTCGAGGCCGTGATGGCGCGGATCGGCGACGTCCAGATGGCCGCCCGGGCGATCACCGCCCTGGTCGAGGCCGGGCTGCTCCTGAAGGTCGACGAGTACGTGCTCGCGACCTCCACCGCCGTCAGCTTCGACGAACTCCGCCTCGCCGCCTGACCACGCGAGCGCCTTAAGCTCCCGCCATGGCGTCTGCACTGCCCACGCGGGTGTCGATGCGCGAGGTCGGGCCTCGCGACGGCTTCCAGAACGAGCCGGAGACGATCGCGACCGCGGACAAGATCCGCCTCGTCGACATGCTCTCGGCGACCGGGGTGCGGCGGATCGAGGTCACCTCGTTTGTCCGCCCCGACGTGATCCCGCAGTTGGCCGACGCCGCCGAGGTCCTGGCCGGGGTCGAGCGCCGGCCTGGCGTCTCCTTCTCGGTCCTGATCCCGAACGAGCGCGGGCTCAAGCGCGCCCTCCCGCAGCGCGACCGCTTCGACGAGATCAGCGTCTTCCTCTCCGCCTCCGAGTCCCACAACCAGGCCAACGTCAACCGCCGGGTCGCCGACTCGCTGGCCGGCCTGGAGCCGACGCTCGCCGCCGCCGGCGACGCCGGGCTGCGCCGCGAGGGCGTCATCTCGACCTCCTTCGGCTGCCCCTACGAGGGCGAGGTGCCGCCGGAGCGCGTCTTCGCGATCGCCGAGCGGCTGGCCGCCGCCGGCTGCGAGGAGATCGCCTTCGGCGACACCACCGGGATGGCCAACCCGCGCCAGGTCCGCGAGTTCTTCGCCGCCGCCCGCGAGCGCCTCACCGGGGTCGAGCTGACCGCCCACTTCCACAACACCCGCGGCCAGGGCCTCGCCAACGTGCTCGCCGCGCTGGAGGAGGGGATCGACTCCTTCGAGGCCAGCTTCGGCGAGCTCGGCGGCTGCCCGGTGCCGCCCGGCTCGACCGGCAACGTCTCCTCCGAGGACGTCGTCTCGATGCTGCACGAGATGGGGATCGAGACCGGGATCGACCTCGGCGCGCTGGTCGCCGCTTCGCGCGCCGCGCAGGAGGTCCTCGGCCGGCCGCTCGGCGCCCATGTGTTACGCGCCGGGCCGGTCGACTGGCGAGTCGGCCAGTCCGAATAGTCTGCCCGCCATGACCGAGTTCGGAGAGGCGGTCGCGGCGGCCCTGGCGGGCGGCCCGGAGCGCCATCGCGAGAAGACCGCCGAGCAGGGCAAGCTGCCGGTCCGCGAGCGCGTCGCCCGCCTCGTCGACCCCGGCTCCTTCGCCGAGGAAGGGCTGCTCGCCAACTGGGAGCAGGAGGGCCTCGGCGCCGACGGCGTGCTCACCGGGCTGGCGCGGATCGACTCGCGGCCGGTCGCGCTGATGGCCAACGACCCCACCGTGAAGGCCGGCTCCTGGGGGCCGAAGACGGTCGAGAAGATCCTCCGCGTCCAGGAACGGGCGCTGAAGCTGCAGGTGCCGCTGGTCTACGTCGTCGACTCGGCCGGCGCTCGGATCACCGACCAGGTGCAGATGTTCCCGGGGCGGCGCGGTGCCGGCCGCATCTTCCACAACGAGGTGCGGCTTTCCGGCCAGGTGCCGCAGGTCTGCCTGCTGCTCGGGCCGAGCGCCGCGGGCGGCGCCTACATCCCCGCCTTCTGCGACGTGGTGATCATGCGCGACGGCAACGCCTCGATGTACCTGGGGTCGCCGCGGATGGCGGAGATGGTGATCGGCGAGAAGGTGACGCTGGAGGAGATGGGCGGGGCGCGGATGCACACCGGCGTCTCCGGCTGCGGCCACTTCCTGGTCAAGACCGACGAGGAGGCGATCGACCTCGCCCGCCGCTATCTCGCCTACATGCCGGGCAACTGGCGCGCCGAGCCGCCGACCGCGCCGCCCGCCGCGCCCGCCTCCGAGGCGGCGATCGCCGAGATCGTCCCGGCCGACGAGAACGTCCCCTTCGACATGCGCGAGGTCCTCGACGCCCTGCTCGACGCCGACTCCTTCCTCGAGGTCCACAAGCGCTGGGCGAAAGAGCTGATCGTCGGCTACGGGCGGCTCGACGGCCGCGCCGTGGGGATCGTCGCCAACCAGCCGCGGCAGAAGGGCGGCGTCCTCTTCGTCGACTCGGCCGACAAGGCCGCCCGCTTCATCCAGACCTGCAACGCCTTCAACGTGCCGCTGCTCTTCCTCGCCGACGTGCCCGGCTTCATGATCGGCACCGCGGTCGAGCGCCACGGGATCATCCGCCACGGCGCGAAGATGATCAGCGCGGTCTCCGAAGCGACGGTGCCGAAGATCTCGGTGATCGTCCGCAAGGCCTACGGGGCGGGGCTCTACGCGATGGCCGGGCCCGCCTTCGAGCCCGACTGCTGCATCGCCCTGCCCGGCGCCTCGATCGCGGTGATGGGACCGCAGGCCGCCGTCAACGCCGTCTTCTTCAACCAGATCCAGGCGATCGGGGACGAGGCCGAGCGGGAGGCGTTCGTCGCCGCCAAGCGCGAGGAGTACGCGGTCGACATCGACCTCCTGCACCTCGCCTCGGAGCTCGTCGTCGACGCAATCGTCGAGCCGGCGGGGCTGCGCGACGACCTGATCCGGCGCTTCGCGCTGGTCGCCGACGGCCGCCGCGAGTTCTCCACGCGGCGCAATCCGGTGACCCCGGCCTGAGGTTCCGCTCAGGCCGCATCGCTACCGTTCCGGGATGTCCCGGAACATCAAAGCGCCGCTCCTCGCGGCGATCGCCTGCGCCGGCGCGATCCCGCTGCTGGCCGTGATCGCCTTTTCGTTCGGGCCGTTCAAGGAATTCGACCTGCGCCTGCTGCTGCGCCTCGAGCGCGACGCCGGGCCGTCCCACCACATCGCCGCCGCCCTCGTCAACCTCGGCGATCTCCCCGCTCTGCTGGCGATGGCGGCGGCGGTCGGCGCCTTCGGGCTCTGGTTGGGACGGCGGCGCGAGGTGGTCGTCGCCGCGATCGTCGTGGCCGGCGCCAACCTGACCACCCAGGTGCTCAAGGCGGTGCTCGAACACGCCCGCTGGAAGGCGTTCGAGCACGGCATCGAACTGCCCTGGCCGAACTCCTTCCCGAGCGGCCACACGACCGCCGCCGCCTCGATCGCGGTGGCGCTGCTGCTGGTGGCCCCGGCGCGCCATCGTCTGGTCGCGGCGCCGGTCGGCGTTGCCCTGACCGCGGCGGTGGGGCTTTCGGTGGTGGTCCTCGCCTGGCACTACCCGAGCGACGTGCTCGGCGCCCTGCTCGTGGTGGGCGTCTGGGGCTTCGCGGCCCTCGCCTACCTGCGCCTGCGGGTCGAGCGTGACGCCGCGGTCAGCGCCCGCGTCCGGCCGCGGCGGCGCCACCTGGCCGTCTCGACCGATTAGGCCGCTCTACAGTTCCTCGCGAAACACTCGCCGGAGTGGCGGAATTGGCATACGCGATCGACTCAAAATCGATTGCCCTTGCGGGCTTGTGGGTTCGAGTCCCACCTCCGGCATCAAACAGGCTGCGGGGCGGCGCCGGTGCCGGGGGAGCCGGCGCCGTAGTCCTCGCCGTTGCCGATCGGGCGCTCCTCCTCGATGTTCCAGCCCTGGTTGAAGCCGTAGAGCGCGGCGACGATCACCACCAGCTGGACGACCATCAGGACGAGCACCAGTACCCCGACCAGCGAGGAGGAGAGCGTCGCTTCGTTGAAGCCCGGCTTGTCGCGGGCGAACCAGCTGTCCGCGCCGACCGCGCAGAAGATCGCCAGGATCATCGACAGCGCCGCCGCCAGCGGCAGGATGCCGCGCCGCCAGCGCGCCACCAGGAAGGCGAAGAAGGCATAGAGGATCGCGTAGACCGCGCAGACGATTCCCATGCCGTTGCCGCCCTGCAGCACCGACCAGCCGCCGATCGTGATCAGCCCCGCCAGCCCGGCCGTGATCAGCAGCAGCAGGACGATCACCCACTTCGTCGTGACCGATCCGGATTTCTCCCGATTGGGTCGCCACAGCTCGTAGCCCGGTCTGACCTCCCCTACAGGCACGCCACGATCATAGAATCTGGTCTCGACGCGGCATTGACCGCTCGTTAAGCCCTTCCAGGGGCGCCGCGCGGGCGTGGCGGAATTGGAATACGCGCCAGGTTTAGGTCCTGGTGGTCTTCGGACCGTGGGGGTTCAAGTCCCTCCGCCCGCATCACCGCTCTTGAGCGACACCGGTCGCGGTGCTGCTCTACGCCCGCGCGGTCTGGGTCTGGCGGGCGCTGGGTGCCCGACCCGGCGCTCCGGGCGGCGCGGGCCGAGCCGGTGAGCCGAGGCCCGCCGGGGTCGAGCTGAGCCGACCTCAGGAGTAGGATCGGTGGATCTCTACGCTCGATCGACCAACTAGGTTCACTAGGGAGGAAGCTGGTCCTGGCTTCACTCTCAGGCGACGGGTCGGCCGGCGCCGGCCGTGATCTTCCACTTCCAGTTCGACGGAGAGCGGGGCTGGGAAGCCCTCGGCGCCGGTGAAGGCAGCGCCGAGGAACCACTCGGCGGCGCGTTCGACGACGTGCGGCGGCTCTGCGGTGGCAGCCTGCCCGAGGGCGCCTACCGCTTCATCGATCCGAAAGTCGCGGGGGCGCGCTGGCAGTCCTTCGAACTCGGCGCCGACGGCGAGATCGTCGACTGAGCCATGACGATGAGCGCCCGAGCGGTCAGATGGAGCTGTTCCCGATGCGGGGTCTCGGTCGGGCGGATGGACGACTCGCCGGCGGCGCTGCCGGCGAGCTGGACGCGGACGGAAGGGACCTGCCATTGCCTCGGGTGCAGCCGGGCGATCGCCGGCGACCTGGCGATCGACGCCGCCCCGCCCGACTGCTCGCGCGAGGAACTGGTGCGGATCCGGCGGAACGGGCTGATCGAATTCGAGCTGCGCCGCGATCCTGAGTCACCGGACCGCACCGTCGCCCGCGCCTGCAGCACCTCGCCGTCGGCGGTCGCGGCGATCCGTCAGTCACTTTCGTAACGTTCGGCACCGCGATGAGCGAGGACGGCCCGCCCAACCCGAAGCCGGAGCGCAGCCCCCGCTGGGCCGAAAGCGACGTCGCCTTCCCGCGGCTCGACGCGCAGCAGATCGCGACGCTGTCGGCGGCCGGTCGCAAGGAGCGGCTGAGCGTCGGACAGGTGCTCTACTCGCCGGGCGACCTCGACTTCGAAATGGTGGTCCTGCTCGGCGGTCGGGTCGACATCGTCGACGAGATCGGCTCCGAGCGGGAGAGCCTCCTGGCCAGATACGGCGCCCGCCAGTTCGTCGGTGAGCTGAACCTGATCACCGCCGAACCCGCGTTGCTGACCGCGATGGTGACCGAGGAGGGTGAGGGGATCTTCATCAGCCGCGAGGTGCTGCGCACCGTCGTCTCCCGCGACCCGCGGCTGGGTGACCTGATCATGAACGCGCTGGTCAGCAGGCGGGCGTTGATCATCGAGGCGGAGGGGGGAGCGCGGCTGTTCGGCTCGGGCCGCGACCCGGCGACGCGCGAGCTGCGCGAGTTCCTGACCCGCAACCGCGTCCCGCACCGGTTCATCGACCTCGACGGCAGCGACCTCGGCGCGTCGCCGGTGGACGGTCGGCCGCTGGCCGCCGACGACCTGCCGCTGCTGGCCAGTGGCGAGAAGGTGCTGCGCGCGCCGACGATCCTGGAGGCGGCGACGGCGCTCAACCTGCGCCACCCGAACAAGACCGCGAAAGTGGCCTGGGACTGCCTGATCGTCGGCGGCGGGCCGGGCGGGCTCGGCGCCGCCGTCTACGCCGCGACCGAGGGGCTGTCGACGATCCTGATCGACGCCGTCGCGCTCGGCGGCCAGGCGAGCACCTCTTCGCGGATCGAGAACTACCTCGGCTTCCCGGCGGGGATCTCGGGGTCGGACCTAGCCGAGCGGGCGATCGCGCAGGCGCGCCGCTTCGGTCTGCGGACGGCGGTCCCGGAGCGGGCGCTGTCGTTGCGCAGCGAGGCGGGCCGCTACGTGGTCGAGCTCGACAGCGGCGACGAACTGGCGGGGCGCACCGTCGTCCTCGCGACCGGGGCGAGCTACCGCCAGCTGCCGGTCGAGGGATGCGAGCGCCTCAACGGGGCCGGCGTCTTCTACGCGGCGACGCTGGTCGAGTCGCGGATGTGCGGGAGCGAATCGGTGGCGGTGGTCGGCGGCGGCAACTCGGCCGGCCAGGCGGCGATCTTCCTCTCCGGTGCGGCCGAACGCGTCTCGCTCCTCCTCCGCGGCCCCGACCTGGGCGCGTCGATGTCCAGCTACCTGGTCGACCAGATCGAGGCGATCGAGAACATCGAGGTGATGCCCTGCACCGAGGTCCGCGAGATCCACGGCGACGACTCCCTCGCCGGCCTCGTCGTCGAAGACAACCGCCGCGGCGAGCGCCGCGAGCTCGACGTCGGCGGCCTCTTCATCTTCATCGGCGCCGACCCCTGCACCGAGTGGCTCGACGGCCAGCTCGCCAAGGACGACGACGGCTTCCTGCTGACCGGGGGAGACCTCGAGGTCTCCCACCTCGACGGCGACTCGCTACTCGGCGGGCGCCCGGCCCTGCCGCTCGAGACGAGCCTCCCCGGCGTCTTCGCCGTCGGCGATGGCCGCACCGGCTCGATCAAGCGCGTCGCCTCCGCCGTCGGCGAGGGCTCGATGGCCGTGCGCCTCGTGCACGAGTACATGTCGCTGCAGGGCACGCCCGTCCAGGCCTGAGTAAATAAGCTGGCCCGGTTGGCTGCTTCCGGGAGATCTGCGATGTGTCGACTCGCGGCGCTCCTTTGCGCGGCGCTCGGGACGGTCGGGCTCGCCTGCGCGCTGCCCGCGACGGCCGGTGCGGCCGGGCCACTGATCCGGCCGGTGCCGAAGATCCTCAGCGCCTCGTGGGGGACCGACAACGCGGTCGGCTGCCCGGGCGGGGAACAGGGCCTCGACAACATCCCGGTCACCTTCAACTGGTTCATCCGCCGTGCCTCGATCCAGCCCGGGGACTTTCGGGTCGTACGCAGCGACGGCACCGTCGCGACGCCGAGCTGCGCGATCCAATTCCCGCCGGACGAGTCGGACGAGGCGCAGACGGTGAACCTGATCGGCGACTTCGGGGAATCGGTGGGCGGCCCGACGCCGGTCGCGATCCGGGTGGTCGGAGCGCTGCAAGGCAAGGCGCCCGGCGCCCATCGGTGGCGCCCGGTCGGGCATCTGCCGAAGGTGAAGGTGGACCCGCTGGCCGGTGGTCCCTACATCGTCGATGCCTGGACGCTGATGGAGTCGATCTACCGGCGCGACCCGAACCGCTGCATGGTCGGCGGGACCTTCGTGCGGGTGATGTGGTCGAACGGCCTCACCGCCTACCCGACCGGCGAAGAAGTCGGCGCCGCGGTCACCGCCTCCTATCGTGCCCTCTACAGGCTGCCGAACGGCGGGACCGTCGCGATCGCGCCGCTCGAAGTCGCCGACCTCCACGACCACGAAACCTCGTTCAACGCCGACAACATGCACGACCTCTGCCTGCCCAAGCTCCCGCGCGAGGCGAAGCTGACCGGCATCACGATCGGCGCCGACCTGATCCAGGATCCCGACGGCGACCCGAACCTCGCTCAGAAGTTCCACGTGCCGAAGTCCGGCTGACCTGGCCCTGGCCAGGGGCGACTGGAGCCGAGTGATGTTAAGTCGCCGGAGCCGCCTTGACAGTCGCGGTCCTGGTCGGTTCTACTCATTGGCAAGGGATTCTCGTCCCAAAAAACGCGACAGAACACGCCTGGAGGCGATGATGAGCGCGACCGAAGTGGACCCGGCCAAGCTGGAAGCATTCATGGGCCAGGCGGTGACCGACATGGGGGCGGCGATCAGCGCCCCGTTGTTCGTGATCGGCGACCGCCTCGGCCTCTACAAGGCGATGGCGGGCGCGGGCCCGCTGAGCTCGGAGGAGGTCGCCGAGCGGGCGGGCGTCGCCGAGCGCTCGGTGCGCGAGTGGCTGCGCAACCAGGCCGCCGGTGGCTATGTGACCTACGACGCCGAGGCCGACACCTACGAGCTGCCGCCCGCGCAGGCGATGGCCCTGGCCGATGAGGAGAGCCCGTACTACCTGCTCGGCGCCTACGACCTGATCGCCTCGCTCTACACCGACGAGGACAAGATCGTCGCCGCCTTCCAGAGCGGCGAGGGCATGGGGTGGCACGAGCACGACCATCGGCTCTTCAAGGGGACCGAGCGCTTCTTCCGTCCGGGCTACAAAGGCAGCCTGGTGGCCGAGTGGATCCCGGCGCTCGAGGGCGTCGAGGCGAAGCTGTCGGCGGGGGCGAAGGTCGCCGACGTCGGCTGCGGCCATGGCGCCTCGACGGTGCTGATGGCCGAAGCGTTCCCCGAGTCGGAGTTCCACGGCTTCGACTATCACCCCGCCTCGGTCGAGCGGGCGCGCGAGGCGGCGGCGGCCGGCGGGGTCGACGGACGGGCCAGCTTCGAGGTCGCCGCCGCAAAGGAGTACCCGGGCGAGGGCTACGACCTGGTCGCGGTCTTCGACTGCCTGCACGACATGGGCGACCCGGTCGGTGCCGCCGCCCACATCCACGACACTCTCGACTCCGACGGCACCTGGATGATCGTCGAGCCGTTCGCGGGCGACCGCGTCGCGGACAACCTGAACCCGGTCGGCCGCATCTTCTACGGCGCCTCGACGATGATCTGCACGCCCGCCTCGCTCGACCAGGAGGTCGGTCTGGCACTCGGCGCCCAGGCAGGCCAGGAGCGTCTCACCGAGGTGATCAAGGAGGGTGGCTTTGCCGAGGTGAGACGGGCGACCGAGACCCCCTTCAACTTGATCCTCGAAGCGACGCCCTAGTGTCCCGAGTCGTAAGTCGTGTGCCACATCTGGCGAGTGGATCGTCGTCTGTGGGAAGGACGCAGGATGCCGCCTTTGCCGGTGGCAAAGGCAAATCCGAGGACGCCGCCACAGGCGGCGAGGCGCCGCCAGGGTGGTGCGGGATTTCCGACTCGGGACACTAGCGTCCCGAGGTGAGCGATGCGATTCGCAAGGTCTCGGCTTCACGGAGGACGCCTTGGACCCGGTCTCAAAGAGTACCCGGGTGGGCGAACCACGAATCGGAAAGCCTGACCGGATCGGGCTCAGCCGGTCGACTCGGGCTCCAGGTGGAAGACCTCGGCCGAGATGTCGCGGCCGGTGTCCATGCCGCTGACGAAACCGATCACACGGCGACCGGTCAGCTGCTCGATCACCTCGCGAAAGCGGGCCTCGCAGGCGTGCTGGAAGAACATCCGGATGTCGCGGAGGCGCTGGTCCTCGCCCATCGCGACCCGTGATTTCTCGGCCGGGGTGAGGCTCCCCTCCAGCGTGCAGAGCAACGTGTCGTGGTCGGCGAAGCGGGTCTTGGCCTTCACCGGCCCGCGGCCGAACTGTTCTTTGCACAGGTGGACCATCGCCCTCGACACCTCGGCGTAGAGGCCGTTGCCGCTGTCCAGGTCGGAGGCGGTCGACGTCCCCGTTCCACCGTCACCGTCGTCCTCCGCGTGCTTCGCGCTGTCGTTCATCTTGCCCTCGCATCCCTGCCTTCCGGATTCAGATCGCTCGCGAGGCGGACGGCAGGTGGAGGTTCCTGACAAACGACTGTTCAAGGTCAGCGTAGCGCCGCCCGGTGCCTCGCCGCCCTCCAGAGGTACTCAGCCGGCCACCAGCACGCTGACCGCGCGGGTCTGGGCGACGGCGATCGCGCCGAGCGCGATCAGCACCAGCCCGACGATCAGCGGCACGCCGTCGAGGGCGGCGCTGCCCCAGCGCTCGGTCAGGTAGATCGGCTCGAAGACGATCGGCAGGAAGGTCTGGATCGCGAAGGAGACCGGGACGACGAAGGTCGCCGGGCGACGCTGCAGGGCGGTCATTTCGGTGGTCAGGCCGACCACGCCGATCGCGGCGACGACGACGAGCCAGATCGCGACGGCGATCCAGGCGCCGCCGTCGATCCCGTCGCTGACCAGCTTCGTCGCGATGTTGCTCGCCCCGTAGGCGAGGGCGGAGGCGACGATCACGAAGGTCGCCGAGTCGAGGCGCCCGCGGCCGCGCAGGGCGAAGGGGATCAGCGCGACCAGGACCATCGCGCCTAACACCGAGATCACCGCCGCCTGGCTCGTGACCGTCTCGATCTCGGCCGGCCGGCCCCAGGCGAGCAGGCCGATCCCGGCGGTGATGCCGATCACGCCGGCGACCTCGGCCGGCCCGACCCGCTCGCCGAGCATCCGCACCCCGAGGTAGAGCATCAGCAGCAGGCCCGCCGCCAGGACCGGCTGGACGACGACGAACGGGGCCAGCGAGAGCGCCACGACCTGCAGCCCGAAGCCGAGCCCGCCGAGCAGCAGGCCGGCGACCCAGCGCCGCCGGTGCAGCAGGTGGGTGAGCAGCGAGAGCCGCAGTCCCTCCTCGGCGGGCTCGCGGCGGGCGTCCGCCGCCTGCAGCACGACGCCGACGTTGAAGGCGACCGAGGCGGCTACCGCGGCGACCAGGCCGAGTGCGAGCACTCCCTCTACACGGCCTTCGAGGCGAGCCGCTCGGGGCCGATGCGGACCACGTCCCAGACCAGGCCGACCCGCTCCATCAGGGTGATCAGCGCCGCCGAGGGGTCGAGCTCGGCGCGGCCGAGGCCGTGGCGGGCGGAGGTCGGGAACGCGTGGTGGTTGTTGTGCCAGGCCTCGCCGAAGGTGAACGGCGCCAGCCAGGCGAGGTTGCGGGACTCGTCGGCGGTGGCGAAGCTGCGGGTGCCGAAGAAGTGGCAGAGGGAGTTGATGCAGAAGGTGATGTGGTGGAGGAAGAAGATCCGCACCGCGCCGCCCCAGAGCAGTCCGAGCAGCCCGCCGTAGATGCTGCCGGTCAGCGCCACCCCGAGCCCGAACGGCAACGCCAGGCCGGCGACCGCCCAGAGGATGAAGGTGCGGTCGACGAAGAGGACGACCGGATCGGCGATCAGGTCGGGCGCGTACTTCTCTTCTTCGGCCGACTCGTCGCTGAAGAGGACCCAGCCGACGTGGGCGTAGAAGAGGCCGCGGATCGCGCCGCCGACCCCGTCGCCGTGGCCGACGTGGGGGCTGTGCGGGTCGCCCTCCTGGTCGGAGAAGCGGTGGTGGCGCCGGTGGTAGGCGACCCACTCGATCACCGGGCCCTCCAACGCCATCGACCCGAGCACGCCCCAGAGCAGGCGCATCGGCGCGCTCGTCTTGAAGGCGCGGTGGGTGAAGAGGCGGTGGAAGCCGATCGTGACGCCGAAGCCGAACGGGATCAGCGTGGCGAAGAAGATCAGCACGTCCTGCCAGACCAACAGGCCACCCCAGGATTGCCAGACCGCGACCGCGATCAGCGCCAACGGGGCGACGGTCACGCCAAGGTTGGCGAAGCGATCGATCGGGCTGCCTGCCGCGGGCATGCCGGCGGTGTAATCGGCGTCATCAGCCATGGAACGTTCCTTCCCGTACCTGGCGTGACGGCACTGCGTCCCGCCCCGGTAGTCAAGGGGATCCGTGCATCCGGAGAACCCCTCTTGCTCCGACAGGAAGTGTTCGACAGCGGCTCGTAGCCCTGGTTTGTCCACCGAGCTTAGAGCGGCCGCCTAAAGAGAGATACGCCCCGCGAATGATCCGGTCGCCCCGTCGGCAACGCATGTGTTTGATCAAAGCCACTTCCCCAAAGGAGCAACATGGACCCCGAAGCAACGCTTGATCAGATCGATGTCGACGGTGACATCGCCGAAACCCACCACGAGGCGATCGAGTCCCTGGACTCGGGTGACACCCGCCTCAGCTTCCTGAAGAAGGCCGGCCTCGCCGGCGGTGCCGTGATGGGCAGCGGTGCCCTGCTCGCCGCCCTCACCCCGGCCGGCGCGATGGCCGCCTCCGGCAAGGGCCGTCCGCCCGCCAAATTCGGCAAGGGCGACATCGGCATCCTCAACTACGCCCTCACGCTCGAGTACCTCGAGGCCGCGTTCTACAACGAATGCACCAAGAACAAAGTCGCCAAGGGCGCCCAACAGTCGGCCTTCCTGAAGACGGCGACGACCGACGAGAACGCCCATGTCGCCTTCCTCAAGAAGGCGCTCGGCTCGAAGGCCGTCTCGGCCCCGAAGGTCGAATTCGGCAGCGCCACGAGCCAGGCCAACTGGATCGCCACCTCGTACGCGCTCGAGAACACCGGCGTCCACGCCTACTCGGGCCAGGTCCTCAACATCTCGAACCCCGCCTACGTCGCGGCTGCCGCGTCGATCCTCACGATCGAGGCGCGCCACGCGTCGGTAGCCGGGCTCCTGATGAAGCCGACCGAGAAGAACATGACCCCCGACGGGCCGTTCGACACGCCGTTCACCGCGGCGGAAGTCCTCAAGGCCGTCGAAGCGACCGGCTTCCTCAAGTAAGAGGCCGGACGCCCGGATCCACTGAACGAAGAAAGAGAGCAATTCAAATCATGCCCAACGTAGGACCAATGGAGATCATCCTCGTGCTGATCGTCGCTCTGATCGTCTTCGGGCCGAAAAAGCTCCCCGAGCTGGGCAAGTCGCTCGGCAAAGGCATCAACGAGTTCAAAGGCTCGATCAGCGGCGACCACGAGTCGCCGACCCCGCCCGCCGCGGTCGTCGAGCCGGCCCCGGTAGTCGTGGCCCCGGCCCGTGCGGAGCCGAAAACCCCCGAGACGACGCAGGTCTGAGGAAGCGATGCGGCGCGTAAAGCCAATCTCACACGAAGATCAGGTGAGCCTCGTCGAGCATCTCGACGAGTTGCGCGCCCGCATCGTCGTCTCGCTCGCGGTGTTCGGCGTCGCCCTGGCGCTCTGCTTCTGGCAGAACCACCTGCTGCTCGAACTCGCCGCCGGCCCGTTGCCGTCCGGCCACACCAAGCTGATCACCTTCGGCATCACCGAGCCGTTCACCACCACCCTGACGGTGAGCGCCTACGCGGCGATCATCCTCTCGATGCCGATCATCCTCTTCGAGGCCTATGCCTACCTGCTGCCGGCCTTCAGCAAGCAGCAGCAGCGGATGATCACCCCCCTGCTGCTGATGATCCCGGCCCTCTTCATCGCCGGCATCGCCTTCGGCTTCTTCGTCGTCCTGCCCGCCGCGACGAAGTTCCTCCTCAACTTCAACGACTCGCAGTTCAACGTCCAGGTCCAGGCCAAGGAGTACTACGGCTTCTTCACCCAGACCCTGCTCGCCTGCGGCATCGTCTTCCAGATCCCGGTCGGCATCCTCGCCGTCACCCGCCTCGGCATCGTCACCGTGAAGCAGCTCACCAAGAACCGCCGCTACGCCTACCTCGCCTGCGCGGTCATCGCCGCCGCCCTGCCCGGGGTCGATCCCGTCTCCATGCTCTTGGAGATGGCCCCGCTGGTCGCTCTCTACGAGCTGAGTATCGTCCTCGCCCGCGTCTTCGGGACGCCCGCGCCGAAGATCGTCGAGCCGGTGGTGCCGGAGGCCTGAGCCACCGTCAGACGACGGAGCCGACGAGGGCGCCGATCGCCGAGGTGACGCCCATCGCGACGGCGCCCCAGAAGACGACACGGGCGACCGCGGGCAGCTCGGGCGCGCCGCCGAGGCGGGCGCCGAGGGCGCCGAGCCCGGCCAGCGCCAGCATCGTCACGACGATGCAGGCGATCACCCGGGTTGAGGAGCCGAAGATGCCGATCGCGAGCAGCGGCAGGACGGCGCCGACGGCGAAGGAGAGCGCCGAGGCGCCGGCCGCCTGCAGGGGCCGGGCGCGGCGGTCCTCGGGCAGGCCGAGCTCGTCCCGGGCGTGCGCTTCGAGCGCGTCGTGGGCCATCAGCTCCGCGGCGACCTCGGCGGCCAGCGCGGAGGAGAGGCCGCGGCTCTCGTAGATGCCCGCCAGCTCGGCCGTCTCCCCTACGGGGTCGCTCGCCAGCTCACGCTCCTCGAGGCGCAGGTCGGCGGTCTCGGTGTCGCGTTGGGAGCTGACCGAGACGTACTCGCCGGCCGCCATCGAGCCGGCGCCCGCGAACAGGCCGGCGACCCCGGCGGTGACGATCGCGCTCCCCGAGGCCCCCGAGGCGGCGACGCCGAGGACCAGGCTCGAGGTCGAGAGGATGCCGTCGTTGGCGCCCAGCACCGCGGCCCGCAGCCAGTTGGAGCGGAAGCTGAGATGCCCCTCGGTGTGGGAACGGGGTGAGGCCACGGGGGTCGAGGCCGGTCAGAGCTCCTCGTGGAGCCGCACCGCATCCTTCAGCTGCATCGCCCGCTCGGCCCGCAACTCGGAGTTCTTGAGCAAGGCGACCAGCAGCAAGGTCAGCGCCGACATCGTCCCGGTCAGGGCGCTCTCGGCCAATGAGTCGAAGCTGCGGCGACCCTCACCGCGCTCGGTCGGGTGGCGCAGCATCCTGAGGCGCTCCCGCTCGGGGGTCGGTCTCTGTTCGTCTGCCATCGCCAGAGTGTGGCGGTAGTCGAGGTCGGGCTCGATTTCCGCCACCGGGAACGGGACTCTCTTGTCCGCCCACCTGGTATTGAGGGGCGCGGACGTCAGGCCACGAAGGAGGACATCATGCCGAAAGCACGCAAACCAGATTCGGCCCGAAAGCCGCCTGTGCCATCGGACGGCCACGCCGAGATCGAGGATTGGAGCCGGCGCGTGATGCCGGACCTGCATCCCATCGTCAAGCGGCTGGACGGTTTGATCCGCGAGACGGTCGACGGGCTTCAGTACGCCGTCAAGTGGAAGAGGGCGTTCTATGGGTTGCCGGAGCTCGGGTGGGTCATCGAACTCGCCGCGTACGACGTCTCCGTGAACGTCGTCTTCTTCGGCGGCGCGGACTTCGACCCTCCGCCGCCACTTGGCAGCACCGGACGGGACCGCTACGTGAAGGTGAAAACCCTGGAGGAGGCGCAGGGGCCGGAGATGCATAGCTGGATCGAGCAGGCGGGCCGTGTGTCGGGTTGGAAATGAGCCCTCCGCGCCGTGCGGGTAAGGATCGCCTCGTGAGCCGGGCCGGGTGTGACGGAGACCTCGAAGCCAGGATTCCTCCTGAAGACGGGGCAGCCAGGACTCGAACCTGGAATCGCCGGTTTTGGAGACCGGTGCCTTAGCCAGTTGGGCCACTGCCCCAGAGGGTCCCGGATCGTAACGTGAGTCAGCCGGGGCTGGCGGCGACAGCGGGCTCGAGGTCGGAGCCCGCCGGCGCGGGGATATCGTCCCGCCCGAGGCCCGCCGAGCCCAGGACATCCTCGGCCCGATCGCCGAGGCGGCGATCTTCCTGACGCTGTGCGTCGATCCGGCGGGGAGGAGCTGGTGGGGGATCTGCTACCGGACCTCGCCGGGCTGCGTCGGTCGGCTTCCGGGCGCCGGAAGCGGGGCTGAGCCGCGTGGTCGTCCAGAATTCACCCCCGGCCGCACGCCGGTGCGTTCGCACTTTTCCTCGCATAGCGACGAGAACTGCGAACGCACTGCGGGGGGAACGGGGGCGGGGACGGCGAAGTCCTCGCCGTGCCGAGCACGGACTCGATCCGCCACCCGCTGACCCGCACACTGCTGGTGCTGACCCTGACCACGGGCGTGATCGACGCCGCCTCCTACCTGGGACTGGGCCGCGTCTTCGCCGCCAACATGACCGGCAACATCGTCCTGCTCGGCTTCGGCATCGCCGGCTCGAGCGGGCTGCCGGTGGTGGCGCCGCTGGTCTCGCTGCTCGCCTTCCTCACCGGCGCCACGGTCGGTGGGCGGATGGGCCTGGCGCTGCCGCCGCGGGCGGCCCACCTCTCGCGCTCGATGACGATCGAGATCGGTGTCACCGCTCTCGCCACCGCGATCGCGATCGTCTTCCACATCACCCCCAACCGCTTCTCCGGCGACCTGATCATCGCCCTGCTCGCCTTCGCGATGGGGATTCGCAACGCGACCGTGCGCCGGCTCAAAGTCGCCGACCTGACCACCACCGTCCTCACCATGACCCTGACCGGCCTCGCCGCCGACTCGCCGCTCGCGGGCGGCGACGGGAAAGGGAGCTGGCGCCGCGCCGCCGCGGTCGCCTCGATGCTGGTCGGCGCGCTCGCCGGGGCGCTGCTGGTCAAGGCCGACCTGGCGCTGGTCCTGCTCGCCGCCGCCGTCCTCACCCTGGTCACCTGGCTGGTCTTCATGCCCGCCGCCGTCACCGCCGCGGACTGAGGTCTCACCCGACCGGGGTCACGCCCGCCGCCCTCGTCTGGAGCTCCCGCCGATAGGCGGCGGCGAGGTCGGCGATCGCCAGCGTGCCGAGCACCCGGCGCTCCTCGTCGAGCACCGTGACGAAGCTCGACTCGCCGCTCGCCAGGGCGTCGACCGCGACGTCGACGGTGCTGGTCGACGCGACCGCGGCGGCGCCCGCGTCGACCAGCGGGCGCACCCGCTCGTCCGGGTCGCCCGAGAGCAGGGCGGCGGCGCTGATCGTGCCCTCGAAGCGCCGGTCGCGATCGACCACCGGGGCGGCGTCGACACCGGCCTCGGCCAGCGCCGCGCGGGCCTCGGCGACGTTGAGGCGGCCGTCGAGCACGAGGCGCGGCCTGCTCAGCGCGTCGACCACGGGCGCGCCCTGTAACAGGGGCACGTCGTCGAGCAGCCGTCGCCCCGGCGCCGCATCGCGGTCGACCAGCTGCGCCCGGTACATCGTCACGTCGGTACGGCGGACGATCAGCCAGGCCAGGCCGACCGCGATCATCCCCGGCTCGATCGCGGCGATGCTGCCGGTCATCTCGGCGACCATCAGCAGCACCGCCAGCGGCGCCCGGGCGACGCTGCCGAAACAGCACATCATGCCGACGATCACGAACGGCGCCGGGTCCGCTCCCATGCCCGGGAAGACCGGCTCGAAGAGGCGCCAGACGGCGGCGCCGAGGAAGGCGCCGATCACCATGCCGGGACCGAAGATCCCGCCCGAACCGCCGGAGCCGATCGAGAGGCCGGTGGCGAGGATCCGGGCGAACGGCAGTACCAGGACGATCCACAGCGGCATCGTCAGTAACCCCGGGCCGAGGCTCTCCTGGATCCAGCCATAGCCCGTCCCCAGCACCTCCGGGATCGCGATCCCGATCGCGCCGACGAGCGCGCCGCCGACCGCGGGTTTGAGCCAGCGCGGCGCGGGCCAGCGGCCGAAGCGGTCATGGAGGCCGTAGAAGCCGCGCGCGTAGAGCAGCCCGACGAGCCCGCCGAGGACGCCGATCAGCGCGAACCAGGGCAGGTTCGCCGGCGCCGTGAAATTGGTCGAGCCGTGCGTTCCGAACAGCGCGCCGTAGCCCTCGACCCAGCCGAAGATCGCGTAGCCGACGCCGGCGGCGATGAAGCTCGGCAGCAGCGCGGCGGGGTCGAAGTCGTCGCGGTAGAGGATCTCCGCCGCCAGCACGGCGCCGCCCAGCGGGGCGCCGAAGATCGCCCCGATCCCGGCCCCGATGCCGGCCGCGACGGCGACCCGCGAGTCCTCCGGCGGCAGCTCCAGGACGCGGGCCAGCAGCGAGCCGAAGCCGGCGCTGATCTGGCCGGTCGGACCCTCGCGGCCGCCCGAGCCGCCGGAGCCGATCGTCAGTGCCGAGGCGACGATCTTGACCAGGACGGTGCGGAAGCGGACCCCGCGCGGGTTGTGGTGGACGGCGGCGATCGCCGCGTCGGTGCCGTGGCCCTCGGCCTCGGGGGCGATCCGGAAGACCAGGATCGCGCCGAGCAGCGCGCCGCCGCCGGCGATCAGGGGCAGCGCCCAGGGGCGGGCGGGCCCGGCGCCGGGCGCCACGTTCCCCTCGCCGAACGGCTCCGGCACGGTGTACCCGGCGAGGGTCGCCAGGAAGAGGTGGGTGGCGGCCCGCAGCGCCTCGTAGAAGACGACCGCGCCGAGCCCGGCGATCACGCCGATCGCGACGCCGAGCACGATCCAGCGGCGGACGTAGGACGCGTCGGCGACCCAGCGGCCGGCGGCGGCCGCGAGCGAGCGCAGGCGGTCGGAGCGGGCGGGCCGCGGGCGTGACTTCGGTGGCGAGATCGAGGCGATCGACCGACACTAGGTCGCGGCGATTGGTCCCGGCCCACAAAGTGCCTGCAAGCGCGCGGTTTTGTCAGATCTATGACAACGCTAGGATCGGGCGCTCATGAGCGACGCAGGAACCGTTGAAGTCCTCCGCGCCGATCCCGACCTGGCGGCGGGGGTCGAGGCCGCGCGCCTCGACGCGGCGCGGCGCGCCTGCCTCGCCCCGCGCGCCGAGCTACAGCGCGGTCCTTGGGACCCGGCGACGGCCTCGCCGCCCACCGCCGACGGCTTCGGCCTGCTGCTCCTTTCCGGCTTCCTCGTCCGCCGGGTCGGGCGCGGCGGCCGCTTCGGTGCCGAGCTGGTCGGCCCCGGTGACCTGCTGCGGCCCTGGCAGACGATCGGCGCCACCGCCACCGCGCCCTTCGAGCCGAGCTGGTCGGTGGTCGCCGCCGCCGAGCTCGCCGTCCTCGGGCCCGATTTCGTCGCCCGCGCCGCGCCTTACCCGACCGTCGCCGTCGCCCTGGTCGACCGGACGATGCTGCGCTCTCGCCACCTCGCCCTGACGATGGCCGCGATCCAGCAGCCGCGGGTCGACCGCCGCCTGCACGCCCTGCTCTGGCAGCTCGCCGATCGCTGGGGACGGACCGGCCCGGACGGGGTGAGCGTCGAGGTGCCGCTCACCCACGGGCTGCTCGGCGAGCTGGTCGCGGCGCGGCGCCCCTCGGTGACGACCGCGCTGGCGGCGCTCGCCGGCACCGGCCAGGTAACGCGCGAGGGCGGCCGCTGGCTCCTGCGCGGCAGTCCCCCGGAAGCGGTCGTCGACCTCCTCTAGCCTGCCGGGATGGCGACCTACACCGTCACCTGCCGAGGCAACCTGCCGCGCGGCGTGATCACCCAGCTGACCAACGCCGGCGTCTATCGGCACGACGAGCCCGAACTCGGTTTCGAAGGCGACGGGATGAAGCGTCACTTCCTCGAGATCGATGCGGGCAGCGCCGACGACGCGATCCTCGTTGCCAGGGGCACGATGGCGGTGGCCGGCGGCGAGGCCCGCGACTACCAGGCGACCGCGGAGGGTGAACTCGCCTGAAGCCGCTGCCCTACGCCGATGCGGGCGCCAAGGTCGTCTTCTACGCGCTGATCGTGATCTGGGTCGTGAGCGAGTTCCGCGCCCGGATCCGCAGCCGCGGCAACCAGCGCGGCGCCGCCGAGGAGCGGCTGAGCCTCCTCGTCATCGGCCTGACGATCTACGTCGGCCTGCTCGGCGGCTTCCTCGCCGCCACCAAGGTCGAATCGGCGGCGATCGACTTCGCCCGCTGGCCGATCTTCGTCCTCGGCGCGCTCTTCATGGCGGGCGGGATCGCCTTCCGCCAGTGGGCGATCGCCGTGCTCGGCGCCTGGTTCACGGTCACCGTCCGGGTCAGCGCCGACCAGTCGGTGGTCGAATCGGGTCCCTACCGCTTCGTCGCCCATCCTGCCTACACCGGGATGGCGTTCGTTTTCGCCGGGCTCGGCCTGATGCTCGGCAACTGGCTCTCGCTCGCCTTCCTGACCGTGGTCCCGGTGATCGGCCTGGTGGTCCGGATCAAGGTCGAGGAGCGCGCGATGCTGGCCGGGATCGGCGAGCCCTACCGGCGCTTCCTCGCCGGGCGGGCGCGCCTGCTGCCCGGCGTGTGGTGAGGGGTCCGCGGCGCGCCACCCGTGCGGGGCGACGCGCCGCGAGGCGCCCGGCCGAATCGGCTCAGCTGCAGTTGACGGGGAAGTCCTGGCCCGCGACGCGGAAGGACTGGCCCGGTTTGGTCATGAAGAAGTTGTAGCCGACGAGCTTCAGCTTCCAACCTTCGAATTCCGTCATCAGCAGCTTCGGGCGGCCCGGCTTCTTCGGCGTCGCGCCCTTGCATTCGTAGAGTTCTTCGATGTGCTGGTCGGTGCTGAGGAACTTGCCCAGCGCGCGCACGACCTTGCAGGCTTCCTTGGGGCTGATGCCCTTCGGGTTGATCGCCAGCTGGCCGGTGACCAGCGGGTGCTGGCACTCGTATTGCTTCGCTTTGGCGGCGCTCGCGGGGGGGCCCGAGAGCGCGAGGAGCCCGAGCAGCGCGACGGCGGCGAGGGCCGCGGCCGCGAGGGCGGACCTGAGAAGGGTGATGGTGATGTGGCTGTTCATGCGTGCCACTCTAGATCCACTTTTCTGACCGGGGACTTATATTCGCGACGTGCCGAAACGATTGCGGGCGCGCGAACTCCTCCGGCAGAAGCCCGTCTGGGCGGCGCCGATCGTGATCGGGTGATCCTGATCGTGCTGATCACCGTCCCTATCTCGGCTCGGCGGTCGCCCCCGTAGACCACATGCACGGGTTGCCGGTCTCGCTGGTGCAGAGGGACATGGGCGGCGCGCTCGGCGCGAAGGAGGTCGACCTCGGCGCCTCACTCGAAGAGGCGCTGCTGGGCTCGCCGGAAGTCACGAAGAAGCTCTCGATCCACGTCGAGTCGATGGCGGCGGCGGAAGACCGGATGGACCGGGGCTCCTCCTACGTGACCCTGGTCGTCCCGCCTGACTTCACCGCCGCCGCGCTGAACCTGGTCGGCGCGGGGAGCGGCGCGCCGGCACGCGCCGGCCTGCCGACCGTCCAACTGCTATCCAACCAACGGGCCGGGACCGAGGGCGCCAGCCTCGCCACCGCCGTGCTCAATCCGGCCCTGGCGGCGATCTCGCGGAAGGTCGGTGCGACGCTGCTCGCCGAAGGCGGCTCGCGGGCCGGCCCCGCCGCGCGCGCCGACCAGCCCTTCGGCACTTCGAGCTGGTGCGGCGCGGAGAGCCCGCCGCCGCGCATGGAGGAGGGGACGCTCAGCGTCACCACTTCGCGGCCCTTCGCCGTAGCCGCCGACGAGGCGGCGGCGGGCATGGCGGTCGCGGCGATGGTCGAGCCGGTCGAGTCCCGCTCGGCGATGGCGATCAAGACCACGGTGGCGATGCCTGCCGAAAGGAGGCGTCTCACGTCCCGCAGTGTCGCGTGTCGGACCCCCGGGTCGCGTTCGCAGTAATCGTCGCATAGCGACGATTACTGCGAACTCCCACCCGGTGCGCCGCTGCCGCCCCACTCCTCGGGGGCGACGTCGCGGAGCGTCTGGGTCAGCGTCCAGAGGTGGCCGCCGGGGTCGCGGAAGGAGCACTGGCGCTCGCCGTAGGGGTGGTCGGCCGGCTCGGCGACGACGGTCGCGCCGCTGGCGCGGGCGCGCTCCAGCGTCGCCGCCGCGTTGTCGACCCGCAGCATCACCGAGGCACTCACCTCGTCCTCGCGCGGGACGGCGCGCGCCGAGCCGGTGTCGGCGACGATCAGCGCGCCGGCGCCGAAGCTCAGCTGGGCGCGGTGACCGGGACCGATCACGACCCGCGGCGCGAAGCCGAGCACCTCGGCCAGCCAGGCGGTCGCCGCCTCGACGTCGGCGTAGGTGAGGACCGGGATCACCGGCCCGTCGGGGGCGGAGCGATTGCCTGCCACGCCGCGAGGATACGCGCCCGCGGCCCGCTGCCCTCGGCGTCAAGGGTCTAGCCGTCCTCGCGATCCCCCCGACCGCCACATCGGGTTCATTGCCGTGGGCGCGACCATCGCCGACGTCGAGCGCTACGCCACGCTCATCGCCGGGCTGACGCCCTTTGGACTTTGACCACACCCTGGCGTGGTCAAACCGCGCAGCGCTAACGGCCGAACCAGCGGGCGCGGCGGTCGGCGCCGAACCGTTCCTTCAGCGCCATCTGCTCGAGCGACGGCGGGTTGAAGACGCCGGACCGCTCCGGTCCCGAGAGGAAGTCGATGTCGACGCTGCCGATCCGGCCCTCGCCGAACTCGATGTAACAGGTGCCCTGGCCGAGGTGGCGCCCCGGCTCCTCGCCGCCGGCCACCGCCGCGACCAGATGCTGGGCGACGATCCGGGCGGCGCCCTCGGCGAAGACGCCGGCCTTCGGCACCCCGGCGGTGGCGACGTCGCCGACCGCGTAGACGCCCGGCACCTTCGTCGCCAGAGTTGAGGGGTCGACCGGGACGTAGCCGTCCTCGGTGATCCCGCTCTCGATCACGATGTCCGGCGCCCGGTGCACCGGCACGCCGAGGAAGAGGTCGTAGGGCCGCTCGCTGCCGTCGTCGAGCACGGCGACGCTCCGCCCCGGGTCGAGGCTCGCGATCCGCCGTCCCGTCACCAGCTTGATCCCGCGCTGCTCGAACGCGTCCCGCAACGCCGCCGAGGTCTCCGGCGAGGGCGGAACCGGCGCGCCGAAGGGGATCACGAAGGTGATCTCGCAGGCGTTGCGGACGCCGCGCCTTCGCAGCTCCTCGTCGAGCAGCAGGGCGCACTCGCTCGGCGCCGGCGGGCACTTGAAGGGAGCGCCGCAGACGCCGATCAGCGCCCGGCCCGCGGCGAAGGTCGAGACCACCGGCGCCAGCTTTTCGGCCCCGGCCACCGAGTAGAACTCGCTGCCCGACTCGGCCAGGCCCGGCGTCGCCGCCAGGTCGTAGTCGGCGCCGAGCGCGATCACCAGATAATCGGCCTCGTGGACGCCGGCGTCGGTGGTGACCCGCTTCGCCTCCGGGTCGATCGCGGTCACCGTCTCGCGCAGCAGCCGCACGCCGGGCTTGACGAAGTCGGCGTAGGGGAGCCGCACCGAGTCGCCGCTCGCGCCGCGGAACATCAGGTCCAGCTTCGAGTAGCCGAAGACGAAGGCGTCGCCGCGGTCGATCACAGTGACCTCGGCCGCGTCGCCGAGCGCCTCCGAGAGCCCGGTGGCCAGCTCGAGGCCGCCGAAACCAGCGCCGAGGATGAGGATGCGCGCCATGGAAAGGGGATCCTATGTCGACCCGCCGACCCGACCAACTTCAGGACCCCTTGAGCCGCGGATCTAGCATGTGGCGATGCCCGCCACGGTGACCGCCCGCACTCCGCAGGTCCTCCACCTCTCGCTGATCCTCGGCGGCGCGCTGCGCGACGCCGACGGCACCAAGCTGGGCCGGGTCGACGACCTGATCGTGCGGCTCGGCGGCGCCGGCTACCCGCCGATCACCGGGCTGCTGGCGACGATCGCCGGGCGGCGCTCCTACGTCCCCGCCGAACGCGTCGCGAGCCTCGCGCCGGGAGCGGCGACGCTGACCAAGGCGAAGCTCGACCTGCGCCCCTTCGCCCGCCGCGCCGACGAGGTCCTGCTCCGCCACGACGTGCTCGACCACCAACTGATCAACGTCGAGGGCGCCCGCCTGGTCCGCGCCAACGAGGTCGAGCTGGCCAAGCTCGACGGCTGGTGGCGCGTGGTCGGCGTCGACACCGGCGCCCGGGGCGGGCTGCGGCGCCTCCTGCCGAGGCCGCTGGCGGGGCGGATCGGGACCGGGGACTTCGTCGACTGGGCGAGCCTCGAGCCGTTCTCCGGCGACGTCCCCTCGATGCGGATGCGAGTCCTCCACCCGAAGCTGGCGAAACTGCACCCGGCGCAGATCGCCGACCTGGTCGAGGCGGCCTCCCACGACGAGGGCGAGGAGATCATGCAGGCGCTGGGCAGCGACGAGGAGCTGGAGGCCGACGTCTTCGAGGAGCTCGACTCGCGCCACCGGCTGGAGTTCGTCGAGGAGCGCCCCGACGTCCAGGTCGCCGCGCTGCTCGCCCGGATGGCCCCCGACGACGCCGCCGACCTGGTCGCCGAGCTGCCCGAGGAGCGCCGCGAGGCGGTGATCGACCACCTGGCGCCGGTGCCGCGGCGCAAGGTCCGCGCCCTGCTCGGCTACGACCCGGCCGAGGCGGGTGGGCTGATGAGCCCCGACTTCGTCAGCGTCTACCGCCAGGCGAACGTCGCCGACGCGCTGGAGCGGGTGCGCCGCAGCACCCTCCCCGACGAGATCCTCTCGACCGTCTGGGTGATGGACGCCAAGCACCGCTTCCTCGGCGCCGTGCCGCTGGCGGCGCTGGTCCGCGCCGACCCCGACGTCGGCGTCATCGACCTCGAGGTCGCCTACCTGCCGCACCTGCGGCCCGACGCCGACTTCGAGGAGATCGCCCGGCTGATGGCCGACTACAACCTGACCGCGGCGCCGGTGGTCGACGACGAGGGACGGATGATCGGCATCGTCACCGTCGACGACGTGCTCGAGGTGCTCCTGCCGAAGGGCTGGCGGCGCAGGTTCGGTCTCCTCGGCGAGGATTGAACGCGCCTTCAGGCGCGCAGGACTAGGATCGCCGGCGTGACGATCGAGTGGAGTGATCAGGTGGATGCCGGGCCGAGTACCAGCCGCCATGCGGCGGGCGCGGTCGCTGGCGTCGGCGCGGCCGCACCTGCCCGCCCGGCTGCGCTCCCGGCGTAGCCGCGTCATCGTCCTGCTCGGGCTGCTCGGCCCGGGCCTGATCGCCGCCAACGCCGGCAACGACGCGGGCGGCATCGCCACCTACTCCGAAGTCGGCGCCAAGTACGGCTACACGCTGCTCTGGGCGATGGTGCTGATCACCATCTCGCTGGCCCTGGTGCAGCGCTCGGCGGCGCGGATGGGGACGGTGACCGGCAAGGGCCTCGCCGAGCTGATCCGCGAGGGCTACGGGATCCGCTGGTCGGCCTTCGCCACGCTCTGCGTGCTGGTCGCCAACTTCGGCATCTGCATCTCCGACTTCGTCGGGGTCGGCGCGGCGCTGGGCCTGGCCGGGGTCCCGGCCCAGGTCTCGGTGCCGATTGCCGCGATCGGCATCTGGATGATCATCGTGCGCGGCTCCTACCGCAGCGCCGAGCGCGTCTTCATCTGGCTGACGATCCCCTTCTTCGCCTATCCGGTGGCGGCGATCCTCGCCCACCCCGACTGGGGCCAGGTCGGCCACGCGCTGGTCGTCCCGCAGCTGCAGACCAACTCGACCTTCCTGCTGCTGTTCGTGGCGATGGCGGGGACGACGATCACGCCCTACATGCAGCTCTACCTGCAGTCGGCGGTGGTTGAGCGGGGGGCGAACGAGGACGACCTCAAACACGAGTCGACCGAGGCGGTCGGTGGCGCCATCTTCGCCGACCTGATCGCCGCCTTCATCATCATCGCCACCGGCGCGACGCTCTACGTCTCCGGCGTCCACTCGATCGGCTCCGCCGCCGACGCCGCCAAGGCGCTGAAGCCGCTAGCCGGCCAGTACGCCGAGCTGCTCTTCGGGATCGGCCTGCTCGGCGCCAGTCTGCTCGCCGCCGCGATCCTGCCGATCGCCACCTCCTACGTGGTCGCCGAGAGCCTCGGCTTCGAGAAAGGGATCGGCCGGCGGACCGAGGAGGCGCCGGTCTTCATCGGGCTGATCACGGTGATGATCGTGATCTCGACGATCGTGGCGATGGTGCCCGGCGTGCCGGTGATCTCGCTGCTGGTCGGCGTCCAGGTGGTCAACGGGCTGCTCTTGCCGATCAACTTGTTCTTCGTCTGGCGGCTGGCCCGCAGCGAGGAGCTGATGGGGGAGCACCGCAACCGCGGGCCGGTCGACTGGGTGACGGCGCTGACCGTGCTGCTCACCTCGACTCTCTCGCTGATCCTGGTCGCGGTCACGGTGCTGGGGCTTTAGACCGCGCCTGGCCGTTCCTTTTGGCGCCCACAGGGCCAAAAGGAACAGCTGCACGGTCAGGTGTAGGACTGCGACTTTTCGGCGCGGCCGCTCAGGATCATCGGGTGCGCGGGCGGGACGTCGACGATGATTTCGCGGTCGACCTCGAGGTCGGGGCCGATGTGGACGAGCTCGCCGACCGCGATCTCGTCCCAACCCTCCTCGTCGCTGATCGGTTCTGAGGCGATCACCACCAAGGGCGCGTCGGCGGCGTCGTCGGAGTGGAGGCGCAGCGTGCCGCCGGCGTCGGCCTGGTCGAGCTGGTCGTGGCCGCCCGGTCCGCCCGCCCCGCGCTCGTGGATGTAGAGGGTGTTGTGCTCCGGGTAGCGGAAGGCCCAGATGTGGCCGAGTTCGCTGAGCACGAAGTTGAGGCTGTAGAGCTCGTAGTCGGCGGCGACTTCGCGCACCGCGGCGGTGATCCCGGCGCGGACGTCGTCGCCCGCGGCGCGGATCGCCACCGTGATCAGGGCAAAGAAGCGCTCCGAGTCGGTGTCGCCCATCACCATCGCCCGGTTCGCGCCGAGCCGCGCCTCGATCTTGTCGAGATCGCCGACCACGCCGTTGTGGGCGAAGAGCCTGCCGTCCTCGCTGAACGGGTGGGTGTTGACCAGCGAGATGTCGCCGGTGTCGGCGTGGCGGATGTGGACCATCATCTGGGAGGCGACGAGGCGCCGCGCCAGCTGGTTGTAGGCGGGGTTGGTCGCCGCCTCGACCGGGTTGCGGACGAGGATCATCCCGTGGCCCGCGGTCAGCGCCGCCAGCCCGTAGCCGTCGGCGTTCGCTTCGCTCTGGCGGGCCATCGAGTCGGGCGCGTCGAGCAGCCAGAACTCCGCCGCGACGTCGCGTTCCCCAGAGTGCAGCGCGAAGAGCCGGCACATGCGCCCAGTGTACGCGCGGTCTTTGACCGCGCCTCAGTCGGGCGGGCCGAGCCCCTGCTCCTCTATGACGCCCGCGGGGCGCCGTGCTCCTCGTCGGTCACGTGCACGCCCCAGGGCCATGAAGCGGTCCGGGGCGGCACCGTGCCAGTGGTTCTCGCCGGGCTCGAACCAGACCCGGTCGACGGGGCGGATCTCCTCGATCGGTTCGCCCTCGCGCTGGCAGAGGCCGAAGCCCTCGGTGACGAAGATCGTCTGGCCGAACGGGTGGGTGTGCCAGGCGGTGCGGGCGCCGGGGGTGAAGTGGACGCTGGCGGCGGCGGTACGGGCGGGCGGCGCCGGGGTGGCGACGGCGTCGATGTAGACGTCGCGGGTGAACCAGTCGGCCGGCCCCTTCGCCGTCTCCAAGGAATTCCTGGTGATCTGCATCGGGTAGATGTCGGCTAGTGTCCCGAGTCGTAAGTCGTGTGCCACATCTGGCGAGTGGATCGTCGTCTGTGGGAAGGACGCAGGATGCCGCCTTTGCCGGTGGCAAAGGCAAATCCGAGGACGCCGCCACAGGCGGCGAGGCGCCGCCAGGGTGGTGCAGGATTTCCGACTCGGGACACTAGCGAGGGACGACGCGGATCGTCGTCGCCTTTGCCCCGTCGGCGCTGACGCTGTCGACCGGGATCGAGGGGTAGCCGTACTTCTCCTTGTAGGCGGCGTCGATCTCGTCGTCGAGTTGGCGGGCGGCGTCCTCGAAGACGACGTCGACCGCGACCTCGCCGCCCTCGATCCGGCCCTCGTGGCGCCGCTCGGCGGCGCGGTACCAGCCGCCCGCGTCGCCGCGGACGGACCGCACGTAGAGCTCGTCGCCGACCCGGACGGCCCAGATCGTCACCGGCTTGGTCAGGCTGCCGTCCTCGCGCAACGAGGAGATCTCGATCTCCCGCGCCGCGCCGATCGTCGCCAGCTCGGTTGCGATCCACTCTGCCAGGCCGGGAAGGTTACGCCTCCCAGGCGCGATGATCCTCCGCGACCTTCCGCCCTGAAAGGTGTTTTGAGATCGTGAACTTTCTCGTCGCCCACGAAGTCGAAGTCGGCCGCTGGGAAGCGCTCGGCGTGATCGAGGTCGAGGCCTGGGAGCAGGTCGGGATCGCGATCGCGCGGCTCGACTGGCACGCGCTGCCCGGCGTCTTCCGCCTGATCGAGCTCGAAGGGCCCGACTCGATCGAGCTCGAGCTGGCCGCCGACGGCGTCGTCGTCGAGCCCTAGCCGGTCGGCATCGCGGCGATGTCGGCGCGGCCCTGTTCGAGCTTCTTTTCGAGGTAGCCGAGCCGGTTTTCGCGCGTCGTGTTCAGCGCCGCGATTCCGTCCGCGAGGGCGGGGTAGCTTCGAGTAATGGCCCGACTCCTCTACTCGGCGACGATGTCGCTCGACGGCTTCATCGCCGGGCCGCGCGGGGACATGTCCTGGCTCAGTCGGTTCATGGGCTCCGAGGACAAGGCGGTGGCGGCGCTGATCCCGCGGATCGGCTCGCTCCTGGTCGGCCGCCGCACCTACGGTGGCGACGACCCGAACCGGGGCAAGGAGGGCGAGGAAGGGGCGTTCGGCGGCGCCTGGCATGGCCCGCAGTTCGTCGTCACCCACCATCCGCCCGCCGAGTCGCCGCCCGACGTCCACTTCGAGGACGACCTGGCGCGGGCGATCGCCGCGGCGAGGGACGCGGCCGGCGAGAAGTACGTCAACGTGCTCGGCGCCGAGGTCGCTCGCGGCTGCCTGGGGCTGGGGGGGCTCGACGAGGTGCTCGTCCTCGTCGCGCCGATCCTGCTCGGCGACGGCACCCGGCTCTTCGAGCACCCCGGCGGCGCCGAGGTCGACCTGGAGCGGGTCGGGGTCGAGGTCGAACCGGTCGGCACCCACCTCTGGTTCCGCGTCCGCCGCTGAGGGAAGGAGGGGGCGATGTGGTTGCAGCGCACGATCCGGCTCGAGCCGCGGCCCCGCGGCTTCCACCTCGTCACCGGCGAGGTGCTCGGCGCGCTGCCGGAGTTGGCCGAGATCGAGGTCGGCATGCTCCACCTGCTGATCCAACACACCTCGGCCTCGCTGAACCTGAACGAGAACGCCTCGCCGGAAGTGCGCGCCGACCTCGCGACCTGGCTCGACCGCGCGGTGCCGGAAGGCGCCTCGCATTGGACCCATACCCTGGAGGGCGACGACGACATGCCCGCCCACGTCAAGGCGGCGCTGATCGGCTCGTCGCTGACCCTGCCGCTGCGCGCCGGCCGACCGGCGCTCGGGACCTGGCAGGGGATCTACCTCGGCGAGCACCGTGACCGCGGCGGCCCGCGCTCGATCGTCGCCACCGCCTGGGGCGAAGGCGCCGGCTAGAGCGTCGTCAGCCCGATGCCGGTCAGGATCACCGCCGCCGCGAGCAGCCGGCGGTCGCTGCTGAGCGCCGCCAGCGGCAGCAGCCAGGCGACGTACCAGGGGACGAGGAAGCCGGTGGTGAGGAGGAGGGCGACGGTCGCCCAGCCGGCGCCGACGATCCAGTCCATCTGCCCGACCCAGACCCGCCGCAGCAGCCAGGCGACGATGGCGAGGAAGCCGAGCGTCAGGGCGATGCTGACCGGCTGCGGGATCCCTTCCACTCCGACCGCGGCGAGCAGGAAGCCGACGACGCTGTGCGGGCCGCCTTCGGCCTGGATCCCCTGCAGCGTCGCCGGCAGCCGCAGCGGCGCGGTGCCGAAGAAGGCGAAGGCGAGCACCGCCACCGCGACGCCGCCCAGCGCTGCGCCGACCGCGAGCCGCATCCGGGCGGCACCCTCGCCGCGGCAGCGCCCGGCCAGGGCGAAGGGCAGCAGCAGCCCGGCGGTCAGCTTCACCGCCGTCGCGGTGACGATCAGCGCGCCCCCGCGTCGCTCGCGCCGCTGCAAGAGGACGTAGAGCCCGGCGGCGAGGATCGCCAGCATCATCAGGTCGTTGTGGCCGCCGCCGACCCCGTAGAGGACGATCACCGGGTTGAGGCCGACCAGCACCGCGGCGCGCACCGGCGAGAGGCCGCGCAGGCTCGCCGCCCGCCAGACGAGCAGGATCAGGATCAGGCTGGAGGCGGCGGCGACCAGCTTGTAGGCGGTCACGTTGGCGGCGATGTCGAAGGGGACGAGCAGGTAGCTGAGCGCCGTGAACAGCGGCCCGTAGGCACTCGGCGTCGCCAGCCACTGGGCGCCGATCAGCGAGTGCAGGCCGGCCAGCGGGATCGAGCTCGGCCCGTGCAGGTAGGGGTTCGAGTCGTAGACGACGCCCATCCGGCTGTAGGCCTCGTAGCTGAAGACGTCGCTGGAGAAGAGCGGCGGGGCGAGGAGGACGATCGCGTGGAGGGCGAGGATCGCGAGCAGCACGGTCCGCGCCCGCAGCTGTTCGGCGGCCCGGGTCGTCACCGCGTAGGAGACGAACATCGCGATGAAGGCGGCGATCAGGGCGAAGACGCCGAGCTTCAGGCCGGCGCCGGCCAGCGGCCCGGCGAGCGACTCGGGCAGCGGGCGCAGCGAGGAGGGGAGGAGCAGTTCGCTCCGCGTCGCCGAGAGGCAGACCAGCAGGCTGGTGAGGAGGAGTCCGGCCAGGCCGATCAGGCCGAGGCGGACGCTGGGGACGCCGGGCTGCGGTCCGGGGGCGGTGGCTTCCACCCCCGGACCATCTACCTAGACGGTTAAGCCCAGATGTGAACCACCTGCGATTTCACTGGATTTCCAGGACTTATTCGCAACTCTTGGCGACTTCTTTGACCGCTCCGAGATTCTTTTCGAAGACCAGCGCTTCCGCTTCCGACTGTGAGATTTCGGCGATGCCTTCGGAGACGCACTTGGCGAGCGAGGCGCTGACGCCTTCTTCCTTGAGCAGTTCCTTTTCCAGCGATTCGCCCAGCGCCTTGCCGTCGAAATTGGTGAAGCCGATGAATTTGTTCAGCTTCCAGTCGCCTTCTTCCTTGGCGACTTCGACTTCGAGCCCCTGTTCGTTGAGGGCGCTGCCGGTGACTTCGACGTCGGCGGTGGCGGTTTCGCCGTTGACTTCGACGTTCGAGACGCTCACCGTTTCAGCCGGGTTGACGTCTGCTTCGGCTTCTTCTTCACAGGTCTTCAGGGCTTGCTTGCCGGTTTCGCCCGTTTCCGATTCGTTGAAGGCCGCGGTCTGGACTTCGCTGCACTTCGAGGGGTCGGTGGACGTCCCGGACGTTTCGATCGCTTCTTCGACTGCGGCTTCTTCGCCGCCGCCGCTGGACGAACTGGAACCGCCGCCGCACGCCGTCAGCGCCAGGGCCGAAGCGATCAGCACCAAAGGCAGGATCAGCACGGATTTCTTCACAGGGTCCTTTCGGGAGGGCGGCGACGTTCGCGCGCCGTGACTGGTGGTGCGCCCTCATCGGCATCTGGCCGGGGCGCCTTGAAGCTTTCTAACCGGGTAACTGGACGGAACGATGCTTGCCGCAGGGCTGATCGCCGGGGTCGTCTCATCGGTTCTCTTCAACCTCGGGATCGCGTTGCAGGCGATCGAGGCGCGGCGGACGCCCCGCGAGGAGGGGCTGCGCGCATCGCTGATCTGGGACCTGCTGCACCGTCGTCTCTGGGTCACCGGGCTGGGGGTCGAATGGATCGGGGTGCCGCTGGAGATCCTCGCCTTCGCCTGGGCGCCGTTCGTCGTCGTCCAGCCGCTGCTCGCCTGCGGGCTGCTGGTCCTACTGGCGGTGGCCGGGCGCCTGCTCGGCGAGCGGCCGAGCGTCGATGCGCTGGTCGGCGTCGGCCTGATCATCGCCGGTATCGCGCTAATCGCCTGGGGCGCGCCGGGCGAGCAGGACACCCACCGCGGCGCCGCCGCGGTGATCGGCGTCGTCGGCGGGCTGGTCCTCGTCTCCCTCATCCCCTTTGCGCTGCGCGGCCGCCGGCTCGACACCGCGCTGACCGCGGTGCTCGGCTCGGCCTGCGGTTTCGCCGCCACCAACGTGGCGATGAAGCTGATGGCCGACGACCTCGGCAACGACCACTTCGCCCAGGCGGCGGGCTGGCTGGCGCTCGCCGCGGTCGCCGGCTTCGGCGCCACGGTGACCGGGATGACCGCCCTGCAGCGCGCCCCGGCGACGACTGTGATCCCGATCTCGACGGCGGTGCAGACGTTCCTGCCGGTGGCGCTTGAGCCGCTCTTCCTCGCCGAGAGCTTCCGCGACGCCGAACTCGAAGGGTTCCCGCTGCTGGTCGGGCTGGTCGTGATGCTGGTCGGGATCGTGGTCGTGGCGCGCAACCGCACGGTCAGCACGATGGTCGCCGGGCTGCCGGGGAGCGGCGAGATGCCGGCGCCGAGACCGGGGTCGTCGGACCCTGGCCCGCCTGGGACTAGGACGCCGAAGGCGCCGGGCCGATGTAGGAGGCACGCGGACGGAAGCGCAGCCGGTGCTCGTACTCCTCCAGCGCGTGGGCGACGATCCCGGCGATCCGGGCGACCGTGAAGATCGTTGGCGAGGATCCGTCCCGCAGCCCGTGCGCCTTGACCAGCGCCGCCAGCGCGAAATCGACGTTCGGCGCCGGCAGCCCGCGTTCGGCGGCCGCGTCGAGCAGCGCCGATGCCGCGGTGAGCGCTCCCCCCGCGGTCGTCCTTTCCGGCGCTATGGGTGGCAAAGGACGACCGCGGTTCGTGGCGAGGCGCTCCAAGAGGTGGTCGGCGCGGGGATCGCGGTCACGGTAGACGCGGTGGCCGAAGCCGGGAACGGCGACTGCGGCGGCAGCTGCGTCGAGGGCGGCGCCCGGATCGGCGCCGGCGGCGACCTCGTCGATCAGTGCTTCGACCGCGAGCCCGCCGCCGCCGTGCAGCGAGCCACCGAGCGGCCCGAGCCCGGCGAGGATCACCCGGTAGGGACCGGCCCAGGCCGAGGCGGCGACCCGCGCGGCGAAGGTCGACGCGGCGAGTTCGTGGTCGGCGAGCAGGATCAGCGCCGCGTTGAGTACCGCGACCTGCTCGGGACGCGGCTTGGTTTCGTCATCGGCGAGCGCTGTCCACAGGCGCTCCGCGACCGACACGGAGCCTGGGCGTAGTGACTTACCGTCGCTATGCGACGGTTTCTCTCCACGCCGAGGCTTGAGCTCCGCCAGGATCCCGGCGAACACATGCGCCCCCACGCGTCGCACCGACTCGGGGTCGCGATTGTCCCTTTGCGGATCATGCGCCGCCAGGGTCGCCACCACCGCCGCGATCCGGTCGACGTCCGGTGCTTCCGGCCCGAGCGCAGCGCTCAGCGCCTCGATCGTCGCGGCGCCCTCGTCGTTCACCACCCAAGGTGTCGCCGGCGCGCCGTCCCAGAGCAGCGCCACCACTTCCTCGAAGCCGCGGAACCGGGCGAGCTCGATCGCGTCCCGCCCCCGATATGACAGTCGCCCGCCCGGCTCGAGCAGCGTCAGCTCGGTCTCGACCACCACCTCCAGCGCGCTCGAGCGGTCCGGGCGCCGCGCCCGCGCCGCCAGTCGGTCGACCTCCTCCGGGTCGAACTCGGAGTGGTGGGGGCCGCTCGCCGGGTGGCGCTCGAGCAGGCCGCGGCTGACGTAGGCGTAGACCGTCTCGCGTTTGACCCCGAGCCGGCGCGCCGCCTCCTCGCTGCTCAGCCTCTCCGTCGCGTCGCTCAAGCCGTCAATGCTGACAGCGGCCGCGGCCCCGGGCCTACATATAGGGAGGCCGGGCGGATCAGCCGGCCGGTCCGCTTCTGCTCCAGGATGTGGGCCGACCAGCCGGCCGTGCGGGCGCAGACGAAGAGCGGGGTGAAGAGGGTCTGCGGGACGCCGGCGTGCTCGAGTACCACCGCTGACCAGAACTCGACGTTGGTCGCCAGCACGCGGTCGGGCTTGTGCTCGGCGAGCGCCGCCAGCGCCGCCCGCTCCAGTTCCCGGGCGACGTCGAGGCGGGGCGTGCCGAGCCGTTCGGCGAGGGCCCGGAGGACGCGGGCGCGCGGGTCCTCGGCGCGGTAGACGCGGTGGCCGAAGCCCATGATCCGCTCGCCGCGGTCGAGGATGCCGCGCACGTAGGCGTCGGCGTCGCCGCTCGCTTCGACTCCGTCGAACATGCGCAGGACGCGGGCCGGGGCGCCGCCGTGGAGCGGCCCGGAGAGCGCACCCACCGCGGCCGACAGCGCCGCCGCGACGTCGGCACCGGTCGAGGCGACCACGCGCGCGGTGAAGGTCGAGGCGTTCATCCCGTGCTCGGCGGCGGTGATCCAGTAGGCGTCGATCGCGGCGACCGCCTCCGGGTCGGCCTCGCCGCGCCAGCGCAGCAGGAAGCGTTCGGCAAGCGTGCGGCCCTCGTCGATCCGGGACTGGGGGACGGGGGCGACGCCGCCGCCGCGGGCGGATTGGGCGACGAAGGAGAGCGTGGTCGAGGCGGTGCGGGCGAGCTGGTCGCGGGCGACCTCGGGGCTGACGTCGACGAGCTGGTCGAAGCCCCACTCGGGCGCCAGCGCGGCGATCGCCGACTGCACGTCGACGCGGGTGTCGCCGGTCCGGTAGCCGAGCGGGTGGGTGCCGGCCGGGGCGAGCGGTCGGTCGGGACGGCCGTCGACGAGCAGTCCCCAGACCCCCTCGAAGGGCAGCGCCCCGACCATGTCCTCGATGTCGACGCCGCGGTAGCGGAGCGCGCCGCCATCGCGGTCTGGCTCGGCGATCTCCGAGGCGAACGCCAGCACCCCCTCCAACCCGTCACGCACTTCGTCGATCGTCGCCATCTCTTCACCTCGCTTCGTCGGTTTCGTCGCCGGCGACTCTCCGCTCGCGCCACGCGCCGATCAACATTGATCGCAATCAACCCTCGTTCAGCTGTTCTTTTCTCCGGAATGGTGGGGAAAGGAACAGCTGGGCGAGCGGCGCGCCTCGATAGGGTCCGACCCATGAGCGCCGAGAGCCAGATCGGGGTCACCGGCCTCGCCGTGATGGGGGCCAACCTGGCCCGCAACATCGGCCGCAACGGCTGGTCGGTCGCCGTCCACAACCGCAGCACCGAGAAAACACGCCAGTTCATGGCCGACTACGCCGACGAGGGCGACTTCACCGGCACCGAGTCGAGCGAGGACTTCGTCGCCGCCCTCGCGCGCCCGCGCAAGATCGTCATCATGGTCAAAGCCGGGGCGCCGGTCGACGCGGTAATCGAGGAGCTGGCGCCGCTGCTCGACGCCGGCGACATCCTGATCGACGCCGGCAACTCGCACTTCCCCGACACCAAGCGCCGCACCGCCGAATGCGAGGAGCGCGGCCTGCGCTTCCTCGGGATCGGGGTCAGTGGCGGCGAGGAGGGGGCGCTGCTCGGGCCGAGCATCATGCCCGGTGGCACCCGCGAGGCCTACGGCGAGGTCGAGGACATCCTCACCAAGATCGCCGCCCAGGTCGACGGCACCCCGTGCTGCACCTTCGTCGGGCCGGACGGCGCCGGCCACTACGTGAAGATGGTCCACAACGGCATCGAGTACGCCGACATCCAGCTGATCACCGAGGCCTACGACCTGATGCGCAACGTCGCCGGGCTCTCCGTCAGTGAGATCGCGGAGACCTTCGAAGAGTGGAACGAAGGCGACCTCGAATCGTTCCTGATCGAGATCACCGCCAAAGTGCTGGGCAAGCAGGACCCGCAGGGCGACGGGCCGCTGATCGACAAGATCGTCGACCGCGCCGAGCAGAAAGGCACCGGCCGCTGGACCAGCGAGGACGCGCTCGAGCAGGGCGTGCCGCTGACCGCGATCACCGAGGCCGTCTTCGCCCGCACCCTGTCCTCGCTGAAAGACGAGCGCGTCGCCGCCTCGAAGGTGCTGGCTGGCCCCGAGCCCGCCAAGACCGAGGACCGCCGTGAGCTCCTCGACGACATCCAGCACGCCCTCTACGCGAGCAAGGTGGTCGCCTACGCGCAGGGCTTCCAGCAGATGGCGGCCGCCTCGAAGGCCAACGACTGGGACCTCGACCTCGGGGCGATGGCGACGATCTGGCGCGGCGGCTGCATCATCCGCGCCCGCTTTCTCGACCGGATCAAGGACGCCTACGACGAGGGCGAGGTCGTCAACCTCCTCACCGTCCCCTACTTCCGCGACGCGGTCGCCTCCGGCGAGGAAGCCTGGCGCCGGGTGATCGTCGCCGCGGTCGAGCAGGGGGTCGCCGTTCCCGCCTTCACCTCCTCGCTCGCCTACTACGACGGCTACCGCCGCGAGCACGGTCCGGCCGGGCTGATCCAGGGCCTGCGCGACTTCTTCGGCGCCCACACGTACCGCCGCACCGACGCCGAGGGCTCCTACCACGTGCGCTGGCCGCAGGACGGGGCCGAGGTCCGCACCGACGCGTAGGCACCCCCGGCCTCGCCCCCCGGTGAGTTCGCACTTCTCGTCGCTATGCGACGAGAAGTGCGAACTCACCGGGGGGCGACCTGGCGTAGACGACGCGCCAACGGGTAGGAGATCGCCGTGCCCGGTTTCGCCATAGTCAGCGCCGACGACGTCGACGACGCCTACGCGGGCACCGACGTCCCCGGCGAGTTCCGTCGCCTCACCGACGCCCTCGGGGCCGAGCAGGTCGCGGTGACGCTGATCCGCGTCCCACCGCACTCCGACATGGAACAGGGGACGGGACACACCCACTCCGAGATCGAGGAGCTCTACGTCGTCGCCAAAGGGACGATCACGATGCGCTGCGACGAGCACGTCGAGCCGGTCACGGCGCCCTCGGTGGTGCGGGTCGGCCCCGGCACCGCGCGCTCGCACCGCAACGAGGGCGACGAGCCGGTCGAGATCTGGGCCGTCTCGGTGAAGGGCCACAAGGACGCGACCAAGATCGACGCCTTCTGGGACGCCTCGCCGAACGCCAAGCAGACCCGCTGACGCGGAGTGCGTTCGCACTTATCTTCGGATAGCGAAGAAAACTGCGAACGCGTTAGGGCAGGAGGACGATCTTGCCGAGCGTGTGGCGGTCTTCGAGCTGTTCGAAGGCCTCGCGCACTTCGTCCAGCGGGTAGGTTGCCGCGACCGGGATCTCGATCCTCCCGGCGGCCACCAGTTCGGCCATCTCGCCGAGGATCTCGGGCGAGGTCGCGTCGGCGGAGCCTTCAATCTTGGCGCCGACCTCCTGCGCCTTCTCGTAGGCGATGATCGTCTCGATCTTCTCCGGCGGCACGTCGAGCTCAACCGCCAGTTCGACGTACTCCGGCCCGTAAAGGTCGATGAACGCGTCGATCCCGTCTGGCGTCGCCTCCAGAATCCGCTGCATCACGCCCTCGCCGTAGGCGACCGGGGTGACGCCCTTGGCACGCAGCCAGTCGTGGTGGTCCTCGGAGGCGAGCCCGACCACCTTGGCGCCTTTCACCCGCAGGAGCTGGACCGTGACCGTGCCGACCCCGCCCGCCGCGGCGGAGACGACGACGGTGTCGCCCTCCTTGACGTCGACCGCGCGGACCGCGGCGAAGGCGGTGACGCCGACCACGTAGAGCGAGCCCGCCGCCTCCCAGGAGAGGTCGGGCGGCTTGCTGATCAGCTGGTCGGCGGGGACGACGCAGATCTCGGCCTGGCTGGAGCGGTCCCAGCTCCAGCCGAGCACCTCGTCGCCCGACGCGAAGCCGGTGACGTCGATGCCGACCTCCTTGACGATCCCGGCCAGGTCCGAGCCCTCGCCGGAGGGGAAGGTGGCGGGCCAGCGGTCGGCGAGGAGGCCTTTGCGGATCGAGGCCTCGCCGGGGTTGATCCCGGCGGCCTTCACTTCGACCGCGACATCTTCTTTGCCGGGCGGGGCGACTTCGACCTCCCTGACCTGGAGGACGTCGAGGCCGCCGTACTCGTCGAACTGGACCGCGCGTGGCACGAGCCAAGTTTTACCCGACGGCGCCGGCTTTCATGTTTCGCGCGGGTGACGGGCGGATCAGCCGGCGCTGAGACGGAAGCCCGCGCGGGCGAGGACGGCGGCTTCGGCCCGCAATTGCCGGTTCGACCGGCCGGCGACCGAGATCGTCACCGTCAGCCAGCGGTTGCCGCGCACCGCGAGCAGCGAGCGCAGCGCCGGGATCCAACTGGCGTCCGAGTTGTAGGCGGCCTTTTCGCCGACGTGGGGGACGGGCCGGGGGAGACCGGCGGGATTTTCGGTGTTGAACTGGACCGTCTCGTCGATCCTGTTGTGGTAGCGCTGGTTGGCGGCGAAGCCGGTGTCGAGGTAGACGTTGATCGACGCGCCGCGGCCGTCGAGGCGGCAGCGCGAGAGCGGTGGCGTCGGGGTCGAGTGCGGTGCCAGCTCGATTCCGGTCTGCCGTTCGGCAATGCTCGCCAATGCCTTGCAGTCGCCTGCCGAGAGGCGTGCCTCGGTCGCCGCTTCGGCGCTCGGGTTTTCGCCTTTGATCCCGCGCGATTGGACCGGCGTCCGGATCGCGTGTTCGCTGGCGATCATCCCGCTTGACCCGCCCCCGCACCCGACGACGACGAAAGCCAACGCGATTCCTACGAAACAACCAAAAACCCTCACCGAACGCATATGCCCAGTCTCCACCCCGCGACTTCGCAAAGGCCGACGAAACCGTTGTCGTAGGGTGAGGTCATGGCACCCGAGAGCACCCTCGACGGTACCGTAGCCCTCGTCACCGGAGCCTCCAGCGGCATCGGCGAGGCGACCGCCAAGCGGCTCGCCGCCGAAGGCGCAACGGTCGCGGTCGCGGCCCGCCGGGTCGACCGGCTGCGGGCCCTGGTCGGGGAGATCGAGGACGCGGGCGGCCGCGCCCTCGCGGTCGAGTCCGACGTCACCGACCGCGCCCAGGCCGAGGCGCTGGTCGAGCGCACCGTCGCCGAGATCGGCCGCCTCGACGTCGTCGTCAACAACGCCGGCGTGATGCTGCTCGGCCCCGCCCTCGAGGCGCCGGTCGAGGAGTGGGAGCGGATGGTCGACCTCAACGTCAAGGGGCTCCTCTACGTCGCCAAGGCCGCACTCCCACACCTGCTGAGGTTCGCCGACGAGGGGCCGCGGATGGTCGCCGACCTGGTCAACATCTCCTCGGTCGCGGGCCGTCGCGCCCGCTCCGGCAGCGCCGTCTACAACGCGACCAAGTTCGGTGTCGGCGCCTTCTCCGAGGCGCTCCGCCAGGAGGTCACCGAGCGCCACGTCCGCGTCTCGCTGGTCGAGCCGGGCGCTGTCGCCACCGAGCTCTCGAGCCACAACCGCCCCGAGGTCCTGGCCGAACTCAAAGGTCGCTTCGGCGACATCGAACGGCTCGAGGCCGACGACATCGCCGACACGATCTCCTACATCGTCACCCGGCCGCGCCACGTGGCGATCAACGAGATCCTCGTCCGGCCGACCGAGCAACCCAACTAGCCCCGATCCACCGTTTTCACCCCGCGGGGTGTGATCGAGCGGCTTGAGGTAGGTAACAGCGCCAGGGCGGTTCCTCGGAATCGTCCTGGCGCTCCTTTCGAGGTCGATCGCCGACGAATCGCAGCGCCGGCGCCCATTCGCGGGCAGGCCGAGATCGGCAGGTGCGGCGTGGATGGGTTGAGGCTGGGGGCGAGCCGGTGGCTACGGGCTCGAGGCGACCGGTAGCGCCCGCAATCGGGCGAAGGCCGCCACCAGCGCCTCGGCCCACGGCCAGCCTCGCGGCAGTCGCAGCGCCACCCGACGCCCCGAGCGCACCAGGCGCCCGGCGACGTGCAGCAGGCGCCGGCGCACCCGCTTGGGCTCAGCGAGCGCGAGCTCGCCGTCCAGGCAGAGCCGGGCTGCCCAGCGCAGCAGCGCCTGGGCTGCAAGGGAGACCTCCAGCCAGGCCCGGTTGTGGGCGAAAGCGGCGAAGGGCATCTTGGCCATCCCGGTCTGCTTGGCGACGCGGATCGCGTCCTCGACGCGGGCCCGGCGGCGGTGGCGCAGCTCTAGGGCGGCGATGTCGGCGCCATGCTGGTCGGTGATGAAGGCGGTGTGGCGGTAGCCGGTCTCGCAGTCGAGGACCGAGAGCTGGGCGCCGGGATGGGGACGCTCGCGTCTGAGGATGAGCCGCGTGCCCTCGGGCCAACTTGAGAGGTCGACGTGCTCGCTCAGCTCCGTCACCTGAGCGCCCTCGCGCTCGGTGCCATCGCCGTCGATTGCCGCTCGCCAGGCCGACTCCGGCAAGGCGGCGATTGCCTCCCGCACCCGCTCGTCAACCTCGTAGCCGACCGAGAAGCGGATGCCGGCCTCGCGGCAGTCGGAGGTGAAGGCGTGGGTGCGCCCGCCGATGTCGGCGCGCACCAGGATCTCTCGATCGAGGTCAGCCTCGGGCAACTGCTCCAGGGCCAGCTGCAAGACTTCGAAGTGATCGGCGGCGGTATTGGCGCCGGCGTTGCCGGGGCGAAGGATCCCGGCCAACGGCTCGCCGGTCTCCGAGAGGTAGCAGAGCAGCGGGAAGAAGCCGAAGCCGCCCTTGTAGGTGCCGGCGGCGCTCTGCTTCTCGGAGTGGGCGGTGAGCAGGCTGGCGTCGATGTCGAGGATCAGCTCCTCGGGTCGGGCGCCGGCATCCCAGGCCTTGGCCAGCGCCTTGGCGCGGGCGGCGCGGAGCGCTTCCAGTGCCTGCGCGTCGATCGCCTTGATCACCCGGTGGGCCGTTGTCTCTGAGGCCACCGCCCCAAACAGCGCCTCTTGGCCGCGCAGCACGCCGAGGTCAGAAACGTGATCGCCACCGTCGGCGATCGCGACGGCGAGGTCGCGGATCACGACGCCGGGGTCGTGGGCGGAGCGGCGCTCGCGAGTCGGCGCCATCGCTTCGGCGAGCGCAGTAGTGAGGCCAAGCCGGTCGGCCAGTTCGACCAAGAGAAAGGCGCCGGCGTGGGAGACGAGCCCCTCGCCGTCCGCCCTGACTTCTACGGTTTGGCGCGTCGTTTGTGTCTTCACCTTCCGGGTGTCCTCCTGGCTTGGGGAATGGGTCGTCGCAAACCGCATTCTCAAGAGCCGGGAGGACGCTCCCGGAGGGTTTCCTCAGGTGCTTATCGGTGGATCAGGGCTAGCTTCGACCCGCTGATCGGCGCGCCCGGAACCTGGGGATGCCGGAGGACCTGCGCCAGTCGGGCGCCGACATGGGGTGGCGGATCCGCGGGACTGCTCGGTTCGGCCAACGGCCTCGACCGCCGAGCGCGGCAGCGCAACGCGGCCCGCTAGAACTCAGGCATCGCCGCCGACCGCCATCAAGCGATCATCGAGGCCATCCGGGAGATCCCGGAGGGCTTCGTCAGGACCTACGGTGACGTCTCGCCCGGCGCGCCCCGCCTGTCCGCCCGCCTCCTCGCGACCCAGCAGGTCCCGGACGACCTCCCCTGGTGGCGCGTCGTCCGCGCCGACGGCAGCCTGGCAGTGGGGGAGGAGCAGCGCCGACGCCTCTGGGCCGAGGGCGTCCCCTTCAAGGGCAAGCGCGTCGATCTCGACCTCGCCCGCATCCCCCACGAACCCTGACCCACAAGGCGCCCGAAAGCGGCGGACGGGAGTCGAACCCGCGTCATCAGCTTGGAAGGCTGAGGCTCTACCATTGAGCTACCGCCGCGCGCAGGGAGGAGCGTAGCCGCGATTCCGCCGATCCGTCAGAATGCCGGGACCCCAACGGGGAGTGGCGCAGTCTGGTAGCGCACTCGGCTGGGGGCCGAGCGGTCGCAGGTTCAAATCCTGTCTCCCCGATATCCAGAAGCCCGCTCTCGAAGCTGGCTTCTTCGTTCCGAGGCTTACTGCGGGTCCTACGGAGAGTCGCGTAGTACCGGATTTGGTACCGAGAGCTACCTGCTGATGGGCCGACGCCGGTCGCCGCCATAAAAAATGATCAGCAACAATGACGACGCTTAGAGAAATCGATTTCGGTGCCTCAGACGCAGAGTCGGACGAGCGCCTTGACACGCAGGCCGAGCCCCCGATCGACGCCGATGCGGATACACGCACCGTGCCATTGGCGGACGGAACCGCTCGAGCGATCTGGCCTTCGGTCCCGGCCATCGCTGACGCCGGCTCTGAGACCGCGCATGCAAGCCAGACGAGCGCGAGCACCAGGAGGGGGATCCGCATCAGAGGGTGCCTCTTCCGGGGGACTTCGTCCTGTGCGAGGCGAACGTCGGGAGAAGCTCAGGCACGGATTGATTTCCATGAGGTTCCCGGCAGTCCGGTTCTTCCATGAGGTTCCGCGCCGAGCACGGCCGCCTCCGATCGGTGCGGCTAGAGGTCGGCGACCAACTGGGCCCAGCGGCATCCCGAGGGCGTCCGCGATCCGCTTCGCCGTGGCGAGCGTAGGGGAGTGGAAGCCGCGCTCAAGCTCGCCGAGGTATTTCCCGTCGGAGGCGCCCATCTGCTCGCCCAGCTGATCGAGGGTCCAGCCGCGCTCTGACCGCGATTTGCGTACGGCTTCGCCGAAGGCGAGCGCCAGAGAATCAGGCTCGTCGCGGCGACGCACGGCGGCTCGTTCGAGAACTGGACATTGCTGGTCCAGCGTCGAAGAGAGCGACGTTGCTCGCCACCCGAGATGTCTAGCTTTTTACCCCGCAAGAGCAGGATTTCTGAGAATGAGGACACATCAAGATCGAATCAAGACTAGACATGTCTTGTTAAGTATTGAACGCGGATCGAGTGATTCTCTGACGGGTGCAATGAGTGAGGCCGTGACCCGCCCCCGAATTCGTATGGCGCCGGGGCGGTAGGCCGGAAGCGTCTAATGGCTACGCGCCCTTGCTGACGGCGGTCGGCGTAAGCGAGCCGGTACTGGTTATCCGCATGGTGATTTCACCCCCTCCCAAGGAAGAACGCCTTTCCAAACGACCGATATACCGACTCGTATCGGTGAGATTCAACGGACCGATACGGAGAACCGGCTCATTTAGACGCTAGCTCCGACGGAAAGGTGTATTAGCCTCCGCCATTCGGTCAAATTCGATCATTTGGGAGGGCTATATATGGAGGCGACGCTGGACAAGTCAGGGAAGACGACTGCATCGGACGCGCTACGACATCCAATCCGGGTCCGCATCCTCGAAGCTCTCAACACGCGAGACACGATGAGCCCGGTGGAATTCATCCGGAGCGGCATGTTGTGGGGCCTGCCGGGGATCAAAGGCAAATCAATTGCCGCGCAGATGTCGCATGCCTCGTATCACTTCCGCGCGCTCGCCGCCGCCGGTTGCATCGAGCTTGTGGGCACCCGACCCGTCCGTGGCTCGGAGGAGCACCTCTACCGGGCCAACTCGCGCGCCTACTTCACCGACGCTGAATGGGAGAAAATGGATGCGGCGGAGCGCGCAGACATCTCAAAGACGATGCTGAGCGGGTTCATCGCCCAGGCCGAGGGCGCGATGCTGTTGGACACCTTCGACTCCCGTACCGACCGATGGCTGGCATGGATCCCGTTCAACGTGGACGAGCGCGGGTGGGACGAACTGACCACCGCCATCGGCGCCTGCTACGCCGAAATCGAACAGATCCGCCATGATGCGGGCAAGCGTCTGGAGGCGGGGGAGGGGCCGACGGTTCCCGCTACGTTTGGCGTCTTCGGCTTCGAATCGCCACCTATGGGCGACTCGGAGATCGTCGGCGATGGGGGATTGACTTCCTGAAGCGTTCCTTGACTACCGATCGCACCCTCCGCAGACTGGCTTGCCATGAAACGCTGACATTCCTGGGAAGAGGTAGCGCGGGAGCCCGCTCCGATGGCGTTGGCGACAGCCGGGGTTGCGGATTCGCCTCGCCTGGATCAGTGGGGCGGAGAGGCGAACTCGCCCACGAGCCGATGACGGGCTTCCGAGATCTCGAGGGTGCCGTCGAGAGTTGGTTCGGCTTCATGCGGGAGGCCCAAGACGACGGCGGCTATCCTGTCATTGCCATGGCGACGAAATCACACGAGTTCGAGGTCGTTCTCCAGCCCGAAGCGGAGGGAGGCTTCAGCGTGTCCGTCCCGGCCCTCCCCGGCTGCCAGACCCAGGGCGAGACCCGCGAGGAGGCGCTGGCGATGATCCGTGAGGCGATCGAGGGCTACATCGAATCCCTCGTCGCGCACGGCGACCCGATCCCAGGGCCGGTCGAGATCGAGCGAGTCACCGTCGCGGCGTGAACCCGCGACTACCGGCCGTCGCGCCGCGGGAGGCGGTCCGCGCTCTGGAACGTTGCGGCTGGAAGCTTGATCGGGTCAAGGGCAGCCACCAGGTCTTCCGCCACCCCGACCTGCCTCATCGGGTCGTGGTCCCCATGCACGCTCGTGATCTGGCAAAGGGGACTCTCAACCAGATCATCGGCGCCTCCGGTGTCGACCGGGACGAGTTCCTGAAGGCGCTGAGGTAGACCGCCGCGACGAGCGGGCCCACCGCCACCTCGACCGCGATCCGTGACGCAATAGTGATAGAACCGGGGCGGGATATGTAGGCGGGGAGCCAGGTTGATCCTGTCTCCCCGATCAACCGTGACGCGCCTCTCGGGTCCGGTGCCCCGACCACAGAGCGAGGATCCGAGGCTATGGGTTGAGGCGCTCCTGCCAGTCGGGTGGGACGGCGCCCCGCGGTCCCGGGACTCCCTGGGAGAGCGGATGGCTGTCGGGCGGCGCCAGGCGCGGGCCGTCGACGAACTCGCCCGAGCGGTAGTCGTAGAACCAGTCCTCGCCCGGCTCGAAGCTCTGGATCACCGGGTGCCCGGTCGCCCCCTGATGTTTGGTGGCGTGCTGGTTGGGCGAGTTGTCGCAGCAGCCGATGTGCCCGCACGCCGCGCAGCGGCGAAGGTGCAACCACCACTGGCCGGTCGCCATGCACTCTTCGCATCCCTCGCCGCTCGGAGAGGCCGCCTCGTCGATGTCGCCTGGGTCGATGGTGGGCACTTCGTCTCCTTTCGTCGTCTCGGGTCGAGCGTATCTCGCGACGGTGCGACCGCGGGGCGGCGACAGGCCATCTGCTCGGCGCCGCATAGGGTGTCCCCGCAAACGAGCCGAGGGAGAGTTGATGAGCGAGGTAGTGGTGGTGGCCGAGATCGGGATCGCGCCGGGGAAGCGGGACGAGGCGCTGGCCGCGCTCGAGCGGCTCTGCGAGGAGACCCACGCCAAGGACGAGGGCTGCCTGCTCTACGCGCTGCAGTTCGACCCCGCCGACGAGGACCACGTCTTCTTCATCGAGAAATGGGATTCGGCCGAGGCCCTGCGGAAGCACGGGGCCACCGACCACATCAAAGCCCTCGGCGAAAGCGGCACGCTCGCCGGCGCGCCGGCGGTGACGGTGCTCCGGCAGGCGAACTTCGGCGACGCCTCGAAAGGTGCGCTCTAGGACCCGACGCACCGTGAAGCCAGAACCGCGTCTGGTCATCCAAACCTTGCGTCGGCCCGACCGGCGCCATAGGTTCAGTCGATGAACGCGCCAGTCCCGCCGCGGAAGAGGCGAGTTCACCGGGCCCTGGTCGCCGCCCTTGTGGTTCTCGCGACCATCCTCGCCGTCTTCGCGATCTTCTCGATCTGGGCCAACCGCCAGGCCCTCAACACCGACAACTGGGTCCACACCAGCGACCGGATCCTGCAGAACCAGGAGGTCGAGTCGCGGCTCTCCGTCTTCCTCGCCAACCAGCTCTTCGCCAACGTCGACGTCAAGGCCGAACTGGCGAAGGCGCTGCCGCCGGAACTGGAAGCGCTGGCTGGACCCGCGGCCGGCGGGCTCAGTCAGTTGGCGCCGAAGGTCGCCGAACGGGCGCTGGCCAACCCGCAGGTGCAGACGCTCTGGTCCGACGCCAACCGCAAAGCCCACGAAACGCTGCTGAAGCTGCTCGACGGCGGCAGCGAAGCGATCTCGACCGAAGGCGGCAAGGTCACCCTCAACCTCAGCGCGCTGCTGAAGCAGGTCGGCGAACAGCTCGGGGTCGGCGCAGGGGTCGCCGCGAAGATCCCGCCGGGCGCCGGCGAATTGACGATCCTGCGCTCCGACCAGATCTCGACCGCGCAGAGCGTCGCGAAACTGATCCGCACATTGCCGGTCGTCCTGACCCTGCTCGTCCTCCTCCTCTACGGCCTCGCGATCTGGCTGGCCGGGCCGCGCCGCCGTGAGGCGCTGCGCTCGGCCGGGCTCGGCTTCGTCGTCGCCGGGGCGCTGACCCTGCTGCTGCGCTCCGTCGCCGGCCACGCGATCGTCAGCTCGCTGGTCGCCAACGAAGCCAACAAGCCGGCGGTCGAAGCGGTCTGGTCGATCGCCACCTCGCTGCTCGTCACCGTCGCCTCCTCGGCGATCGCCTTCGGCATCCTCGTCTTCCTCGCCGCCTGGCTGGCGGGCCCGACCCAGCTCGCGACCGGACTGCGTCGCGCGGGCGCGCCATACGTGCGGGACCAGCCCGCGGCCGCAGCGCTCGCCGCCTTCCTGGTCTGGCTCGCGCTGGTCGCCTGGGTCCCGATCGCGGCCTTCCGCAAGCCGCTCGGTGTCCTGCTCTTCGCGATCCTCTTCGCCGCCGGCGCCGAGTTGCTGCGGCGCCAGACCCTGCGCGAATTCCCCGACGGCGCGCGGAAAGGCCTGGGGTCGGCGCTCACCGGTCTGTGGCGGGGACGGACCAGCCCGGCCTCGCCGACCGAGGAACTACGACGCCTCGCCGAGCTCCACCGGGCCGGCGACCTCGACGACGCCGAGTTCGCGGCGGCGAAGGCCGAGGTCCTCGCCCTCGATCGAGGGCAGTAAGAACCGGGCAGGAGGACGACGGGCGAGGCCGAGACGTGGAGGCGCGCGACCGCATCGCCGCGCTCACGACCTGGTCGGTCCCGCCGTCGGTCAGGTCGTGGCCGATCACGGTGATCTTGCGGTGCTCCGGGCGGCCGAGCCGTCGTCTCGCGCCCCGCGTCGCGAGCGGGCGCCCGCATCCGTTCCACTTCCTCATCAGGCCGCCGCCGATGGGCCGAAAACTCAAGCCTGTCTGGAGTTTTCGGCCCATCGACATGGGGGGTGGGGCGGAAGGTGCGCTCAGTGATCATGGGAGTGGGGCGGATTCGTGACGCTCGGAGTGCCGGGGTCATTGCGGACCGTCAGGTAGGACTGCCAGGTGATCCGCAGGATCACCACGGTGACGACCATGCCGATCAAGGGGTCGGCGATCTGGACGCCGAGGGCGACGAAGATCGCGCTGGCGACCACGGCGAGGCTGACGATGCCGTCGGTGCGGGCGTGGTAGCCGTCGGCGACCAGCGCCGGGCTCGCCAGCCGGCGCCCCGCCCGCAGGCGGACGAAGGCCGCCGCCTCGTTGCCGAGGAAGCCGATCACGCCCGCCCCCGCCACCACCCAGAGGTGGGTCAGCTCCTGCGGGTGGACGAGCCGGTCGATCGACTCGAAGAAGGCGACGCAGGCGCTGACGAAGATCGTCGCGACGACGAAGTAGCCCGCGTACTTCTCGGCCTTGAGAGAGCGCATCAGGAAGGCGGCGCCGAGCGGCACCGCGGTCAGCGCGTCGCCGGCGTTGTGGATCAGGTCGGCGAGGAGCGCGATCGAGCCGCTGAGGACGAAGACGACGATCTGTGCCGCCGCCGTCGCACCGAGGATGAGGAGGCTGAACAGCACCGCCTCGACCCCCGCCCGAGAGCGTTTGATCGAGGCGTCGACGAGGCCGTGACTGTGCCCGTGATCGCCGCCGTGCGAGTGGCCGTGATCGTGCGGGTGCTCGTGCCCGTGAGCGCTCATCGAGCCGTCGCCGCGTCGGCGCGTTGCGCATCGTCGGCGATCCCGAGCCGCAGGTGTTCGACGTGCGACATCGCCTGCTCGAGCAGCTGGCCCACATGGTGGTCGTGGAGGGAGTAGTTGACCCGCCGCCCGTCGCGCTCGCCGCTCACCAGCCCCAGATGGCGGAGGATCCGCAGCTGGTGGGAGACCGCCGACCCGTCCATCCCGATCGCCGCGCTGATCTCGCCCACCGAGGTCGGCCCCTGGTAGAGACAGGCGAGGATCCGCAGCCGGCTCGGCGTCGCCAGCGCCTGCATCGTCTCCGCGACCCGTCGGGACACCCGGGGGTCGAGTAGGTCGCCTGGATCAGGGGTCGCGCCGTGGCTCACGCCCCCGACAATAGCTGAATAGCTGTTCAGCTATTAAATATTGCTGACGCTCGCCCGCATCCTCGGGACAGGATCTCCGCCGGCTATGCCGACACCGACGCGATGACCGCCTCGACGTCGGCCCGGCGGCGCTCGACTTCGGCGTCCGGGGGCCTACGTGACCTTGAACTTCGTCGGCGGCGTGACCGGCTCGGCGGCCGGGTCGGTCGCCTGGAGCGCGGGCGGCTGGTTCGCGGTCCGCGCGGTCGGCGTCGCCTTCGCCGGCGTCGCGACGTTGGCCTGGCCGACCGAACCGGGCTCGTGTGCCGACCGCCGCCCGCGGCCGAGGTCGGCGAGCCCGAGCGCGCCGAGCAGGAAAGGCACGCCGGCGTGGAAGGTCCGGTAGAGGAGGATGCCGCCGGCGCTGAGGCTCAGCGCCGTGCCGTAGAGCGTGAAGGCGCCGACCAGGCCGCCCTCGGCGCTCCCGGGGAGCGGGATGATCGCGCCGCCGTGGCCGATCGTGTAGGCGAGGACGAAGAGGCCGAGCGCCGGGCCGCCGCCGCCGAGCGCCTCGAAGGCGGCGCCCATCGAGGCGACATCGAAGGCGTAGTAGCCGATCGCCCCGGCGATCAGCAGGACTTCGCGCGAGCCGAGCAGGTCGAGGCTGGTGTCGACCGCCTCGCGCAGCCAGGCCTGGGCCGCAGCGGCGGCGCGGCGGATGCGGCCGCCGCCCTCGGCGTCGATTCGAGGGATCGCCCGCGGCAGGAAGATCACCGCGGCGATCACCGCCGCCCCGATCCCGGCCGGGATCAGGGTCGCCGCGAGCGAGGCGTCGCCGGGCAACAGGCCGATCGCCTCGGCGGTGCCGAAGATCACCAGCGCGCCGAGGCTGACGCCGCTGGTCACCAGGAAGAGGACGGCCGAGCGGCTGACCGCGAAGGCGGTCGGGATGCCGGAGCGGATCAGGATCACCGCGCCGAGCGCCAGGCCGCCGCTGCCGCCGCTGGGCAGGAAGACGTTGGCGCTCTCCTCGACCACGCCGACGTCGAAGGACTCGCGCCAGCCGAGCCGGCGGTCGAAGGCGCCGCGCAGGGCGACGACGAAGCTCAGCACCGAGAGCAGCTGCAGGAGGAAGGAGGCGACCACCCAGCCCGGCTCGGTGTGGGCGAAGCGGTCGCGGATCGGCTCCAGGAAGGGGACCCAGATCACCGCTGCTGCGGCGACGACGGCGAGCCCGGCGGCGATCAGCCCGTTGACGAGGATCGTGTGGCCGTCGGGAGATTTCTCCCGCGCCGCCGCCGCCTCCTCACTGCAATCGCCGCGCGCACGGACAGGCTCTACGAACTGCAACACGCGTAGATCCTTTCCCGAGCAAGCATTTACCTGCCCCTAATGTTAGGGAACGCGTGCCGTGCGGAGCCGGCCTCCGCTTCTACTTGGCCAGCAGTTTCTCCTTGGCGCGGTCGTACTCGGCCTCGCTGAGCGCGCCTTTTTCGACCAGTTCGTGGAGTTTGTGGAGTTCATCGGCGGGCGTGACGTGGGCCGCGGCGCGGATGTAGTCGTCGGCCTGGTGTTTCGCTTCGGCCTGGGCACGCAGCTGGCGTTCGCGCATGTCGGAGCCGTTGATCACCAGATAGACCAGGGCGACGATGTACGGGATGAAGATCAGGAGGACGATCCAGAGCGCTTTCGCCCAGCCCGACATGTCGTGGTCACGGAAGATGTCGGTGATGATCGTGAAGAGGATCCAGATCCAGACCACGAACAGAAACATCTCGAAGACGATGAGCAGGATGTCCCCGAAAGTGACGTTTGCGAAGGGCAAGTTGATTCCTTTCAGTCGGGTCAGCGCAGCTCGTCGAGCGACGTGACCTCGAGGTCGAACGGCTCGTCGGCCGCGCGGCGGCGGCGGTAGGGGGAGACGGTGACGCGGTGGACCTCACCGCAGGTGCAGTGAACCTCGATCGGCCTGGTGTCCGAGGCGGGGTCGGTATTGACCTTGAGGCGTTTGAGTTCGCCCGTTTCTTTGCAGCCGAAGGAGATGACCCAGCCGTAGTCGGGGCGCTCTTCGCGGCGTGAGCGTGAAGGGCTCATGCGCCCATCCTTCCATGAACGGGGGCGTCTCGGAAAGGGGTCATTGGTCTACGCCCCTCCCGACGACCGTGCACTTAAACCCCCTATAGGGGGCATAACTGCACGGTCGAGCTCCGCAGTGCGACAGAATGCGTACAGAGGAGCACCGCCTGAACTTCCGTCCTCCCCCCGCACGCGCAGGAAACCGCGGTGTAGGTTCGAAATCTCGCCCGATGGCCCGCCGCCGCTCCGCACTCGCGCTGTTCGCCGTTGCCCTCCTGGCGCTCACCGCGACGACCGCGACCGCGCGGACGATGGTGGCCGCCGACGTCGTCGGCCAGGACGCGCCGAAGCTGGTGCCGCACTCGACCCTGCCGGGGCCCGGCGCCTTCGAGGGCCCGGTCCGCAGGGTGGCCGTGAACGGGATCGAAATCGGCTACCGCCAGTTCGGCCACGGCCCCGACCTGGTCATGGTCACCGGCGACACCGCGCCGATGAGCCTCTGGCTGCCCTACCTGCTGCGCCCGCTCGCCGCCCACTTCACGGTGACGATCTTCGACAACCGCGGCGTCGGCTACAGCAGCGACGACCTCTCGCGGCCGATCACGGTGCCGCTGATGGCACGCGACACCGCCGAGCTGATCGAAGCGCTCGGCCTGCAGAAGCCGACCCTGGTCGGCTGGTCGATGGGCGGCGAGATCGGCCTCACGCTCGCCGAGCAGAAACCGTCGATGCTGGGCGCACTGGTGACCACCGGCGGCGACGCGGGCAGCTCGCACACGGTGCCGCCGCCGCCCGGCCTGGTCCGCGAACTGGCCAACCCGAAGACCGGCGACAAGGTCTTCCTCGAACTGCTTTTCCCGCCGACCCCGGTGGGCGCCGCCGCGACCGGGCGCTTCGTGCGCGCCTACGAGTCGATCCCGCAGGAGAAGGTCTCGCCCCGCACCCTGAGGCGCCAGGGAGCCGCCGAGGAAGCATTCCTCCGCTACCCCGGCACCTGGCGCGGCCTGCCGGGGATCACGACGCCGACCCTGCTCACCAACGGCGGCGTCGACCCCGGCGTGCCGCCGGTCAACGCGCGCCGCATCCACGCCCGCATCCCCGGCTCGTCGATCTCGATCTACGCGGGCGCCGCCCACGGGATGGCGTTCCAGGACGCCGAACGCTTCGCCGCCCAGGTCGCCACCTTCAGCGCCCAGGCGAGAGCGGGCGCCGCAAGCGGCTGACCGCCGCCCGTGGGTCAGGACGACCGCGCTAGTCGTCCGACCGGGGCGGATCGGCCGCGGGCGGGACCAGGCTCTCGTCCGGGTAGAGCCGGAAGCCGGGGATGCGGTTGTGGGGGAAGCGTTCGTAGAGCGACATCGCCCGCTCCGAGGCGAGGAGGTCGAGGCGCAGGACGCCGCTCTCGACCAGGGTGCGCTCGACCAAGGCGCGGCCGATCCCACGGCTGCGCGCCTCCGGGGCGACCAGGAGCATGCAGAGGTAGGCGCCGTAACAGCCGTCGCCGACCGCCTGGGCGAAGCCGAGCACCCGCTCCTCCTCGTCCTCCCGCTCGACCGCGACCAGCGCGGTGACGCCCGGCCCGGTCATCGCCCGCCCCGCCCGCTCGCGGTTGGCGGCAAAGCTGGTCCAGCCCTCCGCCTTGCACAGGGTGAGGAGGAGGTCGAGGTGCCGCTGCTCGTAGGGGACGATCTCCATCGCGTACCTACGTGCGTCCGGCGAAGGCGAAGGAGTGGAGCCAGACCCGCATTTCGCATAGGATGCCGCGCTTCCGGTCCCATAGCTCCTGCCCCTGCTCCCATGCGCAGATCCTCCCTCGCCATCGTCTCCGTCCTCGCCCTCGGCCTGGCCCTGCTCGCGGGCTGCGGCGGCAAGAAGGAAAGTTCCTCCACGGGCGGGGGAACGACCGCGAACGCCTCCTCGTGCACCCCTTCGAAGATGGAAACCCACACCGCCGGCACGCTGACGATCGCCACCGACAAACCCGCCTACCCGCCCTACTTCGAAGACGACGAACCGGCCAACGGGGAAGGCTTCGAGAGCGCCGTCGGCTACGCGATCGGCAAGCAGCTCGGCTATCCGGAAGGGAAGATCAAGTGGACGGTCGAGCCCTTCGACTCCTCCTACGCGCCTGGCCCGAAGAGCTTCGACTTCGACCTCAACGAGATCTCGATCACGCCGGTCCGCGAAAAGGCCGTCGACTTCTCCGCTCCCTACTACCGGGCCGAGCAGGCGGTCGTCGCGCTGGAAGGCTCGAAGGCGGCGCGGGCGAAATCGCTGGCCGAACTGAAGGACGTCAAGTTCGGCGTCCAGATCGACACCACCAGCCTCTCGGCGGTGAACGAAGAAATCGAACCGAGCAGCAAACCGGAAGTCTTCAACGGCTCCGGCGATGTCGTCACGGCGCTCAAGAATGGCCAGGTCGAAGCGATCGTGGTCGACTTGCCGACCGCTCTCTACCTGATCGAAGAACAGGTCAAGAACGCCTCGATCGTCGGCCAGTTCGGCAACGCCGAAGGCGAAGAATGGGGTGCCCTGCTGGCCAAAGGCTCGCCGTTGACGGCCTGCGTCTCGGGGGCGATCGAAGCGCTCGAAGAATCGGGCGAACTGGAAAAGATCACGCAGCGGTGGATGAGCCAGGCCGCCGAAGCGCCGCAGCTCCACTGAGCTGCCTCCGCGGCGGGTGACCGAGACCGCCGCCACCACGCCGGGCGACCGCCCCCAGGGCGCGCGCCGCGCCGAACGCGATTCGGCGAAACGACGCAAGGCGCGCCGCAGTCAGCTGATCGCCGTCGTCTCCTCGGTGGTCGTGATCGGCGGCCTCGCGGCGCTGGTCCTGACCAGCCCCGGCTGGCCGAGCGTCCGCGAAACCTTCTTCTCCTGGAGCGAATTCCGCAACGCCTTCCCGGAAGTGCTGAGCGGCTTCTGGCTCGACATCAAGATCTTCATGGTGGTCGAGGTCGCGGTGCTGATCCTGGCGCTGCTGATCGCGCTGATCCGCGTCAACCACTCGCCCGGCCTCTTCCCGCTGCGCCTCCTCTCGACCGTCTACGTCGACGTCTTCCGCGGCATCCCGACGATCCTGCTCGTCTACCTGATCGGCTTCGGCATCCCGGCGCTCGAACTGGAAGGGCTGCCGACCGACCCGGTCGTGCTCGGCGGCATCGCGCTCACCCTCTCCTACAGCGCCTACGTCTCCGAGGTCTACCGGGCCGGGATCAACTCGGTCCACCGCGGCCAGCACGACGCGGCGCTCTCGGTCGGCCTCACCCAGACGCAGACGATGCGCCACGTGATCCTGCCGCAGGCGATCCGCCGCGTCGCCCCGCCGCTCCTCAACGACTTCGTCGCCCTGCAGAAGGAAGTCGCGCTGATCTCGATCATCGGCCCGCAGGAGGCGTTCCGCGTCGCCCAGATCTACCAGGGCGAAAACTTCAACTACACGCCGATCATCGCCGCGGCGCTGCTCTACCTGGTGATCACGGTGCCGCTGGCGCGGGTGGTCGACCGGATGGGCGGCGAGGGGTACGTGCGCTGATGGCGCGCGGCGGAGCACCGGTGATCGAGGTGCGCGGCGTGACCAAGGCGTTCGGCGAGCGCGAGGTCCTGCACGGGGTCGACTTCGACGTCGCCGAGCATGAGGCGGTGGCGCTGATCGGCGCCTCCGGCTCGGGCAAGTCGACGCTGCTGCGCTGCATCGATCTGCTGGTCGAGATCGACGACGGCGACATCTTCCTCGACGGCGAGGTGATCACCGACCCGGCGGTCGAGCCGGTCGCGGTGCGCCGCAGGCTCGGCGTCGTCTTCCAGGCCTACAACCTCTTCCCCCACATGAGCGTGCTGCGGAACGTGATGCTGGGACAGGTGCGGGCGCAAGGGGTGGGACGGCGTGAGGCCGAGGAGAACGGCCGCGCGCTGCTGGCGCGATTCGGCCTGGAGGGGCGCGAGGACGACCGCCCCGACGAGCTCTCCGGCGGCCAGCAGCAGCGGGTGGCGATCGCCCGCGCCTTCGCCGGCAAGCCGCGGGCGCTCTTGCTCGACGAGGTGACCAGCGCGCTCGACCCGGAGCTGGTCGGCGAGGTGCTGGAGGCGGTCCGCGACCTGAAGGCGGAGGGGATGACGATGGTGATCGCCACCCATGAGATGACCTTCGCCCGCGAGGTCGCCGACGAGGTCGCCTTCCTCCACGAGGGCCGGATCGTCGAGTCGGGGCCGCCCGCGCAGGTGCTGGGCGAACCGCGCGCGGAGGAGACGCGGCGCTTCCTGGCGCGGCTGCTGGAGGCGGGTCGGGCCTAGCGCGGGCCGGGCTTAGGCCTGGCAGTGCGAGCGCAGCATCAGCACCGGCACGTCGGCCTTGTGCAGGACGCGCTCGGAGACCGAGCCGAGCAACGCGCGGTGGACGCGGCCGTGCCCGTGTGAGCCCATCACCAGCAGGTCGTAGTTGCCGGCGGCGACGGCCTTGAGGATCGTCTGCGGGATCTCGCCGTGCTCGAGCCGGGTGGTGACGCCGACGTCCTTGGGGATCTCGGCGAGCGCCTCCTTGATGATCGCGCTGTGGCTCTCGTCGGTCTCGGGCGGCGGCGCGACGCCTGCCCCGACCGGGGTCGCGACGTGGGGGACGACGGTGAGGAGGGTCAGCTTGGCGTGCTGGTTGCGGGCCAGGGTGACCGCGTGGCGCAGTGCCGTCTTCGAGTCGGCCGAGCCGTCGAGCGCGACGAGGATGTTGCGGTAGACGCTCAAAGTCCCGCTTTGTCATTGATTGATGACAATTCTTCACAAAGGTACACGCCACGCCCCGCGGCGTTCGCAGTAATCGTCGGATAGCGAGCATAAGTGCGAACTCACGGGGGTCCTAATGCGTCGTTTGCGGGCCATTAATCAAAACACTTGCGCAAATCAAAACCCGTGTTATGCTGCCGCACGAATCGAGCAATCAGGGAACTCGATGCATGGGGATCTGGGAACCCCGGGGGCTTGATTCGCATGGCCGGCACCAGTGCCTTAATCGGTTAAAGGACCGGACTTGTAAGCCGGTGATCCGGGTTCGAGCCCCGGCTGGTGCATTCCGCAATCGGGAGCGTCCAGGGGGACGGGGCTATGGCAGGAAATCTTTTCGACAGCATCGACGGGGTGGCCGCGGGGGACACGGCGGCAGCTCCGTGGGCGGCCCGCTCGCCGTTCCGGCCCGAGGCGGACCGGGACCTGATGCTGGTGCCGCGGGTGCGCGGCGACTGGGCCGCCGACCCGCGGGCGCGCGAGGCGCTCGAGCGGATCGCCGCCGCCCCAGCCGTGGCCGAGGTCCGTGAGCACGACACGGGGGTCGACGTCCGCCTCGCCGACGGCTGGATCGAGGCGCGCGGCGAGCCGCTCGAGTCGGGCGCCGCCCCCGGCGCCAACGCCGACCTCGCCAGCGGCCAGCGCTACGCCGTCTACTTCTGGGGTGCCAACACGACCAAGGCGCTCCACATCGGGCACCTGCGCAACCTGGCGCTCGGCAACGCGATCGCCGCCGCGCTCCGGGTCGGTGGCGCCAAGGTCGAGGCGCGCAGCCTGATCTGCGACGTCGGCCGCAGCATGGGCGAGGCGATGGCCGGGGTCGTCGCCTCCGGCCGCGCCGACGACGAGCTCGGCTCCGAGAACGGCGAGAAGAGCGACCACTTCGTCGGCCTCTGTTACGCCGAGTACGTGCGGGCCGGGCGCGAAGCGGTCGGCGACGACGGCGCCGAGGACTCGGTCACGCGTGAGTCGGCGCTCTACGACGACAAGGCCGACGAGCTGATGATGCGGGTCCTCGACGGCGACCAGGCGGCGCTCGAACTGTGGTCGAAGACGCGCGCCTGGGTGATCGCCGGGCAGCGCAAGACGCTGGCCCGGCTCGGCGTCCCCTTCGACAAGGTGATCTTCGAGTCCGACTTCCTGCCCGAGGTCGCCGAGCTGACCAACCTCGGCCTGCGCGAAGGGACGCTGCGCCGGCGCGAGGACGGCATGGTCTTCTACCCGACCGCCCGCGAGGAGCTCGAAGAGATGCCGCTGGTCCGCTCCGACGGGCTGCCGACCCAGCACATGCGGGCGCTCGCCTACTGGTCGGCGGCGCCGGAGCTGGACGGGGTCACCTCGCTGCAGGTCTGCGGCACCGAGTGGGTCGCCCACGTCACCTGTCGGCGGCAGCTGCTCGACGCGCTCGCGGTCGCCAGGTCGAACGGCCACCCGAACCCGGTCATCAACGGCAACGGCGCCGGCGGGCCGCCCAACCACGACGTCTTCCACGGCATGGTGGCGCGGCGCAACGAGGCGATCAGCTCCTCGAAGCAGGGGGCGCTGCTGATCGACGACATGGTCGAGTGGGTCGACGAGGCGATCGCCGCCGACCCGGAGCTGGAAGGGGTGCGCCGCGCCCACCCGCAGCCCGACCGGGTCGCGGCGCGGGTGATCCTCGCCTGGTTCCTGCTGCAGACGACCTCGAAGCGGGTCGAGTTCGAGCCGGAGCTGCTGTTCGAGCCGGAGCGCAGCCTCGGCTGGGACCTCGTCACCGCCCAGGCGCGCCGCGGCGCCGACGCGCCGATGGTCGGCGGGCGAGCGGGCGCGGATCCCGACTACCGCTTCGCGGTCGTCCAGTCGGAGCTCTTCCGCCGCCATCTGCGCAGCGCGGTGGCGGAGCTCGATCCGGTGCCGCTGGCCCGTTACCTCTCGCACTTCGCCCGTTGGTACGGGGCGGAGGAGCGCTCGGCGCCGGTCGAGGCGGTCGCCCAGACGGTGCTCGACGAGGGCGTCTGCGCGCTCGGGCTGGAGGCGGCGTGATGCGCACCCTGCTCGTCGACAACCACGACTCCTACACCTACAACGTCTTCCACCTGCTGGCGGCGGCCTCGGGGGAGGAGCCGGTGGTGGTCAACAACGACGCGGTCAGCTGGCGGGTGCTGTCGCGGTCGAAGTTCGACGCCTTCGTGCTCTCGCCCGGCCCGGGCCGGCCGGAACGCTGGCACGACTTCGGCGTCTGCCGGGACATCCTCCGCTACAGCGAGGTGCCCGTGCTGGGGATCTGCCTCGGCCACCAGGGGATCGGCAACCTGCTGGAGGGTGGCGTGACCAGCGCGCCGGAGCCGATGCACGGGCGGCTCAGCCACGTCCGCCACCGCGGCACCGGGATCTTCGCCGGTGTGCCGCAGGACTTCTCGGTCGTCCGCTACCACTCGCTGGCGATCACCGGCCCGGTCGGGCCCGAAGGCCACGTCGTCGCCTGGGCCGACGACGGCGTCGTGATGGGCGTCGAGCACGACCGCCGGCCGATCTGGGGCGTCCAGTTCCACCCCGAGTCGATCGCCACCGAGTTCGGCGACCGCATCGCCAAGAACTTCTTCGAGCTCGCCGCGAACTCCGCGTCTCACTCCGTCCCCACTTCCGCGCGCGTTTCGCCAGACCCCGCTGGCCGACGGGCCGAAAACCTGCCTATGAGTCCGGTTTCCGGCCCATCGGCAGGAGGGGCGCGTGGAAGTGTGGCCGCGGAGACGGCTGATCTGGCGGAGCGCGCCGGGACGGGCGAGCTCGGCTGGACGGTGCTGTCGCGGACGTTGGAGGGGGCGGCGCCGACTGAGCATCTCTATGAACGGCTCTTCGCGGGGGCGGAGAGCTCCTTCTGGCTCGACTCGGCCGACGCGCCGACCTGGCTTGCGCAGTGCTCCTACCTGGGTATGAGCGCCGGGCCGGGCGAGCGCCACCTCTCCTACGACGTCGACGCCTCGGCGACGACGATCCGCACGCCGGCCGGCGAGGAGGTGCGGCACGGCTCGATCTTCGACCTGCTCGAGCGCGAGATGGCCAGCCTCGCGGCCGAGGCACCGATCGGCGTCGACCGCGGCCTGATGGGCGGCTACGTCGGTTACCTCGGCTACGAGCTGAAGGGCGACTGCGGCGCCTCCAACGTCCACAGCTCCGACCTGCCCGACGCGGCGCTGATGTTCGCCAACCGCGTCGTCGCCGTCGACCATGTCCGGCAGCGGACCCACGTCTTCGCCCTCTGCCGCGTCGAGAACGCCGCCGAACGCGCCGCCACCACCGCCTGGCTCGAATCGACCACCCGGCTCGCCGCTGCGGCGATCTGCGACCCGCCGACCGAGCGGCCGCTCGACCCGCCCGCCGAGCCCGGCACCCATGTCACCTTCCGCTGCGGCCGCGGCCGCGCCCAGTACCTCGCCGACATCGAACGCTCGCAGGCCGAGCTGGCGGCGGGCGAGTCCTACGAGGTCTGCCTCACCGACCAGATCTCGACCGACGCGAGCCCCGACCCGTTCGCGCTCTACCGGCGCCTGCGCCGCTCCAACCCGGCCCCGTTCGCCGCCTTCCTGCGCTTCGGCGACACCGCGATCGTCAGCTCCTCGCCGGAGCGCTTCCTCTCGGTCGGCCGCGACGGCGCCGTGCAGGCGCGCCCGATCAAGGGGACGATCTCGCGCGCCGAGGACCCGGCCGAGGATGCCGCCCGCCGCGCCGAGCTCGCCGCCGACGAAAAGACCCGCGCCGAGCACCTGATGATCGTCGACCTGCTGCGCAACGACCTCGGCCGGGTCAGCGAGGTCGACTCGGTCGGTGTCCCCGACCTGATGGTGGTCGAGCCCTATGCCACCGTCCACCAGGTCGTCTCGACCGTCACCGGACAGCTTGAAGCGGGGCGCTCGGCGGTCGAGTGCGTGCGCAACTGCTTCCCCGGCGGCTCGATGACCGGTGCCCCGAAGGAGCGCACGATGGAGATCATCGACGAGCTCGAGGACGAGGCGCGCGGCGTCTACTCGGGGGCGATCGGCTACTTCGGCGTCGACGGCGCGGTCGACCTCTCGATCGTGATTCGCACGATCGTCATCCGGTCCGGGCGCACGACGATCGGCGCGGGCGGCGCGATCGTCATGCAGTCCGACCCGGAGGAGGAGTTCGACGAGATCCTGCTGAAGGCGCGGGCGCCGATGGCGGCGATCGCCCGCACCGTCACCGGGCGCGCCGACGAGGGCGCCTGGAGCGTCGAGCTCGAGCCGCGGGCGGCGAGGAGGGCGGAGGCGGCATGAGTGAGGCGGCGACGAGCAGCCCGGCCACGGGTCCGGGGGAGCGCGGCTGGGAGATTCGACCGGCATGTGCCGAGGACGTCCCGGCGGTGGCCGCCGCGGTCGCGGCGCTGCTCGCCGAGCTCGGCGGCACGCCGCCGCCGCGCGCCGCGATCGAGGACGAGGCGCGCGCCCACATCGCCGACCCCTCGCTGGGCATCGTCCTCGTCGCGAGTTCGCACTTATCGTCGGATAGCGACGAGAACTGCGAACGCGCCGGGGGCGACGAGCTGGTCGGGGCGCTGACGGCGAGTTGGGCGCGGGCGATCCGGGTCGCCGGGCGCCTGCTGACGATCGAGGTACTGTGGACGCGGCGCGAGTGGCGCGACCGCGGCGTCGGCGCGGCGCTGGTCGAGGCGCTTGCCGCCGCGGCCGCCGCCGAGGGCGCGGGCCGGGTCGAGGTCGGGCTGCCGCGCGAGAGCTTCGCCGCCCTCCGCGCGACCGAGCGCTTCTACCTGGCCAACGGCTTCGAACGGCTCGGCCCGCGGATGCGGAGGGCGGTGCCGTGAGGCGCGAGGGATCGTCATGAGCGAGCTGGTGATGGTCGAGCAGCGGACCGGGACCGATGGGGGGCTCGACACGAGCTCGATCTGGATCCGCGAAGGCGGCGAGCGGCTACAGGGCCGGGACTGTGACGCGCGGCTCGCCGAGCTGCGGGTCGGGCTGCGCCGCCACTTCGGGGTGCGGACGGTCGGCTCGGCGGCCGGCGACGAGGAGCTCGAACGGGCGCTCACCGCCATCCACGGCCCGCACCACCTGGCGGCGCTCGCCGCGGCCGGGGAGGAGGCGACGGTCCTCCCCGAGCTCGCCCCGCCCGGCCTCGCGCCCGACATCCCGGTCAACGCGGCGCTGGTCGGCGCCGCCCGCGAGGCCGTTCGCACCGCGATCTCGGCGGCCGACCGCCTGCTCGACGACGACCGCTACGCCTACGCCGTCTGCCGGCCGCCCGGCCACCATGCCGGCCGCGACTTCATCGGCGGCTACTGCTACCTGAACAACGCCGCCGCCGCGGTGCAGGCGCTGCGCGACGGCGGCCTCGCCCCGGTCGGCGTCCTCGACCTCGACCTCCACTATCCGAACGGGACCTCGGAGCTGGTCGAGCGGATGGGCGGCGACGCGACCCTGCACTCGCTCCACGCGGCGCCGGTCACCAACGTCGCCGCCGGCACCGAGCTGCCGCGGGCGCCGCGCGAACGCGCCCACGCCTTCGCCGCCGCGCCCGACCCGGTCGCCTATCTGGCCGAGGTCGAGGCCTCGCTGCGGGCGCTCGCCGCCGACTCGGCGGCGCTGGTCCTCTCGCTCGGCTACGACACCGCCGAGGGCGACCCGCACGGCAGCTGGCACTTCGGCCCCGAGGTCTTCGCCGGGATCGGCCGCCTCCTCGCCGCCACCGGGCTGCCGGTCTGCGTCGTCCAGGAGGGCGGCTACTCGCTCGGCACGCTGGCGCCGTGCAGCCATGCCTTCGCCGCCGGGCTGCTCGGGGAGGACCCGGTATGAGCACCGACGAACGCGTGTTGACCCCGGCCGAGCGGGAGGTCGCCGCGGGCCTGGCGCCGTTCCGCGCGCGGCTCGACGAGATCGACGCACAATTGGTCGACCTGCTCGGCGAGCGCTTCCAGATCTGCCGCGAAGTCGCCGTCCACAAGAGCGAGAACGGGATCGAGATGATGCAGCCGGGACGGGTCGAGATCGTCCGCGCCCGCTATCTCCAGCACGGCGCCGAGGTGGACCTCCCCGCCGACTTCACCGGCACCCTCTTCGACCTGATGATCGACGCGACCTGCCGCGCCGAGGACGAGCTGATGGAGCGCCTCGGCCAGGAGGACGTGTGAGCCTGCCGCCCGGGCCGCGGATGCCGCGGGCCCTGCAGGCGCTCGGCTGGGCGCGGCGCTCGCTGCCCTGGCTGGAGCGCTCCCACGCCCGCTACGGCGACGCTTTCACGCTGCGGATCCGCCACTGGGGCGACTGGGTCGTGCTCGCCGGCGAGGCCGATGTCAAAGTCGTCTTCACCGCCGGCGACAAGGTCGGCGTGGCACTCGCCAACCCGCTGCTCGGCCCGGTCCTCGGCCCGCGCTCGGTGATGCTCTCCGAAGAACCCGAGCACATGCGCCGGCGCCGCGTCGTCCTGCCCGCCTTCCACGGCGAGGCGATCGCCAACGACGCCGAGACGATCGGCGAGGTCACCCGCCGCGAGATCGCCGCCTGGCCCGCCGCCGAGCCGTTCGCGCTCTGGCCGCGGATGCAGAAGATCACGCTGGAGGTGGTGATGCGCGCCGTCTTCGGCTCGCGCGCCGACGACCCCCGCCTCGACGACCTGCGCCGCCGCCTCACCGAGCTGACCGAGTGGATGAACCAGCCCCGCAACCTGGCGGCGTTGACCCTGTTCGGCCCGGAATGGGTGCGGCGCAGCCACGGCTACCGCCAGGCGATGAGGCCGGTCGAGGACGCGGCGCTCGCCGAGGTGCGCCGCCGCCGCTCCGAGCCGCTCCCGGCCAAGCCCGACATCGTCTCGATGCTGATCGCCGCCCGCCGCGAGGACGGCTCGCCGCTCGGCGAGCAGGAACTCCGCGACGAACTCCTCACCCTGCTCACCGACGGCCCGACCTCGACCTCGCTCGCCTGGACCTTCGAGCGCCTGCTGCGCAATCCCGAGACGCTCGCCCGCGCCCGCCGTGAGATCGACGAGGGGCTCGGCGACGCCTACCTCGACGCCGTCGTCAAGGAGACGCTGCGGATGCGGCCGCCGGTGCCGGTCGTCGTCCGCCGCCTGCGCGAGCCGATGTGGATCGCCGGCCGCGACCTCCCGGCCGGGACCGTCGTCGCCCCCTGCATCCACCTCCTCCACCGCGACCCGCGCCACTACCCGGAGCCGCTGCGCTTCCGCCCCGAGCGCTTCCTCGAACGCCCGGCCGGCACCTACACGTGGATCCCCTTCGGCGGCGGCGTGCGCCGCTGCCTCGCCGCCAGCTACGCCGAACTCGAGATGAAACGGGTCCTGCGCGAGGTGCTGGCGGCGGTCGACCTTCGACCAGTGGACGGCCGCGACGAGCGGGTCCGTAAAGCGGCGATCTCCTTCAGTCCGGGAGAGAAGGGGTTGGTGATGGTGGGATGAGCGGTGACGGAACGCAGCGAGAGGTGCCGGAGTCGGATCTGCTGATTGTCGGCGCCGGGGCGAAGGCGGCGGCGATCGCCGCCAAGGTCGACGCGCTGAACCGCCTCGGGCGGGCGCGGCTGACGGTGACGATCGTCGAGAAAACCCGGCCCGCCGCCTCCTGGCTCGGGCTGAACGGGATGACCTCGGGCGAAGAGCCGCTCGCCGTCCCGCCGATCAAGGACGTCGGCTTCCCCTACCGCAGCTCCCGCCAGTTCCCCGAGGTCGGCGACGAGCTCGACGCGGCGCTGCTGCCGCTCAGTTGGCAGCGCCACTCGATCGAACGCGGCGAGTACGCGCCGTGGGTCAACTCGGGCGCGCCGCCGATCCTCCACCGCGACTACGGGACCTACCTCGGCTGGGTGCTGGAGCGGGCGACGACGGGGGTGACGAAGATCGCCGGCCGGGTGGTCGCCGTCTCGCTCGACCCGGCCCGCGAGCGCTGGCTGATCGACGTCGAGGGCGGCGAGGACGGGGCGCCGACGCGACTGGCTGGGCGCGCCCTGCTGCTCACCGGGCCCGGTGTCCACCGCGCCTTCCCGCACGACCCGGCGGCCGAGCCGCGGGTGCTGCACTGCGACAGCCGGCGCGGCGAGTTCGCCCGCCTGCCCGCCGAGGGACCGGTCGACGTGGCGATCGTCGGCGGCGGCGAGAGCGCCCTCTCGGCGCTCGTCTTCCTGCGCGCCCTGCGGCCGGAGGCGCGGATCACCGTCTACACGCCGACCCTGCCGCTGAGCCGCGGCGAGAGCTTCCTCGAGAACCGGGTCTTCGCCGACCCCGACGACGTCGGCTGGGAGGCGCTCGACCTGGAGACTCGGCGCGACTTCGTCAAGCACTGCGACCGCGGCGTCTTCGACGCCGGCGTGATCACGCGGCTGGCCGGGCAGGACGGAATCAGGTTCGAGCTCGGCCGCGCCGTCCACGCGAGCCCGGCGGCGGCCGGGGAGGCGGTCGAGCTGGCGCTCGAGACCTCCGCCGGCCGCGCCGTCGCCCGCCACGACTACGTGATCAACTGCACCGGCTTCGACCTCCTGGCGCAGCTGCGTGGCCTCTTCGCCGAGCCGGTCCGCGCCGACCTGGAGTCGCGGGTCGGGCCGGTCTGGGACCGCGACCCGCAGACCGAGCTGCGCTTCGACCGCTCGCTGGCGCTCGAGGGGATGGAGCCGCGGCTCCACATCCCTGGGCTGGCCGGCCTCAGCCAGGGCCCCGGCTTCGCCAACCTCGGCAGCCTCGGCCTGCTCGCCAACCGGGTGCTGGCACCGCTGGTGCCGGCGCTGACCAAGATGAAGCGGGGTGCCGCGGCGGCGGCGCTGACCGTCCTCGTCGTCGCGCTGCTGGCCGGCTGCGGCGGCGGCTCGTCGTCGTCCTCCTCGGGGTCGACCGAAGCGAGCACCGGTGAAAGCGGCAGCGCGCCGACCGCCCAGGAAGCCGCCTACCCCGGCGTCGACCTCGCCAACAGCCGCTTCGTCACCGGGCCGATCAACCGCGACACGGCGCCGCAGCTGAAGCTGGCCTGGAAGGTGCCGAGCGAAGCGCGGAGTACCTACGGCTCCTACTCCGCCTCGCCGGTCGTCTCGGGCGGCGTCGTCTACATGCAGGACCTCGAATCGAACGTCGCCGCGATCGACCTTGAATCGGGCGAAACGCTCTGGGAAACGAAGATGGAAGAACCCGACCAGGGGCCGAACGGCGTCAGCGTCGACGAAGGCATGGTCTTCGGCGCAACCAATACCAAGGCCTTCGCGCTCGACGCCGAAACCGGCAAGGAAGTCTGGTCGACCGAACTGACGACGGTGCCGAAAGAAGCGATCGACATGTCGCCGGGGGTCCACGACGGGCTGGTCTACGTCTCGACCGTCCCGACCGACGTGACCAGCGCCTACAACGGCGGCATCGCCGGCGTGCTGTGGGCGCTCGACGCGAAGACCGGCGCGAAAAAATGGCACTTCGACACCGTTCCGAAAGGCCTCTGGTCGAAGCAGCACAAGTCGATCAACGCGGGCGGCGGGGTCTGGTACGCGCCCTCCTTCGACCAAGAAGGCGGGATGTACGTCGGGGTCGGCAACCCGGTTCCGTTCCCGGGCGCCGAAGGCCTGCCCTGGGGCGCGAGTCGCCCCGGCCCCGACCTCTACACCGACTCGCTGGTGAAGCTGAACGCGAAGACCGGCAAGCTCGAGTGGTACTACCAGGTGACCCCGCACGACGTCTACGACTGGGACTTCCAGGACCCGCCGATCCTCGCCACGGTCGGCGGCAAGCAGCTGGCGATCGGGGCGGGCAAGTCGGGTCAGGTCGTCGCGGTCGACGCGAAGACCGGCAAACTGGTCTGGAAGACCCCGGTCGGCAAGCACAATGGCCACGACGAAGACGGCCTCCTGGCGATGCGCGGCGAAACCTCGAAGCTGCCGAAGCAGGCGACGGTCTACCCGGGCCTGCTGGGCGGTGTGATCGCGCCGATGGCCGCCTCGAAGACGACCCTCTTCGTGCCGGTCGTCAACCACCCGCTGACGATCGAAAAGGGCCTGACGATCGGCGAAGGCGAAGAATTCAGCGGCGAAATGGTCGCCCTCGACCTCGCTACCGGCAAGGAAGAGTGGAACGAGACCTACGAAGCGCCGGCCTTCGGCGCGCCGGTCGCGGTCAACGACATGGTCTTCTTCGCCACCTACGACGGCACCCTGCACGGGCTCGACGCCGAAACCGGCGGCGAAGTCTGGTCGGCGGCGCTGCCCGCCGGGTCGAACTCGGGGATGACCGCCTCCGGCGACACCCTGATCGTGCCCGCCGGGCTGCCGATCGCCGAAGGCCAGACGCCGTCGCTGGTCGCCTACCGCCTCGGGGGCTGAGGCAGCCGGCCTCACGCCGGGCGTTCGCAGTTTTCGTCGCATAGCGACGAAAACTGCGAACGCGGCGGTGGTACCCTCGGGTCGATGTCACCGAACGGTGACAAGACGATCGCCGTCCGCCGCCCCCACGACGCCGAGGCGTCCCGGCGTGCCCTCCTCGACGCGGCCCGGGGGGTCTTCGACGAGGTCGGCTACGACCGCGCGACGACGCGCGAGATCGGTGAGCGGGCCGGGGTCGACCCGGCGCTGATCGCGCGCTATTTCGATTCCAAGGAAGGCCTCTTCATCGCCGCGATCACGGCCGGGTCGGCCGAGGACGAAGGGATCGACTTCGCGCCGCCGGAGCTGCTCCGCTTCCTCTTGGAGCGTTGGGACGAACGCGGCCACAACCCGATCAGCCGCGCTCTCGCCAGCCCGGCGCTGACCCCCGGCGCCCGCGAGCAGATCAGTGCCGTGGTCGGCGACCACGTGCTCCTCGGCCTGGTCGACGAGCTGCGCGAACGCGGCGCCGCGCAACCCGAGCTGCGCGCCGAGCTGCTCGTCGCGATCGCGGTCGGCGTCGCGATGACCCGCGCCAACGGGACCCTGGAGACGCTCGCCGCGGCGCCCCGCGAGCAGGTCCTGGCGACGCTCGCCCCACTTCTCGACGCATTGCAAGACTGAAGGTCCGTGGCGACCAAACGCAGCTCCGGCATCCTCCTCTACCGCGACCGCGACGACGGCCGCACCGAGTTCCTGCTCGTCCATCCCGGCGGCCCCTACTGGGCGCGACGCGACGACGGCGCCTGGTCGATCCCGAAGGGCGGCATCGAGGGCGACGAGGACTCGCGCGCGACGGCGCTGCGCGAGCTCGAAGAGGAGCTCGGCTCCGGCGCCCCCGACCTCGACGCCGACGAGCTGATCGAGCTCGGCTCGATCCGGCAGCGGGCCGGCAAAGTCGTCGACGCCTGGGGGGCGGAAGGAGACTTCGACCCGGCCGCCCTCGACAGCAACACATTCGAGATCGAGTGGCCGCCGCGCAGCGGCCGCGAGGTCGAGTTCCCCGAGGTCGACCGCGCCGACTGGTTCGAGCTCGAGGCGGCCCGGCGCAAGCTGCTGCCCGCCCAGGGCCAGTTCCTCGACCGGCTGCTCGAGCACCTCGGCCGCCCGGTCCCCGGCTAGCGAGTTCGCACTTATCTTCGCTATGCGGGGATAAGTGCGAACGCCCACGGTTAGACTCGCCAAGATGGCCGACGAGAGCACGCCACTGGCGGCGCGGCTGCTGGGCGCCGGAGCGCGCGGCGCGGGTGCGGTGGGCCGCGCCACGGGGATCGACAAGGCGGTCGAGATGGCCACCGAGGAGGCGATCGTCTCGGCGGTCGAAAGCGAGGCGGTCGAGCGGGCGCTGGCGCGGGTGCTCGAAGGCCCGGTGATCGAGGAGGCGGTGAAGGGCGCGCTCGACAGCGCCGCCGTCAAGAAGGCGTTGATGGAGACGCTCGACAGCGAGCTGGTCGACGAAGTCTGGCGCCAACTGCTCGCCTCCCAACAGGTCCAGCAGCTGGTCGAGCGGATCGCCGAGGCACCCGAGGTGCGGGCGGCGATCGCCTCCCAGGGCGCCGGCCTGCTCGGCGACATCGGCCGCCAGATCGCCAAACTGGCCCGCGACCTCGACGACACGGTCGAGCGGATCCTCCGCCGCGTCCTCTTCCGCCGCCGCCGGCCGCTGCCGACCAACCGCGCGGGGGCGGTCAGCCGCGGCACCGCGATGCTGATCGACGGGGTGATCGTCAACCTCTTCTTCACCGTGCTCGCCGGCGCCGTGACCCTGGTCGCCACCTTCTTCGGCGGCAGCGGCGAAAACGTGCCGCGCTTCGCGGTCGCCGCCGGCTCCTTCGTCTGGCTGATGATCGTCGGCACCTACCTGGTCGGCTTCTGGTCGCTGGCCGGGCAGACGCCGGGGATGCGCTTCCTCGGCATCCGCCTGAACGAGCGGCGGCTGCCGCTCGGCCGCTCGATCCGCCGGCTGATCGGCCTCGGCCTCTCGATCGTCACCTTCGGGATCGGCTTCCTCGGCATCGTCTTCGGCGAATCGCGCCGCGGCTGGGCCGACCGGATGGGCCACACCGAAGTCGTCTACGACGAGCGCCGCCCCGCTCCGGCGCCGTGGTCGACGCTGAGCGGGCCCGCTCCGGCGGCACCCCTCGGTGCTCCGACGGGCGACCCGTCGGTCGAGCCCGCGCCGGTCGCGACCGCGCCGAACCCGCCGGTCGCCCAGGAGATGCCCGCCGCGGCTGGCGCCGCGCCGCCCGCCGCGCCGCCCGGCTAGCCGACGAGCTTCAGGACCCTGAAGGTTTTTGTGCCGCGCGGGGTCTCGACCTCGACCGTCGCGCCGACCGCGGCGTCCATCAGGGCCTGGCCGATCGGCGACTCGGCAGAGAGCTTGCCTTCGGCGAGGTTGGCCTCGGTCGAGCCGACCAGGGTCCAGGTGACGGTCTCGCCTTTGGACTCGTCCTCGACCTCGGCGGTGCGACCGAAGGCGAAGGTGTCGCCGTCCGCGGTCGCCTCGACGACGACCGCATTGCGGAGGCGGACCTGCAGGCGCTTGATCCGCGTCTCCATCAGCGACTGGTCGTCTTTCGCCGTGTGGTAGTCGGCGTTCTCCTTGAGGTCGCCGAGCTCACGGGCGACGCGGATGCGCTCCGCCATCTCGTGCCGGCGCGGCCCTTCGAGCTCGGCCAGCTCGGCTTTCAGTTCCTCGATGCCGGCGGCCGTGATCGGCTCGCCGCCGTTGCTCTGATTCGATGGACTCATCCCGGAAGGGTGCCAGAAAGCCGGGTGGGGCGGTCAGTCGCCGCCGGTTTCACCGAGCAGCGCCGGCGCCAGCGTCTTCGTCTTCGCTTCGCCCGCCTTCGCCAGCTGCCCGAGCCCGAAGAGTTCCTCGGTCGCGCGCAGCAGCGAGTAGGGGGTGTAGTGGGCGGCGTCGGTCGAGCCCTTGGTGACGAACTTGGAGACCAGCACCGCGCCGGTCTTCAGCGGATTGGCGGAGGTCGCCGGGGCGGGCGCGCCTTCGGTCGGGGGGACCGGCGGGTTGACGCCGCCGAAGCTGACGATCAGCAGGCCATCCTTCTTGTAGGCGGGGGATTCGAGGATCTCCGGCACCACTTCGGCGAGCCAGGCGTCGGCCGCCGCGGGGCCGGTGGGCGCGCCTTCGGGGCATTGTCCCGTCACGCCCGCCGAGCAGAGGTCAGGCGAGATGTAGGAGAAGCTCGGCGTCTTCGCTTCGCTCTTCAGATCCTTCTTCAGTTCGGTGATCGGCACGTCGTTGGTCGAGCAGGCGCCGAGGTCGAGCAGCGAGTGGAAGTGGGTGAAGGGATTGAGTCGCGCGGAGTAGCCGCCCGTTTCGGGTTTTTCTTCTTCTTCGGCTCCCGGGTAGACGCAGTTGCCGGGGGCGCCCGTGGTGGGGTCCACCATCCCTTCCAAGTAGGCGCGCCAGCTGAATCCCCCGACTTCCAACTGGTCACCGAGGGTGAAGACTTCGACCGGGTAGACACATCCTTCCCCGGAGACGATTCCCGCCTTGCTGAGCTTCGAGGTCGGTGGGAACGCGGTGAAGACCGGGCACTCCGCTTCGGTCGCTTTGGTCGGCGGCTGGCCGCTGAGCGTGGCGACCCCATTCGGGGCGATCGCTTCGGTGAGTACCGAGTAGTTGGTGAGGAGCAGCCCTTTGGGACGCAGGGTGCCGTTGAGGTAGGGCATCTGCGAGGCGGTGCCGGTCCCGAAGGCGGCCTGGTAGCCGGAGCCGACCAGCGAGATCAGGAAGACGTGCTTGATCCGACCCGCTTCGGGTTTGCTCTGGGTGGGCGCATTTTCAGGTTCTTCGGCCAGTTCTTCTTCCGGAGTCGGTTCGGGCGCGGGTTCGGGCACCGTTTCTTCCGGGACGACGATCGGTTCGGGCGCAGGGGTGGGGGTGATGCTCGGTTCCGGGGCCGGAGTCGATTCGTGGGCTACCGGTTCAGGCGCCGTTTCTTCCGGTTCCGGTTCGGGTTCGACCGCGACCGGCGCGGGGGTGCGGTCGGCGGCGAGGCTGTGCCCGAGGATCGAGGCCAGCGGGCTCGCTTCCGGCTGGTTGGTGGCCGCGGCCGCGACGATCGCCGAGGTGGCGACCAACGAGGAGGCGACCAGGAGGCCGAAACGCTTCCCGGTCAGCGTCGCCGCCGCGGCGAGCGCGGCGCGTAGGCGGGTCCGCAGCCAGCCGCTCACGAGCCCGCCTCGGTCGGGACGAGCGGCGTCCCGCACTGGGCGCAGAAACGCACCGCGTGGCCATAAGGCGCACCGCAGCCGGGGCAGAGTCCGGCCGCGTCGGCGCGCTCTAGTTCGAGCACCCGCTCGACCGCCAGCAGCTCGGCGTCGACCCGCTGCAGCTCGGCAGCTTTGCGGGTCAGCACGTCGAGCCGCACGTGGTCACGGATCGCCATCTCGTAGAAGGCGCCGCCGAGGTCGGCCTGCATCACCGTGAACTTCTCCAGCAGCCGGTCGCGCTGCGCGATCAGCTCGGCGCTCTCCTCGTCTTTCTGCTCGGCCTCTTTGGCGGTGTCCTCCGGCGTCGGCTTTTTCGGCGCTTTGTCGCTTTTGCGGCGTCCCGGGATCGGGAAGCGCGGCGGCCCGACGGGCGGTGCGACCGGAATCTTGGCGGGTGACCGCGGCGGCGCGGGCGCCAGTTTCGCGGTCTGGGAGTGCGACTCGTCGCTCACGGTTCCACCCCGGGCGGCAGTTCTTCCGCGCCCCCACCGCCGCCGCCCCCGACCACCGTCACGTCGGGCAGATTCTGCTGGGCCTTGATGTAGTTTTCGCCCGTCTGTTCGGGGTTTTCTTCGACCAGCTTGGTGTCGGCTTCTTCCGTTTCCTTGGTCGGTTTGTAGCCCGTGACTTCGTGGACGACGCCGTTCTTGGTCTTGTTCAGGATCTTGCCGCCGCCTTTCTCGGCTTTGCCGGCCTCTTCTTTCGCCGATTCTTTCTTGCCCTTTTTGGCGCCTTTCGAGCCTTTTTCAGCTCTTTCGGATCCCGCGGTCGCCGTTTCTGCTTCGACCGATGCCGCCGCGACCTGCTGCTGTTCGGCCTGGTGGAGCGCTTTCAGCAGCGCGTCTTCGTTCGATTCGCCGGAGCCGCTGCGCCCGACCACGACCCCGAGCGCGACCGCGATCGGCAGCAGAGCGAAGAAGCCGACCGCGGCGGCACGGCTGCCGCCACCCGGCTGCTTGGCCTGCGACCGGGTCAGCGGCCGGCGCGATTTTTTGCTCATCGCGGCGAAGTAGCGCGAGGCCGGGTTCGAGCCGTTGCCGCGCCGCGCCGCGCATTCGACGCAGTAGCGCTGCTGCGGGTCGAGCGGCGCCCCGCACTCTTCGCAAGGCTCGTAGCCCTGCGGTTTGGTCAGCGGGCTCTCTTCCGTCACCCTTCTTCCCCTCCACTGTGTTGATGGGCCGATTTCTCCAGCCCACCTTGAGTTTTCGGCCCGTCGACGTGGCTGTGATGGTGCTTGCGCGCGGCTTTGTGTCGCTTGCGCGCGGCCTGGGCTTTGAGGATGTGTTCGGATTTGATCTTCTGCGCGGCGGCCTTTTCTTGCGTGGTCGAGCAGCCCGCGGCACCCGCGCCGAGCAGGCAGATGCAGGCGGCGAGCGCCAGCGGACGGGCCAGGGCGGGATTAACCGAACGCACCGCTCACGTACTCCCGCGTCCGGTCCTGGGTGGGCGTGTTGAAGAGGCGGGTGGCGCTGTTGTACTCGACCAGGTCGCCCAGGTACATGAAGGCGACGTGGTCGGCGATCCGGTAGGCCTGCTGCAGGTTGTGGGTGACGATCACGATCGCTACGTCGTCGCGCAGTTTCACGATCAGGTCCTCGATCACGGCGGTCGACTGCGGGTCGAGCGCCGAGCAGGGCTCGTCGAGCAGCAGCACCTCGGGTTCGGCGGCGAGCGCCCGCGCGATGCAGAGCCGCTGCTGCTGGCCGCCGGACAGTTTCAGCGCCGGGTGGTCGAGGTTGTCTTTGACCTCCTCGAAGAGGCCGGCCCGGGCGAGGGCCGAGTGCACCTGTGGCGCCAGCACCTTCTTTTTCAGCCGCCGCGAGCCCTGCTCGCGCAGGACGTAGGCGATGTTGTCGAAGACGCTCATCGGGAACGGGTTCGGCTGCTGGAAGACCATCGTCACCCGCCGCCGCAGCAGGGTCGGCTCGATCAGCCGGATGTCGACGTCGTCGAGCCGGATCGAGCCCGACAGTTTCGCCGCCGCGGTCAGCTCGGTGAGCCGGTTGAGCGAGCGCAGCAGCGTCGTCTTGCCGCACCCGGAGGGCCCGATCAGCGACAGCACCTCACCCTGGCGAATCGGCAGCGACACACCTTTGACCGCTTCTTTGGCACCGTAGTGGATCGAGACATCGTCGACCTCCATCCGCCGGATCGAGAACTGCGGCGGAAGTACCGTGCGCTTCGCCGCGACGAAGTTGGTGGTCGTCGTCGCGGCCTCGCGGGCCGGGGTCGGGTCCTGCGGATCGAGCCGTCGGATCGGCGGTGGGGCGTTCAGTGACTCCACGTTCCTACCTTTCGGGCGCGGCGATGGACGAGGTCCGTCGCCGCGTTCAGCGCCAGCACCATCAGCAGCAGGACGAAAGCCGCCGCGTAAGCTTTCTGCGGTTGGTTGAGGTTCCCGGTCGGCGACGCCTCGTAGACGAAGTTGGTCAGCGAGGTGCCGGCGCCGCGCAGGTAGTCGAGCGGGAACGGCACCCCTTCGACCGGGGCGAAGTTCTGGGTCGCGCCGAGCAGGACGACGATGATCGCGGTGTCGCCGATGATCCGGCCGAGCCCGAGCATCCCGCCGGTGGCGATCTGGGGACGGCAGGTCGGCAGCAGGATCCGCCGCGTCGTCGCCGCCTTGGTCTTGCCGACCGCGTAGGAGGCCTCGCGGACATGGCGAGGTATCGCGTTCAGCCCCTCGCGGGTCGAGGCGACGATCAGCGGCAGTGCCTCCAGCGCCAGCATCGAGGAGGCGGCGAAGAACGAGCGGCCGAAGACGACGCCTTCGTTTGAGCGGCTGAGGAAGGCGAGGGCGACACTGGAGAAGATCACCGTGCCGAACAGGGCGAGGACGATCGAGGGGATGCCCGCGATCGCCTCGATCGTCAGCTCGGTGATCCGGGCGAGCGCTTTGGGACGCCCGTACTCGACCAGCCAGACCGCGATCGCGACGCCGGTCGGGAGGGCCATCGCGAGTCCCATCACACCGAGGATCATGGTGCCGAAGAAAGCGTCCGAGAAGCCACCGGATTCGCCTTCGGTGAAGCCGCTGGCGGCCGGCGTCACGAGCTCGGAGATTTTCAAGAACTTGATCCCCTGGATCAGCAGGTAGATGACGATCGCCGCCGCGATCGCGCAGAAGAGCAGGCCCAGGAACCAGCAGAAGGCGAGGCCGAGGCGGTCGATCAGGCTCCAGGTGGCGCTGCCCTCGACGGCGGCGGTCTGCGGCTTGCCGTTCGGCGGCGGCTCGACACCGCCCGGGACCCCGACCTCGAGCAGGTCGGATGGCGGCTGCGGGCCGCCGGGGGTGAGGGAAGGGTCGGTCATGACGCGCCGTACTTGTTCATCGCCCGCCGGGTCAGCGCGCCGGCCAGCGAGAACATCGCACCGGAAAAGAGCAGGAAGGAGGCGATCGCGAACAGCGTCGCTTTGGCCGGCGGTGAGCTCAGCTGGTCGACGCTCTTGACGATCGTCGGCGCCAGCGGGCGTGAGGGCTCGTAGATGAAGATCAGGCCGTCGGCGGGGTTGGGAGCGAAGGCGGTCGAGCCGGAGATCATCGCCAGCATCACCGACTCGCCGATCGCCCGGGCGATCGCCAGCACGGTGCCGGCGACGATCGCCGGCCGGGCCGCGCGCACGCCGATCTTCCAGATCGTCCGCCAGCGGTTCACCCCGAGCGCCAGCGAGCCCTCGATCCAGCCCGGTTTGACCGAGCTCAGGGCATCGGTGAAGATCGACACCATCAGCGGCGCGATCATGATCGTCAGGACGATCACCGCCGCCATCAGCGAATAGCCGGTGAGCGAGATGATGCCGGCGACCGAAGCCTTCTGGTGCTCGGTGATCAGGTGGTTGCCGATGAACGGAACCAGCACGAGGACGCCGAGCAGGCCGTAGATCACCGACGGCACGCTGGCCAGGAATCGCACCACCGGCCGCAGGATGTTGCTCATCCAGGTCGGCGCGAACTCGATCAGGAAGACCGAGATGAAGAGCGCCGTGATCAGGCCCAGCACCACGGCACCCCCGGCGATCAGGATCGTCGACCAGATCAGCGGCCAGGCGTGGAAGGTGTAGACGTAGCCGGCGCCCGTTTCGGCCGACTGTGAGATTTCACTCAGCTCGGTGTCGACGCTGCCGCCGGAAGTGAACCAAGAAAGGCCGTTATGGGCGAAGGACGGCCAGCCGTTGACGAAGACGACGACGATCAGCGCCAGCAGCAGGCAGACGACAAATACGACCAGCGCGCCGAGCACCCGCTCGACGCGCTGGTCCGACCACTTAGGGCCGTACTCGGGTTGGAACTCCTCTTCCAAGCCCGTCCCTCCTACTTCTTGGCCTTCTTGTTGAACGCGGCGACGCCGCCGGCCTTGTTGATGAGTTCACCCGCTTCCGGGCTGGTGCGAGCCCAGTCGACGAACTTCTGTACCGCGGGGCTCGGGTTGGTGGTCGGCAGCACGATGAAGATGTACCGCGACAGCGGGTACTTCAGCGGTTCGACGCTGATGTTCTTCGGTTCGCAGGCGATGCCGTTCACCTTGACCGCCCTGATGCCCTTTTTCTGCCAGGCGAGCCCGGCGTAGCCGATCGCGTTCGGGTCCTGCTTGACCGCGTTGACGACGAGGCCGTCGGCGGTCAGCGCGTTGACGTTCGAGGCGGGCAGTTCGTTGTTGAGCACCGCCTGGAGGAAGAACGTATAGGTCCCCCCGTTGGTGTCTCGACCGACCGGGTCGATCGTCGTTTCCAGACCGGAGCCGGGAACCTGGTTCCAGTTGGTGATCAGGCCACGATAGATGTTGTGAAGCGTTTCGATCGTGACGTTTTTGAGCTTGTTCTTCGGGTTGACGTCCATGCAGAGGCCGTCGAGGTACAGCTTGATGTAGGTGGTCCCGGCATCGCTGGGCAGCGGCGTGCGGGCCTGCCCGGCAAACTGGCTGGTGCCGTTCTGAACATCTTTGATGCCGGCGTTGCCGCCGTCGGCCGTGTAGACGAAGTGGATCTTCGGATTGACGTTCTTCGTGTACGCGGCGAAGAGAGCCTGCAGCACAGGCTGCGCGGCCACGGAGCCCGACCCGATCAGGGTCTGAGCGCCAGCCGACGCCGGCACGGCGAGGCCGAGGATGGCCATGGCCGTGATGGCGAGGGTCTTGATTCTCATTCGCGTGATTCCTCTCTTGCCGGGATAGGAGCGTTTTCTTGACCAACTTGGTCGCCATAAGCTATCACTTTCGATAGTTTATTGACACAGATAGTCAAGAAGGCCGCCCGGCACGGCCGTGAAAGTGAGGAAACAAAGTTGTTGAAGAAGAGGCTCTCAACCCCTCGAGCGGCGACCGTCATCGTGCTGGCGGCCGTGGTCGCCCTCTCGGTGACGGTTGCGCCGTCGATCGCTGGGTCGTTCCTGACCAGCAAAGCGGCGACGCAGAAATTCGTCACCAAGCAGAAGGCCTCGAAGACCTACCTGACCAAGGCGGGGGCTTCGAACTACCTGACCAAAAAGGCGGCCGCGAACACCTACATCGCCAAGAAATCGGCGCTTCTGCCACCGGTCGTGGGCATCGCCGCCAGCAACACGCTGTACTCGAACAACACGGCGACGGCGGGCTACATCCCGACCGCGTTCACCTCGTTCGCCACGAAGGCCAACGTCAGCACGGCGGTGATCACCTTCGCGGGGACGGCGAGCTGCACCAACCCGGTGAAAGCGCCGACCGTCGCTCAGGCCTGTCCGATCACCATCCTCGTCGACGGCCAGCCCGCGGCGAGCAAAGTGGCCTTCGCCCCGGCGACGGCGGAAGGCACGTCGAAAGAACCGGCGGCCGCCCTCAGCCACTCGATCGTGCAGACCACCGTGCTCGGCAAAGGCGGGCACACGATCGCGATCCAGTACGCCGGTGCCTCGGGGCTGAACTTCCAGCTCAAATCCTGGAACCTTGCCGTTCAGGCCTACCCGCAGGCAGAAGAACCAGAAGAAGAAACGCCGACCAAGAGCTCCGGCTCGGGCAGCAAGAAGTCCTAACCCCGTCCCGCAGCTGAAAAAGGGCCGCGCCTCTGGTCGGGCGCGGCCCTTTCTACGTGTGGGTGAGGCGATCGGGATGGCCCCCGAACGAACCTCCACGCTGTTCGTGAGAGAGGGGGCCATCCCGATCGTCCCTCGGGACGGGGAACCTTCTGGGAGTCCCGACCTAGCGGCCGGGGCGGGGGAGGTTCTCGCCGAGCACGAGCCGGGCGCGGTGGAAGATCGCGTCGTCGACGTTGCCCTGGGAGTCGTCTCGGTTGGCGGAGCGGGTGGTCCGGTTCTGTCCGGTGCCGGCCGGAGCTTCGTCGCGGACCAACCCGGCGATCCGCCCTCGAGTGGTGAAGGTGGTGCGCGAAACCTTCTTGCTCATCTCTTCGCTCCTTTCCGTAGTTTTTTGAGCGACTAAATCAAGATAGCACGCCCTCGGTGAGTTCGCAGTTATCACCGCATAGCGAAGAGAACTGCGAACTCGCGGCGCAGTGCCTGGGAATTGCAGCGCATCGCCGACGGATCGGCGACAATGCCGGCGAAGGCGAATCGGGCGGGGCGCCACCCGGCAAAGCGCACCCCGCCCGTCGCCTCTTCAAGCGGCTGCGGAAACCTCCGCATCGCCACCGTCCGTGGACCCGTGGGGAGTCGAGGCCCCACGGGGGTTGGACGGTGGCGAACCGTTGAAGCTTTTTGCGCGAACCGGGCGCAGATAGGCGATCTGCCCCTCCTGCAGCTCCAGCCGCTGCAGCTCTCCGCGGGTGAGCTGGGCCCACACCTCGGTGCCGTCGCCGAGGACGAACTCGACCCGGATCTCGAACCCGAGCGCGACGATCCGCTGGACCATCGCCTCCTCGGTTTTCTCGTCGGGGTCACGGACGACCTCGATGTCGTGCGGGCGCACGTAGCTGTCGCCGAGCCGGTTGACCTCGCCGACGAAGCTCATCACGAACTCGTTGGCCGGCTTCTCGTAGAGGTCGTCGGCGCTGCCCGACTGTTCGACCCGGCCCTGGTTCATCACCACGAGCTGGCCGGCGACGTCCATCGCCTCCTCCTGATCGTGGGTGACGAAGATCGTCGTCACGTTCATCTCCTCGTGGAGGTTGCGCAGCCAGGTGCGCAGGTCCTTGCGGACCTTCGCGTCGAGCGCCCCGAAGGGCTCGTCGAGCAGCAGCACCTGCGGCTGGACGGCGAGCGCCCGGGCCAGCGCCATGCGCTGGCGCTGGCCGCCGGAGAGCTGCGACGGGTAGCGGTCGGCGAGCCCGGGCAGCTGCACGAGGTTCAGCAGCTCGTCGACCCGGGCGCGGATCTTGTCCTTCTTCCACTTGCGGATCTTCAGGCCGAAGCCGACGTTCTCGAACACGGTCATGTGCTTGAAGGCCGCGTAGTGCTGGAAGACGAAGCCGACTTCGCGCTTCTGGGTCGGCTTCGTCGACACGTCCTCGCCGTCGATCAAGACCCGGCCGGTGTCGAGCTCCTCGAGCCCGGCGATCGCCCTCAGCAGCGTCGACTTGCCGCTGCCGCTCGGCCCGAGCAGGGCGGTCAGCGAACCGTCCGGGACGTCGATCGATACGTCGTCAAGCGCCTGAAAGTCACCGAAGTTCTTGTTGGCTCCCTCGACTGAGATTCCCATCAGGCGGCCTCCTTTCGTTTCAACAGATTCATCGCCATCAGCACCGCCAGTGCCAGCAGTGCCAGCAGGACGGCGGCGCCGAAGGCACCGGGCAGGTTGAAGTTCTCGTAGTTCTTCTCGACGAAGAGTGGGAGCGTCTGGGTTTCGCCGGAGATGTTTCCGGAGACGACCGAGACGGCGCCGAACTCGCCGAGCACGCGGGCGGTGCAGAGGACGACGCCGTAGGCGACGCCCCAGCGGATCGCCGGCAGGGTGACCCGCCAGAAGGTCTGCCAGCCGTTGGCGCCGAGCGTCTCCGCCGCCTGCTCCTGTTCGGTGCCGATCTCCTGCAGCACCGGCACCGTCTCGCGGACCACGAACGGGACCGAGACGAAGACGCAGGCGAGGACGATGCCCGGAGTCGAGAAGAGGATCTTGATGCCGGCTTCGGCGAGCCCCGGTTCGAACCAACCGTTCCTGCCGTAGAGGAGGAACAGGGAGAGGCCGATGACGACCGGGCTGATCGCGAACGGTAGGTTGATCGCCGCGTCGATCAGCCAGTTGCCGCGCCATTTGTGGCGGACCAGGAGCAGCGAGCAGATGACGCCGAAGACGGTGTTGATCGGCACCGCGATCACCACGGTCAGCAAGGTCAGCTTCAGCGCGTGCAGGCCGTCGCTGGAGGTGATCGCTTCGAACGGCGGCGCCAGCCCTTCTTCGAAGGTCTTGTAGAAGAGCAGGATCAGCGGCGCGATCAGCAGCACGGCGATGTAGCCGAGTCCGAGGAAGCGCAGGCCCCAGCGGCTGCCGGTGGCCCTACTCACGCTCGTCGTCCTCCTCGCCCGACTCGGGGAGCGCCACGTCGCCACTCATCGGCATCACGGTGAGGCCGCCGGCCCCGGCGCCCTGGGCGCGTTCGTGCCGGCTGCCCCAGCGCTGGATCAGGGTGATGATCAGCAGGCAGACCAGCGCCATCACCAGCAGCACGATCGAGATCGCCGCCGCGCCGGTTTCGTTGCCCTGTTCGATCTGTTGACCGATCAGGATCGAGGCGACCGTCGTGTTCGCTTTGCCACCCGCGAAGAGCAGCACCGAGCCGTACTCGCCGAGCGCCCGGGCGAAGGCCAGGGCGACACCGGCGGCGAGGCCGGGGAGAAGGTTGGGGAAGATGATGCGGCGGAAGATCGTGAAGCCGCCGGCGCCAAGCGAGGCCGCGGCCTCCTCCATGTCGCGGTCCATCTCGATCAGCAGCGGCTGCACGGCGCGGACGACGAAGGGGAGGGTGACGAAGCAGAGCGCGACGACGATCGCCACGCGGGTCAGGGCGATGTCGATCCCGACCGGCGAGTTCTTGCCCCAGAGCTCGATCAGGATCAGGCTGGCGACGATCGTCGGCAGGGCGAAGGGGAGGTCGATGATCGCGTTGATGATCGACTTGCCGGGGAAGTTGTCCCGGACGAGGAGCCAGGCGACGATCGTGCCGAAGAAGGCGTTGATCGCGACGACGATCAGCGAGCAGACGAGGATCAGCTCGAGCGAGTCCTTCGCCTGGGGGGAGCTGACCTGACTCCAGAAGTGGCCGATCCCCTGGCTGAGCGATTCGTCGAGCAGCGCCGCCAGCGGCAGCAGCACGATCAGGCTCAGCCAGAGGACGACCATGCCGCGGCCGAGGCCCGCGCCGACCCCGGGCAGGCGGAATTGCCGTGCCCGGGGCGGTGCGACAGGTGACTGCGCGGCGTGGGCCTCCATCGATCAGCCCGAGCTCGTCGAGACGCCCAGTTCTTCCTCGATCTTGGCCACGGAGCCTTCTTCTTCGTCGAAGAACTGTTCCTTGACCTTGGCCCAGCCACCGAATTTGGCGATCTTGAACAGACCTTTTTCGGGGGCGGGGAACTGCTTCGGATTGACTAGCTTCGAGTTGACCGGCCGGTAGCCGTTTTCGGCCCACAGTTCCTGGCCTTCGTTCGACCAGAGGAACTTGAGGAAGTCTTCGGCCTGCGGCTCAGGGGCTTCCGTGGTGACGGCGATCGGCGTTTCGATCTGGATCGTGTAGGGCGGGATGACGTATTCGACTTCTTCGCCTTCCTTTTCCGCCTTGATCGCTTCGTTCTCGTAGGTGAGGAGCACGTTGCCCTCGCCCTGCGAGAACGCCGAGAAGGCGTCGCGACCGCTGCCCGGCTGGGCGGTGGTCTTTTCGAGCGCCGTCTTCACGGCTTCCAGCGCTTCGGCTTCGTCGGCGCCTTCTTCGATCGCCGAGCCGTAGATGGCCATGATGTTCCAGCGGGCCGAGCCGGAGCTGAACGGGTTCGGCGTGATCACTTCGGCTTCTTCGTTTTCCTCCAGGCCCTTGAAGGACTTGATGCCGAGGGGATTGCCCTTTTCGACCAGGATCACGACCACCGAGTCGGTGGCGATCCCGCCGTACGGCTGTTTTTCCCAGTTCTTGGAGACGAGTTCGCCTTCTTCGACGAGCCGTTCCATGTCGCTCCCGGTCGAGAAATGCACGACCGAGGCGGGCTGGCCGGCGGCCACCGCGCGACTCTGGTCACCGGAGGCGCCGAACGAGTTACTGAAGCTGACGCCACTTCCCTGCGACGTCTTCTCGAAGGCCGGCTCCAGGGTTTCGGTGTAGACCGATTCCGGGGTGGAGTAACCGACCACGCTGAGCTTGGCGCCTCCCGAGGAGCCTCCACTCGATTCTCCGGAGCTGGTGCTGCCGGAGCTGCTGCTTCCACCGCCACCGCAGCCGGCGACGATCAGAGCGATCAACAGGGTGAACAGGGCGGCCGTCAAGCCGACCGTCACGCCGCGCCGCCGGGTGGTGCGAGCGTTCCGCATCTAGGTTCCTTCCTTTTTCGACTAACTAACTAATAAATGGAAGGGCGGCACCGTAGCACAAAGTCGAGCGACAAAGTAGGAAATGTGATCGGGCGAGAGGGCATCCCTCTCGCGGCCGGATGGGCACGTCGGCTGCGCCCGACGCGTTCGCACCCCCCGCCCGACGCGTTCGCACTTTTCGTCGGATAGCGACGAAAAGTGCGAACGCACCTAGCCGGCGAGGCGTCCGGCGGTTAGGGTCGTGCAATGGAGGCGGGGGTCTCACGGACGCCGGACGAGCGGCTCGAAGGGCTGCCCGACTTCCCGTTCCAACCGCGCTACGAGGAGGTCGACGGGCTGCGGCTCGCCTACCTCGACGAGGGCGAGGGACCGCCGGTCGTCTTCTTCCACGGCGAGCCGACCTGGTCGTTCCTCTGGCGCAAGGTGATCCCGCCGGTCCGCGACGCGGGCTTCCGCTGCATCGCCCCGGACTACGCCGGCTTCGGCCGCTCCGACAAGCCGACCGACGTTGGCTTCTACACCTACGACCGCCACGTCGGGTTGATGGCCGAGCTGCTGGAGCGGCTCGACCTGCGCGGCGCGACCGCGGTCGTCCACGACTGGGGCGGGCCGATCGGGCTGCGGCTCGCGATCGAGCACGCCGATCGCTTCGACCGGCTGGTGATCATGGAGACGGGGCCGTTCACCGGGCACCAGCAGATGAGCGAGGCCTGGCTCGCCTTCCGTGACTTCGTCCGCAACGCCGAGGAGGTGCCGGTCGGGATGCTGGTCCGCGGCGGCTGCAAGCACGATCCGGGCGACGAGGTGATCGCCGCCTACGAGGCTCCTTATATGGACGCGGCGGCGAAGGCCGGCGCGCGGGCCTTCCCGCTGATCCTGCCGACCGAGCCCGACGCGCCCGGCGCGGCGGAGGGCAAACGGGTCGCCGACGCGCTGCGCGAGGACGAGCGGCCGACCCTGGTCCTCTGGGCCGAGGACGACCCGGTGCTCCCCTTCTCGGTCGGCGAGCGCGTCTCCGAGCAGCTGAACTTCCCACCGCCGCGCCCGATCGCCGACGCCTCGCACTTCCTGCAGGAGGACGCCGGCCCCGAGATCGGCGCGATCATCGCCGACTGGCTGCAAGCCTAGCCGGCGGCGAGCCCGCGCGAGCGGGCGGCGAGGGCGATCATGTCGTGGTGCTCGCGGTCGCGCAGCAGCTCGACCCGGCGCGGCGGGCCGGAGTCCTCGAGCCAGGTGACCGTCCCCGGCCAGTACGAGTTGGGCGGCGTGCCGGGGCGATGGAGAGGGGTGGAGAAGACCCAGTTGCCGGTGTTGTGAAGTTCGCCGCCGCCGGGCAGGCGCCAGGGGTCTTCGTCGAGATGTGGGCCGCCGCGGTGGGTGTGGCCGGTGATCACGTGAGCGCCGTCGACGCCCAGCCGGCGCGCCAGCTCGGTCGCGCCGTCGACGCCGCTGCGGAAGATCGCCTCGCCGTAGATGTCGCTCTCGAAATCCGCGCGGAGGAGGCGGTTGATGCCGCCGACCACCACCGGGAAGGCGGCGCGGGCGGCACACGCCTTGAGGCGACGGCCGCGGGTGCGGCCCGGGCGGTCGCCGGCGAGCAGTTCCCAGGCGGCTTCGGAGGGACCGAGGTCGCGCGGCCGATGGCGGCGGGAGAGGGCCTGGGCGGCGCCGAAGGCGAGGCCGTAGAGGGGGCGGACGAGGCGCTCGTAGTCGTCGGGTGTGGCCGGGTCGGGGAGCGGCCCGACGAGGCGGCTTACTGCGGCGAGGGCGACGCACTCGGCTCGCGGCAGGCGCAGGTGCAGGTCCATGTAATGGCCGTGGGTGGCGTAGACGTCGTCGCGCAGCCAGATTCCTGGGTAGGCGATCCGCAGGCGGGCGGGCGCGAGGGCGGCGGCGATCTCCGCGGTCGGGCCGGCGGCGGGCTCGGCGGTCGCGTCGAGCGCCAGCGGCGCATCGTCGATCGAGAGGCGGTCGAGCAGCGGCTCGGCGAGGCGGCTGTCGTGGTTGCCGGGGACGAGGATCACCTCGACGTCGCCGAGCGCGGCGCCGAGGTCGTCGAGGGTGGGCCGGGCGTGGGCGAGCGCCGCGCCGAGAGGGCGCTCGCGGAGCTCGAGCGTGTCGCCGAGGAGGACGAGGCGGTCGGCCCCGCGCAGCTCCGCGGCGAGGACGGCGCGGATCTCGGCATCGCGCAGGACGTCGCCGCCGCTCACCGCGCCGAGGTGGAGGTCGGAGATGATCGCCGTCTTCATGTGTGACCTTCTACCGGACCGGCCCTCTGGCCGGCCGGCCAGGCGCCGCTAGACTTTCTCGGATGTACTCCTTCGGCGATGAGCTGATGGCACCGGCCAACGGCATCGAGCTCTGCTACCAGGAGATGGGCGATCCGGACGGCGCGCCGCTCCTGCTGGTGATGGGCCTGGCGACCCAGATGATCGCCTGGCAGGACGGGCTCTGCCGCCTGCTCGCCGAGCGCGGCTACCGCGTCATCCGCTTCGACAACCGCGACATCGGCCGCTCGACCAAGATCGACTCGGCCGGGGTGCCGAGCAAGATCGACCTGCTGGTCGGCCGCCGGGCCACCGCCCCTTATCTGCTGCGCGACATGGCCCGCGACGCGGTCGGCCTGCTCGACTTCCTCGAGATCGACCAGGCCCACGTGGTCGGCGCCTCGATGGGCGGGATGATCGTCCAGCAGATGGCGATCGACCATCCCGAGCGCCTCCACTCGATGGTCTCGATCATGTCGACGACGGGCAACCGCCGCAGCGGCCAGCCGAGCCTCAAAACCTTCGGCGTCCTGCTCGGCAACCCGCCGAAGGGTCGCGACCAGGTCATCTCCCGCGCGGTCAAGACCTTCAAGGTGATCGGCTCGCCAGGTTTCCCTTTCGAAGAAGACATGGTCCGCGAGATGGCGGCCAGGTCCTATGACCGCGGCCACTCGGCGGCCGGCGTGACCCGTCAGCTGCACGCGATCATCGCCTCCGGCGACCGCACCGAGGCTCTGCACCACGTCCAGGTGCCGAGCGCGGTCATCCACGGCACCCGCGATCCGCTGGTCAAACCGTCTGGTGGGCGGGCGACCGCGAAGGCGGTCCCCGGCGCGCGCCTGATGATGATCGACGGTATGGGCCACGACCTCCCCCGCGACCTCTGGCCGACCTTCGCCAATGCGATCGACACAAACGCGAAGCGCGGTGGCCGCCCGAGCGACGCCGATGCCATCCGCGCCGAGCACTCGACCACCGCTGAGCCTCGCGACACCGGCTCGGCGAAGACCGCCGGGCCGACCCAGTCCGCCTAGGGACCCGATCCGCCCGACGGCGAAAGTGCGGCTGAAAGGAGTCGAACCTTCACGGGCGTTAGCCCACACGGACCTGAACCGTGCGCGTCTACCAGTTCCGCCACAGCCGCGAGTCTCGCCAATCTACCGCTCCCCGCCCCGATGCCGATGCGTGACCCACGCCACGGTCTTCCTCTGTCGCTGCCGCTAAACTGCTGATCCCTCGCCGCTATCGTCTAGGGGACTAGGACGCCGGATTCTCAGTCCGGAAACCGGGGTTCGAATCCCCGTAGCGGTACTCCAGATGTAGAGCGAAATGACTGCCCGCGAGGCGGTCTTTTTCGTTCTCGGGTCAAGGCCCAGGCCAAAGTGATGCAGTCCCGGCGTCGTTGCGCGAGTTTGAGGCGGCCGCTGCGCTTCCGGCTACCATTTGGGACGTGACGACCCGCGACAAGGCCCACGCCGTCCTGGATCACCTGCCGGAGGACCGACTGGAAGCTGCGCTCGCAGCACTTGAGGCGGTGGATGGACGGGATACCTCGATCGCGGCGATCCTCGCTCGCCACGGCGAGCAGCGTCTCGACCCCGAGGAGTTCACGCGACACTTCGGGTCTCTGTCGAGCGACGACGAGGGCTGAGCGTGGCCGGGCGCCGGCTGGGTCCGATCTTTCCAGTCGGGTTCGATGATGACGCGCTCGCTGAGGATCTTGACCGGCTCCCCGCAAGCGCCGAGGTCGCGCTGCGCGCGTTTCGCAAAGAACTGCGCAGTGACGGCGGCGTCGCGCAGTCCCGACTGAGGGCGTGCCAGGCCGAAGGCCGGGACGGCACGAGGCTGGGTGGCTGTGTCAAGACGTACGTCCCCTGGCCGGACGGCCGCTTCGGGGCTGTGTTCGTGCCGGTCAAGCATCCAAGCCGTCCATTGACGCTGCGGGTGTTCGCCTTTGGCGTCCGCCACCATCCGCGCGGTTCCAATGCCCCGACTGTCTACGAGATCGCGGACGAGCGTCTGAACAGGAGTTAACTCTTCGCCCACGGCAGCGCGTCCCCGGTCATTGGCGACTGCTGCCGAAAGCGCTCATTCGGAATTCTCAGTCCGGAAACCGGGGTTCGAATCCCCGTAGCGGTACTTGACGGCCCTCTTTCTCTTCGGCCATAGGCCGCCGGGAAGCAGCTCTTCGCGGGCAGGGAATGTTCAATATCTCCCGTCATAGCTCAACGACGGCCAGGCCCGGGACTCGTTCGAACTCGGCCGCGTTGGCGGTCGCGACCTCCATGCCGTGACTTATGGCGGTTGCGGCGATCCACATGTCGTGGGCGCCGATCACTTCACCATGTTGCTCCAACCGGGCCCAGATTTCGGCGTGCGTCCTGGCGACCGGAGTCGTGATCGGCAGCGGCTCGATCGAGGAGATCAGATGCTCGACGAAGGCCTGTCGCCGCATGCGAATGTGAGCGTCCTCGGCGCGGTGGACGCCGTGCAGCAACTCGCTGGCCGTGATCACGCTGATAGCACGATCTTGCTCGCCGAGGACACCCTCGACCGACCGGCCACGCCGCTCCGCGTTGACCAGGACAGAGGTGTCGATCAGGACGGCCAAACCGCACTCGGCGGGCCGATCGCCCTGCGGCCCGCTTCAACGTCACCCTCGAAGTCGTCGTCAACCCCCGGGGCGCTGTCCATCAGCTCACGCCAGCGGGACGCGGAAACGAACTGGTCGCTCTGGGCGGGACGCATCCGCATGATCGGGACGCCGTTGCGGACGACCTCCACTTCCTCGCCGGCACCCACCCTGCTGACGACTTGCGAGAACTTTCTGGCGACTTCCGTAGCAGTCAGACGAGTCATTCATCAATCAGGGTATCAGATAAATCTGATTCGATGGCGCCGAGTGTGAAGTGATCGTGCTCGCCTCTTCAACTGTGAAGACCGCAATGTCCTCACCTTCTTCAGCCCGGCCGAGGAGACCCGGTTGAACGAAACCGCCGAACTGATGAGCTACCACCCGAGGGTCACGGTCACCTCGATGGTTACTACCCGATGGTGCACGGGGTCACCGGTTAGCGGGAGGTGTGGTACTTGCCTTCCGCGTCGACACTGACACCGATGCAGTGGCCGGTTTTTTCGACCGTGCGGCGGAGGAGCTGGCGCATGGTGACGTCGGTGCCTTCGGGGCCGAACGTCGCCCGTGGATGAATCGCAGTGATCTGAGCCAGGCCGGTGTAAGCCTTGACACCGGCCTGGCGTGCCTGCGCCGTCTGCCTCTTGCAGGCGTGGGCCATCGCTTCGACGTCCTTGACGATGTGGATCGCGGCAGGGGTCCCGGCCAGGGATTCGAGGGTGTCTTCGTCGCCGCCGCAGCCGCTGATCACGAGGACGACGGCGACGATCGCGGCGAGGGGGAGAAGGGCGCGCACGGCCTCAGCCTACGGCCGGTGACTTAAGCGGCGGCTCAAGCCTCGGCCAGGAACTCGATGCGGTTCCCCCATGGGTCCTCCGAGTAGAAGCGGCGCTCGCCGGGCAGGGTGTCGTCCCAGGTGACCGGGGAGCCCGCGCTGGTCAGCCGCCGCGCCAGATCGTCGAGCTCCGCCGCGCCCACCCGCAGCGCCACGTGCGCCTTGTGGGCCGGCTCGAACGTCGTCTCGACGCCGACGTGAAGCTGTCGATCGCCGAGCGCGAACCAGACGCCGCCACGGGCCCGCAGCGGTTCCGGCTTCTCGATCTCCTCGAGCCCGACGAGTTCGCCGAAGAAGCGGCGCGCGGCCGCCTCGCAGCCGGGCGGCGCGGCGACCTGGACGTGGTCGAGCTCGACTCCCATCAGCTCCGCAAAGCTACTGGCAGCGCACCGAACGGGGGTCCGCGCCGGCCCGGAAAGTGTCCGAGCGGTTCGACTAACTAGTCTTCCGCACCCCTTGAACGAGCCAGTCAAAGAGAGCCAACTCCTCGCCTTCATCGAGATTCCCAAGGGGAGCCGCAACAAGTACGAGTACGACGAGGGGCTCGACCGGGTCGTCTTCGACCGCTTCCTCTCCGGCTCGACCGTCTACCCGACCGACTACGGGTTCCTGCCCGGCCACCTCGGCGAGGACGGCGACCCGCTCGACTGCCTGGTCGTCGGCTCGGAGCCGACCTTTCCGGGCTGCGTGACGCCGGTCAAGCCGGTCGCGCTGTTCAAGATGCGGGACGAGAAAGGCGCCGACGACAAGGTGATCTGCGTGCCGGTCCGCGACCCGCGCTGGTCCCACATCGCGAGCCTCGACGACGTGCCCGAGCAGCTGCAGGAAGAAATCGAGCACTTCTTCAACGTCTACAAGAACCTCGAAAACAAGCCGGTCGAGACCGACGGCTGGCACCCCTTGGCCGACGCCGAACGGGCGATCGAAGAGGCTCGCCGACGCGAGCTCGAGGCCAACCCCGAGCCGTAGCTCGGACCCCCTTCCGCGCTCTTTCCCGAAGCGCTGCCGCACCTTTCCGAGCGCTCACGGGTTCTTTCGGCATCTGACGGCGCCGCGACGTAGGTGGCGCGAAAAACCGACCCATACAGGGAGGGAAGAAGCATGTCTGCAACCGGACGCAGGGATGTAAGGAAGTTCGAGGGCAGGGGCCGGCGCGCCGGCCGGATCGCGATCCTGGCGATGGCGCTGGCCACCGCCTGGGCATTGGTCGCCGCGGTGACGGCGGGGGCGACCACGGTGACGGTTGGCAGTGTGTTGCCGCCGACCTTCGCCTCGACCCCGTTCGAAGGTGTGCGTTCAGAGTTCAACACGACGCTGCCGGAGACCGGGGCCAACCTCGCCTCGCCGGTCAACGGGGCGATCGTCCGCTGGAAAGTGCAGGGCGCGATCGGCGGGCCGTTCACGCTGCGGGTCCTCCACCCGAACGGCTCCGGTGCCTACACGGCTTCCGGCTCGAGTCAGCCGGCGAAGCCGATCGGCACCGGGATCGAAACGTTCGCGACCCAGCTGCCGATTCGCGCCGGCGATCTGATCGGCATCGATTCCAGCAACCCGACCGACGAAATCGGCGTGGCGACCACCTCCGGCGCCGGCTACGGGATCTTCTCGACGCCGCCGTTCGAAGGCGCCACCAACGCGCCGTCGTCGACCAAAGCGGGACAGGAGATCGAGCTCTCGGCCGAAGTCCAGCCCGCCCCGGCGATCACCACTGTGACCCCGGGCGAAGGCGCGGTCCTCGGCGGCGAAAAGGTCACGATCAGCGGCACCAACCTGAACGGTGCCAGCTCCGTCATGTTCGGCTCCATCCCGGCGGCGAGCTTCACCGTCGTCAACGAAGAAAAGATCACCGCGGTCGCCCCGGCCCAGGCCCAGGTCGGCAGCGTCGACATCGTCGCGACGACGCTGGCGGGCGAAAGCCCGACCGGCCGCGCCGACTCGTTCCTCTACCGCGGCTGCACGGTGCCGAAGCTAGCGGCCAAGCGGCTTGGTCCGGCCAAGGCGGCCCTGCGCCGCGCCGGCTGCTCGGTCGGCAAGGTGAGCAAGGTGAAGGGTCCCGCGAAGAAGCAGGGCAAAGTGATCAGGCAGAACCCGAAGCCGGGCCGCGTGCTCGCGTCGGGGACGAAGGTCGCGATCAAGCTGGTCGCGAACAAGCTGGCCAAGTAGCGGCCGGGACGAGGTCGCGGACCGCCACCGGATCTGAGGCGGGCGCCGGCAGGAACGCGGCGCCCGTCCAGGCGGTCCGGCCGTACCCCGGAATGCCACGAACCCCAGGCGATCAAGTGCCGACCGGGAAATGACGTTCCCATGTCGATGGTGCCCTCCCGGCATGCCCGTCACGGTCGGTGCCGGCGCAATAATCGAGGGCGTGCAAGGCGACGAGCCGAGGACAGCCGGGTGATCGACGCGGCGGCGGTGATCGAGACCGAGCGCCTGCGCCTGGAGCGCTGGGATGACCGCCACACGCCGTTGCTCGTCCGGCTCGCCTCGACGCCGGAGGTGATGCGCTTCATCGGCACCGGCGACCCGTGGCCGCCGCCGCTCGCCGAGGACGTCGCCCGCGCCGAGCGTCGCCACTGGGAACAGCACGGCTTCGGCTGGCGCGCCGCGATCGACCGCGCCGACGGCCGCGGGATCGGCCTCGTCTCGCTCAACTACGCGGGCGAGGGGACGGCCGGGCTCGACCCCGGCGAGCGCGAGATCGGCTGGTGGCTGGAGCCCCACGCCTGGGGGCAGGGGCTCGGCACCGAGGGCGCCGCGGCGCTCCGCGACGAGGCCTTCGACGCGCTCGCGATGCCCAGCATCATTGCCCGCATCCAACCGCGAAACGACGCCTCGATCGGGGTCGCACGGGCGCTCGGGATGGAGTTCGACTTCGCCACGACGGGTCGCAGCGGCGAGCGCCTCGTCGTCTACCGCCTCGACCGCCCCTAGCCCGGCGGTGAGTTCGCAGTTCTCTTCGCTATGCGGTGATAACTGCGAACTCACCGCCGGGTGGCCTTGGGCCCTATAAGCCTTCGCGGACGCCGCCCATCTCGGTGAAGACCTTGGCGGCGCCGCTCTCCGGGTTCTGCTCGTCGGCGATCACGTGGGAGACCGCGTTGATCAGCGCCAGGTGGGTGAAAGCCTGCGGGAAGTTGCCGAGGTGGCGACCCGACTTCGCTTCCATCTCCTCGGCGTAGAGGTCGAGCCAGCCCGCGGCGCCGAGCAGTCGCTCGCAGAGCTCGCGGGCCCGTTCGGGCTCGCCGATCTCCGACAGCGCCGAGGCCAGCCAGAAGGAGCAGATCAGGAAGGTGCCCTCCTTGCCGGAGAGGCCGTCGTCCGTCTCGTCGACCTTGTAGCGGAGGACGAGGCCGTCCTCGGTCAACTCGCGGGCGATCGCCTCGACCGTCGCCACGATCCGCGGGTCGTCGGCGGGGAGGAAGCGGTAGAGCGGCATCAGCAGCAGCGAGGCGTCGAGCGCGTCGGTGTCGTAGTGCTGGCGGAAGACGCCGTCGCGGCAGCCCTTCTCGCAGATCTCGGCCTTGAAGCGGTCGGCGGCGGCACCCCATTTCTCGGCGAGGTCTTCGCGTCCCACCTCCCGCGCCAGCCGCGAGCCGCGGTCGGCCGCCACCCACATGCTGACCTTCGAGGAGACGTAGTGTTGCGGCTCGCCGCGTGACTCCCAGATCCCCTGGTCCGGCTCGGGGAAGGACTCGATCGCTTTTTCGACCTGGTGGGCGATCAGCTCGCGATCGGCCTGTGTCCCCGTCCCCCGCAGCGCTTTTTCGTGCAGGTAGATGGAGTCGAGCAGAGCGCCCCAGACGTCGTTCTGGCGCTGGTCGAAGGCGCCGTTGCCGATCCGCACCGGCCGCGCGCCGCCGTAGCCGGAGAGGTGGTCGAGGGTGCTCTCGGTCAGCTCCCGCTCATGCCCGATCCCGTACATGATCTGCAGTTCGGGGTGGTCGCGGCAGACGCTGAAGATGAAGTTCATGAAGTCGCGCGCCTCCTGGTCGAAGCCGAGCGTGTGCAGCGCCCAGAGGCTGAAGGTCGAGTCGCGGATCCAGCTGAAGCGGTAGTCCCAGTTGCGCTCGCCGCCCGGCGTCTCCGGCAGCGAGGTGGTGGGGGCGGCGACGATCGCCCCGGACGGGGTGTAGGTGAGGCCCTTGAGGACGAGCGCCGAGCGCTGCAGGTGGATGCGCCAGGGGTGGTCGGGGAATTGGCCGTGGCGCAGCCAGAGCCGCCAGAATTCCTCGGTCAGGCGGAGCCGCTCCTGCGCCTCGGGAGCGCTGCGAGGGCCGCAGTTCTCCTCCTCGCCCCAGCTCAGCGCGCAGTAGGCGCTCTCGCCTTTCTGCAAGGTCTTGGTCCCGCGCAGGGCGCCGTCGGCGGCCGCCAGCGCCAGGTCGCTGCGCAGCTCCAGCTCGGTCCTGTCCGGCCCGGTTGCGATGCAGGCGCCACCCGCTGGCTCGCTCCAGGTCGCGGCGCCGGTGCCGTAGTCGAAGCGCGGCAGGCACTCCATCTCCACCTCGACCTCGCCGTCGATGCAGGTCAGCGTCCGCAGGAGCGACTGGTCGGACTCGTGCGAGACGATCGGGGTGCCCTCGCTCGGCGTCCAACTGGCGATCGAGAGGGCGTCGTGGACGACCAGCCAGCCGGTGTCGGTGACCCACGTCGTCTCGACCACCAGCGTCCCCGGTTTGTAGCGGCGGCTGATCGGGACGACGACGCCGCGCGGCCGCAGGGTCAGCCGGCCGGCGCCGCGGTCGAGCAGCGCGGCGAAGACGCTGGGCGAGTCGAAGCGTGGGAGGCAGAGCCACTCGACCGCGCCGTCGAAGGAGACGAGGGCGGAGGTATGACAGTCGGAGAGGAAGCCGTAGCCGCCGATCGGCGGGAAGCTGTCGGGCGTGTCCGGCATCGCGGCAAGCTAGCACCGCACCGTTACGCTGCGCCACGATGAGCAGGAGCCCGGCCCCGCTGTCACCGTTCGATCGCATCCGCGCCTGGCTCGTCACCGGCGCGCCGGGCCGGGCGGTCGCCTTCGCGATCGACTTCGCGGCGGCGCTGCGGACGATGATCCGCTCCCGCTAGGGTCAGCCGACCATGCAGACGACTCTCACCGAGCTTCCCGATTCACGCGTCGAAGTCGAGGCGGAGGTGCCGCCGAAAGACGTCGAGCGCGCCGCCAACCGCGCCGCCCGGGCGATGGCGCGCGACCTGCGCCTGCCCGGCTTCCGCAAAGGCAAAGCGCCGCCGTCGCTGGTGATCCAGCGGCTCGGCTTCGGCGCCGTGCTGGCCGAGGCGATCCGCGACGCGCTGCCCGAGTGGTACGAACGGGCGCTGCTCGACGCCGGCGTGACGCCGATCGGCGATCCGGATATCGACATGGTCTCGACCCCGGAGGTGGAGGGCGAGCCGCTCAGCTTCAAATTCGAGGTCGGGGTGCGGCCGGTCGCCGAGCTCGGCGAGTACAAAGGGCTCGAGGTCGGCCGTGAGGAGAAAGAGGTCGACGAGGAGATCGTCGACACCGAGGTCGACCGGATCCGCGAGGGGTTCGCGCGCCTGGAGCCGGTCGAGCGCGCCGCCAAGGAGGGCGACTCGGTGCTGATCGACTTCGAGGGCTTCGTCGACGGCTCCCCCTTCCAAGGAGGCAAGGCCGACGATTATCTGCTGGCGCTCGGCTCGGGCTCGCTGATCGACAACTTCGAGGACCAGCTGACCGGGGCCTCCCCCGGCGACGAGGTCGAGGTCGAGGTCACCTTCCCCGACGAGTATCAGGAACCGAAACTGGCGGGCGAAGACGCGGTGTTCAAGGTCAAGGTCAAGGAGGTGCGGGAGAAGATCCTGCCCGAGCTCGACGACGACTTCGCCTCCGACGCGACCGAGTTCGACACGCTCCAGGAGCTGCGCGACGACATCCGCGAGAAAGTTGGCGCGGCGCTGAACAGCCGCGCGGCCGAAGACTTCCGGATCGCCGCGGTCGACGCCGCCGTCGACGAGGCCACGGTCGAGATCCCCGACGAGATCGTCACGGCGCGGGCCGGCGAACGCTGGGAGCGGATGGAACGGCAGCTTGCCCAGCAGGGGATGGACCCCAACGTCTTCCTTCAGATGCAGGGCAAAACGCGCGACGAGCTGATCGAGGAGACGAAGCCCGACGCGGAGCGCGAGCTGAAGCGCGAGGCCGTGGTGACCGCGATCGCCGCCGCCGAGGAGCTCGAGGTCTCCGAGGAGGAGATGGTCGAGGCGCTCGCCCACTCGGCCGAACACGAACGGACGACGCCGGAGAAACTGCTGGCGCGGCTGCGCGAGAACGGGCGCGACGCGGTGATCCGCGAAGACCTGCTGGCGCAGAAGGCGATCGAGCTGGTCTCCGACACGGCGGAGCCGATCCCGCTCGCCGAGGCCGAAGAGCGCAAAGGCAAAGCCGAGGCGGCGGAGAAGATCCTCGCCCCGGATCAAGAGCGGAAACCGGCTGGCGAGCTCTGGACTCCCGGCGGCGACTGAGCCGCCCGGCCGGCGCCGAGCGCACCTGACGCCTTCTATAGAGTGCCCCGACGATGAGTCCTCTGGTACCGATGGTGGTCGAGCAGACCTCGCGCGGCGAGCGCGCCTTCGACATCTACTCGCGGCTGCTCGGCGAGCGGATCGTCTTCCTCGGCACGCCGGTGACCGACGACATCGCGAACCTGATCGTCGCCCAGCTGCTGCACCTCGAGTCGGAGGACCCTGACAAGGACGTCAGCCTCTACATCAACTCGCCCGGCGGCTCTGTGTACGCGGGCCTGGCGATCTACGACACGATGCAGTTCATCAAGCCCGACGTGCAGACCATCTGCGTCGGTGTCGCGATGAGCATGGGCGCGCTGCTGCTGGCCGGCGGCGCCGCGGGTAAGCGGATGTCGCTGCCCAACTCGAAGATCCTGATCCACCAGGTCTCGGCCGGGTTCCAGGGCCAGGCGACCGACATCGAGATCCACGCCAAAGAGATCATCGACGTGCGCCGTCGCCTCGACGAGATCATCGCCCAACACACCGGGCAGTCCTTCGAGAAGGTCACGAAAGACACCGAACGTGACTACTTCATGAGCGCGGACGAGGCGAAGGAGTACAACATCGTCGACCGCGTCATCGCGCACCACTGACGTGAACGACGACCCGCTGCGGCGCCAGGTCGAGGCGACGCTGCGCTTCATGGCGCTGGCCACGGCGATCGGGCTGGTGGTCATCGCCATCCTCGCGGTGCTCCTCTCCGGCGCCCGCGGCGTGATGATCCTCGTCGGCATCGTCTACCTGCTCACCTCGGCGGCCGCCTACTGGTACCTGCGCCGCACACTCAGCGCCCGCCTGAAGCGCGGCGCCCCGCCGACCTAGACGTCGAGCTCGTACTCGAGCCAGGTCGATTTCTCGCCGGTCAGCGAGTCGTAGAGGCGCTGGGCGGTGTGGTTGTCGGGGGCGGTCGCCCACTCGAGCCAGGCGGCGCCGCGCTCGCGGGCGACGGTGGCGCTCGCCTCGATCAGGGCGCGGCCGATGCCGCGGCCGCGCGCCTCCGGCGCGACGTAGAGATCGTTCATCAGCACGGTCTCGGTCGCCCGCAGCGAGGAGAAGTGCCAGTAGAGGCAGGCGTAGCCGAGGATCGCGCCGCCCTCGTCGCGCGCCGCCAGCAGGCGCCCGTCGTCGCTGGGGGCGATGAAGCGGCGGAAGAAGGTGCGGTTGCGGTCGCTGTCGACGTCCTCGACTTCGTAGAAGCGCTGGTAGGCCGCGATCAGCGGCAGGAGGGTCTCGAACTCCCTCTCACGGACCGCGCTCACCTCGACTCCCTGGGCCATCCCGGCAACCTATCGACGTGCAAGGCTGCCGTCACGCGCAGGGACCGCCGGAGCGGCGCCGTATTGGACCCCCTGTAACCGGCAGCAGGGCCCGTCTAAGCTTTGGGCCGCGCCGAAGCTCCGATCGATCGTCCCGTCAGGAGGGGATTCCACTGGCACGACCCACCGACTCCAACGAGCAGCTCCTCTGCAGCTTCTGCGGCAAGTCGCAGCGCCAGGTCAAGAAGCTGATCGCAGGCCCCGGCGTCTACATCTGCGACGAGTGCATCGACCTCTGCAACGAGATCATCGACGAGGAGCTCACGGCGCCGCCGACCTTCGAGCTGGAGAACCTGCCGAAACCGCGCGAGATCTACGACGTGCTGCAGGAGTACGTGGTCGGCCAGGAGGCCGCCAAGCGCTCGCTCTCGGTCGCGGTCTACAACCATTACAAGCGGGTGCAGATCGGCCAGTCCGACGAGAACGACGTCGAGCTGGGCAAGTCGAACATCATGATGCTGGGACCGACCGGCTGCGGCAAGACGCTGCTCGCCCAGACCCTGGCGCGGATCCTCAACGTGCCGTTCGCGATCGCCGACGCGACCGCGCTCACCGAGGCCGGCTACGTCGGCGAGGACGTCGAGAACATCCTCCTCAAGCTGATCCAGGCCGCCGACTTCGACGTCAAGAAGGCGGAGACGGGGATCATCTACATCGACGAGATCGACAAGATCGCGCGCAAAGCCGACAACCCGTCGATCACCCGCGACGTCTCCGGCGAAGGCGTCCAGCAGGCGCTGCTGAAGATCCTCGAGGGGACCACCGCCTCGGTGCCACCGCAGGGCGGGCGCAAGCACCCGCACCAGGAGTTCCTAACGATCGACACCACCAACATCCTCTTCATCTGCGGCGGCTCGTTCGCCGAGCTCGACAAGATCATCGAGCGTCGGGTGGGCGACCACGGCGTCGGCTTCGGCGCGGCGATCACCTCGCGCGCCCAGAAGGACACCGGCGAGTGGTTCGAGCAGGTGCTCCCGGAGGACCTGATCGAATACGGGCTGATCCCCGAGTTCATCGGCCGGCTGCCGGTGATCAGCGCGATCCACCAGCTGAGCCGCGACGACCTGACCACGATCCTGACCGAGCCGAAACACGCGCTGACCCGCCAGTTCCAGCGCTTCTTCGAGTTCGACGACATCGAGCTGGTCTTCTCCGAGGACAGCCTCGAGGCGATCGCCGACAAGGCGATCGAGCGGGAGACCGGGGCGCGCGGCCTGCGCTCGATCCTCGAGGAGACGCTGCTCGACGTCCAGTTCGAGCTGCCCTCGCGGCGCGACGTCACCAAGTGCGTGGTCACGAGGGAGACGATCCTCCAAGGGCGCCGCCCGACCCTGGTGACCGAGGCCGCGCAGCAGGACATCGGCCCGGCCGCGGACGAGTTGGGCGAGGAAACCGCCTAGCGACGCCGCGCGTGGAGACTAAGTAGCGCTATGAGCAACTAAGTCTCCACAGCGCCCATCAGCGCGAGGGCGAGGATGCTGCCGAGGGGGAGCGCGCCGGCGCTGAAGGTGAGGGAGGCGGTGTAGCGGAGAGGCCGCCGATCAGGGCGACGAGGCCGGGGACGGCTACGCCCATGCCCGCTCCGGCGAGGGCGAGGAACGGCCAACCAATGGGGGAGTCGATCGACGCGGAGACGACCAAGACGGTGCCGAGGTAGCCCGCACCGCTCGCCATCAGACCAAGGCCCGCGGGGAGGCGCGGGCTGACCCGGGCGACAAGCCGGCCGGTGAACGGCGTCAGGGTGGCGAGGGGGAGACGAGTGGGACGAGAGCGAGCCCAGCTTCGAGGGGCGGGCCCTTCCCCTTGCTGCAGATAGAGGCCGAGCGCGAACAGTCCCGCACCTGCATTCGCGGCCGCAGAACTCCCGGCGCCGGACCAACCGAGGTCGAGGAGGGGTCGCACCGCGTCCCCCTCGGCCGCGAGAAACCCGCCAAGCGCCACGACTGCCACCGCGATCCCACCCAAGGCTGGCGGTGCGCCGAAGCGGCCGTGCGCCGAGTACCTGTCCCGCGATATCCGGCCGCGCGCCCTTTGCCGTCGAGCCCTCCGGCAATGTCGCGACGCCGCCCCCGAACGCCACCACCACCAGCGGCACGTTCAGCCAGAGGATCGCGCGCCATCTCCTCGTCGTCGGGGAAGAGCTGGTTGACGAACGCCACCAGACCGGCAGCTCGGAGCGGGAGACGCCGAGACCGCTGACGACGGTCCTACCCTGGAGGTATGAGCACCGCCACGAAGTCCCAGGCCCCACCGGCTCAGGGCGAGGTCGACCTCGCCGCCGCGGCGTTAATGGCTGACCCGAGCCGCGCCGCCGTGCTGATGGAGCTGACCGACGGCCGCGCCCTGCCGCCGAGCGAGCCGGCCGAGGTCGCCGGCGTCTCGCGCTCGACCAGGTCGGAGCACCTTTCGAAGCTGCAGACGGCGGTCTTCCTCGCGGTCGAGCGCGGCGGCCGCAACCGCTATTACCGGCTCTCCGGCCCCGAGGTCGCGACTGCGGTCGAGGTCACCGCGCGCGGCCGGCGGGAGCTGGGAGCGCGGCTCGATATCTAGACTCGCCGGGCATGGACGCCGCCAAGCGCACCCAGCTCGAGCAGACCACCCGCTACGAACCGGGGGAGATCGAGGGGCGGGTCTTCGCCGAATGGATGGATGGTGGCTACTTCCATCCCGAGGCGACCGGCTCGCCGGAGGAAAACTTCTCGGTCGCGATCCCGCCGCCCAACGTCACCGGCGTCCTCCACATGGGCCACGCGCTGAACGGCTCGATGCAGGACACGCTGGTGCGGATGAACCGGATGCGCGGCCGCAACACGCTCTGGATCCTCGGCACCGACCACGCCGGCATCGCCACCCAGGCGGTGGTCGAGAAGGGCCTGATCGCCGAAGGCAAGACCCGTCAGGAGCTCGGCCGCGAGGCCTTCGTCGAGCGGGTCTGGGAATGGAAAGAGGAGTACGGCTCGCGGATCGTCGAGCAGTACAAGCGGCTCGGCGCCTCCTGTGACTACGAGCGCGAGCGCTTCACGCTCGACGCCGGCTACGTCCGCGCTGTCCACAAGGTCTTCAAGCGGCTCTATGACAAGGGCTACATCTACCGCGACAACTACATGGTCAACTGGGACCCGGGGACGCGCTCGGCGATCTCCGACCTCGAGGTGGAGAACCGCGAGGTGGCCGACACCCTCTTCTATATCGACTACCCGATCGAGAGCTCGGACGAGGTGCTCACCGTCGCGACGGTAAGACCCGAGACGATGCTCGGCGACACCGCGATCGCCGTGAATCCGCACGACGAGCGCTACTCCCACCTGATCGGCAGGCACGCCATCCTGCCGCTGGTCGGGCGCCGGCTGCCGATCCACGGCGACGAGCACGTCGACGTCGAGTTCGGGACCGGCGCCCTGAAGATCACCCCCGGTCACGATCCGAACGACTTCGAGATCGGCAGGAAGCTCGGGCTCGGCGAGATCGTCGTGATCGGCCCCGACGGGCGCATGAACGAGGAGGCCGGCGACTTCGCCGGGCTCACCGTCAAGGAGGCGCAGAAGGCGATCGTCGAGGAACTGCGCGTCGAGGGCGTGCTGCGCAAGGAGGAGCCCTACACGCACTCGGTCCCCTTCTCGCACCGCTCCGGTGAGCGCATCGAGCCCCTCGTCTCCCTCCAATGGTTCTGCCGCATGGACGAGTTGGCGCGCCCGGCGATGGCGGTGGTCGAAAGCGAGCAGGTGCATATCCAGCCGGACCAGTGGAGCCGCGTCTACCTCAACTGGCTGGAGGAGATTCGGCCCTGGTGTATCTCCCGCCAATTGTGGTGGGGGCATCAGATCCCCGTCTGGTATTGCGACGCCTGCGACGAGACGATCGTCGCCGAGAGCGAACCGCAGCGCTGCGGGGCCTGCGGCGGCGAGCTGCGCCAGGAGGAGGACGTCCTCGACACCTGGTTCAGCTCGGCGCTGTGGCCGTTCGCGACGCTCGGCTGGCCCGACGACACGCCCGAGCTGCGCGCCTTCTACCCGACCAGCTTCCTCACCACGGCGCGCGAGATCCTCTTCCTCTGGGTCGCGCGGATGGTGATGATGGGGATCGAGTTCCCCGGCGACATCCCCTTCCGCGACGTCTACGTCCACTCGGTGATCCAGGCCCGCGACGGCCGGCGGATGTCGAAGAGCCTGGGGACGGGGATCGACCCATTGCTCGAGATCGAGGCGCGCGGCGCCGACGCGCTCCGCTTCGGCCTCCTGGCGATGTCCTCGACCCAGGACGTGCGCTACTCCGACGCCAAGGTCGAGCAGGGATCGGACCTCGCGAACAAGCTCTACAACGCCTCCCGCCTGATCCTCCTCAACGCCGCCGAGGTCGAACCGGCGCCGCGCGCCGCGCAGCTCGAGGACCGCTGGCTCCTCTCCCGCCTGGAGCGGACGATCGCCTCGGTGACCGCGAAACTCGAGGGCTTCGACTTCGCCCACGCCGTCCAGGAGGGCTACGGCTTCGTCTACCACGACCTTTGCGACTGGTACCTGGAGATCGTCAAGCCGCGCCTCTACGAGGGCGAGGAGGACGTCTCGGCGACGCTGCTCTACGCGCTCGAACGGGTGCTGGCGCTGCTCCACCCGACGATGCCGTTCGTCACCGAGGAGATCTGGTCCTTCCACCCGGCCCGCGACGGCCACCTCACCGTGCACGCCTTCCCGACCGCCGAGGAGTCGCTGTTCGACGACGGCGCCGAGGCCGACGTCGTCGAGGAGATCGCCCTGACCCGCAGCCTGCGCGCCTGGCGCGACCTGGTCGGCGTTCCGGCCAAAGCCGTGCTGCCCGCGGTGATCGACGGGATGACGCCGTCGGAGTTCGTCGGCCGGCTCTCGCGCTTCGCCTTCGACGGGGTCGGCTCGGAGCCGGTCGCCTCGGTCGGCCCGGTGCGGGTGCTCGCCTCCGCGGAGCTCGACGCCGCGGCGGTCAACGCGCGGCTCGGCAGGCGCCGCGAGGAGCTGACCGCCGAGATCGAGCGCGCCGAGCGCAAACTCTCCAACGAGGGCTTCGTCGCCAAGGCGCCCGGCGCCGTGGTCGAGGAAGAGCGCGGCAAGCTGGAGCGCTACCGCTCGGAACTCGACGAACTCGGCTAGCGCCGCGATGCCCGAGGGACTCGACCCGAGCGCCTACCTCGACTCGTTGGAGCCGGTCGGGTGGCGGCTGGGCCTCGACCGGATGTGGAAGCTGACCACCGCGCTCGGCCTGCCGCAGCGCCGCTTCGCCTCGGTCCACGTGGTCGGCACCAACGGCAAGTCCTCGGTGACGCGGATGGTGGCGGCGCTGCTCGAAGCGCACGGGGTCAGCTCCGCCGCCTGCCTCTCGCCGCACGCCGACCGCTGGGCCGAACGCACCCTGATCCGCGGCGAGGAGATCTCCGCCGAGGCCTGGGCCGAGGCCGTCGCCCAGGTCGCGACCGCGGCCGCCGGCGTCAACCGAGCCCTCGACGAGAACGACGCGGTGACCGAGTTCGAGGCGGCGACCGCGGCCACCTTCGTCGCCCTCGCCCACGCCCGGGTGAAGGCGGCGGCGATCGAGGCCGGGCTCGGCGGCCGGCTCGACGCGACCAACACGATCCCCTCGCGGGTCACCGTGCTCACCTCGGTCGGCCTCGACCACACCGAGTGGCTGGGGGAGACCGAGCTGGAGATCGCCGCCGAGAAGCTCGCCGTCCTCAAAGACCAGTCGACCCTGGTCCTGGGCCGGGTGAGCGCCCCGGTCCTCGAGCTCGCCGAGCGGGTCGCCCGCGAACGCGGCGCCGAGCTGATCGTCGCCCCGGAGGATCCCGGCGCGGAGGTCGAGCTCGCCGCCACAGGCCCCTTCCAGCGCCGCAACTTCGCCCTCGCGACCGCCGCCACGGAGGCCTTCCTCGGCGCCGTCGACCCGGAGCGGGTCGCCGCCGTCGGCACCGGGCTGCGCGTCCCCGGCCGGCTCGAGCTGATCGCCGCGAGCCCACCGATCTACGTCGACGCCGCCCATAACCCGGACGGGGCGGCGGCGCTCGCCGAGGCGCTGCCGGCGCTCGCCGCGGGCCGGCCGGTCGTCGCCTGCCTGGCGATCCTCGCCGACAAGGACGCGCCGGCGATGATCGCGGCGCTGGCGCCGGTCCTGCGCAACGTCGTCTGCACCGAGATCCCACCCGCGGCGCTGGCCGGCCACGGCCGCCCCGGCGCGCGCTCGCGCCCCGCCCGCGAGCTTGCCGACCTCTGCCAGGCACATGGCCTCGAGGCGATCGCCGAACCGCGCCTCGAGCCGGCCCTCCGCCGCGCCACCGAACTGGCCGGCCGGACCTTCGCCGGCATGCTCCTGGTGACCGGCTCGCACTACCTGATCGCACCAGCGCGCGCATTCGAGGCCACCTCGCCGGCGCCGCCACCGGGTGGCGGCGCCTGAGGGCCAGCCTGACTGTGCGAGGATTCCTGCATGGATCGCAGCGCGGGCTCCGAACTGCTGTCGATGATGGCCCTGGTCGCCGCCGTGGTGGCGATCGTGATCCTCGTCTTCTTCGGCGTCGGGTACCTGTTCGGGAGGCTTTTCCTCTAGGCGGAGAGCCCCGCTGAGGAGCCGAACAGGATCAGGCGTCCGAACGGCGAATACACTGCGCGATCCCCATCCCCGGAAGGGGCACTTCCCATGGCACTAGCGATCTTCGGCATCACCAACTCCGGCCTCAACCTGGCCGCGACCCTCGTTCTGCTCCTGCTGATCGTGCTCTGGCTCGCGCTGATCGTCTACACGTTCCTCGATGCGCGCCGCCGCATCTCCGATCCGTTCCTGGTCGGCTGCGCGACGATCGCCTCGTTCTTCCCCTTCGTCGGCACCGCCGTCTACACGATCGTGCGGCCGCCGGAGTTCCTCGAGGACGCCCACGAGCGCGAGCTGGAGATCCGCGCCGCCGAGCTGCGGGTGCGCCAGCTGCGCGAGCAGACCTGCCCGAACTGCGAGTACCCGGTCGAGAAGAACTACCTGCGCTGCCCCAACTGCCAGCGCCGGCTGAAGGACCCCTGCCCGACCTGCGGCGAACCGGTCGACCCCCGCTGGGGCCTCTGCCCGTTCTGCGAGACCGCGCTGTCCGGCGAGCGCTCGAGCCGGCCGCGCCGCCGCGCTCCCGACGACGAGCGCGCCGCCGCCCAACCGAAACAGCGGCCGCGTAACCCGAGCAAAAAACAGCGCGCGAATGCCGCCGGCGAACGCGAACGCCCCGCCGAGCGCAAACCGAAAGCTTCGGACACCCGCGAAGGGCCCGCCCGCGGCGCCTCCAAAGAGGTGCCGACCACCGAACAAGAGCAAAGGAGCCCCCGCCGTGAGCCGGACCCTGATCCTCGTCAAGCCTGACGCCTTCGAGCGCGCACTGACCGGCGAGGTGATCGCCCGCTTCGAGCGGAAGGGGCTGCGGATCACCGCCCTGAAGCTGCTCACCGCGACGGCCGAGATCGCCCACGAGCACTACGCCGAGCACAGCGAGAAGCCGTTCTTCGGTGAGCTGGTCAGCTTCATCACCGGCGGCCCGCTGGTGGCGATGGTGCTGGAGGGGGCCGAGGCGGTACCGGCGGCGCGCCAGCTGATCGGCGCCACCAACCCGGTCGAGGCGGCGCCCGGCTCGATCCGCGGCGACTTCGCGCTCGAGGTGACCTTCAACATGGTCCACGGCTCCGACTCCGACGAGTCGGCCGAGCGCGAGATCGGCATCTGGTTCCCCGAGTTGTCTTAGCGTCGGGCTCGCCCCAGCGGCGCGAGATCCTCGCCAAGCTGGGGATCGAGTGCGACGTCGTCGTCCCCGGCGCTCCGGAGCTCGACCGGGGCGACCCCGAATTCCTCGTGATCGAGAACGCGCGCCGCAAGGCGCGCGCCGTCGAGCGCCCGGCCGGCGCCCTGGTGATCGCCTGCGACACCGACGTCGTCCTCGACGGCGAGGTGCTCGGCAAGCCCGCCGACGCCGGCGAGTCGCGCGCCTACCTCGATCGCATGTCGGGACGCGGCCACACGGTGATGAGCGGCCTCGTCGTGCTCGACGAGGCGGGGGAGGAGCGCAGCGGCCTCGACCGCTCCGAGGTCGTCTTCAAGCGGCTCACCGACGCCGAGAAGCAGCGCTACGTCGACTTCGGCGAGTGGCAGGGACGCTCCGGCGGCTACGCGATTCAGACCCTCGGCTCGACCCTGGTCGAGCGCCTCGAGGGCAGCGTCTCGAACGTCGTCGGCCTCCCGGTCGGGCTTCTCGTCGAGCTGGCGCCGACCCTGTTCTTAGCGCCTCGTTAGCACCGCAAGAGCAGACGTTTATCCCGCAAGCCACAGCTTTTTCTGCGCGCGACGACCCGAGTCGGGTTCGACTTGTCCCGTTTGGAATCATGGGTCGTTCTGGCCATCGAGAGGACTGAAATATGAGCTGGTTGAGTCGGTTGTTCCGCCTCGGCGGGCGTGACATGGCGGTCGACCTCGGCACCGCCAACACGCTCGTCTACGTGCGGGGGCGGGGTATCGTCCTGTCCGAGCCCTCGGTCGTCGCGATCGACACCAAAACCGGCCATGTCCACGCGGTCGGGGTCGAGGCGAAGCGGATGATCGGCCGCACCCCCGGCAACATCACCGCGATCCGCCCGTTGAAGGACGGCGTGATCGCCGACTTCGAGGTGACCGAACAGATGCTGCGGCACTTCATCCAGTCGGTCCACTCCAACCGCTTCGCCCACCCGCGTGTCGTCGTCTGCGTCCCCTCCGGGGTGACCGGGGTCGAGAAGCGGGCGGTCGAGGAGGCCTGCCTCTCGGCGGGGGCCCGTCAGGCCTACCTGATCGAGGAGCCGATGGCGGCGGCGATCGGCGCCGGCCTGCCGGTCGCCGAGCCGACCGGCTCGATGATCGTCGACATCGGCGGCGGCACCACCGAGGTCGCGGTGATCAGCCTCGGCGGGATCGTCGTCTCGCAGTCGATCCGGGTCGGCGGTGACGAGCTCGACGAAGCGATCGTCGCCCACTGCAAAAGCAGATACAAACTCGCGATCGGCGCGCAGACCGCCGAGGAGGTCAAGCTCGAAGCGGGTTCGGCGGCGCCGCTGCCGAACGAGACCCGCACCGAGATCCGCGGCCGCGACCTGGTCAGCGGCCTCCCCAAGACGATCGAGCTGAGCTCTGAGGAGATCCGCGAGGCGCTGGAGGAGCCGGTCGGCCACATCGTCGCCGCGGTCAAGGAGACGCTCGACCAGACGCCGCCGGAGCTCGCCGGTGACATCATGGACCGCGGCATCACCCTGGCGGGCGGAGGCGCGCTCCTGCAAGGACTTGAGCAGCGCCTCCACGACGAGTGCCAGATGCCCTGCCAACTGGCAGAGTCGCCGTTGACGTGCGTGGCCGTCGGCTCGGGCATCTCGCTCGAGGAGTTCGAGACGATCCATCGCACCGGCAGGAACGGCCTCGGAGATCGCCGGCGTGTCTAGCGGCACGGCGTTCATCTCGGCTTCACCAACTACCGCGAATCTAGGTCTCCCACGTGTACCGCAAGCAAGTACGCCGCCGTAGGGCGGTGCTCGCACTTCTGATCGTCGGCTCGTTCGCGCTGCTGACGATCACCTACGGCCAAGGGTCGAACGGCGTCCAGCGCGGCGTCACGGCGGTCTTCGCCCCCGTCTCCTCGGTCCTCGACCGGGCGTTGAAGCCCGCCCGCGACCTGATCAACTGGGTCGACGAAACCTTCGACGCGCGCGGCAAGAACCACAAGCTCGAAGAAGAACTGGAAGTCGCCCGCAAGGAGGCGGTCGGCGCCCAGGTGGCCCTGGCCGAAAACGAAGAACTGCGCGGCCTGCTGAAACTCGACAAGTCGGGCGCGATCCCGTCCGGCTACGAAACGGTGGCGGGACGGGTGATCGGGGTCTCGCCCACGGTCTGGTTCAGCGACGTGATGATCGACGTCGGCAGCGGCGACGGGGTGAAAGACCACGACCCGGTGGTGAACGGCGAAGGGCTGATCGGCCAGGTCACGGCGGTGACCGGCTCGGTCTCGAAGGTGCAGCTCATCTCCGACCATTCGAGCGCGATCTCGGTAAAGGTCGTGCCGTCCAACGTGCAGGGCATCGTCAAGGCCACCGTCGGCGAACCGGACAAGCTCGTCCTCAGCTTCCTCAACTCCGACAAAAACGTCCACGAGGGCGAGTCGGTGGTGACCGCGGGCTGGCACGGCGAAGAAATCGAATCGGAATTCCCGCCTGACATCCCGGTCGGCGAAGTGACCAGGGCGACGCTGAAGGAACAGGAAGCGCGCGGCACCTCGATCGTGCGCCCCTTTGCGGAACTCCACAACCTCGGCACGGTCCAGGTGCTTACGGGGGGAAGCCGCAAGTGATCCTCACCCCGAAAATCGTCGCCCGCCTGGTCGTCGTCGGCCTGTTCGGCGTGCTGCTGCAGCTGACCTTCTTCTCGCAGGTCGAGCTCTTCCACGTCAGCCCCGACATCCTGCCCGCGCTGGTCGTCAGCCTCGGTCTGCTCGGCGGCACGATGACCGGCGCCGTCTCCGGCTTCGCGATCGGCTTCCTGCTCGACTGCCTGCTGATCCAGCCGCTCGGCGGCGCCTCGCTGGTGCTGATCGCGGTCGGCTACGCGGCGGGGATGTTCCGCGAGCGCTTCGAGATCCACAGCCGACTGGTCGCGCCGCTGCTCTGCGCGATCCTCACCTTCGCCGCCGAGCTCGGCTTCGGCGCGGTCGAGGCGATGTTCGGCATCCACACCGACGTCAGCGTGATGGTCGTCCGCGACATGCTGGTGAAGAGCGTCTTCGCCTTCTTCCTCGGCTGGGCGATCTACGTCGGCCTGCGGCGCCTGGTGCGCCCCGCCCTGGTCGACGAGGCGACGGTGCGGCGGACGCGGCGACCGACCGTGCTGGGAGCCTGAGATCTTGTACCTGCGACCCGAGGACAGGGCCCGGCCGAGCCGCATGGCGCTACGGATCGCCGTCGTCGGCGGCGTCGCCGTGGCGCTCTTCGCGATCCTCTTCTTCCGGCTCTGGACGCTGCAGATCCTCGAAGGGGCGGAAAACCTGGCCCAGGCCAAGAACAACCGGACCCGCTCCCTCAAGATCATCGCCCCGCGCGGCAAGATCCTCGCCCGCAACGGCGAAGTGCTGGTCGACAACCGGACCAGCCTGGCGCTCCTGATCGACCTGACGAAGCTGCCCGAAGAAGAAGCGGCGGAAATCGCCGAGCTGAAGCAGCTCGGGGCGCTCGTCCACATGAACATGAAACAGGTCCGCAGGCGGATCGTCGAAGAAGAAGAACAGGCGGCCGGGGCGCCGGTCACGCTGCGCCGCGACGTCGGCTACGACCTCATCTACTACATCGAAGAACACCACGGCCAGTTCCCGGGCGTCTCGGTGGAAAAGGTATTCGTCCGCAACTACCCCGACGAAGAGGAGGCCGCGCACGTCCTCGGGAGCACCGGCGAGGTGAGCGAAAAAGAGTTGGAAGAAGCGCCCTACGAAGGGCTCGAACCGGGCGAAATCGTCGGCCAGGGGGGCGTCGAGTACACCTACGACAGGTGGCTGCGCGGCACTCCCGGGATCTCGCGCTACGAGGTGAACTCACTGGGCGAGCCGACGCCGGGCGGCAAGCTCGCCTCGACGCCGCCGGAACCGGGGGACAACCTGAAGCTGACGATCAACCCGGCGGTGCAGGTGGCGGGTGAACAGGCGGTGGCCTCATACGGTCCCGGTGGGTTCGTCACGATGAACGTCCACACCGGTGAAATTCTCGGCATGGGCTCCTATCCGACCTATGACCCGAAGGAACTGACCCCGCCGCTGAGCCAGGCGGAGGTGAACCGGCTGTTCCGCAACCCCGAAGATCCGCTCACCAACCGCGCGCTCGAAGGGCTCTACCCGACCGGATCGACCTTCAAGTTGATCACCGCCATGGCGGCACTGAACTCCGGCGTCGACACGCTGGGACGGGTGATCGACGATCCTGGGTCGATCACGATCGGCGGTCAGAAATTCGAAGACTCCGAAGGGGTCGGCTACGGCGCCGTCGACCTCGTGTCGGCGCTGAAGTATTCGTCCGACGTCTACTTCTACACGCTGGGCGACGAAATGTGGAAGACCGATGACCTCCAACACTGGGCGGATCTGCTCGGCATCGGGCGGCCGACCGGGATCGACCTGCCTCAGGCCGAAGGCAGCGAAGGGCTGGTTCCGGGCAAGCAGTGGGCGGAAGAAGAAATCGCGGCGGGCAACGAATATGTCGAACCGTGGGGGCCGGGCCAGAACGTCCAGCTGGCGACCGGCCAGGGCTATCTGCAGACCGACCCCTTGGAGATGGCCGTCGCCTACGCCACCGTCGCCAACGGCGGGACCGTGGTCACCCCTCACGTGGGCAAGGAAATCCAGGATGCCGCGGGCCGCGTGATGAAGGAATTCGATCCGGAACCGCGGCGTCACGTCCAGGTCGACCCCGCCTTCCGGTCGGCGATCCTCGAAGGCTTGCACGAGGCGGCGCAAAGCAGCGGCGGCACCTCCTGCTCGAGCTTCTGCGGATTCCCGATCGAAGTCGCGGGGAAGACCGGGACCGCCGAACGCTTAGGCCATGCCAATAACCAGTCCTGGTACATCGTCCTCGCTCCGTATCCCAACCCGCAGATCGTCACCGCGGTGACGATCGAGGAAGGCGGGTTCGGGGCGGAAGCGGCGGCCCCCGCGGCGAAGCTGATCCTCGAAGCGTATTTCCAGAACCAGCTGAAAAAGGAAACCGAAAAGGAAACCGAAGAAGAAGCGCCGGTCGAAGAAGAAGCCGCCCTCGAAGAAACGGGCGCGGGCGGATGATGTACGCGACGCGGGCGCGGCAGGCGCGGCCCGAGCTCTTCGACGAACGCCCGACGATCGGCGAACGGCTCGGCCTCGCCCACATGGACTGGGTGATGACCTTCGCCGCGGTCGGGCTGATCGCCTTCAGCGTCTTCACCCTCGGCCAGGCGACCCTGCACGACGTTCCCGGCAACCCGAACTACTACGTCGAGCGCCAGGCGATCTACGGCGTGGCCGGGGTGATCGGGATGCTGATCCTGTCCCGCGTCGACTACTCGCGCTTCCGCGAGCTGCGGGTCGGGATCTACACCTTCCTTTGTGTCTCGATCGCCCTCGTCTTCGTCTTCGGCTTCGCCGCGCGCGGCTCGCGGCGCGCCTTCGAACTCCCGTTTTTCTCCTTCCAGCCCTCCGAGTTGGGCAAGCTTCTACTCGTCCTGGCCCTCGCGGGCTTCGTCATCGACGGTGCCAGACGCGGCTCTCCGATCCACAAAACCATCCGTTATCTGGCTCTGGGACTGGCTCCGGCCGCCCTTGTCTTCCTGCAGCCGGACCTCGGCACCGCACTGGTGCTGGTGGTCGGGACGCTCGCCGTGATGTACTTCGGGGGTGTCCCATGGACCCATTTCGCTGTAATCAGCGGCGGCATCGCCGCACTCATAGCTTTAGTCCTAGTGGTGGCGCCCGCCGTCGGCCACCCCGTGCTCAAGGAATATCAGTCGCAGAGACTGACCTCTTTCCTGAATCCGAGCGCGGAACCGGGCGGTGCGGGCTACCAGCAGGACCAATCGATGGTCGCCATCGGCGCCGGTCAGAAAACCGGGCGCGGCGACCAAGCCACCCAGACGCGGCTCGACTTCGTGCCCGAGCGCTCGACCGACTTCATCTTCGCGGTGATCGGCGAGCGCTACGGGTTCTTGGGCGCCGCGTTCGTCCTATCCCTGTACGCCCTTCTCATCTGGCGGGCGCTGCGGATCGTGACGCTCTCAAAGAACTCCTACGGGATCCTCGTGGCCGGCGGCATCGCCGTCGAGCTCATGTTCCAGGTGTTCGTCAACGTCGGGATGTGCCTCGGCATCATGCCCATCACGGGCATCCCCTTGCCGATGATGAGTTACGGAGGGTCCTCCGTGCTCGCTACCTTCCTGGCGATCGGAGTTCTTCAGAGCATCAACATCCAGGCGCGTCTCAGCCGGCGGGGAAGGTTCGCGTGGTGACGCCTCTGTAGAGGGTCCACGCTGTACCTATCCGAACTGAGCTGAACACATGAAAAAAACGATTCTGGTTTCCGCCGAGCGAGGCGAGACCCGCGTTGCCGTACTCGAGGCGAAAGCGAAAGGCTCCCAGGCCAACGTCGCCGAGCTGTACATGGAGCGTCGCGGTCGTCGCTCGATCGTCGGCAACATCTACAAAGGCAAGGTCGACAACGTCCTGCCCGGCATGGAGGCGGCCTTCGTCGACATCGGCCTGGAGCGCAACGGCTTCCTGCACGTCGACGAGATCGTCCTCCCCGACGGCCAGCAGGCGCCGCGGCGGGGCCGCGGCTCCGGCAAAGGCCAGCGGATCAACGAACTGATCAAGCCGGGCCAGGAGATCCTGGTCCAGGTCGTCAAGGACCCGCTGAAGACGAAGGGCGCGCGGCTCTCGATGAACGTGTCGATCGCCGGCCGCTACCTCGTCTACGCGCCGCAGGGCTCCGGGGTCGGGGTCAGCCGCCGGCTCGCCGACAAAGAGCGCGACCGGCTGCGCAAGATGGTCGACCGCACCTACAAAGGGCCGGGCGGGCTGATCGTCCGCACCGCCGCGCACGGCGCCAAAAAATCCGACTTCGTGCGGGAGATCTCCTACCTGCAGAAGCTGAACGAGGTGCTCGCCCGGCGCGCCGCGCAGACCAAGGCGCCGGCGATGGTCTTCCAGGAGGCCGATCTCTCGGTGCGGGTGCTCCGTGACGTCTTCCTCAACGAGTTCGAAACGGCGATCATCGACTCGGAGAAGCAGTTCGAGCGGGTGACCAGCTTCTTCCAGCGCACCGCGCCGGAGCTGGTCGGCGGGGTTGAACTCTACAAAGGCCAGAAAAAGTCCCTGTTCGAAAAATATGGGATCGACCAGGAGATCGAGTCGACCCTGAACCGCCGGGTCGACCTGCCCTCGGGCGGCTACCTGATCATCGATTACACCGAGGCGCTGACGGTGATCGACGTCAACAGCGGCAGCTTCACCGGCCGCGGCAAAGGCGGGCTCGAGGAGACGATCACCAAAGTCAACACCGAGGCCGCCGAGGAGGCGGTGCGGCAGCTGCGGCTGCGCGACATCGGCGGGATCATCGTCATCGACTTCATCGACATGGCGCGCGCCTCGAACCGGGACAAAGTCCTGAAGACGATGCGCAAAGCGCTCGACGCCGACAAGTCGAAGAGCTACGTGGTCGAGGTGTCGCCGCTCGGCCTGGTCGAGATGACGCGCCAGAACGTCACCGACGGGGTGCGCGAGATCCTCACCGAGCTGTGCCCGACCTGCCACGGCGAGGGCGTGGTGCTCTCGGCCGAGACGGTGGCGCTGGAGGGCTTGCGGAAGATGCGCGAAATCGCTGCGGAAAAATCCGACGAGGCGTTCCTGATCCGGGTCAATCCGAAAGTCGCCGCGGCGCTGACCGATTCCGACAGCGGGCTGACCGAGCTCGAGGAGGAGACGCACAAGCGCTTCCACTTCGAGGGCGGCGACGCCAACGCGATCGAGACGTTCGAACTGATCGAGTCGGGGACGCGGGCCGAGATCGAGGAGCGGGCGCTGCCGTTCAAGGTCGGCGAGGAGGTGCTGGTCAAGATCGACGAGCCCCATATGTACAACGCCGACGACGCGGTGGCGCGGATCGATTCCTACATCGTCAGCGTCACCGGCGGCGGTCCCTACGTCGGCGAGCGCAAGCTGGTGCGGATCGACGAGGTCGAGCGGGCGGCGGCGATCGCCTCGCTGCTGGGCGGCGAGCCCCCGCTCGCAAGCTCGAACGGCGCCTCGAACGGCTCCCAGCTAGAATCCGACGCTCCCGCGCGCAAACGCAGTCGCGGCCGCCGTGGCGGTCGGGGGCGTTCGCGCGCCAAACAAGGCAGCACGGACGAGTAGTCGGAAGAGGAACGAGGACGCATGTACGCGGTGGTCGAAAGCGGTGGAAAGCAGTACAAGGTCGAAGAGGGCACCTCGCTGCTCGTCGATCTGCTCGACGCCAAGGAGGGCGACAAAGTCTCCCTGCGTCCGGTGCTCTTCCGCGACGGTGACGTGGTCACCGCGGCGAAAGACCTGGCGAAGGTCAAAGTCGAGGCCAAAGTCGCCGGGCATCTGCGCGGCAAGAAGATCAAAGTCTTCAAATACAAGGCGAAGAAGGGCTACCGGAAACGTGCCGGTCACCGCTCCGAGCTGACCAAGCTCGAGGTGGTCAGCCTCAAAGGCGGGTCCAAAGCCCCCAAAGCTTCGAAAGAGGATTCGTAATGGCCCATAAGAAAGGTCTCGGTTCTTCCCGAAACGGTCGTGAATCGAACCCGAACATGCTCGGCGTCAAGGTGTTCGCCGGCCAGCAGGTCACCGGCGGCGAGATCATCGTCCGCCAGCGCGGCACCCGCTTCTGGCCTGGCGAGGGCGTCGGCATCGGCCGCGACCACACGATCTTCGCGACCCGCGAGGGGAAGGTTTCCTTCCACTCGGCGCGCAAGGGTCGGACGATTAGCGTCCTCGGCGACGACTGAGCCACCCCCCTAATCGGTTGTTCTTCCGTCCGGCGCCTTTTAGGGCGCCGGACTTTCGTTTAGGCTCGGGAATCTCGTCTGTTTTGCATTCGTGGATGAGTAGGTGGGTGTCTACGAGAAAGGACTTGCATGAAACTTCTTGACGAGCCGAGCGGCGTCGGGCGCCGATCGGCCCTGATCGCCGCTGCGGTCACCTTCGCAATGCTGGTGGTGCTGGTGATCGCGGCGAAGGCCCAAGCATCGGAAACGATCTACTGGGACAACTACGAAGCGACCCCGGCGTCGATCTCGTTCGCTGGCATCGACGGCAACGGTGGTGGGCTCCTGAACACTGTCGGCGCAACGATCGAACACCCGGAAGGAATGGCGTTCGACCCCGCCAACGGTCGCATCTACGTGGCCAGCTCGAAAACGTCACAAATTATCTGGGTGTCCGTCAACGGCGGCGGCGCCGGCGTTCTCGACACCGGCTCGGCCCCGGTCGAAGATCCCGAGGGGATCGCGGTCGACCCGCGCACACAGACCGTCTACTGGGCCAATGCCGAGACTCTGGGTTCGATCGGTTACTCGTCGGCAAACGGCGGCAGCGGCGGTTCGCTGAACACTACCGGCGCCAGCGTCGACGATCCCTACAAGATCGCCCTCGACACCACCAACAACCGTATCTACTGGGTGAACACCGAAAGCGAAGTGTTCTACGCCAACCTCGACAACACCGGCGGTGCCTCGCTCAACGTGGCGGAAACGGAACGACCCAAAGGCTGGTCGGCGATCAACGTCGACCCGGCAGCCGGGCGGCTTTACTTTCTCGGCGAATCGCCCGCTGGGCACGAAGGTGTCTACTGGCTCAACACGTCGGGTGTCGGCGGCGGCGAAATCACCGCCCCGGAAGCCTTCTTCAAAGAACCCTACGGGATGGCATTCGATCCCTCTGGCGGCCGCTTCTACTGGGCCAACTACGGCAACCGCGAAGTTCGGGCAAACGCCCTGGGGACGGCCTTGCTGAGTGGCACCGTCAGCGGCATCAGCCCGACCACCGCTCCCGTCAATGGACCCCAGGACCCGGTAGTGCTGAAGAGCCCGACCGGCACCGCCGCGCCGTCGATAACCCAGAACGTGGCAGCGCTGTCCTGCTCGCAGGGCAGCTGGTCCCAGGACTACCCAGGCTCCTATGTATATGGAGCACCGACCAGCTACTCCTATCAGTGGTTGCTGAATGACCAGGCGATCTCTGGTGCGACCAGCAATTCGCTCACGGCGACCGCCGCGGGCAGCTACACCTGTTCCGTCACGGGAACCAACGTCAGCGGCTCGGCGAGTCAAACCAGCAGTGCCGTCACGGTGACGCCCGCGACTTTGTCCGTCGCGCTGAAAACGAAAAAAGCTCATGCCAAGGCTGGTAAGGCGGCGATGGTGAAGTTCAAGGTGGCCAACGGCGGCGACCTCGTCTCGATGCCGACGAAGGTGTGCGCCAAACTCACCAAAAAGGCCAAGAAAGGGCTGAAGGCGCCGAAGTGCGCTTCGGTGAGCGCGCTCGTGCCGGGCGGTTCGGCGGTCGCGACCCTCAAGGTCGGGACCAAGAAAACCGCGCTCGGTACCTACAAATTCACCGTCTCCGCCAAGGGCACGACGGCGAAACCGGTCAAGGTGAGCGTCAAGGTCACTGCTGCCAAGAAGAAGCACCACCACTAGCCCGGATCTTGCAACAAGCCGCAAGGAGTAAGTCAGCGACCCGAGCAGTGACGTAACGGTCACGGTGTGGTGGCCGAAGCCGCCGGCAGTCGCGATCTCACGGGGAGACGCAGGCCAGGGCGCCGAGCGCGAGCAGGCTTCGCGGGCGCCTGGCGCCGGGGAGCCGCCGGAGGTGTGGGTGGAGATCGAGCCGGGCTTCAGCCCGCCGCAGCGGGCAGTGACTTCAGCTTCTCGAACGCCGCCACGAGCTCTCTCGCCCAGGGCCAGCCCGCCTGCAGGCGCAGCCTGGCGCGCCGTCCCGAGAAGGCGAGGCGAGCGGCGACGTGGAGGAGACGATGGCGAAGCCGCCTGGGACGCGAGCGGGCGAGCTCGCCCGAGAGCAGCAGCCCCTTCGTCCACGAGATCAGGTCGTGGGCGATGAGGACGAGCTCAAGCCAGACAGAGTTCATCTCGAAATCGCGGAAGGGCAGCTTGGCGAGCCCGGTCTCCTTGTCGTCGGCGATCTGGTTCTCGGCCCTGGCGCGGGCACGGTGGCGGCACTCGAGCGCAGGGATGTCACGGCCCTCCTGGTCGGTGAGGATCGCCTGAAAGCGGTGACCGTCCTGATCGGTGAAGCGCAGCTGGGCGCCGGGATGGGGGCGCTCGCGGCGCACGATCAGACGCGAGCCCTCCGGCCAGGCGGAGAGGTCGATCAGGTCGCTCGCCTCGCAGACCTCACCGTTGCCTCGCGCCGAGCCGTCCTGTTCTGCCGCCGGTACCCAGCGCCGATCGGGAATCCGGCTGACCGCCTCGCGCACCGGCTCGCTCAGGTCGAAGCCGACCGAGAAGCGGATGTCGCCCTCCTTGGCCCAGTCGAGCAGCTCGTGGACGGCGCCGGCAGAGTCGGTTCGCAGCAGCACCTCGATCTCTGCGGCGCGCCCGGCGGGGATCTGCTCCAGCGCGGCTTCGGCGACCGCGACCTGATCTGCCGCGGTGTTGGCGCCGGCGTTGCCGGGGCGAAGCATCGCCGCGGCCGCCTCGGAGGTCTCCTCGAAGTAGGCGAGCACCGGATGGAAGCCGAAGCCGCCCTTGAAGTTCCCGGCCGCGCCCTCCTTCTCGGAGTGGCTGTCAAGGAGGGAGGCGTCGAGGTCGATCGTCACCCGCCCGGGGGCGAGGCCGAGCTCCCAGACGCGCTCGCGCGCCTGCCCCCGTGCCGCCCGCAGGCCGTCGAGGAGCTCTGGGTCGCGGGCGACCTGATCGATCGCCCGGTAGGCGGTCGAGTCCGAGGCGACCGCGCCGAAGAGCGGCGCCTGATCGCGGATCGCGCCGAGGTCGGTGAGCGCCTCGCCCCCGTCGGCGAGCATCACGGCGAGATCGCGGAGGACGCGGCCGGGGTCATGGCCCCCACGACGCTCGCGCATCGGTGCCAGCTCACGCGAGAGCGCCTTGGTCAGCCCACACTTGTCGGCGACCTGACTCAGCAGCGCGGTGCCGGCGTGGGAGACCAGGCCCTCTCCGTCCGCGCTGACTTCTACGGTGAATGAGCGGCTATCGCGCTGCACCTTCAAGGTGAGACCTCCTGGGTCGGATTCGACGAGTTCGCAACCCGCAGAATCCCCGCTCAGGCGGACGAAACCGCCCCGGCCTTCCGGCCGGGGCGCTCACCTTGTTGCAAGATCAGGGCTAGGTCGGGCGTTGGCGGGCGGGAGCTTCAAGGCTCCCGCCCGCGTCCATCCGCCGGCTATCTTGATGCCGTGGATGACACGGCGAAAATCTGGGTCGAGGGCGGTGCGGGCGGAGACGGCTGCATCAGCTTCCGGCGTGAAGCCCATGTGCCGAAGGGCGGGCCCGACGGTGGCGACGGCGGCCACGGGGGGGACGTCGTACTCGTCTGCGATCCCTCGCGAAGGGATCTTGGGGCGCTGCGGGGGGGCAAACACTTCAAGGCGCAGCGGGGCAAGCACGGTGAAGGGTCGAATCGGCACGGGGCGCGCGGGGAGAGCCGTGAGATCCCGGTGCCGCCCGGCACCGGGGCGCTGACCGTCGAAGGCGCCGCCGTCGACCTGGTCGAGCCGGGGCAGCGCGCGGTGGTTGCCCAGGGCGGTCGCGGCGGCCACGGCAACCGCCGCTTCACCACCTCGGTGCGGCAGGCGCCGCGCTTCGCCGAGAAAGGGACCAAAGGCGAAGCCGACTGGATCGAGCTGCGGCTGAAACTGCTCGCCGACGTCGGCCTGGTCGGGCTGCCCAACGCGGGCAAGAGCTCGCTGCTCAGTCGGCTGACCAAGGCGACGCCGAAGGTCGCCGACTATCCCTTCACGACGCTCTCGCCGGCGCTGGGGACGATCGACGGGGAGGACCGCCAGGCGGTGCTCGCCGACATCCCCGGGCTGATCGAAGGGGCGGCGGCGGGGGCCGGGCTCGGGCACGAGTTCCTCGCCCACGTCGAGCGCTGCTCGATGCTGGTCCACCTGGTCGAGTTGACGCCGCTGGAGGGCGAGCCGGTCGGCAACTACGAACTGGTGCGGACGGAGCTGCAAGCTTACGGGGCGGGGCTCGAGCGCCTGCCGGAGCTGGTGGTGCTCTCGAAGCGCGACCTGCTCGAACCGGCGGCGGTCGAGGCGGCGGTCGCCGAGTGGGCGGCGCGCCTCGGCGACTCGGTGCTCGGCGTGATGGCGGCCTCCTCGGCCACCGGCGAGGGCCTTGAAGATCTGCGCCGGCGGATCCTCGCCGAGCTGGCGACGGTGCAGCCGCTCGACGCCGCCCCGGTCGGCGTCGCCGCCGGCGAGTTCGAGGCCGAGCACCGCGTCTACCGGCCCGCCGGCGAGGGCGGCTATTGGGTCGAGCGCGAGGACGACGGCGGCTTCCGGATCGGCGGCCGTGGTGTCGAGCTCCTCTTCGAACGCCACGACACGGGCAACGAAGAAGCGCTCGCCTACCTTGAGCAGCGGCTCACTGAGATCGGCGTGATCGCGGCGCTGACCAAGGCGGGATTCGAGCCCGGTGACGACGTGCGGGTCGGCGAGCATGAGTTCGAGCTGCACATCTGAAGGGACGCGGCCATTTCGGCGGCGGCCCCGGCTGGGTGTGGTCGCCTCCGCAATGGCCGAGATCCGGAAGGGACGGTCCGAGCTGCGGGCGAGGGGCGGAGTTCGTGCCGGAAGGGGCGCGCCGAGGGCGGTGGCCGTCACAGATCGTTGCGGATCTCGAACGGTCAGAAATCTGCGCGGTTACTTATGGGCGTATAGCGCGGATTTCTAACCACGCAGTTTTCTGACCGTTCGAGAACGTGGCACCTCCTCCTCCTCAATTCCTCCGCCCTCAGGGGAGCAGCAACGGCTCGAGCCCTTTCCTGACTGGGTCCGGGATCTTTGCCTTCTCCCAGGTCTCGACGTCGACGAAGACGTAGCGGATGTCGGCTTCGCAGAGGAGGTCGTCGCCGCGGCGGAACCAGAGCTTCAGCACGGTGCTGGTCTGGCCGAGCCCGTCGAAGCCGCCCTCGATCCGCAGCACGTCGTCGAAGCGGCCCGGGGCGCGGAAGCGCAGGTTGGCCTCGCCGACCACGGTGTCGACGCCGGTCGCCAGCAAGGCGTCGTAGGAACCCATCGATTCGCGCCAGATCTCGGTTACGACGACATCGACGTAGGCGAGGAAGTTGGCGTTGAAGACGATGCCCTGGGCATCGCACTCGCCGTACCGGACCCGCAGCTCGTGGCTGAAGGGTGGGCGCTCGCTCGTAGACTGGCCGACCATGACGCTGGTAGTAAAGCTTGGCTCCTCGATCGTCGCCGCCGACGACGGCTCCCTGCGAGCCGACGTGCTCGACTCGGTCTGCGCCCAGGTGAGCGCGCTGGAGCGTGGCGGCGAGCGGGTGGTGATGGTCACTTCGGGGGCGATCGCGCGGGGGATGCGGCTGCTCGACCTGATGGAGCGGCCGCGGGCGATGGACGCGCTGCAGGCCTGCTCCGCGGTCGGCCAGGGCGACCTCTTCCGGGCCTACGAGTCGCGGCTGGCGGCGGCGGGGACGCGCGCTGCCCAGGTGCTGCTGACCGCCGCCGACATTGCCGCCCGCACCAACTACCTGAACGCGAGGCAGACCCTGCACCGGCTGCTCGACTGGGAGGTGGTCCCGGTCGTCAACGAGAACGACACCACCGCCACCGACGAGATCAACTTCGGCGACAACGATTTCCTCGCCGCCCAGGTGGCGCTGCTGCTCGGCGCGCGGCTGCTGGTCCTGCTGACCAACATCGACGGGCTGCTCGACGGCGATCCGAAGCACAAGCCGGGCGCGAAGCTGATCTCGCGGGTCGAGGACCCGGTCGAACTGGCCGCGCTGGAGATCGGCGGCGGCACCTCGGTCTTCGGCTCGGGCGGGATGCGGTCGAAGGTCGCCGCCGCCGAGATGGCGGGCGAGGCCGGGATCGCGGCGGTGATCTGCAACGGCACCGTGCCGGGGACGCTCGCCGCGGCGGCGGCGGGCGAAGCGGTGGGGACCAGTTTCGTCGCCTCCGGCGGCCGGGCGCCGAGCTTCAAGCTGTGGATCAAGTACGCGAAGCCGGCCCGTGGCGAGGTCCTCGTCGACGCGGGCGCGGCGCGGGTGCTGCGCGAGCAGGGCTCCAGCCTGCTGCCGGTCGGCGTCGCCGCGGTGCGCGGCACCTTTGAGCCCGGCGACGCGGTGTCGGTGGTGGTCGACGGCGAGACGATCGGCAAAGGGATCAGCGACTACTCGGCGCGCGAGCTGGAACGGGTAGCGGGGCTGCAGAGCGCCGCGGTCCGCGAGCTCCTTCCGCACGCCGCCGAGGAGGTCATCCACCGCGACCGCTTCGTGTTGTTCTAGGGCCGACTTCGCGACGGATGCGTGCCGTGTCGGGGACGCGGAGCGGGAGGCGGTTACCCTTTCCGGGATGGCTGTAGCGACCAGATCGATAGCCGCGAGCTGCACCGCCGCCAAGCGCGCCGCGCGGATGCTGGCGAGCGCGCCGACCGCCGCCAAGGACGCGACGCTGGCGGCGATCGCGCGGCTGCTCGACGAACGGGTCGAGGCGGTGCTGGAGACGAACGCCGCCGACCTCGCCGACGAGCGCGCCGCCGAGCTGACCGAGGCGCTGCGCGACCGGCTGACGCTGACCCCGGCGCGGGTCGCGGCGATGGCCGAGGGCGTGCGGGCGGTGGCCGCGCTCGACGATCCGGTCGGCGAGGAGCTCGACCACCGCACGATGCGGAGCGGTATCGACCTGCGCAAGATCCGCGTGCCGCTCGGGGTGGTCGGGGTGATCTACGAGGCGCGGCCGAACGTGACGATCGACTGCGCGGCGCTGACGATCAAGAGCGGCAACGCGATCGTCCTGCGCGGCTCCAGCTACGCCCAACGCTCGAACGCGGCGCTGGCGGCGGTCGTCCGCGAGGCGCTCTCGGAGGCCGGCCTGCCGGAGGACTCGGTCCTGCTGCTCGACGCAGGCGACCGCGACGGGCTGGCCGAACTGGCCACGCAGGAGGGCGTCGTCGATCTGCTGATCCCGCGCGGCGGCGAGGGCCTGAAGGAGGCGATCAAGGCGGTCGCGACGGTGCCGGTGATGTACGCGGCGGCGGGCAACTGCCACGTCTACGTCCACGCCGACGCAGACCTGGAGATGGCGAAGCGAATCGTCGTCAACGCCAAGGTCCAGCGGCCCGGTGTCTGCAACGCGGCCGAGAAGCTGCTGCTCGACGCGGCGATCGCCGACGAGTTCGGTCCCGAGATCCTCGCCGTGCTGACCGCCGAAGGGGTCGAGCTGCTCGGCGACGAGCGGGCCCGCGCCGCGGCCGGCGAGGTCGAGATCGGTGCCGCGACCGAGGAGGACTGGGGCACCGAGTACCTGGCGCTGAAGATGGCGGTCGCCGTCGTCGATTCGGTCGACGACGCGATCGAGCACGTCAACGCACATGGGACCGGCCACTCGGAGGCGATCGTCACGGAATCCGCGCAGGCTGCCGACGCCTTCGTCGCGGGAGTCGACGCGGCCGCCGTCTATGTCAACGCTTCGACGCGCTTCACCGACGGATTCGAGTACGGGATGGGTGCCGAGATCGGCAACTCGACCCAGAAGCTGCACGCGCGCGGCCCGATCGGGATGCGCGAGCTGACCACGACGAAGTACGTCGGCCGCGGTAGCGGCCAGGTGCGTGGCTGACGGCCGCGGCGCCGGCATCGGGGTCCTCGGGTCGGCCTTCAACCCGCCCCACCTCGGTCACCTGGCGCTCGCCCAGGAGGCGCTCTGGCAACTGGGTCTGGCCGAGGTCGTCCTGGTCCCGACCGGGGTCGCGCCGCACAAGCGGATCGCCGACGACCCAGGCAAAGAGCTGCGGACGACGATGACCCGGCTGGCCGCCGCCGACGACTCGCGCTTCTCGGTCTCGGCGCTCGAGGTCGAACGCGAGGGGCCGTCCTACACGTATGAGACCTTGCAATTGCTTGCTGAGGAAAGAGGCGAAAGTGATCTCGTTTTCGTGATGGGGGCCGACGCCGCCGTCGGACTCGAGAGCTGGCGTGAGCCCGAGCGGGTGGTCGGGTTGGCACGGCTGGCGGTGGCGCGGAGGGCAGGGGTCTCCGATACCGAGGTGGCGGCGGTACTACGCAGCCTCGGCGCCGAGGGGCGGGCGACGATGCTCGAGATGCCCCAATTCGGTGTCTCTTCCTCAGCGGTTCGCGAGCGCGCCGCAGCCGGCCGGCCGCTCCGCTATCTGGTGCCCGAGCCGGTCGCGCGATTCATCGAGGAGAAGGGGATCTACGCTTGAATCCGATGCAGTCAGAGAATTTGGCCCGGCGGCTCGGCGAGCTCGCCGATTCGAAAAAAGCAGAGGACATCGTCGTGCTCGACATGCGCGGCCTGGTCGCCTACACGGACTTCCTGGCGATCTGCACGGCGCGCAACGAGCGCCAGGCGCGGGCGATCGTCGACGAGGTACGCCAACGCGTGAAGCGCGAGTCCGGCGTGCTGCCGACCGGGGTCGACGGAGGCGGCGAAGCGGGGTGGACGATCGTCGACTACCTCGATGCGGTCCTTCACGTCTTCACGCCGGAAGCGCGCGATCGGTATCAGCTCGACGACCTCTGGCACGAGGCACCGCGCCTGGAACTCGTCCTCGAGGCGCCCGAAGCGCCTCCCGCCGCCGCCGGCGCCTAGCGTTCAACGAAGTTACGTCCGAGCGCGCCTCTACGGTCGCGCCCATGACCAGCTTCAAGTTGGCGCTGTTCGGCTATCGACGCCCGGAAGTCGACGCGGCGCTGGCCGCCCGCGATTCCCAGATCGTCGGGCTCGAACAGCACTCCGCCGCCCTCACCGATCACAACGCGGCACTCGAATCGCAGAGTCTGATCCAGGCCCGCGCGATCGCCTCCCACGAGGCCGACATCACCTCGCTCTCGGGGATGGTGATCGAGCGCGAGCGGACGATTCGCGACCTCACCGAGCGCCTCGAGGAGGCCAACGCCTGCCACGACCGCAGCATCGCGTCGCTCGACGCCGTCTCGGCGCGGCTGGAGGAGTTGCAGGCCCAGGCCCGCGGCCAGGCGACCCGGATCCGGATGAAAGCCCTGCGCGAGGCGGTCGAGGTGAGCCGCCGGGCGGAGGAGCTGGCCGAGGTCGAGGGCGCGAGCGCCGAAGAGCCCGAGCCTGAGATCGAGATCTCCAACGGCAACAGCCACCACGAGATCGATTCCGACGCCACCTGGGAGCCCGGCCTCTACGAAGGCAAGGTCCGCCTCGAGATCGGCCCGCTCGGCGACTTCTCCCAGCTGGTCGGCTTCGAGGACGCGGTCGGCCGCCTCGGCGCCACCGACATCTCGGTCGAACGCTTCTCCGAGGGCCGGGCCACCTTCTCGATGCGCCTCGACCAGCCGGTCGACCTTCTGCGCGAGCTCGAGGCCCTCTCGATCCTCGACTTCAAGGTGCGCCATACCGCGCCCGACAACCTGATCCTCGACGTCGACGAGGACGACCCCGAGCGCCACGCCGCCTAGCGGCATCTCTCCCGCCAAAGATTTTCACTTTCGGCACTTGATTCATACGTTGAGGCCTTGACGCCGAGGCGGTGGTTGATCGAACATACGTTCGATGGAGAATCCGAACCACAAGGGCAATGTCGCGGAACTCGCGATCGCCGCCGAAGCCGCGAGACGGGGGCTCTCGGTGCTCAAGCCTTTGACCGAGCACGAGCGGTTTGACCTCGTGCTGGGGATCGGCGGGCGACTGTTTCGAGTGCAGTGCAAGTGGGCATCCCTTCGCGGCGAGGTCGTCAAGGTCCATCTGGGCTCTTCGTACCACTCGCCTACCCGTGGCTACGTCAGAACGACCTACGGCGCCGACGAGGTCGATGCCATCGCGGCCTATTGCCACGACCTCGGCAAGTGCTACCTATTGGCTATCGCCGATTTTGCCGGCATGAATGCAGTGCACCTACGGCTCGGGCCGGCGCGAAACAACCAACGTGCGTCGCTACACTGGGCGGCCGATTACGAGTTTCCGGGGGCTGTAGCTCAGCTGGAAGAGCGCCGCCATGGCATGGCGGAGGTCAGGGGTTCGAGCCCCCTCAGCTCCACTGCGGACGTTTCCGCGCCCTCGGCAGCGGTCGGCGCCCACGAGTTCCGTAACCGCTTCGGCTACTACCTGGAGCGCGCCGCCGCAGGCGACGAGATCGCGGTCAGCCGTCATGGCCGCCCCTATGCACGCCTCGTCCCCGCAGTCCTCAACCCTGCCGTCACCGGTGCCGATGTATGACCGATGCGCACGGCGGAACCGAACGTCTTCTCCCACGGGATGGAGGACACTCGCGAGACGCTCGCCGAGTGGCGCGGCGATGGCTGGCGCGTGCTGCGCGGCTGGTTCGCGCTCAGCGTCTGCATCGCGCTGACCCTGCTGGCAGCGGTCTGGGTCACCTCGGGCCTGCTCCCCGCCGACATCACGCCGATCAGCCTGCCGGGCCTGACCTCGCCGTCGCGGCCCGCCGACCTGCTGCCGATCCTCTACCGCAACGGGCTCGTCCTCGCCCTGCACGCGACCGCCTGCGTCGCCGGGTTCATCGCCGGCGCCTCGATGCCGCTCGCCGCCGAGCAGCGGACCGGGCTCTCGCGCTGGATCCACGTCAAGGCGGGCGAGTTGGCGATCCTCTTCGTCTGCGCGGTGACGCTGTTCTCGCTCTCGACCCAGGCGCTCTACCTCGGGCTGCAGGGCGCGACGCTCAGCTTCCAGCTGCACATCAGCCGGCTCGAACTGATCATCAGCGTCCTCCCGCATGCGCTGATCGAGCTGACCGCGCTCTTCCTCCCGCTCGCCGCCTGGCTGATCGCCAGCCGCCGCGGCGAGTGGAACCAGCTGCTCGCGGCGACCGCCGTCACCGTCGCGATCGCGGTGCCGATGCTGCTGCTCGCGGCGACGATCGAGGTCTACGTCTGGCCCCACATCCTCGACTCGATGTCGTCGTACCACTATTCGCTGCGCACGCTGTCGGCGGAATAGGGCGCGGCGGGTCGCCCCGGCACCGCGGCGCGCCGCCCCCGGCCCGCCTCCCTCATAAGATCGGCGGCTCATGAGCGGATACGAGCCGACGACGATCGAGCGCAAGTGGCAGGCGGTCTGGGCCGAGGAGCGCACCTGGGAGGTCCCCAACCCGGGGCAACCCGGCTTCGACGCCGAGAGGTCGAAGGCCTATGTATGTGAGATGCTGCCCTACCCGTCGGGGGAGCCCCACGTCGGCCATCTCAAGACCTACGCGGTCGGCGACGCGATCGCCCACTTCCGCCGCCGCCAGGGCTTCCAGGTGTTGCACCCGATGGGCTACGACGCGTTCGGCCTGCCGGCCGAGAACAACGCGATCAAAACCGGCGAACCGCCGCGGGTCGCCACCGAGCGCTCGATCGAGTCGTTCCGCCGGCAGTTCCAGGAGTGGGGGATCTCGATCGACTGGTCGCGCGAGATCGCCACCCACAAGCCCGACTACTACCGCTGGACCCAATGGATCTTCCTGCGACTCTACGAGCGCGGGCTCGCCTACCGGACCGAGGCGCCGGTCCAGTGGTGCCCGAAAGACGCAACGGTGCTCGCCAACGAGCAGGTGATCGACGGCCGCTGCGAGCGCTGCGGCACCGAGGTGATCCAGCGCAACCTCGAGCAGTGGTTCTTCAAGATCACCGACTACGCCGACCGCCTGCTCGCCGACTTCGACGCGCTCGATTCCTGGCCCGAGCACGTGATCACCATGCAACGCAACTGGATCGGCCGCTCCGAGGGCGCCGAGGTGGTCTTCCGCTGCGACGAAGTCGACCTCGACTTCCCGGTCTTCACCACTCGTCCCGACACCCTGTTCGGCGCGACCTTCTTCGTGCTGGCGCCGGAGCACCCGCAGCTGGAGAAGCTCGTCGCCGGCACGCCCGCCGAGGCGGCGGTGCGCGAGTACGTCGACCGGGTCGGTCGCGAGTCGGCCTCCGAACGCGGCGCCGAGGACCGCGAGAAGACCGGCGTGCCGCTCGGCCGCACCGTCGTCAACCCGGTCAACGGCGACGAGATCCCGATGTTCGTCGCCGACTACGTGCTGATGGAGTACGGGACCGGCGCGATCATGGCGGTCCCCGGCCACGACAGCCGCGACTACGACTTCGCCAAGGCGTTCGGCCTCCCGGTCAGGCGGGTGATCGAGGGGACCGACCCGGAGGTGCCCGGCGACGCCGACGGGCTGCCGTTCACGGGCGACGGGCCGATGGTCAACTCCGGCCGCTTCGACGGCCAGGGCAACCGCGACGCCTACGCGGCGATGGTCGAGTGGCTGGGCGAGGAGGGACGCGGCAAGACCGCGGTCAACTATCGGTTGCGCGATTGGCTGCTCTCGCGACAGCGTTACTGGGGCGCGCCGATCCCGATCGTCTACTGCGACGAGTGCGGGCCGGTGCCGGTCCCCGACGACCAGCTGCCGGTCGAACTGCCGGAGATCGAGGACTACGCGCCCCACGGCCAGAGCCCGCTCGCGGCGGCGGCCGACTGGGTGCGGACCGAGTGCCCGAAATGCGGCGGTGCGGCGCGGCGCGAGACCGACACGATGGACACCTTCGTCGACTCCTCCTGGTACTACATCCGTTACCTCGACCCGTGCAACGCGGATGCCGCCTGGGACCCCGGGGCGGCCGAGCACTGGATGCCGGTCGACCAGTACATCGGCGGCGTCGAGCACGCGATCCTGCACCTGATGTACGCGCGGTTCGTGACCAAGGCGCTGGCCGACCTCGGTCACCTCGAGGTGCAGGAGCCGTTTGCCAACCTCTTCGCGCAGGGGATGATCACCCGCGACGGGGCGAAGATGTCGAAGTCGCGCGGCAACACGGTCAGCCCGGCCGAGTACGTCGAGCGCTACGGCGCCGACACCGCTCGCACCTACGTCTGCTTCATGGGACCGCCGGAGCGCGGTGGCGACTGGACCGACGAGGGTGTCGAGGGGGTCAACCGCTTCCTCTCGCGTCTGTGGCGCCTCTGTGACGAGGTCGCGGAACGGACCGCTGCGGGGGGGTCCACCGACGGCACCGAGGGCGACGCGCGGGCGCTGGTCGCCAAGGCGCACTGGTCGATCGACAAGGCGACCAAGGACTTCGAGCGCGGCTTCCAGTTCAACACGGTGATCGCGGCGGTGATGGAGCTGGTCAACGACGCCTACCGGCTGAAGGACGGCCTCTACGGCGACCCGGCCGGCGACGCGGCGCTGCGCTTCGCCACCGCGACGGCGGCCTCGCTGATCTTCCCCTTCGCGCCGCACCTCGGCAGCGAGGTCTACGAGCGGATGACCGGCGGGCGGGTCTGGGAGCAGGGCTGGCCGGTCGCCGACGGGGCGATGCTGGTCAGCGACACGGTGACCCTGATCGTCCAGGTCAACGGCAAACTGCGCGACCGGGTCGAAGCGCCGGCGGACGCTCCACGGGAGGACCTGTTGGCGCTCGCCAAGGCCAGCGAGAAGGTCGCGAAACACCTTGACGGCACGCGGATCGTCAAGGAGATCGTCGTCCCCGGCAAGCTCGTCAACCTGGTGGTCTCCTAGACGCATCTCCGAGCGGGGCGCGGTCCGGGCGCCCGGTTTTGGTAGAAACGCGACCGTGCTCGTCAGGCGCCTCTCGGAAGCTCCGGTCGAGGAGTGGCATCGACTCCGCACCCACGTCCTCATGGACGCGGGGGAACTCGGTGCACGCAACCTCTCCGTGACCTGGCTCGCGCTGCCCGCCGGGGCCGAGCAGCAGCTGCGCTCGCACGAAGAAGCCGAGCAGGCCTACGTGGTGGTGCGGGGCAGCGGCACGATGTCGGTGGCGGGGGACACGCAGGCGGTGTCGGAGGGCGATCTGATCCTGGTCCCGCCCGCGACCGAGCACTCGGTCCGCAACGACGGCGACGACGATTTCGCCTGCGTCTCGATCCAGTCGCCGCCGGTCGCCGCCGAAGAGCTCTACAGCGATCAGCTCGCCGAGGTCGCCGGCTACGACGACGAGGACGACTACTAGAACGGCTTCGTTGACGCACTTGTTGCGTTGAGCGCGCCACGGGTGCGCATTTGCCCGCCAGGGTGGCGGGCATGCCGGAATTGAGCGGAACGCAGGTTGCCGTCTACGGCGCGATCGCCGTCGCGCTGCTGTTCGTCGGCGCGCGGGCGGTGCGGGGTGAGAGCAGCGGCGGGGGCGGATCGACCTATGGCGAATATTCGTCGAGCTCGGAATCCGGCGGAGAAGAAGAATTCTCGGTCGAGGGTTCCGGGAGCGACGTGGTGGTGGACGTCACGGGGGCGGTGAGCCGCCCTGGTGTCTACCGCCTGCCGGCGGGAAGCCGGGTCGACGACGCCGTGAAGCGGGCCGGGGGAGCGACGAAGAAGGGGGAGCTCGACTCGGTCAATCTGGCCGCGCGGCTGGCCGACGGTCAGCAGGTCGTCGTCCCGGAACATGGCGCCGCCGCGACGGCGGGCGGCGAAGAAGACGGGCCGATCAGTCTCTCCACGGCGACCGCGGCGGAACTCGACACGATCGACGGGATCGGCCCGGTCACCGCCGAAGACATCATCGAATTCCGCGAAGAACACGGCGGCCTCGCCTCGGTCGACCAGCTCGACCAGATCTCCGGGATCGGCCCGGCGACGATGGAGGCGCTGCGCGAACGGCTGCAGCCCTGAGAGGCGCCGGTGAGCTCGCCGCGTCCTTCGCTTGCGGTGCTGGTCGGGATCGCCATCTTGGTGGCGGTTGCCGTGGCGAGGACCGGGGAGATCCGCGACCGCGCCGAAGCCGGGCTTGGGGACGGCATGCCGCCCCGGGAGGCGGCGCTCGCCCGTGGCTTCGTCCTCGGCGACGACGACGGGGTCGACCAGGCGACGAAGGAAGACTTCATTCGCGCCGGGCTGAGCCATCTACTTGCCGTGAGTGGAGAGAATGTCACGCTGCTTGCCCTGCTGGCGATGCCCGTCCTCGCCGCCTTCGGGGTGTCGCTACGCGAGCGCCTGATCTGGACGATCGCCCTGATCGCCGTCTATGTCCCGTTGGCAGGCTCCGGCCCGTCGATCCAGCGCGCGGGCGTGATGGGCGCGGCGGGGCTGCTGGCGACGCTGGCGGGCCGCCGGGCATCGTGCCTCTACGCGCTGGGCCTGGCGCTGGTCGTGACCATGGCGATCGATCCGGGCGTGGCGGGCAACGTCGGCTGGCAGCTGAGCTTCGCCGCCGTGCTCGGCATCCTGTTGCTGGCGTCGCCGATCCGTGAGTGGCTTTTGGCGCGCATGGATCGGGCCGATCGACGGCGTGCTCCGCCGTCGAGAGGAGGTGGCGGCCGCTGGCGCCGCGCCTTGGCGGAGGGCATCGCGGTAACCGTCTCCGCGACCCTGGCCACGGCGCCGTTGATCGCTTACGTCTTCGAAGAAATCTCGCTGACGAGCCTCCTCGCCAACGTCCTCGCCCTGCCGGCGGTCGCGCCCGCGATGTGGCTGGGTATGGTCTCCGCCGCCCTGGCCCAGATCCCCGGCATCCCGCTGGCGCCGCTGAACGGCCTCGACGCCCTGCTCCTCGCCTACGTCGCCCAGGTCGCCGCCTGGTGCGGGCGCCCGTCCTGGGCCGTCCTCCACGTCCACATCGGCCTGCTGATGATGCTCGCTACCTACGCGGCGATGGCCGCAACGCTCGTCGCCGGCGCCTGGCTCGCCCGGGCCCGCCGTCTGTCCGCGGCGCGTGAATTTTCCACCCTTGGAGGTGGAAAAGGTCCAAGGCGGGGTCTTGGGTGGTGGCCTCGGCGGTCAGTCAGCCTTGTCGGAGTCGCGGGCCTGGCGCTGCTCGGTGCGCTCTCCCTCTTCTGGCCGCATCGCTCGGGTGGTCCTCCGGCGCCGCCGCCGGGCCTCCGCATCGAGGTCCTCGACGTCGGCCAGGGTGACGCGATCCTCTTGCAACCGCGGAGCGCGCCCGCGGTCCTCGTCGACGGCGGCCCGCCGGGCGACGAACTCGCCGCGAAGCTCCACGACCACGGCGTCGAACGGCTCGGCGCCGCGATCGTCACCCACGACCAGTCCGACCACGCGGCCGGGATCGCCGAAGCGCTCGGGCGCCTGCCGATCTCGCGCCTCGTCTACGGCCGCCTCGACCGCCGGTTCCTCGCCACCGCCTGGGCCGACGGCGCGCGCCCCGATCAGGTCGCCGCCGGCACCGCCATTCGCTCCGGCTCGCTACACCTCGAAGTCCTCTGGCCGCCGGCCGAGCTCCTCGCCGAAGACCCTCCCGACACCGATCCGAACGCGCTCGCCCTCGTGATCCGCGCCCGCTGGCACGACTTCACGATGCTGCTGACCGCCGACGCCGAGGCCGAATCGACCCCCCTCGACCCGGGACCGATCGACGTCCTCAAGGTCGCCCACCACGGCAGCGACGACGCCGGCCTCGGGCCGCTGCTCGACCGCATCCGTCCTCGCCTCGCGGTGATCTCGGTCGGCGCCGACAACCCCTATGGCCACCCGACCCCCGGCACGCTCACGACCCTCGCCGCACACCATGTCCCCACCTTGCGGACCGACCGCGACGGCACGATCGAGATCGACGTTCGCCGTCGATCCTTCTCCGTAGACTCGAACTGATGCCCGACGAAATGCACCCGCTCTACCTGATCGCCGGCACCGACGGGGCGAAAATAGAGGCGACCCGGTCGCGCCTCCGCGCCCGTGCCGAACGCGAGGGGGGAGACGGGGCGCTCGAGGTCTTCGAGCCCGGTGAGGGTCGCGGCGCGCCGGACCACGAGGCGCTTTTGGCGGCGATCCCGGCGATGTCGCTAATCGGCACCCGCCGCTATCTGCTCGCCGACGGGGTCGAGAAATGGCGCGACAAGCAGCAGGCCGCCGTCGCCGAGGCGGTCGGCGGCGAACTGCCGCCCGACCTGACCCTGGTCCTGATCGCGCGCGCTAAAGCCCCCGCCAAGCTGCTCAAAGCCGTCAAAACCGCGAAAGGTGAGGTCCACAACTTCGAGGCGCCGAAAGCGCGCGACATGCCACGCGTCCTCGTCGGCGACGCCCAGCGCCTCGGCTTCAAGCTGGAGCCCGCCGCCACCCGCCTCCTGGTCGAACGGATGGGCGCCGAGCCGCTCCGCCTCCGCAACGAGTTGGAGCGCCTCGCCCTCTGGGCCGGCGAGGGCGGGCAGGTCACCGCCGCCGATCTCGAGGAGATGATCGCCGACACCTCCGAAGCCGCCGTCTGGACGCTCTCCGACGCGGTCGTCGAGGGCGACGCGCGCACCGCCCTGCGGGTCGGCGAGCAGCTGATCGAGCAGGGCGAGAACGTCACCGGTCTGATCTACGGCCTCGCCTCCCGGCTCCGCGCCGCCTGCGCCGCCGCCGCGATGCTCGAGGAGGGAACGCCGCCCCGCGAGGTCGAGGGCTCGCTGAAAATGCACCCCTACGCGGCGAAGCAGTTGGTCGCCCGCCTCCGCGACACCGATCTCACCGACCTGCGTCTGGCCACCGAGGCCCTCGCCCAGCTCGAGCGCTGGTGCCGCGGCGATGCCGATTACGGGGACGAGCTGGCTTTAACCCTGACGCTGCGCTCCATGGCGGCGTCGTAGGCGAGCGAAAACCAAGCAGCGCAAGGAGTCGCGAGGGAGCGTGCTCCGCACGTGACCGAGCAACGACACCGCGATGCGTCGGTTTGCAGCCGTCTACGACGCCGCGATGCGCGCCGCTTTGGACTTCTTGCGTGCGCCGGTGTTCCTGTGCATGGCGCCTTTTTGCACAGCCTTGTCGATCTTCGAGACCAGCTCGCGCTGCTCTTGCTCGATCGTCGTGGAGTCGCCCGACTCGACCGCGCTCTCGAGCCGCCGGAAGTACGTCTTCACGGTGCTGGTGAGCAGCCGATTCTCGGAGCGCTCGCGCTCGCTGCGAAGTATCCGCTTTTTCTGTGAGGCTATGTTGGCCATGTCGATGTGCCCGACCGAGACCTTCTCGGCTCCGGGCGGCCGCCGACTATAGCGACTGAGAACGAAGCTTGGAGAGATCCGAGGCACCCGACACCCCTGACCACGGCGCGCGAGCGATCAACGCCGACGTGGCCGTGGGCGAGGCCGAGGCGTTCTACCCGAGCGACGAATTCGCGCTGCCGACGCCGCGGGTCGCCCAGGGCGGCCGCCTCGCCCGGTCGACCGCGTTCTTCTCGATCGCCACCGCCGCCTCGCGGGTCGCCGGCCTCGCCCGCGAAGTCGTCGCCGCCGGCTACTACGGGGTCAACGGGCCGATGTCGGCCTTCACGGTCGCCTTCCAGCTCCCCAACCTTGTCCGCGCGCTGTTCGCCGACTCCGCCCTGCAGCCGGCCTTCGTCCCTGTCTTCACCGACCTCGTCGGCCGCCGCCAGTTCAAGGAGGCCTTCCGGCTCGCCTCGACGCTGATGCTGCTGATGACGATGGTGCTCGGCGTCCTGACGGCAGTCTTCGTCGTCGCCGCGCCGGTGATCGTCCCGCTCTTCGCCCCCGGCTACCACAACTACCTCCTCGAACTGACCGTCTCGCTGTCGCGAATCCTCTTCCCGATCCTGATCATGCTCGGGGTCAGCGGCATCGTCGTCGGCATCCTCAACAGCTACGACCGCTTCGGCGCCTTCGCCATCTCGCCCTTCTTCTGGAACGTGGCGATCATCGCCGCCGTCGTCGTCCTGCGGCCACTCTTCTCGCCCAAAGACCAGATCTACGCCTACGCGATCGCCATCGTGTTCGGCACCGCGGTGCAGCTGGCGATCCCGGCCTGGGACCTCCGTCACACCCCGTTCCACTTCACCTGGAGCCTCGACTGGCGCCACCCTGGCGTCCGCCGCGTCTTCCTCTTGATGCTGCCCGTGACGATCAGCCTCGGCCTGATCAACTTCAACCAGGTGATCAACAGCTTCTTCGGCACCCTCGTCTCCGACCAGGCGCCGGCGGCGATCGAAAAAGCCTTCCGCCTCTATCAGCTGCCGCAGGGGATCTTCTCGGTGGCGATCGCGACGGTCCTCTTCCCGACCCTCGCGCGCTTCGCCAACAACAACGAATTGGTCAATCTGCGGGCGACGCTGGCGAACGGGATGCGCCAGATCCTCTTCGTGCTGCTGCCGGCGACGGCCGCGATCCTCGTCCTCGCGGAACCGATCATCCGGCTCGTCTACCAGCGCGGGGAATTCCATCCCCACCAGACGCAGATCGTCGCCACCGCCCTCTTCTGGTTCGCCTTCTCGCTGCCGACCAACGGGGTCTACCTGCTGCAGACGCGGACGTTCTTCAGTTTGCAGCGGCCGTGGCAGGCGACGGCGCTGGCGGTGATCGACCTGACCGTCTCGGCGGTCGCGGCGTGGGCGCTGTACAAGCCGTTCGGCGTGGGCGGGATCGTCGCCGGGACGGGGATCGGGACGAGCGCCGCCGTCTTCTCCCAGGCCTACATCCTGCGCCGCAAGTTCCACGGGCTGGAGCTGGGACGGCTGCTCTCGACGGTGATCCGCATCTCGATCGCCTCGGCGGCGCTGGCCGGGATCAGCTGGGGGATCTGGCACACCCTCAACAGCGCGCTCGGGGAGGGAACGGTGGCGCAGATCGTCTCGCTGGGAACGGGTCTGCTCGTCGGCGGGATCGCCTACCTGGCGGTGGCGCGGCTGCTGCGGATCGCCGAGCTCGAGCAGATCATGCGCCTGCTGCGCCGGCGCGGCCGCTAGATGCTCGGGCCGGGCCGATACCTCCTCGGCGCCGTCGAGCTGCTCTGGCTGGTCGGGTTCGCCTGGGTCGGGGCGAGTCGGGTGCGCCGCCGGCTGCTGCCGGAGCTGAGTGGAGAGGCCGGCTTCCTGGCGAGCGCGGTGGTCGCGATCGCCCTCCTGATCTGGGTGGCGGAGCTCCTCGGGACCGTCTCGCTGTTCAAGCCGATCCCCTATCTGCTCGCCATGGCGGTGGTGGGAGCGGTGCTGTGGTTCGCGGTGGGCGACAAAGCGGAGATCGAAAGCGCCTATCCCGCCACCCCACACCCGTCGCTGATCGCCACCGTCATCTCCTTGGTCATCGCCGGCATCGCCATCGGCCACTTCGTCAGCGGCGTCCGCCTGCGCCTCTCCACGGGCATGACCGGCTTCGATTCCACCTGGTACCACGGTCCGTTCGCGGCCGGGTTCTTCCAGACCGGCAACACGATCGACCTCCACTTCATCGCGCCCCAGTTCCTCGCCTGGTTCTACCCGGCGAACAGCGAAGTCGTCCATGCGATCGGGATGCTCGCCTTCTCCCGGGACCTGATGTCGCCGCTGCTGAACCTCGGTTGGCTGGTGGGCTGCCTGCTCGCCTGCTGGTGCGTCGGCCGCCCCTTCCGGGTCGCGCCGTGGTCGCTGGCGCTCGGCGCGCTCGCCCTCAGCGTCCCCGCGCTCGCCGACCAGGCGGGCGAGGCCCGGAACGACATCGTCGGGGTCTTCTTCCTGCTGACGGCGGTGGCCATCGCGGTGAACGCGGCGGCGGACGAGCGTGGGGCGGTGGCGACCGGGCGAGTTCGCAGTTCTCGTCGGATAGCGGGTAGAACTGCGAACTCGCCCGGGGTGGGGCCGGCTCCGGGGGACGGGCTCTCGACGGGCGCGCTCCTCACCGTCGGCCTGGCGATCGGGCTTGCTGCGGGGACCAAGCTCAACTTCCTCCTGCCGGCGGCGGTGTTCGTGCTCGGGCTGACGGCTCTTGCGCCGAGCGGCAGGCGGTGGCGGACGCTGCTGTGTTCGGGCGGCATGGCCCTCGCGGGCGGTGGCTACTGGTACCTGCGCAATCTGATCCATACCGGTAACCCGCTGCCCTGGATCCACCATCTCGGTCCGATCGACCTGCCCGCGCCCGAACAGGCGCTCGGGGGCCGCGAAGCGCACAGCGTCTTCTCGTATCTGACCGACGGCTCGGTCTGGTCCGAATGGTTCCTCCCGGGCCTCCACGGCGGCCTTTGGATCCTCTGGCCCGTTCTCGGCGCCCTCGCGCTCGCCGGCCTGCTCCTCGCGATCGTTCCGTCGCTCTTGCGTCGCACTTCCTCAACAGGTCGCGGTCGATGGGCCGAAAACCGGACCATCTGTCCTGTTTTCGGCCCATCGACCGCGGTGGCCGGCGTTTTGGCGCTCGCCGGACTGGTGGGGCTCGCGGCGGGGGTGTCTTGGCTGGTGTCGCCGACCTCCGCCTCGGGGCCGGAGGGGATGCCGCGCGGGTTTGAATCTGGGCTTCGGTACCTGACCCCGGCGCTCATCCTCGGTCTCGCCCTGCTGCCGACCGTGCCGCCGCTCCGCATCTTCGCCGCCCGCCTCGCCTCCCTCGGCCCGGCCCTCGGTGAGCGGCCGATGTCGCGCCCACCCATCGGCGAGCCCAGCCCCGCCGCAGCGCGTTCGCACTTTTCGTCGGATAGCGACGAGAATTGCGAACGCACCGGGGGTGGTGCGCTTCCGCGGCGTTGGATCGCGGGGTTCGTTGCGGCGGCGGTGCTGCTCGCGGTCCTCGTCGGCTACCCGGTCGAGCGGCACTATCTGCGGAACCGATACCGGGATCCGAGCTTCGCCACGCCGGGGCTCGACGCCGCCTTCGCCTGGGCCCGCAGCATCTCCGGGGCCCGCATCGGCACCACGAGTACGCGCCAGTACCCGCTGTTCGGCACCGACCTCTCCAACCGCGTCTCCTACATCGGGGTCGAACGCCCCCACGGCGGCTTCGGGGAAGCCCAGAACTGTGCCCAGTTCCGCCGCCTCGTCAACCAGGGCCACTACGACTACGTCGTCGCGTCCCGCGACCGGATCGAACCCGGTAAGCCCGCCTACCCGGCGCAGGTCAACTGGCTGGCCGGGCGCGGCACCGAAGTCGTGCTGAAGAAGAAGCCGACGGTCGTCTTCCGCATCACCGGTCGGCTCGACCAGGAGGGCTGTCCGTAGGGGGAGAGATCGGAGGGTCCCAGGCCTTGAGGATCTGCGACCAGCCCAGGCGCCGGCACTCCCGGGGGCGCCCCTGTTCATACTCGTGGCTCGATCATGGACAAGATCCGCAACTTCTCGATCATCGCCCACATCGACCACGGCAAGTCGACGCTCGCCGACCGCATCCTGGAGCTCACCGGTGCGGTCGATCCGAAAAAAATGCAAGCGCAGCTGCTCGACTCGATGGACCTCGAGCGCGAGCGTGGGATCACGATCAAGGCGCAGGCCGTGCGGGTCGAGTACAAGGCCGACGACGGCGAGACCTACCACCTGCACCTGATCGACACGCCCGGCCACGTCGACTTCTCCTACGAGGTCAGCCGCAGCCTCGCCGCTTGCGACGGCGCCCTGCTGGTCGTCGATGCCGCCCAGGGCGTCGAGGCGCAGACCGTCGCCAATACCTACCTGGCGGTCGAGAACGGCCTTGAGCTGATCCCGGTGATCAACAAGGTCGATCTTCCCGGCGCCGAGCCGGAGCGGGTCGCCCAGGAGATCGCCGACCTGCTCGGCACCGACCCCGAGGACGCGCTCTGGATCTCGGCCAAGACCGGCAAAGGGGTGCCCGAGGTCCTCGAGGCGATCGTCGCCCGCATCCCGCCGCCGACCGGCAAGGTCGACGCGCCCGCCCGCGCCCTCATCTTCGACTCCGAGTTCGACCAGTACCGCGGCGTGATCGCCTACGTGCGGATGTTCGACGGCCGCTTCCGCAAAGGCGAGCGGATCCTCGCGATGCAGAACCAGACCCGCGCCGACATCGACGACCTCGGCTTCTTCCGGCCGACGATGACCGCGGTCAAGGACATCGAGGCGGGCGACGTCGGCTACCTGATCACCGGTATCAAGGACGTCACGCTGCTGCGGGTGGGCGATACCCTGACCGCCGACGCGGTCCCCGCCACCGAGCCGCTCGAGGGCTACCGCGAGGTCCGCCCGATGGTCTTCTGCGGCCTCTTCCCGATCGACACCGACCGCTTCGAAGACCTCCGCGACGCGCTCGAAAAGCTCTCGCTGAACGACGCCGCGCTCTCCTGGGAGCCGGAGACCTCGGAGGCGCTCGGCTTCGGCTTCCGGGTCGGCTTCCTCGGCCTCCTCCACATGGAGATCGTGCGCGAGCGGCTAGAGCGCGAGTACGACCTCGACCTGCTGGCGACGACCCCGAACGTGCGCTACGTCGTCCACCTCACCGACGGCACCGAACGCGAGGTCCACAGCCCCACCGACCTGCCCGACCCGGCCCGCATCGAGACGATCGAAGAGCCTTACATCCGCGCCACGATCATCTGCCCGAAAGAGCAGGTCGGCGCGGTGATGGAGCTCTGCCAGCAGCGTCGCGGCACCCACGTCGACATGAACTACCTAAGTCCGCAGCGGGTGCAGCTGCGCTACGACATGCCGCTCGGCGAGATCGTCCTCGACTTCTTCGACCTGCTGAAGAGCAGCACCCGCGGCTACGCTTCGCTCGACTACGAACCGATCGGCAACCGACCCGCCGACCTGGTCAAGGTCGACATCTTGCTGGCCGGCGACAAGGTCGACGCGCTCTCGATCATCGTCCACCGCGACTTCGCCTACGACCAGGGCAAGCGGCTGGTCGGGCGGCTGCGCAAGACGATCCCGCGCCAGCTCTTCGACGTCCCGGTGCAGGCGGCGATCGGTTCCAACATCCTCGCCCGCGAGACCGTCAAGGCGCTGCGCAAGGACGTCACCGCGAAGCTCTACGGCGGCGACGTCACCCGTAAGAACAAGCTGCTGAAGAAGCAGAAAGCGGGGAAGAAGCGGATGAAGGCGGTCGGCCGCGTGGAAGTGCCGCAGGAGGCCTTCCTCGCGGTGCTCGAGATCGACTGAGTTCGCAGTTTTCCTCGCATACCGACGAGAACTGCGAACGCACCGCCGGCCGGCCGACCAGGAAGAGGCCTGACCGGACCATGACGCGATAGGTTGCCCGCCATGGCGCTCAAGACCGATGCGGTCGGGAAGTCGTGGCCGTCGACGACCTACCAGGTGGGCCGCGAGAAGATCAAGGAGTACGCGACGGTGCTGGGGATCGAGAACCCGGTCCATTTCGACGTCGGCGCCGCCCGCGAGGCCGGTTTCCGCGACGTCGTCGCCCCGCCGATGTTCGCCGTCGTCTACAGCCTCGCCGCGCTCGCGCCGGCGATGTTCGACCCCGAGGTCGCGATGAACTTCGCGACGATGGTGCACGGCGGCCAGACCTTCGAGTGGGGCGAGCCCGCCTGCTCGGGCGACGAGATCACCACCACCGCGAAATGCATCTCGATCGAGGAGAAACTCGGCAACGGGTTCTACGTCTTCGAGACCACTTCGGTGAACGGGGCCGGCGCCGAGGTCGTGCGCGGCACCTGGACCAACATCGTCAGGGGAGTGTGAGATGGCCGACCTGAAAGCGGGGGACGCAATCCCGGAGCTGGACGTGACCCCCGACAAGTACCTGCCGCACCGCTACGCGGGCGCCTCGGGCGACTTCAACCCGATCCACATCGACGCCGACTTCGCCAGAGCGGTGGGGCTGCCGAGCAACATCCTGCACGGCCTCTACTCGATGGGCGTCGTCGCCAAAGCCGCGGCCCAGGGCCTCGCCGGCGGCGATCCACGGGCGCTGAAGAAACTGACGGTCCAGTTCCGCGGGATGGGGCTGCCGGAGCAGGAGATCGCGGTCACGGGGATTGTCAAGGAGGTTGACGGTAGTCGGGTCACCGTGGATCTGGAGGCCGCCCAGGGCGACAATCGCATCATCCGCAACGCCCAGGCTGAGCTGGAGCTCTAGAGGGGCCCGCCCGGCCCCGTGTGCGGCGCCTCCTAAAATCTAAAGCGTGCTGACCGAGCGCCAAGAACTCATTCTGCAGCTGGTCGTCGATGCGTACCTCGCGTCGGCAAGGCCCGTGCCCTCGAAAGAAGTGGCCGAGATGCCGGGGGTCGAGTGGGGGCCCTCGACGGTGCGCTCCGAGCTGGCGTTGCTCGAGGCGGAGGGCTACCTGACCCATCCGCACACCTCGGCCGGCCGCGTCCCGACCGACTCCGGCTACCGACGTTATGTAGACCTGCTGCTGGAAGCGGGCCAGGCGCCCGGCGACGCTCGGGTCGAGCTGCGGCTCTCCCGCCTGCGCCGCGAGGTCGACGAGGCGATGCGCGAGACGACCTCGGCGCTCGCCCAGGTCACCGACCTGGTCGCGATGGCGACCGCGCCGCAACTCGCCGCGACGACGACGATCCACCGGGTCGAGGTCCTGCGCCTGCAGCCGAACCGTGTCGTCGTGATCGTGATCGCCTCGACCGGCGACGTCGTCCGCCGCGTCTTCGAGTTCGAGCGCCCGGTCGACACCGGCCTGGTCGAGTGGGCCGGCAGCTACCTGAACGAGCAACTGAGCGGACTCGGGATCGGCGCCCGGATGATCGCTACCCGGCTCGCCGACCCCGGCCTCGACCTGGTCGAGCAGCGCTTCGTCGCCACTCTGGCGCCCGCCTTCACCGACCTCGAACCGGAGGACGCCGGCAACCTCTACGTCGAGGGCGCGGCGCGCCTCCTCTCCGGTGCCCACATCGACGACCTGCCCCGCGCCGACGAGCTGATGACCGCGCTGGAGCGCCGCGCCGACGTCCTGCAGATGCTGCGCTCCTCGCTCGCCGAGCGCTCCGTCTTCCTCTGGATCGGCGACGAGAACCCGCAGCCGACGCTGCGCTCGGCGAGCGTGGTCGGCGCCAACTACGGTCTCGGCCACCGCAACCTCGGCGCGGTCGGCGTGGTCGGCCCGCGACGGATGGACTACGCGACGGCGATCGCCTCGGTCCGGGTCGCCGCCCGCGAGCTCTCCCATTACTTCGAGACCGTCTACGACGACTAGCGAGCCCTTTCCCACATGCCACGCGATTACTACCAAGTCCTGGGCGTCTCCCGTGACGCCTCCGACACGGAGATCAAGAAAGCCTTCCGCGGTCTTGCCCGCGAACTGCACCCTGACGTCACCGGCCATGACCCCGAGGCCGAAGCGCGCTTCAAAGAGGCGGCCGAGGCCTACGAGGTCCTCTCCGACGCCGAGCGGCGGCGCACCTACGACCAGTACGGCGACGAGGGCCTGCGCTCCGGCGGCTTCGACCCGGGCGCCGGTTTCGGCTCGTTCGACGACATCTTCCAGTCCCTCTTCGGGCAGGCGTTCGGCGGGTTCGGCGGCGGTGGCGGCCCGGCGGTCGGCGCCGACATCCTCGTCCAGGCCGAGCTGACCCTCGACGAGGTGGCGACCGGGGTCGAGCGCGAGGTCGGCTTCCAGGCAGTCGTCGTCTGCTCGCACTGCAGGGGCAACGGCGCCGAGCCGGGGACGCCGATCGAGACCTGCGACCGCTGCGGCGGCGCCGGCCAGCTGCGCCAGGTGACCCGCACGCCTTTCGGCCAGATGGTCCGCGGCATGCCTTGCGACGTCTGCCACGGCTCCGGCAAAGTCCCCGACACGCCTTGCGAGGTTTGCGACGGCAGCGGCCGCACCCAGGGCAAGGTGACGAAGACGATCGACGTCCCGGCCGGGATCGAGGACGGGCAGCGACTGCGCGTCAGCGGCGCCGGCCACGCCGGCGAACCGGGAGCCCCGGCCGGCGACCTCTACGTCGAGGTCGCGGTCGCCGCCGACGGCCGCTTCGAGCGCCAGGGCACCGACCTGGTCAGCGCCGTGCGGATCCCGGCGACCGAGGCGATGCTGGGGACGACGGTGAGCGTGCCGACGCTCGACGGCGAGCGGGAGATCGAGCTCGAGGCGGGCGTCCAGCCCGGCCACGAGGAGATCCTGCGTGGTGCCGGGCTACCGCGGCTCGGCGGTCGCCGGCGCGGCGACCAACGGGTCGTGGTCGAGGTCGTCGTCCCGACCAACCTCTCCGACGAGCAGCGCGAGATCGCCGCGCGGCTCGACGGGACGCTCGAGCCCGACAACCTCGGGCCGCAGCACGGCGACGGCTTCTTCGGCCGTATGCGCAACGTCTTCCGGTGATCCGCCTCGCCGTGCGGTGCAGCCCTGACCAGGCCGACCTGGTCCTCGCCGAGCTGACCGTGCTGGCGCCGAACGGGGTCGAGGAGGAGCGCGGTCCCGGTTACGTCGAGTACGCGATCTACGGCGGCGAGGGCGAGCTGCCCGAGTTGGGGGAGATCGACGCGGTGGTCGGCGGCCGGCCGATCGAGGTGAGTTCGACCGAGATCCCCGACGACTGGGCCGACCGCTGGCGCGACTTCCACAAACCCTTGCTGGTCGGCGATCGCCTCTGGCTGCGGCCGAGCTGGGAGCCGGAGCGCAAGGGAGCCGTCGACCTCGTCGTCGACCCGGGCCAGGCCTTCGGCACCGGCGCCCACCCCACGACGCGCTTGTGCCTGGAGTACCTCTTGGAGCTCGCCGATGCCGGGGAGGCCCATGGTCCCTTGGTGGACCTCGGCACCGGCTCCGGAGTGCTCGCGATCGCGGCAGCCAAGCTCGGCTGGGGCCCGGTCACCGGCTACGACCACGAGCCGGCGGCGATCGAGGCGTCAGCTTTAAATGCTTCCACCAACGACGTCGAACTTCATCTGCACCGCATGAACCTGCGCGAATCCCTCCCGGAGCTCGCCCCGACCGTGGTCGCCAACATGACCTCGCCGATCCTGAAGGCGGTCGGGCGCCATATGCGCGGGCTTCCGGGAGAGACCCGGCGGAACAACAGCGGGGAGGTTCCGGCGGGTCTCTCCCGGAAGCCCGCTCTGGAACTCCCTCGGGTTCTTGTGCTGTCGGGGATCCTCCCGAACGAGTTAAACGAGGTTGCCGAGGCGTTTGTCCCTTGCGGCTTCTCGGAGCACGACCGCCGACAGTTCGGCGACTGGGCCGCGCTTCTGCTCCGCCGCCAGCTATAAGGTCCCCGGATGCCCCTTGCGATGATCGGCGACGCCGGCTACAAGATCGCGCTGTTCTTCCACATCATCGCCGTCGTGGTCGCGCTCGGCCCGACCTTCGGCTACGGCATCTTCTTCTCGGTCCTGCCGAAATACCCGCGCGCCGCGCCCGCGCTGATCGCCGGCATGCGCAAGACCGACCGCCTGCTCGTCAACCCCGGCATGATCCTGCTGTTGGTCGCGGGGATCGTCCTGCTCGCCACCAGTGGCAGCGTCTGGAGCGGCAGCCAGTTCTTCGTCGTCTGGGGCTTCATCGCGATCATCGCGCTGTTCGGCATCCAGCACGGCTTCTTCGCGCCCCAGATGGCCAAGTTGCAGGAGATCGCCGATCGCGACCTCGCCAGAGGCGACACTTTCAGCGCCGAGTTCGAAGCGACGAGCCAGAGGATCGCCCAGGTCGGCGCCGCCACCGGCGTGCTGATCGTGGTGACGGTCTTCATCATGGCTTACAAGCCGTTTCTTTGATCGACGCGTCACTGCCGGTCGCGATGTTCGACTCGGGCGTCGGCGGCCTCACCGTCCTCCACGAGTGCCTGGTGGCGCTGCCGCAGGAGGACTATGTCTACCTCGGGGACACGGCGATGTTCCCCTACGGGACGCGCGACCCGGACCGGTTGCGGCTGCGGATCGCCGCGATCACCGAGGCGCTGCTCGAGCGCGGCGTGAAGCTGGTCGTGATCGCCTGCAACACGGCGACGGCGATCGGCGAGGACGTCGTGCGTGAGGCGGCGGCGGCCAGCGGGGTGGAGGTGGTGCCGGTGGTCGAGCCGCAGGCCGAGATCGCCGCCGCGATTACCGAGAACGCCCGGGTCGGCGTGTTGGCGACGACCAACACGGTCGAGAGCGGCGCCTACCGGCGGGCGCTCGAAGGGGAGGGGCGTGCGCTCGACGTGATCGAGGTGGCGGCGCCGCGGCTCGCGCCGTTCATCCAGGAGGGCTCGCTCTTCGACGAGGAGACGATGGAGATGGCGCGCGGCTACTGCGCGCCGCTGCGCGAGGCCGAGATCGACACCCTGATCCTTGGCTGCACGCACTACCCGTTGGTGGCGCCGATGCTGCAGCGCATCCTCGGCCGCAACGTGCGGCTGGTCAGCGGTGGCCACGCGGTGGCAGCCGCGGTCCAGCGGACCCTGGAGCGCTCCGGCCTGGCACGCGAAGGTGACGCCGAGGGCAGCTACGAGTTCTTCTGCACCGGACCGGTCTCCTCGTTCGGCGAGGTCGCGACGCGCTTCCTGCAGATGCCCCTCGGCGAGATCCGCCAGGTCGAGTTCAGCGTCCCGGCATAAAGCGCAGCCTCGATCGGCACAGAGAATTTCGATTCCGCGCAACACACGCGCGGATTTCCCCGACAGGGTCGATCCATGCTCCACCGGTCAGCCGAAACCGCGACCTATGCTGGCGAGATGGCCAAGGTCGAGATCGACATCCCCGACGATCTACTGCGCCAGATCGACAAAGCCGCCGACCGCGCCGGCGAGACGCGCGACGAGTTCCTGCGGCGGATTGCCGGACAAGAGGTCGAACAGAGCAACGCCCAGCTGCGTAAGGAGCTTGAGCAGCTCATCGGGCCCTCCGAGCCCATGGGCGGGAACGCTGCCCAAATCATTCGCGAGATGCGTGACGGCCATCCTCCGATCCGCCGAGGTAATCCTGATGGCGAATGACGTTCTCCTGCTGGACGCTGGAGTCTGGATTGCGACGGTCGACGAGAAGGATCGCTTCGAGTCGGCTGCCCGGGAATTGGTCCTCGGGTCGGCCGTCTCGTTCGCTGCCGTCGATCTGACGTTTTACGAGATCGCAAATGTTGTCGGCTCGACCTGGAGAAAACCGGACAGAGCCAGAAGACTGTGCCGCTCGGTTCAAGACCGGTGCGCGTCAGCCTTGGTGCAGATCGATCTCAACCTGATCGAAGCGACCATTGATACCGCTGCCCGGCACGGTCTCACCAGCTACGACGCGGCCTATCTCGCCGTCGCTCGTCGCCATGGCTGGCAGCTCGTAAGCACCGACCTCAAGGACCTCGTCTCCAAAGGCCTTGCCGTCACTCCCGACGCCGCCGTCTAACCTTGAAGCCATGACCGTTCTCGAACAGGTGCAAGACGACGCGCGGACCGCGATGAAAGCGCGCGAACGCGGCAGGGCCTCGGCGCTGCGGCTGGTGGTCGACGCGCTGCAGCAGGACGCCAAGCTGGGCAAAGGCGACGAGGTCGCGGTGTTGCAGCGGGAACGCAAGAAACGGGTCGAGGCGGCCGAGGCCTACGAGGGTGCCGGGCGGGCCGAGCAGGCCGCCGCCGAGCGCTTCGAGGCGGAGCTGATCGAGGGCTACCTGCCCGCGCAGCTGTCCGACGAGGAGCTCGACGGGCTGGTCGCCGACGCGGTCGCCGAGACCGGCGCCACCGAGCAGCGGCAGATGGGCCAGGTGATGTCGGCGGTGATGCCGAAGGTCGGCGGTCGCGCCGACGGCAAGCGGGTCAGCGCCGCGGTGCGCAAGAAGCTGGGTGCCTGAGAGTTGGCACGCCGCCAGCTGACCCTCGACAACGAGGTCGCCGCCGAGCTCGCCGGCTCCGAGGACTCGGTCCTGCGCGGGCTGCGCGACCGCCTGCCGGTCGAAGTGCACCTGCGCGGCAACGTGCTGACCCTCGACGGCGACCCCGGTGACCTGCAGGAGGCGGCCACCGTGGTCGACGAGATGGTCGAGCTGATCGAGCAGGGGCACGAGGTCGTCCCGGGCACGGTCGAAGCGGTGGCGGGGGCACTCGATGCCGAAGAGAGCCCGGCGGCGATCCTCGACGACGTCGTCTGGCGCCACCGCAACACCAAAGTCGCGCCGAAAACGCTCAACCAGAAACGCTACGTCGACGCGATCCGCCGCACCACGATCACCTTCGGGATCGGCCCGGCCGGCACCGGCAAGACCTTCCTCGCGGTCGCGATGGCGGCCGCCGCGCTGACCGAGCGCAAAGTGCAGCGGATCATCCTCACCCGCCCCGCGGTCGAGGCGGGCGAGCGGCTCGGCTTCCTGCCCGGCGACATCCAGGCCAAGGTCGACCCCTACCTGCGGCCGCTCTTCGACGCGCTCTACGACATGCTCGACCCGGACCGCGTCAACGGCTACTTCGAGCGCAACGTGATCGAGGTGGCGCCGCTCGCCTTCATGCGCGGCCGCACCCTCAACGACTCCTTCGTGATCCTCGACGAGGCGCAGAACACCACCCCCGAGCAGATGAAGATGTTCCTCACCAGGCTCGGCTTCAACTCGCGGATGGTGGTCACCGGCGACGTCACCCAGATCGACCTGCCGAGCGACCAGCGCTCCGGCCTGATGGTCGTCCGCGACATCCTCGACGAGGTCAAAGACATCTCCTTCATCGAGTTCGGCGGCGAGGACGTCGTCCGCCACAAACTGGTCCAGCGGATCGTCGCCGCCTACGACCGACACGGTGCCAGTCGACCTGTCTGACGTGCCCGCGGATCTGCGCGAGCCGGTCGCGGCGGCGCTCGCCGCGGTCGGGGTCGAGGACGCCCACCTCGCCGTGGAGATCGTCGACGCGGTGCGGATCCAAGAGCTCAACCGCGACCACCGCGCCAAGGACGAACCGACCGACGTGCTCTCCTTCCCGATCGACGAACTCGGCCCGGCCGCCGGCCCGCGCGAGCTCGGCGACGTCGCGATCTGCCCCGAGCTCTGTGTCGACATGACGCTCACCGAGGCCGTCGTCCACGGCGTCCTCCACCTCTGCGGCCACGACCACGAGACCGACGATGGCGAGATGCTCGCCCTGCAGGACCAGGTCCTGGCCTCGCTGCGATGAGTACGCGCTCCGGCTTCATCGGGCTCGCCGGCCGTCCCAACGTCGGCAAGTCGACCCTGGTCAACGCCCTGGTCGGCAGTCACGTCGCGATCGTCTCGGTGCGCCCGCAGACGACCCGCCGCGCGATCCGCGGCGTCGCCACCGACCTCGAGTCCGAACGCCAGCTGGTCCTCGTCGACCTGCCCGGCGTGCAGCGCCCCCGCGACGCGCTGACCAAGCGGATGCAGTCCCGGGTCGAGCGTGAGCTGGCCGAGTCCGACGTGGCGCTGCTGGTCATCAACGGCGAGGAGGGCGTCGGCCCCGGCGATCGCTTCATCGCCGGTCTGCTGAAAGCGGCGCGGGTCGAGATCCCGGTCATCTGCGCGGTCAACAAGTGCGACAGGATCGCCCGGCGCGGCACCATCGACGCGCTCACCGAGGCGGCCGCGCTGCCCGCCGTCGACGAGGTCTTCCCGATCAGCGCCCGCGAGGGCGAGGGGCTCGAGGAGCTGATGCACCGGCTCGGCGAGCTGATCCCCGAGGGGCCCTACATGTACCCACCGGAGGACTCGTCCGACCAGTCGAGCGAGCTGCTGCTCGCCGAGCTGATCCGCGAGCAGGTGCTGAACCGGACCCGCCAGGAGATCCCGCACTCGGTCGAGGTCAAGGTGCTCGAGGTCGACCCGCGCGACGACGGCCTGGTCACCGTGCGGGCGGAGATCTGGGCGGAGACGGAGTCCCAGAAGGGGATCCTGATCGGCCGCGGCGGCGCCAAGATCGGCGAGATCGGCTACGCGGCGCGGCGCTCGCTCGAAGGCGAGCTCGGCGGCCAGGTCCACCTCGACCTCAACGTCCGGGTGCGGCGCAACTGGCGGCGCGACGAGGACATGCTCGACCGCCTGGGGATCGAATAAGGAGGGCGTGACGAGGAGGGCGTTCGGGATGGCCCCTCTCTCACGAACAGCATGGAGGTTCGTTCGGGGCCATCCCGAGCGCCCTTCGAACCGCTGCGTCTGATCCACGAAGTCCCTCGGTCGTCCTTTGGCCCTCCTGGCGGGCCCAGGGTCGACCGCACAGTGTGTGCTGGGCGCTTAGAAGAGCTGAACGGCTCGAAGGGACGAGGTCCTCCCCTCGTCCCCCTCGCCAACCCCTACGATCCCCTTCGTGTTTGCGGAAATTCACTTCGACGAGCGCGGCCTGGTGCCGTGCGTGGTCCAGGACGAGGCGAGCGCCGAGATCCTGATGCTCGCCTACGTCAACGAGAAAGCGCTGGAATTGACGCTCGAGACGGGGGAGATGCATTTCTTCAGCCGCTCGCGGGACGCGATCTGGCGCAAAGGCGAAACCTCGGGGGCGACGATGGCGGTGCGCCAGCTCCGCTACGACTGCGACGGCGACGCCGTGCTGGCGATCGTCGCGCCGGTCGGCGCCGCCTGCCACACCGGCGAGCGCAGCTGCTTCTACCGCGAGGTCGGCGGCGCCGCCGCCCCTGACAAGGACGCGCCGCCCGCCGCCGGCGAGCCGCGCCGCGTCGTCCACGAGGCGCTCCCGGCCCTGGAGCGCACCCTGAAAAGTCGCGCCGTCGAGCGCCCCGCGGGCAGCTACACGGTCGAGCTGCTCGACAACCCGACCCTGATCGGCGAAAAGGTCGAGGAGGAGGCCGAGGAGGTCGTCCGCGCCGCCCGCGAAGAGACCGACGAGCGGGTGGCCGAAGAGGCCGCCGACGTCATCTACCACCTCGCCGTCCTGCTCGCCTCGCGTCGCGTGCCGCAGGCGGCGGTGATGGAGGAGCTGAATGCCCGTAGTCAGTGAGTCGGAGCTGAGGCTCGAGCCGAGCCTCGAGCGGGCCCGCGAGCTGGCCCTCGAAGGCAACGTGGTCCCGGTCCGCGCCCGCTTCGTCGACGACACCGAGACCCCCGTCTCCGCCTTCCTCAAGCTGCGCGCCGGCGAGCCCGAGGGCGCTCCCTGCTTCCTGCTCGAGTCGGCCGAGCAGGGCCAGGTCGGCCGCTACTCGTTCGTCGGGCTGCGCCCGCGCGCCGTGCTGCGCTGGAGCGACGGCGAGCTCTCCGAATGGACAGGCGAGGCGGCGCTCGCCGGCGGCGCCCCGACCAAGGTCGAGCGCGAGCCCGATCCCTACGGCGCCGTCGCCGCCCGCTTCGCTGCTTACAAGCCCGCCCCGGTCGAGGACCTGCCGCCGTTCACAGGCGGCGCCGTCGGCTTCTTCGGCTACGACCTGGTGCGCACGGTCGAGCCGCTCGGCGAGCCCAACCCCGATGAGCTCGGCCTCCCCGACCTGGCACTGATGGTCACCGACGCGATGCTTGTCTTCGACCACCTGCGCCACGAGCTGACGATCCTCGCCCCCGCGATCGTTGAGGACGGTGAGGATCTCGACGCCGCTTACGCCCGCGCCGCGGCGACGATCGCCGAGATGCGCGAGCGCCTCCGCGGCGCCGTCCCACAGCCCACCACGCCGAGCGTCGTCGATCCGCCCGAGTTCACCTCCAACTTCGAGCGCGAGGAGTTCGAAGCCGCCGTCACCCGGATCGTCGAGTACGTCCACGCCGGCGACGCCTTCCAGGTCGTGCCCTCGCAGCGCTTCAGCGCCGACGCCCCGGTCGAGGCCTTCTCGGTCTACCGCGGTCTGCGCGCCGTCAACCCCTCGCCGTACATGTACTACCTCGAGTTCGGCGACTTCCAGATCGCCGGCGCCTCGCCCGAGCCGTTGGTCAAGGTCCACGACGGGATCGTCGAGACGCGGCCGATCGCCGGCACCTCGCCGCGCGGCAAGTCGGCCGAGGAGGACCGCCGGCTCGCCGAGCGGCTGATCAACGACCCGAAGGAGCGGGCTGAGCACGTGATGCTGGTCGACCTCGGCCGCAACGACCTCGGCCGGGTCTGCGAGTACGGCTCGATCAGCGTCGACGAGCTGATGGTGATCGAGACCTACTCGCACGTCCTCCACATCGTCAGCCAGGTGTCGGGGAAGCTGCGCGAGGGAGTTACCGCGATGGACGTGCTGCGCTCGGCGCTCCCCGCCGGCACGCTTTCCGGCGCGCCCAAGGTCCGCGCGATGCAGATCATCGACGAGCTGGAGCCGGTCAAGCGCTGCTCCTACGGCGGCGCGATCGGCTACCTGAGCTGGAACGGCGACCTCGACACCGCGATCCACATCCGCACCGTGGTCGTCAAGGACGGCCGCCTCCACGTCCAGGCGGGCGGCGGCACGGTCGCCGACGCGAAGCCGAACTACGAGTACAACGAGTCAGTCAACAAGGCGCGCGCCGTCTTCCGCGCGGTCGAGGTCGCCTGCGCCCAGCCGGACTGGACCTAGAGCCACAAGCGACAGCACACTTATGCGCGTCCTCGTCATCGACAACTACGACTCGTTCACCTACAACCTGGTCCAGTACCTGGGTGAGCTCGGCGCCGAGCTCGAGGTGGTCCGCAACGACAAGGCCGCGGTCGGCGAGCTGCTGGAGCGCGGCGCCGACCGCCTCGTCGTCTCGCCCGGCCCCTGCACGCCCGCCGAGGCGGGGATCTCGGGCGAGGCGATCCGCGCCTTCGCCGAGGCGGGGACGCCGGTGCTCGGCGTCTGCCTCGGCCACCAGGCGATGGTCGAGGTCTTCGGCGGCAAGGTCGTCCAGGGCGAGCCGATTCACGGCAAGGACGGCGAGATCGAGCACGATGGCCGCGCGATCTACGCCGGGCTGCCGACCCCGATGATCGCCGGGCGGTACCACTCGCTGGTCGCCGACCCCGACCTGCCCGACGAGCTGGAGCTGACCGCCCACCTGGGCGACGTCGTGATGGGCGCCCGCCACCGCGCGCTGCCCGCCGAGGGCGTCCAGTTCCACCCCGAGTCGGTGCTCACCCCGCACGGCAAGCACCTGCTGAAGAACTTCCTGGGAGAGGGGTAACGATGCCGAACGATGTCGTCAGCCGCGCGATCGACGCGGTCTGCGCGGGCGAGAACCTGACCGCCGACCACTCCTCGACCGTGCTCGCCGAGATCATGGAGGGGCGGACCGAGCCGATCCAGACCGGCGCCTTCCTGATCGCCCTGCGGGCGAAGGGGGAGACCGTCTCCGAGTTGGTCGGGCTGGCCCGCACGATGCGCTCGCTCGCCACTCCCGTACACACCGGCCGCACCGACCTGGTCGACACCGCCGGCACCGGCGGCGGCCCCTCGACCTTCAACGTCTCGACCACGGCGGCACTGGTCGCCGCCGCCGCGGGCTGCCCGGTCGCCAAGCACGGCAACCGCTCGAACACCTCGAAGTCCGGCTCCGCCGACCTGCTCGAGGCGCTCGGCGTGAACGTCGACCTCGACCCCGAGGCGGTCGGCCGTTGCATCGACGAGGTCGGCTTCGGCTTCATGTTCGCGCCCCACCACCACGCGGCGATGGCCCACGTCGGCCCGGCCCGGGCGGGCCTCGGGGTGCGCACCGTCTTCAACTTCCTCGGCCCGCTGACGAATCCGGCCGGCGCCACCCGGCAGCTGGTCGGCGTCGCCGATCGCCACTACCAGGAGACGATCGCCGAGGCGCTGCTCGGCCTCGGCGCCGAGCGGGCGCTGGTGGTGAGCGCCGAGGACGGGGTCGACGAGCTCTCGCTCTCGGCGCCGACCCGGGTGATCGAGGTCTTCGACGGCCGCACCGCCGAGTGGTTCGTCGAGCCCGGCCAGTACGGGCTGGCACCGCTCGAACTGGGCGAAATCGCGGGTGGCACGCCGGACGAGAACGCCGCCGCGACCCGCGCCGTGCTGGCCGGCGATTCGGGCCCTCACCGCGACATCGTGCTGCTCAACGCCGCCGCCGCGATCTACGTCGGCGGGCTCGCCGCCGACCTTGAGGACGGGATCGGCAAGGGCGCCGCGGCGGTCGATTCCGGCGCCGCCGCGGAACTGCTCGACCGACTGATCGCGGCGGCGGCCTCCCCGGCGGGCTAGTCTGTTCTCGTTCAAGTGGGAATGATCGAGCAGCTGATCGAGGGCGCCCAGGACGGGGTGAGGGCGCGCAAGCGCGAATTGCCCCAGGACGAGTTGGAGGCCCGCCTCTCCGCGCGCGGCGAGGACCGTCCTTTCCAGGAGGCGCTGGTGCGCCCCGGCCTGTCGCTGATCGCCGAGTTCAAGCGGCGCTCGCCGAGCGTCGGTGACATCGCCCCGGACGCCGACATCGCCGGCCAGGTCTCCGCCTACGAGAGGGGCGGCGCCGCCGCGCTCTCGGTGCTGACCGACGCGCGCCACTTCGGCGGCTCGCTGGAGGACCTGCGCGCCGCCCGCGCCGCCGCGACCCTGCCGATCATCCGCAAGGACTTCATCGTCGACCCCTACCAGCTCTACGAGGCGGCGGTGAACGGCGCCGACGCGGTGCTGCTGATCGTCCGGGCGCTCTCCGACCGCGAACTGGCGGCGCTCTACGCGGAGGCGCGGGCGCTCGACCTCGACTGCCTGGTCGAGGTCCACGACGGCGACGAGCTGGAGCGGGCGCTCGAGGTCGACGCCACGGTGATCGGGATCAACAACCGCGACCTCGACGAGCAGCGGGTCGACATCCAGACGACCTACGAGCTGATGCCCGACGTGCCGGCGGGCAAGACGGTCGTCGCCGAGAGCGGCATCACGGGGCGCGAGGAGCTGATGGAGCTCGACCGGGTCGGCGTCGACGCGGTCCTGATCGGCGGCGCGCTGATGCTCGCCGCCGACCCCGAGGCGAAGACGCGCGAGCTGACCGGCGTCGACGAGACGCGCGAACACCTCTACTGATCCGCGCCGGCCCGCACGGGACGGCGTCTTTAGGAAACTTTTCGACTTGCTTTAAGGGCGCGTCAAAGCACTGCGACACTCTCTGACCATGGAACAGGACAAGAAAGAAAAGAAGGGGTTCTTCCGCACGTCCTTCGGTTCGGCGCTGCTGGGCGGAGCCGTCGTCGCCGTGGTCGGCGCGGTCCTCCTGCTGACCGGCGCGGTCAAGTCGAGTGGTGGTGGCACCACCACGATCGAGGAATCGGCCGCCGCGCCGATCGTCTCCAAGCCGAGCGAAGAAGGCGGCAACACGGTCGACCAGATCTACAAGGCCGACGGCAACGGCGTCGCCTACGTCGAATCGGCGCTGGCGCCCGAAGAAACCGAAAGCCTCAACCCCTTCATCGAACCCGAATCGCAGAGCGGCGGGACGGCGACCGGGTCGGGAATCGTGCTCGACGACAAGGGCCACATCCTCACCAACAACCACGTGATCGAAGGCGCCGAAAAGATCCAGGTCAAACTCGGCGAATCCGACCACGAGTACACCGCCGAAGTGGTCGGCACCGACCCCGCCTCCGACTTGGCGCTGCTGAAGGTGAGCGCGCCCGCGAAGGAACTCGACCCGCTCACCCTGGGCAACTCCTCGAAGATGGAAGTCGGTGACCCGGTGGTCGCGATCGGCAACCCGTTCGGGCTCGACCGGACCGTGACCAGCGGCATCGTCTCGGCGCTGCAGCGGCAGATCCAGGCCCCGAACGGCTTCTCGATCGACAACGTCATCCAGACCGACGCGGCGATCAACCCCGGCAACTCGGGCGGCCCGCTGATCAACGCCTCGGGCGAAGTGATCGGCATCAACTCGCAGATCGAGACCGGCGGCTCCGGCTCCGACGGCAACGTCGGCATCGGCTTCGCGATCCCGATCAACACTGCCAAATCGGTGATCCACGAACTCGAAACCAAAGGCAGCGTCGAACATGCCTATCTCGGGATCAAAGGCGGCTCGATCACCCCGCAACTGGCCCAGGCCGTGAACCTGCCGGTCCACGAAGGCGTCCTCGTCGCCTGGGTCGAAAAGGGCGGCCCCGCCGACAAGGCCGGCATCGAAGGTGGCGACACGCAGGCCACGATCGACGGTGCCGAAATCACCCTCGGCGGCGACATCATCACCGCAATCGACGGCAAGAAGATAAGCGGGATAGAACAGCTGCAAGAGGTGATCGGCGAAGACAAGGCGGGGCAGCAGATCGAAGTGAAGCTCCTCCGTGACGGTAAGGAAAAGACTGCGACCGTGACGCTGGGCAAACGGCCCGCCAAGGTCGAAGAAGCCTCGCCGCAAGGCTGAGGGAAGCACACCGCCGCCCGGGGGGAGTCCGGCCCCCCGGGCGGTTTTTTCATTCCCGTAGGCTGAGGGAATGCGCGTCAAGTTCTGCGGGATCACCAATCTGGACGATGCCGCCGAGGCGGTGCGGCTCGGCGCCTGGGCGATCGGCCTGATCCATTATGAGGAGTCGCCGCGCGGCGTCGACCCTGCCGTCGCCGCGGAGATCGCCGCCGCCTTCCGCCGCAAGCTCAAGGTGGTCGGCGTGTTCGTCAACCCGACCCTCCCCGAGGTCGCCCGCGCGGTCGAGGACGAGCAGCTCTCGATGGTGCAGCTGAACGGCGAGGAGGGCGCGTCCTTCTGCGGCGAGGTGGCGCGCCGCACCGGCGTCAAGGTGATCAAGGCGATCCACGTCGCCTCCGCCGCCGACATCCACGCCGCCGAGGCCTACCGGACCGACTTCCACCTCTTCGACCGCCGCGCCAAGGGCCTCTGGGGCGGCTCCGGCGAGAGCTTCGACTGGGAGCTGCTGCGCGGCCACCGCTCCGACGTGCCGGAGATCCTGGCCGGCGGGCTGCGCCCCGACAACGTCGCCGACGCGATCGCGATCGCCCAGCCCTACGCGGTCGATGTCGCCAGCGGCGTCGAGGTCGAGCCGGGCCGCAAGGACCACGCGGCGATGGCGTCCTTCTTCGCGAACGCCCAGCCCAGAGTCGCCGAGTCCGGCATCGCCCAGGCGTGAGCGCGGTCGAGCAAAGGTTCGGCCCCTACGGGGGACGCTACGTGCCCGAGACGCTGATCGCGGCGCTCGACGAGCTGACCGCGGCCTGGGAAGAGGCGCGCGACGATCCGGGCTTCAACGAGCGCCAGGACGCCCTGCGGCGCGACTTCATCGGCCGGCCGACGCCGCTCTACCTGGCGTCGCGGCTATCCGAGCGGGTCGGCTCGCGGGTCTACCTGAAGCGCGAGGACCTCGCCCACACCGGCGCCCACAAGATCAACAACGCGCTCGGCCAGACCCTGCTCGCCGAGCGGATGGGGAAGACGCGGATCATCGCCGAGACCGGCGCCGGCCAGCACGGCGTCGCAACGGCGACCGCCTGCGCGCTGCTCGGCCTCGAATGCGTCGTCTACATGGGCACCGAGGACATCCGCCGGCAGGCGCCGAACGTCGAGCGGATGAAGCTCTTGGGCGCCGAGGTGGCGCCGGTCGCATCTGGGGCGCGCACTCTCAAGGAGGCCGTCTCGGCGGCGATCCGCGACTGGGTCGCGAACGCCGAGACGACCCACTACGTGATCGGCTCGGTGGTCGGGCCGGCCCCCTACCCGGCGCTGGTGCGGGATCTACAGCGGGTGATCGGCGAGGAGGCGCGCGAGCAGAGCCTCGCCGCCGAGGGCGCGCTGCCGCGTCGGGTGATCGCCTGCGTCGGCGGCGGCTCCAACGCGATCGGCATCTTCGCTCCCTTCCTCGCGGACGCCGCGGTCGAGCTGGTCGGGGTCGAGGCGGGCGGCGACGGGGTCGCCTCGGGCCGCCACGGCGCCTCGCTCGGCGCCGGGAGCACCGGCGTCCTGCACGGCTCGCTCTCGGCGGTGATCGCCGACGAGGAGGGTCAGATCCTCGAGGCCCACTCGGTCTCGGCCGGGCTCGATTACCCCGGTACGGGCCCGGAGCACGCCTACCTGCGCGACACCGGGCGCGCCTCCTACTTCGCGGTCGACGACGACGGCGCGCTCGCCGCGCTACGAGACGTCGCCCGCCTGGAGGGCATCATCCCGGCCTTGGAGAGCTCCCACGCCGTGGCGTGGCTGCTGGAGAATCCGTTGGAGGGTGAGGGCTTCGACGTGCTCTGTCTCTCTGGCCGCGGCGACAAGGACCTGGCCGAGTACACGCGTCGAGTAGAGGGGTTCCCTGACAGCCATGATTGAGGGCGAGGCGCGGACCCGCGCGGCATTCGCGGCCACCAAGGATGAAGGGCGCGCCGCCCTGATGCCGTACATGATGGCCGGGTTCCCCGACCGGGAGAGCGGGCTGGCGGTGGCGAGGGCTTACGTCGACGCAGGCGCTGATCTGATTGAGCTCGGGGTCCCTTTCTCGGACCCGCTCGCCGACGGGCCGACAATCCATACGGCGGCCACGCAAGCGCTCGCCGAGGGGGCGACGCTGCGGACCGCTTTGGAGACCTGCGAAGCGGTCGCCGACCAAGTGCCGGTGGTCTTGATGGTCTACGTGAACATGGTGCTGGCGCACGGGGGCGGCGCCCAGTTCGCCAGACTGGCGCGGGCCGCGGGGGCCTCCGGGGCGATCGTCCCGGATCTGCCGCTGGGGGAGGACGAGGGGATTCGGGAGGCGTTCGCGGAGGCGGGCCTGGCGATGGTGCCGCTGGTCGCGCCGACCACCTCGCCCGCGCGCCGCCGCCGGATCTGCGATGTCGCGACCGGCTTCGTCTACGTCGTCTCCACGGTCGGGACGACCGGCGAGCGCGCCGAGATCCCGGTCGAGCTGGCCGACCTGGTCGCCGCCACCAAGGCCGACGCGGGGGAGACCCCGGTCGCGGTCGGCTTCGGGATCGGCACCGCCGCCCAGGCCGCCGAGGTCGGCAAGGTCGCCGACGGGGTGATCATCGGCAGCCGCCTGGTCCGCGCCGCGGGCGAGGGCACCACCCCGGCCGAGTCGGCCGACGCGGTCGCGGGCTTCCTCGCCGAGACGCGCGTCGCCCTCGCCGGGTAGGATGCGCGCCATGTTCATGGCCGTCTGGACCTTCCTCGCAATCGCCGTCACCACGATCATCTACGCCTGGCTAGGCCAGGGCGGTGGCGTCTCCGGGCTGATCTTCTTCGGTGTGATGCTGATCGGCGGCATCATCAACGTGCTGCTCGCGCCGAGCCGCGCCACCGAGTACTAGGCGCGGATCGCGACCAGCTGCAGGTATTCGGGTTCAAGCACCAGCGCCCGCTCGTCCTCGTTGACCTCTTCGAGGTAGGCGCGCAGATCGGCCTCCAGCGCCGGGCCGCCCTCCGGGCCGACTTTCTCGAAGGCCATCTTGACCGGGCCGAAGTAGGCGCGGAAGAACTCCAGGTAGTGGTCGGCGGAGCGGAAGACCTGGCGGCTGACGCGGCGCTCGGCCCGCAGCTCGGCGATCCCGTCGCCGAACAGTCCGCGGACGTGGTCCTCGCTGCCCCAGAGGACCGGCGGCACGGTTCCCGGCGGCGGCCCGCCGGTGTGCTTGACGAGCAGCGCGAAGAGGTTGGAGAGGCCGCCGTCGGGGGTCCAGCTCGCCATCCCGATCCGCCCGCCCGGTCGGACCACGCGCAGCAGCTCGTCGGCGGTCTTCTGCTGGTCGGGCGCGAACATCGCGCCGAAGATCGACATCGCGACGTCGAAGCTGCCGTCCTCGAAGGGGAGGTCCTGGGCGTCTGCCTCGACGAACTCGACCCCGAGGCGCTCCGCCGCGGCGCGTTCGCGTCCACGCTCCAACAGCGCCGGGACGAAGTCGCAGCCGATCGCGCCGCCCCAGGAGCGCCGCGCCGCCGCGATCGCCCCGTTGCCGCTGCCGCAGGCGACGTCGAGGACGCGTTCGTCGGGCAGGATCTGCAGCTCCTCGGCGAGGTTTTCGGCGACCCCGGTGATCATCGCCGCGACCATCGAGAAGTCGCCGTCGGACCAGGTCCGCTGCTGGGCGACGGTGACGGCGGCGAAGTCGGGAGCGTCGCTCATGCCTGTCTAAGCTAACCGCATGCGGATAGGCGTGCTGACCGGAGGTGGGGACTGTCCTGGGCTGAACGCCGTGATCCGCGCAGTCGTCCGCAAGGGGGTCGGCGTGCAGGGGCATGAGTTCGTCGGCTACCGCGACGGCTGGCGCGGGCCGCTGGAGGATGACCGCCGGCCGCTCGGGGTGCCCGAGGTGCGCGGCATCCTGCCCCGCAGGGGGGACCATCCTCGGATCCTCGCGGACCAACCCTTTCGCTCTCGACGACGGCCCGGCGCGGATCGCCGCCAACCTCAAGACCGCGGGCGTCGACGGGCTGATAGCGATCGGCGGCGAGGACACGCTCGGCGCCGCCTCGCGGCTCCACACCAAGCACGGGCTGGACGTGGTCGGCGTCCCGAAGACGATCGACAACGACCTCTCGGCGACCGACTACACCTTCGGCTTCGACACCGCGATCAACATCGCGATGGAGGCGATCGACCGGCTTCACACCACCGCCGACAGCCATCACCGCGTGCTGATCGCCGAGGTGATGGGGCGGAACGCGGGCTGGATCGCCGTTCACGCCGGGCTGGCGGGCGGCGCCAACGCGATCCTCATCCCGGAGCGCCAGTTCGACGTCGACGCGGTCTGCCAGATCGTCGGCCGCCGCTTCGCCAGCCACTTCGCGCCGATCATCGTGGTCGCCGAGGGGGCGCGGCCGGTCGGGGGGCTGCCCGCGGACGACGACGCCAAGACCGACTCCTTCGGCCATGTGCGGCTAGGCGGGGTCGGCCACTGGCTGGAGGGAGAGATCGAGCGGCGCACCGGCAAAGAGACGCGGGCCACCGTCCTCGGCCACGTCCAGCGCGGCGGCACGCCGACCGCCTTCGACCGCGTTCTCGCGACGCGCTTCGGGCTGCATGCGATAGACGCCGCCGACGAAGGCCGCTGGGGGACGATGGCGGCGCTGCGCGGCACCGACATCAAGCTGGTGGATCTCACCGAGGCGACGGCGGAGCTGAAGACGGTGCCGGAGTCTCTCTATGCCGAGTCGGAAGTGTTCTTTGGCTGAACTCCGAAGGGAGCGCTCCGAGGGGGAGGAGCCGGGGGTGACCCGGCGGAACAACAGCGGGGAGGTTCCGGCGGGTCACCCCCGGCTCCTCCCAGCGGGTGCGGCGCTCCTGGTGGCAGCGGCGCTCGGGCTCGGGGTGGCGGGATGCGGCGGGGGTGATGCCTCCGGGGCCACGGTGAGCGTTTATGTGGCGGCTCCGCTCTGTCGAGCGGCGAGGGCGGAGCTGGCCTCGCACGGGGTCACGGCGGGGCACTTCAAGATCGCGGTGCGCTGCCTGGCACCTAGCGCAAAGGCCGGGGGAGGGATCGACCTCGCCGCCGACGGCTCCAACGCGCGCCGCGCCACGGAGGACACCAGCGCCGTAGCCACCCTCGAAGCGCCCGGTCCCGGCAACAAGTTCACCCGCCCGATCCTCGAATCCGCCGGCATCCCCCTCGTCACCTCCGCATCAGCATCAAAAGGCATGAAGCGCATCATCGAAGCTGTCGAAGGGGCGGGTTCATCGGGTGTCCGCGAAGCGGTGCGGGAAGCACTCGAACCCTCATAGCGGCTTGGAGGGACCGTGGGGGTGACCCGCCGGAACCTCCCCGCTGTTGTTCCGCCGGGTCACCCCCGCGGTCCCTCCCCGGCGCTCTATCCGACGAGGTTCCTCAATGCCCCGTCGATCTCGGGGTACTTGAAGGCGTAGCCGAGCTCCTCGGTGCGTTTCGGCAGCACCCGCTGGCCGCCCTGGGCGACCTTGCCGAACTCGCGGCCGAATTTGAGCTCGACGGCGGTGCCCGGGATCGGCAGCACGGCGGGGCGATGCAGCGCCCGGCCCAGCGCCTTCGACCACTCCTTGTTGGTGACCGGTTTCGGCGCGGACGCGTTGACGACGCCGCTGACCGCCTCGGTGTCGAGCGCCCAGGTCAGGATCCCGACCTCGTCGGAGAGGTGGATCCACGGCACCCACTGGCGCCCGCCCGCGAGCGGGCCGCCGAGGCCGAGCTTGAAGGGGAGGAGGAGCTCGCCGAGGATGCCCCCACCGGTCTCCATCACCTGGCCGGTGCGGACGATCGCCAGCCGCACGCCCGCCGCCTCGACCTCGTGCGCCGCCCTCTCCCACTCGACGCAGACTTCGGCGTCGAAGCCCTCGCCGGGGGCACTCGACTCGTCGAGCGTCTCGTCGCCACGGTTGCCGTAGTAGCCGACCGCCGACTGGCTGACCAGCACCTTCGGCTTCGTCGCCAGCCCCTCGATCGCGCCGGCGAGGTTATGGGTCCCGGTGCGGCGCGACTCCATGATCTTCCTCTTGGCGTCGTCGGTCCAGCGCTGGTCGATCTTCTCGCCGACCAGGTTGACCACCCCGTCGACGCCCTCGAAGGCGGCGTCGGCCGGTCGTTCGAGGGTCGGCTCCCAGGCGTGCCAGGTGACCTGCGGCTGCGCCGCGCCGGCCTTGGTCGGGTCGCGGGTAAGTCCCACCACCTCGTCGCCGCGGCCGAGCAGCTCCTCACAGACCGCCTTGCCGATCCGCCCGCTGGCCCCCGTCATGAGGACCCGCATCAGGTCGCCTCGACGGTGGCGAAGGTCCCGGTCTCCTCGTTCAGCCGGGCGATGCCGTCGCGTTTGGCCTCCTCGACCACGGCGGCGGCGACCTTCGGGGCGACTTCGCGGTTGAAGACGCTGGGGATGATGTAGTCCTCGGCGAGGTCGTCCTCGCCGACCGTCGCGGCGATCCCCTGGGCGGCAGCGAGCTTCATCGCCTCGGTGATCTGCGGCGCGCCGGCGTCGAGGGCACCACGGAAGATGCCCGGGAAGGCGAGGACGTTGTTGATCTGGTTCGGGTAGTCGGAGCGGCCGGTGGCCATGATCCGCACGTGCGGGGCGGCGTCCTCGGGCATCACCTCGGGGGTCGGGTTGGCCATCGCGAAGACGATCGCGTCGTCCCTCATTTTGGCCAGCGAGTCGGCCTGGATGATGCCGGGGCCGGAGAGGCCGACGAAAAGGTCCATGCCCTCGATTACGTCGTCGGGCTGGCCGTGGATGTGTTCGGGATTGGAATTCTCCGCATACCAGCGCTTGGTCGAGTTCATCTCGCCGGAGGCGTAGTCCTCGCGCTCGGTCGAGAGGGCGCCCTGGCGGTCGGCGCCGACGATCTGGGTGATACCCGCCGCGAGCATCATCTTGGTCACCGCCACGCCCGCGGCGCCGAGGCCGACGACGAGGACGCGGAGGTCCTCGATCGGCTTGTCGACGATCTTCAGCGCGTTGAAGAGCGCCGCCATCGTCACCACCGCGGTGCCGTGCTGGTCGTCGTGGAAGATCGGGATGTCGAGCTTCGCCTTCAGCCGGTCCTCGATCTCGAAGCAGCGCGGGGCGGAGATGTCCTCGAGGTTGACCCCGCCGAAGGTCGGCGCCATCAGTTCGACCGCGCGGACGATCTCGTCGGCGTCCTGGGTGTCGAGGCAGATCGGGAAGGCGTCGACCCCGGCGAACTCTTTGAAGAGCATGCACTTGCCCTCCATCACCGGCATCGCCGCCTCGGGGCCGATGTTGCCGAGCCCGAGCACCGCCGAGCCGTCGGAGACGACCGCCACGGTGTTTTTCTTGATCGTGTACTCGAAGGCTTTGGCGCGGTCGGCGTGGATGTCCATGCAGACGCGGGCGACGCCCGGGGTGTAGGCCATCGAGAGGTCGTCGCGCGTTTTCACTGGGTACTTGTTGTGCATGTCGATCTTGCCGCCGCGGTGCATCTGCATCGTGCGGTCGACGTAGTCGATCACCCGCGCGCCACGGGTAGACCCGATCGCCCGCAGGATCCGCTCCCAGTGGTCGCGGTCGGAAGCGTCGATCGTGAACTCGCGGACCCGTTTGCCCTCCGGCCCGGCGCCCGGCACGAGGTCGACCCCCTGTAGTTGCCCACCCGCCTCGGCGATCGCCGCGGTCAGTTTCCCGAGCGGCTCCTGCCGCGCGTCGAGCTCGACCCGGATGGTGACGCTGTACTGGGCGCTATTTGGCATGTGCGCAATCGAATCAGATTCCCGTTGTCGGCAGGTTGCGTCGTCGTCTGGCTAGGGTCCGCCGGAATGTTTCGACGTCTCTTGTTGGCACGGTCGAGTTCCACGCGGAGCGACGCTTCACCGAAGTGAGCTACCCGTGGCTCGATGTCCGGTCGTTCTCCGATCCTCGGGAACACTGTTGGAGCTCGGATGAGGGCGGCTCTCATGGCGCGACGCTCGAAGGCCTGTCGCGCTGGGGGACGACCAGGGCGATCGCGAACGGCACGGGTGGGCGTGTTCGCTTCATCGCCGACGCGGAGAACAAGATCGGTCCGGTAAAGATCTACCGCTTCCTCCAAGCCTTCGGTCCGACGAGGGGCTTCGTCTGGTCGCGACGGTTCCGCTCAGGTCGGGTGACGCCGCCCGCCCCCTTCCACGGCACCGCGAGCTACCACGCGACCCACGAATTCGGTCGATGGCGTGGCAACCTGAGCGTCGATTTCCCCGGCTTCCCGCGTTATCCCCTCACTACAGCCCCGACGTTCGGCATCCTCAAACCAGGAGGCTGCAAGGTCCGCGGTTTCCACCGTTCCACTCCACGGTCCGCCTGCCTCTGAGGGGGTGAGAGGAGCCCTGTGGAGCCTTGGTTGCTCTATGGGCAACTTTCTCTCCACGAGCGATGCGCGGATCGCAGTGATCGCGGGGTGTCAGCACGGTGTCGTGACCACGGCGCAGCTCGCTGAGGCGGGGATCGACAAATTCGGCATTCATCGACGGATGCGCGCGGGGCGTCTGCACCGGCTGTATCGCGGCGTCTATGCGGTGGGGCACCGGAGCGTCTCGTGGCGGGGACGATGGCTGGCGGCGGTGCTCGCCGCGGGGGACGGAGCGGCATTGAGTCACGCGAGTGCCGCCGCTTTGTGGGAGTTCTTGCGACCGATCCAAGGTCCGGTGCACGTCACCGTCGGTGCTGCTGCTCGTCGTTCGTCGCGGCCGGGACTGCGGATCCATCGCTCACGCACCCTGCGCTCGTCCCACATCACTCTCCGCCACGGCATCGCGGTCACGACGCCCGCCCGCACGATCGAAGACATCCGCGGCATCGTCGCTCCCTGGTTGTTCCGCCGGGCGCTCCGACAGGCGGAGCTCGCCGGGCACCGCGTCCCGTACCTCGGCACGGTCAGACGCACCCGGTCCGACCTCGAGCTGCTCTTCCTCGGCCTCTGCGACGACCACGACCTGCCGCGTCCCTTGGTCAATCGCCGCGTCGCTGGCCGCCGGGTCGACTTCTTCTGGCCGGATCACCGCCTCGTCGTCGAGACCGACAGCTGGGACTACCACCGCGGCTCGGTCGCCTTCGAGGACGATCACGACCGCGACCTTGCGTTGCGCGCCCGCGGGATCGCGACCCGTCGCTACACCGGCGACCAGCTCGAAGCCGCTCCCGACGCGGTCGCGGCGGACCTGCGGGATGCGCTCGGCCTCGCCTCGTAGAGTTGCGCGATGGCCGATGCCCCGCAGCTCTTCCTGATCGACGGCAACAGCCTCGCCTACCGCGCCTTCTTCGCCCTGCCGGAGTCGATCGGGACCAGCGACGGGCGGCCGACGAACGCGATCTTCGGGCTCGCCTCGATGCTGGTGAAAATCATCGACGAGCATCACCCGCAGGGCGTCATCGTCGCCTGGGACGCCGGCTGGAGCGGTCGCGAGAAGACCTACGATCTCTACAAGGCGCAGCGCAAACCGCGCCCCGACCTGCTCCGCGAGCAGTGGCCGCACCTGATGCCGCTGGTCGAGGCCTTCGGCTACACCAACGTCAAGGTCGAAGGGTTCGAGGCCGACGACGTGATCGCGTCGCTCGCCCGCCAGGCCCGCGAGCAGGGGATCGAGGTGATGGTGGTGACCGGCGACCGCGACGCCTACCAGCTCGTCGGCGAGGGGATCCGGGTGATGAGCACCTCGCGCGGCATCACCGAGACGAAGATCTACGACGTCGCCGCGGTCGAGGAGCGCTACGGGGTGCCGCCGGAGCTGATCACCGATCTGATGGGCCTGCGCGGCGACACCTCCGACAACATTCCCGGCGTTCCCGGGATCGGCGAGAAAACCGCCACCCAACTGCTGCAGAAATTCGGCACGCTCGACAAGGTGCTGGAAAGCGTCGACGAGATCTCCGGCGCCAAACGCAAGGAAAACCTGACGAACCACGCCGATGACGCGCGGATGTCGCGCGAGCTGGCGACGCTCCAGTACGACATCGAGACCGGGGTCGACCTCGGCGCCGCGATGGAGTCGGAGCCCGACCGCGGCGCGCTCCGCGACTTCATGCGCGAGTTCGAGCTCCGCGCGGTGCTGGAGCGACTCGAAGAGGCGCTGCCCGAGGGCAAGGCCGTCCCCGGCCGCAAGGTCGAGACCGAGCTCGAGGTCGACACCGTCGAGGCGACCCCTGACGAGATCGGCGCCGGTCGCATCGCGGTGGCGCTCGACGGCGACCGTTGGGCGGTGGTCGAGGCCGAGCGCATCCTCACCGGCACCGCCTCCCACGACGAGCTCGCCGTCGCCCTCGCCGACAAGCCGCTCGCCGGCCACGACCTGAAGTCGCTCGGCGGCGGCCGCCACGGGCTGCTCGCCGCCGCCGCCCGCGAGGGGGTCGAGCTCGGCCTCGAGCACGACACGATGCTGGCCGCCTACCTGATCGAGCCGCAGCGCCGCACCTACGAGCTGACCGAGCTCGCCGCCGACGCCGGGATCGGCCTCGCCGAGGGCGCCGCCGCCAAACCGGGCGACGACGACGGTCAGCTGGCGCTCGGCGAGGAGGTCGAGGCCGGGCTCGACCCGGCCGAGGAGGCGCGCCTCGTCGCCGCCCTCGCCGACGACCAGCTGCCGCGGATCCAGGCGCTCGGCCTCGAGCCGTTGATGCGCGAGGTCGAGCTCCCCCTGATCTCGGTCCTCGCCGCGATGGAACGCGAGGGGCTGAAGCTCGACGCCGAGCGCCTCGCCGAGGTCGGCCACGGCTTCGGCGAGCGCATCGACCAGCTCGAAAAGGAGATCTACGAGCTCGCCGGGGAGGAGTTCACGATCGGCTCGCCGCAGCAGGTCGGCCACGTCCTCTTCGAGAAACTCGAGCTGACCCGCAAACGCCGCGGCAAAACCGGCTACTCGACCGACGCCCGCGTCCTCGCCCAGATCCGCGACGAGCACCCGATCGTCGAGAAGATCGAGTCCTGGCGCGAGCTGACCAAGCTGAAGAACACCTACCTCGACTCGCTGCCCGACCTGATCGATCCAGCGACCGGCCGCGTCCACACCACCTTCAACCAGGCGGCGACGACCACCGGCCGTCTCTCCAGCACCAACCCGAACCTGCAGAACATCCCGATCCGCACCGACCTCGGCCGGCCAGTGCGCGCCTGCTTCGTCGCCGACGAGGGCCATCGCCTGCTCTCCGCCGACTACAGCCAGGTGGAGCTCCGCGTGCTCGCCCACGTCGCCGACGAGCAGGTGCTGAAAGACGTCTTCCACGCCGGCGAGGACATCCACGCGGCGACTGCCGCCGAGGTCTTCGAGATCCCGGCCGACGAGGTCGACGTCGGCCAGCGCTCGAAAGCGAAAATGGTCAACTTCGGGATCGTCTACGGGCTCACCGGCTTCGGCCTCGCCGACCGCCTCAACATCCCCCGCAAGGAGGGGGAGGAGTTCGTCGCCCGCTACCTGGAGCGCTTCCCCGCCGTGCGCCGCTTCCGCGAAGAGGTGATCGAGCGCGCCCAGGAGGAGGGCTACGTGACGACCCTGATGGGACGCCGCCGGCCGATCCCCGAGCTGCGCTCCGCCAACCCCAACACGCGCCGCCTCGGCGAGCGCCTCGCCGTCAACACCGTGATCCAGGGCACTGCCGCCGACATCATCAAGGTCGCGATGGTCCGCTGCTGGGCGCGGCTGCGGGAGGAGCGGATGGAGACGCGGCTTGTCCTGCAGATCCACGACGAGCTGCTCTTCGAGGGCCCGCCGGCGGAGATGGACGCGGCGCTCGAGCTGGTCGCGAAGGAGATGACCTCCGCCTACCAGCTCGATCCGCCGCTCGAGGTCGACGCCGGCGTCGGCACCGACTGGCTCAACGCCAAGTAGCGTGCGGGAAGAGCCGCGGCCTTCTCGCGCCTATGGATCCTTAACGGCCGTGGGCCGAGAACTTCACGGTCGGTGAAACGCAGCGCACCTTTCCGACCCGGTCACTCACCTTCAACGTCCCGGTCACCCTCGAGCCCCGGATCTGGCCGGCGTAGCTGACGGCGTCGGTGGAGCCGTATTGGGTGTCGCGAAACTTGTCGGCACGGAGGGCCGAAGGTTCGAAGCCGCTCTCCTGGTCGACAAGCGCACTGCCGTCGCGACAGTGCAGTTCGATCGCGAAGCTCTGTATTTGCACCTGCCCGCCACTCGCCTGGAGTCGGATGGCCCGATGCTGCCTGGTCTTACCGACGTAGTGGATCCGGCCGTGAGACGCCGCCAGGGCCATCGGCCCGGGCGCTGCCGTCGCCACGATGGACAGGACGAGACACGTCGTGATTCGACGCACGATTACCTCCCTGGTTTGTTTGGTCGCCACGCGTTACGGCCCCCGCCGTACGTGGCCTCACCAACCTGCAACCGCTTGGGAACCAGAAGTCTCGGGAGGCGGATGCGACAGTCAGAGTGCTGACAGCCGTCGCGCCGGGTCAGGCCGGAGTGGCCTCGCGCGGAGCCGATGTCGAGGGCGCCGCCTCGGCGAACTCGGGCGGCGCGATCGCCAGGTAGTGGCGGAACGACCAGTCGACGAGGCGCTTCACCCCGAAGGCCCGGATCAGCGGCCCGAGCAGGCGCGGCGGGATCCGCGGCACCAGCTTCTGGACCCGCAACATCCACTTGAACTTGACCTCATGCGAGTCGTTGAAGGCGGTGTAGTGGGCGGCCGCCTGCTCGCGGGTCTGGCGACCGTCGACGACGCCGCGCAGCTCCCGCCCCAGCGCCATCCCGAAGTAGAGCGCGGTGCGGATCCCCTCGGCGGTCAGCGGCAGGCAATGTCCGGCCGAGTCGCCGGTGAAGAAGACGCCGCGCCCGGTTGCCGGCCGCAGCTTGTGGGGGATCCAGTTGCCCTGGTAGCGGACTCGGTCGCGCTCCAGGTCCTCGGCGAGCAGCTCGGTCGTCCCGCGCACGTGGAACTTGGGATCGAATGAGCCGACCCCGATCCGCGTCTCCTCGCCCGCCGGGAACGACCAGCCGTAGCCCGCCGGCACGTAGCGGCGGTCGATCCAGATCTCCAGGTCCTCGGCGCCGCCTTCCGGGTGCACCTCGAGCCCGCGCGAGAGCGGTGCGTCGGGCGGCTGATAGCCCGCCGGCCCGGCCAGCACCCGGCGCCAGCCGAGCGCGTCGACGACGAGTGGGGCGGAGATCGCGCCGCGGTCGGTCTCGACCGTGATCGCGTCGGACCCGTTCGCCGCGCCGCTCGCCAGCCCCTCGACCTTGGCGGTCTCGAAGCGCGCGTCGCAGTCGGCCCAGAGCAGCGCGCAGAGCTGCCGGTAATCGAAGGTGGAGAAGGTCCAGGGCAGCCGGTAGCGCGAGTCGCCGTGCGGCGTGTGGATCACCAGCGAGTCGAAGCGCTGGCGCTCCGCCCCCATCAGCCCGAGCTGTTCGAGCCACTGGGTGGGGATCCCGCAGGCTGACGTCTGGCGCTCGCCGATCTCGTAGCGGTCGACGATCAGCACGTCGGCTCCCGACCCGGCCAGCTCCCGCGCCACCGCCAGACCGGCGAAGCTGGCGCCGCAGATCAGCACATCGTGGGACCCTTCCAGCGAGGTCCGCTCGCCGCCCCTCTTGGTGGCTCGGGTGGGCATCGCCCGCCAGCGTAGTGGAGCGGCCATCGCCCCTTCCCGGAGGAGGTGGCCGGAAGATTTCTGCCATCATGCTCTGCCCGTGGCCGCGACCGAGACCATGACCCCTGCGCCCAGCGCCACTCCCGTCGAGGGCAGCGGCGGCCTCCTGCTGGAGATCGACGGCAAGATCGTCCCCAACTACGCGGCGACGATGGTGTCCTTCGACGAGGGCGACGTCGTCAACGGCAAGGTCGTCCGGATCGACAAAGACGAGGTCCTGGTCGACATCGGCTACAAGGCCGAGGGCGTCATCCCGAGCAACGAGCTCTCGATCCGCAAGTCGGTCAACCCGGCGGAAGAGGTAGAGCTCGGCGAGGAGGTCGACGCGCTGGTCCTCACCAAGGAGGACGCCGAGGGCCGCCTGATCCTCTCCAAGAAGCGCGCCCGCTTCGAGAAAGCGTGGCGCCGCATCGAGGTCGCCGCCGATTCGGGCGAACCGGTGGAAGGCAGCGTCATCGAGGTTGTCAAGGGCGGCCTCATCCTCGACCTCGGGGTGCGCGGCTTCCTGCCCGCCTCGCTGGTCGACATCCGCCGCGTCCACAACCTCGACGAGTTCATGGGCCAGACGCTCGAGTGCAAAGTCATCGAGCTGAACCGCTCCCGCAACAACGTCGTCCTCTCTCGCCGCGCGGTGCTGGAGGAGGAGCGCAAAGAGGTCCGCGAGCAGATCCTCGGCCGGCTCGAGCCGGGCCAGGTGGTCGAAGGGAAGATCTCCAACATCGTCGACTTCGGCGCCTTCGTCGACCTCGACGGGATCGACGGCCTGATCCACATCTCCGAGCTTTCCTGGAGCCATGTCAACCACCCGAGCGAAGTGGTGGCGATCGGCGACACGGTGAGGATCAAAGTCCTCGACATCGACCGCGACCGCCAGCGCATCAGCCTCGGTCTGAAGCAGACCCAGGAGGACCCGTGGCAGCGGGTGATCAGCACCCACCGGCCCGGCGACGTGCTCGAGGGCACGGTGACCAAGGTCGTCGCCTTCGGCGCCTTCGTCGAAATCCTGCCCGGCGTCGAGGGCCTGGTCCACATCTCCGAGCTCGCCGACCACCACGTCGAGAATCCCTCCGAAGTGGTCGAGCCAGGCGCCAAGCTGAACGTCAAGATCCTCGAGATCGACGAAGACCGTCGTCGCCTCTCGCTCAGCATCAAGCGGGTCGAGGGCCAGAACATGCCGATGCAGGACCTCAGCGCTCAGATCGCCGCCGCCAACGCTGGCGAGGCCGAGGGTGGCGCCGAGGAGGCCGCGATCGACCTCGCCGAGGACTCCGCGGTCGAGGACCAGGAAGTCGAGTCGCCTGCGATCGAGGCCGAGACGGTCGCCGCCGAGGTCCCGGCCGAGGCCGAAGCGCCCGCCACTGTCGAGGCCGAGGCTCCCGCCGCCGAGGCGGGTTCTGAGGGCGACGAGGGCAGCGAGGCCCACGAGGGCGAATCGGTCGCCGAGCGCCCCGATTCCCCGGACGACACCGACGAGGCGTCCTCCGGCGACAGCGACAGCAGCGAGTCCGAGTCGGACTGAACGGCGGGCCGTGTGGCGCCGCCGCTGACGATCGGACTGACCGGCGGCATCGCCGCCGGCAAGTCGGAGGCGCTGGCCGCCTTCGGCCGACTGGGCGCGGCGACGCTCTCCAGCGACGCGGTCGTCCACGACCTGCTCGAAGGCGAGCCATTGCGCGGAGAGATGGTCGCCCGCTGGGGGCCCGAGGTCGCCCCGGAGGACGCCCCGACCGACCGCGGCAGGATCAGCGCGATCGTCTTCGCCGACCCCGAGGAGCTGACCTGGCTCGAGTCCCGCATCCACCCACTGGTCGGTGCCGAGACCGCGGCCTGGGTCGCCGGCCTCCCGGACGACACCGCGGTCGCGGTGGTCGAGGTGCCGCTGCTGTTCGAGGGCGGCCGCGAGACGGTCTTCGACACCACCGTCTCGGTCGTCGCCGCCGAAGACGTCCGCCGCGAGCGCGCCGCCTCCCGTGGCCATGCCCTCGTCGACGCCCGCGAGGCGCGCCAGCTGACCCAGGAGGAGAAGGCCGAGCGCGCCGATCACGTGATCGTCAACGACGGCACCGTCGCCGACCTCGAGGCGGCCCTGTCCGCACTGCTCGCGAAGCTGCAGGGATGAGCGGGAGGGCTCGGCGCCGCCAACCACGTCGCCGCTGGCCGATCTGGGGCGGGATCGCCGTCGCGATCGGTCTGGTGGTCGGCGTGCTGGTCGCGAACGGCACCTTCGACAAGGCGATCAAGGAGCTGACGCTCCCACTGCAGCATGAAGACATCATCCGCCAGCAGGCCCAGGAAAAGGGCGTCGACGCGGCGCTGATCGCCGCCGTGATCGACACCGAGTCGAAGTTCTCCGACGCCGCCCAGTCAGGCGCCGGCGCCCGCGGCCTGATGCAGATCACCCCGGCGGCGGCGAAGTTCATCGAGAAGCAGAGCGGCGGCACCACCTTCGACCTCAACGACCTCTCCAACCCGGAAATCAACATCCGCTACGGCACCTTCCTGCTGAAGGAACTGCTCGAACGCTACGAAGGCGACACGGTGGCAGCGCTGGCCGCCTACAACGCCGGGCCCGGCAACGCCGACAAGTGGGGCGGCTCGGGCCTGTCGATCGACGAGATCCCGTACCCCGAAACCCGCGCCTACGTCGAACTCGTGCTCGAACGCCAGAAGGAGTACCGCGAAAAGTACGGCTCGGAGCTCGGCTATGAATGAGCGGGGCGGGACGAACCCGCGGGTCTGGGCGCTCGCCCTGGCGGTCGGCGTCGTCCTCGCCGACTCCTCGATCGTCGTCCTCGCCCTGCCCGACATCTACCGGGACCTCGACACCTCGGTCTTCGGCGCCACCTGGGTCCTGGTCTCGTTCAACCTGGTGATGGCGCTCGCCGCGGTGCCGGCGGCGATGGTGGCGCGGCGGGTCGGGCCGGGGCGGGCCGCCGCGGTCGGGCTCGCGATCTTCGCCGGGGCGGGGCTGGCCTGCGGGCTCTCCGACAACCTGACGACGCTGCTGATCGCTCGCTCCATCCAGGCGCTCGGCGGCGCGCTGGCGGTGACCGCGGCGCTCGAGCTCCTGCCGGTCACGGTCGGCTCGGAGCGCCGCGCGACCGCAGTCTGGGCGAGCGCCGGGGCGACCGGCGCCGCCCTCGGCCCGGCGCTCGGCGGCATCCTCACCCAGCTCGTCTCCTGGCAGTCGATCTTCCTGCTGCAGGTGCCGATCGCGCTCGTCGCCGCGGTGCCGATCCTCACCGTCGCTCGCCACGAGATGTCGACCCGGGTGATCGAGCGCGAGGTGAGCCGCCCCGGCAGGCCGCACCTCTGGGCCAACGTGGCGCTGGCGATGGTCTCGGCCTCGATCGCGGCGGCGCTCTTCCTCCTCGTCCTGCTCTTGATCGAAGGCTGGCGCCTCAGCCCGATCGGCGCCGCGATCGTCGTCTCGATGATGCCCGCGGCGGCGGTGGTCGGGGCGCGGTTCGGAAACCGGGTCCCGGACCCCCGCGCCCGCGCCGCCGCCGGCGCGATCCTGCTGGCGGGCGGCCTCGGCGCCCTGGCGCTGCTGCCGAAGGCCGAGGTCGTGCTGACCCTGCCACCGCAGATCCTGATCGGGTTCGGCCTCTCGCTGGTCCTCTCGGCGCTGACCGAGACCGCCCTCTCCGGCCGCGCCCCGCAGGCGATCCACGGCGGCTGGACGATCTCCGCCCGCCACGCCGGCGTCGTCATCGGCCTGCTCGCGCTGACCCCGGTGTTCACCCACGACATCGCGGTGCAGCAGAAGGACGCGATCAACGCGGGCACCGCGGTCATCCTCGACTCGCCGATCAGCCCCCTGCTGAAGCTCGACCTGGCGAAGAAGATCAGCGAACACCTGGAAGCGGAGGACGGCAAAGTGCCGAACCTCGGCCACGTCTTCGAACCGCTCCCCGAAGACGAAGGCGAACGCAGCGAAGTGGTCGAGCTGCGCTCCGAACTGCAGGAACAGCTCAACCGCGGCGCCACCCACGCCTTCAGCCCCTCGTTCGCGATCGCCGCCCTGATCGGCCTGCTGGCGCTGCTGCCGATCGGCCTGGCGCGGAGGCTCGACCTGTGAACCGCGGCCGCGCACTGGTCGTCGGCGCGCTGGTCCTCTCGCTGGCGCTGGTCGGCGCCTACCTCGCTGCGGGCGGCGCCTCCTACACGCCGGAGAAGATCCGCAACCCCTGCGAACCGCGCCCTTGGCACGAAACCAGCGGCGGCCTCGAAGGCCTCGCCGAGCAGTTCACGCTCTCGGCGCTCGACGGCGCCGCCTGCAAGCTCGGGGTCAGCCGCGAGCGCCTCGCCCGCGCCCTCGCCACCAAGCAGGCGCGCGAACGCTTCGCCAAGGAATTCCACATCGGCGACGCGAAGCTTGCCAAGGCGATCCGGGCCGGGCTGCTGCGGGCGATCGACGACGCCGAAGAACACGGCCAGCTCAACGCGATCATCGCGGTGCCGCTGCGGGCGACGGTCGAACACGTGCCGCTGGAAGAGGCGATCAAACTCGTCCAGGACGCGAAAAAGATCTTCAGCGGCGAAAGCTTCCTCGGCGGGATCGGCAGCGCGATCGAAGAACTGCTGCCCTGAGCGCTCTGCCGGGCGCGCGGGCGCGGGCGCTCAGTCCGCGGTGGCGCGCCAGACCCAGAGCATCGCCAGGGGCTGAAGCGGCAGCCGCGCCCAGAGGGCCCAGCGCGGGATCTTGTTCCCCACGCCGGGGATCTTCTCCGGGCTGACCACCATGTAGATGTTGGCCGGGAAGACGGCGAGCAGCAGCGCGATCAGCCCCCAGCGGCCGGCCCGGCGGGTGGCAGGGTGGAGGACGGCGACCGCGCCGGCGATCTCGGCGACGCCGGAGATCGCCACCGCCTCCCGTGGCGGGAAGGGTGGCGGCACGATCGCTTCATAGGGCCGCGGACGCACGAAGTGGAGCGTCCCGGCGAAGGTGAAGACGGTGGCGAGGGCGGCGCGCGAGGCTTTCATCGTCGCGCAGTCTGCCAGGCCGCCCGGTGCGTTCGCACTTCTCGTCGCTATCCGACGATTTCTGCGAACTCCCACCAGGCCGGCCCCGCCACGCGGCTCGCTATCTTGGATTTGTGCCCGATTTCAAGCTGAACACCGCCTACACGCCCGCCGCCGACCAGCCGAAGGCGATCGCCGGGCTCGCCGAGGGCCTCGACGCCGGCGAGCGCTTCCAGACCCTGCTCGGCGCCACCGGCACCGGCAAGACCTTCACGATGGCGGGCGTGATCGCCGCGGTGCAGCGCCCGGCACTGGTGATCGCCCACAACAAGACGCTCGCCGCGCAGCTCTGCAACGAGTTCCGCGAGTTCTTCCCGGAGAACGAGGTCAACTACTTCGTCTCCTACTACGACTACTACCAGCCCGAGGCCTACGTCCCGGCGCAGGACCTCTACATCGAGAAGGACAGCTCGATCAACGACGAGATCGACCGGCTGCGCCACGCCGCCACCGCCTCGCTGTTCGCGCGCCGCGACGTGATCATCGTCGCTTCGGTCTCCTGCATCTATGGGATCGGCTCGCCGCAGGTATACAACGAAAAAATGCAGCTCTTCCAGGTCGGCAAGGAGATCGACCGCGACGAGGTGCTGCGCAAGCTGGTCAAAATGCAGTACCAGCGCAACGACGCGGTGCTCGGCCGCGGCGCCTTCCGGGTGCGCGGCGAGGTGCTCGAGATCATGCCGTCCTACGCCGAGACGGCCTACCGGATCGCGCTCTTCGGCGACGAGATCGAGGGGATCCAGCACTTCGACGTGCTGACCGGCGAGGTGATCGACGACATCGACCACGTCTCCGTCTGGCCCGCCTCGCACTACGTCACCAAAGACGAGACGGTCGAGCGCGCCGTCGAGGAGATCCGCGCCGAACTGGAAACGCGGACCGCCGAACTCGAGAACGAAGGCAAACAGCTGGAGGCGCACAGGCTGCGCCAGCGCACCTCCTACGACCTGGAGATGATCAAAGAGCTCGGCTTCACCTCGGGGATCGAGAACTACTCGCGGATCCTCGATGGCCGCGAGCCCGGCTCGCCGCCGCACACCCTGATCGATTACTTCCCCGACGACTTCATCTGCTTCGTCGACGAGAGCCACCAGACGATCCCGCAGATCGGTGGCATGTATCACGGCGACCGCTCGCGCAAGCAGACGCTGGTCGACTTCGGCTTCCGGCTGCCCTCGGCGATCGACAACCGGCCGCTCAAGTTCGAGGAGTTCCTCGACCGGGTGAAGCAGCTGGTGATGGTGTCGGCGACGCCGGGGCCGTTCGAGAAAGCCGAAGCGGGGCGGACGGTCGAGCAGATCGTGCGGCCGACCGGGATCGTCGACCCGGAGATCGAGCTGCGCGCGACCCGCAACCAGATCGACGACCTGATGAACGAGGCGCGCAAGGTCGCGGAGAGAGGCGAGCGGATCCTGGTCACGACGCTGACCAAGAAGATGGCCGAGGACCTGACCGCCTACCTGCTCGAGTACGGGGTCAAGGTCCGCTACCTCCATTCCGAGGTCGACACGCTGGAACGGATCCAGATCGTCCGCGACCTGCGGCTGGGGGAGTACGACGTGCTGGTCGGGGTCAACCTGCTGCGCGAGGGACTCGACCTGCCCGAGGTGTCCCTGGTGGCGATCCTCGACGCCGACAAGGAGGGCTTCCTGCGCGGTGAGACGAGCCTGGTGCAGACGATCGGGCGGGCGGCGCGAAACGTCAACGGGCGGGTGCTGATGTACGCCGACAAGGAGACCGACGCGATGCGGGCGGCGATGCGCGAGACCGATCGCCGCCGGGCGATCCAGATCGCCTACAACGAGGAGCACGGGATCACCCCGACGACTGTGCGCAAGGGGATCTCCGAGATGTCGGAGCTGCTGGCGATGGAAGACCGGGCGCCGGCCAAGCGACGCCGCAAGAGCGCCGAACGGTTCGACAGCCCGGAGGAGCTGGAGAAGACGATCGTCGTGCTCGAGGAGGAGATGCTGATGGCGGCCGATGACCTCCGCTTCGAGGAGGCGGGCCGGATCCGCGACGAGCTGCGCGAGCTGCGGCGCGACCTCGAGGGGATGACCGCCGGCGCCTGACCCCGCTGCCGCAGCCGCGGTGAGTTCGCAGTTCTCTTCGCTATCCGACGATTTCTGCGAACGCGACTGCCGGAATGTGTCACTCCCTAGACTTTTCTTATGCCGATCGCCGCCACTGAAGCCGACTTCGAGCGCGACGTCCTCGAGCGCTCCAAAGAGGTGCCCGTCGTCGTCGACTTCTGGGCCGACTGGTGCGGTCCCTGCCGCCAGTTGAGCCCGGCGCTGGAAGCGGCGGAGGGCAAGCGCGACGGCGAGGTGGTTCTGGCCAAGGTCGACGTCGACGCCAACCAGGCGCTGGCCGCCCGCTTCGGGGTGCAGGGGATCCCGGCGGTGAAGGCCTTTCGCGACGGCGAGATCGTCGACGAATTCGTCGGTGCCGTCCCGCCCGCCCGGGTCGAAGCCTTCTTCGACGGCCTCGCCCCCTCGCGCGCCGACGAGCTGCTGGCGGCAGGCGACGAGCTGTCGCTGCGCGAGGCGTCCGAACTCGAGCCACGCCGCGCCGACATCGCGGTGGCGCTCGCCAAGGCCCGCCTGGCGCGCGGTGCCGACGCCGAGGCGGCGGAAGCGGTCGAGAGCTTCCCCGGCGACTTCGCCGCCGCGGGCATCGCCGCCCGGGTGGAGCTCGCCGCGGCCGGCGTCACTCCCGAGGCCTGGTCGGCCCTGGACGACGGCGCGCGTATCACGGCCCTGGACTCCCTCCTCGACGCCCTGTCGTCCCGGAACGGTGCCGCGCGGACCAGCGGCGACGGTGGCGCGAACGGCGCCCCGTCCCTTGACCCCGACGAGCGCCGAGACCTGATCCGTAAGGCGATCGTCGGCATCCTGGCGGACCTCGACCCCGCCGACCCCACCGCCCGCGACTACCGCCGCAAGCTCTCCGCCGTCCTCTAGTCCCCGACCTAGTGCGTTCGCACTTCTCGTCGCTATCCGACGATTTCTGCGAACGCACTAGTAGTGCTTTGGTAGCTCTGCGGTAGGTCTCGCCCGGTCCACGGCGAATTCCCTTCGCGTCAGCGATCTCACGCGAGGAGGCGAAGATGGTGGCAGTGGCGGAGCGCAGCGAGCCGGCAGCACGGGCAGACGGGCCGGAGGCGGTGAAGGAGCGCCTCGAGGCGTTTGCCGCTGAGGTGCTCGCCGAGGCGGTGAACCGCCCGGCGCAGCTGGCAAACGGCGGCCTCTATATGCGCGGGCTGATCGAGCAGGGGCCGCGCAAGTCGCTGGAGCCGATGACGGCACGGCTGGGCGGCGAGGCCGACTACGAGAGCCTGCAGAACTTCCTCGCGGTGAGTCCCTGGGACCCGGCGGCAGTGGTGCGCGCGAGCGCGGAGCGGGTGGCGCCCGAGATCGGGGTGCAGGCCTGGGTGCTCGACGACACCGGCTTCCCCAAGGACGGCAAGCGCTCCCCGGGAGTCAAGCGCCAGTACTCGGGAACGCTCGGGAAGATCGGCAACTGCCAGGTCGGCGTCTCGGTGCACGCGGTCGGCGAGCGGGGGACGGCCCCCCTGGGATGGGCGCTCTACCTCCCCGAGGACTGGTGCGCAGACGCCGAGCGACGGGCCAAGGCGAAGATCCCCGAAGACGTCACCTTCAAGACCAAGCCCGAATTGGGGGTGGATCTGGTCGAGCAGGCCGCCGGGTGGGAGGTGCCCGCGGCGCCGGTGCTGGGCGACGCTGCCTACGGCGAGAACACCGAGCTGCGCGACCGCCTCGACGCCGCCGGGCGCGAGTACGTGCTGGCGCTTGGGCCGGCGACGACGGTGTTCGCGCCCGGGACCGCCTTCGAGATGCCCGAGCGCAAAGGCAAGACGGGCCGGCCACGCAAGCGCCCCCAGCCCGATCGCAAGCCGGAGTCGATCGGCGAGCTGATCGCCCGCCTTGGGCCCGGAGAGACCCAGAGCGTCAGCTTCCGCGACGGGCCCGACGGCGAGCCGGTCAGCTCACGATTCCTCTTCGCGCGGGTGCGCGGCGCCCACTGCCGGCTCCCGGGCCCCGTCAAGTGGCGAGGGGGCGCCCAGGCCCCGCCGCGCGAGGAGTGGCTGATCGCCGAGTGGCCCGAGGGCGCCGAGGGCCCCACCGACTACTGGCTCTCCAACCTGCCCGAGGGCACCGAGCCCGAGCGGCTGGCCCGGCTCGCCCGCCTGCGCTGGAAGATCGAGCTCGACTACCGACAGCTCAAGGGCGAGCTCGGCCTCGACCACTACGAGGGCCGCAGCTGGCTGGGCTGGCACCACCACACCGCCCTGGTCACCGCCGCCCACGGCTTCCTCACCCTGGAGCGGCTTGACCCAAAAGCCCGGCGGCCGGCCTGACGCTGCCGAAGGCGGTGCTGCTCTTCCAGCCGCTCTTCAAGTGCTGGGCCGGCCGTTGCCAGACATGCGATCAGCCCGTCGAACTCGACCGACTCGCTCTCCATCTGCCGCCACCGGATCAGTGAGAGCTACCAAAGCACTACTAGGCGGCGCGGTCGATGCGACGGCGCTCGAGGTGGGCCGCGATGCGCATGGCGACCTTCCTCGGTTCGCGCTTCAGTCTGGTGCCGGTGATCCGGATCGTCTCGATGCCGGCCATGGTCAGCTCCTCCTGGCGCTTGCGGTCTTCCTCGAAGGACCGCCGACCACGATGGTGTTCCCAGCTGTCGAGTTCGACTCCGAATCGCTCCTCCTCCCAGAAGAAGTCGAGCTCGTAGCCCTCGACGAAGTTATTGACCGCGGGACGCCTAACCCCGACATCGGCGAGGGCCGCGAGCATCCGCTTCTCGCCACCCGACCTCGTGAAGCCCTTCTCGCGGTAGATGATCATCGCGCGACGCAGGGGCCTGCTGCCACGGTGCCCGCGGACCTCATCGGTGATCAGGTCGACGGCTGCCAGATCGAGCAGACCGAGCCGGTCGGCCTGGTCGACGGCACGTTCGAGCCGATACCGCTTCGCTTCGGAGGCGTAGTCGAGCAGCGTCCGCGGCACTCCGGTGACCGGCAGCCGCTCGGTCTCGGCGATGTCGTCCTCGCGGAGAGCGGGGCAGTGGTGGAGGCCGATGGCGTCCTGCGCGTGGCCGCGCCAGCGGACGCTGACGTGGACGGGGATCTCGAGCTTCTTCTCGAGTCCCCACAGCCAGACGGCCGATTGGTGACTGATCAGCGCTCCGCTGCCACGGAACAGGACCGCCGCCATGCAGAGTCCGTGCGGACTCAGACCCTGATGTCCGACCGCGAAGACACTCCTATGCCACAGGTGGAGGCGACCGGAGGCGACCGCCCGCTCGATCGCGGGATCCGAGTAGCCCAGGTCGCTCAGCTGCTCGCGGGTGACGACTCCATACTGTCGCGCCGCCAACCTCGCCATCGCGTGGTGAGTTCGCAGTTCTCGTCGCATGGCGAAGACAAGTGCGAACGCAGCGCGAGTTCTCCCCCGGGGCCACCCTGAGTTCGCAGAAATCACCGCATAGCGACGGAAACTGCGAACTCATTCGGTCTCGGGGCTCGCTGGGATCCCGCGAAAGGCAGGGGGAACATCTGTTCGCCTGGGTACACTCATTATTGGTGCCTGCATCAGAGAAAATCGTCATCTCCGGAGCCCGGGAGCACAACCTCAAGGACGTCTCGGTCGAGTTGCCGCGCGACGCGCTGATCGTGATCACCGGGCTGTCCGGCTCGGGCAAGTCGAGCCTCGCCTTCGACACGATCTACGCCGAGGGACAGCGACGTTATGTCGAGTCGCTGTCGTCCTACGCGCGCCAGTTCCTCGGCCTGATGGAGAAGCCCGACGTCGACTCGATCGAGGGGCTCTCGCCGGCGATTTCGATCGACCAGAAGACGACCTCGCGCAACCCGCGCTCGACGGTCGGCACGGTGACCGAGATCTACGACTACCTGCGGCTGCTCTGGGCGCGGATCGGCCATCCGTTCTGCCCCCGGTGCGGCGAGGAGATCACCGGCCAGACCCAGGAGCAGATCGTCGACCGGCTGATGACGATCGAGGACGGCAAGAAATTCATGGTGATGGCGCCGGTCGTCCGCGGCCGCAAAGGCGAGTACGGGAAATTGCTCGAGCAGATGCGGCTGGAGGGCTACTCGCGGGCTGAGATCGACGGCGAGCTGCGCCGCCTCGACGAGGACATCGTCCTCGACAAGAAATTCAAACACGACATCTCGATCGTGGTCGACCGGCTGGTGATGAAATCGGAGCTACGGCGCCGCCTCTCCGAGTCGGTCGAGGCCGCCGCCGGGATCGCCGCCGGGCTGATCGAAGTCGAGTTCGTCGACGGGGACGAGCCGAAGCTGCTCTTCTCGGAGCAGTTCGCCTGCCTCAACTGCGGCACCTCGATCCCCGAGCTGGAGCCGCGGATCTTCTCCTTCAACTCGCCGCACGGCGCCTGCGACCGCTGCCACGGGCTCGGCTTCCAGAAGGTGATCGACCCCGAACTGGTCGTCCCCGATCCGACCCTGTCGCTCGCCGAGGGCGCCCTGCAGCCCTGGAACCGCGGCGTCACCGCCTACTGGCGGCGGCTGATCGCCTCGGTCGCCGAGGCCTACGACGTCGACGCCGACAAGCCCTGGTCGAAACTGAAGAAATTCGAGAAGGACATCTTCTTGTACGGCACCGGTGAGGAGCGCCACCAGGTCACCTACACGAACCGCTTCGGCCGCCGCCGCTCCTACAAGGTGCGCTTCGAGGGGATCGTCAACAACCTGCAGCGGCGCTACGAAGAGACCGACTCGGAGACGAACCGGGAGCGAATCGAGGGCTACATGGCCGAGCAGCCCTGTCCGCAGTGCCACGGCGCCCGGCTGCGGCCGGAGAGCCTCGCGGTCAAGGTCGGCGGCCTCAGCATCGCCGATTACTGCGACCTCTCGGCGCGGCGCGCCAAGGAATGGATCGAAGAGCTGGAGATGACCGAGACCGAGCGGGCGATCGCGCGGCTGATCGTGCGCGAGGTCACCGAACGGCTCACCTTCCTCGACAACGTCGGCATCGGCTACCTCTCGATGTCGCGCACGGCCCGCACCCTGTCGGGTGGCGAGGCGCAGCGGATCCGCCTCGCGACGCAGATCGGTTCCAGCCTGGTCGGCGTGATGTACGTGCTCGACGAGCCCTCGATCGGCCTCCACCAGCGCGACAACGAGAAGCTGATCGCCACCCTCGACCGCCTCCGCGACCTCGGCAACACGGTGATCGTGGTCGAGCACGACGAGGGCACGATGATGGCCGCCGACCACCTGGTCGACCTCGGTCCGGGGGCGGGCGAGCACGGCGGCCACATCATCGCGGCGGGCACGCCGAAGCAGGTCGCCAAGGACCCGGCCTCGCTCACCGGCCAGTACCTCTCCGGCAAGAAAAAGATCGAGCTCCCGGCGGAACGCCGCCAGGCGAAAGGCGAGCTGGTCGTCCGCGGCGCCCGCGAACACAACCTCAAGGACGTCGACGTCAAGATCCCGCTCGGCGTCTTCTGCTGCGTCACCGGGGTCTCCGGCTCGGGCAAGTCGACGCTGGTCAACGAGACGCTCTACCCCTCGGTCGCCAACCGCCTGCACCAGGCGAAACTGCGCCCAGGGGCCCACGACGGGATCGACGGCCTCGCGCAGATCGACAAGATCATCAACATCGACCAGTCGCCGATCGGCCGCACGCCGCGCTCCAATCCGGCCACCTACACCGGCGTCTTCGACCACATCCGCCAGATCTTCACCCAGACCCAGGAGGCGCGGGCACGCGGCTACAAGCCGGGACGCTTCAGCTTCAACGTCAAAGGCGGCCGCTGTGAGGTCTGCAAAGGCGACGGCCAGATCAAGATCGAGATGCACTTCCTGCCCGACGTCTACGTCCCCTGTGAGCAGTGCCACGGAAAACGCTACAACCGCGAGACGCTCGAGGTCCGCTTCAAGGGCAAGAACATCGCGGAGGTGCTGGAGATGTCGGTCGAGGACGCGGTCGGCTTCTTCGAGAACGTGCCGAAGATCGCCCGCCGGCTGCGCACCCTGCACGACGTCGGCCTCGACTACATCCGGCTCGGCCAGCCGGCGACGACGCTCTCCGGCGGCGAGGCGCAGCGGATCAAGCTCGCCACCGAGCTCTCCAAAGTGGCGACCGGCGACACCCTCTACATCCTCGACGAGCCGACCACCGGCCTCCACTTCGCCGACGTCCAGCGGCTGCTCGACGTGCTCGGCAGGCTGGTCGACCAGGGCAACTCGGTGGTCGTGATCGAGCACAACCTGGACGTGATCAAGACCGCGGACTGGCTGATCGACCTCGGCCCCGAGGGCGGCGAAGGCGGCGGTGAGATCGTCGCCGTCGGGACGCCGGAGGAGATCGCGGCAGTCGGCGCTTCGTACACCGGCAGATTCCTCGCCGACCTCGTCGAACCGAGGAAGTCTCGACGCGGGGGCAAACTTTCGGTAGCTGCGTAGTAGCGTTGGACATTAAGTCCCGCGGACTGAGGGTCAGTTGTCCTTTAGGACGAAACACCTGCACCGACGCATGACTGTCTCGTTGCAGGGGTATGGTCGGCGGGAACGTTGGGGGAGATAAAAGGAGGAGTTATGCCCCAAGCAGCTTGGATGAAGAGAGCCCTCTTCGCAGCTTTCGCGCTGGTCGCGATTGCCGCGGTCGTCGCGGGGTGCGGCGGCGGAGGCAGCAGCTCAAGCAGCGAAAGCGCCGAAGCAAGTGGCGGCGGAGGTGGTAGCTACAAGATCGCTCTGCTCTTGCCGGAAAACGAAACGCCGCGTTACGAAGCCGACGACAGGCCGGACTTCGAAAAAGCCATTGAAGAAAAGTGTCCGGAATGTGAAGTCAGCTACTTCAACGCCGGCGGCGAAGTCGAAAAGCAGCAGGCCCAGGGCGAAGCCGCTCTGACCCAGGGCGCCGAAGTGCTCGTCCTCGACCCGGAGGACGCGAAAGCGGCCGCCGCGATCGTCGAAAAGGCGCACATCCAGGAAGTCCCGGTCGTCAGCTACGACCGCCTCCTGGAAAACAGTGAAGTCGGCGCCTACGTCTCGTTCAACAACGTCAAAGTTGGCGAACTGCAGGCCGAAACGCTGTCGAAGAAACTCAAAGAAGAAGGCAGCCCGAAGGGCCCGATCATCATGATCAACGGCGATCCGGCCGACCCGAACGCCGCCCTCTTCAAGGAAGGCGCGCACAGAGGGTTCGAAGCGTCCGGTGTGGAAATCGCGAAGGAATACGACACGCCGGAATGGTCCGCCGAAAACGCCCAGAAAGAGGCGCAGCAGGCGATCACCGCGCTCGGTAGCAACGGCTTCGCCGCCATCTACGCGGCGAATGACGAAACCGGCGGCGGCGCGATCGCGGCGATGAAGGGCGCGGGCATCAACCCCGCCGAAAAGCCGGTCACCGGCCAGGACGCGACGGTTGCCGGTCTACAGCGAATCCTCAAGGGCGAACAGTTCATGACGGTGTACAAGGAAATCGAACCGGAGGCCACGATCGCGGCGGAACTCGCCTTGGCGCTGGCAGCCGGCGAAGAAGTCCCGAAAGAACTGGGTGGAATCGCCGCGGAAGAAGTCAACAACGGCAAGACCGAAGTTCCGTCGATCTTGCTGGAACCGATCGCCGTGACCAAAGGAAACGTCAAGAGCACGGTGGTGAAGGACGGGTTCGTCGAAACGTCTGAACTGTGCGAAGGCGTCTACGCCTCGGCGTGCAAAGAAGCAGGGATCTCGGGCTGAGCATGAGTCCGGATACCCCCCTCCTCCAGCTGGAGGGGATCAGTAAGCAGTTCGGCCCGGTCCATGCATTGGACCGGGTCGATTTTGCCGTCAGCGCCGGCGAGGTCGTGGGCCTCGTCGGCGACAACGGCGCCGGCAAGTCGACCCTGGTCAAGACGATCGCCGGCATCAACAGCCCTGACTCGGGCACGATCCGCTTCGAAGGCAAGGAGGTGTCGATCAACCGTCCACAGGACGCGGTCGCCCTCGGCATCGCGACCGTGTACCAGGACCTCGCGCTCTGCGACAACCTCGATGTCGTCGCCAACCTGTTCCTCGGCCGCGAGATCCACGCGGCCGGGGTCGGCAAGGTCACGCGGCAGCTCGACGAGGTGGCGATGGAGCACCAGACGGCCGAGCTCCTCTCGAACCTGGCGGTCACCATTCCCAGTCTCCGCAGCGAGGTGGGGACGCTGTCCGGCGGCCAGCGCCAGCAGGTCGCGGTCGCCCGCTCGCTGCTGGGCGAGCCCAAAGTCGTGATGCTCGACGAGCCGACCGCGGCACTCGGCGTGCCGCAGACCAAACAGGTCCTCGAGCTGATCCGCAAACTGAAGGAGCGCGGTCTCGGCGTCGTCGTCATCAGCCACAACCTGGCCGACGTCTTCCAGATCGCCGATCGAATCTTCGTTCTCCGGCTCGGCCGCCCGTCGGGTGACTTCAGCTCCACCGAAGTGACCGAGGAGCACGTGGTCGCCGCGATCACCGGCCTCGGCGACGGCAACAACAAACAGTCCGGAGCGCCCAAAGAGGCGCCGGGGGAGGGGGCAGCATGAGCGCCACGCCGGCACCGGCCGGACCTCCGGCCGAGTCGACCGAGGAGAAGGTCAGCCTCGACGTCAAACATCAGATTCGGCGGGTCGTCCAGGGCGACCTTGCCTCGGTCCGCGTCGTCTTCGGGCTGGCCCTGATCTGGATCATCTTCCAGGTCCAGGAACCGCGGTTCCTCTCGGCCCAGAACCTGAGCAACCTGATGCTGCAGATCACGGCGATCGGCCTGATCTCCGTCGGCATCGTCTTCGTGCTGCTGCTCGGCGAGATCGACCTCTCGGTCGGCGCGGTCAGCGGCCTCTGCGCCGCCGTGATGACCGTCCTCAACGTCAAGCACGGCTGGAATCCCTATCTCTCGATCGCCGCCGGGGTCGCCGCGGGAGCGGCGATCGGCTGCACCCAAGGTTTCCTCTTCAGCCGCTTCAACGTGCCCTCGTTCGTGGTCACGCTGGCCGGGTTATTGGCCTGGCAGGGTGCGCTGCTGCAGGTGCTCGGCGCGACCGGGACGATCAACATCACCGACCCGAAGATCGTCGGTCTCACCTACATCTTCTACAGCAAGACGGTTGGCTGGATCATGGCCGCGGTGGTGATCGCCGGCTACGGGGTGGTCTCGGGAATCGGCTTCCGAAAACGGGTCGCGGCCGGGCTCGCGGACCGCAGCCCGGTCCCGGTCATCTTCCGCTTCGCGCTCGTCGCCGCGGTCACCATCGTCGCGGTCGCGATCTTCAACGCCTACCACGGCGTGCCTCTGGCGGTGCTGATCTTCGTCGCCTTCGTGGCCGGGATGGAGTTCGTCGTCAAACGGACCGGCTTCGGTCGTCACGTCTTCGCCGTCGGCGGCGGTGAGGAGGCGGCACGGCGGTCCGGCATCCGCGTCAACGGGGTGAAGGTCGCGGTCTTCACGATCGCCGGGTCGATGGCGGCGGTCGGCGGGATCATGGCCGCCTCGCGCTCGCTGGCGGTGAACCAGGGCTCCGGCGGCAACGAACTCCTGCTGCTGGCGATCGCCGGCCCGGTGATCGCCGGGACCAGCCTCTTCGGCGGCCGCGGCTCGGTCTGGACCGCCCTGCTCGGCGCGATGGTGATCGGGTCGATCTCCAACGGCATGGACCTGCTCTCGCTCTCCTCGGCGATCAAATACATGGTCACCGGCGGCGTGTTGCTGCTGGCGGTCCTGGTCGACGCGGTCGCGAAAAATCAGCGGCAGAGCAGGGGAAGAGTCTGAGTCGGACCCGGTGGCGCCCGCTGGAAGCGGACGCTACCGGCCGACCAGCAGAGACGCGCCTACAGCCCCGCCCAAATCGCCCAGCGCGGCCATCTTCACGTCGGGCATCGTCTCGAAGAAGACGTGCTTGCGCATCTCCTCGAGCAGCGGCTCCATGTAGTGCTCGCCGAAGCGGAGGCCGAGGCCGCCGCCGATGATGATCGCCTCCGGGTCGAGCAGGTTGATCGCCGAGGCGACGCCGGTGCCGAGCGCCTCGATCGCGCGGTCGACCAGCTCGATCGCGAGCTTGTCGCCGTGGTCGATCGCGCGGCCCCAGATGCTGCTGGTCAGCCGCGGTTTTTCGTGTTTCTCCATCAGCTTGAAGAGGTCCGTCTTCTGGCCGTCCTCCTGGCGGCGGAGCGCCTCGTCTTCCATCGCTTTGCGCCCGGCGTAGGCCTCCATGCAGCCGCGCCGGCCGCAGGGGCATTTGGCGCCGCCGCGTTTGATCACCATGTGGCCGATCTCACCGGCCGCGCCGCGACCGAGCCAAGGCTTGCCGCCGAGGACCAGCCCGCCGCCGACGCCGGTGCCCCAGAAGACGCCGATCAGGCTGTCGTAGCCTTTGCCGGCCCCAAGGTGGAACTCGGCTTCGGTCGCCACCTGGACGTCGTTGCCGATCCGGACGCTCGTCCCCAGCTCCTTTTCAAGGGTCTCGCCGAGCGGGAAGCTGCCGTCCCAACCGGGCAGGTTGCGGGCGCCGCTGACCACGCCGGTCTTCTCGTCGGCGTCGCCGGGCGAGCCGACCCCGACCCCTTGCAGGTCACCGCTCTCGACTCCCGCCGCTTTGGCCGCCTCGACCAGCGCTTCGGCCATCGCCCCGGCGACGTCGCCGGGGCCGCCTTCGGTCGGCGTCGGCCGCCGTGCTTCGCCTTTGACCGCGCCCTCGGGGTCGATCACAGCGGTCTGGATCTTGGTGCCACCGAGGTCGATGCCACCGCGCAGGTCAGCCATCGAGTCGGAGTCTATTCGCGACGGCGGTGGATAACGTGCGGGGATGACGCAGACGGGCTGGCGGATCTGGTGGGCGAAGCGGCGCTGGTACGAGCGTAACCACCGGCTCTCGCGCCGGCTGCGGATCGATCGTCACGCCGCCCGCGGCGGCTTCTTCGTCCGCCACCCGGTCGAGGGCGAGATCCTGGAGGCGCTCGACCAGGGGCGCCTGCGGATCGGCGAAGGCACGCTGCTCGAGCCCGGCTGCTGGCTGACCCTCGCCGCCGACGCGGAGATCGAGATCGGCGAAGGCTGCTTCCTCAATCGCGGCACGATGATCGCCGCCCAGAAACGGGTGACGATCGGCAACCACGTGATGTTCGCCAACGGCTGCTTCATCGGCGACGCCGAGCACCGCTTCGACGATCCCGAGATGCCGATCACCTGGCAGGGCTTCACTTCGAAGGGCCCGGTCGAGATCGGCGCCAACTGCTGGTTCGGCGTCAACTGCGCGGTGACCAGCGGGGTGAGGGTGGGGGAGCGCTGCGTGATCGGCGCCAACTCGGTCGTCAACCGCGACCTGCCGGCGAAGACGATCTGCGCCGGCGTCCCGGCCAAGCCGGTCCGCCCGATCGACTACCGCCGCCCTGACGTAGGTCAGGGCGAGGGCGAGGCACACGCTCAGGAGCCCTGAGGCGCGGTGTCGAGCTTCGGTGGACGTCCGGAAGGTCGCGGGGATAGGCCTGCGGGTCCTTGCCCTCTTCGACCCGATGGGTTGTCGGCGGATCCCCTTGCCGAGCGAGTGTCCGAGTCGGGCAGCCTTTTCGTCCCGAAGACGACGAGCGCCACGATCAGGACGAGGAGGATCTCCAGTGATCCTACGTTGGGCTTGCGAGAAGGCGGGGGCAACGGATCAAAATTTCTGTGACAGCGTTGTTACAAAGACCTGTGACGAACGGCGCTCACATGCCTATAATGCGTCCAACGGCCGTGACCCTTGAGGCATGGACCTGATGAATTTGGATTCCTTCACCGGCGACACCGTCATCACGAGTTCCGCTACGCGCGTCGTGCGCGGGGTGGACGAGCTGCGCGCCGCGCTGGCCCCGGCCCGGCGCGACGGGCTGACTATCGGCCTGGTGCCGACGATGGGCTTCCTCCACGACGGCCACGTCTCCCTGTTGCGCGCCGCCCGCGCCGACTGCGACCTGGTCGTGATGAGCCTCTTCGTTAACCCGACCCAGTTCGGTCCGGGCGAGGACCTCGACCGCTACCCGCGCGACGAGGAGCGCGACCTCCGCCGCGCCGGCGAGGCCGGCGTCGACCTCGTCTTCGCCCCGGTCGTCGAGGAGCTCTACCCGGACGGCGCGGCTACCGCGGTCGAAGTGACCGGCAACCTCACCTCGGTCCTCGACGGCGACCCCGACCGCCGCGGCTCCGGCCACTTCCGCGGCGTCACCACGATCGTCGCCAAGCTCTTCAACATCGTCGGTCCCGACATCGCCTACTTCGGCCAGAAGGACGCCCAGCAGGCGGCGGTGATCAAGCGGATGGTGCGCGACCTCGACTTCCCGGTGCAGATCGAGGTGATACCGACCGTGCGCGAGGAGGATGGCCTGGCGATGAGCTCGCGCAACGTCTACCTGGGGCCCGCCGACCGGGTCCGCGCCCTCGCGATCTCGCGCGCCCTCGCCGCCGCCGAGCAGCAGGCGCTCGCTCTCGACTCGCTCGACGCGGGGCTCGCCGCGGCGCGGATCGAGCTCGCCGCGGCAAATCTCGAGACCGAATATTTGGAGGCCCGCGACGCCGAGACCCTCGAGCCGGTCGACCGGCTCGGCGCCGGCCGCCCGATCTTGATCGCGATCGCCGCCCGCGTCGGCGGCGCCCGCCTCATCGACAACGTCGAAATCGAGCCGCTCGCCGGCTGAACCGCACCAACCCAACCCCATCAACAGGATCTACAGGGAGACGAAACCACCGTGCAGAGGCAGATGCTGAAGTCGAAGATCCACCGGGCCACGGTGACCGACTGCGACGTCGACTACATCGGCTCGATCACGATCGACACCGAGCTGATGGCCGGCGCCGACCTGTTGACCAACGAGCAGGTCCACGTCTGGGACGTCGACAACGGCGAGCGCTTCGTCACCTACGCCATCGAGGGACAACCTGGTTCGGGCGCGATGCAGGTCAACGGCGCCGCCGCCCACCTGGTCGAGCCCGGCCACAAGATCATCGTCGCCTCTTTCGGCGCCTACGACGAGGCCGATCTGGAGCGCTACGCACCGGTCGTCGTCCACGTCGACGACGCCAACCGTCCAATCGCGATCGACGACCGTCCGGAGGTGCTCGTCGCATGAGCTCTGGAGTCCTTTCCCACACCGTCCCCGTCGCTGACCGCGCCGCGATGACCCTGCCGCTCCTCGCCGAGATGAAGGAGAACGGTGAACCGATCGTGATGGTCACCGCCTACGACTACCCCTCGGCGACGGTCGCCGAGATGGCCGGCGTCGACCTCGTCCTGGTCGGCGACTCGGCCGCCAACGTGGTGCTCGGCTACGACCGCACCGATCTCGTCTCGATGGAGGAGATGATCGTCCTCGGCAAAGCGGTGCGCCGCGGCCTGAAGACCCCGCTGATGGTCGGCGACATGCCGATGGGCAGCTACGAGGCGAGCGACGAGCTGGCGATCACCAGTGCCCAGCGCCTGGTCAAGGAGACCGGCTGCCAGGTCGTGAAGCTGGAGGCGGGCGGGATCTCGGCGCAGCGCGCCCGGGCGATCGTCCAGGCCGGCATCCCGGTGATGGGCCACCTCGGCGTCACCCCGCAGACCGCCACCGCGATCGGCGGCTACCGGGCGCGCGGCAAGACCGCGAAGGCGGCGATCCAGCTCTACGAGGAAGCGCAGGCGCTGCAGGCGGCGGGCTGCTTCGCGGTCGTCTTCGAGGCGGTCCCGGCGGAGATCGCCGCGACGATCGCCGAGCGCCTCGAGATCATCACGATCGGGATCGGCGCCGGCGGCGGGACCTCGGGCCAGGTGCTCGTCTTCCACGACCTGCTCGGCATCACCACCGGCCACATGGGCAAATTCGTGAAGCGCTACGCGGCGATCCACGAGGCGATGACCGAGGCGGTCGGTCGCTACGCCGACGAGGTCCGCACCGGCGCCTTCCCCAGCCCCGAGTACGTCTACGGGGTCGACGAAGAGGAGCTCGCCGACTTCCGCCGCCACGTCGACGACGACCGCTCGCTCGCCTCGGCGAAGGCGTGGGAGTGGGAGCCGCTCGCCTAGCGTTACTTCGCCGGTTGGCTGTGAGCCACCGGTGCGCCGCCGCGGGCGGGGGAGAGGCCGGCGACCTTCAGCGCCGAGGGTTCGAAGAGACGGAAGCGCAACGGGCTGGCGATCCCATCACCCTCTTTGCAACGGGGGCAGTCGCCGGAAGCGGCCGCGACGGTGGCGTTGTACTTGCTTTCGCATCGCTCGCAATAGAACACGGGGACTTCCTTTGGTCGGTGGCGAGGCTGGCCGAGTCGTGAAACGAGACTAGTCCCCCTTGTCCGGTGTGTCCAAACTTTTCCGAGGTGCCTTCATGTGAGGCGCGCCGATCCCGCCGATGGTCAGGGATCGGCGCGCCCGGCGATCACGAAGCCTTCGAGATCGAGACTGCCGGCACCGTGCTGGTCACCTGCGTAATCCCCATGCGCTTCACCCCCTCCCGTTTACGAACTACGAACTCCAATGTGCATTCCGCCCGACCGGCACAAGCGATCTGCCGGATTCCATTGGTCCGGGAGATCGCGGCATAAAGTCGCTCCATCGGTCAGAAACTCAATTACGATCTATTGGGTTCAACCAATCTGAAGAGGAGGATCGATGGCGACCACAGCGACGCGCAGGAGCCCCGACGCAACTCTGGGCGCGACGGTGGCCCATCCCTTGCGGTGCCGTTGCCTCGCGATCCTCGCCGACCGGGTCGCCAGCCCGGCTGAAATCGCACGTGAGTTGAGGCTCGAGGTGAGCAACGTCGGCTACCACGTCAGTGCGTTGGCCGAAGCCGGTCTGGTCGAGGAAGTCGGGCAGCGTCCGGTGCGGGGCGCGGTCGAGCACTTCTATCGGGCGGTTGTTCGGCCGATTACCTCAACCGAGGAGGAAGCGGAGCTCTCGATCGACGAGCGGCTGAGCTTCACCCGCACGATCTGGTCGTTGATAGCCGCCAATGCGACCACCGCGATCCAGGCGCGCACGCTGGTCGAGCGCGCTGACCATCACCTCACCCGCGTCCCGCTCCGGGTCGACGAGCGGGGCTGGGCGGAGATGGGTGAGGCCTACATGGATCTGTACGAGCGCGTCTACGAGATCCAGGCCGCCAGCGCCGAGCGCCTCGGCGAGCGGCCCGACGAGCGCGGCATCTCGGTCCTCTCCGTCCTCGCCTTCTTCGAGACCCCGGAGGCGGCCCCCACGATCGAGCTCGGCGAGGAGTCGTCCCCCGCGTCATAAGATCGGCGCGGTGCCGATCTACGAGTTCGAGTGCGAGGAGTGCGGGAGGGTCTTCGAGGAGCTGGTCGCGGCCTCGGGCGCGGCGACGCCCTGTCCCCAGTGCGGGTCGAAGCGGATGCGGCGGCTGATGTCGACGGTCTCGCCGCCGGGCAGGCAGCCGCGCGGGGCGGGGGTGCGCTCCGATGAATCGCGGCGGCGCGAGCGCGAATCGGCGCGCCAGGACCGGTTGAGCGAGTCGCGCAAGCGGCGCGCGGCGGGGGAGAAACCGTGAGCGGGGCCGACGCCGCGGAGCGCCGCGAGCGGCTCGTCGCGCTCTACAAAGAAGTCTCGGTCTGCACCAGATGTCCTCTATATGAGACGCGGACCAAGGCCGTCTTCGGGGCGGGCAACGCCGACGCCGACCTGATGTTCGTCGGCGAGGCGCCGGGCGCCGAAGAGGACCGCCAGGGGCTGCCCTTCGTCGGCCGCGCCGGGCAGTTGCTGAACGACCTGCTGGTCGAGATCGGGCTCTCACGCGAGGACGTCTTCATCTGCAATGTGCTCAAGTCGCGGCCGCCGAACAACCGCGATCCGCTGCCGGGGGAGATCTCCGCCTGTGAGCCCTACCTGTGGGAGCAGGTGCGGCTGATCCAGCCGCGCGTCGTCTGCACCCTCGGCAACTTCGCCACCAAGCTCCTGACCGGCAGCCCGACCGGCATCACCCGGGTGCGTGGCACCCCGCAGACCCACCAGCTCGGCGGCCGCACCGTCTTCCTGCTGCCACTCTTCCACCCGGCCGCGGCGCTCCGCACCCCCGCCGTCAAGGAGCAGCTGCGCGGCGACTTCGCGACGATCCCGGCGCTGTTGCGAGAGGCGCTGCCGGCGCCGCTGCCGAGCGCCGCCGAGCTCGCCGAGGCGGAAGTGGGGGAGGAGCCACCGGAGCCGCCCGCCGACCAGCTCGGCTTCTTCGGCGAGCCGAGCGCCTGAGGATGGCCGCGCGGCGGACCGAAACCAGATCGGCGGCGGCGACCGAAGCGGTCGGCGCCGGCCTCGCGGCGCGGCTTGGCCCGGGCGACGTGGTCGTCGTCGCCGGTGAGGTCGGGGCGGGGAAGACGACGCTGATCCGCGGCGCCGCCCGCGCTCTCGGCGTGGTCGAACCGGTCACCTCGCCGACCTTCACGATCGGGCAGCGCTACGCCGGCGGCCGGCTGCCGATCTCCCACCTCGACCTCTACCGGCTCGAGGACCTCGACGGCGAGGACCCGGCACTGATCGACGACTACCTCGGCGCCGACGGCGTCGCCTTCGTCGAGTGGCCCGCGGTCGGCATCGGGCGGCTCGGCCGCCCCGCCCTCGAGGTGCGCCTCGAACACGCCGGCGAGGACCGCCGCACGATCGAGATAGTGGAGTAGATACCCTCCGCCGGACCGCAGCGGAATGCCCCGGCAGGGGTTACGGAATCGACGCTGAAAGTGTCGAGTGCACGCATATTTCGAGACAGGAGGGGTTCGCGGATGAAGAAGGGAATGCTGTCGGCATTGGCACTGGCCGCCTTGGTGACCGGGTTGCTGATCGGCGTCAGTCCCTCTTCGGCGGGCAGCCCGGCCTACCAGCACTACATCGCCTGCGGGCTGTCGCGCAAAGCGAAGCCCGCCCACGTCTGCCCGGTCAGCAGCAAGAAGGGCGCCTTCTTCAAAAGCCTGAAGGCCGACGTCAAATACACCGTCTGCGTGAAGTTCCCGAAAAAAGAACACCTCTGCACTGAAAAACCGCAGGAAGCCGAAAAAGGCACGCTCTACGTCAACAAGATCACCTCGACGAGCGTCGGCCGCCACCAGGTCACCTGGTTCGTCAAGGGCAAGAAAGTCGGCACCACCGTCTTTCGCGTCGAATAGGAAGGCCGAGATCCTGGTCGTCGTCGGCTTCGACACCGCGACCCCCGACACCGCCGCCTGCGCCTGGCGCGACGGCGAGGTCCTCGCCGAGGCCCAGCTGGGGCTGAACGAGCGGGGCCGGCCGCGCCACGCGACCGGGCTGCTCGCCGAGGTAGAGCGCTGCGCCTCGGCGGCAGGTGGTTGGGAGGCGGTTGATCTGATCGCGGTCGGGCTCGGGCCCGGCTCCTTCACCGGCCTGCGGGTCGGCATCGCCACCGCGAAAGGCCTGACCGTGAGCCTCGGCCTGCCGGGGCGCGGTGTCTCCACGCTCGACGCGCTCGCCGCCGGGATCGCCGCCGCCGGCGCGACGGGGGAGCGGCTCGCCGTCCTCGACGGCTACCGCGGCGAGGTCTTCGTCGCCCTCTACGACGCCGGCGGCGCGACCCTTTGGGAGCCTGCGGTGATGCGGCCCGAGGCGCTCGCGGAGCGCCTCGCCCGGGTGACGACGCCCCCGTCGGTCGCCGGTTCGGGGGCGATACGATTTCGTCACGAGTTGGAAGGTGCAGGCGGGATCCGCATCCCGGACGACGCCGATCCCGTCCACCGCGTCGCCGCGCGCCACGTCTGCGCCCTGGCGGCGGCGGAGGAGGGCTCCGGATCGCTCGAACCGATCTACCTCAGACCTCCAGACGCGGAGCGTTGGCGTGAGCGAGATTCTTTCCAGAGAGCAGACTGACCGCCGGGCCCCGGACGCCGTCCAGGTCCGCCGGCTCGCCTACAGCGACCTGCCCGGCGTGATCTCGATCGAGCGCCGCTCCTTCCCCACCCCGTGGTCGCTGGCGATGTTCGTGCTCGAGCTCTCCAAGCCCTCCGGCATCTGCCTCGCCGCGACCCGCGGCGATGACCTCGCCGGCTACGTCGTCTGCTCGCGCTACGACCAGGTCTGGCACCTGATGAACGTCGCCGTCTCGCCCGACCACCGCGCCGGCGGCGTCGCCGGGGCGCTCATGCGCCGGCTCTTCGAGGAAGGCCGGGGCGAGCTCCCCTTCACACTCGAGGTCCGCGTCTCCAACCACCGCGCGATCGGCATGTACGAACACTTCGGCTTCCGCTCGGCCGGCGTCCGTCCCCGCTATTACCACGACAATGGCGAGGACGCGCTGATCATGTGGATGGACTGAGGTGGCTGGATTGAGGGACCGCGCCGTGCTCCTCGCGATCGAGACGTCCTGCGACGACACCTGTGCCGCCGTGCTCGAGGGCGGGGTGATCCGCTCCAACGTGATCTCCTCGCAGGCGGCCGCCCACGCGGGCTTCGGCGGTGTCGTCCCCGAGGTCGCCGCGCGCCACCATCTGGAGCTTTCTGCCCCGGTGGTGGAGGCCGCGCTGGCCGAAGCGGGGGTGACGCTGGACGACATCGAGGCGGTCGCGGCGACCGCCGGACCGGGGCTGATCGGCGCCCTGCTGGTCGGGATCTCGACCGCGAAGGCGATCGCCGCCGCGCGCCGGCTGCCGCTGATCCCGGTCGACCACCTGCAGGGCCACGTCGCCGCCAACTTCCTGGAGCCGGAGCCGTTGGCGCCGCCCTTCCTCTGCCTGGTCGCCTCCGGCGGCCACACCCTGCTCGCCGCCGTCCGCGACCACCGCGGCCACGAGGTCCTCGGGCAGACGCTCGACGACGCCGCCGGCGAGGCCTTCGACAAGTCGGCGCGCCTGCTCGGGCTCGGCTACCCGGGCGGCCCGCTGATCCAGAAGGAGGCCGAGAAGGGCGACCCGGAAGCATTCGAGATGCCGGTCGCGATGTCGCGCGACCCCGGCCTCGACTTCTCCTTCTCGGGGCTGAAGACGGCGCTCGTCTACCGCTGTCGTGAGCTCGGCCGCGAGGGCATCGAAGAGCGCCGCGCCGACCTCGCCGCCTCCTTCCAGAAAGCGGTGGTCGACCAGCTCGTCGCGAAGCTGCGGCGGGCGCTGAGGAAGGGCGATTGGGAGGCGGTCGCGCTGGGCGGCGGCGTCGCCGCCAACGGGCCGCTGCGCGAGGCGGTCGCCCGCCTCTGCGAGCGCGAAGGGGTGCGGCTGAAGCTGGTCCCGATCACCCTCTGCACCGACAACGCGGCGATGATCGGCTCGGCCGCCCGCTGGGCGCGGCCGGTCGCCTACCCCGACTACCTCGGCTACGACGCCTTCGCCACCGGCGAGCGGATGGCGGCGTGAACGAGGCCGCGGCCGCCGCAGGCCGCCCGACCGAGGTCGTCGTCTACTCGCGCCCCGGTTGCCACCTCTGCGCGCGGGCGATCGAGGCGCTGGTGGCTCTCCACCAGGAGGGGTACAGGTTCGAGATGCACGAGATCGACATCGAGAGCGACGACCTGCTGCTGCGCCGCCATCTCGAGCGGATTCCGGTGGTCGAGGTCGACGGGATCGTCGCCTCCGAGCTGATCCTCGACGAGGCTGCTGTGAGAGCCAGGCTCGATACTGTGGGGGCATGGCCGACGTGATCGACGAGATCCAGGCAGCCGGGCTGCCGGTCGAAGGCGAGCGCCTCTCGCTCGGCGTCGCGGCGCGCCTCTCCCGCTACCTGCAGGTGCTCACCCAGGCGCGTAAGATGGGGCGCGAGACGATCTCCTCGCAGGAGCTCTCCGAGTACACCCACATCAACCCGACCCAGATCCGCCGCGACCTCTCCGGCTTCGGCAAGTTCGGCAAGCGCGGGGTCGGCTACAACGTCGACTCGCTGGTCTCGGAGATCCGCAAGATCCTCCGCACCTCGGGCCAGCACAACATCGCGCTCTTCGGCGCCGGCCACCTCGGTCAGGCGATCGCCTCCTCGGCGATCTTCGCCGACCACGGCTTCCAGGTGGTGGCGGTCTTCGATGTCGACGAGGCCAAGGTGGGGACGGAGATCGGCGACGTCACGGTGCGGGCGCTGGGCGACGACCTCGCCCAGGTGGTCGCCGACGAGGAGGTCGTCGTCGGCGTCCTCGCGGTCCCCGCCGGCGCCGCCCAGGAGGTCGCCGACCGACTGGTCACCGCCGGCGTGAAGATCATCTTCAACTACTCCGAGCAGCTGCTGCAGGTGCCGCCGGAGGTGACCGTCCACACCTCGAGTCCGGCTGTCGACCTGCTCTACGCGTTGTACTTCTACCTGGCCTGAGCCACTGCCTTGACGCTCGATCTCGACGGCGCTCGCGAGCGGTTCGAGGCCTCCACCGACTTCACCGTCGGCATCGAGGAGGAGTTCGCGATCCTCGACCCGGAGACGCTGGAGCTGGCCCATCGCTACGAGGACGTGAAGGCGGCCTGCGACGAGGACGAGGTGCTGAGCGAGGCGGCGGCGGGTGAGCTGATCGCCTCCGAGGTGGAGATCCGCTCCGGGCGGGGGCGAGACGTTCGGCGACGCGGTCGCCGCCCAGCAGGAGCGTCGCGACCGGCTCTTCGCGCTGGTCGAGCGGATGGGGCTGGCGCTGGGTGCGATGGGGACGCACCCCTGGGCCGACTACCTCGACCAGCGGATCATCGACACGCCCCACTACAACCGGCTGCGCGAGGAACTCGGCTACGTCGCCCAGCGCAACAACACCTGGAGCCTCCACGTCCACGTCGGGGTGCGCGGCGCCAACCGCGCGATCGCCGTCTGCGACCGGGTGCGGGAGCTGCTGCCGGCGCTGCTCGCCGCCTCCGCCAACTCGCCCTTCCTCGATCGCCGCGACACCGGGCTGGCGACGGTGCGGAGCGAGATCTTCACCCGGACCTTCCCCCGCTGCGGGGTGCCCTCGCCGTTCGTCGACTGGGACGCATACGCGAGCTTCGTCGGGCTGCTGGAGCGGACCGGCTCGGTGGTCGAGGCGACCCAGCTCTGGTGGAGCGTGCGGCCGCACCACAGTTTCGGCACGGTCGAGGTGCGGATCTGCGACGCCCAGACGCGCGGCGCCGAGGCGACGGCGCTGGCCGGGCTGATCGTCGCCTGCGTGGCGCAGACCGCCCTCGACCTGGACGAGCGCGGGGTGGAGGCCTGGCCGCCGCTGGCCGACCGGGAGATCGAGGAGAACCTCTGGCGGGCGATCCGGCACGGGGCGGGGGGGAAGATGGTCGACTTCCAGGCGGGGGAGGAGGTCGAGACGCGGGCGGTGTTCGAGCGGCTGCTCGCCTGGACCGAGCCCGCCCGCGCCGGCTTCGGGATCGAGGTGGCCCTGCCCGAGCGCAACGGTGCCGAGCGCGCCCGCGCCGCCTTCAAGGAGGGCGTCCGGTTGGAGGACGTCTACCGCGCCGCGGTCACCGAGACCGCCCGCACCTACGGCCGCGCCGGCGGCGTCGCCGAGCCCGCCTGAGCCGACCGTGACCAGGCCGGATCACTCAAGCTCCGACCTCTCATATACATTCCCGCCGGGAAAAATCCACCGGAGGAAAGTGACTTGACCAGCTTCTTGAGGGAATACGGCGTGGTCGTCGCACTGGTTTGTGCAGGCGCTGCTGTTGTTTACGGACTTCTGATCACGCAGCGACTGTTGGCGAAGTCGCCTGGCAACGACCGGATGCAGGAAATCTCGGGCGCGGTTCAGGAGGGCGCGCAGGCTTACCTGACCCGTCAGTACACGATCATCGCCGGCGTCGCGATCCCGATCGCGGTCCTGCTGCTGCTCCTGCAGAACTACAAGACGGCTATCGGCTTCCTGATCGGCGCGTCGCTCTCCGGCGCGACCGGCTTCATCGGGATGAACGTCTCGGTCCGCGCCAACACGCGCGTCGCCGAGGCCGCCCGCGGCGGTGTGCCGCCGGCCCTCGACGTCGCCTTCAAAGGCGGCTCGGTCACCGGTCTGCTGGTCGTCGGCCTGGCGCTGCTCGGCGTCGCCGGCTACTACGGGATCCTCGTCGTCACCGGCACCAGCGACAAAGACGCGGTCGACGCGCTGATCGGGCTCGGCTTCGGCGGCTCGCTGATCTCCGTCTTCGCCCGGCTCGGCGGCGGCATCTTCACCAAGGCCGCCGACGTCGGCGCCGACCTGGTCGGCAAGGTCGAGGCGGGCATCCCCGAGGACGATCCCCGCAACCCGGCGGTGATCGCCGACAACGTCGGCGACAACGTCGGCGACTGCGCCGGCATGGCCGCCGACCTGTTCGAGACCTACGCGGTCACCTCGGTCGCCGTGATGCTGCTCGGCGTCCTCACCTTCAACTCCGAATACTCACGCGAGGTGGCGATCTACCCGCTGGTGCTGGGCGCGGTCGCGATCATCGCCTCGATCATCGGGGCGCTCTGCGTACGGACCAAGACCGACAAAGTCGAGGGCGCGCTCTACCGCGGGCTGCTGATCTCCGGGGTGCTCTCGATCGCGGCGTTCTACCCGATCACCGACTGGATGATGAGCGACCCGCTGCGGCTCGGCTTCGCCTCGGCTGCGGCCAAGTCGGTCAGCGTCGGCGACCTCTGGCTCTGCGCCGTGATCGGCGTCGCGGTCACCGCGCTGCTCTTCGGGATCACCGAATTTTATACGGCGACCCGCTTCCGGCCGGTGAAGATGATCGCCCAGGCATCGGAGACCGGGCACGCGACGAACATCATCGCCGGCCTCTCGCAGGGCTTCCAGTCGACCGCGGCTCCCGCCCTGGTGATCGCCGGGGCGATCCTCGCCGCCAACCAGCTGGCGGGCATCTATGGCATCGGCATCGCCGTCGTCGCCCAGCTCTCGCTCTGCGGCCTGATCGTCGCCCTCGACGCCTTCGGGCCGATCACCGACAACGCGGGCGGCATCGCCGAGATGGCGGAGCTCCCGGAGGACGTGCGCAACGTCACCGACCCGCTCGACGCGGTCGGCAACACCACCAAGGCGGTGACCAAGGGCTACGCGATCGGTTCGGCGGCGCTCGCCGCGCTGGTCCTCTTCGCCGCGTTCCGCAGCGAATTGGCCGACGAAGCGCCGGCCGGCTACGACCTCAACTCGTTATTCCACCTGACCAGCCCGGAAGTGCTGGTCGGGCTGATCATCGGCGGGATGATGGTCTACCTGTTCCTGGCGCTCTCGATCGAGGCGGTCGGCCGGGCCGGCGGCCAGGTGGTCGAGCAGGTGCGGAAACAGTTCAAAGAGCACCCTGGGATCATGGAGGGGACCGAAAAACCCGAGTACGGGGAAACGGTCAGCATCGTCACCCTGGCGGCGCAGAAAGAGATGATCGCGCCGGCGCTGATCCCGATCGTGGTGCCGGTGATCGTCGGCGTCCTCAGCGTCAACGCGCTGGGCGGGCTGTTGATCGGCGTGATCGTCGTCGGCCTCTTCCAGGCGATCTCGATGACCGCCGGCGGCGGTGCCTGGGACAACGCGAAGAAGCTGATCGAGGATGGCGCCCACGGCGGCAAAGGCTCGCCCGCGCACGAAGCCTCGGTGACCGGCGACACGGTCGGCGACCCCTACAAGGACACGGCCGGTCCAGCGATCAACCCGATGATCAAGGTGGCCAATATCGTCGCGATCCTGATCATCCCGATAGTTCACTTCTAGACAGCTGACGCGCGGTTTGTGGGCGGGGGTGCGGACACCCCCGCCCGAAAGCCGTCGCGCAGCTGGGGTGGGCGAAAGGGCTCGTTTCGGCGCCCATGAGCTTTCGTTCGGGGGTGTCCGCACCCCCGTTCGCAGTTCGGGAGCGCTACAGGCGAGCTCCGAGGCGCGATCCGTCTCTCTTCCTCAGCAGTTTTGTCCCATCGACCGGAGGCTGCTGAGGCTTTCGAGCAGCTTCGTGACGAGGTTGGGTCAGCTTGCGAACCCTTGCAGCGGCGTGATCGCCCTCCCCGGCGCTCGCTCGAACCGCACCGAGCCGGCTGAGCGGCTAGCTTCCCGCCCGTGCCGGAGGGCTGGGTCAACGTTTTCGATGTGCAGCGGGATGCCGAGCGCAGGCTCGAACCCGGCCCGCGTGGCTATTTCTCGGGCGGGGCCGACGACGAGATCACGGTGCGCGCCAACGTTGAGGCCTGGCGCGGCTGGCGGCTGCGGCCGCGGCAGCTGACCGGGGTCGAGTCGGTCTCGACCGCCGCCGAGGTGCTCGGCGAGGCGGTGTCGACGCCGATCCTCGTCGCCCCGGTCGCCTACCAGCGGCTGCTCGACCCGGAGGGGGAGGAGGCGATGGCGCGGGCCGCCGCCGCGGCCGGGACCGTGATGTGCCTCTCGACTCTCGCCAACACCGCCCCCGCTGCCGTCGCCGCGGTGGCGCCGGACGGCCGGCGCTGGTTCCAGCTCTACCCCTTCGAGGACGCCGCCGTCACCCGGGCGCTGATGGAGGAGGCGGTCGCGGCGGGCTTCGAGGCCGTCGTCCTCACCGTCGACGCCCCACCCGGCGGCCACCGCGAGAGCGACATCCGAACCGGCTTCACGATCCCCGCCCAGGTCGAGATCCCCAGCGTCGCCGCCGCGCTCGGCGGCTCGCGCACCGTCACCGTCGAGGAAACGTTCGACCTGATGACCCGGACGCTGACCTGGGAGGACCTCGGCGGGATCGCCGCCGCGGCCGGTGTGCCGCTGCTCGTCAAGGGCCTCCTGACCGCCGAGGACGCGGTGCTCGCGGGTGAGCACGGCGCGGCCGGGATCGTCGTCTCCAACCACGGTGGCCGCCAGCTCGACCGTGCCGTCACCAGCGCCGAGGCGCTGCCGGAGATCGTCGAGGCGGTCGCCGGGCGCGCCACCGTGCTCGTCGACGGCGGCATCCGCCGCGGCGCCGACGTGGCGATCGCCCTGGCGCTCGGCGCCGATGCCGTCCTGGTCGGTAGGCCGACCGCCTGGGGCCTCGTCGCGGGCGGCGCCGCGGGCGCCGAGGCGGTGCTGCGGATGCTCACCACGGAGCTCGAGCTGACGCTGGCGCTGCTCGGCGTCGCCACGCCCGCCGAGCTCGGCCCCCAGCACCTGCGGAGCCCGCTTCCGACGCGCGTATATTCGGCAGAAGAAGTGTCCGGTCCTACCAGCTTTTAGATGGCCCAGCGAATCCCAAGAGACGAATCGCTGAGTCGCGTCCATGGCGTCGGGGCGTTGTTCTCCGCGGCCTACGGCAACGTCGGCTCGTCGATCTACTACGCCCTCGGCGTCACCGCCGCGTTCGCCCTCGGGTTGACGCCGGTCGCCTTCGTCATCTCCGGGCTGATCTTCGCCGCCACCGCCGCCACCTACGCCGAGGCGACCGTGATGTTCCCCGAGGCGGGCGGCTCCTCCAGCTTCGCCCGCCACGCCTTCAACGAGTTCGTCAGCTTCGTCGCCGCCTGGGGGCAGATGCTGAATTACACGATCACGGTCGCGATCTCGGCCTTCTTCGTGCCCCACTACCTGGCCGTCTTCTGGCCCTGGCTCGGCCACAGCCCGGGCGACGTGATCGCCGGCGCGGCGCTCGTCGTCGGCCTCGCCGCGCTCAATATCCGCGGCACCGAGGAGTCCTCAAAACTCAACCTGATCCTCGCCGTCGCCGACCTCTGCACCCAGGTCGTCCTGGTCGGGATCGGGATCGTGCTGGTCCTCAGCCCGCACGTGCTAATCGACAACATCCACCTCGGAGTCGCCCCGACCTGGAGCAAATTCGCGCTCGGGATCGCGGTCGGGATGATCGCCTACACCGGGATCGAGACGATCTCCAACATGGCCGAGGAGGCCAAGGACGCGGCGAAGACGATCCCCCAGAGCGTCGGCTTCGTGGTCGTCGCGGTGCTCGGCCTCTATCTCTTGATCCCGATCGTCGCCCTCTCGGCGATGCCGGTCGTCCACGACGCGGTCGGCAACGGCTACCACACCGCGCTCGGCTCGAAGTACGCCGACGACCCGATCCTTGGCATCGTCGAGAACCTCGGCCTCTCCAACGGCCCGACCGAAATCCTCCGCTACTACGTCGGCGTGCTCGCCGCGGTGATCCTCCTGATCGCCACCAACGCGGGGCTGATCGGCGTCTCGCGGCTCACCTACTCGATGGGCCAGCACCGCCAGCTGCCCGAGGGCCTGCGCCAGGTCCACCCGAAGTACCGCACCCCCTACATCGCGATCATCATCTTCGCCGGCGTCGCGATCATCACCCTCCTGCCGGGCAAGACCAGCTTCCTGGCGACGCTGTACTCGTTCGGGGCGATGCTCTCGTTCACGATCGCCCACGTCGCGGTGATCCAGCTGCGGCGCAAGCACGGCCACCTGGAGCGGACCTGGAAACCGCCGCTGAACTTCCACGCCTTCGGCTTCGAGGTGCCGCTGACCGCGGTGCTCGGCGGGCTCGGCACCTTCGCCGCCTGGATCGTGGTGATGGCGCTGTACCCGACGACGCTGCTCGTCGGCATCGGTTGGATGCTGCTCGGGATCACCGTCTACGTCCTCTACCGGCGCAACCAGGGGCTGCCCCTGACCCGTACCGTGAAGGTGTTGATGCCGGAGCCGCTCGGGGTCGAGGAGGTCGAGTACCGCAGCGTCCTGATCGGCTTCGAGGACGACGAAGCCTTCTCGCCGGAGATGGTCGCGACCGCGGTCAAACTCGCCTCCAAACGGCGCCGCGGGGTCCACGTGCACTCGATGATGACGGTGCCGACCAACTTGCCGCTCGACGCCGATCTGCCCGACGCCGAGGCCGAGGCGCAGCGCCGGGTCGAGGAGGCGAAGCTGATCGGCGGGGCGCGGGTGACCGGCCACGTCGCCCGCGTCCGGCCCGGCCAGGCGGGCTACTCGGTGGCCGAGGAGGCGGAGGAGATCAAGGCGGCGGCGATCGTCGTCGGCCTCCGCTACCGCAACGGCGTCCCGCAGTACGACAAGACCTTGCAGACGGTGCTCGGCGAGCGGCCCTGCCGGGTGATCGTCGTCTCCGAGCCCTCGGACAAGCCGGTCGGCGTGCCGGCCGCGGCGTTGCTCGAGGCGGCGCCATGAACCGCGAGCGGTTCTACCACGGCGCGGTCCGCGGCTTCTCGCTCGCCTTCGTCGTCGTCGGCCTGCTGCTCCTCGTCGTCACCCTGGCGGACGGCGGCGGTCCCGCCGCGATCGGCTTCCTGATGGGGATCCTCTTCGTCGCCGTCGGCATCGGCCGCTACTGGATCGCGACCAAGCAGGGCCGGTGAAGGCTCCGGACGCGGCCCGCAAGGGCAAACTGCGGCGCGGCCTCGGCGTCCCCTGGCTGTTCGCCGCCGCCTACTCGGCGGTCGGCTTCTCGATCTACTTCGCGCTCGGGGTGGTCGCCGACCGCGGCCTCGGCCTCACCCCGCTGATCTTCCTCGTCGCCGGCCTGCTGTTCGGGCTGACGACGCTCTCCTACGTCGAGGGCAGCGCGATGTTCCGCGAGCGCGGCGGCTCCTCGGCGTTCGCCCGCCACGCCTTCAACGAGCTGGTCGCCTTCATCGCCGGCTGGGCGATCCTGCTCGACTACCTGATCGTGATCGCCCTGGCGGCGGTCTCGGTGCCGCACTACCTGGTGCCGATCTGGGGCGGCTTCGACGACCACGGCACCGAAATCCTCGTCGCGGCGGCGGTCATCGCCGGCGCCTGCCTGCTCAACATCATGAACGTCACCGGTCGCGGCCGGCAGCGCTCGCTCGCCTTCTTCGCGCTCGCCGACCTCGCCCTGCAGTTGATCGTGATCGCGGTCGGCGTCGTCGTCGTCATGCACCCCGACCGGCTGACCGCCCAGATCGACCTCTTCAGCCACCCGAGCCTGAAGGACATCATCTACGCGGCGGTGGTGGCGATGCTCGCCTACGCCGGGATCGAGGCCGCCTCCGACCTCGCCCCCGACATCGAAGTCAGCCGCGCCGACCTCAAACGGATCGCCAGCCTCGGCGCGATCGCGGTGCCGCTCGTCTACGCCGGGATGGCGGTGATCGCGCTGATGGCGGTGCCGGTCGTCGCCGGCCCGCACGGCCCCGAAACGGCGCTCGGCCACCAGTACATCCAGGACCCCGTGCTCGGCGTCGTCTCCGCCTTCCACCCGCACTGGCTGGCCGAGATCATGCGCTGGGTGGTGGCGCTGATCGCCGCGCCGGTCCTCTTCTGGGCGGCGACGACCTCGATGCTGGGCGTCTCCCGCCACACCTACACGCTGGCGATCAACCGCCAGATCCCCAGCTGGCTGGGCAAACTCGAGCGCAAGCGGGCGACTCCCTACGTGGCGATCACGATCTGCGGACTGATCGCGCTTGGCCTGGTGATCCCGACCAACATCAAGATCCTCGCCGGGCTCTACGCCTTCGGGGCGACCCTGGCGATCACGATCGCCCACCTCTCGATCATCCGGTTGCGGGTGACGATGCCCGACAAGCTGCGGCCCTTCCGCATCCCCTGGGGGATGACCTGGGGCCCCGCGGAATTGCCGATTCCCGCGATGATCGCGGCAGTCGCCAGCGGCCTCGCCTTCCTCAGCGTGCTCGCCTTCCACACGACCGCGCGCTGGGTGGGGATCGGCTGGATGGCCTTCGGCCTGATCTTCTACGTCGTCTACCGCAGGTACGTCGAGGGGACCTCGCTGACCAAGCGGGTCTCGGTCGGCGAGGCGGCGCTGACCAAGCAGATCCCCGAGGTCGAGTTCTCCAACCTGCTGGTGCCGGTCTTCGGCACCAAGCTCGACGACGACATCGTCGCCACCGCCGGGCGGCTCGCCGCGGCCGAGCGCGAGGACGGCGGCGGCGAGGGCGAGTCGCGGCTGGAGCTCGTCTACGTGATCGAGGTGCCGCTGAGCCTGCCGCTCGACGCCGAGCTGCCGCCGGAGCGCGAGGCGCAGGCGCGGCGGGCGCTGGACCGGGCGCGCGAGGTGGGGGAGGAGTACGAGGACGTCGAGGTCTCGACCGAGGTGATCCGCGCCCGCAAGACCGGCGCCGGGATCGTCGCGGCGGCGCGCCGCGCCAACTCGGAAGCGATCATCATCGGCGGCGAGCCGCCGACCAAGATCCGCGGCGGCGGCAAGTTCGGCGGGATCGGCGCCGCCAAGCCCGCCGAGATCGGCGCGGCGACCGAGTACGTGCTCAAGAAAGCGCCCTGCCGGGTCCTCCTGACCGCACCCCCGGAGCCGGAGATCGGCGACGGCGCGGACGTCCCCGTCGGCGTCGTCGACCACCTCGACGACGACGGGGACGCCTAGGCGCGGCCTCTCCGTTCTAGTATCCGCCGCATGTTCATCCTGATCGTCGGCTGTGGGCGTGTCGGCAGTTCGGTCGCGCGGGCGATGCTCCGCGAGGGCCACACCGTCTCTGCCCTGGACGAGGACCCCGAGTCCCACGCCCGTCTCGAGGTGGGCCTGGAGAAGAGCTGGGAGGACCTCGGCGGCCAGTTCACCGTCGGTGCCGGACTCGAGGCCGAGGCGCTGGAGGCGGCGGGGATCGACAACGCCGACGTCTTCATCGCCTCCACCGACGGCGACAACACCAACATCATCATCGCCCAGATCGCCAAACGGCGGTACGACGTGCCGAATGTGATCGCCCGCGTCCTCGACCCGCTGCGGGCCGAGTGGTACGCGCGGCAGGGCCTGCAGACGGTCTGCCCGACGCGGGTCGCGATCGACATGCTGGAGACCGCGGTGCGCGACTCCGCCGGTCGCGGCGGCGGTCCCGAGGGCGCGGCGGAAGCCGCCTAGGACGGGGAGGGAGAGCGCGTGTACATCATCGTCGTCGGTGCGGGCAAGGTCGGTTGGAACCTGGCTCGCGAGCTGCTCGAGAAAGACCACGAGGTCACCCTGATCGAGAGCGACAGGCGCCGTTACCTCACCGTCGAGCAGGAGCTCGAGCACAACGTCTCCTACGGCGACGCCTCCGAGCTGTGGGTGCTGGAGCGGGCCGGGGTGCAGCGCGCCGACATGGTGATCGCGGTGACCGGCGACGACGAGGACAACATGCTGATCTGCCAGGTCGCGCGCGAGAAGTACCTGGTCGACCAGATCATCGCCCGCGTCAACAACCCGCGGAACCGCCAGCACTTCGACCTGCTCGGGATCAAGCCGTCGGTGTCGGCGACCGACCTGATCCTGCGCCTGCTCGAGCACGAGGTGCCCGAGTACGGCCTGGTCCACCTGCTCGACCTGCAGGAGGAGCAGCTGGAGATCATCGAGATGCTGCTCGGCAAGGATTCCGGGGTGACCGGGCGCCGGGTCGGCGACCTGCACATGCCCGACGGCAGCCTGCTGATCTCCGTCCTGCGCGCCGGCAAAGGCTTCGTCCCCAGCGCCGACACCGTGCTCGAGGAGGGTGACGAGGTCCTCGCCGTCCTCGACCCGGGCAAGGAGGACGACCTGAAGACGTTGTTCGGGCCCGCCGGCGACGGCGGCATCTAGTGCCGGCTGACCGCGAGGTCGACTTCCTCCTCGTCGGCGGCGGCCTGGCCGGCGCCAGCTGCGCCTCCGAGCTGCGCAAGCGCGGGGCCGAGGGCTCGATCCTCCTGGTCGGGAGGGAGCCCGAGCCGCCTTACGAACGGCCGCCGCTCTCCAAGGAGTACCTGCGCGGCGACGCCTCCCGCGCCGACGCCTACGTCAACGAGCCCGCCTGGTACGAGGAGAACGGCGTCGAGCTGGTGACCGGCAGGAACGTGATGTCGATCGACGCCGAGGCGAGGACGGCGAAGATCCAGGGCGGTGAGGAGGTCGCCTTCGGCCAGGCGCTCCTGGCGACGGGGGCGAACGTGAACATCCTGCGCCTCGAGGGCGCCGAGAACGAGGGCATCCACTACCTGCGTGCCTTCGGCAACGCCGACGCGATCCGCGAGGACGCCAAGGCGGCGGGCCGCGTGGTCCTGGTCGGCGGCAGCTACATCGCCGCCGAGGTTGCCGCCTCGCTGGCCGACACCGGCACCGCCTGCACGATGGTCGCGGTCGAGGAGGTGGCGCTCTCGCGCACCTTCGGCGAGGACGCCGGGCGCTTCTTCCAGGAGGGCCTCGAGGCGCATGGCGTCACCTTCGTCGGCGGTGAGTCGGTGAGCGCCTTCGAGGGCGACGGCCGGGTCGGCTCGGTCCTCACCGAGAGCGGCCGCGGCTTCGAGTGCGACCTGGTCGTAGTCGGCGCCGGGGTCAAACCCGACGTGATGCTCGCTCAGCGGGCCGGGCTCGCGGTCGACGACGGGATCGTCTGCGACTCGAAGCTGCGGACGTCGGCGGCGGGGATCTACGCGGCGGGCGACGTCTGCGGCTACGACAGCGTCGTCCACGGTCGGCGGATCCGGGTCGAGCACTGGGACGTGGCGATGCAGCAGGGCATGCACGCGGCCAAGAACATGCTCGGCGCCGACGCCGACTACGACGTCGTCCCCTACTTCTTCAGCGACCTCGCCGACTGGGCGAGCCTCGAGTACGTCGGCCCGGCCGCCGCATGGGACCGCGAGGTCTGGCGTGGCTCATGCGAGGCCGGCGAGTTCTCGGTCTGGTACCTGCGCGACGGCAAGGTCGCCGGCTGCCTCAGCGTCGGGCGCTCCGAAGACCTCGCCGAGGCGCGCCGGCTGCTCGCCGACGGGGTCGACGTGGCGGGCGCGGTGGACCGTATCGCCGACCCCGACGCCGACCTGTCTGCCCTCTAGTTATCCTCCGGGGTCGCGTTGCGCCCTGGTGTAATGGCAGCACGCCTCGCTCTGGACGAGGTAGTCGGGGTTCGAGTCCCTGGGGCGCAGTGATCCGACGCCGCTGCTAGCGTCGATTTCCTGATGCGCCTGAAGTTTCTCGTCCTTACCTTGCCGGTATTGATCGCGCTCGCCCTCGTCGCGGCGGGCTGCGGCGGTGGCGGCAGCTCGAGCACGACCACCGCGCGGAAGCCCAAGGTCGAAGAAAAACCGAAGCTGAGCAAGGCCTCGTTCATCCGCCAGGGCGACGCGATCTGCGCCGAGGTCAACACGGCGATCGGCTCGGTCGGCGAGTCGGCGGCCGAATCGACCAGCCAGACGACCCAGATCTCCAACCTCTACGTAGGCATGGTGCAGAGCCTGCAGCGGCTCGGCCAGCCGGGCGAAACGGCCGGCTACTCCGAATTCATGGGTGCCGCCGAAGAGCTGGCGATGGTCGAGGGCGAAGTCAAGAAAGCCGCCGATGCCGAAGACGGGGTAGCGCTTGAAACCGCTTCGCAGGAAGCGGTCCCGGCGGTCGAAGAATTCCAGTCGCAGGCGGCGGTCTACGGCTTCGAAGACTGCAGCGAAGGCCCGCACGCCCCCGCGGTCGCCCCCGAATCGAGCGCCGGCACGGGCGAAGCGGAAGCGGAATCCGGCGGCGTCGAAGTCGCGCCCGAAGAAGGCGAAATCGAAGAAGTGGCACCGGAAGAAGAATTCGTCCCCGAAGAAGAAGTCGCTCCCGAAACGGGCGGCGCCGGCGGCGAAATCGAAGAAGTCCCGCAGGAAGAAGCGCCTGCGGAAGAAGGGTCCAGCGGCGGCATCGGCCCGGGGTAGGGCGGAGGGCAGAGGCGGTCAAATCGCCCTGTGTAAATCTGAGCCCCCTATAGAGTGCCTAAGTGCACGGTCGAGGAGGGCGGTCTCACCAAACTGTGACTTCGGGGTCCCGGCCGTCTCGATGGCGGTCACACCCAGCCGGGACCGGCATCGAGACGGCCGGACCTCCGGGCGTCAGCCGGCGTCCCTCGCCCCACTTCCCTTACGCCGCCGCGTTCTCTTCCCAGGCGCCGTACAACTTTGCGTACACGCCGTTCGCGGCGATCAGCTCGTCGTGCGTCCCCTGCTCGACGATCGCGCCGTGTTCGAGGACGACGATCTTGCCGGCGCGGCGGATCGTCGAGAGGCGGTGGGCGATGACGATCGCGGTGCGGCCGTGGAGCAGGCGCTCGAGGCCTTTCTCGATCGTTTTCTCGGTCCGCACGTCGACGTTCGAGGTCGCCTCGTCGAGGATCAGGATCCGCGGCTCGGCCAGCAGGGCCCGCGCGAACGCCACCAGCTGGCGCTGCCCGGCCGAAAGCTGGACGCCACGCTCGCCGACCTGGGTCTCGATCCCGTCGGGGAGGGCGGCGACGAACTCGGTCGCGCCGACCGTGGCGATCGCCGATTCGATCTCCTCCAGGCTCGCCACGGGCCGGCCGAAGGCGACGTTTTCGCGCACGCTGCCGCTGAACAGGAAGCCCTCCTGCGGCACGATCCCGAGCTGGCGCCGCAGCGCCCGCTGCCGCACCCCCCTGAGGTCGTGGCCGTCGACTAGCACGCGGCCTTTCTGCGGGTCGTAGAAGCGCGCCACCAGCTTCGCGAAGGTCGACTTGCCCGCCCCGGTCGCGCCGACCAGCGCCAGCGTCTGCCCCGGCGGCACCTGCAGGTCGACGCCTTCCAGAACCCAGGACTCGGCCGGCGGCTCGGCCTCGTCGGAATAGGAGAACCAGACGTCGTCGAGCTCGATCTCGCCGCGGATCGTGCCCGGGTCGATCGCCTCCGGCGCGTCGACCATGTCCGGCTCGGTGTCGAGCAGGTCGAAGATCTTGTCGAGCGCCGCCATCCCCTGCTGGTAGGTCGTGTAGAGCTGGGAGAGTTCCTGGATCGGTTCGAAGAAGGTGGTCAGGTAGCCGACGAAGGAGACGACGATGCCGATTTCGATCGCGCCGTTGATCGCCTGCGAGCCGCCGTAGAGGATGATCACCGAGGTCCCCACGGCGGCCAGCATTTCGACCGCCGGGAAGTAGGACGCGTTGAGGTAGACCGTCTTCATGTTGATCTGGCGGTTGGCCTCGTTCAGCTCGGTCATCTCGTCGAGGTGGCGCGGCTCCTGGCCGAAGCTGCGCACCACCCGCACCCCGCTGAGGCTCTCCTGCAGGTAGGCGGTGACCGCGGCGATCCGCTCGCGCGTCGCCCGGTAGGCGCCCGCCGAGACGATCCGGAAGATCAGGCTGGCGATCGCCAGCAGCGGGAAGGTGAGGAAGGTGATCAGCGCCAGCTTCACGTCGAGCAGCAGCAGGATCACGACCACCCCGACCAGGGTCAGGGTCGAGGAGAAGATCGTCACCACGCCGTCGGTGACCAGCTGCTGCAGCGCTTCGACGTCGTTGGTCATCCGCGAGATCAGCACACCCGGGTTGTTGCGGGTGAAGAAGCCGATCGACATGCTCTGGATGTGGGTGAAGATCCGCTCGCGCAGGTCCTGCAGCGTCCGCGTCCCGACCCAGCCGACCAGGTAGGTCTCGGCATAGGTGCCCGCCGCGTAGAGGATCGCGGCGACGACGAAGGCGGCGACGATCCAGTCCAGCGAGCTCAGGTCGTTCGCCCGGATCCCGGCGTCGATCGCCCGCCCGGCGAGGAACGGCGGCGCCAGACCGGCGCCGGTCTCGATCAGCAGCGCCACGAACATCAGCGCCATCCGCCCGCGGTAGGGACGCAGCAGCCGGATCATCCAGCGCACCTTGCGGCCGCGCTGGTCGGCGCCGCGCAGCAGCCGCCAGAGCGCCCCGAAGAGCAGCCAGATGTTGCGCAGCGGGCTGCCGCTCTCCTCGTTCACAGCCGCGCCACCTCCTCGCGCCGCTCGAGGTCGTGCTGCAGGAAGACCGAGTCGGCCAGCCCGTGCTCGGCGATCTCGCGGTAGAAGCCGCAACCCTCCAGGAGCTCCTCGTGGGTGCCGCGGTCGACCACCTCGCCGCGGTCGAGCACGATGATCTCGTCGGCCAGCGAGACGGTCGAGAGGCGGTGGGCGATGATGAACGTCGTCCGCCCGGCCATCGCCTCGCGCAGCCCCGCTTTGATCTCCCCCTCGGTCGTCGCGTCGACCGAGGACGTCGCGTCGTCGAGGATCAGGACGCGCGGGTCGGCGAGCAGGGCGCGGGCGATCGCCACCCGCTGGCGCTGGCCGCCGGAGAGGGTGAGGCCGCGCTCACCGACCCGGGTGTCGTAGCCGTCGGGGAGTTCCTGGATGAAGCCGTCGGCCTGGGCGAGGCGCGCCGCCGCTTCGATCTGCTCGCGGCTCGATTCGCCGCGCGCGTAGGCGATGTTGTCGGCGACGCTGGCGGTGAAGAGGAAGCTGTCGTCGGCGACGAAGGCGATCTCCGAGCGCAGCCGCGAGAGCTCGACGTCGCGGACGTCGACCCCGTCGACCAGGACCGCGCCCTCGCTCGGGTCGTACAGCCGTGCGATCAGGGCGACCAGGCTCGTCTTGCCCGAGCCGGAAGGACCGACCAGCGCCACCGTCTGGCCCGCGTCGACGTCGAGCGAGACGTCGTGCAGGGCCGGGACCGCCTCGTGTTCGGAGCCGGGCGCCGCCGCGTAGCGCAGGGTGACGTCGCGCAGCTCGACCCGGCCGCCTCCGGCCGGCAGCGCGACCGGGTCGGCCGGGCTCTGGATTGCCGGTTCGCGGTCGATGATCTCGAACATCCGGTTGCCGGAGGCGACCGCGCGCTGGGCCATCCCCATCGCCACGCCGAGCATCCGCAGCGGCCCGGCCAGCATCCAGAGGTAGGTGTAGAAGGCGGTGAAGTTGCCGAGGCTGAGACTGCCGTCGATCACCATCCGGCCGCCGATCAGCAGCACCAGCGCGATCCCGAGCTGCGGCAGGAGCCCGATCAGCGGGCTGAAGAAGGCCTGCAGCCGGGTCGAGTAGATGCTCTGGTCGAACACCCGCTTGACCGCGCGCTGGAAGCGGTGGAGCTGGAATTCCTCGCGGGCGAAGGCCTTGACGATGCGGATGCCGGAGACGTTCTCCTCGGCCTCCGCGGTCAGTTCGGCGACCCGCTGGGCGACCTCCTGGACGGCGGGGCGGGAGATCCGGTTGTAGCGCGAGGCGGTCCAGACCACGAACGGCGCCGGGATCAGCGCCAGCACCGCCAGCAGCGGGTTGATGATGATCATCACCGTCGCGGTGAGGACGATCGTCAACAGGTTCTGGGTGATGAAGACGAGGCCGTAGCCGAGGAAGAAGCGGATCGCCGACAGGTCGACCGTCGCCCGCGACATCAGCTGGCCGGTCTGCTGGGTGTCGAAGAAGCCGAGCTCGAGCTTCTGCAGGTGCGCGTAGAAGAGCTGGCGCAGGTCGAATTCGACCCCCAATGAGACTTTGCCGGCGACCAGGCGGCGGACCACGGTGAGTCCCATGCGCAGGATCGCGGCGCCGAGGATCGCCAGCGCGAGGGGGAGGAGGTCGGGCTTGTTGCCGTCTTCGATCGCGTTGACGCCGCGGCCGAGCAGCCACGGGATCAGCACCGTCATCCCCATCGCCGCCCAGGCGAAGGCCAGCGACCCCCACAGTTGGACCCTGTAAGGACGCAGGAAACCCATCAGCCGGCGGTACGTGCGCATCACCACCCACTATACAAAGTGAAGTATTGAGGTACTCCTATTCCAGGCTGGCCGCGGCCTTGGCGCTGCTGACCTTGCCCGGCGCGCATTTTTTGAAGTGGTGCCCGGGTTTCTGCAGGATCTGGAAGTTGGCGACGGCGTGGTAGGCGGTGGTCGCCAGGTTGTTCTGGGCGAGGGTGACGATCAGTCGGTAGAAGCCCGGCGGCAGGTCGTGGTAGTAGATCTCCGGCCGGGTGGCGGGGGAGAAGCTGCCCGCGGTGCCGAGTCGCTCGGCGAGGATCCCGTTCGGCCCCGAGTGTTCGGGGTAGTCCATCGAGGCGCCCTGCAGCCGTTCGTTGCCGAGCGGGCTGTCGATCGCCCGCCGCAGTTTTTTCGGGTCGACGCAGTTGGGGACCCGGTTGAGGCTGAAGCGGATGTTGCCCTCGCCGAGTTCGGGCTCCTGGCCGAATTGGCGCGGCGCCAGCTGGAAGTTTTCGAGGTCGACCTTGACCACCACCGCGTGGTTCGGCTGCACCTCACCGTTGCGGGGCGAGACGATCGAGACCATCGGTTCGCCCGGCGCCGCTTCGGTGGCCGCTTTGGCGTGTTCGGTGTCTTTACCACCGCCGAATACGATCGCCAGCGCCACTGCCGCGCCGGTCATGATCAGCGCCGCGAACGTTGCCTTCCTCAGCCGCATGCGACGGGAACACTACGCGTAATTTCCGAAACACCATCGCCCTCGTGGCGGCCGTATGGCTGGGATCGACCGTGCTCTGGGCGGCACCGGCACCGGCAGCGACCGCCGACCCGGCCTCCCACGTCGACGTCTTCGCCGGGACGATGCCGGGACCGAGAACGTTTGGCGGCGGTCACGACTACCCCGGCGCGGCGCTCCCATTCGGGATGGTGCAGTGGAGCCCTGACACGACTCCGGCGGCGCCGCACTCGGGCGGTTACGACTACCGCGACCACCACATCGGCGGCTTCGGCCTCACCCACCTGAGCGGAGCCGGGTGCGCCGTCTACGGCGACTTCCCCTTCATGCCGACCACTGAACCGCTGACCACTTCGCCCGCCCCGAATGCCGGGCCGGGGCTGGCGGGCCAGTTCGAGCCCGGCTTCTCACACCGGGGCGAGAGCGGCGCCCCAGGCTACTACTCGGTCCAGCTGCACCCGAAGCGGGGGGGTGCGATCGGGGTCGAACTGACCGCGACGACGCGCACCGGCCTCGCCCGCTTCACCTTCCCCCGCAGCCCGCACGCGAGCGTCCTGATCGACGCCGGCGGCAGCGCCCAGCCCGACGACGAAGCCGCGGTCCAGCTCGACCCGGGGAAGCGCGAAATCACCGGCAGCGCCTCGAGCGGCCTCTTCTGCGGCCAGCGGCCGCGCTACAAGATCTACTTCGCGGCCCGCTTCGGCAGCGCCTTCGCCGCCTCCGGGACCTGGACCGAAGGAAACCTCGAACCGGGGAGCGAAGCGGCCGTCGACACCCAGCCTCCGCCGCGGAACCCGAAGGTGACGGCGCGGGCCGGCGCCTACGCGACCTTCGACACCACGCATGACCCCACCGTCACGGCACGGGTCGGCATCTCCTTCGTCAGCGTCGCCGGCGCCCGCGCCGCGCTGCGCGCCGAAAGCGACGGCCACGGCTTCGGCGCGATCCGCGCCGCGGCGCGGAGCCGCTGGGACCAGGCGCTCGGCAAAGTCCAGGTCCACGGCGGCTCCGCCCGCCAGACCCGCACCTTCTACACGGCGCTCTACCACGCGCTGCTCGCGCCGCGCACCTTCAACGACGTCGGCGGCGACTACATCGGCATGGACGGCGCCGTCCACCAGGCCCGCGGCCGCACCCAGTACGCCGACTTCTCCGGCTGGGACGTCTACCGCACCGAGATCGAGCTCTTGGCGCTGATCGAGCCGCGCCGCGCCTCCGACATGGTCCAGTCGCTGGTCGCCGACGCCGAACAGTCCGGCTGCCTGCCGCGCTGGCCCTACGCCGACGGCCAGAGCATGACGATGGTCGGCGACTCGGCCGACCCGATCATCGCCGCCGCCGCGGCCTTCGGCGCCGACCACTTCGATCACGCCGCGGCGCTCGCCGCGATGCTGCGCGGCGCGACCGCGCCCTGCCAGAGCGCCAACGGCGAATACGAAGAGCGCCAGGGCCTCGCCTCCTACCTGGCGCTCGGCTACGTCCCCTTCGACGAAGACACCAACAAGCGCAACGCCAACTCGATCTACGGCAGCCCGAGTGCTGTCTGGGGTTCGGCGACGACGACCCTCGAGTACACGATCGACGACTTCTCGATCGCCCAGTTCGCCGCGCGCCAGGGCGGCGGCGACCCCTCGACCTACCGCGAATTCATCCAGCGCGCCGCCAACTGGCGCAATCTCTACGAACCGAGCAGTGGCCTGATCGAGCCGCGTTACTCGAGCGGCACCTTCCCCGACCCCTACGACGGGCTCGAAGGCGGCGGCTTCGTCGAGGGCAACGCCGCCCAATACACCTGGATGGTCCCCCAGGACCCGGCCGGGCTGTTCCGGCGGATGGGGGGCCCGACCCGCGCCGCCGCCCGCCTCGACGGCTTCCTGCGGGTGCTGAACGCGGGGGCGGGAGGGACCCACACCGACCACGCCCTGCTCGGCGACGAGCCGACCCTGGAGACGCCCTGGCTCTACGACTGGCTGCGCCGCCCCTGGAAGACGCAGGCGGCGGTGCGCCGCGGCCTCGGCCTCTACAGCCCGAGCCCGGCCGGCTGGCCCGGCAACGACGATCTCGGGACGCTGTCGGCCTGGTACGTCTTCGGCGCGCTCGGCATGTACCCGGCGCAGCCGGGGACCGGCAACCTGGTGCTCGCCACGCCCGTCTTCGAACGCGCCGAAGTGCACCTCGCCGACCGGCACAAGCTGACGATCGCGGCGCCCGGCGGCAAGCCCTACGTCGCTTCCCTGCGCCTTGACGGCCGCCCCCACGAACGCCCCTGGGCGAGCTTCTGCGAACTCTCCGCCGGGGGCACGCTGGAATTCAAGACCAGCGCCGGCGCCAGGCGCTGGGGGCAGAATGGCCAGCTGCCGCCGTCCTACGGCCCCGGCACCGCACAGCCGAAGTCAGTTTGCGCCCCTTAATCGTGGATTTAGCCGACAAGCGCACGATCCAGAGGTGCATGACTCCGCGGCCACGATAGGGGCTGCTCCAGGCGCCGCCACGACCTTCACCGAACCCCAGGAGGAGGCGCCCGCGCGTCGCTGGGCGATCGTCGCCGCGATCGCCGGATTGACCGCCGCGGCGGCGGCGATCCGCTTCATCCCGCTCGGCGTCCAGAGCTTTCACCACGACGAGGTGATCACGGTGATGCGGGTGCTCCCGGGCAGCTTCGGGCACATGCTCCACGAGGTCGTGTCGAGCGAGTCGAACCCGCCGCTCTATTACGTCCTTGCCTGGGGCTGGGCGAAGGCCTTCGGCCGCGACGAATGGGGCATCCGCTCGCTCTCCGCGCTGGTCGGGACGCTGACCGTCCCGGTCGGCTACGCGATCGGCCGGCAGCTGTCGGGTCGCCGCGTCGGCCTCATCCTGATGGCCCTGCTGGCCTTCAACCCGATGTTGATCTGGTACTCGCAGGAGGCTCGCTCCTATGCCCTCCTCGTCTTCTTCGGCACGCTCTCCTTCTACTTCTTCGTACGCGTGCTCGACACCCGTCGCGGCCGCGACCTGGCCTTCTGGGCGATTGCCTCGGCGCTTGCCCTCTGCAGCCACTACTTCGCCTTCTTCGCGGTCGGGATCGAGGCGGCATGGCTGGCGGTGGCGCTGCGCGATCGCTGGAAGGCCCTCCTGCCCGCGCTCGGCCTGGTCGGCGCGGTCGGTGCGGCGCTGCTGCCCCTGATCGCCGCCCAGACCAACCCCAACCACATCGGCTGGATCGAAGAAAGCGGCCTCGGCAGCCGCTTCTTCCAGACCGGGGTCAGCTTCCTGATCGGCGAAACCGGCCACGTGATCGCCGAGCCGCCGCGTGTCCACTACGCGATCCTGCCGGCGATCGGGATCGCGCTCGCGGCGCTGACCCTGCTCGCCGTCGGTACCCGGCGCGAGCGGCGCGGCGGCCTGCTCGGCCTGGCGGTCGGCATCGGCGTCCTCGCCCTGGCGGGCGTGGCGGCGCTGGCCGGCAAGGACTACGTGGTCGAGCGCAACCTGCTGCCGGCACTGGTCCCGCTTGCCGCCGTCGTCGCGCTCGGGCTCGGCTCGGTGCGGGCCCGCTTCGCCGGCATGCTCGTCGCGGTGGCCCTCTGCGCCTATTGGCTCGCCTTCGACGTCTACGTCACCCAGACGCCCAACCTGCAGCGGCCCGACTACCGCGGCGCCGCGAGCGCGCTCGGCCCGGCCCAGGTCCCGCGCGCGATCGTCAGCTGGCGCCTCGCCGGCGACCCGCTCCGCTGGTACCTCGATGATGGTGCGCTGCACTGGTTCGGGGGCGCGGAAAAAGTGCGGGAAGTCGATCTGCTCGGCAAACGGCTGGTTGCCGAACGCCCCGCTACCCTACCTCCGGTGTTCCATCCGGCGGGGGTCGTGCGGATGGGACGCCTGACGATCGTCCGCTACGTCTCGCCCCGTCCCGTCATGCTCCCATTGCACGAACTTCTCAGCCAGAGGACCGGTTATGCCGCCAACAACGTGGTGCTCGACGGCCCTCCCGCCTCGCGCACCCACCTCGGCGAGAACGCGAAGACGGCGCCGTCGTTCGAACTGGCGCGGGCCCGGGCGGAGGCCGGATGAGCGACGGCCAGAACACCCTCGCGGTCCGCCTCGCCGGCGCCGCCCGCAGCCGCGAGAGCTGGATCCAGCTGCTCAAGTTCGGCGTCGTCGGCGGCTCCGGCTACTTGATCAACCTCGGCGTCTTCGCCTTCCTCTCCGGCAACCTCGGCGTCTACCACGCGGTCGCTGCGGTCGGCGCCTTCTGCTTCGCGGTGACCAGCAACTTCCTCTGGAACCGCTACTGGACCTTCGGCCCGGGGGACGGGCTCGCCCACCTGCAGGCGGCCCGCTTCCTCGCCGTCAGCGTCGCCTGCCTGGTGATCAACCTGATCGTGCTCGAGCTGCTGGTCAGGTCCGGCATGAACGAACTTGGCGCCCAGGCGATCGCGGTCGCCGTCGCAATGCCGTTCAACTTCGTCTTCAACAAGCTCTGGACCTTCGCCTGACGCACCGCCCCGACGCTTGTCCTCGTATCGATGACAAGCGTCGGTAGGGCTTGGGCGCTCAGTTAACGTTGATGGCATGAGCGAGAACGCCCGCAAGCCGCCCTACGACGCTGCCCGCGTCGAGACCGAGCGCCAGGCCGCGTGGGTCGAGCGCGGCGACTACGACGCGCCCGCGCCGCCGCCCGACGGCGAGCGCGGCGTCTACGTCAAGTCGTCGAGCCCCTTCACCTCGGGCAACCTCCACATGGGCCACGTCCGCGACTACTCGATCGGCGACGCCTACGCCCGTTTCCAGCGCCAGCGCGGGCGCAGCGTGCTGATGGGGTTCGGCTTCGACGCCTTCGGCCTGCCCGCCGAGCTGGCCGCGATCGAGCGCCAGGTGCCGCCCGCCGAGTGGGTCGTGCGGAGCGGCGAGCGGATGCTCGTGCAGATGAAGCGGCTCGGGCTCTCCTTCGACTACGACCGCGTCTTCTACAGCTCCGACGAGGGCCAGTACCGCTGGTCGCAGTGGCTCTTCCTCACTCTCTACGAGATGGGGCTGATCTACCTCGACGACGCCACCGTCGACTGGTGCGACACCTGCCAGACGACGCTGGCGACGATCCAGGTCGAGGAGGGCGGCACCTGCTGGCGCTGCCACAACGAGGTTCGGCTGATCCGGCGCCCGACCTGGTTCCTGAAGATCACCCCCTACCTCGAGGAGAACGACGCCAACATGGCGCTGCTCGAGGAGCAGCCGTGGGACGAGATGGCGCTCTCCACGCAGCGCTACATCCTCGGCCGCAGCGACGGGGTTGAGTTCGAGCTCGACGGGCCGACCGGGCCGCTGACCGTCTTCACGCCGCACCGCGATGCCGCCGGGTTGGCGAGCTTCGTAATACTCTCGCCGCGCCACCCCGAGGTCGATTCCTGGGTCGTCGGCGACGAGGTCCGCGAGGAACTCGAGGCGCTGCGCTCCGGCGGCTGGGAGCGAAGCGCCCGCGACGCGAGATCGGTGCCGGTGGTCGACACCGGCCGCTCCATCCCCGGGCCGGACGGCGCCGAGCTGCCGGTCCTGGTCTCGCCGCTGGTCGACGCCCGTTTCGGGCCGACCGCGGCGCTCGGCATCCCCGCCGTCGACGAGGCCGACCGTGACATCGCCGCGCGCATCCCGCGCGTCCCCGCCGCCGATGGGCCGAAAACCGGACCATCTGGTGGGTCTTCGGCCCATCGACCGGGTGGTGATGAGGATGACGCAACGGCGGGCGACGAGATTGTGCCGCCCAGCGCCCCGGCGCCCGGCGCCCGTGACGCCAAGCGCTACCGCGCCAACGACTTCTCGATCTCCCGCCAGCGCTCCTGGGGGACGCCGATCCCGATCATCCACTGCCCCCACTGCGGCCCGGTGCCGGTCCCCGAGGACGACCTGCCGGTGGTTCTGCCGCGAGACATTCGCCCGACCGGCGAGGGCAATCCGCTCGCCGAGCGCCCCGATTTCGTCGATGTCGACTGCCCCAGGTGCGGCGGCGCGGCGAAACGGGAGACCGACACGCTCGACTGCCATTTCGACGCGCTCTTCCTCTGGGTCCCGGCGACGCTGCCGCCGGCGGACCGCGCGACGCGGATGTTCACCCACCCCGAGTCGCGCAAGTGGCTGCCCGCCGAGCGACTGGTCGCGGGCGGCGACTCGGGCGGCTTCGTCTTCGACCAGCGGATCGTCACCAAGGCGCTGCGCGACCACGGCGAGTTCGCCTACATGGAGGCGGGGGAGCCGTTCGAGGGCTGCCTCTTCCACGAGATGGTGATCGCCGACGGCCGCAAGATGAGCAAGCACCTCGGCAATGTCGTCGACCCCGACGCGCTGGTCGCCGAGTTCGGCGCCGATACGGTCCGCGTCGCGGTGCTCTGGGCCGCCGGCCCGGCGAAGACGCTGAACTGGTCCGACGCCGCGATCCGCTTCGCCAACAAATTCCTGCGCGGCTTCTGGACCTATGCCCACGATCGCTTCGTCGAGCTCGACATTGCGAAACATGACCCGGGGAAGGCCGCCGAGACCGAGTTCATGCGCGAGCGCCTGCGCAAATGGTGCGACAACGGCCTGGAGCGGATCGCCGCCGACACCGCCGAGCTGCAGATGCACAAGTCGATCCGCAACCTGACCCGCCTCTTCGAGCGGATCCAGGATTTCGAGAAGCAGCTGAAGAAGCGCGGCCAGCTCGACCGCGCCGACGCCGAGGCCCTGGTCGCGGCGATCCTGCTGCTGGCGCGGGCGCTGCAGCCGTTCGCCCCGCACGCCGCCGAGGCGATTCTGATCGACTCCGGCCGCTTCGCCTCGGACGACCTGCCCGGGGCCTGGCCGGACGTCGCGGGGATCCCGGTTGCCGTCGCCGACACCCCGGCCGGAGCCGCCTCCTGAGCCAGAAAAGGCCCCCTGCTCGTACCTCTTAACGCAGGGCGATCTTTATGTTCAAGTGGCCTTGATTGCTACAAGCGAGTCTGTTATGAATGTCACCCTGTCGGGGGATCAACCGACAGGAGAGGCGGGGCTCACTCGGATAGGGAAACCGCCTTGGGGTGGCAAAGGAGGACCTGTCGCTGAGCGGGGGTCGCGTTCGTCACGACCCGGCTCCTCGAAGTGTGCCGATGTGCAGTCGGCGCCGCCCCTCCTCAACTCTCTTCTCGTCGCCGGACCGGGGCCCCGGTGACGAGAAGCTTGCGCGTCGCGGGTGGGTGATGCGCGGCCGACGGCCTCAGTCGGCGGGCGGGTCCTCGACCGTGAAGCGGCGGCGCTCGTGGTCCCAGTAGGTCCCCTCACAGAGCACGTTCGGCGTCGTCCCCAGCGCGCCGGCGAGCTTCAGCATCGTCGCGAAGCGCGGTTCGCGTCCGGCGCGCTCGAGCAGCGAGATCTCGGTCCGGTGCAGCTCGGTCCGTTCGCCCAGCTCCTCCTGCGAGATGCCGACCGCGATGCGACGGCGGCGGAGGTTGGTGGCGAAGCGCTGTTGCGGGGTCACGAACCTATCGTGGCGGTGCGCAGACAACCGTTCCACAGACAAAAGATCGCTGCGCTCTCAGGTGTCCCGCCGGGTCCGCTACCTTGATGTGCTGAGTTCGCGGGGGTTATCCGGATATTTACGTTAATTACGTTGAGCGAAGACGACCCTTGTGTTATAGACGTACGAGCCAACAATGCGGCGCCCGCGGAGCGCCACACCGAACAGCCGCCGTGGGCGGTAGTCGAAAGGAAACGTGATGAGCGACGACACGCAGCTTCTGGGAGGGCCTGGCGGCCGGCGAACCAGTTCCTGCGCGACGGAACTTGTCTGCCGTGACTGCGGCTACCGCACCCCACTGGACGACAGTGCCTTCAAGTGCCCGGCCTGCGGCGAGGGCCTCGACATCGACTACGACTACGAGCGCGCCACCCAGGCGATCGCCGACCGTGGTCTCGAGGGGCGCCCCTGGAACATCTGGCGCTTCGAGGAGCTGCTGCCGATCGCATCGGCGGACGCCCAGGCGCGGGTCGGCCAGTTCGCCGGCCAGACGCCGCTGATCCACGCCGACCGACTCGGTGCCGAGCTCGGCCTGAGGAAGCTCTACCTGAAGGACGATTCGACCAACCGCCCGTCGCTCTCTTATAAGGACCGCGTCGTCGGGATCGCGATCGCCCGGCTGCTGGAGCTCGGCAAAGACGAGGTCGGCTGCGTCTCGACCGGCAACGTCGGCACCGCGGTCGCGGCGCTGGCCGCCAAGGCCGGGGCCACCGCCTACGTCTTCTACCCGGGCAACATGGAGAAGGGGAAGGCGAAAGCCTGTCGCGCCCTCGGCGCCCAGGTCTGTCAGCTCGACGGCAACTACGACCAGGCCAACCGCGCCTGTCGTGAGCTCTCGCTGGCGAGCGGGATCGAGTTCGCCAACATCACCCTGCGCCCGTTCTACGCGGAGGGGGCGAAGACGATGGCCTTCGAGATCGTCGAGGGGCTCGGCTGGAAATCGCCGGACCACTTCGTCATCCCGGCGGCCGGCGGCACGCTCTCCTCGCGCGTTCACAAGGGGCTGAACGAGCTGGAGACAGTCGGCCTCGCCGAGACCGCGGCGACCAAGATCAACGTCGCCCAGGCGGGCGGCTGCGACCCGATCGCCACGGCGATCCTCGAGGGCGGCGCGATCAAGCCGCAGACCCCCGACACCGCCGCCCACTCGCTGGCGATCGGCGCGCCGGGCGATGGCCCGCTGGTGGTCGACGCGGTGCGCGGTCGCGGCGGCTCGGCGGCCACCCCGACCGATCCGGAGATCTGGGAGGCGATCGACCTGCTCGGCGCCACCGAGGGCATCCTCACCGAGCCCGCTGGCGGCACCACGATCGCCGCGGTGGCCCAGCTCGCCCAGCAGGGCAAGATCGGGCCCGACGAGACCGTGGTCGCGATCATCAGCGGCAACGGCCTGAAGACGATCCAGGACCACCCGGACAAGGCCTGGCCGGAAATGGTCGCCTGCAACCTCGAGGCGATGGGCGCGCAGCTCGAGGACTTCCGCCGCACCGCCGCGACGGTCGCCTGATCGCCAGGGCGACGGCGGGCTGAGCGGAACAGGACCTGGCGCGTGGCGGACCCGCCGCAGGTAGATGGCGTCCGCCATCGCTGGGTCGAGGCGCGCGGCCTGCGCTTCCACCTGGCCGAAGCGGGTGAGGGCGACGACGTCGTCCTCTGTCTGCACGGCTGGCCGCAGCACTGGTACGAGTGGCGCTTCCTGCTGCCGCGGCTGGCGGCGGCGGGCTACCGCGCGATCGCGCTCGACCTGCGCGGCTTCGGCTGGAGCGACGCCCCCCGCGATGGCTACGAGAAGGAGAACCTGGCCACCGACGTGCTCGCGGTGCTCGACGAGCTCGGCCTCGAGCGGGTGCGGCTGGTCGGCCACGACTGGGGCGGCTGGATCGGCTACCTGCTCTGCCTGCGGGCGCCGGAGCGCTTCCAGCGCTACCTCGCGCTGAACATCCTGCCCCCGTGGGTGAGCCCGCGGATGGTGATCCCGGAGATGTGGCGGTTCACCTACCAGCTGGTGATCGCGGCACCCTTCCTCGGCTATCGCCTGCACCGTCAAGGCGGCTTCGTGCGGCAGATGCTGCGCGGCGCGTCGGCGGTTCCCGGCACCTTCGACAAGGCGACCCTGGCCATCTTCGCCGACAACCTCGCCGAGCCCGCCCGCGCCCACGCCTGCGTGCGGATGTATCGGGTGTTTCAACTGCGCGAGCAGCCCGGGATCATCGCCGGCCGTTACGCGGACGCCCGCCTCACCGTTCCCACGCTGCAGCTCCATGGCACCGAGGACCTCGCCCTGCGCCCCAAGATGCTCGCCGGCTGGCAGCGCCACGCCGACGACATGCGGCTCGAGCTGGTCGAGGGCCGCGGCCACTTCATCGCCGACGAGGCCCCCGACCTGGTCGCCGACCGGGCGCTGGCGTTCTTCGAGCGGTCCGCCTAGGCGCGGGTCGTCGGCCGATGCGGGCGCTGGTCCAGCGGTGCAGCCAGGCGGCGGTCGACGTCGAGGGGACGCGGGTGGCGCAGATCAAAACGGGAATGGTGGCGCTGCTCGGGGTCGGCGTCGGCGACACCGAGGCGCAGTGCGACCGGCTCGCGGAGAAGGTGCTGGCGCTGCGGATCTTCGACGATGCCGAGGGCCGGATGAACGAGCCGCTCGGGCCGGAGCGGGAGATCCTCTGCGTCAGCCAGTTCACCCTCTATGGCGACACGCGGAAGGGGACTAGACCCAGCTATGTGAAGGCGGCGCGGCCCGAGGTCGCCGAGCCGCTCTACGACCGCTTCTGCGAGCGGACCGGCGCCAAGAAGGGCGTCTTCGGCGCCTGCATGGGGGTGGCGCTGATCAACGACGGCCCGGTCACGGTGATGGTCGAGGTCGAGCCCTGAGCGCCGCCGCGGGCGGGGTCGTCGAGGTCGCGCCGGGCCGACCGATCGCCTGGACCGCGGTCGGCGACGGGCCGCCGCTCCTGCTCCTCAACGGCTACGCGGCGACCGGGCGCGACTGGGACCCCAGCTTCCTCGGCCTGCTCGCGGCGCACTTCCGGGTCATCTGTCCCGACAACGCCGGACTCGGGGGATCGGTCCTCGCCGAGGGCGTCGCGGTCGGCGGGGTGGAGGAGATGGCCGCGGATGCGCTGGCGCTGCTCGACGCGCTGGGGATCGAGCGGACGGTGGTGGTCGGCTGGTCGATGGGCGGCTTCATCGCCCAGGCCCTGGCCGCGACGGCGCCCGCCCGGGTCGGCTCGCTGGCGCTGCTCTCGACCGATCCCGGCGGCCCCGACTGCGTCGACGCCGCGCCCAGGGTCCTGGCGCGGCTCACCGACAGCTCTGGCACGCCCCGCGAACAGGCGTCGCGGCTGCTCTCCCTACTCTTCCCGCCCAACCTCGCGGCGAGTGCCGACGCCAACTTCGGCGAGCTGGTCGCCGCCGCCCGCGCGGCGCTGCCGGAGCCGGTCATGCGGGCGCAGGAGGAGGCGATGCGCGCCTGGCACGCGCGCCCGGAGCCGCTGCCCGCGATCGACCCGTCGATCCCGACCGCGATCGTCCACGGCGCCCTCGACGAGGTGATCCCGCTCGCCAACGCCGAGCTGCTCGCCTGCCTCCACCCGGGAGCGCGGGTCGAGATCCTCGCTGCCACCGCCCACGCGCCGATGGCGCAGGATCCCGGTGCCGTCGCCGTGCCGATCTTCGCGGTGGCGGAGGTCGAGGAGCGCCGACCCCCGCCCGGCGGCTAACGCTAGGTCTGCCCCGGCGCCAACGTCCATCCGGCCACCAGGACCAGGATGCCGACCGCGGCGATGCTTACGCCGGCGTACTGCAAAAGGCCCGCGATGCGTGGCGGCTCGATCGGCTCGACCTTCTCGCCGCGCCGCTCGCGGACGTAGCGCTCGTCGCGGTGCGCTTCCTCGAGCTGCCGTTTGATCAACGTGCCCGCCGCCGCGGCGAGGATCCCGACCACCAGGATGATCGTCCCCAGAACGTAGAAGCCCTGCGAGGAGTCGAGCGTTTCGGGGATCATCGCCCGGCGACTCTAGCCGCCGGGCGACGTCCACCGAGACTTACTTCTTGAGGTTGCCGGCGAGGATCGCGTCGATCGTCCGGTAGCCGGTGCAGTTGGTCCGGGCGGTCGACAGTTCGCCCTGGAACCGGCCGTGGAAGAGGCTGCCGCCGAGGGTCACCGTCCACGGTTCCGGTCCCTGGCCTTTCGTCACCCCGAACACGGTGCCGTCGGGGGCGATCCGCGCGTGCTTCAGGTAGACGTTCACTTCGATCTTCACGTTGGCCGACTTGGTTGCCCCGGTGCAGGTCGTTTCCGCTTCCAACTTGACGTTGCGGATGACCGTGCCGCCGTTCTTCTTCTTCTTCTTCTTCTTCTTCTTCTTCCGCGGGTTCTTCGACCGCTTCTTCTTCGTAGGTGAAGGTCGGGCAGGAGTAGGTCACCTTGAGGCCTTCACCGCTCGCCCCGACCGTGGACCCGTCGGCCGGGCTCTGCGGTTCGATCGGTGGGCTGACCGCCGGTGAGGCGCCGGGCCGAACCGACCTCGAAGGCGATGGCGACGATCGCGCCGACGGCGATCAGTAGAAGGACGGGACGCCGGGAGAACCACGCAAGGACTTTCAACTTCAGACCATAAGGTCTGAAGTTGGAACCTTCAACGTCCAATCCAACTGCGTGAAACGCTCAACAGGGGTGCCGAGAAGGTCGGCTCCCACCTGATGCCGGAGGAGGGACTCGAACCCCCGACACGCGGATTATGATTCCGCTGCTCTAACCAGCTGAGCTACTCCGGCGGGGGAGGGCATGGTAGCGATGCCATGCTTGGAGGATGGCCACCGGTTCCGACAGACCTGGGACGACCGGCTGGGCGGCGATCCGGCCGGTGTTGGTGGGGCTGATGCTGGTCGTCGACGCGTTCGTCGTGCTGGTGCTGGTGATCGGCCGGCACAAAGGCTGGTTCCCGCCGTTCATCGGCTTCGGGATGGTGCTGCTCGGGCTGATCTGGTTCATGGGGTGGTCGATCCGCCATCGTCACGACGACGACCGACCGAGCTAGTCTGGGCCGATGCCAGGGGCAGATCTCGACAGCGCGGTGCGGACCGTGGTGCGGCAGTGCATGGGCGTCAGCGCGGGCGAGGAGGTCCTCGTCGTCTGCAACCCGGTCACCGAAGAGATCGGAGCTTTGATGAGGATCGAGGCGCAGGGTGACGGCGCCGAGGCGACCCTGGCGGTGATCTCCGAGCGCGAGACCCACGCGGCCGAGCCGCCGCGCCCGGTCGCCGCCGCGATGGCAGCCGCCGACGTGGTGCTGGCGCCGACGATCCAGTCGCTGTCCCACACCGCGGCTCGCAAAGCGGCGAGTGACGCCGGGGTGCGGATCGCGACGCTGCCCGGCGTGACCGAAGAGATGCTGGCGCGGCTGATGAACGGCGACCTCGAGGAGATACGGCGGCGCGGTTGGGCGATCGTCAACGCGCTGAACGGCGGCTCCGAGGTGCGGATCACCTGCGGCCACGGCAGCGACCTGCGGTTCTCGATCGAGGGGCGCGACGGGATCGTCGACGCGGGCGAACTCACGGCCAAGGGCGCCTTCGGCAACCTGCCCTGCGGCGAGGGCTTCATCGCCCCGGTCGAAGGGACCGCCGAGGGGACGCTGGTGGTCGACGGGTCGATCGCCGCGATCGGGCTGGTCGAGTCGCCGGTCCGGCTCACCGTCGAGGGCGGCCACCTGACCGGTGCGACCGGCGACGAGGGCGCCAGGCTGATGGAGCTGCTGACCCCGCACGGCCCCGACGGCACCAGCGTCGCCGAGCTCGGGATCGGCACCAACGAGGAGGCGATCCTAACCGGCAACATCCTCGAGGACGAGAAGATCTTCGGCACCGCGCACGTTGCCTTCGGCGCCTCGGCCGGGATCGGTGGCTTCGTCCAGGTGCCGGTCCACCTCGACGTCGTCGTCAAGGAACCGACCGTCGAAATCGACGGCGAGGCGATCCTCGGCGGCGGCGAGCTGTTGATCTGAGCTGCGCGATGCCGGACCTGCTCGCCGTCCCCAACGTCTCGGTGGCCGGCGACGAAGCGGTGATCGGGCGGCTCGGCGTGGCGTTCGGGCGCGGCGCCCGGATCCTCGACGTCCATTCCGACACCGATCACGGGCGGACCGTCTTCACCCTGGCGGCCGAGCCGGGCGGGTTGGCCGAGTCGCTGGTCGCGGGCGCGGCGGAGGCGGTCGAGGCGATCGACATGTCCACTTATGTGGGGGCGCACCCGGCGATCGGGGCGCTCGACGTCTGCCCGATCGTCTGGCTGCGCGAGGAGGATCGGGCCGCGGCCCGCGCCGAGGCGATCGCGGTGGCGACCCAGATCGGCGGGATCGGCGTGCCGGTTTTCCTCTACGGCGAGCTGGCCCGCGAGCCCGGCCACGCCGAGCGCGCCTACTTCCGCAACGGTGGCCTCACCGAGCTGTGGCTGCGGATGGATGGGGGCGAGCTGCGCCCCGACTTCGGCCCGCCGCTGCCCCACCCGCGCGGCGGCGCGACCCTCGCCACGGCGCGCCCGCCGCTCGCCGCCTTCAACGTCGAGCTGCGGGGCGCCGACCTCGACGGCGCCCGCACCGTCGCCGCCGCGCTGCGCGAGGCCGGGGGCGGGCTCCCCGGGGTGCGGGCGATTGGGCTGCTGCTGTCGAGCGGGCGCGCCCAGGTCTCGACCAACGTCCACGACCCGCTGACGACCACGCTCGGCGCCGTGGTCGAGGAGGTGCGCCGGCTGGCCGAGCCGCTCGGCGCGCGCCCGGTCGAGGCGGAGCTGGTCGGCCTGATCCCGGCCGCGGCGTTGGTCGACTACCCGGCCGACGTGCCGATCCGCGGCTTCGACCCGGAGCGACACGTAATCGAGCGGCGCCTCACGGCGCCCGGCTGAGCGCCGTGGCCGCGCCACCGCTGCCCGCCCCGACCGACTAAATTCACGGCATGGCCCAGCCGAAAAACAAACGTCGTCGCAAGCGCCGCGGCACCCAGGGCGGCAGGATCGACACCAACGCGCGCCGCGCGCGCCCGCGCACCCGCGAGGAAGCGAAAGCGCGCGCCCGCTCCGGCGGTGGCCGCTCGACCGCGAAGAAAAAAGACCTGCCGCCGACCTGGAAAGGCGCCGCATTGCGCGGCGCCGCGGCGGCGGTGATCTTCGTCTTGATCCTCCTGGTCCTGTTCAAACGGCCGATCGGGGTGGCCCTGGTCTTCGGCCTCTTCATGCTCGTCTTCTACATCCCGACCGGCTACTACATCGACATGACGATGTGGCGCAAACGCGAGCGCCAGCGCATCCGCGACCGCGAAGGGACCTAGTGATGGCGCTCGACGTCGAGATGCTGACCGTCGGTCAGATCGCCGAGAACACCTTCCTGGTGCGGCCGGCCGGCGGTGACAAGCTGCTCGTCGTCGACCCCGGCGACGAGGCCGAGCGGATCCTCGCGACGATCGAGGGGACCGGGGCAGAGGTCGAGGCGATCCTCCTCACCCACACCCACTTCGACCACATCGGCGCGGTGGCGCCCGTCGCCCGCGCCACCGGGGCGCCGGTCTACTGTCCGGAGATCGAGGTCCCGGTCCTCGCCGACATCATGGCCTACGTCCCCTGGGAGGGGTTCGGCCCGTACGAGAGCTATGACGCCGACGAGACCGTCGCCGGTGGCGAGGCGCTCGATCTCGCCGGGCTGACGCTCGACGTCGTCTTCACCCCGGGTCACAGCCCCGGCCATGTCACCTACTCGGTGCGGGGCGAGGACGCGATCTTCTCCGGCGACGTCCTCTTCCAAGGCTCGGTCGGCCGCGTCGACCTCCCCGGTGGCGACTGGCCGACCCTGGCCGACTCGATCGGCCGGCTGCTTGACTCGCATCCCGACTCGACCGTCGTCCATCCCGGCCACATGGGGTTGACGACGATGGGCGCCGAGCGGGCCACCAATCCCTTCCTCCGGCCCGCGGCGCGCTAGCCGCGTCGGCGCGCCACCCAGCTAAGGTCGCCACCGAGATGGCAAGCAAGTTCCAGGCACCCCGCGGGACCTTCGACGTGCTCCCGGAGCAGGGCCGCGCGCGGGCGCGGCTGCAGGCGGTCGCGGCCGGGATCTTCGCCCGCGCCGGCTACGAGCCGATCCAGACGCCGACCTTCGAGGACACCGACCTGTTCGAACGCGGGGTCGGCAAATCGACCGACATCGTTCGCAAGGAGATGTTCACCTTCGAGGACAAAGGGGAGCGCAGCCTCACCCTCCGGCCGGAGGGGACGGCGCCGATCTGTCGCGCCTACCTGGAGCACGGCATGCACAAACAGGCGCAGCCGGTGAAGCTCTCTTATATCGGGCCGTTCTTCCGCCACGAGCGCCCGCAGGCGGGTCGCTACCGCCAGTTCCACCAGCTCGGGATCGAGGCGATCGGGACCGCCTCGCCGCTCGCCGACGCCGAGGTGATCATGCTGCTCTCCGACCTGCTCGGGGAGCTCGGCGTGCCCGGCGTGGTGCTGCGGCTGGGGAGCCTCGGCTCGCTCGACGTGCGCGCCGCCTATCTGGAGGAGCTGAAGGCGCACCTGCACGCCCACGAGGATGACCTCACCGCCGACGTCCGCGAGCGGATCGACATCAACCCGCTGCGCGCCTTCGACTCCGACGACGAGGGGGTCCAGGGGGTGATGGCGAGCGCGCCGACGATGCTCGAGGCGCTCTCCGGCGAGGACGCCGAGCACTTCGCCGAGGTGCGGGCGCTGCTCGACGCGGCCGGGATCGGCTACGAGCTCGACCCGACCCTGGTGCGCGGCATCGACTACTACACGCGGACGATCTTCTCCTTCGTCTGCGACGCGCTCGGCGCGCAGTCGGAGATCGGCGGCGGCGGGCGCTACGACGGGCTGATCGAGCAGCTCGGCGGCCCGGCGACGCCGGCGGTCGGCTGGGCGGCGGGGATCGAGCGGATCCTCTTGGCGCTCGACGAGGAGGAGCCGGGGCTCGGGCGCGACGCGTTCGTCGCGATCGCCGATCCGGAGCAGCGCGGCCGCGCGATGGCGCTGGTCACCGAACTGCGGCATGCCGGGCTCTCGGCCGAGATGGACCTCGGCGGACGCGGCCTCAAGGGCCAGCTCAAACATGCCGACCGGATCGGCGCCGCGCGGGTGCTGATCCTGGAGGCCGACGGCAGCGCCCAGTTGCGCGACATGGCGAGCGGCGAGCAGCGGGTCGCCGACCCCGGCAATCTTCTCGGAGCGATGATCGCGGGGGGCGAGGCATGACCACGCTGGGCGAGCTGCCGGAACCGACGGCGAATGGCTACCGCGACACGTGGTGCGGGCGGGTCCTGTCCGACCGGATCGACGGCGAGGTCCGCGTCGCGGGCTGGGTCAACCGCCGCCGTGACCACGGCGGGCTGATCTTCATCGACCTGCGCGATCGCACGGGCATCGTCCAGCTCGTCTTCCACCCGGACCGCTCCGCCGCGGCCTTCGAGCTCGCCCACAAGCTGCGCCCCGAGGACGTGCTGAGCGCCGCCGGCACGGTGGTGCGGCGCGAGGCCGAGACCGTCAACTCGTCGCTGCCGACCGGCGAGGTCGAGATCGCGGTGACCGCCGCCGAGCTCCTCGCCGACTCGGAGACGCCGCCCTTCCAGATCGAGGGCGCCGACGAGGTCGGCGAGGACACGCGCCTGCGCTACCGCTATCTCGACCTGCGCCGTGAGCCGATGCGCGAGGCGATCCTGCTGCGCCACCGGGTGACCGCGGCGATGCGCGAGTTCCTCGGCGCCGAGGGCTTCGTCGACATCGAGACGCCGGTGCTGACCCGCTCGACCCCCGAGGGTGCCCGTGACTTCCTCGTCCCCAGCCGCCAGCAGCAAGGGTCCTTCTACGCGCTGCCGCAGTCACCGCAGCTGTTCAAGCAGCTGCTGATGGTGAGCGGGTTCGAGCGCTACTTCCAGATCGCCCGCTGCTTCCGCGACGAGGCGACGCGGGCCGACCGCCAGCCGGAGTTCACCCAGCTCGACGTCGAGATGTCCTTCGTCGAGGTCGACGACGTGATCGCGGTCAACGAACGGCTGTTAGCGCACGTGTTCGCCGCGGTCGGTGGGCCGGAGGTCGAGACGCCGATGCAGCGGATGCCCTACGCCGAGGCGATGGACCGCTTCGGGACCGACCGGCCGGACCTGCGCTTCGGGCTGGAGCTGGTCGACCTCGGCGCGGCGCTCGCCGAGACCGAGTTCAAGGTCTTCAGGTTGGTGCTCGAGTCGGGCGGGTCGATCCGCGGCATCAACGCGGGCGAGCGCGAGGTGCCGCGCTCGGAGCTGGACGGCCTGATCTCGCGCGCCCAGGAGCTGGGCGCGAAAGGCCTGGTCTGGGCGTTCCGCGAGGGGGACGGCTGGCGCTCGCCGACCGCCAAGTTCCTCAGCGAGGGCGAGCTGGCCGAGCTGAACCGCCTGCTCGGGGCGGAGGAGGGGGACCTCCTCCTGCTGGTCGCCGACAAGCGGCCGGTGGTCGACGCGGTCCTGGGGCAGATGCGGCTCGACCTCGGTGAGCGCTTCGGGCTGATCGACGAGAGCGAGAACCGCCTCGTCTGGATCGTCGACTTCCCCCTGTTCGCCTACGACGAGGTCGAGAAGCGCTGGGACGCCGTGCACCATCCCTTCACCGCCCCCGCCGGCGAGTTCGACCCCGACGATCCAGGCGCGGCGCTGTCGGCGGCCTACGACGTGGTCTGGAACGGACAGGAGCTGGGCGGTGGCTCGATCCGCATCCACAGCGCCGAGCAGCAGCAGCAGGTCTTCACCGCGCTCGGGATCGACGCCGAGACGGCGGAGGCGCGCTTCGGCTTCCTGCTCGAGGCGCTCCGCTACGGGGCGCCGCCGCACGGTGGCATCGCCTACGGCATCGACCGCTTCGTCCAGCGCCTTGCCGACGCCGAGACGATCCGCGACGTGATCGCCTTCCCGAAGACCGCCTCCGGCTTCGACCTGCTGACCGGCGCGCCGGCCCCAGTCGACGAGCTGCAGCTACGCGAGGTCGGCGTCGCGATCCACAAGCGAGGGAAAGCCGGGCACTGAGATGGGGCTGCGGGATTGGATGCCCCGCAGGAGGCGACCCCGGCGTGGCCCGGGCCAGACGCCGATCTACGTCGACGACCCGACCTTCGACCGCTGGGAGGTGGTGCGGGACTTCGGCGACGTGCGCACCGCGCGCGCCTGGCATCAGGCCCTGATCGAGGCCGACATCGAAGCGGTCCTCACCTCCGACTGGCCGCTCGACCGCTTCGGTCACGGCGACATCGCCCTGCGCGTGCCGGGAGACCGCTGGAGCGAGGCCGAGATGCATCTCAGCAACCTCGACGTCCCCGATTACTGAGAGCGCTTCCTGTCGGTGCCCCGGTGCTACGGTTCACGAAGGCTCGAGCCCGTACGAGAGCCGTCTCACCGTTTGACCCAACACAAACGGCGCGGGAGCCGATTTCTTTCGGTCCCTTGGGACCGCGAGTAGGCACCCACCTTCTTATGAAGGGATCAAAGCTAGAGGCGGTACCGGCGGGCTGGAGCCTCTTTTCGTTGTGCCCCGAGTGACGCAAACGGCACGAATCGAGCGCCACAGGTTCGTTATCCCGGAGCACCATCGGCGTCATGGAGGACGCCCGTCGACTTTCGGTCCCTGACGGACCAAAACTCCACACGGAGACCCTTGACCGAAAGGTCGCCGCGCTGGCCGGGCGTCAGCATGGGGTCGTGGGACGGTGGCAGCTCCACGAGCTCGGGTTGGGCGAGAAAATGATCAAGACTCGGATCGCCCACGGCGGGCTCATCCGCTTGCACCGCGGCGTCTATGCCGTCGGACACCGAGCGCTCACGGTCGAGTCGCGGTGGATGGCTGCGGTGCTCGCCCACGGTCCCCACGCAGTACTCAGCCATCGGTCGGCCGGTCAGCTCTGGGGGCTCTACCCACGGAGTCGAATCGCCCCAGAAGTGACCTGCTCTGGGTCGAAACGCACGAAGCGCGGCATCGTCGTCCACCGTGGTTCGGTGTCGGGGGACGAGATGGTGCGGGTGCGGGGGATACCGGTGACGTCGGTGCCGCGGACGATGTTCGACCTCGCGGGCCTGCTCAGGGAGCGGGAGATGGAGAGGGCGTGGAACGAGATGGAGGTGCGGGAATACACGGACCGGCTCTCGGTGCCGGACCTGCTCGAGCGTTATCCGGGGCGCAAGGGGTCGGTGGTGCTCGCCCGCCTCGCCAACCGCAAGTCGCTACCGGTGGGGATCACCCGCAACGATCTCGAGGAGGCGTTCCTGGCGCTGGTCGACCGGTTCGGTCTGTCGCGGCCGCGGATGAACGTCCACGTCGCCTTGCGCGGAAAGTTCTACGAGATCGACTGCCTCTGGGAGGAGCAGCGGGTCGCGATCGAGCTCGATGGGGGAGGGGCGCACGGCACGACCAGGGCCTTCCAGAAGGATCGCGAGCGCGACCGGATCCTCGTCGCCGAGGGCTACCGGACCAGCCGGATCACCTGGGACCACATCCACCACACGCCGACCGAGGTCGCCGCCGACCTCGATCAGATCCTCACGCCCTACCCTTTGACCAATGAATCGGGAGCTCTTCGACCACTTCCTGCGCGATGACTCGCACTGCGGGCCCGCGCCCGACGGCGCCTTCACCGGCGCCGCCGGCGGTGCCGCCTGCGGCGACCTCTCCCGTTTGTCCCTGACGATCGCCGACGGCCGCATCGCCTCGGTCACCTTCGACACCGAAGGCTGCGGCGCCACCCGCGCCGCCACGGCCGCGCTGGCGGAAACCATCGAGGGCGCGACGGTCCTGGAGGCCGCCAAGCTGTCGATCGACGACGCCGAAGCCCTCCTCGGCGGCCTCGAGCTTTCCAAGCGCCACGCGGCCCAACTGGCGACCGACGCCCTCCACCGCGCCCTGAGCGCCGCGGCCGCATCGAACCTCCCCTTGGACCCGGCGACGGCTGGCGTGGGACCGGACTCGCCCACCTTAATTGCCGGTGAAGGTGGGCGAGTCCGGTTCCACGAGCGCGTGGCCGTCGCCCTCTCCGGCGGCGTCGACTCGGCCGTGGCCGCTCTTCTGGAAAGAGAGCGGGGCGCCGATGTCGTCGCGATCACGGTCAAGCTCTGGGCCGATCCGGAGACCGACGGGACCAAGGCGTGCTGTTCGCCGGAGGCCGTGCTCGGCGCGCGCGCCGTCGCTCACTCGCTCGACATCCCGCACTTCACGCTCGACCTCGAGGCCGACTTCCGTCGCCGCGTCGTCGCGCGCTTCGTCAGCGGCTACGCCGAAGGGCAGACGCCCAACCCCTGCATCCTCTGCAACGGCGAAGTCCGGCTCGCCGCGATGCTCGACCTCGCCGCGCGACTCGGCGCTTCCCGCCTCCTCACCGGCCACTACGCCCGCATCGTCGAGGACGCCGAGGGCCCGCTGCTCGCCGCCGGCGCCGACGCCGCCAAGGACCAGAGCTACATGCTCGCCGCGCTGCCGCCGGACCTGATCTCCCGGCTCGGCTTCCCGCTCACCGAGATGACCAAGGACGAGGTCCGCGCCGTCGCCGCTCGCCACGGGCTCGCGGTCGCCAAGAAGCCGGAGTCGCAGGACCTCTGCTTCCTCGCCGGCCAGGGCAAGCGCGGCTTCCTGCGCCGCCACGGCAACCTGGTCGACCGCGAGGGGGCCGTCGTGGACCGCGCCGGCCGCGCCGTCGGGCGCCATCGCGGCCACCACAACTTCACGGTCGGCCAGCGCCGCGGCACCGGCGTCTCGCTGAACGAGCCGGTCTACGTCCTCGCCACCGACGCGGCCGCCAACACGGTCACCGTCGGTACCCGCGAGGAGCTCGAGACGCGCCGGATCCGGGTCCGCGACGCGGTCCTCCACCGCGACGGCGCCCGGGTCGACAACGTCCGCCTCCGCTATCACTCGGCGACCCTGGCCGCCAGCCTCGGTGCGGCCGCGCCGGGCCGCCACGATGCCCTCGAACTGGAGCTGACCGAGCCCTTCGACGCCGCCGCGCCAGGCCAGACCGCGGTGCTGATGGACGGCGAGACGATCGTCGGCCACGGCACGATCACCGCCGCTGCCTGAGGCGCACACACGAACTGTCAGCAAACCGTAGGCTCTCCCTCATGAAGGCCCAACAAATCCGCGATACCTACCTCGCGTTCTTCGCGGAGAGGGGCCACAAGATCGTCCCTTCGGCCTCATTGGTGCCCTCTGTTCACGACCCGACCGTGCTGCTCACGACCGCCGGCATGCAGCCCTTCAAGCCCTACTTCCTCGGTCGCGAGCAGCCGCCCGCGCCGCGCCTCACCGACGTGCAGAAATGCTTCCGCACGACCGACATCGAGGAGGTCGGGGACACCGCCCGCCACATGACCTTCTTCGAGATGCTCGGCAACTGGAGCTTCGGCGACTACTTCAAGGCCGAGTCGATCCCCTGGGGATGGGAGCTCGCCACCGAGGGCTTCGGCATGGACCCGGAGAAGATCTGGGTGACGGTCTTCGGCGGCGACGAGGATCTCGGGCTCGGTCCCGACACCGAGGCGATCGCGATCTGGGAAGAGACCGGCGTGCCATCTGGGCGGATCGTCCAACTCGGCCGTGAGGACAACTTCTGGCAGGGCGGGCCGACCGGGCCGTGCGGACCATGCTCGGAGCTCTACATCGACCGCGGTCTTGAGTTCGGGGCCGAGGACGAACGGCCCGGCGACGAGGGTGAGCGCTTCCTCGAGTTCTGGAACCACGTCTTCATGTCCTACGACCTCGCCGAGGACGGGACGCTGACCGAGCTGCCGATGAAAAACATCGACACCGGCATGGGCCTCGACCGGATGGCGGCGATCCTGCAGGACGTCCCCTCGGTCTTCGAGACCGACCACGTGCGGCCGCTGATCGACCTCGCCGAGGGGCGCTCCGGCCGCGAGTACGGCGAGTCCGAGGCGGTGACGCGGGCGATGCGGATCGTCGCCGACCACTCGCGCGGCGCCGCCTTCCTGATCGCGGATGGCGTCGTCCCCTCGAACGAGGATCGCGGCTACATCCTGCGCCGGATCATGCGCCGCGCGATCCAACGGGGCAACACGCTGGGGCTGGAGGCGCCGTGGTTGGGACGCTTCGCGGCGCGGACGATCGAGCTGATGGGGGACGTCTACCCGGAGCTGGTCGCCGAGCGCGAGACGATCGCCCGCTGGGTGAACGACGAGGAGGAGAGCTTCGGCCGCACGCTGGTGCGCGGCAGCGAGCTGCTCGACCGCCTGGTCGTCGAGGCGCGTGAGGCGGGCACCTCTTGGATCGACGCGGCCGACGCCTTCAAACTGCACGACACCTACGGCTTCCCCTACGACCTGACCAAGGAGTTGCTCGCCGAACAGGGCCTGGCGGTCGACGACGACGGCTTCGCCGAGCTGATGGAGGAGCAGCGGACCCGCGCCCGCACCGGCGCCGCCACCGCGCACGGCTCCGAGGACCGCCACGACAAGGTCCAGGCCTTCGCCGCCGCGACCCCGCCGAGCCGCTTCGTCGGCTACGAGACGCTGAGCGCCACCACCGGCGTCGCCGCGGTCGAGCCGGAAGGCGCCCGCGCCCTGCTGAAGCTGGAGGACAGCCCCTTCTACGCCGAGGGCGGCGGCCAGGTCGCCGACTCGGGCGTGCTGCGCTGGCCGGGCGGCGAGGAGGTCCGGGTCACCGACGTATACCGGGTCGGCACCGACCAGGTGGTCGAGGTCGAGGAGCCGGCCGGGCTCGGGCCCGACGACGTGCCGGTCGACGCCGTGGTGGACCGCGAGACCCGTCACGCCACGATGCGCAACCACACCGCGACGCACCTCCTGCACGCGGCGCTGCGCGAGCGGCTCGGCACCCACGTCCGCCAGGCGGGCTCGGCGGTCCGCCCCGACAAACTGCGCTTCGACTTCACCCACGGCCAGTCGCTCAGCCCGGCCGAGCTGCGCGACGTCGAGGACCGCGTCAACGAGTGGATCAAGGCGAGCGCGCCGGTCCGCTGGATCGAGATGGAGCGGCCCGAGGCGGAAGCGCTCGGCGCGATGGCCCTGTTCGGCGAGAAATACGGCGAGTGGGTGCGGGTGGTCGAGATCGAAGGCGTCTCACGCGAGCTCTGCGGCGGCACCCACGTCGCCAACACGGCCGAGATCGGGATCTTCAAGGTGAGCGCCGAGGGTTCGAGCGCCGCCAACGTGCGGCGGATCGAGGCGATCACCGGCCCCGCCGCGATCGACTGGTTCCGTGACGCCGAGGACGCCCTACTAGAGGCGGGTGAGCTCTTGGGCAATCGACATGACCCCCTTTCGGCGGCTCGTAAAGCGGCTGAGAAACTCGCCGAGGCGGGCGCCGGCGCCGAGCAGGCGCAGCGCCAGGCGCTCGGCGAGGAAGCGAAGCGGCTGGCGGCAACCGCGTTCGAGAGCGGCGGCGTCACCGTCGTAGTCACCGCCACCGAGCTGGCCGACCAGCGCTCGCTGCTCGAGGTCGCCAACCGGATCCAGTCCTCGCTCGGCGGCGACGTCGCCCAGGTGCTGGGCGGCGGCGACGGCGAGAAGGTCGCGCTGGTCGCGCTGGCGACGCCGGGCGCGATCGCGAAGGGCCTCTCGGCGGCCGAGCTGGTCCGCGCGGCGGCGGGTGTCGTCGGCGGTGGCGGGGGCGGCCGCGATGACATGGCCCAGGCCGGGGGCCGCGACCCGTCGAAGCTCGACGAGGCGCTGGCCGCGGCACGCGCATTGATCGAAGGGAAGTTGGGGTAAAGGGTTGCGCGTGCTCGCCCTCGACCACGGCACCGTCCGGATCGGCGCCGCGATCTGCGATCCGACCGGGACCCTCTGCACGCCGCTGCCCGTGATCGAACCGCCCGAGCCGCGCTCGGTGGCGGAACTGGTCCGCGAGCGCGAGGTCGAGCAGGTCGTCGTCGGCCTGCCGGTTCACCTCAGCGGCGAGGAGGGCAGCCAGGCGGCGCTGGCGCGCACCTTCGCCGACGAACTGAAGGCGATGCTCGACGTCCCGGTCGACACCTACGACGAGCGCCTGACCAGCCGCATGGCCGACGCCACCCGGCGGGCCGGGGCGGGGGCCGCACGCGACTCGATCGCCGCCGCGCACCTGCTCGAGGCCTACCTGACCAGCCTGGCGCGAAACGGAGGAGAGTCGTGAGCGACGACCTCGACAAGGACTACCTGGGCGGCGATCCGTTCGTCGACCGGAATGACCCGGATGCGGTCGAGCGCGCCGAACGGCGTCGCGAACGCGAAGCGAAGCGGGCCGAAAAGTCGGCGAAGCGCAAGCAGAAGGAGGCCGCCGCGCCACCTCCGCCGCCGCCGAAAGAGACGTCGCCGGCGCCGCCGCGCACTCCCGAGCAGGAGTTCTGGGACGAGCCCGCCGAGCCGGTCCCGCCGGTCCCCGGGCAGGAGCCCGGCGGGCTGCCGAAAGCCGACCCGGAGAAAGCCGAGCGGGGACGGCGACGACTGCTGAGAGGGCGCAAAGGCAAAGCGGCGGCGGCAGGCGCGGCGGCCACCGTAGTCAATGAACCAGGACCGCCGACCACCGAACAGCCGATGCCGAAACAGCCCGAGCCACCCACCGACAAACCGTCGTCGCGGCCGTCCGGGCCGCCGACGGCGGAAACGCCGCGCCCCGATCCCAACCGGCCGACCTCCGCGAGCGCCGTGCCCGGCGACGCGGCCGGCCCGGCAACCCGCGAGCGCCGGGTGCCGCCGCCGATCCCGATGGAGCAGACCGGGGCCGGGGACTGGGAGCCGCCGCCACCGCGCGACGACTGGTTCGATGACCACGACGGCGACTTCCACGACGAGGGCGACCCGGACATGGCCGGTGCCGCCCGCCACGGCGACGACGGTGGTCGGCGCGGCGGGATCCTCGGTGCGCTGCTGCGCCACCCGTTCCGGATCATCGTGGTGATCGTCCTGATCGTCGTCCTGTTCTTCCTCAACGCCCTCTTCCAGCCGTTCCACGGCGGCGGCCACGGCCGGGTCGAGGTGACGATCCCGAAGGGCTCGAGCGTCGGCGAAGTCGGCGACCTGCTCGAAAAGAAGGGCGTGATCTCCAACTCGACCCTGTTCCAGATCCGGGTCACCCTCGACGGCAAGCGCTCCAGCCTCTTCGCCGGCAAGTTCACCCTCGCCAAGGACATGAGCTACGGCGCGGCGATCGACGCCCTCACAGAAGAACCGAACCCGAACGAACAGACGAAGCCGGGGATCGTCACCGTCACCATCCCCGAAGGCCAGAGCCGGCCGATCACCGCCAAGCTTGTCGCCGAAGACGGGATCAAGGGCAACTACCTGAAGGCGACCAAGAAGTCGAAGTACCTGAACCCGGAAAAGTACGGCGGCAAGAACGTCAAGAGCCTCGAGGGCTTCCTCTTCCCCGACACCTGGGAACTGAAGACCAAGCAGCCCGTCTCCGACCTCGTCCAGCTGCAGCTCGAAGACTTCAAGCGGAAGATCAAGAAGGTCGACATGAAGTACGCGAACTCGAAGAACCTGACGATCTTCGACGTGGTCACGATCGCCTCGATGGTCGAACGCGAGGCGGGCGTGCCGAAGCAGCGCAAGCTGGTCGCCTCGGTGATCTACAACCGGCTGCGCGAAGGGATGACGCTGGGGATCGACTCGACGATCCGCTTCGCCACCGGCAACTACGAAAAGCCTCTGACCCAGTCGCAGCTGGAAATCGAATCGCCGTACAACACGCGCACCCACGCGGGCCTGCCGCCGGGGCCGATCAACAGCCCCGGGCTCGCCGCGATCCAGGCCGCCGCCCACCCGGCCAAGACGGACTACCTCTTCTACGTCAACAATCCGAACTCGTGCAACGAACTCACCTTCACCAAGACCGAAGCGGAATTCGAGGAAGCCGTCGCCAAGTACGAAAAGGCGCGCGAAGCGAACGGCGGCAACGAGCCCAGCACCTGCAAGTGACCAAGGGGACGGCGGCTTGCCCGGCCTGGCGGTGATCGGTCACCCCGTGGCGCACTCGCGCTCGCCGGACATGCAGACGGCGGCGCTCGCCGAGCTGGGGCTGGCGGGCGAGTGGACCTACGGGGCGCTCGACGTGGCGCCGGAGGACTTCGAGGCCGCGGTGGCCGAGCTGGCGGTGGCGGGCGAGTACGCCGGGGTCAACGTCACCGTGCCGCACAAGGAGGCGGCGCTGCGGATGGCCGACGAGGCCAGCGAGGGGGCGCGGGCGATCGGCGCCGCCAACACGTTGAGCTTCGCCGAGGGGCGGATCGCGGCGGCGAACACCGACGCGGGCGGGCTGCTGCGCTCGCTGCCGCGCCCGCCGATCGGTGAGAGAGCGCTGGTGCTGGGGGCCGGCGGTGCCGCGCGAGCCGCGATCTGGGGGCTGGCGGACGCCGGCGCCGAGGTCGACGTCTGGAACCGCGGCCCGGAGCGCGCCGAGGGGGTTGCGGCGGAGCTCGGCGCGCGCGCCGTCGCCACTCCCGACCCCGGCGACTACGGCCTGATCGTCAACACGACCGCGGTCGGACTGGCCGGCGAGGACCCTTTCGAGCACCTGCCGATCGACGCCGACTCGTTCCGCCCCGAGCAGGTCGTCGTCGACATGGTCTACACCGAGGAGCCGAGCGCGCTGCTCGCCGCCGCCGAGGCCGCCGGCGCGACCACCGTCGACGGGCTCGAGATGCTGGTCCAGCAGGGCGCGCTGTCGCTGCGCATCTGGACCGGCGAGGAACCCTCGCTCGAGGCGATGCGCGCCGCCGTGCGCCGATAGCCTAGGTCGCTCATGACGGCATTCCGCTTCACCACCGCCGGGGAGTCACATGGCCCCGGCCTGACCGCGATCGTCGAGGGGATGCCCGCCGGGCTGCTGCTCGACCGCGAGATGCTCGACCGCGACATGGCGCGCCGCCAGCTCGGCCACGGGCGCGGCGGGCGGATGCGGATCGAGACCGACACGGTCGAGGTGCGCTCGGGGGTCCGCCACGGCCGCACCCTCGGCAGCCCGATCGCCCTGCTGGTCGCCAACCGCGACTACGCCAACTGGGAAGACCGGATGAACCCCTGGCCGGTGGAGGACTTCGAGCCCGACGAGGTCCACCTGCCGCGGCCCGGCCACGCCGACCTGGTCGGTTCCCAGAAGTACGGCCACTCCGACATCCGCAACATCCTCGAGCGGGCCAGCGCCCGCGAGACCGCCGCCCGGGTCGCCGCCGGCACGATCGCCCGCGGCTTTCTCGACGCGCTCGGGGTCGAGGTCCACAGCCATGTGATCCGGATCGCCTCGGTGGTCGCCGAGGAGCGCGCCGAGCTCGCCCCCGCCGACTTCGCCGGCGTCGACGACGACCCCGTCCGCACCCTCGATCCGGTCGCCTCGAAGGCGATGGTCGCGGAGATCAACCGCCTGCGCAAGGCCAACGAGAGCCTCGGCGGGACCTTCGAGGTGCTTGCCTTCGGGCTCGTCCCCGGGCTCGGTTCGCACGTCTCCTGGGAAGACCGACTCGACGGCCGCCTCGCCCAGGCCGTCTGCTCGATCCAGTCGGTCAAGGGTGTCGCGATCGGCGAAGCCTGGGACGTCGCGACCCGCCCCGGCTCCGAGGCCCACGACGAGATCTTCTGGTCGGAGGCGCGGGGCTACTTCCGCGAAACCAACCACGCCGGCGGCCTGGAGGGCGGGATGACCAACGGGCAGCCGCTCTCGGTGCGGGCCGCGATCAAGCCGATCTCCACCCTGACCAAGCCGTTGCGCTCGGTCGACACGGTCACCCACGCGCCCTCGGAGGCGCTGCGCGAGCGGACCGACTCGACCGTCGTCCCGGCCGCCGCGGTGGTCGCCGAGGCGATGGTCTGCCTGACCCTGGCGCGCGCCTACCGCGAGAAGTTCGGCGGCGACCACATCGACGACGTGCGCGCCGCGATCGACGCCTACAAGGCGCGGATCGACGCGCGGTGAGCGGGACGGGGGCGCGATGAAGGCGTCGATCGTCTTCGTCGGCTTCATGGGCGCCGGCAAGTCGACCGCGCTGGCGGCGGCGCGCGGCGAAGGGCTACGGACGACCGAGATCGACGACCTGATGGAAGCGTCGTTCGGCTGCACGATCGCGCAGGCGTTCGAGCGCCACGGCGAGGACGGCTTCCGCGAGCGCGAGGCCGAGGTCGTGGGCTCGCTGCTGGAGAACGCCGACGATGGCGGCGCGATCGCGCTCGGCGGCGGCAGCGTGCTCTCGCCCCGGATCCGCGCCGCGCTCGGCCGCCACACCGTGGTCTGGCTGCAGGTCGACGCGGCCGAGGCGTGGCGGCGGATCGCCCACTCCGACCGGCCGCTGGCGAGCGACGCCGACTCGGTCGGCACCCTGCTGGCGACCCGACTGCCGCTCTACGAAGAGCTGGCCGACGCGGTGGTGCCGATGGGGGACCGCCAGATCGTCGGCCGCGCCCTGCCGATGATCCGCGAGCTGTCCGAGCTGCCGCTCGGGACCAAGCTGCTCTGGGCGACCGCCCCCGGCGGCGAGTACCCGGTCCTGGTCGGCCGCGGCCTGCTCGACCGCGGCTGGTGGCCGCTCGGGAGCCGCCGCTTCCTGGTCTCCGACCGCACCGTGGCGCCGCTCTACGGCGAGTGCCTCGAGCCGCTGGCCGCGACCGCGACGATCGAAGCGGGGGAGACGGCGAAGACCCTCGCCAACACCGAGAAAGTGCTGCGCGCGCTCGCCCGCGAAGGGATGACCCGCGGCGACCACGTCGTCGCGCTCGGCGGCGGCGTCGTCGGCGACCTCGGCGGCCTCGTCGCCCACCTCTACCAGCGCGGCGTGCCGGTCGTCCAGGTGCCGACCACGCTGGTCGCCCAGGTCGACTCGGCCTACGGCGGCAAGACCGGCGTCGACCTGCCCGAGGGCAAGAACTACGCGGGCGCCTTCCAGCAGCCCGCCGCGGTGATCGCCGACGTCGAGACGCTGGCGACGCTGCCGCCCGCCGAGCTCGCCGCCGGCTTCGTCGAGGTGCTGAAGACCGGCCTCCTGGCGGGCGGCTCGCTCTGGGAGCGGGTGCGTCAGGTCGAGAAGATCGTCCCGGCCGAGCTCGACGACGTCGTCTTCGCCTGCGCCCGCTACAAGTGCCAGGTCGTCGCCGCCGACGAGCTCGACACCGGCCTGCGCAACGTCCTCAACCTCGGCCACACGGTCGGCCACGCGATCGAGCAGGCGACCGGCTACACCGCCTACCGCCACGGCGAGGCGGTCGGCCTGGGACTGCTGGCGGCGCTCCGCCTCTCCGAGGCCGACGCCCTGCGCGACGAGGTCGAGGCGATCCTCGCCGCCCACGACCTGCCGACGCACCTCGAGGTGCCGATCGCGGTCGACGTGATCATGGAGGCGCTCGGCCGCGACAAGAAGCGGACCGCCGCCGGCGTCGGCTTCGTCCTCCTGCGCCGGCCCGGCGAACCCGAGATCGGCCAGCTGGTCGACCCCGCTAAGGTCGAAAGCGCCGTGAAGGAGCTGATGTCGTGACCACCACCCGTAACCGCATCGCCGTCCTGCATGGGGTCAACTTCGACATCCTGGAGCGACGCGACCCGTCCCTCTACGGCGGCCGCTCGCTGTCGGAGCTGGAACACCAGATCAAGGGCTGGGCACACGAGGCGGGCCTCGAACCGCTCTTCTTCCAGACCAACCACGAGGGCGAGTTCGTCGAGTACCTGCACCGATCGCGCGATCTCGCCGATGGCGTCTTGATCAACGCCGGCGCCTGGACCCACTACAGCCGCGCGATCGCCGACGCGCTCGACGTCGCCGGGCTGCCCGCGGTCGAGGTCCACCTCTCCGACGTGGACGCGCGCGAGGACTGGCGCAAGGTCTCGGTCTTCGACGGCCTGGTGGTCGAGAAGATCTCCGGCAAGGGCGCCGACGGCTATCGCGAGGCGCTCGGCGTGCTGGCCCGCGCGCTCGGGGTCGCGGCTTGATGCGCGGTCGCGGCGACCGGCTGGAGGCGGTGCTTGCCGAGCGCGATCTCGACCGGATGCTGGTCACCGACCTGACCAACGTCCGTTATCTGACCGGCTTCACCGGCACCAACGGGGCGGCGATCTGCGGTCCCGGCGTGCGCGTCTTCCTGACCGACTTCCGCTACACCGAGCGTGCCGCCGCCGAGGTCTCCGGCTGGGAGTGCGTGACCCTGGCCGGCGACTGGCTGGGCGGGATCGCCGAACGCCTGACCGGCAAGTTCGGCTTCGAGGACGACCACGTCTCGGTCCGCTCGCTGTCCAAACTCGAGGAGAAACTGCCCGACGGGGTCGAGCCGGTCGCCGCCGGTGGCGCGGTCGAGGCGCTGCGGCGGGTCAAGGACGAGGTCGAGTTGGCGGCGATCGCCGAGGCCTCGAAGCTGGCCGACGCGGCGCTGAGACAGACCGTCGAAGCGGGCTTCGCCGGCAAGGCTGAGCGCGAAGTGGCCGATTACTTCGAGGACAGGGTCCGTGGGCTCGGCGGCACGCTCTCCTTCGACACGATCGTGGCCGCTGGCCCGGACGGTGCCCAGCCACACGCCGAGCCTGGCCCGCGGGTGATCGAGAAGAACGAGCTGATCGTCTTCGACATGGGCGCCAAGCTCGACGGCTACTGCTCCGACGGCACCCGCACCTACGCGACCGGCGACCCCGGCGAGGAAGGCCGGCGCGTCTACGAGACAGTGCTCGCCGCCCAGCAGGCGGCGTTGGAGGCGATCCGCCCGGGTGAGAAGGGCGAGGACGTCGACGCGGCGGCCCGCAAGGTGATCGACGGCGCCGGCCACGGCGAGCACTTCGGCCACGGCCTCGGCCACGGGGTCGGCCTCGACATCCACGAGGGCCCGCGCCTCTCGCTGCGCTCCGACGACGTGCTCGCGGCGAACGAAGTCGTCACGGTCGAGCCGGGGATCTACCTGGCCGGCGACCTCGGCGTGCGGATCGAGGACCTGGTCGTCGTCACCGCCGACGGCATCCGCAGCCTGAGCTCGCTGCCCAAAGACCTCGACTACATCGACTGAGCTGTTCCTTTTGGCCTCCTGGGGGCCATAAAGAACAGCTGGGCGGCGTCAGCGCGAGAGGTCGACGCCGGCTTTGATGCGGCTGCCGAACGCCGCGAGGAGCTGAATCGTCGACTCGACGTCGCGCAGGTCGACCATCTCGACCGGCGAGTGCATGTAGCGCAGCGGGATCGAGACCAGGCCGGTCGGGATCCCGGCGCGGGAGATCTGCAGGACGTCGGCGTCGGTCGAGGTGCCGCGGCCGCTGGCGGCGATCGTGTACTCGATCCCCTCCGCTTCGGCGGTCTCGACCAGCAGGTCGAAGACGCGCGGCGAGAGGGTCGAGCCGCGGCCGATCGCCGGGCCGGAGCCGAGCGCGTGGCTGCCGAGTTCCTTCTCGTCGATGCCGGGGGCGTCGGTCGCGTGGGTGACGTCGACGGCGACCGCGATGTCGGGCCGCAGGGCGAAGGCGGCGGTGCGCGCGCCGAACAGGCCGATCTCCTCCTGCACCGCGGCGACCCCGGCGATCGAGCCGCCCGGGCCGGCGCCCTCGGCGCAACGCCGGGTCGATTCGAGCGCGACGTAGGCGCCGAGCCGGTTGTCCATCGACTTCGAGACGAGGCGCGAGCCGGCCACCTTCATCGGCTCGGTGCGGATCACGACCGGATCGCCGACCCGGACCAGGCCCTCGGCCTCCTCGCGGTCGGCGACGCCGATGTCGATGTGCATCGATTTCAGTTCGACGACCTTCTTGCGCTGGTCGGCCTCGAGCAGGTGGATCGGCTTGCGGCCGGCGACGCCGGGGACGAGGCCGTCGGTGCCGGTCACCCCGACGCGCTGCCCGACCAGGATCTGTGGGTCCCAGCCGCCGATCGACTCGAACCAGAGGAAGCCCTTCTCGTCGATGTGGGTGATGATGAGCCCGATCTCGTCGATGTGGCCGACGATCGCGACCAGCGGCTCGGCCTCGCCGACCCGCGCGATCGTCGAGCCGAGCCCGTCGTAGGAGAGCTCGGCGAAGCCGGCGGCCTTGCGCCAGATCTCGGCCGCGGGTCCCTCGTAACCGGACGGCGCGCCGGCCCGCAGTAGTTCGTCGAGAAGCGTCGGCACCTCGTTTGAAGTCGTCATAAGCGCGAAAGTATGTCGAAGTCGAACGTTTGTCCGCCGTCGGTGTGAACTCCTACTCCACTCAGGGAATCTGATTCGGTCGGGGCCACACTCACTCTCCACGGTTGCCGAGCGGCTCGGCCTCGGCCTTGGTCACCGTGTCGCGGGCGCGTAGCTGTGCGCCTCGTCCTCGCCGCTCTCCGCCGCCGCGCCGCGCGGGCCGAACACCCAGAGCCGCAGCAGCCAGTAGCGGAGCAGCGTCGCGGCGAGGTTGGCCGCGACCAGGACGGTGACCTCAATGCCCCGCGAGGCGCCCGGGGCGAGCCAACCGAGGGCCGCCAGCGCCAGCGTCGTCAGGCCGAGGCAGAAGCCGAAGACGACGAGCCCCTGGAAGTGGTGGGTGACGAGCCCCTCGCGGCCGCGCCGGCCGAAGGTGAGGCGACGGTTGGCGGCGGTGTTGAAGACCGCGCTGAGGGCGAGCGCCGCCGCGTTGGCGGCGAGCGGCGTCAGGTCGGCGGCGCGGAGGCCGAGGAAGAGCAACAGGTAGAGGACGGTGCCGGCGACGCCGACCAGGGCGAAGCGGCTCGGTTCGCCGCCGCCCAGCCTCGCGATCCCGCGTAGGTCCTCGAGCGCCGTGCCGGCGATGTCGACGCGCGAGTCGGGGTCGTCGACCCAGTCGACCGGGACTTCGTGGATGCGCAGGCCGGAGCGCTCGGCGAGCACCAGAAGCTCGGTGTCGAAGAACCAGGCCTGGTCCTCGACCTGGGGGAGGAGGGCCTTGACCACGGCGGCGCGGCCGGCCTTGAAGCCGCACTGGGCATCGGAGAAGCGGCTGCGCAGGGTGAGGTGGAGGAGGCGGTTGTAGATGCGCGAGATGACCTCGCGCTTGGGGCCGCGGACGACGCGCGCGCCAGTTGCCAGGCGGGTCCCGATCGCGAGGTCGCTGTGGCCGGAGATCAGCGGCGCGACCAGGGGCAGCAGCGCCTCCAGGCCGGTCGAGAGGTCGACGTCCATGTAGGCGAGGACCCCGGCGTCGCTGCGCGACCAGACGCGGCGCAGGGCACGGCCGCGCCCCTTCTCGGCAAGGCGCAGGTAGGCGACCGCGTCGAACTCCTCGGCGAGCCGGGCTCCGATCGCCGCCGTCCCGTCCTCGCTCGCGTTGTCGGCGATGACGATCCGGAACGAGTAGGGGAGGGACTCGCCGCAGAAGGCGTGGAGGCGGCGCACGCTCCGCTCCAGCGCGGCCTCCTCGTTGTGGACCGGGATCGCGATCTCGACGGTTGGCCTCATGCGATCGAGGCTGCCGCCCGACCGTCAGCACAGCGTCAGAGCACCCTCAGCGTTTCCTGGGAGGGCGTCTCCCAGGAAACGCACAGGAAGTTCGGAGAAGCTGTGTCGGTGAACGCCGCGCCCGACAGCGCCCCCGCTGGCAAGGTCCTCGTCGTCGACGACGAGTCGAACATCGCCGACGTCCTCTCGATCGCCCTCCGCTTCAACAACTACGAGGTGGAGACGGCGGGCGACGGCCAGGCGGCGCTGCGGGCGGTCACCGAGTTCCGCCCCGACCTCGTCCTGCTCGACGTGATGCTGCCCGACCTCGACGGCTTCGAGGTCGCGCGGCGGATGCGCGAGCACGCCGACGGCACGCCGATCCTCTTCCTCACCGCCCGCGACACGACCGAGGACAAGGTCCGCGGCCTGACGATCGGCGGCGACGACTACGTCACCAAGCCGTTCTCGGTCGAGGAGCTGCTCGCCCGCGTCGGCTCGGTCCTGCGCCGCTTCGGCAACGCGGGCGGCGGCGAGAGCGTCCTCCGCTTCGGCGACCTGGAGCTGGACGACGACACCCGCGAGGTCTTCCGCGACGGCGCCCCGATCGAGCTCACCGACACCGAGTACCGTCTGCTGCGCTACCTGATGTCCCACCCCCGACGCGTGCTCACCCGCGCGCAGATCCTCGACCACGTCTGGGACTACGACTTCGGCGGCGACGCCCGGGTCCTGGAGACCTACGTCAGCTACCTGCGCAAGAAGCTCGAGGCGCGGGGCCCGCGCCTGATCCACACGGTGCGGGGGGTCGGCTATGCGCTCCGTCTTCCGCCTGCCTGAGCAGCTGTCGCTGCGCACGCGCCTCCTGGTGCTGCTCGTCGGCCTCGCCGTCGTCGGCCTGGCGGCGGCCGACTTCGCCTCCTACCGCGCACTCCACAACTACCTCTACGACCGGGTCGACCAGCAACTCGAATCGGCGGTGATGCCGGTGACGATCTCGCTGGCGACCGAGGCGGAGAGCGGCGGCAGGGTCCACGGGTTCGGGGGCGTCCCGACCCACCCGATCGGGCCGGGCCCGGGCGGGAGCGACGGCCCCGGGCCCGCGCCGAGCTCGCAGCTGCCGCCGGGCACCTACGGCCAGCTTCGCGACTCGAGCGGCGAAGTCATCGAACAGACCAGCCTCGAATACGGCGGGGAAAAGGAGCCGCGGCCGGCGGTGCCCGACGACCTCGTGGCGACCGAGCTCGAAACGGAAGGGATCTCGCCGAGCACCGTCGGCCAGCGTGGAGGCGGCTCGGAACAGTTCCGGATCGCCGCCGTGAAATTGCCGGGGGGCGGCGAAAGCGTCGTCGCGGTTCCGCTCGGCGGCACCGACGCGACGCTCAGCCACCTGGCGCTGATCGAGCTCGTCGTCAGCGGCGGGATCCTGATCGCGCTCGGCCTGGCGGCCTGGTGGCTGGTCGGGGTCGGGCTGCGGCCGTTGCGGCGGATGGGCGAGGTGGCGGGGCAGATCGCCGCCGGCGACCTCTCGCGGCGGGTCGAGCCCGACGACGAGCGCACCGAGGTCGGGCGCCTGGGACGGTCCCTGAACGCGATGCTGGGCCAGATCGAGGCCGCCTTCGCCGAGCGCGCGGCGGGGGAGAGGCGGCTGCGGCGCTTCCTCGCCGACGCCTCGCACGAGTTGCGCACGCCGCTCGCCTCGATCCGCGGCTACTCGGAGCTCTACCGGATCGGCGCGGCGCGCGAGCCCGCCGAGGTGGAGCGGGCGATGGATCGGATCGAGGCCGAGTCGGCGCGGATGGGCGGCCTCGTCGATGACCTCCTGACCCTGGCCCGGGTCGACGAGGTGCGCGAGCCCGCGCGCGAACCGCTCGACCTGCGGGAGCTGCTGGAGGACTCCAGGGACGACGCGCGGGCCGCGGCGCCCGATCGCGCGATCTCCCTGACCCCGACCGGGCCGGTGGCGATCCGGGCCGACGGCGACGCGCTGCGCCGCGTCCTCGCCAACCTGCTGCGCAACGCCGTCGTCCACACCCCGGCGGGGACGCCGATCGAGCTCTCGCTGGAGGGGACCGAGGGCTGGGCGACGATCAAGGTGCGTGACCACGGCCCCGGCCTGCCCCCCGGCGACCCGAACGCGGTCTTCGGGCGCTTCTGGCGGGATTCCGCCGCGCGCGGGCGCGACGACGGCGGCGCCGGCCTCGGCCTGGCGATCGTCGCCGCGATCGTCAGCGCCCACGGCGGCACCGTCGAGGCCTCGAACCCGGCGGGCGGCGGCGCCCTGTTCACCGTGCGCCTCCCCCTGCACTGAGTCCCAGCGGCGTCCCAGGTTCCTCCGAGGATCGGGCGGCACGGTAGGCGCATGGAGAGCGCTACCCACCCACACTCACGGCCCTGGAACTCGACCCGCCCGCGCGACCGCCCGCGGGCGTTGCCGCTGCCCCGCCCCGAGCTGGCGGTGCTGCTCGCCCTCGCGGCCCTGCTCTATCTCTGGGCACTCAGCAAGAACGGCTGGGCGAACGACTACTACAGCGCCGCAGTCCGCTCGATGGCGGGCAGCTGGCACGACTTCCTCTACGGCTCCTTCGACGCGAAGGGGTTGATGACCGTCGACAAGCCGCCGGCCGCCCTCTGGGTCGAGGCGCTCTCGGTGAAAATCTTCGGCTTCGACTCGCTGGCGATCCTGGTGCCGCAGGCGCTGATGGGAATCGTCTCGGTCGGGCTTCTGTACGACCTGACGCGGCGCCGCTGGGGCCGCGCCGCCGGGACGGTGGCCGGCCTGGCGCTGGTGCTGACCCCGGTCGTCGTCGCGATCTCCCGCCACAACAATCCCGACGCGCTGCTGGTGCTGTGCAGCGTCGGCGCGCTCTGGTGCTTCGTGCGGGCACTGGAGCACGGCGCCACCAGGTGGCTGGTGCTGGCGGGCGTCTGCGTCGGCCTCGGCTTCGAGGCGAAGATGGGCGCGGCCCTGATGGTCGTCCCCGGCATGGCGCTCGCCTGGCTCTGGGTGGCGCCGCGCGGCCGCCTTGTCGCCGTCCGCCAGCTGGCCTACGCCGGCGGCGCGCTGCTCGCGGTGGCGCTCGCCTGGCCGGTCCTCGTCTCGCTCACCCCGTCGTCGAGCCGGCCCTGGATCTCCGGCACCAGCGACAACAGCATCTGGTCGCTGATCTGGGAATACAACGGTCTCGGCCGGCTCGAAGGCCAGACCGGCGGCCCGCGGAACCTCGGCGCCGGCGGCACCTTCGGCGGCCCGACCGGCGTCTTCCGCCTCTTGAACGAAGCTCTCGGCGGCCAGGCCGGCTGGCTGCTCGGCGCGGCCTTGGTCGGCGGCCTCGGCATCGCGGCGCTGAGCCGCCTGCGGCGGACCGATCCGCGCACCGGCTGGATCGTCGCGGTCGGCGGCGCCTTCGGGGTGACCGCGGTCGCCTTCAGCTTCGCCGGCGGGATCTTCCATCCCTATTACACGTCGCTCCTGGCGCCCTTCGTGGCGGCACTGGTCGGCGCGACCTTCGGGCAGGTGCTGGCGAGCGAGCGTGAAGGCGCCCTCGGCGCGGTGCTCGGGCGCACGCTCGGTGCCGTCTCGATCGGCGCCGGCGCGATCGTCGAGCTGGTCGTGATCGAGCACAGCGCCTCGGACCTCGATTGGCTGGTGGTGCCGCTGGCGATCGTCGCGGTCGCGGCGGTCGCGGCGCTCCTCCTCGCCGACCCGATCGTCGCCCGGCTGGGCACCCGCTCGAAGGCGGCGCGCCTCCGCCTCGCGGCGCTCGCGGTCGGGCTCGGCATCCTCCTCGTCGGCCCGGCGATCTGGTCCGTGGACACCCTGGGACACCCGACCAGCGGCACCTTCCCGGCGGGCGGCCCCGAATCGGCATCGACGGTGGGCATGGGTGGCTTCGGCGGTCCCGGTGGCTTCGGCTCCGCTGGTCCGCCGAGCTTCGGCGGCGCCGAAGGCGGCGGCCCGCCCGGCTTCAGCGGCGCCGAAGGCGGCACGATGCCCACCCTTCCCGGCGGCGCAGGCACCTCCGGCTCGACCGGCACCGGCGGCCCGCCCCCGCTGGGCGCCGCGGGCGGCTCCCCCGCGATAGGCGGCGGTCCGGGCGGCATGTTCGGCGGCGAAGACCTCGGCCCGATCCTCGAATACACCGAAGCGCACGGCGGCGGCACGATCGCGATCGACAGTCAATCCGGCGCGGCGAGCGCGATCATCGAAGAAGGCGCCGAAGTGGCCGGGATCGGCGGCTTCTCCGGCAAAGAGTCCTCGGTCAGCGCCTCCTGGCTGGAAGAACGGATCGAATCCGGCCAGATCAGATGGATCTACACCAGCGGCCTCGGCACGATCACCGGCGGCGGGTTCGGCGGCCCCGGCGGCGACACCCGGACCGGCTCGGAATCGGCGATCGACACCGTGGTCAAGTCCTGCACCCAGATCTCCTCCTCGGCCTACAGCTCGACCTCCGAAGCAACGGAATCGACCGGGGCGGGATCGACCGGCAGCGGCACGCTCTATGAGTGCGGCGGATCGTGACGTAGGTTTCCGCCATGCCGACGCTGCCTAAGGTCACCCTGGTCACCGGCGCCTCGAGCGGGATCGGCGCCGCCACCGCGCGGCGCCTCGCCCGTGATCCCGGAGCCGAGTTGGTCCTCGTCGCCCGCCGCGGCGAGCTGCTCGCCGACCTGGCCGCCTCGCTGCCCTGCCCGACGACCTGGCTCGCCGCCGACCTGACCGGCGCCGACGCCCCGGAGCGCGTCCGCGCCCACGTCGAAGAGCACCACGACCGCCTCGACCTCCTCGTCAACAACGCCGGCGCCGCCTGGCGCGGCACCTTCGCCGAGAGCGGCTGGGCCAACGTCCACCGCCACATGGAGCTGAACTTCGACGCCGTCGTCCGCCTCACCGAGGCGCTGCTGCCGCTGCTGCGCCGCTCCGCCCCGAGCGCGATCGTCAACGTCGCCAGCACCGCCGGCCGGGTCAGCCGCGCCAACTCAGGTGCCTACTCGGCCAGCAAGTTCGCCCTGATCGGCTGGACCGACGCGCTCTCGCTGGAGGAGGCGCCGCACGGCGTCCACGTCGGCATGGTGCTGCCCGGCTTCATCGCGACCGAGGGCTTCCCGGCCACCGAGCTGCGCCAGAAAGCCGCGACCCGCCTGATCCTCTCCTCGCCGGAGAAGGTCGCCGAGGCGATCCTCGAGGTCGGCCCAGGCGGCAAGGCCGAGCGCTACATCCCGCGCCCCTATGCCCTTGCCGCGATCCTCCGCATCCTCGCTCCGCGCCTCGTCCGCCGCGTCCTCGGTGGCGGGCCCTCCGCGATGCTCACCCCGGCCGCGGCCGAGCGCCACGACTGACCGACGCCGCGCCCCGGCCCGCCGCTAGAGTCCGCCCGGATGACTGTCTCAACCAACCAATTCCGCAACGGGTCCCACATCGAAATCGACGGCAAGGTCTGGAAGATCGTCGAGTTCCAGCACGTCAAGCCGGGCAAGGGGGGCGCCTTCGTGCGGACGAAGCTGCGCCGCATCGAGGACGGCGCGGTGATCGACAAAACCTTCCGGGCCGGCGAGAAGTTCCGCCTGGTTCGCACCGAATCGAAAAAGATGCAGTACCTCTACGACTCCGGCGACGTGCGCGTCTTCATGGACAACCGCGACTTCGACCAGATCGAAATCCCTTCGGCGGTGCTCGGTGACGTGATGCAGTGGGTGCTGCCGAACTCCGAGGTCGAGGTGCTCTTCGTCGACGAGCAGCCGAGCGACGTGCAGGTGCCTAGCGCGGTCGAGATGAAGGTCACCCAGACCGACCCGGGCCTGAAAGGCGACACCGCCTCGGGCGGCGGCAACAAGCCGGCGACGCTCGAGTCCGGCGCCGTGGTCCAGGTCCCGCTCTTCATCGAGGAGGGCGAGACGATCCGGGTCGACACGCGCTCCGGCGAATACATGTCCCGCGCCTGAGCGCAGGGCGGTCCAGATCTGCGGGGCGGTCGCCACCGCCTGGGTGCTGCTGGTCGAGATCCCTCCGCTGAGCACGCGCCCCCGGGCCTGAGAGAATGCAGGGATGCGCCGCTCCGACCAACGCCGTGACGCCGTCTTCGCCAGCTACCAGCGGGACGTCACCGGCCGTCCGCTCGCCGAGTTGGTCGCCGAGGCCAAACCGCTGACCCGCGAGCTCGCCGAGGGCGTCGACGCCAACCGCGAAGAACTCGACGAGACGATCTCCGAGCACCTGCGCAGCGGCTGGACCGTCGACCGCATCGCGCCGCTCGACCTCAACGTGATGCGGGTCGCGCTGTTCGAGATCGAGGCGGAGGAGACCCCGGCCGAGGTGGCGATCGACGAGGCGGTCGAGATCGCCAAGGAGTACTGCGGCGCCGACTCGGCTGGCTTCATCAACGGCGTGCTCGGCGCGATCCTGCGCGAGCGCGAACCGGCCGGATGACCCGCCTGCGCGAGATCGCCGAGCGCCTGCGCGAGATCGCCGCCGAGCTGGAGGGCGACGGCGAGCTGGAGCGGGGACGGGCGGCGGCGCTGGCCGCCGAGGCGGGCGAGCTCTCGGCCGAGGCGGTCGAGGAGACCAACCGCCGCGCCCGCGAGGCGGCCGCCGCCGACAGTGAGTAGCTACCCGGAGGACCTGCGCGACCAGGTCGACGCCGCCCTCGCCGACCTGCGTTTCTCCCCGGCGGCGCGCACCGCCGGCCTCGAGGAGGCGATGCGCTACTCGCTGCTGGCGGGCGGCAAGCGGGTCCGCCCGGTGCTGGCGCTCGCCACGGCCCGCGCCCTCGGCGCGCCGCCCGAGCGCTTCCTCCCGGTCGCCTGCGCGATCGAGCTGATCCACACCTACTCGCTGATCCACGACGACCTGCCGGCGATGGACGACGACGACCTGCGCCGCGGCCGGCCGACCTCGCACAAGCGCTTCGGCGAGGATGTCGCGATCCTCGCCGGCGACGGGCTCTTCGCCGAGGCGGTTCGGCTCTTCTGTGAGCAGCCCGGCGACCCCGCCCGGGTGCTGGCGGCGCTGCGCGAGCTGGCCGCCGCGACCGGCGTCGACGGCATGGTCGGCGGCCAGTACGTCGACGTGGTCGGCGCCGAGCTCGACGCCGCCGGCCTGCGCGAGCTGCACGCGCTGAAGACCGGCCGGCTGATCTCCGCCAGCGTCTGCGTGGTGCCGATCCTCGAGGGTACCGTCGAAAGTGAGACAATCACCTACCGCCGTTTCGCCGACGAGTTGGGCGTCCTGTTCCAGATCGTCGACGACATCCTCGACGTGACCGAGAGCGACGAGCGGCTCGGCAAGCCACATGGAAGCGACGAGAGACATGGCAAACTCACCTACGTCAGCCTCTTCGGCCTCGACCGGGCGCGCGAGCTCGCGTCCGAATCGCACGCCAAGGCGACAGCGGCGCTGGCCGAGGCCGGCGGCGACACGGATGACCTCAGGCGGGTAGCCGACTACATCTTCACCCGACACGAATGAGCCAAGAAGACAAACTCCTCGACGCGATCGACGGCCCCGCCGACCTCGACGGCCTCGACGACGCCCAGCTGCAGCAGGTCGCGCAGGAGATGCGCACCTACATCATCGACACGATCGGCCAGATCGGCGGCCACTTCGGCGCCAACCTCGGCACCTGTGAGCTCACCGTCGCCCTCCACAGCCTGCTCGAAAGCCCGCGCGACAAGATCCTCTGGGACGTCGGCCACCAGTCCTACCCGCACAAGATCCTGACCGGCCGCCGCGAGCAGCTGGCGACGATCCGCCAGTACGAGGGCCTCGCCCCGTTCTGCTCGATCGGCGAGTCGGAGCACGACATCATGGGCGCCGGCCACGCCTCGACCTCGATCGGCTACGCGGTCGGGCTCAAGGAGGCGATGCGCAAAGGGATCGGCGAGGACGGCCGGGTCGCCGCCGTGATCGGCGACGGCGCCCTCACCGGTGGCGTCGCCTACGAGGCGCTGCACGCGGCGGGCGGCCTGCAGACGCCGGTGGTGATCGTCCTCAACGACAACGGGATGTCGATCTCGCCCAACGTCGGCGCCCTCTCCCGCTACTTCAACCGGATCCGCCTCAACCCGCGCCTCTACCACGCCCGCGAGGGGGTTGAGGACCGGCTGACCAAGCTGCCGCTCGGGATGGGGCGGCGGATCGAGCGCGTCGGTCCCGAGATCAAGGCGGCGATCAAGGCCTACTGGGCACCCGGCCTCTTTTTCGAGGAGCTCGACCTTGCCTACATGGGCGTCATCGACGGCCACGACGTCGGGGCGCTGCGCCGCGCCCTGACCGAGGCCTTCGAGGCCGAACGGCCGGTCGTCGTCCACATCCACACGGTCAAGGGCAAGGGCTTCGCGCCCGCCGAAGCGAACGGCCTCGCCTCGATGGAGGAGTGGCACGCGGCGAAGCCGAACTCGATCGTCAACGGCCGCCCGACATCGAAGGAAAAGCCGGTCCCGGTCCAGGAAACCGACTCGCCGGAGGGGATCGAGCGGCTGGAGCAGCCGCCCGCACCCGGCTCGCCGCCGCAGTACACGAAGGTCTTCGCCGACGCGTTGGTCGGCGAGGCCGAGCGCGACGAGCGGGTGATCGGGATCACCGCCGCGATGGCGGGGGGGACCGGCCTGCAGAAGCTGGCCGACGAGCTCCCGGCCCAGTACTACGACGTCGGGATCGCCGAGCAGAACGCGGTGCTGCTCGCCTCGGGCCTGGCGCTGCAGGGGGCGAAGCCAGTCTGCGCGATCTACTCGACCTTCCTGCAGCGGGCCTTCGACCAGATCGTCCACGACGTCTGCCTGCAGAGCCTCGACGTGACCTTCGCGATGGACCGCGCCGGGCTGGTCGGCGACGACGGCCCGACCCACCACGGCGCCTTCGACATCTCCTTCTTCCGGCCGATCCCGAACGTGGTGCTGATGGCGCCGCGCGACGAGGCGACGCTGGTCCACATGCTGCACACCGCGATCGCCCACGACGGGCCGGCGGCCCTGCGCTACCCGCGCGGCGCGGCCGAGGGGGTCGAGATCCCGGCGGAGCCCAAACTTCTTCCGATCGGGGTGGGCGAGGTGCTCGCCGAGGGACGGAGCGTGGCGCTGCTCGGCTATGGCTACGGCGTGACCGTGGCGCTCGAGGCGGCGGCGATCCTCGCCGACCACGGCCTGCAGGCGACCGTCGCCGACGCTCGCTTCGCGAAGCCGCTCGACGTGGAGCTGGTGACGCGGCTGGCGCGCGACCACGACCTGTTGGTGACGGTCGAGGAGAACGTCCTGCCAGGGGGCTTCGGGTCCGCTGTCCTGGAGCACCTGGAGGACGCCTTCGCCGCCGGTCCGGCGGATCGGGCGCGGGTGCTGCGGATCGGCCTCCCCGACCGCTACGTCACCCACGGCAAGCCCGAGCTCCTGCGTGCCGAGGTCGGCCTCACCGGCCAGTCGGTGGCCGACCGGGTGCTCGCCGCGACACCCTCTGCGCAACCGATCGCGGGGTAATCAAAACTAGGGATTGCGCGGTTTGGCGCAATCCAATAGGTTGCCGTCTGTCTCTCCGGTGAAAAGGAAGAAGCCCCCTGCATTGGGGACGCTTCTGGGGGATCACCACAGGGAGGAGAGATGCGTAGCTATATATGTGTGGGTCCGCTTGGGGAAGCGGACTTCTCGCCACCCGGGAGCCCTAAGCGGCCCGGGTGGCGAGGCGCTGGTCAGGCCTGGTCCGAGGGACTCTCCGCGAGGATCGCGTAGATCTTCCGCCGCGTCTCGTCGAGCAGCTCGCGGACCTCTTTCTGCTGGTCGTCGGTGCCGTTCTGGGCGATCGCTTTGACCGCCGGGATCAGCTGGCCGACGGCGCCCCGCAACTGCAGATGGCCGGTCGGGAACCCGGCGCGGACGGCGTCCCAGGGGGCGACGTCGCCGGACTTCTCCTCGTGCTCGGCGCGGCCCGCGTCGGTGAGGGTGAAGCGGCGCTTGCCGTCTGTCTCCTCGCCGCGGATCAGGCCCTCGTCCTCGAGCAGCTGCAGCATCGGGTAGATCGAGCCGGCGCTCGGCGTCCAGGCCCCGTCGCTGCGCTCCTCGACCTCTTTGATCATCTCGTAGCCGTGCATGGGGCGGTCGGCGAGCAGGGCGAGGACGGTGGCGCGAACGTCACCGCGGCGCGCCCGCGGCCCACCGCGGCCGCCGCGACCGTAGCCACCGAAGCCGCGATTGCGCGCGAAGTCCTCGTGGCCGCGGTGCCCGGGATGGCGCGAATGTCTGTGTGAGTGCTTGCTGTACATAATTACCTTTCCTATCGGATCTAACGCGATATATCGTAACGCATCGCAATGATATGTCAACCCGCCGCCCCCCGTACGCGTTCGCAGTTCTCGTCGGTATGCGACGAGAACTGCGAACTCGCCGAGGGTGAGGGGTTGATCGGCGCCTGGTGGGGTAGGTTCGGCGGATGAAGATCCTCTTCGCGCCGGTAGGGATCGCCGCGGGCCTGGTTGCCGGGCTGCTCGCCAAGAAGGCCTTCGAAAAAGCCTGGGCGGTGATCGACGACGAGGAACCGCCGGAGCCCGATGTGCGCGGCGTACCGACCGGCAAACTGATCGCCGCGTTGGCGATCGAGGGCGCGATCTTCCGCGTCACCAAAGGCTTCGTCGACCACCAGGCACGGTCCGGCTTCGCCGGCGCCACCGGCCGCTGGCCCGGCAAGGACCCGGCCAAGGAAGACGACTGAGCACCGCCCGGCCCCGGGCGCGTTCGCAGTTCTCCTCGCTATGCGACGATAACTGCGAACGCACGCGGTAGGCATGGCTCCGGAAAGGGGAAAAGGCGCCCTCCGGGGCAGGGGGGACGCCTTCAGGGAACTGCAGGGGGGAGATCACTCTTTTACCCCTCGGTCGAATCCCTAAAACCGGGTAGGCGCGGCGGACTGGTAAGAAAGACCGATGCCGACCTTTGCCGTGACCGCCGCGTTGCCCGGGAAGGCGCCGGAGATGCTCGCCGCGGCCGGGGAGGTCCGGGCTTGCCCGGACGCCGAACGCCTGGATCGTGACGACCTCCTGGCTCTGGTCGCGGGCGCCGATGTCGCGGTGACGATGCTTTACGACCGCGTCGACGAGGAGTTGCTCGACGCCGCCGGATCCGAGCTGCACGGCGTCTGCAACGTCGCGGTCGGCTTCGACAACGTCGACCTCGCCGCCTGCGCGCGCCGCGGCGTCATCGTCACCAACACGCCCGGTGTCCTCGACGACGCCACCGCCGATCTCGCCTTCGCCCTCGTCCTCGCCGCGACGCGCCGGCTCGGTGAGGGGGAGAGGTTGATCCGGGCCGGGCGCCCCTGGCAGTGGGGGATGGGCTTCATGCTCGGCCACGATCTGCGTGGCGCCCGGCTGGGGATCATCGGGCTCGGCGGGATCGGCGCCCGCGTCGCTCACCGTGGCCGCGCCTTCGGCATGGAGATCGCCTACCACTCGCGCCACGAGTCGCCCGCCGCGGCCGGGCTCGAGGCGACCCGTCTCGACCTCGACGAGCTGCTCGCGACCGCCGACGTGGTCAGCCTCCACACGCCGCTCACCGCGGAGACCCGTCACCTGGTCGGCGCCCGCGAGCTGGCCCTGATGAAGCCGACCGCGACGCTCGTCAACACCGCCCGCGGCGCCGTCGTCGACGAAGCGGCGCTCGCCGCGGCGCTCCGCGACGGCACGATCGCGGCCGCCGGCCTCGATGTCTTCGAACACGAGCCCGAGGTCCACCCGGACCTGCTCGGGCTGGAGAACGCGGTGCTGGTCCCGCACCTCGGCTCGGCCACGGTCGAGACCCGCGCCGCGATGGCCGAGCTGGCCGCCCGCAACGCGATCGCCGTCGCCGCCGGCGAGGCCCCGCCGACCCCGGTGCCGCTCCCCGCCGCCTGAGTTCGCAGTTCTCGTCGCATACCGAGGGTTTCTGCGAACTCAGGACCACCGCCCGCGCTCCCGGCGCGGTAGAACTGCTGACGACCGCACCGACGAGAGGAGAGCAGTGACGACGCACACAGATTTCACCGAGGAGGAGTGGGACACTGTCCGCGAGGGCCCGACCAGCGCCGGGATGATCGTCACCACCGCCGAGCGCGGCGGGACCTTCCGCGAGGTGATGGCGATGGCTAAGGCCTACACCGAGGCGCGCCAGGAGCACGGCTCCTCCGAGCTGCTCGACGAGATCGTCTCCCACCGCCCGGAGACCGACCGCACCAAAGCCCACTCGACCGAGGAGCTCAAGGAGCACGGCCTGCAGCGGATCCGCGACGCCGTCGCCCTCGTCTCCGCCAAGGCGACCCCCGCCGAGCTCGGCGACTACCGCCTCTTCGTCGTCTCGCTGGCCAAGCGCGTCGCCGCCGCGAAGAAGGAGAAGGGCAGCACCGACGGCGTCAGCCCCGCCGAAGCCGCCGCGATCACCGAGATCGAAGCGGCGCTGGGCGTCTAGGCCGATGGCCGGGCCCGAGATCCTCGGCAAGAAGGGCTACAGGAAGGAGCTGCGCCGCCTCCAGGTGGAGCTGGTCCGCCTGCAGGAATGGATCGTCCACGAGGGCCTCAAAGTCGTCGTCATCTTCGAGGGGCGCGACACCGCGGGCAAGGGCGGCACGATCCGCCGCATCACCGAAAAGACCAACCCGCGGGTGATCCACGACGTCGCGCTCGGCAAGCCGAGCGACCGCGAGCGCACCCAGTGGTACTTCCAGCGCTACGTCGCCCGGCTGCCCGCGGCGGGCGAGATGGTCCTTTTCGACCGCTCCTGGTACAACCGCGGCGGCGTCGAGCGGGTGATGGGCTTCTGCACCAACGAGGAGTACGAGGAGTTCATGCACGCCTGTCCGCGTTTCGAGCGGATCATCCAGCGCTCCGGGATCATTCTGATCAAGTACTGGCTCTCCGTTTCCGACGACGAGCAGGAGCGTCGCTTCCAGGCCCGCCTCGACAACCCGGCGAAGCGCTGGAAGCTCAGCCCGACCGACCTCGAGGCGCGCGCCCGTTGGGTCGACTACGCCGAGGCCAAGGACGAGATGTTCGCCCACACCGACACCGAGCACTCACCGTGGTTCGTGGTCGAGTCGGACGACAAGCGCTCGACCCGGCTCAACCTGATCAGCCACCTGCTCGAACAGATCCCCTACCAGCGGGTCGACCAGGAACGGGTGACGCTGCCGCCGCGCCAGCACCGCCACTACGAGCGGCCGCCTAGGTCGACCGAGAAAGAGGTCCCGGAACGGTTTCGCGTGGAGTAGTCGGGTGCGGGTCGCGGCGCGGGCTCGGCAGCGGCCGGGCCTGACCGCCGTGGGGACCGCGTCGACGGGGTCCGCGGCGCGGGTCATCAAGGTCGGGATCGCGCGGCAGCTGGGCGCGGACGGTGTCGTTGCCGTCGTCCCCATACTCCACCTCAGGTTCCTTTTTCGCCCACCAGACGAGCGCCCAGAGCCCGAAGACCGGGATCTTCATCGCGAGGATGAGGATGATGATCGGCAGAACCCCCACGAGGACAGTGTAGGCACGCCTGCCGGTCCGTCAAATAGGCGCGGCGGCGCGGCGTTCCAGCAGCGCGACCACCCGCAGCGCCGCCGCGAGCAGCACGATCGCCACCGCCGAGCCGATCAGCCAGGCGGCGATCATCCCGCCGGTCGGCGGGGCGATTTCGAAGAAGTGGCGGGCGGCGGGGATCGCGCAGGCGCCGAAGAAGAGCAGCGCCATCGTCGCGCACAGCGCTCCGACCACCAGGCGCCGCGTCCCCGGCTGGTCCTCGAGCGCGAAGACGATCGCCAGACCGGAGACGACGACCGTGGCCGCGGTGGCGCTGCGCGCCTGGGTCAGGTCGTCGCCGACCACGTGGCGGGCGAGCAGGTAGGTGACGAGGATGCCGAGCCCGGTCGCGAGCCCGGCCGGGATCGAGAAGCGGGCGATCGCCCGCAGGAAGCCCTCCGGCCGCCACGGCCCGCTCGACGGGGCGAGCGCCAGCAGGAAGGCGGGGATGCCGATCGTGAAGGTCGAGGTCAGGGTGAACTGGCGCGGCAGCATCGGGAAGACGCCGCTCGGCACGGCGACGACGAGGACGAGGAACGCGGTGAAGACCGCCTTGCTGACGAAGAGGCGGGCGACCCGCTGGATGTTGCGGAGGATCTGGCGGCCTTCGCCGACCATCGGCGGCACCTCGCCGAACTCGCCGGAGACCAGCACCAGGTCGGAGACCGAGCGCGCCATCTGGGTGCCGCTGCCCTGCGCGATCGCCAGCCGCGCCTGCTTCAGCGCCGGCACGTCGTTGACCCCGTCGCCGAGCATGCCGACGTACTCGCCGCCCTCGCTGAGCACCCGCACCACGCGCGCCTTGTCCTCGGGAGAGATCCGCCCGATCGCCGGCGCCGCGCGCACCGCGGCGAGCAGCTCGGCATCGTCCTCGGGCAGGTGGCGGCCGTCGAGGGCCGGGCCGCTCGCCTCGACCCCGAGGTCGCGGGCGATCGCCCCGACCGTCGCCGGATTGTCTCCGGAGAGGATCTTCAGGACGACGTCCTCGCGGGCGAAGAAGGCGATCGTCTCGGCCGCCTCGGCGCGCAGCTCCTCGGCGAGGACGACGATGCCGAGCGGCTCCAGAGGCTCGGTCAGCTCCACGTCGGGGCCGGCCTCGGGCAACGGCGCGTCGTAGGAGGCGAGCGCCAGGACGCGCCGCCCGGCCGCCGCCTCGCGCGCCGCCCGCTCGCGCAGCGCCGCGTCGGCGAGGGTGCCGTCGAGCAGCGCCTCCGGCGCGCCCAGGACCAGCCGCCGGCCGTCCAGCTCGAGTGCGCTCCAGCGCCGCCGCGAGGAGAAGGGGATCGTTGCGGTCGGCTCGCGTGTCTCGACATCGCCGCCGAGCCCGGCGGCGTGTATCGCCTCCAAGGTCGTGTTGCGGGTCGGGGCACTGGCCGCGTAGGTCCCGAAGGTGTTCGCCAGGTCGGCGTCATCGACCCCGGTGGCCGGGATCGTCTCGACCACCCGCAGCGAGGCCTCGGTCAGCGTCCCGGTCTTGTCGGTGCACATCACCGAGACCGAGGCGAGTGACTCGATCGCGTTCAGCTGCTGGGCGAGGATCCCGTGCCGTGCCATCTTCGCCGCGGTCACCGCGGCGGTCAGCGAGACCAGCAGGATCAGTCCCTCGGGGACGATGTTGACGATCCCGGCGGTGAGCGTCTCGACCGCGTCGGACTGGCCGACGTTGCGGATCGCCAACGAGACGCCGAGCCCGACGCCGAGCGGCACCATCATCCCGACCATCACGATCAGCAGCCGGTCCATCGCCTTCTCCAGCGGTGAGCGCGGGTGGCGGAAGGCGCGCGCCGTCGCGGTCAGCCGGGCAGCGTGGCTCGCGGCGCCGACCGCGGTCGCCTCGAGGTCGCCCTCGCCCTCGACCGCGAAGGACCCGGAGAGGACGGCGTCGCCGGCCCGCCGCACCACCGGCTCGGACTCGCCGGTCAACTCCGACTCGTCGAGCGCCAGGCCGTCGGCCCGGACCAGGGTGCCGTCGGCGGGGATCTGGTCGCCGCTGCCGACCCGCACCAGGTCGCCGACCACGACTTCCTCGATCGCGATCTGGCGCGGCTCGCCGTCGCGCACCACCGTCGCCTTCGCCACGACCAGCGCGGCGAGCCGGTCGAGGGCGCGCTTGGCGCGGACCTCCTGGAAGGTCCCGATCGCGACGTTGGCGACGAGGATGCCGAGGAAGAGCGCGTCCTTGGGGTTGCCGAAGACGATCGTCGCGGCGCCGAATCCGGCGAGGATCGCGTTGAAGACCGTGAACGTGTTGGCGATCGCGATCGACGCGTAGGAGCGGCTGGTCGCCTGCTCGTGCTGCGGACCCGCCGCGCGTAGCCGGTGCGCCGCCTCGACCTGGGTCAGTCCGGTGACGGTCGCGGCCTCCATCGAGCCGCCAACCCTAGTCGGAGCACCGAAGCGCCCCGACGCTTGTCATCGATACGGAGACAAGCGTCGGGGGCTCGTGGGGTGGCTTCGGAGGTGGGCGCTTGAAGGCGCGCCCGCCGTCTCAGCCCGCCGAGGTGGCGGGGCGTTCGGCGAGCTTGACGCTCACCGTCGCGGTCTGTCCTTCGCGGATCACGGTCAGTTCGACCGTTTCGCCGGCGTGGCCGTCGGAGATCTTTTCGACCAGCGCTTCGGTGTCGGCGATCGGTTCGCCGTTCACGGCGGTGATGATGTCGCCGCCGAGGCCGAATTCGGCGCCTTCGACGGTCGCCGCAGTGGTCGCTCCCTGGATGCCGGCGGCCGCCGCCGGCCCGCCTTCCTCGACCTGCTGCACGAGCACTCCTTCTTCGACCGGCAGGTTGAACGCCCGCGCCAGTTCGGGGGTGATCGTCGCGCCGCTGATCCCGAGGTAGCCGTGTTCGTCGGCGCTCCCGGACTCGAGCGTGGCGATCTCTTCCTTGGCGGTGTCGATCGGGATCGCGAAGCCGATGCCGACGTTGCCGTCGGAGCCGGAGCCGCCGGTCTCGATCTGCGAGTTGATGCCGATCACTTCGCCCGACGAGTTGATCAGCGGGCCGCCCGAGTTGCCGGGGTTGATCGCCGCGTCGGTCTGGATGACGTTGTCGATGGTGACCCCGTCGGGGGCCTGGATTTCACGCTGCAGGGCCGAGACGATGCCGCTGGTCACGGTCCGCTGCAGGTCGAACGGATTGCCGATCGCGACCACCGGGTCGCCGACTTCCATCTGCGAGGAGTCGCCGAGCTTCAGTGGGTGGAGCTTCGAGGCGGGCGCTTCGACCTTGAGCAGCGCGAGATCCTTGTTCGGTTCGGTGCCGACCACGGTCGCCGGGTACATCTGCCCTTCGGCTTCGAGCGAGACGGTGACTTCGCTCGCCCCTTCGATCACGTGGTTGTTGGTGAGGACGTGGCCTTCGTCGTCGAGGACGATCCCGGAGCCCGACGCGACGCCTTCGGCCTCCTTCGATTCGATGAAGGCGACGCCCGGTCCGTCGGCCCTGTAGATCTGGTTGATGGTGTTGCCGCTGCTTTCGCCGTCGGTGACGGCGGCGGCGGTGGTCGCGTCGGACGCGGCGACCTGGCCGGTTCGGATCGTGGTGGTACCGCCGCCGGTCGAGACGAGCCCGGTCGCGACCGCGAGCAGGCCGGCGACGGCGACGATCGCCCCGCCCAGCAGGGCGGAGCCGAACGGGTGACTTCTCTTTCGCTGGAGCATGGGAGGGAGGTTGGCGCCCTCTGCTCGGCGCGCCCTAAACGGGCGTGAACGTCTTTCTAAAGAGTTGCAAAGAGATTTCTAAAGACGTGAGCCGTGGGTCCCGGCGCGGCGCGGATTTGACGCAATTCCATTCGGTCCCTAATCTTTTGGCTCCTAATGTCTTCGAACGACAGCAGCGCCGCCGCCGACGCCCGGATCGAGCCGTACGTCTGGAAGATCGCCGGGGTGGTGATCCTCGGGATGACGATGTCGATCCTCGACACGACGATCGTCAATGTCGCCCTCGACACCCTCGGCCGCGACCTGCACAGCACGATCGCGCAGATCCAGTGGGTGGCGACCGGCTACCTGTTGGCGCTCGCCGCGGTGATCCCGCTGACCGGCTGGGCCGCGCGGCGCTTCGGAGCCAAGCGCGTCTACCTCGCCTCGATCGGCCTCTTCACGCTCGGCTCGGCGCTCTGCGGGCTGGCCGAATCGAGCACCTCGCTAATCCTCTTCCGCGTCCTGCAGGGCATCGGCGGCGGGATGATCATGCCGGTCGCCCAGATGATCATGGCTGAGGTCGCGGGGCCGAAGCGGATGGGCCGGGTGATGGGGATCGTGGTGATGCCGGCGATGCTGGCGCCGATCCTCGGCCCGGTGGTCGGCGGCCTGATCCTGCAGAACCTGCATTGGTCCTGGATCTTCTTCGTCAACGTCCCGATCGGGATCGTCGCCGGCATCCTCGGCTACCGGATGCTGCCCGACTCCGACCTCGGCGACGCGGGCAAGCTCGACTGGCTAGGGCTGGTCCTGTTGGCGACCAGCATGCCGCTGATCGTCTACGGGCTCTCGGAGATCGCGACCCGCGAAAGCTTCACCGCGCCGACCGTGGTCTGGCCGATCGTCGGCGGCCTGCTGCTCACCGTCGTCTTCGGCCGGCACGCGTTGCGCGCCGAGCGGCCGTTGCTCGACGTCCGGCTCTACGCGAACAGGATCTTCGCCGCCGCCTCCCTCACCACCTTCGGGCTTGGCGCCGCCCTATTCGGGGCGATGATCCTGGTGCCGCTCTACTACCAGCAGGTGCGCGGCGAGAGCGTCATCGTCACCGGCCTTCTGGTCGGCCCGCAGGGCTTCGGCATGCTCCTGGTCGCGCCCTGGATCGCCCGCATGACCGACCGCTTCGGCGGTGGCCGCGTCGCCTTCGTCGGCGTCTCGGTCCTCACCATCAGCTCACTGCCGCTCGCCTTCATCGGCGCCAACACCTCGATTCTCTTCATCTCGGTGGTCCTGCTGCTCCGCGGGGTCGGCATCGGCCTCGCGTTCATCCCGACCACGACGGTCGCCTTCGCCGCCCTGCGCACCGACCAGCTCTCCGATGCGACGCCGCAGATGAACGTGCTGCAGCGGGTCGGCGGCGCGATCGGGACCGCGGTGCTCGCGGTGGTCCTGCAGCGGGCCAGCGCCGGCGCGCATGGCCCGGTCGAGCTGGCGAACGCCTTCGGCACCGCCTACTGGTGGGCGCTGGGCATCTGCGCCGCCTCGCTGATCCCGGTCTTCGTCCTGCTTCGCGCGGAGGGCCCGAAGCCAAAGGCGCCGACCGACGCCGAGGCCAAGGAGATCGAGTTGGCCGAGGAGTTCGTGGAGCCGATCGGTGCCTGAGCTCGCCTCCCAAGAGCCGACGGGGGAGAAGGCCGGTCGCGCCGAGGCGCTGACCGAGCTCGGCATCGCCTTCCGCCATGCCTTCCGCAGTCTCCGCAGCCTGCGCGGCCGCGACACCCACCGCGGCGACGAAGTCGGCCACGCCCAGTTCGAGCTGCTGATCGAGCTCCACACCCGCGGCCCGCTGCACGCCGGCGAGCTGGCCGAGGCGGTCGGGGCGAGCGCCGCCACCGTCTCCGGGATGCTCGACCACCTCTGCGCCGCGGAGCTGGTCGAGCGGACCCGCTCCGAGGCCGACCGCCGCCTCGTCGTGGTCAAGCTGACCCGCCGTGGCAGGCGCAAGATCGAAGCGCGCAAGGCGCTCTGGCGGCGGCGCTGGGAGGAGGCGCTCGAGGGCGTCGACGAGGAGGAACTGCGGGTCGCGGGCCGCGTCCTCGGGCGGATCAGCGACATCTTCGCCGAGCGCCCCGAGGCCTGAGCGCCCGCGGGCGGCTAGGCTCGGCCCGCGATGGCACTGAGCGAGGCCGACGAGCGGCGGCTGGAAGCGGAGGTGGCGCGGATGGTGGCCGAACTGCGAGCCCGTCCGAGCCAGGAGAAGGAGGACAGGATCGGCCTCGAGATGTCGCTGCTGTCCGAAGAGGAGCTCGCCTTCGTTCCGACCGTCCTACTGCGCTTCATCGCCGCTGAACGCCGCGGCGAACAGCTGCCCGAGGCAGCCTCGACTTCCGGGCTCCCGCCGAAGCGGCGGTTTGCCTGGACCCTGCGCCCGCCGCGGGGTGAGTGAGCCGTCCAACCGCTTGTATACAAGTGTCCGCTCGATCGCCGAGACGATCCCGATCCGCGGCGGTAAAGCCCTCGAAGACGGGCGGCGCCGGGCCGTGCCAAGTCCCACCTCAACCGTCTGCGGCGGCTCAGCCTCTCGATGCCCGACTACCCGCCGACCATGGTCGAAGCCCACCGGGCGGTCGCCGACGCGGTCGGCAGCCACGACCCCGACGGCGCCGAGGCGGCCCTGCGCGAGCACCTACGAGCTGTCCTGCGCGAGGTCCCGCATCCGCGAACAACACCCCGACTATTTCGAGGAGCCCTGATGACGACGATCGATGCCGCCGCCGGTGCGTTCGCACTTATCGTCGGATAGCGACGATAAGTGCGAACGCGCTTCCGGGCGGAGAAAGATTGACTCGACGGGGTCTGGCCAGGTTCTTCGGCGACGAGCGCAACGAGGCGATCGTCGCCGTGATCCTCGCCGACAGCGACGAGGAGCGCCAGGCGGGCCTGCGCAAGCTGCGCCCGCATGAGTTAGGAAAGAGCTATCGGCCCATTTAGCTATCACCCCTTGATAACGACTCGTTCACACTCTCATGCTCGTCCGGCCCACAAGATGGGTTGCGAGATCGGCGCGCCGGGATCCGGCTGTCGGCCGGCGATCGCAAACCCAGCGGACCGAAATCAGTTTTCAGCCGATGCCAGAAACCAGCTACGGGACCGAGGAATTCCTGCGCGCGTGTCGCCTCGAGGCCACGGTCCGCGCCATCCAGGGTTCGGGGCCGCGGGCGACGTGGGGGAGGCTGCGGGCGGAGTCGGCGCTGACCCGCTACCACCGCCGGCTGCCGGTGGCGCAGATCCGGCTCACGAATTCGCCCAGCGGCCGGATGATCGGCGAGCATCTCGCCATCCGCGCCGCCGGCGACTGGCGCTATCGCCGCGCCCAGGGCGTCCTCTCGCTCCCGCCTGACTCCTCCGACTACATGCGCGGTCGCCACCGTCAGGCGGTGCGCACCAACGTCGGCCACGCTCGGCGCGCGGGGCTCGTCGCCGTCTCCTGCGCGATGGACAACTGGGCGCCGGGAGCCGACGACACCCGCGCCGGCCACATCACGACCGGCCCGGTGGAGCGCTGGATGGTGTTCGACGCCGACGGCTTCGCAGCCGCCGACTCGATCCTCTCGGTCGACGAGGAGGTGGCGCTGCTCCACGGCCTCGTCTCGTTCACCAAACACGCCCGCTGGCTGCTCCACACGGCGATCGTCGAGCGCCTCTGCGGCGACTGCGACGTCCTCCTCACGAACAGCGACGATGCCTACCTCCTGGGCCCGGGCACGCGGCACTTTCAACAGCTGCTCGGCTATGAGATCAGCCGCCTTCACCTCGCCCGTCCGCGTGCGGCGGCGTCCGCGCACCAACCCGCCGGCCTCTCCTGGCCGCCCGCCGCGCTGTCCTGCGGCGTGGCCATCCCGACGGCGGCCCCGGCCCTGCTCGTCGCCTGATCCCGGCGCCCGGTCGTCTCGGGCTCGGGCCGTCGCTTGGCTCCACAACAGAAAACGCCCCTCCGGGGAGGAGGGGCGCTTCTGGGGTTACTACAGGGAGGAGAGATATGTATCTCTATATATGTGGATCCGTGGGAGGTAGGTGAGCCCAGTTGAGTCGTGGGCGCCGATTGTGGGAAGCAATCAGGGCCATATGTACGACGCGGGACTCGACCAAAAAGTTTTCTGTGTCTGTTCCTATCGGTTGCTCCGACTGAATCCTTGAGCAGCGTACGAACGTATGTGCGGTTTGTGTGTGAGGGGGGTCACAGAGGGCTCCATTTGGAGGGGAATTCCCTGCTGTGATGCCAGGAATGGCTCTGGGAGGCGAAATAGGCCCCTCCTCGTATACCAGGCTCCCAATTTTTACTGAGCGGCAGCGTTAAAGGCCTGTAAAGAGGCGGGGTCGTACTCGAACGGGTGTCCGGGGAGGCCGCAATTTGGGGTCGCTGTAGCTTTCGGGCATGAAGAAGGCCCGGATCGACGCGGTTTTGGCCGAGCGAGGGCTCTTTCCGTCGCGATCCGCCGCGGCGGGCGCGGTGCGGGCCGGCGAAGTGCGGGTCGGGACCGACGGCCCGGTCGCCCTGCGGCCCAGCCAGCTGGTCGAGCCGGAGGCCGAGTTCGTGCTCGAGGCACGGCCTCGCTTCGTCTCGCGCGGCGGGATCAAGCTGGAGAACGCGCTCGAGGCGCTCGCGATCGATGTCGCCGGGCGCGACTGCCTCGACGTCGGCGCCTCGACCGGCGGCTTCACCGACTGCATGCTGCAGCGCGGCGCCACCCGCGTCGCCGCCGTCGACGTCGCCTACGGCCAGATCGACGCCCGCCTCCGCAAAGATCCGCGGGTGATCGTGATCGAGCGCCTCAACGCCCGCTCCCTGGCGCCCGCCGACCTGCCCTTCCTCGCCTCGCTGGCGACCGTCGACGTCTCCTTCATCTCGCTGACCAAGATCCTGCCCGCCGTTGCGGCCTGCCTGGCGCCGGGCGGCGAAGTGCTGGCGATGGTCAAGCCGCAGTTCGAGCTGGGGCGCGAGCGGGTTGGCCGCGGCGTCGTCCACGACCCCGCCGACCGCCAGGAGGCCGTGCTGAAAGTGGCGCTCGCCGCCCGCGAGACCGGCCTACCGGTCCGCGGCATCGCCTCCTCCGGCCTGCCGGGGCCGAAAGGGAACCGCGAGACCTTCGTCTGGTGCGGCGGGGACGGGCCGGCGCTCGAGGAGCTGGAGCCGGCGATCGCCGCCGCCGACACGGCCGGGGTCGACGGCGAGGGAGACGAAGAGTGAAGACCGCCGCCCTGATCACCCATTCGCACCCGCCCGCCGCGACCGAGGCGGTGCCGGTCGCGGCCGCCGCCGCACGCGCCGCGGGCTGGCACCTGGTCGCCGACCAGGTTGAGCTCGACAAGCACGGCGACGCGGCCGCGGGGATCGAGCTGGAGAGCGACGGCGAGGCGCCCGACCTCTGCCTGGTCCTCGGCGGGGACGGCACGATCCTGCACGCGCTCCGTCGCTTCGCCGGTACAGAGGTGCCGGTGTTCGGTGTGAATTTCGGGACGGTGGGTTTCCTCGCCGCGGTCGAGCGGGGCGACGCCGAGGCCGGGATCGCCCGCGCCCTCGCCGGCGAGATCGAGACGATCGAGCTGCCCGCCATCCGGGTCGACGCCGGCGACAAGAGCGGCATCGGCTTCAACGACGTGACGCTCTCGCGCCGCCCCCACGACCGGGTCGCCGAGCTGAGCTACCGGATCGCCTCCGAAGAGGTCGGCCACGTGCGCTGCGACGGGCTCGTCGCCGCGACCCCGGTCGGCTCGACCGGTTACAACCTCGCCAACCAGGGGCCGATCCTCGCCTGGGGCGTGAAGGGTTACGCGGTCAGCTACATCGCGCCGCACTCGCTCACCGCGCGGGCGCTGGTCGTCGCCCCGGCCGACGTCCTCACCGTCGCCAACGCGCCCGACCGCGAGCCGGTCGAAATCGCCCTCGACGGGGTCGAGTTCGGCGAGCTCTCCCCGAGCGCCGAGCTCGAGGTCACCTTCGTCGACGCCGCCGGGCGCCTTGCCCAGCTGCCCGGCACGAGCTTCTACGGGCGCATCCGCGACAAGTTCGGCCACCTCGCGGTCTGAGCGTCGAGATGCCGGGCCGGCCGACCTGAAAGGCTGCCGGAATGGAGCGCAAGTGGTGGACCCTCGTCCTCGTCTCCGTGGCGACTTTCATGCTTTTGCTCGACGTGACGATCGTCAACGTCGCGCTGCCCGACATCCAGCGCTCGCTGCACGCCAGCCTGTCCAGCCTGCAGTGGGTCGTCGACGCCTACTCGTTGATGCTCGCCTCGTTCCTGCTCACCGCCGGCAGCCTCGGCGACCGGCTCGGGCGGCGGCGGGTGTTCACGATCGGCTTCGGGATCTTCACCTTCGCCTCGTTCCTGTGCGGGATCAGTGACAGCCCGACCCTGCTCAACCTCTGCCGCGGCCTGCAGGGGATCGGCGGCGCCGGCATGTTCGCCACCTCGCTGGCACTGATCGGCCAGGAGTTCCAGGGCAAAGACCGGGCGACCGCGTTCGGCGTCTGGGGCGCGACGGTCGGCGGCGCCGTCGCGGTCGGGCCGCTGATCGGCGGCATCATCACCGAGAACCTCGGCTGGGAATGGATCTTCTTCGTCAACGTCCCGATCGGGATCGTCGCGATGTTCCTGACCGAGCGAAAAATCCGCAACGTCTTCGCGAAAAATCCGGAACCACTGGACATCCCGGGGCTCGTCACCTTCTCGGCGTCGCTCTTCCTCTTCATCTACGCGCTGATCCGCGGCAACCCGGAAGGCTGGGGCAGCAGCGTGATCCTCACCTGCCTGATCGCCGCCGCCGTCCTGATGGCGATCTTCATCACGATCGAGGTCCGCACCCGCTATCCGATGCTCGACCTGACCTTGTTCCGGAACCCTGCCTTCAACGGGGTCTCGGCGGTCGCCTTCTGTCTCTCGGGAGGGATGTTCGCGCTCTTCCTCTACATCACGATCTATTTCCAGGGTGTGCTCGATTACTCACCGTTGGAGGCCGGCTTGCGCTTTCTGCCGCTGACCGTCCTCGGTTTCGTCGCATCTCCTGTGGCGGGGGCGCTCTCCAACCGGGTGGCGATCCGCGTCCTGCTCGGGATCGGCCTGAGCCTGGTCGGGGTCGGGCTGCTCTTCATGCACGGCATCTCGGCCGACTCGGAATGGACCACGCTCCTGGTCGGCTTCCTGATCGCCGGGATCGGGGTCGGCGTCACCAACCCGGGGATCGGCCAGGCCGCGATCGCCGTCGTCCCGGTCGAGAAATCGGGGATGGGCTCGGGGATCAACTCGACCTTCCGGCAGGTCGGCATCGCGACGGGCGTCGCAGGTCTCGGTGCCATCTTCCAGTCCGATGTGAACTCGAAGATCGGCGAACTGCTGCCGCACGCGCCGCAGGGGCTCGGCGAAATCGTCGCCTCGAGCGGCTCGCGCGGCGTCGCGGCGCTCCATCTGCCGCCCGCGATCCAGGCCAAGGCGGTGCATGCCGCCGACGTCGCCTTCGTCGGCGGCTTCAACTCGATCATCCTGATCGCCGCGATCCTCTCCTTCGTCGGCGCCGCCGCCGGCTTCATCCTGACCCGCTCATCCTCGTTCGTCCAACAGACCAACGGCTGACGCTCGGTAACCCGCATATAGCGCCCGCGGGCGCACCGGATCCGCCGCACCCGGTGCTAAACCGGGTCGCATGCTGCGTGAGTTGCGGATCGAGAACCTGCTGCTGATCGAACGGGCCGAACTGCGACTCGGCGCGGGCCTCAACGCGATCACCGGCGAGACCGGGGCGGGGAAGACGGTGCTCGCCCACTCGCTCGACCTGCTGATGGGCGGCAAGGCGAAATCGGGGATCGTCCGGCCCGGCGCCGAGGAGGCCTGGGTCGAGGGCGTCTTCGATCTGCCCGCCGGGCTGCTCGACGAGCCCGAGCTGGCGGAGCTCGCCGAGCGGCTGCCGTCCGGCACCGAGGAGGTCGTCCTGGGACGGCGGGTCTCGGCGGGAGGCCGGACCAGCGCCTTCGTCGCCGGCCGCGCCGCCACCGCCGCCGACCTGAAGGCGCTCGGCGGCCGTCTGCTCGCCTTCTTCGGCCAACACGAGCACCGCAAGCTGACGATCTCCTCGGCCCAGATGGAAGTGCTCGACGGCTTCGCCGGCCCCGACCACCTGGTCCTCCGCGACGAATACCGCGAGGCGCACCGCGAGGCGGGCCGGCTCTCCGCCGAGTTGGCCGAGCTGCGCGAGCGCGAAGGGTCGCGCGAGCGCGATCTCGACCTCTTCCGCTACGAGCTCTCCGAGATCGAGGAAGTTGAACCGGACCCCGAGGAGCGCGCCGCGCTCGCCGCCGACCGCGAGCGCCTGCGCCACGCCGAGGGCCTCGGCGTGGCGGCGGCTGGCGCCCACGCCGAGCTGGCCGGCGCCGACCTCGAAGGTGGCGGTGCGGCGGCGGCGCTGGCCGAGGCCGAATCGCGGCTCGCCGCGGCGACCGGCCTCGACCCGGAGCTGGACGCGATCGCCGAGCGGGTCGCGGCGCTGAGCGTCGAGCTCGGCGACGTCGCCGCCGAGCTGCGCGACTATGCCGAGGGGGTGGCCGCGGACCCCGGTGGGCTGCTGGGGATCGAGGAACGACTGGAGGCGCTCGACCGGCTCGAACGCAAGCACGGCGGCAGCGTCGAGTCGGTCCTCGCCCACGCCGAGCGGTGTCGCGCCGAGATCGCCAGGCTGGAGGGCGCCGAGGTTCGCGGCGCCGAGGCGACCGCCGCGCTCGCCGAGGCCGAAGCGCGCCGCGTCGCGCTCGGGGAGAAGCTGAGCGCCGGGCGCGAGGCCGCCGCCGCGCCGCTCGAAGAGCGGGTCGCCGCCGAGCTGGCCCAGCTGGCGATGGAGGGGGCGCGGCTCGAGGTCGGCCTCGATCCCCATCCCGATGGGTACGGCGCGTCGGGCCGCGAGACGGTCGAGCTCCGGGTCGCCCCCAACCCCGGCATCGAGCCGGCTCCGCTGCGCGACGCCGCCTCCGGCGGCGAGCTCTCCCGCGTGATGCTGGCACTCAGCGGGCTCGGCCCGGCGGCGGGCGCCGCGACCCTCGTCTTCGACGAGATCGACGCCGGGATCGGCGGCAACACCGCCCGCCTGGTCGGCGAGCGGCTGCGGGCGCTCGGGGCCGAGCACCAGGTCCTCTGCATCACCCACCTGCCCCAGGTCGCCTCGCTCGCCGACGTCCACTTCCGGCTCGAAAAGGACGTCGTCGGAGACACCGCGGTGGCCGGCGTCGAGCGGCTCGACGGCGAGGGCGTGGTCGAGGAGATCCGCCGCATGCTCGGCGGCGACCAGACGGACGAGGCGGCAACCCGGCACGCCCGCGAGCTCCTCGCCGCCGCCTGACCCCGCCCAACTGTTCTTTATGGCCCTCACAGGGCCAAAAGGAACAGTTGGCGGCCACGGCCTTAAGCCACGTCAAATAACCTGAGCCGGTGGCAACCACCAGTCGTCGTCGCCTGCCCGCTCTGCTCGGGCGTCGCGGCGGAACGCGAACCAGCCCCGTTCCGGTCGTCGGCACGGCGCGGCTCGGCGGCCGCACCAAGCATCTGGTGAAGCGCCTGCATCCCGGCGATATCGCGGTGATCGACCACGTCAACGTCGACCGCATCGCCGCCGAGGAGCTGATCGCCTGCGGCGTCTCCGGCGTCCTCAACGCCTCGCCCTCCTCCGATGGCAAGTACCCCAACGCCGGGCCGCTGATGCTGGCCCGCGCCGGGATCCGCCTGGTCGACGCGCCCGAGGCGCCCGTCTTCGACCTCATCCGCGACGGCCAGCAGGTCGCCCTCGACGGCGATGGCGCCGTCCTGGTCGGCGAGAAGGAGGTGCTGCGCGGCCGCGTCCTCGGCGTCGCCGAGCTGGAACGCCAGCTCGCCGCCCAGCGCGAGCGGATCGACGAGGTGCTCGCCGAGTTCGCCGAAAACACGGTCGAGCACGTCCGCCAGGAGACCGACATCCTCACCGGGGCGATCGACTTCCCGCCGACCCGGGTCTCCTTCCGCGACCGCCACGTCCTGATCGTCGTCCGCGGCGAGCGCCACCGCCGCGACCTGAAAGCGCTGCGCACCTATATCCGCGACGTGCGGCCGCTGATCGTCGCCGTCGACGGCGGCGCCGACGGGGTGCTCGAGGCGGGCCTCAAGCCCGACGTGATCCTCGGCGACATGGACTCGGCCTCCGACGCGTCGCTCTCCTGTGGCGCCGAGCTGATCGTCCACGCCTACCCCGACGGACGCGCGCCGGGCCGCGAGCGCCTCGACGCGATGGGCCTCCCTTACAAGCTCGTCCCCGCCGCCGGGACCAGCGAGGACGTCGCGATGCTGATGGCCCACGAGAAGGGGGCCGACCTGATCGTCAGCGTCGGCGCCCACTTCAACCTGATCGAGTTCCTCGACCGCAAGCGCGGCGGCATGTCCTCCACCTTCCTCACTCGCCTGCGGATCGGCGAGCGACTGGTCGACGCCAAGGGCGTGAGCCGCCTCTACCGGCCGAGCTCGACCCTGATGCCGCTGATCTTCTTCGTCGTCGCCTTCCTCGTCCTGGTGACGATCCTGATCATCACCTCGCCCGCCCTGAACGACGTCTTCGAGCTGTTCTGGCTGAAGGTCCGCATCTGGTTGGGGATCTGATCCCCGCATGGGCTACAGCGCGCGCTACCACGCCACCTCTTTGATCGCCGTGTTCCTCGCCCTCGCGGTGGGGATCCTGATCGGCGCCGAGTTCGGTGGCGACGCGCTCACCGAAACGCGCAAGAACCTCGAGCAGAGCCTGGTCGGCAACCTCCAGGACGCGCGCTCGCACGCCGAAGATCTCAGCAGCGAACTCGGCCGCGCCGACGAATTCGACGAACGCGTCTACCCGGTCCTGACCCGTGACGAGCTGCAGGGCAAACGGGTCGCGGTGGTCGCGCTCGGCGGCCTGCCGAGCGAAATCATCTCGGCGGTCGAGGACGCGCTCGGCCCGACCGGGGCGAAGCTGGTCGGGGTCGGGGTGGTGCGCGAGCCGGTCGACACCAAGAGCCTCGCCGGCGAGCTGTCGAGAACGCGGTTCGCCGAGCTGCAGACCGAACCGGAAGAGCTGACCGAACTGGGGACCGGGCTGGGGCGCCAGATCGTGATCGGCGGCACCCTGCCGGAAGTGGTCCGCGGCCAGCTGTTCTCGCGGGCGAGCGGCGAATTCGGGGCGCTCGACGCGGTGATCATCGTCCGCGACCAGCCGGAAGGGATGGGCCCGGTCCAGCGCTCCACCGCGAACCAGCTGGAAACGGCGCTGCTGGCGGGCATCACCGCCACGCGGGTGCCGGCGGTCGGGGTCGAGTCGACCAGCACCGAACCGTCCTCGATCTCCTTCTTCCAGTCGAACGACCTCTCCAGCGTCGACGACATCGACAACACCGCGGGCGAGGTGGCGCTGGTCGCCGCGATGCGCGGCGCCGAGGGCAGCTTCGGGGTGAAGAGCACGGCCGACCGGCTGCTGCCCGACCTGCTGGCGCCGGGGGGCTGAGCCCTGTACTGGATGGGATTCCCGCTCGCGATCGCGCTGGCGGTGCCGATGCTGCCGGCCGGGGCGCGCGGGCTGCGCGACGCGGGGCTGGTCCGCACCAACTACCGGGGCGCGGAGCTCGCCTTCCCGCTGGGGGCGATCCTGGCGACCGTCTCGCTGGTCGCGCTGGCGCCGCTGGCGGTGCTGAACGACCGCGCCGGCCTCGACCTGCTGGCGCCCGACCTGCGCCGCTGGCTGCCGTACCTGCTGGGGATCGCGTTCCTCGGCTTCCTCGACGACGCGCTCGGCCAGGGCGAGGCGGCGGCAGCGCCGCGCGGCTGGCGCGGCCACTGGGGGGCGCTGCGCGAGGGGCGGCTCTCGACCGGTGCGATCAAGGCGATCGGCGCGGTCGCCCTGGCGGCCTACGTCGTCTCCGGCCAGGGCCTCGAGACCTGGTGCTACGTCGCCGACGTCGTCCTGCTCGTGCTCGCCACCAACCTCTTCAATCTGCTCGACCTGCGGCCGGGGCGGGCGGAGAAGGCGCTGGCGCTGCTCGGCGCGGCCCTCTGCCTCTGCGCCTGGACGTTGGCGCCGATCGAACTGCTGGGGATCTTCGCCGGGCCGGTCCTGGTCGGCGCCCGGCTGACCCTCGGCGAGCGGGCGATGCTCGGCGACACCGGCTCGAACCTGATCGGGGCTATCGCCGGCGTCTGGTTGCTCACCGTGCTCGGCGGGGACGCCCGGCTGATCGCCCTTGGCGTCGTCCTCGTTTTGACGGTCTATGGGGAGTTACGTTCGATCTCGGCGACGATCGAACGGGTTCCGCCCCTGCGCTGGCTAGACTCGCTCGGCAGACATGCGTAACTGCTTCGACCGAATCCCGCCCGCGAATAATCAAATTTCGACGCGACCGGGATTCGGCCTCGCCTCATGAACAACTCGGGCGACACCCGTTTCATTTTCGTTACGGGAGGTGTCGTTTCAGCTTTGGGCAAGGGCATCGCCGCCTCGTCGATCGGGCGCCTGCTCGTCTCCCGCGGCTACCGGGTCCAGCTGCAGAAGTTCGACCCCTACATCAACGTCGATCCGGGGACGATGAGCCCGTTCCAGCACGGCGAGGTCTTCGTCACCGAGGACGGCGCCGAGACCGATCTCGACCTCGGCCACTACGAGCGCTTCACCGACGAAAACACCTCGCGGGCGTCGAACGTCACCGCCGGCGGCGTCTACAACTCGGTGATCCGGCGCGAGCGGCGCGGCGACTATCTCGGCGCGACGGTCCAGGTGATCCCGCACATCACCAACGAGATCAAGCAGAAAATCCTCATCGTCGCCGAGTCGCAAGCTGTGGATTTCGTGATCACCGAGATCGGCGGCACGGTCGGCGACATCGAGTCGCTGCCGTTCCTGGAGGCGATCCGCCAGCTCTACACGGACCTCGGGCCGAAACGGGCGATGTTCGTCCACCTGACCCTGGTCCCGTACGTCGGGCATGCCGGCGAGCTGAAGACGAAGCCGACCCAGCACTCGGTCAACCAGCTGCGCGGGATCGGGATCCAGCCGCACGCGCTGGTCTGCCGCTCGGAGGGGAGGCTTGACCGCGAGATCCGCGAGAAGATCGCGCTGTTCGCGAGCCTCCCGGTCGAAGCGGTGATCTCCGCCCATGACGTCGACAACATCTACAAGGTGCCGCTCGTCTTCCGCGCCGAGGGCGTCGACGACCTCGTCCTCGACCACTTCCGGATGGAGGCGCCGTCACCCGACCTGGCCGAGTGGGAGGGGATGGTGCGGCGCGCCGACGCGGCGACCGGCAAGGTGCGGATCGCGATCGTCGGCAAGTACGTGGCGCTGGAGGACGCCTACAAGTCGGTGATCGAGGCGCTCGAGCACGGCGGCATCCACCACGGGGTGAACGTCGAGATCGACCTGGTCGATTCCGAGAACCTCGACCAGGAGCTGCTCGAGGGGCTCGACGGGATCCTGATCCCGGGCGGCTTCGGCGAGCGCGGCATCGAGGGCAAGATCCAGGCGGCGCGGATTGCTCGCGAACGCTCGATCCCCTATCTGGGAATCTGCCTCGGGATGCAGATCGCGGTGGTCGAGTTCGCCCGTCACGTGGTCGGCATGGACGGCGCCAACTCCTCCGAGTTCGATCCCGAGACGCCCTACCCGGTGGTCGACCTGCTGCCCGAACAGAAAGAACTGCGCGACCTGGGCGGCACGATGCGGCTCGGTGCCGACCCGGTGAAACTGCACGAGGGCACGCGGGCGCGGGAGATCTTCGGCGAGCAGGTCATCTACAAGCGCCACCGCCACCGTTACGAGGTGAACCTGCAGCTGCGGCGCCGGCTCGAAGACGAGGGCCTGGTCGCGGGCGGCACCTCGCCGGACGAGCGCCTGGTCGAGATGATCGAGCTGCCCGACCACCCCTTCTTCGTCGCCTCCCAGTTCCACCCCGAGTTCAACTCGCGGCCGAACCGGCCGGAGCCGCTCTTCCGCGAGTTCGTCGGCGCCGCCGCGACGCACGCGGGCGAACACCCGGCCGACGGCGGCGAGATCGCCGAACCCGACGGCGATCGCATCGACATCGGCATCGGCATCAGCCGCTCCACCGAGCGGCGCTAGCCTGTCCCCCGATGACGGGGGACGAGAGGCTCTACGACACCTTCGCGCGGCTATGCGAGATCCGCTCGCCGACCGGGGAGGAGCGCGAGGTGGCCGACACACTGGCGGCCGAACTGCGGGCGCTGGGGCTGGGGGTCGAGGAGGATGACGCCGCCGGGCCGGCCGAAGCGGGGGCGGGGAACCTGCTGACGCGGGTGGCGGGGGAGCGTGACGAGTATGTGATGTTCTGCGCGCACATCGATACGGTCCCGCACAAGGGGCGGGTCGAGGTCGCCAACGACGAAGGGGTCTTCCGCAGCGCCGGCGACACGATCCTCGGGGCCGACAACAAGGCGGCGGTCGCGGTCTTCATGGAGCTGGTGCGGCGCGGGGTCGAGAAGACGCCGCCGGTCGGGATCGAGCTCGTCCTCACCGTCGCCGAGGAGCAGGGGCTGCGCGGCGCCAAGGCCTTCGACATCGACAGGCTGCGCGCCCCGATCGGCTACGTGCTCGACCACGCCGGGCCGGTCGGCGAGGTGATCACCATGACGCCGACCCAGCAGAAGATCCTCGCCGACTTCGTCGGGGTCGAGGCCCACGCCGGGGTGCGGCCGGAGGACGGATCGAGCGCGATCGAGGCCGCCGCGGCGGCGATCGGGCGGATGGAGCTGGGGCGGCTCGACGAGGGCACGACGGCCAACGTCGGGCTGATCAAGGGCGGTACTTCGGGCAACGTCGTCGCCGGCCACTGTGGGATCCACGCCGAGGCGCGCAGCCTCGACGCCGGGCGCGCCGCCGACGTCGCCGGGCAGATCGCCGACGCCTGTGCCTGGGGGGCGAGCGAGTTCGGCTGCGACGTCGACGTGCGGGTCGAAGAGCTGTTCCGCGGCTACAAGGTGCCGGCCGGCTCGACCGCGCTGGGGCTGGCCGAGGAGAGCCTGCGGGCGGCCGGGGTCGAGCCGCGGCGCGAATCGATCGGCGGCGGCAGCGATGCCAATGTCTTCCGCCTCGCCGGCTTCGACAGCGTGTTGCTCGCCAACGGTCCCGATGGGGTCCACACCGCCGGCGAGCACGTCGCGGCCGCCGACCTCGACAAGATGCTCGAGGTCTGCGAAGGCATCCTGGCGCGGGCGTGAGCGGCGGGTGGTCGTGAGCGGGCGCCTCGACCTGCGGCGGGGCGTCGTCGTGTCGGCGGCGCCGCTGGTGGTCGAGATCGACGGGGAGCGGCGGCCGGGCTGGGCCGATGAGGTGCTGCTCGGGGAGATGCGCGAGGGCGACGAGGTGGTCGTCAACGCGGCGGCGCTCGACCTCGGGCTGGGATCGGGCGGCTTCGACGTCGTCCACGTGAACCTGACGCGAGGGTTGGGCGGTGGGGTGGAGGGCGATGCCCACGTGATGAAGCTGAACTACAGCTCGTTGCAGCACCCGGTCGAGCCGGTCGAGGGGGAGTCGCACCTGGAGCCGGGTGGGGAAGGGGCGGGCGCCTCGGCGGCGGCCCGCGAGGACATCCCGGTCGCGGTCCTGCCGCTGCACGGTCATCTGGCGCCGGCGGCGTGGGCGGCGGCGCACGCGCGGCCGGGGATCCGGGTCGGCTATGTGCAGACCGCGGGCGGCGCGCTGCCGGGGTCGCTGTCGCGGGACGTGGCGGAGCTGACCCGGCGCGGCCTGCTCTGCGGCCACATCACCGCGGCGCCGGCCTACGGCGGGCAGCACGAGGCGCTGAGCACGGTCGGCGCACTCGACGCAGCCGCCACCGCGCTCGGCTGGGACGCCGTCCTGGTCGGGCCCGGGCCGGGGATCATCGGCTCCGACACCGAGTTCGGCCACGGCGGCATGGCGGCCCTCGACAGCGCCCATGCGTCCCTGTCCCTGCGTCTCCCGACCTTGATCTCGCCGCGCCTCTCCTCCGCGGACCCGCGCGCGCGGCACCGTGGCCTGAGCCACCACACCGCGACCGTGCTGGAGCTCCTGCTGGCGCCGGTGGACGTCGCGGTGCCGGAGGGGGCGGACGAGGTGGCGTCCCGGATCGAGGCGACGGCGTCCGGGCGGCATCGGCTGAGGTTCGTGGGCGTCGACTCGGACGGGTACGCGGCGTCGGGGCTGCCGACGAGGACGATGGGACGCGAGTTCGCCGACGATGCGTTGTTTTTCGAAGCGGCGCTGGCGACGGGACGGGTGCTGACGGGCGGCTGACCAGTCGACCCGGCCGAGGGTGTCGACTGGTCAGCCGCCGGAGGGCCGGTGGGACGGAAACGACACGAAGGCGTGACGGTGGATCGGCGAGCGCGCAGTTGAGCCGCCCATGACCGGCTCGATCGCACGACCGTGCACTTGAACACCCTGGGATGTGCTCAAGTGCACAGTCGGCGGGACGGGCGCACGAATGTGTGACGGCGCACGGTCCCTTGCGGCGCAAGGGTTGTCAGCGGCGGAGCCGAACAACCCGGCCATGGCCATCGCCGTCAAACCCGAGATCCCCGCCGCGCCCGCCGACGACGGTGCCGACGCGCGGTTCCGCTCACTGACCCTCGACTTCCTCTCCTACCTGGAGCTCGAGCGCGGACTCTCGCGGAACACGCTGAACGCTTACCGCACCGATCTCTTCCAGTACGGCGAGTACCTCGCGGCGCACCATCTCGACGCGCTGAAGGCGCGGCCGGCCGAGGTCGGGGAGTTCCTCGCCGAGCTGGCGACCGGCAGCCAGGAGCGGTCGCCTTGCTCCTCGGCGACGATCCATCGCAAGGCCGCCTGCCTGCGCTCCTTCTACAAGCACCTGCGCCGCGACGAGCTGATCGGCGACGACCCGACCGCCAGCCTGGCGGCGCCACGACGCTCGAAGAAGCTGCCGCACGTCCTCAACTACCCCGAGGTGCAGAAACTGCTGGCGGCGCCCCAGGGCTCCGAGCCGACCGCGCTGCGCGACCGGGCGCTGCTCGAGGTGATGTACGCGTGCGGGTTGCGGGCCTCCGAGGTGATCGGCCTCGAGATGTCCGACATCGACATGCACGAGGGCTTCGTTCGCGCCCGCGGCAAGGGCTCGAAGGAACGGCTGGTGCCGCTCGGCCGGCAGGCGATCGCCGCGATCCGCGCCTACCTGCGCGGAGGGCGCCCGGAGCTGTTGCACGGTCGCGAAGAGCCGCGCCTCTTCCTCAACTTCCGCGGCGGGCCGCTGACCCGGCAGGGCCTCTACAAGATCGTCCAGCGCCACGCGCGGGCGGTCGGCCTCGACGGCAAGATGAGCCCACACACCCTGCGCCACAGCTTCGCCACGCATCTGCTCTCGAACGGTTGCGATCTGCGCGCGGTCCAGGAGATGCTCGGCCACGCCGACATCGCCACCACCCAGATGTACACGCACCTGTCGGGTGACCGTCTCAAGCAGGTCTACTACGACGCCCACCCCCGCGCCAAGGCCGATTAACCCGCCACCAGGTGAGTTCGCAGTAATCGTCGGATAGCGACGAGAAGTGCGAACGCGTCTGGGGGGCGCGGGTCGGGTAGAACTTCGGGCGTGCCCGAGCTGCCCGAGGTCGAGACCGTCGCCCGCCAGCTCGAGCCGGAGCTGGAAGGGCACGCGATCGAGCGGCTCGAGGTGCGCGACGCGCGCTGGTCGCGACCGGTCGCGCCGAAAATGCTCGGCAAGCAGGTCGACGGGCGGACGATCCAAGGTTTGGGACGGCGCGGCAAGTACCTGCTGCTGGGACTCGACGGCGACAAGACGCTGGTCATGCACCTGCGGATGACCGGGAACCTCGTCCTGGTCGAGGGGGAGGGGGAGATCCTCGACCCCTCCGAGGGGCGCCTGCTCTACCAGGGCGAGCGCACCACCGAGGAGCGCCACCTGCGCGCCCGCTTCGTGCTCGACGACGGTCGCGAGGTCTGGTTCACCGATCCGCGCCGCTTTGGCGAGGCCTTCCTGATCGATGACGACAAGCTGCCGGAGCGCTTCTCCCGTCTCGGCGTCGAGCCGCTCTCGCCGGAGTTCACGCCGGAGGCGCTGGGCGCGGTCGCCGCCGGCCGCACCGCCCCTCTGAAGTCGTTCCTGCTCGACCAATCGAGGATCGCCGGGGTCGGCAACATCTACGCCGACGAGGCGCTCTACCGGGCGCGACTCCACCCGCTGTCCCCGGCCGGGTCGATGAAACCGGAGCACTGGCTGGCGCTCCGCGACGGCGTGGTCGCCGCGCTGGAAGCGGGGATCGACGCGGGCGGGTCCTCGATCGACGACTACCGCGACGGGCGCGGCGAGAAAGGGCGCATGCAGGAGCGCTTGCTCGTCCACACCCGCGAGGGCGAGCCGTGCCCCGGCGAGGACTGCGACGGCGTCGTCGAGCGGATCGTCGTCTCCGGCCGCTCCACCTACTTCTGCCCGAGCTGCCAGGTCAAACTGCGCCGCCGCACGAAACGCCGCAAACCGGCCAAACGCTGAGCCGCCGCCAAGCGCGTTCGCAGAAATCGTCGGATAGCGACGAGAACTGCGAACTCATCGGGGGGGGGGTCGAAGCGCGCCGATTCCGTCCGGTCCGTCCCGCATTCTTATTTTGATGGCGGGATCTACGGTCAAGACGGAAGCGGTGGTCTTGAGGAGCATCCGATACGGCGAGGCCGATCGGATCCTCCACCTCTACTCGCCGACGCTGGGCCGCTTCGGGGCGATCGCGAAGGGCGCCCGCAAGCCGAAATCGCGTTTCGGTGGCCGGCTCGAGCCGTTCTTCCGCCTCGACCTCATGCTCCACGAAGGGCGCAGCGACCTGATGACCGTGACCGGTGTCTCGACCGTCGACGGCTACCCGCGCCTGCGCTCCTCCGGTCCCGCGATCGGCTGCGGCGCCCGCGCCTGCGACGCGGTGCTGCGCCTGCTCGACTCCACCGATCCCAACCTGCCCGCCTACAACCTGCTCTGCCGCTACCTCGCGCTGCTCGACCAACCGGGGCAGCCGCGGTCGATCAGCCTCGAAGTGGCGCTCTCCTTCCGCCTCAAGCTGGCCTTGGTCGCCGGCTTCGCCCCCGAGCTCGCCTCCTGCGCCAACTGCGGCGAGGCGGAGCACCTGGCGGGCTTCTCGGGCGCCTCGGGGGGCGTCGTCTGCGCCAGCTGCGAGGCCGGTTCCTTCGCCCTCACCGAGGAAGCGCACCGCTTCATGATCGAGGCGCTGGCGAAGCCGCTGATCGAGGCGCCGGCCGCCGAGCCGCCCGCCCTGCGCCAGGTCGAGCGGGCGGTGAGAGAGACCCTCGAGCACCACGCGCATGTCCAATTACGAGCCGCAGCCTGACCAGAGGCCTGCAAACCGGCGGCATCCAGACGAACTGTTGGTTTTCGACCTCTGGCGGGGTGCTCCTATGATCGACCGGATGCCCGCCACCCTCGCATTCGAGGATCGCGTCCGGGCCTGGGAGGACGAGTTCCTCTCCGCGCACGCGACGTGGTCGTATCCGGCCGAGCGCGCCGTAGCCGAGCCCGACAGCCCGCTGCGGACGCCATTCCAGCGCGACCGCGACCGGATCGTCCATTCGAAGTCCTTCCGCCGGCTTAAGCACAAGACGCAGGTCTTCGTCGCGCCCGAGGGCGACCACTACCGGACGCGGCTCAGCCACACGCTCGAGGCTTGTGGGATCGCCCGGACCGTCGCCCGCGCGCTGGGGCTGAACGAGGACCTGACCGAGGCGATCGGGCTCGGCCACGACCTCGGTCACCCGCCCTTCGGCCACGCCGGCGAGGAGACGCTCGACCGCTGCCTACGGGAGCGGACCGGCGGCGGCTTCAAGCACAACGAGCACTCGCTGCGGGTGGTCGAGGTGCTGGAGCGCGACGGGATCGGCCTGAACCTCACCGCGCAGGTCCGCGACGGCATCCTCAACCACACCGGCTCGGTCAAGCCGGCGACGCTGGAGGGGCGGATCGTCCGGCTCGTCGACCGCGTCGCCTACATCAACCACGACATCGACGATGCGCTCCGCGCCGGGATCCTCCGCTCGGAGGATCTGCCCGCCGCCGAGATCGAGCTGCTCGGCCCGACCGGCTCGATCCGCATCGACACCCTGGTCGCCGACATCGTCGAGCGTTCCAGCGAGGCCGGCGACATCGTCCAGAGCGAGGAGATCGGGATGGCGATGCTGCGCCTGCGCAAGTTCATGTTCGACCGGGTCTACCTCGGCGAGACGGCGCGCCGCGAGCACGCCAAGGTCGAGCGGACGATGACCGGCCTCTTCGATCACTACCTCGCCGACCCGGACGCGATCCCGGCCCTTGACCCGGGCGCCGACGCCGCCCAGCGCGTCACCGATTACATCGCCGGGATGACCGACCGCTACTGCATCGCCCGCTTCACCGACCTGGCGATCCCCGAGGCGGCGCGCTTCTGATGGAGAGCGAACGCATGGGGGCGGGCACGCGATGGCGCTGATCTCCGCCGAGAGCCTCGACCGCCTCAAGGGCGCCGCCGACATCGTCGAGGTGATCCAGCAGCACACCGACCTGCGGCGCTCGGGAGTCCGTATGGTCGGCCTCTGCCCGTTCCACGACGAGCGCACTCCGTCCTTCTCGGTCGACCCCCAGGAAAAGCTCTACCACTGCTTTGGTTGTGGGGTCGGCGGCGACGTGATCAAGTTCGTCGAAGAGAAGGACGGGCTCGGGTTCGCCGAAGCCGTGGAGTTGCTCGCCGACCGCTACGGGGTCGAGCTGGAGCGCGAGCAGGAGGACCCGCGCGCCGAGGCCCAGCGCCAGCGCCGCCGCCGCCTGCAGGAGTTGCTCGAGCGGAGCGCCTCCTACTACTCCAACTACCTCTGGGAGTCGAAAGAGGCGGGGAAGGCGCGCGAGTACCTTGCCGGGCGCGGGCTGTCCGAGTCGGTGCTGCGTGATTTCGGCGTCGGCTTCGCGCCGAGCGCCTGGGACAAGATCCTCGTCGCCGGGCAGCGGGCGGGCTTCACGGTCGAGGAGCTGCGTGGCGTCGGCCTGGTCCAGCTGAGCCAGAAGGGTGGCGAGTACGACCGCTTCCGCTCGCGGATCATGTTCCCGATCCGCGACGCCCGCGGGCGCACCCTCGGCTTCGGCGGGCGGGCGATGCGCTCCGACCAGGGCGCCAAGTACGTCAACACCGCCGAGACCGACTTCTTCCACAAGTCGAAGATCCTCTACGGGCTCGACCGCGCCCGCGGCGCGATGACCAAAGCCAACCGCGCCGTCGTGGTCGAGGGCTACACCGACGTCCTCGCCCTGCACCAGGCGGGGTTGGAGGGCGCCGTCGGGGTGATGGGGACGGCGATCACCCCGGACCAGGTGGCGACCCTCTCCGGAGTCGTCGACGAGGTCGTCCTGGCGCTCGACGCCGACTCGGCCGGCCAGGAGGCGATGCTGCGGGCGCAGCGGGTCGCGGCCGGCCGGCGGATGCGACTGCGGGTCGCCTCGATGCCGAAGGGCGTCGACCCGGCCGAGCTGATGGCCACCGACGGCGGCGCCGAGCGCTTCCGCGGCATGGTCGAGGAGGCGGGCGAGCTGACCGACTTCCAGGTCGGGCTGGTGCTCGACCGCACCGACGTCTCCTCGCCGGCCGAGCGCGACCAGGCGCTCGCCGAGGTGGCCCCGATCCTCGCCGGGATGGGTGAGGGCGCGAGCCAGTCGGAGCTGGTGCGGCGCGTGGCGGACCGGCTCGACCTCGAGCCCGCGATGGTGATGGGGCGGGTCGTCGCCTCGACCCCGGCGACCGGGGGAGTCGATCTTGATCCGTCTCCCGTCAGGGGAAGGTCGAATCCCCAGGCGGACGACACCGCGCCGAGCCGGGCCAAACACGAGCTGACCTCTCGCGAGCGCCGCGAGCGGGCGCTGCTGGCGATGTGCATCGCGCTCCCCGAGCCCGGCGCCGGCTACCTGGAGCGACTGGGGGAGGGGCACCTCTCGCGGAGCGGCCGCGCCGCCCTCGACTTCCTCCGCGCCCATCCCAAGGACCCGGCCGAGCACCTGCCGCGCGAAAACGGCGCCCTCGCAGCGCTCGTCACCGAACTGGTGATGATGTCCCGCGAGGAGCCCGCCTCCGAGGAGGCGATGGAGCTCAACTTCCTGCTGCTCGACCAGCGCCGGCTCGAGGACGAGATCGCCGCCGCGGGCGAGCGCGGCGACTACGAGCGGCGCGCCCGCCTCAGCCGCGAGCGGGCGGTGCTGGTCCAGCAGATCGCCCACGCGCAACGGGTCGGGAGCTGACCCGGTAAATTGCGGGCGGTCCGGGCGCGCCCGGCGAAGCCGTTCCGGGGTAGCTCAATCGGCAGAGCATTCGACTGTTAATCGAAGGGTTGTGGGTTCGAGTCCCACCCCCGGAGCTTCACCGTGGTCGCGTCGCCAGCGCCTCGACCAGCTCGGCGCCGCGGTCGGAGCCGTCGTGCTCGGCTCCCCAGGCGGCGATCTGGCGCGAGCGGGCGGCGAAGCGCGGGTCGCCGAGGATGCGCCGCGCCGCCCAGCGCAGCGAGCCGGGACGGCAGAGCCGCCACGGCAGCGAGAGCCCGGCACCGGTCCACGCGACCCGGATCGCGGTCTCGCCCATGTCGCCGGTGATCGGCGAGATCAGGACCGGCGCGCCCGCCTCGAGCGCCCGCGCGACCGTCCCGTGGCCACCGTGGCAGATCACCAGCTCGGCGATCGGCATCAGCTGGCTGTAGCTCAGCCAGTCGACCAGGACCGCGTTGTCGGGGACGGCGATCGGGACCCGGGGGCGAACCCGGTTGGTGGTGGCGACGACGCGCACCGGCTCGTCGGCGAGCGCCGCCAGCGCGTTGCGGACCAGCAGGTTGTCGGAGTCGTGGGCGGTACTCGGGGCGACGAGGACGAGCGGCGCGTCGCCGGGCGGCAGCGCGATGTCCGGATGGGGGACCTCGAAGGCCATCGGCCCGGTGACGTGCACCGAGGCGGGCCAGGCGCGCGGGTACTCGAGCTGGGGATAGGTCGCGACCAGCGCCAGGTCGGGGCTGATGCCGCCGTGGAAGCGGTCGAGCGGCGCCAGGCCGAGGCGCTCGCGCTGGCTGTTCAGGTCGCGGCGGCCGTGCTCGAGGCCGACGTCGAGGGCGCGCTGTCCCGCCTTCCAGAGGCCGCGCCCGACCGGCGTCCGCGGCGCCCGCAGTCCCACCGCGAAGAACGGCAGCCCCGGCTCGACCACCGGGTAGATGTGGGGGACGAGGGTCGCCAGCGGCACCCCCGCGGCCTCGGCGGCGAGGGTCGGCGCGAGGGTGAGGATGTCGCTGACGACGACCGCCGGATCGAGCCGGTCGAGCAGCGGCAGCAGCGCCCGGGCGGCGTCGGCGGCGTGGCGGCCGTCGTCGGTGTCCGGTTCTGGCGGCGGGAAGGTGCGGTATTCCTCGGCGGCGGCGAAGGCGAGCCCGGCGCCTTCGACCGCGGCGCGGCGCTCCTCCCAGGTCTCGATCGTCACCTCGTGCCCGCGGCGCGCCAGCGCCCGTCCCAGGGAGATCGCCGGGAAGACGTGGCCGGCGTCGCCGAAGGCACCGACCAGGACCCGCAGGCGGCGAGGCCGAAGCGCGCCACCCGCGGTGAGTTCGCAGTTATCGTCGGTATGCGAGGAAAACTGCGAACTCACGGTGATGGGGGCGCACTACGGGGTGATGGGGCGCATTACGGAGCGCCGATGGCCTCGCCGGGGCGGGTGAAGACGATCTCCGGGATGTGGCAGTTGGGGGAGGTCCTCAGCAGGTAGCGGACCGCCTCGCCGATGTCGGAGGGGCGGATCATCTCCTCGGCCGGGACGGCGCCCTTGACGAAGTCGGTCATGTCGGTGTCGACGAAGGCGGGGGCGAGCGCCGTGCAGGCGATCCCCTCGCCGCCGACCTCGCGCTCGGTGGCGACGCTGTAGTTGAGCACCGCCGCCTTGGTCGCGCCGTAGATCGAGAGCCAGGGCTGCCCCGCCTTGCCGGCGATCGAGGCGGTGTTGACGATCAGCGCCTGGCGGTGCTCGGCGCCCGCGGCGCGCAGCAGCGGTAGCCCTTCGCGCGTCCCCAGGATCACCGAGCGCAGGTTGACCGCCAGCTGCATGTCGAGGTATTTGGTCTGGACCTCGGCCATCGGCGCTCCGATCCCGACCCCGGCATTGTTGACGAGCACGTCGAGGCGGCCGAAGCGGGCCTCGTGAGCGGTGAAGACGGCCCTCAGCTCGCCCTCGTCGGCGACGTTGGCGGGGACCGTCTCGACCTCGTGGCCTGCTTCGCGCAGGTGCGCGACCGCGTCCTCGAGCTTCTCCGGGCGCCGCGCCGAGAGGGTCAGGCCGTAGCCCTCCTCGGCCAGCACCGCGGCGATCGCCAGTCCGATCCCTCCCGAGGCTCCCGTGATCAGTGCCGCTCGCTCCGCCATCCCATCTCTCCCTCCGTCGACGACGCGGCCAGCCTACCGGCGGGCGGCCGCGCGCGCCGCGGGGCCGTGGCGAGGCCGCTCAGGGGCCGTGGACTCTGAGAATATGGCGCCGATGCGCCCCCCCCGTACCGCCCTGGGCACCCTCTGCCTGCTCGTGTGCGGGTCGCTGCTCGTGGTCGGCTGTGGCGGCGGCTCGGGCTCGACGTCCCAGGTCAATCCGGAAGCGGAGAGCGGCAAGAGCCGCCCGGCCCCCGCCAAGAGCGACTTCCCGACGGCGGCGGGGAAGACCTTGCGCCAGTTGATCAACGAACCGGGCAACCAGCCCGCCGAACTGAAGATCTCGCCGGAAGCGCAGGTCTTCTACGCGGGGCGGAACCGGTATCCGTTCACGATCTCCGAAAAGGTCGGCTCCTCGGGGAAGGCGGGCAAGGAGATCGTCGGTGCCGAAGCGGCGCTCTACCTCGCCAAGCTACCGACGGTCAGACGAGGGGCGAAATCGAAATCCGGCCACCAGGAATCGGTGGCGATGGCCAAGCAGCAGGCGCTCGACCAGCCCGCGGTCGGCCCGTTCCCGGCGCGGATCGAATCGCTGGCGACGAAGCCACCGTTCCGGGGCAAGACGACCACCGAAGTCCCCGACGTGGCGAGCGTCGTCTACTCGACCGAGCTGCGGCTGTCGGCGGGCGAATACCGTCCCGCCATCCTCGTCAAGGAAAAGGGCGGGTTGGGGGCGAAACTCCTTCCCAGCATCAACGTGGGCGAATACGTAAAGATCCCGAGGCCTGGGGACAAGGCGCCGCTGATCCAGACGCCGACCGCGAAGAGCGTGGGCGGCGATCTGAGCAAGCTGACGACCAGGATTCCGCCGGACACGCTGAACAAGGTGAACTACGCGGAAGTGCTCGGAAAGGAACCGATACTGCTCTTGTTTGCGACCCCCAAGTTCTGCCAGAGTCGGGTCTGCGGGCCCGTCGTCGACGTCGCCCAACAGGCCCAGCACGAATTCGAAGGCAAGGCGAACTTCATCCACATGGAGATCTACAACGACAACGACCCGTCGAAGCTGGTGCGACCCCAGGTGCGTAGCTTCCATCTGCCGACCGAACCGTGGCTGTTCGCGATCAATCGCGAAGGGGTCGTGAGCGCCGCGGTCGAGGGCGCCTTCGGGACTCGGCTCATGGACAAGACGGTCGAAAAGGCGGTGGCGGAATGAGCGACAAAGCCACTTCCGAGGACGAGCTGCTCGCCTCCTTCGCGCAGGAGGCGCGGCGTCGCTGCGACGTGATCGCGGCGGGCCTGGCGACCGCGACGACCGACTTCGAGACGATGCGCGCCGAAGCGCACGCGCTGCGCGGCACGGCGGGGGTGGTTGGGCTGCGCCGGCTGGCGGAGCTCGCCGGGCTGATGGAGTCCGACCTCGCCGAAGCGAAGAAGACCGGCACCATCCGCGGCGGCCGCGACCACCAGATCGCCGACGCGGCCAAGGCGCTCGCCGAGGGCGCCGCGGCGGCGGCCAAGGGCGAGGAAGAGCCCCCCGACGTGGGCCGCAGCCTCGCCCAGCTGTTCAGCGCCTAGCGGCGCCGGCTATCGTCGCTCCCGTGCGCCTCGTCCTGTCGGCCATCGTCGTCGCCCTGCTCGCCGTCGCGGTGGCCGGCTGCGGCAGTTCCGGCGACCAGACCCTGAGCGTCGGCAGCGAAGAGACGATCACGGTGCCGAGCGACGTCCACGGCTTCTACGGCGAACTGGAAGCGATCCTCGATCAGTTCCCCTACCAGCATTGGTACACCGCCTGCGTGGTGCGCGCGTCCAAGCATCTGCTCAGTCCGGCCGAAGCCGAAGCGCTCTCCGAACTCCCGGAAGCCGAACGCGAGGCGAAGGTGGCGCAGGTCACCTCGGCGGCCGGTCCGGCCTGCGAAAAGGCGATCGGGCGACCGGTGGTCGACCCGAACGCCTCGAGCAAGCAGCTCGACCTCCTGCGCGCGGGGACCATCCCGGCGATGGTCGAACTGGCGGAATCCAAGGGCCTCACCTCGGCCCAGGCCTCCTGCGTCCAGAACGGCTTCGAGATGATCTCCGACAAGCAGCTGATCGCCCTCCGCAACGGCACGGACAAGCTCCGCGAAGACATACTCCTGTCTGTCTTCAAACCCTGCGCCAAGGTCAAGTAGCCGCGGCGCCGGGCGCGAGGCCCCGGGGCGGTAGCTCAGTTGGTCAGAGCACGGGACTCATAATCCCTCGACGGCCTTGGCCACTGGCTTTGTAGAGCGCCGTGGGGGCGAATATCTCCCCAGCGTCTCCCGAGAGGTCGCGCCCAACCACCCGGCGCGGCCGAGGGCCGATGGGCATCGTCGGGGTAGCCTGCGGCTTCCGGGGCCGTAGCTCAGTTGGTTAGAGCACCAGACTCATAATCTGAGGCGCGCTGGTTCGAGTCCAGCCGGCCCCATCGCGCAGTGACGGTTTGCGAGTTGAGTCGGTCGAGCGGTACGACCTCTTCGACGGCTTAGCAGGTCGCCACGAATCCGCCGCGGGGCAGGTCCCGTTGACAGGGGCCTGCCGGGTGCTCAGTGGGCGATCAGGAACACCACAAACGCCACCGCGAGCATGGCCAGCGCCCATAGCCAGGCCCGGGTGTAGGCGCCGAGCACGCTGTAGTTCCGCGGCTTGTGGCCCGTCGCGTCGGCCAGGTAGGCGGCGTTGGCGGGTTCGGGGATCTCGCTCTCCATCGGGTCCTCGACCATCGTCTCGCCGAGCAGCTTGCGGGCCGCGGCGGCGTCGGTGGGGCGGACGTAGATGCGGCGCGGGCTGCTGGTCAAAAGGCCGGTGCCGAGACCCGGGCCGCTCAGCGAGCCCTGCCTGGCGAGGCTGCGGATGCCCTCTTCGCGCAGCAGGCCGCGAACCAGGGCTGCCTCCTCGCGGGTGTCGGTGAAGGCGATCTGGACGAGATCGTCGCCTGAGTCATTGCCCCTGTCGATGATCTCCACACGGACAGGGTACGGCGGCGGCGGCCGTCCGGCGCTATTCCGTCTCGGGGCGGAGGCGGAGCTGGCGGCGCGGGTGCGCGTAGGTGATGCGGAGGTTCAGCTCGGGCGAGTCGGCCGGCCAGGCTTCGTAGATGCCCGGCTGCTCCTCGAGCGGGCGGGAGGAAGCGATCGCGACGATCGCGTGTTCGGCAGTTTCGGCGGTCACCTGGTGCAGCTTTCGTTCTCGGTGACGGCGCCGCTCCCACGCGGCTACGACAAAGTTCCGCATCGGGCACGACTCTACCCGGTGGGAAGGATTCTTTAACTGACGTTTGGTCGGTAAAAACTCGGCTAGTCGGTCAAGTTTCGTCTTCGTCCGCGCCGATACCGAGCATCACGGCGAAGACGAGCGAAGAGAGCACGAGGACGACCGCGCCGATCGCGACGAAGGCGCCGGTCGCGAAACCGAGCAGGCCGACGACAGCCAGGACGAGCGCGACAGCCATGGTGATGCTGCGACGCATCGGCCGATCCTATGGGTCCGCCGCTCTCGGCACGCCGTGGCCGAGGCCGCGAGATCGCCGGCGGCGCGCGAGGCCGTCCTGCGCCGATGCGATACCTCTGGGATGAGGCGTGTCGGCGCCAAGGCGATCGTGATCTATGCCGCGGCGATCCTGTGTGTCATCGCGGCCGGATTTCTCTACGCCGAGCTCTCTGACGGCGGGACGGTGCGCTCGCCGGGGCCCGAGGCCGGCGAGGCCACGACCACAGGCCGCGAGGCGGCTTCGCGCTCCCCGAAGTCAGGCATCGGCGACCACGCCTCCGGACCTGGGATCTCGTTCGCCGCGGTCGGCGACACGATGCTCGGCAACACGCCCGAACTGCCCGCCGATCCCGGCTCCTACCTCGACCGGGTCAAGGGCCGGCTGAAGGGCGATGTCGTCTTCGGCAATCTCGAGGGGACGCTCACCGACGTCTCCGACTCGCCCAAGTGCGGCGGCGCGCCCGCCGGCGATTGCTACGCGTTCCGCACGCCGCCGAGCTACGCGCGCTATCTCGCCGCGGCCGGCTTCACGGTGATGAACGACGCCAACAACCACTCCTACGACTTCGGCCAGACCGGACTCGAACAGACGATCGCCGCGCTGCACCGCGCCGGGATCGCCCAGGACGGGCTGCCCGGCGAGGTGACGGTGGTGAAGGCGGGAGGGGAGAAGGTGGCGTTCCTCGGCTTCGCGCCGTACTCGACCACCGCCTCGCTGCTCGATCTCCCCGCCGCCCGGGCGCTGATCCGCCGCGCCGCGCGGCGCGCCCAGATCGTCGTCGTCGCGATCCACGCGGGCGCCGAGGGCTCGGGCGCCCAGCACGTCACCGGGAAGGAGGAGCACTACCTCGGCGAGGATCGCGGCAACCCGGAGGCCTTCGCGAAGATGGCGGTGCGTGCGGGGGCCGACCTGATCCTCGGCTCCGGGCCGCACGTCCTGCGCGGGATGGAGATCTACCGCGACCGGCTGATCGCCTACAGCCTCGGCAACTTCTCCGGCTTCCACAACTTCGAAACGTCGGGCGTGCTGGGCGCCTCGGCGGTGCTCCACGTGACGCTTGACCCCGACGGCGCCTTCCGCTCCGGTCGGATCGCCTCTGTCCGCCTGATCGAAGCCGGTCGGCCCGTCCCCGACCCGAGTGGGGAAGGGGTGCGGCTGATCCGCGAGCTCTCGCGCGAGGACCTCGGCAAGGCCGCGGTACGGGTCGGCGGCTCGGGGCGGATTCTCGGCACCGTCGGTGGCAGCCGGTGAGCAGTCGCGCCCCCCTCTCGATCGCCCTCGTCGCCGTCGCGACCGTTCTCTGCGCATGGTCAGGGACAGCGGCCGCCGCCGAACCCGTCCCATCGCGCCCCAAGCTGCATCGCTGCGACCTCGGCATGCCGCGCCCGTTCGAGTGTGGCCACATCATGGTCCCGGCGCTGCGCGGCGACCCGGCGCTCGGCCAGACCAGGGTCGGCTTCGCGATCCGCCGCCGCCGCGACACCGCGCAGCCGAACCTCGGGACGATCGTCGCGATGGACGGTGGCCCCGGCTACGCGGCCACCGCCAAGCCGTACGCCAGCTCGCTGATCGCGGCCCTCGGGCCGGTGCTCCGCCGCCGCGGCCTGATCCTCTACGACATGCGCGGCACCGGCCTCTCCGACGCGATGGACTGCCCGGCGCTGCAGGCCGGCCTGATCCAGGAATCGATCGCGATCGGCGAGTGCGCCAACCAGCTCGGCCCGCGCTACGCGGGCTACACCTCGGCCGAAGGCGCCGAAGACCTCGACCAGCTGCGGCGCGCCCTCGGCCTCGGCAAGATCTTCTTCTACGGCGACTCTTACGGGACGTTCTTCGGCCAGGCCTACGCGGTCCGCCACCCGGGCAGTCTGCGCGGCCTGATCCTCGACTCGGCATATCCCGGCGACGACCCCTACTACCGGACCCTGCTGCCTGCCGGACTGCACGGGCTGCGGGTCGCCTGTCGGGACGCGCCGACCTGCGCCGGCGACCCGGTCGCGCGCCTCACCTGGGTCGTGAGGGTCTTCCACCGCGAACGGCGCTCGACCGAGAGCCTGATCTCCTTCCTGCTCGAGGCGGGGACGCTGGCGCCGCGCTCCTACCTCAGCCTCGACGAAGGCGACCGCCGCTTCCTGGCGGGCGAACCGGGCCGGCTCGAACGACTGTTGGCGCCGGGCCCGGCCGGGGAAAAGCTGAACGAATACAGCTCCGGACTGGCGATCGCGGTCGAATGCAACGACTACAAGCTGCTCTGGGACGCGAGCGCATCGTTCCCGCAACGAGTCGCCGAACTTTCCGCCGCGGTGCGCGGGCTTCCGCGCGACTTCTTCGCGCCTTTCGGTCGCAAGGAGTACCTGCTCTCGACCGCGGCGCGGCTCACCCCCTGCCTCTACTGGCCAGGTCCCCCGGCGGGCGGCTTCGCCCCACCGATCCCGAGCGGCTGGCGCGCCCCGCGCAGCTTCCCGACCCTGATCACCGCGGGACAGGTGGACGACGTCACCTCGATCCGCGAGGCGCACGAGGTGCAGGCGCGCTTCCCCCGGTCGCAGCTCTACGTCGTCCCCGACCACGGCCACGTCTCCAGCCTCTACTTCCCGTTCCGCTCGCCCGCTGTCGGGGTGATCCGCCGCTTCATCACGTCCAACTAAGGCAAAAGTTCTTCGGCCTTCTTCTTCGCTTCTTCGATGCCTTCTTCGGCCTTTTCCTTGGCTTCTTCGAGGGTCTTCTTTCCCTTGCCCTTGCTGTTTTCCAGCTTTTCCTTCGCTTCTTCGAGACCCTTTTCGGCCTTTTCCTTGCCTTCTTCGATCCCGCGTTCGGCGCTTTCGACCCCGGCTTCGGCTTCCTTCTGGGCGTTGTTCCCGGTGGTCGAGATTTCGCTGGAGGCGCCGGTGGTGCCCCCGCCGCTGCCGCAACCGGCGAGGAGCGCGCCGCCGCCGATCGCCGCGACGACGGTCAGGAGCGCACCGCCCCGGCGAAGCTTGAGGCCGATCTCGTTCATGTCGTCTCCCCTTCGATTGCGTTGATGGCCATCGCTTACCCCGATTGTGCCGACTTCCGAACTTGGCAATTGCGGTTGAGGATGGCGTGCATGGTGCGACCGCCCGCGAAGCGGAAGGTGCCGCGGGCGAACGGGAAGGTGGCGCCGGGGAAGCCCGCGGGCGCGGCGCAGTCGGCACTCAGGTAGCTGCGCGGCCGGCCTCGGTCGGAGAAGCGGCGCCCGATCCGCAGCCGCAGCTCGGTGATCGAGCCGAAGCCGCCGGCCAGCTTCGGGACGTTCGTGGTGAGCACGGTGCCGAACTGGCCTTCGCGGCGGCTGATCTTCAGCGGGATCACCAGCGTCAGGTTCACCGGCCGGGCGATGTAGATGTGGATCAGCATCCCGGGGCGGCCGCCGACGGCGCCGTTGAAGACGAGCGCCCGGCCGTCGACCTCGATCGGCCTGCCCGTCGGCCGCAGTTCCGCTTCGAAATGGCCGTTGCCGACCTGGGCGGGCCGGCAGCGTGCCAGCGCCACTTCGGTGCTGGTCGACTGCAGCGCGGAGGCTCGGCAGACCGGCAGGCCCGTCGCGTCGATCTGTCCGGCGCTGTTCAGTTCGACCCGCAGCTGGCGCAGCGCCGGCGGGTGGCTGCCGTCCGTGGTCGAGATCTTCCCCTCGACGTCGACCGTGATCGGCGCCGCTCTTTCGCGTGGCAGCGCCCGCGGGATGAAACTGGCATGGAAATTGACCCGGACGTCGCCGGACTGGACGACCTCGGCGCGTGCCACCGCGGCCAGCGCGCCCGCGGTGGCGAGCAGCAACGCAAGCGTGGCGAGTCTGCGGTGCGTCCCCATACCGGTGCCGAGTCTAGGTCGGGCCGTCCGCGGCTAAGGTTGAGCGATGGTTGAGCGGGGGATCGAGGGGCCGCTGACGGCGCCGCTGCGCGGGTCGCTGGTCATGCTCGAGCCGCTCGCCGAGGAGCACCGCGACGGGCTCTGGGAGGCGGCGCAGCCGGACGAGATCTGGACCTGGCTCGCCTACCTGAACTCGAGCCGCAAGTACTTCGACGGCTGGTTCGACGCGACGCTGGCGAGCGACGCGGTGGGGGAGGGGGCGCCGGGCGAGACCGGGACCTTCGCGGTGCGCCGGGCCGCCGACGGCGTCCTGGTCGGGTCGAGCCGCTACCTCGGGGTGCGCCGCTGGGACCGCGTGGTCGAGGTCGGCTGGACCTGGTTCAACCCCGAGGTGTGGCGGACCGGCGTCAACGTCGAGACGAAACTGTTGATGTTCACGCGCGCCTTCGAGACGCTCGGCTGCGTCCGGGTCGAGCTGAAGACCGACTCCCGGAACGAGCGCTCCCGTGGGGCAATGGTGCGCCTCCCGGCCCGTTTCGAGGGGATGATGCGCAAGCACATGATCGTCCCCGACGTCGGCCAGCGCGACAGCGCCTACTACAGCGTCATCGACGACGAGTGGCCCGCCACCCGCGGCGCCCTCCGCGCCCGCCTCGATTCCGTGCGCCCCCCGCGTTGACGGGCCGAAAACGCAAGCCATAGTTGAGTTTTCGGCCCGTCAACACCGTCCTGTCACGGGCGTTTGTCGGGATCGTCAGGGTGGACGACGCGTCCGGCGGCGGCGCGCACTTCTTCGCCGGCTTCGCGGGTCGCTGCGACGGCCTGTTCGGCGACCCCCGCCACCCCCTCGCTCGGCTTGCCGCCGACCAGGTCGCGGAAGGATTCCTTGAAGCGGTCGGTGCGGCGGCCGGGGTGGAACCGCTCCTCCGACTTCGCCTGCTTCTTCGGCCGGCGCTCGCCGTAGCGGCGCCGTGCCCAGGCGGAGTCGGGCTTGCCGATCCGGCAGGCGCCGTAGATCGCCAGCGGGAAGAGGAGGATGCCGATCGTGCCGTGCGCGCGGCGCCCCTTCAGGAAGCAGATCGCGACGAACAGGATCAGCAGCACCGAGGAGACGATCCCGGCCAGGACCCCTTCGCCGTTGTTGAATTCGAACGGATTGGCGCCGAGCAGGACCAGGAAGATCAGCGCGGCCGCGATCACCGTGGCGTCGATCGAGCTGCGCCCCTCCTCGGCCCAGTAGACGTCTTCGAGATAGACCCAGAGGGCGAACTCGTCGATCGTCAGGCCGGCGCCGATGCCGAAGAAGAACGCGCAGATCTCCGTCCAGGGACTGGCGCCGAGCGAGGCGAAGCCAAGCGTCCCGGCGACCATCATCGTGATGATCCCGAAGACCAGGTGATGGACGTGGACCCCGCTTTCGCTTTCGACGTTGCCCGGCCACCAGCTCACTTCCTTGCGGATCAGCCGCGTGCTCATCCGGATGAAGGCGAACGAGCCGACGAACCCCACCAGCACCAGGAAGACCCCCTGGCGATCATGGTCGACGAGGTGGTGGTTCCAGAATTCGACGATGAAGTTGGCCAGCGGCAGCGAGGCGTTCATGCCGACTCCGGCGCGGCGATCGGCTCGGGCCGGCGCTTCAGCGTCGGCGCGCTGCCGTCGTGGTGGTGGATCAGGTCGAGGGTGAGGAGGACGATCGCCACCGCGAAGACCGGCGCGGTGACGATGTTGCCGACCGACTCGCCGACCCAGGCGGCGAGGATCCCGTGTCCGAGCAACCCGTGGACTCCGTCGACGATCGCATCGTTGAGGCCGTCGCCGACGGTCTCGATCGGCACGACGATCGCGGCCACCATCCAGAAGTGGCCGCGGACCAGCCGGAAGCTGCGCTTGAACCCGCCCCAGACGCCGCGCTTTTCGAGCTCGACCACCGGGCCCGCCAGCGAGAGATAGACCAGGGCGAGCAGCCCTGGGACCACCACGAGGATGAGGCCGACCGCCGTGATCGCGACGTAGAGGATGTCCACCGCGATCAGTTTCAGGTAGGAGATGTGAGAGGCGAGCTCGCGGAAGCTCGGTCGCTCCTCGTCCTCGGGGTGGGTGAGCGAGGCAGCGATCGCGCCGCTGAAGAACACCTCGCCGAAGAGGCTGCTGGCGGCGACCGCGCCGACCGCGCCGAGAAAGGCGGCGAGTTTCAGCCCTTCGGTCACGTTCAGCGATTCGGTGTTGACTTCGTTCAACAGCGCGTCGACCAGGCCGAGCGGGATGAAGACGATCGCCGCCAGCACCAGCAGGGTCGGCGCCCAGGCCCAGTAGGTGCGGCCGATCCGGGCGTAGACCCCCAGCAGTCGACGCCGCCGGGTCATCGCCCGCGTCCGCGCCGTCGCCGTCCGGCCGGGGTCCGGCCGCGCCGCTCCAGCTTCGCCTGGCTCGATTCCCCGGCCGGCACCCGCCGCAGGCTCCCCAACTCCGGGATCAGGATTTCTTCGGCGCAGACGCGGTGCCAGTGGTGGTGGTCGGCGCCGCCGAGCCGACGCACGAACTGGACGATCGTGTGCTCGTCACCGACCTCGATGTCGCCGTGGCAACCGGGGCAGCGGTAGAGCTTGCGGGCGATGCCGCGAATCAGCCAGGCCTCGTCGCCCTCTTCGGTCACCCCTTGGAGGCTCCAGCGCATGCTCGGCTGGCCATCGAACTGGCCCATTCCTAAACGGTCTCCATCGGTACTTCCGAATCCAACCAGAAGGGAAAGCGTCAGGCCCGGCGAAATTGACGGCCGTGACCAAGACCGCGACGAAATCACCTCAACTCAAAAGCCTCTCCGACTACATCCAGGAGCGTTTCGAAGAGTTTTCGCGCTCCCAGAAAGATGTGGCCCGCTACATCGTCGACCACCTCGACGAGGCCGCGTTCCTCACCGCCGAGGAGCTCGCCCGCCGCGCCAGCACCTCCTCCTCGACTGTCGTCCGCTTCTCGCAGGCGCTCGGCTTCGAGGGCTACCCGGAGCTGCAGCAGGCCGCGATCGAGGAGTACCGGACGACGATCGCCGCGGTCGGCTCGGCCGCCGGCCCGCTCTTCTCCTTCGACCACTCCGAGCTCGAGGGGTCGCTCAGCGCCGACTACTCGAATCTGGAGGAAACGGCGCGCAAGCTGACCGCCGACCAGGTCAACAACTCGGTCGCGGCGCTCGCCACCGCGCAGCGCATCGTGATCGTCGGCGTCGACCAGATGGCCTTCTTCGCCAGCTACCTGCGCCACACCCTCAGCCTGCTCGACATCCGCGCCGAAATCGTCGCCTCGACCGGCGGCGAGAGCCTCCAGCGGCTCGGCCGGATCGACGAGAACACCCTCGTCATCACCCTTTCGGCGGGTCGGGCGCACCCGCTCCTGCTGCGGGCGATGAAGCTCGCCCTGCACCGCGGCGCGCGCACCCTGGCGATCTCCGACGCGACCATGTCGGAGGTCGGCGAGCACGCCGAGATGACGCTCTACTTCTCGTCGAACAGTCCTTCCTTCACGCGGTCGAACACGGCATTGATGGCGCTGGTCCAGGCGCTCGCGCACGGGTTGTACGCGCGGGATGAAGACCTGCACCGCGACCGCATCAAGGCGTACAAACTGAAGTAGGGACGGGACTCGCCCGTCGCCGCGCTCCCTAATATGGGTGCATGCCCGAGCGCGCGACGTTTCGACTGAAGACCGGCCTCGCCGAGATGCTGAAAGGGGGGGTGATCATGGACGTGGTCACCTCCGAGGAGGCGAAGATCGCCGAGGAGGCGGGGGCCTGCGCGGTGATGGCGCTGGAGCGCGTCCCCGCCGACATCCGCCGCGACGGTGGAGTGGCGCGGATGTCCGATCCGGCGATGATCAAGGGCATCCAGGAAGCGGTGACGATCCCGGTGATGGCGAAGGCGCGGATCGGCCACTTCGCCGAGGCCCAGGTCCTGCAGGCGCTGGAAGTCGACTACATCGACGAGTCCGAGGTGCTGACCCCGGCCGACGAGGTCAACCACATCGAGAAGCTCGCCTTCGACGTGCCGTTCGTCTGCGGCGCGACCAACCTCGGCGAGGCGCTGCGGCGGATCGGCGAGGGCGCGGCGATGATCCGCTCCAAGGGCGAGGCCGGGACCGGCAACGTGGTCGAGGCGGTACGCCACATGCGCACCATCCGGGCGGGCATAAACCGGCTCTCGACGCTGCGGCCCGAGGAGCTCGCCGCCGCCGCCAAGGAACTTCCCGCCCCGCTGGAAGTCGTCCAGGAGGTCGCCGCGTCCGGGCGCCTGCCGGTGCCGCTCTTCTGCGCCGGGGGGATCGCGACGCCCGCCGACGCGGCGCTGATGATGCAGCTCGGCGCCGAGGGCAACTTCGTCGGCTCGGGGATCTTCAAGTCGGGCGATCCGGCGCGGCGCGCCAAGGCGATCGTCGAGGCGACCACCCACTTCGATGACCCGGAGCGGGTCGCGGCGGCCTCGATCGGCCTCGGCGAGGCGATGAGCGGCCTGGAGATCGGCCCGCTCGAAGCCCAGGACGCGCTGTTGCAGCACCGCGGGAGCTGACCTGAAGGTCGGAGTACTAGCCCTGCAGGGCGACTTCGAGGCGCACGCGAAGACGTTGCGCCGGCTCGGCGCGGAGCCGGTCGAGGTGCGCACGCCGGAGCGGTTGGCGGGGCTCGACGGCCTGGTGATCCCAGGCGGCGAGTCGACCACGATGTCGAAGCTGATCGAGTCCTCGGGCCTGGAGCCTGGGTTGTGCGCCCACCACGAGGCCGGCAGGCCGATCCTCGGCACCTGCGCCGGGTTGATCGTCTGCGACGCCGAGCATCTCGGCTTCATCGACGCGACCGCGCGCCGCAACGCCTTCGGCCGCCAGTTGCAGAGCTTCGAGGCCGATCTCGCGGTGACCGGGGTGGGGGAGGAGTCGCTGCGCGCGGTCTTCATCCGGGCGCCGTGGGTCGAGCGGACCGGGCCGGGGGTGGAGGTGCTGGCGGCCTGGGAGGGGCACCCGGTGGCGATCCGCGAGGGATCCGTCCTCGCCTCCGCCTTCCACCCCGAGCTGACCGACGACCCGCGCTTCCACGCGATATTCATGGCGATGATCACCACGGCCCGAGAGCAGGACCAGGCCCGAGACCAAGAGAGAGGGGCGGCAAGAGGATGAGCGGCGACCCGCGGACGCAGAACCTGGCGAGGATCCTGGTCGGTTACTCGACCAAAGTGCAGGAGGGCGAGGTCGTCTCGATCGACGGCGAGAACGCCGCCGCGCCACTCCTGCTCGCCGTCTACGAGGAGGTCCTGAAGGCGGGTGGCAACCCGGTCCTGAACGTGGCGCTCGAGGGCCAGATCGCCGCCTACTTCAAACATGCCTCCGACCCGCAGCTGGAATGGATCTCGCCGTTCGCCGAGTGGATGGTCGACAACGCCGACGTGCGGATCGCGATCGGCGCCAGCACCAACACCCGCGAGCTCTCCGGCGTGCCGCCGGAGCGCCAGACGCTGCGTCAGTCGGTGACCGGCGACCTGATGGCGCGGGCGATGAAACGGAGCGCCGAGGGCGACTTCCGCTGGGTCTACACGCTGTTCCCGACCAGCGCCTACGCCTCCGAGGCGGAGATGAGCTTGGCCGACTACGAGGACTTCTACTACGGCGCCTGCCTGGCCGACGACGGCGACCCGCTGACCGCCTGGAAGCGCGCCTCCGAGGAGTGCAACCGCCTCGCCGACTGGATCGACGGCCACGAGGAGGTGCGGATCACCGCCCCCGGCACCGACATCAAGCTCGGCATCGCGGGGCGCAAATTCATCCCCTGCGACGGCGACCACAACATGCCCGACGGCGAGTTCTTCACCGGGCCGGTCGAGGACTCGGTCGAGGGCGAGGTGAGCTTCCACCTGCCCGCGGTGATCGGCGGCCGCGAGGTCTCCGGCGTCCATCTCAAGTTCGAGGCGGGCCGCGTCGTCGACGCGAGCGCCGAGCGCGGCGAGGAGTTCCTGGTCGCCCTGCTCGACACCGACGAGGGCGCCCGCACGCTCGGCGAGCTCGGCATCGGCACCAACTACGGCATCGACCGCGGCACCCGCGAGGTCCTGCTCGACGAGAAGATCGGCGGCACGATCCACATGGCGGTCGGCCAGGCCTACCCCGAGTCGGGCGGCACCAACGAGTCCGCCGTCCACACCGACCTGGTCTGCGACCTCCGCCTCGGCGGCAAGCTAGAAGTCGATGGCGTGGTGATGCAACAAGACGGCAAGTTCGTCGTCTGACGCGCCTGGACCGGCGCGCTACGGCGTATCGCTTGGTCCAGGCGCGTCAGATGTGTTGCTGTAGCAGGATTCCCGCGAACCCGAGGATCATCGTCAGGCCTAACCCGGCAAAGCACTGGATCATCAGACGGTAGAGGGCACCGATCTCGCTTCGTACCTCGGCGAAGCCATCGTCGACCTTCTTCTCCAGCCTGTCGACCTTCGCCTCGATGGCGTCCAAGTGCTGCTCGTCAGATAGCGCCTGCATTGATTGGCTCAGTGTGATGTTTGGAGGAGGAGGATCGCGACGAACCCAAGGATGACCGTCGCATACATGGCCAGAGCCATCACAACGACCAGCATTCGAAAGTCTGCGCGGGCATCGCTTCGTGCGGCGAGAATCTCCTTCCGTAGATCCCTCTCGACGCTGCGGATTTCTTCTCTTTGCTCACGATTGCCGGGTTCCTGCATGCGCCGATAGAAGCACCCTCGCCGGCGCGCTTCAAGCGTCGTCACAGAATTGTTTTGAAAGTGGCGCCCGATGCGTCCCGAGGGGCTAGTTGTTCGGCAGCGGGGAGCCCGCGAGGAGAAAGAACCAGGTGACCAGGGCGAGGCCGGCGAGCAGGACCGAGGAGATCATCACCGCTTCGACCACGGTCACCGCGCTGTGGATCGGGGCGGCGTCGCGCATGCTCTTCATCCAGCCGGGCCGCTCGGAGACAAGGCGGTTGCTACCGGTCACGCGCACATAGAGGTCGTTGAGGCGGCCGATCAGCCAGGCATCGAATATCACGGTGACGATGATCCCGATCACCACGACCATGTAGGGGCCCATGCTCGGAAACTGGCTGTGGGAGACCTTGGAGCCGATGTAGACCCAGCCGAGCGGGATCGTCGTCCAGAGCGAGAAGGCGGCCAGGAGCATGGCGAGGAAGACCACCGTGGCGGCCAGATTCCGTCCCAAGCTCCTCACCCGCATTTCCATGACGTTCTCCCTCTCATAGAATGACACCTGTATGTCGGGACATTCGAAGTGGTCGTCGATCAAACACAAGAAGGGCGCCGCCGACGCGAAACGCGGCAAGCTCTTCAGCAAGCTCGCCCGCGCGATCACGGTAGCCGCGCGTGACGGCGGCGGCGACACCGAGGGCAACCCGGCGCTCGCCACCGCGGTGCAGAAGGCGCGCGAGGCGTCGATGCCGAAAGACAAAATCCAGAAAGCGATCGACACCGGCACCGGCGCCAATGCGGATTCCGCGGCGATCGAACGGGTCGTCTACGAGGGCTACGGTCCGGCCGGGGTCGCGGTCCTGGTCGACGCGCTGACCGACAACCGCAACCGCGCCAGCGCCGAGATCCGCCACGCCTTCTCGACCCACGGCGGCGGCCTCGGGGAGCCCGGCTCGGTCGCCTGGAACTTCGAGAAAAAAGGGGTGGTGGTGGTCGACGGCGACCGCTACAGCGAGGACGACCTGATGCCGGCGATCGACGCCGGCGCCGAGGACGTGCAGGAGGAGGGCGACAAACTGCGCATCCTCAGCGAACCGACCGACCTCACCGCGGTCAAGGCGGCGCTCGAAGAGGCGGGCGTGGAGATCGAGTCGGCGACGCTCGCGACCGAACCGAAAAGCACGGTCGAGCTGAAAGGCCACGACGCGGAGCGGATGATCGACCTGCTCGAGGTGCTCGACGACCAGGACGACGTCGACCAGGTCTACGCCAACTTCGACATCCCCGACTCGGTGCTCGAAGAGCTCGCCGCCTGATCTCCAGGGAGGCGTCCGGCCTCGCTCGCAGAATCAGACCCTTATGCAAGTTGTGATGGGGATCGACCCGGGCGCGGCGAATCTCGGCTTCGGCATCGTCCGGGTCGAGGGCAACCGCATGGTCGCGCTCGACGGCGGCGTCGTCGAGACCGGCCCGGAGATGCCGATGGAGCGGCGCCTGGAGCGGATCCACGCCGCGCTAGGCGACCTGATGTCCTGGCACGAGCCACGCGCCCTGGCGATCGAGCAGGTCTACTTCGGCCGCAACGTCGCCTCGGCCATGGCCGTCGGCCAGGCCAGCGGCGTCGCGATGCTGGCCGCCGCCCAGCGCGGCATCGCCTGCTTCGCCTACACGCCGCAGGCGATCAAGATGGCCGTCTGTGGCTCCGGCGGGGCGGGCAAGGGCCAGGTCCAGCGGATGGTCGCCACCCTGCTCGGGTTGCCCGAGCCGCCGACCCCCGACCACGCCGCCGACGCGCTCGCGGTGGCGATCTGCCACGGCGGCGGCGCGGGCCGGCGCGAGGCGGTGGCGCGCTCCGCCGCCCCGGCACCGACGGGCAAGCCCGGCTTCACGGCGCGGGTGGCGGGATGATCGCCGCCGTCCGCGGCGAGGTGATGGTCCGCCGCCCCGACCACGTGGTGATCGACGCGAACGGCGTCGGCTACCGGCTGGCGGTCTCGGCCGAGACCCTGAAGGCGGTCCCGGCGGCCGGCTCCGACACCTTCCTGCACGCCGAGCTGATCGCCCGCGAGGACTCGCTGGCGCTCTACGGCTTCGCCTCCGAAGACGAGCGCGACCTCTTCCGGATGCTGATCTCGGTCAGCGGCGTCGGACCGAAAGTCGCGATCGCGGCGCTCTCCGGCGGCAGCTCGCGGGAGCTGCTGCGGGCGATCGCGGCGGGCGACACCAAATGCTTCCAGGCGGTGCCGGGGATCGGCAAACGCACGGCCGAGCGGATCATCGTCGAGCTTCGCGACAAGGTCGCGGGCGCGCTCGAGGTCGAGTCGGCGATCGTCGTCGCCGAGGAAGGCGACGCCCGCTCCCTCGCCCGCGACGGCCTCGTCAACCTCGGCTACCAGCCGCTCGAGGCGGAGCAGCTACTCGACGGGCTGGAGGGCGAGGACGCCGAGGAACTGCTCGCCGGCGCGCTGCGCAAGGCGGGGACCCTACGATGAGCGACGAGGCGATCGGCGCTAACCGCATCCGCACCCCTGGGATCGACGAGGAGCCGGTGCCCGTCGACGCTCAGGTGGCTGTGCACGATGCGCGCGCCGAGACGCGGGAGGAGGACCTCGACCGCAGCCTCCGTCCGCCGACCCTGGCCGACTTCGTCAACCAGGTCCAGGTCACCGAGCAGTTGGGGATCTTCATCGAGGCCGCCCGTCGTCGCGGCGAGCCGCTCGACCATGTCCTGCTCGCCGGCCCGCCCGGGCTGGGCAAGACCTCGCTCGCCAACATCGTCGCCGCCGAGCTCGGCGTGCCGCTGGTCCAGACCGCCGGCCCGGCGCTGGAGCGCAAGGCCGACGTCGCCTCCTTCCTCACCGCGCTGGAGCCCGGCAGCGTCTTCTTCATCGACGAGATCCACCGGCTCGGCCGCGCGGTCGAGGAGACGCTCTATCCGGCGATGGAGGACGGCGAGCTGCCGGTCGTGCTCGGCCAGGGCGCCGGTGCCCGCACCGTCACCCTGCCGCTGCCGCCCTTTACGTTGATCGGCGCGACCACCCGCGCCGGCCTGCTGACCACGCCGCTGCGCGACCGCTTCGGCGTCAGCCACCGGCTCGAGCACTACAGCGCCGACCATCTGGCGCTGATCGTCGAGCGCTCCGCCGGGATCCTCGAGGTCGAGATCGACGCCGAGGGCGCCCGCACGATCGCCTCCCGCTCGCGTGGCACGCCGCGCGTCGCCAACCGCCTGCTGAAGCGGGTGCGGGATTTCGCCGAGGTGCGGCGGACCGGGGTGATCGGCGCCGGCGTGGCCGCCGACGCGCTGGCGATGCTCGAGGTCGACGAGGCCGGGCTCGACCGCGCCGACCGCGCCCTGCTCGACACCGTCGCCTCCAAATTCGGCGGCGGCCCGGTCGGCCTCTCGACCCTGGCGATCGCGATCGGCGAGGAGCAGGACACGATCGAGGACGTGCTCGAGCCCTACCTCCTGCAGCAGGGACTGCTGAAGCGGACGCCGCGCGGCAGGGTCCTCACGCAGCGCGCCTATGACCACCTCGGCCTACCGGCGCCGGCAGGCGCAGCCAGCCTCTTCTAGCGCTTGCGGGCGCTTAACTCACCCCGTAGAGCGATCATCTAGCCTGTCCCGACCATGCCGTTTTTCATCTGCCCCAACTGCGGACACCGCGAGGTAAGCGGCTCGCGGACCGAAGGATTCAGCCGCCGGCCCAAGGGTTGCTCGAAATGTGGATTCGGGTTCGTATTCGAACTACTCGACGATTATTATCCGGCTCCGAACGCGGCGTTCTTCGTCTGCGATCAGCAGGAACGGGTCATCGATGCGGGCAAGGGGAGCTACGAGTTGACGGGTTTGACCGACGAGGATGTGATCGGGCGTCCGGTGCGCGAGGTGCTGGGCCTCGACTGGATCGATCCCGGCGACGGCGGACCCGAGGCCGACACCGACGGCGACGGCAAAACCGACCCGATCGAGACTTCGCTGGAGTGGGGCGTGCGCTCGCTCGGCAAGCGCGTCTCGGTCAACGCCGAGGGCGATCTTCCGGCCAAAGCGGTGGCCGACGTCTTCCCCGCCTATGACGACGACGGCGGGCTTCTGCTTGTCCTGACCCCGGAGGGCTAAGTGGGTTCCAGGCGGCAGCACGTCCTCGTCCTGCTCTTCGTCCTCGGGTTGGTGGTCCTCTCCGGGGTCGTCATCGCCACCAAGGAAACGAAGCTCGGCCTCGAACTGCAGGGCGGGCTGCAGTTGGTCTACGAAGGTCAGCCGACCGGGACCGCGACCGAAGTCTCCGGTGAAGACATCGAAGACTCGATCAACATCATCGAAAAGCGGATCAACAACCTCGGTGTGTCCGAGGCCGAAGTCGCCCGGCTCGGCACCAAGAACATCACGGTCGGCCTGCCCGGCATCACCGACGCCAACCGCGCCGCCGAACAGGTGGGGACGACCGCCCAGCTCTACTTCTACGACTGGGAGCCGAACCTGCTCGGCCCGGAGCGGACGATCGGCGGCCACCCCGGCCAGAGCCCGCCCAAAGCGGCGGTCGAAAAGCTGGAAAAAGAATGGAAAGAAGCCGGGCGCAACCCGAAGAGCTTCGAGAACGCGGGCCTGATCGCCTCCGGCGCCTTCCCCAACGCCTACACGGCGGCGCAGCTGGCGGCCGAACAGCCACCGAAATCGAAGGCGGAATGCGAAAAATGCTCGGTCGCGCAGACGCGCTACTACCTCTTCGAAAAAGAAGCGCCGCACAAGCTGCTCGCCGGCCCGGAGACGCGGAAGAAAGACCTCTACGAAAGCCCGACCGGCGAAACGCTGCCGAAAGACGGGCTCGTGGTCGAAGTCCCCGCCGGGACGGTCCTCGTCTCCGAACTGCCGGTCGAAGAAAGCGGCAAGGTCGACGAAACCGCCCAGCCTGGCTGGTTCGCGCTGAAAGACAACTACTCGCTGTCGGGCAACGAAATCACCGAACCGAAGCAGGAATACGCGCAGGGCACCGGCGAACCGAACGTCTCCTTCAAATTCACCGATCAAGGGCAGCAAAACTTCCAGGACGTCACCCGCCAGATCGCCCAGCGCGGCCAGGCGCAGTCGATCGGCCCGCCCGGCAGCGCCGAAGAAGCGGCGGCGCTGTCCGGCCACTTCGCCGTCATCCTCGACAACGAAGTCCAGAGCCGGCCGATCATCAACTTCGCCGAAAACCCGGACGGGATCGACGGCCGCCAGGGTGCTCAGATCTCCGGCGGCTTCTCCGGCGAACACGGGCTCGAAACGGCGCAGGAACTGGCGACGACGCTGCAGATCGGCGCGCTGCCGATCGACCTGCACCTGATCTCCGAGACGCAGGTCTCGGCGACGCTCGGCTCGCAGGCCCTCCACGACGGGATCAAGGCAGGGATCATCGGGCTCGCCCTCGTCGTCCTTTTCCTGCTCGCCTACTACCGGTTCCTCGGGGTGATCGCGGTGATCGGGCTGGCCGCCTACGGGGTCATCTTCTTCGCCCTGATCAAACTGATCCCGATCACGCTCAGCCTGCCGGGGATCGCCGGCCTGGTCCTGACGATCGGGGTCGCGGCCGACGCGAACATTGTCATCTTCGAGCGAATAAAGGAGGAGGTCCGGGCGGGTCGCTCGATGTCGAGCGCGATCGCCGCTGGCTACAAACGCGGGATTTCGACGATCATCGACGCGAACGTCGTCACCCTGCTCACGGCTTTTATCCTCTTCGTGCTGGCGACCTCCGGGGTCAAGGGCTTCGCCTTCACGCTGGGCGTCGGCACGATCACCTCGCTGCTGACCGCGGTCGTCTTCACCCAGGCGCTGCTCGGCACGATGAGCAACTCGAAACTGCTGCGCTCGCCGAGCGCGCTCGGCGCCGGCGGCGAGGGGCGGCGCTGGCACTTCGACTTCATGGGAGCGAGCCGCTGGTTCTTCACCCTCTCCGGGGTGATCCTCCTGATCGGGGCGGTGGCGCTCTCGACCAAGGAGCTGAACTTCGGGATCGACTTCAAGTCGGGTACGCGAATCACGGCCGCCCTGGAAAAGCCGACCGACGAGGAAGGCGTCCAGGAAACCCTCGAAGAAGCCGGCGTCAAGAACGCCGAGATCCAGCAGGTGACGGTCCCCCACTTCGGCAACAACGTCTTCCAGATCGAGTCGGCGCAGCTGCAGCCGGGCAAGGTGCAAGACACCGAAGCGGTCTTGCAGAAGAAATACGGCATCGACAAAGAAGGCTTCGAAAGCACCAGCGTCGGGCCGACCTTCGGCAACCAGGTCGCCGAATCGGCGGTCAAGGCGCTGATCTTTTCGCTGCTGGTGATCCTCGTCTACGTGGCGCTGCGGTTCGAGCCGAAATTCGCGGTGCCGGTGCTGATCGCGCTCTTCCACGACATCCTGATCACCGGCGGCGTCTATGCGCTGACCGGCAAAGAAGTGTCGAGCGGGACGGTGGCCGCCTTCTTGACCATCTTGGGCTATTCGCTCTACGACACGATCATCGTGTTCGACCGAATACGAGAGAACGTGCCGCGCATGCCGCGCGCGGCTTTCTCGCAGATCGTCAACCGCTCGATGAGCGAGGTGCTGACCCGGTCGCTGGCGACCAGCTTCACGACCTTGCTCGCGGTGGTGTCGCTACTGGTCTTCGGCAGCGCGACGCTGCAGGACTTCGCCTTCGCGATGCTGATCGGGATCGCCTCCGGCACCTACTCCTCGATCTTCATCGCCTCGCCGGTGCTGACCGCCTGGAAGGAACGCGAGCCGCAGTTCATCCGGCGGCGCCAGCGCATCGCCGAGGTCGAGGGCACGGTGCCGCCGTTCGCCGACGACATCCAGGTGGCGAAGCTGGCGTCAGACAACGAGACGGAAGCTGAAATTGCCGCCGACATCGAGGCCGAAGCGCCGATCGCCGAGGCGACGAATGCGGAGCGCCGCCGCCGACTCGGCAGGGGCGCGGTGGCGACCACCGAGCCATCCGCGGACCGCGGCGGCTCCGACGACGGCTCGGACGGCAACGGCACCACGCCGACCCCGGCCGCGCAACCGGACAGCGGCGCCGACCCGGAGTCGGCGGAGCGCCGCAAACGGAACGACGAACGGCGGGCGCGCCGCGCCCAACGCCGCAAAGGCGGCCGCCGACGATGAGCGAGGGGCGCGACTAGATGGCTTTCCTGGTCTTCTTCACGATGGGCATCGCCCTCTGGCACTTCACCGTGTTCCTGCCCGACCGCTTCTGGCAGGGGATCGTCGGCGCCTTCGTCGGCGCGGTGATCGGCGCGATCGTGGTCGGCACGATCATCCTCGTGATCGACGGCCAGAGCGTCGGCAACACGACGATCGGCACCGCCCTCTCGGCGATCCCCGGCGTCGCGCTCGGCCTCGGCGTCGTCTGGCTCCTCGGCTCGCGCGAAGTCCACCCCGAGTAGCCCCGCCACGCCCGAGTTCGCACTTTTCGTCGGATAGCGAAGAGAACTGCGAACGCACTTCGTAGCCGCGCTCGTTTACAGGCATTTTGCGGGCGGAAGGCCGGCGATTTGCCGCCGGACGCCGACCTAGCCTGGAAACGTGCAGGAAACCGCCAAGGCGTTCGCCGCCGAGCCATATGACTATGCCGAGGTCCGGGCCGTCGCCGACGCCCTCGGCCTGAGCCAACCCGTCGCCGTCACCCTGGTCCGGCGCGGCTACCGGACGCCCGCTGAGGCGCGCGCCTTCCTCGCCGCCGACGAGACCCACCCAGCTGCGGCCTTCCACGGCATGGACGAGGTCGTCGCCGTGGTCTGGGCCGCGATCGAAGCGGGCGAGCGGATCACCGTGCATGGCGACTTCGACGTCGACGGCGTGAGCGCCACGACGCTGATGATCTCCACGCTGCGGGAGTTGGGGGCGGATTGCGACTGGTTGATCCCGGATCGGATCGCGGACGGGTATGGGTTGAGTTCAGGGAACGTGGAGAAGCTCGCCGCACGTGGGACGGGGCTGTTGATCACCGTCGACTGTGGGATCACCGCGGTCGAGCAGGTGGCGCTGGCGCAGGAGCTGGGGATGGAGGTGGTGGTTACCGACCACCATCAAAGGGACGAGGAGCTGCCGGGGTGCCTGATCTTGCATCCGGAAGTCTCGGAGTATCCGTTCGAGGCCCTCTGCGGGACGGCGGTCGCTTGGAAGCTTGCTTGCGCGCTGCGCGAGGGGGCGGTTGGGGAGAGGGACGAGAAGGACCTCGATTTGGTGGCGCTGGCGACGGTGGCCGATGTGGTGCCGTTGGTCGGAGAGAACCGGTCGTTGGTGAAGCGCGGACTGGCCGAGATGCGCAGGACCAAGAGAGTCGGGCTGAGGGCGTTGATGGAGGCCTCGCGGTGTGAGCCGACCCGGTTGGACGAGGGGGATCTGGCGTTCCGGCTCGCGCCGAGGATCAACGCGGCGGGGCGGCTCTATCGGGCCGACGCGGGGGTCGAGCTGCTGCTCACCGACGACGAGGAGCGCGCGAAGCGGATCGCCGAAGAGCTGGGACGGGCGAATTCGGAGCGGCGGGCGACGGAGCGCGAGGTCGATGCCGCCGCCGAGGCGGCGCGGCGCGAGCTGCCCGACGAGCTGAAGGAAGCCAACGGGCTGGTGCTGGCGGGAGAGGGCTGGCACCCCGGCGTGATCGGGATCGTCGCCTCGCGCCTCGTCGAGCGCCACCATCGTCCCGTCGTCATCATCTCCTTGGACGGGGAAGGGGGAGGGCGCGGCTCGGGCCGCAGTATCCCCGGTTTCGACCTGTACGCGGCGCTCGATGCCTGCTCCGAGCACCTCGAGACCTTCGGCGGCCACAAGGTGGCGGCCGGGCTGTCGCTGAACGCCGGCAACCTAGAAGCGTTCCGCGCCGCCTTCGCCGCCCACGCGGGCGAAGTGCTCGGGCAGGAAGACCTGCGGCGGACCGAGCGGATCGACGCGATGATCGGCGGGGTGGGGCTCGGCCTCGACCTCGCCGAAGAGCTCGGGCAGTTGGCGCCATTCGGGATGGGCAACCCCGGGGTGCGGCTGATGGTCCCCTCGGCCCGGGTCACCGATGTGCGAGCGATGGGCGAGGAGGGGAAGCACTCCCGCTTCAGCCTCCATAGCGGCGCCCATCGCGCTCTCGGCGTCGCCTTCGGCCGCTCCAGCTTCGGCGTCGATGACGACGACATGCTCGACGCCGCCGTGCGCCTCGAGGTCAACCACTGGAACGGCGCGGTCGAGCCCCGCGTCGTCCTCCGCGAGGTCTACCCGCTCGATGCCGGACCCGACGCTCTCTCTCCGCACCCATGCTCATGCGACGACGCCGAGTGGTGGGCGCGGTTCGAGGCCGAGCTCGCCCGCGACCTCACCGGTCAGGGAAATGCTGTGGAGAGAAAGTTGCTTATAGAGCAACCAAGTCTCCACGGCAGCGCCGAGGGTTCGCCGCGGCGGGTGGTCGAGAGCGCAGGCTCATCACCCACCGCGACCATCGCGGAGCTCGTCTCGAGCGGCGCCGGGGTCCTCGCGGTCACCGCCGACGCCTCACGGCGGGCGGCGCTCGCCAACGGCGCCACCGGGCTCTCCCGCTTCAACGGCGGCGCGGCGCTGATCGCCTGCCAGCGCTGCGGCGCGGAGGCGGTCGTCGGGCTCGCGGCTCGTGGGAGTGGCGGCCTTGCCCTTGTCGACTACGCGGCGCTCGCGATGGCGCCGGGCCTCGTCGCGTCCTTCGCGCACGTTGTCCTGGTAGACGCTCCCCGCACTCCCCTCGACGTCTCCCGCGTCATCCTCGCGCACAGCGCGCCCGTCCCCACCTACCCGCCAGAAGAAGGTGGGGACGGGCGCGCCGAGGCGCCAGCCATTCCCATCTCTTCACCAGCCGCCGGATTCCTCCATCCCTTGTTCTCCGAGGCCGAGCACGACTTCGCCTTCGGCGTCCTCGCCCGCCAGGCACCCTCGCGCGAGACGATCGCCGGCGTCTTCCGCACCCTGCGCACGGGGGGCGATATCGGCGGCGCCGAGCTGCGCGCCGCCCTCGCCGGACCGGGGCCGCACCCGCTCGACCCGGAGACCGCGGCGCGCGCCCTCCGCGTCCTGCTTGAACTTGGCCTCGTTGCGGGTAGCACCAGCGCGGGCGCCGGCTTCGTTCGCGTCGTATCCTCTGAAGGGACCGATCTTGAGCGCTCGGCGGCGTTCCGGGTCTACAGCAAAGAGCATTCGGAGGCACAGTCATTTCTCCAAAGCCCCAAATTTCCGTAGAGCACAGCGAGTTGCTCGCCGACCTGTTCGCGGTCGTCGAGGAGTTCGACTCTGCCCATGAGGAGCAGCTCCCGAACGGCTTCGGCGGCACCACGGTGGCGGTGGCGACGATCGACCGTGACAAGGTCGAGCGCGCCTTCGACTTCGCCTGCGAGCGCCACGGGGACCAGAAGCGCTACTCCGGCGACGAGTTCATCACCCACCCTGTGGGTGTCGCCCAAATTTGCGCCGGGATGCGGCTCGACACCGAGACCCTGTGCGCGGCGCTGCTGCACGACACGGTCGAGGACACGAGCGCCTCGCTGGAGGAGATCCAGGCCGAATTCGGCGACGAGGTCGCCCAGCTGGTCGACGGCGTCACCAAGTTGACGGGGATGAACTTCGAGAGCCGCGACGAGCGGCAGGCCGAGAACTACCGCAAGATGATGGTGGCGATGGCCACCGACGTCAGGGTGATCCTGATCAAGCTGGCCGACCGTCTCCACAACATGCGCACGCTGGGCGCGCTGCCCAAGCAGAAACAGACGCTGAAGTCGCACGAGACGCTGGAGATCTATGCGCCGCTGGCTCACCGCCTCGGCATCCACGCGATCAAGTGGGAGCTCGAGGACCTCGCCTTCGCGACGCTCCACCCGCGCAAGTACGCGGAGATCAAACAGCTGGTCGCCCAGCAGCGCGACGAGCGCGAGGTCTACGTTGCCGAGGCGGGCGAGTTCCTCGCCGAAGAGCTGGAAGAGGTCGGCATCGAGGCCGAGATCTCCGGCCGCGCCAAGCACTTCTACTCGATCTACACGAAGATGGCGAAGAAGGGCCGCGAGTTCAACGAGATCTTCGACCTCACCGCGATGCGGGTGATCGTCGGCTCGGTCAAAGACTGCTACGGCGCGATCGGCGTCATCCACTCGCTCTGGAAGCCGCTACCCGGCCGCTTCAAGGACTTCGTCGCGATGCCGAAGGCCAACATGTACCAGGCGCTCCACACGACCGTGATCGGGCCCGAGGGCAAGCCGCTCGAGATCCAGATCCGCACCGAGGAGATGCACAAACTCGCCGAGTACGGGATCGCCGCCCACGTCGCCTACAAAGAGGGCGGCCGCGGCGACCCGCAGCGCGAGAAGATGACCTGGCTGCGCCAGCTGGTCGAGGCCGAGGGCGAACAGGACCCGACCGAGTTCCTCGAATCGCTGAAGGTCGACCTCTTCGAGGACGAGGTCTTCGTCTTCACCCCGAAGGGCGAAGTGAAGAGCCTCTCGGCGGGCTCGACCCCGCTCGACTTCGCCTACGCGGTCCATACCGACGTCGGCCACAGCTGCGTCGGCGCCAAGGTGAACGGCGCGATCGTGCCGCTCCACTACCAGCTGCGCTCCGGCGACATCGTCGAGGTGCTGACCGCGAAGCAGAAACGGGCGCCGTCGCTCGACTGGCTGAAATTGGTGCGCACCAGCCGCGCCCGCAACAAGATCCGCGCCTGGTTCAAAGAGGAGCGCCGCGAGGACGCCGAGCGCGACGGCCGTGAGGGCCTGGAGGAGGCGCTGCGCAAGCGCGGCGTGCCGATGCAGAAGATCGCCGGCTCGCCGCTGCTCGCCGACGTGATCCGCGAGATGGGCTTCCGCAAAGCGTCCGAGTTCTACATCGCGCTCGGCCAGGGCAAAATCTCGACCAAGGCGGCGGTCAACAAGATCCTGCAGCGGTTGAAGGCAGGGGAGGCGATCGACGAGGAGCCGATCCCCGCCAACCAGAACGCCGACCGCCGCGCTCGCCGCACCAAGGACGCCTCCAACTACGGGATCGTGGTGAAGGGCGTCGAGGATGTCGCGGTGCGGCTCGCCAAGTGCTGTCGCCCGGTCCCCGGCGACGACATCGCGGGCTACGTCAGCCTCGGCCGCGGGATCACCATCCACCGCGCCGACTGCAAGAACGTGAAGGCGCTGAAACGCGCCCCGGAGCGCTTTGTCGACGTCGGCTGGGAGGGCGACAACGCGTCTTCCTACCGGGTCGAGATCCAGATCGACGCCTACGATCGCACTCGTCTCCTCGAGGACCTCTCGCGCACGTTCTCGGAGGGCGGGATCAACATCATCGGTGCCGCCTGCACCACCAACCCGCCGATGGTGAAGAACAAGTTCGTGATCGAGGTCGGCGACACCGAGCAGCTCAAACACTGCATCAGTCGCCTCCGCAATGTCGAGGGCGTCTTCGACGCCTACCGGATCACTCCGACCGCCTGAGCCGATGGGGCTGACCGTCGCCGTCACCGGGCCGACCGGGGAGATCGGCGGCTCGCTGATCGACGCCTTGGAGGCTTCCGCGGCGGTCGATTCGGTGAGGGGGATGGCGCGGCGGCCGTTCGACCCCGGCGCGGCGGGGTGGCGCAAGACGACCTACCAGCGCGGTGACATCCTCGACCGCGGCCACCTCGCAGAGCTCCTCGACGGGGCCGACGTCGCCGTCCACCTCGCCTTCGCGATCTTCGGCGACCGCGAGGAGACGCGGCGTATCAACCTGGAGGGTAGCCGCAACGTCTTCGAAGCCGTGGTCGAGGCCGGGGTGGGTCGGCTCGTCTACGCCTCCTCGGTGGCCGCCTACGGCTTCCATCCGGACAACCCGCAGCCGCTCACTGAGGAGACGCCGGCGCTCGGCTCGGCGGGCTTCTACTACTCGGCGCAGAAGGCCGAGCTGGAGGAGGCGCTCGACGAGATCCTCGCCGGCTCCGAGCTCGCCGCCTACGTCTTCCGACCCTGCATCGTCGCCGGGCCGCGAGCGACGATGCTGATCGAGCAGGCGGTCGGCGCCGCCCGCCTCGGCGACCCGACGCCACGGCTGCGCCGCCACGTCCTCGAGCGGATCCCCCTGTTGCGCCCGATTCTGCCCGACGCCGGTGTGCCGCTGCAGCTGGTCCATCACGACGATGTCGCCTCCGCGCTCGCCGCCGCGGTCGAGGGGAACGGCGATCCCGGCGCCTACAACCTGGCTGGCGACGGCGAGATCGTCATCGCCGACATCGCCCGCGCGCTCGGCTGGCGCTCGGTCCGGGTTCCACGCCCCGCGCTCGGTGCCGGCACGGCGATCGCCGGCCGCCTCTCCTTCATCAGCCCGCAGCTCGAGTGGGCGACCGCGCTCTCGACGCCGGTGATCATGGACACCACCAAGGCGCGCCGCCGGCTGGGGTGGACGCCCCGCTTCGACGCCGCCGAGACCCTCGCGCAGACCACCGTCTCCGCCCGCGAAACGGGCCTCCTCGACTAGTCCCGCGATGCGTTCGCAGTAATCGTCGCTATCCGACGATTACTGCGAACTCACCAGGGGGGACGGGGTGCTCAGGCGAGGATCGTCAGAGCGCCGGGGTCGACGCCGAGTTCGACCCGGGTGCGCTCGCCGATGTAGTCGCCGTCGACCTGCAGCTGGAAGGAGCGGGGGGCGCCGGAGCGGTCCTCGGAGATCGACTCGACCACCGCGCCCGCGACGTCGTCGAAGCTCCGCACTTGGCGGTGGCGCGCCGCCGGCCGGCGCTGCGAGAAGAGGCGCGGGATCAAGGTCGGCATGTCACGCTGCGCCGCCCGCTTCAGCACCGAGAGCGACAGCGTGCCGTCGTCGATCGCGATCCCCTCGCAGACGAAGATCGGCTTGTTCGAGAAGTAGGTGAAGGGGTCGGAGTTCTGGGCGATCGCCGTGACCCCCTCGACCGGCGCGGCGTCGCCGACCGTCACCCGCATCCGCACCGGGTTGACCAGGTAGCGCCGGTAGAAGGCCGAGACCCCGGCCCAGCTGTAGTACCAGGGGCCGGCTTTCGCCTTCAGTCGCGGGTGGGCGTCGACCCGCTTCACCACCGTCGCGTCGATCCCCGCCCCGCAGGCGAACACGAAGTGGCGGTCGTCGACCGTGCCGAGGTCGATCTTGCGCGGCTCCCATTCGTCGGCCAGCGAGAGCAGGTGCTCGGTCGCGTCGACCACGTCGTTGGGGATGCCGAGGGTCCGCGAGACGACGTTGGTCGAGCCGCCCGGCAGGATCGCCACCGGTAGGTCGGTCCCGGCCAGGCCGTTGGCGACCTCGTTCAGCGTCCCGTCGCCGCCGAAGGCGACGACCACGTCGTAGCCGCCGTCGCGCGCCTCGCGGCCGATCTCGGTCGCGTGATTCTGCGCCTCGGTCTGCACCGCCTCGACCTCGTAGCGCCCTTGCAGGGCGTAGACGACGAGGTTCCGCAGCCTGTCCGAGACCGTCGTCGCATAGGGGTTGACGATGATCAGCATCCGCTTCTTTGCAGGTCTGCGCAATTCTCCGAAGCCGAGCTTCACCATCGAAAGCTGGAATCTATGTGGTCCGAGGCGGATCTGCTCTTCGTCGCCTCACCTAACGCTTCATTTGTCCTGCATGGTCAGGCTCCATCGATTTCTGATGTGATATCCACCGCGTTACATAAATCGCTCGAACCGGGAGGTAGCGTGTCCATATCACCGATCAGGATGGATAGGTCGACCAGGTTTTCGTATGGCCGGGACCTACTGATCCTCGTCGCCGCACTGCTGGGGGCTCTGTGCCTTTCGGCATCGATCGGCGCAGCGACGAGTCAGGCCCAGATCTATGCCTGCAAGAAGGATAAAACCGGGGTCCTGCGCATAGTTTCTCGACACACCAAGTGCAAGAAGAATGAGACCAAGTTGAGCTGGGGCGGGCGCGGGAAGCGCGGGGTGAAGGGAAGTCAGGGGCCCGCTGGACCCGCGGGCAGCCCAGGACCAAGCGGGCCGAGCAGCTACGCGGCGCTCGGGCCGCTGACCATCCACACCGGTCAAGGCAAGGTGACCCTGTACGACCTCGGCTACGGCGTGCAGATCCAAGTCCAGTGCTCGGGCAACCAAAGCAAACTCACTCCCGAAGTGTTCGTCACCAACACGGCCGAGAACACGTACCTGTCGGCATTGTCGGCGGGGGAACAGTCCTTGACGCTGACGCATACGGAGATGGCTACCTCGGGGCCCGAAAATAGCGTCTTGGTTTCATCCAGCTTCGCTTCGACCGGCCCGGCGGCGGTGAGCAGCCAGGTGTTCGTTTCGGTGCTCCAACTCTCCGACACCAACACTCCGAAGATGTTCTACGCGACCATCGTGCCCTGGGCCGAAGGGGCGACGACGACCTGCAAGTTCGCGGGCGGGATCACGCGGGTGGCCGGCTGACGTCGGTCACCCGCGTGGTCGTCAGGTGATGGCTTGGTAGCGGACGACCTGGTCGTCCGCTACCTCGCGCACGCGGCCTTCGGCCTCGAGCAGATCCATGTGGCCGATCACCTCGGAGAGGGTGAGGAAGGCCTGGGTGACGGCGATGTTGCCCCACATCGACTGGGCCAGCTCGTAGCCGCTGCGCGGGCCTTCGCCCAGCAGTCGCAGCAGTTTCTCCTTGCGCCGCTCGGTCGAGGCGAAGCGGGTGTCGATCAGGCGGACGTGGTCGTCGATCGGCTCGCCGTGGCCAGGGTGAAGGATCGTGCCGGCCGGCAGCTCGCGGGTCTTCGCCATCGAATCGAGGTAGTCGACCAGCGAGTGGGTGCGGCCCGGCGAGCCGTCGAGCGGCCGCGAGATGATCGGGTTCGAGGAGATGTGGGGGAGGAGGTGGTCGCCGACGAAGGCCATGCCCTGGTCGGCGTCCCAGAAGACGGTGTCCATCGGGCTGTGGCCGGGGCGGAAGAGGACCTCGAGCCGGCGCCCGGCGAGCTCGACCACGTCGCCGTCGGCGAGCGGCCGCGTCACCCGCACTGGGCCGCCCCAGCCGCGATAGGTCGAGGAGACGCTCCGCAGGGCGAGCGCGATCTCCTCGGGGATGCCGCTGCGCAGCATCAGGTCGACCGCGAGCTCGTCGTCGAGCGCCGATTCGGTCTCGAAGTCGGCGAGCCGCTCGGCCGCCGCGCCTAGCGCCGAGATCTCCGCCCCGGAGTGCTCGGCGACGATCTCGGTCAGCCCGATGTGGTCGCTGTGGTTGTGGGTGATCAGGACGAGGCCGATGTCCTCGATCGCATGCCCGTGCGCGGCCAGCGACTCGCCCAGCACGTCGAGCGAGCGCCCCGAGTTCGGCCCGGTGTCGACCAGGGTCAGCGGATCGTCCTCGATCAGGTAGCAGTTGACCCTGCCGACCGCGAACGGGGTCGGGATCGGCAGGCGGTGGACGCCCGCCAGCGCCGCCTGCTCGAGCGCCTCCTCGGGGGTGAGGGTCACCCCCGGATCAGCCCCAGGACCTCGTCGCGGCGGCGCTCCATGTCCTCACGGGAGACCAGCGACTCGAGGTTCAGCCGCAGTAGCGGCTCGGTGTTGGAGGGCCGCACGTTGAAGTGCCACTCGGGGTAGTCGACCGAGACCCCGTCGAGTTCGGCGATCTCGCCGTCGGCGTAGCGCTCGCGGATCAGGTCGAGCTTCGCCGCCTGGTCGTCGACCTCCGAGTTGATCTCACCGGAGATGAAGTACTTCGAGCGGAACTCCGCCATCAGCTCGCCGATCGTGCGCCCGTCCTCGGAGATCAGCTCCAGCATCAGGAGCGCCGGGATCGTCCCCGAGTCGGCGTTCCAGAAGTCGCGGAAGTAGTAGTGGCCGGAGACCTCGCCGCCGAAGGCCGCGTCCTCCTCGCGCATCCGCGCCTTGAAGAAGGCGTGGCCGACCCGCGAGAGGCCGGAGCGGCCGCCCTCGGCGGCGACCAGGTCGGGGACGGCGCGGCTCGAACGCGGGTCGTAGAGGATCGTCGCGCCCGGGTTCTTGGCGAGGACCGAACGCGCCAGCAGCGCGCAGATGAAGTCGCCGTCACAGAACTCGCCCGAGCCGTCGATGAAGAAGCAGCGGTCGGCGTCGCCGTCCCAGGCGATGCCGAGGTCGGCGCCGGTCGAGCGCACCCGGTCGATGATCAGCCGCCGGTTCTCCGCTAGCAGCGGGTTCGGCTCGTGGTCGGGGAACTCGCCGTCGGGGACGAAGTACATCTCCTCCAGGTCGAGCGGCAGCTTCTCCAGGATCGGACCGACCATCGGCCCGGCCATCCCGTTGCCGCCGTCGACCACCACCTTCATCGGCACCACCGCCGCCGGGTCGATGAAGTTGAGCGCGTGGGCGCGGTATTCGTCCCAGATGTCGACCTCCTCGAGCGAGCCGCCGCCCGGCGCCTCACCCAGCCCGCCTTCAATCTCCGCTTTGACTTCGCCGATCCCGGCGTCGCCGGAGAGCGGCAGCGCCCCCTCACGGACGAGCTTCACCCCGGTGTAGGCCTTCGGGTTGTGTGAGGCGGTGACCATGGCCCCGCCGTCGAGCTGCCGCGAGCCGACCAGGTGGTAGAGCATCTCGGTGGCGACCATCCCGGCATCGAGCACGGTAGCGCCCTCGAGCATCATTCCTTTGCGCAGCTCCGCCGCCATCTTCGGCGCGGTCAGGCGCATGTCGCGGCCGAGGCCGACCCGCAGGTCGCCCGTCGGCTTGTCGCGCAACCGCGCCAGCACCCGCACGAAGGCGCGGCCGATGTCGTGCGCGGTGCCCTCGTCCATCTCCTCGCCGTAGAGGCCGCGGATGTCGTAGGCCTTGAAGATCCCCTGGTTCAGCTCCACGTCGCCCCCTTCAGCACGGAGTAGCTCTGCTCGATCGTCTGCGGCATCACTTTGGTGTCGGCGATCACCGGCATGAAGTTGTTGTCGCCGGACCAGCGCGGCACGACGTGCATGTGGATGTGGTGCTCGACCCCGGCGCCGGCGATCCGGCCCTGGTTGAAGCCGACGTTGTAGCCGTGCGGCGCATAGATGTCCTCGAGCCGGCGGATCGCGGTCTGGGCGAGCGCCATCATCTCGGCCGTCGTCTCCACCGGGATCTCCTGGATCGCGCCGATGTGGTCGTAAGGCGCGACCATCAGGTGCCCGTTCGTGTACGGGTAGAGGTTGAGGATCACGAAGGCGCGCTCGCCGCGTTGGACGATCAGGTTGCCCTCGTCGTCATCCTGCGCGGGCTTGGCGCAGAAGATGCACTCCTCCTCGATGTCCTTGGCGGCGTCCGACACGTAGGCGAGGCGCCACGGCGCCCAGATCCGAAAATTTGCCACAGGGGATGGAGGCTATAGCCAGCCGCGTCGTCTGAACCACGCGACCATGCCGACGAGGATGATGAGCATGCCGCCGAGCACGATGAAGAAGGCGGCGAGGTTGTCCTGTCCCGGCACCTTCGAGTTCATCCCCCAGATGCTGGCGATCAGGGTGAGCGGCAGGATCACGACGCTGATCGAGGTCAGCACGCGGAGGATGTCGTTGAGGCGGTGCGAGATCACCGACTCGTTGGTCTCCTCCAGCGCCTCGATCACCTCTTTGTAGTTTTCGAGCATGTCCCAGATCCGCTCGTGCGAGTCGACGATGTCGTCGAAGTAGATCTCCAGGTCGAAGTCGGGGGAGAGGTAGCGCGATTTGACCTTCTCCAGGTCGCGCAGGACGGGCCGCTGTGGCCGGATCACCTTGCGGAAGTTGATGATCTCCTGCTTGACGTTGGAGATGTCGCGCACGATGTCCTCGGAGCGGCCCTCGAAGATGTCGTCCTCCAGCGCGTCGAGCTTGTTGCCGATCTTGCGCAGCATCGGGAAGCAGTAGTCGAAGCTGTCGTCGACGAGGCGGTAGAGGAGGTAGCCCGAGCCGCGCGAGAAGAGCTGCTCGCGGAGCTCCTCTTTGCCGCGGCAGCGCTCGAACAGGTACTCGACCGGCTGTAGCGGCTGGTTCGGGATCGTGACCAGGAAGCCGGGCCCGACGAAGAGGTCGAGCTCGCCTGCGCCGAGCCGCTTTGCGGAGCGGTCGAAGACGGGCAGGTTGAGGATGCTGAACAGGTACTCGGGGTAGATGTCGATCTTCGGGCGCTGGTTGCGCGAGAGGACATCCTCCAGGTCGAGCGCGTGGAAGTCGAAGTGCTCCTCCAGCCAGGCGCGCTCCAGTGCTCCGGGATGCTCGATGTTGACCCAGCGGAGGCCGCCCCACTCGATCTGCTCGACGCGCGGTGCCTGCGGCTCAGCGCTCTCGGCCGGTGAGACGAGCTCTCCGCGGCGGGTGCGCCGCAGGCGTGGTTTCGGGAGGTTCGGCATCTGCCGAGCCCTTCGTCTCGTCGAGCGGGAGAGTCGTCACACGCGTAGGTTAGCCGTCCGCGAGGCATCGGAAACGTCGTCTGGTGCGTGGTAGGCTTCCCTGCACATAAGCGCCACATCTAGAGGGGTGGAGGGACTGGCCCAGTGAAGCCCCGGCAACCATCTCGGACCCAGCAGTTCGAGGCAGGTGCCAACTCCAGCAGGTCGCACGCGATCTGACAGATGTGGGGGATGTCCGATCCGGACCTCTGCCCCACGTGGCGGAGGTCATTTTTTTGGGCAGATAAGTGGAAGGAACGGATCGGATGTCAGTCGAGAGCTTGAAGTGCAAGGAGTGCGCGACCGAGTATGAGCTCGGCGCCGCCTATTTCTGCGAACGGTGCTTCGGCCCGCTCGAAGTCAGCTACGACCACTCTGAGCTGGACGCGGCGGAGGCGAAACGGCGGATCCAGGCGGGTTCGCGCGGGATCTGGCGCTACGCCGACTTCCTCCCGTTCTCGGGTCGCCCCGCCGATCCGCTGGAGCCGGGGCTGACGCCGCTGCTGCGCGCCGACCGGCTCGCCGAGCGGCTCGGCGTGGACGCCGAGATCTGGGTCAAGAACGATGCCGCCAACCCGACCCACTCGTTCAAGGACCGGGTCGTCGCGGTCGCCGTCGCCAAGGCTCAGGAGCTCGGCTTCACCACCGTCGCCTGCGCCTCGACCGGCAACCTCGCCAACGCGGTCGCCGCCCACGCCGCCGCCGCCGGGCTCGACTCCTACGTCTTCGTCCCCGCCAACCTGGAGGAGCAGAAGCTGCTCGCGACCGGCGTCTACGGCACCAACCTGGTCGGCGTCCGCGGCAACTATGACGACGTCAACCGGCTCTGCACGCAGCTCACCGAGGAGCACCCGTGGGCCTTCGTCAACGTCAACCTGCGGCCCTACTACGCCGAGGGCTCGAAGACGCTCGCCTTCGAGACGGTCGAGCAGCTCGGCTGGGAACTGCCCGACCGGGTGGTCAGCCCGATCGCCTCCGGCTCGCTCTTCACCAAACTGGGCCGCGGCTTCCAGGAATGGCTCGACCTCGGCCTGGTCGAGGGCGGTCAGCCGACCTTCAACGGCGCCCAGGCCGAGGGCTGCAGCCCGGTCGCCACCGCCTTCGCCGAAGGCTGGGACGTCTGCAAGCCGCAGCGCCCGGACACGATCGCGAAAAGCCTCGCGATCGGCGATCCCGCCGACGGGCCCTACGCGATCGAGCACGCCCGCAAGACCGGCGGCGGCATCGACTCGGTCACCGACCCCGAGATCCGCGAGGCGATCAAGCTGCTCGCCGAGACGACCGGGATCTTCACCGAGACCGCGGGCGGTGTGACGATCGGCGTCCTCCGCAAGCTGGCCGAACGGGGCGAGCTGAACGCGGGCGAAAAGGTCGTCGCCTACATCACCGGCGAGGGACTGAAGACCCTCGACGCGACCCGCGATACGTTCTCGATGCATGAGATCGATCCGAGTCTCGACAGCTTCGATGCCGAGTTCGCCCAGGAGGTAAGCGTCTAGTGGTCACCGTGAAGATCCCGACCCAGCTGCGCGCCGCGACCGGCGGCCAGTCCGAGGTCGAGGTGGAGGGGTCGAACGTCGGCGAGGCGCTCGACGCGGTCTTCGCCGCCTACGGCGACCTGCGCGAGCGGATCACCCAGGACGGCACGCTGCGCCGTTTCGTCAACGTCTACGTCTCCGGCGAGGACATCCGCTTCCAGCAGGGCCTGGAGACCGCGATCAACGAGGGGGACGAGGTCACCATCCTCCCAGCCGTAGCCGGAGGGTGAGCAAGCCGCCGGTCGTAATCCTCTGCGGGGGGCGCGGGGCGCGGCTACGTGAGCGGACCGAGTCGGTGCCGAAGCCGCTGGTCGAGATCGGCGGCAGGCCGATCGTCTGGCACGTGATCGGCATCTACGCGGCCCAGGGCTTCGACCGCTTTCTGTTGGCGACGGGGTATCTGGGTGAGCAGGTGGAGCGGTTCGCGGCGGCGGAGCGCTGGCCGCGGCGGGTCTCGGTCGAGTGCGTCGACACCGGCCTCGACACGCCGACCGGCGGGCGGATCGCGGCGCTCGGCGAGCGCCTGCGCGGCGGAACCTTCTGCGCCACCTATGCCGACGGGGTCGCCGACGTCGACCTGGGCGCGCTGCTCAACGGCCACCGCGAGGCCGGTCTGGAGGCGACCGTGACGGTGGTGCGGCCGAACCTGCAGTGGGGGGTCGCGGCGCTCGACGGCGACCGGGTGGCGGGCTTCGTCGAGAAGCCGCGCAGCGAGCACTGGATCAACGGCGGCTTCTTCTGCTTCGAGCCGGGGGCGCTGGGCCGGATCGGCCCCGACTCGGTGCTGGAGCGGGAGCCACTCGAGCGGCTCGCCGCGGCGGGACAGCTGCGCGCCCACCGCCACGAGGGCTTCTGGGACTGCATGGACACCTACAAGGACGCGGTGGTGCTCGACGACCTCTGGCGGGGCGGCGAGGCGCCCTGGCGAGCCTGGGACGCGGCTCCGGCGGCGGCCGATGGCTAGCGCGGCGGGCGATCGGGTGCTGGTCACCGGCGGGCACGGGTTCGTCGGCTCGCACCTGGCCGCGGGTCTGCTCGCGGCGGGGAGCGCGGTGCGGGTGCTCGACCGGCCGGGGCCGCGGCGGACCGACCTCGGCGGGCCGCGCGCCTCGGGGCTCGAGCTGCTCGGCATCCGCGACGAGGTCGAGCTGGTCGAGGCGGATCTGCTCGACGCCGAGCGGGTCGCGGCCGCGGTGGCGGACCGCGACTCGGTCTTCCACCTCGCCGCGCAGACGATCGTCGGGGTGGCGCGACGCTCCCCGCACGAGACGGTGGACGTCAACGTGCGCGGCTCCTGGAACGTCTTCGCGGCGTGCCGCGACGCCAGCGTCGGCAAGGTCGTCTTCGCCTCCTCCGACAAGGCCTACGGGACCGCCCCCGAACTGCCCTACCGCGAGGATTTCCCGCTGCGCGCCGACCATCCCTACGACTCGAGCAAGGCGGCCGCCGACGTGATGGCGCGCGGCCTGGCGCGGGAGTGGGGGCTGCCGATCGCGGTCAGCCGCTTCGCCAACGTCTACGGCGGCGGCGACCTCAATTTCACCCGACTGGTGCCGGAGATCGCGATCGCGGTCGCCGACCGGCGGGCCCCGCGGATGCGCTCCGATGGCGCTCCCCTGCGCGACTTCCTCCACGTCGACGACGCGGTCTCGGCCTACCTGGCGATCGCCGGCGCGCTCGATCGCGACGGGGCGGCGGGGGAGGCCTTCAACGCGGGCGGCGACAGTCCTCACTCGGTGCGCGAGGTGGTCGACCTGGCGGTCGAGGTCGGCGGCGACGAGGTCGTGCCGGAGTACGGGCCAGGACTGCCGCGGGGCGAGATCCGCGACCAGTACCTCGACTCGACCAAGCTGCGCGAGCTGACCGGCTGGGCGCCCGCGGTCGACCTGCGGCCCGGGCTGGAGCGCACGGTCGAGTGGTACCGCGAGCACGAGGAGGTGCGTCCCTGATGTGCGGGCGCTTCACGGTCACCACCAAGGACACGAAGAAGATCGCCGACCGCTTCCAGGTCGAACTGGAGAAGGCGCTCGAAGAAAAAGGTGGTGAGAAGGACAGCGCGCCCGGCCTCGGGCGCTTCAACGTCGCGCCGACGCAGGAGATCCTCGTCGTCCGCTCCTCACCGGACGAAGCCGAGGCCACGCACGGCGAGCGCGAGGCGCGGTTGATGCGCTGGGGGCTCGTCCCGGTCTGGGCCAAGGACCTGAAAGTCGGCTACCGGATGATCAACGCGAAAACCGAGAACCTGACCAAGAGCAGGGCCTATGGCCCCTTGGTCGGCAAGTTCCGCCACCGCTGCCTGATCGTCGCCGACGGCTTCTACGAGTGGATGGTGGCCGAGGACCCGAAGCAGCCGCGCCAGCCGTGGCGCTTCACCGTCGACGGCGGCGAGCCGTTCGCCTTCGCCGGGCTCTGCACCCGCAAGCAATGGGACGACGCCGAGGAGCGGGGGGTCGACCCCGACGGCTATCTCTACAGCGCGACGATCATCACGACGACGCCGAACGCGGTCGTCAAACCGGTCCACGACCGGATGCCGGCGATCCTGCCGAGCGCCGAGGCCGAGGCCGCCTGGCTCGACCCGCGCCTCTCGACCGAGGAGGCGATCGCGATGTGCGGGCCACTCGATCCGGGGCGGATGGCCGGGGCGCCGGCCAACCCGGCGCTGAACAAGGTGGGGAAAGGGATGGCCGAAGGGCCGGAGCTGCTGGTCGCACCGCCGTCCTGAGGCGCGGGGCGGGGGAAGGCGCTATCCGCCTTCGGCTTCCGATTCTTCGGATTCGCCCGACGCTTCTTCGGCTTCTTCGCGTTCTTCCTGCGCTTGTTCTTCGGCTTCTTCGTTGATCGGCGGCGAGATCCTCGGCAGCGAGCCTTCGGTCTTGGCCATCGCCGTCCCGGCCGGGACCTTGAGCCGACAGCTGATCTGCGCCGCGGGTCTCTTCGTGGTCTTCCAGATCGTGTAGAAGGGCAGTTCTACCGTCGCCACCGCCTTGCCTTCGGGCAGCGTGTAGTCGAGGTGCTCGGTCCCTTCTTCGTATTCGGGCCATTCGAGCTTCACGCCTTTGACCGTGGTCCAGCGTTCCGGCAGATCCCGGCTGACTTCTTCGAGCTCGGCCACTTCGGCGCTGTGCGAGGCGAACTCGGCGAGCACCGTTTCCGGCACCGACTGACCGTAGATCCCTTCTTCCGAGGAGCGCGGATAGAGCATGCGCAGGCCGCCGGTGCTCTGGGCGATCAGGGTGCCCGCGCCGAGCCCGTGGGTCGAGCAGACGAGGTGACCGCCGTCGATCGGCGCCCCCTTGTCGATCTTCAGGGTGGAGAGGACGCGGAACAGCGAGTAGCCGGCCACGTTGGTCCCGGTCGCCTCGATCTTCCCGTCGACCAGCTGCATCTCGTAGCCCTTGCCGCCGGGGACGGCGACCGCCTTGGAGTCGGGGATCTTCGCCCGCTCGACGAATTCCAGGTGGGCCAATTCGCCGCTCCCCTTGCCCGTGCTCAGCAGCGCCGCGGCGATCGTGGCGAGCACGCCGATCACGACGACGATGATCGCGCCGCGCGGGATGCGGTTGTCGGGGCTGCCTGCCGAGGGAGTCGAGCCGCTCTCCATTTCCGGCGCGACAGTATTGAAATCCCCCGACGGGGTGTTCCCTCCGCCGCCGCGTGGGGTACCAATGGGACCGTGTCACCGATCGATGCAAGCTTCCCGACCGCTCAGACGGTTTCCGTCCACGGCCGCTCCGTCAGCTACCTGGAGGCGGGCGACGGGCCGCTGCTGCTGCTCGTCCACGGCATGGCCGGGACGGCACGCAACTGGGACGCGGTGATCGAGCCGCTGGCTCTCCACAGCACCGTCGTCGCGCCCGACTTCCCCGGCCACGGGGAGTCGGCGCCGGGCGGCGGCGACTACAGCCTCGGCAGCCTGGCAAGCGGCCTGCGCGACCTGATGATCGCCCTCGGCCACGATCGCGCGACGCTGGTCGGCCACAGCCTCGGCGGCGGCGTCGCCCTGCAGTTCGCCTACCAGTTCCCGGAGATGGTCGAACGGCTGGTGCTGGTGTCGAGCGGCGGCCTCGGCCCCGAGGTCGGGGCGATCCTCCGCGCCGCGGCGCTGCCCGGCGCCGACCTCTTCCTGCGCGCCACCGCCGCCCCCGGCGCCACCGTGGCGAGCTGGATCACCGGCGCGCTCGGCAAGGTCGGGCTGCGGCCGAACGCCGACCTCGCCGAGGTCGGCCGCGCCTACGCCTCGCTCGCCGACGCCGACCGCCGCAAGGCCTTTCTCTCGACCCTCCACGCGGTCGTCGACACCGACGGCCAGCGGGTCGCCGCCCTCGACCGCCTCTACCTCGCCGAGTTGCTGCCAGTCCTGATCATCTGGGGCGAGCGCGACCCGATCATCCCGGTCGCCCACGGCCGCGCCGCCCACGCCCAATTGCCCGGCAGCCGCCTCGAGGTCTTCCCCGACGCCGGCCACATCCCTCAGCTCGAGAGCCCTGGTCGTTTCACCGCCGTCCTGCGGCGCTTCCTCGACGAGACCGAGCCGGCCGAATTCGACGGCGCCGAGTGGCGCGCCCGCCTCAGCGGCAAGTAACAGACACGCGCCCGGCAGGATTCGAACCTGCGGCCTCTTCCTCCGGAGGGAAGCGCTCTATCCAGCTGAGCTACGGGCGCTCGCGGACCAGCTTAATGGGGGCGCCAGCACGTAGGCTCGCCTAACTGTCACCGTCGGCCCCAAGGTCGGCGGCAGCGTCCGACCCGGTCGGTTGGTTCTCGGGCAGGCGGCGAGCTGACTCATAGTCTCGCTGTCGGCCCCGCGGGGCCGACTTGCATCGGTTATGTCGCTCGCCGCCCCCCGAGGGCCTCCGACGTGACTTCATAGGAGCGTGGCATCGCCCCAAGTTAGGTCTGTCCGGCGGAGGCCCGTCCGATAGCCGGCAATCGAAGGGACGATGCAGATGATCGTGATCGGAACGGACACCCACAAGGACACCCACACCGCGGTAGCGGTGCTTGCGGGCAGCGGCCGGGCGGCCGGCGAGCTGACCGCTCCCGCACGCAAGCGCGGCTTCGCCCGGCACCTCGACTGGGCCCGTGGCCTTGACCCCGAGCGGGTCTGGGCGATCGAGGACTGCCGCCACGTCTCGGGCGGCCTGGAGCGCTTCCTGGTGGCCGCGGGAGAGCGGGTGGTTCGCGTCCCCCCAAAGCTGATGGGGGCCTCGCGCAAGGGCTCGCGCCAGCGCGGCAAGTCCGATCCGATCGACGCCGTCAACGTCGCCCGGGCGGCGCTGCGGGAGGGAGTCGAGAGCCTGCCCGCCGCCTTCCTCGACGAGGAGGCGATGGAGATCAAGTTGCTGCTCGACCACCGCGAGAATCTCGTTCGCGCTCGCAGCAGCGACCAAAGGCGCCTGCGTTGGCACCTGCACCAGCTCTCCCCCGAACTCGAGGTTCCCGCCGGCGCCCTGGACCGGATGCGCTGGCTCGAGCGAGTCGCCGGCCGCCTCTCTCGCGCCCCCCAGGGCGCCCGGGTGAGAGTCGCCCGCGAGCTGCTGCGCTCGATTCGCGCCCAGGTACGGCGGGCCAAGGAGCTCGAGCGCGAGATCGCGGCTCTGGTCGGGGGCAAGGCCCCCGAGCTCCTCGCCCTGCCCGGCTGCGGGGCGCCGGGCGCCGCCAAGATCCTCGCCGAGACCGCCGGGGCCGAGCGCTTTGCCTCCGACGCCGAGCTGGCCCGCCTTGCCGGGGTGGCGCCGATCCCCGCCTCTTCGGGCCGCCGAGATCGCCACCGCCTCGACCGCGGCGGCAACCGCCAGCTCAACTGCGCCCTTCACCGCATCGCGGTCGCCCAAGGGCGGGTGCATCCGCCCGCCCGCGAGTTCTTGGCTCGCAAGCAGGCCGAGGGCCGCTCCAGGATGGAAGCGCTGCGTTGCCTCAAGCGCCACCTTGCCCGCCGGGTCTGGCGGATTCTGTCTCAATCTGAAATTGATAGATCCATGACCACCGTCGACACTCAGAGAGGCTCGCCGGCGCCGCAAATTGCGGTGGCGGCTTGACATAGGAGCAACCGATGGATCTCGAGGTGACCTTTCTCGGCACCGGGGCGTCGGTGCCCTCGGCGCGGCGCTCGACCGCGGCGGTCCTGATCGCGCGCGGCGGGGAGCGGCTGCTGTTCGACTGCGGCGAAGGGACGCAGCGGCAGATGCAGCGGTCGCTGGGGCTGGTCCAGGTCGACCAGATCTACCTCACGCACTTCCACGCCGACCACATGCTGGGGCTGCCCGGCCTGCTGAAAACGTACGACCTGACCGACCGCGAGGTGCCGCTGCGGATCTTCGGGCCGCCGGGGCTGAAAGAGCTGTTCACGGTGCTGCGGCCGCTGATCGGGCGGCTGCGCTACCCGCTCGAGCTGCGGGAGCTGCGGCCGGGGGAGAGCGTCAGCCACGACGAATACGTGGTCGAGTCCTACGAGGCCGCCCACAATACGCGCGCCTCCGGTTACGCGCTGGTCGAGGACGAGCGCCCCGGCCGCTTCGACCCGGAGGCCGCGAAAGCGGCGGGGGTGCCAGAAGGGCCCGCCTTCGCGCGGCTACAGCGCGGCGAGGAGGTCGAGGGGTCGCGGGGGACGGTGCGGCCCGACCAGGTGATGGGGGAGTCGCGACCGGGGCGGATCGTCGTCGTCACCGGCGACACCGCGCCCTCGCCCGCGACGGTCGCCGCCGCGGCCGACGCCGAGCTCCTGATCCACGACGCCAGCTTCGCTGAGGAGGACGCCCAGCGGGCCGCCGAAACCGGCCACTCGACCCTCGGCCAGGCCGCCGCCGTCGCCGCCGAGGCGCACGTGAAGATGCTCGCCCTGGTCCACATCTCCGCCCGCTACCACGTCGGCAAGGTGCTGGAAGAGGCCCGCGAGGTCTTCCCCGATTGCGTCGCCCCCCGCGACTTCGACCAGATCGTCATCCCTTTCCCGGAGAAAGGCCCACCCGAGTTGATCCAGGACGGCGCCCGGCACCGCGGGGAGCAGCCTGCCCCGCAATGAGTTCGCAGTAATCACCGCATAGCGACGAGAACTGCGAACGCACTGAGGGGGAACGTCCGCCTCTCCTTGCTACATTGAGGCCGTCCTTTAACCGGGCCCCGTGAGGCCAGGAAGGAAGCGAAAATGAGTGAGAAGGTCGTGCTCCAGCACGACGATCTGAGGCGAACCCTGCGGCGGATCGCCCACGAGATCGCCGAGAAGAACCCCGAGCCCACGCGGCTCGCCGTGGTCGGCATCCACACCCGCGGCGCCGTGCTGGCGCGTCGCCTCCACACTTTCCTCGGCGAGCTGACCGGCACCGAGCTGCCGATCGGCGACATCGACATCTCCTTCTACCGTGACGACGTCGGTGCCAAGTCACCCGCCTCGCAGCCGGTCGTCCATGCGTCGCACATCGACTTCGACCTCGGCGACCGCACCGTCGTCCTCGTCGACGACGTCCTCTTCACCGGCCGCACGGTACGCGCCGCGATCGAGGCGCTCTTCGACTACGGACGACCGGAGCGGGTCCAGCTGGCCGTCCTCTGCGACCGCGGCCACCGCGAGCTTCCCTTCCGTCCCGACTACGTCGGCAAGAACCTGCCGACCGCCCGCGACGAGCGGGTCAACGTGCGGCTCGAGGAGATCGACAGGGTCGACGAGGTGACGATCTCCGAGCCCCGACCCGTGGAGGCGCTGGCATGAAGAACCTGCTCAGCATCGAGGAAATCGACCGCGAGGTGATCGAGGCGATCCTCGACCGCGCCGAGAGCTTCGCCGAGGTCGGCCGCCGCGACATCAAGAAAGTGCCGACCCTGCGCGGCCGCACCGTCGTCACCCTCTTCTACGAGTCGAGCACCCGCACCTCGAGCTCCTTCGAGCTCGCCGCGAAGCGGCTCTCCGCCGACCTCGTCTCGGTCAAGTCGGCGGGCTCCTCGGTCGACAAGGGCGAGTCGCTGAAGGACACGATCGCGACCCTCTCCGCCTACGATCCGGCCGCGATCGTGATCCGCCACCCCCACGCGGGCGCCGCCCAGATGGTCGCCGGCTGGACCGCCGCCGCGGTCGTCAACGCCGGCGACGGCAAGCACGAGCACCCGAGCCAGGCGCTGCTCGACGTCTACACCCTGCGCCGCCGGCTCGGTTCGCTCGAGGGGCGGAAGATCTGGATCGTCGGCGACGTCCTGCACAGCCGCGTCGCCCGCTCCAACCTGATCGCCTTCCAGCGGATGGGCGCCGAGGTCACGCTCTGCGGCCCACCGACCCTGATCCCGCGCGGGATCGAGGAGCTCGGCTGCGAGGTCACCTTCTCGCTCGACGGGATCGAGGAGGCCGACGTCGTCTACGCCCTGCGGATGCAGATGGAGCGCATGGACGACAGCTACGTCCCCAGCCTGCGCGAGTACGCGGCGAACTTCCAGATCGACACCCGCCGGCTCGGGCCGCGCCAGCTACTGATGCACCCCGGCCCGGTCAACCGCGGGGTCGAGATCTCCGGCGAGGCGATCGACTCGCCGCAGTCGCTGATCGGCGAGCAGGTGGCCGCCGGCCTGGTGGTGCGGATGGCGATCCTCTACGAGCTGCTCGCGGGCCGCCCGGAGCGGCCGACCGCGCTCGGCGAAGGCGCCGCGGCGGAAGTCGCCGCCCCGACGATCGGGCAGCCGGCGTGAGCGCGCAAGACCTGACCGACCTGCTCGACGTCCGCGCCGGCGAGCCCGCCGACCTGGTCCTCCGCCGCGCGACCCTGCTCGACCCGGTCGCCGGGATCGACGGCGTCCACGACCTGGTGATCCGCGGCGGGCGGATCGCCGAGCTCGCCGCCCCCGGCGAGGCCGACGCGACCGACGCCGAGGAGCTCGACGCCGAGGGCCTGCACGCCTTCCCCGCTTTCTTCGACCCGCACGTGCACCTCCGCACCCCCGGCCAGGAGCACAAGGAGGACGTCGAGACCGGGAGCCGCGCCGCCGCCGCCGGCGGTTACTGCGGGATCATCGCGATGGCCAACACCTCGCCGCCGATCTCGACCGCCGCCGACATCGCGGCGCTGCGCGAGCAGGCGCGCGCCCAGGCCTCGGTCCCGGTCGGCTTCACCGCGACCGTCACGGTCGGGATGAAGGGCGAGGAGCTGACCGAGATGGTCGAACTGCGCGAGGCCGGCGCGATCGCCTTCAGCGACGACGGCCTGGCGATCCGCAGCGCCCGCGTCATGCGCCGCGCCTTGCAATACCAGCGCCTCTGCGGCGGCACGATCGCCCTCCACGAGGAGGACCCCGACCTCTCCGCCGGCGGCGTCATGCACGAGGGCCCGGTCTCGGCCGCGGTCGGGCTGGCCGGCATCCCCTCGGTCTCGGAGTCGACGATGATCGCCCGCGACGCGGCGCTCGCCGCCTACGAGGGCGCTCGCATCCACGTCCAGCACCTCTCCGCGCTCGAGTCGGTCGAAGTGGTCCGCGCCGCCAAGGCCGCCGGGGTGCGGATCAGCGCCGAGGCCAGCCCGCACCACCTCTGTCTGACCGACGAGGAGGTCCGCAGCCTCGATCCGCGCCGCTTCAAGATGAACCCCCCGCTGCGCCGCGAGTCCGACCGCCAGGCGCTGATCGTGGCGCTCCGGGACGGCACCATCGAGTGCATCGCGACCGACCACGCGCCGCACCACCTCGACGAAAAGGAGGTCCCCTTCGAGCAGGCGGCGATGGGGGTGACCGGCCTCGAGACGGCCTTCGCGGCTCTCCACACCGAGCTCGTCCTGCCTGGGACGATCGACCTGGCGCTGCTGGTCGAGCGCCTGGCGGGCGGCGCCGCGCCGTTCGACGTGCCGCGCCCGACCCTGGCGCCCGGCTCCGAGGCCAACGTCGCCCTCTGCGACCTCGCCGCCGAGTGGACGGTCGGCGAGGACGGCTACGAGAGCCGCTCCTCCAACTCCTGGTGCGAGGGACGCACCCTGACCGGCCGCGTCCTCGTCACCGTCGCCGCCGGCCAGATCGCCTTCCGCCTTCGTTCCTTCTCCCTAGGAGTCGCCCCATGACCGCCGCCAAGACCAGCCAGCTGTTCTTTTCCTCGACCAATCCGAAGAAAGGAACAGCTGCGTGAGCGGGTACCTGCTGCTCGAGGACGGGGTGCGCCTCGACGGCGACCTCGTCGGGCACCCCGACATCGTCACCGGCGAGGTCGTCTTCAACACTTCGATGACCGGCTATCAGGAGGCGGTCACCGACCCCTCATACGCGGGCCAGATCATCGTCTTCACCTACCCGCTGATCGGCAACTACGGGGTCAGCGGCGCGGCGATGGAGTCGGAAGCCGTCCACGCCCGCGGCGTATGTATGCGCGACGCCAAGAACCGCGAGGACGCCGCCACCGCCGAGGGTGGCTGGCTCGACTGGCTCGGCGACCGCGGCGTGCCGGGGATCAGCGGGATCGACACCCGCGCTCTGGTCCGCCACCTGCGCGACCGCGGCGCGATGCGCGGCGGGATCTTCCCGTCCTCCGTCGCCGAGGCCGATGCGCGCGAGCGGATCGCCGCCGAGCCCTCGATGGCGGGCGCCGATCTCGCCCGCACGGTGACCCCGGCCGAACCGGTCCGCTTCGACGGCGACGGCCCGCACGTGGTCGGGATCGACACCGGGATCAAGCTCTCCATAGTCCGCCAGCTGCGCGAGCACGGCGCCGAGATCACCCTGCTGCCCTGTGACTCCTCGCCCGAGCAGGTGCTCGCCGAGGACCCCGACATCGTCTTCCTCGCCAACGGGCCCGGTGACCCGGCGGCGCTCGACTACGTCGTCGACACCGTTCGCGGCATCGTCGGCAAGAAGCCGGTGTTCGGCATCTGCCTCGGCCACCAGCTGCTCTGCCGCGCCGTCGGCCTGCGGACCTACAAGCTGCCCTTCGGGCACCGCGGCGCCAACCACCCGGTCAAGGATCTGGAGACCGGCCGCATCGACATCACCTCGCAGAACCACGGCTTCGCGGTCGAGGGCCCCGGCGGCGAGCCGCGGATCGAGGGCGACGAGCCGGTGAGATGGGACACCGACTTCGGGGTGGCGGAGCTCTCGCAGCTGAACCTGTACGACAGAACGGTGGAGGGATTGATCTTGCGGGATGTGGCAGGGGCGACGGTCCAATACCACCCCGAGGCGGGCCCCGGCCCGCACGACGCGCGGCATCTGTTCGAGAGGTTCCTGGCTCTTGCCGCGTAGAAACGACATCGAGAAGATCCTCCTGATCGGCTCCGGGCCGATCGTGATCGGCCAGGCCGCCGAGTTCGACTACTCCGGCGTACAGGCCTGCAAGGTGCTGCTCGAGGAGGGCTACGAAGTCGTCCTCGTCAACTCCAACCCGGCGACGATCATGACCGACCCCGAGTTCGCTACGGCGACCTACATCGAGCCGCTCCTGCCCGGGCCGGTGACCAAGATCCTCGAAAAGGAGCGCCCCGACGCGCTGCTGCCGACGCTCGGTGGCCAGACCGCGCTGAACCTGGCGATGAGCCTGGCCGAGGACGGCACCCTAGACCGGCTCGGGGTCGAGCTGATCGGTGCCGACGCCGAGGCGATCTCCCGTGCCGAGGACCGCGAGAAGTTCCGCACGACGATGAACGATGCGGGGCTGCGGATCCCGTGGTCGATCACGGTCGAGACCCTCGATGAGGTCGACAAGGGGCTCGCCTCGGGCGAGATCACCCTGCCGGCGATCGTCCGCCCGGCCTTCACCATGGGCGGCCAGGGGGGAGGGGTCGGCTACACCGAGACGGAGCTGCGCCAGGTCGTCTCCGAGGGCCTCGCCGCCAGCCCGATCAACCAGGTGCTGGTCGAGGAGTCGGTGATCGGTTGGGGCGAGTTCGAGCTAGAGGTGATGCGCGACCGCAACGACAACGTGGTGATCATCTGCTCGATCGAGAACGTCGACCCGATGGGTGTCCACACCGGCGACTCGGTCACCGTCGCGCCCGCGCAGACCCTCACCGACCCGCTCTACCAGGACCTGCGTGACCAGGCGATCAAGGTGATCCGCGCGATCGGGGTCGAGACCGGCGGCTCCAACGTGCAGTTCGCGGTCAATCCCGAGGACGGCGAGATCGTCGTGATCGAGATGAACCCGCGGGTCAGCCGCTCCTCGGCGCTCGCCTCGAAGGCGACCGGCTTCCCGATCGCGAAGATGGCGGCGAAGCTGGCGGTCGGCTACGCGCTCGAGGAGATCCCCAACGACATCACCCGCGCCACGCCCGCCTCCTTCGAGCCGACGATCGACTACGTCGTCACCAAGATCCCGCGCTTCGCCTTCGAGAAGTTCCCCGGCTCCGAGGGCCGGCTCTCGACCTACATGCAGTCGGTCGGCGAGGCGATGGCGATCGGGCGCACCTTCCGCGAGTCCTTCGCAAAGGCGATGCGCTCGCGCGAGCTCGACGCGCGCGCCGAATTCCCCGCCGACGACGCCGAGCTGCTGACGGCGCTCGGGATCCCGAGCGCGGAGCGCTTCGACCAGGTCCTGGAGGCGCTGCGCCGCGGCCTCGGCGTCGAGGCGGTCCACCAGTCGAGCCTGATCGACCGCTGGTTCCTGCGCGAGCTGGAGGCGCTGGCGACTGAAGGCGACGGGACCGACGGCCTCGTCCGCACCTACAAGGCGGTCGACACCTGCGCCGCCGAGTTCGAGGCGGCGACCCCCTACTACTACTCGGCCCACGAGCGCCGCCGCGCCGACGGCAGCGCCCCCGCCTCGGAGATCCGCCGCGACACCGGCCGCGAGTCGGTGGTGATCCTCGGCGCCGGGCCGAACCGGATCGGGCAGGGGATCGAGTTCGACTACTGCTGCGTCCACGCCGCGATGACGGCCCGTGAGCTCGGTCGCGACGCGGTGATGGTCAACTGCAACCCGGAGACCGTCTCGACCGACTACGACACCTCCGACCGCCTCTACTTCGAGCCGCTGACCGCCGCGGACGTGCTCGCGGTCTGCGCCGAGGAGCGGCCGGAGGGCGTGATCGTCCAGTTCGGCGGCCAGACGCCGCTGAAGCTGGCGCGGACCCTGGAAGAGGCGGGCGTGCCGCTGCTCGGCACCCCGGTCGACGCGATCGACCTGGCCGAGGACCGCGGCCGCTTCGGCGCCCTCCTGCGCCGGCTCGGCATCGCCCACCCGCCCTACGGGACCGCGCTCTCGGCCGAAGAGGCGGAGGTGATCGCCGCCGAGGTCGGCTTCCCGCTGCTGGTGCGGCCGAGCTACGTGCTCGGCGGCCGGGCGATGGAGATCTGTTACTCGACCGACGACCTGCGCAACTACCTGCGCGTCCACGTCAAGGCCGACCAGGAGCACCCACTGCTGCTCGACCGCTTCCTGGAGAACGCGATCGAGGTCGACGTCGACGCGCTCGGCGACGGCGAGTCGGTCCACGTCGCCGGGATCATGCAGCACGTCGAGGAGGCAGGTGTCCACTCCGGCGACTCGGCCTGCGTGATCCCCCCGCTCAGCCTCGGCGAGGAGATGCTCGCCGAGATCCGCGCGACCACCGAGCGGATCGCCCTCGAGCTCGGCGTCGTCGGCCTGATCAACATCCAGTACGCGATCGCCGAGGGCAGGCTCTACGTGATCGAGGCCAACCCGCGCGCCTCGCGTACCGTGCCGTTCGTGTCGAAGGCGATCGGCGTGCCGCTGGCGAAGGTCGCGGCGCGGCTGATGCTGGGCGAGAAGCTCGCCGACCAGGACCTGCCCGAGGGCTTCCCCGAGCACGTCAGCGTCAAGGAGGCGGTGCTGCCGTTCGCCCGCTTCACCGGCGCCGACTCGGTGCTCGGCCCTGAGATGAAGTCGACCGGCGAGGTGATGGGCATCGCCGCCGACTTCCCGACCGCGTTCGGCAAGGCGCAGGCCGCCGCCGGGGTCGTGCTGCCGCGCGAGGGCGCCGTCTTCATCACCGTCACCGACACCGACAAGGCGGCGGCGACGCAGTTGGCGGCGCGCCTCCACGACGTCGGGTTCGAGATCGTCGCGACCGGCGGCACGGCGATGGCGATCGAGCGGATGGGGGTGCCGGTGCGCCGCATCAACAAGCTGAACGAGGGCTCGCCACACGTCCTCGACCTGATCCGCAAGCGCCAGTGCGACCTGGTGATCAATACGCCGAGCGGCTCCGGGGCGCGCGCCGACGGCTACGAGATCCGCACCGCGGCGGTCAAGCACGGCATCCCCTGCATCACGACGATGACCGCGGCGACGGCGGCGGTGCGGGCGATCGTCTCCGGCCGTGGGATCGACGACGAAGTCCGCTCGCTGCAGGAGATCCACGCGGCGGCCGAGGAGGCGGCGGGCCGGCCGTGACCGCCCCCTTCGGCCGCAGGCTCTGCGAGGTGTCCGCCAATCGCGACTCGGGCGGCTACCGGGTCGTCTCGCTGGTCGATCGCGAGGGGCCCGAGCCGGAGCCGGGGCAGTTCTACATGCTGGCCGCGGCCGATGGCTGGGGCGCCCGCGACGGGCGCGCCTTCCTGCCGCGGGCGATCTCGGTCGCCGAGACGGCGCCCGCCGCGAACCGCAGCGTGCGGCTCGACTTCCTGCTCGACGCGGTCGGCCCGGGGACGGAGCGCCTGGGCGAGCTGGAGGCCGGGGAGGGGGTCTGGGTGACCGGTCCGCTCGGCAACTCCTTCGCTTCCCCCGTGGAGGTCTCTCCCGTGGCCGCCGGAGCGGTCCTGGTCGGCGGCGGAGTCGGCGTCGCGCCGCTGGCCCTCCTCCGCCGTCACTTCAGCGAACGCGCCGTTCCTCATCGCGTCCTCTTGGGCTTTCGCGACCGCTCGCACACGGGAGGCCTGGACCTCTTCTGCGGCTCCTCCGGCGCTCTATGCCCGGAGGTGAGGCTTACGACCGAGGATGGCAGCCAAGGAGTCCAGGGCCGCGTCACGGACCTTCTCCTGCCGATTCTGGCCGGCGACGACGTGTCGTCCGCTGTCGTCTACACGTGCGGACCTCCGGCCATGCTCGCCGCGGTCCGAACCCTCTGCGAATCCCACGACGTCCCCGTCCAGATCGCCGACGAGAGCCCCATGGCGTGTGGCTTCGGCGCCTGCTTCGGCTGCGCGGTCCCAAAGCCCGGCGGTGGCTACATGCGTCTCTGCATCGACGGCCCGGTCCTCTCCGCGGGTGGCACCGTAGGGGGGCCCGTTGGCGAGGAAGCTTTAGCTACCGCAGCCAATGGGGGGTCCCCTGCGGTGACAGGACCCGCGGACCAGGGCGCCTCCACCAAAGCCGTCGACTTCTGCGGCATCGAATTGCAGCACCCGGTGATCAACGCCTCCGGCACCTACGACGCACTGGCCGCCCGCGCCGTCTTCGGCGACGCGCTGCTCGACGACTTCCCCTTCGCCGCCTTCGTCTCGAAGACGATCACGCCCGAGCCACGCGCGGGCAACGCGCCGTGCCGGATCTGGGAGACCCCGATGGGCATGATCAATTCGATCGGCCTCCCCAACAAGGGGCTCGAGGGCTTCCTCGCCGAGGACCTGCCGCGGCTGGCCGAACTGCCGGTGCCGCTGATCGTCTCGATCATGGCGACCACCTGTGAGGACTTCGCCCACTGCGTCGAGCGGGTCGCGGCGCGCCGCGAGGTGGCGGCGATCGAGCTGAACGTCTCCTGCCCGAACGTCCACTCGGGGCTGATCGTCGGCGAGAACCCGAGCGAGACCGAGGCTCTGCTCGCGGCCCTGCGCCCGCTGACCGCGAAGCCGCTGATCGTGAAGCTGACGCCGAACACCGCCGACCCGGCCGCCGTCGCGGCGGGCGGCGAACGGGGCGGCGCCGACGCGATCTCGCTGATCAACACGCTGAAGGGGACGGCGGTCGATCCGGCGACCGGCGAGCCCGCGCTCGGCAACGGATACGGCGGACTCTCCGGCCCGGCGGTGCGCCCGGTCGCGCTCGAGCAGGTGCAAGCGGTACGGGCGCGGGTCGACCTGCCGATCGTCGGCATGGGAGGAATCTCGAGCGGCACCGACGCGGCCGAATTCCTCGCCCTCGGGGCGGCGGTCGTCGCGGTCGGGACCGAGAGCTTTCGCGATTCGCGCGCCGGCTCGCGGATCGCCGTGGAACTGGAGTCGATACTCCTCCCTGAGCGGTCGATCGAGCCCGCGCTTGACCTCGACTAGAGGTTGAGATGAATTTACGCGCGAATGGGTAACTTCGCCTTGCACGCCCCCGACCCGCGGCTATACTCGCCGCCGCATGACGACCTCCTCCGTCAAGACCTCCCTCGCGGCCCCGGAAAGGTCCCTCGACCAGAGGATGGAGGCGCTCAAGCGGGCAAACGACATCCGCACCGCCCGGGCCAAACTGAAGAAGGACCTGAAGGCGAGCCGCGCGAGCATCCACGCGATCCTGCTCGACCCGCCCGAGTACGTCCTCACCGCGAAGGTCTTCGACATGCTGCTCGCCGTTCCCAAGTACGGCCGTGTGAAGACGAACCGGATCCTGAACCAGTGCCGGATCTCGCCGTCGAAGACGATCGGCGGCCTCTCCGAGCGTCAGCGCACCGAGCTCGTTTCCCTGCTCCGTCGGTAAGCGAGCCGACCGACCCACCGGTAAGGATCGACCGCCGATGAACGGCGGTTCGGCAAAGGTCTTCGTCATCACCGGCCCCTCCGGCGTCGGCAAGGGCACGCTGATCAAGCGGCTACTCAAACGGGTGCCTGCCCTGGCGCTCTCGGTCTCGGCGACGACTCGCGAACCGCGCGACGGCGAGGAGGACGGCGTCGATTACCACTTCCTCACCGAGGAGCAGTTCCAGAAGCGGATCGCCGCCAAAGACTTCCTCGAGTTCGCCACCTACTCCGGCAACCACTACGGGACGCTGAACTCCGAGCTCGACCGCTGTCTCGAGCAGGGCCGCTCGGTCGTCCTCGAGATCGAGGTCCAGGGAGCCCAACAGGTCCGCGCCGCCCGTCCCGACTCGGTCCAGATCTTCATCGCCCCACCCGACCCGGCGGTCCTCCGCGAGCGCCTCCGCGGCCGCGGCACCGACTCCGCCGAGGCGATCGACAGCCGGCTCAAAATGGCCGAGCAGGAGCTCGCCCAGCAAGACGACTTCGACCACCGCATCGTCAACGACGATCTCGCCGAGGCCACCGACGAGCTCGAATCCATCGTCCGCGACTCGATCGGGCCCGATTCGTAGCGACGCAAGGGTCGGCGGGGTGCGTTCGCAGTTCTCCTCGCATAGCGAAGGTTTCTGCGAACGCACCGGGGGAGGGGGCCCGATTGCACGGCCGAACCCTTGGAGGCCCCGCCGACCCGACCGTCTACACTCCCTCGCCGATGATCAAACCACGCGTAGACAAGCTTCTCGTCCACGCCGACTCCCACTACGCCGCCGTTGTCGTGTCGGCGAAGCGGGCGCGGCAGATCAACAGCTACTTCCACAACCTCGGTGAGGGTGGCTTCGGCGAGTACCCGCCCCCGATGGTGGAGACCAACGCCGAGGGCAACTACCTGACGATGGCACTGGAAGAGCTGGCCGAGGGCAAGCTCAAATACGAGTACCGCAGCTAGGCGCGTAGCGCCCGGCTCCAAGGAGCTCTGACATGGCCCGGTTGTTGCTGGGTGTGAGCGGAGGGATAGCGGCCTACAAGTCGCTTGAGTTCGCGCGCCTCGCGACGCTGGCCGGCCACGGCGTCCGCGTCCTGATGACGCCGAACGCCGAACGCTTCGTCGGCGCCGCCTCCTTCGAGGGGATCGTCGGCGCGCCGGTCCTCACCTCGGAGTTCGAGCGCGACCCGATGCGCGGCGCCTTCCCCGGTGAACCCGGCCAGGAGGGCCACGACCCGATCGGCCACCTTGAGCTGGCCGCCAACTGCGACGCCTTCCTCGTTGCCCCGGCCTCGGCCAACACGGTCGCCAAGCTGGCCGGCGGCTTCGCCGACTCGATGCTGACCACGTCCTTCCTCGCCTGCACGGCGCCGCGCCTGCTCGCCCCGGCGATGAACGACCGCATGTACGCCGACGCCGCCACCCAGGCCAACCTGGCGACCCTGCGTGAGCGCGGGGTGGACGTGCTCGACCCTGAGGAGGGCCCGCTGGCCTCGCGCGGCGAGCGCGGCCGCGGCCGCCTGCCCGACCCCGTGCGGCTGCTGGCCGCCGTCGAAGCCGCCGCCTCCTGGGAAGGGGCCCGCCCCTGGGACGGCCTCCAGGTCCTGGTCACGGCGGGCGGCACGCGGGAGCCGATCGACCCGGTGCGCTTCGTCGGCAACCGCTCCAGCGGCCGCATGGGGATCGCCCTCGCCGCCGCCGCGGCCAGACGCGGTGCCTCGGTCACCCTGATCGCCGCCAACGTCGCCCTCGACCTGCCCGCCGGGGTGCGCCGGATCGACGTCGAGACGACCGCCGAGCTCCAACGGGTCGTCGCCACCGAGTTCCCCACGTCCCAGGTCCTCCTGATGGCCGCCGCGCCGGCCGACTTCCGCCCCGAGACGATGGCGGCGGGCAAGCTGACCCGTGACGGCGCGCTCGAGCTCGAGCTGCAGCCGACCGAGGACATCCTCGCCGGCCTGGTCGCGACCAGGGTGCCAGGCCAGACGATCGTCGGCTTTGCGGCCGAGCACGGCGGTGACGCGGTCGCCCGTGCCCGCGCCAAGCTGACCCGCAAGGGCGCCGACCTGATCGTCCTCAACGACGTCTCCGACCCGCGGATCGGCTTCGAGAGCGCCGAGAACGAGGTAACCCTGGTCGCCGCCGACGGCGAGATCGAGGTGCCGCGGGCCGGCAAGGACGCCGTCGCCGAGGCGATCCTCGACCGCGTCGAGCGCCTCCGCGCGGCCGCCGGGGCCGGCGGCGCGCAGCCGGTCTGAGCAGCGTCTCGCCCATAAACAAGCGGTTCGGTCGAATGGCCGAGCGAGCTATACTGGCCCTAAGCTTTTCTGTCCTATCTGTATCGCGCAGTCGAGAAGTGGGCCTGGCCCACTTTTTTTACGGCCCAAATCGGGCATCTAGCGAGCGAGAGCCCCTCAAATGAACGACCTTCAATCAGACATCCAGCGCCAGCTTTCCGAGCTCGACCCGGAAATCGACCTGGTCGCCATCGAGCAACCCGGCGGCGACATGCTGCGGCTCTTCATCGATCACCCGGACGGCGTCGACCTGGCGCTATGCGAACGGGTGACCCATCACCTGAACCACCTGCGCGTCGATTACGCGCTGGAGGTCTCCTCGCCCGGGGACAAGTACCGTCGTAGACGCGCGAGCGCCACTTCCGAGACCAAGGAGTCGTCCCAGTGAGTAAAGAGATCGTCGACGCAGTCAAAGCGCTCGAGCAGGAGAAGGGAATCTCCGCCGACAAGTTGATGGACGCTCTCGAGGACGCGCTGCTCTCGGCCTACAAGAAGACCCCCGGCGCGGCCAAATACGCACGGGTCGACCTCGACCACGAGACCGGTGACTTCCTCGTCTTCGAACTGATCCTGCCGCCCGAGCTGGAGGAGAAGCTGCTGGCCGAAGCCGCCGAGCAGCAGGAGGAGCCCGAAGTCGACCCGGAGACCGGCGAACTGAAAGAGCCGGAGGACCCCGAGCTCGACCCGGAGATGATCGCCCCTTACGAGGACCAGATCACGACCCGCGACGTCACCCCGGAAGACTTCGGCAGGATCGCCGCGCAGACCGCCAAGCAGGTGATCCTACAGCGGATCCGCGAGGCCGAGCGGCAGATGATGTACGACGAGTACCAGGACCGGGTCGGCGAGCTGATCACCGGGATCATCCAGCAGTCGGACAAGCGCTACACGCTGGTCCAGCTGCGCGAGCGGGTCGAGGCGCTGCTGCCGAAGTCGGAGCAGGTCTACAACGAGCGCTACGACCACGGGATGCGGGTCAAGGCGGTCATCACCGACGTCTCCGACTCGACCAAAGGCCCGGCGATCGTCGTCTCCCGCCGCAGCCCGGAGCTGATCAAAAGCCTGTTCGAGCTCGAGGTCCCCGAGATCGCCGACCGCCTGGTCGAAATCGTCGGCGTCGCCCGCGAGCCCGGCTACCGCTCGAAGATCGCCGTCGTCTCCCATGCCGACGGGGTCGACCCGGTCGGCGCCTGCGTCGGCCCGCGAGGCTCGCGCGTCCGCATGGTCGTCTCCGAGCTGCGCGGCGAGAAGATCGACATCATCCCTTACAACGAGGAGCCCGCCCGGTTCGTCGCCAAAGCGCTCAGCCCGGCCCGCGTCCGCGAGGTGATCGTCGACGACGAGGAGCGCCAGGCGACCGTGATCGTGCCCGACGATCAGCTCTCGCTGGCGATCGGCCGCGACGGCCAGAACGCCCGCCTCGCCGCCCGCCTCACCGGCTGGCGCGTCGACATCAAGTCGGAGACGGAGTTCGCCGCCGAGGAAACCGACGTCGAGTACGAGGGCGAAGAGACCTTCGACGGGCGTTGCATGGCGGTCCTCTCGAACGGCCGCCGTTGCCCGAACGCCGCGGTCCCCAACTCGACCTACTGCGGCCTGCCCTCGCACCAGGCGCTGACCCGCTTCGACACCAGCCAGGTGGCCGTGCTCGGCGACCTCTCTGACGCCGAGGTGGCGATCCTCGCCGACCCCGACGCCGACCAGGGCCAGGTCGACGAGATCGTCGCCCGCGCCGCCGCCAACTTCGTCGAGGAGGCCGAAGAGGTCGCCGCCGAGGAGTCGGTGGTCGACGAGATCGTCGACGAGGCGATCGCCGAGGAGGAGGTCGAGGAGGCAGTCGAGGACCCGGTCGAGGCCGAGATCTCGGAGGAGATCGCCGACGAGGTCGCGACCGAGGCCGAAGCCGCCGCCGAGAACGGAACCGCTGAGGACGCCGGTACGCCGGTGGCCGAGGAGGCTGAGCAGGCCTAGTGGCCCCTCCGGCAAATTCCGACACCCATCTGGCGGCTGCAAACCGGCGCCCGCCTTTGTCCTCGGTCGGCCGAATAGTGACCACTATTCGGCCTCGCTGCGTCCGCGGCGTGCTTGATTTTCGCTCGCCATATGGGCCCCGGACTTACCGGAGGAGCTACTAGTGGCAAAGAAGCGGGTTCACGAGATCGCCAAAGCGCAGGGCGTCAGCTCGAAAGAGCTACTCGCGGCGCTGAAAGCCGCCGGGATCGAAGCCAAAGCGGCCGCCTCGAGCGTCGAGGAGGCCGACGCCCTGCGGGCGATCGGCGCCTCGAACGGCAGCGGCGCCGCCACCCAGGCACCGCCCAAACCGAAAGAGGACCCCGTCAAAGTCGCTCCCAAAGCAGCGCCCGCACCCGCTCCCAAAGCCGCGAGCTCGGCTCCCGCCGAGGCCAAGCCCGCTCCCGCCGCGCCGAAAGCGTCCGCCGCCTCCGGCGCGCCGGCCAAAAACCCCGCCGCCGCGAGCAAACCGGTGCGTCCCGCCGGCGGTGGCGCCGGAGGCGCCGCGAGCGGCAAAAAACGCCGCGTCGTGATCGACTCGCAGGCCGCCCGCCGCGACCAGATGGGCGGCCCGCCGCCGCAGCGCCCGCCGCGTCGCCGCGGTGGCCGCCGCCGCCGGCCGCTGCTGGAGGAGCCGCCGATGGGGCCGCAGACCCCGGTCGAGCCCGAGGCGACCAAGGTCAACTCCGGCGCCACCGTGCGTGAGCTCGGCGAGGCGATCGGCCTCGCCCCGGCCGAGGTGATCAAAAAACTGATGATGATGGGCGAGATGGCGACGCTCACCCAGACGCTCACCGACGAGTCGATCCGGGCGATCGCCGACGAGTACGACCGCAAGATCGAGATCGTCCGCGCCGCCGACGAGGGCCCCGAGGAACCGGAATTCGCCGACGCCGACGAGGATCTGGTCGACCGGCCGCCGGTGGTCACGATCATGGGTCACGTCGACCATGGCAAGACCTCGCTGCTCGACGCGATCCGCGAGACCGAGGTCGCCGCGGGCGAGGCCGGCGGCATCACCCAGCACATCGGCGCCTACCAGGTCCACCACGAGGACAAGACGATCACCTTCCTCGACACGCCCGGCCACGCCGCCTTCACCGCGATGCGCGCCCGCGGCGCCAAGGTCACCGACGTCGTCGTCGTGGTCGTCGCCGCCGACGACGGCGTCATGCCGCAGACCAAAGAGGCGATCGACCACGCCCGCGCCGCCGACGTGCCGATGCTGGTCGCGGTCAACAAGATCGACAAAGAGGGCGCCAACCCGGAACGGGTCCGCACCGAGCTCGCCCAGGAGGGGATCCAGCCGGAGGAATGGGGCGGCGACGTGATCTTCTGCGACGTCTCGGCGAAGACCCATGAAGGCCTCGACAACCTGCTCGAGAAGATCCTCCTGGTCACCGAGCTCGAGGAACTCGCGGCCAACCCCGACGCGCCCGCCTCGGGCAACGTGATCGAGTCCCAGCTCGACCCGGGCCGCGGCCCGGTCGTCACCGTGCTGGTCCAGCGCGGCACGCTCCGCGTCGGCGACTCGCTGGTCGCCGGGCCGCAATGGGGCCGCGTCCGCGCGATGCACGACTTCCGCGGCGAAGTGGTGGCCGAAGCGGTTCCCGGCATGCCCGTGGAGGTATTGGGTTTCGACGGCGTCGCCGACGCCGGCGAGTTCGTGCAGACGGTCGAGAACGACCGCCGCGCCCGCCAGCTCGCCCAGGAGCGCGCCGACCGCCTGCAGCGCGAGCAGCTGGCCCGCCGCAACGCCCGCAAAGTCAGCCTCGACGAGGTCTTCTCGCGCGCCCAGGCGGGCGACATCAAGGAGCTCAACATCGTCCTCAAGGCGGACGTCGCCGGCTCCCTGGAGGCGCTCCAGGACGAGCTCGCGAAAGTGCCGCAGGAACGCGTCGCGATCAACATCATCCACTCGCAGACCGGTGGCATCAACGAGTCCGACGTGATGCTGGCCTCGGCCTCCGAGGCGATCATCATCGGCTTCAACGTGCGGCCGCTGGCCGACGCCCGTCGCGCCGCCAAGCGCGAGGGCGTCGACATCCGCACCTACTCGGTCATCTACAAAATCACCGAAGACCTGCGCAACGCGATGGAGGGTCTCCTCGATTCCCTCGAGGTCGAGGAGACGGTCGGCGAGGTCGTCGTCAAAGAGACCTTCAAAGCCTCGAAAGTGGGGCGGATCGCCGGTTGTCAGGTCGCCGAGGGCAAGGCCGTCCGCGCCGCCAGCGTCCGTCTGCTGCGCGAAGGCACCGTCGTCTGGACCGGCAAACTCGCCTCGCTGCGCCGCTTCAAAGACGACGTCGCCGAGGTCGAGGAGGGACAGGAGTGCGGCATCGTGCTCGACGGCTACGCCGACGTCAAAGAGGGCGACGTGATCGAGTTCTTCCAGACCAAACAGGTCGAGCAGACGCTGGAGTAGGACTGATGGCCGGCGCTCGGATGCGGCGCGTCAACGAGGTGCTGCGCGAGGTCGTCGGCGCGGTCGTCTCGGGTGAGCTCGCCGACCCCCGACTCGGATTCGTCACGGTGACCGCGGTGGAGGCCAGCCCCGACCTTCGCACCGCAAAGGTTTTCGTGAGCGTTCTGGGCGACTCGACGGAGCGCGACGCTACGCTGGATGCCTTGCGTTCCTCCCACGGCGTGATCCAATCGCGGATCGCCGCCGAGACGCGGATGAAGCGGACTCCCACCTTGACCTTCCATTACGACGACACGATCGAGAAGGGAGTGCGGATCTCCCATCTGCTCGACAAGGGCGAAGCGGAGGAGGAGGCGTGATGACCGACGTCACGACCCCGCCCGCGCCGGCGACGGCGAGGGTGCCGCCTTGACCGACCTCGAGCGGATGGTCGCCGAGCTGCGCGCCCACGACCGCTTCCTGCTGACCGCCCACGAGGGCCCCGACGGCGACGCGCTCGGCTCGCTGCTCGGCATGCACCACCTGCTGCAGAAGCTCGGCAAGGACTCGGTGATGTTCCTCGCCGCGAAGGAGTTCCCGCTGCCGATCGAGTACCGCTTCCTGCCGCTGGAGGAGGTCTTCCACGAGCCCCCCGCCGACATGGCCGACCGCACCGTCGTCTTCCTCGACTGCGGCAACATCGACCGCATGCCGGTCGACTTCCTGACCAAGGGCGGTAACCGCATCCTCAACATCGACCACCACCACGACAACACCCGCTTCGGCGACGTCAACCTGGTCGCGCGGACGCCTCCTGCACCGCCGAGATCGTCTACGACATCGCCCACCTGATGGAGGTGCCGATCGACGCCGAGATGGCGATGCCGCTCTACGTCGGGCTGATCACCGACACCGGAAAGTTCATGTACGAGAACACCAACGCCCACACCCACCGGGTCGCGGCCGAGCTGATCGACGCCGGGGTCGACGTCGACGACACCTACCGGCGCCTCTACGAGCACGTGCCGATCGAGAAGCTGCGGCTGGTCGCGCGGGCGCTGGAGGGGATCGAACGTCATTGCGACGATCGCCTCGTGGTCAGCTACATCACCGCCGCCGACTACGCCGCGACCGGCTCCGGCGAGGAGATGACGGAGGGGGTGATCGACCACCTGCGCTCGATCGACGGGACCAAGGTCGCCGCGGTGATCCGCGACCTCGGCAACCGTGGCCGCGCCGCCCGCAAGGTGAGCCTGCGCTCGAGCGAGGGCGACGTCGACGTCTCGGCGATCGCCCGCAAGCAGGGGGAGGCGGCCACAAACGCGCCGCCGGCTTCTCGACCGACGACGATCTGCCGACGCTGGTCGAGTTCCTCTGCGGCGAGGTCACCGAGCAACTCGGCGACTGAGCGATGGCCCACGCCGATGCCGCCGGAGCGGTGCTGCTCCTCGACAAGCCCGCCGGGGAGACGTCGCATGACATGGTCGCCGCCGTCCGTCGCAGGCGGGGAACAAAGGCGGGCCACGCCGGCACGCTCGACCCCTTCGCGACCGGCCT